>NZ_JAJQJI010000010.1 GCF_021213805.1 Mycobacterium sp. MYCO198283
CTCGCCGGCCGCCGGATCGATCTGCGACACCGCCTCGTACTCGAACATGTGTTCGAGTATAGCGGAGGGGGACGACACGCGCATCCGACAGAAATCGCAGTCGCTCTCGACACACAGTGATCGATGACTGCCCGCGGGTTATAAACGCCGAAATGTGCACAGGTGAGGCGGCCGCCGCGACGATCGGTGCGCTCCAACGCGCTCTCGGCCGACGAATGGCCCTACGCCCGGCTTCAGGAATCAACCTGTCGGCGCGACACCGCATTACCTCCCTCGACATCACAACTAGAGGCCGATGGCGCGCCCGATCAGCATGAGCTGCACCTCGGTGGTGCCCTCGCCGATCTCCAGGATCTTGCTGTCGCGGTAGTGGCGGGCGACGGTGAACTCGTTCACGAAGCCGTAGCCGCCGAAGATCTGGGTGGCGTCGCGGGCGTTGTCCATCGCCGCCTCGCTGGCGACCAGCTTCGCGATGGCGGCTTCTTTCTTGAACGGCTTCCCGGCGAGCATCAGCGCCGCGGCGTCGTAGTAGGCGGTGCGGGCAGTGTGCGCGCGGGCTTCCATGCGCGCGATCTTGAACGCGATCGCCTGGTTGCGGCCGATCGGCTGCCCGAACGCCTCGCGTTCCTTCGCGTAGCGGACACTTTCGTCGACGCAGCCCTGCGCGGCGCCGACCGACAGTGCAGCGATCGCGATCCGGCCCTCGTCGAGGATCCGCAGGAAGTTCGCATAGCCGCGTCCGCGCTCACCGAGCAGGTTCGCCTCGGGCACTCGCACGTCGTCGAAGGACAGTGGATGGGTGTCGGAGGCGTTCCAGCCGACCTTGTCGTAGGCCGGTTCGGCGGTGAACCCGGCGCTGGGCACCGGCACGAGGATCGACGAGATCTCCTTGCGCCCGTCGTGCTCGCCGGTGACGGCGGTGACGGTCACCAGCCGGGTGATGTCCGTGCCGGAGTTTGTGATGAACTGCTTGGAGCCGTTGATCACCCATTCGCCGTCGTCGAGCCGGGCCGTGGTGCGGGTGGCGCCGGCATCGCTGCCACCGCCGGCTTCGGTCAGCCCGAAGGCGCCCAGGGCCCGTCCGCTCGCGAGCAGCGGCAGCCACTCGGCCCGCTGCGCCTCGTTGCCGAACCGGTACACCGGCATCGCCCCGAGTGACACGCCGGCCTCCAGCGTGATGGCCACCGACTGGTCGACCTTGCCGAGCTCCTCGAGTGCCAGGCACAGCGCGAAGTAATCGCCGCCCATCCCGCCGTACTCCTCCGGGAAGGGCAACCCGAACAGGCCCATGTCGGCCATCCCGGAGACGACCTCGTACGGAAAGCTGTGCTCCGCATCGTGTTTGGCCGCCACGGGCGCCACCACGGTGCGGGCGAAGTCGCGGACCGTCATCGCGAGCTGTTGGTAGTGATCGGGCAGCAGGCCGCTCGACATCAGATCCGTCATGGTTGTCTTTCCTCCGCGGGTGCGGTGATCCGGGCCACGGGCTGGCCCAAGGTGACCTGGTCGCCGACGGCGACGAGGACGTCGGCGACACCGTCGACCGGAGCGGTGATCGCGTGCTCCATCTTCATCGCCTCGACGGTGACGACGACCGTTCCGGCGCTCACGGCGGCACCGTCGGTCACGCCGACGGCCACGACGGTGCCCGGCATGGGGCTGGTCATCTCGGCGCTGCCGGCGTCGTCGTCCGGTGCGCGCACCGCGGCCTCGGCAACCTCCTCGACGAGGGTGGTCACGCCGTCGGCGAACAGCCAGACGCCGGGTCCGTCGGCGGCGACGCGGTACCGTCGGCGCTGCCCGTCGAGCGTCACGGTGAGCAGGTCGCCGGCCAGCTCGGCGGCCACCGGATACGCGGCGCCGTCGGCGATCTCGGCGGTCCCGGCCGCCGGCGAGCCGGACAGCCGGACGTGCTCGGCGCGCGCACCGGCACTCATCCGGAAGACCGCGGGCGCCGGGGTGCCTAGGCGCCAGCCGGTGGGCCGGCCCCACAGGTCGTCGCCGGCCCGCTGCCATAGCTGCAGCCAGCGGTAGCAGGCCGCCGCCACCAGCCGGGCGTCGTCGGCGGCGTGGGGCGCGTAGTCGGGCAGCCGCCGGTCCACCAGCGCCGTGTCGAGTCGGCCCGCCGCCACGTCGGGATCGCGGAGCAGGAACCGCAGGAAATCGAGGTTGGTGGTGAGACCGAGTACACCGGTCTGCGACAGCGCCCGATCCAGCCGCCGCAGGGCGGTCTCCCGGTCGGGGCCGTGCGCGATGACCTTGGCCAGCATGGGGTCGTAGTCACTACCGACCGCGGTGCCGGCGCGCAGGCCGGAGTCGACGCGGACGTCGGGACCGGTCGGCTCGACGACGGCGAGCACCGGACCGCCCGTCGGCAGGAATCCGCTGGCGGCGTCCTCGGCGTACACCCGCGCCTCGACGGCGTGGCCGTCGAACCGAATGTCGTCCTGCGACAACGGAAGTCGCTCGCCGGCGGCGATCCGGACCTGCCACTCGACGAGGTCGTGGCCGGTGACCAGTTCGGTGACCGGGTGCTCGACCTGCAGCCGGGTGTTCATCTCGAGGAAGAAGAACTCGTCGGGCCGGTCGTCGGAGACGATGAACTCGACCGTGCCGGCGCCGACGTAGGCGACGCTGCGGGCGGTGTCGCAGGCCGCGGCACCGATGCGGGCGCGCGCATCGGCGTCGAGCAGCGGTGACGGCGCCTCCTCGATGATCTTCTGGTGCCGCCGCTGCAGGCTGCACTCGCGCTCGCCGAAGTGCACGACGGTGCCGTGGGTGTCGGCGAGCACCTGCACCTCGATGTGGCGGGGCCGCAACACGAACCGTTCGAGGAAGAGCGTGTCGTCGCCGAACGCAGCCGCGGCTTCGCGGCGGGCGCCGGCCAGCGCGGCGGGCAGGTCGCCGGGACGCTCGACCACCCGCATGCCCTTCCCGCCGCCGCCTGCCGAGGGCTTCACCAGCACCGGGAAGCCGATGTCGCCGGCCGCAGCGACGAGTTCGTCGTCGGTGAGCCCCGGGCGGGCGATCCCCGGCACCACCGGCACCCCGAAGCGCGTCACGGTGGTCTTGGCCGCGATCTTGTCGCCCATCGTGGTGATGGCTGCGGCCGGTGGGCCGATGAAGACGATGCCCGCCGCGGCCAGCGCGGCGGCGAAAGCCGCGTTCTCCGACAGGAATCCGTAGCCGGGATGGACGGCCTGCGCGCCGGTGCGCCGGGCCGCCGCGACGACGGCGTCGATGTCGAGGTAGCTGGCGCGGGCCGCCGCCGGGCCGATACGCACCGCCTCGTCGGCCTCGACGACGTGGCGGGCGCCGGCGTCGGCGTCGCTGTAGACAGCCACCGACCGAATGCCCATGGCGCGCAGCGTCCGCATCACCCGCACGGCGATCTCGCCGCGGTTGGCCACCAGCACGGTATCGAACATCGCGGGGCTCACATCCGGAAGACGCCGTAGGAAACCGGTTCGAGGGGCGCCTGTGCCGCCACCGACAACGCCAGGCCCACAACGGTTCTCGTGTCGGCAGGGTCGATGACGCCGTCGTCCCAGAGCCGGGCGGTGGAGTAGTACGGGTTGCCCTGCCGCTCGTACTGCGCGCGAATCGGCGCCTTGAGCGCCTCCTGGGCCTCGGGGTCGAGGTCGCCCCGGACGGTGGCCAGCACCGAGGCGGCCTGTTCGCCGCCCATCACCGAGATCCGCGCGTTCGGCCACATCCACAGAAACCGAGGCGAATACGCCCGGCCGCACATCGAGTAGTTGCCGGCGCCGTACGATCCGCCGACCACGACGGTCAGCTTGGGCACCCGCGCGCAGGCAACGGCGGTCACCATCTTGGCGCCGTGCTTGGCGATACCGCCCGCCTCGTAGTCGCGGCCCACCATGAACCCGGAGATGTTCTGCAGGAACAGCAGCGGCACCATCCGCTTGTCGCACAGCTCGATGAAATGTGCGCCCTTCTGCGCCGATTCACCGAACAGGATGCCGTTGTTGGCGACGATCCCCACCGGGTGGCCGTGCACACGCGCAAAGCCGGTGACGAGCGTGGTGCCGTACTCCGCTTTGAACTCCGAGAAGTCGCCGCCATCGACGATCCGGTGCACGACCTCGTGGACGTCGTAGGGGATCCGCGAGTCGATGGGCACCACGTCGTAGAGCTCACGCTGGTCGGCGCTCGCGTCGACGGTGGGCAGCACCTCCCAGGGCGGCGGGGTGCGGGGACCGAGGGTGGCGACGATGCGGCGCACGATGCGCAGCGCGTCGCGGTCGTCGTGCGCCAGGTGGTCGGTGACCCCGGACGTCTTCGAGTGCAGGTCACCGCCGCCCAGTTCCTCGGCCGTGACGACCTCGCCGGTCGCGGCCTTCACCAGCGGCGGGCCACCGAGGAAGATGGTGCCCTGGTTGCGGACGATGACCGCCTCGTCGCTCATCGCCGGCACGTACGCGCCGCCGGCGGTGCAGGATCCGAGCACCGCCGCGATCTGCGGGATGCCCGCCGCGCTCATGGTGGCCTGGTTGAAGAAGATGCGGCCGAAGTGGTCGCGGTCGGGGAACACCTCGTCCTGGCGCGGCAGAAAGGCGCCACCGGAGTCGACGAGGTAGAGGCACGGCAACCGGTTTTGCAGCGCGATCTCCTGCGCGCGCAGATGCTTCTTGACCGTCATCGGGTAGTAGGTGCCACCCTTCACGGTGGCGTCGTTGGCGACGATCATGCATTCGCGGCCCGACACCCGGCCGATGCCGGTGATGATGCCCGCGGCGGGGCAGTCGTCGTCGTACATGCCGGTGGCCGCGAGCGGCGCGACCTCCAGGAACGGGCTGCCCGCGTCGAGCAGCCCGTCGACGCGGTCGCGCGGCAGCAGTTTGCCGCGGCCGACGTGCCGCTGCCGGGACCGCTCGGGGCCGCCGAGGGCCGCCGCCGCGAGCTTCGAGCGCAACTCCTCGACCAGCCGAAGGTGCTCCGCTCGGTGTGATGTCACCGTGTCCAAGGCGCCCGCCCATTTCGGTTAATGACGACTAACTCAGGGCATGTTAATTATCATTAACCCAAATGTCCAACGTCGCCGCATCCGAGACCCGCCGCAGCCGGCAGAAGTCCGACCGTCGGTCGCAACTGCTGGCCGCCGCCGAACGGCTGATCGCCGAGCGGGGCTACCTCTCGGTGCGGCTGGAGGACATCGGCGCGGCCGCCGGGGTCAGCGGGCCCGCGATCTATCGGCACTTCCCCAATAAGGAAGCGCTGCTGGCCGAACTGCTCGTCGGGATCAGCACCCGGCTGCTGGCCGGCGCCGAGGCGGTGGTCCGGCAGGCACCGTCGCCGAGGGCGGCGCTCGACGGCCTGGTCGATTTCCACCTCGACTTCGCGCTGAACGAATCCGGCCTCATCCGGATCCAGGACCGGGACCTGGAATACCTGCCGCCCGACGCCAAGCGCCAGGTGCGGCGGGCGCAGCGCCAGTACGTGGAGATCTGGGTGCAGGCGCTGCGGACCATCGACCCCGAACTGGACGAAGCCGACGCGCGCCTCATGGCGCACGCCGGCTTCGGGTTGCTCAACTCCACGCCGCACAGCGTCCGGTCGGGGTCGGCGGCGAGGACCGCCGATCCCCCGCAGTCGCGGACCGTGCTGCGGGCGATGACGGTGGCTGCGCTCACCGCGCGGCCACCGTCACCGGCGTCCGGGCGCTAATACCAGACTTTGCGGCCACCGACCGCGCGGCCGGTGGCGCCGAGGATCCACAGGACTACCCCGGCGACGATCAGGATGACGCCGATGGTGGTCACGATCGACAGCTTGAGCACGTATTGACCGAGCAGGGCCAGGATGATTCCGAGGATGATCATTGCCGCTCCATTTCTGATATTCGGTTGATTCGCCGGGACCGCTTACGGGGCGCGCTGCGGTTCCGGAGCCTTCGGGCAGTTGTCGACGACGGGAATCAGCCCCGGGACGAAGTTCAACGGGCCCGCGATGGTCGTCACCGCGACGTTCACCACTCCGGTGCAGTTCTTCGCGTTCTTCTCCTGGTCGAGTGCGAAGACGGCGACCACGCCGACCAGCAGCCAGACCAACACGATTACCCCGACTATGCCGCGCATCTTGGCCTCCATTCCGTGGTCTGAGATGATTGACCGCAACGACAATTCTCCAAACCTCACCCGTCCGCGCAGTGCGGGCGAGTCGAGTCGTCAGGCGACGCGCGTGCGGTCGAACGACAGGTGCAGCCACTGGCAGATCTCGCGGGCCACGGTGACACGGTTCTCGCGTTTGGCGATCTCGTGGCCGTCGTCGGGGAACAGCACATAGCGGACCTCCCGGTTCCGCTCGCGCAGCGCCGCGACGATCTGGTCGGATTCGCTCACCGGCACGTTGGTGTCGGTGCCGCCGTGGATCACCAGCAGCGGAGCGCGCAGGGCGTCGACCCGGCGCAGCGGTGAGAGTTCCTCCAGCAGTTCCAGATCGCGGATCGGATGGCCGTACTTGGTGTAGGCGGCGTCGGCGATCCACGGCTCGGTGTTGCGCAGGAACGTCGTCAGATCGCTCATGCCGCAGATGCTGACGCCCGCGGCGAACAGCTCGGGGTGAAAGGTGAGCGCCGCCAGGGTGAGGTAACCGCCGTAGGACCATCCGCCGCAGGCGATCCGGTCCGCGGGCGCGATCCCCCGCTCGACCAGGTACGCCACGGCGTCGGCGACGTCGTCGATGGCGGCGAAGCGCTTCTCGACGTCGTCGGCGTGCATGAAGGCGCGGCCGGCGCCGCCCGAGCCGCGCACGTTCGGCGTGAACACCGCCACGCCGGCGCTGAGGAGCTCCGGGAATACCTCGCTGTAGCCGGGCCTCGACTGCCCCTCCGGCCCGCCGTGCAGATAGACCAGCGCCCCGATCACCGCGACGCCCGGCGGCGGCCGGTACAGCCAGCCGGAGAACTCCAAACCGTCACGGGCGGTGAGGCGTTCGAGCGTCGGCGCGGAGCTGATGGACGGCACCAGCGGTCCGCTGCTGGGTTGGCTGTCGATGCGCTGCCACTCGCGGATGCGCGGATCGACGAGCTCGACGGTGGGCGGTTTGGCGGGGCTCTCGACGGTCATGGCGACCATCGAGCCGCCCGCGCTGATCGTGAGTTCGGTGGCCACCAGCCCGGGCAGCGGGATCGGCGGCAGCAGCGTGTAGTCGGCATAGGACAGGATCTGCAGTTCCGACAGCCCGTCCCGGTTCCACAGCAGCGCGACGGTCGACAGGTCGTCGCTGACGACGAACTCGTCGAGATCGCAGTCGGGCCGCTCGGCGACCACGTGATAGGTCACGCCGTCGGAGGTGGCGGTGACCTCGAGCAGGCGCGCGTAGTTACCGCCGTTGTCGCTGCGGATCAGCGCCCGCACATAGCCCTCGGTGCTGTCGGGCGGATAGGTCTTGGCGGGGTGGTAGAGCCGGGTCTGCTCGCCGGTCACGCCGTAGCGCAGCCGACGCGGCTGGTGGTCGTCGAGGATGACGCCGTAGTCGGTGACCGAGCCGGGATCCGGTGGCAGCAGCGCGATCTCGGTCAGTCCGCGGCGCAGGATCAACTCCCGGTACCCGCGCGGGCCGACGCGGATGAGGGCCGCTCCGGCCCAGGCGTCCACCAGCCGGCCCGCCGAGCGCCGGTCCAACACCACCGACTCGCCGGTGGCCGGGTCGATCAGGCACGAACTGCCGATGCCGTCCTCGCCGGTGAGGATCGCCGCGACGCGGGTGCCGTCCCAGCCGATGAGTTCGGCGGTGCCGCCCGCGCTGTCCCAGCCGGCGGGGCCGAAGCCGTCGATGCGGCGGGCGTCGCGGTCGTCGGGATCGGTGGTGACCACCCAGATCTGGCGGCGGTCGCTGCCCTCCGGCGCCACCTCGCACGCCAGCCAGTGACCGTCGGCGGAGTGGATCACCCGGGTGACCGGGCCGTCGACCGGGAGCTCCACGTCGCGCGACGAACTGGCCCGCCACCCCGTCAGGAAGCGCTGCACCGCGCGCGGATAGCCGCCGTCGTCGACGAGGTGGGCGAACGCCGTGGCGTCCGGGGACAGCGACGCGCCGTAGTTCGCGCGGACCTGCCGTCCGGGTGCGGCCAACTCAGCCCTCCATGTTCTGCAGCCACATCTCCAGGACACCCAGTTGCCACAACGAGTTCCCGTCGAGCACGGTGCGATGCCGGTTCGGGTCCGACAGCAGGGTGTCGAGGACCTCGCGACGGTACAGGCCGCGCTCCCGGGCCGCCCGGGCGGTCAGCGCGTCACGGACCATGTCGAGCAGCGGGCCGTCCAGATGACGGATCCCGGGCACCGGGAAGTACCCCTTCTTGCGGTCGATCACGTCGGCCGGGAGCAGTTTGCGCGACGCCTCCTTGAGCACGCCCTTGCCGCCGGACGCCAGCTTGAACTCGGGCGGGCAGGTGGCCGCGAGCTCGACGAAGTCGTGGTCGAGGAACGGCACCCGGGCCTCGAGCCCCCACGCCATCGTCATGTTGTCGACGCGCTTCACCGGGTCGTCGACCAGCATCACCGTGGTGTCCAGCCGCAGGGCGGCGTCGACGGCCGTCTCCGCACCCGGCGCCGACTGGTGCGTCCGCACGAACTCGAGGCTCACGTCGTGGTCGAGCGTGTAGTCCGGCGCCAGGATCGACAGCACGTCGCTGTGCCCACGGTCGAAGAACACCTTGGCGTAGGCGTCGGTGACGGCCGCCCGGTCGACGTTCGCCAGCGGCGGGTACCAGCTGTAGCCGGCGAGGACCTCGTCGGCGCCCTGCCCGGACTGCACCACCCGGACCGACTTGCTGACCTCCTCGGACAGCAGATAGAAGGCGACGCAGTCGTGGCTGACCATCGGCTCGCTCATCGCCGCGATGGTCCGCGGCACCGCGGGCAGCAGCCGGGACGAATCGATGTGGATCTTGTGGTGGTCGGTGTCGAACGCCTTGGCGACCATGTCGGAGTAGACGTACTCGTCGCCGGATTCGCCGCCCGCGGAGTCGAAGCCGATGCTGAAGGTGGCCAGCCCGTGCTGCCCCTGCTCGGCGAGCAGCGCCACCACCATCGACGAGTCGATGCCGCCCGACAGCAACACCCCCACCGGGACGTCGGACACCATCCGCCGCTCCACCGAGGTCCGCAGTGCGTCGAGCAGGGCGTCCTGCCAGTCACCGAACGACCAGTCCGCGCGCGACGGGTCCCGTTCGAACACCGGCGACCAGTAGACCGTGTCCTCGAAGGTGCCGTCGGGCTGGACGACCCGGACGGTGGCGGGCGGCAACTTCCGGATGCCCTGATACACGGTGCGCGGCGCCGGCACCACCGCGTGGAAGCTCATGTAGTGGTGCAGCGCGTGGCGGTCGAGGTCGGTGTTCACCCCGCCGCCGTCGATGAGCGCGCGCACCGTGGACGCGAACCGCAGCTTCCCCGGCCACTGCGCGTAGTACAGCGGCTTGATGCCGAGCCGGTCGCGCCCCAGCGTCACCACCCCGGTGTCGCGGTCGTGGACGGCGAACGCGAACATCCCCTTGAAACGCTCGACACACCGCGGACCCCAGCGGTGGAATGCCTTGAGCAGCACCTCGCTGTCCGCGGTGGAGAAGAAGCGGTAGCCGACGTCCTGCAGCTCCCGGCGGAGCTGCTGATAGTTGTAGATGATCCCGTTGAAGACGAGCGACAGGCCGAGCTCGCTGTCGACCATGGGCTGCTCGCCGCACGCCGACAGGTCGATGATCGACAGGCGCCGGTGCCCGAATGCGACCCGGCCGTGCGCGACGAGACCGTCGGAGTCCGGGCCGCGCGACTCCATGGCGCCGGTCATCCGGTTGACCGCGGCGACGTCGGCCGATCTGCCGTCGAAGCGGATCTCTCCGCAGATTCCGCACATGGTTCAAGCCCCTTCTCGTAGGGAAGCGCCGGGTACTAGCTTGCCCTGTCGGCGCCCCGCGCGAGAACTGAGGCCGTGCGGCCGGCGCGGTACCCTGGCGGCAATGAGGTGGGTATGAGCCGCGACGTGCCGCCGCGCGACGATCAGTCCGACGCCACGCGCCGGATCGGGAACCCCTACGACCTGTACGGGCACTCCGCCGGCGATCCGGCATACGCGGGCCAGTCGCCGTGGGCGCCGACCGGACCGCCGCCGCAGCGCCCGACCGAGCAGCTGCCGCCCTACTGGACGCAGACCAACCCGCAGGCGCCGCTGCCCGACCCCGGCGACGAGCCCCCGCACGACGAGCGCCCGTCGAAGTGGTTGTGGATCTTCGCCGGGGTGGCCGTGGTCCTGGTGATCGGCTTGGCCGTCGCGCTGGTGATCGTGACGAGCTCGTCGAAGGAGGAGACGGTGGTGTCGCCGTTGCCGGCGCTCACCCCGACCGCCACCACCAGCACGTCGCGGTCCCCCACCGCGGTGGTACCCCCGAGCAGCCGCCCGACCAGCACGACGTCGGCGAGCCCCACCACCACCTCGGGTACGGCGTCCGGGGCCACGCAGACCGTCGTCTACGAGGTGAGCGGAACCGGGCGCGCGCTCTCCATCACCTACGCCGACAGCGAGAGCATGGCCATGGAGTTCAACGTGCAGCTGCCCTGGCGCAAGGAGCTCACGTTGCCGCAGCCGGCCGAGAGTGCGGCGAGCGTCTCGATCGTCACCTACGGCGGCGAGGTGACCTGCAGCGTCTTCGTCGACGGCTCGCAGGTCAAGCAGCAGACGGGTAACACCTTCACGAGCTGCTGAGCGGGCGCGCCGGAGTCCGCACGCCCAGCATGGCGACCAGTCCGGCGGTGAGCACGACGAGCAGGCCGGCGGTGCCCGCGCGGTCGGTGCCGAACCAGTCGATGAAGCTGAAGAACAGCCACGGCGCCAGGAACGACACGGCGCGGCCGGTGGTCGTGTAGAGGCCGAACGCCACGCCTTCCTTGCCTTCGGCGGACATGCGCATCATCAGCGTGCGGGCCGCCGCCTGGGTGGGGCCGATGAACAGGCACAGCAGCAGCCCGCACACCCAGAACGCCAGCGGCCCGGACAGCGCCAGCAGCGCCGAGCCGGTGATGATCATGGCGATCAGCGAGCCGACGATGACGGGCTTGGACCCCACCCGGTCGTCGGCGAGCCCGCCCGCCACCGCGCCGAGCGCCGCCACCACGCTCGCCGCCACCCCGAAGAGCAGCACGTCGCTCTGGGAGATGCCGTACACGGTGACGCCCAGCACCGCCCCGAACGCGAACACCCCGGCCAGGCCGTCCCGGAACACCGCGCTGGCGAGCAGGTAGAAGACGACGTTGCGGTCGCGTCGCCACTCGCCGCGGATCTCCTGCCACAGCCGGCGGTAGCCACCGAACAACCCGACCGGCTGCGGCGACGGTTCGCCTGCCACCGGGCGGGCCGTCACGATCAGGGGCAGCGCGAACAGCAGGAACCACGCCGCGGCCAGCAGCATGGCCAGCCGCACGTTCAGGCCGTCCGCCGTCGGAACGCCGAGCAGTCCGCGCCGGTCTCCGTCACCGGCGATGAGCGTTCCGTAGACCAGCAGCAGCAGTAGCACGCTCCCGACATAGCCGCAGGCCCAGCCGAAGCCCGACACCCGGCCCGACGTCTGCGGAGTGGACAGCTGTCGCAACATCGCGTTGTACGGCACGCTGGCGAGGTCACTGCAGGCGGCCGTCAAGGCCAGCAGCACCAACCCCGGCAACAGGTAGCGGTGGTCGTCGCGGATCAGGCTCATGGCGGCCGTCAGCGCCACCGCGCCGCCGGTGAGCACCGCGAGCCCCATCCGACGTCGCCGGGGCGCCTCGACCCAGATCCCGGTGACCGGGGCGAGCAGCGCCACCGTGAGGCCTGCGACGGTCATCGCCCGGCCCAGCCAGCTCGCCGGGGACGTGTCACCGGGCAGGCCTTCGCCGACCGTGCCGGTGAGGTAGACCGAGAAGACGAAGGTGACGACGATGGCGTTCAGCCCGGTCGAGCCGCAGTCCCACAGCGCCCAGGCCACCACCCGGAAGCGGTCGACGGCCGGGTCGCCCGGCCGGGGAGATGCCACGATCGCCCACGATATAGTCCGGCCCATGCCCGTACCCGCCCCCAGCCCCGACGCCCGCGCCGTCGTGACCGGCGCGTCGCAGAACATCGGCGAGGCACTGGCCACCGAGCTCGCCGCGCGGGGCCACCATCTGATCGTCACCGCGCGCCGCGGCGACGTGTTGGCGGCGCTCGCGGCGCGGTTGCAGCAGCGTTACGGCGTGACGGTCGAGGTCCGGCCCGTGGACCTGGCCGATCCCGGGCAGCGCGGCGACTTCGCCGAGGAGCTGGCGGGCCGGGAGATCTCGATCCTGTGCGCGAACGCGGGGACCGCCACCTTCGGGCCGATCAGCCGGCTCGACCCGGCCGGCGAGCGCGCGCAGGTGCAGCTGAACGTGCACGGTGTCTACGACCTGGTGCTGGCGGTACTGCCGGGCATGGTGGCGCGGCGGGCCGGCGGAATCCTGATCTCCGGCTCGGCCGCCGGCAACTCGCCGATCCCCAACAACGCCACCTACGCCGCCACCAAGGCGTTCGTCAACACGTTCAGCGAGTCCCTGCGCGGCGAGCTGAAGGGTCAGGGCGTGCACGTGACGCTGCTGGCGCCCGGCCCGGTGCGCGCCGACCTGCCCGATCCCGACGAGGCGTCGCTGGTGGACAAGCTCATCCCCGACTTCCTGTGGATCTCCACCGAGCACACCGCCAAGCTGTCGCTGGACGGGCTGGAGCGCAACAAGATGCGCGTGGTGCCCGGCGTGACGTCCAAGGCGATGTCGGTGGCCAGCGGCTATGCGCCGCGCGCCGTCGTCACCCCGATCGTGGGCGCCGTCTACAAGAAGCTCGGCGGCGACTAACGGCGGCGGCGCCGGCGACCGGTGCCGAAGATGCTGCGGCTGATCTCGCGGCCGGCGGCTGATGCGGCCGATCGCATGAAGCTCTTGAACGCCGGGTTGTCCATCACCTTCTCCAGCGCGCCGGGGCCTTCGGGCTGCGCGGGCGCGGGCATGGGCGGGACGTCGATCGGCGGCGGGACCGGGGCGGGCGCTGGTGTGGCGGGCGGTGGCGTGAGCTTCGCGGTGAGCCGCTCATAGGCCGACTCGCGGTCGATCGGCTGGCCGTATTCGGCTTGCAGCGCACTGGCTTTCGCCGCCGTCGCGATGGCGTCGGCGCCGATGGTGTCCATCAGCGAGCGCGGCGCCCGCATGCGGGTCCACGCGACCGGCGTGGGCGCGCCCCGCTCCGACAGCACGGTGACGACGGCCTCGCCGATCCCGAGCGACGTCAGCGCTGTTTCCAGGTCGTAGACCGTCGTCTTCGGATAGGTGCGCACGGTCCGCGTCAGCGCCCGCTGGTCGTCGGGGGTGAAGGCGCGCAGCGCGTGCTGGATCCGCGCGCCCAGCTGCGACAGCACGTCTTTCGGTACGTCGGTGGGCAGCTGGGTGCAGAAGAACACCCCGACGCCCTTGGAGCGGATCAGCTTTACCGTCTGCTCGACCTGCGCCAGGAACGCCTTCGACGCGTCGGCGAAGAGCAGGTGCGCCTCGTCGAAGAAGAACACCAGCTTCGGCTTGTCGACGTCGCCGACCTCGGGAAGCGATTCGAACAGGTCGGCGAGCACCCACATCAGGAACGTCGAGAACAGCACCGGCCGCGCGGCCTGGTCGCCGACCTCGAGCAGTGTCACCACGCCGCGGCCGGAACCGTCGACGCGCATCAGGTCCTGCGGATCGAGTTCCGGCTCACCGAAGAAGGTGTCCCCGCCGTCGGCCTCCAGGTTCACCAGCGCCCGCAGGATCACCCCGGCGGTGGCCGGCGACACCGCGCCGAGCGCTTCGAGCTGCGGCTTGCCCTCGTCGCTGCGCAGATAGTTGATGACCGATCGCAGGTCCTTGAGGTCGAGCAGCGGCAACCCCTGCTGGTCGGCCCAGTGGAAGACGAGGCCGAGCGTCGACTCCTGAGTGGCGTTGAGCCCGAGCACCTTCGACAGCAGGATCGGCCCGAAGCTGGACATCGTGGCCCGCACCGGCACTCCCACGCCGCGAGCACCGAGCGACAGGAACTCGACGGGATAGGCCGTCGGGGACCAGTCGTCGCCGGTGTCCCGCGCGCGTTCGGTGGTGCGGTCGCTGACCGCCCCGGGCCGCGACAGGCCCGACAGATCGCCCTTCACGTCGGCCATCACCACCGGGACCCCGGCGGCCGACAGCTGCTCGGCCAACAGCTGCAGGGACTTCGTCTTGCCGGTGCCGGTGGCCCCCGCGACGAGCCCGTGGCGGTTGACGGTGGCGAGCGGAATGCGGACGCGCGCCGCCGGGTCCACGGTCCCGTCGACGACGACGCTGCCCAGTTCGAGGGCCGGACCGTCGACCGCGTAGCCTGCGGCGATCTGCTGTGCGGGGGTGCCGGAAGTGTCGGTGCTCATCGCTCTCCGACACTACTGTTGCCGGCGCCGGCGGCGATGGGCTTACTGTGATCGCTGTGCGGGATGAACTGGTGTGGATCGACTGCGAGATGACGGGCCTGGACCTGCGCAAGGACCGGTTGATCGAGATCGCGGCGCTGGTCACCGACGGCGACCTCAACGTGCTGGGTGACGGCGTCGACGTCGTGATCCACACCGACGACGCGGCGCTCGACGGGATGATCGACGTGGTGACCAAGATGCACACGCGGTCCGGGCTCATCGAGGAGGTGCGCGCCTCCACCGTCAGTCTGGCCGACGCCGAGCAGCTGGTGCTCGACTACATCCGCACACACGTGCCGGCGCCCAAAAGCGCTCCGCTGGCGGGCAATTCGATCGCCACCGACCGCGGGTTCATCGCCCGCGACATGCCGGCGCTCGACGAGCACCTGCACTACCGCATGATCGACGTCAGCTCCATCAAGGAGCTGTGCCGCCGGTGGTATCCGCGCATCTACTACGGCCAGCCCGAGAAGGGGCTCGCGCACCGGGCGCTCGCCGACATCCGCGAATCCATCCGCGAACTGCGCTACTACCGCAGCACCGCCTTCGTGCCGCAGCCGGGGCCCTCGACCGCCGAGATCGCCGCGGCGGCCGGCGCCCTCGGCCTCGACGGCCAATCCGATTCGGCGTCGGCGGCGTCCACCGGCTAGTATCGGCAGTCGCTGCCGGCGCTCTCGGCTCGGCGGCAATGGTGGCTGTAGTTCAGTTGGTAGAGCACCAGGTTGTGATCCTGGCTGTCGCGGGTTCGAGTCCCGTCAGCCACCCCGAGAGACGAAGCCGGCCAGCCCGAACGGGCTGGCCGGCTTTCGTTTTTCACCCGTCAGGCCGTCGCGTTGCCGGCCAGCCACTCACTCCACGGGATGTTCCAGTCACCGAGCCCGTCGGTACCCGGCAGCGGGCTGCCGACGGTGTTGACCACCTCGACGATGTCCCCGCGCTTGGTGTTGTCGTAGAACCACTTTGCGTTGCTGGTGCTGACGTTCAGGCAGCCGTGGCTGACGTTGCTGCGGCCCTGGCTGCCCACCGACCACGGCGCGGCGTGCACGTAGATGCCGCTGTACGACATCTGCGTGGCCCAGTCCACCTCGGTGCGGTAACCGTTCGGCGAGTTCGACGGCACGCCGTAGGTCGACGAGTCCATCACCAGGTGCGAAAAGCGCTCACCGATGATGTAGATGCCGTTGTTGGTGGGCGTGCTGTTCTTGCCCATCGAGATCGGCATGGTCTTCACCACCTCGCCGTTGCGGCGGATGGTCAGCGTCTTGGTGTTGTCGTCGGCGGTCGCGATCACCTCGTCGCCGATCGTGAACTTCGTCGAGGTGTTCTCCTGACCGAAGAGCCCCTCGCCGAGATCGACGCCGTAGATGTCGACCTGCACCTCCACCTGCGTGCCCGGCTTCCAGTAGTGCTCCGGGCGCCACCGCACCTCGCGGTTGTTGAGCCAGTAGAACGCGCCGACCACCGGCGGGTCCGTCGTCACCTTGATGGCGCGCTCGGCGGCCGCCCGGTTCGGGATGTCCTCGTCGAAGCGCACCGCGATCGGCTGGCCGACCCCGACGACCTCGCCGTTGTTGGGCAGCAGGTAGCCCATCGTCAGGTTCTCGGGCGAATGCGTCTCGAAGGTCATCTCGCTCTTGGTCACGCCGCCGAGACCGACCGCCTCCGCCTGCAGGGTGTACTGCTTGTTGTAGCCGAGCGGCTCGGTGGTCGCCCAGGTCAGGCCGTCCGGGCTCAGAGCGCCCGCCACGGCCCGGCCCTCGTCGTTGGTTAGCGTCACGGCGCCGAGCACGCCGTCGCCTGCGGTCACCGTCACGGGCGCATCGACCGACACCCCCACCGCGCCGTCGGTGACCGATGCCTGCAGCTTGGGCACCAACAGGTCGTCGAACGGCGTGCCCTTGTCGGTGATGACCTGCGGCGCCGCCGGCTCACTGCTGCCCCCGCAGCCCGAGAGGGTCAGCGCGGCGACAACCAGCATCAGCAGCGCCGTCAACCACGTTCGCCGGCGTCGCGGACCGCCCGTTGCACGGACCTGCCACATAATCTCGTCCCCACCTCATCTGCACCCTGCAGTGCGCATCGTTTCTGGCAATAGTCTAAGGGCTTTCGGCAGATGCGGCGTCTCGCGCGGCGGCCCGCTGCGACTCCCGCGCCCGGTTTCTCCCGGCGGCGCTTTCAGTGTTATCGTCGCTCCTCGATGCGCCGTTAGCTCAGTTGGTAGAGCAGCTGACTCTTAATCAGCGGGTCCGGGGTTCGAAACCCTGACGGCGCACCAGGCGAAAGGCTCCGCTCCGGCGGGGCCTTTCGGCGTTTTCGCCCTCGGTTGCCGCCCAGCCGATCCGTGGCACCGCCCGGCAACGCTGCGGGTGGCTGTTGACTTTCATCCCGCGTTACCGCCGCGGCGGCCGCTTCGAATGTGCGCCACCGACGCCTAAGCGGGCGACGGCGCCTTAACCGTCAGACGTGATTGACGCCATAGTCTGCAGCTCAGTCTTGCGGGGTACCGCTTTCACCGGCACACTTCAGTTAGCTGAGGAGGCGATGCGTGATGTGGCGCACGTTTGCAGGCCGGGCGAAAAGGAAGCACTGATGGGTGGCATCGAGCCGGTGTCGACACCGTCTCATGCGGTGCCGCGGCAGCACGCCAGCAACGCCTCACAGCCGGTCGCCGTCCACAGCTGCCGTCGCCTCGGTATGTGCGCCAATCCGCCGGGACCGCAGCTCGCCGTTCCGCAGTGGCTGCGACGCAGGTGGGGTCGGGGGATCTGACGCGCAGGCGTCAGCGTCGAGCGCGTCGGACCAGCGCCACGACGGTCAACGTCCCGATGCCGACCAGCGCGAAAGTGACCGGTGGTTTGCGTACGAAGGCGATGAGCCCGGCCTTCGCGTCGTCGGCCAGGCGGCGCGGATTCGCCCGCTTCGTCAGGGAGTCCACCGTCGCCGCCAACTGGTCGCGAGCGCGGTCGATGTCTTCCTTGATCTCGTCGGGATCGCGGTCCGCCACTTGTGAGTCCTCCGTGTCCATGCCCCGCCCGACGGGCTCGGTGCGGGTCTGTCACCCTGTCGAACTACCCTAGATCAGCCGGTTCGGGAACCGTCGCGCCGGTGGACGAAAGGGGCTTTGCGGTGGCCGAGACCACGCGACTCTCACCCGGGGACGACGCCCCGGAGTTCAGCCTTCCCGACGCGGACGGCAACACCGTGTCGCTGTCGGACTATCGCGGCCGGCGCGTCATCGTCTACTTCTATCCGGCCGCCTCGACGCCGGGCTGCACCAAGCAGGCGTGCGACTTCCGGGACAACCTCGCCGAGCTGAACGACGCCGGGCTCGCGGTGGTGGGCATCTCCCCCGACAAGCCGGCGAAGCTCGCGAAGTTCCGCGACGCCGAGGGGCTGACCTTCCCGCTGCTCTCGGACCCGGACAAGACGGTCCTGACGGCGTGGGGCGCGTTCGGCGAGAAGAAGATGTACGGCAAGACGGTGCAGGGCGTCATCCGGTCGACCTTCGTCGTCGACGAGGACGGCAAGATCGCCGAGGCGCAGTACAACGTCAAGGCCACCGGCCACGTCGCGAAGCTGCGGCGCGACCTGTCGGTTTAGCCGAGCTTCGCCAGCAGCAGCGCCTCGGCGGTGGCGGCGCGTTCGAGCACGCCGAGGTGCAGGCTCTCGTCGACGCTGTGCGCCTGCGTGCCGGGATCCTCGACGCCGGTCACCAGGATCTGCGCATGCGGGAAGGCGGCCGCGAACTCGGCGATGAACGGGATCGAGCCGCCCATCCCCATGTCGACCGGCTCGGCGCCCCACGCCTGGGCGAATGCCTCGTGCGCCGCCCGATGGGCGCTGCCGTCGGTGTCGACCGCGAACGGCTGGCCGACGTCGCCGGGCGTCACCGTCACCTGCGCGCCCCACGGGGTGTGCTGCTCGAGGTGTCGGGTCAGCGCGTCGAGATGCGCGCGGGCGTCGCCGCCGGGCGCCACCCGCAGGCTCACCTTGGCACGCGCCCGCGGGATGAGGGTGTTGGACGACGTGGCGATCGGCGTGGCGTCGATGCCGATGACGGTGATCGCCGGCTTGGCCCAAAGCCGTTGCGGCACTGAGCCGCTGCCGATCTCTCGGACACCGTCGAGCAGTCCGGTGTCGGCGCGCACCCGCTCCGGCGGATAGTCGACGTCCGCGGCGACGCCTTCGTGCAGCCCTGCGACCGCCACGTTGCCGTCGTCGTCGTGCAGGCTCGCGAGCAGCCGCACCAGCACGCTCACGGCGTCGGGCACCACGCCGCCCCACAGCCCCGAGTGCAGACCGTGGTCGAGCGTGGCCACCTCCACGACGCAGTCGGCGAGCCCGCGCAGCGACACCGTCAGCGCCGGCACCTCGGTGCTCCAGTTGTCGGAGTCGGCGATGACGATCACGTCGGCGGCGAGCAGGTCGCGGTGGGCGGCGAGCAGCGCCCCGATGGTCGGCGATCCGGACTCTTCCTCGCCCTCGACGAACACCGTCACACCGACCGGCGGATTGCCGCCGTGGGCGCGGAACGCGGCGAGGTGCACGGCGATGCCGGCCTTGTCGTCGGCGCTGCCGCGCCCGTAGAGCCGGCCGTCGCGCTCGGTCGGCTCGAACGGCGGCGAAAGCCATTGCGCGCGATCGCCTTCCGGCTGGACGTCGTGGTGGGCGTACAGCAGCACGGTCGGCGCCCCGGGCGGTGCGGGGTGGCGGGCGATGACCGCGGGGGCGCCGCCCGCCGCGACGACGCGGACGTCGTCGAATCCGGCGCCTGTCAGCAGGTCGGCGACGGCCTTGGCGCTGCGATACACCTCGTCGCGGCGGGCCGGGTCGGCCCACACCGACTCGATGCGCACCAGGTCCTCCAGGTCCCGGCGGACCGCGGGCAGCAGGTCGCGGACGCGTTCGACGAGATCGCTCATAGCGTTCGAGGCTAGTGCGTCGCCGTCACCCTCAGCAGCCGCGAGCGTGCGCGCGCGTACGCCCAGCGCGGCGTGTCGGCGTACAGACACGCACGCTCGCGGGAACGAAGGTGAGCTACCGGGCTTCCAGGATGGCGACGGCGGCGGCGGTGTCGCCCTCGTGGGTCAGCGACACGTGGATGGTGACGTCGGCCAGGTGCTCGGCGATGGCGCCGGAGAGCCGCACCTTCGGCCGGCCCCAGTTGTCGGTGACCACCTCGATGTCGCGGTGGATGTGCTCCGGCAGCACGGGCCGCTGCGCGAACCGCGACCCCGACCACGCCTTGATGACCGCCTCCTTCGCCGCCCACCGCGCCGCCAGGTGCCGGGCCGCCACCGCACTGCGGTCGGCGGCGTCCCGGCGCTCCCGCGGGGTGAAGGTCTCGGCGAAGGCGGTGCCCGGCCGGTCGACCTGCTCGGCGAAGTCGGGGATCGACACCAGGTCGATGCCTATCCCGACGACCGTCACGACCGCACGTAGACGTCGCCGGCGCCCAGCCGGGCGGCCGGATCGAGCAGCATCGCGGCCTCCTGGCGCTTCTCCGGCACGTCGGCGTCGAACCGGCGGTCGGCGGGCCGCTCGTAGAGCGGGCGACCGCCGGCGATCGCCGACGCCAGCCGCCGCTGCCCGGCGAGCACCCGCTGCGCCGACCGCTGCCGGTACGACTCGCGCTGGTCGGCGTCGAGCGTGGCGAGGAACGCCTCCGGGTGCACCAGGGCGATCAGCCCCGAGACGTGCCCGAAGCCGAGGCTGGTGACCAGCCCCGCCTTGAGCGGCAGCTTCTCGCCGAGGTGCAGCGTCTCGCGCGGCCACACGAAGTGTGCCGAGCTGGCCAGCTCGTCGTCGACGCAGTCCAGGCTGCGGTTCGGCGGGATCACGCCGTCGCGCAGCACCTGGCACAGCCCCATCATCTGGAACACCGCCGCGCCGCCCTTGGCGTGGCCGGTGAGCGTCTTCTGGCTGACGACGAACATCGGCGCACCGGGCGACCGGCCCAGCGCGTCGGCGAGCCGCTCGTGCAGTTCGGTCTCGTTCGGGTCGTTGGCCAGCGTCGAGGTGTCGTGCTTGTAGACCACCGCGATGTCGTCGGCGCTCACCCCGAGCGTGGCCAGCGACCGCGCCAGCACCGAATCGCGGCCCCCGCGACCGGCGCCCAGCGCGCCCAGGCCGGGCGCCGGGATCGACGTGTGCACGCCGTCGGCGAAGCTCTGCGCGTACGCCACGACCGCCAGCACCGGCAGCCCCATCTTGAGCGCGAGGTCGCCGCGGGCCAACAGAATCGTTCCGCCGCCCTGGGATTCGACGAAGCCGAGCCGGCGACGGTCGTTGGCTCGGGAGAACTTGCCGTCGCTGATGCCCTTGGCCCGCATCATCTCGGTGTCGGCGGTGGCCGCCATGTCGCCGAAGCCGGTGACGGCCTCCAGCGTCATGTCGTCGAAGCCGCCGGTCACGACGAGTTCGGCCTTGCCGAGCCGGATCTTGTCGACACCCTCCTCGACCGACACCGCCGCGGTGGCGCAGGCTCCCACGGGGTGGACCATCGCGCCGTAGCTGCCGACGTAGCTCTGGATGACGTGTGCGGCAACGACGTTGGGCAGCACCTCCTGCAGGATGTCGTTCGGCTTGCTCCGGCCCAGCAGGTTGCCGTGGTACATCGTCTGCATCGACGTCATGCCGCCCATGCCGGTGCCCTGCGTGCTGGCCACCGAGCTCGGGTGCACCCAGCGCATCAGCTCGCTCGGCGTGAAGCCCGCCGACAGGAACGCGTCGACCGTCGCGACGATGTTCCACAGCGCCACCCGGTCGATCGAATTGGCCATGTCGGGGCTGATGCCCCACACCGTCGGGTCGAACCCGGTGGGGATCTGGCCGCCCACCGTGCGCGACAGCTTGGTCTTGCGTGGCACCCGGATCTCGGTGCCGGCTTTGCGGGTCACCTGCCAATCGGTACTGGCGGGCACCGGCGCGATCACCGTGTGCGCCGGATCGAACTCGACGAAGGCGCGGGCGTCGGCCTCGCTGGACACGACGAACGAGAAGTCCTTGTCCAGGAACACCGAGACCAACAGCGGCGAGGCGTGATCGGGGTCGATGGCGCCGTCGTCGACGAACTCCCGGATGCCGCACCGCTCGACGACCGCGTCGTGGTAGCGCTCGACCAGTTCGGCCTCGTCGACCAGCTCACCGGTGGCGGCGTCGTACCAGCCCGGCTTCGGGTCGTCCTCCCACGTGATCAGCCCGGTGGTCCACGCGAGCTCCAGCACCCCGGCCGCCGACAGCTCGCCGGCGACCTCCATCTCGTAGCGGGTACGCGACGAGCCGTACGGGCCGAGTTCGGCACCGCCGACGATCACGACCAGGTCGGCGGGGTCGACGTCGAGGTCGTCCCACGCGGGCGGCGGCGCCGCGGTGTACCCGCGCGGCGGCGACGGCAGCGCGGCGATGGTGCCGGCCTGCGCGTCCGGCTCCGCGGCCCGGGACGTCATCCGCTCGCGGGCCTGCTCGGCCAGCGCCGCCATGTCGAGGGTGACGTCGGCGAGCCCGCCGGTCAGGTCGGCCTCGATCGGCGCCTGCGCGGCGGCCACCTTCGATTCGACGTCGCACAGGTCGAGCAGCATCGCCGCCATCTCGGCCGGGGTGTAGGTCGCGACGCCGGCCCGCTCGACCGCGTCGACGATGACGTCGTTGTGACCCATCAGCCCGGTGCCCTTGGTCCAGCCGATCAGCGCGTGCGCGAGCGTGACCCGCTGCGCCCACGACGACTCGGCCTTCCAGCGGGTGACGACGGCGTCGAGCGCGGCCTTCGCCTCGCCGTAGGCGCCGTCGCCGCCGAACATGCCGCGGTTCGGCGACCCGGGCAGCACCACGTGCAGCCGCGAGGCGATGTCGCGCTCGGCACCGATCGCCGAGAGCCCGCCGATGAGCCGTTCGACGGCCCACAGCAGCACCTTCATCTCCAGCTCGGCGCGCGAGCCGGCCTCCGACAGGTCGCCCGCCACGCGCGGCGCCGCGAACGGGAACAGCAGCGTCGGCGTCTGGGCGTCCTTGAGGTGGATGGACTGCGGGCCGAGGTTCTCGGTCTGCTCGTTGCCGACCCAGCTGACCAGTGCGTCGATGTCGGCGTAGGACGCCATGTTGGCGGGCACCACCCACAGCTTCGCGCCGAAGCGGGCGTTGTCGCGGTACAGGTCCTTGTAGAACGCCAGCCGGTCGTCGTCGAGCCGCGACGTGGTCGCGATGACCGTCGCGCCGCCGTGCAGCAGCAGCCCCGCCACCGCCGCGGCGATCGAGCCCTTGGACGCACCGGTGACGACGGCGACCTCGGCGCTGTAGCGGCCCCGGCCGGGGTTCTCCGCACCGGCGGCGATGCGCCCGAACAGCGACGCGTGAACGGTGCGGCCGGCTGCCAGGGCCTTGCCCTGCCACCAGCTGGCCTGCGTGGCGACGACGTGCCCGGCGCCCTCGAACTGCTCGGCATAGCGCTGCCAGCCGCGGTCGACGGCGTCGTCGTCGGCGAGCCAGAGCTTGACCAAATCCTCGCGGGCGCTGGCCCACCGGTCGTCGAGCAGCACCGCCTTGCGGGCGTCGAACGCCGGCGCCACCAGCCGTGGCCAGTCCGACCCCAGCTCGGCGGTCACCAGGTCGATCAGCTCGGCGTCGGTGGCCGATTCGGCCGGCGTCACGGTGTCGTCCAGGCCGAGCTGGCTCAGCACCAGCCGCGCCGCCGAGGCGAGCACACCGTCGCGGCCGGTGACCTGCTCGGCGAACTCGGCGAGCGCCGCCGAGTCGACGACACCGCCGCCCGCACCGCCGGCCGACGGCAGCGCCACGCTGACACCGCGGCGGGCCGCCACCGCGGCGACCGCGGCGTCGATGACCTTGTCGACGGCGGCGACGTCGGCGAGCGCACCGTCGTGCAGCCCGCCCAGCGCGCCGCCGCGGACGCTGACGCCCTCACGGGTGCCCAGCGCCACCTCGGCGGTGACGTGCTTGGCCCAGCCGGGACCCAGCTCCCACGTCTTGGTGACGCGCTCGCCGACGTAGCCCGGTCGCTTGCCGGACGGCCCGAGGACCGTGCGCAGCTGGTCGTTGACCGCGTCGGACAGCACCGGGCCGAACGGCTTGTAGGTGCGGGCCAGCTTCGTCACCTGGCCCTTGAGCGAACCGAGGTCGGCCTCGGCGGCACCGTCGATGGCGCCCAGGTTGAGTTCTGAGCCCAGGTCCACCAGCAGCTGGTTGCGCCGCGACGACGCGCCGTCGGTGATCGACTCGATGGAGTCGAGCGGTTCGATCTGGTCGAGCCGCATCTTCGCCGACAGCGCGATGAGGACGACCGTGGCGTCGGCGGCGTCGAACGCGATGTCGTCGGGGCGGGGAGCGCCGACGGCCGCGGTGGCCGGGGCGGCTTGCGCCGGCGCCGCTTCGGCGACCGGCGCCGCGGTGACGTCCTCGGGCTCCTCGACGGGATCTTCGTCGGTGGCGAACAGCACCGCGGCGTCGCGCTCGGAGTTGAGCACCTCGACCGTGCTGTGGGCGTATTCGGGCAGCTTCAACGTGTTGGACGCCAGGCCCGACACCGTCGGCGACGACTTCACGCCGATCTCGACGAAGCGCTCGACGCCCAGACCACCGGCGGCCTCCTCGGTGAACAGCAGGTCCTGGGTCTCGATCCAGCGCACCGGGCTGGCGAACTGCCAGGCGAGCAACTCGATGACCACCCTGCGGCACAGTTCGGCCGGCTGCTCGTTCCGCCAGGTGTCGTAGTCGGCGAGGATCTCGTCGAGCGGCTCGGCCGGCACCAGGTCGCGGATCTCCTGGATGAAGTCGCGGTCCAGCGTGAACGGCCTCGGCACCAGGTTCGGGATGTAGCGCCCGACGATCAGGTCGGGGTCCTTGCCCGACGGCATCACGCGCTCCAGGGCGCGGCGGAAATCCCCGACGCCCACGCGCAGCACCTGCGAGTGGAACGGCACGTCGATGCCGGGCACCAGGATGAACGACCGCTTGCCGCCGGTCAGCGCCCGGCGCCGCTCGACCTCGGTCTCCAGCGCCTCCAGGCCGCGGACCGTGCCGGCGACGGCGTACTGCGAGCCGCGCAGGTTGTAGTTGACGATCTGCAGGAATTCTCCGGTCCGCGCCGCAATATCGGCCACGAAGTCCTGCACCTCGGCGTCGGGCAGGTCGATCTGCGACGGCCGGATGGCGGCCAGCCGGTAGTTCGAGCGGCCCTTCGCGTCGCGCGGCACGATGTCGTGCATCTTGGAGCCGCGGTGGAACACCACCTCGAGCAGCGCTTCGAGTTCGTAGACGCCGGACACGCACGCCAGCGCGGTGTATTCGCCGACCGAGTGGCCGCAGGCGATGGCGTCCTCCACGAAGGCGCCCTGCTCGCGCATCTCGGCGACCTGCGCCGCCGCCACCGTCGCCATCGCGACCTGGGTGAACTGCGTCAGGTAGAGCACGCCTTCGGGGTGGTGGTAGTGGACACCCGACGCCGTCAGGGTGGTCGGGTTGTCACGCACCACGTGCAGCACCGAGAAGCCCAGGGTCTCGCGGGTGAACGTGTCGGCGGAGTCCCAGACCTTGCGGGCGGCCTTGCTGCGGGCGCGGACCTCCATGCCCATGCCCTTGTGCTGGATCCCCTGGCCGGGGAACGCGTAGACGGTCTTCGGTGCGGCCAGCCGGGCCGTCGCGGACATCACCAGGTCCGGCCCCACCTTGGCGGAGACCTCGACGATCTCGGCGCCCTGGTCGATGCCCACCCGGTCGACGCGCAGGGCCACCTCGTCGCCCGGGGACACCATGCCGAGGAAGCGGGCGGTCCAGCCGAGCAGGCGCGCCGGCGGGCGGGCCTGGCCGTCGGTGGCCGTGACGGCATGCTGGGCCGCGGCCGACAGCCACATCCCGTGCACGATGGGGCCGGGCAGGCCGGCGAGCAGCGCGGCGGCGCGGTCGGTGTGGATCGGATTGTGATCGCCGGAGACCATCGCGAACGGCCGCATGTCGACCGGCGCGGTGACCGCGACGTCACGGCGGCGACGGCGCGGGGTGTCGGCGGCGTTCGGCGACAGCGCACCGCCGGCGCGCACCGGGTCGGTGAGCTCGGCGGCGCCGCTGCGGCCCCGGATCGCGAACCGCTCCTCGAGCGTGCCCAGCACCGTGCCGTCCGGCGCGGCGATGGTCACCGTCACCGGAACGACGCGGCCGACCTCGGTGTCGGTGGCCGTCGCGGCGGTCGCGGTGACGGCGAGCTCGGTGCGCTCCTTCGGCAGCGCGCCGGTGAGGCGGGCGGCGTGGTCGAGGTGCACCAGGCTCAGCAGACCTTCGACCACCGGGAAGCCGGCGTCGGTCTGCGCTGCACCGATCACGGCGAAGACCGCCGGCCAGCAAGCGCCGACCAGCGCATCGGGCACGATCGACGGACCCGGCGCCAGTGGGGCGCCGAAGGCGGCGGTGACGCCGGTGTGGTCGGCCACCGCCTCGGGATCCCACGCGACGGTGACTCTGGCGGTGCCGTCCTGCACCTCGGGCAGCGCCTCCGGGCTGTTGGCACCGGCAGCGATCGCGAGCACCGCGCGCATCGCGGTGGCGGCGTCCTCGGTGGTGACGATCGGCGCCCCGCCGTCGACGGTGCTCGCCGGCAGCGTCAGCCGGATGTCGATCCAGGTGCCCGACAGCGGCACCGACAGCCGGACGGCGCCGTCGTCGTCGACGGTGAGCCGGGCGCCGGTGGACGGATGGGCGGCGCGCAGGCCTTCACCGTCGGAGCGCACCTGCCAGTCCGCGGGGGCGGCGATGCGGTGCACCGGGTTGGTGGCGGTGCGGCCGGCCCACAGCACGTCCGGCGCGTCGAGCGCGACGGCCAGCGGACCGGTGACGTCCGGGCGCCCGCGCCGGCGTGCGGTGACGTCGGTGGGCTGCGCGCCGGCGGCGAGCAGCTCGTCGACGCCGGCCTGCTCGAAGCGGTCGAGCAGCTCGCCGACGGGCTCGTCGACGCGGGTGATGCCGGCGACGGCGGCGGTGCCGGGGATGACGCACACCTGGTCGGCGGTGTAGCGGGCGTCGTGGGCCTGCCACAGCGAGTCGCTGCGCCACCAGCGGCGCACGTCCTTGTCGATGACCGGCACGAAGTTCACCGGCTTGCCGGGCGTCTTGCACAGCGTGACGAAGAACGGCACGTCGGCCGGATGCAGGACGACGTCGGCGGCGTCGGGGTAGCGGTCGACGAGCGCGGCGATCGCCCGCTGCGGATCCTCGAGCAGCGCGGGGTCCGCGAAGAGCGTCTCGATGCGCCCGGAGTCGGCCGGGTCGAGGCGGGCCTCGGCGCGCTGCAGCAGCTGGGCGAACCGGTCGCGCCAGGTGACGTCGAGCCATGGGCTGTCGGCGCGCCGGGTGTCGGCGGTGCTGTCGCCGTCGCCGATCGCGAGCTCGACGTACCGGGTGAGCCACTGCAGGTAGGTCATGTCGGCGACGTCGCCGAAGTAGGGCTTGGCCGTGCCGGCCATCGCGGCGATGATCTCGTCGCGGCGGGCCGCGACCGCGTCGGCGTCACCGGCGACCTCGTCGAGCAATCGGCCGCAGCGCGACGCGGCGTTGTCGATCTCGTGGATGTCGGCGCCGAGCTGGCTGCGGCCCGAGGCCATGCCGCCCTGCGCCTTGCCGGCGCCCACCCACTGGTCGGTGCCGGGGGTGTCGACGAGCAGCTGCTTGACCGCCGGGGAGGTGGTGGCCTCCAGCGTGGCCATCGCGGCGGTGCCGACGAGGATGCCGTCGACGGGCATGGCCGGGTAGCCGTAGGCCTCCGACCAGCGCCCCGACAGGTATTCGGCGGCCCGCTCCGGCGTGCCGATGCCGCCGCCGACGCACACCGTGATGTTGGCGCGCGACCGCAGCTCGGAGTACGTCGCCAGCAGCAGGTCGTCGAGGTCCTCCCAGCTGTGGTGGCCGCCCGCGCGCCCACCCTCGACGTGCACGATCACCGGGGAGTTCGACACCTCGGCGGCGATGCGGATGACCGAGCGGATCTGCTCGACGGTGCCGGGCTTGAACACCACGTGGCTGATGCCGACGCTGTTGAGCTCGTCGATGAGGTCGACGGCCTCCTGGAGGTCCGGGATGCCCGCCGTGACCACCAGGCCGTCGATCGGGGCGCCCGACTGGCGGGCCTTCTGCACCAGCCGCTTGCCGCCGACCTGCAGCTTCCACAGGTACGGGTCGAGGAACAGCGAATTGAACTGGAACGCGCGGCCCGGCTCGAGCAGCTCGACCAGCTCTGCGATCCGGTCGTCGAAGATCTGCTCGGTGCCCTGGCCGCCGCCGGCCAGTTCGGCCCAGTGCCCGGCGTTGGCGGCCGCGGCGACGATCTTCGCGTCGACCGTGGTGGGTGTCATGCCGGCGAGCAGAATCGGCGAGCGGCCCGTGAGCCGGGTGAACTTCGTGGCGAGCTTGACCTCGCCGCCCGGCAGCCGCACGAGCTGCGGGGCGTAGCTGGACCACGGCAGCGCCACCTCGGGGACCGCGCCGATCGTGAAGAGGTTCCGCTGCCCGCCGCGGGTGGCGGCCGGCACGATGCCGACGCCCAGGCCGCGGACGACGGGTGCGGTGAGCCGGGTGAGGATGTCGCCGGGTCCCAGGTCCAGGATCCACCGCGCGCCGGCGTCGTGGAGTTCGGTGACCTCGTCGACCCAGTCGACCTGCTGGACCAGGATCGCATCGGCCAGCGACCGGGCGAGCGGCGCGTCGAGGCCGACAATCTCGGCCCACCGGCCGACCAGCTCGACGGCATCGCCGAGGCGCGGCGTGTGGAAGCCGACCTCGACGGCCACCGGCTCGAACACCGGCGAGAAAACCGCGCCGCCGCGCAGCTTGTTCTTGCGCTCGGCGGCCTCGGTGGCGGCGATCTGCTCGCAGTAGAGCTCGAACCGTGAGAGCTGCTCGGGCGTGCCGGTGATGACCACCGAGCGGCGGCCGTTGCGGATCGACAGCACCGGCGGCAGCACCGTGCGGACGTCGTCGGAGAAGTCCTGGAGGAGCTCGTAGATGCGCTCGGGGTCGACGCCGGACACCGACAGCATCGGCGGGCGGTCACCCATCGCGGCGATGCCTCGCCGGCGTGCCACCAGCGTGCCCGCGGCCCCGATGAGCTGGGCCATCGCCAGCAGCTCGACGTCGCGCTCCCCGGCGGCGCGCAGCGCCTCGACGGCGAGCACGCCCTGCGAGTGGCCGGCCACCGCAACGGGCGCGGTCGCGGTCAGGTCGAGCCCTTGGCGGGCCAGCGCGCGGACGGCGGCGATCTGGGTGAGCAGCACCCCAGGCACCGACACCGCTGCCGACGTCAGCTGCTTGGCGGTGGGGGTGGCGTCCTCGGCGGCCAGCGCGCGGACCCAGCGCAGCGGCTCGAAACCGATGGGGCGGACGACCACCAGCTCGTGCGCCACCGGCTGCAGGAGCAGGTCGGCCTCACCGGCCAGGGTGGCGAGTTCGGATTCGATGCCGGTGGCCGACACGAGTTCTTCGAGCGTCTCCAGCCAGGCACTGCCCTGACCGCCGAAGGCGACGGCGAAGGGTTCGCCGGCGCTCAAGCGGTCGACGAGGGCGTACCCACCGGCCCCGCCGCTGTCCTGGCGGCCGGCGGGGACTGCGTCGTACTCGTACATCGTCACGTGTGAAAACCCCTCGGAGCGTCTCGTCGCATGCGGTGGCGGAACGGCTGATTCGGCATCGAACCCCGGGAAGGAAGTCGGCGTCAGGTCCGGCGAGCCCGCCCGTCCCCCGGGTCCGGGGAACTCGCATCCGCACTAAGAGTGTCATAAGAACCAGCGCCATCATGGGCCGCGAAATGGTTACTGGCGAGTTCTACGCCGCGGTAACCGACCGATCGATAACGCGGAGCCGGTGAACACCTGTCCGCCCACCGGACAAACGTCCTGCAAGACGGCGGTTACGCAGCAGTAGGTGCAACGTCGCAGGTGACGGCCGGACCGTTATCGAATCGTTACCTCGAAATTTCGGGCTCGCTCGCGTTGCCCTCGGCGGCCACCCAAGCGCCTGCTCGGGCTACGAGTGTTCGCCGAAGCGCGAAAATGCGCTAAAGATGTTTGCTGACAGCGCTGTGCCGCGTTCAGTCCCACTGCCCGAAGCGGGGCTTGAGGATGTGGTTGACGTCGACGCCGATACCGCCGACCTTCCGCTTGTCGATCTCCACCTGGTGCAGGTGCGCCGCGGCGTGGGCAACGCCCCCCGGCGACCCCCAGTTGTGCTGCCAGAACCACGAGCCGAGGCCGTCCTGCACCGCCCACTCGATGGTCTTGGAGTTGGCGTACACGCCGACCCGCTGATGCCCGAGCACCGCTTCCCAGCCCCGCAGGTACGGTGCGACCTGCCGCTTGTACTGCTCGAGCGACGGGTCGTCGTCGATCGAGGCGTACACCGGCGCCCCGTAGGAGCCGCCGGCCGCCACGTGCAGTTCCCAGCCGCGCTGGGCGTGCCGGATCCCCGCCGCGTGCCCGCCGAGCCAATCGGCGGAATCCTGCTTGCCGAACTGATAGCAGGACACGATCTTCAGCCCGTTCCGGTACAGCTCACGGGCCTCGCCCAGCAGGATCGGCTTCCCCAGCATCCAGTCGCCGCCGGGCCGGCGGTCCGAGACGTACCTGATGACGCCGACGGCCCCCGACGCCCGGATGTCGCGGGCGCTGAGCACGCCGGCCGCGTAGTCGAGGAGCACGCCCAGCGGTGCGGCCGCCGCCGGCGGCGCGGCGGCCAGGCCGAGAACCGGCGCCGCCACGGCCGCTTTCAGCACGGTCCGGCGCGGGATCGACACGAGCAGCAGGGTACGCCGTAAACCACTTGCGCCCCGGTAACGCCACGGGTCACACCTGCAACAGCCGGCTCACTCCGCGCTGCCCGCCATCAGCGAGGCCGTGTACTCCGACAGCGCGGCCACCACCTGCTGCCGCAACGCCGCGTCCAACCGCCGGGCGACGACCCGGCCGCCGAGATCGCGGTGATCGGACACCACGGCGACCACGTCGCCCAGCTGCTGCGGATCGGGAAGGAACGACTCGCCGAGCAGCCCGACGACCCGGCTCCGCAGCGCGGCCACCACGTCCGCGGCCAGCCGCTCGATCCCGGCCTGCGCGGCGTCGCACACCTCGACGGCGACCCGCAGGTAGTGCTCGACGCCCGGCGGTGAGAGCACCAGGCGCGCGATCTCCTCGTCGACCAGGACGGCCCCGGCGGGCGAGACCGTCGCGATGCCCAGCTCCACCAGCCGCCGCACGGCCGGGTGATCCGCGGCCACCGGCAGCTCGGTGCGCCGCGGATGCTCCGGCGTGACGGTCGTCGGCCCGTCGGTCAGCCCGCCGCGCCACGGCCCGAACATGACCTCCCGGAAGCCGAGGACGTCGGCCAGGTCGTGCCCGTCGCGTGCGCCCGCGAGGAATTGGGCGATGTGGCTGGACTTGAAGCCGCGTCCCAACAGGTCACTGATGAGCCGCACCTGCGCCAGGTGCACGTCGCTGTAGAGCGCCGTGCGTCCCACCTTGCGCGGCGGTTCGAGCAGATGGCGCTCGCGGTAAGCGCGGATGTTGCGCTGGCTCACCCCGGAGAGGCGCGCCAGGTCGTCGATCCGGTACTCAGCCACCGAGGGGCCGACTCGGACGACGGATTTGCATGCAATTGATGGTAGGCGTCGCGGGGCCCGGAGCGCGCCGCGCGTGAGCGGGGCGGCGACGGGGTAACGAGACAGCGTGCGACCGTGGATCGTCTGGGGTGTCGGGCTGCTCGCATACATCGTGGCGGTCCAAGACCGGACGACGCTCGGGGTGTCCGGCATCGCCGCCGCCGACCGGTTCGGTGCCAGCCCCGGCGTGCTGTCGACCTTCGTGGTGCTGCAGGTCGTCGTGTACGCCGCCGCGCAGGTGCCGGCCGGGCTGCTGCTCGACCGGTTCGGGTCGCGGGCGATGATCGCGATCGGCGGCCTCTTCATGGCGGCCGGCCAGCTGGCGCTGGCGCTGACCGAATCGCTGCCGATCGCCATCGGCGCCCGGGCCGTCCTCGGCCTCGGCGATGCGATGACGTTCATCTCGGTGCTGCGGCTGGTGCCGTTCTGGTTCGCGCCGCAGCGCATCCCGCTGGTGACCCAGCTGACCGGCATCTGCGGGCAGCTCGGGCAGGTGCTGTCGGCGGTGCCGTTCCTGTCGCTGCTGCTCGCGGCCGGATGGACCACTGCGTACCTGTCGGCGGCCGCGTTCGGGGTGCTGTCGGTTGCGCTGACGCTGGCACTCGTGCGCGACACCCCGCACGGCCCGGCCCAGTCCCGGACCGCCTTCTCGGCGCGCGAGACGCTGCGGAACGTGCGGACGACCTGGCTGCGAGCCGGGACCCGCCTCGGCTTCTTCGCCCACATGGGCACGCAGTTCTCGGTGACCGTCTTCGCGCTCATGTGGGGCGTGCCGTACCTGACCGAAGCGCAGGGCGTCTCCACCACCGCGGCGGGCGGCCTGCTCACCCTGTCGGTGATCACCGCCATCGCGGCCGGCGTGGTGATCGGCCTGCTCACCGGCCGGTATCCGCACCGCCGCTCCCGCATCGTGCTCGGCATCGTCGTCAGCAACGCGCTGATGTGGACCGTGGTGCTGCTGCTGCCCGCGCCGGCGCCGCGGTGGCTCCTCGTGCTGCTCGTGGCCGTCATCTCCGTGGGCGGGCCCGGGTCGATGGTCGGCTTCGACCTCGCGCGGACCTTCAACCCGAGCACGACGCTGGGCACCGCGCAGGGCATGGTCAACATGGGCGGCTTCGTGGCGTCGCTGCTGGTCATGCAGGCGATGGGCATGATCATCGGTGCGGCGGGCGGCTATTCGTTCGAGGCGTTCCGGTGGGCGTGGGCCGTGCAGTACGCCGTATGGGCGCTCGCGGCGGTCGGCATCCTGATCACCCGCCGCAAGGCCCGGTCGACGCTGTACGAGATCGACGACGAGCGCCTGCTGCTCGAGGGGTTCGAGCACGGCCAGGTCCGTCAGATGCGCTTCCTCAACGACCGCCTCCCGAAGTGGTAACCGGTTACGTCCGAAGCGATAACCGCATTCTCGTTCGCCGCTAGAATCGGCGACGTGACGACGTGGCTGCGGCGGATGTGGACGGTGGGGGTCATCGGCGTGCTGGCCGTTGCGGGCGTGGCGTTCGCCCCGGCGTCACAGGCAGGGCCGTACATGCTGAAGGGCAACTACGACATCCGGATCCCCGACCGGTACGACTTCCACACCTGGATCTGGACGGTGTCGCCGTGCGTGCCGTTCAGTCCCGAGTGCGTCAAAATCCAGGGCGTGCCGCAGCCCATCGCCAAGGCATTCCAGTGGAACGGCGACGCACGTCCCGGCCCCGACGGACGCTACACGCTGACGGTCGACGTGCCCGACGGCCTGCGGTGCGACAACATCTACTACGGCCCGGTGATCCCCACCCACGACGTCTACACCTGGGACCCGGTGACCCTGGCGGGCACGCTGGTCAGCTCATTCGACGTCAACTGCGGGAACCAGCCGGGCGGCTCCTACACCTACCCGTTCAACCTGATCCGGATGTAGCCGTCAGCGGTTGCGTGCCGACTCGCGGCGGTTGGCCTTCTTGATGGCGTCGACGAGCTGCGCCTTGTCCATCGACGAGCGCCCGGAGATGTCGAGCCGGCGCGCGATGTCCAGCAGGTGCTTCTTGGTGGCGTTGGCGTTGACGCCCTCGGCCGTCTCCCCGGCGGCGTTCGGGCCGCCGCTTTGCGCGCGCTGATCGGAGGGCCCCTTCGAGTCCTTCTCCTCCCAGTGGTCGCCGACCTTCTCGTAGCTGTGCTTGAGCGCGCTGTAGGCCACGCGGTGCGCGCGCTCGGAATCGCCGTACTGCTCGGCGGCGGCGTCGTGCGCCTTGGCGAACGTCCGCTGCGCCTTGTCGTCGGACTTTCGCAGCGTGCTGGGCAGCTCGCTCTTCTTGGCGTCGCCTCGCTTGGTGGTCTTGGGCATCTGGACGTTCCTCCCTGCGGCTGAGCGTCGGCTACCCGGCGTGGCGAGCGCAAAAACGCCGGTGATTGCGCGGCCGGGCAGTGGGTATGGAGCCGGGGTGAGCACAGCCGAGGAGATCGAGCGGACACAGGGGTTGAACCGCCGGCCGGCGGGCGTCGACGATGCCACCGTCGAGGCGGTCGGCAAGGTGTCCGAAGCCCTGGAGGCGCTGGAGGAGGCCCGCGGCCGCCTCTACGGGTTCCACCGGCTGCTCGGCCGCGCCGACCTGCTGCTCGGCGACGGCTGCGAAATGCTGCGCAAAGCCGGCCACGGCGACGTCGCGGAGCGGCTCGAACGCGAGGTGCTGGGCCGCAACGTGCTGCGGGGCCGCTGGACGTTCCAAATCGTCGAGGACTTCGACGACAACTACTGGTCGGTGTTCCGCGCCGAGGAGCAGCGGGTGCGCGACCAGCTGCAGCAGGGCGTGCGGCACGTCTACGAAGCCGAGATGAAGCAGGACCGCCGCACCGACGGCCGGTCGGGTCACGAGGCGACGCCCGAGGACACCTGAACCGTCCCAGCCCTTGGAGCGGCCGCGGCCGTGCTTTACATTCCAGGCCATGATTGTCGACACCTCCGCCGCCGACGCCGGCCTGCTGATCCTGCGGGTCGTGCTCGGGTTGACCATGGCGGCCCACGGTTACAACAAGTTCTTCGGCGGCGGGCGCATCCCCGGCACCGCCGGCTGGTTCGACAGCATCGGCATGAGGCCCGGCATTTTCCACGCCCGCGTCGCGGCGACCACGGAGCTGGCGGCCGGGGTCGGGCTCGCGGCCGGGCTCTTGACGCCGATCCCCGCGGCGGGCTTCGTCGCCCTGATGCTCGTCGCAGCCTGGACGGTGCACCGCGGCAACGGGTTCTTCATCGTCAAGCAGGGCTGGGAATACAATCTCGTGCTGGCGGTCGCCGCCGTCGCGGTGGCCACAGTTGGTCCCGGTCGCTACAGCTTGGACCACCTGCTGTTCTCGGGTTCGGACTTCTACGACCTGCTGCACGGCTGGTGGGGACTGGTGATCGCGGTGGGGCTGGGCCTGGCCGGCGGCATCGGGCAACTGGCCATCTTCTATCGGCCGCCCGCGAAGACCGGCTGAGCGAGCGCACAGTTCTCTCTTTCGGGAAACGCTATTTCCGCAGTTCACGAGGTGTTTAAGCGCTCCCCTTAGCCGGGGCAGCGATCTGGGTCACACTGCTGGTGGTAACGTTCCTCTCCGGCAGCCGACCATCGGATCACAGCAGGAGGCGACGATGCACATGCGCATCCCGGTCACTTGCCGTCCCGTGCACTGAGGGGCTCATGGCGAAGCCGAAGAATGCGAAGCATCGCTGGCCCAGGAGCGCCCGGAGCGCGGTGGCGCTGCGTGACGGTGCGGACGACGCCGCCGAGGTCGAACTGATCGCCGACGAGGCCGAAGCGGACGCCCAGGCGGCCGAGGCCGCCGCCGAGGCGTCGCGGGCACGGGCCCGGGCGTTGCGGCTGCGTAAACAGGCCGAAGAAGCCCTGCGCGCCGCCGCGGCGGAGCCGGCCGTCGAAGAAGGCGCCACCGAGGACGCGAAAGCCGGGGACGGCACGGCCGAGGACGGCACGGCAGAGGACGGCACGGCCGCCGGCGAGCTGCCGGACGACACAGCCGACGCCGAGCCCTCACCCACCCGGCGGCGGGTCAGAATGCCGGCGGCCCTGCGCCGCATCGAGCGGCCGTCGCCGGCTCGGCTGGCGGCGACCGTGACGATCCTGCTCACCGCGGCGCTGCTGGCCGCCAGCGGCTGGATGGTGTGGCACCACCGGGAAGTGGCGGCTCAAGACCAGCTCGCCGCCGAGTTCACCGCCGCCGCGGAGCGTGGCGTGGTGGCTTTGACGACGTTGAACTTCACCACCGCCGAAGCCGACGTGCAGCGGATCGTCGACACCTCGACCGGGTCGTTCAAGGACGACTTCGAGCAGCGTGCCGCAGATTTCACGAAGGTGGTCCAGGGTTCGCAGGTCGTCACCAAGGGCACCGTCAACGCCACCGCCATCCAATCGCTGAGCCGCAACGAGGCCGTGGTGCTGGTGACCTCCACCGAGGAGGTCACCAATGCGGCCGGAGCAAAGGGACAGCCGCGTCCCTTCCGCTTCGCCGTCACCGTCGTCCGCGAGGACAACGAGCTCAAGATGTCGAAAGTCGAGTTCCTGCTGTGAAGATCACGCCATCGGAGTCGTCGCTCGAGGAGCGCGACACCTCGTCCGGCCCCGATCCCGACGAGCCGGAACAGCTGCCGGCCGCCGACGACACTGTTGCCGCCGACACCGCCGCCGACGACGACACCGCGACCGCCGACGACACCGCGACCGCCGACGACGACACTGTTGCCGACGACACCGCCGCCGGCAGCGAGACGTCGACCGGGCGGGTGCGCACCGCCCGCATCCCGCTGCTGCCGGTGCTGCTGGCGCTGGCGCTCATCGGCTCGGCCGCCCTGGCCGGCTGGCTGTACTTCTCGACGTACCGCCCGGACCAGTTGACCGACACGGCCGCCCGCAACGCCGCGGTCGAGGCCGCGAAGTCGGGCACCATCGCGGTGCTGTCGTACAAGCCGGACACCGTGGAGCAGGATTTTGCCGCCGCCAAGGCGCAGCTGACCGGCGAGTTTCTCGACTACTACGGCGACTACGTGCAGAGCATCGTGGTGCCGGCCGTGCGGCAGAAAGGCCTCAACAACACCGCGACGGTCACTCGGGCTGCGGTCTCGGACATCACGCCGAACAGTGCGACAGTGCTGGTGTTCATCAACGAATCGCAGACCAGCAACGAGCGGCCGCAGCCGGCGCTCACCTCGAGCAGCGTCAAGGTCAGCCTCAACCGGGTGAACAACTCGTGGCTGATCTCGAAGTTCGAGCCGGTCTAGGCCGGTGGTGGCTGAGCTTGATCCGGCCGACCCGCCCGACGGGGACGCCGCCGCGCGGGCGCTGGCTCTGGCCGAGCAGGCCGAAGCCGAGGCGCGGGCCGCCGAGGAGGCGGCCGCCGCCGCCCGGGCCCGGGCGCGGGCGATGCGCACGCGACGGGGGCCCGTCGACACGCTGACGCTGGCGGCCCGCGACGGGGACACCGACAACGGGGAGACCGACGGCGAGGACACCGACATCGCCGACGTCGAGCCGGCTTTCGCGCCGCCGGTCGACCGCGCCGAGCGGTGGCGCTTCACCGTGCGGGTGGTGCTGGCCACGCTCACGGTGCTGGCGGTCTGCGCGCTGCTGGCGGCGAGCTATCTCATGATCGTCCACCACCGGAAGCGCCAGGCCGACGACCAGCTCTCCGCCGAGTTCGCCGCCGCGGCGCGCCAGAACATCGTGACGCTGATGTCGCTCGACGCCGGCGACCCCGGCGCCTGGGTGCGCAACGTCCTCGACAACTCGACGGGCGACTTCAAGGAGGAGTTCGAGCTCGCAAACCTTCCCGGGACGTTCGGCAACAGCAAGGTCGCGACCGAGACCACCGTCGGCGCCACGGCCGTGGAGTCGGTGTCGGCCGACTCGGCGGTGGTCCTGGTGGCCGCCACCTCCCGGCTCGCCGATCCGAACGCGCCGGATCGCAAGCAGCGCGACTTCGCCATCAGCGTCACCATGACGCGGGAGGGCGACCGGCTCAAGATGTCGAAGGTGGAGTTCGTCGGCTGAGGCGTTCGGATCCGCCGGCCGCCGGCGAGGATTACTCTTCTCCTACGAGAACCTGACTATCGGTGAGTGAGGGGTTGCGCATGGCACCGCGACGGATCGCATCGCTGGCCGTCACCGCCGCCGCGTTGGCGGCCACCGCCGGTGCCGGCGCGCCCGTCGCGGCGGCCGACGAGCCCGAGCACCTCGTCCGCTACACCGTGACCACCCGCGACGTCACCAAGTCCGACATCTGGTATCCCAGCGCGGAGCCGAACAACTTCACCGAGTGGAGCGCGGCCGACGGCTTCCCCTACATGACCAACGTGTACGTGGTCACCGGTCCCGACCAGCCGTGGAGCATCGACACCCGGCTGCGCAATCCGGGACGGTGGGCCATGGTCGCGGTCAACAACGGAACCCGCCCGCACGCGGTGGACGCCGGCATGCACTGCGAGATCGAGGTCGACGGCGTGGTCGTGGTCTCGAAAGACGGCGAGCAGGGCGTGCTCTGCGCGCTGCGGAACTGGTAGCGCCGGTCAGCGCGCGGCGAGCAGCACGATCAGCTCCGCCTGCAGTTCACCGAACAGGAAGCCGAGCGCGGCGCCGAGCACCACGATGATCCATTCGTCATCCTTGAACGCGGGGCGCAGCAGGTTCTCGTAGGACTGCGCATCGAGCTGACCCATCTTCTCGATCATCATGTCCTCAAGTCGCAGGCGCTTCTCGAAGTATTCCTCGATGTAGGTCGACGTCTCCGGCAGCTTCGCGATGACGGTGTCGGCGATCCGCTGCTTCATCTGCTGGTATTGCCGGCTGCCCACGGCGTTGATGATGCGCACCGCGGCACCGAGTTGCGAGTCGATCGTCTTGCGGATCTCCACCTGGATGATGTCGAAGAACTTGTCCGACATCGGACCGGTCAGCATGCTCTCCATGATCGACTTGGGCGTGAAGATCTCCCTTGCCATCAGGGCGGCGTAGCCGCGGATCACCTCGTCGCGATCGGCCTGGAAGACGCCCTGCCACCTGAACCCCGGGAAGATCGTTCGCCGCTGCAGCGGGCGGAAGATCATCTGCAGCGCGACGTAGTCGGTGAGCCCACCGGTCAGCAAGCCGAACGCCGGAAGCGTCCACGTCCATCCCGTGACACCGAAGACGAGCACCTGCACCAGGCCGATGATGAAGCCGAACCACAGACCCGCCCGGATCAGGAAGCGGAATGCCGATTTCCCGATGTCCTGGAAGACGCTGTTCAGTGTGGCTTTGTCGCGCACCAGGTTGCTGACGACCATGTGCTTGATGTCGAAGATCTGATCGACCTGGCCGCGCAGTTCCTCGAACATGCCGCGCGACGCCGCGGGGATGCGGCTGTTCACGTTGGCGACGATGAGGTCTTTGACCTGGTCCGGGGTGGCACGCCACACCTGCGGTTGGAGCGCCATCATCATCGTGTCGACGATGTCGCGGGCCGCGGCCTGCAGGGGCTTCCCCAGCTCCTGCACCAGCTCGTCGGGATCGATCTTGTCGAACATCTCGACCGGATCGATGATCCCCGACGTGAGCGAATCGACCGCCACGGCCGCCATTTTCGGAGCGCGCTTCGGAATTTGGCCCTGCCATCCCAGATAGGGCTTGATGCCCTTGAATTCGACGGGATAGAACATCATCTTGAGTGCGAGAATCTTCGTCGCCCAACCGACCAGCGCAGCGCCGAGCGGAATGGTGACGTACACCCACCACGGATAGGTGAACGTATTACTCCAGTCGATCGTCATGTGGCCGCCTCCCATAATTCGGATCCCAGTTCGGTGATCCGCACGGTGCGCCGGATGACCCGGGCCGATCGCATTCCGCGGCGGGCCCTGCCGATGGCGGCGTTGACGGCGGCGTCGGTGAGCAGCATCTCGTAGTCGTCGAACATCGTGTTCGGACCCTCGGGTCCGATGTGGGCGAGTCCGGCCAGCACCAGCCTGCTGACGTAGAGCGGCGTGCGATCGGGCAGCGAGACGCCCGCGGCGCGGCCCACGGTGGACGCGTTGGACAGGACGACCGCGGAGCTGGTGCCGAGCATCGGTTCGGCGACGTCGATGACGGGGTAGGCCGTGCCGTCGGAGAGCGCCGCGAGGATCCGCGCCTCGTCGGGCACCATGTCCCCGATGAGGTTCGCGTACAACGCCGTTCGGCTGTCGGCGGGACGGTTGTACATGCTTTGGTCCAGCAGCGTCCGCATCAGCTCGACGGGCTCGGGCCGCGGCGGCGGGAGCTGACTTCCGGCCGGCGCTTCGGGCGGCGGGTCGACGGCCGCGAGGTGGGCGCGAACGGCCTTGATGACCGTGCGTTCGGCGTCGGCCAACACCGTGAGGACGTCGTTGACCACCGGCGACCGCCCGACAGACCGTCCGGCGGCGTGCAGCGCGACCAACATCACCTGGTGGACCGCCACGTCAGGCCGACAGCGCAGGGCCGGAAACCGCATCGTCACCGCACATGGAACGGATGCTAGGGCGTGCCGCCCGCCGCCACCGTGAAACGCCGGATCGCCGACCGTCGAATACGATTTATTCGTCGACGGTGCGATATGCGTGCATTTCGGGCCGCACGGCGGACGCCGCTTTACCGGAGCGTTCGATATTCGTCGACCGGTGCGCGGCGGAATGGTTACAGGTCGCCGCGCTGCCAGGTGCTGGCGCCGTTCTGCGCCACGCAGGCCAGGAACAGGCCGTCGGGGGCCTGGGCGACGGTGTTGTCGAGGTTGGTGCAGCTGGTGCCCTCGACCTTGATGCCCATCATCTTCGGTGACCGGAACCACCGCGGCTCGTAGCGCCGCGGCGATCCGCAGAACACCAGCCGTCCCCACGAGGTGGTGCCGAACACGTAGTAGGTGGTGTTCGAGCAGTACGACCCGAGGACGACGTTGGGCGCGATGCCCGGAACGCAGAACGGATCGTCACAGCTGTTGAGTGGTTCGGCCGCGACCGGTGGCGCGGTGAGCAGCCCGCCGGCCACCACTGCGGCCGCCGCCATCGCAGGAATCCATCGCACGCCGTCCAGTCTGGCACAACCGAGAAGCCAGTTCTTGCTTTCCGAGAGCGGATCCTTGAGCCCGAACTAGCCGATCGGCTACTCTCGGGGCGCTCCCGACGAAGGACGGCCCATGATGCTCGCCGCGCAACGGATCACGCTCTGGATGACCGCCGGCGTCGCGGTCGTGTTCGCGGTCGCCTTTGCGGCGTTCCCGGGGTTCTTCCCGCCGATGTCACCGCGGTGGTCCGCCGCGGAGGTCGCCGACTTCTACCGGCAGCACGCGGCGATGATCCGGTTCAGCATGATCACGTTCAACCTCTTCGGCGTCATGCTGGTGCCGTTCTTCATGCTCATCGTCGTCCACATGAAGCGGATGGCCACCCCGAGCCCGGTGTTCGCCTACTGCTTCTTGGCCGGTGCGGCGTCCGGCGCCACGCTGTTCGCCATCGCCGACCTGATGTGGCTGCTGGCGGCGTTCCGCCCCGAGCGCGATCCGGCGCTCGTGGTCTTGCTCAACGACCTGGCATGGATCGTCTTCAGCGCCCCGGTCGGCATGATCGTCGCGCAGCTGGTGTGCCTCGCGCTCGCGGTGCGCCTCGACACGCGAGCCGAGCCGGTGTTCCCGAAATGGGTCGCCTGGTTCAGCCTCGCGGTCGCCGCCGCGATCACGCCGTCGGCCGGTGCCGCGGTGGTGACCAGCGGGCCGCTGGCCTGGGACGGGGTGGTGTCGTTCTGGCTGCGGATCGTCGCCTACGGGGTGTTCCTCGTCGTGATGTTCGCGGTGCTGCGGCGGGCGATCGAGCAGCAGGCCCGCGAGGAGCACGCCGCGGCCGAACGCGCCCTGGTGGCGTCGTGAGCACGGCCGTCACCACCCCGACCGCCGCCGCACAGCCGGCGCGCACCGACCTGGTGATCGTGTGGTGGACGCTGCCGGTCTTCTACACGCTGTTCGGGCTGATCTTCGTGGTGCTGACCCGGGTGATGCCGCCGCCGCGACCGGACAAGCCGGTCGAGCAGATCGTCGACTTCTTCGCCGAGCACACGCTGACCATCAAGCTCGGGTTCGGCGTGCTGATGGTGGTCATCGGGTGGGCCGCCTGGGCCAACGGCCTGATCGCCTACCAGATCACACGCATGTCGGTCGGCTCGGTGTGGGCCTACGCCTACATCGGCGCGCTCGCCGTCGGCGCCGTCCCGGGCTGTCTGCTCGCGGCGTTCGCCTTCCTCGCCGCGGTGCTGCGGCCCGATCGGGACCCGCAACTGCTGGCGTTGCTCTACGACGTCGGGCTCCTCACCTTCGTCGGCTCGCTCGGCTGTTTCTCCACGGCCTACCTGGTGTTCGCGCTGGCGGTGTTCCTCGACCGCAACGGCGTCTTCCCGACGTGGATCGCCTACGTCACCATTTGGCAGATCGTCACCGAGATCATGGCGGCGCCGGTGTTTCTGTTCACCGACGGCGCGTTCGCGTGGGACGGCTCGATCAGCTTCTGGATGGGGACGGCGATCTTCGGCTTCTGGGAGGGCTGTCTGATCGCGCTGCTGCTGCGCGCCGTGCGGCAGGACCGGGCGGGTGAGCGCGTTGACGACTGAGGCGGTGCCCGACGCCGGCGTGCGAGCCGACCCGGCGACGGCCGGGCTGCAGGGCAGCGGCGGCATGTGGTTCTTCGTGCTCGGCGACATCCTCATCTTCTCGGCGTACTTCGTCATCTTCCTGGTGCACCGCAGCGCCGACCGCGACGGCTTCCTCACCGGGCAGCACCAGCTGAGCGCCACCATCGGCGTCGTCAACACGCTGGTGCTGTTGAGCAGCTCGTGGCTGGTGGCGCTGGGCGTGCAGGCGGCGCGGGCGGGCGATCACCGTCGCGCGCGACGGCTCACGGCGGGCGGCGGCGGGTGTGGGCTGGTCTTCGTGGTCGTCAAGCTCGCGGAGTGGTCGGCCGAGGTGAGCCGGGGCCACACCCTGGTCGGCAGCGAGTTCTTCAGCTTCTACTACATGCTCACCGGGGTCCACCTGTCGCACGTGCTGCTCGGCCTGCTGATCGTCGGCGTCGTGCTGCGCGAGCTGACCGACGAGCGGCTGCGGCGGATCCGCGTCGTCGAGTCGGGCGCCGTCTACTGGCACATGGTGGACATGCTGTGGGTGCTGATCTTCGCGCTGATCTACCTGGTGAGGTGAGGCCGGTGGTGCCGATGACGACGAGCGCCCGGTTGACGGCGGCGTGGGCGTTGCTGTCGGCGGTGACGGTGCTGTCGTGGTGGCTCGCCGGGCACGGCGGCTCGCACGCCACGACCGCGGTGACGCTCGGCGTCCTCGGGATCGCGCTGGTCAAGGTGCGCGTCATCATGCGCAGCTTCATGGAGGTGCGCCGCGGGCCGCGGTGGCTGCGGGTTACCGCCGACGGCTGGCTGGTGGCGTTCTTCGCGACGGTGCTCGCGCTCTGTCTGGGCTAGCCGGGCAGTTCGAGCAGCCGGCGCAGCGTCGTGAGCAGCTCGTCGCGGAGCTCGGCGTCGGGGATGTCGGCGACGATCGGGCTCGACACGGTGCCGCCGATCACCGCGGAGAAGATCGCGGCGCGCACCATCGACGCCGCGGTGGCGTCCTCCTCCCCCAGCAGCACGCGGTAGAGCCGGTCGATGAATCGCTGGAACGGCTCGTGGCGACCCAGCAGCCGGATGATGACCGGGTCGTGCTGCAGCGTGACGACCCACCGCCGCCGGGCGACCGCGACCTCGACCACCCGCGTCAGCAGCACCGACCGCGCCCGCAGCCGGTCCGGTTCGGCCTCGGCGGCGTCGAGCGCGTCCTGCAGTGCCGTCAGTTCGTCCTCGGTGACGGCGATGACGATTTCGTCCTTCGTCCTGAACTGGTGGTAGACCGCGGCTTTGGTGACGCCGACGCGGTCGGCGATCATCTGCAGCGAGGTCCCGCTGACGCCGTGCTCGGCGATGAGGTCGAGCGCTGCGGCGAGGATGCGCGACTGCGCCGCCGTCCGGGGCGCCGGCGTCAGCGGGCTGCGCGCCGCCCACGGCTTGTCCACGGGTCGAACGTATCCGACCAGCCGCCGTTCGCCTCCGCGGCGGTTCCGGAATTGTTATTCTCAACGGTCGAGAACGTCCCTCCCGAGGAGCAGCGATGAGCGCACTGCGGTCCACCGTCGGAACCGCCGCCCTGGCCGGACTGCTCGCCGCGGGCCTGGTCTCCCCGGCCGTCGCCGGCGCCGACGAGTCGTGGGGCATCAACGGCACGTTCACGGTGTTCTCGAACGGCCAGTGGGCGAAGACCAACGAGCGGTACGAGGACCAGGCGCAGGTCCGCAGCACCTGGACCGTGCAGACCACGTGCAGTTCGCCGGTCGACTGCACCGGCACCGTCAAGAGCGATCAGGGCTGGGAGGCGCCGATCTACCGGGCCGGCGGCTCCTGGTGGGTCAAACGCAGCATCCCCGGATGGATCACCTGCGCCGACGGCGCGAAATTCGACGGCCTGCAGATGTTCCGGTTCTACTCGGTGGACGTCGCGACGGGCCTGCAGGACCCGTACAACACCAACACCTTCGCCGGCGAGGACATCACCAGCGGGCCCAGCGGGGCCTGCGGCCGCAGCCGCGAGACCCGCATCCGGATGCCCTGGACGGCCGTGCGGCTGGCCTGACGCCCCACCCCCCGGTCACCTCGGCAGCATCTCCTGCCACGTCGTCGCCCGCGGGGAGACCAGGTCGGGGTTGGAGTACAGCTGCCCGTCCGGGGCCTGGTACTCGCCGGTGCGCGGGTTGTAGTGCGTGACCGCCACCGACGGGCCGGTCGCGGCGTAGGACCCGGCGCCGTCGGCCGGCGCACCCGCGGCGGCCGCAGGCACCGGCGCCTCGGCCGGCGGCCCCACCGCGGGCGACGGCAGCGGCTGCAGCGGCGCGGGCGGCGCGGCGGGCAGCGGACCGCCCGGCGGCGGTGGCGGCGGGTACACCGGCCCCGGCGCGGCGGGCACCGACGGCGGCGGCACCGTGGCACTGCCCGGCGTGCCCGGCGGCAGATCCGGGGTGAACCCGGGGGCACCCGCCGGCGGCGTGCCCGCCGGCACCGCACCCGGCGGCAGCGGCGTCCCCTCGACCGGTCCGTAGATGTTCTGGTTGAAGTTGTACCGGTCGTCGGGCGGCACGCCCTGGGCCACCAGGTTCGGGTCGATCACGTGCGGGCCGGCGACGTGCTGGCGCTGTCCCAGCGGCTGGAAGCCCTGCGGGTCGTTGCACAGTTCCACGGTCGGCGCCCGCTTGCCGGGGTACCGCATGCACGGATAGTTGCGGGCACCGCGCACGTTGATCGGGGAATCCTGCGGCAGCTTGCAGTAGATGCCGTCGGGGGTGTCGATCACCGTGGTGTCGGCGGGGTTGCGCCACGACGACGGCGGCAGGAAGCCGACGGTGCACGGCGGCGGGTCACCGACGGTGATCGCGAACTCGCCGATCGGCTGCCCCATCGGCTGGTTCGCCACGGTGCCGTAGCTCTGCGTCGACGCGACGTACGGCGGCAGCACCACCAGCAACTGCTCGATGCTCTTGTCGTAGGTCATCGTGATCTCGGTGAGCGTCGTCAGGTTGGCCAGCAGCACCGGCAGCGTCGGCTTCACCTGGTCGAGCAGCGTGGTGGCCTCGTTGAGGCTTCCCGGACCGGTCTGCAGGATGGTGCGCACCTGCGGGTCGTTCGTCTCCAGCTGCGAGGTCACGCCGGCCAGCCCGGCCGCCCACTCGCGGATCGAGTTGACGGTCTGGGCGTTCGCGTCGAGCAGGGTGCCCGAGTCGTCGATGACCGACCGGGTCTGGTCCGCGACGCCGCCGAGGTCTGCGGTCAGCGTGGACGTCGAGTCGAGCAGCGACCCGAAGTCGTAGCCTGCGCCGTTGAAGCCTTTGTACGTCTCGTCGAGCAGGTTGCTCAGCTGCTCCTTGGGCAGGCTCTGCACCAGCTTGCTCACCTGGTCGAGCACCGGCCCGACCTCCTGCGGGATGCTGGCCGCGCTGGCCGGGATCACCGAACCCTCCTCCAGGTACGGGCCGTCGTCGGTGAGCGGACGCAGGTCGACGTACTGCTCACCGACCGCGGACACGCTGCGCACGTCCGCCCGCAAGTTGCGGGGCACCTTCGGCGAGGTGTCCAACGACAGCGTCGCCACCGCGCCGTCGCGGGTCAGGTCGACCGAGGTGACCTTGCCCAGCTGCACCCCGCGGTAGGTGACGTTGCTGAACTTATAGAGCCCGCCGCTGGCGGGCAGTTCCAGCTTCACCGTGATGCGCCCGACCCCCAGCAGCGTGGGCGCCTGCAGGTAGTTGAACACCATCACCAGGACGCCGACCACCGACGCGATGGTGAAGATGATGAGCTGCGTGCGGACAAACCGTGTGAGCATCAGCCGTCACTTCCGGGTGCTGGCGGAATGAGGGGAACCGTCACGACGTCCGGCGCTGCCGGCCCGCCCAGCTGCGGCACCGGCGGTGGCGGCGCCGCCGGATCCGGTGCGGCCGCCAGCTGCGGCACACCGGTGATCGGCGGGTTCACGCCCGGCGGCAGGTCGGCCGGGACGAGCCGCAGCCCCGGCGGCACCAGCGCCTCGATCTGCGGCTGGGCGGGCGGCGGCGCCTGCCCGGCCGAGAGGTTCGCCGGCGCCGACGCGGGCGGCGCGCTGCCGCCCGCGGCGGGCAGCGGCGTCGTGCCCTGCGTGATGCCCGCCATCAGCGGGTCGTAGGTGTAGTTCAGGTACTGCGGATCGCCCGGCGCCGGGGTGAGCGCGGCGCCCTCCTGCCCGAACCGGGTGCCGAGGAACAACGCCCGCTTCAGGCGCGGGATCGTCAGGTCGATGTCGGCGAACAGGTTGTAGTAGTCGCCGCGGATGCCGCGGTCGATGAACGTCTGGGTGTAGGGGAAGAACAGCGCGTACGCCAGGATGACGTCCAGGTCGGGGCCCACGTCGGCCAGCGCCTTGATCGCCGGCGTCAGGTTGCGCAGGTCGTTCACCAGGTCGTCCTTGGACTCGGTGACCACGGCGCTGGCGGTGTCGCTGAACTCCCCCAGCTTCGTCAGCGCGGTGGTCAGCCGCGGCCGCTCCCGGTTGAGCACCTCCAGCGCCGGCGGGATCTTGCGCAGCGCCTCGGTGATGACGTCGCGCTGGGCGGCGAGCGTGCCGGAGAACCGGTTGAGGTTCTCGATGGTCGCCACCAGGTTGTCGCGTTGGGCGCTCAGCGTGCCGATGAACCGGTCGAGCCGCGAGAGCAGGTCGCGGATCTGCGGTTCCCGGCCGCCGAGGGTGGCGTTGAAGCTGGAGACGATGTCGCCGAGCTGCCCCAGCCCGCCGCCGTTGACCACGACCGACAGCGACGACAGCGTCTGCTCGGTCGTCGGGTACGTCGACGCCTTGTTCAGGCCGATGGTGGCGCCCGATTGCAGCCGGCCCTGCGGCTCCTGGCCCAGCGGGGTGTCGAGCGACAGGTGCATCGACCCGAGCAGGCTGGTCTGCCCCACCTTGGCGACCACGTTGGCCGGGACGACGACATCCGGGTTCACCCAGGCCTCGACGTCGGCGTGCCAGTTGTCGACGGTCATCTTGCCGACGCTGCCCACCACGACGTCGTTGATCAGCACCGGCGAGTTCGACTCCAGCGTGGCGACGTTCTCGATCTCCACGTGGTACAGCGCCGCGTTCGCGCCGCGGCCCTTCACACCCGGCAGCGGCAGCGAGTTGACGCCCTGGAAGCCGCAGCCCGACACCGTCAGGGCCGCGCAGCAGCCCAGCGCACCGAAGCCGCGCGCATATCGGTGAGCGGTCATGGCGTCGGAGTCCCTTCGGCCGGCGCCGCACCGCCGACCTCCGCGGGCAGCGGCGTGCCCAGGGGCGGTCCGAAATCGGCCTGGTCCGCCGGGATGACGGCCGGCCCGCCCGGCGGCGGCGACGACGGCGGGATCGGGAAGCCGGGGATGCCCGAGTACGCCGAGAAGTCCGGCGGGATGTACGGGATGTCCGGCGGCGGTTTGGGATTGCCCTCCCGCAGCCGGTCCTCGCTGTAGATGAGGTTGTCGGGGCTGGCCTGCTTGGCCAGGATCGGGTTGATCGGGATGGGCAGCTGGTTGAGCGACAGGAACCGCGCCGCCGGCCCCAGGTAGTCGGCACACAGCTTCGCCGTCTCGGGGCCGGTGGCGTTCTCGATGGCCCCGATCGCCCCGCAGATGAACTGCACCGGGTTCTCGAAGGTGTTGAGCACGAACGCGCCCACCGGGTCGCCGGTGTCCGGGTTGTAGATGTTGTAGGCGTTGGCGAACGCGTTGGGCGCGACGTGCAGCAGGTTCTCGACGGAGATCTTGTTGTCGGCCAGCGTCTGCGTCACCTGGGACAGGCCGCGGACCTGTTCGACGGTGGCGTCGCGGCTGCCGGCGACGAATCGCTGCACCTCGCCGAGTGCCACCGACAGGTCGGTCAGCGCGGCGTCCAGATCGTCGCGGCTGCCGTTGACGACGCTCGTCAGCGTCGCGAGCCGGTCGTTGAACTGCATGATCTGCTGGCCCGAACCGCGCAGCGCGCTGACGAAGACCTGCAGGTTCTTGATGACGTTCACGATGTCGCCGCTGCCCTCGGCGAGGATGCGCGCGGCGCCCGACAGCTGCGCCAGCGTCGAACGCAGCTTGTCGCCGTTGCCGTCCATCGCGTCGGCGGCGCTGTCGATGAACCGCGACACCGAGGTGCCGTCGACACCGCTCTTCGGGCCGAGGTCGGTGGCCAGCCGCATCAGCTGATCCTTGACCTCGTCCCACTCGACCGGCACCGCGGTGCGGTCGGAGGTGATGACCGCGCCGTCGGGCATCGTCGGGCCGCTGCTGCGGTAGGCGGGCGCCAGCTGCACGTACCGCGCCGCGACGAGGTTCTGCGAGACGATCACCGCGCGGGCGTCCGCCGGGACCGGGACGTCGTGGTCGACCTTGAGCACCATCTTCGACTCGGTGCCGACCGGCTCGATGGACTCGACCTTCCCGACCTTGACGCCGGAGACCCGCACCTCGTCGCCCGGATAGATGGCGGTGGTGGTGGTGAAGTACGCGGTGATGGTCTTCGGGCCGAAGAAGTGCTGGCGGACGACGAACACCGCGCCGGCGGCCAGCAGCACCACCAGGGCCACGGCGGTGATCGCGACGAGCCGAGTGCGGGACATCAGCGCGAACCTCCGGGGATGGCGTTGTACGGGAACGGCAGCTCGGCGCGCGGGCCGGCCGTGTCAGGCGGCTGGCCGGCGTTGGTGCCGCGGCGGAACCCGAACGCGAAGTCGAGGAACGGCTGCAGGATCTGCGCGGGCTGCAGGTTCGGCACGTAGGCGTTGTAGTAGGCGCCGTTGGCGACGGTCTCGCCCTGCGTCACCGCGAACTTCGTCAGGCCCTTGAGGGCCGCGGCGATGTTGTCGCGGTTGTCCTCGAGCATCTTGTTGACGTTGTTGAGCCGCTGCAGCGTCGGCGCGAGCTCGGCCTCGTTGTCGGCTACCAGCCCGGTCAGCTGCCGGGACACCGCCGACGTGTTGGCCAGCAGGCTCACGATCGCCTGGCGCCGGTCGTTGAGCACCTCGAGCAGATCGTTGGCGTTGAGGATCAGGGAGTTCACCGCCATGCTGCGGTCGCTGAGGATCTTCGTCACGTCCCCGGCGTTCTTCAGCAGCCGCGCCAGCGTCTCGTCACGGCTGTTGAGCGCCTCCGACAGCCGGGTCAGCCCGTCGAACGTCGGCCCGAGCTGCGGCGCGATCTGGTCGAGCGTCTCCGACAGCGTGTCCAGCGACTGGTTGAGCTGGGCGGTGTCGGTGTCGCGGGTGTTGGTGGTCAGCTCGCCGACGAAATCGGTCAGCGAGTACGGCGACGAGGTCCGCGTCGACGGGATCGTGGTGTTGGGCCGCATCGTGCCGTCGCCGTCGGACTCCAGGACCAGCACCCGCTCCCCGAGCAACGATCCCGTCCGGACGTGGGCGGTGGTCTGCGACCCCAGCGGCACATTGCCCTTGGCGGTGAAGACGACGAGCGCCTCGCCCTGCTTGAGCGTGATGTCCTGCACCGACCCGACCTTGATGCCTGACAACGTGACGTCGTTGCCGGCCACCAGGCCGCCTGCTTCGGCGAACAGCGCCGAGTACCGGACCGTGGTGGCCCACGACTGGATCCGTTCCGGCTGCAGCCCGACGGCGATGAGCAGGATGATCAGCACCGTGCCGATGAATCCCGCCTTGACCAGTTCTCTTCCGCGGTATTTGAGCATTTAGGGCTCCGCGCACCTTCCCGTGTCCTGCCTGATCTCGGGGAACACCGCGGTCCGGCCCTGCAGGTCGGTGACGCGGACCTTCAGGCCGCAGATGTAGTACATGATCCAGCTGCCGTAGGCGCCCAGGCGTTGCAGCTTCTTGTAGTTCGTGGGCGCCTTTTGCAGTGCGGCGCCGATGCGCTCCTCGTCGCGGTCGAGCAGCGGCGCGAGCCGATTCAGCTCGTCGACCGTGCCGGCCAGCGGCGGCCGCGCGTCGGTCAGCAGGTCCGCCAGCGACGCGGTGCCGTTGTCCAGCGAGGTGATGGCGGCGCCGATGGGATCCCGGTCGGCGGCCAGCCCGCTGACGAGCTGATCGAGCCGTTGGATGGCGCCGGAGAACTGCTGGCCCTGGTCGCCGAGCGTCTGCAGCGTGGTGTTGAGGTTGTCGATCACCTGCTGGATGACCTGGTTGTTGTCGGCCAGCGTGGTGGAGAACGACGACGTGTTGGACAGCAGCGACTGCAGCGTCCCGCTCTGGCCCTGCAGCACCTGCAGCAACGACGCGGTCAGCGCGTTGACGTCGCGCGGGTTCAGCCCGCGGATCACCGGCTTGAGCCCGCCCAGCAGCAGGTCGAGGTCGAGCGCGGGCTCGGTGCGCTCCTTGGGGATCTGCGCCTCGGCGGGGAGTTTGCGCGTCGAGCCCGGGCCGTCGATCAGCTCCAGATAGCGGTCGCCCACCAGGTTCAGGTAGCGCACCGCCGCCTTGGTCCCGGTGGTCAGCACCACCGACTTGTCCGCGTCGAACTCCACGCGGACCGAATGGTCCTCCTGCAGCGACACCCCCTGCACCGTGCCGACGCGGATGCCCGCGACGCGGACCGAATCGCCGGTCTTGAGCCGGGAGGCGTCGGTGAACAGCGCCGAGTACGACTCCGTCGAGCCGCCGCGGTACTCGCCGAAGATCATGAAGAGGAAGGCGGTGAACACCACCATCACCAGCCCGAAGATGCCGAACTTGATGGCCGTCGCGTTACGCCTCATCCGGGTTGTCCGACCTGCGCGGTGTTACGGGGCGGGCCGTCGAGCGGACCGTACAGCAAGTTCTTCAGCCCTTCGGAGTTGATGAGCCAGCCCTGGTTGCCGTACTCGTAGGCGTTGGCGCCGTTGTCCATCACGAGGTACGGCGTGCGCTTGCCGAACGGCACGCGGGGCAGGTCGGTGCACTGCGGGCCGCCGCTGGCGTTGACCTTCGGCAGGTTGCCCGGATAGCGGTACCGCTCGATGCCGAGCACGAAGCTCACGTTCACCGCGACCCCGGGGTCGGGCAGGTCCGGGCCGGTGGCCAGCGGGTACATGCCCGACAGGCCGCACCACAGCGCCTGGTTGTACTTGTTGAGCGTCTGGGCGGTCGGCCCGAGCTGGCGCAGCGTCGTCGACAGCGGCTCGCGGACGTCGGTGAGCAGCGGGTTGCCGACGTCGGCCAGCCCGGTGGCGCTGACCAGCAGCGCGTCCAGGTTCTGCTGTTCGTCGACGAACGTCTGGCTGACCTGCGTGGCGCTGCGCGCCGTGGTCATCAGGTCGGGTGCGGCGTCGGCGTAGGCGCCGAGCACCTGCGGGGCCAGCTCCAGGTCGCGCGACAGGTTCGGCAGGCTGGGTTCGATGGTGGCCAGGTAGCGGTCGAAGTCGACGAGCGCGTCGCCGAGCTTCTCGCCCCGGCCGTTGAAGGCTTGGGCGATCGCGCCGAGGGTCTCGTTGAGCTTCTGCGGCTCGATGCTGCCGAGCACCTGGGTCAGCTGCTCGAACACCGTGTTGATCTCGACGGTGACGTGGCCGGAGTCCAGCACCGCGCCGGGGTGCAGCGCGTCGGTGGCCGGCTTCGCGGGCGGCACCAGCTGCACGAACTTCGCCCCGAACACCGTGGTGGACGCGATGTTGACGAGCACGTTCGCCGGGATCAGCTTGAGCTGGTCGGGGTTCATGGCCAGCGTCAGCTTCGCCTTCCCGTCCGGGGTGCTGGTGATGGACTCGACGAAGCCCACCTGCACGCCGCGCATCTTCACCTTCGCGTCGGGGTTCATGACCAGACCCGCGCGGTCCGACATGACGGTGACCGGCACGGTGCGGGTGAAGTCGCCGCGGAACAGCAGCACCGCCACCGCGAAGATCGCGAGGATGATGCCGACCGTCGCCAGCCCGGTCGCGGGCCGCACCCAGCCCGGTGTCTCCTTGCGGGTGCCCTTTACGGCCTGGTGCCGCGCCGTCGGCACTCCGCCGGGGGGAACGCTTGCTGTCATGTCACCTCCTTAGCCCGAGAGGTTGAAGTTGCCGTTGGAGCCGTAGATGGACAGCGACACCAAGAGGGTCACCGACACCACGACGATGAGCGAGGTGCGCACGGCGTTGCCGACCGCGACGCCGACCCCCGACGGCCCGCCGGTGGCGAAGTAGCCGAAGTAGGTGTGGATCAGCAGGATCGCCAGCGCGATGCAGATCGCCTGCAGGAAGGACCACAGCAGGTCGATCGGGTTGAGGAACGTGTCGAAGTAGTGGTCGTAGAGCCCACCGGACTGGCCGAACAGCATCACCGTGGTGAACTGGCTGGCCAAGAAGGACAGGATCACCGCGATCGAGTACAGCGGCACGATGGCGATCATCCCGGCGATGATGCGGGTGCTCACCAGGTAGGACACCGGCCGGATCGCCATGGTCTCCAGCGCGTCGATCTCCTCGTTGATCCGCATCGCGCCCAGCTGCGCGGTGACGCCCGCTCCGAAGGTGGCCGCCAGCCCGATGCCCGCGACCACCGGCGCCGCGATGCGCACGTTGATGAACGCCGCCAGGAAGCCCGTCAGCGCCTCGATACCGATGTCGCCCAGCGAGGAGTAGCCCTGCACCGCCAGCGTGCCGCCGGTGGCGAGCGTCAGGAAGCCGACGATCACGACCGTGCCACCGATCATCGCCAGCGTGCCCGCGCCCATCGAGATCTCGGCGATCAGCCGGATGACCTCCTTGCGGTAGTGCACCGCCGCGAACGGCGCGGCGCCGATCGCCCGGCCGTAGAACAGCGTGTGGTCGCCGAGCCGGCTCATCGTCCCGACGGGCCGGCCGAGGTTCTTGAAGAACCTCGGGTAGGTCGACCGCAGCGTCGTCATCGTTCCCATGGCCGCTCCCCTAGCCCGCCGTCATCCGGATGCCGATGGCCGTGACGACCACGTTGACCACGAACAGCGCCATGAAGGCGTACACCACCGTCTCGTTGACCGCGTTGCCCACTGCTTTCGCGCCGCCGCCGGTGATCGACAGCCCGCGGTAGCAGGCGACCAGCCCGGCGATCAGCCCGAACAGCGCCGCCTTGACGCAGGAGATGATCACCTCCGGCACGCCGGTGAGCAGCGTGATGCCCGCGGCGAACGCGCCCGGGTTGACGTCCTGGACGAAGATCGAGAACAGGTAGCCGCCGAGGATGCCGATGATCACCACCAGGCTGTTGAGCAGCAGCGCCACCAGGCCGGCCGCCAGGATGCGCGGCGCGACCAGCCGCTGCACCGGGTTGATGCCCAGCACCTCCATGGCCTCGATCTCCTCGCGGATGGTGCGCGAACCGAGGTCGGCGCACATCGCGGTGGCGCCCGCCCCGGCCACGATCAGCACCGTCACCAGCGGCCCGACCTGCGTCACCGCGCCGAACGCCGCACCGGCGCCCGACAGGTCCGCCGCCCCCAGCTCGCGCAACAAGATGTTGAGCGTGAAGCTCACCAGCACGGTGAACGGGATCGCGACGAGCACCGTCGGCGCCATGGACACCCGCGCGACGAACCACGACTGCTCGAGGAACTCGCGGAAGAAGAACGGCCGGGTGAACCAGAACTTCACCGCGTCCAACCCCATCGCGAAGAGCCCGCCGACCGCCTGCATGGGCGCGGACCCCCGTCCGAGCGAGATGCCCGGGCTCCAGCGCTCTGCGCCTCTAGCAGCCATGGCCAGGTCCTTCCAAGATCGTGACCGCCGAGACCGCCGTGGGTCCGCCGATGTTGTGGGCCAGCCCGATGCGGGCGCCGTCAACCTGGTTGACCGCGGTGCCGCGTAGTTGCTCGAAGAGCTCGACGCACTGGGCGACGCCGGTGGCGCCCGGCGGGTGGCCCTTGCACTTCAGCCCGCCGCTGGGGTTCACCGGCAGCGTGCCGCCGACCGCGGTGGCGTCGGTCTCGACGAGCTTGTAGGCGCCGAACCGCTCGGCGAATCCCAGATCCTCGTAGCTGATCAGCTCGATGCCGGTGAAGTAGTCGTGCACCTCGGCGACGTCGACGTCGCGCGGCGTCAGGCCGGCCATCCCGAACGCCCGCTTGGCGGCGCGCACGCTCGCCGGGAACGTCGTCATGTCCGGCTTGTGCGGGTACATCACCGAGTCCAGGCCCAGCCCGACCCCGCGGATCCACACCGGGCGGTCGGTGAACCGGTCGACGACGTCCTCGGCCGCCAGGATGAGCGCCGCGGCGCCGTCGCTCTGCGGCGCGCAGTCGTAGAGGCCGAACGGGTCGACGACGACGGGCGCGGCGAGCGCCTGCTCCACGGTGATCTCGAAGCGCAGCCGCGCCCGCGGGTTGGCGACGGCGTGGCGGTGGTTCTTCACCGCCACCATCGCCAGGTGTTCGCGCGTCGCGGGCGACTCGTGCAGGTAGCGCTTGACGTGCAGCGCGAAACCGGCCGGCGCCACCAGCCCGAGCGGGTAGTCCCAGGCCATGTCGCGGGTCAGCGTCTCCCAGCCCCACATCATGTCCTTGGACGGCACCTCGCGCAGCTTGTCGGCGCCGATCACCAGCGCGACGTCCGCCGCACCGGCGGCGATGCCGTACAGCGCGTTGCGGATCGCGTCGTTGCCGGTGGCGCAGGAGTTCTCGACCCGCGTGACGGGCAGGTCGGGCAGCCCGAGGGTGTCGGCGAGCACCCCGGACGGGAAGCCGTCGGTGGTGCCCATCGCGCCGAACCACGCGGCGTCCAGGTCGGCGGTCGCCAGGCCCTTGTCGACGCTGGCGGCGGCCTCGGCAAACGCGATCGGCAGCAGGTCTTTGATCCCGAGCGCGAAGTGCTCGGCGAACGGCGTCATGCCGGCGCCGACGACCGCGACATTCCTCACGCCGCCACCTGGGTCTCCGGCAGAAACGCATAGCCGTAGTCGGGCACGCCGGAACGGACGGCCACCCGCCGCAGCACCACCCGGCCGCGGTCACCGATGGCCACCGAGCCGGCGGGCGTGCCGGTGACGCGCACCAGCGCACGCACGTCGACGCCGTCGAGTTCGACGATCACCAGCGTGTACGGCGTGCGCAGGCCGGGCACGGGCATGTGCACCGTCGCCTCGGTGTAGACCGTGCCGGTGCGGGGCAGCGGCACCAGCTCGTAGTCGGTGGCCAGCGTGCAGTCGGCGTCCACCCGGAAGCGGGGCGGGAAGTCGAGGGTCTCGCTGTCGCGGTGGCGGCCCGCCTCCCAGCGCACCTTCGCCTCGAACGCCCGCTCGTAGGCGGCGAGCGACATCTTGAGGTCGGCGCCGTCGCGCATGGTGCCCGCCGGCAGGCCGCGGGCCGCCGGCTCCAGGCGGGTCACCTCGGCCTTGCCGTTGGCGACGGTGATGCCGGAGAGACTCGCCTGCTCGACGGCGACCAGCGGACCGGTGAGGTGCGCCTCGGCCAGCTGCGCCAGCCCGAAGAGCCCGGAGCTCGCGCCGACGGTCGGCAGCGGTGCGGGGTCGCCGGCGCACAAGTCGGCGGCGCGGGCGTGGTCGACGCCCGCGACCAGCACGGGGGTGTCCAGCCACGCGGCCTCCAGCGAGGCGACCAGGCCACGCTCGTGCAGCAGCCGCGGATCGCCGTAGTCGTGGACCACCCCCACCGCGCTGCGGGTGCGCACCGGCAGGCTGCGGGCGATGCGGGCCGCGGTCCGCACGGCCAGGCCCTGCTCGCCGGTGACGACGGCCGCCGCCCCGGCCGGGTCGAGGTCGACGCCGATGATCAGCGTGCGCGCCCGCGCCGAGCTCAGCGCGTCGAGCGTGGCCGGCGCGCCGCCCAGGCGCTCGTCGACCTCCAGCTCCGGATCCAGCCCCAGCCCGGCCAGCAGCACCGCCGCGTTGCTGCCCTCGACGAGCGGTGAGTCCCGGGTGACCAGCACGACCCGCTCGACGCCGCCGGCCACGGTGCCCGCGATGGCGGCGCGACCGGCCGCCACGGCCAGCGTGACGGCGTCCTCGTCGTCACCGGGGAGGCGGTGATGCGGGGATCCCCAGCACGGCAGGTAGGTGCCGATGGCGGTCACGTAGGGCATGGGTCGGCTCGCCTAGGTGACCGCGCCGGCGGTTTTCAGCTCGATGATGCGATCCCAATCCAGGCCCAGTTCCAGCAGGATTTCGTCAGTCTGCGCGGCGAAGTCGGGCGCCGGTCCGGTTTCGGGCGCATTGACGTCGAACTGCACCGGGTTGGCCACCAGCTCCAGTTCGCCGGCCTGCACCAGGTACTCGTTCGCCCGCACCTGCGCGTCCGCGGCGGCCTGCAGCGTGTCCTGCACCGGCGCCCACGGTCCGGCCAGCGTGGCGAACCGCTCACTCCACTCGGTCAGCGGCCGCTTGGCCATCGCCTCGCTGAGGATCTCCACGGCGGCCGGGGTGTGCTCGGCGAAGGACTCGGGCGTGGAGAACCGCGGGTCGTCGGCGAGCTCGCCGAGGTCCATGTGTTTGCACACGTCGGCCCAGAACTTCGTCGGCTGCATCATCACGAACGAGATGTAGCGGCCGTCGGCGGTGGCATACAGGCCCACCAGCGGGTTGATCGGCGACCCGTGCACGCCGGGTTCGGGCGCCACCAGCCGCTGCTGCAGATGGGTGGTCAGCGCGATGGTGTGGCCCATCGCCCACAGGCCGCTGCCCAGCAGCGACACGTCGACCACCGACGGCTCCCCCGTGCGTTCCCGTTTGAGCAGCGCCGCGGCGATGCCGCCGGCCAGGTTGGTGCCCGAGATGGTGTCGCCGAACGCCGGTCCCGGCGGGCCGATCATGCCCGGGGTGCTCGGCGGGGTGATCGTGGCGGCGGTGCCGGCGCGGCACCAGAACGCGGTCATGTCGTAGCCGCCCTTCTCGGCCTCGATGCCGCGGGGTCCGAGCGCGCTGCCCCGGGCGTAGACGATGTTCGGGTTGACGGCGCGGATGTCGTCGACGTCGATGCCGAAGCGCTGCCGGTGACCGGGCAGGAAGCTGGTGAGGAAGACGTCGGCGCGGCGGGCCAGTTCGTGGATCACCTCGCGCCCCTGCGGCACCGACATGTCCAGGCCGATGCTGCGCTTGCCCCGGTTGGCGTGCTCGATGTTGGGGTTCGGGTCGCCCTCGACGCGCAGCGACCCGGTCTGGCGCAGCCCGCGCTGCGGGTCACCGGTGACGGCGTGCTCCACCTTGACAACGTCGGCGCCCCACTCGGCGAGCACCGCCCCGGCCGACGGCACGAACCCGTACATCGCGACCTCGAGGACGCGGATGCCCGCCAACGGCGGCCCTCCCGCCGTCACGGTGCGGCCACCGGCATGGCGAAGGTCTTGGTCTCCAGGAACTCCTCGAGACCCGCGGTGCCCATCTCGCGGCCGATGCCGGACTGCTTGTAGCCGCCGAACGGCGTGTCCGGGGCGAAGTAGTTGCCGCCGTTGATCGAGAACGTGCCGGTGCGGATGCGGCGCGCGAGTGCCAGCGCCCGCTCCTGGCTGCCGAACACCGCCCCGGAGAGCCCGTAGATCGAGTTGTTGGCGATCCGCACGGCGTCGTCGTCGTCGTCGTAGGCGATGACCACCAGCACCGGGCCGAACACCTCCTCCTGCGCGATCTCGCTGTCGGGGTCGACGTTGGTCAGCAGCGTCGGGGTGTAGAAGAACCCGGGGTCCTTCTTCTCGCCGCCGGTGACGAGGGTGGCGCCGGCTTCGACGGCCCGCTTCACCATGCCGTCGACCTTGTCGCGCTGCTTCTCGCTGATCAGCGGACCCATGTACGTCTGCGGGTCGGACGGGTCGCCGTAGCGCACGTATCCGAAGTTGGTCTTCACCAGCTCGACGATCTCGTCGTGGCGGGAGCGCGGGACCAGCAGCCGCGAGGTCAGCGCGCAGCCCTGGCCGGCGTGGGTGACCATCGAGAACGACGCGAACACCGCGGCCATGTTGACGTCGGCGTCGTCGAGCACGATGGCCGCGGACTTGCCGCCGAGTTCGAGGAACACCTTCTTGAGGGTGTCGCTGGCGGCGGCCATGATCCGCCGGCCGGTCGGGGTGGACCCGGTGAAGGTCACCATGTCGACGTCCGGGCTGGTGGTGAGGACCGCGCCGACCTCCGGGTCGACGCCCGAGAGCACGTTGACGACGCCGGCGGGGATGTCGGTGTGGTTGGCGATGAGCTCGCCGATGGCCAGGGTGACCAGCGGGGTATCGGGCGCTCCCTTGAGCACGACGGTGCAGCCGGCGGCGAGCGCCGGCGCCAGCTTCGCCAGCGCCAGCTGGTTCGGGTAGTTGTAGGCGACGATCGCGGCGACGACGCCGGCGGGCTCCTTCTCCACCCAGCGGTGGTGCTGCATGCCGCGGCTCTCGATGTTGCCGAGGTCCTCGGTCATCGGATAGCTCTTGAGCAGGTCGGCGTAGTACCGCACGATCTCGATCGGCCCGTCGAGCTGCGCCCCGGCGATCAAGGCGCGCGTGGCGCCGACCTCGGCGATGGTGAGGTCGGCCAGCTCGTCGTGGTGATCGAGCAGGGCCTGGTGGAACTGCTCGAGGCAGCGGATGCGCAGCTCGACGTCGGTGGACCAGGCGGAGGTGTCGAAGGCCCGGCGCGCCGCGGCGACGGCCGCCTGCGCGTCCTCGACGGTGGCGTCGGGCGCGTAGCCGATGATCTCGCCCGTGGCGGGGTTGACCGACGGGAAGCGGGCGGCGGCGGTCCGGAGCTCGCCGCCGATGAGCAGCCGATGTGCGACGTCGCCGCTGTCCGTCGTCCCGGGCGCGGCGCCGGTCACCGGCACGGTGGCCTCAGTGGTCATCGGGCTGCCTCCTCGGTCTGGAAACGTCATTCTCATTTGTGGCGAATCATACATTCACCGGCGTCGGCTCCGGAGCCTTATCCCGCTGCCGCCATACGCGGCGGCCGGATCGGTGAAAGACGTCGCAGCGAGGGCGAACGCGATGTCAGCAACTCCCATGGTGCAGCGCGAGAGTACTACTCTCCTTCGGCGGTAGGACAATTTCACCGCACTTGAGACACCGCGGCTCGCACCGTCTCACACGTTGACAACCAAAGCCCTTTTTGTCACGTCGCCGACGGCGCCGGGGCGTCAGTCGGGCAGCGCGATCACGGAGGTGTACATCTCGACCACCGGCCGGTAGAGGTCCACGTCGTCGAGCTGGCTGCCCAGCACGACGGAGTCGCTGGTGGCCACCAGCGCCTGGGCGAAGGTTCGCGCCGGGATGCGCAGCGAGGCCCCCATCCGGTCGATCCCCTCGACGATGAACGCCGCCAGCGCGTCGACGACTTCCGACCGCTTGGCGGCGACCCGGTCGCGGGCCTCGGGATTGCGCAGCAGGTAGAGCGCGAACTCGAGCCCCAGCGCGGCGTGCTCGGCGCCGCGGTCGAGGCTCAACTGACGCCACCGGGCCGCGATCTCGTCCAGCTCGGCCGATCCGATCCGGCGGGCCGAGGACATCACGTCGGCGAAGTTGTCGAAGTAGCGGCGCCAGTACCGGTCACTGACCGCCAGGAAGAGTTCGTCCTTGGCGGCGAAGTGCTTGTAGATCGCGCCCTTGGTGTAGCCGGCGGCGTGCGCGATGTCGTCGAGAGTGGCTGCGGTGAAACCCTTTTCCGCGAACACGTCCTCCGCGGCGTCCAACAGCAGCGAGCGGGTGTGCGCCAGGCGTCGCTCGCGGGTCCAGCGCTCCGCCACGCGCAAAATTCTGCCACAGCATCTCAGATACCCATTGGATACGTAGATACCGAAGAGTATATTCGCGCCCATGAGCGACACGCCGAGGAATCCGGTCATCACCGAGCGGCTGGGCAGCACCGCCGAACTGGGCAGGGAGCCGCAGCGCTCGCCTGGAACCGCCACCCGGGTCTGGGCCGTCATCGGCGCGATCGTGCTGGTCCTGACGCTCTACGTGTGGACCCGCTGGGTCACCGGCCCTTACTTCGAGCGCGTGCCGGCCGGCCCGAGCGAACCGCCGATGTACATGAAGATCCCGTTGATCGCGAACGCGGTGGTGCTGTGGATCGGGCTGCCGGTGGCGTTGTGGTTCTTCCTCGTCCGGCCCTGGGTCCGGGAGCGGCGGATCACGCTCGACGGCATGCTCATGATCTCGATGGGCCTGATGTTCTTCCAGGACCCGTTCCTGAACTACTACAGCACCTGGTGCACCTACAACGCCTGGTTGTTCAACCGCGGGTCGTGGTCGTCGGAGATCCCCGGCTGGGTGTCGCCCGACGAGCCCGGCCGGCAGGTGCCCGAGCCGCTGCTGACCAACCTGCCCGGCTACCTGTACGGCGTCCTGCTGATCACCATCGTCGGCTGCTGGATCATGCGCAGGATCAAGACGCGCTGGCCCGGAATCAGCAACGTCCGGCTGATCCTGGTGACCTACGCGCTCGCGTTCGTCTTCGACTTCGTGATGGAAGCGCTCGTGATGTTGCCGACGGGCCTCTACACCTATCCCGGCGCCATCCGCTCCCTGTCCTTCAACGCCGGCACCTACTACCAGTGGCCGGTGTACGAGGGGCTGATGTGGGGCGGCGTCCAGGCGGCGCTGTGCTGCCTGCGCTTCTTCACCGACGACCGGGGCCGCACCGTCGTCGAACGCGGGCTCGACGCCATCCGCGGCGGCGCCGTCCGGCAGCAGTTCGTGCGCTTCCTGGCGATCTACGGCGCCGTCAGCGCCTGCTTCTTCGTCTTCTACAACATCCCCGCGACCTGGCTCGGCATGCACGCCGACCCCTGGCCCGAGGACCACCTGAAGCGGTCGTACTTCAACGGCGGCATCTGCGGCGACGGCACCGACAAGCCCTGCCCCCACCCATACCTGCCGACCCCCACCAGGCACTCGGGATACATCGACACCGACGGCCGGCTCGTCCTGCCGGAAGGAGCCGAACTTCCCACCACCGTCCCGTTCGAGCGGCCGACGCGTTGACGGTGAACAGCCATGCTCCCCCTGCCACCGCCGCGCCGTTCTACCGGGCGGTCGGCAACGAGGTGGAGGTGTTTCGGGCGGCGGCCCGAACCGGTCTGCCGGTGCTGCTCAAAGGCCCCACCGGCTGCGGGAAGACCCGCTTCGTCGAGGCGATGGCGCACGCGCTGGGTCGGCAGCTGATCACCGTCGCCGGCCACGAGGACATGACGTCGGCCGACCTGGTGGGCCGGTTCCTGCTCCGGGGCGGCGAGACGGTCTGGGTGGACGGCCCGCTGACCCGGGCGGTCCGCGAGGGCGCCATCTTCTACCTCGACGAGGTGGTGGAGGCCCGCCAGGACACGACGGTGGTGATCCACCCGCTCGCCGACCACCGCCGCGAGCTTCCCGTGGACCGGCTCGGCACCACCCTGCGTGCGGCGGCGGGCTTCCAGCTCGTGGTCTCCTACAACCCGGGCTACCAGAGCGTGCTGAAGAGCCTGAAGGAATCGACCCGTCAGCGGTTCGTCGCCGTCGAGCTCGGCTTCCCGCCGCCGGAGGCCGAGGCCGAGATCGTCGCGCACGAAGCGGCGGTCGACCGCGCGACGGCGCGCACGCTGGTGCGGATCGGCCACGCCATCCGCACCCTGGACGGCGCACCGCTGCGGGAGGTGTCGTCGACCCGCATGCTGATCCTCGCCGGCCAGCTGGTCGCCGGTGGGCTCGGGGTGCGCGACGCCGTCGAATCGGCGGTGGTGCGGGTGCTCTCCGACGACGCCGACGTCGTCCGGGCGCTCGGCGAACTGGTCGACGCGCTGCTCCCCCCGCCGTGACGGCGGCGCACCCCGAACCGCCGCAGCACCTGCGGCTGCTCGCGACGCACCTCGCGGGCCGGGCGCTCGCCGTCGCCGAGAGCCCCGGCGCCGCCCACACCGACGGCCGCGTCGTGTTCGTCTCCGCCGGCGCGACGCCGGAGCGGCAGCGGCGCGAGGTGCTGCTGCACGCCGCGCTGCTGGGCGCGGGCAGCCTCGACCCGGCGCGGGTGGCGGCGATGCGCGGCCGTCCGTCGGTGGCGCGCCGCTACCTGGCCCTCGAGGGCCACCGCGTGCTGGCCGCGTTGGCGCCCCGCGTCCCGCTCGCCGCGGCGCTGAGCCCGGGCGACGCGCCGACCGCCGGCGCCGAGGAGTCGCTGCGCGTCGCCCGCGGCCGCACCCGGGTGGCCGATCCGCCGGATTGGTTCGGCGTCATCACGCCGTCGCGGCTGATCTCGGCACCGCCCGGTCCCGGCGGCCCGGCCACGGAAGCGGATCTGCAATTTGAGCTTCGCGGAGACGACCCGCTCGACGATGGCGAGGACGGCGACCAGGACGACCAGCCGTCCGGGGACAGCCGGATCCTCAAGCTGTTCGAGAGCCCCGTCGCACTGTCGCAGGGATTGGCGGACGCGCTGCGCAAGATGTTCGGCAGTTCGCGGTCACCCGGCGACGGCGCGGCCGGCGCCGACATGCGCGTCCGCTCGGCGGCGCGGTCCGGTCACTGCGGGCCCGACGCCCGCCCGGCCCCGGTGCGGATCCGCTTCGCCGACGACCGCCCCGGCGCGACGGTGGGCATCGGCGGTGCGCGGTACCCGGAGTGGGATGTCTTCGCCGATCGCTACCGGGAGCAGTGGTGCCGCGTGATCGACTTCCCGCTGCGCACCGACGCCGACGTCGCCGCGGCCGACGTCGTACGCGACGACGTCCTGCGTGCGCGGCTGGCGCGGGTGGGTGTGGGTCCCCGGGTGTTCCGCGCCCGCGCCGACGGTGACGAGCTCGACATCGAAGCACTGACCGGCCTGTTCGTCGACCTGCGCTCCGGATACTCGCCACCGGAGCACGTCTACCTCGAGCGGCGCCCGGCCGCCCGGAACCTGGGCGTGCTCGTCCTGCTCGACGCCTCCGGCTCCGCCAGCGATTCCGACGTCGACGGCCTCGCCGTGCACGAGCACCAGCGGCGGGCGGCGGGCGTCCTGGCGGCCACCCTGGAGGAGCTCGGCGACCGCGTCGCGGTGTACGCGTTCCGGTCGCAGGGGCGCGAGGCCGTCCACCTGCCCGCGATCAAGACGTTCGAGCAGCGGTTCACCGCGCGCGCCCGCGCCCGCCTGCACCGGCTGACGCCGTCGGGCTACACCCGGCTCGGCGCCGCGATCCGGGGCGCCGGGGAGATCCTCAAGCGCGACGCGGGCACCACGCACCGACTGCTGCTGGTTCTCTCCGACGGCGTGCCCTACGACGCCGGATACGAGGGCCGTTACGCCGAAGCGGATTCCCGCCGGGCGCTTGCGGAACTGCGCGCCGACGGGGTCGCCTGCCTGTGTCTGACCATCGGCGCCGCGACCCGAAGCGATGCGCTGCAACGGGTCTTCGGCTCGGTGGGCTACGCCCGCGCCGCCACCCTCGCCCACCTCAGTCCGCGGATGGACCAGCTGTTCGTCGCCGCGCTGCGCGAGCTGGCGGCACCTGCCGGCGCGGCCCGCTGACGGCGGTCAGGCCGGGTCGGGCGCGAGGTCGCGCCGCAGCGCGGCCGTGTAGGCCCCGAACACCGCCCGCAGCGGCAGGGTGCGGTCGAGCAGCCAGGTGGTTTCGACACCGTTGATGAACGCGAGGATCTCCACGGCCTTGACGCACGGGTCGACGTCGGACCGGAACCGGCCCTGCCGCTGGTGGTGCTCGATCGCCTTGGCCACGATCCCGACGGCCGCCCGGTACCGCTGCGCGTAGCGGTCGTGCAGCGGCGCGTCGGGCGTGATGTTCTCCACCAGCAGCACCGTGAAGGTGCCGCCCAGGTCCGGCGCCTTTGCGATGCGCTCGGCCACCCGCTCGATCTCGGTGAGCAGATCGCCGCTGCGGCCGGCGCTGGCCGCGTCGGCGGCGTCGCGGGCGTCGAGGACCGCGTGCAGCAACTGCTCCTTGGACTCGAAGTGGTGCAGCAGACCGGCGGGGCTGACGCCGGCCTCCCGCGCTATCTGCGCGAGCGTCGTGTTCCGCCAACCGTGCTGGCTCAGCTGCCGCTGCGCCGCTTCGAGGATGCGCTGCTTGCGGTCCTCCCCCTTGGCCAGCAACGCCGCATACGGGCGCGCCGCCGTCACCGGACCCCCCGACCCGATTTCTCGCCCTCCGCTACTGCTGGCCGGCGCCGGCGGTGTCGCGGTTGCCGGTGATCGCCTGGGCGTTGGCCTGGAAGTCGGCGAAGCTGCTGCCGCCGCGTTCCTTGTGGGCCGACAGCGCGCGGATGGTGACGTCGTGGCCTTCGGCGGCCTTGCGCAGCGCGCCGACGCGGGCCTGGTCTTTGGGGATGTGGGCGAACGGGTCGAAGTGGTACCAGCGCATCGCGTTCTCGTGGGTGATCTTGTTGATCTCGTCGTCGGGCACCTGGTAGGTGTCGAACACCGCGCCCAATTCCTCCGGGGCGCCGGGCCACATCGAATCGCTGTGCGGGTAGTCCATCTCCCAGCAGATGTTGTCGACGCCGATCGCGTGGCGGTTCTTCACCCCGACCGGATCGGAGATGAAACAGGTCAAGAAGTGCTCCCGGAACACCTCGCTGGGCTTTTTGCCGCCGAAGTCCTGGTGCGTCCACGTCGAGTGCATGTCGAAGGTGCGGTCCACCCGGTCCAGGAAGTACGGGATCCACCCCGTCCCGCCCTCACTGAGCGCGATCTTGAGGTCCGGGTAGGCCTTGATCGGCGCCGACCACAACAGGTCCGCCGCCGCTTGCACGATGTTCATCGGCTGCAGCGTGATCATCACGTCCATCGGCGCGTCCGGCGCGGTGATCGCCAACCGCCCCGACGACCCGATGTGCACGTTGAGCACCGTCTCGGTGTCCACCAGCGCCTCCCACAGCGGCCGCCAGTAGTCCAGGTCGTGGAAGCTCGGATAGCCCATCGCGGCCGGGTTCTCGGTGAACGTCAGCGAGTGCACGCCCTTGTCGCTGACGCGGCGCACCTCCGCCGCGCACAGCTCGGCGTCCCAGATCACCGGTATCGCCATCGGGATGAACCGGCCCGGATTGCTGCCGCACCACTCGTCGATGTGCCAGTCGTTGTAGGCCCGCACCAACGCCAGCGAGAACTCCGGGTCCTCGGTGGCGAACAGCCGCGCCGCGAACCCCGGGAACGACGGGAAGTTCATCGTCGCCAACACCCCGCCGGCGTTCATGTCCTTCACCCGCTCGTTCGGGTCATAACAGCCCTTGCGGATCTCGTCGAGCCCTTGGGGCTCCAGCCCGTACTCCTCTTTCGGCCGCCCCGCCACCGCGTTGAGCGCCACGTTCGGGATCACCGTGTCCCGGAACTGCCAGGTGTCCGACCCGTCCGGGTTGTGCACCAGCCGCGGCGCCTCATCCCGATACTTCTCCGGCAGATGATTTCTGAACATGTCCGGCGGCTCGATGATGTGGTCATCCACGCTGATCAAGATCATGTCGTTGTAGTCCACGACACCTGCTCCCTTCGGACGGTCACCGGCGACGGCGAGTGACACCGCTCACAGCTGAAAACTATCTTCTCACAAGATGAGAATCAACGTCGCGAGCCACCGTCGGGGGTCACCACCCGGAGCCGGCGCGCCCCTCCGATCCAGCGCCGTTGCCCGAGAACTCAGTTCTCGCCAGCGAAGAACGATCGTTGACACTTACGCGCTTAGGTGACATGTTCGACGTCGAGTGTCCCGGTCGCGGGCGGTGTGGCCGCCGCGTCCGCGGCCACGGTTGATCGCAGCCCACGGAAGAACGAGGTAGGTCATGGCAGGTCGGGTAGAGGGCAAGGTCGCATTCATCACGGGCGCCGCCCGCGGACAGGGCCGGGCCCACGCGGTGCGGCTCGCCGAAGAGGGCGCCGACATCATCGCCGTCGACATCTGCAAGCAGATCGACACGGTGAAGATCCCGCTGTCCTCCCCCGAGGACCTGGCCGAGACCGCCGACCTGGTGAAGAACGCCGGGGGCCGCATCTACACCGCCGAGGTCGACGTCCGCGACTTCGACGCGCTGAAGCAGGCCGTCGACGCCGGCGTCGAGGAGTTCGGCCGGCTCGACATCATCGTCGCCAACGCCGGCATCGGCAACGGCGGCGAGACGCTGGACAAGACCGGTGAGCCCGACTGGGACGACATGATCGCGGTCAACCTGACGGGCGTGTGGAAGACCGTCAAAGCCGGTGTCCCGCACATCCTCGCGGGCGAGCGCGGCGGCTCGATCATCCTCACCAGCTCGGTCGGCGGGCTGAAGGCCTACCCGCACACCGGCCACTACGTCGCCGCCAAGCACGGTGTCGTGGGGCTGATGCGCACCTTCGCGGTCGAACTGGGCGCCAAGAACATCCGGGTCAACTCGGTGCACCCGACGAACGTGAACACGCCGCTGTTCATGAACGAGCCGACCATGAAGATGTTCCGCCCCGACCTGGAGAACCCGGGCCCCGAGGACATCAAGGTGGTCGGCGAGTTCATGCACACGCTGCCCATCGGCTGGGTGGAGCCCGAGGACATCGCCAACGCGGTGCTGTTCCTGGCGTCCGACGAAGCCCGGTTCATCACCGGCGTCACGCTGCCCGTCGACGGTGGCAGCTGCCTGAAATAACGCTCGACTGGGCGACCGGGGATCTCACGGCGACGAGGTTCCCGGCGCACGGCGCTGCGCTGCGCGAGGGCGGGGCGGCGTTCCTGACGTCGGCGTTCCGCCGGTGGGGCGCCCTGGCCGCCGGCGACGCCGTCGAGCAGATCACCCGGCTGCAGGAGTGCCAGGGCGGCAGCACCGGCCGCAAGCTGCTGCTCGACGTGCGGTACCGCGCGGCCGACGCCGAGCCGCCACGCGAGCTGTTCGTCAAGTTCTCGCGCGACTTCAGCGATCCGGCCCGCGACCACGGCCGAGCCCAAATGGCGCCGGAAGTGCGGTTCGCGCTGCTGTGCCGCGACGGATCGCTGCCGATCGCCGTGCCGCGTCCCCTGTTCGCCGACTACCACCACGCCACCGGCACCGGGATCCTGATCACCGAGCGAATCGCGTTCGGCCGCAACGGGATCGAGCCGCAGCACGCCAAGTGCCGAGACTACGAGCTGGCCGATCCGATCGCCCACTACCGCGCGCTGTTCACCGCGCTGGGCGCGCTCGCCGGCGCCGACCAGGCCGGCCGGCTGGCCGCGTCACCGGCCGACTTCCCGGTGCGGGTGGACCCCGGATCGGTCGGGGTGCCGCCGGCGCTGACACCGGAGCGGCTGCACCGCCGGCTCGAGCGCTTCGCCGCGTTCGCGGCGGACTACCCCGCGCTGCTGCCGGCGGGCCTGGCGAGCCCCGCCTTCACCGCTCGGCTCGCCGCCCAGGTGCCCGCCCTCGCGGCCCGCGCCGGCGACATCTGGCGCGTGCTGGCGAGCCGGCCCGAGCTGATCGCGCTGTGCCACTGGAACGCCAACGTCGACAACGCCTGGTTCTGGCGCGACGCCACCGGCACCCTGCGCTGCGGCCTGCTGGACTGGGGTTCGGTGAGCCGGCTCAACCTCGCGATGGCGGTGTGGGGATCGCTGTGCAGCGCCGAGACCGACGTGTGGGATCACCACCTCGACGAGCTGCTGACGCTGCTGGCCGACACCGTGGCCCGGGCCGGCGGCGCGCGGCTGCCGGTGCCGACGCTGCGCGACCACGCGCTGCTCTACGGCGCGGTCATGGGGATCACCTGGCTGCTCGACGTACCCGCGCTGGTGCGCCACCGGGTACCGGCGACCGTCACCGGGCGCGACGATCCGCGCATCCGCGACGACGAGACCGTCCGGGTGCGGTTGCAGATGCTGGTGAACGTCTGCAATCTGCTGCACCGCCACGACATCCTCGACATCGCCGCACGAAACGCCGTCCCGGTGGTTCGATAGACCGGGGTCGGGCAGACGGGAGTGGGCGATGAGGCGACTCAACGGCATGGACGCGATGTTGCTCTACAGCGAGACGCCGAACCTGCACACGCACACGCTCAAGGTCGCGATCGTCGACGCCACCGACTTCGACGGCGAGTTCACGTTCGAGGTGTTCCGTCGCACCATCGCCCGGCGGCTGCACATGCTCGACCCGCTGCGCTACCGGCTGGTCGACATCCCCTTCAAGCTGCACCACCCCATGTGGCTGGAGAACTGCGACGTCGACCTCGACTACCACCTGCGGCGGGTCACCGTGCCCGCGCCCGGCGGGCGGCGCGAACTCGACGAGCTGATCGGTGAGATCGCCAGCACGCCGCTGGACCGCAGCCGGCCGCTGTGGGAGTTCTCGTTCGCAGAAGGGTTGACCGGCAACCGGTTCGCGCTGGTCGGCAAGGTGCACCACACGCTGGCCGACGGCGTCGCGTCGGCGAACCTCTTGGCCCGGCTGATGGATCTCGCCGGCGCGCCCGACGAGCGCGACGAGTACCCGACATGTGAGAACCCGTCGTCGGTCAACCTGATCGCCGGCGCGGCCCGCGACCACGTGCGCCAGCTGCTGGAGATGCCCGGGCTGATCGCCGACGCCGCCCGCGGCGTCCGCCGATTGCGCCGGTATGCCCGTGAACGTCCCGCCCGCGTCCCGGAGACCGACCAGGCGAAGCTGTTCCGCACGCCGCCCACGTTTCTCAACCATGTGGTGTCGCCGCGGCGGACCTTCGCGACGGCGTCCCTGTCGCTCGCGGAGGTCAAGGAGACCGCCCGCGCGCACGGCGCCACGTTCAACGACATCGTGCTGGCGATGGCGGCCGGCGGGCTGCGGGAACTGTTGTTGCGCTACGACGGCCGCGCGGACCGGCCGCTCCTGGCGTCGGTGCCGGTGGCCACCGACCGCTCGCCCGACCGGGTGACCGGCAACGAGATCAGCGGGCTGGCGGTGTCACTGCCCGTGCACATCGACGATCCGGCCGAGCGGGTCCGGTTGACGTCGGAGGCCACCAGGCGGGCCAAGGAGGCCAACGACCTGATCGGCCCGAGCCTGCAGGGCCGCATGATGTCGTATCTTCCGACCGCGCTGGCGCCCGCCGCGTTCCGGCTGCAGGCCAAGCGCACGGCCCACAACCGCATCATGAACGTCGCGGTGTCGAGTGTGCCGGGGCCCCGCGAGCGCGGCCACATCGGTGGCGCCCCGGTCACCGAGATCTACTCCGTCGGCGTGCTGTCCGCCGGCAGCGCGTTCAACATGACGGTGTGGAGCTACGTCGACCAGGTCGACATCTCGGTGCTGTCGGACGACCAGACCTTCGACGACGTGCATGAGGCCACGGACGCCATGGTGCACGCGTTCGCCGAACTCCGCCGCGCAGTCGGCCTTCCGGGCGACGTGGCCGCGGTCGCCAGCGCCATGCCGGCCGCGTCGGCGGGCTGAGGACGCGCTACCGGGCGGCCAGCTCGCGCAGCTCCTTGCGCACGATCTTCCCCGTGCTGTTGCGGGGCAGCTCGTCGAGGATCGTGATCTCCCGCGGCACCTTATAGTTCGCGAGATTGCTGCGGACGTGCCCGCGCAGGTCGTCGGGGGTGACCGACGCGCCGTCGCGCAGCACCACGAAGCCGTGCAGGCGCTGGCCGTACTGTTCGTCGTCCACCCCGATCACCGCGGCCTCGGCGACGTCGGGATGCGCGGCCAACGTCTTCTCCACCTCGATCGGATACACGTTCTCGCCACCGGAGACGATCATCTCGTCGTCGCGGCCCACCACGAACAGCCGGCCGGCGTCGTCGAGGTAGCCCAGATCCCCCGACGCCATGAAACCCTCGTGAAAGTCCTTCGTCGCCCCGCTGGTGTAGCCCTCGAACAGCGTGGTGCTGCGGACGAAGATCTGGCCGGTCTCGCCGGTCGGCACGTCGCGCCACCCGCCCGCGTCGTCCCGGCCGAGGATGCGGACCTCGGTGCCGTCGGCCGGCCGGCCCGCGGTGTCGGGCGCGGCACGCAGGTCGGCCGGGGTGGCGGTGGCGATCATGCCGGCCTCGGTGGCGTTGTAGTTGTTGTAGACCACGTCGCCGAAGCGGTCCATGAACGCGGTCACCACATCGGGCCGCATCCGCGAACCCGATGCCGTCGCGAAGCGCAGCGAGCGGCAGCTGTAGCGGTCGAGCACCTCGGGCGGCAATGCCATGATCCGGTCGAACATCACCGGGACGACGACGAGACCGGTGGCGTGGTGCTCGTCGACCAGCCGCAGCGTGGCCTCCGGATCGAACCGGCGCCGCGTGACGATGGTGCACGCCATCAGCGCCGAGAACAGCACCTGCGAGAAACCCCAGGCGTGGAACATCGGCGCCACGATCACCGTCGCCTCACCGGCCCGCCACGGGACGCGGTCGAGGATCGCCTTGAGGTCGCCGGCGCCGCTGTCGCCCTTGGAGCGGCGGGCGCCCTTCGGCGTGCCGGTGGTCCCGGAGGTCAGCAGGATGGTCCGGCTGGTGCGCTCGGGGCGGCGGACCCGCTTCCCGGCGTGCGCGTCGGCGAGGGCCTCCAGCGTCGGCAGGTCGCCGGCGTTGCCGTCCACCCAGCCGAGGATGCGCTGGGTGTCCGGTGCGTCCTGCAGCGCCCGGTCGACGACCTCGGTGAACTCCTCGTCGTAGACCATGACGAAGCGGTCCTCGCCGCGCTCCCGGTTGATGACCTCGGCCATCGCCGGGCCCGCGAACGACGTGTTGAGCAGCAGGACGTCCGCGCCGATCCGTTCGGCGGCCACCAGCGCCTCGATGAACCCGCGGTGGTTGCGGCACATCAGCCCGATGGACGTCGGCGTTCCGCCGGGCAGGTCCTGCAGCGCGGCGGCCAGCGCGTTGACGCGGTCGTCGAGCTCACGCCACGTCAGGGTGCCCAGCTCGTCGACGACGCCCGGCGCGTCACCGCAGCGCTGCGCCGCGGCCGCGAACCCGACGGTCGGGCTCATGCCCACCCGGTTGACGGCCGCGACCATCCGCACGTACTTGTCGGGCCGCATCGGGGCGATCAACCCCGACCGACCAAGCGTCGACAGCAGCCCGGCGACCGCACCGGCCCGATCCGCGACCGCGTTCCTGGCGTTCGCCGGGCTCATCCCAGCACCGGGAAGCGACGTTCGCGGGCGAGCTCGTCCAGCGCCGCCTGCATCACCTTGCGCACATGGGCGTCGACCGCGCTGATGTCGGGGTCGTCGCCGAACTCGGCGATGACGTCGATCGGGTCGAGCACCTGCGTGACGATCTTCGAGGGCAGCGGCAGGTTGGGCGGGAAGATCACCGACAGCCCGAACGGGAAGCCGACGCTCACCGGCAGGATCTCCAGCCGGGCCTTCTTCAGGCCGAGCCGCCGGGCGATCGAATCGCCGCGCGCCAGGAACAACTGCGTCTCCTGCGCGCCGATGGACACCGCGGGCACGATCGGCACGCCCGTTTCGATCGCGGTGCGGACGTATCCCGTCCGGCCGGCGAAGTCGATGGTGTTCTCCGCCAGCGTCGGCCGGTAGGAGTCGTAGTCGCCACCGGGGAAGACGAGCACCACCGCCCCGGATCGCAGCGCGAGCGCCGCGTTCTTCCGGTTCGCCTCGATGACCCCGGCCTTGCGCAAGAGGTTGCCCATCGGCCCGATCAGCACGCCGTAGTGCGCGAGGGTGTAGAACGGCCGGTCGAACCCGAACCGGTCGTAGAACGCCGGCGCCAGGATCAGCACGTCGGGGGTGAACATGCCGCCGCTGTGGTTCGACACCACCAGGGCGCCGCCCGCTTCCGGGAACGCGTCGAGCCCCCGGACCTCGGCGCGGAAGTACCGCTTGATGAGCGGGGCGATCGTCGCGCTGACCTTCTTCGCCAGCGAGGGATCCCACGCGGCCATCTCGGTGTCGTCAGGAATCTCTTGCGCGTCGTCGCTCACAGGCCTGTCCCCTCGGTTTTGGCCGCGCTGACGTTACCCGTCCGCGCGTCATCCGGCGGCGGTTCTACACCTTGCTGCCGAACCCGGCCGGCGCCTCGCCGATCACGCCGTCGGCCGCCAGTTGCTCGATGTCGTGCTCGTCGAGACCGATCGCCGTGAACACGTCGCGGTTGTGCTCGCCGAGCAGCGGCGCCGGGCTGCGGTGGTAGCGCAGCGGGCCCAGTGAGAAGCGGGCCGGCACGGTGCTGTGCGGGGCCTCGTCGTTCACCGGATGGCCCACCGGCTCGAAGAAGCGCCGATGCGCCAGCTGCGGTATCTCGGTCTGCCGGTGCGGCTGCAGCACCTTGGCCACCGGCACCCCGGCCGCCCACAGCGTGTCGACGATCTCGTCGGCGCTGCGCGTCGCACACCACGGCGACAGCTGCGCGTCGATCTCGTCGTGCCGCGCCCGCCTGCCCGCTGCCGACGCCAGGTCGGTGTCGGCCGTCCACGCCGGGTGCCCGAGGGCGTCGACGAGCCCCGCCCACTGCTCGTCGGTGGCGACGGCGATCGCCACCCAGCTGTCGAGGCGTCCGAACTCGTCGATGTCGGCGGTGAGGTAGCAGTTCTGCGGCGCCGCCGCCGGGCCGCGGTTGCCGTCGCGCTGCAGCAGCGCGCCGTACGCGCTGTGCTCGATGACCTGCTCGGCCGCGATCGCCAGCGCGGCGTCGACCATCGCGGCCTCGACGAGCGTGCCCTCGCCGGTGCGCCGCCGGTGTTCGAGCGCCAGCAGCACGCCGACGAGCGCGTGGATGCCGGCGTTCGGATCGCCGAGCGAGTACGGCTCGTAGGGCAGCCGGTCGGGGTAGCCCGTGAGCCAGCTGATGCCGGCCGCCGCCTCGATGACGTAGGCGAACGCGGGGTTGTCGCGCCACGGGCCGTCGAGCCCGAAGCCGGGCATCCGCACCATCACCGCGTCGGGCCGCAGTGCGGTGACCGCGGCGAAGTCGAGCCCGAGCTGGTCGAGTACGCGCGGCGTGAAGTTCTCGACGATCACGTCGCAGGTGGTGATCAACCGCGAGAGCACGTCGCGGCCGGCGGGGCGCTGCAGGTCGAGGGTGATGCCGCGCTTGTCGGTGTTGAGCCCGGAGAAGATCGGCGAGCGCTCCCACCACTGCGGCACGTCGACCGGCACGCCGGCGATCAACCGGGTGCCGTCCGGGCGCCGGGCCGACTCGACGTGGATCACATCGGCGCCGAGCATCGCCATCAGGTGCGTGCACGACGGCCCCGCCCAAAAGGTCGTCATGTCGAGCACCCGGACGCCGGCCAGCGGCAGCCGCTCCCCCCGCGAAACCGCATTCCCGGTTGCTTGTGCCGCCGATTCACGACCGGGAATGCGGTTTCGCGGGTACTGGGCGGTGTGTTCGCCGAGCGCCGGGGCGAGCCGCGGGCCGTGCAGCCGGGCGCCGGCGATGCGATACGGCGGGCCGGGCTGCCGGAAGCCCGCGGGGTGGTCGACGAAGGACCCGCGCTCGCGGTAGTGGTCGAGCGTGTCGACGTTGGCGCCGTTCGCGACCGGGGCGTTCGGGATGCGGAACGCCGACGCCAGCTCGCGGATCTCGTCGCTGGGGTGCTCGGCGAACCACGCGTAGATCTCGTCGGCCTTCGCGGTGGCCTGCTCGGTGATGGTGAGCGTTGACTCCTCGTCGATCCACTCGTCGTGGCCGAGCATCGCGCACAGGTCGAACCACTGCTGCGCCGTGCCGCAGCCGACGTCGACCAGCCCGTCGGCGGCCTGCGCCACGCCCGGCACGGTGACCTTGCGCGCGGTGCGCCACGGCCGGCCGAGCATCTCGAAGAACGTCACCGGGTAGTAGGTGAGCCCGAGGATCGACGTCTCCAGCATCGACAGGTCGATCAGCTCACCGCGGCCGTCGGCGAGCGCGCCGGCCCGCGAGGCCAGCGTGAGCGCCGCAGCGTAGGCGCCCGCCAGGTATTCGCCGACCTGGCCGCCGACGTGCACCGGCGCGCGGTCCGGCGCGCCGCGGCCCAGCCCGACGATGCCGCCCGACCATGCCTGCAGCGTGAACTCGGTGGCGGGCCGCCCGGCCCACGGCCCCTCGAGCCCGAACGGCGTGATCGCGGTGACGACGAGGTGCGGGTGGCGGCGGTGGATCTGCGCCGGCCGCAGCGCATCCGCCTCGGCGAGCGGCGATCCGGGCGACCACACCACCGCGTCGGCGCCGGCGAGCAGCGCGTCGACGTGCTCGACGTGCTCGGCGACCACACTGTGCTTCCCGCCGCACAGGTAGCCGAACAGCGCGCCGTCGCCGTCGAGCTCGGCGCCCGATGCCGACCATCGCCGGAGCGGATCGCCGTGCGGCCCTTCGACCTTGATCACCTCGGCGCCGCCGTCGCCGAGCAGCTTGGTGCAGTACGCGCCGGCGATACCGGTGGCCAGCTCGACGACGGTGTAGCCGTCCAGCGGCGCAGCACTCACTCCGGATCGTTCCTTCTCGACTTGCTCAACCGGAACTCCGGCGGAAAGCGCGCGTCGTTGTCGTTGACCGCGTCGGCGAGCCCGGCGTCGATCGCGTCGCCGAGCATGAAGTCGTCGGCATCGGGCCGCACCGTCGACCCCAGCGATTCGAACACCGCCGACAGCAGGCTGCCCAGGTATTCGCCCTGGAACTGCTTGACGACCTCGAAGAACATCTTCTGCTGGAAGACGCTGTCGGTCGGGCGGTTTCGGGCGCACGCCGACGCATACTTGGCCACCTCGGCCTCCAACTGCTCGCGTGCGACGACCTTGTTGACGAAGTTGCACGCGAGCATCTCGGCGGCGGTGAACGGCCTGCCGGTGAACACCATCTCCTGAAACGGCCGCAGGCCCATCGTGAGCACCCAGGTCCACATCCGCGGACCCCAGCCGTAGTAGCGGAACGACGGGTGGCCGAACAGCGCGTCGTCGCTCGAGATCACCAGGTCGGCGTCGGCGCACTGGTAGAAGTGCCAGCCGTAGCAGTAGCCCTTGGCCTCGACGATGGTGATCTTCTTGCACTCCTGCAGCGCCCGGTTGCCGGCGGCCACATTGGCGTACCAGGCGCCCATCGTCGCGCCGTGCCGGAACGATCCCTTCGGCGGGTAGGTCACGTCCGGGTCGTCGATGCGCAGCTCGGCGAGGCGGTCGGCGTCGGTGCCGGCCATGAACTCCGGCAGGTCGGCGCCGCTGCCCAGGTCGTCGCCGACGCCGCGGATCACCACCACCTTGACGTCGTCGTCGACGGTCGCGCCGCGCAGCAGGTCGGCGTAGCGCAGCCGGGCCGCCGACGTCGGCGCATTGAGCTGGTCGGGCCGGTCGAACGTGATGGTGGCGATCTTGGTCTTCGGATCCTTGGCGTAGCGGACGATCTCCTCGGGCGGCGGGCTGTCAGCGGCCATCGTCAGGCGTCAGCCGCGGCGGCCATGACGTCGGGGGTGAGCACTTCGGGTCCGTCGTCGCCGATCAGCACCGCCTCGCGGGTGAACACCGCGCCGACCCCGTGCTGCCACACGTAGCCCGTCACCGCCAGCACCATGCCGGGCTCCAGTCGCTCCTGCGCGCAGGTGGCCGGCAGGTCCGCCGACACCACCGGCGGGTCGAAGCCCAGCCCGAGCCCGTGCGCGACGGGCGTCGCCGGCAGCGGCTCGCCGGCGGCCTCGTACGCGGCGAGCAGGTCGGCGGCCGGCGCACCGGGGCGGCAGGCGCGTAACAGCTGCGCCCACAGCGCCTCGGAACGCCGGAACAGCGCCTCGGCGCCCGCCACCTCGCCGACCGCAAAGGTGCGGCCCACTTCGCCGACGTAGCCGTCGGCCAGCGCGCCCGCGGCGAAGGCCACCAAATCGCCCTCGGCCACCTGGCGCGTCGCCGCCGAACGCCGCCACGGGTGGTCCTTCGGCGTGATCCAGGCGCCGTCCTGGGTGGCCGGGGTGGTGACGCCGCCGGCGGCCATCGATTCGAGCAGCGCACCGGTGAGGGTCTGCTCGCCGACCCCCGGCGCCAGCTCCGAGCGGGCCGCGGCGAGCGCGCGCTCCGCGACGGCGAGCGCGCCGCGCAGCACGGCGATCTCCGCGGGCGTCTTGACGCGCCGGGCCGCCCGCAGCGCCGGTTCGGCGTCGACGATCTCGGCGTTCGGGAACGCCATCGGCAGCAGCTTCGCGAATGTCGGTGTGAGCGAATCGGTTCCGACCCGCGTGGCGTCGGCGGCACCGGGCAGCGCCTTGAGCACCTCGATGAGCGTCATCGGGTTCCACGCCAGCCCGTACAGGTGGTCGTGGGCGATCTCGTCGGGGATGCCCTCGTCCCAGGTGCTGTTGAGGTGGATCTCGCCGGTCGCCCGGACGACCTCGCAGATCGGGCCGAACGGCCGCGTCCCGGCGACCCACAGCTGCGGCGCGCCGGTGACGTAGCGGACGTTGGCCTGCCGGCCCAGCACCAGGATGTCGATGTCCTCGGCCGCCATGTGCGCCAGCGCCCGCTCGCGGCGGCTGCTGCGCAGTTCCTTGGCGTCGGGCAGGATTTCGAGCGCCATCACCGGGTCCCGTACGGGGCGTAGGGGTAGTCGGTGATGGAGGTGTAGCCGTCCTGCGTGATCACCACGATCTCCTCGCTTCGGTAGCCGCCGGTGCCGTCCTCCCAGACCACCGGCTCCAGCACCAGCAGCATGCCGGCCGGGAACACGAAGTTGTCGTCGAACTCCGCCCCGAGGTCGGTGCCGATCATCGGCATCTCGGCGGCGTTGGTGCCGATGCCGTGGCCCAGGTAGAAGTGCGGCAGCCACGGCTTGGTGCCGCCGTTGGCGGCGATCGCCGCGCGCGCCAGGTCACCGCAGGTGGCGCCGGCGCGCGTCACGCCGAGCACCGCGTCCAGGATCGCGCGCCAGCGCTCGAACTGCGCCTGTTGCCGGTCGGTGACCTCGTCGCCGACGACCCAGGTCCGGCCGAAGTCCGAGCAGTAGCCCCGGTAGGTGATGCTGACGTCGGTCCACAGCACGTCGCCGCGCTGCAGCTCCCGCTCGGTGGTCAGCAGCGGCAGCGCCAGGTCCCCGGTGGTGGTCCAGGTGCCCTCCGCCTTGGTGCGCGGCATCACCTGCCAGATGGCCTCCAGCATGTTTGCCGTCGCGCCGAGTTCGAAGGCGCGCCGGACGAAGTGGGCGGACAGGTCGACCTGCCGCACGCCGGGCGCCAGCGACGCCTGCACGTCGGTAACGGCCTCCTCGGTGATCCGGCACGCCCGCCGGACGCACGCGATCTGATCGGCGGTCTTCACCAGCTTCGCCGGCCCCACCACCTGCGCCGCGTCCGTCGGCTCGCCCGCCGGGAACAGCCGGCTGCCGGCGCGTCGCATCGCGCCGGTCAGCTCGTCGACGGCCACCGCGGCGCCCGCGGGCAGCAGGTCGGCCAGCACGCGGGCCAGCCGGTCGACGCCCTCGTCGAACTCCAGGTACAGCGGCGGGTGCACGTGATCGGCGGGCACCTCGATCTCCGACGCCGAACCTTCGCGCAGCGGCATGAACAGGTGTGGGTGCTCGTCGTCGGCCACCACGATCGCCACCGGCCGCTCGACGTGGCTCAGCCCCGCGTCGAGCAGCGGCCAGCTGACGCCGGTGGCGTAGACGACGTTGCCGTTGCCCAGCAGCACCAGGGCGTCGATGCCGCTGTCGCGCATGCTGTTCCGGAGCCGGGCACCGCATTCGCGGTACATGCGGGCGCTGTCGGGTTGATCGGGGATGTCGGCGGCGCTCGTCACCGCCGGGGCGAACGTCGTCACAGGCCCAGGAACTTCGTGACGTTGCCGCTCACGATCTTCGCCGCGTTCTCGGGGCCGACCGCCTCGACCACGGTGGCGATCGACTTCTCGGAGTAGCCGAACGTCGACTCGTTGTGTGGGTAGTCGCTCGACCACATCACGTTGTCGACGCCGATGTCGTCGATCAGCCGCAGGCCCAGCGGGTCCACCATGAACGACGCGCTCATGTGGTGGTCCCAGTAGTGCCGGACCGGATGCGCCAGTTCGTGATTGAACATGTGGCGGTAGGAGGCGAGCATGTGCTCGGCGTCCTGCAGCGCGGTCGGCACCCAGGCGATGCCGCCCTCGAACCAGCCGATCGTGAGGCTGGGATGCCGGTCGAGGATGCCGGAGAACACGTACTTGGCGAACTGCTCGCGGAACGAGTCGACGTTGACCATCATGCCGACGACGACGCTGTTGTTCTCGCACGGCGTCTTCGGCGGGGTCTCACCGATGTGGTGGCTGACCGGCAGGCCCGCCGCTTCGATCTCGTCCCACACCGCGTCCATCGCGGCGCTGCCGTAGTCGTAGATGTTGCCGTCGTCGTCCTTGCCCGGATTCAGCGGCAGCAAGAACGTCTTGAGGCCCAGCGACTTCAGCTCGGCGAGCGTGTCGCGGGTGCCTTTGGGATCCCACCAGTTGATCAGCCCGACGCCGTAGAAGTGGCCGTTCGAGCGCTCCTGCAGATCGGCGATGTGCTCGTTGTAGATGCGGAACACCCGCTCGCGCAACGCCTTGTCCGGGTAGTGGAACAGGGCCAGCACGGCGTTCGGGAACGCCAACTCCTTGTCGATGCCGTCCTCGGCGAGTTCCCGGATGCGGGCCTCGATGTTGTTCGACGCGGCGCCGGCGAGGTCGTCGTACTGCATGAGGACGCGGCCGAAGTCGCCGCCCGTCCACGCCTTGCCCTTCATGCCGACCATGTACGCGCCGTCCTCGTACCAGATGCGTGGCGCGGCGCCCTTGAGCTCGTCGGGGAAGCGCTCGTAGAAGATGTCGTCTGCGACCGAGATGTGGTTGTCGGCGGAGAACACCACGGTGCCGGCAGGCAGCCCGGTGGTGGATTCGGCGGCATGGCCGCGACGGAACTTGGGCGCGCCGAACCCCTCCGGGGGATAGAGGCTGGCGATCGTCGGTGTCGACATGGTGGGTACTCCAATCGGGCTGTGGGCTTCTGGGAAGGTTCGGGCTACCAGGTGACGGGGAGTTCGTAGACGCCGTAGGCGAGGCGGTCGTGTTTGAACGGGACCTCCTCGACCGGAACGGCCAGGCGCAGGGTCGGGATGCGGCGCAGCAGCGTGTGGAAGACGATCTGCAGCTCGGCGCGGGCCAGCTGCTGACCGACGCACTGGTGGCGGCCGTAACCGAAGCCCAGCTGCGGGGCGTCGGACCGGGTGAGGTCGAGCCGGTCGGGCTGCGGGAAGGCGTTCGGGTCCCAGTTCGCCGGTGAGAGGTCGATGATGATGCCGTCGCCGGCGCGGATCACCTCGCCGTCGATCTCGATGTCGGCCAGCGCGACGCGCCGCTGGCCGTTCTGGATGATCGACAGGTAGCGCATCAGCTCCTCGACCGCGGCGGCGATCACCTTCGGGTCGTCGGTGTCGCGCAGCACGGCCGCCTGCTGCGGGTTCTCCAGCAGCGCGAGCACGCCGATGCCGATCATGTTGGCGGTGGTCTCGTGGCCGGCGATGAGCAGGCCGGTGCCCAGCTGGGCGGCCTCGCGGACGTCGATCTCGCCGGCCTTGACGCGTTCGGCGAGGTCGGAGACGGCGTCCTGGGCGGGCTCGGCCATCTTCTTCTCGACCAGGTCCATCAGGTACTTCGCCAGCCCCATGCCCTTGGTCATGTTGTCCTCGGCCTTGGCGTAGCGGTCGAGGCCGATGTTGGCGTGGTGCTGGAAGAAGTCGGCGTCCTCATACGGCACGCCCAGCATCTCGCTGATCACCAGCGACGGCACCGGCAGCGCCAGCGCGGTCACCAGCTCGGCGGGCTGCGGGCCGGCGAGGATGGCGTCGATGTGGTCGTCGGTGATCTGCTGGATCGCCGGCCGCAGGTTCTCCACCCGCCGGTAGGTGAACGGCTTGGACAGCATCCGGCGGAACCGGGTGTGCTCCTCGGCGTCGGAGGTGAACACCGAGCGCGGCCGCTTGTGCACCGTCGAGGCCATCATCTCGTTCCAGTGCGGGAAGCCGGGCTGCCGGTCGTCCACGCTGACCCGGGGGTCGGCGAACAGGGTGCGCGCCGTCTCGTAGCCGGTGACGAGCCACGGGGTGCTGCCGTTCCAGATCCGGACCCGCGAGAGCGGCCGCCGCGCCGCGAGCGCCATGACACCCGGCGGCGGCGCGAACGGGCAGCGCGCGTCGCGCTCCATCGGATACTCCGGGAGCTGCTCGCCGACGGTGGGCTCGGTTACCAGGGTGTCGCTCATGCGCTCGTCAGTCCTCGAGGTAGATGGCCTGGGCGGGGCAGGCCGCGGCGGCCCGCCGGGTGTCGTCCTCGGCGTCGGCGGCGGGGCTGGGGTTCAGCAACACCACCACGCCGTCCTCGTCGCGCTGGTCGAACACCTCGGCGGCATGTCCGACGCACATGCCCGACGACACGCACTTGTCCTGATCGACAACGACTTTCATGTGCTCTCCTGCCTCAGGCGGTCACCGGCGCCAGCCACAGGCCGACGATCGCGTCGATGAGCCCGGCGCCCGCGGCCGCCCAGCTCGACCGCGGCACCGCCTGCCCCTGCGCCAGCCCGCGCTCGCGGTCGGCGCAGGTGTGCATCAGCAGATTGCGGCCCATGATGTTGCGCTCGGCGATCACGTCGGGTGGCAGCTCCGGCAGGCAACCGCTGATGCCGTTGATGACCTCCACGAGCGACGGTGAGGACAGCGCATCGCGGACCACCATGCTGTGGTGAGCCGGGTCCGTCATCACCTGCGCGGCGAACCGGGCGTACCAGGTCGGGTTGCCGAGTTGCTCCAGGTGGTCGGTCAGCGGGCACACCAGGCACGCCACCCAGTCGCGCATGTCCGGCGCGGGCCCCAGCTCGGCGACCATGGCCTCCCGGACGCGTTCGATCGGCACCCGGTGCCGGCGCTCGATGGCCCGCACCAGGTCGGTCTTCGTGCCGAAGTGGTAGCCGACGGCGGCGTTGTTGCCCTGGCCGGCGGCCTCGCTGACTTGGCGGTTGGACACCGCGGTGACGCCGTGCTCGGCGAAGAGCCGCTCGGCGGCCGTCAGGATCGCCTCACGGGTGCCGTTGACCCGCTCGGCGCGGGCGGACCGGGCTGTGGTCACGGTCACAGTCAACGGCACCGCCGCGTTTAAGTCAAGTGACTGACTCGACGCGGCGCGGGCGCTGCCCCGCGGCGTTCGCGGCCCGCATGCACCGGCTGCGCCGCCATTCCCGCTGCAGCCGCAGCAGCGCCGGCAGCGGACCGGCCGGATGCGGCTCGCCGAACTGGACGATCAGCGTCGCGCGCGTGAGGTTCGGCGCGCAGCGCAGGTTGCCGTGGAAGGTGCGATATCCCCAGAACAGGTAGGCGTTTCCCGGCTCGAGGTCGACGACGTACCGGTCGGGGTCCGCCAGCGCGCGTTCCACCGCCCGACGCCGGGTCCAGCCGTTCTGCGCGCGCAGTTTGTCCGCGATGTGCACGGTGAGCGATTGCCGGAACGGCCGCTGGTTGGGGAACAGCATCAACTCGCCGTGCCGGCCGCGCTCGCCCTCCGGGATGATGATCGGGACGACGATCGTGACGATGCTGGCGTCGTAGTGCAGCAGCAGCGGCTTTTCCTGGGGCAGCGGGCCGGCCAGCACCCGCAGGCACGGCGGCAGTGGTCGCAGCCGCCCGGATCGGGGTAGCCGCTGCGCGGCGACGTCGGAGAGCAGTCGCCACACCGACGGCTCGATGCGGACTCCCGGCGACTCCGCGAAGGCCGCGCCGTCGCCGCCGCCGAACGCGACGAAACCGTTGCCGCCCCGCGCGCCGATGCTGTCCAGCACACTGCTGCGCGCCGCGGCAAGCCACTCGTCGGGCACGGCGCCGGTCAGGCAGACCACCCCGTCGCGGTCGAGCAGTTCGGCCAGTTGGCCGGCTGACGGAAGTTCGCCAGGTTCAAGCGTGAGCACAATGCCTCCCCTGCATCGACGTCGGAGTTGTATTCAAACCACGCCGTCGAAGAGTTGTAAAGCCGCCGCCGAAGCAAAGCCGAACGGGCGATACCGAACGTCGTAACTGCTGGGTTTCGGGAAACGGATGGCAACATCAGCCACGCCACAACTATGCCGCTAAAACGGCACTTTATGCCCCTCGACGGCAACAAAGTGGCAAAGGTTTTTGAGTTTGCCGACGGCCAAGTATTTTCATCGGCGGCAATCTTGCGACGCGGCGCGCCCCGGCGCGGCAGCGCGTCGGCGCGGCGACCGACGGGCCGTCGGGCGAGGTGCTACGACGGTTTGCGCGCGAGCACCTTGCCGGCCACGGTACCGCCGTCGATCGGCAGCACGATGCCGGTGACGTAGCGCGACCGGTCGCTCACCAGATAGAGCGCCGCCTCGGCGACGTCTTCGACCGTGCCCTCGCGCTTGAGCGGCCGGTCGGCCCGCATCTGCGCCCGGATCGCCGCCTCGAATTTCTCCAACCGCTGCAGGTCCTCGCCCGCCGCCGACTTGCGCACGATCGCGGTCCGGATGTTGCCCGGGGCGATCGCGTTGACGCGGATCTCCCAGTGCGCCAGCTCGATGGCGGCCGACTTCGTGAACTGGATGACCGCGGCCTTGGAGGCGCGGTAGGCCATCACCCCGCCGCCGGCCTGGATGCCGCCGATCGAGGTGATGTTGAGGATGGCGCCGCCGCCGTGGTCCACCATGTGGCGGGCGGCGTCGCGGGTGCCCGCCATGACGGCCTTGAGGTTGACGGCCATCACCCGCTCGAAGTCGGCGAGGTCGTCGTCGAGGAACGAGCGGTGCATCTTGCTGCCGATGCCCGCGTTGTTCACCATCACGTGCAGGCCGCCGAACCGTTCCACCGCGGTCTCGACCAGTGCGCTCACCTGCGCGACGTCGGACACGTCGGCCGCCACGAAATGCGCGCGGCCGCCGAGCTCGTCGGCCAGCGCCGCGCCGCGCTCGGCGTCCACGTCCCCGAGCACCACGGTCGCCCCTTCGGCGACGAACCGCCGCACCAGTCCCTCCCCCAGCCCGGATGCGCCGCCGGTGACGATCGCGACCCGTCCCGCCAGGTCGCCCATCGCTTCGCCGTCCGTCACGCCGACACCTTTCGTTGCGCCGATATCTCTGCCAGAAAGCCGAGCAGCAACTCGTTGACCGCGTCCGGCGCTTCGAGCTGCGGGCAGTGGCCCGCGCCGTCGACGACGGCGTAGCGCGCGCCCGCGATCCGCCCGGCGATGTCGGCCGCCCAGCCGCGGGGCAGCAGCTTGTCGGCCGCACCCTCGACGAGCAACGCCGGCACCCCGACGCGCTCGTAGGCGCGGTCGCTCGAGGGCAACGGGGGCGGCGGTGCGCCGGGCCGGCGAAACCTGGCCGCCGCCAACGCTTCCCAGGCACCGGGCGCGATGCTCTGCTCGTAGCGGCGCCGCACATAGGCGTCGTCGGCCGCCACCGCCGGGTCGGCGAACAGCGCCGCGACGATGCGCCGCATCCCGTCGACGGTGGCGTCGTAGTCGTAGAGCGCGGCGGAATGCTCGTTGCGCTGGATCTCACCGCCGCCGCAGATCGCGACCAGGCTGCGGGCGGGCAGCTCCGGCCGCTCCGACGTGGCGTCCACCAGCAGGTTGACGGCGCCCATCGAGTTGCCGATGATGTGCGCCGACGTCACGCCGAGCAGCGCGCAGAACCGCGCGAGGTGCCGGATCCGTAGGCCGCGGCCGTCGGTGAAGTCGACCACCTTGGCCGACCGACCGAAGCCGAGCATGTCGGGCGCGAGCACGCGGTAGCGGGTGGCCAGCGCGGCGATCGTGTGTTCCCAGCCGAGTTCGGCGCCCGCGCCGAACTCGCCGCCGTGCAACAGCAGGACCGGATCCCCGGCGCCGGCCTCCAGGTAGGAGGTCCGCAGCCCGTCGACGACCAGTTCCTGCCTCCGCCACCCCGTCATCGGGACGCGCCGCCGGCGAAGGACACCACCTGCGCCGCCAGCAGGTCGAGCTGCGTGCGCACGCCCTCGTCGACCAGCGCGCCGTCGTCGCCCCAGATCTGGTCGGCGGAGTTGATCGCGACCCCGAGCGGCGTGGGCCAGGCCCGCAGCGCGTGACCGATCACCCGCAGCTGGCTGAGCGTGCCGACGGCGGCCTGCCAGCCGTAGGCACAGCTGATGCAGCCCCAGGGCTGGTTGTCCAGGTACACCCGCGAGTCCTGCCGCAGGTCCTCGATGTAGTCGAGCGCGTTCTTCACCAGCCCGGACACGCCGCCGTGGTAGCCGGGCGACGCGACGATCACCGCGTCGGCGCTGCGCAGCGCCTCGATCAACGCGACGGCCCTGGGGGTGCGGGCGGGCTCGTCCTGGTTGTACATCGGCAGGTCGATGTCGGCGCCGCCGAAGAACCGGATGCGGCCCCCGCGCCGGGTGACCGCGTCGAGGCAGAGCCGCAGCGCCTTCTCCGTGCTGGAGTTCGCACGCAGCGTGCCGCCGATGCCGACGACCAGCGGTCCGCCGGAGCTGTTGTCGGACATGGCGCTACCTCCTCACTTGATGGCGATGGGGTTCACCGGACTGCCGACCGCGCCGGTCACCCGCAGCGGCGGGGCGACGAGCTGGAACTCGTAGACGCCGTCGGCGGCGCAGTCCTCGGCGAGCGCCGTCAGGTCCCAGTACTCGCCGAGCATCAGTCCCATGTCGCGCAGGCACAGCATGTGCATCGGCAAGATGGTGCCCTCCACCCCCGACACCGGGTTCTCGACCATGAGGTTGTCGGCGGCCACCGCCGCGACCTGGTGGTCGTGCAGCCACGACGCGCAGGTCCAGTCGAGCCCCGCGCCGGGCTCGGTGCCGTCGCCGGTCTGCAGGAAGCGGGCCCACCAGCCGGTGCGGACGAGCACGATGTCCCCGCTGCGGACGGTGACGCCCTGGCGGCGGGCGGCCTCGTCGAGCTCCGCGGGCGTGATCGGCTCGCCGAGCTCACAGAACACCTCGACGCCGCGCAAGCGGACGATGTCGAGCAGCACCGCGCGCGAGGTGATGCCCGCGACGTCGACCTTGTCGATGCCGCAGTAGTAGGCGCCGAGGCTGGTCACCGAGTCCGCCGGGAAGCCGTTGTAGAGCTTCTCGTCGTAGTAGACGTGGCTCAGCGCGTCCCACTGCGTGGCGGCCTGCAGCGGCATGATGATCATGTCGTCGTTGAAGCGCATCGGGCCGGCCTGCGAGTAGCCGGACAGCTGCACCGCGGTCAGGTTGCGCAGCCACGTCGGGCCGTATTCCAGCAGCGTGCGGTCGTCGCCGCCGTCGATCGTCATCACGTGCATCGGGTTGGGCCGGTAGTGGAAGGCGCCCTGCGGTCCCGACGATCCGAAGTCGACGCCCAGCGGGAACACCTTGCCGTGCCGGACCAGGCTCGCCGCCTCGGCCACCTTGTCGGCGGTGATGAGGTTCAGCGTGCCGAGCTCGTCGGCGTCGCCCCAGCGACCCCAGTTCCGCACGTCGTCGGCGACCTTGCGGAAGTCCGCCATCGTGGCCATGTGTCACGCTCCTGTCAGGGCGAGTTGCGCGGCGACGCGGGCCGCGGAGATGCCGCCGTCGACCCACACCACCTGTCCGGTGAGGTAGCTCGCGGCCCGGCCGGCGAGGAACACCAGCACGCTGGTCTGCTCCTCGGGCTCCGACGAGCGCCCCAGCGGGCTGGTGAAGCCGTCGAGGTATTCCTGACCGTAGGCGCTGCGCAGCTGGTCGAGGATCGGGGTGTCGGTGACGCCGGGCGCGGTGCAGTTGATGCGAATGCCCCGCGCCCCCAACGGTTCGGCCTGCGCCATCGTCCAGAGGATGAGCGCCTCCTTGCTGAGCCGGTAGCCGCCGTCGGCGAGCGCCTCGGGGTGTTCCCGGCACCACGCGAGCCCCGCGCCGAAGCCGGCGGTGCGCACCAGACCGGCGGTCACCGGCAGGTTCTCCCGGTACGCCGCGGCCGCCAGCGAGGACACGCTGACGATCGCCGACCCCGCCGACATCCGCGGCAGCACCGCCTCGGTGAGGTGCCGCGTGCCCAGGAAGTTGATCGTCGCGACCAGCAGCGGATCGCCGATCCCCGAGGACACCCCGGCGACGTTGCACAGCACGTCGACGCGGGCCGGCAGGCCCGCCACCGCGGCGTCGATGGTGGCCGGGTCGGCGAGGTCCACCGCCGAGAAGCCGGCGAGCGGCGCGGCCGGCGGCCGCAGGTCGAGGCCGAACACCTCCGCCCCGAGCCCCGACAGCTGTGCGGCGACGCTCGCCCCGATCCCCGACGAACAGCCGGTGACGACGACGCGCCGGCCGTCGAACCGCAGCAGCTCCGGCAGGGACGGCATCCGACCGGTCAGGCTTCCGCTTTTTCGCCGGCCCTGTCGCGCGCTTCCTTCTCCGCCTGCGCGGCCTTGACGCGGCCCTCGTTGATCTCGGCCATCGCCTCCGGGATCTCCCCGGCGGTGAACTTGCCGCCGCGGCCGGTGGGCAGCCCGCCGAAGGAGTAGGTCTCGTCGAACAGCGGCGCATCCGACGGCTGGCGACGGGCCTCGACCTGCTCGATCACCGGCGCCAGCCGCGTCGCCTTGTCCTTGACCGCCTGGGCGTCGCGTTCGATGAACTCGGGCAGGATCTCGCGGCCCATGATCTCGATGGACTCCATGGTGCCCTCGTGGCTGCGCGGGTTGAGCAGCAGGATGATCTCGTCGACACCGCTGGCCTCGTAGCCGCGCAGGAACTCCCGGACGGTGTCCGGCGAACCGATGGCGCCGCGGCCGGGGCCGTAGGCCAGCGTCGGGTCCTCCTTGACCGCCTGCTCGTAGAGCTCCCACACCCCGGTGCGGCCGGGGGTGTGCATGCCGGTCATGTAGTAGTGCATGATCCCGAACGAGAAGAACCCGCCGCCGATGCCGAGGCGCGCCAACGCCTCCTCGTCGGTCTTGGCGACCATCATCGACAGGTCGCCGCCGATCGCGAGCAGGTTGGGATTGATGGCGGGGGTGACCGGCGTGCCCTTCTCGGCGAACTCCCGGTAGTAGCCGTCGACGCGCTCCTTGAGCGCCTCCGGGCCGGTGTAGGCAAAACTCAGTGCGCCGATGGCTTTCTGGGCGGCCATCTGCACCGACGACGGGCGGGTGCAGGCCACCCACACCGGCGGGTGCGGCGACTGCAGCGGCTTGGGGATCACGTTGCGCGCCGGCATCTCGACGTGCTCGCCCTTGAAACCGCTGAACGGCGCCTCGGTCATGCAGCGGATCGAGACCTCCAGGGCCTCCTCCCACATGGTGCGCTTGTCGGCCGGGTCGATGTTGAAGCCGCCCAGCTCGGCGACCGACGAGCCCTCTCCGGTGCCGAACTCGACGCGGCCGTTCGACAGGTGGTCCAGGGTCGCGACGCGCTCGGCGATGCGGGCCGGGTGGTTGATCGGCGGCGGCAGGTGCATCACGCCGAAGCCGAGCCGGATGTTCTTGGTGCGCTGGCTCGCCGCGGCCAGGAACATCTCCGGCGCGGTCGAGTGGCAGTATTCCTCGAGGAAGTGGTGCTCGGTGAGCCACACCGTCGAGAAGCCCGCCTTGTCGGCAGCCTCGACCTCGTCGAGGCCGTGCTGGAACAGCTGGTGTTCGTCGTCTTCACCCCACGGCCGCGGCAGCGGGAATTCGTAGAACAGCGAGATCTTCATGAGCTACCTCCGGTGGATGTCGGCGTGGATGTCTCTTGGGTGGAGCGGCTGGCGATATGTCGGGCGGCGATGTGTCGGGCGGCGATGTAGCCGAAGGTCATGGCCGGCCCGATCGTGGCGCCGGCCCCGGCGTAGCTGCGGCCCATGACCGCGGCCGAGGTGTTGCCGACGGCGTACAGGCCGTCGATCGCGCTGCCGTCGTCGCGCAGCACGCGCGCGTGCTCGTCGGTGACGAGACCCCCCGAGGTGCCCAGATCGCCGGGGATGATCTGGAAGGCGTAGTACGGCGGCTTGCCCAGCGGCCTGAGGTTGGGGTTGGGCAGCGTCGGGTCGCCGTAGTAGTTGTCGTAGGCGCTGTCGCCGCGGTGGAAGTCGTCGTCGTGGCCCTTCGCGGCGAGCGCGTTGAAGCGTTCGGCGGTGCGGCGCAACGCATCCGGCGGCACGTCGATCTGCCGCGCGAGGTCTTCGAAGCTGCGGCCCTCCTTGACGACGCCCGACTCCAGCCAGGCCCGCGGCACCTTCCGGCCCGTGGGCACCGGCGCGAACGGCACCTTGGGGATCGGCAGGTGGCCGGCGACGACGTAGCGGTGGAACGACGCGATGTCGGTGATCAACCAGCACGGGATGTGCATGGCGGTACCTGATTTCTGCCCCTCGATCATCGCGTGCGCGAAGTCCATGTAGGGCGCCGCCTCGTTGATGAACCGCTCACCGGCGCCGTTGACGATGAACTGCGACGGCATCATCCGCTCGTTGAGCATGAACTGCAGGCGCCCGTCGGGCCAGCAGATCGCCGGGAACCACCACGCCTCGTCGAGCAGATCGGTGGCGGCGCCGACCTTCTGGGCCGCGCGGATGCCGTCGCCCGTGGCCACCGGGTTGCCGAAGCTCCAGTCCCGGTCGATCACCGGCTGCACCTGGCGGCGCCACGCCATGTCGTGGTCGAAGCCGCCGGCGGCCAGGATCACCCCGCGCCGGGCGCCGATGCGCAGCGGCGCCCCGTCCCGTTCGACGACGGCGCCCACCACCCGCCCGTCGAGGTCGGTGAGCAGCTCGGTCATCGGCGCGTCGAGCCACAGCGGCACGGAACGCTCCTTGAGGGCCAGCCGCATCCGCGCGGCCAGCGACTGCCCGATGGCGGCCATCCGGTCGCCGAAGACCCGGGCCCGCACCATCCGCCAGATGAGCTTGAGCAGCACGGCCTTGCCGCGCCAGTTCTGCCGCACCTGGTAGAAGAGCCGAAGGTCCTTGGGGGCGAACCAGATCCCCCGCGGCGCCAGCGCGAGCGGCTGCAGCAGGTACTGCTCGTCCTCGCCGAGGGCCCGCAGGTCGATGGCCGGCACGTTGATGGTGCTGCCCTGCGCCGAACCGCCCGGCAACTCCGGGTAGTAGTCGGCGTAGCCCGGCTTCCAGACGAACTCGAACCACCGGCTCGTCCGCTCCAAGAACTCCATCATCTGCGGGGCGTTGTCGACGTAGGCGCGCAGCCGCTCGTCGCTGACCAGGCCGTCGGTGATGGCGCGCAGGTAGGCGAACACCTCGTCGGGGTCGGGGCGGTAGCCGGAGCGCTGCTGTGCGGGCGCCCCGGGCACCCAGATGCCGCCGCCGGACAACGCGGTGGAGCCACCGAAGTAGGACGCCTTCTCCACGATCAGCGTGTCCAGCCCGGCGGCGTCGGCCGTCAGCGCCGCGGTCATGCCGCCCCCACCCGAACCGACGACCAGCACGTCGACCTGACGATCGAATCTCTCGGTCACGCAGACACTCCCGTCCGGACGGCGAAGCCCGCGATCAGCTCGGGGGCGGGGCGGTAGTAGCGCACCGTCGTCTCGTAGTGCCCGGCGGCCGCGAGCGCGGCGAAGGCCGCCACCCAGGTGCGGACCTCGTGCGCCGAATTGCCGGCCTGCCGCGCGATGTCGGCGTTGGACCAGGAGTCGAACTCGGTGAGCCGGTTGGCGTCGACGATGTCGAGGAACGCGCGGTCCCACTCCGGGTTGAGCGGCTGCAGGGCGCCGGTGCCCGCGGCGAATTCGCGTGCCGCCTCGATGACCGCGCTCTGGCGGGCCTGGCGCTGCTCGCCGGTCATCGGCGCGCCGCCGACGATCCGCGCGCGGGCGGCCGGCGGCGCGGTGGCCAGCGTCGGCACCGGCGGGTCGTGTGAGAGCCCGCCGGACCCGACCACCAGCACCCGGGCGTCCAGCGCCGCGAGGTGCCGGCCGACGGCGGCGCCGAGCGCCCGCACCCGGCGCAGCGGTCCGAGCGGGGTGGCCACCGAGTTGACGAACACCGGGATGACCGGCTTGGCCGCAGCATCGCCGAACAGGATCTGCAGCGGCTGCACGGTGCCGTGGTCCACGTCGGCCTCTGCGGAGATCGCGACGTCGACGTCGGCGTCGAGCACCGCCTCGGCCAGCTCGGTGGCGGCGGCCGCCGGCACCTGCAGCGGACCGGCCTGCGTGCCGTAGTCGCCGACGCCGCGCGCCGCGGTGCTGACCGCGAACGGCGGCATCAGCCGGTAGAAGAAGCCGTTGTAGTGGTCCGGCGAGAAGATGACGACCAGTTCCGGGTCGAAGTCGGCGACGAACTCGCGCGCCGCGCTCAACGCGCCGGAGATGTCGTCGAGCAGCTCAGCCGACGGTCCGGGAAGGTTCAGCAGCGGGCTGTGGGACATACAGCACAGGGCCAGCGGCATCGTCGCCTCCTTCCTCGCCATGGCGCGGGTCGGTCAGGTGCAGCACACCGAACAGCGCCTCGCTCACCTCGGGCGCCTGCTGCGCGATGCAAGCCGCGGCGATGCAGCGGTCCGGCCGCAGGAACAGCACCGACTCGGCGTGGGCGTCGAAGAACTGCTTGAGCGCGCCGGTGCGGTCGCCCACGACGACCACGTCGGGGTCGTCGTGGCCGGTCCAGTGCAACTGGGTGGACGGGCGGGCGGCCACGAAGCGGGCGCCCAGCGCCTTCCACCGCCCGAACGCCGGCCCGAGCAGCGCCCGCGGATCGTTGTTCCAGCACAGCACGGCCGGCCCGGCGCCCAGCACGTCGTCGAGCAGCACGTTCTCCCGAGCGCGGGTGTCGACCCGCGGCTGGATGAACAGCGTGCCGGTCGGCGAGCCCGGGGACCCTCCCGCCGGAAGGTGGTACACCGCCCCCTGCTCGTAGCGCGGCATCGGCTTGAAGCGCATCTCCAGGATGTAGCGCTTGAGCGTCGGCAGCACCGACGCGCCGCGAATCACGTGATCGCGCAACGCCGCAACCCGCCGATTCGTCGGCGAGATCACGCGGCCGACCATGGTCGACAGGTCGATCATCGCGCGGGCGTGTTTGCGCCGCTCGACGTCGTAGCTGTCGAGCAGCGCGTCGCCGGCCTGGCCGTTGACCACCGCGGCGAGCTTCCAGCCGAGGTTCGCGGCGTCGCGGATGCCGCTGTTGTAGCCCTGCCCCTGCCACACCGGCATCAGGTGCGCGGCGTCGCCGGCCAGGAACATCGGCCCGCTGCGGAACGCGCCGGCGATGCGCGAATGGTGGGTGTAGATCCGGTGGCGGATCACGTCGACCGCCTCCGGATGCGGCAGGAACGGCGCCAGCATCCGGGTGATGAACGCCGGTGTCTCGACCTCGTCGTCGCGCTCGTCGGCGTGGATCATGAACTCGAACCGGCGGATGCCGTGCGCGATGGAGATCGATGCGTAGGGCCGGGCCGGGTCGGCGCCCACCTCGCTGTTGGGGTGGCCGAGCGGATCGGTGGCCAGGTCGACCACCAGCCAGCGGGTGGGCGAGGTGGTGCCGTCGAAGGACACTCCCATCAGCCGCCGGGTCGTGCTGCGGCCGCCGTCGCAGCCGATCAAATAGCGGGCACGAAGGGTACTCGGGCACTCGCTCGCCCCTGACCCGCCCAGCGTCACCGTCACCCCGTCGCCGTCGGCGACCGCCGCGTCCATGCGGGTGGACCACGACACGGTGACGTGCTCGAAGCGGTCGAGCCCCCGCAGCAGCTCGGCGTCGACCATCGGCTGGACGAAGCCGTTGCGCTTGGGCCAGCCGAACCGGGCGTCGGGCGGGGCCATCTCGGCCAGCAACCGGCGGCGGCCGTCGTAGAACCGCAGGATCTGGTTCGGCACGGTGTGCGGCAGCACCGCGTCCACCAGGCCGATCGCCTGGAACGTGCGCAGCGCCTCGTCGTCGAGGCCGACGCCGCGCGGATAGTCGATCAGGGTCGGGCGCTCCTCGGCGACCAGCGTCCGCACCCCGTGCAGCCCGAGGATGTTCGCGAGCGTCAGCCCGACCGGCCCCGCACCGACGATCAGCACGTCGACTTCCGGCGCGGTGGTCATGACCGGTCCAGCAGGAAGTCCAGGTGGAGCCGGTTGAAGGTCTTGGCGTCCTCGTACTGCGGCCAGTGCCCGCAGTCAGGCATCACCTCGAAGCGGGCGCCCGGGATCATCGAGGCGATGCGGCGGCCCTCGCTGACGTCGGCGGTCGGGTCGTCACTGGTCCACAGCACCAGTGTCGGCGCGGCGATGCGGCCGTAGTCGTCGGGGCGCATCAGGTTGCGGGCCCGGATCTGCGGATCCTGCAGCGCCATGATGTCGCGCATCGCGTCGACGAAGCCGGGCTGGCGGTACACCCGCTGCCGGCTGGCGACGATGTCGTCGTAGCCCTTGCTCTTGTCGGCCATCAGCCACCGGATCCGCGCCTGCACGGTCTCCCAGGTCGGGTTCTCCGCCGCGGCCATCGACAGGGTGACGATGCGCGCCATGACCTCGGGGTCGGCCTGCGAGCCGCCGGCGGTGTTGAGCACGAGCCGGTCGACGCGGTCGGGATGGTCGGCCGCGAGCCGCGACGCGACCCAGCCGCCCAGCGACTCCCCGCTGACGTGCGCGCGCTGCGCGCCGATGGTGTCCATCACCGCGAGCAGGTGGTCGACGTAGTGCGCCACCTCCAGGGGATGGCCGGGCTTGTCGGTGTAGCCGTGGCCCAGCATGTCGATCGACCAGGTCGAGAAGTGCTCGGCGTGCGCTTCGAGGTTGCGGACGTAGGCCTCGGCGTGCCCGCCCGACCCGTGCAGCAACAGCAGCGGCGGACGCGCCGGATCACCGGCATGCAGGTACCGGGTGCGGACGCCGCCGGCGTCGAGGTAGCCCTGCGAGAACTCGACGCCCTGCAGCTCGCTCCACACGCTCTCGAAATCCGTCAAGGAGCTCCGGCCCTTCCGCGTGATAACGCCGTTCTCGTTTCTTGCTACGCTGCTGTGCTAAAGTCGCACACTAGCGTGCACTATCTATAGAGCATCACTCTGCAGTGTGATCTGTGTCAAGTTCGATCGCGGAGGAAACGCATGACGACGACGGAACCGGACGCGCGGGTCTCCGGAGCGCCCGGCTCGCAGACGCTGGCGCGCGGGTTGACCGCCCTGCAAGTGGTGGCGTCGGCCCAGAACGGCCTCACGGTGCAGCAGGTCGCCGACCGGATCGGCGTGCACCGCACCATCGCCTACCGCCTGCTCAACACGCTGACGCAGTTCCGCTTCATCGCCAAGGGCGGCGACGGCCGCTACCGGTCGGCGTCGGGCCTGGCCGCGCTCGGCGCCTCGTTCGACAACAACGTCCGGGCGCTCGCCACGCCGACGCTGCGGACGCTGGCCGACGAGCTCGGCGCCACCGTCTCGCTGCTCGTCGCCGAAGGGCGCCAGCAGGTCGCCGTCGCCGTCATCGTGCCGACCCACGTCTCCTATCAGCTGTCGTTCTCCGAGGGCAGCCGCCATCCGCTCGATCGCGGCGCGGCCGGGATTGCGCTCCTGGCCTGCCTGCCGCCGACCCCGGGCGAGCGCGACCTCGTGGGGCTCACCCGCCGGCAGGGCTGGGTGCTCACGCACGGCGAGATCGAACCGAACACCTACGGGCTGGCCGTACCGGTCGACCGCCGGCCGCCCGCGCCGCCCACCTGCATCAACCTCATCTCCCACCGCGAGGACGTGGTGCTGCGCGGAAAGAACGCCGTGCTGGCGGCCGCCGCCGAGCTCGCCGCGATCCTGCGCTGACGTCGGAAGGACGCACGTGATGACCGATTGGGACACCGAGACCGACGTCGTCGTGCTCGGCACCGGCGCGGCGGGCCTCACCGCGGCGCTCACCGCGGCCGCCGAGGGTGCCGACGTCGCCGTCTTCGAGAAGGCACCGACCGTCGGCGGCACGTCGGCGGTGTCGGGCGGCATCCTCTGGATCCCCGCGCACGACCGCAGCCCCGACGGCCCGCTCACCGTCGAGGACGCCATGGCCTACCTGCGCGCGCAGTCGCTGGGGTACATGGACGACGAGCTGGTCGAGACCTTCGTCCGCACCGGCCCGCGCATGCTCGACTACGTCGAGGCCCACAGCCGGCTGCGCTTCGAGGTCGCCACCGGCTTCCCCGACTACAAGCCCGAGCTGCCGGGCGGGCGGCCCGGCGGCGGCCGGTCGATCAACGCCCGGCCGTTCGACCTCGAGCTGCTCGGCGACTGGCGGACCCGCATCACCTCGTTTCCCGCCGACTTCAGCAACGTCGGCATCGACGCCGAAACCCGGGCGCGCATCCACGCCGCGGTCGACGCGAACGACGGCGACTACTGCGTCGCCGGCACCGCGCTGGTCGCCGGCCTCCTGGAGGGCCTGCTCGCACACGGCATCGTCCCGCAGCCCGAGTCGCGGGCGGTGGAGCTGCTCGGGCCCGGGCACTCGGTGACCGGCGTACGGGTTCACCGGCCCGGCGGAAGCGTGCGGGTGCGCGCCCGGCGCGGCGTGGTGCTGGCCTGCGGCGGCTTCGAATGGGATTCGCGGCTCGTCGAGGCCTACCTGCGCGGGCCCATGCGGGGCGCCGTGTCGCCGCCGTACAACACCGGCGACGGGCTGCGGATGGCGATGGCCCACGGCGCCGACCTGGCGAACATGGGCGAGGCGTGGTGGGTGCCCATCGTGCAGATCCCGGGTGACACCATCGACGGCCGGCCGCGCTCGCGATCCGTGCGGCTCGAACGCACCCGGCCCCGCAGCATCATCGTCAACCGCGCCGGCAAACGGTTCCTCAACGAGGCCGGCGAATACAACTCGATGTCCGGCGCCTTCCAGTACCTCGACCCGCGGCACGGCTACGTCAACGATCCGGCGTGGATCGTCTTCGATTCCCTGCACCTGAAGAAGTACGGGTTCCTCGGCGTCGACCCCGACGGCGTCGCGCCCGACTGGTTCTCGCCGTCGAAGGACCTCGACGAACTGTCCGAACACACCGGCATCGACGCCGCGGGCCTGCGGCGCACCCTCGACGCCTGGAACCGCAACGTCGCCGACGAGGTGGACCCGGATTTCGGCCGCGGCGCCAGCGCCTACGACGGCTACTGGGGCGACCAGACGGCCCCCACACCGGCGCTGCGGACACTCGGGCCCATCGACACCGCGCCGTACTACGCCGTTCCGGTGGGCATCGGCGCCATGGGCACCAAGGGCGGCCCGCGCACCGACCGCGACGGGCGGGTGCTGCACGTCAGCGGGGCGACGATCGCCGGCCTCTACGCCGCGGGCAACGCGATGGCCGGTGTCACCGGCAAGGCCTACGGCGGCGCGGGCGGCACGCTCGGGCCGGCGATGGTGTTCGGCTACCGCGCCGGATACGCCGCCGCGACGGGTTCTTCCCCCGCGGTATGAGGCATCAGTCGCTGGCCGGCAGCGCCTTGGCCTGCTTGAGCGTGAGTGGCGTGGCGCCGATCGACAGCGTCCCCTTGCCGGCCTTGGTCACCAGCACCTCGGCGCCGTTGTCGTCGACGTAGCGCTTGCCCATCAGGTTGCCGTCCGCGAACTGCGGGTCCAGGGTGGCGCCGGGATCGGCGGCCTCCCCGATCGGCACCATCGGCACGCCGCCGGCCCGCAGATCGTCGAGGCTCTCGGAGGCGCGCACCACGATCACCTGGGTGTCGCACACCTGGCTCTGCAGGCGGGTGCCGTTCTTGACCACGTCGTCCATCCTTCCCGGCCGCACCGCGGGACGCGGGCGGAAGCAACGCTTGCTGTGGCTGAGAATGCTATTTCTCCGACCGGCGAGCCGCAACGACCGGCCCTCCGCGCAGCGGGCGCCGCCTAAGCGCACGTGCCGCCGTCACCGGCCGGTGGCTTGCCGAGCCACCGGCACGAAAGTACTGTTCTCTTATCGGGGAAGGGTTATTCTTCGGCGCAGGCAGTCGACGAAAGGGATTTCCGTGGGACGTGTTGAGGGCAAGGTCGCGTTCGTCACCGGCGCCGCGCGCGGGCAGGGCCGCAGCCACGCCATCCGGCTGGCCGAAGAGGGCGCCGACATCATCGCGGTCGACATCTGCCGCAACATCGACTCGATCGGCTACGCGCTGGCCACCCCCGAGGACCTCGAAGAGACCGCGCAGTTCGTGGAGAAGACCGGCCGGCGCGCCGTCACCGCCCAAGCCGACGTGCGCGACGCCGCCGCGCTCAAGGAGGCGCTCGACGCCGGCCTCGCCGAGTTCGGCAAGCTCGACATCGTCGTGGCCCAGGCCGGCATCGCGGGCATGAAGGGCGAGCCGCCGCTGCAGACCTGGACCGACGTCATCAACACCAACCTGGTCGGCACCATCAACGCCATCCAGGTCGCGCTGCCGCACCTGCGGGAGGGCGCATCGATCATCGCCACCGGCTCCACCGCCGCCCTGATGGACGCCAGCAAGAAGGACGCGCCGGGCCGCGATCCCGGCGGCATGGCCTACATGACCGCCAAGCGGCTGCTGAGCCAGTACGTGCACGACCTGGCAACAGAGCTGGCCGTGCGCAACATCCGCGCCAACGTCATCCATCCGACCAACTGCAACACCGACATGCTGCAGTCCGAGCCGATGTACCGCTCGTTCCGGCCCGACCTGGAGAACCCGACGCGCGCCGACGCCGAGCCGGTGTTCGGAATCCAACAGGCGATGCCCATCCCGTTCATCGAGCCCGAGGACATCAGCAACGCGGTGCTGTGGCTGGCCTCCGACGAGGCGCGCTACGTCACCGGCATGCAGCTGCGCGTCGACGGCGGCGGCTACCTCAAGTGGTACGACTACCACGTCTGACCAGTCCCCCACCGCGAATCCCGTTGTGCAGGAGAGGAACCCGTGAAGGTCTCAGTTGACCGTGAGCGTTGCCAGGGCCACACCCTGTGCGCGATGATCGCGCCGGAGTCGTTCGAGCTCGACGACGTGGACGGGCATGCGTCCGCCGTGAACGACGTCGTTCCGCCCGAACAGGAGGACGCGGTGCGCGAGGCGGTCCAGTCCTGCCCCGAGCAGGCCATCGTCGTCGAATGACAGGCAGAGGAGACAGCGACGTGAGCGTCGACGACGCCGAGGTCCGCGACATCGCCGCAGACGACCGCAAGCGCAACCGCTACCACTTCGACCGGCACACACCGGAATACCGGCTGCAGTTCGAGCAGATCACCGAAGAGATGCATCGCCGGTGTCCGATGGCGTGGTCGGACACCTACGGCGGCCACTGGGTCGCCGCGGATTCCAAGCACGTCTTCGAGCTGGCTCGCTGCCCCGCGGTGTCCAACCACCACGACCTCACCGGCGAGACGCCGTACCAGGGCATCACCATCCCGAAAGCCAGCCGCGCGACCGCGGTGCGGGGCGGCATCCTGGAGATGGACGAACCGGAGCACAGCATCTACCGCGGTGCGCTGAACCCGTACCTGTCGCCCGCCGCGATCAAGCGGTGGGTGCCGTTCGTCGACGAGATCACCCGGGCCGCCATCGACGAGAAGATCGAGACCGGTCGCATCGACTTCGTGGACGACCTGGCCAACGTGGTGCCGGCGGTGTTCACGCTGGCGATGATCGGCATCCCGCTGAAGAAGTGGTCGCTCTACAGCGAGCCCACCCACGCGTCGGTGTACACCCCCGAGCACTCCCCCGACCGCGAGCGGATCAACGCGATGCACCGCGAGATGGGCATCGACCTGATCACCCACATGATGGAGATCCGGGAGAACCCGCGGCCCGGCCTGGTCAACGCGCTGCTGCAGCTGCGCATCGACGGCGAGCCGGCGCCCGACATGGACGTCCTCGGCAACCTCGGGCTGATCATCGGCGGCGGCTTCGACACCACCACCGCACTCACCGCCCACGCGCTGGAGTGGCTCGGCGAGCATCCCGACGAGCGCAAGCGGCTCAGCGAGGAACGGGACACGCTGCTCAACCCGGCGACCGAGGAATTCCTGCGGTACTTCACCCCGGCGCCCGGCGACGGCCGCACCTTCTCCGCGGACGTCGAAGTCGAGGGCACCCGATTCAAGGAAGGTGAGCGGCTCTGGCTGTCCTGGGCGATGGCCAACCGCGACGCGGCGGTCTTCGATGCGCCGAACCAGGTGATGCTCGACCGTAAAGGCAACCGCCACTTCAGCTTCGGGCTCGGCGTGCACCGCTGCGTGGGGTCCAACGTCGCCCGCACCGTATTCAAGTCCATGCTGCTCGCGGTGCTCGACCGGATGCCGGATTACCGCTGCGACCCCGAGGGCACCGTCCACTACGACACCATCGGGGTCATCCAGGGCATGCGCCACCTGCCGGCCACGTTCACCCGGGGCAAGCGGCTGGGCCCGGGCCTCGACGAGACGCTGGAGAAGCTGCAGCGCATCTGCGACGAGCAGGAACTCGCCCGTCCGATCACCGAGCGCAAGGAAGAAGCCGTCATCTACTGACCGGCCGCGGGTCGGGCGGGCGTCAGCGCGGCAGGCCGAGCACCCGCTGGGCGATGGTGGTCCGCTGCATCTCCGACGTGCCGCCCGCGATGGTGCCGCCGAAGCTGCGGGCGTAGCGCTCGAACCAGCCGGCCGACAGGTAGTCCAGGTTCAACGGCGAATACGGCCCGGTCTGCGCCGGATGCCGCAGCCCCGCCGCACCCGAGGACGCGAGCGCCCGCTCGGTGGCGCGCTGCTCGGCCTCCGAGCCCATGAGCTTGAGCACCGACACGTAGGCGGTGTCGTCCTCGCCGCGCGACGCCTTGGCCAGCGACTTCGAGCCCAGCGCCCGCAGCGCGACGAGGTCCATCGCCAGCGTGGCGTACCAGTCGCGGTCGAGGTCGTCGACGGGCGTGTAGTCGGTGAGCAGGTTGTGCATGCGGTCGGCGTACTGGATCCACATCATCGACCGCTCGTGGCCCAGCGAGGTGGTGAGCACCCGCATGCCCTGGTCGAGGCCGCCGACGAGGTTCTCGACCGGCACTCGCGCGTCGGTGAAGAACACCTCGTTGAAGTCGAGGTCGTCGGGCGCGCAGATCGTCGCGAACGGCCGTCGCACCACCCCGGGAGTGTCGGTGGGGATCAGCAGCACCGACAGTCCCTTGTGCTTGGGCGCATCCGGGTTCGTCCGCACGAAGGTCAGCAGGACGTCGGCGTCGTGCGCGCCGGAAGTCCACACCTTCTGGCCGTTGACGACGAAGTGGTCGCCGTCGCGCACCGCCTTGGTCGTCAGCGACGCCAGGTCCGAGCCGGCGCCCGGCTCGCTCATGCCGACCGAGGCCGTGAGGTCGCCGCGCAGGATCGGTACGGCCCACCGGTGCTTCTGCTCGTCGGTGCCACTCGACAGCAGCGACGCCGCCACGATGTTGACGCCCTGCGGGTTGAAGCTGTGGTACATCCGCCGCCGCGACAACTCCTGCTGATGCACGTACTGCTGCAACACGTTCGCGTTGCGGCCGCCGAACTCCGGCGGGTTGCCGGGTACCAGCCAGCCGTGCTCGAACTGCAGCCGCTGCCAGCGGCGCGCCCACTCCGGGATGTGCGAACAGGACCGTGACCGCTCGACGGCCTCGGCACCGTCCGGTGCGTGCTCGTCGAGGAAGGCCACGAACTCGGCCCGGAACCGCTCCACGTCGGCGTCGAAGGTCAGTTGCACGACGCTGAGAATAACATTCTGCACTGCATAGAACTGGGTTACCATCGGCGCGTGCTGCGCGGCCAGAAGATCCTCGTCACCGGGGCGACGGGCAAGATCGCGCTGCCGATCGCCCGCGCACTGGCAACGGACAACGAGGTGTGGGGCGCCGCCCGGCTCCGCGATCCCGCCGACCGCCAGGCGCTGCAGACCGCCGGCATCGTCCCGGTCGCCCTGGATATGGCAGCCGGCGACTTCTCCGGCCTGCCAACGGACTTCGACTACGTCTTCCACGCCGCGGTGGACCCGGGCGCCGGCGATTGGCAGCGGTGCCTGCGCACCAACGCCACCCACTCGGCGGACCTGATGCACCACTGCCGGGCCGCCAAGGGCTTCGTGCTCTGCTCCACCGGCTCGATCTACGCCTATCAGGGCCGGCGGCCGCTGCGCGAGGACGATCCACCGGGCGTGCCACTGCGCGCGAACTACAGCTTCTCCAAGGTGGCCGCCGAGGCGGCGTGCGACGCGGTGGCTCGACATGTCGGTGTCCCGCTGACCATCATCCGGATCTGCTCCACCTACGGCCCGCTCGGCGGCGCCCCGGCCGACCGGCTCGACGCCATCCTGGCGCACAAGCCGATCCGGCTGCACCCGGACGCCCCGAACAACTACAACCCCATCTACGAGGACGACTACGTGACACTGGGCATCCGGGCGATGGAGGTGGCGTCGACGCCGCCGGTCGTCGTCAACTGGGCGGGCAGTGAGACCGTCAGCATCGAGGAGTACTGCGGCTACCTCGGCGAGCTGGTCGGCGTCGAGCCGGTCTTCGAGTACACCCCGGACGCCCACCCCCCGCTGTGGCCGGACGTCACCCGCATGCACGAGGTGCTGGGCCGCACGACGGTGCCGTGGCGCGACGGCTTCCGGCGGATGGTCGAGGCCCGCCACCCTGAGCTGGCGCTGCGGTGAGCGTCGACCTGCCCGGCACGCCGTCCGACGAGGTGCCCGGCGTGCTCGCGGCCGGCGACGGCGGCATCGGCACGCTGTTCGTGTCGATGGCAACCCGGCACCCCCACGGCGACGACGCCGGATATCTGCGCTGGCACACCCTCGATCACCGGCCCGAACAGCACCGGCTGCCCGGGGTGCGAGCGTCGCTGCGGCTGGTGTCGACGCCGCAGTGCCGCGCCGCGCGGGCCGCCGGATCCCCCGACTACGACGCCGTCGACCACGTGATGACGTACTTCTTCGCCGATGTGGCCGGGCTCGCCGCCTTCGACGAACTGTCGACGGCGCTGGGCGGCGCGGGCCGCAAGGTGTCGCTGCTGCCGCCGGTGCAGCGCGGCGTCTACGACGTGGCCGAAAAGGCGTCGGCGATCACGGCCGGCGCGGACGTGCTGCCGTGGTGGCCCTGCCGAGGCGTGTACCTGCTGCTGGAATCCACTGCGGCGCCGACCGGCGACCTCCTCGGCGTCGACGGCGTCGCCGGCAGCTGGTCGGCCACGGCCCGCACCGTCCACGCCGGCATCACGTCGGCCGGCGAACCGGGCCAGTCGATCACGTACCTCTTTCTGGCCGACGACCCGGTCGAGGTCGCGTCCCGGCTGGCGCCCGCGGTCCGGCAACGCGAGCCGTTGCTCGCGGCGCCGCTGTATCCGGTCGTGCCGTGGGAATGGGACCGCCATGTGCCGTGATCGGAGATGGCCGTGCGCATCGGAGTGATGGTCGGCTCGGACCGCGTGCGCCCGAGGGCGCAGCGGCTCGCGGGGCTCGTCGACGACGCCCGCGCCGCCGAGGCGGCCGGTTTCGCGTCGTTCTGGTTCCCGCAGGTGCCGGGCTACCTCGACGCGCTGACGGCCGTCGCGCTGGCCGGCGCCGCCACCACGTCCATCGAGCTCGGCACCGCCGTGGTGCCGATCCAGACCCGTCACCCGATCGCGCTGGCGCAGCAGGCGCTGACCACCCAGGCGGCGTGCGGCGGCCGGTTCGCGCTCGGCATCGGCGCCTCGCACCACTGGATCGTCGAGGGCCAGCTCGGCCTGCCCTATGACCGCCCGGCCGCGCTGATGCGCGACACCCTCGACGTGCTCGCCGCCGCGTTCGCCGGCCCCGGCGCGGTCGACGTCGACAACGACGCGTTCACCGTGCACAGCCCGATCGACGTGGCCGAGAGCGGTCCGATGCCGGTGCTGGTGGCGGCGCTCGGCCCGGTGATGCTGCGGCTCGCCGGCGAACGCGCCGACGGGACCATCCTGTGGATGGCCGACGAGCGGGCCATTGCCGACCACGTCGTGCCGCGCATCACCGCGGCGGCGCAGGCGGGCGGCCGGCCGGCGCCGCGCATCGTGGCGGGCGTGCCGGTGACGGTGTGCCGCTCGTGCGAGGTCGACGACGCCCGGGCGCACACCAGCACGGTGCTCGGACATGCCGAGCTCTCGCCGAACTACCTGCGGCTGCTCGCCCGCGGCGACGCCCGCGACGTCGGGGACACGATGGCCGCCGGCGACGAGCGGGCGATTGTGGCGCGGCTGCGCCGCTACCGCGATGCCGGCGTCACCGACCTCGCGGCCCGGGTGATCCCGTTCGGCGATGCCGGCTCGCGGCAGCGCACGCTCGATGTCCTGGCGAGCGCGGCGGCCGAACTCTAGGCAACCGCGATGCTCTTGGTGTCGACGTAGCCGTCGATGCCCTCGCGGCCGAGCTCGCGGCCATAGCCGCTGGCCTTGACGCCGCCGAAAGGCGCCACCGGATCCATGGTGTAGCCCTGGTTGACCCCGAAGGTGCCGGTGCGGATGCGCGTCGCGACGGCGACGCCGCGCTCGCGGTCGTCGGTCCACACCGAACCGGCCAGCCCGTAGTCGGAGTCGTTGGCGATGTCGATCGCCTCGGCCTCGTCGCGGTACGAAATCACCGTGAGCACCGGCCCGAAGATCTCTTCGCGGGCGATCCGCATCGTGTTGTCGGCGTCGCTGAACAGCGTCGGGCGCACGTACCAGCCGCGGTCCACGCCGTCGGGCAGCTCGAGGCCGCCGGCGACCAGCGTCGCTCCCTCGGCGACGCCCGCCTCGATGTAGCCCCGCACCCGCTCCTGCTGGCGGCGCGCCACCAACGGGCCGAGCTGCGTGGCGGGATCGGCCGGGTCGCCGACCCGCAGGCCCGCCAGCTCGGCGGCGAGCGCGTCGACGTACTCGCCACTTCGCTCGGCCGGAACGAGCACGCGCGTGAGCGCATTGCAGATCTGGCCGCTGTTGGACAGGCTCGCCGACCGCACGCCGGCGGCGACCGTGGCCGGGTCGGCGTCGCCGAGCACGATGGCCGCCGACTTCCCGCCGAGTTCCAGGCTGACCTTCGTGAGGTTGGCCGCGCACGCCTGCGCCACGCGCCGGCCCGCCGCGGTGGATCCGGTGAACGACACCTTGTCGACGCCGGGGTGGCTCACCAGGTACTCGCCGGCCGCCGCACCGCCCGGGACCACGCTGACGACGCCGGGCGGCAGGCCCACCTCGTCGAGCACTTCGGCCAGTAGCAGCGCGTCGAGCGGCGATTCCGGCGCGGGCTTGACGATCACGCAGCAGCCGGCCAGCAGTGCGGGGATGAGCTTGGTGACGATCAGGAATTGCGGCATGTTCCACGGGACGACGGCCGCCACCACACCGACGGGCTCGCGCCGCACGAGCACGTCCCCGCCGAAGAAGCCGCTGCGGGTCTCCTGCCACGGATACTGCTCGGCGACGCCGGCAAAGGCGTTCATCATCGCCCACGGCAGCCCCACCTGCGCGCGCTGCGCGAAGCTGATCGGCGCGCCGATCTCGGCGGTGATCGCCTGCGCGATGTCGGCCCGCCGCTCACCGTAGGCCGTGGCCAGCCGGCGCACGGCGGCGATGCGCTCCGCCGGATCGAGCCTCGGCCAGGGGCCGGCGTCGAACGCCTCGCGGGCAGCGGCCACCGCGGCGTCGAGATCAGCCGGGCCGGCGGCGGGCACCGTGGCCACCGGTGTCTCGGTGTGCGGGCTGATCACCTCGATCACCTCGGAAGTCGCCGGGACGGACCACTTTCCGCCGATGTAGAGGCCGTGACGATCGGACACGCGCCGCTCCCTTCCGCCGTGCCGCGCAGTCATTATCAACTACTTGCGATTGTGACCTGGAGCATATACCGTCGGCCCCGTCAGCTCGATGGCAGGAGTTCACATGGCGCGCTTCCCCAAACCACCCGAAGGCAGCTGGACCGAGCACTACCCGCAGTTGGGCACCGGGCCGGTCTCCTACGAGGACTCGATCAGCCCGGAGATCTACGAACTCGAGCGCCACGCGATCTTCCAGCGCGCCTGGCTCAACGTCGGTCGCGTGGAACAGATCCCGCGCAAAGGCAACTACTTCACCAAAGAGCTGAAGGTGGTCAACACGTCGATCATCGTGGTGCGCAACGGCGCCGGCGAGGTCAACGCGTTCCACAACATCTGCCGCCACCGCGGCAACAAGCTGGTGTGGAACGACATGCCGGCCGAGGAGACGTCCGGCACCTGCCGGCAGTTCACCTGCAAATACCACGCCTGGCGCTACGACCTCAACGGCAACCTGACGTTCGTGCAGCAGGAGGACGAGTTCTTCGACCTCGACAAGAGCCGCTACGGCCTGGTGCCGGTGCACTGCGAGGTGTGGGAGGGCTTCATCTTCGTCAACTTCGCCAAGCAGCCGGAGCAGTCGCTGCGCGAGTTCCTCGGCCCGATGATCACGAACCTGGAGGGCTATCCGTTCGACAAGATGACCTCGCGGTTCACCTACCGCTCCGAGGTCAAGGCGAACTGGAAGCTCTACATGGACGCGTTCCAGGAGTTCTACCACGCGCCGGTGCTGCACGCGAACCAGTCGCCCACCGCGTACTCCAAGGCCGCCGCCCAGGCCGGGTTCGAGGCGCCGCACTACCGGATCGAGGGTCCGCACCGGCTGGTGAGCACCTCGGGTGTGCGGGCGTGGGAGATGCCCGACGAGATGCGCAAGCCGATCGAAGACATCTGCCGCAGTGGGCTTTTCGGCCCCTGGGAGAAGCCGGACCTCGGCGAGATGCCGCCCGGCCTCAACCCGGCGCGCTGCGACCCGTGGGGCCTGGACTCGTTCCAGCTGTTCCCGAACTTCGTGTTGCTGTTCTGGGGTCAGGGCTGGTACATCACCTACCACTACTGGCCGACGTCGCACAACACCCACATCTTCGAGGGCAGCGCGTACTTCCCGGCACCGCGCACGCCGCGCGAACGGATCGCCCAGGAGCTGGCCGCGGTGTCGTTCAAGGAATACGGCCTGCAGGACGCCAACACCCTGGAGGCCACGCAGTCGATGATCGAGTCGCGGGTGCTCGACGAATTCCTGCTGTGCGATCAGGAAGTACTGATCCGCCACCTGCACAAGGAGACCGCGGCGTGGGTCGAGGACTACCGGCGCAGCACGGCGGGGGTGTGACCGTGGCCGATGAACCGAAGCTGCCGCCCGAATTCGCCGACCTGGAGCGGTTTTCCGACTGGTGCCTGGGCACCGAGGCGGAGCGCTACGGCAAACGGCTGAACAGCTCGATGCGCGACCTGCAGGCTTTCTACGACGCGATCACCCCGCGCGCGGAGGAGGCGATCGCCTACTGCGACAAGTTCGCGCTCGACGAGCTGCCCGACGACGTGCTCAACCTGATGCACCTGCTGTACTCGATGATCCAGGTGTCCTTCCCGGTCGAGTGCTGGAAGCAGCCGAAGGTGCCCGATTCGGGGGCGACGACGCTGGACTGCGTCGTCGAACCCGTGCCGTGACGCTGCTGCTGCGGGCGGCCCGCTGGCTCGACGTGACGGCGGGCGAGGTCCGGTCGCCCGCCGCGATCGTGGTCGACGGCGAGCGCATCGTGTCGGTGGATTCCGCTGCGGCGCCGCCGGATTCGGCCGAGGTGATCGACCTCGGCGACGTGACGCTGCTGCCCGGGCTGATGGACATGGAGCTCAACCTGCTGATCGGCGGTCCGGGCAATCCCGGCGGGCTGCCGACGCCGATGCACGGCGTGCAGGACGACCCGGTCTACCGGACGCTGCGCGGCGCGGTGAACGCCCGCACCACCCTGGAGGCGGGCTTCACCACCGTCCGCAACCTGGGCCTGATGGTCAAGACGGGCGGCTACCTGCTCGACGTGGCGCTGCAGCGGGCGATCGAGCAGGGCTGGCACATCGGCCCGCGCATCTGGCCCGCCGGGCACGCCGTCACCCCCTACGGCGGCCATCTCGACCCGACCGTCTTCCAGCGGCTCGCGCCGGGCATCATGCCGCTCTCGGTGGCCGAAGGGATTGCGAACGGCGTCGACGAGGTCCGCGCGTGCGTGCGCTATCAGGTGCGCCACGGCGCCAAGCTGATCAAGGTGTCGGCGTCGGGCGGCGTCATGTCGCACAGCACCGCCCCGGGCGCGCAGCAGTACTCCGACGAGGAGTTCGCCGCGATCGCCGACGAGGCGCACCGCGCCGGCGTGCGGGTGGCCGCCCACGCGGTGGGCGACAGCGCCATCCGCGCCTGCATCCGCGCCGGGATCGATTGCATCGAGCACGGCTTCCTGGCGACCGACGACACCATCGCGCTGATGGCCGACTCCGGCACGTTCCTGGTATCCACCACCTACCTCACCGAGGCGATGGCCGTCGACCGCATCGCCCCGGAGCTGCGGAGAAAGGCCGAGGAGGTGTTTCCCCGCGCCCAAGCGATGCTGCCGAAGGCCATTGCCGCCGGCGTGCGGATCGCGTGCGGCACCGACGCGCCGGCCATCCCGCACGGCGAAAACGCCAAGGAGATCCAGGCGCTGGTCCGCCGCGGGATGACGCCGGCGCAGGCGCTGCGCGCCGCGACATTGACCAGCGCCGAACTGCTCGGCGCCGAGGACGAGTTGGGCCGGCTCGCGCCCGGCTACCTCGCCGACGTCATCGCCGTCCCCGGCGACCCGACGTCCGACATCGCCGCGCTCTTCGACGTCCGGTTCGTGATGAAGGGCGGCACGGTCTACCGCCACGAGCCGGTGGAGGTGCCGGCATGAGCGACGCGGGGAGCGACGAGGCGGTGCCCGGGCTCGGCGTCGCCCTCTCCGACAACACGCTGTGGCTACTCAAGCAGGCGTTCTACTTCTCGCTGAATTCGGTCAACGACGCGGTCAGCGGGCACGGCGTGACCACCGCGCAGATCGGCCTGTTGCGCCAGCTGGCCAACGAGCCGGGGCTGTCGGGCGCCGAGCTGGCTCGCCGGCTGCTGATCAGCCCGCAGGGCGTGCAGCTGGCGCTGACGTCGCTGGAGCGCCGGGGGCTCGTCGAACGCAAGCGCGACCCGCAGCACGGCCGCATCCTGCAGACCTTCCTCACCGACGAGGGGCGGGCCACCGCGAGCGCCGTGGTCGCCGACGCCGTCGCGGCCCACGAGAAGGTGTTCGGCGTGCTGAGCGCCGACGAGCAGCGGCAGTTGCGGGCGCTGCTCGGCCGGGTGGTCGAGCAGGGCACCGGCCACCGGCTCGTCGACGACCACACCGGCGGCTGACCGCCCTTCCGTGGTGGGGCCTCAGCGCACACTTCCGTCACAGCTGCCTCACCCGTCGCCGACAGGCGTCATGTGCAGTGTTGCCCGCCTCTGAGCGACAACGCGGGGAGGGCGGCCGGTGTGCGGGAAGCGGCGGCGGCCAGGCGATGGCGAGCTGCGGACGGGGTCGGCGGCGGTCGACGGCAAGGCACTGCCGCCGCGCGCCTGAGCGCCCGCGTCGACTCCCGCCCCGGGCGTTGGGTTCCGCCCCAGGGCGGCGAGTTTCACACCAGGGCGGCGAGTTTCACACCAGGGCGCCGAGTTCCACTCCAGGGCGATGACTTTCACACCAGGGCACTGAGTTCCACACCAGGGCGATGAGTTTTACTCCAGGGCGGCGAAACGCCGATGCCAGCCGCCCTCACGCGACAGTGAACGCCCAGGCGTGGAAACGAATGCCGGGACGCCGCACCGCCGAAGGCACCCCTCATCGCCTTGTCGCTCGGAGGCGGGCAACAGCGACACAGAGTCCGCCAGTGACGGGTGGTGCTGCTGTGATCGCCGAGCGCCAAGCGACGGAACCGGCACAAAAGCCGTATCTCTAGTACTTGAGATTAATCGCAACTACTTGATATGGTGCTGGCGATGACTCCGTCCAGTGCCGTCGACTCCGAAGACGTCGACGTCCGAACCACCGCCGGCGCAGCGGATCTGGTGCCGCTGCGGGTCACGCGCACGGTGCGCGAAACCGCCGACGCGGTGTCCCTCGTGCTGGCCGTCCCGCCGGCGCACACCGAGCGGTTCGCCTACCAGGCCGGCCAGTTCCTCACCGTCGCCGTCGAGGTAGCGGGCCGGGAACACCGGCGCTGCTATTCCATGTCCTCGACGCCGTCGGGCGCCGCCACCGACGAACTGCGCATCACGGTCAAGCGGGATCGCGACGGCGTGGTGTCGAACTGGCTGAACGATGCCGCAGCCGAGGGCGCTCTCACTGATCGCGCCATCGAGGCCGCGCCGCCGGAGGGCCGGTTCGTGCTGCGGCGAACCGCCGGTGACCTGGTGATGTTCGCCGGCGGCAGCGGCATCACGCCGGTCTTCTCGCTGATCGGTGCGGCACTGGCGCAGACCGACCGCCGGATCCGGCTGTTCTACGCCAACCGGGACCGGGAGTCGATCATCTTCGCCGATGCGCTCGCCGAGCTGGCCGCACGCCACCCGGGCCGCCTCGACGTGCACCACCATCTCGACGCCGAGGCCGGCGTGGTGCGCGCCGAACAGCTCGCCCACTTCGTCGACGCGGCGCGCGACGCGGACTACTACATCTGCGGACCGGGGCGGTTCATGAGCGCGGTGGAAGCGGCGGTCGAGCGGGCGGGCATCCCGGGCGATCGCGTCCACCTCGAGCGGTTCACCGTCGCCGAGGTCGTCGCCGACGATGCGCCGGCGGTCACCGAGCAGGTGACGATGGTGCTCGACGGCCGAACCACCGTCGCGCAGTACCGTGCCGGCAACACGCTGCTGCAGACCGCGCGGCTGGCCGACCTCAAGCCGCCGTCGTCGTGCGAGACCGGTACCTGCGGAACGTGTATCGCGCAGGTGACGGAGGGGACCGCCCGGATCCTCAACAACGACGCGCTCGACGACGACGAAGTGGCGCAGGGCTGGGTGGTGACGTGCCAGTCGCTGCCCACCAGCCGCACGTGCCGCGTGGTCTGGGACTAGGAGGCGACGGTGGGAACGCACGCAACCCGGGTCGCGGTGGTGACCGGCGGCGCGTCGGGCATGGGCGAGGCCATCTGTCACGAACTGGGTCGCCGCGGCCGCCGGGTCGCCGTACTCGACCTCGACGCCGCCGGCGCGCAGCGGGTCGCCGACGACCTGCGCGCCGACGGGGTCACCGCCGTCGGGGTCGCCGCCGACGTCAGCGACCGGCAGGCCGTGCAGGACGCGTTCGCGAAGGCCCGCGCGGAACTCGGGCCGGTCGACATCCTGGTGACCAGCGCGGGCCGCTTCGGGTTCGCACCGTTCACCGAGATCACGCCCGAGGAGTGGGCGCAGATGATCGACGTGAACCTCAGCGGCACCTTCCACTGCTGCCAGGCGGCGCTGCCCGACATGCTGGCCGGCGGCTGGGGCCGCATCGTGATGATCTCGTCGTCCAGCGCACAGCGCGGATCCCCGTTCGCGGCGCACTACGCCGCGTCCAAGGGCGCCGTCATCACCCTCACCAAATCGCTGGCCCGCGAATACGCGAAGGCCGGGATCACCGTGAACAACATCCCGCCGTCGGGCATCGAGACACCCATGCAGCACGCGGGCCAGGCCGCCGGCTATCTGCCGTCCAACGAGCAGATGGCCGCCAACATCCCGCTGGGCTACCTCGGCACCGGCGAGGACATCGCCGCCGCCGTCGGGTTCCTGTGCTCCGAGGAGGCCCGCTACATCACCGGGCAGGTGCTCGGCGTCAACGGCGGAGCGGTGATGTGAGACAAGCACATTCGACCACAGGAGGTGCACATGGCCGACTGGCCTAAGCCCGCGGAAGGTTCCTGGACGGAGCACTATCCGGACCTGGGAACCGATCCCATCTCGTTCCGCGACTCGACGTCGCCGGAGTTCTACGCCGACGAGCGCGAAGCCGTCTTCAAGCGCGCGTGGCTGAACATCGCGCGCATCGAGGACGTTCCCGAGCCCGGCAGCTACCTGACCAAGGAGATCGAGGCCGCCGATGCGTCGCTGCTCGTGGTCCGCGGCGAGGACGGCACGCTGCGCGCGTTCCACAACCTGTGCCGCCACCGCGGTGAGAAGCTGGTGTGGCGGGACTACCCGGATCGCGAAACCGCGGGAAGCGCAACCGAATTGACGTGCAAGCACTGCGGTTGGCGGTACGGGCTGGACGGCACGCTGGTGCACGTCCCCGGCGAGGACGCCTACTTCGGGATGGACCGCGCCGACTACGGGCTGGCGCCGGTGCACTGCGACGTGTGGGCCGGCTTCGTCTTCGTGAACGTCGACGCCACGCCGCGGCAGACCCTGCGGGAGTTCCTCGGCCCGATGATCACGCCGCTGGAGGCGTATCCGTTCGAGAAGCTGACCGAGCGCTACGACTGGGTGGCGCACAACAACAGCAACTGGAAGATCTTCGCCGACGCCTTCCAGGAGTACTACCACGTGCCGTCGCTGCACACCCAGCAGGTGCCGAAGGAGGTGCGCAACCCGACCGCCGGTTTCACCTGCGGGCACTTCCAGCTCGACGGCCCGCACCGGCTGGTGTCGACGGCCGGCACGCGGCGCTGGCTGTTGGCGCCGGAGTACATGTATCCGATCGAGCGGGCCACCGAGAGCGGGCTGGTGGGTCCCTGGCGCACCCCCGACATCGGGGAACTGCCGATGGCCGCCCTGAACCCCGGCGGCATCGAGCCGTGGGGCATCAGCAACTTCCAGATCTTCCCGAACCTCGAGATCCTGTTCTACGGCGGCTGGTACCTGCTGTACCGGTACTGGCCGACGTCGCACAACACCCACCGTTTCGAGGCCTTCACCTACTTCCATCCGGCCCGGACGGTCAAGGAGCGCATCGAGCACGAGGTCGCCGCGGTGGTGCTCAAGGAGTTCGCGCTGCAGGACGCCGGCATGCTGGGCGGCACCCAGGCGGCGCTCGAGTACGGCCTGGACGGACCGCTGGTCGACGACTACCCACTCAACGACCAGGAGATCCTGGTGCGCCACCTGCACAAGGTGGCGGTCGACTGGGTGACCGCCTACCGGCGCGAGCGCCAGCCGGTCGGGGTGTGAGCATGGCGCCGCGACTGCCCAGCGCCTTTGCCGAGCTCGAGCCGTTCGCCGAGACCTGGTGTCTGGCAACCGAAACCGAGCGGTGGAACCAGCGGATCAGCAGCACCATGCCGCAGCTCCACGAGTTCTACGACGCGTTCTTCCCGCGGCTCGACGACGCCATCGAGTACGTCGACAAGTACCCGTTGACCGAGTTGCCCGACGATGCGCTCAACCTGCTGCACCTGATCTATTCGCTGGTCATGGTCGCGATGGCGGTCGAGATCATGCACCAACCCAAGCCCGTCGACGCCGCGGACGCCGTGATGATCCGCGTCGGCGAACCCACCCCGTAGCCATCTTGCGAAAGGACCCGCTGATGAGTCTGCTGACCATCAACAAGCTCACCGCGTCGGTGGGTGCCGAGGTGACCGGCCTCGACCCGGAGCGGCTCGGCTCCGATGACTCCCTCGGCGAGGCCGTGCTCGACGCGCTCGAGGACAACGGCGTGCTGGTGTTCCGCGGCCTGCATCTCGATCCCGAGTCGCAGGTCGCGTTCTGCCGCCGGCTCGGCGAGATCGACCACTCCTCCGACGGCCACCACCCGGTGCCCGGCATCTACCCGGTGACGCTCGACAAGTCGAAGAACGCCCAAGCCTCCTATCTGCGGGCCACCTTCGACTGGCACATCGACGGCTGCACGCCCACCGGCGACGAGTGCCCGCAGCGGGCGACGGTGCTGAGCGCCAAGCAGGTGGCCGCGCGCGGCGGGGAGACGGAGTTCGCCAGCGCCTACGACGCCTACGACGCGCTGAGCGCAGACGAGCAGGAGCGCTTCGCGTCGCTGCGGGTGGTCCACTCGCTGGAGGCGTCGCAGCGCCGGGTCACGCCCGACCCGTCCCCCGAACTGCTCGCGCGGTGGCGCTCCCGGCCCACCCACACTCATCCGCTGGTCTGGACGCACCGCAGCGGCCGGCGGTCGCTGGTGCTCGGCGCGTCGGCCGACTACGTGGTGGGCATGGACGTCGACGAGGGCCGCGCGCTGCTGGCCGACCTGCTGGCCCGGGCGACGGTGCCGGAGAAGGTGTACCGCCACACCTGGTCGGTCGGCGACACGGTGATCTGGGACAACCGCGGCGTGCTGCACCGCGCCGCGCCGTACGACCCGGACTCGCCGCGGGAGATGCTGCGCACCACCGTGCTGGGCGACGAACCGATCCAGTGACACCGCGCCTGCCACCGCTGTCCGCCGACGACTGGGACGAGCGGGTGCACGCCGCGCTGGCGGTGATCGTGGCTCCCGAGCGCAACAATCCGGTGGACGCCGGGAACCTGCTGGGGACCCTGGCCCGCCACCCCGACCTCACGGCGGCGTTCCTCACCTTCAACGGCCACCTGCTGCGGCGCTCGACGCTCACCGAGCGGCTGCGCGAGATCGCGATCCTGCGCGCCGCGGTGTGCCGGCACTCCCCCTACCTGTGGTCGCACCACGTGCCGATCGCCCGGCGCGCGGGCATGAGCGACGCCGAGATCGAGGCCATCCGCACCGGGGAGCTCACCGACGACGCCGAGCGGCTGGTGGTCCGGGCGGTCGACGAACTCGACGCCGACGACCGCATCGGCGAGCACACCTGGCACGCGCTCGGCCGCCACCTCGACGAGCGGCAGGTCATGGATCTGATCTTCACCATCGGCTGCTACGGGCTGCTGGCCCAGGCGGTGAACACGTTCGGCATCGAGGAGGAACACCGATGACGGAAACCCGGACGCCGGAGGTCGGGCTCGACGGTCCGCGCCCCATCGCGCCGCACCGGCGGAAGATCTACGCCGTCACCGCGGCCTGGGTGAGCGCCTCGTTCCTCGTCGTCGTCGTCGGCGTGGGCACCGGCCTGTTCCCGCCCACCTTCACCACCGACGTCGTCGGGAACCTGCTGTTCGGGATCCCGGTCATCCTGGTGCCCCTCGTGCTGCTGTGGGATGCGCCCGGCGAGCACCGCACCCGCCTCGACCGCGCCCGGGAGCTGACGCTGTTCTACCTGCCGTACACCGCGGGCAGCCAGATCGGCTACGAGTTGATCTTCCTCGTCGGCCACGGGTTCAACCTGTGGACGCCCACCGACGACCCCGGCTGGAAGTGGCTGTGGTGGCAGTACGGCCTGGCCGACACCCGCTACACCAACGACAACAACTGGATCTTCGGCCTCGAGACGGTGGGCGTGCTGACCGGCATCCTGCTGTTCGCGGTGTGGACCCGGCTCGTCCGCCGCGATCAGGCGCTCGAAGCGCGGATCCGCACGCTGTGGCTCGCGTTCACCGGCGTGGCGATCCTGACCAGCAGCACCACCGTCTACTACGTCTCCGAGGTGAGGTCCGGCTTCGGCGACATCGAGCAGGGCGCCTTCGGCTTCTGGTTCAAGTTCATCGGCGAGAACGTGCCCTACATGGTGCTTCCGCCGCTGGTGCTCTACGCGATCTACCTGCAGGTGGACCACTTCACGCGACGGGCGGGCGCCGCGTCAATGCAAGAGTGACATTCTCACCGTCAGCTGTCGTCACCTGCTGATCGTCGCCGCAGGTCGCCGCAGGGTGCCCGAGGCGAACGGCCGGGGGACGACGAGACGAGCACCTGCGCCTCGCAATCGCAAGAGAATTTAGTTCTCGTCGTCGAAGAACTAGTGTCTAGGATGGAGTTCTCGTGCGAAGCGGAGGCGGACCATGATCGACAGCGGCAACGGGGTGCGCACTCCCGTCATCGACGCCAGCGTGCACATCTTCTTCGGGTCGAACAAGGACCTGCGCCGCAACTTCCTCAAGGAGCCGTTCCGCAGCCGCGGCTTCCCCGACTACGAGATGGACTGGTACGGCGCACCGGGCGGTGAGTACGCCACGGGCACCGAAGGGCCGGACGGCCAGTACCCGGGCTCCGATCCGGACGTCGTCGCCCAACACCTGTTCGTCGATCGCGGCGTCGACGTCGCCGTCCTGCATCCGATGACCCGCGGCATCATGCCCGACCGCCATCTGGGCACCGCCATCGCCGCGGCCCACAACGAGATGATGGTGACCCGCTGGCTCGATCACCCCGAGCACGGCGACAGGTTCCGCGGGACGCTGCGGGTGAACCCCGACGACATCGCCGGATCGCTGCGCGAGATCGACCGCTACAAGGACCATCCGCGCATCGTGCAGCTCGGGATCCCGCTGCAGTCGCGCGAGCTGTACGGCAAGCCGCAGTTCTGGCCGCTGTGGGAAGCCGCGGTCGACGCCGGCCTGCCCGTCGCCGTGCACTTCGAGGTGGGCGCGGGCGTGATGCTCCCGCCCACGCCGAACGGGATCACCCGCACCTACGAGCAGTTCGTCGGCTTCACGGCGTTGAACTTCCTCTACCACCTGATGAACCTGATCGTCGAAGGGGTCTTCGAGCGGCTGCCGTCGTTGAAGTTCGTGTGGGCGGACGGCGCGGCAGACCTGCTGACGCCGTTCATGTGGCGCATGGACTGCTTCGGCAGGCCGCACCTCGAGCAGACGCCGTGGGCCCCGCGGATGCCCAGCGACTACCTGCCCGGCCACGTGTATTTCGTGCAGGGCAGCCTCGACGGTCCCGGCGACGTCGACTTCGCCGGCGAATGGGCCGGGTTCACCGGCAAGGACGACATGGTGATGTACGGCTCGAGCTACCCGCACTGGCAGCTCAACGAGCTGTCGGTGCCCAGCGCGTACAGCGCCGAGCAACGCGACTCCCTGTGCTGGCGCAACGCCGCGAAGCTCTACGCCATAGAAAGTCCTGTCATTTCGGCCGCGACGGCCGCACAGTAGATGTGGGAATAGGGAGATCACGATGACACTCACAACCACCACAGCCACCCCGCGCACGCCGGCCGCCGAGCGCATCGCCGTGCGGTGCGTCGACTCCGACGTCCACCCGGCACCCCGCACCGGCGAGCTCGGCCAGTACATCCCCGAGCCCTGGCGCAGCAAGTACTTCGCCACCCGCAAGGTCGGCGACCAGATCTACTACGACGCCCCCGACTATGCGCACTCCTACGCCATGCGCGTCGACGCCTTCCCGCCGGACGGCGAGTTCGCCTGCAGCGACCCCGATCTGGCGTTCCGACAGCTCATCATGGAGGCCGGCGCGGACATCGCGGTCCTGGAGCCCGCCGCCTATCCGGCGCGGATCCCCGAGGCGAACCACGCGATGAACTGCGCGCTCAACGACTGGCAGGCCAACCACTGGCTCGACAGCCACAACAACTGGCACGAGCGCTGGCGCGGGTCGATCTGCCTGGCCATCGAGGAGCCCGAGGCCAGCGTCGCCGAAATCGAGCGCTGGGCGGGGCACCCCTACATGGCGCAGATCCTCATCAAGGCCGAACCCCGCCCGTCATGGGGCAATCCCAAGTACGACCCGATCTGGGCGGCGGCCACCAAGCACGACATCACCGTGAGCTGTCACCTGTCGCGCAGCCACTACGACGAGCTTCCGATGCCGCCGGTGGGGTGGCCGAGCTACAACCACGACTTCATGGTCACCTACTCGCTGCTGGCGGCCAACCAGGTGATGAGCCTGATCTTCGACGGCACCTTCGACCGGCACCCGACGCTGCGGATCGTGTTCGTCGAGCACGCGTTCACCTGGATCCTGCCGCTGATGTGGCGCATGGACAAGCTGTACGAGGCGCGCAAGGGCTGGCTGGACATCAAGCGCAAACCCAGCGAATACGTCAAGGACCACATCAAGTTCACCACCCAGCCGCTCGACTACCCCGAGGACAAGACGGAGCTGACGCGGGCGTTCGAGTGGATGGAGTGCGAGAAGATCCTGCTCTACAGCTCGGACTATCCGCACTGGACGTTCGACGATCCGCGCTGGCTGGTCAAGCACCTGCCCGAACACGCCCGGGAAGCCATCATGTTCCGCAACGGGCTGGCGACCTACCACCTGCCGGACACCGTCCCGGCACTCGAGGGTCAAGTCCGGGTTTTCTGACCGATGGACCAGCAGCAGACGCCCCGGCTGGCGCAGGGGCGGGAACACGTCGTGGCCACGGTGGACGAGATCCCGCCCGGGAAACACAAGTTGGTGCCGATCGGCCGTCACGGCGTCGGCGTCTACAACGTCAACGGCACGTTCTATGCGATCGCCAACTACTGCCCGCACGAGGGCGGGCCGTTGTGCGCCGGCCGTGCCCGCGGCCGCACCATCGTCGACGAGAACGTTCCCGGGGACGCGGTCATGGTCCGCGACATGGAGTACATCTACTGCCCGTGGCACCAGTGGGGCTTCGAGCTGTCCACCGGAACCACCGCGGTCAAGCCGGAGTGGAGCATCCGCACCTACCCCGTGCGCGTCGTCGGCAACGACGTCCTGGTGATGGCGTGAGCGCCGCACTGCAGCTGGGCTCGCCGAAGCTCAAGCGCGGCGAGAAGCTCGTCGAGATCAACGGCGGCAACGTGGTGTACGAGATCCTGGGCAAGGACGGCGACGTCATCGCGTTGACGCCGGGCGGCCGGTTCAGCAAGGACATCGACGGGCTGCGGCCGCTGGCGCAGGCGCTCGTCAAGGGCGGCTACCGCGTCCTGCTGTGGGACCGGCCGAACTGCGGCAAGTCCGACGTGCAGTTCTACGGCCAGAGCGAATCCCACATGCGCGCCGAGACGCTCTACCAGCTGATCACCACGCTCGGCGTCGGGCCGTGCATCATCGCCGGCGGCTCCGGCGGCGCCCGCGACTCGATGCTCACCACCATGCTGCACCCCGAGATCGTCACCAAGCTGGTGGTCTGGAACATCGTCGGCGGCGTCTACGGCTCGTTCGTGCTGGGCTCCTACTACGTCATCCCGAGCATCCTCGCGGTGCGGGGCGCCGGGATGGCGGGCGTCGCCGGCGTCGCCGAGTGGCGGGAGCGCGCCGAGGCCAACCCGGCCAACCGCGACCGGATCCTCGCGCAGGACCCGGGCGCTTTCCTGAAGCTGATGCTGCGGTGGCTCAACGCCTTCGTGCCCAAGCCGGGCCAGACCATTCCCGGCGTCGAGGACGAGATGTTCGACAACATCGCGGTGCCGACGCTCATCATCCGCGGCGGCGAGAACGACCTGGACCACCCGAAGCGCACCTCGCTGGAGGTGAGCTGCCTGATCAAGGGTTCGACGCTGATCGACCCGCCGTGGCCCGAGGACGCCTGGGAGCGGGCCAGCGAGCGGCGGGCGCAGGGAAAGGTCAAGCGGTTCAACATGTTCGACACGTGGGTGCAGGCCGCACCGGCCATCCTCGAGTTCCTCAGCCGCACGTGACTGCCTCACTCGGCCAGGATGCGCACCTCGGCGTTCAGGGACGCTTCGAGGGCCGTGTGGATGCGGCTCTCCGGAACGCGTGCGAGATCCGCCTTGCGCAGCGTCACCTCGACGACGTCGCAGCCGTCGTCGCCGGGCGTGCGCGCGATGCGGCCGGTCAGGCCGAAGCCGGCGAGCACGCCCGCCGCGTCCTCGTCGGTGCCGCGGCTGATCCAGGTCAGGACGCCGGCGGCGGGCTCGGTGCCGAATGCCTCGTGGCACAGCGACATCGCCGTGCGCTTGAGCGCCTCGGGATCGGTTCCCGCCATCAGCAACTCGACCTCGCGGCGGTGCGCCGGCATGGCCGTCAGGTCCGCGGCGAGCAGGTCGGCACCGGTTCCGCGCACCCGCTCGGCGAGCGCCGCCATGCCGGCCACGAGTTCGTCGGCGGCCAGTTCTCCGCCGGGGTCGACGTGGACGCGCACCACCGCGGTTCTCATGCGCCGAAGCTTAGTGATCGAGAAGGGGTGGCCTGAGTGACGGCAGCCAACACCGTGTCGACCGCGCTCCGGGTCGCCGGCTGGCCGGGGTTGCGCACCCGCCTGCTTCGCGACGGCACCGAGGACGCGGCGGCGTACCGGGCCGCCGGCGGATACCAGCCGCTCGCCGACCCCGACGCGTTGCTGGCCGAGGTGGAGCTCGCCGGACTCACCGGCCGGGGCGGCGCGGCGTTCCCGATGGCGGTCAAGCTCGCCTCGGTGCGCGCCGCGCGCCGCGCCGGCTGGCAGACCGTCGTCGTCGCCAATGGCGAGGAGGGCGAGCCGGCGTCGGTCAAGGACCGCTGGCTGCTGCGGCACCGGCCGCACCTGGTGATCGACGGGCTGCGGCTGGCGGCCGCGACGGTCGGCGCGCAGCGCGGCTACGTGTACGTCTCGGACCGCGACGGTGCCGCGGCGGTGCGGGCGGCGCTGGCCGACGCGGCGCTCGACGGGCCGGCCGTCGAGGTGGTCACCGTCGCACCCGGCTATGTGGCCGGCGAGGAGACCGCCGCGGTCCGGGCGATCAACGGCGGGCCCGCCAAACCGACGGACAAGCCGCCGCGCCCCTTCGAGGAGGGCGTCGACGGATTGCCGACGGTGGTCAGCAACGTCGAGACGTTGGCGAACCTGCCGGTCATCGTCCGCGACGGCGCACGCGAGTACCGCGCGGTCGGCACGTCGGGTTCACCGGGCACGTTCCTGGCGACGGTCACCGGCGGTGGCCGGCCGCCCGCGCTCTACGAGCTGCCGCACGGCGCGGCCTTCCCGGACCTGCTGGAACTGCACGGCGTGGCGCCGGAGCGGCTGCGCGGCGTGCTGATGGGCGGGTATTTCGCCGGGCTGCTCAACCGCGAGGTGCTCGACACGACGCTGGACCACGAGACCCTGCGCCGCCTGGGCAGCGGGCTCGGCAACGGCGCCATCGCGCTGATCGCCGACGAGTGCGCGGTCGGCGTGGCGGCGGCGGTGCTCGAGTACTTCGACCGGGAGAACGCCGGCCAGTGCGGGTCGTGCTTCAACGGCACGGCGGCGATGGCGGCGGTCGCGGCCGGGCTGCGGGACGGCACGGCCACCGCCGAGGACCTCACCCGGCTGGAGCGCTGGTCGGTGGTGCTGCGCGGGCGCGGCGCGTGCGCGACGCTGGACGCCGCCACCAACGTCGCCGCGTCCCTGCTGCGGGCGTTCCCGCAGGAGGTGGCACGGCACGTGCAGGGCGGGGAGGCCGGCGGCTGCGGCGCCGACTGCGGATCTCAGGTCTACCGCGCGGAACGTCCCTACGAGGTGGAGGCGGTGGTTCCGGCATGAGGATTCGGCTGGACCGCACGATGTGCGACGGGTTCGGGCTGTGCGCCAAGCACGCGCCCGACTACTTCTCGCTCGACGACTGGGGGTACGCGTCGCTGATCGGCAACGGCGACGTGCCCGAACCGGACCGAGACGCGGTGATGCGCGCCCTGCTCGACTGCCCGGTGCACGCCATCACCGAGGTGCGCGACCGTCGTCCGGCACCCGTTACGCCCGCCGACTAGCTTTACGCGCAAACACCGAACTGTAACGCCGAGCTGCGGTAGCGTGAGGCCCGGCGCACGCCGCACCGACCTTCCGGAGGACGTCATCGCACCCGACGCCGCGGGCCGACCCCTGCCCCTGCTGACGCTGGACACCGAGTTCTTCTGGACCGCCGGCGCCGACGGCGAACTGCGGTTCCTCGGCTGCGAGCAGTGCCGGGCGCTGATCCATCCGCCCGCGCCGGTGTGCCGCTACTGCCGCAGCCGCGATCTCGCCGTCCGCGCGGTGTCCGGCACCGCCACGCTGGCCGGGTTCACCGTCAACCACCGGTTCAGCCTGCCCGCGCTGCCGGCGCCCTACGTGGTGGCCGAGGTCGCGATCACCGAGGATCCGCGGGTGCGGCTCACCACCAACATCGTCGACGCCGATCCGGAGACCCTGGCGCTCGGCCAGCTGGTCGAGGTGGTGTTCGAGCAGGCCGAGGATGTGTGGTTGCCGCTGTTCCGGCCCGTCACCCCGGCGCGGACCGCGCCGCTGCCCGAGGACGCGATCGCCCCCGAGCGGTTCGCCGAGCACGTCCGGCCGATGGTCACGACGAAGAAGTTCGAGGACGCGGTCGCGCTCACCGGCATCGGCATGTCGGCGATCGGCCGCCGCCAGCTGCGCTCCCCGCTGTCGCTGACCCTCGACGCGTGCGAGGCGGCGATCGGCGACGCCGGGCTGCGTCTCGACGACATCGACGGGCTGTCGACGTACCCGGGGCCGCTGAAGGTGGCCGGCATGGGCGAGGGCGGCGTCACCGCCCTCGAGGCCGCGCTGGGCATCAAACCGACCTGGCACAACGGCACCATGGAGACGTTCGGCCCGGGCGGCTCGGTGATCGCGGCGATGCTGGCCGTCGCGGGCGGGCTGGCGCGCCACGTGCTGTGCTTCCGGACGCTGTGGGAGTCGACCTACGCCGAGCTGATGAAGCAGGGCAGGATCACGCCGTCGATGGGTCGCACCGAGAGCTGGCAGCAGCCGTTCGGCGCCACGTCGGCGGCCCACACGCTGGCGCAGAACGCCGGCCGGCACTTCCACCGCTACGGCACGACGCGCGAGACGCTCGGCCGCATCGCGCTCAACCAGCGCGCCAACGCCGCGCTCAACCCGACCGCGATCTACCGCGACCCCATGACGATGGACGACTACCTGTCCGCGCGGATGATCACGACGCCGTTCGGGCTCTACGACTGCGACGTTCCGTGCGACGGCGCCGTCGCGGTCATCGTGTCCGCGCGTGACGCCGCGGCCGACCTGGCCAAGCCGCCGGTGTTCGTCGAGGCCGTCGGCACGCAGATCATCGAGCGGCTCGACTGGGACCAGTCGACCCTCACCCACGAGCCGCAGGCGCTCGGCCAGGCCGCGCACCTGTGGTCGCGCACGTCGCTGCGGCCGGGCGACGTCGACGTCGCCGAGCTCTACGACGGGTTCACGTTCAACTGCCTGACCTGGCTGGAAGCGCTCGGCTTCTGCGGCATCGGCGAGGCGAAGGACTTCCTGGCCGACGGCACCGCCATCGCCCGCGACGGGACCATCCCGCTGAACACCCACGGCGGGCAGCTCTCGCACGGCCGCACGCACGGCATGGGGCTCATCCACGAGGCCGTCACCCAGCTGCGCGGCGAGGGCGGTGCGCGCCAGGTCGACGACGCCCGCGTCGCCGTGGTCACCAGCGGCGGGCTCACCCCCAGCGGCGTCCTGCTGCTGCGCGCCGGGACATGACCCCGCTCGCCGCCGCCGACCCGCAGCCCGTCGTCGCCGACGTCGACGGGGTGCCGATGTCGGGCCTGCGGGCCACGGCCGCCGCGCCGCGGGCCGCCGTCGTCGCCTTCCACGGCGGCGCCACGACGTCGGCCTACTTCGACTGCCCGGACCTCCCGCGGCTCTCGCTGCTGCGGCTCGGTGCGGCGCTGGGGTTCTCGGTGCTCGCGCTCGACCGGCCCGGCTATGGCGCGTCGGCCCCGCACGCCGAGTCGATGATGTCGCCGCAGTACCGGGTCGACCTGTCGTGGCGCGCCGTGGACGCGCTGCTGCCGCCGGCCGCGCGCGGCGCCGGGGTGTTCCTGCTCGGCCACTCGATCGGCTCCGAACATGCGCTGCGCCTGGCGACCGACCCGCGCGGTGCGACGCTGCTGGGCCTGGAGATTTCGGCGACCGGGCGCGCCCAGCAGCCTGCGGCCCGCCGGATCTTGGAAACCGCTGCGGTGCACGAGATCCCGAAGGGGCTGGGCGACCTGCTGTGGCGCCCCGACGCGCTGTATCCGCCGCAGAACGCCGGCGGGCGCCGCATCGCGTCGCGCGGCTGCCGCTGGGAAGGGCCCGTCGCGGCCGGGTGGCGCGAGGACCTGCCGGCCATGGCGGCCCGGCTCGACGTGCCGGTGCGCTTCAGCCTCGGCGACCACGAGCGGGTGTGGGAGAACGGTCCCGCCGCGCTGACCGCGGTGGCGGCGCTGTTCACCGCGTCGCCGCGGGCGGTGTGGCACGAACAGCACGAGGCCGGCCACAACCTGAGCCTCGGCCACACCGCCACCGCCTATCACCTCTCGCTGCTGGCGTTCGTCGAGGAATGCGTGGCGGCGGCCGGCCTGGAGCGCACCGCGGACCACGAACGGAAGGCAGGCTGATGCGCGTCGGATTCATCGGACTGGGCAGTCAGGGCGGACCCATGGCCCGCCGGATCGTCGAGGCCGGGCACCCCACCACGCTGTGGGCGCGCCGGCGGGCCTCGCTCGAGCCGTACGCCGACACCGCCGCCCGATACGCCGCCACGCCGGCCGAGCTGGCCGCCGCGTCGGACCTGGTGTGCCTGTGCGTGGTCGGCGACGCCGACGTCGACCAGGTGATCAACGGTGCGGACGGCGTGCTGTCGGAGCTCGCGCCCGGCGGCGTCATCGCGATCCACAGCACGGTGCACCCCGAGACCTGCCGGGCGCTCGCGGAGCAGGCGGGCGCGCGCGGTGTGGCCGTGGTCGACGCGCCGGTGAGCGGCGGCGGGCCCGCGGCGGCGGCCGGCACCCTGCTGGTGATGGTCGGCGGCGACGACGAGGTCGTCGAGCGCTGCCGGCCGGTGTTCGCCAGCTACGGCGACCCGATCGTGCACCTCGGCGGGGTGGGCGCGGGCCAGGTCGCCAAGCTGCTCAACAACCTGCTGTTCACCGCGAACCTCGGGTCCGCGGCCACCGCGTTCACCCTCGGGGAGCGGCTCGGCGTCAGCCGCGAGAGCCTCGCGGAGGTGCTGAGCCGCGGCAGCGGCGGGAGCTTCGCGCTGAACGTCATCGGCCGCAACGGCGGGCTGCTGGACCAGCTCGCCGGCCACGCCGGGCCGCTGCTGCAGAAGGACGTCCGGCTGGTGTCGGACCTCGCGGAGCGCGCCGGCGCCGAGCCGGGAGCCGTGCGCGACGCCGCCGACGCCGCCCTGACCCTGATGAACCACCCGCGATGACCCGCGTCGGCTTCGTCGGCGCCGGCCGGATGGGCCGGCCCATGGTGGCCCGGCTGGTCGCGGCCGGCCACGACGTCCGGGTGCTGGGCCGCCGCCCCGAGCAGCGCGCCGCGCTCGCCGAGCTGGGTGCCACGCCCGTCGCCGACACCGCCGACGCGGCGCGCGACGCCGAGGTGGTCGTCGTCTGCGTCTTCACCGACGACCAGGTGCGCGAGGTGTGCCTCGACGGCGGCCTGCCGGCGGCGATGCCGGCCGGCGCCACGCTGGTGATCCACACCACCGGCAGCCCGCGCACCGTCGACGCCGTTGCGGCTCAGGCGGCTCCGTGCGGAGTCACCGTCGTCGACGCGCCGGTCAGCGGCGGCCCCCATGACATCGCGGCCGGTCGGCTGACGCTCTTCGTCGGCGGCGACGACGACACCGTCGCACGCCTGCGCCCGGTGCTGTCGGCCTACGCCGACCCGCTGCTGGCGGCCGGCGCACGCGGCGACGGGCAGCGGATCAAGCTGGTCAACAACGCGCTGTTCGCCGCCCAACTCGGGCTCGTCGCCGAGGCGGTGCGACTCGGCGGCCGGCTCGGGGTCAACGAGGCGGCACTGCTCGCGGCACTGCCGCACGGCAGCGGCGCAAGCCGGGCGCTGGGCAGCATCGCCGCCGCGGGATCGGTGGCCGCGTTCACCGCCGCGGTCGCGGGCTTCGTCGGAAAAGACGTCGCGGTGCTGCGCAAGACCGTCGCCGACCTCGGCGGCGACCTCGGAATCCTCGACGCCGTGATCGACGCGGCCGCCTCCGAGAGCACCGGCGATGGCCACTGACGCCGCCGATCCGGTTCATCCCGACCTGCGCCGCATCGCCCGGCTGGTACCCGCCCAGCCGGTGCGGCCGGTCCTGTTGCCCCTGCTGCGCCGCGCCACCGGGCGCCTGACCGGGCGTCCCGCCCGCGGCGTGGAGGTGCTGCGGCTGTCGTCGGGCATGCGGGTGCGCGTGCACCGCCCGCCGACCGCCGGTCCCGGCGCCGCACTGCTGTGGATCCACGGCGGCGGCTACCTGCTGGGCAGCCCCGCGCAGGACGACCGGCTGTGCCGCCGGTTCGCAGACGCCCTCGGCATCACCGTCGCGGCCGTCGAGTACCGGTTGGCGCCGGCGCACCCGTATCCCGCGGCGCTGCAGGACTGCTACGCCGCCCTGCGGTGGCTGTCGACGCTGCCCGCCGTCGACCCGGCACGGATCGCGATCGGCGGCGCCAGCGCCGGCGGCGGCCTCGCGGCGGCCCTGGCGCTGTGGGCCCGCGACCACGCGACCCAGGGCGACGCCCCGGTCGCGTTCCAGTTGCTGGTCTACCCGATGCTCGACGACCGCAGTGCCACCGGCGATCCCCGCCACCGGCTGTGGACCGCCCGCAGCAACCGGCTGGGATGGGCCGCCTACCTCGGGGACGCCGACCCGGCGGTCGCCGTGCCGGCCCGCCGCACCGACCTCGCGGGCCTGCCGCCCGCCTGGATCGGCGTCGGGACGCACGACCTGTTCCACGACGAGGACCTCGCCTACTCCCAGCGCCTGCGCGCGGCCGGCGTGCCGTGCGACGTCGAGGTGGTGCCGGGCGCCTTCCACGGTTTCGACGCGATCGCGCCGCGCGCACACGTTTCGCGACTTTTCTTCGAGAAACAGTGCGCCGCAATGGCGTCGGCTCTCACACTCGACTACAACACCGCAGCCGCAGCACGTCGTAAGGAGCAACCATGACAGTGTCCGAAGTCCTGTTCGACCCGGTGTCGCAGGAATTCTTCGACGACCCGTACTCGGTCTTCCGCCGCATGCGGGAGGAAGCCCCGCTGTATTACAGCGAGCAGGAGGACTTCTACGCGCTGACACGCCACGCCGACGTCGCGGCGGCGTTCCGGGACTACGAGTCGTTCTCGTCGGCCCGGGGCTGCGACCTGGGCATGGTGCGCTCCGGCGAGGTGCCGCAGAAGTCGATCATCTTCATGGATCCGCCCGAGCACCGGCACATGCGCAGCCTGCTGAACAAGGCGTTCACACCCCGCGCCATCCAGTCGCAGCGCGACACCGTCGTCGAGCTGGTCCAGCACTACCTCGGCGCGTGTGATCCCGACGGCTTCGACCTGGTACAGGACTTCTCCGGGCCGTTCCCTGTCGAGGTGATCACCCGCATGGCGGGCGTGCCCGAGGCCTACCGCCAGCAGGTGCGGCACTGGATCGACACGAGCCTGCACCGCGAGCCCGGGCAGCTCGAGCAGAACGAGACCAACATGAAGGCCAACATCGACGCGGCGATGTACTACTACGGCCTCATCCAGGAGCGGCGCGCCGCCCCGCAGGACGACATGATCAGCCGGCTCATCCTCGCCGAGATCCCCGGCGAGAACGGCGAGCTGCGCAAGCTCGACGACATCGAGATCACCGGGTTCGCGGTGCTGCTGGGCGGCGCCGGCGCCGAGACGGTCACCAAGCTCCTCGGCAGCGCCGTGGTGGTGTTCGCGCAGCACCCCGACCAGTGGCAGAAGCTGCTCGACGACCGCAGCAAGATCCCCGCCGCCGTGGAGGAGCTGCTGCGCTACGTCGGACCGGTGCAGTACAACGTGCGCTACAGCCTCAAGGACGTCGAGCTGCCCAGCGGCACGGTCCCGGCGCACAAGCCGGTGTTCCTGTGCGGTGCGGCGGCCAATCGCGACCCGGCGGCCTTCACCGACGCCGAGACGTTCGACATCGACCGCGACCGCACGCAGGCGCAGAACCTCGGCCTCGGCTACGGCATCCACAGCTGCCTGGGCGCCGCGCTGGCGCGTATGGAGACCGCGATCGCGCTCGAGCACCTGCTCGACTTCATGCCCCGGTTCGAGGTCGACTTCGACGGGCTGCGGCGGGTGCACATGCAAAACGTCGCCGGCTTCAGCAACGTCCCGGTCAAAGTGGTGCGCTGACCATGACCCGCAAGATCGTCGTCGACTGGGACCTGTGCGAGAGCAACGGGGTGTGCATGGGCGTCGACCCCGAGATCTTCGACCTCGACGACAACGACGAATTGCACGTGCTGACCGAGGAGGTCACGCCCGAGAACGAGGCGCGGGTGGCCGAAGCCGTCCGGCAGTGCCCGCGCCAGGCGATCTCGATCAGCGAGCAGTAGGCGAGAGGTCCCGCCCCAGCGACGCGACGTAGGTGCCGAACGCGTCCTCCAGCGGAAGCCGGCGGTCGAGCAGCCACGCCATCTCCATGCCGCTGACGAACGCGGTGATCTCGGTGGCCTTGATCACCGGGTCGACATCCGCCCGGTAGTGGCCGTCGCGCTGGCCGCGGCGGATGATGCCGGCGACGATGTCGATCGCCGTGCGGTGCCGCAGCAGCAGCCGGTCGTGCAGCGGCGCCTGCGGATCGAGGTTCTCGATGAGCAGCACCGTGTACGTGCCCACCAGCTCCGGGGACCGGCGCATCCGGTCCGGCACGCGGGCCAGCTCCCGCAGCAGGTCGCCGGACCGGTCGGCGTGCGCGTCGTCGGCGGCGTCGCGCATGTCGAGCACGGCGTGCAGCAGCTGTTCCTTGGATTCGTAGTGGTGCAGCACGCCGGCCGCGCTCACCCCGGCCTCCGCCGCGATCTGCGCCAGTGTCGTGCTGCGCCAGCCGTTGCGGGTCAGGAGCCGCTGCGCCGCGGCGAGGATGCGCTGTTTGCGGTCTTCGCCCTTGGCGCGCAGCGCGGCGTACGGCCGCGCCGCGGTCACCCGGACCCCTCCATCGTTCGCCATGCGGTCATCGTCGCACCCGCACCGGCCCATGCGGCGGGCCGATGACGTTCCGCGTGGTCATCCGGTGAGCAGATCTCGACGGTCAAAAGCCGGCCGCACGGTATTCCCGGGCGATCACGGCGCGGTGGCTCGCCGCGTTGCCCAGCAGCAGCTCACCGGCCTTGGCGCGCTTCAGCGGGAATTGCAGGTCGTTCTCCCAGGTGAAGCTCATGGCGCCGAACAGCTGCATGCCGTGCCGGAACACCAGCGACTGGCATTCGCCGGCGGCCGCCTTGGCCATGGCGGCCGCGACCCGGCGCCGGGGGTCGTCGGCGGCGACGGTCAGGGCGGCGAAGTACGCCAGCGCCCGCGCCCGTTCCACCGCGACGTGCATGTCGGCGGCCTTGTGTGCCACCGCCTGGAAGGAGCCGATCGGCACGCCGAACTGGTGCCGGGTGCTGACGTGCTCCAGCACCATGTCGAGGATGCGCTGGCAGGCCCCGACCATCGTCAGTGCCAGGCCGGTGAGCGCCACGTCGCGGGCGCCCGCCACATCGGCGTCGCGCCGGTCGCCGGCCGCCACCCGCACGCCGGCGAAGGTGACCTCCGCGACGTGCAGCACCGGGTCGAAGACGTCGACCCGGCGGGTGCGCACCTGATCGGCCGGGACGACGAAGACGCCGGCGGGGGTGGCCACGGCGAGCGCGGCCGCGCGGTCCCCGTCGAGCACCGTCGTCGCCGTCCCGTCGAGCCGCCACGCGTCACCGTCGCGGTGCACCGCGATGCCCTCCCAGACCGCGGCGCCGGGTTGCGCCGCGTCGCGCCGGTCGCCGGCCAGCGGCGCAAACTGCGTCAGCGTCGCGAGGAACGGCGTCGGGTCGCACGCCCGCCCCAGCGCCTCACAGACGATGCCCAGCTCGACCATGTCGGCGGCCTCGCCCAGCTCGGTCCAGCCGAGGTCCACGAAGGTCTGCCACAGCGGGCGGCTGTCGGCGCCGTCCTGGGCCACCGACCGCACCAGGTTCGGCGGACACTCCTTCGCCAGCACCTCCCGGGCCGTGTCGGCCAGTAGCCGCTGATCGGCATCGAACTCCAGCAGCACGGGGCCTCCCTCGGACGACGGCAATTCGGAGAATAACATTCTCATCGCTAGCGAGCTGCCCTTTCGGTGCTCAGCATCACACCGCCGCCGACCGTACAATGCCGATCCGCCCTCGGTTACCATTCAGTAATGGCCATTTGCGCGCCGGCGAGACGGCGCACGCGGTGAACAGCCCGGGCGAAGAGCCGGCGTGGAAGCAGCGCGCGGTCGAACGCTCCATCCGCACCGCGAAGCTGCGCGCGGGTCAGCGGGTGCAGCGCTTCCTCGACGCGGCGCAGGCCATCATCACCGAGAAGGGTTCGACGGACTTCACCGTCCAGGAGGTCGTCGACCGCTCCAAACAGTCTCTGCGTAGCTTCTACCTGCAGTTCGACGGTAAGCACGAGCTGCTGCTGGCGCTCTACGAAGACGCGCTGAGCCGCGTGACCGACCAGATCCGCGCCGCCACGGCCGGCCACGGCGATCCGCTGGACCGGCTACAGGTGGCCGTCGAGCTGCTGTTCGAGCTCACCCGGCCCGATCCCGACGCGCGGCGTCCGTTGTTCACCGAGTTCGCGCCCCGCCTGCTGGTCTCCCACCCCGCCGAGGTGCGCATGTCGCACGCCTCGCTGTTCGGGCTGTTCTGCGAGCTGATGGAGCAGGCCGCCGCCGCGGGCGCGTTGCGCGACGACCTCGACCCGCGGCGCATGGCGGCCATGACGATGCAGACCGTCATGTTCATCGCACTGCCCAGCAGCACCGCCGGCGAGGGCGGCTCCGGCGCCGGAGCCCATCCGATCACCGCCGCCGAAGCATGGGCCTTCTGCTCCGGAGGCATCGCGCGCCGCTGACCCCCGGCTGATGTGAGCGCTGTGTACGCCCTTCGGCCACCAGGCGTACGCAGCCCTCACACCACCAGCCCGCCCCCTGCACCGCCACGCCGCATGTCCCGTAGAGAATGCTATTCTCTGTGAGACAGAACGTCGTTGTAACGCCAGGAGGCGCCGTGGACATCGCCGGAACATCCGCCATCGTCGTCGGGGGCGCGGGCGGCCTGGGCGAGGCGACCGTGCGCCGCCTGCACGCGGCCGGTGCGCAGGTGGTGATCGCCGACCTCGCCGACGAGAAGGGCGGCGCGCTGGCGAGCGAGTTGGGCGCCCGCTACGTGCGAACCGACGCGACGTCGGAGGAGTCCGTCAACGCCGCGATCGCCGAGGCGCAGTCGCTGGCCCCGCTGCGGATCTCGGTCGACACCCACGGCGGACCCGCCAGCGGTGGGCGGCTCGTCGGCAAGGACGGCACCCCGCTGGACCTCGACGGGTTCCGCAGGACGGTCGAGTTCTACCTGACGGCCGTCTTCAACGTGATGCGGCTGTCTGCCGCGGCCATCGCCACTCCGAGCCGCTGGCCGAGGGTGGCCGCGGCGTGATCGTCAACACCGCCTCGATCGCCGGCTACGAGGGGCAGGTCGGCCAACTGCCCTACGCGGCGGCGAAGGGCGGGGTGCTCGGCATGACGCTCGTCGCGGCGCGCGACCTGTCGCCGCTCGGTATCCGCGTGGTCACCATCGCGCCCGGCACCATCAACACGCCGGCCTACGGCAAAGCCGCCGATCAGTTGGAGCAGTACTGGGCGCCGCAGGTGCCGTTCCCGAAGCGGATGGGTCGGCCCGGCGAGTACGCCCAGCTGGCGCAGAGCATCATCGAGAACGACTACCTGAACGGCGAGGTCATCCGGCTCGACGGCGCGCTGCGCTTCCCGCCCCGCTAGCGGCGCCCGCGGCGGCGTACCCGCCGTTTCCTGCGGGGAGAATGGTATTTTCGCAGGATGCGCGCGATGAACACCGCCGTCGACACCTTCGGGGCCGTCCGATGCTGACCACCCGGGTGTCCGCCGCCGTCGACCGTGCGCTCGACGAACGGCAGCGGTGCTCCACCGAGGAGGTCGAACGCATCCTCGCCGCCGCGGTGCGGGTGATGGAGCGGGTGGCGCCCGAGCCGCCGCGGGTGAGCGACATCGTCGCCGAGGCCGGCTCGTCGAACAAGGCGTTCTACCGCTACTTCGCCGGCAAGGACGACCTGGTGCTGGCCGTGATGGAGCGCGGCATCGCGATCGTCATCTCGCGGCTGCAGCCGGAGATCGACCAGGAGAGCACCCCGGCGGCCAAGGTCGCTCGCTGGATCGAGGGGCTCTTCGCCCAGATGGCCGATCCGCACCTGCTCAGCATGTGCAGCGCCACGGTGGAGCAGTTGACGGCGATCACCAACCGGCAGGCCGCCGACGAGGAAATCATGGCCCCGCTGCGGGCGCTGCTGTCCGAACCGGTCGCGGCGATGGGCCGGCCGGACCCCGTCCGCGACGCCGACGCGGTGTTCTACTGCACCATCGGCACGCTGCGCCGCTACATCGGATCGGGACGCCGGCCACCCGCCGAGGACATCGACCACCTGGTGCGGTTCTGCCTGCAGGGGCTGGGCGCCGCGCCCGGCGCCAGCTAGTCAGCGGGCGCCCGCCGGCGACGAGCTGGCCTCGATGATGGCGCGCACGGTCTTGCGGCAGCGGCCGCACTCCGACCCCGCACCGCACGCGGCCGCCACCTCCTTGGAGGTCGAGGCGCCGGCCGCCACCGCCTCGGCCACCTCGTGGCTCGTGATACCGGTGCACAGGCAGACGTACATCGCGCGGGCTCAGCCGGCGGGTTCGATGCGGATGAGGTGTTCGAACCGGCCGACGAACAGCGGCGGATAGGCGCCCATCCCCGCACCGGCCATCCACTCGGCGGCCTCGTCGGGCCGCTTGATCCACGCCGACGCCCGGCGCTCGTCGACGATCTCGGTCAGGGTCAGCACCTCGTGGTCGTCGTCGAACGCCCGGAACACCCACATCGTCTGGATGCCCGCGGCCACGAAGCGGGGCAGCGCCCGGTGGACCGACGCCATCAGCCGCGGCACGTCATCGACCGCCGCGAACGCGGCCACCATCGTCGGCGGTGGCTGCGGCTCGGCGTGCTCGCCGACGTCGAGGCGTTCGACGAGCTCGCCGGCGAACACCGCGGGGATGTCGGTGACGCCGGCGTCGTCGAACCAGTCGAAGAACACCCGCGACCGCAGCAGGTCGACGACGGGCTCGCGGTTGCGCACGACGATCATCACCAGCACCCGGTCGGGCTCGCGCGTCGACAGGTAGACCAGCACATGGTGGGCGCCGATGTCGGCCAGCGCCGCCTGCCGCCGCCGCAGCAGCGGTATGACGCGGCTCGGGTCCGGCACGCGGTAGTCGGAGACGATCACGAACGACCGCGGCTGTCCCCCGGGGGCGGCAGTGGTCGGCGTCATGGCCGGCTCAGCGCAGCCGGTCTTTCATCACCTTGCCGCTGGCGTTCAGCGGCAGGGCGTCGACGAACTCGACGAACCGCGGCACCTTGTAGCCGGCCATGCGGTCGCGACTCCACGCGATCAGCTCCTGCTCCGAGACGGCGCCGCGGCGCACCCGCGGCACGATGAAGGCCTTACCGACCTGGCCGAGCCGCTCGTCGGGCACGCCGATCACCGCCGCCTGCGCGACGGCCGGGTGCTCGAGCAAGAAGCCCTCGATCTCGGCGGGGTAGGCGTTGAAGCCGCCGACGATGAACATGTCCTTCTTGCGGCCGATGATCTGCAGCCGGCCGGTGTCGGTGAACCGGCCGAGATCGCCGGTGTGCAGCCAGCCGTCGGCGTCGATCGCCTCGGCGGTCGCCGCGGGATCGTCGAGGTAGCCCTGCATCACGCTGTAGCCGCGCACCAACACCTCACCGTCGCCGGCGATCTGGACCTCCACACCGTCGCACGGCAGCCCCACCGTGGTGGCGATGTCGGCGAACGAGTCGCCCGGCCGCGACAGCGTCGCGGTGCCGCACTCGGTGAGCCCGTAGCCGGTCGCGAGCGTCTGGAACGGCAGCTCCTCGTGGACGCGACGGATGAGCTCGACGGGGATGTCCGCCGATCCGGTGACCCCGGCCCGCAGCGTCTTGAGCCGGTCCTTGTCGGCGACTGCCAGCAGCGAGTGGTACAGCGTCGGCGGTCCGGGCAGCATCGTGATGCGTTCGGCCGCGACGAGATCCACCACCCGGTCGACATCGAACACCGGCACCGGCACGATCGTCGCGCCGCGGATCAGCGAGGCGATGACGCCGGCCTTGTAGCCGAACGTGTGGAAGAACGGGTTGACCGCGAGGTAGCGGTCGCCGGGGCGCAGATCGGCGAGGTCACACCACTCGGTGTAGAGCCGCAGCGTCTGCGAATGGTTCATCATGACGCCCTTGGGCCGGCCGGTGGTGCCCGAGGTGTAGATGATGTCGGCGATGTCGGTGCCCTCGACCGCGCACTCGAATTCGCCGGCGCCGTCGAGAAATCCGGACGTCAGGTCGATCACCGGAATCCCCTGCGGCGCGGCGTACTGCACACCCAGAAAGCCCTGCACCACGAGCACCGCCTTGGCGCCGCTGCGGACGACGATGTCCGCAGCCTCCTCGGCCTTGAACCGCGTGTTCACCGGGACGACCACACCGCCGGCGGTGAGCAGGCCGAACGCCGCAACGATCCAGTGGACGGAGTTCGGCGCCCAGATCGCCACCCGGTCGCCCTTGGCGATGCCCAGCTCGTGAAATGCGCCCGCGGCCCGCCGAATGCGGCCGGCGAGTTCGGTGAAGGTGAGGCGCAGCGGACCGTCGACGACGGCCTCGGCGTCGCCGAAGCGGTCCGCTGCGCTTCGGACCATCTCGGGGATGGTCCGCCACTGCGGCTGGTAGGTCACACCGTGACGAGACGCCCGAGGTTGCCGCCCATGATCTTCGCCTGGTCCTCCACCGCGAGGTGCTCCAGCGCGGTGACGTAGTGCGTGGGCTCGGCCAGCCCTTCCGGATGCGGCCAGTCCGAGCCGTACAGCACCTGGTCCACGCCGATCAGGTTGATCAGGTCGTCGATACCCTCCTCGTAGAACGGGCTGACGTAGATGCGGTTCTTGATCTCCTCGACCGGGTGACCCATCGGGAAGCTCTCCGGGCTCTTCTTGTAGACCTCGGCGAGGCCGTCGAGCAGCGGGAACATCCACTTCGAGCCCGCCTCGACGATGCCGACCTTGAGCTCCGGGAAGCGGTAGAGCGCGCCGTGGATGACCCACGAGGCCACCGCGTCCTGGATGGGCCGCCACTCGTTGAGGATCGACATGGCGTTGGTCTGGAACGGCAGCATCTCCTGCGCGACGCCGTCCCACTCCGAGGTGTAGCGCGAGTAACCGCTGTCCGACGAGTGCATACCGATGAAGACGTCGTACTCGACGCACTTCTGCCAGAACGGATCGAACTCGGGCAGGGCGAACGACCGCGGGCCGCGGAAGCCGGGCACCGGCGCCGGGCGGATGAGGATGGCGCGGGCGCCGCGCTTGACGGCCCATTCCAGCTCCTCGATCGCCTTCTCGACGATCGGCAGCGTGATGACCGGTGTGGTGAAGATGCGGTTCTGGTAGTTGAAGCCCCACACCTCGTGCAGCCACTCGTTGAGCGAGTGGATGATGACGTGGATCGCGACCGGATCGTCGCGCAGCCGCTCCTCGATGAGACTGGCCAGCGTCGGGAACATCAACGACCGGTCGACGCCGAGCTCGTTCATGAGCTCCAGCCGCGGCGCCGGCTCGAAGAACGCCGGGATGGACCGCATCGGCTCGCCGAACAGCTCCCGCTTGCTCTTGCCGTCGGGGTTGCCGAACTTGAAGTACTCCTCCCAGGCGCCCGGCTTGGCGACGTGGGAGAAGGTGGGGTTCGGGATGTAATTGCTGATCTGGCCCTTGATCGCGATCTTGGTGCGACCGTTCACCTCGACGTACTGGACGACGTCCTTGTACTCCTTCGGGAGGTACTTGGTCATCGCCTCCGGCGGCTCGTACAGGTGATTGTCGGCGTCGAACAGCGGGAACGGGATGTCCACCCGGTGTGATAGTTGACCCATCGAAACACTCCTTATCTCGTTACAAGAATCCTATTCTCTGTCACGCGCGGGCCGCAATGCCCCCCGCGGTCGCGAGCCGGACGTTCTCGCGGACCCGGTACTTCTGCACCTTGCCGCTCGGGGTCCGCGGATAGTCCTGCCCCTCGGGCACCTCGATCACGAGCTCCGGCCACTTCTGGCGCGCCACCCCCGCCGCCTGGAAGTGCGCCCGCACCCGGTCGGTGTCGGGCATCGTCGCGCCGGGCCGCACGCGCAACACCGCGGCCACCTTCTCCCCCAGCCGGTCGTCGGGCGCCGCGACCACGACGGCCTCGGCCACCTCGGGCATCGCCAGCAGCACCTCCTCGACCGCGACGGCGCTGACGTTCTCGCCGCCGCGGATGATGACGTCGGCCTTGCGGTCGGTGATCGTGAGGTAGCCGTCCTCGTCGAGCTCGCCGACGTCGCCGGTGTGGTACCAGCCGTCGGCGTCGAAGGTCGCCGCGGTGAGCGTGTCGTCGGTGTAGCCCAGGCACAGGTCCGGGCCGCGCGAGCAGATCTCGCCGTCGTCGGCGAGCCGCAGCTCCACCCCGGGCATCGCCGAGCCGTCGGTGTAGAGCCGCTTGTCCTCCGGGGCGTCCCACGGCGAACCGGTGATCGACGGGTGCTCGGTGGAGCCGTAGGACCGGAACACCGCGATGCCCATGTCAGCCAGCCGGCGGGTGACCGCCGCGGGCACCGTCGCGCCACCCAGCCCGATGTTCCGCACGTACGCCAGGTGCTCGGGGCCGAAGTCGGGGTGGTCGAGCAGGCTGGTGACGAAGTACGGCGCGCCGCCGCCGACGGTCAGCCCCTCGTCGCGGATGAGCGCCAGCACCCGCGCCGGATCCCACAGGTCGATCATGTTCACGGGCATCCGGTCGAGCACCGGGATGAGCACCGAGTTGATCATGCCGATGAAGTGGCCGACCGGCGCGGCCGTCAGCTGCTTGCCGCGGTCGGCGTGCATGCGGGCGGCCAGCTGCCGGGTCTCGCAGATGAGCGTCTGGTGGCTGTGCACCACGCCCTTCGGCGCGCTGGTGGTGCCCGACGTGAACGCGATGAGCGCGGGCTGCGTGGCGTCGGCGGCCAGGTGCCCGGCGAGCGGCTCGTCGGCCAGCAGCTCTGCGAACGTGCTCCCGACCACCCCGACGACCGGGACGTCGGCGCTGACGGCGGGGTCGTAGGTGAGCCGCCCGAAGCGCTCGGCGGTGACGAACGCCTTGGGCCGGCTCGCGGCGAGGATGTAGCGCAGCTCCGCCGGGCCGTAGAAGTGGACGACCGGCACCACCACGGCGCCCAGCAGCGCCGCCGCCCAGAAGGTGGCCGCCGCCTCCATCCAGTTGGGCAGCTGGAACGCGATCGCATCGCCCGGACCGACGCCGCGGGCGTGCAGGCCCGCCGCCAACCGGCGCGCGACGACCTCGACGTCGCCGAAGGTGCCCTCGTAGGGCCGCACCGCCGAGTGCACCCGGAACTCGACGCCGGGCGCCGCGGCCAGGCCGGCGTCGACCAGGTCGCCGAGCGTCTCGGGCGTCCACCACCCCTCGGCGGTGTACCGGTCGACCAGCTCGGCAGGAATGGTCCGCATGGGTCTCGCTCCCGTCGTCGCCTGCGCTGAGGATGCTATTCTCCGAGAGCGAGAATGCCAATATCAGAACAGGTGGCCGCGGTGGTGGATCTGGAGTTCGACCAGCAGTCCGGCGGTGCGCTGGCCGTCATCACCATCAACCGGCCGCAGGCGCGCAACGCGATCGCGCCCGACACCATGGACCAGCTCGACGAGGCTCTCGACGCCGCCAAGGACGCCCAGGCGCTCGCCATCACCGGCGCGGGCGACCGCGCCTTCGTCTCCGGCGGCGACCTCAAGGAGCTCGCGGTACTGCGCACCGAGGACGAGGCCGCGGCGATGGCGTGGCGCATGCGGGCCATCTGCGACCGGCTGGCCGACTTCCCGGGCCCGGTGATCGCCGCGCTGAACGGCCACGCGCTCGGCGGCGGCGCCGAGGTGGCGGTGGCCGCCGACATCCGGCTGGCCGCCGACGACATCAAGATCGGCTTCAATCAGGTTTCGCTGGCCATCATGCCGGCGTGGGGCGGCGCCGAACGGCTCGCGACGCTGGTCGGCCGCGGGCGCGCGCTGCTGCTGGCCGGCAGCGGGACCGTGCTCGACGCGGCCCAGGCGCACGAGGTCGGGCTCGTCGACCGGGTCCTGCCGCGGGCGAGTTTCGACGAGGCGTGGCGGACGGTGGCCCGCGCGCTGGCGACGCCGGCCGCCGGCCAGATCAAGCGGGTGGTCGGCGGCGTCACCCCCGCGGAGGCGGTCGCCGCCTTCGCCCAGCTCTGGGTGGACGACGCCCACTGGGCGGCCGCGGACAAGGTGCTGAACCGGGTGCGCTGAGGTGAGCGCAGACCGGGCCGGGCCCGCCGCGTCAACCGGCGTCGGCGGGCATCTCGCCGCCTTCGAGGCCGCCTTCGAGCCGGCACAGCCACCGCTCCACGAAGGCCAGCGTCTCGTCGTGACCGGTCGCCACGCCGATCTCGCTCTCCATCACCAGCACGCTGGAGATGCCCGTCGCGAACACCGTCCACACCACCGGCGGCACCTCGCTCGCCGCCACGCCGTAGCGCTGCAGTGCCGCGACCATCGCGCGGGTCTGCTCGCGGCGCGCCCGCTCGCCGTAGTGGGCGATCTCGGCGCGCAGGGCCTTCCGGTGATTGGCCAGCGCCATGAACTCCAGCGTCAGGCGGGCGCCGGCCGGGTCGGTGGTGAAGCGCCACAGCGCCCGCAGCGGGGTCGGCGACTGCAGCGCCTGCGCCTGCAGCGCGAGGCCCTGCTCGGCGCGCCGCCGGAACATCGCCGCGAACAGGTCGTCCATCGCGCGGAAGTAGTAGTGGACCAGCTGCGGTTTGAGCCCCGCCTGCGCGGCGACGCGACGCGACGTCACCGCCGCGTATCCCTCGGCGAGCATCAGCTGTTCGGCCGCGTCGAGCAGCCGCGCGCGGTTGGTCGCATCGGGCGCGCCGATACGTCGCGGTGCCCCTACCGGACCTGCCATGACGTCCATCCCGTCGACTCGCTCGCATCCGACCCCGGCAGCCTAGCGAGCGCGGCAACCGTCCTTGACCCCTCGTGACCACCATGCTAAGCAAGTGCTCAGCATCCGCGCCTGTGACAGCGCCCACACCGGGCCGCGGCGCCGACGACACCCATCAGAAAGGGCCGCACCGATGACAGACCTGACCGAACGCGACTACTTCACGGATCAGTCGCTCATCCCCGATCCGCACCCGTACTTCGACACGCTGCGCGAGAAGGGCCGCGTCGTGCGGGAGCCGCACTACGGCGTCGTCGCGATCACCGGCTACGAAGAGGCCAACGCGGTGCTGAAGGACACCGACACGTTCTCGTCGTGCATCGCCGTGGGCGGGCCGTTCCCGCCGCTGCCGTTCGCCGTCGAGGGCGACAACATCACCGAGCTCATCGAGAAGAACCGGCCGCTGCTGATCATGCACGAGCACATGGTCACGATGGACCCGCCGCAACACACCAACGCCCGCTCGCTGCTGAACCGGTTGCTGACACCCAACCGGCTCAAGGAGAACGAGGACTTCATGTGGCGGCTCGCCGACGAGCAGCTCGACGAGTTCGTCTCCGCCGGCAGCTGCGAATTCCTCACCGCCTACGCCAAGCCGTTCTCGCTGCTGGTGATCGCCGACATGCTCGGGGTGCCGGAAGAGGACCACGAGGAGTTCCGCAACAACCTCGGCGTGCCGAAGCCGGGCGCCATCGTCGGTTCGCTCGAGGGCGAGACGTTGGCGATGAACCCGCTCGCCTGGCTGGACGAGAAGTTCTCCGCCTACCTGGAGGACCGCCGGTGCAGCCCCCGCGACGACGTGCTGACGTCGCTGGCGACGGCGAAGTACCCGGACGGCTCGACGCCGGCGATCATCGACGTGGTGCGCTCGGCGACGTTCCTGTTCGCCGCCGGCCAGGAGACCACCACCAAGCTGCTGAGCGCCGCCATGCGGGTGCTCGGCGACCACCCGCACCTGCAGGACGTGTTGCGCAATGACCGTACCCGCATCCCGGTCTTCGTCGAGGAGACGCTGCGGATGGACGCCCCGGTGAAGAGCCAGTTCCGGCTGGCGAAGAAGGCCACCAAGGTGGGCGACGTCGAGATGGCGCCGGGTGAGATCGCCATGGTGTGCCCGGGCGCGGTCAACCGGGACCCCACCCGGTTCGAGAACCCGCACGAGTTCCAGATCGACCGCCGCAACGCCCGCGAGCACCTGGCCTTCGGCCGCGGCGTCCACTCCTGCCCCGGCGGCCCGCTGGCACGGGTCGAGGGCCGGGTGTCGCTCGAGCGGATCCTCGACCGGATGCGCGACATCGCCATCGACGAAGAGCACCACGGCCCGGCCGGCGAGCGGCGCTACAACTACGAGCCGACCTACATCCTGCGCGGCCTGACCGACCTGCACATCACGTTCACCCCGGCGGGCTGACGCCGCACGGCTCTCAGCCGGCGGGCACCAGGTCCGGAAGCCCGGCGTAGCAGGGCACCACGTGCCCGCTGCGGAACCGTTCGGTGTCGGCGCACGCCCCCACACCGGTGGCCGCCACCATGGCCTGCCGCTTGAACGCGCGGGCCGCCACACTGAGCCGGTGCTCGACGGGCGTCACGTGCTCGTCGAGCTCGCTGGGCCAATGGTCGCCCCACATGGTCACCTCGGTGATGCCCATCTCCAGCTTGTCCAGCACGCCGCGACGGACCCGGTCGTCGCGCTCGTAGAACTCGGCGGACACCGCGATGGCCTGCGGCCGCGGACCCGGGGTGCGCAGCGCGAGCGCCGAGGCGAGGTCGATCGGCTCGGCGCCGAGCACCCGCAGCGGCCGCTCGTCGTGCAGCTCGCCGACGATGGCCGTGACGTCCCAGCCGCCCATCACCCGGTCGAAGACCCAGCCACCGGTCGCGGTCACCAGCTCGGCGACGGTCGGGGCGATCACCACCAGTCGGTACCGGACGTAGGGGTTCGGGGTGTCGTCGCCGATCGGCATCAGCGACAACACGGACAGGTCCAGACAGTCGGGGTCGAACGGGTCAGCGGGCATGGGATTTCCTATCCGGTCGTGTACTGCGCAGCCGGCCGGTTCGGGCCGGGGCCAGGTGGTACGACGCGACCAACCTAGTGAACACACAGTAGGTTGGATCCGGCGGATGTGACAAGGGTCTCAGCCAAAATGCCGGGAGACAGGTTTCACAGCCCCAGCGACTTGGCGACGATCACCTTCATGACCTCGCTGGTGCCGGCGTAGATGCGGGTGACGCGGGCGTCGGCGTAGAGCCGGGCGATCGGATATTCGAGCATGTAGCCGTAGCCGCCGAACAGTTGCAGGCACCGGTCGACCACCCTGGCCTGCATCTCGGTGCAGAACAGCTTCACCCGCGCCGCGTCGGCGCCCGACAGCACGCCGTCGACGTGGTCGCGCACCGCGCGGTCGAGCATCGCCTGGGCGGCTTCGACCTCCGTGGAGCACGCCGCCAGCTCGAACTTGGTGTTCTGGAACGACGAGACCGGCGTCCCGAAGGCCTTGCGCTGTTTGACGTAGTCGATGGTGGCGTCGACCGCCGAGCGGGCCTGGGCGACCGCTCCGACGGCGACGGTGAGCCGCTCCTGGGCCAGGTTGTGGCCCAGGTAGCTGAACGCCTCGCCGTCGGCGCCCAGCAGGTTGGCGGCGGGCACCCGGACGTCGGCGAAGGACAGCTCGGCGGTGTCCTGCACCTTGCAGCCGAGCTTCTCCAGCTCGCGGCCGCGCGTGAACCCGGGCATGCCGTCCTCGACGACCAGCAGCGACAGTCCCTTGCGGCGATTCTCCGGATCGGACGACGTGCGGGCGACGACGACCACCAGGTCGGCCTGGATGCCGCCGGTGATGAACGTCTTCGCGCCGTTGAGCACATAGCTTTCGCCGTCTTTGACCGCGGTGGTGCGCACCCCGGCGAGATCGGAGCCGGTGCCGGGTTCGGTCATGGCGATCGCGGTGAGCAGGGTGCCGGCGGCCAGGCCGGGGAACCAGCGGCCGCGCTGCTCGTCGCTGGCGTAGTGCAGGAAGTACGGCAGGATCACCTCGAGCTGGGTGCGCACCGTCGACAGCGTCACCAGCGCCCGGGCGGCCTCCTCCTGCAGCACGACGTTGTAGCGGTAGTCGTCGACGCCGGCGCCGCCGTACTCCTCGGGGATCGCCATGCCCAGCAGCCCGAGCGCGCCCATCTGCTTGAAGACGTCGCGCGGCATCCGGCCGCCTTTCTCCCACTGCGGGTACTGCGGCACGACCTCCTTGATGACGAAGTCGCGAACCAGCGACCGGAACGCCTCGTGGTCGTCGGTGAACAGGTCTCGGCGCATGGGTGCTCCTCCTCAGGACAGCAGTTCGACGACGGTCGCGTTGGCGGTTCCGCCGCCTTCGCACATGGTCTGCAGCCCGTAGCGGATGCCGCCCGCCCGCATGTGGTGCAGCATCCGGGTGAGCAGCACGGCGCCGGACGCGCCGAGCGGGTGGCCGAGCGCGATCGCGCCGCCCAGCGGGTTCAGGCGGGCCTCGGCGGCGCCGGTCTCGGCGAGCCACGCCAGCGGCACCGGCGCGAACGCCTCGTTGACCTCGAAGACCCCGATGTCGCCGACGTCGAGGCCGGCCTTGCGCAGCACCTTCTCGGTCGCCGGGATCGGCCCGGTGAGCATCAGCACCGGGTCGGCGCCCGCAACCGCGCCGGCGACGTAGCGGGCGATCGGCCGCATGCCCAGCTCCGCGGCCTTGTCGGCGGTCGTGACCAGCACGGCGGCCGCGCCGTCGGAGATCTGCGACGAGTTGCCGGCGTGGATCACGCCGTCTTCGCGGAACGCGGGCTTCAGGCCGGCGAGCGTGTCGACGGTGGTGCCGCGGCGGATTCCCTCGTCGGCCGTCACGGTGGCGTCGCCGGTGTCGACGGCCACGATCTGGTCGGTGAACGCACCGCCGTCCTGGGCCGCCGCGGCCAGTTCGTGGGAGCGGGCGGAGTACTCGTCGAGCCGGGTGCGGGAGAAGCCCCAGCGCTCGGCGATCAACTCCGCGGAGAGGCCCTGGTTGAACGAGAAGCCGTCGTAGCGCTCCAGCACCTTCGGCCCGTAGGGCGTGCCGGTGGCGCGCGCCGAGCCCAAGGGCACCCGGCTCATCACCTCGACGCCGCCGGCCACCACCACGTCCTGCTGGCCGGACATCACCGCGTGGACGGCGAAGTCGACGGCCTGCTGGCTGGATCCGCACGCCCGGTTCACGGTGGTCCCCGGGATGGCCTCGGGCCAGCCGGCCGCCAGCACGCTGAACCGGCCGATGTTGCTCGACTGGTCGCCCACCTGGGATACGCAACCCCACACCACGTCGTCCACCAGCTGCGGGTCCAGTCCGGTGCGGGCTGCCAGCTCGCCCAGCACCACCGCGGACAGGTCGGCGGCGTGCATGCCCGCCAACCCGCCGTTGCGCTTGCCCACCGGCGTGCGGACGGCGTCGACGATGACGGTTTCGCGCATGGCTCTCGATCTCCTCGACTCAGGGGTATGCGGGGCCGATGGCGCCGCGGTCGCGCAGCGCGGCGATCTCCGCCGCGGTGTAGCCGAATTCGCCGAGCACGCGGTCGGTGTGCTCGCCCAGCCCCGGCACCGCGCCCATCGGGAACTCGAACCCGGCGATCACCGGCGGCGGCAGCAGTGCCGGCACCGCGCCGTTCGGGGTGTCGACGTCGCGCCAGCGGTCGCGCGCCGCGAGGTGCGGATGGGCGATCACCTCGCTGGGCAGGTTGTAGCGCGAGTTGCCGATCCCGGCGGCGTCCGCCGTCGCCTGGATGTCGGCCAGGTCGTGGCGGGCGCACCAGTCGGCGATCGCCTCGTCGAGCACGGCGCGGTGTTCGACGCGGCCGGCGTTGGTGGCGAACCGGGGATCGTCGGCGAGGTCGGGACGCGCCACGATGTCGCGGGCCAGCCGCTGCCACTCCCCGTCGTTGGTGGTGCCGAGCACCACCTGCTGGCCGTCGCGGGTGCCGAATGCCCCGTAGGGCGCCACGGCCGGCGAGCTCATGCCCAGTGGCTGCTGGTCGATCCCGGAGTGCAGCGTGTAGTTCAGCTGGTATCCCATGACCTCGGTCATGGTGTCGAAGAGGCTGACGGCGGCGGAGTTCCCGGTGTTGGGGCCGTCGGGCCGGCGGTCGCGGGCATACAGCAGCGCCATGATCGACAGCGCCGCGTACAGCCCGCTGCTCACGTCGGCCACCGGCGGGCCGGGTTTGGCCGGCGCGCCGGGATATCCGGTGACCGCGCAGGTGCCCGATTCCGCCTGGATGAGCAGGTCGTAGGCGCGTTTGTGCGACAGCGGGCCGCCGGGCCCGTAGCCGTCGATCTCGACGCAGATGACGTCGGGATGGCGCTCGGCCATGTCCGACGGCGACACCTTCAGCCGCGCCGTCGAGCCCGGGGCGAGGTTCGACACCAACGCGTCGGCGCCGTCGAGCAGCCGGTGCAGCACGCCGATCCCCTCGGCCGACTTGAGGTCCAGCGTCACCGACTCCTTGCCGCGGTTGCACCACACGAAGTGCGCGGCCTGCCCCTTGACGACGTCGTCGTAGTGGCGGGCGAAGTCGCCGCCGCGGGGGTTCTCCACCTTGATGACGCGCGCCCCGAAGTCGGCCAGCGTGCGGGTGCACATCGGCGCGGACACCGCCTGCTCCAGGGTGACGACGGTGACGCCGCTCAGCGGTGCGGTGGTCACATCACCATGCCGCCGTCGACCGGCAGCACCTGCCCGGTGACGTAGGACGCCGCGTCCGACGCCATGAACACGAACGCGCCCGCGACCTCCTCGGGATCGGCCCACCGCTTCATCGGGATCCGGTTCATCATGTTCGCGGCGAACTTCTCGTTGGTGCGGATGGTCTCGGTCATCGGCGTCGCCGCCAGCGGCGCGAGTGCGTTGACGCAGATGCGCTGGGTGGCGAGCTCGCGGGCCAGCGACTTGGTGAACCCGATGATCCCGGCTTTCGCCGCCGAGTAGTTGACCTGCCCGAGCGTGCCGGTGAGGCCAGCCGCCGAGGTGACGTTGATGACGCGGCCGGTGCCGTCGGTCGGCAGGTGCGGCAGCGCCGCCTGGGTGACGGTGAATGCGCCGAGCACGTGGACGTCGAACAGCAGCCGCATCGACTCCGGTGTCGTCTTGGCGAACATCGCCGGCTTCGTCACGCCGGCGTTGTTGACGACAATGTGCAGGTGGTCGCCGCCGAGTGCGGCGGCGCGCGCGGCCGCCGCCTGCGCGGACTCGGGGTCGGTGACGTCGAGCGCGGCGCCTTCGGCCGTGCCGCCGGCATCGGTGATCCGCCGCGCCACCGCCGCGGCGGCCTCGGCGTCGAGGTCGGTGACCAGTACCGCGGCGCCGGCGGTCGCGAGCGCCTGGGCGACGGCCGAGCCGATGCCGCCCGCGGCGCCGGTGACCAGGGCGGCGCGGCCGCCGAGATCGAAGTAGGTGCGTGTCATGGTTGCTTTCGGGTCAGTAGCTGCGGGGCAGGCCGAGGACGTGCTCGCCGAGGAAGTTCAGGATCATCTCCTGGCTCACCGGCGCGATCTTCATCAGCCGCGACTCCCGGAAGTACCGCGACACGTGGTACTCCTCCGAATAGCCCATCCCGCCGTGCAGCTGCAGGGCGCGGTCGGCCGCCCCGAAGCCGGCGTCGGCGCACAGGTACTTGGCGGTGTTCGCCTCCCGGCCGCAGGGTTTGCCGTGGTCGTAGAGCCAGGTGGCCTTGCGCAGCACCAGCTCGGCGGCGTCGAGCCGGGCCAGCGAGTCGGCGAGCGGGAACTGCAGGCCCTGGTTCATGCCGATCGGCCGGTTGAACACCACGCGCTCGTTGCCGTAGCGCACCGCCTTCTCGAGCGCGACGCGGCCGATGCCCAGCGCTTCGGCGGCGATGAGCATGCGTTCGGGGTTGAGCCCGTCGAGGATGTACTTGAAACCCTTGCCCTCGTCGCCGACGCGGTCCTCGACCGGCACCATCAGGTCGTCGATGAACAGCTCGTTGCTGCTGACGGCGTTGCGCCCCATCTTGGTGATCGGCCGGATGTCGACGTGGTCGCGGTCGAGGTCGGTGAGGAAGAGCGTCATGCCGTCGGTCTTCTTCTCCACCTGGTCGAACGGCGTGGTGCGGGTGAGCAGCAGGATCTTCTCCGACTCCAGCGCCTTGGAGATCCACACCTTGCGGCCGTTCACGCGGTAGTGGTCGCCCTCGCGGCGGGCGAAGGTGGTGATGCGCGAGGTGTCCAGTCCCGCACCGGGTTCGGTGACGCCGAAGCACACGTGCAGGTCGCCGTCGACGATGCGCGGCAGGGTGCGGGCCTTGAGTTCGTCGGAGCCGTGCTTCACCACCGGCTGCATCCCGAAGATTGTCAGGTGGATGGCGCTCGCGCCGTTCATCGCCGCCCCGGACCGCGCGACCTCCTCGAGCAGCAAGGTGGCCTCGGTGATGCCGAGGCCGTGCCCGCCGTACTCCTCCGGGATCGTCATGCCGAGCCAGCCGCCCGAGGCGATCGCGTCGTAGAACTCCTGCGGGAACTCGTGCGCCTGGTCCTTGCGCATCCAGTACTCGTCGTCGAACTTGCGGCACAGCTCGGCGACCGACGAGCGGATGATCTGCTGGTCTTCGGTCAGCTCGAAGTTCATGCCGTCCGACACATCTGCCTCCCGTTGTCCGGCCGGACCGCGAACCCGCAGGACGACCCCGTTCTCCGCTGTGGAGAGTACGCTTCTCGGCGCGGAGAATCGCAACGGGGTCGACGGTCCCGGCTCCGGCCCTGCGTCCTGCATTGACTAATTCCGTCCGCTCTGGAAACCTACTACTCGCAACGGAGAACACGATTCTCGCATGACAGGAGTGGGCTATGCGGTTGGCACCGCTGCCGGCGGACGAATGGGACGACGAGGTCGTCGACTCGCTTCGAGGGTTCCTCCCTCGCGCCCGGCAGAACCCGGACGGCGCCGGCAACGCGATGTCCACGCTGGTGCGGCATCCGGCGCTGACGAAGGCGTTCATGCCGCTGAACCTGCACCTGCTGTTCAGCTCGACGCTGCCGCCCCGGTGGCGTGAGCTGGCCATCCTCCGCGTGGCCCACCGGCGCCGAAGCGCCTACGAGTGGGAGCACCACAAGGAGATGGCCGCGTTCCTCGGCCTCACCGACGAGGAGGTGGCCGCCGTGCGCGACGGCCAGGCCGCCGACGACTTCGAGCGGCTGCTGCTCGCAGCGGTCGACGAACTCGACGACAACAACGGATTGACCGACGAGACGTGGCACGCCCTGGGTGAGCGGCTCGACGACCGGCAGCGCATGGACTTCGTCTTCACTGTCGGCACCTACAACATGCTGGCCATGGCGTTCAACACGTTCGGCATACAGCTCGACAAGCACGAAAGGTAAGTACGGTGGCGCATTTCCCGAAACCCGCGGCGGGCAGCTGGACCGAGAACTGGCCCGAGCTCGGCACCGCACCGGTGGACTACACCGACTCGATCGATCCCGAGCAGTGGAAGCTGGAGCAGCAGGCCATCTTCCGCAAGCTGTGGCTGCACGTCGGACGTGTGGAGCGGCTCCCCAAGACGGGCAGCTACTTCACCCGCGAGCTGCCGTCGGTCGGCGCCGGCACGTCGATCATCGTCAACAAGGACAAAGACGGCACCATCCGGGCCTTTTACAACATGTGCCGCCACCGCGGGAACAAGCTGGTGTGGAACGACTACCCGGGCGAGGAGGTCTCCGGGAGCTGCCGCCAGTTCACCTGCAAGTACCACGCCTGGCGGTACGCGCTCAACGGCGAACTGACGTTCATCCAGCAGGAGGACGAGTTCTTCGACGTCGACAAGGCGGACTACCCGCTCAAGCCGGTGCGCTGCGAGGTGTGGGAAGGCTTCATCTTCGTCAACTTCGACGACGACGCCGAGCCGCTGGAGGACTACCTCGGCGAGTTCGGGCAGGGCCTCAAGGGCTACCCGTTCCACGAGATGACCGAGGTCTACAGCTACCGCGCGGAGGTCAACTCGAACTGGAAGCTGTTCATCGACGCCTTCGTCGAGTTCTACCACGCACCGATCCTGCACATGAAGCAGGCGACGCCGGAGGAGGCCGCGAAACTGGCCAAGGTGGGCTTCGAGGCGCTGCACTACGACATCAAGGGTCAGCACTCGATGATCTCGTCCTGGGGTGGCATGAGCCCGCCGAAGGACCTCAACATGGTGAAGCCGATCGAGCGGATCCTGCACAGCGGCCTGTTCGGCCCGTGGGACCGGCCCGACATCAAGGGCATCCTGCCCGACGAGCTGCCGCCGGCCGTCAACCCGGCGCGCCAGCCGACCTGGGGCCAGGACTCGTTCGAATTCTTCCCGAATTTCACGCTGCTGCTGTGGGTTCCGGGCTGGTACCTCACCTACAACTACTGGCCGACCGCCGTGGACAAGCACATCTTCGAGGCCAACCTGTACTTCGTGCCGCCGAAGAACACCCGGCAGCGGCTCTCCCAGGAGCTCGCCGCGGTGACCTTCAAGGAGTACGCGCTGCAGGACGCCAACACGCTCGAGGCCACGCAGACCCAAATCGGCACGCGGGCGGTCACCGAGTTCCCGCTGTGCGACCAGGAGATCCTGTTGCGCCACCTGCATCACACCGCCCACAAGTACGTCGACGCCTACAAGGCGAGCCTGGCCGAGCAGGCCGCCAGCAACGGCAACGCGAGGAGCACCGTCAATGTCTGAGTCGCAGGAACGGCTGCTGCCCGAGGAGTTCGCCGACCTCGAGCGCTTCAAGGACTGGATCCTCGCCACCGAGCCCGAGCGGTACGCCAAGCGGTTGGCGTCGACGATGGAGGAGATGCAGGAGCTCTACGACGTCGGCATGGCGCGGCTGGAGGAGGTCATGGAGTATCTCGACGCGCGGTTCCCCTTGCACGACATGCCCGATGACGCCAAGCGGCTCATGCATCTGATGCAGTCCGTGGTGATGGTCAGCTTCCCCGTCGAGGTGTGGAAGCAGCCCCGCGTGCTCGACAGCGGCGCCGCCTGGGTGGAGCTCGTGCGCGAGCCGGTGGTCTAGTGCCGCACCCATCGCCGAGAACACCGTTCTTGACGCGAATCGGCCGAAATCCGTCGACAACCGTCGTGTCGGTGGCCCCATGCTGACCCTGCGGGCTGCCGGCTTGCTGGACGTCGATGCCGGGGAGATCGTCCGCCCCGGCATCGTCGTTGTCGACGGCGACCGGATCACCGCCGTCGGCGGAGCCGACAATTCGACCGCCGTCGGCGGCCGACCCGGGCCCGACGACGAGGTCATCGATCTCGGCGACGCGATCCTGCTGCCCGGGCTGATGGACATGGAGGTCAACCTGCTCATGGGCGGCCGCGGCGAGAACCCCGGGCTGTCGCAGGTGCAGGACGACCCGCCGACCCGGATGCTGCGGGCGGTCGGCAACGCCCGCCGCACGCTGCGCGCGGGGTTCACCACCGTGCGCAACCTCGGGCTGTTCGTCAAGACGGGCGGGTATCTGCTCGACGTCGCGCTCGGCAAGGCCATCGACGCGGGCTGGATCGACGGGCCGCGCATCGTCCCGGCGGGCCATGCGATCACCCCGACCGGCGGCCATCTCGACCCGACGATGTTCGCCGCGTTCATGCCCGGCGCGCTGGAGCTGACCGTCGAGGAGGGCATCGCCAACGGGGTCGACGAGATCCGCAAGGCGGTGCGCTACCAGATCAAGCACGGCGCGCAGCTGATCAAGGTGTGTGTCTCCGGCGGCGTCATGTCGCTCACGGGTGAGGCCGGCGCGCAACACTATTCGGACGAGGAACTGCGGGCGATCGTCGACGAGGCGCACCGGCGCGGGTTGCGCGTCGCGGCGCACACCCACGGCGCCGAGGCGGTCAAGCACGCGGTGGCCTGCGGGATCGACTGCATCGAGCACGGTTTCCTGATGGACGACGAGGCCATCCAGATGCTCGTCGACCACGACCGCTTCCTGGTGACCACCCGGCGGCTGGCGCAGGCGATGGACGTCTCCCGGGCGCCGAAGGAGCTGCAGGACAAGGCCGCCCAGATGTTCCCGAAGGCGGAGACCTCGATCAAGGCGGCCTACGAGGCGGGGGTGAAGATCGCGGTCGGCACCGACGCGCCGGCCATCCCGCACGGCCGCAACGCCGACGAGCTGGTGACGCTGGTCGAGTGGGGCATGCCGCCCGCGGCGGTGCTGCGCGCCGCGACCACGGTGGCCGCGGAGCTCATCAACGTCACCGACCGCGGCCGGCTCGCCGAGGGGCAACTGGCCGACATCATCGCGGTGCCCGGCGATCCGCTCGCCGACATCCGCGTTACGCGAGACGTCAACTTTGTAATGAAGGGCGGTAGGGTCTTCCGACATGACGACGCCTGAGAGCCGGGTGCGCACCGAGGACCTGCTGGAGATCCAGCAGTTGCTGGCGCGCTACGCCGTGACCATCACGCAGCAGGATCTCGACGGGCTGGTGTCCGTCTTCACCCCGGACGGCACCTACAGCGCATTCGGCGAAACCTATCCGCTGCAACGGTTTCCGGTGCTGGTCGAGGCCGCGCCGAAGGGCCTGTTCCTCACCGGCACGGCGCTGGTCGATTTCGACGCGAACGATCCCGACGCCGCGTCGGGCACGCAGCCGCTGTGTTTCATCCAGGACTCCACGCACGACATGCGGATCGGCTACTACCGCGACACCTACGTGCGCACCGAGCAGGGCTGGCGGCTGAAGACCCGCGCGATGACATTCATCCGCCGCAGCGGCGTCCACGACTCCGGTCGGCCGCACGCGATCGGGCGGCCGAGCGCCCATGAGTGAGCTCTTCGAGCCGGGTGCCTTCCGGGCGGCGCTGCAGCAGTGGCTCGGCGAGAACGACCTGACGCCACGTCCCGATGTCGCCGCCGGAGCGGCTCCGACGGCGGACGACTCGCTGGACGCGCACCAGGCGCAGCACCTGCGGGTGCTCGCCGCGCTCTACGACGCCGGCTTCATGCGGTACGGCTGGCCGGAAGCCGTCGGCGGGCTGGGCGGCCCGGACATCCTGCGCGCGATCGTCGGCGAGGAGATCGTCGGCCGCGGGCTCGACCATCCCGGCCCGTATTCGATGATCGAGACGCTCGCGCCCACGATGATCGACTACGCCCGCCCCGAGCTGGCCGCCGAGATGGTGCCGCGGCTGCTCTCCGGCCAGGAGACCTGGTGTCAGGGGTTCTCGGAGCCGGGTGCCGGCAGCGACCTGGCGTCGCTGTCCACCCGGGCCGTTGCGCGCGGTGACGAGTGGGTGGTCAACGGCCAGAAGGTGTGGACCAGCTACGCGCAGTACTCCACCCGGTGCGTCCTGCTCACCCGCACCGGGGACGCCGAGACCCCGAACCATCAGGCCATCACCGCGTTCTTCGTCGACCTCGACACCCCCGGTGTGACGGTGCGGCCGCTGCGCACCATGCACGGCGTCGACGAGTTCTGCGAGGTGTATTTCGACGACGTGGTGGTGCCGGGCGACCGTATGCTCGGCGGGATCGGCGACGGCTGGCGGCTGGCGATGGACCTGCTGCCCTATGAGCGGTCGTCATGCTTCTGGCAGCGGATCGCCTACCTGTACCGGCAGTTCGACACCCTTGTCCGGGACGTCAAGCACCTCGAGGCGGCCGGCGACGACGAGATCGGCGCCACCTATCTGGCGCTGCACACGCTGCGGTGCCGGTCCCGCGACACCCAGCACCGGCTCGGCGACGGCGCGAAGCTGGGCCCGGAGACGTCCATCGACAAGGTGCTGCTCGCCGGCGCCGAACAGCTTCTCTACGACACCGCCCGCGAGTTGCAGCCCGGTGTCGTCGAGCTCGACGGCGGCCACTGGCGCACCGAGTACCTCTACTCGCGGGCCGCCACGATCTACGGCGGCACGGCCGAGGTGCAGCGCAACATCATCGCCCGCCGGCTGCTCGACCTCGGGAAGGAGTGAGGAGTGGACACCGAGTCACTCGTCCTGCTGGAGGACGGCCTGCGCAAGACCATGCTGTCGACGTCGGGGGCCGAACTGGAGGCGGCGCTCGCCGAGCTGGGCTGGGCCGACATGCTCTCCGACATGCCCGACGCGGCCATCCCGCTGGTGTTCCGGCTGCTCGGCGAAACCGGCTCCCACGCGTCGGTGGTCAACGACGTGCTGCTGGAGACCATCGGCGGCGTGCCCGGTGGAACGCCGCCGATGCCCTATGCCGGCGGCGGCTGGGTGGTGTGGAGCCGCACCCCGGTGGACGCCCCGACGCTCGGCGGCCTGCCGCTGCACCGGGTGCCCGACGGCCAGCTCATGCGGATGGGGGAAGCGCGCCGGGCCATCGGCTGGTGGCTGGTCGGCTCGGCCCGGGCGATGCTCACGCTGGCCCGGCGCCACGCGCTCGACCGGGTGCAGTTCGGCAAGCCGATCGCGTCGTTCCAGGCGGTGCGGCACCGGCTCGCCGAAACCCTGGTGGCCATCGAGGGCGCCGAGGCGGCCCTGGGCCTGCCGGGGCTGGAGAGCCCCGACCTCACCGCCATGCTCGCCAAGGCCGCGGCCGGCAAGGCCGCGCTGTTGGCGGCCAAGCACTGTCAGCAGGTGCTCGGCGGCATCGGCTTCACCGCCGAACACGAGCTGCACATCCACGTCGAGCGTGTCCTGGTGCTCGACGGATTGCTCGGCAGTTCCCGCGAACTCACCCGCCGGGCGGGCGCGGGCCTGCGCGCCCGCGGCTCCGTCCCGCGGCTCGCGCACCTGTAGGTCAGCGCTCAGTCAGCCGAGCGCCGCAGCAGCGCCTCGGCGGCGGCGTAGGCGTCGGACTCGCCGCGCGCGACGCCGGCCGCCAGGTCACCCAACGCCGGGTCGGCGCCGAGCCGGGTCTGCGCCAGCGACAGGATCTGCGCGCGGGCCCGCGCGGTGCGGCGCGGCAGCGTGTCGTCGCGGCGGTGGGCGTCGATCGCGGCCACCAGCTCGGCCACGCCGTCGCCCGTCACGGCGATCATCGTGAGCACCGGGGCGTGGGTCTCGGCGCGCAGGTCGCGGGCGGTCTGCTCGGCGCCCTCGCGGTCGGCCTTGTTGACGACGACGAGGTCGGCCACCTCCAGCAGCCCGGCCTTGGCGGCCTGCACCGCATCTCCCGCACCGGGATTCAGCACGACGACGGTCGGGTCCGCGACGGCCGCGATCTCGATCTCGGACTGCCCCACGCCCACCGACTCCAGCAGGATCAGCCCGTAATCGAGCGCCGTCAGCAGCCGGATCGCGGCGGGCACCGCGGCGGCCAGCCCGCCGAGGTGGCCGCGCGTGGCGACCGACCGGATCAGCACGTCGTGGTCGTTGATGTGCGCCGCCATCCGCACCCGGTCACCCAGCAGCGCGCCGCCGCTGTACGGCGACGACGGGTCGACCGCGAGCACCGCCACCCGCGTGCCCCGCGCGCGGTAGGCGCTGACCAGGGCGGCGACGGTGGTCGATTTGCCCGCGCCGGGCGGTCCGGTGATGCCGACGACGGGTGCCGCGGCGGTGCCGACCTGCGCCATCACCTCGGCGCGGCGCTCGCCTTCGACGAGGCTCAGCAGCCGCCCCGCCGCCCGCGTCGACCCGCCCCGCGCGGCGGTCATCAGCTCCGCGATGTCCACTCGGCGGCTACTTGGCGGTGAGCCGCGCGACGATCGCCCGGAAGTCCTCGGTCTGGAAGGTCTGGTTCTCCTGGCTGAGCGCGTAGTCCAGCGTCGCCAGCACCGCCCGCTCGAGGTGGACGTTGAGCAGCCGCTTGGTGCTCTCGACCGCCAGCTGCGGCAACTCGAGCATCCGCTGCGCGGCCGCCAGCGCCTCGGCCACCGGGTCGGCGACGAAGTGGTTCGCCAGCCCCAGCTCGACTGCCTTGGCCGCGGGGATGCGGGCGCCGGTGAGCGCGTACTCCTTGGCGAGCAGCAGGCTGGTGTGCAGCGGCCAGGTCAGCGGGCCGCCGTCGGCGGCCACCAGCCCGACTTGCACGTGCGGGTCGGCGAGATAGGCCTTCTCGGCGATGTACACCAGGTCCGACAGCGCGACCAGGCTGCAGCCGAGCCCCACGGCGGGGCCGTTGACCGCGGCGATCACCGGGACGCGGCAGCGCACCATCCCGAGCACGATGTCGCGGCCGTCGGCGATGGTCTTCGCGCGCAGCTCGTCGTCGCGCCCGAGTTCGGCGAGGTAGTCGAAGTCGCCGCCGGCGGAGAACGCCCGGCCCGCGCCCGTGAGCACCGCCACCCGCGCCGAGCGGTCCCGCGACAGCCGGTCCCACAGCCGGGCCAGCCCGACGTGCAGGGCGTCGTTGACGGAGTTCAGCGTGTCGGGCCGGTTGAGGGTGACGACCCGCACGGGCCCCTCGGCGCGGACGTCGATCTCGGCGGGCATGTCGTACATGTCAGGACACTCCGAGCTTCAGGATGCGCTGCGCGATGATGTTCTTCTGGATCTGCGATGTCCCGCCCATCACGCTCTGCGCGCGGCTGTACAGGTAGGCGCCGAGCATCTCGTCGTCTCCGGTTCCGACGGTCGCGAGCGCCGCGTGGCCGACGGACTGTTCGGTCCAGGTCATCAGCAGTTTGTCCAGCGAGCCGTCGGGGCCGTGCGTGATCCCGTCGAGCTGCTCGGAGAGCCGCCGCCGCACGTGCAGCCGCAGCATCTCGGTCTGCACCCACGCCCAGGCCAGCTCCTCGGGCGCCTCCCCGTCGCGGCGGGCGGCCAACTGCCGCACCAGCTTTCCGTACCGCGCGGAGAAGCCGAGCGTCGACGGCTCGCGCTCGTGGCTCACCACGGTCATGGCCAGCCGCCAGCCGTCCCCGGGCGCCCCGACCATGTTGTCGGCCGGCACCCGCGCGCCGTCGAACGCCACCTGGCCGAACTCCTTGGTGACGCCGCTGATCATCTTCAGCGGCCGCTGCTCGATGCCGGGCTGGTGCATCGGCACGATGAACGCCGAAATGCCCTTGTGCTTGGGCACCTCTTTGTCGGTGCGCGCCAGCAGCAGGCACCAGTCGGCGACGTCGGAGTAGCTGGTCCAGATCTTGTGTCCGGTGATGACGTACTCGTCGCCGTCGCGCACCGCCGTGGTGGTCAGCGACGCCAGGTCAGAACCCGCACCGGGCTCGGAGAACCCCTGACACCAGCGCTCGGTGCCGTTGATCATGCCGGGCAGGAACCGGCTGCGCAGCTCCTCGCTGCCGTGGTGGCTCAGCCCGACGACGAGGTAGCCGAGGCTCGGCCGGGCCGGCGCGCCGGCCTTGGCGATCTCCTCGTCGACGATCACGTCGTAGACCGGCGGCAGCTCCTGTCCGCCATACTGTTTCGGCCACGACGTGCCGAAGAAGCCGGCGCGGTAGAGCGCCTGGTGCCACTCGCCCTGCCGGGCCCAGTACTCGTCGCCCGACGTCGGGAACTCGCCCTGGTGCGCGGTCAGCCAGTCGCGCAGCCGCGCCCGGAACGCCGCTTCGTCCGGTGAGTCACGAAAGTCCAATCTGCACCTCTTCCCACGACACCGGCCACAGCTCGGTGCTGACGAGCACGCGGCGCAGGTAGACGTGCGCCAGGCATTCCCAGGTGTTGCCGATGCCGCCGTGCACCTGGATCGACGTCTCGCAGATGGTCCGCGCGGCCCGCGCACAGTAGATCTTCGCCACGCGGGCGGCCGCCACGGCCTCGGCGGGGGACAGTTCGTCGACCGCCCAGGCGGCGTGGCGGGCCACGCTGACCGAACCCTCGATCAGCGCCTGCGATTCGGCGAGCAGGTGCGCAACGGCCTGATAGGAACCGATCGCGTGGCCGTACTGCTCCCGGATCCGCGCGTAGTCGACGGCGAGCGCCTGCGCGCCGCGGGCGGCGCCGACGAGGTCGGCCGTGGTAACCGCCAGCGCCAGCGCGTACCACCGCTGCTGCTGGGAGTCGTCGACCGTCCCCGCGGACAGCCCGGTGTCGACCCGGCCCTGCCGCCGGGTGAGATCGACTCCGACGGTTCGGGGTTCGACGGCACCGGTCACCACCTCGGCACCGTCGAGCCACAGCGCCCGGTCGTAGCCGCGCGCGTCGGGCGCCACCCCGTCGACGGCGATGGTCGCCGGCCCGCCGTCCCCGACCAGCCGGCCCAAGTCGTCGGCGAGCACCGGACCGAGGAACGGCACGTCGACCAGCCCGCGCGCGAATTCCTCTGCCACCACCGCGACCTCGACTCCGGAGGCCCCGTCGGAGCGCAGCGACCGCCAGCCGGTGCCGGCGACCGTTCTCTCCAGCCGGGCGACGCGGCCGTCGTCGTCGAGGTCGGCGACGGTGCCCGGCCCCAAATCGTCGGCCAGCTTCCCGGCCGCATCGCGCAGCTGCTGCTGCTCACTTGTCAGACGGGCGTCCATGAGCCTCCTTGAGCACTCGCCGCAGCGCCTTGCCCGACGGCAGGCGCGGGATCTCGGGCACGAAGCGAACCTCGCGCGGCCGCTTGTACGACGCCAGCCGGGTGCCGACGAGGTCGATCAACTCCGCTTCGGTGACCGGCTCCGACGCCGTCACCGCGGCGACCACCGCCTCGCCGTCGGCGTCGTCGGGGATGCCGTAGACCGCGCAGTCGGCGACCGCGGGATGGCTGTGCAGCACGCGCTCGATCTCGGCGGGCGCGACCTGGAAACCGCGCACCTTGATCATCTCCTTGCAGCGGTCGGTGATCCGCAACCAGCCGTCGCCGTCGAGCGTGCCGACGTCGCCGGTGCGGTACCAGCCGTCATGGAACGCGCCCGGCGTGGCGTCCGCGGGCAGGTAGCCGGCCATCACCGACGGGGAGCGCACCTCGATCTCGCCGGTCTCGCCGGATGCCACCGGTTCCCCGGTCGTCAGCGACACCACCCGGATCTCGACGCCCGGCGCCGCCTTGCCGACGCTGTCCAGCCGCGGGGCGTCGAGCGGGTTGCAGGCGATGACGGGCAATTCGCTGGCGCCGTAGGCGGGCACCCAGCGCACGCCGGTGCGGCGGGTGACGGCGTCGGCGACGCTGGGGGCCACCGGGGTGGCGCACCACACGATGTAGCGCAGCGACGACAGGTCGAAGTCTTCGAGCGCCGGGTGCGAGGCGATTGCCAGCGCGATGGGCGCGACCGCCATCTCGACGGTGATCCGGTCGGCGGCGATGTGGCGCAGCATGGTGTCGAGGTCGAACCGACGGTGCAGCCGCAGCCAGGCGCCGGTCTCCAGGAGCGTGACGATGTTGAGCAGGCCGAGGATGTGCGACGGCGGCGTCACGATCTGCAGCCGGTCGGCCGACGTCAGCCCCAGCACCGCCCGCCACTGCCCGACCGCGGCCGCGAACGACCGGTGCGTGTGCCGCACCGCCTTCGGCAGCCCGGTGGTGCCCGAACTGAAGACCAGCACCGCTTCGGCGTCCGGATCGGGCGGCTGGAATGCGCTGTCCGACAGCGGGATCGGCTCGTCGAGGTGGAGCATCGGCGCGGCGAGGCCGGTCACCTCCGCCAGCACCGGATGGTCTCCGACCCCGTGGCGGGCGCCGGTGACCGCGAGCGCGTGCGCCACCTCGGCCGGCTTCCACGCCGGGCTGAGCAACACCACCGAACCGCCCAGCCGCCACACCGCCCGCAACGCGACGACGAACTCCGGCCGGTTCGACGTCATCAGCGCGACGCGGGTCCCGGGCCGCACCCCCCGGTCGGCGAGTGCGTCGGCCATGCCGTTGGTGAGCCGCTCGAGGTCCGCCCGGGTGTAGCTGCGATCCTCGAACGCCAGCACCTCGGCCGTACCATCCACGGTGACGCCGGGTGCCGCCACAGCGGCAGCAGGCTTCAGCGCGGGCATGGAGAGCATCCTATCCTGTATGAGAGAATAATATTCTCCGCACCCCGGAAAACCCGAAGGAGCACGGAATGGCCATACCTCCCGAGCCCGGAGTCACCACCGACCAGCCGGCGACTGCCGAGGCCGTGCGGGCCGAGGTCACCATCCTGCTCGACCGCAAGAAGGTCACCGTGACCCACGCACCCGGCGACGTGCTGCTGGAGACGGCCCGCCGCGCGGGCTTCACCCCGCCGTTCTCGTGCGAGGCCGGCAACTGCGGTACGTGCATGGCCAAGCTGCTCGACGGGCACGCGACGATGCGGGTCAACGACGCCCTCACCGACGAGGAAGTCGAGGAGGGCTACGTGCTCACCTGCCAGGCCGAACCGGTCACCGCGACGGTCACGGTGGACTACGAGACCTGATCGCGCAGGTCGCCGTGCTCGCCCAGCGCGGGCGGTGGCCGGTACTCCGGGGAGTAGCCGCCGACGCGGATCGGGCTCCCGACGAGCCGGCGATCGCCCGCCTGCACCACCACGTCCGGGGTGTCGGCCAGTGCTTCCGGTAGTCCCCGCACCGCCGCGACCGGCACCCCCAGCGGCTTGAGCCGGGCCTCCCAGTGCGCGGCGGTGTCGGTGGCCAGCGCGGCCACCACCACCGCGAGCACGTCGTCGCGCCGCGACACCCGCTCCGCCATGGTCTCGAAACCGGCGATCCCCGCCTCGGCGGCGAAGCTGCGCCAGAAGCCGTCGTGGGTGATGAACAGCGCGAGGTAGCCGTCGGCGGTCGGGAACATCTGCGCCGGAACGTAATACGAGTGGGCGCCGAACGGCCGCCGCTGCGGCACCACGCCCTCGTTGAGGTAGGCGGCGGCGTGGTAGTTCAGCTGCGAGAGCATCACGTCGCGCAGGCAGACGTCCACCTGGCCGCCCTGGCCCGAGATGATCATCGCGAGCAGGCCCAGCGCCGCCGTCATCCCGGTCGAATTGTCGGCCGACGAGTAGCCGGGCAGCGTCGGCGGCCCGGCCGGATCTCCGGTGAGCGCCGCCACCCCGGTCGCCGCCTGGATGACGTAGTCGAACGCCGGGTCGTCCCCGCCGTAGAGCCCGTAGCCGGTGATCGCCACGCAGACGATCCGGTCGTTGTGCACCCGCAGCGCGTCATAGGTGAGCCCGAGCTTGTGGATGGCCGACGGCTTGAGGTTCACCAGCAGCGCGTGCGCGTCGGCAACCAGGCCCCCGAGCGCGCGCTGCCCGGCGTCGGTCGTGAGATCCACGATCACGCTGCGCTTTCCGCGATTGAGGCTCGCGAAGTAGCTGTCGCCGACCTTGCGGGAGATGTCCCCGCCCGCCGGTTCGATCTTCGTCACCTCGGCGCCCAGATCGCTCAGCAGCATCGTCGCGTACGGGCCGGCCAGCATGGTGCCGACCTCCAGGACCTTGATCCCGGCCAGCGGAGCTTCAGCGCTCATCACTGCACCGACTTTGCCAGCTCCGCGATCACCTCACGCGTCCGGTACTTCGACGCCACCAGCTCGTCGCGGGTGTCGCCGATCGGCAGCAGCCGCACCGACAGGTCGGTCACCCCGGCGTCGGCGAACTGCTGGAACCGCGCCAGGATCGACTCCTCGTCGCCGGCGGCGCAGAGGTCGCCGACGTCGCGGGCGTCGCCGCGGTCGAGCAGCCGCTGATAGTTCGGCGACGTCTCGGCCTCGGCGAGGATGCGATTCGCCCGGTCCTTCGCCGCCTCGATCTCCGAGTTCGCGCACAGGCACACCGGGATACCGGCGACGATGCGCGGGGCCGGGCGGCCCGCGTCGGCGGCGGCCTTGGTGATCTTCGGCGCGATGTGCTCGCCGATCGCCTTTTCGTCGGCCATCCACAGCACGGTGCCGTCGGCCCGCTCGCCGGCGATCTGCAGCATCACCGGCCCGAGCGCCGCGACCAGCACCGGCAGGGGCTTGCCGTCGGTGCCCAGCACCGTCGGGTTGTGCACCGTGAAGCTGTCGTTTTCCACGTCCACGTCACCGGGGCCGGCGAGCGCGGTGTTCAGCACCTCCAGGTAGTCACGCGTGTAGGCGGCCGGCTTCTCGTAGGGCAGGCCGAGCATGTCGCGGACGATCCAGTGGTGCGACGGCCCGACGCCCAGCGCCAGTCGGCCCTGCGCCATCGCGTGCACCGAGAGCGCCTGACGGGCGAGCGCAACCGGGTGCTGCACCTGCAGCGGCACCACCGCCGTGCCCAACTCGATGCGCGACGTGTGTGCGGCCATCAACGCCACCATGGTCAGGCAGTCGAAGTCGTTCGGCACCTGCGGCATCCACGCCGTGTCCAGTCCGGCGCCCTCCGCCCACTGGATGTCGGCCACCAGCTTCGAGACCTTGCGGGCCATGTCGCCGCGCTCGGCCCCGATCATCACGCCGAGGCGCATCTCAGCCCACCTTCTCGGTCAGTGCCCGCACGTCGCGCACCAGGTCCTCCAGCGGCGTGCCGGTCGGGAACACCGCGGCCGCACCGGCGTCGAGCAGCTTCGGCACATCGTCGGCCGGGATCGTCCCGCCCACCACGACGGCGATGTCGCCGGCATCCGCGGCGCGCAGCGCGTCCACGGTGCGCCGGGTCAGCGCGACGTGCGCCCCGGAGAGGATCGAAAGCCCCACCAGCGCAACGTCTTCCTGCAGCGCGATCGACACGATGTCCTCGATCCGCTGCCGGATTCCGGTGTAGATCACCTCGAAGCCGGCGTCGCGCAACGTGCGCGCCACGATCTTGGCGCCGCGGTCGTGGCCGTCGAGGCCCGGCTTGGCGACGAGCACCCGGATGGGAGACAACTAGAACACCACCGGCTGGCAGAATTCGCCCCAGACCGCCTTGAGCGTCGCCACCATCTCCCCCACCGTGCAGTAGGCGGTGGCGCAGTCGATCAGCTTGTGCATCAGGTTGTCGGTCCCCTCGGCTGCCCGCGCCAGCTCGGCCAGCGCGCCTTTCACCGCGACGGGATCCCGGTCGGCCTTGACCTGCGCGAGGCGCTTCAACTGCAGGTCGCGGCCCTCGGCGTCGAGCTCGTAGGTCGAGATCTGCGGTGGCGGTTCGTCCTTCGCGACGAACCGGTTGACGCCGACCACCGGCCGCACACCCGATTCGATCTCGTTGTGGATCTTGAACGCCTCGTCGGCGATGAGTCCCTGCAGGTAGCCGTCCTCGATCGCGCGCACCATGCCGCCGTGGCGCTCGAGGTCGGCCATGATCTCGACGATCCTGGCCTCGGTGGCGTCGGTGAGCGCCTCGACGAAGTAGGACCCGCCGAGCGGATCGGCGACGCGCGTGACGCCGGTCTCGTAGGCCAGGATCTGCTGCGTGCGCAGTGCGAGCGTCGCCGACTCCTCGCTGGGCAGCGCGAACGGTTCGTCCCAGGCGGCCGTGAACATCGACTGCACGCCGCCCAGCACCGAGGCCATCGCCTCATACGCCACGCGCACCAGGTTGTTCTGCGCCTGCGGCGCGAACAGCGAGGCCCCGCCCGAGACGCAGCCGAACCGGAACATCGACGCCTTGTCGGTGGTGGCGCCGTAGCGCTCGCGGACGATGGTCGCCCAGCGACGCCGTCCCGCACGGTATTTGGCGATTTCCTCGAAGAAATCGCCGTGGGTGTAGAAGAAGAACGAGATCTGCGGGGCGAACGTGTCGATGGTCATCCGCCCGCGCTCGACGACGGTGTCGCAGTAGGTCACGCCGTCGGCGAGCGTGAACGCCATCTCCTGCACCGCATTGGCGCCGGCATCGCGGAAGTGCGCGCCCGCCACCGAGATCGCGTTGAAGCGGGGCACCTCGGCGGCGCAGAACTCGATGGTGTCGGCGATCAGCCGCAGCGACGGCTCCGGCGGCCAGATCCACGTCCCGCGAGAGGCGTACTCCTTGAGGATGTCGTTCTGGATGGTGCCGGTGAGCTTGTCGCGCGGCACGCCCGCCTTCTCCGCGGCGGCGACATAGAACGCCAGCAGGATCGCGGCGGTGCCGTTGATCGTGAAACTCGTGCTGATCTTGTCGAGCGGGATGCCGTCGAACAGGATCTCCGCGTCCGCGAGGGTGTCGACCGCCACCCCGACCCGACCCACCTCCTCGCCGTACTCGGGGTCGTCGGAGTCGTAACCGCACTGCGTCGGCAGATCCAGCGCCACCGAGAGGCCGGTGCCGCCCTGCTCCAGCAGATAGCGGTAGCGGCGGTTGGACTCCTCGGCGGTGCCGAAGCCGGAGTACTGCCGGAAGGTCCACAGCCGGCCGCGGTAGCCGGACGCGAAGTTGCCGCGGGTGAACGGAAATTCTCCCGGCGCGGGCGGTGCTTGGGGGACGTCCGCGGGCGTGTACACGGGGTTCAGCGGTATGCCGGAGGACGTTGTCACGGGGTCGGTCATCAGGGGATACGGTAATTCCCCAAATGGAGAATGCCAATACCCGGGTACGATGACGCCCGCAGCGACGGAGGATCATGACCGACCAGTCAGCCGAAGAACAGCCTCACCGCACCGTGCTCCAGCGCGGCCTGTGGTTCGACGAGCTCGAGGTGGGCGTGCGCTATCTGCACCGCCCGGGCCGCACGATCACCGAGGCCGACAACGTGCTGTTCACCACGCTCACCATGAACACCCAGGCGCTTCACCTCGACGCCGCCTGGTCCGACGCCCAGCCGCCGTTCCACAGCCGGCTGGTGAACTCCATGTTCACGCTGTCGACGCTGGTCGGGCTCTCGGTCGCCCAGCTGACGCAGGGCACCATCGTCGGGAACCTCGGTTTCTCCGACGTCGCCTTCCCGCATCCGCTGTTCCACGGCGACACGCTCTACGCCGAGACGGTGGTCACCGACAAGCGGGAGTCGCGCAGCCGCCCGGGCGAGGGCATCGCCACCTTCACCCACACCGGCCGCAACCAGGACGGCGTGATCGTCGCGACCGCCACCCGCAAGACGATGATGCGGTTGCGGCCCGAGGAAGGAACCGACTGATGGCGCTCACGTCCGCCGGTCCCGGCTGGTTGTTCTGCCCCGCCGACCGGCCCGACCGCTACGCCAAAGCCGCCGCCGCGGCCGACGTGGTGATCCTCGACCTGGAGGACGCCGTCGCCGCCGAGCACAAGGACGCCGCCCGGCAGGCGCTCGTGGCCACCCCGCTGGACCCGGCGCGCACCGTGGTGCGGGTCAATGCCAACACCACCGCCGACTATCCGCGCGACCTCGAGGCGCTGCGGCAGACCGACTACACGACGGTGATGCTCGCCAAGACCGAAACCCCGGACGCCGTCCGCAATCTCGCACCGCTGGACGTCGTCGTGCTCATCGAATCGCCGCTCGGCGCGGTCAACGTCGCCGAGTGCGCGCGCTGCGACAACACCGTCGCCGTGATGTGGGGTTCGGAGGACCTGTTCGCCGCGCTGGGCGGCACCGCGAACCGCCGGGCCGACGGCTCGCTGCGCGAGGTGGTGCACCACGTGCGCTCTTCAGCGCTGCTCGCCGCAAAGGCCTACGGGCGGCTGGCACTGGACTCGGTGTTCCTCGACATCAAGGACCTCGACGGCCTGCGGGCCGAGGTCGAGGAGTCGGTCGCGGTCGGTTTCGACGCCAAGGTGGCGATCCACCCGTCGCAGGTTCCGGTGGTGCGCGCCGGCTACCGGCCCGACGACCAGCAGGTCGCGTGGGCGCGGCGGGTGCTGGCGGCCGCCGAAAACGCCCGCGGCGTGTTCGAGCTCGACGGCATGATGGTCGACATGCCGATCCTGCGCCGCGCCCAGCGGATCGTGAGCCGCAGCGAGTCGGCGTGACCTACCAGTGGCAGCGCTTCGCGGCGGCCGTCGGGCTTCCCGACCCCACCGACTACACCGCGCTCTGGCAGTGGTCGGTCGATCACCCCGCGCGGTTCTGGCGGGCGGTCTGGGAGCACTTCGACGTCCGCACCGCCGACGGGTCCGCGCTGCCCGACGGTGACGCCGCCGTGCTCGCCGACTCGACGATGCCCGGCGCGCAGTGGTTTCCGGGCATCCGGCTGAACTATGTGCAGCAGGTGCTGCGGCACACCGACCAACCGGGTGCGGCCATCGTCGGCATCGACGAGGACGGCGCGCACAGCGAGATCTCGTGGCGGGAGCTGCCCGGCCAGGTCGGTGCGGTCGCCGCCGCGCTGCGTGACCTCGGCGTGGGTCCGGGCGACACCGTCGCCGCCTACCTCCCCGACGTGGCCGACGCCATGGTCGCGTTCCTGGCGACCGCGTCGCTCGGCGCCGTCTGGTCGGCGTGCGGCCAGGACTACGCCCCCGAGGGCGCGGCGGCGCGGCTCGCACAGCTGGAACCGAAGGTGCTCTTCACCGCCCTGGGCTATCACCACAACGGCCGCTGGATCGACAAACGCGCCCACACCGCGCAGCTGCGGTCGCTGCTTCCCGGGCAGCCGCCGGTGATCGTCATCGGCGGCCCGGGTGGCGACGACACCACCGCCGCGCACAGCTACTCCGACATCATCGCCGCGCCGGCCGACCCTCGCGTCGAACCGGTGCCGTTCGACCACCCGCTGTGGGTGCTCTTCAGCTCCGGCACCACCGGCCGCCCCAAGGGCATCGTCCACGGTCACGGCGGCGTGGTGCTCGAGCACCTGAAAGCCGCTGCGCTGCACGGTGATCTGGAGCCGGGGGACGTGTTCTTCTGGCACACCGCGCTGTCGTGGATGATGTGGAACTTCCGGCTCGCCGGACTGCTCCTCGGCTCGACGGTGGTGTGCTACAGCGGACATCCCCTGTACCCGGACGCCGACCGGCTCTGGCAGCTGGTCGCCCAGCAGCGGGTGACCTATTTCGGCACCAGTCCCGGCCACCTGCTCGCCTCGCGCAAGGCGGGCCTGACGCCCGGCGCCACCCACGACCTGAGCCGGCTGCAGACCGTCGGCAGCACCGGGTCACCGCTGGCCGCCGACCTGTTCGACTGGGTGCGTGACGCGGTCGGCGAGCACGTCGAGGTGTCGTCCATCAGTGGCGGCACCGACGTGGTGACGGCCTTCGCCGGCGGCACCCGCGGCGTGCCCTACCGGCCCGGCGAGCTGGCGACCCGCTACCTCGGCGTCGCGCTGGCCAGCTGGGCGCCGGACCGCACCCCGCTGGTCGGTGAGGTCGGCGAGCTGGTGATCACCGCGCCGATGCCGTCGATGCCGGTCGGTTTCTGGCGTGACGACGACGGTTCCCGGTACCGCGCCGCGTATTTCGAGCACGAGTGGGCCGACGGCCCGGCACCCGGGGTGTGGCGGCACGGCGACTGGGTGACGGTCACCGACCGCGGCTCACTGGTGGTGCACGGCCGCAGCGACGCCACCCTCAACCGGCACGGCATCCGGATGGGATCGGCGGACATCTACGAGGTGGTGGAGGCGATCGACCAGGTCGCCGAGGCGTTCGTGGTCGGCGTCGACGGGCCCGACGGCGCCTACTGGATGCCGCTGTTCATCACCACGCCGCCCGGCAGCACGCTCGACGACGCCCTCGCCGACACCATCAAACAGCGGATCCGCGAACGGCTTTCGCCGCGCCACGTCCCCGACGAGATCATCGAGGCACCCGGCGTCCCGCACACCCGCACCGGCAAGAAGCTCGAAGTGCCGGTGACCGGGCTGCTCGCCGGGCGCGACGACGTGAACGTCGACCCCCGCTCCGTCGACGACCCGTCGCTGCTCGACTGGTACCGCGACCAGGGCCGCAACCACCGCTGGTAGCGGCGGTCCGGCCGGCGCGTGAGCTGGCATGTGTCGCAGCGGAATCGGACACCGGCCGACGGGGCACACCGGGCGAAGCACCGCACGGGCAGAACCGTCGCCGTACTCTTCGGCGGCAACGTCGATCCCGCTGTTGGCGGACGTGGTGAGCTGACCGGAGCACACTGGTGTAGTACGCGGGAACCAACGACGACGTGAGGAACGGCCCGACATGGTGAACGTGCAAATCCGGGATCTGCGCTATTTCCTCGCCGTCGCCGACGAGCTGCACTTCACCCGCGCCGCCGAAGCGTTGGCCGTGAGCCAGCCGGCGCTGTCGAAGCAGTTGCGGGCGCTGGAGACCGTGTTGGGCGCGTCGCTGTTCGCCCGCAACCAGCGCACGGTGCAGCTCACCGAGCTCGGCGCGGCGCTGCTGCCCCACGCCCGGGCCATCGTGGCCGAGTGGGAGGCGGCGGCCGGCACCATCGCCCGGCTGGTCCCCGACGCCAGCCGGACCCTGACCGTCGGCATCGGCGCGACGCCCGCCGCCGAGCTGTGGGAGCGGGTGGCCGCCGCGGTGGCACGCCGGGCACCCGACCTGGCCCTGCGGGTGCGGACGGTGCCGGCGACCGATCCGGCCGGCGGGCTGGCCGACCCGCATTCGGGCATCGACGCGGCGCTGGTGTGGCTGCCGATCCCCGACGAGCGACGATTCGCCTGGCAGCCCGTCGCCTCGTGGCCGCGGGGCGTGGCCCTGCCCGCCGGCCACCGGCTGGCCGATCGCGAGAGCATCGCCTTCCAGGAGCTGCTCGACGAGCCGTTCATCGCGATGCCGGCGGTCGCCGGGACGTTGCGCGACTTCTGGCTGGCCCGCGAGCACCGCGGCGGGCGGGCCATGCGCATCGCCGGCGAGGCCGCCACCGTCGCCGAACTGCAGCAGGCCGTCGCCGACGGTGTCGGCATCGCCCTCGTCCTGGCGGACGAGCCGCTGATGGCGACCTACCCCGGTGTGGTGGTGCGGGCCGTCACCGGCGTGGGTCCGGCGCAGCTCGCGCTGGCGTGGCGACGCGGAGACGACCGTGATCCGGTGACGCTGCTGCGCGCCACCGTGAGCGAGATCGCCCCCGGCTGACGCCTGCGAGCTTGGTCACCTCTGACGTCAGGAGCGTTTACCGCCGGATCGACCGGGATAACGCTACGGCCGACCTCGTAATCGGCCAACCTCGTCTCGAAAGGGTCTGCCGCATGGCGACTTTCCTGTATCGGGTAGGCCGTTTCGCCTACCTGCACCGCGCGCTGGTCGTCGGCGTCTGGGTGGCGCTGCTGCTCGGTGCGCTGGCCACCACCACGCTGGCCAAGCCGTTCCACACCGACTTCTCGCTGCCCGGTTCGGAATCCGAACGGGCCACCGAGCTGCTCGACGCCAAGTTCCCGGGCCAGGGCGATCTGGACCAGCTGGCGCAGGCGCAGGTGGCGATCAAGGCTCCGGCGGGCACCACGCTGGACGATCCCGCGAACGTCGCCAAGGTCGACGCCGTGGTCAACGGGCTGCGGCAGCTTCACGACGTGGCGGCGCAGGCCATCGCCAACCCGCTCACCACCCCGCCGCTGGCCGCGCAGGTCAGCCCCGACCGCACCATCACCTACCTGGCCGTCAACTGGAACAAGAAGTTCGTCGACGTCTCCAAGGACGAGATCGCCGCCTTCGACAAGGTGCTGCAGCAGGGCCGCGACAGCGGGCTCACCACCGAGGCCACCGGCACCGTCTACAACGGCCAGCCGCCCGCCAGCGGGCTGAGCGAGGGCATCGGGTTCGGTGTCGCGCTGATCGTGATGGTGATCGCGTTCGCATCGGTCGTGGCGGCGGTGCTGCCGATCCTCACCGCCCTCGTCGGCGTCGGCATCTCGGTGTCGGTGATCACCGGCGCCACCGCGTTCGTCGACATGGACACCTCCGCGCTGATGATCGCGTCGATGATCGGTATCGCCGTCTCCATCGACTACGCGCTGTTCATCGTGTCGCGCTACCGCACCGAGCTCGCCGACACCGACGACCGGGCCTTCGCGGCGGGCCGCGCCGTGGGCACCGCCGGATCGTCGGTGGTGTTCGCGGGCCTGACGGTCGTGATCGCGCTGCTGGCATTGGCGGTCACGAACATCCCGCTCATCACCACCATGGGCTTCACCGCGGCGCTGGCCGTGGTGATCGCGGTGCTCGCCGCGGTGACCCTGCTGCCGGCGATCCTCGGCCTGTTCGGCGCGCGGGCGTTCCGCGGGCGCATCGAACGGCTGCGCCACATCGGCGAGCCGGAGCTCAAGCCGAGCGCCGGCCTGCGATGGGTCAAGGTGATCGTCAAGCACCCGCTTCCGGTCCTGCTGGTGGGCGTCGTCGCGCTCGGCGTCGTCGCCGCCCCGGCCACCAAGCTCGAACTGGGCATGGACCTGTCGAAGGGCAACCAGAAGGCGGCCGTCGACCTGATCGGCCAGGGCTTCGGCGAGGGCGTCACCGGCCCGCTGATGATCGTCGCGGACGCGAGCCGCGCGGGCGATCCGCCGGCCGCCTACCGCGCGCTCACCGACGCCGTGCGCGGCGACGCGGACGTCCTGGCCGTCACGCCTGCGCAGCTCAACGCCGACGGGACCGGCGCGCTGATCAGCGTCATCCCGCGCAGCGGCCCCACCGCGCCCGAGACGCAGGAGCTGGTGGACCGCATCCGGGCGCTCGAACCGGGCCTCGCGGAGCGCACCGGGCTGCAGTACGGCATCACCGGGCAGACCGCCATCCTCGCTGACCTGTCGGAATCGCTGATGTCGGCGCTCGTGCCCTACCTCGCGCTGGTGCTGGGGCTGGCGTTCCTCGTGCTCATGGTGGTGTTCCGGTCGCTTTTGGTGCCGCTGACCGCGACGCTGGGGTTCCTGCTGTCGATCGGCGCCACGTTCGGCGCCACGGTGGCCGTGTTCCAGCTCGGCTGGTTCGGCCTGGTGTCCGACCCCGGACCGATCATCAGCTTCCTGCCGATCTTCCTCATCGGCATCGTGTTCGGTCTCGCGATGGACTACCAGGTGTTCTTGGTGACGCGGATGCGCGAACGCTTCGTCCTCGGCGACGGCAGCCGCGCCGATGCCCGCGAGGCGGTGGTGTCGGGGTTCCGGCAGAGCGCCCGCGTGGTGACGTCGGCCGCGCTGATCATGATCTCGGTGTTCGCCGCATTCACGCTGTCGCCCGACTCGGTGGCCAAGTCGATGGGCTTCGCCATGGCCGTCGCGGTGCTGTTCGACGCCTTCGTCGTCCGCATGATGGTGATCCCCGCCGTCATGGCCCTGCTGGCCGAGCGGGCCTGGTACATCCCCCGCTGGCTCGACCGGGTGCTGCCGAACGTCGACGTCGAGGGCAAGAACATGCGCGCCGAGATCGACGCGCCGGCCGACGACCGGGATCTGGTGGCGCAGAGCCGCTGACCCCCGCGCCGCGTCGTACCGTCGTAGGTATGACGCTTCTCGCCAACGGCTTCGGCGCCGTCCAGGCCGCACTGGGCCGGGCACTGTTCGGGATGGTGGCCGGGCCGGACGGGCCCGCCAACCGGACGCGCATCCACCAGACGCCCGGCCCGCGGTGGTTCACCGAGGACCGGCCGATCCGGCGCGTGCACGGCGACGCATCGATGTTCGTCGGCGGGTTGCGGGCGCTGCTGCTGCAGTCACTGCATCCGTTGGCGATGGCCGGCGTCGCCGAACACTCCGACTACCGCGGCGACCCGTGGGGCCGGTTGCAGCGCACCAGCACCTTCCTGGCCGAGACCACCTTCGGCCCGGCCGCCGACGCGCAGCGCGCCGTCGACAAGGTGCGCGGCATCCACCGCCGCGTGCACGGCGTGGCCCCCGACGGCCGGCCGTACCGAGCGTCGGACCCGCACCTGCTCGAGTGGGTGCACATCGCCGAGATCGACAGCTTCCTGCTGGCGCACCAGCGCTACGGCGCCCAGCCGCTCGACCGCGACGGCCGCGACGGCTACGTGGCCGACACCGCCCGCATCGCCGAGGCGCTGGGCGTGCCGAACCCACCGCGCACCGAACGGGAACTGCGGGCGCGCATCGCGGCGTACCGGCCCGAGCTGCGCAGCACCGCGGCGGCCCGCGACGCCGCCCGCTTCCTGCTGATCACGCCGCCGCTGCCGCTCGCCGCCCGCGCTCCCTACGGCGTGCTCGCGGCGACGAGCGTGGCGATGCTGCCGCCGTGGGCGCGCATCCCGCTGCGGCTACCGTATCTGCCGCCGGTGGAGGCCACCGCGATCGCCTGGGCGGGGCGGGCGGTGGTGGGCACCATCCGCTGGGCGCTCACCGCGGACGCCGACGACCGCGTGCCCGCGTGAGCCGTCCACAACCCGTGCGCCCCGGGCCGGGACAGGAATCGGTCTGGGACTATCCGCGTCCGCCGCGGCTCGAAGATTTCCGCGGGACGCTGACCGTCGAGCTCGGCGGCCAGGTCGTCGCGTCCACCGACCGCGGCTGGCGCGTGCTGGAGACCAGCCACCCGCCCACCTACTACCTGCCCGCCGCCGCCTTTGCACCTGGTGTGCTGCGCCCGACGGCCGGCGCGTCGCTGTGCGAGTGGAAGGGGCAGGCCAGCTACTTCGACCTGGTCACGCCCGCCCGGGTGGCGCCGCGGGCCGCCTGGACGTACCGCAGCCCCACGCCGGCGTTCGCGGCGATCGCCGGGGCGGTCGCGGTGATGCCCGGCGCCGTCGACCGCTGCACCGTCGACGGCGAGGAGGTGACGCCGCAGCCCGGCGGGTTCTACGGCGGCTGGATCACCAGCGCGGTCGTCGGCCCGTTCAAGGGTGATCCCGGAACGCTTGCCTGGTAGGGCCGCTGAAATCGACCCGGAATGGGTAGAGCAGTTCCCATGAGCGACAAAGCCGTCTTCATCACCGGAGCAGCCGCCGGCATCGGGCGGGAGACCGCGCTGCAACTCGCGGCGCGCGGCTACACCGTCGGCGCCTACGACATCGACGAGGCGGGCTGCAAGACCCTCGTCGAGGAGATCACCGCCCGGGGCGGTACTGCGATCGCCGGCCACCTCGACGTCACCGACTTCGACGAATTTACCGAGCGCATGGCGGAATTCACGGCCGCCGTCGGGGATCGGCTCGACGTGATGATCAACAACGCCGGCATCCTGCGCGCCGGGCGGTTCGAGGAGATCGGCGTCGAGACCCACATGACGGAGATCGACATCAACGTCAAGGGTGTCGTCAACGGCTTGCACGCGGCCTTCCCGTACCTGCGCAAGACCCCGCGCTCGGTCGTGGTCAACATGTCCTCGGCGTCGGCGATCTACGGGCAGAAGGAACTCGCGAACTACAGCGCCACCAAATTCTTCGTCCGCGGCCTGACCGAGGCGCTCGACCTGGAGTGGGGCGAGTACGGCATCCGGGTGATCGCCATGTGGCCGCTGTTCGTGCAGACCGGCATGCTGCAGGGCATCAAGACCGGCACCACGCAGTCGCTGGGTATTCGACTCACCGCCCAGGACGTCGCGCAGGCCATCGTCGCGGCGATCGAGCCGCCCACCGTCCGCCAGGCCATCCACCAGGTGCACTTCCCCGTCGGGCCGCAGACCAAGGCGCTGGCCCTGGCGTCGCGGTTCTCGCCGGCATGGCTGACCCGGTTGGCGAACCAGTACTTCGCGCACTGACCGATTCGGCACTGACCGTTTCGCGCACTGACCGTTTCGGCGCTGTCCGCTCGGGTATCGCTTTTCCCATGGCGAAGACTGACGACCTGCCGCTGCCGGACTACGACCAGCTGTCCGTCGGTGACCTGCAGCACCGGATCCGATCGCTCGACAGCTCGCAGCTGCTGACGCTGATCGCCTACGAGGATGCCCATGCCGGACGTCCCGCCGTGCTGGACATGCTGGCCGCCCGGCACCAGGAACTCGACGAGGGCGCGGAGCCGTCGGGCGGCGATCCGGCGAACACGCCGCCGGTCAGCGGCAGCGCCGGCTCCTCCCCGGTCTCCCAGTCCACCGCCGCGCAGGGCAACACCCCGCTGCGCCACGGTGTCGCCTACCAGACGCCGGCCCGCGGCAAGCCCTGACCGGGTGCGGGGTGCGCGGTCGGCGGATCACCATGGGCAGATGAAGCTGGCCTTCCCACTCCCCGGCGTCATGCGGATGCCCGCCCTGATGCAGCCGTGGGAGGCCCACCTCACCGGCGCGGACGTGGTGGCGATGGCGCGGCGCGCCGACGAGCTGGGCTTCGACATGATCGCCGTGCCGGAGCACTTCCTGATTCCCGCCGACCAGGCCAGCGCGTCCGGAGCGCACTGGCTGCACTCGACTACCGCACAGGCGTTCCTCGCGGGCGCCACGAAGCGCATCGCGTTGAACTCGTGCGTCTCGATCCTGCCTGCGCAGCATCCCGTCGTGACCGCGAAGGCGCTCGCGACCGCCGACTGGCTCAGCGGGGGCCGTATGATGGTGACCTTCGGCGTGGGTTGGCTGGCCGCCGAGTTCGACGCGCTCGGCGTGCCGTTCTCCGAGCGGGGCCGGCGGGCCGACGAATATCTCGCCGCGATGGTCACGCTGTGGACCAGCGACGCGCCGGCCTTCGACGGACACCACGTGTCGTTCCGCGACGTCGTGTTCGAGCCGAAACCGGTGCAGCGGCCGCATCTTCCGGTGTGGATCGGCGGTGACGCGGACGCTGCCCTGCGGCGGGTCGCGCGGTTCGGCTCCGGTTGGTGGCCGTTTCTCACCGACCCGGCCGAGTTCCCCGCCAAGCTCGACCGGATCACGAGCCATCCCGACTATGACGGCCGGCCGCTCGACGTCATGTACGGCCTGGCGACCTCGCGGGTCGGCGCTCACCACGAGACCGTCGACTCCCCGGTGTCGCGGCCCGGGCGCAGTGCCGAGGAGCTGGTCGACCGGCTCGGCCGCCTCACCGAGCTCGGCGTGACCGCCAGCTCGGTGCCCGCACCGCGCGTCGCCGGCGTCGAGGGCTACCTCGACTACGCGCAGTGGGTGATCGAAGAGGTGCGGCCGAAGCTGCCGTGAGGACGCCCGACTAGTTCGCGGACGTCTGTCGGTTGGGCTGGAACGGTTCGTACCACCACCAGTTGGCGCGTTCTCCTGATGGCCCGTTCCAGGGTGGGACGTCGGGTGGGGGTTCGGTGGGTGGGCGGGCCAGTGATGCCGAGGTCAATCGTCGGCCGGTGCTGTCGGTGACGCTCGGGGTGGTGGCGGGTCCGGTGATGGTGATGTGGCCGCGGTGGTGCAGCCGGTGGTGATGTGGACAGAGCAGCACGAGGTTGTCCAG
>NZ_JAJQJI010000011.1 GCF_021213805.1 Mycobacterium sp. MYCO198283
CGACGGTACGCATGATCGTGTCGGCAACGACAGCCCGCAAGCAGGCAGTAACCTCAGACATCGGGACCCCTCGGCGGGTGGGCGAAGCTTGGTGTAGGAACCCGCATCGTCACCCACCGAGGGCCCACCTCCGCTCACCGACACGACACCATCACCCCGACACCCGCTGAGCACAGCCGCACTCTCAATTACGAAGAGCCCCTTAAGTATTATCTAAGCTCTATTCCGACACATGCCCGAATTGAGAACTGACAGAATGGCTGAGAATCCAGACGAACGGCCCGAATACACTGATGCGCAAAAAGAGCAGATCAGAAAGGCGTATCAAGGCCTGACCGCAGGCATGCAGGGCCCCGACCTGTCGAAGCTCATGCCCTCGATCGCGGAGATCCAGCGTGACGCCATGCCGAATCTGGACGCCATCGCAAAGTCCCTTATGCCGACGCAAGATTTTGGCGTCGACTTTGCAAAATCGCTTCAAGCGAATATTCCGAAATTCAAGCTCGATCTTCCAGCGCTTCAACTCGATTACACGCGATTACTCGGCCCGGCGCTCAATATCGAAAACCTTGGGCTCAAGAATCTGATCGACTCGTCGAGCCTGAAAGTCTTCGACAAGATATACACCGATCAACGCAAGCAGTTTGAAGGCATTCTCGAGGACTTCAGACGATTTATCGACGGCATGCTGCCGCCGAACTGGCGTGGCGTTCGCGGTATGAGCCAGCTCGAAACGCTCCTATTGGACGAAGGGCTCGCACTCGCCTGGGTGCCGCCGACCGACATACTCAACGCATTGCTCGCGGCCTCGTCGAAGCAAGAGCGGCGGCGGATTCTCGGGAGGCGTTGGAAGCGAATCGTCACTGCCTGCCGCGAGTCGATCGAGTCCGCGTCAGAGTCTGAGTTCGCTCAGTACCGCGGCTTCGCCCTGAACGTCATCAAGATGTTGGAGGATGGGCATCCCGAAGGGGCGCAGGCGCTGGCCGCCAATTTGCTCGACACGATGTTGCGCGAGACGCTCGACGGACCATCCCGTAAGGAAGTCACCGATCAGCGCAACCGACTGTCAATCGACGACCTGCCGATGCGGGCGGCGATGGTGTTTGGTGGCATATGGGGCTCACACACGGAGTTCTGGCAGAGTCGGGGCGACTCCATCCCTCGTGAGTTCACTCGGCACGGTAGTGCGCATGCCGTGTCGCGGAAACAGTATTCGCGAATCAACGCGGTCATTGCGCTGATGCACGTGACCGCCTACATCATGCTGCTTGATAGTGGTGACCTGTCCTAGATGCCCCGCCTTACACACCACACTTTCACCAGCCAGCGCGATCACCTGCGCGGGATCTGGCACCTGACCAATCGAGAGTTCGCGCTGCTCACCACACACGAGCAGTTGGACTTACATCGCTTCTTCGCCGTCGTGAACTGGCTCGGGCCCAGCAGCGGACTGGACCGCAAGCCTCAACGCGATCGACGCGGGTTGCCGCCTCTCGATCGAAGAACGACGCCATTGGCACGCAGCAGCGCTGAGATGGTGCGCTTGGCCAAGTGATGCTGAGTCATGAGCTCATTCGCCGAGACTCCGGCTCGGTACTTGCGGCTCATCTCGTCGATCTCCGCCTGACTGACTTGTCTTTTTAACGCCCGGCGGCCCTGAAGGGGTGTTTCAGGTTGCCGTGGTTCGGCGGCGGTAATGAGTTCCTGCAGGTCAGCGAGCCGCGACCCCAGGGTCGAATTCTTCGAGTAGCCTCTGATCAGCTCCACAGCTAAATAGCAGGTGAGCGGCTCGGCAGGCGTGTGCTCTGCGATGACATCCGCCCGTCGGTGCAGTCTTATTCGTATGGGCAGACTCATCTATGGCATGAATGTGTCGGTCGACGGCTACATCTGCGATCCGCAGGGAAGCATCGACTGGTCCGATCCGAGCGAAGAACTGCACCAGTACTGGAACGACTTCGAGCGCGAGACCGCGTGCGCGTTCTACGGGCGGCGGCTCTACGAACTGATGTCCGCCTACTGGCCGACCGCCGATCACGCGCCGGACGCCACCCCGATGATCGCCGACTTCGCGCAGATCTGGCGCGACATGCCCAAGGTCGTGTTCTCCCGCACGCTGGAGTCCGTCGACTGGAACTCCCGCCTCGAACGCGGCGACCCGGTCGAGGTGATCACGAAGGTGAAAGCCGACACCGACGGCAGGCTGGAAGTGGCGGGCGCAACCTTGGCCGCACCGATCGTGCGCGCCGGACTGGTCGACGAATACCGGCTTGTCGTCGCGCCCACCGCCGTCGGCGGCGGCACCCCGTTCTTTCCGGCGCTGCCGTCGTGGATCCGGCTGCGACTGTTGGAGAACCGCACATTCCCCGGCGGCGCGGTCCTGCTGCGCTACGAGGCCACCGAACCCTGACATACAACCCCACCGCCGGGCCTCAGACCACCAACAGCGCAACCGTCACCAGCATCACGACGGCGGTGATGCCGTGCACTCCCAGCGCGACGGATCGCGAGCCGCCACTGCGCAGCACGATCCAGGCGTCGGAGACCGGGATGACCGAGGCGGCCAACAGCATCCAGGCGAGCGGACGAGTGGCTCCGGACACGAGGAGCGCGATGACCATCAGCCCCGAGGCGATGTCGCGAACCCCTTTCGCGGCCAGGTAGGCGTCGCCGGACGGCTGGCCGCGCTCCGCGGGCACCCCGTAGCCGGCGGCGGCCACCTTCGGCGCGATGAGGAAACGCGCGCCGACCACGATGATGGCCGCGGCGATCAAACCGGCGAGGACGTCGGCAATGGTGGACATCACGGCAGCTCCTGGAGGTCTCGGGTCGTCGTCACGGGAGCAGCGCCACGCACAGCGCCGCCAGCGCCGAACCCTGCAGTACGGCGCGCGCACCGATGACGCGGTCCCAACTCGCCTGCAGCGCACGGCCGTTCGGCAGCGGCTCGCGCCGGTCAGCCGCCGCCGTCAGTCGGCGGTTGATGGGTGCGCTGACGCGCAGGTAGAGCGCGATCCACGCCAGCAGCAGGACCGCCGCGACGCCCGCCGCGATGGCCGGTCTGCCCTGTCCGGACGCCGCGGCGAGCGCTGCGCTGGTCGAAGTGGCGAGCGTCCCGAGCACTCCGGGCACGGGGAGGCGTCGGTCGCCGTACCGGTGCACCTCACCGGTGACGGCGACCAGCGCGTCGTCTGGAATCGACGCCAGCGCCGGCCGCAGCACCACGGCGCAGAACACGTCCGTGCCGTAAACGACCGCGGTGGCCAGCACCGCGACGACTGCGGCGACATGAGCAAGATCGAGGGTCATGCGACCGTCCTTCCTCCAGGGTTAGCAATGCTAACCCTGACGGGGGCGATTCGCAATAGCGGCGCTACGAGGAGAAGCGGTGCTAGCGTCCGGTATGGCCACCACCGATCGGCGTGAGCGCGAACGAGCCGCCCGCCGGCGGCTGATCTTGACCGCGGCACGCACACTGGCCGAGGCCGAAGGCTGGGACGCCGTCACAACGCGTCGGCTGTCCACCGAGATCGAGTACAGCCAGCCCGTGCTCTACAAACACTTCGCCGGGATGGACGAGATCGCCGCGGCGATCGCCCGCGAGGGCTTCGGCGAGCTGGCGGACGCGCTGCGTAAGGCCCGGATCCGCGGGGAGGCCCTGACCGAGACCGCCCGCGCCTACCTGGATTTCGCCTACGACAACCCCGCCCTCTACGACGCGATGTTCACGCGGGCCACCACCCTGCGCTTCGCCGAGGGGGACACGCCGCCCGAATTGGCCGCGGCATTCGCCGAACTGCGGCGCGCGGTCGAACCCGTCGCCGACGACCGAGACGCGGATGCGCTGACCGAGGTGCTGTGGGCGGCCCTGCACGGGCTCGTCAGCCTCGGCCGTGCCGGAAGGCTACAGCCCGGCCAGCAATCGCAGCGTCTCGAACTCCTCGTCGAGCGATTCGACGGGGGACGTCGAGCAGATCGGTGACGCCCCGCCATCGGTCGAGCCGCCAGTAGGTCCTCGACGCCGTGCGCACCAACCGCTTTCGCAGCACGCCGCCCGCGACGAGCCCGCAGCAGAAACCGACGATCAGATAACGGCGGACGCGTCGCCGCCGCCGGCGTATCGCTGCGACGATAACGCCGCACACCGCCGCTCCGGTGGCCACGACAGCGAGCAGCACGACGAGCGATACCGCTCCCAGCGACGCCATCGGCCACCTTTCGGACGGGCCCGGGATCAGGCCGCCTGCCCGATCAAAGCACCGCGCTCGACGGCCGAGGCTCGTCGTGACCGAAGCGTGGGGCAACCGTTATTGCACCGGCCGCAGCACGACGATTCCCGGGACGGTGGCCAGATAGTCGCGGAACGGCGAGTCGACCACCGACATGTCCTGCGCCCGCGAGGAGGCGTTGCGGAGGACGGGTCCGTCCGGTCCGGAGATGAAGATGCCGACGTGGGTGACGTCGAGGCCGCCGTCCTCGGCATAGGCGCCGATGTAGTCGCCGGTCCGCAGCGCACCGATGACGGCGTCGTCGACCAGTGCGCGGGGAAGGTAGGTCACCGTCCGCGACACGATCGGCAGGCCAGGCAGATACACGCCGCCGTCGTCCTTGGCGTTCAGGTTCTTCTGGGTGCTGACGGCGTGGGGGCCGAGGGTCGTCGTGATGTCGGTGGCCACGGCGGGCGCGGCGGCGGCCCAGTCGGTGAAGAAGTGCCGTCGTGTCGGGAAGGAGACGACGCCGTTCTTGTACCGCACCTGCGTGAGCGCCGCGAGATAGCCGTCGCGGGTGTCGGCACGCTTGGCCGCCTCGACGTAATCGGCGTAGGTGAAGCAGTCGACCCGTGCCAGGTCGACGACGAGCTGCTCGGGTTCGCTCTCCGATCCGACGAGGGTGTTCGCGACGTACGGCGTGCCGAGGAACTGCCGGGACAGCACCTCGGACCTGTCGGCAGGCGCCGTCTCGCCGCGCAGGATCAGCAGCTGGTCGAGTAGCTGCCGGCTGCCCGCGTCGATCTGCACGACTGCCGGCAGCGCCGAGGCGGCGGTGGGTGGGGGAACGGCGGCGGCCGAGGGTGCGGTGCTGGTCGATGCGGTACTGGGCGGCGCGGACGGGGTTGGCGCATCGGGCGGCGAGCAGCCGACGAGCACCAGCAGCGCCAGGGCGGCTCGCACCGCGCAGCGGCCGGGCGCGTTCATCATCGTGCGTCGACGCTGTCGTTGCCGGCCGCGGTCTCGACGTCGCGTCGCTCCGGCCAGCGCGCCAGCAGCAGGAACAGCGCACCGCCGCACCAGGCCGTCACACCGGCGAAGACCAGGAAGCCGTCGAAGCTGTCGCTGTGCTGCAGCGTGCGACTGAGGATGAACGCGCCGAGCGCCGAGGATACGCCGACGCCGGCCATCAGCACGCTCAGGACCGTGCTGAAGACCGCCAGCTCGAAGCGCCGTGCCACGAGGTATGCCACGACGTCGCCCTCGGCGCCCCACGCCGCCCCCAGGCAGCAAACCGCCACCATCAGCATAGCCACGCTGTCTGACCCCGACGCGATGAGCAGGCAGCCGACGCCCGGCAGCCCCATCGCGACGGCGGCCACCACGTGCGGCGTGAGGCGGTCCAGCGCGACGCCGCAGACGAACCGCCCGGCGATCACGGCCCCGGCGAACACCGATATCAGCAGTGCTGTCGCCTCACCGCTGCGCAGCGAGTCGCCCAGCACCACGCCGAGCTGGGCCGTCGTCACCGAGTGGTACAGGTTGCACAGCAACACCCCGCCCAGCAGGAGCCAGAACACCGGGCTGCGTCCGATCGCGCGGTAGTCGGCGCGCGTGCGGCGCGGTGCCGCACCGGGCGTGGCGTCGCTGCGGGGGATGAGGTGAAGCGCGACGGCGCCGAGCACCGCGATGGCGGCGGCGATGGTCAGGCATCCCGCGCGCCAGCCGTAGCTGCGGTTGACGATGTCGAGGACCGGAGACGCGACCGCGCCGAGCAGCGGCGGACCGGAGATCGCGACAGCCAGCGCCAGGCCGCGCGCCCGATGGAAACGGATGGCGACGATGCGGCTGTAGATCGCGGGCGTCGTCGTGACGCCCACCGCGATGATTGCGACGTTGATGGCGAAGTACTGCCAGATCGGCCCCGACATCAGGGCGTAGGCGATCCAGCAGGCCGGCAGCCCGACGACGCCGACCACCGCGACGCGCCGCACGCCGAACACGTCGGTCAGCCGGCCGTACACCGGCAGGAAGACGAACGTCAGCAGCGTGATGACGCCGGTGAGCACGAAATCCGAGCGGTTCCACCCGAACGCGGCCAGGAACTGCGGCGCCATCGCCGCATTGGTGTAGGCGCTCAAGCTCAGGCCGGCGCTCAGGCCCGCGGTCGCCGCGGCCAGTGGCTGCCAGTTCGCCCGCAGCTCACCGGGATAGCTCGACCGCTGGTGTTCGGTCAGGGCTGTGGGCCGAATCGGTGCGGGAAGCCGGCGCGTCGCGGCTCCAGCTGCGCCTCGCGCTGCCGGGGCGTCATGGCGGACACCGGCACGGTGTCCACCGTGGCCCTGGCCCGCGGTTCGGCGGCGAGGTGCTCGGCGGTGGCGAGCGCGCCGACCCGTCCGGCGTACCGGCCGCCGGCCGGCGCGTCACACCTAATCAACATGGCGCTCCTCCCGCTCGGACGGCCGCCGTCAACGCTAGAGCGACCCGGCCTCGGGCGTCAGCCGTTTGACCGCGTGACGTAGGCGAGCACCCGGACGTCGTCGGTGGTGAAGCGACCGACCTCCTCACCGCCGTCGCAGGTGAGCAGCGCGATGGTCACCCGGTCGGGCGTCGAGGTGACGACCCGCCAGTGCGCACCGGAGTCCTCCCACCGCCGCAGCTCGTCGAGCCGATCCTCGTCAGCGCTCACCGGCGTCCTTCACCGGACCAGTGTCCTATCCTGTGGGCTCGTGAGCACCGGAATCGCCGTCGCCATCGCCGTCATCTTCGGCTGGCTCGGCATGGTGCTGGCGATCTCGTTCCTCGAAGCGCCGTTGAAGTTCCGGGCGCCGGGCGTGACGACGCAGATCGGGCTGGGCATCGGCCGGTTGGTCTTCCGCGCGCTCAACGCCTGCGAGAGCGTGTTCGCGATCGCCGTCGCAGCGGCGCTGTTTGCCACCGGCGGCGGAACCGGCGTCGACGTCGCGGTCACCGCGGCCGTCGCCGCGCTGGTCGCGCAGATCGTCCTCGTCCGCCCGTTCCTCGGCCGGCGCACCGCGGCCGTGCTGGCCGGGGAGGACGCGCCCCGCTCGCGCGCCCACCACGCCTACATCGCGCTGGAAGCGGTCAAGGTGGTCGGTCTGATGACCGCCGGGATCCTGCTGCTCGGCTCGGCCTGACGACCCGAGGAAGGTAAGCCGACCCTCACTTGCTCGGGTAAGGTCGGCGTCGACCATGCCTGGTACCGACGACGCCGCCGCCGCGCCGGTGCTGCCGCGTGAATTGACCGATATCCCCGACCGGGTGCGACGCGTTCCGCGACCGCCCGTGCCGGTGCTGGCCGAGCCGTTCGCGATCCGCGTCGTCGACCCCGACCGTGACGCGGCGCTGCTGGCGGAGTGGATGAACCGGCCGCATCTCGCCGCGACGTGGGAGTACGACCGGCCGCAGTGGTGGTGGCACCGCCACGTGTCGGCGCAGCTGGCCGGCGAGTACTCGCTGCCGCTGATGGCGAGCCTGCGGGGCGCTGAGCGGGGCTATGTCGAGGTGTACCGCGCGGCCAAGGACTCGATCGCGTCCTGTTACGACGCCGAACCCCACGATCTCGGTGTGCACGCCGCCGTCGCCGACCCGAAGATCGTCAACCGCGGACTCGGCCCGCTGCTGCTGCCCAAGATCGTCGCGAGCCTGTTCGACCGCGAACCGGACTGCCGGCGGGTGATGTTCGATCCCGATCACCGCAACATCGGCGCCCGCCGGCTCTGCGAGTTCGTCGGCTGCCGCTTCCTCGGCGAGCACGACATGGCGAACCGGCGGATGGCGCTCTATGCGTTTCCGCGGCCCATCACGTCGTCGTAGCCGGCGAAGTCGGGCGTCATCGCCGCCGCCACCAGCTCCCACAGCACCTCGTCGGTGCCGCCGCCCACCCGGGCCAGCTTCATGTCGCGCCACCACCGGCCCAGCGGGGTCTCGTCGACGAGATAGCCGGCGCCACCGAAGATGTGCATGCACTCCGACACCACCTCTTCGCCGAGGCGCGCCGCGGTCACCTTGGTGGCCGCGGCCGTCCGCAGGTCCAGCCGGCCGGTCTGGGCGATGCCGTGGAGCGCGTGGCGCAGCAGGTCCACCCGGGCCTGCAGGTCGGCGACCCGGAACCGCAGTGCCTGATGCTCATACAGCGTGTGCCCGAACTGGCGGCGCTGCACCATCCGCGCGAGCGTGATGCCGAGCGCCCGCTGACACGACGACGCCACCTGCCCCGCGATGGACAGGCGCTCGTGCGCCAGTCCCCAGCTGATGGCGGCCAGACCCGTTCCCGCCCTGGCGATCAGCGCGTCCGCGGGCAGCCAGGTGTCGATGTGCACCGCGGCCGTGTCGAGCGGTCCGGCGCCCACTTTGCGGTAGGGCTGCTGCACCGCCACGCCGGGGTCGTCGAGCGGCACGGCGACCAGCGCGACGTTGCCGTGACGGCTGTGCTGGTCGTGGTCGACGCTGCGGACGACGGCGATGACGTAGTCGGCGATCGGTGACAGCGATACGAATTTCTTGACACCCCGCACCTCGAAACCGCCTGCCGCCGTGCGCAGCTCGGTCTCGACGATCTGCAGGTCCGAGCCGCCGGACTCCTCCGAGGCGCCGATGCACAGCACCGCGTCGCCGGCGATGGCCCGGTCGGCGACGGTCCGCAGGTGATCGGACCGGGCGAAGCGGCGCAGGATCGCGATGGCGGAATCGTGCAGGCTGACGCCGACGCCGATCCCGGCGGACTGCAGCCGCCCGAGCGCGAACGCCAGCTCGTTGAGCTTGGCGACGTCGGGCTGCTGCCGGCTGCCCCACTTGCCGTCGAACACGCCGGCGCGGCCCAGGTGTTCGACGAGCTGGCGCGGAAACCGTTCGGTGGCTTCGGCTTCCGCCGTCCACGCCCGCACCTGCGGGCCGAAGGCCTCGTCGAGCAGGGACCGGTAGTCGTCCACCGTCAGCTCGGTCACGGTGGTCATGTGCCCACCAGCGTGCGCCGGACCTCCAGTCGGCGGAGCTTTCCGGACGAGGTGCGCGGCAGGGAGCCGGGCGCCACGAACCTCACCTCCGCGGGCACCACGCCGCACACCGACGCCACCCGCCGGATGAGTTCGCTGCGCGCGCCGGATTCGTCGGTGCCGCGGTATTCGGCGGAGACGACCAGCGCCGGCCGTGCGGCGGCACCGCCCGCGACCGCGACCACGGCGCCCTGGCGGACACCTTCGACCTGCGCAGCGACGCGTTCGACCTCGGTGGGGAAAATGTTGCGGCCGGCGACGGTGATGATCTCCTCGATCCGGCCGCACACGACCAGGCCGTCGGCGGTGACGTAGCCGAGATCGCCGGTCGGGAACCAGGATTGCGCGTCAAGGGGCTCGTCGCCGAGATACCCGGCCATCATGGACGCGCCGCGCACCTCGATCTCGCCGATGCCGCGGCCGGCGGCGTCGGCGACGTCATAGCCCGTGGGCGTGATCCGCAGGTGCATCCCCGCGACCGGCTGACCCAGCACCGCGTGGTTTCGGACGCGGCCCTCGTCGTCGACGACACTGTCGACGACCAGCCCGGTGCCCGGCGCGGGAATCGTGACGGCGCAGGTCGATTCGGCCAGCCCGTAGGACGGCGACGCCGCCGCGCCGTCGTATCCGAAGCGCGCCATGGCGTCGGCGAAGCTCGCCATGCCGTCGCAGTCGACGGGTTCGCCACCGTTGAGGGCGAACCGCAGCGCGGACAGATCGGCGTCGCGAACGGCGTTGCCGTACTTGCCGATCACACCGTAGGCGAAGTTCGGGGCCGCGGTGAGCGTCGCGCGGCTCTCCGTCAGCCAGGCCGGCCAGCGCAACGGCGACCCAGCGAACGCCGAGGTCGGCGCCAGCCACAGCGGCACTCCGGAGTAGGCGCCGGCGAGTAGGAATGCCAGGCCCATGTCGTGATAGAGGGGCAACCAGCTGTGACCGACGTCGGAACCGGCGTCCACCCCGACCCGCTCGGTGAGCGCCCGAACATTGCTCAGCACCGCGTCGGGCGACAGCAGTGCGGTGCGGGGGCTTCCGGTGGAACCGGCGGTGCCCTGCAGCAGCGCGACGTCCGTCGGGCCGACCGGCGCGACGGACGCCCGGGCTGCGCCGTGCGCAATCGGCGCGACGTCGTGGATGCGCAGCGCCGAGTCCACCGACTCGAGGGTGCCGACGAACTCCTCCGATGCGAGAACGGTCCGGACACCGAGGGACTGGCACCGCTCGACGGTGGCACCGGCCCAGCGCGCGGGCTCGGCGCCGCGAACCGGGTTCGGGAGTATCGAGATGCCGGCGCCGGCGAGCCAGGCGCCGAAGATGCCGGCGACGAACTCGGCCGTCGGCTCGCCGACCAGGCCCACCGGCGCGTCACCGTTCTCGTCGAGCAGGCGCGTCGCGACCGCCTGCGCCATGGCCAGCACCTCCGGCCACGGCGTGGCGTGCCAGGCGCCGGCCGCTTTGTCGAAGACGACGAGGTCGTGCGGTGAGGTCGACAGCGACGCCGAGAAGGCGTCGGCGAGCACGCTCACGCGGGTGTCTTCGCCAGGATGGCGTCCTCGAGGTCGCCGACGGTGTCGCAGCCGAGCAGTTCCTCCTCGCTCAACGCGACGCCGAGCTTGTCCTCGATGGCCACCATGCCGACCGCGAACGCCACCGAGTCCAGCCCGACGTCGTCGACGAGATGCGAGTCGCGGGTCAGGCGGGCGATGCCGACGCCCAGGTCCTCGCGCAGGATGCCCTCGAGCGCGACGCTGACGGATTCGGATCGTGACGCTTCCACGGCGCAGGACGCTACCACGTTGAGTTAGGTTAGCCTCACATAAAGGAGCGGGTGATCGCCAGGCCGGCGTACGCCGCCGAAAGGCCCATGACGAGGCTCGCGGCGGCGTAGGCGAGGCCGCGCCACCGTTCGTCGCGGAGCAGGCGCAGCGTCTCGGCGCCGAACGTCGAATAGGTGGTCAGCGCGCCGCAGAACCCGGCGCCCACCACCGCCGACGCCGTCGGCCCCACCGGAACCGCCGTCAGGCCCGCCAGCAGGAACGAGCCCGCGACGTTGACCACGAACGTGCCCCACGGCCACCGTCGGCCGCTCGTGAGCCAGCGGTCGACGAGATAGCGCAGCGGAGCGCCGATCGCGGCACCGAGCGCCACCCACAGCAGCGTCATGCGGGCCGCCGGACCAGGCGCTCGCCCACCGCGACCGCGGCCACGCCGGTGATCACCTGCAGGCCGAGGTAGGCAAGCGCCGTCGCCGGCTCGCCGTGATCGATCAATTGCTGCACCTCGACGATGTGGGTGCTGAAGGTGGTGTAGCCGCCGAGCACGCCGACGCCCAGGAAGGGCCGCAGCAGGGTCTGGTCCGGCCGGAAGCGCTCGATCGCGGCCAGCAGCGCGCCGAGCAGCAGACAGCCCGACACGTTGATCACGAACGTCGCCCAGCCGATGGTGTCCGGTGGGTGCGGCCAGGCCCCTTCGATCAACGCCCGGGACACCGCGCCGACCACACCCCCGAGCGCCACCAGCACGAGGATGCGAAACGTCGTCATGGCACTTCCGATGTCGAGGTGACCGGCCGGCGAGAAGCCTAGGACGCAGGAGCAGAATCGAGGACATGGCCGCCCATCCGCGCGCCGGGCAACCGGCGCGACCCGAAGACCTGATCGACGTGGCGCATGTGGTGACCGCGTACTACACCGTCACGCCTGACCCTGAGGACGTCGGGCAGCAGGTGGTCTTCGGCACGTCGGGTCACCGCGGCTCAAGCCTCGACGGCGCCTTCAACGAAGCGCACATCCTGGGCACCACGCAGGCGATCGTCGAGTACCGGGCGGCGCAGGGCACGACCGGACCGCTGTTCATCGGCCGCGACACCCATGCGCTGTCGGAGCCCGCGTGGGCGTCGGCGCTGGAAGTGCTCGCCGCGAACGACGTGGTGGCCATGGTCGACGCGGCCGACCGCTACACGCCGACCCCGGCCGTCAGCCACGCGATCCTGCGCCACAACGCCGGCCGCGCCGACCGGCTGGCCGACGGCATCGTCGTCACCCCGTCACACAACCCGCCTCGCGACGGCGGCTTCAAGTACAACCCGCCCAACGGCGGGCCGGCCGACACCGACGCCACCCGCGCGATCGCCGCGCGCGCCAACGAGCTGCTGCGCGACGGGCTGCGCGGCGTCAAGCGGCGGCCGTTCGCGGCGGCGCGGCAGGCGGCGCAGCCGCACGACTATCTGGGCGACTATGTGGCCGACCTGCCGAACGTCGTCGACCTCGACGCCATCCGGTCGGCGGGCATCCGCATCGGCGCCGATCCGATGGGCGGCGCCAGCGTCGACTACTGGGGCGCGATCGCCGAGGCCCACGGCCTCGACCTGACGGTGGTCAATCCGCTCGTCGACGCCACCTGGCGGTTCATGACCCTCGACACCGACGGCAAGATCCGGATGGACTGCAGCTCGGCGAACGCGATGGCTGGGCTGATTGCCAATCGCGGCGAGTACCAGATCGCGACCGGCAACGATGCCGACTCCGATCGCCACGGCATCGTCACGCCCGACGCCGGGCTGCTCAACCCGAACCACTTCCTGGCCGTCGCGATCGACTACCTCTACACGCACCGGCCCGACTGGCCCGACGGCGTCGCGGTGGGCAAGACGGCCGTGAGCTCGTCGATCATCGACCGGGTGGTCGAGGGCATCGGCCGCACGCTGGTGGAAGTGCCCGTCGGGTTCAAGTGGTTCGTCGACGGATTGCTCACCGGCACTATCGGTTTCGGTGGTGAGGAGTCGGCCGGGGCGTCGTTCCTGCGCCGCGACGGCTCGGTGTGGACCACCGACAAAGACGGCATCATCCTGGCGCTGCTGGCCTCGGAGATCCAGGCAGTCACTGGTCAGTCGCCGTCGCAGCGGTACGCCGCACTCGCCGAGCGTTACGGCGCGCCGACCTACGCCCGCATCGACGCGCCCGCAGACCGCGAGCAAAAGGCTCGCCTCGCCGAGCTGTCGGCCGAGCAGGTCCAAGCGACCCAGCTGGCCGGCGACGAGATCACCGCCAAGCTCACCACCGCGCCGGGCAACGGCGCGCCGCTCGGCGGGCTCAAGGTGACGACGCGCGACGCCTGGTTCGCCGCCCGGCCGTCGGGCACCGAGGACGTCTACAAGATCTACGCCGAGTCCTTCCGCGGACCCGACCACCTGCGGGCCGTGCAGGATGCCGCCCGCGAGGTGGTCAATGCGGTCATCGGGTGACTGACACTGCGTCGACGACGCTCCCGCGGGAAGTCTGGCTGCTCGTCTCGGCGAATGTCGTCGTCGCGCTCGGCTACGGCGTCGTCGCCCCGGTGCTGCCGCAGTACGCGCGCAACTTCGGGGTGAGCATCAGCGCGGCGACGTTCGTCATCACCGCGTTCGCGATGATGCGGCTCGTCGGCGCCGCGCCCGCCGGCCTGCTGGTGCAGCGGTGGGGGGAGCGGCGGATCTACATCACCGGCCTGCTGATCGTCGCGGTGTCCACCGGCGCCTGCGCCTTCGCCGACAGCTACGGGCAGCTGCTGCTGTTCCGTGCCGCGGGCGGCGTGGGCTCGGCGATGTTCACGGTGTCGTCGCTGGGGCTGATGATCCGCATCTCGCCGCCCGGCGCCCGCGGCCGCGTCGCCGGGCTCTTCTCGTCGGGGTTCCTGATCGGGTCGGTGTGCGGGCCGGTGCTCGGCAGCCTCACCGCCGGTCTCGGGCTCTCCGCGCCGTTCCTCATCTACGGCGCCGCCCTGCTCGTCGCGCCGGCCGTCATCTTCGTCAGCCTGCGCCGCAGCGCACTCGCCGCGCCCATCGAGTCGACCGAACCCGCCGTCTCCGTGCGAGAAGTGTTGCGCCACCGCGCGTACCGAGCGGCGCTGTTCTCCAACTTCACGACGGGCTGGGCGGCGTTCGGGTTGCGGATCGCGCTGGTGCCGCTGTTCGTGGTCGAGGTGCTCGACCGCGGGGCCGGCGTCGCAGGGCTGGCGCTCGCCACCTTCGCCGTCGGCAACGTCTCCGCGACCATCCCGAGCGGCTACCTCTCCGACCGGGTCGGCCGGCGCAGGCTGCTGATCAGCGGGCTCACGGTCGCCGCGGTGTCGACCATGTTCGTCGGGCTCACCACGTCGCTGCCGGTGTTCCTCGTGGCGGCCTATGTGACCGGAGCGGCGACGGGCGTCTTCGTGGCGCCGCAGCAGGCCGCCGTCGCCGACATCATCGGCAACCGCGCCCGCGGCGGGACGGCTGTCGCCACGTTCCAGATGATGTCCGACGTCGGGTCCATCGTCGGGTCCCTGCTCGTCGGGCAGATCGCCCAGTACCTGTCGTTCTCGTGGGCGTTCGTCATCAGCGGCGGCATCCTGCTGCTGGCCGCCCTCGGCTGGGTGCTCGCGCCCGAAACCCGGCCGCCGTCGGTGCGCTCGTCGACCCCGAACCGGCCCCTGGGGTCCGAGGCTGCGGGGGAGTTGCCCTAGCCGCCCACGGTTTTGAGGGCCCCTGCGCCGTGGTGTAGCTTTGGCGGGCACGCGGGGCTATGGCGCAGCTGGTAGCGCACCACACTGGCAGTGTGGGGGTCAGGGGTTCGAGTCCCCTTAGCTCCACCCAAAACCGCAGGTCAGGAGCGTCAGTTCCGCTCACTGGCGCCGTTCGACAGCACGACCGTGAGCCCGTCCTGTGGATCTGCCGACGCCGCGCGCGCTTTGAGAACCGCGGCACCACCGCACGGTCGGGGAGTGTGCGATCTGATACGCCGCCAACGGCGTATCGCGTATGAAACCGCACATTCGAGCGCGTGCGCCGGGCCAACGTGCGCCGGGCAAACGTGCGCCGGGCAAAGGTGCGCTTCGGCCACGCCACGCACGCTCACCCCGCCACGAGCGTGCGCGGAATGCACGCGTTTCGCGGCGCGTCGGCGTGCAGACACGCACGCTCGCGCAAACGGGGGGGACCGGGCAGTGAGCGCTACGAGCAGTTGTTGGGGCGGGCGACGATGACGCCGAGGTAGGAGTCGGCGCTGATCTCCTCGCCGGCGGACGGGTACTGGTAGCAGACGGTCCAGTTCGTCTCGTTATGAATGTCCTGCGCGGGGCCGTCGTTCTGGGCGTTGAGCGTCAGGTCTTCGCTCAGCGACTTCACGGTGGCCTCCGCGTGCTGCAGGCTCATGCCCTTGATGTCCGGCATCTCATAGGTCTCGTCGTCGGCGGCAGCTGGGGCGGCGAGCCCGGTGGCGATGACGAGCGCTGACAGCGAGCCGATGATCGCGGTGGAGGCCTTGGCCATTGGAATCTCCTTGACGGTGGAAGGGAGCCTGCTTTGCTGTTGTACTACGCAAAACCGTGAGCCCTAACTTATCCGACGACGAACCGCCGCTCGCTGCGATCGGCGCCTGGCAGGATCGTTGGTCGCACCAGGGATCGGAAGGAGCCGCATGAGCAGGCAGCCAGCCGACAGCCACGACGTCATCCGCGTGCGCGGCGCGCGGGAGAACAACCTGCGCAACATCGACGTGGAGATCCCCAAGCGCCGGCTGACGGTGTTCACCGGCGTCTCGGGCTCCGGCAAGAGTTCGCTGGTGTTCGGAACGATCGCCGCGGAGTCGCAACGGCTGATCAACGAGACCTACAGCGCCTTCGTGCAGGGTTTCATGCCCACGCTGTCGCGGCCCGACGTCGACACACTCGAAGGCCTGACGGCGGCGATCATCGTCGACCAGGAGCGCCTCGGCGCCAATCCGCGCAGCACCGTCGGCACCGTCACCGACGCCTACGCGCTGCTGCGGATCCTGTTCAGCCGCCGCGGTGAACCTCACATCGGGTCGCCGCAGGCGTTCTCGTTCAACGTCGCCTCGATCAGCGGGGCGGGCGCGGTGACGATGGACAAGGGCGGCCGGACCGTCAAAGAGCGGCGCGAGTTCAGTATCACCGGCGGCATGTGCCCGCGCTGTGAGGGCCGCGGCGCGGTGTCCGATATCGACGTGACGGCGCTCTACGACGACACCAAGTCGATCAACGAGGGCGCCATCACGGTGCCCGGCTACAGCATGGACGGCTGGTACGGCCGGATCTACCGGGGCTGCGGCTTCTTCGATCCGGACAAGCCGATCCGCAAGTTCACGAAGAAAGAGCTCGACGCGCTGCTGCACATGGAGCCGACCAAGATCAAGGTCGACGGCGTCAACCTCACCTACGCCGGGCTCATCCCGCAGATCCGCAAGTCCTTCCTCGCCAAGGACGTCGACGCCATGCAGCCGCACATCCGCGCCTTCGTCGAGCGCGCCGTCACGTTCGCCACCTGCCCGGAGTGTGACGGCACCCGGCTCACGGCGCTCGCGCGGTCATCGAAGATCAAGGGCTGCAACATCGCCGACATATGCGCGCTGCAGATCACCGACGCCGCAAGCTGGATCCGCGAGCTCGACGACCCGGGGGTGGCGCCGCTGCTCACCGCGCTCGGCGACACGCTCGAGGCGTTCGTCGAGATCGGCCTCGGCTATCTCTCGCTCGACCGGCCCGCCGGCACCCTGTCGGGCGGAGAAGCGCAGCGCACCAGGATGATCCGCCACCTCGGGTCAGCGCTCACCGACGTCACCTACGTCTTCGACGAACCGACCACCGGCCTGCACCCGCACGACATCGCCCGGATGAACGAGCTGCTGCTGCGGCTGCGCGACAAGGGCAACACCGTGCTGGTCGTCGAACACGAGCCGGAGACCATCGCGATCGCCGACCACGTCGTCGACCTGGGGCCGGGCGGCGGCACCGCCGGCGGACAGGTGACGTTCGAGGGCAGGCCCGCCGAGCTCCGGCGCAGCGACACCGTCACCGGACGCCACCTCGACGAGCGCATCGAGCTCAAGCCCGCGGTCCGCAAGCCGACGGGCACCTTGCCGATCCGCGGCGCGGCGACCCACAACCTGCGCGACGTGGACGTCGACATCCCGCTGGGGGTGCTGGTCGCGATCACCGGCGTCGCCGGCTCCGGCAAGAGCTCGCTGGTGGACGGCTCGCTCGCCCGCCGCAACGGCGTGGTGGTGATAGACCAGGCGCCGATCCGCGGGTCGCGCCGCAGCAATCCGGCCACCTACACCGGACTGCTCGAGCCGATCCGCAAGGCGTTCGCCAAGGCCAACGGCGTGAAGGCAGCGCTGTTCAGCTCGAACTCCGAGGGCGCCTGCCCGGCCTGCAACGGCGCGGGCGTCATCTTCACCGAACTCGGCGTGATGGCCACCGTCGAGTCCCCGTGCGAGGAGTGCGGCGGCAGGCGATTCCAGCCCGCGGTGCTGGAGTACCGCCTCGGCGGCCGCGACATCAGCGAGGTGCTGGCGATGCCGGTGACCGAGGCGGCCGCCTTCTTCGCTTCTCGTGACGCGAAGGTGCCTGCGGCCCAACACATCCTGCGCCGGCTGACGGACGTCGGGCTCGGATACCTGACGCTCGGTCAGCCGCTCACCACGCTGTCGGGCGGTGAGCGGCAGCGGCTGAAGCTGGCCGCCCAGCTCGCCGACAAGGCCGAGGTCTACGTCCTCGACGAGCCGACCGCCGGGCTGCACCTGGCGGATGTCCGCCAGCTACTCGACCTGCTCGACCGGTTGGTCGACGACGGCCGTTCGGTGATCGTCGTCGAGCACCACCAGGCGGTCATGGCGCACGCCGACTGGATCGTCGACCTCGGACCCGGCGCCGGCCACGACGGCGGCCGGATCGTCTTCGAGGGCACCCCGGCGGATCTGGTCGCCGCCAGGTCGACGCTCACCGGCCGGCATCTCGCCGAGTACGTCGGCGCCACGGGCGACTGAGCACACCCTTACCGCGGGCAGGTACTGTCCCGACGAACCGATCCCCACCGGCGAAAGCGAGCGCGACGTGACCACACCCGACGAGGTCACCGGCCTGCGGCTGCTCGTCGTGGGAGCGTCCTCGGGCATCGGTCACGCGGTCGCCGTCGACGCTGCCGAGCGCGGCGCCACCGTCGCCGTCGCCGCTCGGCGGATGGCGCAGCTCCGGGAGCTGGCCGAGACGGTCGGTGGGACCGCCTACGAGCTCGACGTCGAGGACCCGGTGGCGATCGAGGAGGTCGTCGCCGCGGCGGCGCGACAGCTCGGCGGCCTGGACGCGGTGGTGGTCACGAGCACCGTGGTGCCCTTCGCCTACATCGAGGACACTGACATCACCACCTGGATGCACGCGTTCGCCGTCAACGCCGTCGGTGCCAACAACGTGCTGCGGGCAGCGCTGCCGCAGCTGTCCGACGCGGGGGTCGTGCTGATCGCGTCGAGCCACGACGTCGGCCGGCCGCGCGCCGGTGTGGCCGCCTACAGCGCCAGCAAAGCCGCGCTCGACGAGATCCTGCACTCCTGGCGCGGCGAGCACCCGGAGCTGTCCGTCATCCGCGTGGGGATCGGTCCCACCGAGGACACCGAAATCCTGCGCGGCGCCGACCGCGACCTGCTGGCGCAGCTCTTCCGGTCCTGGGTGCGGCAGGGCCAGCTCCCGGCGCAGATGTCAGCGCTGCGCGACGTCGCGGACACGCTCGTGTCGCTGGTGGCGCTGGCGCACCGCAATCCCAGCGTCGTCCCCGAGTTCGTCCAGCTCGCGCCGCGGATCCGCACCGCCGGGAGCCGCGACACCGGGTAGCGCGATGAGTTTCGCGGGCGCCGGCGGTCGATACCTGCGACAGCGAAGGGAGAACCGCATGAGCACACCGCTACCACCCGTGGTCGACGAGGCCACCTGGCGCGCCGCACTGCAGGACCTGCGGCGGCGGGAGAAGGCCGCCACCCGCGAATTGGACGCCATCGCCGCCCAGCGACGCCGGCTGCCGATGGTCGAGCTGCCCGACTACACGTTGATCGGCGCGGACGGCCCCATCCGGCTCGCCGACATCTTCGCCGGCCGCTCGCAGCTGATCGTCTACCACCACATGTGGTCCGACGGCGCGCAGTGGCAGTGCGGCGGCTGTACCGGCTTCACCTCGCAGTTCACCCGGCTGGAGTTCCTCGACAACTACGACGCCCGCTTCGTCATCGTCACCAACGGGCCGATCGACGAGGCGCTGCACTACCGCCACAAGGTCGGCAACCGGATGGAGTGGTACTCCTCGGCGGAGAGCTCGTTCGGCGCCGACGTCGACGCCCCGCCCGGCGGCGGGTTCGGGATCAACGTGTTCCTGCGGGCCGGCGACACCGTGTACCGCACCTGGCACACCGCGGGCCGCGGCACCGAGCAGCTCAGCCATACGTTCGGGCTGCTCGACGTGCTGCCCTACGGTCGGCAGGAGGAGTGGCAGGATTCGCCGCCCGGGTGGCCGCAGCGCCCCACCTACTCGGGGTGGGCCGACAGCCCCGACATCGCCCGCGCCTACGGCCCGGCGGACGGCTGAGGCTGCGAACCGTTCGCCGAGGCCGGCCGACTCTGCGGACCGGCCGCCGATGCCGGCTGCGGGCCCGGCGAGCGCAGCACCCGCAGCCCGACCAGCGTCGCCGCGCCCACGATCGTCGCGGCCAGCAGCAACCACAGGCCGGCCTGGAGAAACCAGATCCGGCGCTGCACCTTGACCACGCGCTGCTCGACGGTGCGCGCCGTCCGCAGCGCCCCCCGCACCCGGCTCACTGCCCGCGGCCCGTCTGACTCTGCAGCCGGTCGATCAGCTCCGACGCCTGGGCCTTGGTGAGGTCGTCGGGCACCTGCTCGCCGGCCTCTTGCGCCAGGGTCTGCAGGTAGCTGCGTTGGGCGCCGGTCATCGGCTCGTCGCCGGTCACCCAGTCCGACGGGTCCTTCTCGGCGTTCTCCTGCGGGGCACGTGCCGCGTCGTCACTCATGGTTGTGTCATGCCCACTCCGGACCCGCCGGAATCATGAAATGACATCGATGTCATGGACGTCAGTCGTCGGAGGTCCGTCGGTCCGCGGTGAGCAGCAACCGGTCGTAGGCCTCCCGCTGCGGGAAGGGCTGGGAGACGCTCAGGCCGACGAAATCGGCGGCCACCTGCTCGGCCAACGCGCGCAGCTTGGTGTTGGTCTGCTGAGACCGCCACCGCAGCACGTCGAACGCGCGGTCGGCGTCGATGCCGTAGACGACCATCATCATGCCCTTGGCCTGTTCGATCGCCGCGCGGCTGGCGGCGATCTCGGCGACCGCCTCGGTCACCAGGATGTCGCGCTCCCGCGCCGACGCGGTGAGGTCGATGTAGACGCCGTGGATGCCGCCGACCTCACCCTCTTCCACGCGCACCTGATCGCCCACGACGACCACCTCGTGCACCTGCCGGCTGACGTCGACGATGCGGTGGCGCGCGCTGAACGCTCGTCCGCGGCGACGCAGGTCCTCGATGAGTGACGTCACCGCGTCGACGTCCTCGGGATGCGGGTGGGACAGCACCACCTCGGTCGTGGGTTCGATGGTGCCGGGCTCATAGCCGTACATGCGGTACACCTGCGGCGACCACTCCCAGCGGTCCTCGCCGGGGTGGTAGCGGAACCATCCCACCAGCTCCGGCGAGCCGGGAACGGACCCTTCGACCTGCGACACGTCGTCCCCCGACACCGCAATCCCGTCGTGACGGGTGACCGCGGCGCGGGCGGCGGCGTCGGGTTCAGCCATGCATCGGATCCTTCTGCCGTGACGACAACAGCCAGACGTATGACGCCAGGGGCTGGAGCGCACACGGACTCGAACCGAAATCTAACGACGCGGCGCGACGGACTCAAGCGAATCCGGGGGGTCGCGGCATCTGCTGTAAGAAGGTCGTCACGAAGGCTCAGCGGCGAAGTTGCGGCAAGACGTCGCGCTCCCAGCTGTCGAAGAAGCCGCCGAGGTCGGGTCCGATCTGCTGCACGTACACCTCGTCGACGCCGGCGTCCAAATACGACCGCACCTGAGCCGCATGCTGGTCCGGGTCGGGTCCGCAGGCCACGCTTTCGGCGACCTTCTCCCGCGGCACCAGCGACATCGCATCCTCGAAGTCCTTGGGACGGGGCAGCGTCTGCGCCAGCTGGCCGGGGAGCTGCTCGTTGGCCCACAGCCGGTGCGCCGCCTCCAGCCCGGCGTCGGCGTCGGTATCCCAGCTCACCTTCGTGCCGGCCTGCACCGGTTTGTCGCCACCGCCGGCCTCCCGGAAGGCGCGGACCAGGTCGGCGTCGGGCATGGTGGTGCAAAAACCGTCACCGATCCGGCCCGCCAACTGCGCGGCCTGCGGCCCGAAACCGGAGACGTAGATGGGCACGGGCTGCTCGGGAAGCGTGTAGATGCGGGCCTCCTGCACCTCGTAATAGGTGCCGTGGTGGCTGATCTCGTCGCCCCGGTGCAGGAGCCGGATGACGTCGACCGCCTCCTCCAACATCTCGAGGCGCACGCCCACCGACGGCCACGGGTCGCCCAGGATGTGCTCATTGAGGGCCTCGCCGCTGCCCACGCCGAGGACGAAACGGCCGTCGAGCTGCACCGCAGCGGTGGCGGCGGCCTGGGCGATGATCGCCGGGTGGATGCGCACGGTCGGGCAGGTGACCGCCGTCGACACCGGGAGCGACGTCGCCTCCGAGAGTGCGCCGATCACGCCCCACACGAACGGGCTCTGACCCTGGGCGTCGTTCCATGGGTGGAAGTGGTCGGAGATCCACAGCGCGTCGAACCCGGCGGCCTCCGCCCGCTTCGCCTGTTCGACGAGCTCTTTGGGACCGAACTGTTCGCAGGACAGGAAGTAACCGATGCTCGCCATGGCGGCCGCGTACCCAGCCGGTCCGCCGCTGACGCCCCCAGGTGGACCCATCGGAGGTGACGGGAGCGTGACACCATCGCGGGATGCCCACATTCGACGAGGCGGTGGCCGAGGCCCGTGACCTCGCGAGCACCGGCCGGCGGGTGATCCTCGGCATCGCCGGTCCGCCCGGGGCCGGCAAATCGACCGTCGCAGCGCGGTTCGTCGCCGCCCTCGCCGACCTCGGCGCGGCCTACCTCCCAATGGACGGGTTCCACCTGTCCAACGCACAGCTGGACCGGCTGGGGCGGCGTGAGCGGAAGGGAGCGCCCGACACCTTCGACGTCGCCGGCTACATCGTGGCGCTGCAACGGGTGCGGGCAGACCGCGACGACGTCTATGTTCCGCTTTTCGACCGGGACAACGACGCCGCCGAAGCCGCGGCGGGTGTCGTCTCGGCGAGCGCCCGGGTGGTGGTCACCGAGGGGAACTACCTCGGGTTGCCGACCCACGGGTGGGACGGGGTGCGTGCGCTCCTGGACCGGTTGTACTACCTGGAGGTGAGCGCCGCCGAGCGGCGGCGGCGACTGCTCGACCGGCACCTGAGCGGGGGACGCGGACGCGCCGCGGCGCAGCAGTGGGTGCACGACGTCGACGACGTCAACGCGGAGCGGGTGGACGTCACGCGGCGGTATACCGACGGGATCCTCACCGTCGATTGATGACGTCGTGAGATGTCACGATGGCAAACCCGTCGACTTCGCCGATGGCATGGCGCGCGGTGTGCCGGTCGGTCATAATCCTCTGCGTGGAGGCGCGCAGCGGCGAACCAGTCACCCCGTCACCGACAGCCGTCCTGGAGCAGCTGCCCGCACCGGCGGTGCTGGAAAGGCTGCCCGTTCCGGTGCTGGCCGTCGGGCCGGACGGCACCGTCCTGTTCGCCAACCCGGCGTTCGCGGAGATGCTCGGTCACGCGCGAGAGAGCTTGCTGGCGATGACCCTGCCCGAGATCGTCCGCAAACTACCGCCCGACGACGCCGCGGTATCGGGTCTGCGCGCGCGGGCGGACATGGTCGTGGAGCTGTGCCACGCCGACGGGTCCATCGTGCGCGCCGAGATCAGCCGATCGGAGTTGGTGCGCGGTGACGATTCGGTCGTCTTGGCGACGTTCCGGGATCTGACCGAAGAACTGTGGGTGCGCGAACTCTGAGCGCCGGCGCTCAGACCGCCGCGCTGCGGTGCCGCAGCGCCTCCCGTGACAGGTACTGCTCGAAGTAGGAGCGTGAGTCGGCGGTGGTGACGGCGGACAGCACCAGCCGCAGCACCCGCTCCAGGCGGTCGATCAGCATGTCGGCGCCCTCGGCTCGGGCGGCGGTGACGATCTGCGAGCCGATGCTCGCACCGACGAGCGCCTCGGCAAGCGTCGCCGGGTCGACCCCGGCGGCGATGTCGCCCTCGTCGATCGCCGTGCGTACGTGCCGCGCGGCGCTCTCCAACCACCCGCTGTAGGTCTGTCCGGCCGCGGGGGAGAAGCCGCCGAGTGCGTGCGACAGGTGAAAGCCCGCGCGGTTCAGCGGGTTCGCGCGGAACAGCTCCGCGGCGACGAACACGCCATGCAGGAGGATCTCCAAGGCCGGGGCGTTGGCCTGCGTCGGCCCGGCGACCTCCGCCCGCAGGCTCCGCATGCTCTCCTCCATCACGGTTTCGGCGACCGCCTGCTTCGACTCGAAGTGGTAGTAGAACGCGCCCTTGGTCACCCCGGCGCGCGCGATGATGTCGCCGAGGCCGGTGTTGGGATAGCCGACCTCGTTGAACAGGGCCACCGCTGCGTCGAGGATTCTGCGACGGGTGGCGTCCGACCTGGCCTGGCGCACCGGATGAATTTAGCGCGGTCCGGCGTCTTCCGGCGCGACCGCCGCGTTGCGCAGCGCCTGGCGCGACCGCCGCACCACGAACTGCCGGAAGTAGTCGATGCGGTCCGGAGCCGTGATCCCCGGCAGCACCAGGTACCAGGCGTCCTCGACGTTCTTGATCAACTCGTCGGGGTGCTCCAGCCGGCTCAGCTGCCGCACGCCGGCGTACATCGCGACCAGCAGCCGGCTGATGTCCTCCGGCGTGCGCGTGGGGAGGACGTCGCCCTCGGCGATCGCACGGTCGACCATCGCCGCGAAGCCCAGCACCCACTCGTTCCAGATGGTGTCCTGCAGCTCCTCGGTCCGGCCGATCGACTCCAGCAGGTGCAGCCCCGCCCGCGCCATGTCCTGCGTCGCATCCTGCACCGCGACGTGAAAGGCGACGTCGATCAGCGTCTCCAGGCCCGACAGTCCGCGGCCGAGAATCTCCGTGACCGCCGTGCGGGTCCGGGCGCTGTGTTCGTCGATGATCGCGAGCGCCAGTGCGTATTTGGAACGGAAGTGGAAGTACATCGCGCCCTTGGTCACCTGCGCCTCGCGGAGAATGTCGTCGAGGCTGACCAGGCTGTAGGCCTTGCGGGCGAACTGGCGGGCCGCGGCGGTGAGAATCTGCTCACGGGTCGAGTCCGGCGGCCGGTCCGTCGGTTGACTCACCGTCCTCCGATCACCCGTTGGTCGTTCGCCTCGGCCTCCGCCGCATGCCGCCGAGGCGGTGCGCTGCGAGCACCTTCGGGCAGCGGTCCCGCCCTGTCAAGTGAGCGGCGGAGAACCTGCCGCGACCGCCGGGTCGGACGAACCGCAAGTCGAGACGCCGGTAGCAAAACAGCCGAAAGGTCTGTAATCTCGCCTTCGTGACGGATCCTGGTATGTGTGCAGGGCGAGCGCCGGCAGGCGGCCGACAGGTCTCCCTCATCCGCGCACGAATCGACCGAAAGAGTCACTGACGTGGAGTGGGACGACGTCGTCGACGTCCTCTGCGTCGGGGCCGGCGGCGGCCTCATCGCCGCCGCGATCGCCGCCCTGGACGCCGGTCTCGACGTGGTGATGGCGGACGGTTCCGGTGACGACCACCCCGCCACCGCCGAATACTTCGCCGCGCTGGTCGAGGGCCTGGCGCCCGCCGGTCCCGCCGGCGACCTGACGTTGCGCGTCCTGGCCGAACCCGTGGCTGCCGCGCCGCCGCGTCGGACGCGGCGCAAAGAGGCGCCCGGAACTGTCGAGCCGTTCTACGGGCACCAGCTCAAAGGGTGGGCTGATCAGTGTGTTGCCGACGACCACGGCGTCATTTACAGCCGGATCGCCAATCGGCCGATGCAGGCGGCGACGCTCCGCAGCGGCGACACGGTGCAGGCGTCCGTCATCGGGTCGGTCACACTCGACGGTGCAGACGCCTCGTCGACGTTGACGCAGTGGATGACCCGACACGCCGTCGAACGCGGCGTCCGGACGCCGGTGAGCACCCGGCTCGACCGCCTGGTGTTCGAGGACAGCGACGCCGTGGGCGCGGTGCTGCAGACCGCGAAGGGACCGCGCGCCGTGCGCGTCGACCACGGGATGATCTGCGGATCCGCGCGTGGCGACGTCGATGCGCCCTACCGTGTTCCGCCGTTGACCGGCCCGCTCACGGTGCAGGTGGCGGTGGTGAGCCGGCTGGCCAGCCGGCACGGCCGGCTTGAGCTGCTGGCCGCGGACGAACCGCCGCTGCGGCCGCGCCAGCCGGTGTGCACGGCGTCGCTTCCGCGCCAGCGGCACGCGGTGGCCTGAGCACCGTCAGCTGGCGCGGGAGTTGCCGAACGGCAGCGGGATCCGGCGTTGCGCCAGCAGCGCCTCCATATGCTGCCCCGTCACGGGCCGCGACAGCAAGAAACCCTGCGCCCGGTGACAGCCGTGCGCCAGCAGCGTCAACGCCGCCTCCTCGGTCTCCACGCCCTCGGCGACCAGGTCGAGACCAAAGGCGTCGGCCAGGGCGATGATCGCGCGCACGATCGCCAGATCCTCGGCGTTACGGCCGAGGTCGCGAACGAAGCTCCGGTCGATCTTCAAGGTGTCGACGGGCAACGACTTCAGATGCGACAGCACGCTGTAACCGGTCCCGAAGTCGTCGATCGCCATGCGGACGCCGGCGTCCTTGAGCTCGGCCAGCGTCGAGCGGGTGGTCTCGATGTCCTGGACCACGATGCTCTCGGTGATCTCCAGGCACACCGAGTCGGCGTCGACGCCGAACTCGGCGATGGTGTCGGCGACCAACCCGACGAAGCCCTCGCTCACCAGCTGGACGGGGGAGACGTTGATCCGCAGCACCGCCGTGCGCCCGACGCCGCGACTGCGCCAGCGGCCGAACTCCGCACAGGCTGTGCGCAATACCCACCGACCGATCTCCCCGGCGACGTTGATGGACTCTGCCACCCCGATGAACGCGTCCGGCAGCAGCAGCCCGCGGGTCGGATGCCACCACCGCACCAACGCCTCGGTGGCGAGCACCTCGCCGGTACGCAGATCCACCTCCGGCAGGTATCGCACCACCAGCGAGCCGCTGTCGATGACGCTCTGGAGGTGCAACTCGATGTCGTTGCGCATCGCAGTGCTCAGGGACATCTCGTCGGAGAAGACGGTGATCTGGTTGCCGCCGGAGTTCTTCGCGTCCAGCACGGCCTGATCGGCCTTGCGTAACAGGTCCGATGTCGTCTCCTGGCCCGGGATGCCCTGCGCCACACCGACGCTGACCGTCCGGGTCAGTCGCTCGCCGTCGAGGGCCACCCGCTCCCGCAGCCGCTGTTGCAGCCGCTCGGCCAGCGCCACCGCAGACTCCACCGGCATCGGATCGGCCGGGACGACCACAAATTCGTCACCGCCGAGCCGGGCGATCACATCGGCGTCCGACGTCTCCTCGCGCAGCCGCTCGGCGAACACCTTGATGAACCAGTCGCCGGCGTTGTGGCCGAGGTAGTCGTTGATGGCCTTGAGCCGGTCGAGGTCGAGGAACAGCGCACACACCGGCCCCGGCTGACCCGCCGCCAGCCGGTTGTCGAGGTGCGTGAGCAGGGCGCGCCGGTTGTACACGCCGGTGAGGTCGTCGTGATCGGCCAGGTACCGCAGTTGTTCTTCGGCGGCGATGCGCGCCTGCACCTGCGCGAACAGCGAGGAGATGGCCTCGAGTGCGTTGAGCTCCGAGGGCTTCCATTCGCGGTCACCGTGTTTGATGAAGCCGAGCGTCCCCGTGGTGACATCGCCGGAGATGAGCGGCGTGGCTGCCATCGACGTCTGCCGAACCTGCCGCGCCGACTCGATGGTCTTCTGATAATCGTCGTTCGCGGGATCGGGCCGAAAGACGACCGGTGTCTTGGTGTGCTCCGACACCGCGAAGATCGGGTCGGCGTCGTCGAAGTAGATGAGGCTCAACGGATCCGGGTCGGGGACGTCGGGGCGCTCTGGCCACTCGGCGACGAGCCTTGACGCGCGGATGGCGTGGTCGTTGTACCGCAGAAAGCTCACGTCGACGTCGAAGACCGCAACGAGATCGCGGAGGACCTCCTGGCTGATCCGGGCAGACGTCGCGGCGGTTGCTGCCATGAGTTTGGCGGCCACCGCGGTCACAACCAGGTCAAGGCTCCGAGCCATATATTTCCTCCGGTGTCATTTTCACCCGGCAAGCCGCCCGATGTCTGCATACCGCGCCTAACTAAATCCATAGTTCGTCGCAGTCGTCGGGTTGCGGCGCCCCACGCGGCGATAACGCTAGGCTTCCTATCTAATCGGGTGTCTACCGAGCTGATCCTGGAGGACCCTTGGGGCAAGCTGAGTCGGACGGCGACATGGCGGAGGTCTCGGCCCTGCCGCTCCCGCCGAGGAATCCGTTGCCGTTCCGCGAGCGCCTCCGCGCCGTCCGGTCCTTCCACACCGGAATGGACGTGCTACGGGACGCAGGCGGGCCGGTCACCCGGTTCTCGATCGGGCCCCGGTGGTCGACGCCGCCGGTTGTGCTCGTCACCTCGCCGCGAGGGATCCGCGACGTGCTCAGCATCAAAGATGGCGCTGTCGACAAGACGTCACCAGTGTTCAACGAATTGCGAAACATCCTCGGGGACAATCTCGCAAATCTCCCGCACGAGCCGTGGAAGCAGCGCAAGCGCACCCTGCAGCCGGTGTTCACCGCCCAGCGGGTGCAGGAGTTCGGCGGCCACATGGCCGAGGCCGCAACGGCGGTGTGCGACAACTGGTCAGACGGTGCCGTCGTCGATCTCGACGCGGAGGTCCGCGCCCTGACCCTGCGGGCGCTGGCGTTGTCCGTGCTCGGCATCGACCTGCAGGGCCGCGCCGAGGATGTCGAGGAGCCACTGCGGGTGGCGCTGCGGTACGCGATGAACCGCGCCCTTCGACCGGTACGAGCCCCGCGTTGGCTTCCGACGCCCGCGCGCCGACGAGCACGTGCAGCGGGTGCCCGCCTCCGAGGACTCGGCGCGGACATTCTGCGGGCGTGCCGTTCGGATCCCGCTATCGAGGCGCCGCTGGTCCGGGCACTGCTCGCCGCCCGCGATCCCGACACCGGGCGGGGATTGACTGACGGCGAGATCTGCGACGAACTGATCATCTTCCTGTTCGCCGGCCATGAGACCACGGCCACCACGATCACCTACGCGCTCTGGCAGCTCGGCCGCCATCCCGAACACCAGCGGCGGGTGGCCGCCGAGGTGGCTGCATTTCCCGAAGGACCGCTGCCGCCCAACAGCGTGGCGCGGCTGCCGTTCACGGTGCAGGTGGTGCGGGAGGCGCTGCGGCTCTGTCCGCCGGCGCCCACCGGCACCCGCCTGGCATGTCGCGACATCGCTGTCGCCGGATATCGCGTTCCCGCTGGGACGATGCTGGTCGTCGGACGCATGGCGGTACAACGTGATCCGTCGCTGTGGGACAACGCGCAGGTATTCGACCCTGACCGGTTCAGTCCCGAGAAGCACAGGGCCCGAGACCGGTGGCAATACATCCCGTTCGGCGGCGGACCCCGCTCCTGCATCGGTGACCACTTCGCCATGCTGATGGCGACGCTGGCGGTGGCCACGTTGGTGCGGGGCGCCGAAATCCATTCCCTCGAAGACGATTTCCCGGTGTCACTGCACTTTTCGATGATCGCCGGCGCGCCGATTCGAGCCGTCGTCCGCAAGTATGAGGAACTTTCGTGACCGCAGACAACGACCACGCCGCGCGCATCCTCGATGAAGGCGACGACGCCGACCGAGCGCTGCTCGACCGGCTTCGGGCGGATCCGCGCGTCGATGTGATCGACGCAGTCGCCGAGCAGCAGCGGACCCTCGCTGAGGTGCGCCCCACACCCGGCGCCGAGGTGCTCGAAGAGCGCACGAAATGGGCCTACTACCCGTGGCGGCGCACCCTCGTCGGCATATTGGGCCCGCAAGGCTTCCGGGCGTTGCGGCTCGACCGCAACCGCAACCTCATCACAGCGGTCGAGCAGCGCCGCCTCGAGACACTGACGATCGCCGTCGCGGGGCTCAGCGTCGGCCACGTAATCGCACACACATTGGCGATGCAGGGCATGTGCGCCACCCTGCGGCTGGCGGACTTCGACACCCTCGAGCTGTCGAACCTCAACCGGGTGCCGGCCACCGTGCTCGACCTCGGGATCAATAAGGCGATCGTGGCAGCGCGGCGTATCGCCGAACTGAATCCGTACCTGGGCGTCGAGGTGGTGTCCGCTGGAGTCACAGCGGAGACGCTCGACGGATTCCTCGACGGCGTGGACGTCGTCGTGGAGGAGTGCGACTCACTGGACATGAAGCTAACGATCCGCGAGGCCGCGCGGGGCCGACGGCTGCCCGTCGTCATGGCGACCAGCGACCGCGGCCTGGTCGACGTCGAACGCTTCGACCTGGATCCCACGCGACCGGTGCTGCACGGCGCTCTAGGCAGCATCACGGCCGCCCAGTTGGCCGACCTGCCGCGCGAGGACAAGGTGCCCTATGTGCTGCGACACGTTGACGCCACGCAGTCCTCCACACGCATGACGGCGTCCCTCGTCGAGGTTGGGCACACTCTGTCGACGTGGCCCCAGCTGGCAGGCGAGGTGACGCTCGGCGCCGCGGCAGTCGTCGAGGCCGTCCGCCGCATCACGCTTGGTGAGCCACTCGACTCCGGTCAGGTCCGCATCGACATTGCGGCGACCTTCGACCAGCTCGACGGCGCCCTGCGGGAGTACCAGCCGCCGCCCGTCGTGCCCGACGATCCGGTTCCTGCCAACTCCTCGCCGGCTACCGAACTCGTCGCGGAGGCAGCGCGGCGGGCGCCGTCGGGAGGAAACGCCCAGCCGTGGACCATCTCGCTCAGCGACACCGACCTGACCATCCGCGTGGCGCCGGAGCGCACGTCGATGATGGACGCCGGCTTCCGGGGCAGTGCCGTGGCCGTAGGCGCCGCGCTGTTCAACGCTCGGGTGGCGGCCGCCGCCCGCGGCGTGCTGGGCGAGGTGGTGGTCAGCACCACGGACGCGGGCTCACCGCTGACCGCGACGTTGCGGCTCGGCAGCGGTACCAGTCCCGATCTGGCCGCATACTACGAGCCGATGTTGCTGCGCGAGACCAACCGTCGTCGCGGCACGGTTGCGCCCGTCGACGAGGGACTGATCGCGGACCTGACGGAGGCGGCGGCCCGCGAAGGCGGGCGGCTCGCGGTGTTGACCGCGCGCGGTGACGTCGAAGAGCTGGCGCAGGTGTGCGCGGCCGCGGACCGGATCCGCTATCTGACTCCGCCGCTGCACCGAGAGCTGGTCAGCGAACTGCGCTGGCCCGGCGAGGGTGCTGCGGACTCCGGGATCGACGTCATGAGCCTGGAGCTCGCGCCTGCCGATATAGCGGTACTCGACATCCTGCGCCGTCCCGACGTGATGGCGGCGTTGGCGGATTGGGACGGCGGTGCGGCGCTCGGGGAGGACGTCGCCAAGCGGGTGCGTTCCAGTTCGGCGCTGGCATTGGTCACCGTGCGCGGCGGCGCGTTGCCCGACTACGTCCGGGGCGGTGCGGCGATGGAGGCGGTGTGGATCGAGGCCCAGCGGCGCGGATTGGCCGTGCAGCCGGTCTCGCCCGTGTTTCTCCACGCCGTCGGCGACGCCGAGCTGTGGAAGATGTCCCCGCGGTACGCCGACGACCTGCGCTCGCTGCAAGCGAGGCTGCGCGAGGTCGCAGGCACCCAGCCGGACGAGGCGCTCGTGCTCCTCCTGCGGCTCTCGCACGCCGCCCCCGCTTCGGTGCGGAGCCGGCGCCGCCGCCTCGTGTAGTAGCGCTCTACAGCACCATGTCGTGCGTCGCGAGGGCGTCTTCTTGTGATTCGAGGACCCGCTCGATGTGGCGGTTCTCGAGCACGATCCGGGCGAGCTGACCCGGCTCGGCGAAGCGTGCGTAGGTGCGACGGTCCCACCACATGATCCGGGTCTGGTAGCGCTCGCTCGGATACGGCGTGGCCGGGATGTTGGCAGCAACCACGCCGCCCGAGGACCGCCACCTCTCCAGCACGTGAGCCGCCGAGGTGGCCATGCAGAACTGATTGCCGAGGATGGTCATCGTGTGGCTCGCGGTTCGGGCCAGCGCCGTGGTGACGTGCGGACTGCGCTCCAAGTCCGAGCTCACCCAGGCGGCCTTCATCTCCAGCACGCCGAACGGCACGCGGTCGTCGATCATCTTCCGCACGGCCTGCTCTCCGGCCTGGCCGGCCCACTCGACGACGGCGTGTGCGTCGTCGGCCGAGCGAAGCGGTCCCTTAGCGCGCAGCCCACCCACCATGCGTTTCCTGGAGTCGACGGCAGCAAAGAAAAGGGCGGTGTCGCCGCCGGCTCGGAGCTCGTCGATCTCCAGCGCCGATTCGACGCCGAAACGGCGATAACTGCGGTGTGCACCGGCGAGGTATTCGTCCCAAAGTTCCGGATCGACGGCCGGTTGGGAAATCACCACCGTGCATTCCGTTTCGGCGTCCCACCAACTGATTCTGTCGCGCAACCGGAGCCCGACATTAGTGGCGGGTTCGAATGGGAGAACAGACATGAGAGGTGACCATCCCTTCACTAGCCGGTGTCGTTGCCGCAGGTCACGGCGCCAGCGGAACGAACCCGGTAATTGCTGACGAGAAGACAAGTATCTCGCTTCTGCCCGCCGTTACTCCAATGAATGCCATTCCCTCGGCACCGTGTTTCTAACGTCGCGGACTCGCTTGTCGGTCACCGAGTAAGCGCAAAGTTTGCGCGGCAAGCATCCCGCCGCCAATTTTGGCTGTCAGGAACCCGTTTTTGACGTTCACGGCGAACAAGAACAGTCCGCTGGAACCGCGGATGCGTGTGCGGGGAGCGGAAGTGCGATTGTCGCGGGCGCAGTCAGCTGACGCGGCGCCGACAGCGCGGGCCGCGCTTGACGCGCAGGGCTGCTGACCTCAGCAGCAGCTCCCACCGGGGTTGCGGTCGTTTGCCAGATGTCGCGCTCGCCAGTACTCCCGCTCGGTCATCACCGGCGTCCCGGGGTGGTCGCGCAGCCGGTGCTCGACATAACGGGAGTAATGCCGGTCACCCATCAATGTGCCGAAATACCAGCCGATTCTTCCCGCGATTTCGCGTATTCGTCCCATTGGCGCTGCACCTCCCGTTCCCGGGCGGAGGGAATAAGTCCCGAAGGAGCGAAGAACCGGGTGTTGACTACCGCATCCTCGGTCAACGGGCGGCCGTTTCCGCGAACAGCGCGCACCGCCACGACGACGCCGGCGAGGAACACGACGAGGACGAGCACCGCGAACACGATCGACAGCGTTCCCTGAATGAAGGTGTTGCGGATGACGGCGTCGATCTCGTCCGCTGACTTAGCCGTCTTGAACGCCGTCTTACCGGCTTCCTTCGCCTCGCGGAAAGCCGCGTGTTGCGCCCAGTACCCCAGCGCTGGATTGTCGGAGAATATTTTCTGCCAGGAAGCGGTGAGGGTCACGGCGAGATCCCAGAACAGCGGTACCGCCGGTATCCACAACCAGCGGTAATACCGCTTCTTGACCACGATGACGGTGACGGCCGTCAGCGCGATGGCCGCGAGCAGTTGGTTGGCGATACCGAACAACGGAAACAGCGTGTTGATGCCGCCGAGGGGATCGGTGACGCCCATGAGCAGGATGCTGCCCCAGCTGGCGACCACGGCGACGCTGCACAGCTACGCGCCGGTGCGCCAGCTGGGGTCGTGCAGCGTGCGCAGCGGGCCGCCCAGGTTGCCCAGGCCGTCGGACAGCATGAAGCGGGCCACCCGGGTGCCGGCGTCGACGGTGGTCAGGATGAACAGCGCCTCGAACATGATCGCGAAGTGATACCAGAACGCCTTCAATCCAGATCCGCCGAATACCGACAGCACCTCGGACATGCCGACCGCCAGGGTGGGCGCGCCGCCGGTGCGCGAAATGATCGTCTTCTCGCCGACCTGTTCGGCGGCGCCGGCGATTTGTGAGGGCGTTGCGGGGTCGCCCGACAGGCCGAGCCCGTTGACGTAGGCGGCAGCCGTCTCCGGTGTCCCGCCCGTGAGGCCGGCGGGCGCGTTCATCGCGAAATACAGGTGCTGGTTGAGGATGCATGCGGTGATCAGCGCCATGACGGCGACGAAGGACTCGGTGAGCATGCCGCCGTAGCCGATCAGCCGCATCTGGCTCTGCTTCTCCAAGAGTTTCGGGGTCGTGCCCGAGGCGATCAACGAGTGGAAGCCCGAGAGCGCACCGCAGGCGATGGTGATGAACAGGAACGGGAAGAGCGCGCCGGCGAAGGACGGCCCGGTGCCGGTGCGGGCGAACTCGGATACCGCCGGCGCTTCCATGACCGGCCGGGCCAGCAGTACGCCCACGGCGAGCAGCGCGACGGTGCCGACCTTCATGAACGTCGACAGGTAGTCGCGCGGCGCCAACAGCAGCCACACCGGCAGCACGGAGGCCGCGAAGCCGTAGATGATGATGCACCACGCGAGCGTGACCTTCGACAGCGTGAACCACTCGGTGCCCCAACCGGTTTCGGCGACCCAGCCGCCCGCCGCGACGGCCAGGATCAGCAGCGCGACGCCCATGAGCGACACCTCGCTGACCCGGCCGGGGCGCAGGTAGCGCAGGTACAGCCCCATGAACAGGGCGATCGGGATGGTCATCGCGATCGAGAACACGCCCCACGGGCTCTCGGAGAGCGCGTTCACCACGACGAGCGCGAGCACCGCGAGCAGGATCACCATGATGGCGAGGATCGCGACGATGGCCGCGACACCGCCCACGGCGCCGAGCTCGTCGCGGATCAGCTGCCCGAGCGAGCGACCGCGGCGCCGCGTCGAGATCCACAGCACCAGGTAGTCCTGCACACAGCCGGCGATCACCGCCCCGATGACGATCCAGATGATGCCCGGCAGATAGCCCATCTGCGCGGCGAGTACCGGCCCCACGAGCGGTCCGGCGCCGGCGATGGCCGCGAAGTGGTGGCCGAAGAGCACCCGGCGGTCGGTCGGCATGTAGTCGGTGCCGTTCTCGAACACCTCGGCCGGGGTGGCCTCGTCGTCGCGCGGGCGCACGATCTTGAGCTCGATCAGCCGGGCGTAGAACCGGAACGCGATCACATACGTGCAGATCGCGGCGACGACGAACCACACCGCGTTCACCGACTCGCCGCGGACCAGCGCGATCATCGCCCACGCCACCGCGCCCAGCACCGCGATGATCCCGAAGACGATCTTGTGGCGGGTGCTGATGGGGGAGCGGTCGATGACCGCCACCGGCGGGAGGTCGGGGTCGGTACGGATGTAGGTGACGTCGCCGTCGCGTTCCTCGATGCGGTCGGACGGTGCCGTGGTCGGTGTGCTCAACGTGGCCTTCCTCGATGCGCGTCGCGGACTGCCGCCGATTTTTTCACCGCGTCAACCACCCGGGAGCGGAACCGGGTAATCGGGCGCCGCGACGCGTCAGCTGACGGTGAACGCCACCGAGTGCAGGCCGGTCGCACCGTCGGGGACCGGCGCGGCCACCTCCGCGGTCTGCACGGCACCGGTGCCGTCGATGGCCCGGACGGTGATCCGGTGCTCGCCCGGGGTGGCCGTCCACGGGTAGCGCCACAATCGCCAGGTGTCGTCGGAGTAGGCGGCGCCCAGTTCCGCGGGACGCCAGTCGCCGTCGTCGATGCGGATCTCCACGGCGCGCACGCCGCGGGGCTGCGCCCACGCCACCCCGCCGAAGACGGTGTCGCCCGCGGCGAGCTTCTGCCCGTAGCGCGGCACGTCGATGCGCGACTGCGTCTTGATCGGCCCGCGCGCCGACCAGCCGAGCTTCGTCCAGTACGCCTGCGCGCGGTCGAACCGCGTGAGCTCCAAATCGACCACCCACTTCGTCGCCGACACATACCCGTAGAGCCCGGGCACGACGAGCCGGGCGGGATACCCGTGCTGGTCGGGCAGCGGTTCGCCGTTCATGGCGATCGCCAGCAGGCTGTCCGGATTGTCGCGCAACGCCTCGACGGGCGTGCCGGCGGTGAACCCGTCGATCGACGTCGACAGCACCATGTCCGCCTCGGGCGACACCCCGGCGCGGGCGAGCAGGTCGCGCACCCGGTACCCGGTCCACACCGCGTTGCTGATCAGGTCGCCGCCGATGGTGTTCGACACGCAGGTCAGCGTCACGACCTCTTCGACGACGTCGAACGCGTCGAGGTCGTCGAAGGTGAACGTCACCTCGCGGTCCACCAGGCCGTGGATGCGCAGCCGCCAGTCGTTGCGGCTGAGCTGCGGCACACTCAGCGCGGTGTCGATGCGGTAGAAGTCGGCGGTCGGCGTCACGAAGCGCGGCAGCGCCACACCCGGGGGCTGGACGGTCGGGGGGATGGGGGGCGCGGGTGTCGCCGGACGGGGCACGGTCAGCGCGGACCGCTCGCCGGACACCGACCGCAGCTGTCGCGTGACGACGACGCCGACGACGCCGCTGACTACCCCGGCCACCAGGACGCCGAGCGCCGCCAGCGACCGGCGCCGATTCCCGTCGACGTCGTCGGCGGCGGGAGCGCGGGTGAGGAAGCGCAGCGCCGCGACGCCGCACACCGTTCCCGCGACGGTCGGCAGCACAGCGAGCGGGGTGGCGCCCGCCCGCGACAGCACGGCCAGGCAGCCGAGCGCCCCGGCCACCACGATCGCGGCACTGCCGACGGGCCGGCGCGGCGCCTCGTAACGGGCGGTGATCGCCGCGAGGGCCGCGATCACGACGAGGATCACGGCGGACAGCACCAGCTTGTCGTTGAAGCCGAACAGCCGGATGGCCCACTCCTTCACCGGCCCGGGCGTCCAGTCGATGACCGTGGCGCCCACGGCGAGCCGCGAATCGGCCGTCGGCCCGAACGGGATCGCCGCCAGCTCCATGACGCCCAGCGCCGCCGCGGCGGCCGCGATGCCGCTGATCATCCGCTGTTCGCGGGTAGGCACCGCCATTCCGGCGACGTTACCTGCGACGACGGCGGCGAGGTCTTACCGCGCCGTGACGACCCCGGCGGTGGCCGGCCTGTCGACATCCTTACAGTAGCGACGTACAGCTGCGCGGCGGAGGCGTCGTCGCAACCGGGCGGACCAGGAGGATGTTGCGTGGAGATCGCGGGCAAGAAGGCAGTCGTCGTCGGCGGTGCGTCCGGATTCGGGCGGGCGACCGCGGAGGCGTTGACGCAGCGCGGCGCGACGGTGGCGGTGCTGGACCGCCCGCAGTCGAAGGGCAAGGAGGTCGCCGACGCGATCGGCGGCTCGTTCCACGAGGTCGACGTCACCGACTTCGACGGCACCGAGCAGGTGTTGCAGCAGGCCGTCGAGGCCCTGGGCGGCGAACTGCACATCGCCGTCACCACCGCCGGCGGCGGCAGCGCCGAGCGCACCGTCACCAAGACCGGCCCGCACAGCCTGGAATCGTTCCGCAAGAGCATCGACCTGAACCTCATCGGCACGTTCAACATCAGCCGGCTGGCGGCGTGGCAGATGAGCCAGCAGGACCCCGTCGACGACGAGCAGGAAGAGCGCGGCGTCATCATCAACACCGCGTCGATCGCCGCGTTCGAAGGCCAGATCGGCCAGGTCGCCTACACCGCCTCCAAGGCCGCCATCGCGGGAATGTGCCTCACCATGGCCCGCGACCTCGGCAGTCTGGGCATCCGGGCGCTCGCCATCGCGCCGAGCCTGTTCGCGACGGGCCTCACCGAGGGCATTCCCGACGAGTTCGCCAAGCAGCTGACCAAGGATGCGGCGTTCCCCAAGCGGTTGGGAAAGCCCGAGGAATACGCCAAGCTCGCCGTCGCCATCGTCGAGAACCCGATGCTGAACGGCCAGTGCCTGCGCCTCGACGCCGGCCAGCGCTTCGCCCCCAAGTAGCGCCCGTCGGCGGTTGCCCGCGGATGCGGCGCGGCGCGCGCCTACGATCCGTGCGGTGACGGAAACCCTGCGCGACGACGAGGTCGCGGCGTTGCAAACGTGGGTCGCGGCGCGCGGCATCGGCACGACGGTCGGCGCGGTGGAACCGCTCGGCGGCGGCACGCAGAACATCGTCGTGCGCGTGGAGATCGACGGCCGGCCGCTGGTGCTGCGGCGGCCACCCGCCCATCCGCGTCCGAACAGCAACAAGACGATGCTGCGGGAGATCGCGGTGCTGCGGACACTCACCGGCTCCGACGTGCCGCATCCGGCGCTGATCGCCGCGTGCGAGGACGTCGACGTCATCGGTGTCGTCTTCTACCTCATGGCCGAGATCGACGGCTTCAACCCCGGAACCGAGGTGGCACCGGCATACGTCGAGCGGCCGGATTTCCGCCACGACGTCGGCATCTCCTATGCGACCGGACTCGCCCGGCTCAGCCGAGTGCCGTGGGAAGGGAGCCCGCTGGCCGCGCTGAAACGGCCCGGGTCCTTCCTGGAGCGGCAGGTGCCGCAGTTCCGCGGCTTCCTCGACGCCTACCGCCAGCAGCAGGCCTACGACGACGCGTTGCCCGACGTCGACGCGCTCGCCGACTGGCTGGCGGCCCACCGGCCGGCCGACGGCGAGCCCTGCATCATGCACGGCGACTGCCACCTGAACAACGTGCTGCTGCGCCGCGACCGGCCCGAGGTGGCCGCGTTCGTGGACTGGGAGATGTGCACCGTCGGCGACCCGCTGCTGGACCTCGGTTGGATGCTGGTGTGCTGGCCGGTCGACGCCGACCCGCTCGGCAGCGGCGAGGCGCTGGCGCGGCTCGGGGGACTCGCCACCCGCGGTGAGCTCCTGGCGGCCTACACCGCAGCCGGCGGCCGCACCACCGCGCACCTGGACTGGTACTCGGCGTTGGCCTGCTTCAAGCTCGGCGTGGTCATCGAGGGCACCTGGGTGCGCTACCTCGCCGGGCAGGCGCCCCGCGACGCCGGTGAGCGGTTGCACGCGGCGGCCGTTGCCCTCATCGGACTCGGCAACCGGATCGCCGCCGGCGAGCCGCTCGTCTAACAGGTTGCACCACCGCCGGAGCACCGTCTACCCTCGCGGCGTGCACAGCGCGCGCCTACTCGTAGTAGCAACCCGCAACGGGGTCTGACAGCGACCGACCCCCCGTTGCGGGTCGGACGCTATGGCAGAGCGCGCAGTCGGTCACCACCTCGCTATCGAGAAGACCGGCACATGACACCTTCCAGCACCGCCACCGACATTCCCGCATACCACCATCGGCACGAGCCCTGGGGCGGCCGGCCTGCGCTGCCCCGCGGACTGCGCGAGGAGGCCGAGTCGACGATGAGCTTGACCAGCTGGAGCGACTTGATCAGCGAGTACAGCCCCACCGGCGGGCCGCTGCGCTTGGGTTCCTGGGAGTGCGCCGACGGCACCGACGGCCCGGCCCGCCGGTGTGCGCGTTCGCCGCGGACCTACCGCGCCACGCTCGCGATCGGTGACCGCATCGAGACCGCCACGGCCGCCGCGGGCGGACCCGTCGCGGCGCTCACCGCCATGCTCTACGAACGGGGCATCGGCCTGGAGACGCTGGAGTTCCACCAGCGCAGCCACGGCGACCCGCACGACCCGATGATCGCCACCTTCATCCACGGCACCGACGGCAGCCGGCGGGCCTGGGCGATGGGGGTCTCCGGCGACGCCGGCGATTCCGCGCTGCGCGCCGTGATCGCCTGCGCCAACCGGCTGTTGGCGGCCGCCTGAGCTGCGGACGTCAGCGCAGCGGCCGCAGCATGATCGGCATCCCGTCCTTGGGAACCGGCATGCCGCTGTAATCCCAGTGCGCCTCGTAGCCGGGGCGGGGTAGTTCCAGCCGGTACTTGCGCAGCAGCCGGTGCAGGATGGTCTTCACCTCCAGCTGGCCGAACACCATGCCGATGCACTTGTGCGCGCCGCCGCCGAACGGCGTGAACGCGTAGCGGTGCTTCTTGTGCTCGTTGCGCGGCTCGCAGAAGCGCTCGGGATCGAACTTGTGCGGCTCCGGGAACAGCTCCGGCAAGCGGTGGTTCATGCCCGGATAGGCGATGACGTTGGTGCCCTTGGGCAGGAAGTAGCCGAGCAGTTCGGTGTCGCGCACGGTCTGGCGCATCCCCCACTGCACGGGCGTCACCAGCCGGATCGACTCGTTCATCACCAGATCGAGCGTCTCCAGCTTCTCCAGCGCCTCGATGTCGAGCGGGCCGTCGCCGAGCCGGTCCGACTCGTCGCGGCACCGGTCCTGCCACTGCGGGTGCGCGGCCAGCTGGTAGGCGATGGTGGTCGCCGTCGATGTCGAGGTGTCGTGGGCCGCCATCATCAGGAAGATCATGTGGTTGACGATGTCGGCGTCGGAGAACCGGTTGCCGTCCTCGTCCTCGGTGCGGCACAGCACCGAGAGCAGGTCGTCGCCCTCGGCGCGGCGGGCCTCCTGCACGCGCTCTTCGAAGTAGTCCTCGAGCAGCTTGCGGGCGCGCAGCCCACGCCACCAGGTGAACGGCGGAACGCTGGTGCGGATGACGGCGTTGCCGGCGAGCGTGGTGGTGGTGAACGCCTTGTTGACCTTGGTGACCAGCTCGTGGTCGGTGCCCGGCTCGTGGCCCATGAACACCATGGAGGCGATGTCGAGCGTCAGCTCCTTCATCGCCGGATACAGCAGGAACCGCGCGTCGTTGGCCACCCAGTCGTTGGCGATGACCTGCGAGACGACCCGGTCGACCTGCTCGGTGTAGCCGGCGAGCCGCGTCCGGACGAACGCCTCCTGCATGATCCGCCGGTGGTACATGTGCTCGTCGAAGTCGAGCAGCATCAGGCCGCGGTGGAAGAAGGGGCCGATCACCGGCACCCAGCCCTGCTGCGAGAAGTCCTTGTTGCGGTTGGTGTAGATCACCTGCGCCGCGTCCGGTCCGAGCGCCGCGACCGACGGCAGGGCCGGGGAGTCGACGAAGTAGAGCGGGCCGTGCTCGCGGTAGATGCGCACCCAGTAGTCCGGCCCGCCGCGCATCATCTCCACCATGTGACCGAAGATCGGCAGGCCCTTGTCGCCCATCACCGGTTTGAGGTCCGAGCCGGGCGGCGGCGGCGCCAGTTCCGTCTGCGGGAACTCGGTGTCGAGCAGCTTCTTCTCCAGCAGCCCGAGTCCCGGGAAATTCGTCACCGACGGCGTCAGCCGACGCTTGGCCTGGTCCAGTAGGTACTCAGGGGTACTGATGGTCGCCATCGACGCTCCTCCAAGCGGACTCCGTTGTGTGACAGGTCACGTGCCGAACATCTTCTCGGGGCTACTTGACGGCTGTCAAGTTCTACCTGCCGTGGCGGCGTGGCAAGGTTTGCAGGATGAGCACGGACCGCGAGGTGAAGGCGCCGCAGAGCCGGGGCGATCGGCAGCGGTCGGCGATCATGCAGGCGGTGCGCGAACTGCTCGAAGAAAAGCCGTTCGCGGAGTTGTCGGTCAGCACCATCAGCGACCGCGCGGGCGTGGCCCGGTCCGGCTTCTACTTCTACTTCGACTCCAAGTACGCCGTGCTCGCCCAGATCCTCAACGAGGTGCTGCAGGAGCTCGAGGAGCTGACCCACCACTTCGCTCCCCGGGGCCCCGACGAGTCGCCGGCCGCGTTCGCCCGCCGCATGGTCGGCAGTGCGGCCGTCGTCTACGCCCACAACGACCCGGTGATGTCGGCCTGCAACGCCGCACGGCACAGCGACGCCGAGATCCGCGAGATCCTGGACCACCAGATGGATCTGGTGATCGACCAGATCGTCGGCGTGGTGGACGCCGAGGTGCGGGCGGGCACCACGCGGCCCATCAGCGACGACATCCCGGCCCTGGTGCGCACGCTGTCGGTGACCACCGGCTACCTGCTCTCCGGTGACCCGGCCTTCGTCGGACCGCACCGCGATCTCGAGCGCGGGGTGCGGGTGCTCGAGCGGCTGTGGCAGGCCGCGCTGTGGCCGGCCACGCTCGACGCCGAGGACTGATCCGCGCCCGGTAGGGTCGCCGCCATGGCGCGCAGCGTTGCAGGCAAGCGGGTGCTGGTGACCGGCGCCGCCAGCGGCATCGGCCGCGCGACCGCCCTGAGACTGGCCGCTGCCGGCGCCGTGCTGTTCCTGACCGACCGCGACGAGGCGGGTCTGGCCCGAACCGTCGCCGACGCCGAGGCGCTGGGCGCGGCCGTCCCCGCGCACCGGGCATTCGACGTCTCCGATCACGACCAGGTCGAGGCGTTCGCGGCCGACGTTCAGGCCGAGCACCCGAGCATGGACATCGTCATGAACATCGCCGGCGTCTCGGCATGGGGAACGGTGTCCCGGCTGAGCCACGACCAGTGGCGGCGCATGATCGACGTCAACCTGATGGGCCCGATTCACGTCATCGAGGCGTTCGTTCCGCAGATGGTCGCCGCCGGCCGCGGTGGGCACCTGGTCAACGTGTCGTCGGCGGCCGGGCTCGTCGCGCTGCCGTGGCACGCCGCCTACAGCGCCAGCAAGTACGGGCTGCGCGGGCTGTCGGAGGTGCTGCGCTTCGACCTCGCCCGGCACGGTATCGGGGTGTCCGTGGTGGTGCCGGGCGCCGTGGACACGCCGCTGGTGCGGACGGTCGAGATCGCCGGGGTGGACCGCGACCACCCCGCGGTGCAGAAGTGGACCGGGCGATTCACCGGCCACGCGGTGACCCCGGAGCGGGTGGCCGACAAAATCCTGGCCGGCGTCGCGAGGAACCGGTACCTCATCTACACCTCGGTGGACATCCGGGCGCTGTATCTCTTCAAGCGCCTGGCGTGGTGGCCCTACAGCGTGGCGATGCGCCAGGTCAACGTGTTGTTCAGCCGGGCGCTGCGGCCGGCGCGCATCCCCTGATCAGCGCTTCCCCCAATCCCACGGCGGTGCCTCCAGCGGCGCGAGACCGGCGACGAAGGTCTCGCCCCAGTCCTTGACGAGCGGCAGCTCGAGCGGCAGGTCCGGGTCCCCGGCGGCGCCGCCGACTGGCTGCGCCCCGAGCTGGTCCACCAGCCTGCGGTCGTGGGTGACCACGACGACCTGCGTGCGTCGGGCCGCCGCGGCGATCAACTCGGTGAGCGGCGGGATCAGCGCCGGATGCAGCGAGGTCTCCGGCTCGTTGAGCACCATCAGCGACGGCGGCTGCGGGCTCAGCAGCGCGGTGGCCCACAGCAGGAATCGCAGTGTGCCATCGGACAATTCGGCTGCCCGCAGCGGACGCAGCATGCCCCGCTGCTGCAGGCTCAGGTCGAACAGCCCGTCGTGTACCGCGACGGTCAGCTGGGCGCCGTCGAACGCCGCGTCGACGGCCCGCTGCAGGTCGTCGAAGCCGGCCTCGACGACGGTCTGCACCGCGGCGGCGAGATTGGAGCCGTCGGCGGCGAGCACGGGGGTGCGGGTGCCCACCTGCGGCCGGCGCGCAGGGGCGTCGGCGTCCACCCGGAACCCGTCGTAGAACCGCCAATCCCGCAGTCGATCCCGCACCGCGGCCAGCTCGGGCAGCCGACCCGCGAACTCCGTCAGCACGCTGAGATGGCTCGGCAGCGACCTCGTCAGCTGCTCGAAGCCGCGGTCGGCCCGGTATTCGGCGAGCGGACCGGCGCGTCGCACGAGCGTGGCCGCCGGCCGTGGCGCCAGGCCCGCGAACACCAGCTCCCGCTTGATCTCTGGGTCGCGCGCAAACAACGACCGGTGTCCCGGGGACTGCGGCACGCCGAGGTCCACCGCGTAGCCGACGTCGGCCGCGGCGAAGCCCAGCTCGAGCGACACCGGCCGGCTGCGACGGGTGCCCTCGACGACACCGGTGCGACGGGCGCCCGCCAGCTGCTCCGGCCCTGCCCACATGGCCGACTCCAGCCCGCCCTCACGGGCCAGCGAGCCGACGACGCCACCTCGCCCGCAGTCGGCGAGCAGGCGCAGCGCTCGGTACAGCGAGGACTTGCCCGTACCGTTCGCGCCGGTGACGACGGTCAGGGCGCGCAGCGGCAGGACGACCTCGCGCAACGAGCGGTAGCCGCGGACGGCAACCGTGGTGAGCACGCCCGAACGCTATCGGTCGGTACCGACAGCCGACGGCATCGCGAGTTCCAGGCGCACCCCGAGCAGCCGCACCGGCCGGTCGAGCTCGAAGCGCCGCAACACCGACAGCGCGGTTTCCACGACGGTCGTCTCGTCGGTGGTGGCCGCGGCCAGCTTGCGGATCTTGGTGCGGGTGAAGAACGTGCTGGTGCGCACCGTGACCGCGACCCGGGTCACGATGCGCTGGTCGGCGGCGACCTCGGTGAGGGTGCGGCGGGCGAGGTCGGCGACGGCGGCCGCCATCTCGTCGCGGTCGGTGAGGTCGCGCGGAAAGGTGATCACGTGGCTGCGCGAGCGCGGCACCCACGGCTTTGCGCTCACCGATGCGTCGCCGCCACCCTTGGCGAGCAGCAGCAGCCACAGCCCGGTGGTCGGCCCGAAGGCCGCCGTGAGCACCGCGGCGTCGGTGCGGGCCAGGTCCGCGACGGTCGAGATGCCCATCGCCGCGAGCTTCTTGGCCGTTTTCGGCCCGACGCCCCACAGCGCCGCGACGTCGCGTTCGCCCATCACGGCCATCCAGTTGTCGTCGGTCAAGCGGTAGACGCCCGCGGGCTTGGCGAATCCGGTCGCCACCTTCGCGCGCTGCTTGTTGTCGCTGATGCCGACCGACGCCGACAGCCCGGTGGCCGCGGCGATCAGCTCACGGATCCGCTCGGCGAGTGCCTCGGGGTCCTCGACGTCCGCGGCGAGGTAGGCCTCGTCCCAGCCCCAGACCTCCAGCGGATGGCCGAGGTCGCGCAGCAGCGTCATCACCTCGTCGGAGGCGGCGTCGTAGGCGGCCGTGTCCGACGGCAGGAACGTCGCATCCGGGCAGCGGCGGGCGGCGCTGCGCAGCGGCATGCCGGCCCGTACACCGTGTGCCCGCGCCTCGTAGGAGGCGCAGGTGACCACCTTGCGCGGTTCGGTCGGATCGCCGCTGCCGCCGACGATCACCGGCAGGCCGGCCAGCGCCGGGTGTCGCCGCAGTTCGACCGACGCGAGGAACTGGTCGAGGTCGACGTGCAGGATCCACGGCCGGGTCATGTGCCGCACAGCTTGCGGGCCACCGACTCCCAGGCCCCGATCAGCTCCGCCGGCGTCTGACCGCGGTCGGTCAGCTGGTGCTGGACGTAGTCGGCATCGAGCAGCGAAAGCAGTGCATCGGCTTGGGCGCCGAGGTCTCCGGTCGTGCCGGCCGCGTCGAGCAGCATCCGGACGTGCGTGCGGTGCACCATGGCGGGGGCGTTGAACCGGGTCTGCGGGTCGCGTGCGGCGTCGCTGAGCAGCGCCTGATGCTGCCGGACGAAGTCGAGCCGGTGACCGCCGTACGCCAGCAGCCGCTGCAGCGGCGGTGCGCCCGGGCCCAGTGGCGGCGGCCCGAACAGCAGCGCCTGCTGGAACGCCTTCTCGTCCTCGTCGAGCAACACGATCATCAGCCCGGCGCGGCTGCCGAACCGGCGGAAGACCGTTCCCTTGCCCACCCCGGCGGCCGCCGCGATGGCGTCCATCGACACCTCGGTGCCGTGCTCGGCGATGAGCCGTCGCGCAGCGTCGAGCAGCAGCGCCCGGTTGCGGGCGGCGTCGCCGCGTTCGGCCGTCGCGGCGTCCGTCACCGGCAGGCCGCCGGGCTGTTCGGTGGCGCTCACCTCAGCACTTTAGCTCAGCCGGAATTATTCGGACCACAGTCCGGTTGTGCCGTGCGACCCTGTGGCCGAGTGGAAAGGACGTGACGATGGCGGATATCAACGTGCTGGTGCTGGTCGGCAGCCTGCGTGCAGCGTCGGTGAACCGACAGCTGGCGGAGCTCGCCGTAGAGACGTCGCCCGACGGCGCCGAGCTGCGGATCTTCGACCGCCTCGGCGAGCTGCCGTTCTACGACGAGGACATCGACAACGACGACGTCGCCGAGCCGGTGGTGGCGCTGCGGGCCGCCGCGGCCGAGGCTGACGCGGCGCTCGTCGTCACGCCCGAATACAACGGCAGCATCCCGGGTGTGCTCAAGAACGCGATCGACTGGTTGTCGCGGCCCTACGGCAACGGCGCACTGCGGGAAAAGCCGCTCGCGGTGGTCGGCGCCTCACTCGGCCAGTACGGCGGACGGTGGGCGCACGACGAGACGCGCAAGTCCTTCGGCATCGCCGGCGCCCGGGTGGTCGAGGACCTCGCGCTCTCGGTGCCGGTGCCGTCCCTCGACGGCCGGCATCCCCGCGAGCACGCCGAGGTGGCCGACGCGCTGCGCGACGTCGTGGCCAAGCTCGTCGCCGAGGTGCGGTAACCCCGGACGTCGGCGCTGCGCCGGCGAGCGGGGCGTTCTCCGGTGCGGTTTGCTGGCAGCTGCGGCCAGCGGTCGCCGGCCGCCGGTGGTGTCGGTACCGGGTGATAGGACGTCGCAGCGGTGGCGACACGCGGCGGCCCAGCGGCGCGACACGCCGTCACAACGCTCGCCCGAGACGTTACGACCAGGGAATTTCAAGAATGTTGTTCAGAACATGTGGTATCCGTAGGCGATGTCAGCCACTAGGTGTAGTGTTCGGAACACCGAAAGGCCACCACGGTTCGGGGGCCCGCAGGAAGCCAGGAAACCGGCGGTGACGTCGGCGAAAGCGGCTCGGGGCGGACGGAATGAACCGGCCTTGCGGTCTGGCTGGATATCACAGGGCATTCGGCGGTCAGGCAGTACCTGGTTGACCTGTCAAGTTTCGCTGAGGAGGCGGCAGCAGATGAACGTCAAGGTGTACACCAAGCCCGCATGCGTGCAGTGCAACGCCACCTACAAGGCGCTGGACAAGCAGGGCATCGCCTATGAGACGGTCGACATCAGCGTCGACACCGATGCCCGCGACTACGTGATGGCGCTCGGCTACCTCCAGGCGCCCGTGGTGGTCGCCGGTTCGACGCACTGGTCCGGCTTCCGGCCCGACCGCATCAAGGCCCTCGCCAACGACGCGTTGTCGGCCTGACGCCCGCGGGCGGACACTCGACCCGGAGGGGAGGAATCCGAGTGAGCAATCTCGTCTACTTCTCGAGCGTCTCGGAGAACACCCACCGCTTCGTCGAGAAGTTGGGTCTGCCCGCCGTGCGCATTCCGCTGCGTGACCGCATCCAGGTGCACGAACCGTACGTCCTGGTGCTGCCGACCTACGGCGGCGGCCACGCCAACGGCCCCGACCCCGACGCCGGCGGATATGTGCCCAAGCAGGTCATCGCTTTCCTCAACGACGAACACAACCGGTCGTTGATCCGCGGCGTCATCGCTGCGGGCAACACCAACTTCGGCGCCGAGTTCGGATACGCGGGCACGGTCGTGTCCCGCAAGTGCGGCGTCCCGTACCTCTATCGGTTCGAGCTCATGGGAACCGCGGAAGACGTCCTGGCGGTGCGTAACGGCCTCGCCGCATTCTGGAAGGAACAGACGTGTCACCCACCGTCACAGCTGCAGCGCCGGTAACCGCGGGCGCGCACGCGCTCCCCGGGGAGACCGATTACCACGCGCTGAACGCGATGCTCAACCTGTACGACGCCGACGGCAAGATCCAGTTCGACAAGGACGTGCAGGCAGCGCGGGAGTACTTCCTGCAGCACGTCAACCAGAACACCGTCTTCTTCCACAACGTCGACGAGAAGCTCGACTACCTGATCGAGAAGAACTACTACGAGCGCGAGGTGCTCGACCAGTACTCCCGCAACTTCGTCAAGACGCTGCTCGACCGCGCCTACGCCAAGAAGTTCCGGTTCCCGACCTTTCTCGGGGCGTTCAAGTACTACACCTCGTACACGCTGAAGACGTTCGACGGGAAGCGTTACCTCGAGCGCTTCGAGGACCGCGTCGTGATGGTGTCGCTGACGCTGGCCGCCGGCGACACCGCGCTCGCCGAGAAGCTCGTCGACGAGATCATCGACGGCCGCTTCCAGCCGGCCACGCCGACGTTCCTCAACTCGGGCAAGAAGCAGCGCGGTGAGCCGGTGTCGTGCTTCCCGGCCGGTACGCCGATCGACACCGCCGCGGGCCCGCGGGCGATCGAGACCCTCGAGCCGGGGGACCGGGTGCTGTCGCACGACGGCTCGTTCGCTGTTGTCGAGGCTGTTGTCGAGAACCCGAACGACCAACCGTTGGTGTCGATTTCGCACTTCGGGCACAACAAGCCGATCCTGTGCACGCCCGAGCATCCCATTCTGGTTTGGACGACGCGCGATGTCGGATCCCTGATCGACGGCGACGGCGCCGATCCGTTCAACGGCTTCGTTTGGCTGGCGGCCAAGGACGTCAGGCCCGAGGATTTCGTCGTCACCGCGTCACCCTCCGAAGGGCGCGAGCGGCGGGTCTTCGACCTGATGGAACACGTCGGCTCCGGTGACTATGAAGAAGCCGACGGATTGATCCGGAAGGTGAACGCCGACAACAAGCATCGCAGCAAGCGGCGCTACCGACTCCGGTTCGTCTCGGTGAATCGCTATGTCGAAGAGTCGTACGACCTCGGCTTGATCCTCGGCTGGTACATCGCCGAAGGCCACATCTCCAAGCGATCAACCGACCACACGACGCCGAATGGCATCCATTTCACCGTCGGCACACACGAACTCGACTACCAGCAGGAATTGGCGGCTGCGTTCAAGCGGGTCTTCGCCGCGGATCTCGCAGTGCACCAAAGCGTCTCGGATCAATCGGTGCGCATGATCTGCAGCAGCGAGATCGTGGCATCGCTGATCCTGTCGATGGCCGGCACGGGCTGTCACACGAAGCGGTTGTCACCCGAGGTCCTGACGGCCGGCGACGAGTTCCAGCGTGGACTGCTGGCCGGGTTGTTCCGCGGGGACGGGTGCAGCACGGCCGGTGGAATGGTGCTCGACCTGGTGAATCCCGACCTGGTCGATCAAGTGCAGCTGCTGCTCCGCCGCCAGGGGATCATGTCCCGCGTTCGGCAGTACACCAACCAGGCGGGCAACCTCACGGGACAGGTCTTCGTGCCCGGATTGCCGGGCGCCAACGAGGAATTCATTTTCGACGTCGGGAAGAACCTGCACAACTACGTCGGCCAGAAGGGCACGTCGCGCACCACCTACCAGGTCGTGCACGGGCGCCACGTGTACGGCATCCGCGAGCTGAAGGTCACCGATCAGGTGCCCGAGAAGGTCTACAACCTCCACGTCGAGGGGACGCACACCTACACCATTCGTGGCACGGTCGTCCACAATTGCTTCCTCCTGCGCATCGAGGACAACATGGAGTCCATCGGTCGCTCCATCAACTCGGCGCTGCAGTTGTCCAAGCGCGGCGGCGGAGTGGCGTTGTTGCTCAGCAACATTCGCGAGCACGGTGCACCGATCAAGAACATCGAGAACCAGAGCTCGGGCGTCATCCCGATCATGAAGCTGCTGGAGGACTCGTTCTCCTACGCCAACCAGCTGGGCGCCCGCCAGGGTGCCGGTGCGGTGTACCTGCACGCCCACCATCCCGACATCCACCGCTTCCTCGACACCAAGCGCGAGAACGCCGACGAGAAGATCCGCATCAAGACGCTGTCGCTGGGCGTCGTGATCCCGGACATCACCTTCGAGCTCGCCAAGCGCAACGAGGACATGTACCTGTTCTCGCCGTACGACGTCGAGCGTGTCTACGGCCTGCCGTTCGCCGACATCTCGGTGACCGAGAAGTACTACGAGATGGTGGACGACGCGCGTATCCGCAAGACGAAGATCAAGGCGCGCGAATTCTTCCAGACGCTTGCCGAGCTGCAGTTCGAGTCGGGCTACCCGTACATCATGTTCGAGGACACGGTGAACCGGGCCAACCCCATCGAGGGCAAGATCACCCACTCGAACCTGTGCTCGGAGATCCTGCAGGTGTCGACGCCGTCGGAGTACAACGAGGACCTGTCCTACGCCAAGGTCGGTAAGGACATCTCGTGCAACCTCGGCTCGCTGAACATCGCGAAGGCCATGGACTCGCCGGATTTCGGCCAGACCATCGAGGTGGCCATCCGCGCACTGACCGCCGTGTCGGACCAGACGCACATCACGTCGGTGCCGTCGATCGAGCAGGGCAACAACGACTCCCACGCCATCGGGCTCGGGCAGATGAACCTGCACGGCTACCTGGCGCGTGAGCGGATCTTCTACGGTTCCGACGAGGGCATCGACTTCACGAACATCTACTTCTACACGGTGCTCTACCACGCGCTGCGGGCGTCGAATCGCCTGGCGATCGAACGCGGGACGCACTTCAAGGGCTTCGAGCGCAGCAAGTATGCCAGCGGTGAGTTCTTCGACCGCTACACCGACCAGGTGTGGGAGCCCAAGACGGACAAGGTGCGGCAGCTGTTCGCCGATGCGGGCATCCGCATCCCGAACCAGGACGACTGGCGCCGGCTGAAGGAGTCGGTGCAGGCGCACGGCATCTACAACCAGAACCTGCAGGCCGTGCCGCCGACCGGGTCGATCTCCTACATCAACCACTCGACCAGCTCGATTCACCCGGTGGCGAGCAAGATCGAGATCCGCAAGGAAGGCAAGATCGGCCGCGTCTACTACCCGGCGCCGTATCTGACCAACGACAACTTGGAGTACTTCCAGGACGCGTACGAGATCGGCTACGAGAAGATCATCGACACCTACGCCGCGGCCACCCAACACGTGGACCAGGGGCTGAGCCTGACGCTGTTCTTCAAGGACACCGCCACCACGCGCGATGTGAACAAAGCGCAGATCTACGCCTGGCGCAAGGGCATCAAGACGCTCTACTACATCCGGCTCCGGCAGATGGCCCTGGAAGGCACCGAGGTGGAGGGCTGCGTCAGCTGCATGCTGTAGCGCTATGTCGTTTCGGGCGCGGTCGTTTCGGGCGCGATGAGTAACCGCCGCGAGCGCGGTCTACCTGTGCGACGGCATCCAGCAGGATCCGCCGGCTCTCCGAAAGGCACCCGACATGCACGCAACGCTCTTCGTCAACCTCCCCGTCGCCGACGTCGCCCGCTCGCGCGCGTTCTTCACCGCGCTCGGTTACGGCTTCCACGAGTCGATGTGCAGTGACGTGACGCTCGTCGTGGTGTTGGGGCACAACCAGTTCGCCATGCTGTTGCAGCGCGACGTCTTCGATTCCCTGCATCCCGCGCAGACCGCCGACGCGGCCGTCGTGAAAGAGTGCGTCATCTGCCTCGGCGTGGACACCCGCGACGCGGTGGACGCCCTGGTCGACCGCGCGATCGCGGCGGGCGCGACGGCGGGCGACAGCGAGGACGAAGAGTTCATGTACGGCCGCAGCTACAACGACCTCGACGGCCACTCCTGGCAGATCTTCTGGCTCGACCCGGCTGCGGTGTCCGCGGAGCCGTCGGAGCTCGCCGCGCCTCAGCGCTGAGCCGCACACCGCGCGGGCGGTGTGCGGCCGTCGCACGTCAGTACTTGTGCTGGGGGCCCTGTTCCTTCTTGTACAGCGCCTTGAGCAGCCGGTCACGGAAGAAGGCGTTGTCGATCACCTTGATTCCGGTGTTGGCGACGGCCGGGATGCCCGCGAGCTTGTGGAAGTAGCGGCCGCGCTTGTACTCCCGGCCCCACGCCGCTTCCATGCGCTGCGCGTAGTTGGTGAAGTCGTCGGGGCCGCCGTTGGTGAGCGCCGCGACCGCGCATTCGCCGGCGGCCAGGCCGGACTCCAGCGCCTTGGAGATCCCCGCGCCCGACGCCGGCTTGCCCGCACCCAGCGAATCGCCGGTGAAGAGCACGCCGGGACGCCACGGCGGCCACGCGGTGAAGCCCATCGGCAGCCGCCACGCGCGCACGCTCTTGTTCTTCTTCAGCTCCTCGATGGCGGGCAGATCCCACTCGCGGGGAAGTGACCGCAGGAACTCGCCGAGGAACTGGGTGGCGTTGATCGCCTGCCAGTTCTTGTAGCTGTTGACGTAACCCAGGCCGATGTTGAAGACACCGTTGCCCATCGGGAACACCCAGCCGTAGCCCGGCAGCTGATCGCCCTGGAACGCCAGCTTCAGGTAGATGTCGAGGCTGTCGGAATCCGGGCGGTTGGCGGGCATCTCCGAGCGGATCGCGATGGCCTGGTAGCCGTTGTACTGCGAGTCGATCTTCAGCGCGCGCTTGATGGGGGAGTAGGCGCCGTCGGCCGCGATCACCGCGTCGCCGAACACCTTCTCGCCGCCCTTGAGCACCACCCCGACCACGCGGCCATTGGCGTCGAGCTCCGGGCCGGTGACTTCGGCCGACTGCCGCACCTGCGCGCCGGCGGCCTCGGCGTGCTTGAGCAGCAAGGTGTCCAGCTCCGTGCGGCTCACGGTGTGGCCGTGGTCGGGCATGCCGGGCCGCTTGGGGAACGACAGCTCCCACTGGCTCGGGCTGAAGACCGTCACCCGGTTCACGCGGTGGAACTTCGCGACCTCGTGCGACAGGCCCATCTTCTGCAGATAGCTCACCGCGCGGGCGGTCAGCCCGTCGCCGCACGGCTTGTCGCGCGGGAATTCGGCCTTGTCGAGGACCAGCACCTTGGCCCCGGTCTGCGCGGCTTGCCAGGCGGCGGCCGAGCCGGACGGCCCGCCGCCGGCGATGACCACGTCGTATCGCTGGGTCATGAGTCCCGTCTCGTGTCGATCGGTGTACCGAAGCCGAATAGTACGCGAGCGGTTTCGTCGCCACCGACCGAGCGAATCGACGTCCGGCAGATGTCATACACCGGTCGCAGCAGGTCAGGGCCGTCCCGGCGGTACAGTGGTCGAATGCGCAGAGTGGGGCGGCCCGCACCGGGGGCGCGCGCGGACGTGAAAGTCGACGCCCGCAGCGAGCGCTGGCGTGAGCACCGCAAGAAGGTCCGCGCGGAGATCATCGACGCGGCGTTCCGGGCCATCGACCGGCAGGGACCCGATGTCAGCCTCCGCGAGATCGCCGAGGAAGCCGGCACCGCCAAGCCCAAGATCTACCGCCATTTCACCGACAAGTCCGACCTGTTCCAGGCCATCGGCCAGCGGATGCGGGACATGTTGTGGGCAGCGATCTTCCCGGCGATCGACCTGAGCACCGATTCGGCGCGCGAGGTCATCCGCAAGAGTGTCGACGAGTACGTGACGCTGGTCGACCAGCACCCCAACGTCGTCCGCTTCCTCATGCTCGGGCGGTTCACCGAGCAGACGGAGTCCGCGAAGCGGGCGCTCAACGAAAGCCGCGACATCACCCTCGGGTTGGCCGAGGCGTTCAGCAACGAACTGCGTGAGCTCAAGGTGGACCGGGACGCCGTCGAGCTGTCGGCGTCGGCGATGTTCGGCACCGCCGCGTCGGCGACGGAGTGGTGGCTGGGCGCGGAGCCGACCGCCGCGCGCCGGATGCCGCGCGAGAAGTTCGTCTCCCACCTCTCGACCATCGTGTTCGGCGCCGTCTACGGCACCACCGAGCTGCTCGGGATCAAGATCGAGCCCGACCGGCCGATCCACGCCGCCGTGCCGCGCTCCGCCTGACCGGGCCCGCGACACGCTCGCCACTACATGTGGGAATGCGTGGGCGGTCGAGCCACAAACTGTAGTGTTGAACCACCCGCGGGGGAGCTGCGGGTGACGACGATAAGTCCTGGTGAAGAGGGGTTTCAGTGAGCGAGGGCGTGAAGCTGATCGATCGGGTCTCGGCGATCAACTGGAACCGGCTGGCCGACGAGAAGGACGCCGAGGTCTGGGAACGGCTGACCGGCAATTTCTGGCTACCCGAGAAGGTGCCGGTGTCCAACGACATCCCGTCGTGGGGCACGCTGACGGCCCACGAGAAGCAGCTGACCATGCGGGTGTTCACGGGCCTGACGCTGCTCGACACCATCCAAGGCACCGTCGGCGCCGTCAGCCTCATCCCCGATGCGCTGACGCCGCACGAGGAGGCGGTGTACACCAACATCGCGTTCATGGAGTCGGTGCACGCGAAGAGCTACAGCAACATCTTCTCGACGCTGTGCTCGACCACCGAGATCGACGAGGCGTTCCGCTGGTCGGAGGAGAACCCGAACCTGCAGCGCAAGGCGCAGATCGTCATGGACTTCTACAAGGGCGACGATCCGCTGAAGCGCAAGGTCGCGTCCACGCTGCTGGAGAGCTTCCTGTTCTACTCCGGCTTCTACCTGCCGATGTACTGGTCCTCACGGGCAAAGCTCACCAACACCGCGGACATGATCCGGTTGATCATCCGCGACGAGGCCGTGCACGGCTACTACATCGGCTACAAGTTCCAGAAGGGGCTGGCGCTGGAAGACGACACCCGCCGCGCCGAGCTCAAGGACTACACCTACGAGCTGCTCTTCGAGCTGTACGACAACGAAGTCGAATACACCCAGGACCTCTACGACGAGGTCGGGCTCACCGAGGACGTCAAGAAGTTCCTGCGCTACAACGCCAACAAGGCGCTGATGAACCTCGGCTACGAGGCGCTGTTCCCGCGCGACGAGACCGACGTCAACCCCGCGATCCTCTCGGCGCTCAGCCCGAACGCCGACGAGAATCACGACTTCTTCTCCGGCTCCGGGTCGAGCTACGTCATCGGCAAGGCCGTCGTCACCGAGGACGAGGACTGGGACTTCTAGCCTCGCGGCAGCGGCTCCAGCCGGAAGCCGCAGCGGCCTACCGCAGCGACGACGTGTCGATGACGAACCGGTAGCGCACATCGCTGGCGATCATGCGCTCGTAGGCCTCGTTGACATAGTCGGGTTGCACCAGCTCGATCTCCGGTGTCACGCCGTGCTCGGCGCAGAAGTCCAGCATCTCCTGCGTCTCGCGGATGCCGCCGATCAGCGAGCCCGCGAGGCGGCGGCGGCCGAAGATCAGCGCGCCGGCCGGCACCGTCATGGGCTTTTCCGGCATGCCGAGCTCGACCAGGGTGCCGTCGAGGTTGAGCAGCCCGAGGTAGTCACCCATGTCGAGGTTCGCCGAGACGGTGTTGAGGATCAGGTCGAAGCGGCCGCGCAGCTTCTTGAAGGTGTCGGGGTCGCTGGTGGCGTGGTACTCCGACGCGCCCAGCCGCAGGCCGTCCTCCATCTTCTTCAGCGACTGGCTGAGCACCGTGACCTCGGCACCCATCGCGGCTCCGAGCTTGACGGCGAGGTGGCCCAGCCCGCCCAGGCCGATGACGGCCACCTGCGTCCCCGCGCCGGCGTTCCAGTGGCGCAGCGGCGAATACGTCGTGATGCCCGCGCACAGCAGCGGCGCGGCCTTGTCGAGCGGGATGGCGTCGGGGATCCGCAGCACGTAGTTCTCGTCGACCACGATCGCGCCGCTGTAGCCGCCGGCGGTCGGGCGGCCGTCACGGTCGACGCCGTTGTACGTGCCGACCATGCCGCCGCCGGTGCAGTACTGCTCTTCGCCGGCGCGGCAGGACGCGCATTCGCGACAGGAATCGACGAAGCAGCCGACACCGACGCGGTCACCGACCTGATACCTGGTGACGGCCGACCCGACCGCCGTGACGACGCCGGCGATCTCGTGGCCCGGCACCAGCGGGTACTGGACCTTTCCCCACTCCTGGCGCACGGTGTGGATGTCGGAGTGGCAGATGCCGGCGAACGCGATCTCGATGGCGACGTCGTGCGGGCCGGGGTCGCGGCGCTCGATGCGGGTGGGGACCAGCGGTTCCGTGGCGGACGGCGCGGCGTAAGCGGAGACGGTGATGGGCATGGCACGTCCTCGGGGTCGTCTTCTGGGGCTCTACCGAGAAAGCTTAGCGGCGCTAATTCATTCCCCCGCAGGCTCGCGCCGTGACCCTTGTTACAGGCCGGCCGCGCGCGAGCGCCGATGCCACAGTTGCCGGCGACGACGCACCGCACCTGTCAAGGGCTAGTTGATCGGCGCGTTGAGCCACCGCAGGTCGGCCAGCACCCCGCGGGCCGCGACGATGCCCTGGCCGGTTTGCCACACCTCGTTGTTCACGGCGAACACCCGGTTGTCGCGATTGGCGGACAGCTGCCGCCAGGCGTCGCTGTCGAGGACCGCCGCGCCGCGTGCCCGGGCCGCCGGAGAGGCGAAGGACACGTAGACGATGTCGCCTTCGGCGGCACGGAAGTCGGCTGTCGCCAGGTCGGTGCTGCCGATCTCGTGGTACGGCGCGTCGGTGAACCGCTGGGCGGGCGGGCGCTCGACGCCGACACCGGCGAGCACGCTCGCGGGGAAGTTGTCGGCGCCGTAGACCCGCACGGTGTCCTCGGTCAACTCGACGATCGACGCCTGGAAGTGCGCGGCGTCGTTGTCGGCGCCGACCCGCTCGGCTTGGGCGCGGAACCCCTCCAGCAGCCGGTCGGTGGCGCCCACGCGGGCCGTCGCGGCGCCGACCAGCCGCAGATTGTCCTGCCAGGCGGCGCCCGGCGCACCGGTGAAGACGGTGGGTGCGACGTCGGCGAGGGCGGCGTAGGACTGCGGCGCCAGCGCCTCGGAGCCGATGATGAGGTCGGGACGGGCCGCCCTGACGGCCGCCACGTCGGGTGCGGTGCGCGTTCCGACGGCGGGCGCCTGGTGCACGACGGTGCCCAGATACCAGGGTTGGGTGGCGCCCTCGCCGGCGAGCGCGGCGCCCACGATCCGCGATTGCAGGCCGAGTGCGCACACGAAGTCGAGCGCGTCGCCGGACAGGACGACGATGCGCTGCGGGTCGGCGGGGACGTCGGTCTGGCCGGCCGCGTGCCGCACGGGACGTGTCGGGGGGCCCGGATCGGGCGCAGCGGGCTCCGGCGCGCACGACTCGTCGGGCCGGCGGTCGTTGCCGAGCACCCCGGCGCCGGCGATCTTGGTGGTGCTGGTGATCATCGACGAGGCGCCCGCGGCGGGCCCCGGGCCGGACGCCGGCGGCGTCGAGCAGCTGGTCGCGACGGTGATCACCACTGCCGTGAGCGACGCCGCGGCGGCGGCCCAGACACCGGGTCTCTGCACGTGGCCGACGGTAACACCCGCCGTCGGTGACCCAATTACGACAGTTCGTAGGACCCATTCCCCCGGACCCGCTGACGGGGGATAGGATTTGGACACGTGCGCGTGGGTAATCCCGCCGACGCAACCGCGGTTTGGAGGAGCTCTTGACAGCCGAAGCGCCCCCTCTCGGAGGACTCGAGGCCCGTCGCCCGTTCCCGGCACGGCTCGGCCCCAAGGGCAGCCTGATCTACAAGCTGATCACCACGACCGATCACAAGCTGATCGGCATCATGTATTGCGTCGCCTGCTTCGCCTTCTTCCTCATCGGCGGCCTGATGGCGCTGTTCATCCGCACCGAGCTGGCCGTCCCGGGCCTGCAGTTCCTGAGCAACGAGCAGTACAACCAGCTGTTCACCATGCACGGCACCGTGATGCTGCTGTTCTACGCGACGCCCATCGTGTTCGGCTTCGCGAACCTGGTGCTGCCGCTGCAGATCGGCGCACCCGATGTCGCCTTCCCGCGGCTGAACGCCTTCTCGTTCTGGCTCTTCCTGTTCGGCGCGCTGATCGCCCTTGCCGGGTTCATCACCCCCGGCGGCGCGGCGGACTTCGGCTGGACCGCGTACGCGCCGCTGTCGGACGCCATCCACTCGCCCGGCGCCGGCCCCGACCTGTGGATCATGGGCCTGGCCGTCGGTGGCCTGGGCACCATCCTCGGCGGCGTCAACATGGTGACCACCGTGGTCTGTATGCGCGCGCCCGGCATGACGATGTTCCGGATGCCGATCTTCACCTGGAACATCCTGGTGACGTCGATCCTGGTGCTGCTGGCCTTCCCGCTGCTGACCGCCGCGCTGTTCGGGCTGGCCGCCGACCGCCACCTCGGCGCCCATGTCTACGACCCGGCCAACGGCGGCGTCCTGCTGTGGCAGCACCTGTTCTGGTTCTTCGGGCACCCCGAGGTGTACATCATCGCGCTGCCGTTCTTCGGCATCGTCACCGAGGTGTTCCCGGTGTTCAGCCGCAAGCCGATCTTCGGCTACTCGACGCTGATCTACGCCACCATCGCGATCGCCGCGCTGTCGGTGGCGGTGTGGGCACACCACATGTACGCCACCGGTGCGGTGCTGCTGCCGTTCTTCAGCTTCATGACATTCCTGATCGCCGTGCCCACCGGCATCAAGTTCTTCAACTGGATCGGCACGATGTGGAAGGGACAGTTGACGTTCGAGACGCCGATGCTGTTCGCCGTCGGCTTCCTGCTGACCTTCCTGCTCGGTGGGCTCTCGGGCGTGCTGCTCGCCAGCCCGCCGCTGGACTTCCACGTCACCGACTCCTACTTCGTGATCGCCCACTTCCACTACGTGCTGTTCGGCACCATCGTGTTCGCGACGTACGCCGGCATCTACTTCTGGTTCCCGAAGATGACGGGCCGGCTGCTCGACGAGCGGCTGGGCAAGCTGCACTTCTGGCTGACGTTCATCGGCTTCCACACCACGTTCCTGGTGCAGCACTGGCTGGGCAACGAGGGCATGCCGCGCCGCTACGCCGACTACCTGCCGTCCGACGACTTCATGGCACTGAACATCGTCTCGACGTCGGGCGCGTTCATCCTCGGGGCGTCCACCATCCCGTTCGTGTGGAACGTGTTCAAGAGCTGGCGGTACGGCGAGCCGGTGACCGTCGACGACCCCTGGGGCTACGGCAACTCGCTGGAGTGGGCCACCAGCTGCCCGCCGCCGCGGCACAACTTCACCGAGCTGCCCCGCATCCGCTCCGAGCGGCCCGCGTTCGAGCTGCACTACCCGCACATGGTCGAACGCATGCGCGCCGAGGCGCACATCGGCAAGCACGCCACCGTGGGCGAGTCGTCGGACGGCATGGGCCCGCGGACGGAGCCCGATCGCTGATCGCGTGCCCGCCGCGAAGGTCTCGGTCCTCATCACCGTCACGGGGGTCGACCAGCCAGGCGTGACCTCGGCGCTGTTCGAGGTGCTGTCCCGCCACCGGGTGGAACTGCTGAACGTCGAACAGGTCGTCGTCCGCAACCGGTTGACGCTGGGCGTGCTGGTCGCCTGCGATCCGGCGGCCGCCACCGGGTCGCTGCGACGCGACGTCGAGGCCGCGATCCACGGGGTCGGCCTGCAGGTGTCGATCGAGCCGTTCGGTGACACGCCGATCATCCGAGTGCCGTCGACGCACACCATCGTGGTGCTGGGCCGGCCGGTGACGGCCTCGGCGTTCTCGGCGCTGTCGCGGGAGCTGGCGAAGCTGGGCGTCAACATCGACTTCATCCGTGGGATCTCGGACTATCCGGTGACCGGACTCGAGCTCGGGGTGTCGGCGCCGGCGGAGGCCGAGACGTCGATGGCCACGGCGCTGGCCGCGGTGGCCACCGAGGAGCGGGTCGACCTGGCGGTCGAGCGGTACAGCCTGGCGCGGCGCGCCAAACGGCTCATCGTGTTCGACGTGGACTCGACGCTGATCCAGGGCGAGGTCATCGAGATGCTGGCTCACCGGGTCGGTGCGGGGGACGAGGTCGCCGCCATCACCGAGGCGGCGATGCGCGGCGAACTCGACTTCGCCGAGTCGCTGCGGCAACGGGTGGCGACGCTGGCGGGGCTGCCGGCCACGGTGCTCGACGAGGTCGCCGAAGAGCTCGAGCTGACGCCCGGGGCGCGGACCACCCTGCGCACGCTGCGGCGCCTCGGCTTCCAGTGCGGCGTGGTGTCCGGCGGGTTCCGGCAGGTGATCGAGCCGCTGGCGCGCGAGCTGATGCTCGACTTCGTCGCGGCCAACGAGCTGGAGATCGTCGACGGCAGGTTGACCGGCCGGGTCGTCGGGCAGATCGTCGACCGTCCCGGAAAAGCCAAGGCGCTGCGGGACTTCGCGCACCGGGCCGGGGTGCCGATGGAGCAGACGGTGGCCGTCGGCGACGGTGCCAACGACATCGACATGCTGACCGCCGCGGGCCTGGGCGTGGCCTTCAACGCCAAGCCCGCGCTGCGGGAGGTGGCCGACGCGTCGCTGAGTCACCCATACCTGGACACCGTGCTGTTCATCCTCGGGGTCACCCGCGCCGAGATCGAGGCGGCCGACGCCAGCGACGGCACCTACCGGCGCGTCGACATCCCCGACTGAGCGCCCGTCAGACCACCAGGGTGCGGCCCTGCGGCCCACACGATCCGGTGACGGTGCGCCAGGCGTGCGCGAGCAGTTCGACCGCCTCGGTCAGCTGCGGTTCGGGCAGCGTGTAGGGCACCCGGATGAAGCGTTCGAGGGTGCCGTCCACGCCGAACCGTGGGCCCGGCGGGATCTCCAGGCCGAGCCGTGACGCCGCCGCCGAGAGCGCCGAGCTGTTCGGCGCGGGCAGCCGCAACCACAGCGACATGCCGCCCGTCACCCCGCCGGCGACCGGCCGCCACTGCGGGAGGTGGGTCGCCAGCAGCGACAGCAGCAGATCGCGGCGCCGGCGCAGCAGGGCGCGACGGTCGGGCAGCACGTCGTCGGCGACGGCCAGCAGCCGCGCGGCGGCCAGCTGCTCGACGATCGGCGTGCCCATGTCCACCGACGGGCGCAGCGCCGCGAGGGTGGCGACGGTGCTGCGCTCACCGCGGATCCAGCCGATCCGCAGACCGCCCCAGAACGATTTCGACATCGACCCGACGGTGAGCATCAGGTCGTGGCGACGCCCGGCCGCGGCGACGGGCGCCGGCACCGGATCGGTGAGCCACATGTCGGTCATCGTCTCGTCGACGACGGTGGGCGTGCGGGTGGCGGCCACGATCTCGCCGAGGCGCTCGCGGTCCGGCGCGGGCATCGTCACGCCGGTGGGGTTCTGGTTGTCGGGAATCAGGTAGGCCAGTGCGGGCGCGACCTGCCGGATCGTGGCATACATGGCGTCCAGATCCCACCCGTCGTCAGTCATGGGCACCGGCACCGCCCGGGCGCCCGACGCGGCGATCGCCGCGAGCGCGCCGTGGTAGGTCGGCTGCTCGACGAGCACCTGGTCACCGGGCGTCGTGTACATGCGGACGATCAGCCCGATGGCCTGCAGGGCGCCGGTCGTCACCAGCACCTCGTCGGGATCGGTCGGCAGCCCGCGCGCGTCGTAGCGACGGGCGATCGCCTCCCGCAGCACCGGGACGCCGGCCAGCTCGTGTCCGGGACCGTCAAGGTGGGCAGGGAGCGCGCGCAGCGCGTCGGCGAACGCCTCGGCCACCGCGGGGGAGGCGGACATGGCCGCCGCGGCGAGGTTCACCGTCGCGGGTGCGGCGGGCGCGGCGGGTGCCGGGCCGACCGGCAGCATCGTGGTGCTCCGCGCGCCGCGGCGGGCGTGGAGATAGCCCTCGTCGCGCAGCTGCGCATACGCGGCGGTGACGGTGGTGCGCGACACCCGCAGGCCGTCGGCGAGCGCCCGTTCGCTGGGCAGCCGGGCGCCCACCGGAATCCGGCCGTCGACGATCAGCAGCCGCAGGGCGTCGGCGAGCCCGCGGTACACCGGGCCGGCGGCCGCCGCCGTCCGCCAGTTGCCCAACGCGCGAACCAAGGTGTCCACTTCGACGTGCCGGATGTCCAGATAGCTCGTCATTGCCGGCCAGTCTGCGCCAACTGGCTATTGATGGCAAGGCCACATGCGGGAACGATGAGACCATGAACTACAACTGGCTATCTCGCATCCGCGGGCTGATGTCCAGCGCCGGCTCGGCGTTCTTCGACGACTTCGACGCCGACGCGGACGGCCGCCGCGTCCGCAGCGAACTCGACGCCATCCGGGCGCGGTTCCCGGACCACGCGTGAGGCGGGCCGCTGGGCGGGGGTCGGCGCTGCTCGTCGGCCTCGTCGGCTACGGCGTCTCCATGGCGATGATGGTCGAGGCCGGTCTCGGCCTCGACCCGTGGGACGTCTTGCACCAGGGGCTGGCGCTGCGGACGCCCATGTCCATCGGCGTGGCGTCGGCCGTCGTCGGCGTGGCGGTGCTGCTGGCCTGGATCCCCCTGCGCAACCGGCCCGGCGTCGGAACCGTGGCGAACGTCGTCGTCATCGCGGTGACCGTCGACGCCGCGCTCTGGCTGCTGCCGACGCCGACGGGGCTGCCGCTGCGCAGCGCCGTGATGGTCGGCGGGGTGGTCCTGAACGCGGCGTCGACGGTGCTCTACGTGGGCGCCGGGCTCGGACCCGGGCCGCGCGACGGGCTGATGACGGGTCTGGTCCGGCGGACCGGCTGGTCGGTGCGCGTGGTGCGCACTGGCATCGAGGTCGCGGTGCTCACCGCCGGATGGCTTTTGGGCGGCACCGTGGGGATCGGCACCGTGGTGTACGCGCTCGGCATCGGCCCGCTGGTGCAGCTGTTCATCCGGCTGACGCCGCGGCGCTGGCTCGCCGCAAGCGGCTGGGCGACCGTGTCCCGGGGCGCCCGCGCCCGGCGTCGCCGACGGCGGGCGGCGCCTGACCCGGTGGCTACGATGAGCGGGTGCCCGCAACCGGCGACGACGACGCACCAGACCCCGACCTGCTGATCGACTTCCGCAACGTGTCGCTGCGCCGCGGCGGTCGGGTGCTGGTGGGGCCGGTGTCGTGGCAGGTCGAGCTGGACGAACGATGGGTGGTGATCGGCCCCAACGGCGCCGGCAAGACATCGCTGCTGCGGATCGCGGCCGCCATGGAGCACCCGTCGTCGGGCCGGGCGTACGTGCTGGGCGAACGGCTGGGCCGGGTCGACATGTCGGAACTCCGCAGCCGGGTCGGCCTGTCCAGTTCGGCGCTCTCGCAGCGCATCCCGGACAACGAGGTGGTCCGCGACCTGGTGGTGTCCGCCGGCTACGCGGTGCTCGGGCGGTGGCGCGAACGCTACGAGGACGTCGACTACCACCGGGCCGTCGACATGCTGGAGAGCGTCGGGGCCGAGCACCTGGCCGAGCGCGTCTACGGCACGCTGTCCGAGGGCGAACGCAAGCGGGTGCTGATCGCCCGGTCGCTGATGACCGATCCCGAACTGCTGCTGCTCGACGAGCCCGCCGCCGGGCTGGACCTCGGGGGCCGCGAGGAGCTGGTGGCGCGGCTCGCCGATCTGGCCGCCGATCCCGACGCCCCGGCCATGGTGCTCGTCACCCACCACGTCGAGGAGATCCCGCCAGGCTTCAGCCATGCGCTGGTGCTCAGCGAGGGCACGGTCGTCGCGGCCGGGCTGCTGCCCGACGTGCTGACGGCCGACAACCTGTCGCAGGCGTTCGGGCAGAACATCGCGCTGGACGTCATCGACGGGCGGTACTTCGCGCGGCGGGCGCGCGCCCGGGCCGCACACCGGAGGCGGGCATGAGCGACGACGACGAACCGCTGCCGACCCGGCCGGCGGCCACGGTGATGCTCATCCGGTCCGCGGCAGGGACCCGGAAGAACATCGAGGTGTTCCTGATGCGCCGCCACGCGGCGATGGAGTTCGTCGCCGGCGTCATGGTGTTCCCCGGTGGCGGGGTCGACGACCGCGACCGGGACGCCGGCGTCGCCTGGGCGGGGCCCGAACCGGCCTGGTGGGCCGAGCGGTTCGGCGTCGACGTCGACCTCGCGGGGGCGCTGGTGTGCGCCGCCGCCCGCGAGACGTTCGAGGAGTCCGGTGTGCTGTTCGCCGGATCGCCCGACGATCCGGACGGCATCGTCGACGACGCCTCGAAATACGCCGCCGAACGCGCGGCGCTGGCCGACCGATCGCTGTCGTTCGGCGAATTCCTGCGGCGGGAGAACCTGGTGCTGCGGGCCGACCTGCTGCGGCCGTGGGCGAACTGGGTGACGCCCAAGGAGGAGCGCACCCGCCGCTACGACACCTACTTCTTCGTCGCGGCGCTGCTCGAGGGCCAGCGCGCCGACGGCGAGAACACCGAGACCGACCAGGCGGGCTGGGTGACGCCGGAGGCCGCGCTCGACGACTTCGCCGCCGGCCGGTCGTTCCTGTTGCCGCCGACCTGGACCCAGCTCGACTCGCTCGCCGGCCACACCGTCGCCGAGGTGCTCGCCGTCGAACGGCACATCGTGCCCGTCGAACCGCACCTGGCCGCGGACGCGGTGACCGGAAACTGGGAGATCGAGTTCTTCGACAGCGAGCGCTACAACGCGGCCCGCAACCGCCGCGCACCGCAGGGCTACGGCGACGCGGGCGGACCCGCGAGCACGGGAGCCGCCGCGCGGTGACCGAGTTCGTCTCCGTCCACGTCGCCGACGACCGGCCCGGCGTGGCCACCGTGCTGCTGCACCGACCGCCCCGCAACACCCTCACCCGCCAGGTGTACCGCGAACTCGCGGAGGTCGCCGCCGAGGTGAGCCGCCGCGAGGACATCGACGCCGTCGTGCTGTTCGGCGGCCACGAGGTGTTCTGCGCCGGTGACGACCTCGACGAGCTGCGCACCCTGTCGGTCGACGAGGCCGCCGCCGGCGCGGCGCTGCGCGAACGGGCCCTGGCGGCGGTCGCCGCGATCGCCCAGCCGACCGTCGCCGCGGTCACCGGATACGCGCTCGGCGCCGGCCTGGGGGTGGCGTTGGCCGCCGACTGGCGCGTGTGCGGCGACAACGTCCGGGTCGGCAGCACCGAGATCCTCGCAGGCCTGGTGCCCACGGGTGGCACCAGCCGGCGGCTGACGGCCGCCGTCGGTGCGGCCGCCGCCAAGGACCTGGTGCTGTCCGGCCGGTTTCTCGACGGCCCCGAAGCGCTGCGGCTGGGGCTGATCGACGAGATGGTGGCGCCCGACGGCGTGTTCGACGCCGCCGCCGAGCGCGCCGCGCGGTTCGTCGGGCTGCCCCGGCGCAGTGTCGCCGCGGCGAAGGCGGCCATCACCGCGGCGGTCGATGCAGCACCGTCCGACGCGCTGGACGCCGAGCGACGCGGCTACATCGCTGCCTTCGGCGAGGCCTGCGGGCGGTTCGGAACCGCCGCCGACGGCCGTTAGGCTGCGGTCATGACCACCACTTCGGAACCGGCGCCCAACCCGCACGCCACGGCCGAGCAGGTCGAAGCCGCGCGGCACGACAGCAAGCTCGCGCAGGTGCTGTATCACGACTGGGAAGCCGAAACCTACGACGACAAGTGGTCGATCTCCTACGACCAGCGCTGCATCGACTACGCCCGCGGCCGCTTCGACGCGATCGTTCCCGAGCGGGTGCAGCGCGACCTGCCCTACGACCGCGCCCTCGAACTCGGTTGCGGCACCGGTTTCTTCCTGCTCAACCTGATCCAGGCGGGGGTGGCCCGCCGCGGCTCGGTGACCGACCTGTCGCCGGGCATGGTGAAGGTGGCCACCCGCAACGGCCGGTCGCTGGGCCTCGACATCGACGGCCGGGTCGCCGACGCCGAGGGCATCCCGTACGACGACGACACGTTCGACCTCGTCGTCGGCCACGCGGTGCTCCATCACATCCCCGACGTGGAGCTGTCGCTGCGCGAGGTCGTGCGGGTACTCAAGCCGGGCGGCCGGTTCGTCTTCGCCGGCGAACCGACGACCGTCGGCAACACCTATGCGCGCACGCTGTCGACGCTGACCTGGCGCGTCGCCACCAACGTCACCCGGCTGCCCGGACTGCAGGGCTGGCGGCGGCCGCAGGAGGAGCTCGACGAGTCGTCGCGCGCCGCGGCGCTGGAGGCGGTGGTGGACCTGCACACCTTCGATCCGGCCGAGCTGGAGCGGATGGCGCGGGGCGCCGGCGCCGTCGACGTCGAGACCGCCAGCGAAGAGTTCACCGCCGCGATGCTCGGCTGGCCCATCCGCACCTTCGAGGCGTCGGTGCCCCCGGGCCGGTTGGGGTGGGGCTGGGCGAAGTTCGCGTTCAACAGCTGGACGACGCTGTCGTGGGTCGACGCCACCGTGTGGCGCCGCGTCGTGCCGAAGGGCTGGTTCTACAACGTGATGGTCACCGGGGTCAAACCGTCCTGACCTTCACGCTCGACGACGTCCGCTATCTCGCCTCGCCGGCGGGTGCGGACGCCCTGGCGGCGGTGTCGCGCCAGCCACTGACCGCCGCCTCCCGGATCGCCGATGTCGCGGAGATCCGGCGTCGCCACGGCGACCGCGCGCCCGCGCTGGTGGAGACGACGCTGCTGCGCCGTCGGGCGATCGCGAAACTGCCCGGCGCTGCGGGGTGGCTCTTCACCGACGAGGCGCTGCAGCAGGCGACGCCCGCCGCGGTGGCCCGCCACCGCGCCGCCCGGCTCGGCGGCCGCGCGGTGCACGACGTCACCTGTTCGGTGGGCGCGGACCTCGCCGCGCTGCGCGACCACGCCACCGTGCTGCTCGGCAGCGACCTCGACCCCGTGCGGCTCGCGATGGCCCGCCACAACGTTCCGGGTGCGCAGCTGTGCCGCGCCGACGCGCTGCGACCGGTCAGCCGCGACACCGCCGTCGTCGCCGATCCGGCCCGCCGCACCCGGGGCCGCCGCAGTGTCGATCCGCGCGGCTACGCGCCGCCGCTCGACGCGCTCCTCGACCGCTATCGCGGCGCCGACCTGGCGGTGAAGTGTGCGCCCGGGCTGGATTTCGACCGGCTCGCCGACCTCGGTTTCTCCGGCGAGGTGGAGGTCACGTCGCTCGACGGCGACGTGCGCGAGGCCTGCCTGTGGTCGGGCGGGCTCGCCGGCGAGGGGGTGCGGCGCCGGGCCACGGTGCTCGCCGGCGACCGGGTCGTCGAACACCTCACCGACCGCGATCCCGACGACTGCGGCGTCGCGGCGGCCGGACGCTGGATCGTCGACCCCGACGGTGCGGTGGTGCGGGCCGGACTGGTCCGGCACTACGGCGCCCGCCACGGCCTGTGGCAGCTCGACCCGCACATCGCCTACTTGTCCGGCGACCGGTTACCGGCCGGCGTGCGCGGCTTCGAGGTGCTCGACGAGCTCGCCTACAGCGAGAAGCGACTGCGCCAGGCGCTGGCGGCCCGGGACTGCGGGGCGGTCGAGATCCTGGTGCGGGGCGTCGATGTCGACCCGGCGGCGCTGCGCCCGCGGCTGCGGGTGCGGGGGTCGGCCGCGCTGACCGTGGTGCTCACCCGCATCGGAGCGGGTGCCGCTGCCCGCGCCACCGCGTTTCTCTGCCGGCCGTCCCGGTGACGGCCGTCGCGCAGGTATCCTGGCGGCTCCGTTCCGTCCGGCCCCCGAGGATCGCATGATGCGCACATCCGCCCTGTTCAGCGCGGCCGCGGCGACGGCGCTGCTCACGCTGGGCGGGCTCACCGCACCGGCGTCCGCGCAGCCACCGTGCGGCGACCTGGGCGGCGTCGTCGACGGCGGCACCTGCCGCATCGACACCCACACCGCCGCCTACGGCTTCTCCGCCAGCTACCCGCTGGACTATCCCGACGAGGCGGCGCTGACCGCGTATGTGCGCGAGACCCGCGACGGGTTCGTCAACGTCGCGGACGGCCCGTCGGCGTCGAGGATGCCCTACGAGCTGGATATCACCACCCGCGACTACCGCTCGGGCCGGATCCGCAGCGTGGTGTTCGAGGTCTACCAGAACGTCGGCGCGGCGCACCCGCTGACCTGGTACAAGTCGTTCAACTACGACACGGCGGCCAAGGCGCCGCTGAGCTTCGAGCAGCTCTGGGCGCCCGGCGCGCAGCCGATGCCGGCGGTGCTGCGCGCCGTGCAGCGCGAAGTCGACCGCCAACTCAGCCAGCCCGTCGCGATCGACCCCGAGGACGGCCTCGATCCGGCGCACTACCAGAACTTCGCCGTCACCGACGACGCGCTGATCCTGTTCTTCGGCCAGGGCGAGTTCCTGCCCTCGGCGGCCGGCGCCGTCAGCGTGGCGGTACCGCGCGCGGAGCTGCCGCCGCTGGCCCGCTGACTTCGCGGCGCCGTCTCACGGGCCGAAGCTGAACACCTGGCCGTCGCTGGTCGCGGCGACCACCCGCCGGTCGTTCGCCACCGCCACCCCGACCGGCCAGCCCGTCGCCCGTGGCATCGGCAGGCGCGCGCGGGTCGAGCCGTCGGCCGGATCCACGACCAGCAGCGCCAACCCGTTCGGGCCGTCGCCCACCACCGAGTAGGCGGCGGCGCCGCCCGCCTGGCTGACGGCGGTGAGCGGCGCGACGTCGTCGTGGCGCCACTGCTCGTCGGCGTGGTCACCGCGGTCGCGCAGCGCGACGAGCTTCGCGCCCGCGCTCGCCCCGCCGACCAGCAGCAGCCCGTCCGGCGACACCGACGGCGGGAACTGCGGGTCGAAGCCCGGGTCCACGGACCAGCGGGCCTCGCCGGTGGCGGTGTCGATGGCCCACAGCCGGCCGTCACGAGCGGTCACGTAGGCGGTCTTGCCGTCAGCGGCCATCACCGGGCTGTTGACCGGACCGGACGCGACGGCCTCGCTGGTCCAGAGCTGTGACAGCACCGGTTGCTGGTCGGCGGCGTAGCGCAGCCCGACGAGCACCGGGGTGCGGGCGCCGGGCTGCCACACGCTGAGCACCGCGATGCCGGTGGCTGCGGAGTAGGCCGGCGCGGCGGCCACCGGGCAGCCCGGGCCGGCGGACTGGCAGGCGTCGAGTCCGCGTTCGGGTTCCCGCGGGTTGACCCCGGCCACCAGGTCCAACGGGGCGCCGTCGACCGTGCCGCGGTGGGCGTCGAAGATCAGTACCTGCCCGAGGTGGGTGACGACGAGCAGCCGGTCGCCGGCCACGAAGCGGGGGGTCAGCGGCATGCCGATGACCGGCTTGCGCCAGCGGATCCACTGCGTCGGCGGGAACGACAGCAGGTAGCCGGGCTGGCCGACGTAGAGGTTGTCGAAGCCGTCGAAGAGCGGGCTCGCGAAGCCCCCGCCGAGCACCAGCCGAGTGCACCACCGCTGCCGGCCGTTGTTGTCGTTCTCCCACACCATGAGCGAACAGCCGGCCGCGGTCTGGCCGTTGAGGGCGAGGTATCCGTCGACGCCGAGCGCCGGGCTGGCGAACAGGCTGCCCTTGACCTCGCGGGTCCACTGCAACACCAACGCCTCGGCGCCCGCGGTGGCGGTGTAGCCGCTGTTCGCGGCGTCGGCGTACTGCGCGGCCCAGCCCTCGGCGGCCTTGGCGTCGACCCAGTCGTCGGTGTTCCCGCAGCCGGCGACCACGAACGCGGCGGCGGAGATCGCGGCCGTCAGTTTCACCAGCCCGCGCGTCGTCTGGCGGAACACTCGCGTCCTTTCTCCGGGCTCGATCGGCGGCCGGCGACGCCACGAGACTAACGCGGTGCCGCCGGCGCCCCGCGTAGGCTGGTCGGCCATGACGACCATGTGGGGTGCACCGATCCACAAGCGCTGGCGCGGCTCCCGGCTGCGCGATCCCCGGCAGGCGCGATTCCTCACCATGGCCTCGCTCAAGTGGGTGCTCACCAACCGGGCGTTCACCCCGTGGTACCTGATCCGCTACTGGCGGCTGCTGAAGTTCAAGCTCGCCAACCCGCACATCATCACCCGCGGCATGGTGTTCCTCGGCCGCAACGTCGAGATCCACGCCACCCCTGAGCTGGCGCAGCTCGAGATCGGCCGCTGGGTGCACCTCGGCGACGGCAATTCCATTCGGGCCCATGAGGGTTCGGTGCGGATCGGCGACAAGGTCGTGCTCGGCAAGGACAACGTCATCAACGGCTACCTCGACATCGAGCTCGGCGATTCGGTGCTGATGAGCGACTGGTGCTACGTCTGCGACTTCGATCACCGGATGGACGACATCAACGTGCCGATCAAGGACCAGGGCATCGTCAAGAGCCCGGTGCGGATCGGCCCGGACACCTGGGTGTCGACGAAGGTGACGGTGCTGCGCAACACCAGCGTCGGGCGCGGCTGCGTGCTCGGCGCGCACGCGGTGGTCAAGGGCGTGGTGCCGGACTACTCGATCGCGGTCGGGGCGCCGGCGAAGGTCGTCAAGAACCGCAAGCTGGCGTGGGAGACGTCGGCGGCGCAGCGCGCCGAGCTGGCGGCCGCGCTCGCCGACATCGAGCGGAAGAAGGCGTCTCGCTGAGTCGCTGAGCCGTGGTGCGCTCGGCGCCTCTCGCGCAGCTCGGACCGGCCGAGCGGTACGGTCAGCTCATCGACCGTGGCGTGGCGGCAGCGCCTGCTCGGGTATCGGGCGTCGCGAGAGAGGTTCGCGCACAAGGCGTTTGGCTGATCCGTACACCTCGGCGGTGCGCTGCGCGACGGAGGGCCAGGCGAACTCCGCGGTGAGCCGGTCGCGGGCGGCGACGGCCCGTTGCTGCGCGGCGTCCGGGTCGTCGAGCAGCTCCCGGATGGCCGCGGCGAGCGCGCCGATGTCCTTGGGGGGAGCGCACAGTCCGGTGTGGCCGTGCACCACCGCCTCGCCCAGCCCGCCGACGTCCGACACCACCAGCGGGCAGCCGGCCGCAGCCGCCTCGAGTGCGACGATGCCGAAGGGCTCGTAGAAACTGGGCAGCACGGCGCCGTCGTGGGAATGCAGCGCCGCCAGCAGCGCCGGCTGGTCGAGTTGGCCGACGAAGCGAACGCTGCTGTGTACCTTGTGTTTTCGCGCCTTGTCGACGAGCCAGTCGCGTTGCGTGCCCGCACCGGCGATCGTCAGCGTGGTCCCGGGATGGGTGCGGCGCACCTGCGCCAGCGCCGCAATGGCGTCGTGCACGCCCTTCTCGTACTCGAGCCGACCGACGAACAGCAGCCGGGCGGGCCCGGTGCGCGGCCGCCGGAGCGCGAACGGCCAACCGGCGACGTCGATTCCGTTGGGGATGACGGTGACGCGCGGCAGGTCCGGGCCGAACAGGTCGGCGATCTCGGCGCGCATCGACTGCGAGCATGCGATCAGCGCGTCCGAGCTGCGGGCCAGCCACGATTCGAGGGCGTGCACCTGCCGGCTCACCGCGCCGGAGATCCAGCCCGCGTGCCGGCCGGCCTCGGTGGCGTGCAGGGTGGAAACCAGTGGAACGCCGTGGAATTCGGCCAGGGTGAGCGCGGGGTGCGCCACCAGCCAGTCGTGGGCGTGCACGACGTCCGGGCGAAAGGCCGCCGCCAGCGCGGCGCGGACCATCGCGTGCCCCATCGCCAGCGTCCAGGCCATCAGGTCGTCGGAGAAGGTGAACGCGTGCGGATCCTCGGCCGCGGCCACCACCCGCACGCCCTCGCGGCGGGTGTCGGTGGTGGGATGCGTCGCCGGATCGGTGCCGGTGGGCCGACGGCTCAGCACGCACACGTCATGCCCGGCAGCGGCCAGCTCGGTCGCGAGGTGGTGCACGTGGCGGCCCAGCCCGCCGATGACGACCGGCGGGTACTCCCACGAGACGAGCAGGACCCTCATCTCGTCCTCGGCGAGCGTGCGCCGCGGTACGGCCATCGCGGCGTGGCGGCGTACAGACACGCACGCTCGCGCAGACGGGTCACGGGAGGCGGCGGGCGTCCAGGGCGCCGAAGAGGCCGTCGGCGCGGTTCCAGCCGTCGGCGAGCCGCACGGCCTGGTCGCGGCGGCCCGACGCGAGCGCCGCCGCGATCTCCCGCGTGGCATGGGCGTGCAGATGCGCCCGGTAGCGCGCATAGTCGGCCGCCGAGTCCTTACTCACCATGAACGGCCAGTCGCTGGACACCGTGAGCAGCGTCTCGCGCAGGATCTGGTCGGCCACCCGGTCGCGGGCTCGCGGCGCGCCGGTCTGCTCCAGCGCCTTATCGACGGTCGCCAGCGCGGTGTCGACGACCTCGGCGTTCAGCGCCACCAGGTCGGCGACCTGCTCACCGGACCACACCTGCCAGTCCTTGCCCGAACCCCAACTGCTGGGCGGCAATTGGACCGGCTCGCCGACGAAACCCGCGGCCGCCGCGTCGGCGAACGTGCCGACCCGCACGCCGGCCTCGGGCAGGGCCCGCAGCACGCTGCGCAGCCACCGCGGGCCCTCGTACCACCAGTGGCCGAACAGCTCGGTGTCGAACGCCGCGATGACGTGCGCGGGCCGGCCGATGCGCGCCGACTCGTCGGCCAGCCGGCGGCGGACGACGTCGACGAAATCGGCGACGTGCGCGTCGACGGCACGGTGCGCGCGCTGCGGGTCGTAGGGCGCCTTCTCGTCCGACGGCACGTTGCGGCCGGTGACCCGCGACGCCTTGAGGCCGGTGTGGTGGTCGAACGTGTGGAAGTCCCGGTAGGCGGCGTGGCCGGGATAGCCCGACTTCGGCGACCACACCCGGTAGCTGACCTGCAGGTCGCGGCCGAACGCCACCACACCGCTGTCGGTCACCGGGCGTCCGAGCGCGGTGTCGCCGTGCAGCGACGGCCCGTCGACCATGAAGTGGCGTACCCCGGCGGCGGCGTAGTCGTGCTCCATGCCCGGCGCGTAGGCGCATTCGGGCGCCCAGATGCCCGCGGGCACGTGCGCGAACCGGCCCGCGGCGTCGGCCAGGCCCTCGCGCAGCGCGAACTCCCGCAACCGCGGGTTGAGCAGCGGCTGGAAGGGGTGGGCGAGCGGACCTCCCAAGAGCTCCACCGTGCCGGCGTCGACGAGCGAGCGCAGCAGCGGCGACGCGCCGTGCCGCCAGTGCTGCTCGAAGTCGGCGAGCGCCGCACCCGCCTCGGCGAACTCGCGGCGGCCGAACGCACGCAACGGCTCGCCCATGACCGTCGTGGTGGCCTCCAGCGCCCGCAGCTGCCAATTGCCCAGCCACTGGTGCATGCCGTCGAGGCAGTATGGGTCGTCGAGCTGGGCCGCGACCACCGGCGTGACGCCCAGCGTCAGCAAGTGCTGCCGGCCCTCGTCCGCGAGCTCGCGCAGCACGCGCAGCAGCGGCAGGTAGGACGCCGACCACGACTGGTAGAGCCACTCCTCGCCGACGGGCCAGCGGCCGTGGTGAGCCAGCCACGGCAGGTGCGTGTGCAGCACCAGCGTGAACATGCCGGGCGAAGCGGTCGTCATGGGCGCACCGCGATCGCCACCAGGTCCAGGCTGGCATCGATCTCGGAGTTGTCGGGTCCGCCGGTCTCGAGCAGGTCGAAGTCGTCGGCCGTCACCGACGCCACGTCGGCGAGCAGGTCCGCCGGCCACGGCGCGTCGGCGACGGCGCGGGCGATCTGGGCGTCGATCAGCGAGCCGCCGTGGCGGGCGTCGAGCTCGCGGAGCCGGCTGCCGTGAAAGACCCCGTAGACCCCTTCGACGCTGAAGCCGGCGTCGGTCAGCAGGTCGGTGAGCTCGCGGGCGTTCAGCTCGCGGGTGTGGAACGGGTTGAGCGGGGTGTCGCTGCCGGGGGAGAAGGTGATGCGGTTGGGCGTCGACATCAGCAGCAAGCCGCCGGGCCGCAGCACCCGGGCGCACTCGCCGACGAACTGCGGCTGGTCCCACAGGTGCTCGATCACCTGGAAGTTGACGACGACGTCCACCGAGCCGTCGGCAAGCGGCAGAGCGGCGAGGTTGCCGTGGCGTACCTCCACCCGGGGATACCGGCGGCGGACGTGCTCGACGGTGGTGGCGTCGTAGTCGACGGCGACCACCGAGCGGGCCACCGCCGCGATGGCGTCGGCCCCATAACCCTCACCGCAGCCGGCCTCCAACACGTCGCGGCCCACGCAGTGGGCGAGCAGCCGGCGGTAGACCACCTCGTGGCGGCGGAACCAGTAGTTCTCCACGTCGAGACCGGGAATCGTGCGCTCGCCGGTGAGGGCGAGCGTGTCTGGAGTTCCTTCGCCCGGCGCGCCGCCGCCGGTGATCTGTGCGCTCATCGGTTGGCAGGCTAACCCGACGGGCGGCCCGGCGGCTGCCGCGCCCGGTATGGGCAGGGCAAACGTCGGAAATCGCTCCGCTATGGTGTTTGACGGAACCGCTGCAAGTTACCGGCGAGTAACATCGGCGCGCAGTGGTTGCGAATGCGACCCATGCATGTCCTGCGGCCGGCTGGCCACAGGATCACTTCAGGAGGACGAACCAGACCAATGACGAACATCGTGGTCCTGATCAAGCAGGTCCCGGACACCTGGTCGGAGCGCAAGCTCTCCGAAGGTGACTGGACCCTCGACCGTGAAGCCGCCGACGCCGTTCTCGACGAGATCAACGAGCGCGCCGTCGAAGAGGCCCTGCTGATCAAGGAGAAGGAAGGCGGCGACTCCACGGTCACCGTCCTGACCGCCGGTCCCCAGCGCGCCACCGAGGCCATCCGCAAGGCGCTGTCCATGGGCGCCGACAAGGCCGTACACCTGCTCGACGACAAGCTGCACGGCTCCGACATGGTGCAGACCGGCTGGGCGCTCGCCCGCGCGCTGGGCCAGATCGAGGGCACCGAGCTCGTCATCGCCGGCAACGAGGCCACCGACGGCGCCGGCGGCGCGGTCCCGGCGATCATCGCCGAGTACCTGGGCCTGCCGCAGCTGACCCACCTGCGCAAGCTGACCGTCTCCGACGGCAAGGTCATCGGCGAGCGGGAAACCGACGACGGCGTGTTCACCGTCGAGGCCCCGCTGCCCGCCGTGGTGAGCGTCAACGAGAAGATCAACGAGCCGCGCTTCCCGTCCTTCAAGGGCATCATGGCCGCCAAGAAGAAGGAAGTCACGACGCTCACGCTGGCCGACATCGGGGTCGAGGCCGACGAGGTCGGACTGGAGAACGCCGGCACCAAGGTGCTCGCCGCCACCCCAAAGCCGCCGAAGACGGCCGGCGAGAAGATCACCGACGAAGGTGAGGGCGGCAGCCAGATCGCCCAGTACCTGGTGTCGCAGAAGCTCATCTAGGAGAAGGCAGAACTCATGGCTGAAGTACTCGTACTCGTCGAGCACGCCGACGGCGCCATCAAGAAGGTCACCGCCGAGATGCTGACCGCCGCCCGCACCCTGGGCGAGCCGTCGGCCGTCGTCGTCGGTGCGCCGGGCACCGCCGAACCGCTGATCGCCGACCTGAAGGCCAACGGGGCGGAGAAGATCTACGTCGCCGAGTCCGACATCGTCGACCAGTACCTGATCACCCCGCCGTTGGATGTGCTGGCCTCGCTCGCCGAGTCCGCCAGCCCCGCCGCGGTGCTGCTGGCGGCCAACGCCGACGGCAAAGAGATCGCCGGGCGCCTCGCGGCCCGGATCGGCTCGGGCGTGCTGACCGACGTGGTCGGTGTCAAAGAAGGTGGAGTGGGCGTCCACAGCATCTTCGGTGGCGCGTTCACCGTCGACGCCCAGTCCACCGGCGAGGTCGCGGTGATCACGCTGCGCGCCGGTTCGGTGGACGCCGAGCCGGTCGAGGGCGCCGGCGAGGTCGTCAAGGTCGAGGTGCCCGAGCAGGGCGAGAACGCCACCAAGGTGATCTCGCGCGAGCCGGCCGTCGCCGGCGACCGGCCGGAGCTCACCGAGGCCAGCGTCGTCGTGGCCGGCGGCCGCGGCGTGGGCAGCGCCGAGAACTTCCGCGTGGTCGAGGAGCTCGCCGACTCGCTCGGCGGTGCCGTGGGCGCCTCGCGCGCCGCGGTCGACTCCGGCTACTACCCGGGCCAGTTCCAGGTGGGCCAGACCGGCAAGACCGTGTCGCCGCAGCTCTACATCGCGCTCGGTATCTCCGGCGCAATCCAGCACCGCGCCGGCATGCAGACCTCGAAGACCATCGTCGCCGTCAACAAGGACGAAGAGGCGCCGATCTTCGAGATCGCCGACTACGGCGTCGTGGGCGACCTGTTCAAGGTGACCCCGCAGCTCACCGAGGCGGTCAAGAGCCGCAAGGGCTGAGCGAACCACACCGAGGAGCCCCCGTCCGCCGCCCGCGGACGGGGGCTTCCTGGTGTGCCGCCGGTGAACTCCCGACGACACCGCGGTGCGCGCGGACATTCGTCACCTGACGTGCACGGACGCGTCACGCCGGCGATGCCGTCCGGCCGGGCGGATCCGCGACCGTCGGGCCATGAGCAGTGCAGCTGTCCTCATTCCCGCCGACCACCCCACCTCCACCACCGCGCCCCGCTACACCCTGCTGCTGTCCACCGACCCCGCGCTGATCGAGGCCGCGCAGCGGCTGCGCCACGACGTCTTCGCCGCCGAACCCGGTTACGCCTTCTCCGGCGACGGCGCGGCCGACGGGCTCGACGCCGACCGCTTCGACGAGTTCTGCGACCACCTGCTGGTGCGCGACGACACCTCGGACGCCGTCGTCGGCTGCTACCGGATGCTGCCGCCGCCCGCCGCGATCGCCGCCGGCTCGCTGTACCTGGCCACCGAGTTCGAGATCTCGGCGCTCGACCCGCTGCGGCCCTCGCTCGTCGAGATGGGCCGCGCGGTGGTGCACCCTGCACACCGCAACGGGGCCGTGGTGCTGCTGATGTGGTCGGGAATCCTCGCCTACCTCGACCGCTGCGGATACGATCACGTCACCGGCTGCGTCTCGGTGCCCGTCGCGGACGGCGGCCAGCCGCCCGGCGCCCTGCTGCGTGGGGTGCGCGACGTGGTGCGACGCCGGCACGCGGCGCCCCCGGAGTTCACCGTCCACCCGTACCGGCCGGTGGTCGTCGACGGTCGACTTCTCGACGAGCTGCCCGCACCCGCCCGGGTGGCCGTCCCGCCGCTGCTGCGCGGCTACCTGCGCCTGGGCGCCGGCATCTGCGGCGAACCCGCCCACGACCCCGCGTTCGGCGTCGGGGACTTCCCGGCGCTGCTGGACAAGCGCCGCGCCGACGTCCGCTATCTGCGCAGGCTGCGGTCCGCGGCCCGAGCGGCCGGGCCGGCCCCGGAGTCGGCGCGGTGACCACCCACGCCTGGCTGCCCCACTCCGGCTGCTCCGCGGCCTGCCTGCCGGACGCCGCCGCGCGGCGGGGTCTCGGCGCACTGCGCGTGGCGCTGCGGTTCCCGGCGCTGCTGGCCGTGCTGTCGGCGTTCGCGCTGCTCGTCGTTCCGGTGCCGGGCCGGCCCGCGCTGCAGCGCGCGCTGTGCCGGGCGCTGCTGCGCTGCCTCGGCATCCGGGTGGCCGTCACCGGCGGACCGGTGCGCAACGTGGCCGGGGTGCTGGTGGTGAGCGACCACGTGTCATGGGTCGACGCGGTCGTGATCGCCGCGGTGATGCCCGGCACGTTCGTCGCCCGCGCCGACCTGTTGACCTGGCCGGCGCTGGGCGCGCTGGCCCGCCGCACCGGCGTCATCCCCATCGACCGGGCCAGCCTGCGCGGCCTGCCCGCCGTCGTGACCGCCGTCGCGGCCCGGCTGGGCGCCGGGCGCACCGTCGTCGCGTTCCCGGAGGGCACCACCTGGTGCGGCCGCAGCCGCGGCACCTTTGCGCCCGCGATGTTCCAGGCCGCAATCGACGCCGGCCGGCCGGTGCAGCCGCTGCGGCTGGCCTACCGCGACGGGGCCGGCGCCGCGTCGACGGTCCCGGCGTTCGTCGGCGACGACACGCTGCTGCGGTCGGTGCTGCGCACCATCCGCGCCGGCCGCACGGTCGCCGAGCTGGAGGTGGCGTCGCTGCAGCTGCCCGGCGCCGACCGCCGGAACCTCGCGGCGCGCTGCCAACGCGAAGTCCGCGGACCCGTCGCGAGCCGGCGCGTCACCGGCTCCGCGGTCGCCGCCTAGCAGGCCCGGCCGCGACCACCGCGAGGGCTAAACTGGGCGGTCTATGTCCTCCCGGCCTCGCGCGTACCTCGATCACGCCGCCAACACCCCGATGTTCCCCGCGGCCATCGAGGCGATGACGGCAGTGCTCGCGACGGCCGGCAACGCCTCGTCGCTGCACACCGCGGGTCGCACCGCCCGCCGGCGCGTCGAGGAGTCCCGCGAGACCGTGGCGTCGGCGCTGGGAGCGCGGCCCTCGGAGGTCGTCTTCACCGCCGGCGGCACCGACAGCGACAACCTGGCGGTGAAGGGCATCTACTGGGCCCGTCGCGACGCCGATCCCGCGCGGCGGCGCATCGTGTCCACGGCGATCGAGCACCACGCCGTCCTCGATTCGGTCGAGTGGCTGGCCGAGCACGAGGGCGCCGAGATCACCTGGCTGCCGTCCGGCCCCGACGGCGCGGTCTCGCCGGCCGCCCTGCGCGAGGTGCTGCAGGCGCACGACGACATTGCCCTGGTCACCGCGATGTGGGCCAACAACGAGATCGGCACCATCCTGCCGATCCACGACCTCGCCGCCGTCGCCGCCGAGTTCGGGGTGCCGATGCACTCCGACGCGGTGCAGGTGGTCGGCCAGCTGCCGGTGAGCTTCGCCGAGAGCGGGTTGTCGGCGATGAGCGTGGCCGCCCACAAGTTCGGCGGGCCCACCGGCGTGGGCGCCCTGCTGCTGCGGCGCGACACGGCCTGCGTGCCGCTGCTGCACGGCGGCGGGCAGGAACGCGACGTGCGGTCCGGCACCGCGGACGTCGCGGCCGTGGTGGCGATGGCGGTCGCGGCCCGCATCGCGGTGGACGGTGTCGCCGCCCACAGCGCCCGCGTCCAGGCCTTGCGCGACCGTCTCGTCGCCGAGGTCCTCGCGCGCATCCCCGACACCTACGTCAACGGCGCGGCGGGCGCTCACCGGCTGCCCGGCAACGCGCACTTCACGTTCCGCGGCTGCGAGGGCGACTCGCTGCTGATGCTGCTCGACGCCAACGGCATCGAGTGCTCGACGGGCTCGGCCTGCACCGCCGGCGTCGCGCAGGCCTCCCACGTGCTGCTGGCGATGGGCGCCGACCCGGTGGACGCGCGCGGCTCGCTGCGGTTGTCCCTCGGCCACACCAGCACCGCGGCCGACGTGGATGCCGTGCTCGACGTGCTGCCCGGGGCGGTGGCGCGGGCCCGCGACGCGGCGCTGGCCAGTGCGGGAGCCCGAAGCTGATGCGCATCCTGGCGGCGATGAGCGGTGGCGTCGACTCGTCGGTGGCCGCGGCGCGCCTGGTCGACGCCGGCCACGACGTCGTCGGTGTCCACCTGGCGCTGTCGGCGTCGCCCGGCACGCTGCGCACCGGCGCCCGCGGCTGCTGCTCGAAGGAGGACGCCGGCGATGCCCGCCGCGTCGCCGACATCCTCGGCATCCCGTTCTACGTGTGGGACTTCGCCGACCGGTTCGCCGCCGACGTGGTCGACGACTTCGTGGCGCAGTACGCGGCCGGCCGCACGCCCAACCCGTGCGTGCAGTGCAATCAGCGGATCAAGTTCGCGGCGCTGGCCGACCGGGCGCTCGCGCTGGGCTTCGACGCCGTCGCCACCGGCCACTACGCGCGGCTGCGCGACGGTCGGCTGCGGCGCGCCGTCGACGCCGACAAGGACCAGTCGTACGTGCTGGCGGTGCTCACCGCCGAGCAGCTGCGCCACGCGGTGTTCCCGGTGGGCGACTCCCCCAAGGCGCAGATCCGCGCCGAGGCCGCGGCGCGCGGGCTGGCGGTCGCCGACAAACCCGACAGCCACGACATTTGCTTCATCCCGTCGGGGGACACCCGGGCCTTTCTGGGTGCGCGGATCGGCGTGCGGCCCGGTGCCGTGGTCGACCGCGGCGGGCAGGTGCTCGCCGAGCACGCCGGCGTCCACGGCTTCACCATCGGCCAGCGCAAGGGCCTCGGCATCGCCGGCCCCGGGCCCGACGGCCGGCCCCGCTACGTCACCGCCATCGACCCGGACACCGCGACCGTGCACGTCGGCGCCGCGGAGGACCTCGACGTCACCGCGCTGACCGGCGAGTCCCCGGTGTTCCCCGCGGGACAGCCGTTCGACGGTCCGGTGGAATGCGTGGCGCAGGTGCGCGCCCACGGCGGGATCGCCGATGCGGTCGCGCAGTACGACGGCGCCACGCTGCAGATCGCGCTGCGGTCACCGGTGCGGGGCGTCGCCGCCGGGCAGACCGTGGTGCTCTACCGGCCCGACCCCGCCGGCGACGAGGTGATCGCCGGCGCGACCATCGCTAGTGCTCGCCGGCCTTCTCCGCCAGCCGGCTGACCACCTGATCGGCCGTCTCCGCGGCGAACCCGCAGCTGCTGGACGCCACGACGGCGTTGGCGATCAGGCGGTAGGACCGGCCGCAGGTCTGGGTGCGGCTGCTGATCGACTCGCCCTCCACCCGCAGCTCGCCGACCAGCACCGGGGCGAACGGATCGGCACCGCAGCGCTTCACCGTGTCCGCCAGCGCGTCGAAGGCGGTGCTCGCGGCGTCGGCGTCGGAGTAGCCGGCGGCGGTCTCGGTGACGAATGCCTGCGGGTCGGCCACGGTGTAGCGGCGCGACGCGAAGTGGGCGACCGTGCCGAACGCCGCGGTGTCGCGGTAGATGAACTGGCAGGGCTCGGGAAGGCTCTTGGCGTGGTCCTCGTCGTCGGCGGGCTGGGTCACCTCGCCGCCCGACTCGGTGAGCTTGTCGCCGGCGCCGGTGAGCCGGGCCAGCTCGGCCTTGTCCAGCAGCACGCCCCCGACGTCCACCTGGTGTTCGGCGCCACCACCGCCGCCACCACCACCGCCGCACGCCGCGGTCAGGCCGGCCGCGACGGCGCCGATCGCCACTACACGCATCGCGCGTGTCACCATGAGCCCTCCTTGCCTGCCAGCCGGTTGTCCGCCCGCCGACAGTAGCGGAGGGCGGTGCCACCCGCGCACCTCCCATCGCGCGGTCGAATAGTGTTGGACGGTGAGTGTTTTCGCTGCTGCCACCGGTGTGGGTTCGTGGCCCGGCGGCAATCCGCACGAAGCGGCCGCCACCGTGGTCGGCGAGCTGCACACCCTGCCGCACCTGGTGGAGCTGCCCGCGCGCGGTGTCGGTGCGGACGTCATCGGCCGCGCGGGCGCGCTGCTCGTCGACATCGCGATCGACACCGTCCCGCGCGGCTACCGGATCGCCGCCCGCCCCGGCGGCGTCACCCGCCGCGCGATCGGCCTGCTCGACGAGGACCTGGACGCGCTGGAGGAGGCGTGGGAGCGCGCCGGGCTGCGGGGGGGCGGACGGCCGGTGAAGGTGCAGGCCGCCGGGCCGGTGACGCTGGCAGCTGAGCTGGAGCTGCCGAACGGGCACCGGGCGATCACCGATCCCGGCGCGCTGCGCGATCTCACCGCGTCGCTGGCCGAGGGGCTTGCCGTGCACCGCGCGGAGGTGGCGCGGCGGTTGCAGACCGACGTGGTGGTGCAGCTCGACGAGCCTTCGTTGCCGGCCGCCCTGGCCGGCAGGCTCACCGGGGTGACGAGCCTGAGTCCGGTCCATCCGGTCGACGAACCGGTGGCGGTCGAACTGCTCGACGCGGTCGTCGCCGCGGTGGGTCCGGCGGTCGCGGTGCACTGCTGTGGCGCCGAGCCGCCGTGGCGGGTGTTCGGCCGCAGCACCGTCGCCGCGGTGTCGGTCGACGCGGCCACGCTGGGCGCCGCCGACCTCGACGGCATCGGCGAGTTCGTCGACAGCGGCCGGACCGTGCTGCTCGGCGTCATCCCCGCCGCGGCGCCCGCCGGACAGCCGTCGGCGCAGCAGGCGGCGGAGGCGGCCGCGCAGCTCACCGACCGGCTGGGCTTTCCGCGGCCGGTCCTGCGCGACCGCGTCGGGGTGACGCCCGGCTGCGGCCTCGCCGGCGCCACGCCGAGCTGGGCACGCCGGGCGGTCACCCTCGCTCAACAGGTCGCCGACGCCTTCGCCGACGACCCCGACGCGATCTGAGCGCCGTCGCCGGTGAAGCCTCAGCCGCCGTCGAGGCGCTTGAGCAGCCGCTTCGGCGCCACCAGCCGGTACGAGGCGTCGATGAGCTCACCGACCTCGTCCCAGTCGACGTCCGCCGCGTCGAAGTCGAGCCCCAGCCAGGCGTGCGGCCCCAGGTAGGCGGGGGTGAAGAACCGGGGATCCTGCGCCAGCGCGGGGCGGTCCTCGTCGCCGACCTTCACCAGCAGCGAGTGGGGCACCGGCGTCATCGCGCCCTCGCCCTTGATCCTGCCGCCGTACACCGCGAACATCTTCGGGGCGCTGAACGTCGGCCGGCCCCACGACACCTTCTCGACGGCCTCCGGATAGCTCAGGGCGATGCGGCGCACCTCGCGCAGCCAGGGGTCGTCGTCGTCGAACATGGCGGGATGCGGCACGCCGGCAAGCCTAACGAGCGTCCCCGGCGCTGTCGGCCCCCTTCGATAGCCTGCTCGAATGGGTTCTGCAGAGGCTGACGCGCAGCTGCGGCGGCGCTGGCAGTCGTTGGCCGACGAGGTGCGCGGACACCAGTTCCGCTACTACGTCAAGGATGCGCCGATCATCACCGACGCAGCGTTCGACGCGCTGCTGCGCGAACTGCAGCAGCTCGAAGACGCCCATCCCGAGCTGCGCACGCCGGACTCACCGACGCAGCTGGTAGGCGGCGCCGGCTTCGCCACCGAATTCGCCCCGGCCGAACACCTCGAGCGCATGCTCAGCCTCGACAACGTGTTCACCCCCGACGAGCTGGCCGCCTGGGCGGCGCGACTCGAGGGCGAGCTCGGTCCCGACGTCGCACGCGACGCGCACTACCTGTGCGAGCTCAAGATCGACGGCGTCGCGCTCGCGCTGGTCTACCGCGACGGCCGGCTCGCGCGGGCCGCCACCCGCGGCGACGGGCGCACCGGGGAGGACGTCACGCTGAACGCCCGCACCATCGAGGACATCCCCGAAACCCTCACGGCGGGCACGGAATTCCCGATCCCGGCGGTGCTCGAGGTGCGGGGCGAGGTGTTCTTCCGGGTGGCCGACTTCGAGGCGCTCAACGCCTCCCTCGTCGCCGAGGGCAAGGCGCCGTTCGCCAACCCCCGCAACAGCGCGGCGGGCTCGCTGCGCCAGAAGAACCCCGCGGTCACGGCACGGCGGCGGCTGCGGATGATCTGCCACGGCCTCGGCCGCGTCGAGCACGCCGCGGGGTTTTCGTTCACCACCCAGCACGACGCCTACCTCGCGCTGCGGGCCTGGGGCCTGCCGGTCTCCGCCCACACCGCCCGGGTGCAGGGCGTCGAGGCGGTCGGCGAACGGGTGGCGTACTGGGGCGAACACCGCCACGACGTCGAGCACGAGATCGACGGGCTGGTGGTGAAGGTCGACGAGGTGGCGCTGCAGCGGCGGCTCGGGTCGACGTCGCGGGCGCCGCGCTGGGCCATCGCCTACAAGTATCCGCCGGAGGAGGCGCAGACCGAGCTGCTCGACATTCGGGTCAACGTCGGGCGCACCGGGCGCGTGACGCCGTTCGCCTACATGCGGCCGGTCAAGGTCGCCGGATCCACCGTCGGTGTCGCGACACTGCACAACGCCTCGGAGGTCAAACGCAAGGGCGTGCTGATCGGCGACACCGTGGTCATCCGCAAGGCCGGCGACGTGATCCCCGAGGTGCTCGGGCCGGTCGTCGAGCTGCGCGACGGCACCGAGCGGGAATTCGAGATGCCCACCCACTGCCCGGAGTGCGGCAGCCCGCTGGCGCCGAGCAAGGAGGGCGACGCCGACATCCGCTGCCCGAACTCCCGGTCGTGTCCGGCGCAGTTGCGCGAGCGCGTGTTCCACGTCGCGGGCCGCGGCGCCTTCGACATCGAGGGCCTGGGCTACGAGGCCGGCATCGCGCTGCTGCAGGCCCATGTCATCGCCGACGAGGGCGATTTGTTCACGCTCACCGAGCAGGACCTGCTCCGGACCCCGCTGTTCACCACCAAGGCCGGCACGCTCAGCGCCAACGGCAAACGGCTGCTGGCGAACCTCGACAAGGCCAAGGCGCAGCCGCTGTGGCGGGTGCTGGTGGCGTTGTCCATCCGGCACGTGGGACCCACCGCGGCCCGCGCGCTGGCCGGCGAATTCGGCAGCCTCGACGCCATCGAGGCCGCCACGCAGGAGCAGCTCGCGGCCGTCGAGGGCGTCGGCCCCACCATCGCGGCGGCGGTCAAGGAGTGGTTCGCCGTCGACTGGCACCGGGCGATCGTCGACAAGTGGCGGGCCGCCGGGGTGCGGATGGCCGACGAACGCGACAGCGGGGTGCCGCGCACGCTCGAAGGGCTGACCATCGTCGTCACCGGTTCGCTCACCGGGTTCTCCCGCGACGAGGCGAAGGAGGCCATCCTGGCGCGCGGCGGCAAGGCGGCGGGCTCGGTGTCGAAGAAGACGTCCTACGTCGTCGCCGGTGACGCGCCGGGGTCGAAGTACGACAAGGCGATCGAGCTGGGCGTGCCGGTGCTCGACGAGGACGGGTTCCGCGCCCTGCTCGAGCACGGCCCGCCCGCCGCGCCGGCCACCGACGGCGAGGAAGACGGCTAGCGCAGGATCGTCGCGACGATGCCGGCGAGGTAACCGAGCCGGGCGACCTCGGAGGGCCGGAACTCCGGGCCGCCCGGACGGCCGAGCACGACGGCGGTGGTCGGCTCCCCGAGCGGCGCGGCCGCCATCGTGATGTCCATGTCCCGCCACACCGGTGGCACCCAGTCGGCGGAGCCGTCGAGCACGGTGGCGCGGTCGAGGGGCAGCCACGGCGCCGACTCCGCCAGCGTTTCGGGCGCCCCGGCGCTGCCGGCGAGCCGCCGCAAGCTGCCCGGCTCGTCGGCGGTCGACCGCACCACCGAGCACCAGCCCACCCGCAGCACGCGCGGCGCCTGGTCGGCGAGCACCTGCAGCCGCTGCTCGCGGCCCCGGGCGGCCGCGACCCGATCGATCAGCTCCAATTCGCGGTGGGCCTCCAACAGGCCGGTGTGCGGACGGATGCTGTCGACGTACACGCCCTTGAGCGACTCGGCGGCGGTGATCAGCACGTCGGGCATGGCGCCCGGCGGCAGGTCGACCACCAGGTCGTCGATCGCATAACCGGAGCTGCGCTCCACCACGTCGAGGGACAGGATGTCCGCGGCCACCGAGCCGAGCGCCACCGCCAGCGAACCGAGCGTGCCGGGCCGGTCCTCCAGCTGAACCCGCAGCAGATAGGAAGGCACGCGAACACTGTTCCACAGCGCGGGGTCCCGGGCATGTCGCGCCGGAGCGGTCGCCGCCGGCGAAGTCAGTAGGCTTGTCACCCGTGTCGGAACTCTCCACAGCAGACGTCGCCCATCTCGCGCGGCTGGCCCGGCTCGCGCTGACCGACGACGAGATCGCCGGCTACACGACGCAGCTCGGCGCGATCCTCGACCACGTGAGCCGCATCCAGGCCCTCGACACCGGGGACGTCCCGCCGACCGGCAATCCGCTCAAGGAGCAGAACGTCACCCGCCCCGACGTCGTCACCCCGTCGTTGCCGCAGGCCGACGCGCTGGCGGCGGCGCCCGCGGTCGCCGACGGCCGGTTCGCGGTGCCGCAGATCCTCGGGGAGGAGGCGTGACCGGCAGGGCGGGCGGCGGCCAGGGCGACCTCGTCCGGCTCGATGCGGCCACGCTCGCCGCGAAGATCGCGGCCAAGGAGGTGTCCTCGGTGGAGGTGACCCGGGCGTGCCTCGACCGGATCGCCGCCACCGACGGCACCTACCACGCGTTCCTGCACATCGCGGGCGAGCGTGCGCTGGCCGCCGCGGCCCGGGTCGACGCCGCGGTCGCGGCCGGCGAGGCGCTGCCGTCGCCGCTGGCCGGCGTGCCCGTCGCGCTCAAGGACGTCTTCACCACCACCGACATGCCGACCACCTGCGGCTCGAAGATCCTCGAGGGCTGGCGCTCGCCGTATGACGCCACGGTGACCATGCGGCTGCGAGCGGCGGGCCTGCCGATCCTGGGCAAGACCAACATGGACGAGTTCGCGATGGGCAGCTCGACGGAGAACTCCGCGTTCGGTCCGACCCGCAACCCGTGGGACACCGACCGGGTGCCCGGCGGCTCGGGCGGCGGCAGTGCGGTGGCGCTGGCGGCGTTCCAGGCGCCGCTGGCCATCGGCACCGACACCGGCGGATCCATCCGGCAGCCGGCCGCGCTCACCGCCACCGTCGGCGTGAAGCCGACCTACGGCACGGTGTCGCGCTACGGGCTGGTGGCGTGCGCGTCGTCGCTCGACCAGGGCGGGCCGTGCGCGCGCACCGTGCTCGACACCGCGCTGCTGCACCAGGTGATCGCCGGCCACGACGCGCGGGACTCCACCTCCGTCGACGTCGCGGTGCCCGACACCGTCGCCGCCGCCCGCCGCGGCGCCACCGGAGACCTGGCGGGCGTGCGGATCGGCGTGGTGCGCCAGCTCAGCGACGGCGAGGGTTTCCAGCCGGGGGTCCTGGCGTCGTTCCACGCCGCGGTCGACCAACTGCGCGCGCTGGGCGCCGAGATCTCCGAGGTGGACTGCCCGCATTTCGAGTACGCGCTGCCCGCCTACTACCTGATCCTGCCGTCGGAGGTGTCGAGCAATCTCGCCCGCTTCGACGCCATGCGCTACGGGCTGCGGGTCGGCGACGACGGCACCCACAGCGCCGAGGAGGTCATGGCGCTCACCCGCGCGGCGGGCTTCGGCCCGGAGGTGAAGCGCCGCATCATGCTCGGGACCTACGCGTTGTCGGCGGGGTACTACGACGCCTACTACAACCAGGCGCAGAAGGTGCGCACGCTCATCGCCGCCGACCTCGACCGCGCCTACGAGCAGGTCGACGTCCTGGTCACCCCCACCACGCCGGCGACGGCGTTCCGGCTCGGCGAGAAGGTCGACGACCCGCTCGCCATGTACCTGTTCGATCTCTGCACGCTGCCGCTCAACCTCGCCGGGCACTGCGGCATGTCGGTGCCGTCGGGCGTCTCGGCGGACGACGGGCTGCCCGTCGGTCTGCAGCTCATGGCGCCGCCGCTGGCCGACGACCGGTTGTACCTCGTCGGCGCCGCCTACGAAACTGCGCGCGGTCCGCTGCCGAGCGCGGTCTGACGGGGGAGGATGGAGCGCACGCGAGGAGAGGAAGAGCGATGCGCATCGGAGTCCTGACCGGCGGCGGCGACTGTCCCGGCCTCAACGCGGTGATCCGGGCCGTCGTGCGCACCTGCGACGCCCGCTACGGCTCGTCGGTGGTCGGCTTCCTCGACGGCTGGCGGGGGCTGCTGGAGGACCGGCGGATCCAGCTCGCCAACGACGACCGCAACGACCGGCTGCTCGCCAAGGGCGGCACGATCCTGGGCACCGCCCGGGTGCATCCCGACAAATTGCGGGCGGGTCTCGACCAGATCATGCAGACGCTCGACGACAACGGCATCGACGTGCTGATCCCGATCGGCGGGGAGGGCACGCTGACGGCGGCCCGCTGGCTGTCGGAGGAGAACGTGCCGGTGGTCGGGGTGCCCAAGACCATCGACAACGACATCGACTGCACCGACGTCACGTTCGGCCACGACACCGCGCTCACCATCGCCACCGAGGCCATCGACCGCCTCCACAGCACCGCCGAGTCGCACCAGCGCGTGATGCTCGTCGAGGTGATGGGCCGGCACGCCGGCTGGATCGCGCTGAACGCCGGACTCGCGTCGGGCGCGCACATGACGCTGATCCCCGAGCAGCCGTTCGACGTCGAGGAAGTGTGCCGGCTGGTGAAGAAGCGCTTCCAGCACGGCTCGTCGCATTTCATCTGCGTGGTCGCCGAGGGCGCCAAACCGGCCGCCGGGTCGATGAGCCTGCGCGAGGGCGGCATCGACGAGTTCGGCCACGAGCGGTTCACCGGCGTCGCCGCGCAGCTGGCGATCGAGATCGAGAAGCGGGTGAAGAAGGAGGTCCGCACCACGGTGCTGGGCCACGTGCAGCGCGGCGGTACGCCCACCCCCTTCGACCGGGTGCTGGCCACCCGGTTCGGCGTCAACGCCGCCGACGCCGCCCACGCCGGCGAATACGGGATGATGGTCGCCGCCCGCGGCACCGAGATCGGCCGCGTCTCGCTGGCCGACGCCACCCGCCAGCTCAAGCTGGTGCCGCAGAGCCGCTACGACGACGCGGCGGCGTTCTTCGGCTGAGTCCGCGAACTTCGCGACGCGCCGCGCGAACAGCGGGCCGCACGGCGCCCGGAGTGGTTGGCTGTCGGCACACCGTTCACCGGGGAGGGCAGCCGTGCTGACGTTCTCGTCGTCGCCCTGGGCGCAGCTCGCGGATTTCTACGGCGCGCCCGACACCGAGCGGCCCGCAGCCGGGGCAGAACCGCGCCCGCCCGCCCGAGCGCCGGCGCGACGCATGCGGACCCGCGCCGAACGCGCCCGGTTGGCCGGGCTGGTGGTCGCCTCGCTGGCGACGGTCGCGGTGGTCGCCGTGACGCTTCCCGACTGGCGGGACGGGCCACCGACCACCCCGACCGCTTCGTCGCCGACCGCTTCGACCCCGACCGCAGGGGCGCCGCCGGCCGCTCCCGGCCCGGCACCCGCGTCGACCGCCGCACGTGCCCCGGCCGCCCCGGCGATGGACGACCACGGTTTCGTCGGCACACCGGCCCGCTGTGCCGGCGCCGCCGCACCGGTGGTCAGTGCTCGCACCCGGCGTTCGGTGCTGGTGGTGTGCCGGGCGCCGAACGGCCGGCTGGCCTACACCGGCGTTCGACTGCAGGACGGCGCGGTGCTGCACCTCGACGACGTGCGACCCGTCGGCGCGGGGTTCGTTGCCGACAACGACGGCGCCAGCTACGACATCTCGGCCCGCGAACTGCTCGTGCGGGCCGGGGACGCGGTGCTGCGCCGCGAACCGATGGTGGAGTACCGCCGCAACTAGGATCGGTGGCCATGACCGTGGCGTCCCGCGCATCCGAGACCGACCTGCTCGACTACGACGACGTCGTCGCCCGCTACGACCCCGTCATGGGGCTCGAGGTGCACGTCGAGCTGTCCACGGCCACCAAGATGTTCTGCGGCTGCGCCACGACGTTCGGCGCCGAACCCAACACGCAGGTATGTCCGGTGTGCCTCGGGCTGCCCGGCTCGTTGCCGGTGCTCAACGAGGCGGCCGTCGAATCCGCCATCCGCATCGGGCTGGCGCTGGGCTGCGACATCGCGCCGTGGGGCCGGTTCGCCCGCAAGAACTACTTCTACCCCGACCAGCCGAAGAACTACCAGATCAGCCAGTACGACGAGCCGATCGCCGTCGACGGCCACCTCGACGTCCCGCTGGACGACGGCTCGACGTGGCGCGTCGAGATCGAGCGCGCGCACATGGAGGAGGACACCGGCAAGCTGACCCACCTCGGCAGCGAGACGGGCCGCATCGAGGGCGCGACGACGTCGCTGCTGGACTACAACCGGGCCGGGGTGCCGCTGATCGAGATCGTCACCAAGCCGATCGAGGGCGCCGGCGCCCGCGCGCCGGAGATCGCCCGCGCCTATGTCACCGCGCTGCGGGATCTGCTGCGGGCGCTCGGCGTGTCCGACGTGCGGATGGACCAGGGCTCGATGCGCTGCGACGCCAACGTGTCGCTGCGGCCGGTCGGGCAGCGCGAGTTCGGCACCCGCACCGAGACGAAGAACGTCAACTCGCTGCGCAGCGTCGAGGTGGCGGTGCGCTACGAGATGCGCCGCCAGGCAGCGGTGCTCGACGCCGGCGGCACCGTCGTGCAGGAGACGCGCCACTTCCACGAGGACGGCTACACCAGCCCCGGCCGCCGCAAGGAGACCGCGGAGGACTACCGGTATTTCCCGGAGCCCGACCTGGAACCGGTTGCGCCGAGCGACGAATTGGTCGAGCGGTTGCGCGCCACGATCCCGGAGATGCCGTGGTTGCGGCGCAAGCGGATCCAGCAGCAGTGGGGCGTCTCCGACGAGGTGATGCGCGACCTGGTCAACAACGACGCGGTCGAGCTGGTCGCCGCCACCGTCGACGCCGGCGCGTCACCCGACGCCGCCCGGGCGTGGTGGGGCAACTTCTTGGTGCAGAAAGCCAATGAAAGCGGAGTGCGGGTGTCCGGTTTGGCCATCACGCCGGAGCAGGTGGCGCGCACCCAGGCGCTCGTCGACGAGGGCACGCTGTCGAACAAGCTGGCGCGCCAGGTCATCGAGGGCGTGCTGGCCGGTGAGGGCGAGCCCGACGAGGTGATGACGGCCCGCGGGCTCGCGCTGGTTCGCGACGACTCCGTCATCCAAGCCGCCGTCGACGAGGCGCTGGCCGCCCACCCCGACATCGTCGAGAAGATCCGCGGCGGCAAGGTGGCCGCGGCGGGGGCCATCGTCGGTGCGGTGATGAAGGCGACCAAAGGCCAGGCCGACGCCGCGCGGGTCCGCGAGCTGGTGCTGGCGGCCTGCCGCTAGCTACATGTTGCTTTCTTCGGGCCGCGGGAAGCCGCCGCTGGAGAACAGCGGGAACACCACGTCGTCGACCTTCTCGGCGTCGCCGAACGACTTGTTGACCGTTGCGCCCCACACGTTGCCGTCGGCGGAGAGCTGCAGCGCCCAGGCGTGGCCGTGCATCTCCTCGCGCACCACCTGCGGCTCGCCGGAGACGGCGCCGGTGCCGGGGGCGAGCTGCACGGACACCGTCTTCTTGGTGTTGACGAGGTTCACCAGCACGGTGCCGTCCAGTGCCGCACACCCGCCGACGCCCGGCCGGTCGGGCCAGGTCCACACGGTGGTGATCTTGGAGTCGGGGGTCATGCGCTGCAGCCGGTCGCCGGTGGGCGTGCGGTCGGTGACGTAGAGCGAGCCGTCCGCGGGGTCGGTGCACATGCCGCCGCCGGCGCCCAGTCCCGACATCGCGGTGGTGGGCGGCGCCTGGTCGACCGTGGTGGGCTGTTCGATGCGGATGAGCTTGCCGGCCAGCGATCCGGGGTTCGCCGCCTGCGCCGGTTCGCCGGCGTCGCCGGTGAGCACCAGCAAGGTGGTGGGACTGCTGAACATCAGCGCGCCGGTGTTGCCGGTGGCGCCTTTCGGAATGCCGGTCAGGATGTCCTTGGGGACGTCGCCCTCGGCGATCCGCACCACCCGGTTGTCGGAGGGCGTGCTGATGTAGGCGTACATCAGCTTGTCCTGGCTGTAGGTCGGCGACAGCGTGATGTCGAGCAGGCCGCCGTCACCGGACGGATCCACCGCGAAGGTGGTCTTGATCTTCGGCTCGGCCTGGAACGACACCTCCTTGACGGCCCCGGTGGTGCGCTCGGCGACCAGCGCGGACTTGCCGTCGGGCGCCATGATGAGCCCGCTGGTGGTCTCCAGGCAGCCCTGCATCACGCCCGGCGCCGGGCACTGCTTGTCGATCTGGTTGGGGGGTATCGGCGGTGGCGGTGTGGGGGAGGTCTGCGGCTGGGCGTACTCCGGCTCTTCGGTGAACGGCTGATCCTGCGCCGCGTCGAACCGCGCGCACCCCGCCGACACGAGCAGTGCGACGCACAGTACGGCGCCCGGCCGGACCGCCCGCTCCAGCCGCCGCCTCCCACCACGCCACCGCATGCCCGCAAGGTTACGGATCGCTGTTCGGCTCCCGCCACGTCCGCCCGGAGCGACGGCCAGGTCGCAATCGGATAAAGGCACGGGAACAGCCGGTCTCAAATCCTCGCTTCGGGCGACGGCGTCCCTACGCTGACACCCGTGACCACAGATCACCAGGACTCCCGGCTCTGGCAACGGCCCGACGAGACCGCGACCCGCGCCGCATCGCGGCCGGCCTCGGCCAGCCTGGTCGACCCCGAGGACGACCTGCTGCCCGGCGACACCTACGGCGGCAATTACGGCGGCGGCGACTTCACGACCACCAACATTCCCCGCTACGACTCGGGCACCGGTTCGGCCGCCAGCGGCTTCGGGGTGCTCGGCGACCCCGAACCGCTGCCGTACGTGCAGCCGGCGCGGACGGCCCGGCACGCGGCCGACGGACCCGACACCGGCTACGACGACTTCTACGAGGACCGCGTCCGCGACGCCGGCCGGCGCGGCACCCAGGACCTCGGGCTGGCCGTGCTGCGGATCGGGGTCGGCGTCCTCTTCGTGGCGCACGGCCTGCGCGACGCGTTCGGGTTGTGGGGCGGCCCCGGCATGAGCGGCTTCGGGGCGTCGCTCACCGAGGTCGGCTTCCGGTCGGCGGGCGCGTTGGCGATCGTGTTCCCGGGCATCGAGCTGGTCGCCGGTGTGCTGCTGATCCTCGGGCTCTTCACGCCGATGGCGGGCGCGGCGCTGCTGGCGTTCATGGTCAACGTCTTCCTCGGCAACCTGACCGCACAGCACGACGACGGCTTCGTCACGCTCTTCCTGCCGGGCGGCAACGAGTACCAGCTGACGCTCCTGGTGGCGCTTTCGGCGGTGATCCTGTCCGGCCCCGGGCGTTACGGCTTGGACATCAGCCGCGGCTGGGCCCGGCGCCCCTTCGTCGGCTCCGCGACGGCGTGGGTACTGGGAATCGGGGCCGGCGTGGCGCTGTGGTGGCTGCTCAACGGGACCAACCCGCTCGGCTGACTCAGCGGTAGGGGTTGGGCACCCGCCCGTCGCTGGCCTCGGTGAGCAGCGGCAGCGTCGCGAAGGTCACGGCCGGCAGCCGCAGGTCGGTCCCGTCGGTCAGGGCGGCGCGGGCCCAGGAGCTCTTGTCGAACCGCAGCCCGGCGATGTCCTCCCAGGCGACGGTGCGGCTGCGCAGCAGTTCGCGGGCGGTCACGGTGTCGCGGTCGGCGACGGTGCGCAGTCGCTCGATCGCCACCGACAGCAGCGCCGACAGCAGCAGGATCGGCGCCGACGGCGGCCACACCAGCACCGGGATGAGCAACCCGAGGGTGAAGAAGCCGACGCCCAGGTGCGCCATGCGCGAGATCCGGATCACCACGCGCTCGCGGGGGTCGGTGCGTGCTGCCACCAGCCGATCATCCCACCGCCGCGGCCGCGCCCGGAGCCGCCCGGTGCCGCGGCCCGCGATTTGACCGGTGACCAGTGCGGCGGCTACCGTTTGCGCCATGAAATCCCGTCTGCTCGTAGTAATCGGTCGGCGCGTTGGTGCATAGCCGGTCCTAGCTGCAAGCATCGACGCGCAACCCTCGTTCAGCCTCGTCGCTGTCGAGGGTTTTTTGTTGCCCGCCCCCAGCCCCTCCGACGCGAAGACGAGGAACATCGTGAGCGCACCCACCACCCGGCCGCCGGAATCCCCGGCGCCGACACCGCCCGGCGCGCGGGGAGCGACGGCGGTAGCCCTCACCCGCAGCAGCATCGCCAAGGCGAAACCCGTTGCGCCGCAGCGGCTCACCGGAGCGCAGGCCGTCATCCGGTCGCTGGAGGAGCTGGACGTCGACGTCATCTTCGGCATCCCCGGCGGCGCGGTGCTACCGGTCTACGACCCGCTGTTCGACTCGGTGAAGCTGCGCCACGTGCTGGTGCGCCACGAGCAGGGCGCGGGGCACGCCGCCAGCGGCTACGCCCACGCAACCGGCAAAGTCGGTGTCTGCATGGCGACGTCGGGTCCCGGGGCCACCAACCTGGTGACCCCGCTGGCCGATGCGCAGATGGACTCGGTGCCCGTCGTCGCGATCACCGGCCAGGTGGGCCGGTCGTTGATCGGCACCGACGCCTTCCAGGAGGCCGACATCTCCGGCATCACGATGCCGATCACCAAGCACAACTTCCTGGTGCGCAGCGGCGACGAGATCCCCCAGGTGATCGCCGAGGCGTTCCACATCGCCGCGTCGGGGCGGCCCGGCGCGGTGCTCGTCGACATCCCGAAGGACGTGCTGCAGGGGGAGTGCACCTTCAGCTGGCCCCCGGCCATCGACCTGCCCGGCTACAAGCCCAACACCAAGCCGCACAGCAAGCAGATCCGCGAAGCGGCCAAGCTGATCACCGAGGCCCGCCGGCCCGTCCTCTACGTGGGCGGCGGGGTGATCCGCGGTGACGCGTCGCCGGAGCTGCTCGAGCTGGCCGAGCTGACCGGCATCCCGGTCGTCACCACGCTGATGGCGCTCGGGGCGTTCCCGGACAGCCATCCGCAGCACCTGGGTATGCCCGGCATGCACGGCACCGTCTCCGCGGTGGCGGCGCTGCAGCGCAGCGACCTGCTGATCACGCTCGGCGCCCGCTTCGACGACCGGGTGACCGGCAAGTTGGACTCGTTCGCGCCGGAGGCCAAGGTCATCCACGCCGACATCGACCCCGCCGAGATCGGCAAGAACCGGCACGCGGACGTGCCGATCGTCGGCGACGTCAAGGCCGTCATCACCGAGCTGATCGAGGCGCTGCGCAAGACCGGCACCGCGACCGCGAACCTCGACGACTGGTGGACCTATCTGCGCGGCATCAAGGAGACCTATCCGCTGAGCTACCCGCCGCAGCACGACGGCAGCCTGAGCCCGGAGTTCGTCATCTCCAAGCTCGGCGAAATCGCCGGGCCGGACGCGGTGTACGTCGCCGGCGTGGGGCAGCACCAGATGTGGGCGGCGCAGTTCATCTCCTACGAGAAGCCGCGCACCTGGCTGAATTCCGGCGGGCTGGGGACCATGGGCTTCGCCGTGCCCGCCGCGATGGGCGCCAAGCTCGCCCGGCCCGAGGCCGAGGTGTGGGCAGTCGACGGCGACGGCTGCTTCCAGATGACCAACCAGGAGCTCGCGACCTGTGCGATCGAGGGCGCGCCGATCAAGGTGGCGCTGATCAACAACGGCAACCTCGGCATGGTGCGGCAGTGGCAGACGCTGTTCTACCAGGAGCGCTACAGCCAGACCGACCTCGCCACGCACTCGCAGCGCATCCCGGACTTCGTCAAGTTGGCCGAGGCCCTGGGCTGCGTGGGCATGCGGTGCGAGCGTGAGGAGGACGTCGAGGACGTCATCAACGCCGCGCGCGAGATCAACGACCGGCCGGTGGTCATCGACTTCATCGTCGGCGGCGACGCGCAGGTATGGCCGATGGTGGCGGCCGGCACGAGCAACGACGAGATCCAGGCCGCGCGCGGCATCCGGCCGCTGTTCGACGACGACTCGGAAGGGCACGTCTAGCCATGGCCGTCACGACGCACACGCTGTCCGTCCTCGTCGAGGACAAGCCGGGTGTCCTGGCCCGGGTGTCCGCGCTGTTCTCGCGGCGCGGGTTCAACATCGAGTCGCTGGCCGTCGGCGCCACCGAGCAGAAGAACATGTCGCGCATGACGATCGTCGTGTCGGTCGAGGACTACTTCCCGCTGGAGCAGATCACCAAGCAGCTCAACAAGCTCATCAACGTCATCAAGATCGTCGAGCAGGACGAGGACAACGCGGTGTCCCGCGAGCTGGCCCTGATCAAGGTGCGCGCCGACGCCACCACCCGCGGCCAGATCATCGAGGCGGTGAACCTGTTCCGCGCCAAGGTGGTCGACGTCTCCGCCGAGTCGCTCGTCGTCGAGGCGACGGGGACGCCGGGCAAGCTGACGGCGCTGCTCAACCTGCTCGAGCCCTACGGCATCCGCGAGATCGCGCAGTCCGGCATGGTGACCCTGGCCCGCGGCCCCCGCGGCATGGTGTCCGCGAAATAGTTCACGAAGCACCATCGATCAGGAAGAAGAAGCAACTGTGGCAGTTGAGATGTTCTACGACGACGACGCCGACCTGGCGATCATCCAGGGCCGCAAGGTCGGCGTCATCGGCTACGGCAGCCAGGGGCACGCGCATTCGCTGAGCCTGCGCGACTCCGGCGTCGAGGTGAAGGTCGGCCTCAAGGAGGGCTCGAAGTCCCGCGAGAAGGTCATCGAGCAGGGCCTCGAGGTCGACACGCCCGCCGCGGTCGCGGCGTGGGCGGACGTGATCATGGTGTTGGCGCCCGACACGGCGCAGGCCGAGATCTTCACGCGTGACATCGAGCCGAACCTCGACGACGGCGACGCGCTGCTGTTCGGCCACGGCCTCAACATCCACTTCGGGCTGATCACCCCGCCGGCGAACGTCACCATCGGCATGGTCGCGCCCAAGGGCCCCGGTCACCTGGTGCGCCGGCAGTTCGTCGACGGCAAGGGCGTGCCCTGCCTGGTCGCCGTCGAGCAGGACCCGAAGGGCGAGGGCCTGGCGCTGGTGCTGTCCTACGCCAAGGCCATCGGCGGCGCCCGCGCCGGCGTCATCAGGACCACCTTCAAGGACGAGACCGAGACCGACCTGTTCGGTGAGCAGGCCGTGCTGTGCGGCGGCACCGAGGAGTTGGTGAAGACGGGGTTCGACGTCATGGTCGAAGCCGGCTACGCGCCCGAGCTGGCCTACTTCGAGGTGCTGCACGAGCTGAAGCTGATCGTCGACCTGATGTACGAGGGCGGCATCGCGCGGATGAACTACTCGGTGTCCGACACCGCGGAGTTCGGCGGGTACCTGTCGGGCCCCCGGGTCATCGACGCCGGCACCAAGCAGCGGATGCAGCAGATCCTCGCCGAGATCCAGGACGGCACCTTCGTCAAACGGCTCGTCGCCAACGTCGAGGGCGGGAACAAGGAACTCGAAGAGCTCCGTAAGAAGAACGCCGAGCACCCCATCGAGGTCACCGGCAAGAAACTGCGCGACCTGATGAGCTGGGTCGACCGGCCCATCACCGAGACGGCCTGACCGCTCGTGGGGCACCCGGTGTGACGACGGTCGCTCCGGGCGCCCCGTTAGGCTGACGCAGGTGAGCTTGCCTGTGGTGCTGATCGCCGACAAACTCGCGCCCTCGACGGTCGCCGCGCTCGGTGACCAGGTAGAGGTGCGCTGGGTGGACGGACCCGATCGCGAGAAGTTGCTGGCTGCGGTGCCCGACGCCGACGCGCTGCTGGTGCGTTCGGCCACCACGGTGGACGCCGAGGTGCTGGCCGCCGCGCCCAAGCTGAAGATCGTCGCCCGCGCCGGCGTCGGCCTGGACAACGTCGACGTGGACGCGGCCACCGCGCACGGCGTGCTGGTCGTCAACGCCCCGACGTCGAACATCCACAGCGCGGCCGAGCATGCGATCGCGCTGCTGCTGGCCGCGGCCCGCCAGATCCCGGCCGCCGACGCGACGCTGCGCGCACACACCTGGAAGCGGTCGTCGTTCTCGGGTACCGAGATCTTCGGAAAGACCGTCGGCGTCGTCGGGCTGGGCCGCATCGGGCAGCTGGTGGCGCAGCGGCTGGCGGCGTTCGGCACCCACATCGTCGCCTACGACCCGTACGTGTCGGCCGCCCGAGCCGCGCAACTGGGCATCGAGCTGCTGTCCCTCGACGACCTGCTGGGCCGCGCCGACTTCATCTCGGTGCACCTGCCGAAGACGCCGGAGACCGCCGGGCTGATCGGCCGCGAGGCGCTGGCGAAGACCAAGCCCGGCGTCATCATCGTCAACGCCGCGCGCGGCGGGCTGGTCGACGAGGCCGCGCTCGCCGAGGCGGTCACCAGCGGGCAGGTGCGGGCCGCCGGTCTCGACGTGTTCGCCACCGAACCGTGCACCGACAGCCCGCTGTTCGAGCTGCCGCAGGTCGTCGTCACACCGCACCTGGGCGCGTCGACCGCCGAAGCGCAGGACCGCGCCGGCACCGACGTGGCGGCGAGCGTCCGGCTGGCGCTGGCCGGCGAGTTCGTGCCCGACGCGGTGAACGTCGCCGGCGGCGTGGTGGGCGAGGAGGTCGCGCCGTGGCTCGACCTGGTGCGCAAGCTCGGGGTACTGATCGCGTCGCTGTGCGATGAGCTGCCGGTGTCGCTGGCGGTGCAGGTGCGCGGCGAGCTGGCCTCCGAGGACGTCGGCGTGCTGCGGCTCTCGGCGCTGCGGGGGCTGTTCTCCGAAGTCATCGAACAGCAGGTGACGTTCGTCAACGCCCCGGCACTGGCCGCCGAACGCGGGGTCGACGCCACCATCGACACCGCACCGGAGAGTCCCAACCACCGCAGCCTGGTCGACGTCCGGGCCGTCTACGCCGACGGGTCCACCGTCAACGTCGCGGGCACGCTGTCCGGGCCGACGCAGGTGGAGAAGATCGTGCAGATCAACGGCCGCAATTTCGACCTGCGCGCCGAGGGCATCAACCTCATCATCAACTACGTCGACCAGCCGGGCGCGCTCGGCAAGATCGGGACGCTGCTCGGTGCGGCGGGCGTCAGCATCCTGGCGGCGCAGCTGTCGCAGGACGCCGACGGCCCGGGCGCGACCATCATGTTGCGGCTCGACCGCGACGTGCCCGCCGACGTGCTCGCCGAGATCGGGCCGGCGGTCGGGGCTGTGACGCTCGAAGTGGTGAACCTCGCATGAGGCTTGCGGTGATCGCCGGTGACGGCATCGGCCCCGAGGTGATCGGGGAGGCGCTGAAGGTGCTCGACGCCGTGCTGCCCGGCGTCGACCGCACCGAGTACGACCTGGGCGCCCGGCGCTACCACGCCACCGGGGAGACCCTGCCGGAGTCGGTGCTCGACGAGCTCAAAGGCCACGACGCGATCCTGCTCGGCGCCATCGGCGACCCGTCGGTGCCCAGCGGCGTGCTGGAGCGGGGGCTGCTGCTCAAGGCGCGGTTCGCGCTCGACCACCACGTCAACCTGCGGCCGTCGAAGCTCTATCCGGGCGTCGCGAGCCCGCTCGCCGGCGACCCGCAGATCGATTTCGTGGTGGTCCGCGAGGGCACCGAAGGTCCCTACACCGGCAACGGCGGCGCCATCCGCGTCGGCACGCCGCACGAGATCGCCACCGAGGTCAGCGTCAACACCGCCTACGGCGTCCGGCGCGTGGTGCAGGATGCGTTCCAGCGGGCGATGCGCCGCCGCAAGCACCTGACGCTGGTGCACAAGAACAATGTGCTCACCAACGCCGGCAGCCTGTGGTCGCGCACCGTCGCCGAGGTCGGGCAGGAGTATCCCGACGTCGAGGTCGCCTACTCGCACGTCGACGCCGCGACCATCCACCTGGTGACCGATCCCGGCCGCTACGACGTGATCGTCACCGACAACCTGTTCGGCGACATCATCACCGACCTGGCCGCGGCGGTGGCTGGTGGCATCGGCCTGGCGGCGAGCGGCAACATCGACGCGACCCGCAACAACCCGTCGATGTTCGAGCCCGTCCACGGCAGCGCCCCGGACATCGCCGGACAGGGCATCGCCGATCCGACCGCCGCGATCATGAGCGTTGCATTGCTGCTCGCCCATGTCGGCGAGGAGGCGGCGGCCGCGCGCGTGGACCGCGCCGTCGAACAGCACCTCGCGACCCGCGGCGACGCGCGACATTCGACGGCCGAGGTCGGCGAGCGGATCCTCGCGCAGCTCTAGCAATTTCCTGCGGACGCGCGACCGCAAACCCGGTGAATTTCCCTAAGCGGACGGCGACCGGCGAATGATGTCCCCGGTGACAGGTGTGGCCGAAAGCCTCGCGCCTTACGCACTACCCGAGCTCGTCAGTTGTTGGACGTCGGTCGGTTGGGCTGGAACGGTTCGTACCACCACCAGTTGGCGCGTTCTCCTGATGGCCCGTTCCAGGGTGGGATGTCGGGTGGGGGTTCGGTGGGTGGTCGGGCCAGTGATGTCGAGGTCAGTCGTCGTCCGGTGCTGTCGGTGACGATCGGGGTGGGTGCGGGTCCGGTGATGGTGATGTGGCCGCGGTGGTGCAGCCGGTGGTGATGTGGACAGAGCAGCACGAGGTTGTCCAG
>NZ_JAJQJI010000012.1 GCF_021213805.1 Mycobacterium sp. MYCO198283
ACCGAACCCCCACCCGACATCCCACCCTGGAACGGGCCATCAGGAGAACGCGCCAACTGGTGGTGGTACGAACCGTTTCGCGCCGAGCGGAGCGACTGATCCGTTAGTCGAACAACGTGCTGTACGCGCGAAGACGCTGCAATCAGCTCTTCTAAGAAGTCGCCGCGTGAAATCTGCGCGTGTCTTTAGAGGCTGAGCTGGTGCTGTCGTTGCTTCGTGCGTTCGCGGCGACAAATCCGCTGCTGACCGTCCAGTCCGAATGGCGAAGCGGCGGCTGGCCTGCGATCCTCCACACGAGGTACGCGCCGCGTCACTCCTCGGGCAGGTCGGCCAGCTCGACCGCCCGCTCGCCCGGACTGTCGGGTTCGGTGACGAGCACGCGCCGTCCCCGCGGCCCCGGCATGACGCGCACCGGCAGCCCGGCGGAGTTGCCGTGCTTGACCACCAGCTCCAGCGCGCCGGCGTCGAGCAGCAGCGCCGCGTCGTCGTGCGACATGACGTACGGCGTGCCGTCGGTGGGCCACGGCCCGCCGACCATCACCACCTCGCCGGTCTCGGAGTCCTTGCGCACGAACGTGACGGGCAGCCGCTGCGGCACCTGCCGGAAGTAGACCGCGAGCCGCTGCCGGTCGAGGTCGGCGATCACGGGGATGCCGAGCGTCGGCAGCAGCGTCCCGTCGGGCTGGTTGCCCAGCGCCTGCTGCACCTGGCGCGACCCGATACCCGAACCGGCCCAGCCGAGGCCGACGACGATCCCCAAATACTCGACGATCGCCGCGCCCAGCACCCCGCCGGCGGTCAGCGCAGAAATTCCCGCGGCGCCGGCGATCCAGGTGGCCGGCAGCGCCAGCAGGCCGGCGGTGGCGGCAGCGCCCACGGCGGTGGCTGCCTTGCCGGCGGTGGTGAGCCGGAAGTCGGCGTCCACGGCCGGCTCGCCCTCGGCCACCGGCTGCACGCCGACCGTGCGCGGCAACGTCCGCATCACCCGGTTGACGCGGTTCACCTCGGCCTCGTACTCGTCGCCGCTCCGCACGCCCTGCCGGCGCTGCAGCGAGGCGTCGGCCAGGCAGCGCTGCAGATCTTCGAGTGTCTCGCCGGTCTCGGAACGGCGCTCCGACGGCTCGGCGTCGCGGGGTATCGCGTCGAGCACCATGCTGTAACTCACGGTGAAGGAGGCGTCGAAGTCGTACATCGCGGTGTCGGCGCTCACCCGGCCGTCGATGACCAGCCGGCCGTCACCGGTGCGGGGCACGATGTCGGCCTCCAGCGACACCAACGTCCGCTCGGCGCCGCCGATTTCGACGGTCTTGGGCGCGATCAGCAGACAGGGCACGTCCGGGTCGAAGTCGATCTCGTTGAGCCCGAACGTGTTCATCACGGTGTCGCGCACCTCGCGCAGAATCGAGTAGCCGGTGACCGCCAGCCCAGCCCGCTCGCCGGGCCGGTCCGCCAGCACCGACGCCGGGAGGTCCTCTCCGACCGGCAGCTGACGAATCGTCTTGAGCTCCACCACCATCGACTCGTGCGTCTCACCGTCGGCCGAGACGAACTGCTGCACTCGGGCGTCCAACGCCTTGAAGGTGGTGTCGTCGTCGGCGTCGGGATCGATGTCGACGGGCTCGGGCAGCAGGTCCAGCACGCCGTCGTCGCCGAGCTGGGCGACCACCGGTGCCACCGCGTCGGCGATCTGCGCCGCGAACGAGTCGAGCACCGCGAGCCGCGCTTCTGCGTCCGGCATGCCCGGATGCCGCAGCTGCTCGGCCGCCACCAGCAGCTCACCGGCGATCGAGTGGGTGATCCAGTACGCCTCGGCGTAGTCGAGATCCCAGGTGACGCGGGGGTCGTCGCCATGGAACACCGTGACGCCGTCGGGCCGCCGCTCGACGTCCGCCCCGTGCAGCTGCGGGGGATGCTGCCCCGACACCGGTTCTGAGACGAGCGGCGGTGACGGCTGCGCGCCGAAGTCCAGCACGATGGTCTGCTTGCCGTCGCGGACGTCGCGGCACTCCAGCTGGTCGTGGATGGTGAGCCGGCCGAAGAGCGGGATCTCGTTGTAGCCGATCCGCCGCTTCTCCCCCGCCCGCGGACCGTTCGGGATGGTGACGGTGCGCGGCGGCAACGGCAGCAGCGGAAAGCACGTCACCGAGTCGATGATGATCTTCGAGTCCCTGATCGCCAGCTCAATCGCGAAGTGGCGCTGCGGTTCTCGTTCGTCGCCGTCGCGTTCCTCCCGCCAGTGCCGGCCCGCCGAATCCGAGACGAACCACACCCGCGACAGCTCGAGGTGCAGCGTGGCGGTCGCCGAATAGCCCAGCCCACCGACGTCCTCGCGGTACGTGCCGCCGGAGTACTCGTCGGCCGCCTGCGCTTCGACCTGCTCGCGATGGATCTCGATGATGGTGTCGGGGCGATCCATGGCGGCTCCAGGCTCGGCGGCGATGTCCCGACCGGTTTACCCGAAACGCCGCGTCAGCTCACGCGGCGACGCACGGTGATGCGGCCACCGCGCTTCGGGGTGAACGCGACGCCGCGGCTGTGCCACCGTTCATCGGGGGCGTCGGTCGGCTCGACGGCCAGGTGGCCGAGCACGGTGCGCAGCACGACGTCGAGCTCCATGTTCGCGAACGCGGCGCCGACGCAGCGCCGGGTTCCGCCGCCGTAGGGCAGCCAGGCGTACGGGTTCACCTTGACGCCGAGCCACCGGTGCGGATCGAAGCGCTGCGGATCGGGATAGGTCTCGGCGTCCTCGTGAATCAGCCAGTTGCTGACGACGATCGAATAACCCTTGGGGATCCGGTAGCCGCCGAGCTCGAAGTCGCTCGCCTGCACATGCCGGCCGGCGAAGGCGATGACGGCGCGGGTGCGCTGCACCTCGTTGATGGTGGCCTGCCGCAGCTCGGAGCCGCCGGAGTCGACCTCGGCGACCAGTTCGTCGAGCACTTTCGGGTGCCGGCTCAGCCGCTCGAACGCCCACGCCAGCGTCGACGCCGTCGTCTCGTGGCCGGCGCCGACAAGCGTGCGCATCTCGTCGGCGATGTCCTGGCGGGTCATCGGCGTGCCGTCTTCGTAGGTGCTGCGCATCAGCAGCGCCAGGATGTCGGAGCGCTCCTCGAACGCGGGGTCGGCCTGCGCCTTGTCCATGAGCGTGAAGACCACGTCGTCGAATTGCTTGTTCAGCCGGTCGAGCCTGTGCCACGGCGTGAACCGTCGCAGCCGGGCCGGGGGCACCGGGATGGCGGCCATCTTCGAGCCGAGTTCGACCAGCGGCGGCACCAACTCGCGGAGCCGGTCGAATTCGCCGCCGTCGGCGCCGAACACCGCGCGCAGGATGATGTTCAGCGTCACCCGCATCATCGGCTCGAGGGTCTCGATCTCCTCACCCTCGGGCCAGCCGGCGATTTCGCGGAGCGTCTCCTCTTCGACGATCTTCTCGTAGTTGCGAATGCTCTTGCCGTGGAACGGCGGCGTCAGCAGCTTGCGGCGCTTGCGGTGCTCGCCACCTTCGAGCGCGAACACCGATCCAGGTCCCAGCACCCGGCTGAGGTTGGGCTGGACGTTGACGAGGTCGTCGGTGCTGGCGGTGAAGACCTGCTTCGCCATCGCCTGGTCTGCCACCACCACGGTGTTGCCGAAGACGGGCAGGCGCAGCTGGAAGATCGGGCCGTACCGCTTGGCCAGCGTGTGCAGCATCATCCGACGGGTGAAAACGAAGGCGGCCGCCTGAATGGGCGACGGCACCTTCGAGCGGGGCGGAGTGGCGTGATGCAGGTCGATCACCGTCTCGCTCATAGCGCCTCCTCGGTTGGTACCGCTGCGTACCATGTGATCCACGTTACGGTACTCGCCGGTACCACGGCTGACAAGGGGGTGGTGCCAAAATGGTGGTTCGGGAGGGAGCCATGTCCGTCGTGACCAGCGGGCCGGGCGCGGAGAACGCGGCCGATCCGTTCCGTCGCCGCCTCGTCGACGGTCTGGCCGCGTCGATCGAGGAACGCGGATACCGCAGCACCACCATCGCCGACATCGTTCGCCACGCCGGCACGTCGAAACGCACCTTCTACCTGCACTACGCCAGCAAGGAGGAGTGCTTCGGCGAACTGCTCTTCCTGATGGACGTCGACCTGCGGGACCGCATCCGCGGCGCCGTCGACCCCGAAGCCGACTGGCGGCACCAGATCGAGCAGGCCGTCGCCGCCTACGTCGATGCCATCGAGGAGCGGCCGGCGATCACGCTGGCCTGGATCCGCGAGCTGCCCGCGCTCGGCGAGGTCGCCCGCCCGCTGCAGCGCCGCGGCATGGAAGAACTGATCGCGCTGCTGATCGCCCTCACCGACGGGCCCGGGTTCCGGCGGGCGGGGCTGCCGCCGCTGAGCCGCGCCACCGCGTTGCTCATCGTCGGCGGGTTGCGCGAGCTCACCGCCGTCGCCGTCGAGGACGGCTCCGATGTCCGCGAGATCGTCGGCCCGGCGGTCGACGCCTGCACCGCGCTGGCCGGGCCGCGGCACTGGCGCTGACCGCTACGGCTTCAGCACCACCTTGATCATGCCGTCCTGCTTCTTCTGGAAGGTCTCGTAGGCGCGCGGCGCGTCCTCGAGCGGCAGCCGGTGGGTGGCGAAATCGTCGACGCCCAGCGGATCGTCGTCGGTGAGCAGCGGCATGATGTCCGGCACCCAGCGCTTGACGTTCGCCTGGCCCATCCGCAGCGTGAGCTGCTTGTCGAAGATCGTGAGCATCGGCAGCGGATCGGCGGTGCCGCCGTAGACGCCCGAGAGCGACACCGTGCCGCCGCGGCGCGCCAGCGTGATCGCCGTGTACAGGGCCGCCAGCCGGTCGACGCCGGCGTTGCGCATCAACGCCCGGCCGAGCGTCGACGGCAGGAAGCCGGTCGCGGTTTGCGCGGCCTCGGCGATGGGCGAACCGTGCGCCTCCATGCCGACGGCGTCGATCACCGAGTCGGCGCCGCGGCCGTCGGTGAGGTCACGCACCGCGGACTCCAGGGCGCCGTCCTTGACCTCCCGCACGTCGAACACCGTCTCGCAGGAGGACCGGGCGCGGTCGAGGCGCTCGGTCACCCGGTCCAACCCGATGACCCGGTAGCCGCGATGCGCCGCGATGCGGGCGGCCATGGCGCCGATCGGCCCGAGACCGATCACGACGAGCGTGCCGCCGTCGGGCACATTCGCGTACTCGACGGCCTGCCACGCGGTGGGCAGCAGGTCGGACAGGTAGACGTAACGGTCGTCGGGCCCCTCGTGCGGCACCTTGATGTGGGTGTACTGCGCCTGCGGGACGCGCACGTACTCGGCCTGTCCGCCGGCCACCTCGCCGTAGAGCTCCGAGTAACCGAACAGCGCCGCGCCGGTGCCCTGATCGCGGTTCTGGGTGGTCTCGCACTGGCTCTGCAGGTCGTGGGTGCACATGAAACAGTGCCCGCAGGAGATGTTGAACGGCACCACGATCCGGTCGCCCACCCGCAGATCACCGGCCTGCGGGCCGACCTCTTCGACGATGCCCATGGCCTCGTGACCGACGATGTCACCGGGTTTCATGAAGGCGCCGAGCACCTCGTACAGGTGCAGGTCGGACCCGCAGATGCCGGTGCTCGTGACGCGCACGATGGCGTCGGTGGGTTCCTGGATGACGGGGTCGGGAACGTTCTCGACGGACATCTTGCGCTTGCCCTGCCATGTCACTGCTCGCATGCGCAAAGCCATGCCCGCTGCGGCAGGGTCGAAACCCGCGGCGTGGACGAAAAGCTAGCGGAGCACCAGCCGCACCGACTTCTCCAGCCGGTCGGCGATCTCGGCGTAGGTCTCGTATCCCACACCTGCCCGCACCAGCGCGCCCGCGTACAGCAACTCCAGCGCCGCGATGACGTCGGGATCCGCGTCGGCGCCCACGGCCGCGGTCAGCCGGTCGTGGATGTCGCCGGCGATGCGCACCCGCAGGTGTTCGACGTCGGGGTCGCGCCCGAGCAGCGCATTGGTCACCGCCCCGGCGAATTCGGGTTCGTCGGAGATCAGCATCGCGATGTGTCGGAGCACCGCGACCACCCGAGCGCACGGGTCGGTGGCGTCGGCATCGGGCGGCGGTTCGGACACCAACCGCCGCCAGAACACCTCGGCGATCAGGTGCTCCTTGGACGAGAAGTAGGTGTAGGCCGTGGCGGCGCCGACGCCTGCGTGCGCGGCGACGGTGCGGATGGAGAGCCCGGCGAAACCCTGCTGGCCCAGCACCTCGACGGCGGCCCGGCCGAGCCGTTCGACGGTGTCGGCCTGCTTGGGGGTCAGGCGGCGCCGAGTCGCCTCCAGGGCCGCGTCGGACACATGTCCGGACGCTACTACACCCCCCGATGACCAGCAACAGCGCGCCGACCGGCTACGTTCGGCGGATGAGCAGCCCGACCGCGGACGAGCGCACGGCGCACCTGTTCGAGCTGGCCTCGACCATCGAGGGCTTCATGCCCGACGACGAGGGCCGGGCGCTGCACGACGCCGCAGTCCGCTACCTCGCGGGCGGGGTCGGCGTCGAGATCGGCACCTACTGCGGCAAGTCGACGGTGCTGCTGGGCGCCGCGGCGCAGGCCACCGACAGCGTGCTGTACACCATCGACCACCACCACGGGTCTGAGGAGCACCAGCCCGGCTGGGAGTACCACGACGCGTCGAAGGTCGACCCGGTGACGGGCCTGTTCGACACCCTGCCGACGTTCCGCCACACCCTCGACGCCGCTGCACTCGACGACCACGTCGTCGCGGTGGTCGCCAAGTCGCCGGTGGTGGCCCGCACCTGGCGCATCCCGTTGCGGCTGTTGTTCATCGACGGCGGGCACACCGAGGCGGCCGCGCACCGCGACTTCGACGGCTGGGCTCGCTGGGTGTCGCACGGCGGCGCGCTGGTGATCCACGATGTGTTCCCGGACCCGCGCGACGGCGGGCAGGCGCCCTACCAGATCTACCGGCGGGCGATCGACAGCGGCGCATTCGCCGAGGTGTCGGTGACCAAGACGCTGCGGGTGCTCGAGCGGGTCTCCGGCGACGCCGGCACCGCACCCGACTGACGGGTCACGTGGCGATCGAACTGCAGTCGCAGTCGAATTCGCCTTCCAGCCCGCGCGGCAGGTCGTCACCGCGAAACAGGCCCGCGCCCGGCGTGGTCGAGGACAGCGCGTCCGCCGCGAGCACCATCGCCGCGCCCGTCCACGTCGTGCGTTCGACGGGCCACCGCTTGCCGTCCGCGTACACCAGGCCGGTCCAGTAGGAGCCGTCGCGCTCGCGCAGGTGCTGCATCGCGGCGAACTGCTCCAGCGCCCGGTCACGGGCGCCCATCGCGTCGAGGGCCATCACGAACTCGCAGGTCTCGGCGCCGGTGACCCACGGCCGGTCGATCACGCAGCGGATGCCGAGGCCGGCGACGACGAACTCGTCCCAGCGGGCGTCGACGCGTTCGGCGGCCGCGTCGCCGCGCACCGCGCCGCCCAGGATCGGGTAGTACCAGTCCATCGAGTGCCGGCCCTCGTCATCGAAGGCTTCCGGATGGCTGGCGAGCGCGTGGCCCAGCCGACCGACCGCGAGCTCCCACTCCGGCTGCGCCTCGCCGACGTGGTCGGCCAGTGCCAGCGCGCAGCGCAGGCTGTGGTGGATGCTCGCCGAGCCGGTGGTGAGCGCGCGGTCGGCCGGACCGTGCGGCCCTGCCGCCCAGGCCATCTCGCCGCCGGGCAGCTGGAGCCCGAGCACGAAGTCGACCGCCCGGCTGACCACCGGCCACATCCGCTCGGCGAAGGCGCCGTCGCCGGTCACGAGCACGTGGTGCCACACGCCGGTGGCGATGTAGGCGCAGAAATTGCTGTCGCTGTGGGGGTCCTCGACGACGCCGGCGCGGAACTGGATGGGCCAGGTGCCGTCGGCGCGCTGGGTCCGCCGCGACCATTCGTAGGCGGCGAGCGCCGGCTCGTACAGCCCGGCCGCCGTGAGCGCCATCGCGTTCTCCACGTGGTCCCACGGATCGGTGTGGCCGCCGGCGAACCACGGCAGCGCGCCCGAGGGTTCCTGGGTTGCCGCGATAGACAGCGCCGTGGCCAGGCACTGCTGCGAGGTCAGTACGCCCGGCACGCCCGGTGCGTCATACGAGCGCGACACGAGCCTCCGGCTTCTCGAAGTAGAGTGCGACGCTCTTGCCCACCAGCGGATTGAGCAGCGACTCGGCCACCCGGGTCAGCCACGGCCGCCGCATCATGTCCCATACCAGCAACTTGTGGTAGGCCGTCACCGCCGGGTGATCCGGATTATCGACGCCCACAGCGCATTTCAGCCACCAGAACGGCGAGTGCAGCGCGTGCGCGTGGTGGGTGTGGACGAACCGCATTCCGCGCGAGGCGATCTTGCTGCGCAGCCGGTCGGCGCGGTAGATGCGGATGTGGCCGCCCTCGTTGGCGTGGTAGGAGTCGGAGAGCAGCCAGCAGATGCGTTCAGGCAGCCAGCGCGGCACGGTGACCACCAGTGTCCCACCGGTTTTCAGCACGCGGGTGAGCTCGGCGATCGCGACGTCGTCGGCCGGCACGTGCTCGAGGATCTCCGAGGCGATGACCACGTCGAACGTCTCGTCGTCGTACGGCAGCGCCAGCGCGTCGCCGGCCCGCACCTCGGCGGTCGCCGAGGCCGGCGCCTGGCCTTCCTCGGCCATGCCGCGCAGGATCGCCTCGACGCCCGCGAGTTCGGCCTCGTCCTGGTCGAACGCGATGACGTCGGCGCCGCGGCGGTACGCCTCGAACGCGTGGCGGCCCGCGCCGCAGCCGACGTCGATGACCTTGCTGCCGGGCCCGATGCCGAGCCGGTCGAAGTCGACGGTCAGCACGTCACACCGCCGCGGTTGCCGACGCGCTCGATGGCCCGGCGGTACACCTGCGCGGTCTGCGCGGCCACCGACTCCCAGCTGAACACCTCGACCGCGCGGCGCCGGCCGGCGGCCCCGAGGCTGCGCAGCCGGTCCGGCGATTCGAGCAGGCCGCCGATCACCCGGATCAGCCCTTCGACGTCGGCGGGTTCGACGAGCTCCGCGCACGTCCCGTCGTCGCCCAGCACCTCGGGCAACGCGCCGGCGCGGCTCGCGACGATCGGCGTACCGCTGGCCATCGCCTCGACGGCCGGCAGCGAGAAGCCCTCGTACAGCGACGGGATGCAGGCGAGCTCGGCCGACGCCAGCAAGTCGGCGAGCTCGGTGTCGGACAGCCCCGACGAGCTGTGCACGATGTCGGAGATCCCCAGCTCGGCGATCAGCTTCTCGGTCGGCCCGTTGGGCTCCAGCTTCGCGACCAGCTGCAGGTCGATGTCGTGCTCGATCCGCAGCTTGGCGACGGCCTGCAGCAGATGGCTGATGCCCTTCAACGGCCGGTCGGCGCTCGCGATCGCGATGATCCGCCCCGGCACGCGCGGCGCGGCGCGCGGCGCGAAGACGTCGGTGTCGACGCCGAGCGGCACCACGTGCAGCTGCTCGGGACGCACGCCGAAGTCCTCGCGGATGTCGGCGGCCGAGGTCGACGAGACGGTGAGCAGTTCGGGGATGTCCTGGGCGACGTCGGCCTGCATGGTGGCGAAGCCGTACCAGCGGTGCACCAGCGGCTTGCGCCACCACGGCGCGGCGGCCAGGTCGACGAGGCGGTCGCGGGTGATCGGGTGGTGCACGGTCGCCACCACCGGCAGGCCGCTCGCCGCGATCTTGCGCAGGCCGGTGCCGAGGCTCTGGTTGTCGTGCACGACGTCGAAGTCGTCGCGCCGCCGCGCCAGCATCCGCGCGACCCGCAGGGTGAAGGTGCGGGGCTCCGGGAAGCCGGCGGTCCAGGTGGTGCCGAGCTCGAGCAGGTCGATCCAGTCGCGGATCTCGCTCGGCCGCGGCACGCGGAACGGATCGGGCTCGCGGTAGAGGTCCAGGCTGGGCACCTCCGTCAGCGTCACCCGCTCGTCGAGCACCTCCGGGTAGGGCTGGCCGGAGAACACCTCGACCTGGTGGCCGAGCTCGACCAGCCCCTGGCTGAGATAGCGGACGTACACCCCCTGCCCGCCGCAGTGGGTCTTGCTCCGGTAGGACAGCAGCGCGATCCGCATGTCAGAAGGCGTTCATTCGCGGATCCGCCGCAGACTGGACATGTGTCCGGACTATAGTTCGCACGGTAGGGCGACGCAACGCGCCGACGGCCGCTGCGGCCAGCTATGGCGCCACGGCGCCGGTGTCCCGTCCACCGCCGATGCCCCGGTCCCCACTTTGTTGACGAGTTGTAAGGTCTGTGACGTGACTCACCCGCTGGGCCGTCCCCGCGACCCGCAGCGCCACCGGGCGGTGCTCGAGGCGACCCGCGACCTGCTGGTTCTCGACGGGTACGAGCACCTGACCCTGGCGCACGTCGCCCGCCGCGCGCGGGTCTCCCGGCCCTACGTCTACCAGCGGTGGGGGTCGAAGTTCGCCCTGGTCGAGGAGGCCATCTTCGCGGTCTACGACCGGCATCCGCCGGTCGACCCGGGTCGCCCCTTCGCCCAGACCTTCGTCGAGCTCATCGCCACCATGGTCCGCATCCAGTCGGATCCCGCGTTTCTCGCCGGCCTGCCCGGGCTCGTCGCGGAGATGGTGCACCGGCCCGACCTGGTGCGCCGCGTCGAGGACCGCTACGTCGCCGACGTCCGGGCGCTCTACGTCGAGGCCGTGGCCGGCGGCGTCGCCCAGGGCGTTGTCCGGCCCGGCGTCGACGGCAGCGCGCTCGTGGACACCGTCCGCGGGGCGGTCATGATGCACACCCTCGCCAACCCGACGCTGACCGGCGACGCGCTCGTCGACCACCTGGCCGGCACCCTGCTGGGCGGCCTGCTGCTGCCGAGCCCCGATCACCAACCCGCCGCACACACGGAAGGCAGAACATGAAGACCAAAGGCGCCCTGCTCTGGGAGTTCAACCAGCCCTGGTCGATCGAGGAGATCGAGATCGGCGACCCCGTCAAGGACGAGGTCAAGATCCAGATGGAAGCGTCGGGCATGTGCCACTCGGATCATCACCTGGTGACCGGGGACATCCCGATGGCCGGCTTCCCGGTGCTCGGCGGCCACGAAGGCGCGGGCGTCGTCACCGAGGTGGGCCCCGGCGTCGAGCACATCGCCCCGGGCGACCACGTGGTGCTGTCGTTCATCCCGTCCTGCGGCGAATGTCCCGCCTGCCAGGAGGGGCTCCGCAACCTTTGCGACCTGGGCGCCGGGCTGCTCGCCGGCACCGCGGTCTCCGACGGCAGCTACCGCATCCACGCGGCCAAGAACGGCCAGCCCGTCATCCCGATGACGCTGCTCGGCACCTTCAGCCCGTACATGGTGGTGCACAAGAGCTCCGTGGTGAAGATCGACCCGACCATCCCCTTCGAGGTGGCGTGCCTGGTGGGCTGCGGCGTCACCACCGGCTACGGGTCCGCGGTCCGCAGCGGCGACGTCCGTCCCGGCCAGGACGTGGTGATCGTCGGCGTCGGCGGCGTCGGCACCGGCGCGCTGCAGGGCGCCCTCAACGCCGGGGCCCGCAACATCTTCGTGGTCGACCCGGTGGAGTTCAAGCGCGACACCGCGCTCAAGTTCGGCGCCACCCACGCCTACCCCGACATCTACAGCGCGATGGCCGGCGTCGCCGAGGTCACCCAGGGCCGCATGGCGCACAAGACCATCGTCACGGTCGGTGAACTCAAGGGCGAGGACATCGACGACTACATGAACATCACCGCCAAGGGCGGCACGGTGGTCGCGACCGCGGTGGCGAACATGGCCAGCAACGATGTGAAGCTCAACCTGTCGATGCTGACGCTGCTGCAGAAGCGCCTGCAGGGCACCATCTTCGGCGGCGGCAACCCGCACTACGACATCCCGCAGCTGCTGGCGATGTACCAGGCCGGCCGCCTGAACCTCGACGACATGGTGACGCGGCAGTACCAGCTCGAGCAGATCAACGAGGGCTACCGCGACATGCTCGAGGGCCGCAACATCCGCGGCGTCATCCGGTACACCGACGCCGACCGCTAGCTGCCCGGTGCTCCTCCGGATCTCCGACGCGGGCAAGGTCCGCACGCTCACGTTGAACCGCCCCGAGGCGCTCAACGCGTTCAACGAGGCGCTCTACGACGCCACCGCCGACGCGCTGCTGGCGGCCGCCGCCGACGACGAGGTGGCGGTCGTCGTGCTGACCGGTGCCGGCCGGGCCTTCTCGGCCGGCACCGATCTCGCCGAGATGCAGGCCCGCATCACCGACCCCGGCTTCACGCCCGGCCGGCACGGCTTCCTCGGGCTGATCGACGCGCTCACCGCCTTTCCCAAGCCGCTCCTGTGCGCGGTCAACGGGCTGGGGCTGGGCATCGGGACGACGATCCTCGGCTACGCCGATTTGGTCTTCATCGCCCGCACCGCCCGGCTGAAATGCCCGTTCACCAGCCTGGGCGTGGCGCCGGAGGCGGCGTCGTCGTACCTGCTCCCCCAACTGGTGGGCCGGCAGAACGCGGCCTGGCTGCTGCTGAGCTCGGAGTGGATCGAGGCCGACGAGGCGCAGCGCATGGGGCTGGCGTGGAAGGTCTGTGAGCCCGACGACCTGCTGGCCGAGACGCGCCGGCACGCCGACGTGCTGGCGTCGCGGCCCATCGCAAGCCTGCAGGCCGTCAAGCGCACGATCGTCGCGCCGACATTGCCCGCCGTCGCCGAGGCGCGCGAACGGGAGAACGCCTACTTCGCCGAGCTGATGGGATCGGCCGCCAACGCCGCGGCGCTCGCGGAGTTCACCGGCAAGGGCGCAGGCATCACTGAGGTGGCGGGAACCCGCCCGTCGCGACCGGCCCCCACCGCCTCGGCGTGACCCGGATCAGGCACTTCCCCTGCGACACCATCGCCCGGCGATAGTCGTCCCAGTCCGGGTGTTCGCCGGCGATCGCGCGGTAGTAGTCGACCAGCGGCTCGACGGCGTCCGGCGGGTCGATCACCTCGGCGTCGCCGTCGACCTGCACGTAGGGCCCGTTGAAGTCGTCGGAGAGCACCAGCACGGTGGCCTCCGGCCGGCGGCGGATGTTGCGGCTCTTCGCCCGCTGCGGATAGCTGGCGATCACGATGCGGCCCTGGTCGTCGACGCCGCCGGTCACCGGCGAGGAGTTCGGCGAGCCGTCCGCTCGCCACGTGGTGAGCACCAGGTGGTGACGGGGCCGCACGAAGTCGAGCAGCCCCGAAAGGTCGACGCGGTCAGCCGTCGCGAATCGGGGAGACATGGCGTCAACCCTAGCTTTCGGACGCGACCCCACGATTATCCATGCGCGACCGCGGGTACCGGGTAATTTGAGTGAACACCTGTACGCTGCAACGTCTCGCCGAGGAGCCTGCATGCCGTTCGATCTGACGCCCACGCCCGCGCAGCACGACCTCGCCCAGCGGGCGCACGACTTCGCCGAGAACGTGATCCGGCCGGTCGCCGCCGACTATGACAAGCGGCAGGAATTCCCGTGGCCGGTGCTCCAGGAAGCGGCGCAGCGGGGGTTCTACAGCCCGCTGTTCTACCGCGACCTCATCGGCGATCCGACGGGCCTGAGCCTGCCGATGTTCATGGAGGAGCTGTTCTGGGGCTGCGCCGGCATCGGGCTCGCGATCGTCATGCCCGCCCTCGCGCTGTCGGCCATCGGCCAGGCCGCCTCGCCCGAGCAGATGCTGCAGTGGGCTCCCGAATGCTTCGGCACGCCGGGCGACCTCAAGCTGGCCGCGCTGGCGATCTCCGAACCCGAGGGCGGCAGCGACGTCCGCAACCTGCGGACCACCGCCCGCCGCGACGGGAGCGACTGGGTCATCGACGGCCACAAGATGTGGATCGGCAACGGCGGCATCGCCGACGTGCACGTCGTCAACGCCGTCGTGGACCCCGAGCTCGGGCACAAGGGCCAGGCCATGTTCATCGTGCCCGGCGGCACGCCGGGCCTGGAGCTGGTGCGCAAGCTCGACAAGCTGGGCTGCCGGGCGTCGCACACCGCGGAGCTGAAGTTCGACGGCGTGCGGGTGCCCGGCGACCACCTGCTGGGCGGTGAGGAGAAGCTGGAGCACAAGCTCGCCAAGGCCCGCGAGGCGGTCGAGGGCGCCAAGCACTCCGGCTCCACCGCGCTCGGCACCTTCGAGCAGACCCGGCCGATGGTCGCCGCGCAGGCCCTCGGGATCGCCCGCGCCGCACTGGAATACGTCACCGCCTACGCCAACCGGCGCGAGGCGTTCGGCGGCCCGATCATCGACAACCAGGGCATCTCGTTCCCGCTGGCCGACCTCGCGACGCAGATCGACGCGGCGCGGCTGCTCACCTGGCGGGCGTCGTGGATGGCGGCGTCGGGCGTGCCGTTCGAGCGCGGCGAGGGGTCGATGTCCAAGCTGGCGGCCAGCGAGGTGGCGGTCAAGACCACCGAGCGGGCCATCCAGACCATGGGCGGCTGGGGCTACATCAGCGATCACCCGGTCGAGAAGTGGTATCGAGACGCCAAGCTGTACACCATCTTCGAGGGCACCAGCGAGATCCAGCGGGTCGTCATCTCCCGCGCGCTCGGCGCCGGCGACGGTGCGCCGCCGTTGCACATCGAACTCGAACCGTCCGGCGGCCCCTTCAACCGGATGTTCGGCCGCGGTACGCCGGCGCGCGGCCGGCTCGCCGACGCCGCGCTGTCGTGGAAGGACCGGGTGCCCGCACCGGTGATGCGCGGCGCGATGAAGGTGCTGCAGCCGCCGCGCAAATAGCCCTTCCCCTCCGCGAAACCGCATTCCCGGTCGTAATTCGGCGTCGAGAGCGACCGGGAATGCGAGTTCGGCGCAGCGGGTATGGAAGAGAGCCATGAGCGACAACCGCCCCGCTGTGCTGTTCGACATCGACGGCACGCTCGTCGATTCCAACTACCTCCACGTCCACGCCTGGATACGGGCGTTCCGCGAGGTCGACGTGCCGATCGAGGCGTGGCGCATCCACCGCGCGATCGGCGTCGACGGGGGGACGCTCTTGGAGAACCTGGCGCCCGACGCCGACGACGACACCCGCTCGCAGCTCAAGGATCGGCACTCGACCTACTACCAGGAGACGACGGGCCTGCTGCGGGTGCTGCCGGGCGGCCGCGACGTCTTGCAGCGCGTCGCCGACCTCGGCCTGCAGGTGGTGCTCGCGACGTCGGCGCCGGAGGACGAGCTGGCGATCCTGCGCGACCTGCTCGACCGCGAGGACGTCTACTCGACGCTGACGTCTTCCGGGGACGTCGAGACCGCCAAACCCGAACCGGCCATCGTGGAGATCGCGCTGGAACGCGCGGGCGTGCCCGCCGATCGCGCGGTGTTCGTCGGTGACAGCGTGTGGGACGTCGAGGCCGCCAACCGCGCGGGCGTCGCCACCATCGGCCTGCAGAGCGGCGGCGTCTCCCGCGAGGAGCTGGAGACGGCCGGCGCCGTCGCGGTGTACGAAAACGCCGCCGAGCTCGCCGAGCGGCTCGCCGATTCACCCATCGGCGAGCTGACCTGACCGCTGGTCGGGGGTGGGTACGCTCGGCGGATGAGCACTCCGGGCACCTCGTCGCGTCCTGCGCGGCGGCGTGGCCGGGGCAAGCCCACCCGCATCGAGCGCAAGGAGGGCACCCGGCGGGCCATCATCGCCGCGGCCCTGAAGCTGCTCGCCACCGACAGCTTCGCGGCGCTGAGCCTGCGCGAGGTCACCCGCGAGGTCGGCATCGTGCCCACCGCCTTCTACCGCCACTTCGAGTCGATGGAGGCGCTGGGCCTCGTCCTGATCGACGAGTCCTTCTCGTCGCTGCGTGAGATGCTGCGCCAGGCGCGCGCGGGAAAGCTCGACCCGAACCGGGTCATCGAGTCGTCGGTCGAGATCCTCGTCGACAGCGTGGCGCAGCAACGGGAACACTGGCGGTTCATCAGCCGCGAGCGGTCCAGCGGCGTGCCGGTGCTGCGCCACGCCATCCGCGACGAGATCGCCCGCATCACCTCCGAACTCGCCGAGGACCTCGCCCGCTTCCCCCGGCTGAGCCGGTGGAGCGTCGAGGACCGCAACATCCTCGCCGGGCTGTTCGTCAACGCGATGATCGTGACCGCCGAGGCCATCGAGGACGCCGAGGACGACGACGCGCTGGCCGCCATCGAGCGGGCCGCCGTGACGCAGATGCGGATGGTGCTGGTCGGGCTCGCGGGCTGGCGCAGTGACGCCGGCGACGCCGGCGACGCTTGACGATCTCGACGAGCGGCTAAGCGGATCGCATGAGTCGCGACATCGCCGGGGCGGTCGACCGTTCGGCCTCGCCGCGTACGCTGCACACCACCGCACGAAAGGAGTAGATCGATGAGTGCTGTCACGAGAAACCTCTACAAGCCGATCTCGGTCGGCATCAGCGTTCTGGGTGGCGTCGTCGCGGGCAAGATCTTCACCGAGATCTGGCAGCGGATCAGCCCCACCGACGAGGAACCGCCCAACCCGAAGGATCTCGATCGCTCCGGCAAGGAAGCCATCCTCAGCGCCGCGGTGCACGGGCTGGTGTTCGGCGTGGTCAAGGCCGCCATCGACCGCACCGCCGCGAAGGGCTATCGGGCGGTCGCGAACGAGAACCCGGTGTGAGGCGACCGACGGCACGGTTGCGGCTGCCCGCTTCGCGGGTAACGGTAAGGCCATGACAGTCATCGAGCCGGCCGGTAGCGCACCCCTTGACAGGCAGGTGTGGCCGGGAAAGGCCTATCCGCTGGGCGCCACCTACGACGGCTACGGCACGAACTTCGCGGTGTTCAGTGAGGTCGCCGAGCAGGTGGTCCTGTGCCTGTACTCCAACGATGAAGCGGGACGGCCCGTCGAGACCTGCGTGCCGCTGCCCGAGGTCGACGGCTTCGTCTGGCACGGCTTCCTGCCCGAGGTGGAGCCCGGGCAGCGGTACGGCTACCGCATCCACGGCCCCTACGATCCCGCCAACGGCCTGCGCTGCAACCCGAACAAGCTGCTGCTCGATCCGTACGCCAAAGCCATCGACGGCACCTTCGACTGGGACCAGTCGATGTTCTCCTACAACTTCGGCGACCCCGACAGCCGCAACGACGACGACTCCGCGGCGCACATGCCGAAGTCGGTCGTCATCAACCCCTTCTTCGACTGGGGTGTCGATCGGCCCCCGCAGCGGGAGTACGCCGACACCGTCATCTACGAGGCGCACGTCAAGGGACTGACGCAGACGCATCCGGAGATCCCGGAGCAGATGCGCGGCACCTACTCGGCGATCGCGCACCCGGTGATCATCGACCACCTGAAGAAGGTGGGGGCCACGGCGATCGAGCTGATGCCCGTGCACCACTTCGCCAACGACGCGACGCTCATCGAGAAGGGCCTGTCGAACTACTGGGGCTACAACACCATCGGGTTCTTCGCCCCGGACAGCAAGTACACGTCGAGCAACAACCCCGGCGGGCAGGTGCAGGAGTTCAAGGCGATGGTCCGCACGCTCCACGAGGCGGGCATCGAGGTGATCCTGGACGTCGTCTACAACCACACCGCCGAGGGCAACCACCTGGGCCCGACGCTGTCGTTCCGGGGAATCGACAACGCGGCCTACTACCGGCTGGTCGACGGCGACAAGCGGTACTACATGGACTACACCGGCACGGGCAACACGCTCAATGTCGGCCACCCGCACACGCTGCAGCTGATCATGGACTCGCTGCGGTACTGGGTGACCGAGATGCACGTCGACGGGTTCCGCTTCGACCTCGCCTCGACGCTGGCGCGCGAGTTCTACGACGTCGACCGGCTGGCGGCGTTCTTCGAGCTCGTGCAGCAGGACCCGACGGTCAGCCAGGTGAAGCTGATCGCCGAGCCGTGGGACGTCGGCCCGGGCGGCTACCAGGTCGGCAACTTCCCGCCGCAGTGGACGGAGTGGAACGGGAAGTTCCGCGACACCGTGCGCGACTTCTGGCGCGGCGAGGACGCCAGCCTCGGCGAGTTCGCGTCGCGGCTCACCGGCTCGGCCGACCTCTACGAGCACACCGCCCGCCGGCCCGTCGCATCCATCAACTTCGTCGTCGCCCATGACGGGTTCACGCTGCGGGACCTGGTGTCCTACAACGAGAAGCACAACGAAGCCAACGGCGAGAACAACAACGACGGTGAGAGCCACAACCGGTCGTGGAACTGCGGCGTCGAGGGTCCGACCGACGACCCGGAGATCAACGCGCTGCGCTCGCGGCAGGAGCGCAACTTCCTCGCGACCACGCTGTTGAGCCAGGGCGTGCCGATGATCTGTCACGGCGACGAGCTCGGCCGCACCCAGGGCGGCAACAACAACGGCTACTGCCAGGACAACGAGATCACCTGGATCGACTGGGCCAACGCCGACGAGGGGTTGCTCGAGTTCACCAGCCGGCTCTCGGCGCTGCGGGCCGAGCACCCGGTGTTCCGTCGGCGCCGTTTCTTCACCGGCCGGCCCGTCGTCCGGCGCCGCGGCTCCGAAGGCATTCCCGACATCTCGTGGTTCCGGCCCGACGGCTCGGAGATGAGCGACGAGGACTGGGACTCCGGGTTCGGCAAGTCCATCGCGGTGTACCTCAACGGCCAGGGCATCCCGGACCTCGATGCCCGCGGTCAGCGCGTGACCGACGACTCCTTCGTGCTGTGCTTCAACGCCCACCACGAGGCCATCGACTTCACGCTGCCGCCGGAGCCGTTCGGGCCGAGCTGGCTACCGGTGCTCGACACCACCACGCGGACGGGCGAGCCCGCCGAGCCCGAGGTGATCAAGGCCGGCACCGCAGTCCGCGTGGAGGCCCGCTCCACCCTGGTGCTGCAGATCAACCCCGATTAGCCCCGTACCTCGTTCCGCGAGCGTGCGTGTTTGTACGCCGACACGCCGCCATCCGCGTGCCGTCCGCGCACGCTCGCGGGAACGGGACGGGGACGAGACGAGACAGTGACGGGGCCTGGCGGGTTGGTTAGTGGCCGGGAGCGACGGGAATCCACGACCATGCCCTCACTCCGCAACTCTCCGCACGAACCCGGTGTCAACACCGGCAGCCTGATCCCCCCGATCACCCACGACAACCCGGTGCAGGCGCGCGGCCGGATGCTCGTGCGCGTCGACCAGCTCGACGAGCGCCGGGTCGTCGAGGTCCGCACCGACGAGCACGGCGTGCTTGCGGTCGGCGTCACCCCGGACGGCACTCCGTTCGCGGTGAGCAACATCTGCCGCCACCAGTTCGCCAAGCTGGGCCGCGGTCGCGTCACCGACGACGGCTGTCTGCAATGCCCGTGGCACCGCGCCGATTACGACGTGTCCGACGGCACGATGGTCAACGGCCCGAAAGGCCGGATCTTCGGCTTCAAGCCGTACTCGTCGATGATCAAGACGTTCGGCGAGCGCGCCAAGCTGCGGACCTTCCCCGTCGAGATCCGCGACGGCGCCATCCACCTGACCGGCTGACAGCTGCCCGACGACACCGGCGTTCAATGTCCGGTGTGAGAGTCGGCGGCGGCACCCGGACCGGCGCAGCACTCGCGGTCGTTGCGATGCTGTGCGTTCAGCTCGGGCTTGCGGTGTCGGTCGGGCTGATCGACCGGATCGGCGCGGAGGGCACGGCGTGGCTCCGGCTGGCGTGGGCCGGGGTCATCCTGCTCGTGGTGGTGCGGCCGCGGCCGTCGGGATTCACCCGCCGGACCTTTCTCACCTGTGCGCTGCTCGGGCTGGTCACCGCCGGCATCACGGTGTTGTTCATGGCGGCGCTGGCACGCATCCCGTTGGGGACGGCGAGCGCCCTGGAGTTCCTCGGTCCGCTCGGCGTCGCCGTCGTGCAGAGCCGCGGCCGCACGCTGGTGTGGCCGGTGGTGGCGGCCGGTGGTGTGCTGCTGCTCACCGAACCGTGGACTGGTGCGGTCGACGCGGTAGGCGTGCTGTTCGCGCTGGCCGCCGCCTGCTGCTGGGCCGCGTACATCCTGTTGACGCAACGCGTCGGTGACGCGGTGACCGGCGTGACCGGGCTGGCGGTGTCCATGCCCGTGGCGGCCGTGGTGACGACGGCCGCGGTCGGCCACCTGGTGTTCGACCGACTGACGCCGGACCTGCTGATCGTCGGGCTCGGGTTGGCCATCCTGCTCCCGGTGCTGCCCTTCACGTTCGAGCTGCTGGCGTTGCGGCGGTTGACGACTGCGGCCTTCGGCACGCTGATGTGTCTGGAGCCGGCGTTCGCCCTCCTCATCGGCTGGGCCCTCTTGGCGCAGGTCCCGACGCTCACCGGGTTCGCCGGCATCGTCTCGGTGGTGGCGGCCGGCATGGGTGCGGCGCGCGGCGGCGCCCGCGACACACCCGTCCCCGCCGAGGTGGGGTGACGTACGTTGGCGGCGTGCGACTGCTGCTGATCGCCGACACCCACGTGCCGAAGCGGGCCCGCGACCTGCCGGCCGCGGTCTGGGACGAGGTCGAGCGCGCCGACGTCGTCGTCCACGCCGGCGACTGGGTGGACGTCGCGCTGCTCGACGCACTTGCGGCGCGCTCCCGGCGGCTCGTCGGCTGCTGGGGGAACAACGACGGCGCGGAGCTTCGCGCCCGGCTTCCGGAGCGGGCCGACGTCACCCTCGGCAGCGTGCGGTTCACGGTGGTCCACGAGACCGGTTCCGCGGCCGGCCGGGACGCCCGGATGGCGGCGGCTTATCCCGACACCGACGTGCTGGTGTTCGGGCACAGCCACATCCCCTGGGACACCACGGCTTCGAGCGGGTTGCGACTGCTCAATCCGGGGTCGCCCACCGACCGCCGCCGCCAGCCGTTCTGCACCTATATGACCGCGACGGCGGACGACGGCCGGCTCGCCGACGTACGGCTGCACCAGCTGCCGCCCCGAAACAGCACACCGCCGCCGCAGCGGTGACGCTGCGGCGGCGGTGTCTGGCGGCTACGGGTCAGCCGCGCTGGAACGCCTCGAAGGCCTGCACGGCCTGCGCCGGCGTGATGTTGGTGCCGCACTGGTTCTGCAGGTCCACCAGCGGCCGGGTGATGTTCTTCAGGTCGTAGTACTCGTTGGGGTTCGCCTCGAAGTACGCCCGGACCGAAGCCTCGGCCTCGTTGTACGGCTTGTTCGCCGCGTCGGTGAGCACGCGATCCGCCCCCGGGTGCGCGGCCAGGTACTGGCTGGCCGAGCCCGACACCGAGCTGATCGTGCCCGTCACCCCGGCTGCGGTGCACGGCGCGGGAGCGGCCGCGGCGGTCGGCGCCGCAAGGGTCGCGACGGCCGCGCCGGCCATCACGCCACCGGCGAGCACACCGGCCATGGTGCGGCGCATGGAGATACCACTGGAATTCATGTGATCGATTTTCCTTCGTATTGCGAGTGGGCGATTCCCCCCGCCCGTTGACAACGTACCCGGCCGCATCGGGCGCCAATCCGCGTCGCCGGTGGCGGCAACCGGGCAGGCAGACGCGTTACGGCGGTGTCCTGTGAGGTTGACCTCAATAAAGGTTGAGTTCGTTGAGACAATGACCAGACCGATAAGCGCGGCCGCAGGAAATTAAGGGCCTGCGCAGAGTCCTTAATTCGCCGTGATCTCGTCGAGCTCCGCGGGTGACCACTTGGTGATCGAATCGTTACCTCGGTTTTCGGCGCTCGCTACGCTCGGGGCGTGGCGGGACGCACGATTGTCATCACCGGCGCCAGCGACGGCATCGGCGCCGCGGCCGCGCAGCGGCTGCACCGCAGTGGCGAGCAGGTGGTCATCGTCGGCCGCTCACCGCACAAGACGCAGGCGCTGGCCGACCGGCTGGGCGTCGACTGCGCGCTGGTCGACTACGCCGAGCTGTCCTCGGTGCGAGCGCTCGCCCGCACCCTGCTCGCGCGCTATCCCCGCATCGACGTGCTGGCCAACAACGCCGGCGGCCTGGCGTCTCGGCACCGGACCACCGTCGACGGCCACGAGCTGACGTTCCAGCTGAACGTGCTGGCGCCGTTCCTGCTGACCCGCCTGCTGCTCGATCGGCTCATCGCGTCGCGGGCCGCGGTCCTCAACACCACGAGCTCGGCGAACCGGCTGGGCCGCGAGTACGCCGACCCGCCGCGCGACGGGCCCTACCGGGCGGCCCGGGCCTACGCCGACGCCAAGCTCGCGGTCGTGATGCTCACCCGCGAGCTGCACCGGCGCCATCACGCGTCGGGCCTCACCACGGCGGCGTTCCATCCCGGCCTCGTTGCGTCGAACATCGCCACGACGGCCGAATCCCCGCTGCTGACGACGCTGTACCGGACGCCGCTGCGCAGCATGGTGCTCACACCCGAGGAGGGATCCGACGAATTGGTGTGGCTTGCGTCCGCACGTCCGGATGTCGACTGGGTATCCGGCGAGTACTACCGCCGTCACCGCGTCGGCCGCGCGAACCGTCGCGCCTACGACGCGGGCCGGTGTCAGCGGTTGTGGGAGCGCTGCACCGCACAGCTCGCGGCCGAGGAGGAAGGAGCCAGCTCATGACTGTCACCGTCGTCGACGCCGGGCCGGGGCAGGTGAGCCGGTCGGTGGTGGTCGATGCGCCCGTCGCCGAGGTGTTCGGCCTGGTGGCGGATCCCCGTCGGCACGCCGAGTTCGACGGCTCCGGAACCGTGCGGGGCAACGTCAGCGCACCGGAGCGCCCGGTGGCCGGCAGCCGGTTCACCACCAGGATGACGATGTTCAAGATCCCGTACCGGATCACCAGCACGATCACCGCGCTCAAGCCGAATGCGCTGGTCGAGTGGCGGCATCCGTTCGGCCACCATTGGCGGTTCGAGTTCGAGCCGCTCGACGACCAGCGGACCCGCGTCACCGAGACGTTCGACTACCGCGACACCGGTCCGCTCAAGGACCGGCTGCGCTACTACGAGCGCACCGGCTTCGCCAAGCGCAACGCCACCGGCATCGAGCAGACGTTGGAGCGGCTGCGTCAGACGTTCGCCTAGAACGCGATGAAGAGGATCTCGTCGCGCGAGTACTCGTGGCCCGGGTGGTTCTCCTTGAGGTGCGCCTGGGTCTTCTCGACCAGGTCGTCCTCGTCCTTGCCGACGATCGATTCACCGCAGGGGCAGTTGAGATGAGTCTTCATGCCCACGTGTCTACCCCTTTCCCCCCTCCCACCGCGAGCGTGCGCGCCGGTACGCCGACACGCCGTGGCGGGCGGACAACGGTGCACCCTCGCGGGCGCTGACGGCGGCAGCGTCGCCGCGGGCGGTCGCGGGCAGGTCGGCCGGCTCACGCTCGGGGACCGGGCGCCGACTCCAGCGCATCGCACTGCGGAACCCGGTAGGGCAAACCGTGTTCGGTGATCGCCGACGCGATCTCGACGCATGACTGCTGGTCGGTCCGCAACTGTTCGGTCTGTTCGTGCGGGGATTGTGCCGTCTGCGCCAACAGCAGCGCGACGATCACGGCAGCGGGGATGGCGAAGAGCGCCGCGCACGTTGTGAGACTCGTCGTCGCCCGGACCATGCGTTGTCGGACCACGGCCGTCGACGCACGCGCCATGACGGCCCTGACCTCCGCACGGACCAGCTCTGCCCTGGCTTCGGCGAGGTCGCGGTGCTTGAGCGCGAAGGTGATGAGGTTGTGGTACCCGGCCATTGCGTCACCGCTGGGGGGCGGTTGCGGCGTCGGGAGGTACTTCTCACCGAAACCGCTGAGCACGGCCTGCTGGAATTTCTTCAAGCGGTCGGCGGGCTCGAGCGGCGCGACGGCGTACGAACCGTCGATGAGGCGGGTGAACGTCGCCTCGATGACCGTAGCGACGACGGCATACTCGTGCAGCGACGACTTCCCGTTGAGGCGCGCGGAGCGGGTGTAGATGTCGTCGACCGTCTTCCTCTCGCGCTTGCGTTGCGCGGCCCGCAGGCGACTCCCCGCGGTGAAGTCGTCCATGGTGCTGATATCGGTTTTCATGACGATGGGTGTGCTGACCTTCGTCAGCCGGGTGGCGACGAAGATCAGGCAGAGAACCGCCACCGTGAGGCCACCGATGACGATGCTCGCGGCCAGCCAGTGACCGTCCGGGACGTAATCGCTGAGCTTGCCGATGCTGACCGCGGTGAGCGCCGTCGAGCCGACCGCCAGTGCGCCTTTTCCCCAATTGTCGGCTCGCTTGCGGATGTTCTCGACGGCAGCGTCCTCGTCTTTGGCGATGTCGTCTGCCCGGGCGCGCTGTGACTCGTAGAACGCTATCCGCCAGTCGGATCGGTCGTCGTCGACGACGTCGGCGGGCGCTGACGGCTGGGTATCACTCATCTCCGCTGCTCGCTATCCGACGGGATCGATCGCGCGCGTGCGCAGGCAAAGCTGCCGCTGCTGCTGTCATGTGCCGCCCCAAAGTCACAGGTCTACCCGCGGGCAGTGTCCACCCGATCAGAGCCGTTCTAGGGCGCTACGGCCAAGACGCCAGACGATTAGTTGCGAGCGCAAGGCCCCTCGCGGGCCGGGGCCGGCGTCAGGACATGTAGCGGACGATGCTCTCGGCCACACACGCGGGCTTGGCGCCGCCGTCGATCTCGACCGTCGTCGACATCGTGACCTGCACCGTTCCTCCGCCCAGGTCGTCGACGTTCACCACCTTGGTGACTCCGCGGACCCTGGCGCCGACGGGTACCGGCGCCGGGAAACGCACCTTGTTGAGGCCGTAGTTCACCGCCAGCTTGATGCCGTCGACGGTGAAGATGTCGTGCATCAACACCGGCAGCAGCGACAGCGTCAGGAAGCCGTGGGCGATGGTGGTGCCGAACGGCCCGCTCGCGGCGCGCTCCGGGTCGACGTGGATCCACTGGTGGTCGCCGGTGGCGTCGGCGAACTGGTTGACACTTTCCTGGGTGATCGTCCGCCAGTCGCTGGCGCCGATCTCCTCACCGACGGTGGCGGTGAGCTCGGAGACGGATCCGAATGTGCGCATGCGTGCTTCCTTTCGCGTTCATCTTTCGCTTCATTCTCGGGACGCCACCAGACCTTCTTGCACGAGGGTCGCGGTGACGGTCCCGTCGGCGCCGACGAGGGCGGCGGTCATGACGCCGCGGCCCTGGCTCGCCGCCGGCGACGTCGCGTCGAGCAGGTTCCAGCGGTCGGCGTGGACGCGCCGGTGGAACCAGATCGCCGCGTCGGTGGTGGCCGTGCGATGCGTGCGGGCAGCCATCGAGTGGCCGTGCACCCGCAGCACCGGGTCGATGCCGTAGATGTCGGTGACGAACGCGACGAGGCAGGCGTGCAGCAGCGGATCGTCGGGCAGCGGTGCCGTGACCCGCCACCACAGCGCGCGGCGGAAAGCCCCACCCGCACCGGTGTCGGCGATACGGATGTCGACCTCGTCGGACGGCATCGACGGCGCGGGCCCCGGCGGCCCGGTGCGCGGCAGCGCATCGGGATCGGTGCCGAGCTCGCGGTGGCCGTGTTCGACGCCCGGCAGCGGCGCGGCGAACGACGCCGTCGTGGCGGTGAGCAACCGGCCGGCCTGATAGGCGCCGACCCGCCGGGTCGCGGCGGTGCGCCCGTCGTACACCTCGTCGACGACATAGTCGACGGGTTCGCCGGCGTCGCCGCCGCGCAGGAACTGCACGTGCATGCTGGTCGGCCGCTTGGCCGGATCCACCGTCCGGCCCGCCACCGCCAGCGACTGCGCCGCGAGCTGACCGCCGTAGGCCCGCTTGCCCGCCGGGCCGTAGGCGGGTCCGGTCCAGGAGCCGCCGCCGCCCGGGATGACGTCGAGCAGCGACCGCAGCACCCCCGCCGTCACGCTTCGGCCGCCACCGTGCCCGCCGCGAGCAGTCCGTCGACGTCGGCCGCGGGCAACGCCAGCCAGTCGCGCAGCACGCTCACGGTGTCGTCGCCGAGCGCGGGGGCGGGCTGCGGCGCGGCGTACTCACCGGCCACCGACATCGGCAACCCTGCTGCCAGATGCTCGCCGACGCGGGGCTGCGCCAGCCTGCGGAACATCGGGTTGCCGGTGACCCGTTCGTCGGCCGCGGCCTCGGCGAAGGTGCGGTAGCGCTCCCAGAGCACCGAGGTCGACGACAGCGCATCACCGATCTCGTCGCTGGTGTGACCGCTGAACCACACGGTGAACAACCCGGTGAGCGCGTCGCGGTGGCGGTAGCGCTGCCCCTCGTCGGTGAAGTCGGCCCACAACGACTCCTGCAGCGCCGCAACGGCTTTCGCGGTTCCGGTGACGTCGGTGAGATCACGGAAGTGCCGGCCGATCAGCGCCACCACCATGAAGTACACGCCGTCGCTGCTGGTGAACGTCTGCCCGTACTGCCCGTAGATGCTGTTGCCGATCCGCGGCCGCTGCGTCCCGGCGATCATCGGCTCGGTGAGGAAGCCGAGGGTGCTGGCGGTGGCGAGCGCGACGTTCTCCAGCGGCAGCCGCAGCTGGGCGCCCTCGCCGGTGGCGTCGCGGTGCCGCACGGCGGCTGCCACCCCGAGCGCCGCGTAGAGCCCGCAGGACACATCCCACGCCGGCAGCACCGAGTTCACCGGCGAGCGCAGGTCGGCCGGGCCGGTCACCAGCGGAAAGCCCGTACCGGCGTTGACGGTGTAGTCGACGCCGGTGGAGCCGTCGGCCCGGCCGGTGACCTCCAGGTGGATCAGGTCCGGCCGCCGCGCCGAGAGCTCGGCGTAGGAATGCCACGGGCGCCCCGCCACGTTCGTGATCAGCACTCCCGCCGCGACGATGAGGCGCTGCACCAGCTGCTGCCCCGCGGGCGAGCGCAGGTCCGCGGCCACCGAGCGCTTGCCCTTGTTGAGCCCGGCCCAGTAGATGCTCGCGCCGCCGTCGGCCAGCGGCCAGCGGCGGTAGTCGGCGGCGCCGCCGATCGGGTCGACGCGCACCACCTCGGCGCCCAGCTGGGCGAGCGTCATGCCGGCCAGCGGCACCGCCACGAAGCTGGACATCTCGACGACGCGCACCCCGGCGAGCGGGCGCGTCACGCTCCGGGCGGACGAATCGGACACGGTTGATTGATACCAGCTCGCCCCACGGACGGGCGCGGTCGGCGAAGCTGGACGGGTGCGCAACGCCGGGGGTTAAGCGCCGCGACGGCGGGGGTAGTCCTGGCGCGAACAGAAAGGTGGGCAGATGAGCGATCCCCACGGCGAGAAGTCCGAATCAGACGTCAACCAGGACAACAAGGTCGCCGGTTCGCGCGACGGGAAGTCCGACGGCGGCGGCGAATACGTCGGCCGGACCTTCGAGGACGAGTCGTTCGACGACGAGCAGAGCGGCGCCGAGGCCCGCAGCAACGACAGCTGAGCGCCACCGCCGGGTCGGCGCTGCGGCGGCTGACCCGGCGATGTTTCGCCCGTCGGCGCTTCGGGCACTGCGACTACATGAGCGACTGGAGTCGACCTGTGCGGGAAGGTTGCCGGAGATGAGTATCGAGCCGAAGCCGACGTCCGAGGCGTCGGTAGGTGAGCTGCTGAGCCAGCTCTCGGAGCAGACGTCGCGGCTGGTGCGCGACGAGATGCGGTTGGCGCAAAAGGAATTCACGGAGTCGGCGAAGCACGCCGGTGTCGGCGCCGGGCTGCTGAGCGCGGCCGGGTTGCTGTCGCTGTTCGGGCTGGCGACGCTGATCGCCGCCGCGGTGGCGGGGTTGTCGGAAGTGGTGCCGGTGTGGGCGGCCGCGTTGATCGTCGCGGCGGTCCTGTTCATCATCGCCGGCATCGCCGGGCTGTTCAGCAAGAAGGAGGTCGAGCAGGCCTCCCCCACGCCGGAACGCACGGTGGCAAGCGTCAAGCAGGACATCAAAGAGGTACAGGAGGCGCGACATGACCGGACCTGACGGCGCACACTCCGAGCCGGGTCCCGACGCCGACGTCGACGCGATCCAGGCCGACATCGAGAACACCCGCGCCGAGCTCGGCCAGACCGTCGAGGCGCTCAGCGCCAAATTGGACGTCAAGGGCCAGGCGCAGGCGAAGGTCGACGAGAAGAAGCAGCAGGTCGCCGACAAGGCGCAGGCGGTCTCGCATCGGGCCAAGCAGCAGCCGGCGGTCCCGGCGGCCGCGGTCGTCGCCGTCGCCGCCCTCGTCATCGGGTTGGTGGTCTACCGCCGTCGTCGCCGCTGACCCGCCGCGATGGCGGCGCCCGAGGTCACCGACTGGTTCCTGACCGGCGAGGAGCGCGGCAACCCGGCGTCGGACATCCCGGCGTGGCGTACGGGCAATCGCGTCGAGCCGCTGGTGCACGGCGCCACCTATTTCGATCGGCTGGTCGACGAGGTCGAGGCCTGCGCGCCCGGCGACTGCGTCTTCTTCACGGACTGGCGGGGCGATCCCGACGAACGCCTGCGCCCCGACGGGCCGACCATCCGTGAGCTGTTCAGCGGCGCCGCGGCGCGCGGGGTCGTCGTCAAGGGCCTGGTGTGGCGATCGCATCTCGACACGTTCGCCTACAGCGAGCAGGAGAACCAGCACCTCGGCGAGGCCATCGAGGCGGCCGGCGGCGAGGTGCTGCTCGATCAGCGGGTGAAGTTCGGCGGCTCGCATCACCAGAAGCTCGTCGTGATCCGCCACCCGAGCGCGCCCGAACGCGACGTGGCCTTCGTCGGCGGGATCGACCTGTGCCACAGCCGCCGCGACGACGCCACGCACCAGGGGGATCCGCAGGCTGTGCAGATGTCGCCGCACTACGGCGACACCCCGCCGTGGCACGACGTCCAGCTCGCGGTGCGGGGGCCGGTGGTCGGCGCGCTCGATCTGACGTTCCGTGAGCGGTGGGAGGACCCGGCGTCGCTGGACCTCAACTCCCCGATCGCCTGGCTGCAGGACAAGATCCGCGGCGCCGACCTGGTGCCCGATCCGCTGCCGCCGCAGCCTCCCGACCCGCCGGAGTGCGGACCGCACGCCGTCCAGCCGCTGCGCACCTATCCCGACACCCGGCGCAAGGTCAGCTTCGCACCCGACGGCGAGCGCAGCATCGCCCGCGGCTACACCAAGGCGGTGCGACGGGCGCGCCGGCTCATCTATCTCGAAGACCAGTACCTGTGGTCCACCGACGTCGCGAAGCTGTTCGCGGCCGCGCTGCGCGAACACCCGCAGCTGCACCTGATCGCGGTGGTGCCGCGGTATCCCGACGTCGACGGCAAGCTGTCGCTGCCGCCCAACCAGGTCGGCCGCCAGCAGGCGATCGAGGTGTGCCGGCGCGCCGACCCGGGCCGCGTGCACATCTTCGACGTCGAGAATCATTCCGGCACACCGGTGTACGTGCACGCAAAGGTCTGCGTCATCGACGACGTGTGGGCGTCGGTCGGCAGCGACAATTTCAACCGCCGATCCTGGACCCACGACAGCGAGCTCTCGTGTGCCGTGCTCGACAACACCCGCGACGCCCGGCCGCCCGCCGACCCGGCCGGGCTCGGTGACGGCGCTCGGGTGTTCGCCCGCGAGCTGCGGCTGCATCTCATGCGCGAGCACCTCGACGCCGACTCCGACGACGGGCTGATCGACCCGGCCGACGCGGTGGAGGCCGTCACCGCGTCGGCCGCGGCGCTCGACGAGTGGTACCGCGCCGGCCGCAGCGGACCGCGGCCGCCCGGCCGGCTGCGGCCCCACAAGCCGGAGTCGCTGCGCCGCTTCACCCGGCTGTGGGCCACGCCGGTCTACCGGATGTTCTACGACCCCGACGGCCGTCCCGTCCGCATGCGCCTCACCAACCGCTGGTAAGCCCTCGCCTCGGTTCCGCGAGCGTGCGTGTCTGTACGGCGGCGCGCCGCAAAGTGCGTGCACTCCGCGCACGCTCGCGGGCAGTGATCGCCGATACGGCGGCGTCGCCCAACCGTTGTCGAACCGCGATCAGACATGCGCACGCACACCCCTGGAGTCACATCTGCCCCATGCTTCACTTCTGGTGCAGTGGTACCGACCGCCTGGTGCGGCTCACGAGACGCGACAGAGGAGACAACCGTGACTATCGGTGGCAAGTTACGACGTTCGGCAAAGGCGCGGATTAGGCGGCTGGCGGTTGCCGCGGTCGCAGCGGCCGCGATCCCGGGCCTGATCGGTTTCGCGGGCCAAACCGCGACGGCCGGCGCCTTCTCGCGGCCCGGCCTGCCCGTCGAGTACCTGATGGTGCCGTCGCCGTCGATGGGACGCGAGATCAAGGTGCAGTTCCAGGGCGGCGGACCGCACGCGGTCTATCTGCTCGACGGCCTGCGCGCCCAGGACGACTTCAACGGCTGGGACATCAACACCCCGGCGTTCGAGTGGTTCTACGGCTCGGGGCTGTCGACGGTGATGCCCGTCGGCGGGCAGTCGAGCTTCTACACCGACTGGTACCAGCCGTCGCAGGGCAACGGTCAGACCTACACCTACAAGTGGGAGACCTTCCTCACCCAGGAGCTGCCCGCCTACCTGCAGGCCAACAAGGGCGTCGACCCGAACGGCAATGCGGCCGTGGGCCTTTCGATGGCAGGCGGCGCGGCGCTGACCCTCGCGACCTGGTACCCGCAGAAGTTCGTCTACGCCGCGTCGCTGTCGGGCTTCCTCAACCCGTCCGAGGGCTGGTGGCCGATGTTGATCGGGCTGGCGATGAACGACGCCGGCGGCTACAACGCCACCAGCATGTGGGGCCCGTCGAGCGACCCGGCCTGGCGGCGCAACGACCCGATGGTCAACATCCCGCGGCTCGTCGCCAACAACACCCGCATCTGGGTGTACTGCGGCACCGGCACCCCGTCGGAGCTCGACAGCGGCACGCCGGGCAACAACCTGATGGCCGCCCAGTTCCTCGAAGGGTTCACGCTGCGCACCAACGTGACCTTCAAGGACAACTACCTGGCCGCCGGCGGCCGCAACGGGGTGTTCAACTTCCCCGCCAACGGCACGCACAGCTGGGGTTACTGGGGCCAGCAACTGCAGGCCATGAAGCCCGACCTGCAGCGTGTGCTGGGGGCCGCGCCGACGGTCTGACGCCCACCACCACGAAGCTCCCGGTCGCCGCAGCGGCCGGGAGCTTCGTCGTGTCCCCGACACCCCCGTCAGGCAATCAAACTTGACAAGTCGTTATGTTTTTCCAACACTTGATTAGGTGAGTCCGGTCCGCCGGGGTGGCAGCCGCCCCATCTTCAACCGGATCGCCGTCCTGCGGGCGGAACGCCGGATGAGTCGCGCGCAGCTCGCCGCGCTCATCGACGTCAACCCGCAGACGGTCGGCGCACTGGAGCGCGGCGACCACTACCCCAGCCTCGACCTGGCGCTGCGCATCTGCGAGGTCTTCGACCTCCCGGTCGAGGCGGTGTTCTCGCGGACCGAATTCGCACCGCTGTCCACGGAGTACTACCGGCGACCGCCGCAAGGAGGCACCCCGCATGGCTGACCGTCGATCCGCCACCGTCATCGAGAGCTACCAGGACTACCGCACCCGGCGCTTCCTGCGGCAGGAGGCCGCCTGGTCGACGTGGCTGCCCAGCTGGCGGACGCGCCGGCGCCGCCGGACGCTGGTCGTCGCGCTCGGGCTGACCTTCGCCGTGATGCTCGCCGTCGGCGTGCTGACCGCCGCCGGCCTGCGCTGGGCGCCCCTGATCTGGCTGCCGGCCACCCTCGCCTTCGCCGCACTGTGGACCATGCTGCAGGTGGTGGTCTCCCGCCAGGCCGACGCCCCGGCGACCGCCCTCGACGAGTACGAGATGCAGCAGCGCAACAGCGCGCGGTCCATCGGGCTGACCGTGACGCAGTACCTGACGATGCTGCCCGTCGCCTACCTGATCGTCGGCGGGGTGATCACGCACGGCACCGACGAGAACATGGCCTACGCCGGCGGCCTGCTCGCGCTCACCACGCTGATGATCGGCGGCGCCACGCCGGCCGCGATCCTGGCGTGGACCCGCGACGACCCGGACCCCGACGGCGTGTCAGCCGACGAGCTTGGCGATGGACCGCAGCGGGATGCGTAGCCAGCTCGGCCGGTAGCGCGCCTCGTACGCCGCTTCGTAGACGGCCTTGTCCAGCTCGTAGGCCGCCAGCACGTCCGACGACTCGCGCGGATCGGCGTCGGCGCCGGCGGCGTACCCGTCGCAGAAGGATTCGCAGTTGCGCTGCACCCATTCCCGCGCCCGGGCGGCGAGCTGCCGTTCCTGCTCCGGCGGCTGGTCGACCAGCCGCTGATAGGCCGCGTACTCGTAGGAGCGCAGCACGCCCGCCACGTCGCGCAGCGGCGAGTCCGGCTTGCGGCGTTCGGCCAGGGGCTGTCCGGGCTCGCCCTCGAAGTCGATGAGCAACCACCGTTCGGGTGTGCGGAGCACCTGCCCGAGGTGCAGGTCGCCGTGCATGCGCTGGACGGTGATCTCCCGGCCGTCGAGCGCCCGGAACCGCTCCTCGAGCGCGGGCACGTACTCGGACAGCTCCGAGACGGTGGCCGCGGCGTTCGACAGCCGGTTCAGCATGGCCTCGACCGGGAACGGCGCCGTCGAGGTCCCCAGCGACCGGGCGAGCTCGGCGTGCACGGAGGCCACCGCCTCGCCCAGCCGGTAGGACTCGGCGGCGAAGTCGCCGCCCACCTCGTCGGCGTACAGGTCGCCCTCGGCGAACAGGTCGCGGGCGCTGGCGGTCGCCATGTCCCAGCCCTCGGCACTGTTGGTGGCGTAGGCGGTCACCATGCCCAGCGACGCAGGCTCGCCGTCGACCGTCAACTCATAGGACCCGTAGAGCTTGGCCACGTGCGGGTTTCCGGCGCGCCCCAGCACCCGGTTCAGCTCGATGTCCGGATTGACGCCGACCGTGACGCGGCGGAACACTTTGAGGATCGCGCGCTCCTCGAAGATGACGCTGGTGTTGCTCTGCTCGGCGCTGGCCACCCACGGCATCGCCTCGAGCGGCAGCTCGACGCCCGGCTCCTTGGTGAACGTCAGATCGCCGATGCTGCCGGAGGAATCGATCAGCGACAGCAGAAAGGTCGCCGCGGCCGGGTCGTAGAGGGCGTCGTAGCCGGTGCGGTTCCCGTCGGTCCCGATGGTGGCGACGGTGCTGTACTCCTCGACGGGCGCGGTGTCCCACCGCACCAGCACCTGGTAGCGCTCGACGGTGCCGTCGACATACGCGGCGTCGACGAGATACAGGTCGAGGTCGTCGCGCAGCGGTACGACGGTGGCGGGCTCGGCCGACGTCAACGTGCGGGTGCGGCCCGCATACCACCGTTGCTGCGGAAGCCATTCGGCGAAGGGCAGGCTCATGCCGGCACCTCCTCCGACGGATCCAACCGGAACCAGTAGAAACCGTGCCCGGGGAGCGTCAGCAGGTACGGCAGCTGTCCGATGCGTGGGAAGTCGACGTGGCCGGTGAGCTCCACCGGCGTGTAGCCGCTCCAGTGCTGCAGGTTCAGCTCGATGGGCTGCGGGAAGCGCGACAGGTTGTTGACGCAGAGCACCACGTCGTTGCCCGCTTCGCGGAGGTAGGCCAGCACCGACGGGTTGGACCCGCCCAACTCCCGGAAGTCGCCGATCGCAAAGGCGTCGTGCCGGCGCCGGACCGCGAGCATGGTGCGCGTCCAGTTCAGCAGCGAGTTCGAGATGTCGCGCTGCGCTTCGACGTTCACCGCCTGGTAGCCGTAGATGGCGTCCTGGTTGGGCGGCAGGTAGAGCCGACCCGGGGTGGCGGTGGAGAACCCGGCGTTGCGGTCTGGCGTCCACTGCATCGGGGTGCGCACGCCGTCGCGGTCGCCCAGCCAGATGATGTCGCCCATCCCGATCTCGTCGCCGTAGTACAGCACCGGCGATCCGGGGAGGCTGAGCAGCAGCGCGGTGAACAGCTCGATCTGGTTGCGGTCGTTCTCCAGCAGCGGCGCGAGCCGCCGCCGGATGCCGACGTTCGCCTTCATCCGCGGATCCTTGGCGTACTCGGCGTACATGTAGTCGCGCTCTTCGTCGGTGACCATCTCCAGCGTCAGCTCGTCGTGGTTGCGCAGGAAGATCCCCCACTGCGCCATCTCCGGGATGTTGGGGGTGTTGGCGAGGATCTCTGAGATCGGGAACCGGGATTCGCGGCGGACGGCCATGAAGATGCGCGGCATCAGCGGGAAGTGGAAGGCCATGTGGCATTCGTCGCCGCCGGTGTCGGGGTCGCCGAAGTACTCGACGACGTCGGCCGGCCACTGGTTGGCCTCGGCCAACAACACGCGGCCGGGATACTCGTCGTCGATCACCTTGCGGCAGTGCTTGAGGAACGCATGCGTCTCGGGCAGGTTCTCGCAGTTGGTGCCCTCGCGCTCGAACAGGTAGGGCACCGCGTCGAGCCGGAAGCCGTCGATGCCGAGGTCCAGCCAGAAGCGCAGCACGTCGATCATCGCTTCCTGAACCGCGGGGTTGTCGTAGTTCAGGTCGGGCTGATGGCTGAAGAACCGGTGCCAGTAGAACTGCTTGCGCACCGGGTCGAAGGTCCAGTTGGACTCCTCGGTGTCGACGAAGATGATCCGCGCGTCGGAGTACTTCTGGCTGGTGTCACTCCACACGTAGTAGTCGCCGTAAGGGCCGTCGGGGTTGCGGCGCGACTCCTGGAACCACTCGTGCGAATCCGAGGTGTGGTTCATGACGAGGTCGGTGATGACGCGGATGCCGCGCCGGTGGGCCGCGTCGAGCAGCGCGACGAAGTCCTCGACGGTGCCGAATTCGGGCAGCACCCGATAGAAGTCGCGGATGTCGTAGCCGCCGTCGCGCAGCGGTGAGTCGTAGAACGGCGGCAGCCACAGGCAGTCGACACCGAGCCACTTGAGGTAGTCCAGCCGGTCGATCAGGCCGCGCAGATCCCCCGACCCGTCGGAGTTCGAGTCGTAGAACGCGCGGACCAGCACCTCGTAGAAAACGGCACGCTTGTACCAGGTGCGGTCGGTGGGCAGGATGCGCGCATGCCCGAAGTCGTCGGCCGTCGGGTGTTCGACGACCCCGTCCTCGACATGGCTGCCCGCTGCGGGATCGTGCTCGGCGGGTGCGTCACGGTCTCTCGTCGGGTCCATCAGGATCAAACTACCCACTCGCCACGAGCTGAACCGAGTGGCGCGGTGCGGCATCGCGTTTCCGCTGTCCGGCACGGCGATTACCGCTGGTGCGCGTCGGGTATCACCTGCTCGAACATCGAGTCGGGCACACACAAGGTCGGGCGGAGTGCGGCATGGTCGGGTGGCTTGATCGGCTCCAACGCCGCTCCCGCGCGGCCGGGTTCGTCATCGCGGTCGTCTACAAGTACGCCGACGACCAGGGTTACTACCTTGCGGCGCTCATCGCCTACTACGCATTCCTGTCCCTGTTCCCGCTGCTGCTCCTGCTGACGACCGTGCTCGGACTGGTGCTCGCGGACCGGCCCGACCTGCAGGAGGCCATCCTGGACTCGGCGCTGGCGCAGTTCCCGGTCATCGGCAGCCAGCTCGGTCAGCCCCGCCAGCTCAGCGGCGGGGCCTCCGGCGTCGCGATCGGCATCGCGCTGGCGCTCTACGGCGGCCTGGGCGCCGGACAGGCCACACAGAACGCGATGGCGACCGTGTGGGCGGTGCCGCGCAGCTCCCGGCCCGACCCCATCCGGTCACGGCTGCGCAGCCTGCTGCTGCTGCTGGTGCTCGGTTCGGCGCTGCTCGGCACGACCCTGCTCGCCGCGGTGGGACGGGCCTCGTCGGCGGTGGCGCCGGCCAAGGTGGGGCTGATCGCGGCGGCGCTGCTGATCAACACCGCGGTCTGCGCGGTGGCGTTCCGGGTGGCGACGCCGCGCCGGCTCGCGTTCCGGGAGATCCTGCCCGGCGCCGTGTGCGCGGCGCTGGTGTGGCAGCTGCTGCAGTGGTTCGGCGCCGTCTACGTCGGCAACGTGGTGCGCGGCGCCTCGGTCACCAACAGCATCTTCGCGCTCGTGCTGGGCCTGCTGGCCTTTTTGTACCTGGTGGCGGTGTCCCTGGTGCTGACCGCGGAGCTCAACGCCGTTCGCGTGAACCGGCTGTATCCGCGGGCGCTGCTCACACCGTTCACCGACGACGTCGATCTCACCGCCGGCGACCGCCGCACCTACGCCGGGCTCGCGAAAGCGCAGCAGGCCAAGGGTTTCGAACGGGTGAAGGTGTCGTTCGAGAAGGGCGACGGGCCGGCGGCGCCGGAGCGGTAAGGTGCGGCGATGCCACGCGACCACGGCGATCCGGGCGATGCGCCCACCATGGCACCGCCGCTGACCGACGTCGCGGACCCGTCCCGGCCCTCGGCTGCCGAGGAGGCCCGCACCATCGCCGCCGCCACCAACGCCGCGACCCTGGCGAGCCTGACCGGCGCCGGTGATCCGTGGGCGTCGTTCGTCACCTACGGGCTGCTGGGCGGTGCTCCGGTGCTGTGTGTGTCGCAGCTGGCCGAACACGGCCGCAACCTCGCCGCCGATCCGCGCGCCAGCCTCGCGATCGTGGCGGCCGGCGCCTCGACCGATCCGCTGGCGAACCCGCGCATCACGCTGGCCGGGGTGGTCGAGCAGCCGGCGGGTGACGAGCTGGCGGCGGCCCGCGCCGCGCACGTCGCGGCCGTACCCGCCGCGCGGTACTACGTCGACTACAGCGACTTCACGGTCTGGGTGCTCCGGGTGCAGCGGGTCCGCTGGGTCGGCGGTTACGGCCGCATGGAATCGGCCACCGCAGAGCAGTATTCGGCCGCCGAACCCGACCCGGTGCGGCCGCACGCGGCGCCGGCGGTGGCCCACCTGAACGACGACCACGCCGGTGCGCTGCTGGCGATTGCGCAGCGGCTGGGCGGCTATCCCGACGCCACCGCGGCGGTGTGCGAGGGCGCGGACCGGTACGGCCTCGACCTGCGGGTCACCACACCGCGCGGCCCCGCGTACACCCGCGCCGGCTACGGCCGCGCGCTGTCGTCGATCGACGAATTGCGTTCGGCCGCGGTGGAACTCACCCGACGCGCCCGCTGAGCGGCGGTCAGCGCAGCGCCGCCAGGTTCCGCACCGACTTCCGGACGTCGGATTCGAGGACGCGGGCGGTCAGGTCACCGATCTTCGTGTTGAGCAGGCCACCGGAGAAGTCGGCCAGCAGGTGGAACTCTGTCCCCGGATCCCGCTCGGCGATCAACATGGTCAGCGTGATGCGAACGCCGCCGCGGCCGTGACCCGTCATCGCGATGGCGGTGGGCACCTCGAAACGCGTGACCTCCCAATGGATCACGTTGCGGAAGCCCTTGACCTTGATGAGCGACGACACACGGGTGCCCTCTTCGATCTGCGCCGGCAGCGGGCTGCGCCAGCCGCCGAAGATCGTCATCCACTCGTCGAACCGCTCCAGGTCCGAGGCCATCGCCCAAGCCTCCATCGGGCGCAGATCGGACGTGACGGTGACATCGACCCGGGCCATCGGCGGATTATGCCTCGACGTCCGGGGCGTCGGCGCCGACCACCTCGCGCTCGTGTGCGGTGCGGCGTGCCGGTCCGTCGTCGTCGAGCTCGGATGTCTCCTTCGATTCGGGCATGTCGCGCTTGGTACCCGCTGGGTTGCAGGCGTAATCGGCAGGACGGCTGTGATCTGGGGAGGGAGCTGCATGAACCGGCCGCACCGGCTAGAGTGAGGGCAGCTTCCGAGCTCCGCACCGGACCGGGCCGAATGAGCACCTCTTCGCGCCGGTCACCAGGGTAAGCAGATTCCCGCCACAGCCGCTGCGGGGTGCGAGCTGTCCATCCGCGAGTGAAGCCGTCCGCTCGACTCCTGCTTAGCCGCGTGCGTTCACAGCGCTCGGGGCACAGCTAGTCGACCCGTCACCGGGTCGGGTGAGGTTGGCCGCATGACCACGATGATGACTCCGCCGCGAGCGCGGCGCTCCGGGGAGTACGCCGACGTCCCGGACATGTTCCGCGAGCTCGAGCGCCTGGCGCCGGATTCGCCGCAGTACCGACGGCAGCGTGACCGCATCACCGAGCGGTGCCTGCCGCTCGCCGAACACATCGCGCGCCGGTTCGACGGCCGCGGCGAACCGCACGAGGACCTGCTGCAGGTGGCCCGGCTGGGTCTGGTGAACGCCGTCAACCGCTATGACGTCGGCAACGGCTCTGACTTCCTGTCCTTTGCGGTGCCGACCATCATGGGTGAGGTCCGCCGCCACTTCCGCGACTTCGGCTGGTCGCTGTCCGTGCCGCGCCGGTTGAAGGAACTGCACCTGCGGATCGGGGTGACGACCGCCGAGATGTCGCAGCGGCTGGGCCGGGCGCCGACACCGTCCGAACTCGCCGCCGAACTCGAGCTGCCGCGCGAGCAGGTGATCGAAGGGCTCGTCGCGGGCACCTCGTACAACGCGTCGTCGATCTTCAACAACGGTGGCGATGACGACGACATGCCCGGCATCGCCGACCGCATCGGCGGACCGGATGTCCGGCTCGACCACGTCGAGAACCGGCAGGCGCTGCTGCCGCTGCTCGAATCGCTGCCCGAGCGGGAACGTCGGATCCTGGTGCTGCGCTTCTTCGAACAGCAGACGCAGTCGCAGATCGCCGCCCAGATCGGGGTGTCCCAGATGCACGTCTCCCGGCTACTGGCGCGGGCGCTGTCCCGGCTGCGCGACCGCATGGAAGTGCGTTAGAGCAGCTTCTGCTCGATCACGGTCTGCAGGCGCGGTCGGCGCCAGCCGCGGCTCACGCGCTCGACGCGCACGCCGATCTCGCCGCCGATCTCCAAGAAGCCGATCTGATTGCGGTCCGCGTGTCGCTCGTACTGTCGAAACCATGGATGCACCGGCGTCGACCGACGATCCCGCGGCCGCCTTCGGTGCGGCGCCCGTCGCGCGGCTGGCAACCTGCGGCGCCGACGCCCCGCACCTGGTGCCGGTGGTGTTCGCCCTGCAGCGCAGCGACGCCGGCGACGTCGTCTACACCGCCGTCGACGCCAAACCCAAGACGACACCGCGGCTGCGGCGGCTGCGGAACATCGAGCGCAACCCGCACGTCAGCCTGTTGGTCGACGAATACCACGACGACTGGTCGGCGCTGTGGTGGGTGCGCGCCGACGGCACCGCCGCCATCCACGCCGCCGGATCGGGGCTGGCGGCGGGCTATGCCGCCCTGCGGGCGAAGTATCCGCAATACCGAACGGTCTCGCTGACCGGTCCGGTGATCGCGGTGAGCGTGACGCGCTGGACGTCCTGGCGGGGTTGAACCGGCCTCAGCCGACCGGCCCGGCGACCAGCACCACGTCGCCGCTGCGCGCCGCGCCGCTCGGGTCGATCCAGCCGACGGTCACGCGGTCGCCCGGGACGTGCCGGTCGATCAGCGTGGCCAGCGTCGTCGGGTTGTCGACCGGCTGGTTGTCGAAGGAGACGATCACGTCGCCGCCGCGCAGCCCCAGCGCCGCCGCGGGCGTGTCCGGGAGGACGTCGCGCACCAGCACGCCGGGCACGTTGACGTCGTCGAGGCCGGTGCCGGCGATGCCGAGGAACGGCGTGGGCCCGATGTGGACCGTGTCGGACGGAACCCCGGCGCGGATCTGGTTCGCGATGCCCAGCGCCTGGCTGATCGGGATCGCGAATCCCGTTCCGCGCCGGCCCACCTCGAAGTTGGCGTTGCCGGCGGCGTTGACGCCGATGACCTGCCCGGCGGCGTTCACCAGCGGACCGCCCGAGTCGCCGGGCCGCAGGTCGGCGTCGATCTCGATGAGCCCGGTCAGCTCGCGGGCGTATCCGCTGAGCTCGGAGAACGCGGTGACGGTCTGGTTGAGCGCGTCGACGGTGCCCGGCGCGGCGGCCACCGTGCCGTCGACGCCGTCGGAGTTGCCGATCGCCACGATCGGATCGCCCGGGGCGACCGCGCCCGAGTCACCGATGGCCGCCGGCCGCAGCCCGTCGGCACCGATCAGCCGCACCAGCGCGATGTCGCGGCTGCGGTCGTAGCCGAGCACCTGCACGCCGAAGCGGCGGCCGGTGCCGTTCTCCACGGCACTGACATCGGTGGCGCCCTCCACGACGTGGTTGTTGGTGAGCACCTCCCCGCCGCTGCTCAGCACGATCCCGGTGCCGGTGCCCGCCGCCTCCTGGTAGCGCAGGTTGGTGCTGATGTCGACGGTGCTGGGTGCCACGGCGGCCACCAGCGCGTCGACATCCGGTGGAGCGCCCGGCGAGCCGATCGGCGCAGCGGCGGCGCTCGGCGCCAGGAAGCCCGCGCAGAGCCCCAGGACGGCGACGAAAATCGCCGGCCAGCGGGCCGGACGGGGGCGCGGCGATGCGGTCATGTTCGCAACTCTCCGATGTCGGGGTCGCCGGCGGAACCGGCGGACCTGCGGGACGAATTATCCCGGGCAGTGGCGTGACACACCAGTGGCCCGGTCAGGCGCGGACGATGATCGGGTCGCCGATGTTCACCATGTCGTAGTACCAGGCCGCGTTGTCCGGGCTCAGGTTGATGCAGCCGTGGCTCACGTTGGCCGAACCCTGCGATCCGACCGACCACGGCGCCGAGTGCACGTACACCCCACCCCACGTCACCCGCACCGCGTCCTGCACCGTCAGCTTGTAGCCGTTGGGGGAGTTCAGCGGGATACCGATGGTGCGGGAGTCCATCACCACGGACTTCTGCTTCTCCAGCGCGGTGAAGTTGCCGATCGGCGTGGCGAACCCGGGCTTGCCCATCGAGGCCGGCATCTCGCGCAGCACCTGGTCGTCGACGCTCACGGTGAAGGTGTGCGCCGACAGGTCCGCCACGCCGACCACCGCGGACCGGGTGGTGAAGTTCGTGGTGAGGCCGCCCACCGAATAGGTGACCGCGTGGTGCGCGGGCCACAACTGCTGCGGCGTCCAGCGCATCGTGCGGCTGTCGGGCCAGGTGACCTCGCCGGGGCCGGCCGCGGCCGGCAGGCGCAGCGACCGCTCCGCGGCGGGCCGGTCGGCGACCGGGGCGGCGTAGCGGACGGTGATGGGCTGCCCGACCCCCACCGACTCGCCCGCCGACGGCGACACCGACGCGATCGGCGCGACCGACGCCGGCGCCGCCGCCGCGGCGGTGGCCGTTCCCGCGCAGCTCATCGCCACGACGCTCAACAGCAACAGCACGGACCGAAGGATTCTCCCCACAGTGCGCCTCCCTCTCGTGACCGGCAGTCTAATGGTGGCGGACGACAGCAGGTGTTCCGCGGCGCCGTGGCGGACCGTCCGATCGCCGACCGGACCCCTCCCGTCCCCCTTACCGTGAGCGGCTCGACCCGTCGTCGCGGCGAGTAAAGTGCCTGGTCTCAGCAGCACGCGGGGCGACATGCGGCCGCGACGGACGGAGGCCCCATGGCGCAGCGACCCGCCCCGCAGCAAACCTCCCCACAGCAACCCACGGCCAAACGGCAACGCCGGCAGCGGGGCTCGATCAACCCCGACGACATCGTCGCCGGAGCGTTCGAGCTCGCGCAGACGACGTCGATCGACAACCTCAGCATGCCGGCGCTCGGCCGGCACCTGTCGGTGGGCGTCACCAGCATCTACTGGTACTTCCGCAGCAAGGACGACCTGCTCAACGCCATGGCCGACCGCGCGCTGCAGCAGGTGTCCATCGACGCGCCCCACGTCGCGGCCGCCGAGTGGCGGGAGTCGCTGCACGCCCACGCCCACGCGCTGCGCTCGACCTTCAAGAGCAACGCGATCCTCACCGACCTCGTGCTGATCCGCGGCGCGCTGAGCGCCAGCGGCCGGCGGCTCGGGGTCCGGTCCATCGAGGCGGCGGTGGCGGGGCTCGTCGAGGCGGGGCTGTCGCCCGAGGACGCCTACGACACCTACTCGGCGGTGTCGCTGCACGTCCGCGGCTCGGTGGTGCTCAGCCGGCTCGACGAGCGGGCCCGCACCCTGCACCGGCTCACCCGCTCTCCCGACGAACCGTCGCCGATCGATCCCGCCACCACACCGCTCGTCGCGGACCTCAGCCACCGCGGGCACCGGCTCGGTGTGGCCGACGACGCCAACTTCGAATACGGGCTGCAGTGCATCCTCGACCACGCCGCCCACCTGATCGCGCAGCGACGGGCCTGACGGTCAGTCGGCGGCCCGGTACGCCGCCACGACGGGCTCCAGTTCGGCCGGCGTGGCGCCGTGCATGATGACCGCGTCGGCGCCGTGGTCGAGTTCGGAGCGGACGCGGGCCGCGCACTGCTCCGGCGAGCCGGTCGCCGCGGGCGCCAACCATTCGTCGGGCAGCAGCGTGGCGATGTGCTCGACCTGCTCGGCAGTGGCCTTGGCGTCGATGCCGCCGGGGATCGACGCCACCACCGGATCCGCCCGGAACCGTTGCAGCACAGCCGGATCCCAGTCGTTGGTGCGCACCAGCAGGTCGCCGTAGCCCTGCAGGTAGGTGGCGAGCCTGGCGACGGTCTTCTTGAGCCGCAGCTCTTCGGGCAGGTGGTCGCCGACGGTGGCGAGACAGGACCACACCCGCACGTCGGCGGGATCGCGACCGGCCTGCTCGGCGGCGTCCTTGACGGTCTTGACGCACCGCACCACCGTCTCCGGGGTGAAATAGGTGTGCAGGATGACGTCGTCGAACTGCCGTCCGCCCAGCGCCAGGGTCTGCGGGCCGAACGCCACCACAGCCAGCCGGATGTCCTCGTCGAAGTCGGGGTCGAGGAACAGCAGGTCGTAGCGGCCGATGGGGCCGTCGTGGGCGACGATCACCTCGCCGTGCCACAGCCGCCGCATCACCTGCGCGAAGTCCTCCAGCTGCGCCGTCGTGACCGCGGGCACCCCGAACGCCCGGTACATCGCCGCGATTCCGCGGCCCAGGCCCAGCGTGAACCGGCCGCCCGACAGCCGGTGCATGGTGGTGGCCCACGACGCGGTGATCAGCGGATGGCGGGTGTTGTGGTTCGTCGCCGCCGTGGCGATCTGCATGCGCTCGCTCACCGCGCACGCCGCGCCCACCAGCGACGACGCCTCCTTGACGTTCCAGCGCTCGGAGATGAAGGCCGTGCCGAGGCCGAGCGCTTCGCCGTGGCGGGTCTGCGCCGGCAGCGCGGCGGGCCCGTCGCCGCCGGCGCCCGCCAACAGATAGAACCCCAGTTCGTCGAGCACACGGTCCGCCACGGCTTTCACCCTTCGTTGTGAGACGGTAGTGACCTTATGCAGACGCACGAGTACATCACCTACGAAGAGTTCGGCCGCCGGTTCTTCGAGGTCGCGGTCACCGAGGACCGCGTCGCCGCGGCGTTCGCCGAGATCGCCGGCGACTCGTTCGACATGGGGCCCATGGCCCAGGGACCCGGCAAGATCGCCAAGGTGACCGCCAAGGTCAAGATCGGCGATCCGAAGGTGCGACGCAACATCGGCACCGAGATCACCTTTGCGATCCGCATCCCGCTCACCATCGACATGACCATCGATCTGCGCCTCGACAAGCCCAAGTTCACCGTCCACGGCGAGATCTCGCTGCGCGCCGTCGCCAAGGCCGCCGAGCCGCTGCTGCTCATCATCGACGTGGACAAGCCGCGGCCGTCCGACATCGCCGTGCGGGTGACCTCGAAGTCGATGCGCGGCGAGGTGCTGCGCGTCCTGGCCGGTGTCGACGCCGAGATCCGCCGCTTCATCGCCGCGCACGTCGCCGGCGAGATCGACAGCCCGCAGTCACAGGCCGCGCAGGTGATCGACGTGGCGAAGGAGCTCGACGAGACCTGGACCGGCATCTGACCGCGGCCGCCGGCTACGGGTTGATGGTGTTCTCGCCGACCTGGCGGCCCCACACGTACTCGGTGAGGATCGGCTGACCCAGCTCGAAATGGTTGTACGGGGCGATCGACGCGCCGGTGTCCAT
>NZ_JAJQJI010000013.1 GCF_021213805.1 Mycobacterium sp. MYCO198283
TGTTCTAGGGCGCGGCGCAGCCGGCGGCTGATGGTCCGGGTGGTTCGGCCCGAGCCGATGACCTGGCCGTCGCGGTGAAACCACACCTCGCAGGTGGCGTCGCAGGTCAGGTAACGGCGGTCATCGGCCGGCAGCAGCGGACCCAGGTGCAGCGCGGCCACCCGATCCTTCACATCGACGTGGACGACGACGGTGGTGTGCTGGCCGTGGGGGCGGCGGGCCACCTCGGCGTCCCAGCCGGCCTCGACCAGCTCCAGGAACGCGTCGGCCGCGGTGGGCATCGGGGGCCGCTCGACACCCGGGCCGCCGACGGCGCCGACATTGCCGTTGTCGTCGTTGTTGTTGTGGTTGTGTTTCCACGCCGCGATGAGCGCCTCGTGATGCGAGCGCAGCGCGGCCTCGAATTTCGCCGCCTCGAGGTGGGGGAGTTTGATGCGCCACGCCGTGTAGTCGGCGTCGGTGGTTTTGGTGATCGAGGGTCGCGGGTCGGGCCGTGGGCCGGGCTCGGGGTCGGGGCGCGGTTCGAGTGTGACCGCGGTGCGCAGCTGGTTGACCGTGGCGTTCGCGGCCAGCTGCGCGTAGTGCTCATCGGAGCCCGCACCCGCGCCCTCGGCGATCACCCCGACCTGATCCAGCGACAGCCGCCCCTCGCGCATCGCTTGCGCGCACCGCGGGAATTCCGGCAGCCGGTCCGCGACGGCGGCGATGGTTTTGGCGTTGCGCGTCGACATGCCGGTCCGCCACGCGATCAACGCCGCCACCGAGCGGGCGCCGGTATGACCCCAGATACCGTCCCGCTCGATGGTGGCCGCGATCTCGACAATGCGCGCATCAATAGCGTTGCGCTGACCGCACAATTCCGCCAATTCATCGAACAACACCCCGAGACGTTCAGACGGATTCGACACAACGGCGTCAACCGACTCGATCGAGGACATGCCACCATTATCGCAGCGGGGTCCGACAAATTTGGGCGGCGCAGTCTCCCGCCATCACGCACTGAATAGCACAATGGCGCGGCGCACGGTGACGGTGAGCGGTCACGCAGCGCCGTCCCTCGGCGCCGCGTTGTCGCGCACGGTGTTCAGGATCGCGACGATATTGTCGACGTCTGCCTCGCCGAAGACGTCGTCAGGACCTGTCGGTGCGTGGTCGACGTAGGGCGACTCGTAAAGCCGCACGGGTTCCATGAAACCGTTGGCAGTGAGTTCGTTGACGATCAGGTTGATGAATCGGATCTGATCGGCGTTGAAGCGGGTGCCATCCAGGTAGGCGCCGAACGCCTCCACCGCGGCCTCGCGGTCCAGGCCCACCAGCGATCGCACGAACAGGCCCAATCCATGCGATTGTTCCTTTGCCAGTTCGATGTCGGCCTGCTCGCCGGTGCCACTCGCAATCAACATCTGCTCCAGCGACGCGAGATCCTCGGGAGTCAACGGCTTGTTCCGCCGCAAGCGTTGCAGCGCAACGTGATCCTGATGCTGTTTCAGATACGTCCTCGCTTTGGCCTGGAAGCGTTCCCAGTTCGTGCCGGGCGTGATCCCGGGCAATTCGACCAGGGTCGATTCACTGAGCTCGTCGACGAAGTCGGTATAGACGGCGACCTTCTTGGCTTTTTCCAGGAATCTGAGCAACCCACGCAGCTTGCGACGCACCGATTCGAGCATCGGCAGGGTGACGTCGACCCACCACTCGTCGCTACTGACGTCCTCGAGCAGAACCTGTTGTGCCGCAACCGAAGGTATGGCCGTCTGGCCCAGCAGTCCGGTGGCGATGTTCTGAATCTGCTCCCGTATCCGTTCAGCAGCCACGGCGTCGCCTTCGATCTGGGCAAGCTGACGGCGCAAGATGAGCATGTCGAAGCGTTTGGCGTCCTCGTCGTCGTCTTTGAGCGCCGATGGCAATCCGGCCAGCTGCTCGGCGACATCACCGGCCACTTCGGGCGTCAGCGATGTCCAGGCCGGCCATTCCGAGTACTGCTCGACCAATCTGCGATGCGGCCGGACGAGAAAATTCTCGACGTTCATCCCCGCGACGGTCTGGTGAAGCGACCATGCGACGTCGACGCGCAAGCCGCGTTCGGTCTCGGTGCCTTGGCCCTCAGCGGGTTCGGGATCCGTTGGTGGCCAGGCGTGGTCGATCGCGGTGATCAAGCCGAGCCGTGTTTCGAAGAGGCGCTGGTTCAAGGACTTCTGCAAAGAGCCCTCGGACCCGGGAAGGTCTTGGCTGAAGAACTCGAGGTTGCCGCAGAAGTCGAAGACGTAGAAGTTCTGCTTGTCCTGGCCCGGACCGAAGAGATCCGGCCGGAGGCGGGTACCGCGGCCGATCATCTGCCAGAACTTGGTTTTCGAGCGGACCAGCTTGAAGAAGACGAGATTGACGACGTCGGGGACGTCGATGCCGGTGTCGAGCATGTCCACCGAGATGGCGATGTGCGGGGCCTTGTCGGTGACGGAGAAGTCGTCGATCAAGGTCTGCGCGTACGCGGTGCCGTGCGTGATGACGCGGGCGAATTGGCCACCGTATTGCGGGTATTGGGCATCGAAGCGTCGCGCGATGAATTCGGCGTGGGCTTGGTTCTTCGCAAAGATGATGGTTTTGCCGAGCCGGTCGCCGTCGGCGACGCGGTGGCCCTTGGTCATCAATTCGGCGAGCACCTTGTCGACGGTGTCCTCGTTGAAGAGGAACCGGTTGATCTCTTCGGAACTCACCTCATCGGGCGGGTCGCCGTCGCCCCATTCCAGCGCATCCCATTCGTCCTTCTCCTCTTCGGAGAGGTCTGCGTAGCGGATGCCTTGGCGCAAGAATTTGGTGCCCACCGAGATCCCGATCGCCGGTACGAGAAAGCCTTCCTTGACGGCGTCGTCGAGGCTGTAAGCGTCGGTGGGGACACCGTCTTCGAGGTGGAACAGCCGGTAGGTGTTGTGGTCGACTTCGTCTTTCGGCGTGGCGGTGAGGCCGACGAGCAGCGAGTCGAACCATTCGAAGATGGCACGGTACTTCTGGTAGACGGAGCGATGCGCTTCGTCGATGACGACGAGATCGAAATAGCCGGGCCCGAATTTCCTGATGCCGGAATCGGTGTCGTTGATCAGGTTCATCATCGTCGGGTAGGTGCACACGTACACCCGGCCGTCGGTGATCTTCTCGGTCACCAGGTTGACGGTGGTGGCGTCGGGTAAGTGCGCTTTGAAAGCGTTGGCAGCTTGGGTGACCAGTGCGGTGCGGTCGGCGAGGAACAGCACTCGCTTGACCCAGTTGGCTTCCATCAGTTGCTTGACCAGGGCGATGACGGTGCGGGTCTTGCCTGAGCCGGTTGCCATGACCAGCAGGGCTTCTCGCTGTTTGGCGGTGAACGCGTCGTCGATCGCCCGGATCGCGCGGTGTTGGTAGTGGCGTTCAACGATCGCCGAGTCGATGGGCATGTCGGTGAGCGGTCTGCGGGTCTGGCGGCGCTGCACCAGCAGTTCCAGCTCGTCGCGGGTGTAGAAGCCTTGGATCTCACGCGGCGGATACCCGGCGGCGTCGTCCCAGATCCAATGTTCGTAGCCGTTGGTGTAGAAGATGACCGGTCGACGGCCCGTCATCGCCTCGAGGCAATGGGCGTACAGCTTGGCCTGCTGCTGGCCCACCTGCGGGCTTTTGCTCGTGCGTTTGGCTTCCACGATCGCCAGCGGCAATCCGTCCTTACCCCACAGGACGTAGTCGACGAAGCCCGTGCCGTCGGCGGTCGGCATTCCGGTGACCGGGTATTCGCGATCCTTGGAGTCGCTGAGCGGCCAACCGGCTTCCTGGAGCATCTTGTCGATGAAGACATCTCTGGTCTGCGCCTCGTTGTAGTCGCGGTCGTCCACCTGCTGCTTGGTTGCCTGCGCTTGCGCAACCGCTTCGCGAAGCGCGGCGATCTCGGCGTCCTTGGCCGCCGCTTCCTCGTCCTTGGCGGCCAGTGCCTTCGCGTGGGCTGCGTCCTGAGCGGCGAATCTCGCAGCGAGCTGGGCGACCTCCTGGCGCGACAGCGGCGCTGCCTTGGCGGCCAGCGTCGGGTCGAACGCTGCGCCCATGGGGGCCGCCTGCGGCTTCGTCGAATGGTGGAAGGCCGCCCACACCATGACGTGGTGTAGCTCGCGGAGCGCATGTAGCGCTGCCTGCGACGGGATCGGTTGCGGGTCGTGCACCGCGGTGTTGCCGAGCTTGCGAATCAAATTGAGCTTCGTCGCGATGCCCAAACCGACCTTCGACTTGAACTTCGCGTCGTTCATCTTGGCGGCGAGGTCGTTCTTGTACGGAATCGGCAGCGCGAGAACGTCGTACAGGTAGTCGACCAGTAGCTCGACGGTGCGCCGGCTGTAGAAGCACGCCGAGCGGGGATCGGTGGTGGCGTAGCTCTCCGCCCGCGCGCAATCGGCGTGCATCTCCGGCCAGCCGACCGCTTTCAGGAACGCGAAGTTCGACATGCCGCTACCTCACAGTTGACCGGTAAATGCGCGGGCTTGGAGGGAGGCGAAGAGCTGTTCAGCTAAGACAAGTCCTTGCCGTGCGCAGGTTGCGAGCCACGAGATTTCCGTTGCCGCCGCTGCGATCCGACCCTGAGCGCGCCTTGACGGGACTGGTATGGGAGCTTGTCGCAGGTCTCCTAAGTTGATACCCCGTACCGCCGCGCCCTTTGTACGCTGAGCCATCCAATGCTGCAGAGTAGGTGATTCGAGAGCGACCCTCAGATATGCGGCAGAGGTAGGGTCGACCACTGCTAAGCGTGCGGAGTCTTGAGTTATGTTTCCGCCGTCAAGCTCGGGTGGTACGAGCGCTAAGCGGCCCACGTGCCCACGTATCGAAATTAAGAGATCACCGGTCGCAAGCTTCGAACGGCGATATTGGTCCGCAATCGCCGGCGTCGTCCGGCGCAAGCCAGCCAGCTCGATGCCGCCGTTTTTCATGTCCGCGACACGCACATAAGGGGTGCCCCCTTCGATGTGGTCGCCCGGCTTAAGTATCCCGTACGTAATCGGCCGCTGCGGGTCTATCCACTCCTCGAGCGGACGGTAACCGTCTCGGGAGGAGGCTTGCGGCGCATCAGAGATCTGCTGAAAGACTGCCTGCGGCATAAGCATGAGCTTGTCGAGCACGAGTTTTTGACTGACCCGCGCCGCTTCAGCGCGGTCGAGTACATCTGCCACATGCTTTTGGTGCGACATCGGCGGAACCGGTACTTCGATGCCTGATAGGCCTGACCTCGTCAGCTGCGGCTGTGAGGAACCGGTTGTGACGTCGGCAACACCGCGAAACTCAAGAAAACGTGCGAGATAACGCATCTCAACGCTGTCCGTATCGAGGCAGTCGAGCGCCATCGCATTACTGCTCGCATACGACCTCGGCTGAGTTATGTGAACGGATCCTATAGTCCCGCGACAGCCGATCAGAATCGTTGGGTGCTCATGGGTGAAGCTCGACGTGAACCCGATTACGCCGTTCGCCCCATAAACCGGATACCCCGTCGATGACATCTGCGTCTTACCGAGTGCAGGCCACTGCTTCGGTTTGCAGATGTCTCCTAGTAATCGATTGGTCATTCCAGCATCGCCTTGAGCGCAGCGAGGCCTTCCTGCATCTCTCGAGAATGTTCTTCGATCTCCGCAATGATCTCCAGCGGCGGGCGATGCTCGACCTCGTCGTGAACAATCTCCTTATACCGATTCAGCGACAGGTCGTATCCCTGCGCGACGATGTCATCCTTCGGCACGCAGAAGGACTGCTCGGTGCGTGCCCGCTCCACCTCGGAACCGGCACGCTCACGCCACCGCGTCAATACATCTGGCAAGTCGTTCGCCTCAACAGGGTTCCGCTTGTCGTCCAAGGAGAAGCCGTCGGCGCGCACGTCGTAGAACCACACGTGGTCGGTCCCGCCGGAATTCGTCTTGGTGAACAGCAGGATCGCCGTGGACACACCGGCATACGGCCGGAACACACCCGACGGCAGCTTGACCACCCCGTCCAGCTTCTGGTCCTCGACGAGCACCCGACGGAGTTCCTTGTGAGCCTTCGACGATCCGAACAGCACACCGTCGGGCACGATGACGGCCGCCCGCCCGCCCGGCTTGAGCAGCTTCAGGAACAGCGCCACGAACAGCAGCTCGGTCTTCTTCGTCTTGACGACGCGCTGCAGATCCTTCGACGTCGACTCGTAGTCCAGCGAGCCCGCGAACGGCGGGTTGGCGAGAATCAGCGTGTACTTCTCCGAGTCCTCGCTGGCACCTTCGGACAGTGAGTCCCGGTAGCGGATGTCCGGCGACTCGATGCCGTGCATGAGCATGTTCATGCTGGCGATGCGCAGCATGGTGTTGTCGAAGTCGTAGCCGTGAAACATGCTGGCGTGGAAGTGCTTCCGCTGCGCGGCATCGGTCAGCACCGACGGGTGCTGCTCGCGGATGTATTCCGACGCGGCTACCAGGAAGCCGGCGGTGCCGCACGCCGGGTCGCAGATCTCGTCGGCCGGCTTCGGCGCCATCATGTCGACCATCAGCTCGATGATGTGCCGCGGCGTCCGGAACTGTCCGTTCTGCCCGGCGCTGGCGATCTTGGACAGCATGTACTCGTACAGATCGCCGTTGGTGTCGCGGTCGGCCATGGGGATGTCGTCGAGCAGATCAACCACCCTTGACAGCAGTTGCGGCGTCGGGATGGTGAAGCGAGCGCCCTCCATGTGCTCGCCATAGGTCGACCCGTCGCTGCCCAGGGTCCGCAGGAACGGAAAGACCTGCTGCCCCACCGTCGCGAACATGACGGCGGGCTCCTCGTTCTTGAATCGCGACCACCGCAGCTCCTGCTGGTCGGGTCCGAACCGCAGGTCCTGCGGCTTGCCGAAGCGTGCTTTGCGCTCGGCCAGTGTCTCGAGGTCGTCGAGGCGACGGATGAACAGCAGATAGGTGATCTGCTCGATCACCTCGAGCGGATTGGAGATGCCTCCGGACCAGAACGCGTCCCAGACGCGATCGACCTTGCTTTTCAATTCACCGGTGATCACGGCGATGCCCCTTAATGCGTCGTCCCGAACTGAACGGAACTGTATATAGGCACCCACCGACATGTGGCGAACAAGCAGTGCGCGAGGGGGGACTCGAACCCCCACGTCCGAAGACACTGGAACCTAAATCCAGCGCGTCTGCCATTCCGCCACTCGCGCGTGAGCGCCCTCAGGCTATCGCGGTACCGTTGACATATGTCCACTACACGACGTAGGAGACCGGCGCTGGTCGCGCTGGTCACCGTCGCTGCGGGTGGCTGCCTGGCGCTGGCGTGGTGGCAGTGGACGCGCTTCGAGTCGACCGCAGGCGATTTTCAGAACCTGGGGTATGCGCTGCAATGGCCGCTGTTCGCGGTGTTCTGCGTGGTGGCGTACCGCAAGTTCGTCCGCTACGAGGAGGAGCCGCCGGAGCTCCACCCCGTCGATGCCGTGACCGAGATTCCCGCCGGCCTGCTACCCGAGCGGCCGGCCCCGCGGCCCGCGGCGCCCGAGGACCCGGCGCTGCGGGAGTACAACGCCTACCTCGCCGAGCTGGCGCGCCGCGACGAGAGCAAAGGATGAGCCTGTGACGCTGGAGCCGGATCCGCCGGAGACCGAGATCGCCGAACGCACCCCGTCCGCCGTGGACGTCGCGAAGGTGCGGCGCGCGCTGGTGCCCTACCGCATCCTCGCGTGGACGACGGGCGCACTGCTGATCGCGCTGTGCTACGAGATGGTGGTCAAGTACCTGCTGCGGGTCGAGGACGTCCCCACCTGGCTGACGATGATCCCGTTCGTGCACGGCTGGGTGTACTTCGCCTACCTGCTCGCCACCGCCAACCTCGCCGTCAACGCCCGCTGGCCCATCGGCAAGACGCTTGGCACGCTGATCTCCGGCACCATCCCGCTCGCGGGCGTCATCGTCGAGCACTTCCGCACGCGAGAGGTGAAGGCGCGCTTCGGGATCTGACGCGTCTCAGCGACCCGCACCGGCCAGCCGATGCGCGTCGACGACGGGAGCGACCGGCTCGGGCACGGCGGGGCGTGGATCAGCAGCGTGACGAGCGCGGCGACCGCGCCGGCGCCCGCGGCGATCAGCAGGGTGGCGCGAAAGCCCGCTTCGGTGGGGATCGCGTGCCCGTGGAACGACGTCGTCATGCCGGCGAGCACCGCGCCGATGACCGCGCTCGACGTCGAGGTGCCCAGTGACCGCGCCAGCGCGTTGATGCCGTTGGCCGCCGCCGTCTCGTTGGCCGGCACGGCGGCGTTGATGAGCGCCGGCAGCGACGCGAAGGCGAACCCGACGCCCAGGCTGACGACGATCGAGAACGCCATCAGCTGAGCCGGACCGCCCATCAGCCACACGCCGGCGAGGTAGCCGGCGGCGATGACGACGCTGCCGACGAAGAGCGTGAATTTCGGGCCCCGCGTCCGGGCGACCCGCGCGGCGATCGGGGCCGCGACCATCATCGCCAGCCCACCCGGCGCCATCCAGAGCCCGGCGTGGAACATCGTCTGCCCCAGGCCGTATCCGGTTTGCGCGGGCAGTTCGAGCAGCTGTGGCCCGACCAGCGACATGGCGAACAACCCGAAGCCGATCGCCACCGACGCGACGTTGGTCAGGAGGACAGGGCGCCGCGCGGTGGTCCGCAGGTCGACGATCGGCGACGGCGTGCGCAGCTGCCACCAGCCGAACACCGCGAAGACCACCGCGGAGGTCACGAACATGCCGACCGTCAGGCTGCTGGCCCAGCCCCACGCCTGGCCCTTCGAGATGGCCAGCAGCAGCGCGACGAGCGCGGCCGCCAGCCCGAGCGCACCGGGTAGGTCCACCCGCTCCCGCGCACTCGTGGCGACACTCGGCACCAGCACCGCGAACAGCACCGCCGATGCCGTGCCCAGCCCGGTGGCCACCCAGAACAGCGCATGCCAGTCGAACGCCTCGGCGATCACCGCCGACAGCGGCAGGCCCAGCGCGCCGCCCACGCCCAGCGACGCGCTCATCAACCCCATCGCCGAGCCAACCCGGTCGGCCGGCACCGCGGCCCGCAGCACGCTGATGCCCAGCGGGATGATCGGCATACCGAAGCCCTGCAGCCCGCGCCCGACGATCAGCGGGACGAGCGAGCTGGTGAGCGCCGCGACCAGCGAGCCGGCGGTGAGCAGCAGCGCACACGCGATGAGGATGCGCTTGGGGCCGTACATGTCACCCAGCCGGCCGAGCACCGGGGTCGCGACGGCACCGCTCAGCAGCGTCGCGGTGATCGCCCAGGAGGCGTTGGCCGGGCTGGTGTCGAGCAGCTTCGGGAGGTCGGGGATCAGCGGGATGACGAGCGTCTGCATCAGCGAGACGCTGATACCGGCGGCCGCGAGCACCGCGATCAGCACCCCGGGGTGTGCCGGGCGCGCGGCGGTGCCGGCGGCGGAGTGACGACCCATGGCGGGCACCGTACCCGTTAGACCGGCTAGGTATTCGCGCCGGGCCGACCGCCGCGTCAGCCCAGCAGCTCGCGCAGTGCGGGCAGCAACTGCGCCAACGCCCGCCCCCGGTGCGATACGGCGTCTTTCTCCGCGGGCGCGAGTTCTGCCGCGCTGCGCTGCGAGCCGTCGGGGAGAAACAGCGGGTCGTATCCGAAGCCGCCGGCGCCGCGCGGCTCGCGGGCGATGCGGCCCGGCCACTCGCCGCGCACCACGGTCTCCCCGCGATCGGACACCAGCGCGCTGGCGGAGACGAACGCCGCGCCGCGCCGGGCGTCGGGCACGTCGCGCAGCTGGGCGAGCAGCAGCGCGTTGTTCGCCCGATCGTCACCGTGCCGGCCGCACCACCGCGCCGACAGCACCCCCGGCATCCCGTTCAGCGCGTCGACCGCGAGCCCCGAATCGTCGGCGACCGCCGCAATTCCGGTGGCGCGGAACGCGTCTCGTGCCTTGGCGAGCGCATTCTCCTCGAAGGTCGCGCCGGTCTCGGGCGCCTCGTCGAACGGCGGGACGTCGTCGAGGCTGAGCAGGGTCAGGCCGTCGAGACCGGCGGCGTCGAGCACCCGCCGCATCTCCGCGAGCTTCTTGCGGTTGCGGCTGGCGACGAGCAGCTGCGTCAACTGCCGAAGGCCTTCTTCGCCGGCTTGCCCTCCGGCAGCGTGCCCGGATAGGGCAACGCCAGCGCCGCGCGCTGCACCTCGAAGAGCGTGTCGCAGGCGCCGAGGGCCGCGTCGAGCAACTTGTCGAGGGTCGACCGCGGGAACGTCGCCCCTTCGCCGGTGCCCTGGATCTCGACCAGCGTGCCGGTGTCGGTGGCGACGACGTTCATGTCGACCTCGGCGCGCGAATCCTCCTCGTACGGCAGGTCGACGCGGACCCGGCCGTCGACGACGCCGACGCTGACCGCGGCGATCGCGCACGACAGCGGGCGGGGATCGGTCAGCTTCCCGGCCGCCGCCAAGTAGGTCACGGCGTCGGCCAGGGCGACGTAGGCGCCGGTGATGGCGGCGGTGCGGGTGCCGCCGTCGGCCTGCAGCACGTCGCAGTCGACCGAGATGGTGTTCTCGCCGAGCGCGGCGAGGTCGATGCAGGCCCGCAGCGACCGCCCGATCAGCCGGCTGATCTCCTGCGTGCGGCCACCGAGGCGGCCCTTGACCGACTCGCGGTCCGAGCGGGTGTGGGTGGCCGCCGGCAACATGGCGTACTCGGCGGTGAGCCAGCCGAGTCCGCTGCCCTTACGCCAGCGCGGCACGCCGTCGATGACGCTGGCGGTGCACATCACCCGGGTCTGCCCGAACTCGATGAGCACCGACCCCGCCGGATGCGACGTGAAACCGCGGGTGACGGTGACCGGCCGCAGCTCGTCGTCGAGGCGGCCGTCTTGTCGTGTGGACACGGCGCCAACCCTAGTGGGTGACGTTTACGGCCTCCCCGCACACCACAGCGCGGACGGGGCCGTCGAATTCGGCCTTGGCCTCGGTGATGACGTCCTCCCGGGACGTCCACGGCGGGATGTGGGTGAGCAGCAGCTCCCCCACCCCGGCCTCGGCGGCGATGCGGCCGGCCTCGGTGCCCGACAGGTGCAGCCCGGGCGGTCGGTCGTCCGGCGCATGGGTCCAGGACGCCTCGCACAGGAAGACGTCGGCGCCGCGCGCCAGCTCGACGAGCGCGGTGCACACGCCGGTGTCACCGCTGTAGACGAACGTGGCGCCCGACGGATCGGTGAACCGCATGCCGTAGGACTCGGTCGGGTGGCTGACCAGCCGCGGCGTCACGGTCAAGGATCCGATCTGCACCGGCTGACCGTCGGCCCAGTGCCGGACGTCGAAGATGTCGGAGAAGTCGTCCACCTCGCCGCCGTAGGGCGAGGACGCCGCCGCCAGCCGCGCCCAGGTGTCGCTGGGCCCGTACATCATCGCCTTGCCCTTGGGCGGGTTCGGGTGGAACCGCCGCCACACGAACAGGCCCGGCAGGTCGAGGCAGTGGTCGGCGTGCAGGTGGCTCAGCAGGATGTGCACCGTGCTGGGGTCGGCGTGCCGCTGCAGCGCACCCAGCACCCCGCCGCCGAAATCGAGCACCAGCGGCGGTGCGTCCGGCGCCGTGAGCAGGTAACCCGACGCGGGCGAATCAGGTCCGGTGACGCTGCCGGAGCAGCCGAGCACGGTGATTCGCACGCCACTAGCTTGCCACGTCCGTCGGGGGGAAGGGCAAAACATCGCCCAAAGCCGGGCGCCGGGAGCGGGCGGGTGCTCAGTGTGTGCCGGCGGGGCGACGCACGGGCCGCACCCCCGTGAGCGAAGGCCCCAGAAACCGCGCCGCGAGGGCGGTGAATGCGTCGGGATCGCCGGTCGCCTCGAAGCGCCGCTCCGGCGGTGTGTCGGAGTGCGGCCGCAGCAGATCCTGCTCGGTGAGCACCCGCAGCAGGTCCTTCGCCGTCTCCTCGGCGCTCGACACCAGCGTCACGCCGTCGCCCATCGCGAGCTGGATGATGCCGGACAGCAGCGGGTAGTGCGTGCAGCCGAGCACCAGGGTGTCGACGCCGGCGCGCTGCAGCGGTTCCAGATAGCCCTCGGCGAGGTTCAGCACCTGCCGGCCGCTGGTGACGCCGCGCTCCACGAAGTCGACGAACCGCGGGCAGGCGACCGCGGTGATCACCGCGTCGGGGTTCGCGGCGAAGGCGTCCTGGTAGGCGTGCGACATGACGGTGGCGCGGGTGCCGATGACGCCGATGCGGCCGTTGCGGGTGGTCGCCACCGCCCGGCGCACGGCGGGCACGATCACCTCCACCACCGGCACGTCGTATCGTTCGCGGGCGTCGCGCAGACACGCCGACGACGCCGAGTTGCAGGCGATGACCAGCGCCTTGACGCCGCGGTCCACCAGGTCGTCGGCGATTGCCAGCGCGTGCGCCCGGATCTGCGGGATCGACAGCGGGCCGTAGGGGCCGTTGCCGGTGTCGCCGACGTAGATGATGTCCTCGTCGGGCAGCTGGTCGATGATCGAGCGGGCGACCGTCAGGCCGCCGACGCCGGAGTCGAACACCCCGATCGGAGCGAGCTGCCGGTTCATCGGTACGGCACCGGAGTCGCGCGGCGCTGCGCGCGTTCGCGGCGCTCGGGCGCGCTCAACAGGTAGGCGGCGACGACGCCGGCGACCGCCCCGCAGGCATGCCCCTGCCAAGACACGCCCGGCGTGCCGGGCAGCACGCCGAACAGGATGCTGCCGTAGATGAGCGCCACGAGGATGCCGGTGACGATCTCCCACACCCTGCGGGTGAAGAACCCGAACACGATGAGGAAGGCGAGCCAGCCGAAGATCAGCCCCGACGCGCCGATGTGGTTGGTCTCGCACCGCACCCCGACATACGGGCAGGTGGCGCCGACATTGCCGATCAGCCAGGTGCCCAGGCCGCCGAGGATCCAGATGATGGCCGTCGCGGAGACGAAGCGCGCCATGCCGGCCAGCGTCATCAGGAAACCGAGCACCAGCGCGGGGCCGGTGTTGGCCGCCAGGTGCGCCCAGTCCGCGTGCAGCAGCGGCGCCCACAGGATGCCGGTGAGGCCGTCCTCCTCCAGCGGCCGGATGCCGTTGTCGTCGAGGCTGTGGTCGGAGAGCGTGTCGACGAGCTCGACCCCGTAGAGCAGTGCCACGAAGCCGAGGACGGTGGCGCCGCCGACCAGCCACGCCGGGCGGCGCCGGGACTGCGGTGCGCCCCCGGCCGGCGTCATGCCCATAGCTGCCCCTCCAGCGCGTCCTCGGCGTCGTCGAGGTTACCGGCGTAGGCGCCGGTGGACAGGTACTTCCAGCCGGCGTCGCACACCACGAACGCGATGTCGGCGCGCTCACCGGCCCGCAGCGCCTTGGTGCCCATGCCCAGCGCTGCGTGCAGGATCGCCCCGGTGGAGATGCCGGCGAAAATACCCTCGCGCTGCACCAGCTCGCGGGTGCGGCGGATGGCGTCGAACGATCCGACCGAGTAGCGGGTGGTCAACACCTCCGGGTCGTAGAGCTCCGGGATGAAGCCCTCGTCGATGTTGCGCAGCGCGTAGACGCCTTCGCCGTAGCGCGGTTCGGCAGCGACGATCTGCACGCCCGGCACGTGCTCGCGCAAAAAGCGGCCGGTACCCATCAGCGTGCCCGTGGTGCCGAGCCCGGCGACGAAATGGGTGATCTCCGGCAGGTCGGCGAGCAACTCCGGGCCGGTGCCGTCGTAGTGCGCGGCGGCGTTGGCGGGGTTGCCGTACTGGTAGAGCATCACCCAGTCGGGGTTGGCCGCCGCGAGCTCCTTTGCCCGGGCCACGGCGGTGTTGGAGCCGCCCTCGGCCGGGGAGAAGACGATCTTGGCGCCGTAGAGCTCCAGCAGCTGCCGCCGCTCGATCGAGGTGTTTTTCGGCATCACGCAGATCAGCCGGTAGCCCTTGAGCAGCGACGCCATCGCCAGCGAGATGCCGGTGTTGCCGCTGGTGGGTTCCAGGATGGTGGCGCCCGGCGTGAGCAGTCCGTCGCGCTCGGCCTGCTCGATCATCCGCAGCGCGGGCCGGTCCTTGATGCTGCCGGTCGGGTTGCGGTCCTCCAGCTTGGCCCACAGCCGCACGTGGGGCGCAATCCCGTCGTCCGAGCCGTCGTCCGAGCCGTCGTCCCAGCGCGGCGAGAGGTGCGGCAACCCGACCAGCGGCGTGTCGCCCAGGGCGTCGAGCAGCGAGGTGTGCCGCGCCAAATCAGCCCCCGGCCACGGCGGGCAGGATCGTCACCGAGTCGCCGTCGGCGATCTCGGTGTCCAGCCCGCCCGAGAACCGCACGTCCTCGTCGTTGACGTAGATGTTGACGAAGCGGTGCAATTTGCCGGAGTCCACCAGCCGCCCGGAGATGCCGGCGTAGCGGTGCTCCAGGTCGTCGATGACGGCGCGCAGCGTGGCGCCGTCGGCGCTGACGCGCTTCTCGCCGCCGGTGTGGCTGCGCAAGATCGTCGGGATGGAGACGGTGACTGCCATGGGGCCCTTCCTCTACGGGGTTTCGTAGCTGTCGACGACGCGCACCGGTTCCTCGGTGACCTCGCCGTCGACGATGCGGTAACTGCGCAGCTCGTGGCACTCGGGGTCGCGCGTGGACACCAGCACATAGTGCGCGTCGGGTTCGGCGGCGAGCGCGATGTCGGTGCGGCTCGGGTAGGCCTCGGTGGCGGTGTGGCTGTGGTAGATCACCACCGGCACCTCGTCGGCATCGTCCATCTCGCGCCACACCCGCAGTTGCTCGCCGGAGTCGAAGCGGTAGAACGTCGGGGACCGCTCGGCGTTGACCATCGCGACGTGCCGCTCCGGCCGGTCGGAGCCCTCGGGTCCGGGGAGGACGCCGCACGCTTCGTCGGGGTGGTCGGCGCGGGCGTGCGCGACCATCGCGTCGACCAGGTCGGCCCTGATGGTCAGCAAGCGCTCACCCTCTCCACGAACCCATCTCTGGCATCACACCCGGCAACAGGCTGCGGTAGGTCGGTATTCCGGCGACCGGCTCGGCCGCCAGCAGCGCCACCAGGACCGCCCGCGCCAGGCAGTCCGCGGCGGCGGCTCCCACGGCCGTCGTCACCGGCACCTCCGGCGTCATCGACGCCGGTGTCGTCGGGTCTAGCGGCACCTCGACCGCGCCGGTCGCCAGCGCGAACACCGTATCGCCGTCGACCGGGGTGTGACACGGCCGGATGGTGCGGGCCAGCCCGTCGTGGGCGGCCACCGCGACCCGCCGGCAGGCCGCCGGGCTGAGTGCGGCGTCGGTCGCCACGACCGCAATGGTGGTGTTCAGCGGGCCGTGCTCGGCGTGGCGTTCGGCGTAGGCGGCGAGCTCCGCGGCCGGCGGGGGCCGCAGCCCGAACTCGGCGATCTGGTCGGCCGACCAGGGCAGGCCGGTGTCCGGGTCGACGACGTCGCCGGCGCAGTTGAGCACCACCAGCGCGCCGACCGTGACGCCTGCGGCTGATTGTCCTCCTCGCGTGCGGGCGGACAGCGCGACCGACGCCGTCCCGACCCCGCCCTTGAGCACGCCGGCGCGCGCACCCGTCCCGGCGCCCACGCAGCCCGTCGCCACCTCGGTGTCGGCGCTTGCTGCCGCGGTGTAGCCGAACTCGGCGGTGGGCCGGCACGACCAGCCGCCGACCGGCAGGTCGAACACCACCGCCGCCGGCACGATCGGCACGACACCGCCCTCCAGTGCGACGCCGCGGCCCTGCTCCTCCAGATAGGTCATCACGCCGTCCGCGGCGGCGAGACCGAAGGCGCTGCCGCCGGTGAGCATCACGGCGTCGACGTGGCGCACCGAGTTCGCCGGGTCGAGCAGGTCGGTCTCGCGGGTGCCGGGCGCCCCGCCGCGGCCGTCGACGGCGCCGACCGTGCCGGGCGGCGTCAGGACGACGGTGGTGCCGCTGGCCCAGCCGGTGCCGAGGGCGACGTCGGGGTCGAGCCGATGGTGGTGACCGACGAGGATGCCCGCGACATCGGTGATCGAGCCGTACGCCACGGTGTCAGCGCCGTCCCATCAGCGCGAGCACCAGGTACTCCTGCAGCATCGTCAACCAGTGGTAGACGTCGAGGTGCCCGGCCATCGGATGGTGTTCGGGCAGCTCCTCGGGCCCGCCCGGGCCGACCCCGAGCATGGTGCCCAGCGCCAGCCGGACGTCGTTGACCGCCGCGATCCAGGCGTTGGCGTCGTCCTCGCTGAGCTCGAGGCGGCCGCCGCCGGCAGGCACCGTGTCGAGCAGCCGCTGCGCGGCCGTCCGTTTGGCGTCGATGATCGTCGGCTCGTGCAGGCTGCGCAGCGCGCTGTTGAGGCTCTCGGCGGCCGCGGAGCCGGCGGGGTGGTTGCGCGCCGGCCGGTAGAAGTCCGGCAGCAGCCGGTTGAGGGTGGCGTCCTCGGGCGGCTGTGCGTTGCCGGTGCGGATGCCGGTGATCTGCTCCAATTCGTCTCGCGGCGCCGTGGTCTCGCGCTGCTCCAGCATCTCCAGCAGCGACGACACCAGGTTGCGCAGCAGCGCGGCCTCGTGTTCGGCGAACGACGACCGGAAGCGGGGTCCCGCGGTGGTCTCCACCCGTTTCCACTTACGCACGGTTCGTGGGCCGCCGACTCGTCAGCGGTCCTGCTGCATGGTGGCCCACAGGCCCGCCGCATGCAGCTTCGCGACGTCGACTTCCATGGATTCACGGCTGCCCGCGGACACCACGGCCTTTCCCTCGTTGTGCACCTGCAGCATCAACTTCGTGGCCTGCGGCTCGCTGTAGCCGAACAGTTTCTGGAAGACGTAGGTCACGTAATTCATGAGGTTGACCGGGTCGTCCCACACGATGGTCACCCAGGGATGGTCCTCGGCGCCGACCGTGTCGGTGTCGCGCTGCACACCGGTGCCCGGTCGGGTCCGTGCTGGCGCAGCCATGCGCCCGAGGATACCGAGGGTGGCTGACAACACCTATTTCGTGCGGGCATCCGGACACCTGCCCGATACCGTGGCACGGTGACCGACGCGGCGCCGGCCCTGTTCACCGACAGATACGAGCTGACCATGCTCGCCGCCGCGCTGCGCGACGGCACCGCCCACCGCCGCTGCACGTTCGAGGTGTTCGCCCGGCGGCTGCCCGACGGCCGCCGCTACGGCGTGGTCGCCGGCACCGGCCGGTTCCTGACGGCGTTGCGGGACTTCCGGTTCGGCGACCACACACTTGCCCTGGTGCGCGACCTGCTCGACCCCGCCACCGTCGACTACCTCGCCGCCTACCGCTTCGGCGGCGACGTCGACGGCTACGCCGAGGGCGAGCTCTACTTCCCCGACTCCCCGGTGCTGACGGTCACCGGCAGCTTCGCCGAGTGCGTGGTGCTCGAGACGCTGGTGCTCTCGATCCTCAACCACGACAGCGCGATTGCCGCGGCCGCGGCGCGGATGGTCAGCGCCGCCGACGGCCGGCCGCTGATCGAGATGGGCTCCCGCCGCACCCACGAGGAGGCCGCCGTGGCGGCGGCGCGCGCCGCCTACCTCGCGGGGTTCGCGGGCACGTCGAACCTCGCGGCCCAACAGCGCTACGGCATTCCGACGATCGGCACCAGCGCGCACGCGTTCACGCTGCTGCACACCATCGCGGCCGGCGGTCCCGACGACTGGGAGCGCGCCGCGTTCGCCGCGCAGGTCGCCGCGCTCGGCGTCGGGACCACTCTGCTGGTCGACACCTACGACATCACCGCCGGCGTCGCCAACGCGATCGCGGTGGCGGGCTCGGAACTCGGCGCGGTCCGCATCGACTCCGGTGAGCTCGGTGTGCTCGCGCGGCAGGTGCGCCGTCAGCTCGACGCGCTCGGCGCGCCGCACACCCGCATCGTGGTGTCCGGCGACCTCGACGAATTCGGGATCGCCGCGCTGCGCTCGGATCCGGTGGACAGCTACGGCGTGGGCACCTCGCTGGTCACCGGGTCCGGCGCCCCGACCGCGGGCATGGTCTACAAGCTGGTGGAGGTCGAGGGCCTCCCGGTGCGCAAACGCAGCAGCCGCAAGGAGTCCCACGGCGGCCGCAAGCGGGCCCGCCGCCTGGCCCGGCCCACCGGCACCGTCGTCGAAGAGATCGTCCACCCCGCCGACACGCCGCCGGGCGACGAGGGCCGGGAGCTCACGGTGCCGCTGGTGCGCGGCGGCGAACCGGTCGCCGACACCGATCTGGCGGCCGCCCGCGCCCGGGTGGCGGCGGGGCTGCGCAGCCTGCCGTGGGACGGGCTCGCGCTCTCGCGCGGCGAACCGGCTATCCCGACCCGGCTCGTCGCCGCGGCCGAGGAGGCATCACGACCGCCTCGGTGACCGAACTGCTGGAGCTCGCCGTGACAGCGCTCGGCGGCAGCCACCGCCCCGGCCAGGTCGAGATGGCCGAGGCCGTGGCGCGCTCCTTCGACATCGGCGAGCACCTGGCCGTGCAGGCCGGCACCGGCACCGGCAAGTCGCTGGCCTACCTGGTGCCGGCGATCGCCACGGCGGTCGACCGGTCGACGCCGGTCGTCGTGTCCACCGCCACCATCGCGTTGCAGCGCCAGCTCGTCGACCGCGATCTGCCCCGTCTGGCCGACGCGTTGGCCGCCGCGCTGCCGCGCACGCCGCGGTTCGCGATCCTCAAGGGCCGCGGAAACTACCTCTGCCTCAACAAGGTCCACAACGGCGCGGCGGCGGACGCGGAGCCGCCGCAGGAGCTGCTGTTCGAGCCGCTGGCGGCCAGCTCGCTGGGCCGCGACGTGCAGCGGCTCACCGAGTGGTCCGCCGAGACGGCCACCGGCGACCGCGACGACCTGTCCCCCGGCGTGGGTGACCGGGCGTGGGGACAGGTGAGCGTGTCGGCCCGTGAATGCCTCGGCGTCGCCCGCTGCCCGTTCGGCGCCGAATGCTTCGCGGAGAAGGCGAAGGCCCGCGCCGCCCAGGCCGATGTCGTCGTCACCAACCACGCGCTGTTGGCGATCGACGCGATCGGCGACGCGGCGGTGCTCCCCGAACACGACCTGCTGGTGGTCGACGAGGCCCACGAGCTGGTCGACCGCTTGACCTCGGTGGCCACCGGTGAGCTGTACCCCGCCGCGCTCACCATCGCCGTCCGCCGGCTCGGCCGGCTCGTCGAACCGGAGCTCGTCGCCCGCCTCGAAGCCTCGGCCACCACGTTCAGCTCCGCGATCTACGACGCGACACCCGGCCGCATCGACCGCCTCGACGACGAGCTGGCGAGCTACCTCGGCGGCCTGCGCGACGCCGCCGACGCCGCCCGGCGCGCCATCGGCACCGGCACCACCGACCCGGCGGCGGCCGCCGCGCGATCCGAGGCGATGGTGGCGCTCGACGACATCGCGCAGACGTGCTCGCGGATCGTCGCCTCGTTCGTTCCCGAGCCGCCCGACCGGCTCGACGTCGTCTGGCTCGACCACGAGACCGAACGCAGCGGCGCCGTCCGGCCGGTGCTGCGGGTGGCGCCGCTGGTGGTGTCCGGGCTGTTGCGCACCCGGCTGTTCAGTCGCGCGACGACCGTCCTGACGTCGGCCACGCTGACGCTCGGCGGCTCCTTCGACGCGATGGCCACGGCGTGGGGGTTGGCCGGCGGCGAGGACGCCGCGACGCCGCGGTGGCGCGGTATCGACGTCGGCTCGCCGTTCGACCACGCGACGGCGGGCATCCTCTACATCGCCAAGCGGCTGCCGCCGCCGGGACGCGACGGCACCGGCTCCGCCGAGCAACTCGACGAGATCGAGCAGCTCATCACCGCGGCGGGCGGGCGCACGCTCGGGCTGTTCTCGTCGATGCGCGCCGCCAAGGCCGCCGCCGAGGTGATCCGCGACCGCATCGACACGCCGGTGCTCTGCCAGGGCGACGACACCACCGCGCTGCTGGTCGAACGGTTCGCCGCGGATCCCGCCACCTCGCTGTTCGGCACGATGTCGCTGTGGCAGGGCGTCGACGTGCCCGGCCCGTCGCTGTCGCTGGTGCTGATCGACCGCATCCCGTTCCCGCGGCCCGACGACCCGCTGCTGACCGCTCGCCAGCGCGCCGTGGCCGCCCGCGGCGGCAACGGGTTCATGGCCGTCGCCGCCAGCCACGCGGCGCTGCGGCTCGCCCAGGGCGCCGGCCGGCTGCTGCGCCGCACCGAGGACCGCGGCGTGGTGGCGGTGCTCGACTCGCGGATGGCGACCGCCCGCTACGGCAGCTACCTGCGGTCGACGCTGCCGCCGTTCTGGCTGACCACCGACCGCGAGGTGGTGTGCGGCGCGCTGCGGCGACTCACCGCGGGCTGACGTCAGCCCGTCGGCAGCCGGACGACGTGGCCGGCCTCCAGCGCCACCCACAGCCCGCCGTCGCCGTCGATCGCCATGCCGTGCGGTTCGCTGCCGGCGGGCAGGTCGACGGTGGACACCTCGCCGTCGGCGCTCACGCGTGCCAGCTGGTCGGCGGCCCACAGGCTGACCCACACCCCGCCCGACGGGTCGGCGACGACGGCGTGCGGCCGCCCCGGCAGCGGCAGCTCCTGGATCGCGTCGCCCAGCGGGATGCGGCCGAGTTGCCCGGCCCGTATCTCGGTGAACCACACGGCGTCGTCGTGGGTGGCGGCGATGCCGACCGGGCCGGCCTGTGGCGTCGGCAGTTCGCGCAGCGTGAGGTCGCCGAACAGCGTCAGCCGGCCGATCGCATTGGCGTCGTGCAGCGTGAACCACAGCGCGCCGTCGGGACCTGCGGTGATCATCGACGGCAACCCGGACACCGGGACGCGGTCGGTGAGGGTGCCGTCGGCGTCCAGGCGCCCGATCCCCCAGCCCATCGCGGTGAACCACACGCCGTCGTCGGGTCCGGCCGCGATACCGAACGGCGCACTGCCGTCGGGAAGCGCATATGCCGTGCAGCGGCCGTCGGCGTCGATGCGGCCGATCCGGTCGTCGCCGCTGCGGGTGAACCACAGCGCGCCGTCCGGGCCGACGGTGATCAGCGACGGCTTGCTGCCACCGGCGACCGGGAACCGCGTGACGGCGCCGTCGCGCGTGACGCGGGCGATCTCGCCGGCGTGCACGAGCGTCACCCACGCGGCGCCGTCGGGGCCCACCGCCACGGCGTACGGGCCGCCGTCGAGCGCGGTGTCGACGAGTCCGCTCACGCCAGCGCGACCAGACCCAGCTCGTTGTCGCCGGCCAGCAGCGGGTGGTGCGGCAGCACCCGCACGGTGTAGCCGACGGCGCCGGCGACCGGCAGCGGTGTGGTGGTGGAGAAGATCTCGTTGCCGTCGGAGCCGGCGTGGCGCATCGGCACGATGACCGGGTCGACCAGCGCGTCGGTGGCGTCCACGCGGCCCACCACCGCCTGCACCGCCACCTCGTCCGGCGTGAGCCCGCCGAGATCCACCTTGGCGGTCAACGTCAGCTCCGACCCCAGGAGCGGGGTGTCGGGCAGCCCGGTGCTGTCGACGTCGGTGACGGTCACCCGGGGCCACGCGGCCACCACCCGGCGGCGGAAGTCGGCCAGCTCGCGGGCGGCGCCGAACGGGGTGTCGCCGTCGGCCGCCACGGTCCGGCGGTAGGACCGCGCGGCCGGGCCGTAGTAGCGCTCGGTGTAGTCGCGCACCATGCGCGACGCCAGCACCTTCGGCCCGAGCGTCTGCAGCGTGTGGCGCACCATCTCCACCCACCGCGCCGGCACGCCGTCGCCGTCACGCTCGTAGAACTTCGGCGCGACGGAGCTCTGCAGCAGGTCATACAGCGCGGCGGCCTCGATGTCGTCGCGGCGGGACTCGTCGGCGATACCGCCCGCGGTGGGGATCTCCCAGCCGTTCTCGCCGTCGTACCACTCGTCCCACCAGCCGTCGCGGATCGACAGGTTCAGCCCGCCGTTGAGCGCGCTCTTCATGCCGGACGTGCCGCACGCCTCCAGCGGCCGCAGCGGGTTGTTGAGCCACACGTCGCAGCCCCAGTACAGCAGCCGGGCCATCGACATGTCGTAATCCGGCAGGAACGCGATGCGGTGACGCACCTCCGCCCGGTCGGCCCACCGCACCACCTGCTGGATCAGCGCCTTGCCGCCGTCGTCGGCGGGGTGGGACTTGCCCGCGACGACCAGCTGCACCGGCCGCTCGGGGTCCAGCAGCAGCCGCTGCAGCCGCTGCGGATCGCGCAGCATCAGCGTCAGCCGCTTGTAGGTCGGCACCCGGCGGGCAAACCCGACGGTCAGCACCTCGGGGTCGAATGCGTTGGAGATCCAGCCCAGTTCGGCGTCGGTGGCGCCGCGCTCCAGCCAGGACCGGTGCAACCGGCGCCGGACGTCCTCGACGAGCAGCCGCCGCAATTGGCAGCGGATCTGCCACAGCTTCGCGGCGTCGACCTGCTGCAGCAGCTGCCACGTCTCGGGTTCGCTCAAGGCGGTCAGGTAGTCGTCGCCGACCACCTCCCGCGCCAGGTCCATCCACTGCGGCGCGGCCCAGGTGGGTGCGTGCACGCCGTTGGTGATCGAGCCGATCGGGACCTCGGCGGGATCGAAGCCCGGCCACAGGTCGTTGAACATGCCGCGGCTCACCGTGCCGTGCAGCAGCGACACCCCGTTGGCGCGCTGCGCCAGCCGCAGCCCCATGTGCGCCATGTTGAACTTCGTCGGGTCGTCCTCGGCGCCGAAGCCGATGATCCGGTCCAGCGGCACGCCCGGCAGCAGCGGCCGCTCGGGGTCCCCGAAGTGGTGGACGACCATCTCGACCGGGAAGCGGTCGATGCCGGCCGGCACCGGCGTGTGGGTGGTGAAGACGGTGGACGAGCGGACGACGGTCAGCGCGGTGTCGAAGTCCAGGCCCTCGTCGGTGATCAGCTCGCGGATGCGCTCGAGCCCGAGGAAGCCGGCGTGCCCCTCGTTCATGTGGAACACCTCCGGCGCCGGCATGCCCTCGAGCGCGCAGAACGCCCGCACCGCGCGGACCCCGCCGATGCCCGCCAGGATCTCCTGCTTGATGCGGTGGTCCTGGTCGCCGCCGTAGAGCCGGTCGGTCACGCCGCGCAGCTCGTGCTCGTTCTCCGGGATGTCGGAGTCCAGCAGCAGCAGCGGCACCCGACCGACTTGGGCGATCCACACCCGGGCCCGCAGCGGCGCGTCGCCGGGGATGCCGAGCGCCACCAGCACGGGGTCGCCGGACGCGTCGGCGAGCAGCCGCAGCGGCAGGCCCTGCGGGTCGAGCGACGGATAGTTCTCGTGTTGCCAGCCGTCGAGGGTGAGCGACTGGCGGAAGTAGCCGGACCGGTAGTACAGCCCGACGCCGACGAGCGGCACGCCCAGGTCGGATGCCGACTTCAGGTGGTCGCCGGCGAGGATGCCGAGCCCGCCGGAGTAGTTGGGCAGCACCTCCGAGACGCCGAACTCCATCGAGAAGTAGGCGATGGAAGCCGGCAGGTCGTCGCCGGCGGCCTGGCGCTCCTGATACCAGCGCGGCCGGCTCAGGTAGTCGTCGAGGTCGGCCGCCAGCGCGTCCAGGCGCGTCGTGAAGCCCTCGTCGGCGGCGAGCTCGTCGAGCCGGCCCGGCCGCACCGCGCCCAGCAGCGCAACCGGGTCCTGACCCAGCTGCGCCCACAGCCGCGGGTCGATGGCGGCGAACAGGTCCTGCGTGGGTGTGTGCCACGACCACCGCAGGTTGACCGAGAGGTGTTCCAGCGCCGCCAGCCGGGCGGGGAGGTGAGCACGGACGGTGAATCGACGCAGTGCTTTCACGCATCCATACCTTACTGACGGTGCGGATTCGTGCAGCGCGCCACGGACATCCGCCGCCCGGCGGCCGGCTCCTCGGTCGCCGCCTGATTGGGCCGGACACTACGGTGGGTATAGGGCGACGTACGACAGTTCGACGACGAGCAGACCACGCCCATGCCGCGGCAGCAGCGCTGCCCGCGCTCTCGAGACGAACACCGCGGCGGCCCCGCGCGGCCGCGGTAGGAACGGAGCAGATGAGTGCCCGGCCGCATCGCGATCGATGACGTCCAGCCCGTCATTTCCCACGGCAGGTATCCCGCCAAGGCGACCGTCGGTGAGATCGTGCCGATCTGCGCCACGGTGTGGCGGGAAGGCCATGACGCGGTGGCCGCGACCTTGGTCGTGCGCTACCACGGACCGCAGTATCCGCAGCTCACCGCCGGTCCGGAGCAGCTCGCCGAGGCCCCCCCGCCGGTACCCATCGAGCAGGTCGTGACGCCGCCGCAACAGCGGGTGCGGCCACAGCACCTCCCGATGGTGCAGGGCCGCACGCCCGACGTGTTCCACGGGCAGTTCAGCCCGGATCGGGTGGGGCTGTGGACGTTTCGGGTGGACGGCTGGAGCGATCCGATCGCCACCTGGCGCAAGGCGATCCTCGCCAAGCTGGAGGCCGGCCAGGGCGAAACGGAGCTCTCCAACGATCTGTTGGTCGGCGCGAAGCTCCACGAGCGCGCTGCCGGCGGCGTCCCTCGCCAGGACCGCTATCCGCTGATCGAGGCGGCCACGGCGCTGCGCACACCCGGCGACCCGTTCCAGCGCGCCGGCGCGGCGCTCACACCAAAGATCGACGCGCTGTTGGCGCAGTATCCGCTGCGCGAGTTGGTCACCCGCGGCGAGCAGTACGGCATCTGGGTCGACCGGCCGCTGGCCGGCTGCAGCGCCTGGTACGAGTTCTTCCCGCGCTCGACCGGCGGATGGGACGAGGCCGGCAACCCGGTGCACGGCACGTTCAAGACGTCGGAGGCGGCGCTGCCGCGGATCGCCGAGATGGGATTCGACGTCGTCTATCTGCCGCCGATCCACCCCATCGGCAAGGTGCACCGCAAGGGCCGCAACAACACCGTCACCGCCGCGCCGGGCGACGTCGGCTCACCGTGGGCCATCGGCAGCGACGAGGGCGGGCACGACGCCATCCACCCCGACCTCGGCACGTTCGACGACTTCGACGCGTTCGTCGCGGCCGCGCGCAACCTCGGGCTGGAAGTGGCGCTCGACCTGGCGCTGCAGTGCGCGCCGGACCATCCGTGGGCGCGGGAGCACCGCAATTGGTTCACCGAACTGCCCGACGGCACCATCGCCTATGCGGAGAACCCGCCGAAGAAGTACCAGGACATCTATCCGCTCAACTTCGACAACGACCCCGCCGGCCTCTACGAGGAGGTGCTGCGGGTGGTGAAGGTGTGGATGGATCACGGCGTCAAGATCTTCCGCGTCGACAACCCCCACACCAAGCCGCCGGACTTCTGGGCGTGGCTCATCGGCAAGGTGAAGTCGATCGACCCGGACGTGCTGTTCCTGTCCGAGGCGTTCACCCGGCCCGCGCGCCTGCACGGGTTGGCCAAACTCGGCTTCACGCAGTCGTATTCGTACTTCACCTGGCGCACCGCGAAGTGGGAGCTGCAGGAGTTCGGCCAGGAGATCGCCCGCTACGCCGACAGCACGCGGTTCAACCTCTTCGTCAACACCCCGGACATTCTGCACGAGAGCCTGCAGCACGGCGGTCCCGGCATGTTCGCCATCCGGGCGGTGCTGGCGTCGACGATGAGCCCGAACTGGGGCGTCTACTCCGGCTACGAGCTCTTCGAGCACCGCGCGGTGCGCGAGGGCAGCGAGGAGTACCTCGACTCGGAGAAGTACGAGCTGCGGCCGCGCGACTTCGAGGCCGCGCTGGCCCGCGGCGAGTCGCTGGAGCCGTTCCTGGCCCGGCTCAACCAGATTCGCCGCCTGCACCCGGCGCTGCGCCAGCAGCGGACCATCCATTTCCACCACATCGACAACGATGCGCTGCTGGCCTACAGCAAGTTCGATCCGGCCAGCGGCGACTGCGTGCTGGTGGTGGTGACGCTGAACCCCTTCGGGCCCGAGGAGTCGACGCTGTGGCTCGACATGGGTGCGCTGGGCATGGAGCCCTACGACCGCTTCTGGGTGCGCGACGAGATCACCGGCGAGGAGTACCAGTGGGGTCAGGCGAACTACATCCGCCTCGACCCGGCCCGCGCCGTCGCGCACATCGTGAACATGCCGCAGATTCCAAGCGAGTCCCGCGCCGCGCTGCTGCGCCGGGAATGAGAGGAGTACCAGCGGAATGACCGGAACCGAAATCGTCAGCCGCCACCTGGCGCCCGATCCCGACGACCTGGCCCGGCTGATCGCCGGCCAACACCACGACCCCCACTCGGTGCTGGGCGCCCACGAGTACGGCGACCACACCGTCATCCGCGCCTACCGCCCGCACGCGCTGGAGGTGGTGGCGCTCGTCGGCGACAAGCGATATCCGTTCTCCCACATCGACTCCGGGCTGTTCGCGGTGGCGCTGCCCTTCACCGACCTGATCGACTACCGGCTGGAGATCAGCTATCCCGGCGACGGCGAACACCGCGACACCCTCGTCGTCGCCGACGGCTACCGGTTCCTGCCGACGCTCGGCGAGGTGGACCTGCACCTGTTCGCCGAGGGGCGCCACGAACGGCTCTGGGAGGTGCTGGGCGCGCACCACCGGTCGTTCACCACACCCGACGGGGTGGTCGAGGGCGTGTCCTTTGCGGTGTGGGCGCCGAATGCCAAGGGCGTCACCCTGATCGGTGACTTCAACCACTGGGACGCCACGGCCGCGCCGCTGCGCGTACTCGGCTCGACCGGCGTGTGGGAGCTGTTCTGGCCGGACTTCCCGTCCGACGGGCTCTACAAGTTCCGGGTGCACGGCGCCGACGGCTCGGTCGTCGATCGCGCCGATCCGATGGCGTTCGCCACCGAGGTGCCGCCGCTGACGGCCTCCCGCGTCACCCGCAGCACCTACACGTGGAACGACGACGCGTGGATGGCCGAGCGCGCCCGGCGCAACCCGGTCTTCGAGCCGATGAGCACCTACGAGGTGCACCTCGGGTCGTGGCGGCCCGGCCTGAGCTACGTCGAGCTGGCCGAGCAGCTCACGGCCTACGTCGTCGAGCAGGGCTTCACCCACGTCGAGATGCTGCCGGTGGCCGAGCACCCGTTCGGCGGCTCCTGGGGATACCAGGTCACCTCGTACTACGCGCCGTCCGCGCGGTTCGGCTCGCCCGACGAGTTCCGCTACCTCGTCGACGCCCTGCACCAGGCCGGCATCGGCGTCATCGTGGACTGGGTGCCCGCGCACTTCCCGAAGGACGCGTGGGCGCTCGGCCGGTTCGACGGCACGCCGCTCTACGAACACGCCGACCCGCGGCGCGGCGAGCAACTCGACTGGGGCACCTACGTGTTCGACTTCGGCCGCGCCGAGGTGCGCAACTTCCTGGTGGCCAACGCGCTGTACTGGCTGCAGGAGTACCACGTCGACGGGCTGCGGGTCGACGCCGTCGCGTCGATGCTCTACCTAGACTACTCGCGGCCCGCGGGCGGCTGGACCCCGAACATCTACGGCGGCCGAGAGAACCTGGAGGCGGTGCAGTTCCTGCAGGAGATGAACGCCACGGTGCACAAGGCGGCGCCCGGCATCGTCACCATCGCCGAGGAGTCCACGTCGTGGCCCGGCGTGACGCGGCCCACCAACCTCGGCGGCCTCGGGTTCTCGATGAAGTGGAACATGGGCTGGATGCACGACACGCTCGACTACCTCGGGCGCGACCCGATCCACCGCTCCTTCCACCACGGCGAGATCACGTTCTCGATGCTGTATGCGTTCAGCGAGAACTACGTGCTGCCCATCAGCCACGACGAGGTGGTGCACGGCAAGGGCACGCTGTGGGGCCGGATGCCCGGCGACGACCACCGCAAGGCCGCGGGGCTGCGCAGCCTGCTGGCCTACCAGTGGGCGCATCCCGGCAAGCAGTTGCTGTTCATGGGCCAGGAGTTCGGGCAGCGCGCCGAATGGTCCGAGGAGCGCGGCCTCGACTGGTACCAGCTCGACGAACAGAGCTTTTCGACCGGTGTGCTGCGGCTGACCCGCGACCTCAACGCGCTGTACCGGAGCCGCCCGGCGTTGTGGTCGCAGGACACCGTGCCCGACGGCTACTCCTGGATCGACGCCAACGACTCGGCCAACAACGTGCTGAGCTTCCTGCGCTACGGCAGCGACGGCTCGGTGCTGGCGTGCGTGTTCAACTTCTCCGGCGCCGAGCATCCGCAGTACCGGCTCGGCCTGCCGTTCGCCGGGCGGTGGCGCGAGGTGCTCAACACCGACGCCACCGACTACCACGGCAGCGGCATCGGCAACTACGGCGCGGTCGAAGCCACCGACGAGCCGTGGCACGGCCGGCCCGCATCCGCGTGCCTGACGCTGCCGCCGCTCTCGGCGCTGTGGTTCGAGCCGGAGTAGGTTCGAGCCGGAGTAGCTCAGGGACCGACGTACGGGACCGGCTGGCCGGCCATGTCGTTGATGTTCAGCAGCTGGCAGTTGGTGCCGCCGAAGCCCATGGCCCCGGCGGTGACGCAGCGCTGAAACGTGCCGTCGGACGCGATCGGACCGTCGCAGGTCGTGCCGCCGCCCCACGGGGTCCAGCCGCCCTGGCAACCCGCGCTGGCGGGGGCGGCGCCTGCGATCGCGATGCCGCTCGCCGCGACCGCGCTGACCGCGAATGTGATGAGCGCCTTCATGCGTGTCTCCTCCGGTGTCGCTTCGGCCCGCGAAGGGACGGGCACGCCCGGCGCGAGGCCGGACGAACGGTGGATGGCGGTCTGCCGCGGATCACACGCCCAGCGAGGCCGGCGTCGGCCGACAGGCCGCCCCCGAACGGTCCGCGTCAGGCTTCCAGGATACCGCCGAATGCGTGGCCGCCGGGGCCGTCAGCGGCTCAGTACAGCGCGTTGGCGAGGTTGCGGCGCGCGGCCAACACCGCGGGATCGGCCGGGTCGAACAGGTCGAACAGCTCGATGAGCCGCGACCGCACCCGGGCCCGCTCGTCGCCGGCGGTGCGGCGCACCTGCGCGATCAGCCGGGCGAACGCCGCCTCGGGCTGCTGCTGCAGGATCTCCACGTCAGCGGCGGCGAGCGCGGCGTCGACATCGGCCGGCGCGGCGTCCGCCACGGCGACCGCATCCGGCCGGTGCGCCGTGGCGCGGCCCAGGAAGTCCAGCTGCCGGATGGCGCCCTTGGCCTCGGCGTGCTGCGGGTCGGCCTCGAGGATCGCCAGGTAGGTGGCGCGGGCGGCATCGAAGTCGCCGGCATCGAGGTGGTCGCGGGCCTGCTGCAACGCCGGGTCGACCGGTTCGGCCTCCTCGCCGCCGGCGCCGGTCAGCTTCCCCGCCACCGCCTGCACCAGCGAGTCGACCCATCGGCGCAGCTGCTCCGGCGGCTGCATGCCCTCGAAGTTCGAGATCGGCTGTCCGCCCGCCAGCGCCACGACCGTGGGCACCGCCTGCACACCGAACACCTGCGCCACCCGCGGGGTGGTGTCGACGTTCACGGTCGCGAGCGCCCACCGGTTGCCCGACTGCGCCGCCAGCGCGCCGAACAACTCGACCAGCTGGGTCGAGGCGTTGCTGCGGGGCGTCCACAGCACCACGACGACGGGCACCGCGTTCGAGCGCGCGATCACCTCGGCTTCGAGATTCGCCTCGGTCACCTCGACACCGGCCGCGGGCGCCGCGTCGGCGGCGTCCGGCTGCGTGGCGCGCTGCTTGAGGGCGGAGAGGTCGACGGCGCCCGCCATGGCGGGCGCGATGGAGGGACGGGGACGTGTCACGACGTCAAGTTTGGCACGTCGCCGCGCGGTTGCGCCGCCCCCGAGCCGGCTGCGGACGCCAGTCGGCCGCTCCGATCGGCCCATATGAGGAAGATCACACTGCACAGCGGGGCGATGCTGGCCAGCAACGCCAGCAACCACGTCGACACGGTCCACCGGCACGCCGTCCCCACCGCCGCCGCCGTCAGCACGAACGCCAGGAACAGCGCGCCGTGCACCGGACCGAAGATCTTCACGCCCACTTCGGTGCGCGGCTCACCGGCGTACTTGAAGTACATGCCGATCAGCAGGCCGGCCCAGCTGCCTGCCTCCAGCAGCGCCACCAGCCGGAAGCGCCCGGCGGCGGAGCGGACGTCGAGAGAACTCGTCATGGCGTCATTGTGCCCCGACGACGGCCCAGCTACTACGCTGCGTCGTCGACCGGTCGACGGCTCAGCGCGCCCGCAGGATCAGCGCGTCGCCCTGGCCGCCGGCGCCGCACAGCGCCGCGACCGCATAGGCCGGCCCCCGGCCGTCGCCGTCGCCGCGCCGGCGCTTGAGCTCCAGCGCCGCGTGCAGGGCGATCCGCGCACCCGACATGCCGATCGGATGACCGATGGCGATAGCACCGCCGTTTACGTTCACCTTCGCCGGGTCGACGCCCAGCTCGCGGGTCGAGGCCAGCGCGACGGCCGCGAACGCCTCGTTGATCTCGATGACGTCGAGGGCGTCGACACCGATGCCCTCGCGGGCCACCGCCTTCTTGATCGCGTTCGCGGGCTGGCTCTGCAGCGTGGAGTCCGGACCGGCCACCACGCCGTGCGCGCCGATCTCGACCAGCCAGTCCAGCCCCAGCTCCTCGGCTTTCGTCCTGCTCATGACCACCACGGCGGCGGCGCCGTCGGAGATCTGCGACGCCGAACCGGCGGTGATGGTGCCGTCGGAGCGGAATGCGGGCTTCAGGCCGGCCAGTGAGTCGGCGGTGGTGTTGGCGCGGATGCCCTCGTCCTCGCTGAACTCGATCGGGTCGCCTTTGCGCTGCGGGATCTTCACGGGCACGACCTCGTCGTCGAAGACCCCGTCCTTCCACGCCGCGGCGGCCCGCTGGTGGGACTGGGCGGCGTACTCGTCCTGCTCGCGCCGGGTGAACTGGTCGACCTCGTTGCGCTGCTCGGTCAGCGCACCCATCGGCTGGTCGGTGAACACGTCGTGCAGGCCGTCGTAGGCCAGGTGATCGACGACGGTGACGTCGCCGTACTTGTAGCCGGCGCGGCTTCCCGGCAGCAGGTGCGGCGCCTGCGTCATGGACTCCTGGCCGCCGGCGACGACGACGTCGAATTCGCCCGCCCGGATCAGCTGGTCCGCCAGCGCGATGGCGTTGATCCCGGACAGGCACATCTTGTTGATCGTCAGCGTCGGGACGTCCCAACCGATGCCCGCGGCCACCGCCGCCTGGCGGGCCGGCAGCTGCCCGGCACCCGCCGTGAGCACCTGGCCCATGATCACGTACTCGACCGCCGAGGCGGGCACCCCGGCGCGCTGCAGGGCGCCGGCGATGGCCACCGCCCCCAGGTCACTGCCCTTGAAGTCCTTCAGCGAGCCCGACAGTTTGCCGATCGGGGTGCGGGCGCCAGCAACGATCACCGACGTGGTCATGAGTGCCTCCAGGTGTGTTTGAACCGGCTCCGACGGGGCAATCCTGCCGACTCAGATGTCGGAGCGACTGATGGTTAGGTTACCTTTCCGCTATGACTGCCGAGCAGATTGACGCCCGTCCCGCGCTGGCCACCGCGCTGGTGACCGCAGTCGACCACGTCGGTATCGCGGTCCCGGATCTCGACGCCGCCATCAAGTGGTATCACGACCACCTCGGGATGATCGTCCTCCACGAGGAGGTCAACGAGGATCAGGGCATCCGCGAGGCCATGCTGTCGGTGCGGGGCGCGCCGGTCGGCAGCGCCCAGGTCCAGCTGATGGCCCCGCTCGACGAGTCGTCTACCATCGCGAAGTTCCTCGACAAGCGCGGCCCGGGGCTGCAGCAGTTCGCCTATCGCGTCAGCGACCTCGAGGCGCTCACCGAGCGGCTTCGGGAGCAGGGCGTCCGGCTGCTCTACGACGCGCCGCGGCGGGGCACCGCGGGCGCGAAGATCAACTTCATCCACCCCAAGGACGCCGGCGGCGTGCTCATCGAGCTGACCGAGCCGGCCGAGGGACACTGAGCTAGGACCACCTCCGGGTGGGCCGCCGGGTTTCGCGGTTCGCCCAACACGGCGTGTGCCAGTGGCGCCGGTCGTCGGGCGCACGGTCGGCGGGCCAGGCCACCAGGTGCGCGACGCCCGGGCGAATCTCGTGGTCGCACCCGGGGCAGCGGTAGGTCTTGGTCGCCCGGCTTCCCGCCACCGCACGCACCTCGTAGTCGTCGCCGTCGGGCCCGACCTCGATCCGGCGAGCCGCCGGCAGTGGCGGCGGCGCCCCTGCCCGTCGCGGCGGCCGGCGGCGCCGACCCATCAGAACAGCCGGAATTCGTCGCTGTCCATGCCCCGCATCCGGTCGTAGTCCAACGTCACGCAGCGGATGCCGCGGTCGGTGGCGAGCGTGCGGGCCTGCGGTTTGATCTGCTGGGCGGCGAACACCCCGGCGACCGGCGCGATCAGGCTGTCGCGGTTCAGCAACTCCAGGTAGCGGGTGAGCTGCTCGACACCGTCGATCTCGCCGCGCCGCTTGATCTCCACCGCGACCGTGCGGCCGTGCTCGTCGCGGCAGAGCAGGTCGACCGGGCCGATGGCCGTCATGTACTCCCGGCGCACCAGTGTGTAGCCGGCGCCGAGCAGTTCGACGTGTTCGGCGAGCAGCTCCTGCAGGTGCGCCTCCACGCCGTCCTTCACCAGGCCGGGGTCGACGCCCAGCTCGTGCGATGAGTCGTGTTCGACCGCCTCGATCGTGATGCGAAGCTGCTCGCCCGCCCGGTTCTCGACCACCCACACCGGTTGCGGGCCGTCGTTGTGCTCGGTCAGCCGACACGGCGGGCTCATCCAGTTCAGCGGCTTGTAGGCGCGGTCGTCGGCGTGCACGCTCACCGAACCGTCGGCCTTGATGAGCAGCAGCCGGCGCGCGGACGGCAGATGCGCGGTGAGCCGGCCGATGTAGTCGACGGTGCACTGGGCGATCACGAGACGCACCCGACCACCTTAGGCAACGAGCGCCTAGGCTGAGCCCACCATGAACGCCGGTAAAACAGTGGCGCAGCGGCTCGGCCACGTCCTGGAGGCGCTCACCCGGCAGAGCGGCAGACTCGACACGCCGGAGTACGGCTCGTGGCTGCTCGGCCGCGTCGAGGAGAGCCAGCGGCGCCGACGCATCCGGATCCAGGTCATCCTGACGCTGTTCATCGTCGTCGCGAACCTGGTCGGCGTCGCGGTCGCCTGCCTGGTCATCATGGTCGCGTTCCCGACCCCCAGCGTCTTCACCCCGGAGGCCCGCTGGGTCACCTTCGTCTTCAACCCGATCTACATCGGGGCGGCGCTGGTGGTCGGCGTCTTCTGGGCCACCCGCCGCGTGATCCGCAACGTGCGGTGGGCCATCGAGGAGCGCACGCCGACGCTGGCCGACCAGCGCAACACGTTCTTCGCGCCGTGGCGGCTCACCCGCGTGGTGCTGGTCCTCTGGGCGGTCGGCGCGGTGCTGATCACCGCGATGTACGGCTCGATCAGCACCGGGTACGTCCCCAAGGCGCTGCTCGGCATCAGCTTCAGCGGCATCGTGGTGTGCGCCAGCTGCTACCTGCTGACCGAGTTCGCGCTGCGCCCGGTGGCCGCGCAAGCGCTGGAGGTGGGGCCGCCGCCACGGCGGCTCGCACCCGGGCTGCTCGGCCGCATCATGCTGGTCTGGGCGCTGGGTTCGGGCGTGCCGGTGCTGGGCATCCTGCTCGCGGCGATCATCTTCCTGACGCTGCGCAATGTCACCCCGACGCAGTTCGCCGTCGCGATCGGCATCCTCGCGATCTTCGCGCTGGTGTTCGGCGCGATCCTCATGTGGATTCTGTCCTGGCTCACCGCGACACCGATCCGCGTCGTGCGCGCGGCGCTCACCCGCGTCGAGAATGGCGACCTCGACACCAACCTCGTGGTGTTCGACGGCACCGAGCTCGGGCAGTTGCAGCGCGGGTTCAACGCGATGGTGCACGGGCTCCGCGAGCGCGAGCGGGTGCGTGACCTGTTCGGCCGCCACGTCGGGCGCGAGGTGGCGGCTGCGGCCGAGAAGCAGCAGATCGAGCTGGGCGGCGAGGAGCGGCACGTGGCCGTGCTGTTCGTCGACGTCATCGGCTCGACGCGGATCGTCGCCAACCGGCCGCCCATCGAGGTGGTGGACCTGCTCAACCGGTTCTTCGGCGTCATCGTCGACGAGGTGGACCGCCACCACGGCCTGCTCAACAAGTTCGAGGGCGATGCGACGCTGGCGATCTTCGGCGCTCCGGTGGCCCTCGACCACCCGGAGGACGAGGCGCTCGCCGCGGCCCGCTGCATCGCCAGACGACTGCGCGACGAGGTGCCCGAGTGTCCGGCCGGCATCGGCGTATCGGCCGGGGAGGTCGTGGCCGGCAACGTCGGCGCCCGCGAGCGGTTCGAGTACACGGTCATCGGGGACCCGGTCAACGAGGCGGCACGGCTCAGTGAGCTGGCGAAGAACTACCCGACGCGGCTGCTGGCCTCGGCCACCGCCGTCGAGGCCGCGCAGGAGCGGGAACGGCAATGCTGGGCGTTCGGCGAGGAAGTGACGCTGCGGGGACGCGACCGGGCGACGCGGCTGGCCTGCCCGACGGACGTGCCGCAATAGCCGTGTCTGTTTTCCGCCGGTGACGACGCCGGCGGCGTGCCAGAGTCGAAGTGTGCACGACGACTTCGACCGCTGCTATAAGGCGCTGCAATCCCGCGACGCCCGCTTCGACGGTTGGTTCGTCACGGCGGTCACCTCCACCGGCATCTACTGCCGGCCCAGTTGCCCGGCCCGGACGCCGCACGCCCGGAACGTCCGCTTCTACCCGAGCGCGGCAGCCGCCCAGCACGCCGGCTTCCGCGCGTGCAAACGCTGCCGCCCCGACGCGTCGCCCGGATCGCCGCAGTGGAACGTCCGCGGCGACGTGGTGGCCCGCGCGATGCGCCTCATCGGCGACGGCGTCGTCGACCGCGACGGCGTGACGGGGCTGGCGGCGGCCCTCGGATACACGACCCGCCAGCTGGAACGGCTGCTCAGGGCCGAGGTCGGCGCCGGACCGCTCGCGCTCGCGCGGGCGCAGCGCGTCCAGACCGCCCGCATCCTCATCGAAACCACCGATCTGCCGTTCAGCGAGGTGGCCTTCGCATCCGGCTTCGCGAGCATCCGGCAGTTCAACGACTCCGTGCGCGACGCGTGCGCAGCCTCCCCCACCGCTCTGCGGTACGCGGCGCGTACCCGGAGCGCGGCTGCGACGGGCCCGGCGGCGGGGGTGCTGAGCCTGCGGCTGCCCGTGCGCACCCCGTTCGCGTACCGGGGCCTGTTCGGCCATCTGGGTGCCGCCGCGGTCCCCGGCTGCGAGGAGGTGCGCGACGGCGCCTACCGCCGCACGCTGCGGCTGCCGCACGGCGTCGGCGTCGTCGCGCTGACACCGGCGACCGACCACGTGCGCTGCGAGCTGCAGCTCGACGACTTCCGCGACCTCGCGGCCGCCATCGCCCGCTGCCGTCGGCTGCTGGACCTCGACGCCGATCCGACGGCGGTGACCGACGCGCTGGCCGCCGACCCGACGCTGCGTAGCGCGGTGGCCGCCGCACCGGGCCAACGCATCCCCCGCACCGTCGACGAGCACGAGCTCGCCATCCGGACGGTCCTGGGCCAGCAGGTGTCGATGAAGGCGGCGCGCACCCACACCGCGCGGCTGGTGCACCGCTACGGCCGACCGCTGGCGGCGCCGGTCGGCGGCCTGAGCCACGCCTTCCCCACGGTCGACGAGCTGGCCGCACTGGACCCGGCTGAGCTGGCGATGCCGCACGCGCGGCGCCGGACCCTGATCGCGCTCATCGGCGCGCTCGCCGACGGGCGCGTGGACCTCGGACCCGGCGTCGACTGGAACCGCGCACGCGGGCAGCTCGGAGAACTACCGGGCGTCGGGCCGTGGACCGTCGAGATGGTCGCCATGCGCGGCCTCGGCGACCCCGACGCGTTCCCGGCGTCCGACCTCGGGATCCGGCTGTCGGCGCGCGCGTTCGGCCTGCCCGACGACGTCCGCGCACTCAGCGAACACAGCGCCCGCTGGCGACCGTGGCGCGCCTACGCCGCTCAACAGCTCTGGGCGGCACTCGACCATTCCGTCAATGACTGGCCACCGAAGGAGACAGCATGCCCGTCGTCTACTACCGCACCGTCGATAGCCCCATCGGGCCGCTCACGCTCGCCGGCAGCGGCCGCGGGTTGATGCACCTACGCATGACCGAGCAGAGCCACGAACCGAGCCGCGCGGGCTGGCGTCGCGACGATCGCGCGTTCTCCGACGCGGTGGATCAGCTCGCGCAGTACTTCGCCGGCGAACGCACCGCATTCGACGTCGAGCTGGAGCTGGCCGGCACGCCGTTTCAGCGCCGCGTCTGGACCGCATTGCGCGACATCCCCTACGGCGAGACGCGTTCCTACGGCCAGATCGCCGCCTTACTCGGCGCACCGGGCGCCTCGCGCGCCGTCGGCCTGGCCAACGGCCGCAACCCGGTCAGCGTCATCGTGCCGTGCCACCGGGTGATCGGCGCCAACGGCAGCCTGACCGGTTACGGCGGCGGCGTGGAGCGTAAGCGCCTGCTGCTCGGGCTCGAACGAGCGAATGCGCCGGCGGTGCCCACGCTATTCCGATGAGCAAGTGCAGAAATGAGAAATGCCCCCGTGGTGTGCGGGGGCATTTCTGCTGGTGTGTGTTCGGCGGTGTCCTACTTTTCCGCCCGGGTGGGCAGTATCATCGGCGCTGGCAGGCTTAGCTTCCGGGTTC
>NZ_JAJQJI010000014.1 GCF_021213805.1 Mycobacterium sp. MYCO198283
GAGCCCGCACCCGCGCCCTCGGCGATCACCCCGACCTGATCCAGCGACAGCCGGCCCTCGCGCATGGCTTGCGCGCACCGCGGGAACTGCGGCAGCCGGTCCGCGACGGCGGCGATGGTTTTGGCGTTGCGCGTCGACATGCCGGTCCGCCACGCGAGCAACGCCGCGACCGAGCGGGCGCCGGTATGACCCCAGATACCGTCCCGCTCGATCGTGGCCGCGATCTCGACAATGCGCGCATCAATGGCGTTGCGCTGACCGCACAATTCCGCCAATTCATCGAACAACACCCCGAGACGTTCAGACGGATTCGACACAACCACGTCAACCGACTCGATCGAGGACATGCCACCATTATCGCAGCGAGGTCCGACAAATTCGGGGCGAGCGGAATGAGTCGCCCAGCGGCAGCGTTGCGGTATTCGCGGGTTCTTCCGGAATAAATTCCCCGGCAAAAACTACTGCGCCGACGCCCGTCGCGGCAATTTCCAGCCCGGCCGCACGAAGTGGCAGGTGTAACCAGTCGGATAGCGCTGCAGGTAGTCCTGGTGCTCTGGCTCGGCCTCCCAGAAGTCGCTCGCCGGAACCACTTCCGTGACGACCTTGCCGGGCCACAGGCCCGACGCCTCGACGTCGGCGATGGTGTCCAACGCGATCTGACGCTGCTCGTCGTCGAGGTAGAAGATCGCCGACCGGTAGCTGCTGCCGATGTCGTTGCCCTGCCGGTTCTTCGTCGTCGGGTCGTGGATCTGGAAGAAGAATTCGAGCAGGGTGCGGTAGTCGGTCTGCGACGGGTCGTAGACGATCTCGACCGCCTCGGCGTGACCCGGATGGTTGCGATAGGTGGCGTGCGCGTTCTGGCCGCCGGTGTAGCCGACGCGGGTGTCGACGACGCCGGGCTGCTTGCGGATCAACTCCTCCATACCCCAAAAGCAGCCGCCGGCCAGGATGGCCTTCTTGTAATCGCTCATGATGCTCCTCGTCTCACGTTCGCCTCCTACAACTGTGCCGCGCCCACGGGTAATCCGCAGGAAGGCTCGACAACCGTCGCTAGAACGTGTTTCAGTTCTGCGCGTGACCGCCTTCTCCCGCCACGAGCTCGCCGCCGCCTGGGCAGCGTTCGAGAACGACGTCGCCGCCGCCGCGCTCACCCGCGACTGGGACTCGTGGGTCGCGCACTACACCGAGGACGTCGTCTACGTCGAGCATGCGGCCGGGACGTTTCACGGCCGTGAGGAGGTCCGGGCCTGGATCTGGCGGACCATGGAGAGCTTCCCGGGCAATCACATGACGTCGTTCCCGACGCTGTGGAAGGTGTTCGACGAAGACACCGGGCGGGTGATCTGCGAGCTCGACAACCCGATGAAGGACCCGGGCGACGGCAGCGTCATCAGCGCGACCAATCTGTCGATTGTCACCTACGCCGGGTACGGACTCTGGTCGCGGCAGGAGGACGTCTACAACCCGCTGCGCTTCGTCGCCGCCACCCGCCGGTGGTGCGAGCGGGCGCAGGAGTGTGGCACCCTGCCCGACGAAGCCGCTGCCTGGCTGGCTCGGATGGGCGACGCACGATGAGCCCCGCGCTGGTCATCGGGGCGAACGGCTTCCTCGGCTCGCACGTCACCCGGCAACTCGTCGCGGCCGGCACCGACGTCCGCGCCATGGTGCGACCGAACGCCAACACGGTCGGCATCGACGACCTGCCGCTCACCCGGTTCACCGGCGACGTCTTCGACACCGCCGTGCTGCGCGAGGCGATGGCCGGCTGCGACGTCGTCTACTACTGCGTCGTCGACCCGCGCGGCTGGCTGAAGGACCCTGCGCCGCTGTTCCGCACCAACGTCGACGGTGTGCGCAGCGCTTTGGGCGTCGCCGAGGACGCGGGCCTACGGCGTTTCGTCTACACGAGCAGCTACGTCACGATCGGCCGGCGACGCGGCCGCCGCGCCACCGAGGCCGACGTGCTGCCCGAGCGCGGGCTGAGCCCCTACATCCGGTCGCGGTTGCTGGGTGAACAGGCGGTGCTCGAGGCGGCCCGTGCGGGCGCGGTCCCCGCCGTTGCCATGTGCGTCTCCACCACATACGGCAGCGGCGACTGGGGCCGCACCCCGCACGGCGCGATCATCGCCGGTGCCGCGTTCGGCAAGCTGCCGTTCGTGATGAGCGGCATCGAGCTCGAAGCCGTCGGAGTCGACGACGCCGCACGGGCGATGCTGCTGGCCGCCGAGCACGGCCGGGTGGGCGAGCGCTACATCGTCTCCGAGAAACTCATCAGCAATGCCGAGGTCGCCCGCATCGCCGCCGAGACGGCCGGGGTGCCGCCGCCCGCGAGGTCGATTCCGCTGCCGGTGTCGTATGCGATGGCGGCGCTCGGCAGCCTCAAGTCGACTGTGCGGGGCACCGACGAGCGACTGTCGCTGGCGTCGCTGCGGCTGATGCGCGCCGAGGCGCCGCTGGACCACTCGAAGGCCGTCGCCGAGCTCGGCTGGCAGCCGCGGCCCGTCGAGGAAGCCATCCGCGAGGCCGCCCGATTCTGGGTCGAGCTCCGGAAGGCCAAGCGTAGCAACGCCACTGGTTAGGAGCCGCCATGGCTAAGGGCCAGATGTGGTGACCAACCCCGCGCCGAGAACACCATTCTTGGCGCGAATACGGGCTCAAAGCCGCAAGAAGGGTGTTCTCGCCGGGGGTCAGCCCGCCGGGTCGTCGCGTTCGAGCGCGGTGAGCGACGCCCGGACGACCTGCCGGCTCTGGTTACCCCCGGCGCGCCGGGCGTCGCGCATGGCGCCTTCGGCGATGGCCAACAACTCGTCGAGCACATCCTGCGGCGGGTACTGCGCCAGGCCGCGCAGCGGGGTGCTGGCCACGCCGACGCTTGCGGTGGTGCGCGGCGGGGTGGTGGCGATCGCGCTGCGGACCCGCTCGACCAGCGGTGTGGCATCCGGCGACGGGAAGCTGTCGGCGACCACGAACTCGGCCTCGGCGACGTGGGCGACGACGGCGCCTCGCCGCGTGGTCTCGCGCAGCGTCTGCCCCACGGCCACGTGCGCCCAGTTGCCCGACACCTCGCCGTCGGTGTGCGTGAGCAGCGTGAAGTTGTCGAGGCTGATGACGACGATCACCAGGTGGCGGTCGTCGTCACGGTTGCGGGAGGCGATGAAGCCGGCCGCGGCCCGATAGAACGCCTCGCGGTTGAGCAGGCCCGTCAGCGGGTCGATGTCGCCGTTGAGCACATTGATGCCCAGCAGGTGAACCAGCGCCTGGCAGGCGAAGGGCACGGCGGCGTTGATGACCGCCAGGAACAGCAGCGTGCTGACGGCGAGCCGGACGTCACCGCCTTCCTGCACCAGCCGCAACGCCAGCACGCCGGCGGTCGACGCCGCGACCAGCAGGTTCAGCGCGAGGTACCGCGGCGTGTGGAAGAACGCCACGTAGCCGGCCAGCACCGCGAACGCCGTGCCGCCGAACAGGCCGTTGAAGGGATCGGTCTGCACCAGACAACCCGCCGCGATGCCCGCCATCGACAGCAGCACGAAACAGATCGACTGTGACCGGCTGAGCCACTGGCCGCGCAGCCAGGCCAGCGCCATCAGCACGGAGCCGATCACGATCGCGGCGGCGACGCCCTGCCGCAGATCGCCCGTCGGCCCGCTGGGGCTGCCGATGGACCCGAGCGCGACCAGCCCGAAGCCGAAAACCGTCGCGGCGACGACGCGGCAGGTTCCGCGCTGCGCACCGCGGCCCGCCAGGAACGCGGTCAGCCAGTAGTAGTGATCGGGTTGCCGCCACCACCCGCGCAGCCCTCTGATCATGCGGATCCCATCTTCGCCGTCCCGCTTCGAGGTCTGCTTCCGGGACGCGGGGGCGTCATCGCCAGGCTCTGACCTTCAGACGCTACCAAGCGATCGCACGGCGTGACAGCGGCAATGTGCGACCCACTACCGAAAGACCGGCGGTGCCGTCAGCGCCGGGTGCGCACCGCATAACGCCGTTCGGCGTACGCCAGATCGTCGCGCCACAGCTTGGTGGCGGCGTAGCGCATCAGCGGCCGGATCGCGGCCGCCGCCTTGCCGGCGTAGGCGAAGCCGTCGCGGTCGGAGTGCGCGACGACGGCCTCCAGCACCGCCGTGCGCGGCCGGCCGTCCGGACCGGCGCCGAGCGGCGTGGCATGGGTCTCGACGACGCTGCCGGCCCCCTCGCCGTCCACGATGCGCATCGTGATGGTGCGCGGCTCCGGCGCGGTGAATTCGGCGATGACCGGCACGCCGAGCCGGCCCATGCGGAACGTCACGGCCACCAGGAAGCGGTCGTCTGCCTCGGATAGCTGGTCGTCGGCCGCGGGCGCCGAGAGCACCTCCAGCAAGGTGAACGAGTACGGGTGGAACCAGGCGCCGTGCCAGGGATCGAGCCGGTTGGCGATGATGTCGGCCGGCTCGCAGACCCCGTCGAGCCGCGTCACCGCGTCGAGCGTCGTCCCCGTCGGCCGCGGCGGGATCACCGGCGCGTCGAGCGGCTGCTCACCGCCGACGCGGTCGAGCCGCACCCACGCCAGCACACCGTCGTCATGGCTGGGCAGCGACCGCCACCCGTACTGCTCCCGCGGTGAGCGGTCGGCGTCGACCCGCAGCCCGTGCCACGGGCAGATCAGCCCGCCGCAGTCGATGACCCCGGTGGCGAGATCGGCACCCAGATGCGGACAGCTCGCGGGGCCGACGACCAGCCGCCCGCCGGGATCGCGCCACGCGACGATCTCGACGCCGGCGACGGTCATGCCGAACGGCGCGTCGGCACGGATGTCACGGCTGGCGGCAAACGTGTACCAGTTGCCGCTCGGGCGGCGCTGCGAGCGGGCCAGCGCGGCGTCGATCAACCGCGGTTCGGCGTCGCGGTAGGTGGGCCGCTGCTGCGCCCACCGGGCCGGCGGGAGCACTTGCAGCGGAACGGTTTTCAGGCGATCACGGACGCGGTCGGCGAAGCTCACCGGGCGCCGACCTCCGCACCGCGGGCCAGCAACCGCGACACCCGCGGCGATCGGCCCCCCACCGGGACGGTCTGCAGCGAGTGCCCCGCGAGCCCCCAGTGCGACAGCAGCCGGTTGGCGGCTGCGAAGCCGGTGGTCGCGGCGCGCTCCATCAGGGCGACGGGCAGATCGATGCGGATGCCGTCGCCGGCCAGCGCCAGCGCCGGATCGGCGGTGGCGACGCCGGGGCGGCGGGCGAAGTCGCCGGGCCCGAACTGCGGGCAGTCCTCGCGGCGCAGCACCACCTCGCCGACGACCTTGGCCGCGGCGGTCTCCGGGTACAGCGCGTGCAGGCGGCCCACCAGCCGCCGGCAGACCTCGGCGGTGTCGTCGGGCGCGGAGTAGGCGTGCAACTCCACCACCGCGCCGTCGTGCCGCTGTGCCCACTGCGCGGCCTGCTGCTCGTAGCGGTTCACCACGCTCACATTGTCCAGCGGTTCCAGGCCGCCTGTCCCGAGGAACGCGGGCCGGTCGGCGTGGACGGGCCGGTCGAGCCACAGCCGCTGTACGACGAACGGCGGCGCCGTCCGCAGCCCGGCGACCGTGGCGCGCCAGCCGGCGTCCCCGAGCTCGGGTGAGGCGTCGACGATGCGCTGCAGCCCGGCGATGTCGGCGGCGAGCACCACCCCGTCGGCGTCGAGGTCACCGCCGTCGCAGCGCACCCGGAACCGGCGCTGCGTCCCGGGTTCGACGGCGTCGACCGCCCGGTCGGTGTGCACCGTGACCCCGCGCCCGGAGAGGTAGGCGCGCAACGGTTCCCACAGCGCGGCGTCGAAGTTGTCGGTGGCCACGTCGAAGATCAGCCCCTCGTTCGAGCCGAGGAAGTAGATGTGGAACATCGCGGCCAGCTCGGCGGCCGACAGCTCCGCCGGCCGGGAGAAGAAGCTGCGGGAGAACACCTCGAACGCCAGGTGCTGGGCGGCGTCGGGGAAGTTGATCTGCCGCAGGAACGACGCGGCGTCGATGTCGTCGAGGCGCTGGTAGATGTCGGGCACCGAGACGGTGGCCAGCGGCACCGCGGCGCGGCCGTCGACGCGCACCAGATCACGCAGCCGAAAGGTGGGGCTGCGCAGCGCGAACGCCAGCGCGTTCCACGGAGGCGTCTGCGGCAGCCCGCGGAAGGTGTCGCGGCGGCCGTGACCGTCGACCAGCGGGTAGTCGTCGACGGGAGTCAGCCGGGTCAGCCCGGGATCGGTGCGGCGCAACAACTCCCGCAGGTTGTAGTACTGGCGGAAGAACGCGTGGAAGCCGCGGTTCATCGCGACGGTCTGCCCGTCGCCGAGGGTCTCGGTCCAGCCGCCGACCCGGCCCCCGAGGTACGGTGCGCGCTCGACGACGTCGACCGTCACGCCCCGTTCGGCGAGCGCCGTCGCGGCGGCCAGCCCGGCGATGCCGCCGCCGACCACCACCGCGCGCGGCCGGGCGGGCAGCCGCCCCGCGTCCGGGAGCCCGACCGGCCCGGGATGCAGCACGCGGCGGGCGTCGCGGATGCGCGCGGCAGCGCTCATGCCGGGGTCCGGGCGAGGAAGGTGTGGACGATGTCCTGTTGCCAGCCGGGCATCGTCTCGCTGCGCACGTCGGTGAAACCGTTGTCGGCCAGCCGCTTCCGCAGCCGCGACGCACCGTCGAAGTCGACGACGCTGCGCCACAGGTAGGTGTAGAGCGACGCGTCGCGGGTGCGCGCCCAACCGGCCGGGATGATGATCCCCCAGGACACGGCGTGCCAGATCGCGGTGGCGCGCCGGGAGTCCGCCACCGAGTACTCGTGGACCGCGAGCACCCCGCCGGGCCGCAGCAATTCGGCGAACCGCTGCAGCTGGGCATCGGGGTCGGGCAGGTTGCGGACCAGGTACGCCGCGAAGATGCCGTCGAACGGCCCGCTGACGCCCGCCGCCGCGAGGTCCTCGATGCGGCTGTGCACGAACCGCACGGTGTCGGGCCACGTCTTGGCGCGCGCCTCGGCGAGCATGCCCTCCGACGCGTCGACCCCGACGATCTCGGCCTCGGGCGCGGCGTCGAGCAGCGCCGCGGTGGACAGCCCGGTGCCGCAGCCGGCGTCGAGCAGCCGCAGCCCGCGACCCCGGTCTGGGATCCCCATGCGTTGGGCGGAGATCCGCAGGTGGTCGTGGTAGCCGGGGTTGGCGCCGACCAGTCGGTCGTAGGCGCGCGCGCCGACGTCGAATGCGGCGGGCACCTCGGTGCGGGGCAGCCGGGGTGTCATCGGACCTCCTCCTTCTCCGCGGCGACGCGGTCGTGGGCGGTGTCGCCGTGGCGCTCCCACAACAGCAGGACGGCGGTCACCAGCGCGAAGCCGAACAGGTAGTCCTCGACGGGGATGTCGAACGGGAACCGGACGCCCATGGTGTGGCGGTCGTCGTACAGCACGATCGGGTCGCTGAGTTTGGTGAGCCAACCGTCGACCGGTATCTGAAAGCCCGTGACGATCACCATCGTGAGCCAGTACCGGGTGGTGCGGAAGATCCCGGTGCGCAGCATCGTCTTCTCCCAGATGACGACGCCGATCACCGCGACCACCGCCGGCAGCGTGTAGCCGAGCCCGGTCATCGCGGCTGCTCGCTGCGGACGTGCCGCCGGCCCCGCAGGAAGCTCAGCGAACTGCCCACCGCGTTGTAGGTCAGCAGCCCGCACAGCGGGATCACGACGAAGAACAGCACCTCCTCGAGCGGCATCAGCGCCAGGTCGATGCCGCTGACGAAGCGCGGGTTGTACCACCAGACACCGGCGACGATCGCGAGCGCATCCCACACCAAGAACACGACCGCGACCGGCACCAGCGCCCGCATCAGCCGCACCGGCTGCCGGTAGACACCCCGGCCGAAGAGCTCGAGCGGTGCGGTGACCAGCAGGCATGCGCCGAGCACCAGGAAGTAGTGCCAGCGGTCCATCAGGCCGCACCCAGCGCCGGACCCTCGTGGCGCACCGGTTCCCGGCGGCGGGCCCGCCACGCCCGCAGCAGCCCGGCGCCGGCCACCTGCAGGCGCCGCCCGGTGCCCACCGTGGCGCGCCGGCCGAACACCTCGAAGTCGCTCGCCTCGATGCAGTCGAGGATCTCCGAGTACAGCGTCAGCGCCGTCGCCACGCACGGCCGCGACCGGGGGGCGAGCAGCTCGATGCCGCCGCGCGCCTCGTCGTAGACCCGGCGGGTGATCGCGTGTTGCGCCGCCAGCGCCCGGCGCACCCTCGGGTCCGTGCGCTGCTGGGTGTGGCACCACATGAGCAGCTCGCGGTCGACACCGAACGCCGCGAGCTCGTCGGCGGGCAGATACACCCGGTTGCGGTCCAGGTCCTCGTCGACGTCGCGCAGGAAGTTGGTGAGCTGGAACGCTTTTCCGAGCGCAGCGGCGTACGGCGCGGCCTCGGCGGCGGGGCCCACGGTGCCGAGGATCGGCAGCAACTGCAGGCCGATCACCTCCGCCGAGCCGTACATGTAGCGGTTCAACGCCGCCCGGTCCGGATAGTCGGTGACGCTCAGGTCCATGCACATCGACGCCAGGAACGCCTCGAACAGGTGCACGTCGATGCCGTAGCTGCGGGCGGTGTGGACGGTCGCGGCGAGCACCGGGTCGTCGCCGCGCCGGGCGGCGCCGCGGCGCAGGTCGTCGAAGAACTGCCGGCCGAGCTGGTTGAGCAGGTCCTCGCGCTCCGGCACCGTCAGCGACGAGTCGAGGTCGTCGAGGATGTCGTCGGCGCGGCGGGCGAACCCGTAGAGCGCGTGCACCGCCGGCCGCTGTGCGGGTGCGAGCAGCCGGGTCGCGAGGAAGAACGTCCGGCCGTAGCGGGCGTTGAGCTCCTTGCAGCGCCGGTAGGACGCCCGCAGCTGGGGGTCGTGGATGCCGGCCGCGTCGAGCTCGGTGCGCATCACGCCCGGCGCCCTTCCCCGACGGCCGCACGCGGCCGCGGCGGCGTACCGGTGCCCGCCGTCCCGGTGATGCGGTCGGCGGCGAGCCGCCCGGAGATCAGGGTGGTGGGCACCCCGACCCCCGGCGTGGTCGAACCGCCCGCCAGCACCGCGTTCGCGACGCCGCGCACCATGTTGGCGGGCCGGAACGGCCCGGTCTGCGAGAACGTGTGGGCGAGCGCGAACGGCGTGCCGGCCAGCATGCCCTGCCGGGCCCAGTCGGCCGGGGTGACGACGTGCAGCAGCTCCGCCTCTCCCGGCAGCTGTGGCAGCAGCCGCTCGCCGACGATCTCGATCATCTGCCGGGCGTAGTCGTCGCCGATGTCGAACCAGTCGACGGTGCTGCGGGTGAGGTTCGGCGCGGGCGCCAGCACGTAGAGCAGGTCGCGGCCCGGCGGCGCCAGGCTCGGGTCGCCGGCGGTGGGCCGGGTGACCAGGAGCGACGGATCGGTCATGAGCCGGCCGTGGTCGATGATGTCGGTGAACGTCGCATCCCACGCGTCGCCGAACAGGATCGTGTGGTGCGCGTGGCCGAGGCTGCCGTCGGGATCGACGGCCGGGCACCCGACGTGCGCCACCACCGCCGACGGCGCCGGCCGCCACCGCAGCGGCCGCCTCGGGGCGTGCCCGAGCAGCGCGTAGGTCTGCGGCAGCTCGGTGGTGAGCACCACCGCGTCGCACCCGATGCGCTCACCCCGGTGGGTGTGCACGGCCGTCACCCGGTCACCGGAACGTTCGAGCTCGGTGACCTCCGAGCGGTAGGCGAACCGCACGCCCGCGTCGGCAGCCGCGGCCGCCATGGCGTCGGGCACCGCCCGCATGCCGCCCTTCGGGAAGTACACGCCGGCGACGGTGTCCATGTAGGCGATCACTGCGTACGCCGCGAGCGCCCGCTGCGGCGGCACCCCGGCGTAGAGGGCCTGGAAGGTGAAGATGCGGACCAGCCGGTCGTCGGACAGGAAGCGGCGCACCACCTTCTCCCAGCCGCGGAACCCGCCCATCGCGGCGAGCTTCGCCAGCTGCGGGGTCACCAGCGACAGCGGGGAGTCGAAGTTCGCGGAGATGAAGCCGTCGAACTCGGCGCGGTAGAGCCGGGTGAGCCAGTCGCGCAGCCGCAGGTAGCCGGCCGCCTCCCGGTCGCCGGCGAAGGCGCGGATCGCCGCGGCCATCGTCTCGGCGTCGCGGTGGACGTTCAGGCTGGTGCCGTCGGCGAAGCAGGCCCGGTAGGCCGGATCGATCGGGTCGAGCTGCAGCCGGTCCGCCATGCGCTCACCGACCGCCGCGAACGCCTCCTCGATGAGCTCGGGCATCGTCAGCACGGTCGGACCGGTGTCGAGGCGGTAGCCGCCGGCGTCGACGCGCCCCATCCGGCCGCCCGGCACCGCTTCCCGCTCGACGACCGTCACCTCACGGCCCCGGCCCGCCAGCTGCATCGCCGCGGCCAGGCCGGACAGGCCGGCACCGACCACGACGACGCGATTGGTTGGTCCCCCGACGGTCCGCATTATCGATGTACTCCTGACTGTCGTCGTCCGCTCATGTCACCCGCGCCGTGCAGGCGGCCGCCATGTCGACCAGCGCGGCCTGCACCCACGGGTCGATGCCGCTGCCGGCGATGTCGCGACCGGCCGCGGCGACCCGGTCGGCGATCAAGTCCTCGATCCACTGCACGGCGCCGCTGGCGGAGATCAGCTGCCGCCACCGCGACAGGTCGGCCTCGCCGAGCGTCTCGGCGCCCATCAGGTCGGCCAGTTCCCGGCGGGTGCGGCTGTCGGCCAGCTGGTGCGCCGCCACCACCACCGACGTCGCCTTGTGTTCGGCGAGGTCGGAGCCGACCGGCTTCCCGGTGACGGCGGGTGCGCCGAAGATGCCCAGCAGGTCGTCGCGCAGCTGGAACGCCTCGCCCACCGCGGCGCCGTAACGGCCGAGCAGCGTCACCGTCGCGTCGTCGCAGCCGGCCGCCGCAGCGCCGATCTCCAGCGGCCGCCGCACCGTGTAGTTGCCGGACTTGCGGCGGGCCACGTCGAGCACGGCGTCCAGGCTCGGCAACCCGCGGGCGTCGTTGACGAGGTCGGCGAACTGCCCGATCGCCAGCTCCGTGCGCATCGCGTCGTAGCGGGGCAGCGCCCGGCGCAGCGCGGCGTCGTCCAGTCCGCTCTCGCGCAGCAGCTGCTCGGCCCACACCAGGCACAGGTCGCCGAGCAGCACCGCGGCCGCCTCGCCGAACCGGCGCGACGGCCCGGACATGGCCCGGTCGGCATGCCATCTCGCGAACTGCAGGTGGGCGGCGGGCCTGCCCCGGCGCACCGTCGCGTCGTCCATCACGTCGTCCTGCAGCAGCGCGAACGCCTGCAGCAGTTCGAAGCTGGCGGCCGCGCGCAGCGCCCCGGTGTGCGCCGCGTCGCCTGGCGGGGACCCGCACAACCAGCCGAGGTAGGCGAACGTCGACCGCACGTACTTGCCGCCCATGACCAGGTGCAGCAGCACGTCGGCGGCGATGTCGACGCCGGCGTCGCCCAGCTCGTCGAGGCAGCGCTGCCGCAGGAAATGCTCGACCTCGGCCTGCACCGACTGCCGGAACTCGGCTCGCCAATACCCGAAGTCGGTGGCGGCGGCGGTTGCGTCGAGCGCTGGGGCAGCGGCGTGCAGCAGGGGCCGACTGCTCCCACCGATCACGTCCGCCCCTTCCCGCGAGGCCGTACGGAGCAGGCGGTATCGCCATGCGCCGACGGTCCGGCCGGGTCTCATCGCCACATACCCCGCTGTCGTCGACTTCATACCTTGCCCGGACACCCCGCCCGATGTGTCCGATTCAAGCCGAGGGACCCGCAGACGTGCCAGGCTGCTCATCAAGATCAGAGTCGATGTCACCATTGCTTCACTTCGTGAAGGGGAGGACGCGTGGCCCACGCCGCCGACACACTCGGTGCGCTCGAGCGTGTCGTCACCTTCGCCGGTCCGGTCAGTCCGGGCCTGACCCTGTCACCGCTCAAGCGGGGTCCGGGCGACCCGACCTACCAGGTCGACGCGGACGGCGCCATCTGGAAGACGAGCCTGCTGCCGTCGGGTCCGGTGACCGCCCGGATCGCGCGCCGCGGGCCCGCGGCGGTGGTCGGCCGGATGTGGGGAGCAGGCGCCGCGGAGTTCGCCGAGCGGCTGCCGGCGTTCCTGGGCGCCGACGACGAGCCGGCGGACTTCGCGCCCGCGGAGCCGACGGTGGCCGCCGCACACCGCCGGGTGCCGCACCTGCGGCTGGGCCGCACCGGGCAGGTGCTCGAAGCGCTCGTGCCCGCCGTGTTGGAGCAGCGGGTGACCGGCGCGGACGCCTTCCGCGCCTGGCGTCTCTTGGTCACCCGGTACGGCACGCCGGCACCCGGGCCGGCGCCGGCGCGCATGCGGGTGCCGCCACCGGCGGAGGTGTGGCGGCGCGTCCCGTCGTGGGAGTTCCACCGCGCCAACGTCGATCCCGGCCGGGCCCGCACCGTCGTCGGCTGCGCACAGCGCGCCGCGTCGCTGGAACGGCTGTGCACACGACCGGCGGCCGCCGCGCGCGACGCGCTGACGTCGTTGCCCGGAGTCGGCGTCTGGACCGCCGCCGAAGTGGCGCAGCGGGCCTTCGGTGACGGCGACGCGCTGTCCGTCGGGGACTACCACCTGTGCAAGCAGGTCGGCTGGGCGCTCACCGGGCGGCCGGTGGACGACGCCACCATGATCGAACTGCTGGAACCGCTGCGCCCGCACCGCTATCGCGCGGTGCGGCTGCTGCAGGCCGCCGGGCTGATGCGGATGCCGCGCCGTGGCCCGCGTCTGCCGGTGCCCGACATCCGCGTGCTGTAAGACTCCGGTCAGGTGTGCGCGCTGATTACGCCCGCTGGGCGACGGGTATGCGACTGCGCGACTGATCACGAGACTTCGCAACGAGGAGGGAGCACGCCATGCCCGAATACACCGTCCCCGGCATGACCGACAAGGAAGGCGCACAAGTCGCCGAGCTGCTGCAAAAGCAGCTGAGCCGCTACAACGATCTGCACCTGACGCTCAAGCACATCCACTGGAACGTGGTCGGCCCGAACTTCATCGGCGTCCACGAGATGATCGACCCGCAGGTGGAACTGGTGCGCGGCTACGCCGACGAGGTCGCCGAGCGCATCGCGACGTTGGGCGCCTCGCCCAAGGGCACGCCGGGCTCGATCATCGCCGACCGCACGTGGGACGACTACTCACTGCAGCGCGACACCGTCCAGGCCCATCTGGCGGCCCTGGACCTGGTGTACGACGGCATCATCGAGGACACCCGCAAGAACATCGAAGACACCGAGGAGCTGGATCCGGTCACCCAGGACATGCTGATCGGCCACGCCGCGGAACTGGAGAAGTTCCAGTGGTTCGTGCGTGCGCACCTGGAGAACGCCGGCGGCCAACTGGTCAGTGCCGGCGAGTCCACCGAGAAGGGCGCCGCCGACTCGGCGCGCTGACCCACAGCACCGAAACGGGCCCGTGCCGCGACGGCACGGGCCCGTTCTCGCGGGCAGGTCAGTCGCGCCGGCCGGGATCGATCTCGCCCGCGGCGGCGTCGCGGATCTCCAGCCGGTCGTCGCGCACGGGTCGGTCGGCGAGTTCCTCGCTGCGGCCGAACAGGAACGGATACGCGGCGCCGGCGATCGCCGCACCCGCGAGCGGCGCCAACCAGAACACCCACAGCTGCGACGGCGCGCCCATGCCGTTGAAGAACGCCACGCCGGTCGAGCGGGCCGGGTTCACCGAGGTGTTGGAGATGGGGATCGAGATCAGGTGGATGAGGGTGAGCGCCAGGCCGATCGAGAGGCCGGCGAACCCGCGCGGCGCCCGGTTGTCGGTGGAGCCGAGGATGACCAGCAGGAAGATCGCGGTCAGCACGATCTCGGTGACGATCACCGCCGCGAGCGTGTAGCCGCCGGGGGAGTGGTCGCCGTAACCGTTGGCGGCCATGTTGCCCGCGGCAGTCCAGCCGTCCCGGCCGCGGGCGACGACGTAGATGACGAGTCCGGCGAGCAGTCCGCCGACGACCTGGGCGACCCAGTAGAACGGCAACGCCTGCCATTCGACGCGGCGTGCGATCGCGGCGCCGAACGTGACCGCTGGGTTGAAGTGGCCGCCGGAGATGGTGCCGAAGGCGTAGACGCCGGTCAGCACCGTCAACCCGAATGCCAACGCGACGCCGGCGAAGCCGATGCCGTAGGAGACGCCGTCGGCGGAGACGAACTTGGCGGCGAACACGGCGCTGCCGCAGCCGCCGAGCACCAGCCAAAAGGTGCCGATGGTCTCGGCGGCCAGTCGGTGGGCCATGGTCGGGGCAGTGGTGAGTGCGGGCATCGGCGGACCTTTCGCGTCGCTGCGTGACGTCGGCACCAGCGTCACACGTACGTCGCCGGACGCCACCGGCCGTGGCGAAACCGTTGCGCGATGGTGACGCCGCGTTACGCGTCCGCCCGGCGCTCGGCGGCGGCGGTCTCGCGGTCGCGGCGCTGCGCGGTGTACATCGACCGCCCGGTGCGCGAGATGAGCAGGTAGGCGATGCCGACGGCGACCATCGCCCCGGGCAGCACGGCGAACGACGTCGTCATCTCCGCCACCATGATCATCACCGCCAGCGGTGCGTGCGCGATGCTGCCGAAGCACGCCATCATCGCCACGACCACGAAGACGCCCGGCGAGGCGGGCAGGCCGGGCGCCCCTGCCAGGTCGGCGAGCTGCCAGATCGCCGCGCCGGTGATGCCGCCGATCACGATGCCGGGTCCGAAGATCCCGCCGGACCCGCCGGTTCCCACCGACAGCGAGGTGGCGACGATCTTCGCCAGCGGCAGCACCAACAGCACCCACAGCGGGAACGACTCCAGGCCCGCCGGGGTGGTGGCGCGCTGCACGAAGCCGTACCCGCTGCCCAGCACCTGCGGGACCAGCAGCGCGAGCAGCCCCACCAGCAGGCCCCCGACGGTGGGGGAGACGACGGGTCCGCCGGGCAGCCGACCGGTGAGCGCGACTGTGCCGTAGAAGACGCGCACGTAGCAGTAGCCGACGGCGGCGGCCACCACACCGATCAGCAGGAACCACACGAGCTGGCCGGCGTGGTCGGACAGGTCGAGCGTGCGGGCGAGCAGCGAGCCGAACCCCGCAGAGATCTGCGCGGTGGGCCCTTCGCGCCCGGCCGAGCCGCCCGAACCGATGGTGAGCGCGCTGGCGACGAGCTTGACCAGCACCGCCCGGATGCGGATGCCGCGCGGATCGGTGTGCACGGCTTCGATCGCGCTGTCGGTACCGTGGCCCTGCGCCTCGGGGGCCAGCGTGGCGACGAGCCACGCCGACGCCAGCGCGCCGCCGCAGGTGACCAATGGAATCGCCCAGGGCCGCGTGAAGCCCGCCGACCCGGCCTCGCCGCCGTCGCCGACGGCCTCCGGCGGGACGTAGCCGCCGAGGTCGCCGAGCAGGTATCGGCCCGCGACGTCGAGCGCGAGCAGGAAGACGATCGCGCCCAGGCCGGCGATCACGCCGATCGCGACGCCCAGCAGCAGCCACTTCCGGAGGTAGCCCGATCGGCTGACGACGCCTCCGATGACCGACCGCACACGCCGCACCATGTCCGGATGGTAAGCGGCGACCGCTGCTCTACACTGCAGGCAGGTCGCGGGGGCGACGGCGAACGAAGGGGGGTGGTCCGGGTGTCGGAGTCGACCTTCACCGCACCGCCGGAAGAGTTGCTGACCGGTGACATGGCAAACGCTTTGGAGCACCCGCACCGTGCCGCAGACCGCTAGCCGAGGGCCGGGTCGCCCACCCGCGGCGAAGGCGGCCGAGACGAAGGAGCGCATCGTCCGCGCGGCCCGCGATGTGTTCAGCGAGCTCGGCTACGACGCGGCGACGTTCCAGGCCATCGCGATGCGGGCCGATCTCACCCGGCCGGCCATCAACCACTACTTCGCCAGCAAGCATGTGCTGTACCGCGAGGTGCTCGAACAGACCAACACGTCGGTGCTCGCGCGCGGCATCGAAGAGGCCAACGGCGAATCGACGATGGTCGCGCGGCTCACCGCCTTCGTCCGGGCGGCGCTGCAGCCCGACGAGCCCGACCGATCCGCGGCGGCGTTCCTGGTGACCTCGGTGCTCGAATCGCAGCGTCACCCCGACCTGCAGTTCGCCGGGCACGATGCGCTGGCCAACGTGCGGTCGTTCCTGCAGTCGGTGGTCGCCGACGCGGTCTCCACCGGCGAGCTCGCCGCGGACCTCGACGCGAACGCGCTGGTCGAAGCGCTGGTGGCGATGGTGTGGGGCATGGGCTTCTACGCCGGCTACGTGCGCGGCGCGCACGATCCGGCGGTCGTGATCGACCAGTTCCGCCACCTCGTCACGGGCACGCTGTGGGAACTGCGGGCGTGACGCAGCCCGCGCGAACCGGCGTTTAGCGGCCGCGCCGGCGGGTCAACCGTGGGGCATGAGTACAGACGACACCGGCGCGAGCGTCAACGATGTCGGCGGCTTCGGCGACTCGCTGCGGCCGATGGAGGCGCTCGACTCCGACGAGATCCGCAACGCCGACGGTGACGAGACCGTCGACCCGCCCGACGGCTGGAGCGAGGCCGACAAGCTGACCGTCACCCCGGAGGGCGAACTCGAAGGCGAGTCGCTCGAACGCAAGCTCAACGCCGAGGAGCCCGATCCGGCCACCGAGGTGCCCGATCCGGCGGCGGCTCCGGTTCCGGAGCGGCTCGAAACCGACGACACCGAGGTCGCCGCGCTGGCGGACGACGCCGTCGAGACGCCGGACATCGACCGGCTGCCGCCCGAACAGATCGGCGTGACCCGCGGCCAGGTCAGCGGCACACCCGAGGACGGCGACGGCATCTTCCCGGTGGTCGAGTGATCATTCGGTAGCACTGCTAAGCGATCGGTAGCATGGCGCCGGCACCTCGACCGGAAGGATCGTCGCGATGAGTTCGCTGCGCAGCCATGACGACAGCTGGGACATCACCGAGAGCGTGGGCGCCACCGCCCTGATGGTGGCGGCCGCGCGGGCCGGGGAAACCGAACGCGACGACCCGCTGATCTCCGATCCCTACGCCCGGCCGCTGGTGGCCGGCGCCGGCGACGGGTTCTGGAACGTCAGCCTCGACCCGGGCATCGCCGCGAAGATCGCCGAATCCGACCCGCAGACAGTCGCCCTGTTCGAGCACATGGGCAGCTATCAGGCGGTACGAACCCACGTCTTCGACGACTTCTTCGCCCAGGCGAGTGCGGCAGGCATCCGGCAGGTCGTGATCCTGGCCAGCGGCCTCGACTCCCGCGCCTACCGGCTGCCGTGGCCCGACGGCACCACGGTCTTCGAGATCGACCAGCCGCGGGTGCTCGAGTACAAGGCCAAGACGCTGGCCGACCTGGGGGTGGCGCCGAGCGCCGTGCGCCACGCGGTCCCGGTGGACCTGCGCCAGGACTGGCCGGCGGCGCTGCGCGGCAGCGGGTTCGACCCGTCGCAGCCGACCGCCTGGCTGGCCGAGGGACTGCTGATGTATCTGCCCGCCGAGGCGCAGGACCGACTGTTCGAGCTGGTCACCGAGCTGAGCGCGCCGGGCAGCAGAATTGCCGCCGAAACCGCGGGCCGCTCGTCCGATGAACGCCGGCGCGAGGAGATGCGGGAACGCTTCCGGCGTATCGCGGCTCAGCTCGGCATCGAGGAGACGCTCGACATCCAGGAGCTCATCTACGACGACCCGGATCGCGCCGACGTCGCCGAGTGGCTGAACGCCCACGGCTGGGCCGCGCACGCCACCAGCTCCCGCGACGCGATGCAGCGCCTCGGCCGCTGGTCGCTGCCCGAGGAGTTCAGCGACGAGGAGGCGTTCTCACACTTCGTCACCGCGCAGCGGCGCTGAGGCGGACCCGGCTGCCCGGCCGTCACCCGCTAGCCGTATATAGGTAGGCAACCGCGTCTCGACCGAGAGAAGGAACAACATGCCCGGAGTGCAGGATCGTGTCGTCGTCGTCACCGGAGCGGGCGGCGGGCTCGGCCGCGCATACGCGCTGACGCTGGCCCGGGAGGGCGCCAGCGTCGTCGTCAACGACCTCGGCGGGTCGCGCGACGGCACCGGCGCCGGCCACAACATGGCCGACCTGGTGGTGCAGGAGATCAAGGACGCCGGCGGCCGCGCGGTGGCCAACTACGATTCGGTCGCCGAACCCGAGGGCGCCGAGAACATCATCAAGACCGCGCTCGAGGAGTTCGGCAAGGTCGACGGCGTCGTCAGCAACGCCGGCATCCTGCGCGACGGCACCTTCCACAAGATGACGTTCGAGAACTGGGACGCGGTGCTGAAGGTGCACCTCTACGGCGGCTACAACGTCCTGCGCGCCGCGTGGCCGCACTTCCGGGAGCAGGGCTTCGGCCGGGTGCTCGTCGCCACCTCCACCAGCGGGCTGTTCGGCAACTTCGGCCAGGCCAACTACGGCGCCGCGAAGCTCGGGCTCGTCGGCCTGATCAACACGCTCGCCCAGGAGGGCGCGAAGTACAACATCAAGGCCAACGCGCTGGCGCCGATCGCCGCCACCCGGATGACGCAGGACATCCTGCCGCCGGAGGTCTTCGAGAAGCTGACGCCGGAGTACGTCGCGCCGGTGGTCGGCTACCTGATGACCGAGGAGCTGCCGGACACCGGATCGGTGTTCATCGTCGGCGGCGGCAAGGTGCAGCGGGTGGCGCTGTTCCAGAACGAGGGAGTGACCTTCACCGACGGCGTGCCCACCGTCGACGACGTGGCATCTCGCTGGGGCGAGATCACCGACCTGTCGGCCGCGAAGCAGGCGAACTTCTCGCTGGGCTGACGGTCCGGCATGGACGTTCGGGCGCTGGCCTTTGACGTGTTCGGCACGGTCGTTGACTGGCGCTCGAGCGTCATCGGTGAACTGCGGCGGTTCGGTGGGCGCCTCGGCGTCGACGCCGACTGGCCGGCGTTCGCCGACCGCTGGCGCGACGGGTACGCGCCGGCGATGGACAAGGTGCGCCGCGGCGAGCTGCCGTGGACGCGCCTCGACGGCCTGCACCGGATGATCCTCACCGAACTGCTGGCGGCCGAGGGCATCTCGGCGCCCGACGCCGAGGTCGACGACCTCAATCGGGCGTGGCACCGGCTCGATCCGTGGCCCGATGCCGTCGACGGCCTGACCCGGCTGAAGCGGTCTTTCGTCATCACCACGCTGTCCAACGGCAACGTCTCGCTGCTGACCAACATGGCCAAGCGCGCGGGGCTGCCGTGGGACTGCGTGATCTCCGCCGAACTATTCGGGCACTACAAGCCGGACGCCGAGGTCTACCTCGGCTGCGCCGACCTGCTCGACGTGGCGCCCGCCGAGCTGATGCTCGTCGCCGCCCACCCGTCGGACCTGCGGGCGGCCCGCGCGACAGGGCTGCGCACCGCCTACGTCGCCCGGCCACTCGAGCGGGGACCCTGCGCGCCGACGCCTGCCGTCGAGGACGGCGAGTTCGACTTCTTCGCAACGGGTTTCGCCAATCTCGCCGACCAGTTGGACGCCTCGCGGTGAGCACCGGCGGAACCGCCCTCGTCGGGGTGGTGATCCTGATCGGCCTCATCGGGGTGGTGGTGCCGCTGCTGCCCGGGACACTGCTGGTGTTCGGCGCGATCCTGGTGTGGGCGCTCGTCGAGCAGACCCTCGCCGGCTGGGTGACGCTGGCGGTGGTGACGGTGCTCGTCGCGGTCACCACGGCGGTCAAATACCTGTGGCCGGTGCAGCGGATGCGGCGCGCGGACGTGTCGAACGCGTCGCTGGTGGCCGGCGGCGTGCTGGGCATCGTGGGGTTTTTCGTCATCCCGGTGCTGGGGCTGGCGATCGGCTTCGTCGGCGGCATCTACCTTGCCGAACTGCTGCGCCGCCACGATCAGCGGATCGCATGGACGTCAACGGTGCACGCGCTCAAGGGCGTGGCGCTGTCAATGCTCGTCGAGCTGACCGGCGCGCTGGCCGCCGCCGGGATCTGGCTCGGCGCGGTGCTCTTGGGCTAGCGGCGGCGCGGCAGATCGGGCTTCTCGGGCGCCGCCACGCTTCTCGGTCGTCGACAAGCCGGAGGATCGTTCGAAGTGCCCGCCTCCGAGCGACAACGAGAGGAAGCCGCGGCGGGCTCGCGCCGCGATGGCTCGAGCGGGGACTGCCGCTGCACTGAGTCTCACACCTCGGCGTTGATCTCCACGTCACGGTGGTTCTCGCCGGCGTGTCGCCGCCCTCACGTGCGAGTCAACGTCCTCACGTGCGAGTCAACGCCCTCACGTGCATGTCGACGCCGCGAGTGCACAGTCGCCGCCGCCATTGCACAGTCGCCGCCAGTGCACAGTCGACGCCGCAACGGTGCCGGGCAGCGAGCCGCGCCCGCCGCTGTTGTCGCTGCGAGGCGGGCAAGCGCGCGTGCGCGCCGGCTGGTGACAGAAGTGACTGCCGAGGCCAGGCGGTGCCGCGGCGCTACCGCAGCCGGTGGGTCAGCGCCCGCAACTGCTCGGCGGTCACCCCGGCCGACTCCAGATAGCCGGTCAGCGAGCCGTAGTGGGAGTGGATGCCGCGACGGGCCGCCGCCAGATAGTCTTCGCGGACCCCGAGCACCGCCTCGGTCAGCTTGGCCTCGGCGAAGGCCAACGCCTCGGGCGTCATCTCGTCGCCGCCGCGCTCGCGCATCGTCGCGAGGATCCGCTCGCGCAGCGACGGCACCGCGGCGTTGCTGCGCAGGTAGTCGGCGAGGATGGCGTCGCGGTCGACGCCGAGCGCCTCCAACACCACCGCCACCGCAAACCCGGTACGGTCCTTGCCGGCGAAGCAGTGCGTGATGACGGTCCGGCCCGCGGCGAGCAGCGAAACGATCTGCGCCACAGCCCGTTTCGCGCCGCCAAGGGTCGGGAACCGCTCGTACTCCTCGGTCATGTACCGCGCGGCGGCCACGTCGACGGGTTCGTCGCCGGACTCGTCGCGGAAGAGCCGGGTGAAGCTGTAGTCGTGCGGGGCCTGGCCACCGCCGCTGGAGGCGGCGAACCCACTATCGTCCGGGGAAGCGCTCAGGTCGGGAAACGGCAGCCGGTGCACCGTCACCGTGTCGGGCACCGAGCCCGGTCCGTGCCGTTCGACCTCGCGCGGGGACCGCAGGTCCGCCACGTCGCTGATCCCCAGGCCGAGCAGCGCCCGCTGCCCGTCGGCGTCCAGCCCGCTCAGCTCACTGGATCGAAAGAAGCGGCCGGGCCGCAGCCCGGTGCCCTCGGCGATGTCGCGGAAATTCCACGCCCCCGACAGCGCCTCGGTCACCGAGCGGTCACCGCGGCGGCGAACGGTGTCTTCTCGCGTCCCAGCTCGGCGCGGGCGATCGACCGCATGTGCACCTCGTCGGGCCCGTCGAAGAGTCGCATCGCGCGGTGCCAGGCGTACATGCGGGCCAACGGCACGTCCTCGCTGACGCCGGCGCCGCCGTGCACCTGGATCGCGCGGTCGATCACGTCGCACGCGACCTGCGGCGCCACCGCCTTGATCTGGCTGACGAGCAGGTGTGCGGCCTTGTTGCCCTGCTGGTCGATGGTCCACGCGGCCTTGTGGCACAGCAGCCGGGCCTGGTCGATCTCGTTGCGAGAGCGTGCAATCGCCTCGCGGACCACGCCCTGCTCGGCCAACGGCTTGCCGAACGCCACCCGCTTCTGCACCCGGTCGACCATGAGCGCCAGCGCCCGCTCTGCCGCGCCCAGCGCACGCATGCAGTGATGGATGCGGCCCGGACCGAGCCGGGCCTGGGCGATAGCGAAGCCGGAGCCCTCCTCGCCGAGCAGGTTCGACGCCGGCACCCGCACGTCGCGGTAGACGATCTCGCAGTGGCCGTGCTGGTCCTGCCAGCCGAACACCGGTGTGCTGCGGACGATCTCGATACCCGGCGTGTCGATGGGCACCAGCACCATCGACTGCTGCTGGTGCGACGCCGCGTCGGGATTGGTGCGGCCCATGACGATGAGGATCTTGCAGCGCGGGTCGGCGGCGCCGGTGGTCCACCACTTGCGGCCGTTGATGACGTAGTCGTCACCGTCGCGGACGATCTCGGTCTGGATGTTGCGGGCGTCGCTGCTGGCGACCGCCGGCTCGGTCATCGAGAACGCGCTGCGGATCTCGCCGTCGAGCAGCGGCTTGAGCCAGCGCTGCTGCTGCTCCTCGGTGCCGAACAGGTGCAGGGTCTCCATGTTGCCGGTGTCGGGCGCTGCGCAGTTGAGCACCTCGGGGCCGATCTCCCCGCTCCACCCCGACAGCTCGGCGAGCGGCGCGTACTCCACATTGCTCAATCCGGCGACGGCGGGCAGGAACAGGTTCCACAACCCCTGCTCCTTCGCCAGCACCTTCAGCTCCTCGACCACCGGGGGCACGGTGTGGTCGCCGGGCCCGCGCTCGCGGCGGTAATCCTCGTAGGACGCCTCGGCGGGAAAGACGTGCTCGGTCATGAACGCCTCGAGGCGGTCGTGGTAGTCCCGGCCCTTCGCCGACATCGCAAAGTCCACAGCGTCCTCTTTCCGCGGTCGTCACCGTCGCCGACCGGCCGGTTGGCCGAGCTCGATCCCAACTGTAGGTGGCGGTGTCGCCGCGACCTCGGGCGGCGTGATTGTGGCAACGCCGCGTACGCCGACTACATTGACGCAGACCTTTCGACGGGCAGGGGAGCATGACAGACGCGCAGACGACCATCGGGGTGGTGAAAGAGTCCGGCGCCGACGAGCGACGGGTGGCGCTGGTACCCAAGGCGGTGGCGTCGCTGGTGAAGGCCGGCGTGGCCGTGGTGGTGGAGGCCGGCGCGGGCGAGCGGGCGCTGCTGTCCGACGACCATTACATCGCCGCGGGTGCCGACATCGGTGACGCCTGGGCGGCCGACGTCGTCGTCAAGGTGGCGCCGCCGTCGGCCGAGGAGGTCGGCCGGCTGCGCAGCGGCCAGACACTCGTCGGCTTCCTGGCACCCCGCAACGCGGACAACCGGATCGCCGACCTGCAGGCCGCGGGCGTGCAGGCGTTCGCCGTCGAGGCAATCCCGCGGATCTCGCGCGCGCAGGTGATGGATGCGCTCAGCTCGCAGGCCAACGTCGCGGGCTACAAGTCCGTGCTGCTCGCGGCGTCGCTGTCGACCCGGTTCTTCCCGATGCTCACCACCGCGGCCGGCACGGTGAAGCCCGCCAGCCTGCTGGTGCTCGGCGTCGGCGTCGCCGGCCTGCAGGCGCTCGCGACCGCCAAGCGGCTCGGCGCCCGCACCACGGGATACGACGTGCGGCCCGAGGTCGCCGACCAGGTGCGCTCGGTCGGGGCGCAGTGGCTGGATCTCGGGATCGCCGCGGCCGGTGAGGGCGGCTATGCCCGCGAGCTCACCGAGGACGAGCGGGCGCAGCAGCAAAAGGCGCTGGAAAAGGCGATCACCGGCTTCGACGTCGTCATCACCACCGCGCTGGTGCCCGGCCGGCCCGCCCCCCGGCTCGTCACCGCCGCCGCCGTCGAGGGCATGAAGCCTGGCAGCGTCGTCGTCGACCTGGCCGGCGAGACCGGCGGCAACTGCGAGCTCACCGAGCCGGGCCAGACCGTCGTCCGCCACGGCGTCACGATCGCCTCGCCGCTGAACCTGCCGGCCACCATGCCGGAGCACGCGAGCGAGTTGTACTCCAAGAACATCACCGCGCTCCTCGAACTGCTGATCAAAGACGGGGCCCTCATGCCGGACTTCGACGACGAGGTGGTCTCGGCCTCCTGCGTCACCCGCGGGAAGGAAGCCTCCTGATGTACGACGAACTGCTGGCCAACCTCGCGATCCTGGTGCTGTCCGGGTTCGTCGGGTTCGCCGTGATCTCCAAGGTGCCCAACACACTGCACACGCCGCTGATGTCGGGCACCAACGCCATCCACGGCATCGTCGTGCTCGGCGCGCTGATCGTGCTGGGCAGCCTGCCCGCCGACGCCGGCTGGGGCGTGCGGATCATCGCGTTCGTCGCGCTGGTGTTCGGCACGCTGAACGTGATCGGCGGCTTCCTGGTGACCGACCGGATGCTCGGCATGTTCAAGGGCCGCAAGCCCGGCCCGAAGACCGAGGTGACGCAGTGACCTACCTCGTCCCCGCCCTCTACATCGTCGCGTTCGCGCTGTTCATCCTCGGCCTGTCGGGGCTGACGGGCCCACGCACCGCGGTGCGCGGCAACTGGATCGCCGCGACGGGCATGGCCATCGCGGTCGTCGCCACGCTGATCGCGGTGCGGGACACCGCGGCGATCAACTGGATCCTGATCGCCGCCGGCCTGGCGTTGGGCGTCGTGCTGGGCGTGCCGCCCGCCAAGCGCACCAAGATGACGGCGATGCCGCAGCTGGTCGCGCTGTTCAACGGCGTCGGCGGCGGCACCGTCGCGCTGATCGCGTGGGCCGAGTTCATCGAGACCGACGGGTTCGCGCACGTCGACCGCACTCCCTCGGTGGCGCTGGTCGTCGGATCGCTGTTCGCGGCGATCATCGGCTCGGTGTCGTTCTGGGGCTCGCTGGTGGCGTTCCTCAAGCTGCAGGAGTCGATCCCCAAGAACCTGGAACGACGGCTGGTGTCCGCCGCGAAGCTGTTCCAGGCGTCGAACATCGTGCTCCTGCTCGCCGCCGTGGCCGCCGCGGTGTACATCGGCCTGCACGCCGGTGCGGACGGCGGCAGCTCCGTCTGGTGGATCATCGCCGTGCTGGTGCTCGCCGGCATCATGGGTCTGTTCGTCGTCTTCCCGATCGGCGGCGCCGACATGCCCGTCGTCATCTCGCTGCTCAACGCGCTCACCGGGCTTTCCGCGGCGGCCGCGGGCCTCGCGCTCGACAACACCGCGATGATCGTCGCCGGCATGATCGTCGGCGCGTCGGGCTCGATCCTGACGAACCTCATGGCCGTCGCCATGAACCGCTCGATCCCGGCGATCGTGTTCGGCTCGTTCGGCGGCGAGCAGGCGGCCGGTGTCGCGGGGTCCGCCGAGCAGGGAACGGTCAAGGCCACCTCGGCCGCCGACGCCGCCATCCAGCTCGCCTACGCGAACCAGGTGATCGTGGTACCCGGCTACGGGCTCGCGGTGGCGCAGGCGCAGCACGCGGTCAAGGAGATGGCCGACCTGCTGGAGGACAAGGGCGTCGAGGTCAAGTACGCGATCCATCCGGTCGCAGGCCGCATGCCGGGCCACATGAACGTGCTGCTCGCCGAGGCCGACGTCGAATACGACGCCATGAAGGAGATGGACGACGTCAACGGCGAGTTCAACCGCACCGACGTCGCGATCGTCATCGGCGCGAACGACGTCACGAACCCGGCGGCGCGCAACGACCCGAGCTCGCCGATCCACGGCATGCCGATCCTCAACGTCGACGAGGCGCGGTCGGTGATCGTGCTCAAGCGCTCCATGTCGTCGGGTTACGCCGGCATCGAGAACCCGCTGTTCTTCGCCGAACAGACGTCCATGCTGTTCGGTGACGCAAAGAAATCGGTGACGTCGGTGATCGAAGAGCTGAAGGCGCTGTAGTCGTGCGCCGCGCGCTGGTGCCGCTCGTCGCGCTGATCCTGCTCGCCGGCACTGCGTGCGCTTCCGGCGAGTCGGACACCACGCTGACGGTGTTCGCGGCGGCGTCGCTGCGCCAGGTGTTCACCGCCATCGGGAAGACCTTCGAAGCCGACCATCCGGGCGTCGGCGTCGAGTTCTCCTTCGCCGGCTCGTCGGATCTGGTGACGCAGCTGACGCAGGGCGCGCCCGCGGACGTGTTCGCCTCGGCTGATCGCCGGAACATGGACAAGGCGGCGCAGGCGGGGTTGCTCGCCGGCGAGCCCGTCGACTTCGCGTCGAACACGCTGACGATCGTCGTCGCACCCGGCAACCCGAAGCGCATCACCGGCCTGCGCGACCTCGCCCGTCCGGGGCTGGCGGTCGTCACCTGTGCGCCGCAGGTGCCGTGCGGCACGGCGAGCCGAGCGCTTCAGGAAGCCGCCGGGGTGACGCTCGTGCCGGTGAGCGAGGAGTCGTCGGTCACCGATGTGCTGGGCAAGGTGACCAGCGGCCAGGCCGACGCGGGGCTGGTGTACGTCACCGACGCCCGCGCGGCGGGTGATGCGGTGACCGCTGTCGACATCCCGGAGGCGGCGCGCGCGGTGAACACCTATCCGATCGCCGTGCTGGCACAGCGCCGCAACGACGACCTCGCGCGGCAGTTCGTCGCCGCCGTCACCGGCGAGCCGGGCCGCGAGGTGCTGGCCGACGCCGGCTTCGGCCCGCCGCGCCCGTAGGGCTCAGACCGGCGGATATGCTGGCGGCGGGTAGACGCCGCGCAGGAACCAGGGGATCACCGAGAACGCGTATTCCAGTTCGTCGCTCGCGTCGTAATCCGGATTCGGATCCATCGCCACGCCTCCTTGAACGGTGCCGCTACAGCAGTAGCCGCAGTCTAGCCCGCGGGGGCGCTTCGTAACCCTCGGCCGGGGCATTGCCTAAACTGTCCAACCAGTTGATTGATCGCCGGCCCGCGCCGGCCCGGGGGAACAGTGAGCGCGAGATGCCAGCCGACACCGGCACCAGCAACGGGATGACCCGCCGCCAGGAATTGCTCGCCGTCGCCACCAAGCTGTTCGCCGCCCGCGGCTACCACGGCACCCGGATGGACGACGTGGCTGATGTCGTGGGCCTGAACAAGGCGACGGTCTACCACTACTACGCGAGCAAGTCGCTGATTCTCTACGACATCTACAAGCGCGCCGCCGATTTCACGGTGGCCGCGCTGCACGACGACCCGTCGGCGTCCGCCCGCGAGACGATCTACCACTTCACCCGCCGGCTGCTGGTCGGCATCGCGAGCGATCTGGAGCAGGCGGCCGTCTACTTCCAGGAGGGCCCGTACATCACCGAGTGGTTCACCGAGGAACAGGTGGAGTACATCCGCAACGCCGAGTCGCAGGTCTACGAGCACGTCCGCGACGTCATCGACCGGGGCATCGCCAGCGGCGAGTTCAACGAGTGCGATTCGCATGTGCTGGCGCTGGGATACATCGGCATGACGCTGGGTTCGTATCGGTGGCTGCGCCCGGACGGCCGGCGGACGGCCGAGGAGATCGCCGCGGAGTTCGCGACGGCCCTGCTGCGCGGGCTGATCCGCGACGAGGCGGTGCGCCGGGAGTCGCCGCTCGGTGACGGTGTGCCGACGGCGCGGAGCCGCTGACATGCCGGTGGTGTCGAAGACGGTGGAGGTGGCCGCGCCCGCCGACCGCATCCTCGGGATCGTCCGCGACTTCGAGGCCTACCCGCAGTGGAATCCCGAGATCAAGGGTTGCTGGATCCTGGCCCGCTACGACGACGGCCGGCCCAGTCAGCTGCGGCTCGACGTCGAGATCCAGGGCCAGTCCGGCATGTTCATCACCGCCGTCTACTACCCGAGCGACACGCAGATCTACACGATGCTGCAGCAGGGCGAGCACTTCGAGAAGCAGACGCAGACCTTCTCGGTGGTGCCGCTCGGGCCGGCGCTGACGCTGCTGACGGTGGACCTCGACGTCGAGACGAAGCTGCCGGTGCCCAAGCCGATGGTCAAGAAGCTGGTGAACGACGTGCTCGACCACCTCGCCGAGGCGTTGAAGCGGCGTGCCGAGGAGCTCACCTCGCCGTAGCCCCGTACGGCGCTGCTGTCACATCTGTCTCACCCGTCGCCGGCCGGCTGGACTGCTCGACTGCCCGCCTCCGAGCGACAACGCCGCATCGGCAGCGTTGCGCATGGCCTGCACGCGCTGGTGGATGCGGTACTCGGTGGCGCGCGGCATGTCCCCGGGGCCGTACCGGCCACGGCCGCGCCGCAGCACGCGGCCGTGTGACTGTTCCCAGCGCAGGGCGTCCGACACCGCTTTCGAGGGTCGGCCGGCGAAGCCGAATCCGCGGGCAGTCAACGCGTCGACGAGCTCGGTGACGCTGGTGTTGCCGCGCTCCTGCAGCTCCCAGGCCAAGGCGTAGCGGAGCTCGATGCCCCGTAATTCGTAGCCAGTCATGCCACGACCCTGCCGGTGACGTCCGACATGCTCGCCGTGTCGCTCGGAGGCGGGCACCGTGACGCCCGGTCCGGGCGGGGACAGCTGGAGCGGGTGGGGAAGCGCGGGAGCCCTATGCCCAGATGCCGGACGCCTCGAGGTGGGCCAGCAGCCGGCGGGCGCCGTCGGCGAACTGCCAGTCGGTCAACCTGACGACCTCCGCGGTGTCGCGGCGGCGCAGGGCGGCGACGAGCCGACGATGGTTGTCGACGGCCGCGGCGCCCCACTGCGGATCGGCCGCATACACCATGGGTGGCATGTAGCGCGCGACGTGCAGCAGGAACCACGCGAGCTTCGTCCGCTCGGCGGCGCGGTTGAACGTGCGGTGGAAGGCGAACTCCACATCGGCGACGGCTGCGGCGTCGGCCGCGGCCACCGCCGACGACAGGTCGCCGATCAGCGTCTCCAGCTCGTCGACCGTCGCGTCGGTGATGCGTCGCGCCGCCGTCGCCGCCAGCTCCCGCGCGATCGTCGCCTGCAGCCAGAAGACGTCCTCGATGTCCTCCCGCGACAGCGGCCGCACCAGGTGCCCGCGGTTGGGCACCAGCTGCACCATGCCCTCGCCGCGCAGCGTCAACAGCGCCTCGCGCACCGGGGTGGCGCTGACACCGAGCGACGCCGCGGTCTCGTCGAGCCGGATGAAGGTGCCGGGCCGCAGCGTGCCGGACATGATGGCGGCCCGCAGGTGTCCGGCGACCTCGTCGGAGAGCTGCGCCCGGCGTAGCCGCGTCGAACCGTCGATCGACGTTTTCATGCGCCTCCGCTTCGAGCGTCGGACGCCGGCCCGACGGACTTGTCGCTGTCGGACGCGCCCGTTAGTGTGACCCGGACTACAGCATGTTTGATCAAATATCAGCCATCCGCAACCGGAACGCCTGACAGTTGATGAGGAGCGACCGCCGTTGTCCGACATCCCGGCCACCGAGCAGCCGTATCTGGCGCGGAGGCAGAACTGGAGCAACCAGCTGTCTCGCCACGCGTTGATGCAGCCCGAGCGCACGGCGATCCGGTTCGAGGGCGCCACCATCACCTGGCGCGAGTTCGACTGCCGTGTCACCGCTCTCGCCGACGCGCTGCACCGGCGCGGCATCGGCTTCGGCGATCGCGTGATGATCCTCATGCTCAATCGGCCGGAGTTCGTCGAAGCGGTGCTGGCGGCGAACCGGCTCGGCGCCATCGCGGTGCCGGTGAACTTCCGCATGACGCCGCCCGAGATCGCCTACCTGGTCGACGACTGCGAGGCCCGGGTGATCGTGACCGAGGCGATGCTCGCGCCGGTCGCCGCCGCGGTGCGCGCGCAGGCGCCCGCGGCCACGGACATCATCGTCGCGGGCGCACCCACGGCCGACGGCGTCCTCGGGTACGACGACCTGATCGCCGAGGACGGCCCGGGCCACGAGCCGGTCGACATCCCGAACGACTCGCCCGCGCTCATCATGTACACCTCGGGCACCACCGGCCGGCCCAAGGGTGCGGTGCTCACCCACGTCAACCTCGCCGGCCAGGCGATGACCTTCCTGTTCACGTCGCCGCCGAACATCAACACCGACGTCGGCTTCATCGGGGTGCCGCTGTTCCACATCGCCGGCATCGGCAACATGATCGTCGGGCTGCTGCTCGGCACCCCGACGGTGATCTATCCCCTCGGCGCCTTCGATCCGGGCGCGCTGCTCGACACGCTGGCGGCCGAGCGCGTCACCGGCATCTTCCTGGTGCCGGCGCAGTGGCAGGCGGTCTGCGCGGCGCAGCGGGCCAGGCCGCGCGACGTGATGCTGCGCAACCTGTCGTGGGGCGCGGCGCCGGCGTCGGACACGCTGCTGCGCGACATGGCGGCGACCTTCCCGGGCGCCAACATCCTCGCCGCGTTCGGCCAGACGGAGATGTCGCCCGTCACGTGCATGCTGCTCGGAGAGGATGCGCTGCGGAAGCTCGGCTCGGTCGGCCGGGTCATTCCGACGGTGTCGGCGCGCGTCGTCGACGAGAACATGAACGACGTGCCCGTCGGCCAGGTCGGCGAGATCGTCTACCGGGCGCCGACGCTGATGGCCGGCTACTGGAACAACCCCACGGCCACCGCCGAAGCGTTCGCCGGCGGCTGGTTCCACTCCGGCGACCTCGTCCGCCAGGACGAGGAAGGCTACGTCTGGGTGGTCGATCGCAAGAAGGACATGATCATCTCGGGCGGGGAGAACATCTACTGCGCCGAGGTCGAGAATGCGCTCGCCGCGCACCCGGCGATCGAGGAGGTCGCCGTCATCGGCCGGCCGCACGAGAAGTGGGGCGAGGTGCCGGTGGCCGTCGTCGCGCTGAGCGCGCAGCGCGGTGACGCGTCGTTGACGCTCGACGAACTGGACGGCTTCCTCACCGAGCGCCTCGCCCGCTACAAGCACCCGAAGGCGCTCGAGGTCGTCGAGGCGCTCCCCCGGAATCCCGCCGGCAAGGTCCTCAAGACGGAGCTCCGAGCGAAGTACGGTGCGGTACCTGCATCGGCCGAAAAATCAACCGCCGCAGCGTCTTCGGCGACGGGTGCAGCGACGTGAGCAGCCACAGCAATTTTCGCCATCGTCAAGGTTTTGTAATCAGGCAGATGCTGTCACCCGGGGTGATTGCATCGGGTACATTCCTGTGGTCCGCCTTACTACCGGCGGGTAGAGCGACGACGCTCACGTGCCGTAGCTCAACGGGAGGAGGGGCCGTGCTGGAGGGTCAGCCTGCACGTCGACCAGGACGTGGATACCCCGTGCGGACGTGCCGGTGACATCGGCGTCCGGGTCGGCCGGCATCACCGGATACATTCGCGATCAGGTCCGAGGCCCGCTGGAACTCGTCGGCGGCTTCTTCCGCATGTGCGTGCTCACGGGCAAGGCGCTGCTGCGGCCGTTCGAGTGGCGCGAGTTCATCCTGCAGTCGTGGTTCCTGATGCGGGTGGCGTTCCTGCCCACCGTCGCGGTCTCGATCCCGCTGACGGTGCTCATCATCTTCACGCTGAACATCCTGCTGGCGGAGTTCGGCGCGGCTGACGTGTCCGGCGCCGGCGCGGCGCTAGGAGCCGTCACGCAGCTCGGCCCGCTGGTGACGGTGCTGGTGGTGGCCGGTGCCGGCTCCACGGCCATCTGCGCCGACCTCGGGGCCCGCACCATCCGCGAGGAGATCGACGCGCTCGAGGTGCTGGGTATCGACCCGATCCACCGCCTGGTGGTTCCGCGCGTCGTCGCCTCGACCTTCGTCGCGTTCCTGCTCAACGGCGCCGTCATCACCATCGGCCTGGTCGGCGGCTTCATCTTCGGCGTCTACATCCAAAACGTCTCCGCCGGCGCCTACGTGTCGACGCTGACGCTGGTGACCGGCCTGCCCGAGGTGCTGATCTCGGTGGTCAAGGCGCTGACCTTCGGTCTCATCGCCGGCCTGGTGGGCTGCTACCGGGGCCTGACGGTCTCGGGCGGCGCCAAGGGCGTCGGCACCGCGGTCAACGAGACGCTGGTCCTCTGCGTCGTCGCGCTGTTCGCGGTGAATGTGGTGCTGACCACCATCGGTGTGCGGTTCGGAACGGGGCGCTGATGGCGAACACCACGGTCCTGCGGCAACGGTTCCCGCGGGCCTACGACGCAGCGGGCAAGGTCGCCAGCGCACCGGGCCGCGCGCTCGACGGCACCGGGCACGTCGCCTGGTTCGTCGTCACCGCGGTCGGTCAGATAACCCACGCGCTGCGCCACTACCGCAAGGAGATCCTGCGGCTCATCGCCGAGATCGGCATGGGCACCGGCGCCATGGCCGTCATCGGCGGCACGGTGGCCATCGTCGGGTTCGTGACCCTCTCGGGCGGCTCGCTGATCGCGATCCAGGGCTTCGCCTCGCTCGGCAACATCGGCGTCGAGGCGTTCACCGGCTTCTTCGCCGCACTGGTCAACGTCCGCATCGCCGCACCCGTGGTCGCCGGACAGGCGCTCGCCGCGACGGTCGGCGCCGGCGCGACGGCCGAGCTGGGAGCCATGCGGATCAGCGAGGAGATCGACGCCCTGGAGGTCATGGGCATCAAGTCGATCTCCTACCTGGTGTCGACCCGCATCCTCGCCGGCTTCGTCGTCATCATCCCGCTGTACGCGATGGCGATCATCATGAGCTTCCTGTCCGCCCAGATCACCACCACGTTCTTCTACGGGCAGTCCACCGGTACCTACGACCACTACTTCCGGACGTTCCTGCGGCCGGACGACGTGATGTGGTCGTTCGTGCAGGCGATCGTCATCTCGATCATCGTCATGCTGAACCACTGCTACTTCGGCTTCTACGCCAGCGGCGGCCCCGTCGGCGTGGGCGAGGCGGTCGGCCGTTCGATGCGGGCGTCGCTGGTGGCCATCGTGGTCGTGGTGTTGTTGGCCTCGTTGGCGCTCTACGGCGTCGACCCGAACTTCAACCTCACGGTGTAGCCATGACCGCACCCCTGAACTCGCCGCGCAAGCCTCCGATCAAGCTGGCCGGGGCCGTGCTCCTGCTGGTGGCCGCGGTGGTCGTCACGCTGGTCTACTTCCAGTTCCGCGGAGACTTCACCCCGAAGACGGATCTGACGCTGATCGCCGACCGTGCCGGGCTCTCGATGGAGCAGGGCGCCAAGATCACCTACAACGGCGTCGAGATCGGCCGGGTGGGCAAGATCGACGAGGTCCAGGAGAACCAGCAGCCGCGGGCGAAGTTCAAGCTCGAGGTCGATCCGCAGTACGTCCGCCTCATCCCGACCAACGTGCAGGCCGCCATCAAGGCGACCACGGTGTTCGGCAACAAGTACGTCTCGTTCACGTCGCCGAAGAACCCGCAGGGCCGGATCTCGGCGGGCGCCGTCATCCGCGCCGACCAGGTGACCACCGAGTTCAACACGCTGTTCGAGACCATCACCCAGATCGCCGAGAAGGTCGACCCGGTGAAGCTCAACGCGACGCTGAGTGCGGCGGCCGAGGCGCTCACCGGGCTGGGCGACCGGTTCGGCGAGTCCGTCGTCGAGGGCAACGACATCCTGTCGCAGGTCAACCCGCGGTTGCCGCGGTTCCGCTA
>NZ_JAJQJI010000015.1 GCF_021213805.1 Mycobacterium sp. MYCO198283
CTCCCACCTTTTTCATCAACGACGAACGGATCCAGCCCCGCAGCTACGACGACCTGACCACCGCACTCGACCAGGCCTTGGAACGTGGATAGGGCCACTGTCTCGTTTTCTAGCAGGACGCGCGAATATAGAGCCCCGGTTTCACAAGCCGTCAATGAGTCGATCAGCAGCCCGGCGCCGCAACGCCCCGGTCAGCTGTGTGACCGTCGGCAACCCCATCAGGCCCGCATCGGTCTGGTACAGCCGGCACGCCAACTCGGTCACCGGCAGCACATCGTCAAAAGCGTCTGTGCCATCGAGGAGGATGGTTGGAGAGCCCGCGAACGGCAAGGTCGCCGCCTCTTTGTCCGTAGTGACTCGCCGATAGGTGATCTCGACGTCAACCAGTCCTGCTGCTGCCGCGTCCACACGCGCACCGGCTTCCTGCCAGTTCGGGCATCCGTCGAAATAGAGAATCTCCACTCTCATGTGCCAATTATGGACGTCATCGCTAAGGGATCACCCCCAATCAGGGACATCTCCGCACCCCACCCTGAATCTCGTTTCTAGAGAAACGAGACGGCCCCGCGCGTCCGATGTGACGCTTGCATAGCCCCAGGTCGCGCTGTCTCATTTCCTGTCTCACACCGCGTGTCTCAGATCCTCGATGTCGGAAGGCAATGAGACGGTAGCTGGTGTGACAACGATTCTCGGGTACGCCCGCGTGAGTACCGCTGGCCAGGACCTCGATGCACAGCTGGCCGCGCTCGCCGCCGAGCGCGTCGAAACCAGCCACATATTCACTGACAAACTCTCGGGTGGGGTGGGCACGGACCGGCCGGGCCTTGCAGCCCTGCTGCACTACGCCCGCGAGGGCGACACCGTGGTTGTCACCGCCATCGATCGGCTCGGGCGCTCCGTCGCTGAAGTAACCCGCACCATCGCCGAGCTTGGTGAGCGCCGAATCCTGTTGCGTTCCTTACGTGAAGGCATAGATACCGGCACACCAACAGGCCGGGCCGTCGCCGCCATCATGGCCACCCTGGCCGAGCTTGAACTCGAACTCGGCCGTGAGCGCCGTGCCGCTTCTCGGGACTCCAGGCGAGAGCGCCGCTTGCCAGCCACTAAGCCCGCCAAACTCACCTTCGAGCGACAGCAACAGCTCCGCCGTCTCGCCGCAACCGGAGAGCCCGTCCATGAACTCGCCAAAGCATTCGGCATCAGCCGAGCAACGGCATACCGGTACCTCTCCGGGCCCGCAGACAACCCCGCACTGGAGTCGACGCAACCATGAATCTGACAGAGCTGGGCGCGGCCCTTGGCCCCTTCTTCGATGTCGCAGGCAGCCCTTCACATAATCAGCTCCGCGCCGCGTTCACCCGCCACGGCCTCAGTCATCTCGACCCGGCGCCCGAAGGACGAACACAGAACGGGACTCACCTGGGCAAGATGAAGCGAATCCGACATGTCTTCGCCTCACCGGCAGCACACACCATGACCGCGGGATTACCGCTAGCCCGAGAACTTGTGGCGCTTTGTCGTGCTCACGGGGGCTTTAACCCCAACAGCGAGAGTTATGCCGGCAGCGGAAGAGTGACCCAGCTCGCCCAGGCCTTCGCTCCGCTCGGGTTCACGCTCGACCCGGACGGGTCGGTACGACAGACCGTTATCGATAACCTCAGCGGCACCGAACTCACTGCCGAACTGCGCAGTTACGTCAACAGAATCAACCACAACCCCGGCGATGCCCCACTTCAAGTTGGCACTGGGAAAGAACTCGACGAAGCCACCGCCCGGCACATCCTGACCGAACTCCGGGGCGACTACTCGGTGTCGCAGAACTTCCCCATGACATTGGCAGCCGCGTTCGATGCGGTCGACTTGGCTATTCCGACCGTTACGCTCTCAGACTTCGATCAGGACCCGCACCGCGCGGTGCATCAATGCCTGTTCCTTCTGTCCACAGCAGTCAATCGACTCCGAAACGACGCCGGCACTGGCCACGGACGACCCGGACAACCACGCAAGACCACCGCGTTGACCCCTGCGGAAGCCCGCCTCGTCGCTCGCGCAACTGCACTGGTTGCGGGAGCGCTGTTGGACAAACTCGACGGCGACTGAGGTGCCGCGCGGGTGCGTCTAAAACCGTCATTTAGACACACCCACCGCCACCTGCACTGACTTGCCAGGTGTTATCTATAGGCAACAGACCTGCGGAAAGTCGCCCTTCCGAATGTGCCCGCGGCAGTGGCCCGGTGTCACTCACCCGCGATACCGTCGTGACATGACCATGAGGTACCGGCGGCGTCACCGCACCGGCATCACCGCCGCCACGGCGGCGTTCGTGGTCGCAGTCGGTGCCGTAGTGACCAGCGGCCTGGCCTTGGCCCATCCGATCGAACCGAGCCAGCACACGGTGAACGTGGTTCCCTCGCCGCCACCCACGTACAGCAGCAGCGACACCCAGGCCGCTAAGGCGGCGGCCTGCTCGGCGTGGGATCGGGCGGCACGGTCGACGGCGCGGGCGAGTAGAGCTAGCGCCGAGGCGATAGAGCAGAGCTGGACAAGCCCGGAGAGCCGCGCCGCATTGGCCACGGAGAAACGTACCGGCATGGCCGCGGTCTCGTACCTGCGCACGCAAATGTCTGACGCCACACCAGCTTCGACAGCAATACCGCTGCACGGCTGGATGGCGGCCAACATCGACATGTTGCACGCGCTAAACATGCGGCACTGGGACGAGGCCGCTCGTGAACTAAAACGCGGTAACGAATTGATCGATGTCATCACGTTCGAGTGCGGGTTGCGCTGATGCCTGCTGTCGGAGGGTCTGCGGGATCGTATGGGCGGCTGATCGTTACGCCGGATATGGAGCCTCCGGACGCTGCTCATTGGGACGCCCAGGAGCAGACCTACCGGGCCGGTGCGACGTCGTGGGATGGGATCCACCAGAAAATCGTGACGGACAACGCGGAGTTTCGCGATGCCGCGGATTCGCAGGGTTTCGACGAGGCGCACCGGGCGGGCGCGGTACTGGCCGAGGAAGCCAAGACGATCGCTGAGTGGCACGACAAGTGCGCCAACAAGTGCGCCGATATCGCCACGGTGCTGCGCGATACACGCGCCGGTCAAGAGCAGCTCGTCCGCGAGGCAGACGCCAAGATCGCGAGCGCGAAACTCCCAGGCGAAGCCGAAGCGCTGGTGACTCAGTACCACGGCATAGCCCGGTACCAGACCGAGGCGGGAGTAACCGCCGCAATGGCCTCCCACACCGCTTTCAAGGCGAGCACCGAAAACACAAGGGCACTCGATCTTTTGACGAAGTGGGGCGATGCTCCTACCGCTCCACCAGTCCAGCCCGTCGACCACACGTCGCCGGGAATCGAACAGGATGAAAACCCCTACCGCTACACCGAAAAGCGTGAAGCCGGGGCCGACGCACCCGAGGCTGTGGCCGACGCGCCGACAGATCCGGCAGGTACGTCAACCACGCAGCCTGGAGTTAGTCCCGGCATCAAAACGGCCGCAGGCGGCGACGAGGCGATCAAGGCCGCGACCGGACCGGTGACGCAGCCGACGCCTGGGGTGACTTCTTCGCCAGCGGCCTCAGCGCTCGGCGGTGGCGGTATGCCGTCGATGGGCGGTATGGGCGGCGGCGGGATGGGCTCCGGTGGTGTACCGAAGATGCCCGGCGGCCTGGGAAGTGGCGGCGCGCCGGGTATGGGGTCTAATCCGCTGGGTAGCGGTCTGGGCCAAATGCCCGGTGCCGGAAGCGGATTGCCGAGCGCGGGTGGGGTACCGGGCGCTGGCACTGGAGCCGGATCGCCTTTGTCATCTGCGTTCAACCAGGGAATGGCGACTACGGCGGGCATGGGCGGCGGGGTGCCGTCTGCACCGCCGCCCGCTCCGGCGAGTCCGTCACCGGCCTTGTCGGCGGGCGGGCCTGCGCCGGTTTCGGCGGCTCCTGGCGGTGGGGTGTCGCCGGCCTCGGCGCAGTCGGGCATGGTCGGCCCTGCCGCCCCTGCCGCGACTCCTACCGGAGCTGGAATGGGTACCGGCGGGGGTGCGCCGATGATGCTTCCCCCGGGCTCGATGGGGCCGCCAGCGGGGGCTGTTCCGCCCCCCGCGACGATGCCGGCCGGAACGGTCAGCGCTGCCAGCGCTCCATCGGCTTCGCCGCCGCCATCTGGTGCGGGTGCGGGCGCGACGTTGATTCCAGCGAGTGTGGTGGCCGCGGGGCAGACGGCGGCGGCTCGTGAGCGGCGCGAGTCGGCCGACGCCGCGGCGGCCAAGGAGCTGGCCTGGAAGCTGCAGCACGCGGCTCAGGCGGTCAACTATCCGATCGAGTGGGCGGTGGGGATCTTCCGCTCGCCGAGCGGCACGGAAACTGTCATCACCTCCAATGACGGTGCGAGCTACATCCCCGCGGGGGTGTTCGTTCCTCGATCTGTTCGTGTGCTGGCCACAGATCCGTTGGTGGATGACCATTTTCGGCAGCTCTGGTTTGGCTGGTCTGATCCATCACGGGTCCTCGTCGAGTACGCGCAGCTGCGCGACGAGCTGGGCTGGCGTCTGGTCGCCGCAGCGACCACGGTCGGAGTGAGTGCGCTGCGCGACGCCGGGGTCGAGCATCCACCGTCCTGCACACGTCAGACCAACCCGCTACTGCAACCTGGCGTCCAGGCCCCCGCACCGGTCTTGGACGGGATGCACGTACACCGTCTGGCGGCGCTGTGGCCGGAGGTGTATCCGCGGCTGCTGCGGGTCATGGATACCGACCCGATGCTCCAAGACAGGATCGTTTCGCGGGTCAGCGCGTCGTTGGTCAACTCGGCCACCACTCAGGCCCAGGCCGTCGAGGGGGGCATTCCGAATGCGGTGCGCGCGATCTGGCTGACTCGCGGCGGGGACCTTGATCCCAGCCCTCAGCAGTGGGCTGAGTACGACGCCGCGGCCAAAGACTTCAACACCGTTACCTCGATCTTCCGACCCGGCTTCGTGGGCCAGTCTGACCCGAGCGACACCGTTGAGGAGTTGGCGCGGTATCGGGCGCACTGGCTGGTGGCCCGTACCGCTGAACTGATCGGCGGGTGGGCCACACGCCCACTGCCGCTCCCCGATATGTGCTACGCCGCGGCCGCCGCCGGCGACGTCCATCTTCGCGACGTCATCGTCAAAGAGCTGACCAGTGTCGAGGAAGACTTGGGCGAACGATGACGACCGATGATGACTTTCTGATCGACGCGGAATATCAAGGCGTGGAGCTTGGCACGCGTCATGCCGATCTGGCGGTCTTCGTTGCTCGGGCAGCTCAGTGGGCCCGAGCGTTTTGCACTCCCATCCCGGATGACAGCGGACACGATGTCGATTTCGACTACCCGTTGGTGTCGCATGCCGTCGTCCTGGAAGGACTGCACGTTCGGCTGGCAACGGCGATGGCTGCGTTGGTGACCTCGATGGCTCCGCGCCCCGATGCTGAGATGCACGTCCCCGCGGCGGCGGCGGTGGGATCTGATGCGCGGGCGCTGGGCTCCCCGGTGACGTATTTCGATGGCGTCGACTTCGTTGTGGGGTTGGAGCCGCACAGCCGTTATCGGGTTACTCATCAAGCTCTTTGGCGTGAGTCAATCGGATACGCGCGAAAATTCTTGGCCTCGGTGCAGACGTCGACCGTCGAGCTGAGCTGGTACGCCGATGCGGTGCAAGAACTCCTCGACGAGGCGTTCAACACCGTGCGGGACGCCTACGCAGCTGCGGTGGCGGCGACCTACGGCGGCATGTTCGCGGCACTGGCCGGCCCTGGTATGTCCGACGTTCTCATCTCCTGCATGCAAGATCTGACCCGCGCAGGGTTCGACGACTCCCATTGCGAATCGGCGCTCAGCAGACTCGAAGTAAATTTCCCTGCGGCTGTGTCGAAATGTCGTGCCAGACAAGATAAGTGGCAACCGAACGCTATCGCCAACCAGTAAGCACCTGACCCGCGTTAGTCGATGTCGAGGCCGTGTCCGCGGTCCCGGCCTCGGCTTCGATCGCGTGTGGGGGGATTGGTGCGGATCCGCCAGCTGCGGGCGGCCACGACACGGTGACGCTCGGCGTCAGCCGCCAACACCGGATCGTTGATATCCGTTGCAGGGGATGGTCTTTCATCCCACGGCAGGGCGAGTCCGTCGAGGAGTCGTCGGGCGTTCCCGGGCTCGCCGCTGTCGATGAGCAGGAGCCGGCCGTGGGCGGGGACCAGGGCGGTGGCCACGGCCGCGAGATGTGCAGGGTTGGCTGTGGCGGCGTCCTCGACGAGGACGATGGCTCCCGCGGGTGCTGGGTGGTCGTGCAGGCCTTTGGCGAGCTGGGCGAGGCTGACTCGACCGGGCTGAGGTGTGGCGCTGATACGGGCCAGGTTTCGGCCGGCGGCGGCGGCCGCGGTGTTGATCGCTTCGGCGAGCTCGGGGGTGTAGTGCTCGGACGACATGGTGGCCACCACGTAGGGCGCGGTGAGCGCGACCGGCGGCGCATCGGTGGGCAGCTGGAGGGGGAGCGGGTTGGCGTGGCGGGTGGCCGCGCCCAGGACCTCGACGAGCGCGCGATCAGATGCATGCATGCGAGCGTGCATGCTGCGCTCCTGTGCGGTGTGGCGTTCGATGCGGTGTTCGCGGCGCAGCCGATTGGTGACAGTGCGGTGATAGCGGCGTAGTTCGGCGACCGGCTGGGGGAGCTGGTCTTCGTCGGCCTCGCGAGCGGCGGCGGCGATGGTGGCGGCGTGGTCGTTGCGGCCCAGGACCCGGCGTAGCGCGGCAGCAGCCTCGCCGGGGGTGCCCCGACGCGCGGTGTGCTGACCGGGGATGGTCTCGGCGTGTTCGTGGTCGCCTTCCCCGGCGCGGGCGTCGTACAGGTGGACGGTGTTGGTGTGCCGGCCGCGGGTCAGGCCGACGTAGGCGATGGCGCGGGTGGCGCTGTCTGCGGAGAGCAGCGTGTGGCAGGTGTCGGCGGTGACGCCCTGGGCGGCGTGCACGGTGACCGCATAGCCCAGGTGGACCTGCTGGCGTAGGTAGTCCCCCGACAGCGCGGCGATTGCGCCGTCGTCGAGGCGTCGCGCCGCGATCCGCCCCTCGTCGGTGTCGACGGCGAGGACCTCCCACCGTTGGCCGTTGCGGATTGGGTCCGCATCGGCGCCACGGTCGGTGCGGGTGGGAATGTCGATGGTGTTTTGCCGGGTGATCACCACGTCACCGGCCGCGAGGCGGTGCCCGCGAGCCGCGCGCACAGTCGGTGCATCCTCGTCGATCCGCTCGGAGTGAATCCGAATGTTGATCGCATCGGCCATCTCCCACCGATCGGCAATGAGCAGTGCGTCCCGGCCGGCCGCGACGTCGGCCTGCCACGCAGCCCGCGCGTCATCGGCCATGGTGACTGCGTCCCCGGTGTGGAGGCGGTCCTGGCGGCGATACCAACCCACGGCGCGACGCAGCGCGGACGAACCCCCCTCACGCACGGCCAGCGAGGCGTCCCGCTCGTCGTGGTCGTGCATCCGCCACACCTCGGACAGTCGTTGCGCCCAGGGCAGATCGGTGACCAGTTGAGCGAAGGTGCCGCCACGTTGAGCGACCGGCGCGAGCTGGTGCTCGTCACCGACCGGCACCACTTTCGTCCCGGCGGCGGTGGCCGCGTCCAGCAACGTGCGCAGGTGTTGGGTGCCGACCATGCCAGCCTCATCGACGATGACCAAAGTGTCACTGTCGAGGACCTCGGTACCGCGCTCGAGCTGACCCAACAACGCATCAAGAGTGGCACCACGATCCCCGGCCTGTTCACGCACCGCCACGTCGACTGCACGCCCGGTCGGAGCGACCACCAGAACGCGTTTCCCGGCGGCATTCGCCGAGCGCCGCAGCGCCCGCAGCGAGTGGGTTTTTCCGGCCCCTGCGGGCGCGCTGAGAGGCTGCACGAGCCGCTCTGAGGTGGCGATGGTGGCGATGGCCCGGGCCTGATCCGGAGACAGTCCGGCGGTGTCGACAGAGGACAGTGCGGCGCGGGTGTCGCGGCGGCCCATCAGCTCGACGATGGTGCGTTCTTCAGCGACCAAATCGGCTGCGGTGTAGCGGATCGACCCTTCGCGTTGATGGGCGGCCCGCTCGTTTCCGATGCGCAGTGCGACATCATCGGCCAGGCGCTCGATGACCTCCCTCGGGGACGGCCCATCGGCGTCGTCGACCGGCAGGCGAGCGCCGATCGCCTCGACCAGATCGGCGCGGGTGAACGCGGCCTGTTTGAGACCGTGCGCCACCGCGCGACGCACGGCCTCCGCGTAGTCCACACCGGCTTGCTGGCGGGCCTCCCGCGCGGCCAGTTGGGCTTTCGGATTGACGCCGAACGTGCGGTCGTCAGCGGCCCATGCGACACGCAGCGCCGCCCATGCGACACCTTCGGGTTTCCGCGGCCGGGTGGCCTTCTGCGCGGTCGCCAACTGCCCTGCGGAAAGCTCATCGCCGTCGAGGCGCAGATGCCCGGCGGCCCACTCCCGCAGCTGCGTCGCACGCTGCGACCACGACCGCAAATCACCGCGATGTGCCCCCGCGATTTCGGCCATCCCGGTGCGTGGATCAACCTCGCCCCACTCAATGCTGAGCATGCGCGTCAGCTCCCGGCGCAAGGTGGCTTGATAGATGATTCCCGCCGCCCGTGCTTCGTGGTAAAGGCTCGTTCCATCCAGCGATACCAACGTCCCGTCGGCGCGGGCTTGCCGGTTGGAAACCAGTACGTGAGTGTGCAGATGTGGATCCCCGGCGCGGGAGGTTTCGTGCTGAAAATTGGCCGCCACGATCCCCGGCAACCGCACCAGATCTTTCTCTCCGGTGCGTGGGTTATGGACCCGCGTGTAACCCCCATGCTCGGCCAAATACTCCATCGCTTCGGCGATGGCCACGGCGTGCGCGTCCGCGACGGCTTTGGCTGTCACATCGTCACCGAGAGCACGCATCAGCGACACGCTCTTTGGTGCACAAAACGTCAAGTCATAGCCGTGCACAGAGGCACGTTTTCCGAACGCCCGCCCGGTCGCCCCGCACGGCGATTCGCCGTCATTGAGCCAGCGCGTCACCGCATCCAAATTGGCGCTCTCACCGTTGCCGCCAACGCCCGTCAATTGCATCGCAGTCGACACGTCGCGGCCGGCGGAAAGCCACACCGGCAACCGCGTCTCTGCCTCGCTGTAGTACTCGCCCAAACCGCCACCCGAAGAACGGGATTCCAGCGCGGCCGCGGCCGCCGAGCGCGCGGTGTCGACGTAGTACGACACCGACCACTGGCCGAGCTTGGAGATTGTCAGCACCGCGCCGAAACCCTCCCGCCCTCTGGACCACCGCCGCTTTCGCGGTAGCGCGCCCCCGGCGCGCTACCGACGAGCCTCGCACACTTTGTGCAAATGTGCCATGTCTTTAAAGTGGGGTGCGCGCTGGCTGGAGTGAAGAGTGGCGGTGCGAATGGGTCGAGTGGGTGAAGGTGGAAGAGGGAGAGCGCACGTAAAGGAAGCTGAGGCAGTGCGGAAAAGGTGAGCAGGGAACGACGAAGATGGGTGGTTGGAGACGCTGAATTTGGCGTCTCGCCCGAAACGTCAGCGCGCCGTTTCGCGACCACTAGGCGCGTCGTAGACCAGGCGGCCAGCGGTGCACTCGTCGCGCCGCCGTGCCGCGCCTCCAACGGCATGCCGTCGCGGTGTCGCTGATCGTGCGTTGGGCGTGCGGTTGGTGTGCCCACTGCGGGTGCGTTGTGCGCTGTCGGTGAGCACGCGGCGGATCTCTTCTCGGGCCGCAGCGATCCGAGCACGCGACGCCTCGGTGAGCACCACCGGTCGCGGCGTCTGGTCGATGCTGACGGCGGCGGAGCCGCCGTCCTTTGTCGGGGCCTCGGGGGGTGACCAGGACAGCCGACGTAACCGGCTGTGCAGGAACGCGCCAGGATTGGCGATGTGGTCGGGCCAGGTCAGCCCTCGGGCGCGCATGTCGGCGTTGAGCTTGTCGTTGACCGCGCGGGCTGACCACACGTCGGGGTCGATGCCGGCGGCGGTGAGCGCATCGCAGATGGCGCCGATGTGGGCGCGGTCCAGGCCGTACGTGATCGCGACGAGTCCAGCGGCAAGCCGCTGGACGGCCAGCGGCCGTGCGGTGGTGCGTCGCCATGGCCGTGCTTGTCGAGTGTTGTCGCAGATTCGGTTGGCGGGCGCGCTTGCGCGCTCGCTTGGTGAGTAACTCCCTACGGGAGAAGAAAGACCAACACCGCCTGACGGCGGTAGGTGGAAATCGTGCACAACTGGACGCGTCACGGGACGGACTTCGCGGCGCGGCACCAGGTGGTACACCGAGGGTCTGCGGCCGATGCTGGGGGTGTTTGTCGAGCCGTGGCCACGCTGCGCCTCCACGGCCCATTTGGACACCCGTAGGACCCGCCAGGCGGTGGTCACGGTGCGCACGTCGCAACCCACCTTGTCGGCGATTGTCGCGCGTGTGGCGGCGACGTGGCGGCCGGTGGCGTGATCGGCGTGCTCGGCCATCACCGTGGCGATCGACAACAGCGTGGCCGAGGTGATCGACACGCGTTCCTCGGCGCACAGCTGGCCCAGTGCCGGTGAGTGCGCCCACTGGCGCAGACCGTCGAGCCAGCCAGCGCGGCTGGTCCACATTGGTGCGCGTGGGGCGCAGGCCCCGGCGCGCTGCACCCATTCGCGGCGTCGTTCGTTCGCCAGTGCGCGCACGACATGCGGGCTGGGAGCAGCAGGAGCTACAGATGAGCCGAGCGGTGTCGGCCACGTACTTGCCCGACGTGATCGGGCGCTGATGAGGTCACGATTGGTGCACGAGTTGCGCGGCGTATCTAGTACGTCGAGCAGGCGTGCGCTACCGTGAGAGCTGTCAGCCAAGACAGTCCCTTCGGGGAATCGGGTGCGGACCCCGAACCGAGCGCCAACTCGGTTCAAAACCTCGACAAGGGCCTCGCTACGGCGAGGCCTTCGTCATGTCAGTGGGTTTCCACACACCAGCTATTCAGATGTCACATCTGCCAAGCCCTCTGCCGGTCCAAGCAAAGTTTTCGAGGCCCTGGCGCGTGTCGTCACATCGCCAGTGGCAGGACCTCCTTGTCGAGTTCACGGACGGCCTCAGGATGGCCAACCGCAATGGCAAGGAGGTCGGCCGAAAGTTGGCTGACGCTGGTGCCGCGTTCCGCGGCCATTTCACGCAGGCGGGCATACACGGGTGCGGCAGCACGAACTTTGATCTGCTCGCGCTGACCTTTGTGCGGTTGGGCCATGCCGACGATCTTGGTGCAGAGAAGGTGCCGTACCTGGTACCGACACGCCAAACGTCCCGAACTGGCCTGAGAGCGTTGCGCGTTCACCAGTCGTCGTCGGCTTCGATGAGTTCGTACAGCTCGGTGCTGAGGACCTGGCGCACCGCCTGGGCGCGGGCCTGAGCCCGCAACGCGGTTTGCGTCGACAGGTTCGGGAGTTGGCCGCCGTGGCGGCGTGTCCAGTCGTGAATGCTGCGCTCCCCCAAGGTCGCGGCGTCGGCGCGGGCCATCCAGGTGATCTTGTCGACCTCGGCGTCGATGAAGTCCGCTCGTTGGGCGTCGGTCCATTCCTCGGGTAGCCCGAGGTCGGTGGTGTAGACCGTTTGGACCGCGCGGTGAACTGCCGGATCGGCCGGTGGCGGCATGGCCTCGGACATGCAGGCGTGGACGCGGCGAGGCCGCGCGGTGCGGGTTGGAAAGCGGCGCATTCAGCCGGTCTCAGGACGGGCCTATGGCTCGAAGTGCGAGCGGAAGCCTTCGAGCCAGTCCGCGCGCGCGTAGCCGTTGAGGTTGGCCGGAACCCACGTCTCGGCGTCGGCGGGATCGTCTGCGTCTCCGCTGGCCACCCGCTCGTGGGCTTCGAGGTAGCCGGCAGTGTGCATGTCCTCGGACTGGGAAAAGACGGCCTGCATGGTGTCCAGGTTCGTTTTGAAGTCTTCGTAGGCGGCGCGGCGCTCGGCGTCGGTGGTGTAGTCACCGCCGTATCGCTGCAGCCATGCTTGCCAGTGCTCAGGAGAGCCTGGCTTCGGCGGCGTCGCGGGCGCGTTCACGTGGGCCACTTTAGGCCGCCGTACCGACGACGAGCGGGTTCGGAGCGGCATAGCTGCACCGTCCGACCAGCATGTCCAAGAGTGGGGCGCTGTTCGACGCGGGCCCATCGATCACCGCCTGCAGAACCCGCTCAAGGGCGAGATCGGTGGCCGGCGCATCCTCCAGGAGCAGGTCCAGAAGCTCCTCTGCGGCGGGCGTGTTGAACGGATTGGCCATCAGCTGTGCACACAGCGCGCGGACCTGGGACGTGAATTCCCGGACCGCACTCACGTCGTCTTGAACCATTCGTAGCGTTTCCATGCCACCACTGTAAGAGCGTGCGTGCATACATGCAAGCAACGTGCGTGCAGCAGGCGTTTTGGCATGCATGTAGAATTGCGTGCATGTCTGATTCGACTGGGGACGCTATCGACGGCGGCGCGGCCGCGGCCGAAGTCAGCAGCGCGCTGCCGCTACGCAAGCGGCAGCAAAAGGTGCCGTTGAACACCTATGTGCGGCCAGGTACGCAGCAGCGCATTGAGGTGATGAAGGACCGCGGGTACGCGGTCACCGACATTGTGGATGCGGCGCTTAACGAGTTCTTGGACCGGGCCGGCATTCCGCAGTCCGAATAGCAGCTTTACTCCCCATCTCAAGCGATCAGTTTTTTCGCCGCTTCCTCGTAATGGCCCCGTTTGCGCGGTGGGTGGTGGCTGTCAAGGCTCGACCGTGGTCGACCGCGCAGCGGCGGTACGGCCTTGACGGCCACCACCCACCGTTTCGCCACAATCGAGGCCGAGGAAGACATAGGTGCGATGCGTCGTTGAAACGCTTAAGCGTTATAGCGCTATAACGCTTAAGCGTTGTTGTCATTAGGCGCGTTTTCGGCCGGGGCCGCTGTGGGCGGCGGCGCTGCGCTGTAATTCGGCGACGACTTCGGCCGGGGTGAACTGTTCGGCGAGCCGGTTGAGGGCCAGGCGCACGACGGCGCTGCGGGTGGCGTCGACGCGAGGTTTGGCCGTGCGGGCCGCGGCCCGCACGGTTTCGAGGTAGGCGTCGGTGGGCTCGTCGAGGTAGATCGACGCTTTGGTGAGGTCGGTGCCAGCGGGCGGCACGGCCGCTTGCGGCGGCGGTGGTGGCGGCTGCTCAACGGGCGGGGTAGCCGGTGGCGGCGCGACAGGTTCGGGCATCTGCACGGGGGTGCTGCGGGGCTGGTGGCGCGGTGGCGGCAGGGTGCGGCGCGACGTGGCGGTCTTGGTGGTCCGCATAGCGGCTAGCGAGTCCAGTCCGTCAGGCATTGACGTACCCCTTAACGAAGTCGCTGAGGTTGCCGAGCGCGTCCGCCACCTTCTGAAGCGACTTGGCCGGCGGGGTCTCGGCAGTGATGGCCATACGCTTCTTTCGAGTACCGACGTGCAGCGCTGTGGGTATTGGCGGTGCGACCTGTACCGGTGTTCCGGCGATGATCCGGCGTAGCCGCTCGATCTCGGGGGCCGGCGGCGTGGTGGGCACGAAGTTGGGAACCAGCACCAACGGGTAGTCGGCGATCTCATTGACCAGTTCCTCAGTCGCGTCGAGTTCGGCCGTGCGCAGCGCTGTCGGGGCCAGCACGATGTTGGCGACTGACATCGCACCGTGAGCTGCCGGGCTGGCGCCGGGGTGGGTGTCGACGACGATCCAGTCGGTGCCCCATTCTTCGCCCCATTTGGTGAGGGCTTCGGCCATGGTGTTGGCGTCGGGTTGATGGTCGTAGAGGTCGGGATGACCGGGGACAAGGGTGGGCTTTTTGAACCCGCGCATGGGCCGGGGCGCGGGAGCGCCTGGGTGCAGGGCTTCCAGAAGACGGGCACGTGGATGGTCCTGGGGCCGATACCCCCACTTGGCGGTTACTCCCCCGCCGTCGTGCTCGAGGTCGACGAGGACGGCGCCCAGCAGATAGGCAAGCTCGTATGCGAGGAAGGATTTGCCCACGCCACCCTTGCGGGAGTGGCAGACAGCAATGTTGGTCGTCACACTTTCAATTATAGCGCTGTAACTCTTTAACGCTTAAGTGCTACAGCGTTTTAATGTTTTAGCACTACACCGTTAAAACGTCAGCGAGCGGCAACGCGGTAGGCGCTGCGCAACCCCAAAGCTCCGTTGCTCAGTTCGCCAATGACCGCGCTCGCGCCGTCCAGGAGGGCGCGTGCACCCCTTCCCTGTAGACCTGCGTGCACCCAAACAAGAATTAATGACGGGTGCCGAGACCCCGCAGGAAAGGATTTGATCCGGATGTACGCAATCGTCCCGTTCGGGACTGTGACGAAGGGTTGCGCATGCTGACCGCCTGGGCTGATGAATCCGGGTCGCGTCCAGACCTCGATCCTGGTGCGTACCTGCTGGCTGCGACGTTGTGCGATGACAACGATGTTGCGGAGATGCGCAAGACGCTCGACGCCCTGCGGATCGGTGAGGCGAAGTTGCATTGGCATGGCAGCAGCGCTGAGCGCCGTGTCGAGCTGGTCGCGGCGGTGGCCGGCCTTCCAGTCACCGGATTCGTCGTGGTTCACGTCGACAAAGACGCTGATGACCGCCGACATCGGCGAAAGTGCATGGAGTTCCTTCTGCCGCACTTGGCGTTGATGCCGTGCTCGACGATCACCTTCGAATCTCGCGGCCAGCTCGACGCCAGCGACCTCGACATGCTGCAGAAACTGCGCTCGCGCAAAGTTGTCGAATCGACGGTACGGATTGAGCACTCGATAGGCCGTCACGAGCCGGCGCTGTGGGCCGCGGACATCGTGTGCGGGGCCGTGGTCCAGGCCCGAATCGGTAACCAGACCTATCTCGACATGCTCGGGAGTGCCGTCGAACTCCACACGATCTGACGGGTGCGGGTTGGTCTTGGATAGATCGGTTCGTTGCGGAACACTCGGTCCTGGCCGTAGACTGGCCGCGTAGCCAGCCCATCGAGGTGGGTTTGGAAGTGAGCCACAGGATTACTCGCCGGACGACGAGGCCTGTGGCTCGCGTTCTTTCTAGGGTCAGCGAGAACAGGCATTGACCATCGTGTCAGCTATTTCTCGTACCGTGGCTGACCATGACAGATGCAACACAGAGGCAGTACGACGAGGCCGTTAGAAGGCTCAAGGTCGCCGAAGAGGCGCTCGAAGTAGCGCTGGAATATCAGACTGATCCCGAAGACGGTGCCGCCCGTTGGGCGAAGGTGCGGGCTCTGCAGGCGCAGGCTCAGTTGCACGTCTTGCACAGCATTTCCTACGACCTGAGCGACATCCGCGGCGCGATCGAGGAGTCGGCTTAACGCCGTCAGAGATCCTTTTTCTCCCACTCGGCCAGTTCCGCCTCGGGCAGTGGAGCGTCGAACGCTTCGGGAATCGAGATGTTCAGCCGGGGTGTGAGTTCGCGATGGTCGGACGGCGTGGCATCGGCTGTAGCCGCGTCCAGGGAGCGGTAGACGCTGGAGCGGGATATGCCGAGGGTGCGGGCGATTTGGGCGCGGGGGGTGCCGGCCTGGTCGAGGGCTTGGGCGGCGGCGATGGTGCCAGCCATGAGGCCTGGGCGGCCTGGGTGGCGGCCGGCGGCGGTGCGTTCGGCGGCGATGGCTCGCTCGAATTCGGCGACAGCGCCGAAGACGTGGAAGATGAGCCGCCCGCCGGGGGTGGTGGTGTCGATGGCTTCGGTGAGGGAGCGCAGTTCGATACCGCGGTCCTGGAGGTCGTCGGCGATGGTGAGCAGGTGGGGGAGCGAGCGGCCGAGCCGGTCGAGCCGCCACACCATGAGGACGTCACCGCGGCGGGCGTAGTCGAGCAGGGCGGCCAGCTCGGGGCGGTCGTCGCGAGCACCGGACATGCGGTCTGTCCAGATCCTCTCAGCTCCAGCCTCCGTCAGTGCCTTTGTCTGCATGGCGGGGGACTGGTGCAGCGTGGAGACGCGGGCGTATCCGAGCAGTGTCACCGGCAGGTCCTCTCGGGCTGGGTGAGTGGTACGGGATTTCAGACCCAACCGGGCCGCTTGCGGCCCAGGGCGGGAGCCTTCTTGTGTCTTTAAGGGTGTCCCCGTTCCTCACGGTCTGGGACATGATTCTGGGACACGCGACTGACGGTTTTGTCCAGGTCACAGATCCCGTGTTCGCCCTGTCGCTCAATAGGTCGTTAGGCCGACTTCTGCGCGGCCGGGGGACGGCCCCCGAGCTAGCCGCGGCGTGACGGGTGGACCCGAGCCGCGGCGATCTGCTCCAGCTCTTCCAGGGACAGCAGGTAGGCCTTTCGGTGGTACCCGCGGTCACGGTTTGCCTTGATGCGGCGGTGCTCGGCGAGCATCCGCGTGTACTCGTCTAGCACCGGGGAGTGCGAATTTCCGCCATCGTTGCGGTCGAGTTGCGGCCGTAGTTCGGGCCACTTGCCGTCGCCCATCAGGAACTCGACGTAGCTGGCCATGCGGCTTTCAAGCCGGTGGTTGCCGTCGAAGCCCTCGAACTCCAGCTCGTGACTCAGCTCCTCGCTGACGGGAGTCCCCTCTTTTTCCAGCTCCTTGATGCTGAACGTGATCATGCGGAACATGTCGAGGATGTCCAGTACGCGCTCGCAGTCTCGCTTGGACAGCTCGGTGCGGAAGCCGGCGACCTCCCGCCAATACTCCGTGGTGAAGCCCGACTCAATGACCTGGGCGCTCTTCAGTTGGGAACGCGGGTCGATCTCGCTGTCGTCTTCGGGCACCACGTGCGCGAGGATCCGGTGGAGTAGCGAGAGCACCTGTCGGTCGGCGATGCGCATGGTCGTCGGTGCCGGTAGGTCGCCTTGGTCTTCGTCTTCTTCTGGCTCGTACCCGGGGACGATTGCCGCCATGACCAGGTTGCGGACGTACTCACTGACGGTGATCCCCTCTTCGTCAGCCATGTCCTTGAGCTGATCGCGGACCTGGTCGTCTACTCGGATATTCAAGACGGCCATGCCGCCTCCCTTCGGGTTGATGTATGGAGCGTATGACGATCATCGTAACACTGTCATCCACTATTACGCGGATGACAGTGGGGCGCCCTCGGCGCCGATGCTTCGGGGATGGTCCGCGTAGGATTAAGTGCATACAGGCCGGTGTGACGTGTAGCGCGTACCCGGTTAAAGCCAGGAAGAGCCCGGTATTCGGTCCTTGCGACCGACCCGGGCTCTTTGTTTTGAACAGTGTTACCTGCGGCTCCCTGGCCTTGAGGCCAAGGATGCGCCTGCGCGCCCGGACGGCCACCGTCAGCCGCCCCTCACGCTCCCCACGCTTTAAATGTGGCGGGCGTGACGGTTGGGGCGGAGGCGCCCCAGCCCGGGCAGGAAACGACCAACTGTGGCGGTGTAGCGGTCGTAGGGTTCGCCGTGGAGTCGGTGTAGGTGGGGCTCTTCGATCAGCCGTACTTGCGTCTGGATGCCGGTGAGGGTGAGTGCCCAGCCGATGAGTGCGACGAGGTTGGGGACCATGAGCGCCAGGCCGAGGAACGTGACTAGCACCGCGGTGAAGATGGGGTTGCGCACCCACGCGAACGGGCCGCTGGTGACCAATGCGGTGCGTTCACTTTGGTCGACCCCGATCCGCCAGGACGCGCCCAACGCCATCTGCGCACCGAAGGCGCCCAGGATGCCCAGGACCGCCAGGACCACGCCGAGCACGTGAATGGGAGGGTGCTGGAGCACGCTCACCGGCGGTAGCCCCAGCCAGTGCGCCAGTGGGCCGCCGACACCGACGGTGAGGTAGCCGATGTCAGTAGCGGTGAGCGCCGACCAGCCCAGCGAGCCGCGCGGTGACAGCGTGCGCCGGTGGCCACTGCCACCGGTGCGGTGCCGCTGGATGAGGGTGCGCAGCGCCCCCGCGAGCAGCATCATGACCACGAACAGGGCCAGCGCGGCGGCGGCCATCATCGCCCACCGCCCGCAGCGAGTGGCTTGGCGGCGACGCCGAGCAAGTAATCGCCCTGGATGCGGGTCACCGATCCGATGATGATCAGACCCTGCTGGCCCAACTCGTCGAGGAAGTCCTCGGCGGCGAACCGGTCATCGGCGGGGTGGTCGAACAACCGCCGGTAGGTGGGGCGGTGGAGGGCGTGGGCGGTGACTTCTTCGAAGTAGAACCGCCCGCCGGGGGTGAGCACTCTGGCGGCTTCGGCGACCGCGGCGCGCCAGTCGGGGATGTGATGAATGATCCCGAAGTCGAACACCGCGTCGTAGCTGCCGTCATTGGCGTTGAGCACCTCACGCAGATCGGTGGCGCTGCCGGTAGCCAGATGTACCCGGTCGCCGTAGGGGGCGAGGCGGACTCGTGCCCGCTCGATCATTGCCGGGTCCAGATCGATCGCGTCGACCTGCGCGGCGCCGAACCGCTGCAGCACCAGCTGCGAGCCGTAGCCCGACCCACAGCCAATCTCGACAGCTCGACTACCCGGGAGGAGCCGACCCCCGAAGCGCAGCAGCGTCGGCACTTCATAGAGGCGCTGCAGCCAGCGCCGAGGAGCCGAGTTGATCAGAGCTGTTTCTGCCCGGTTCATCAACACCGCAGACTCCTTCCACTCAGTAGCGGTTGCCACAGCGTCCGAATGATCGGCTTTCTTGGGTGGCATCGCCGTTTAACGATCTGTACTAGACGCTATCATCGTCTAGTGGCGATGAATAGGTCTGGCGGTGATGCAGCTGCCGGACCGCGCTGGAGCGGCGCGGCGCTGCTGCGGCCGGGGGTGCTGGCCTTCACCGGCTCAATCGGCCCCACCGACGCCCATGCCCACCATGCCGTTCAGATCATCACCGCCACAACGGCGTTGACGGTCCTCGACGGGCACGGCGCGCGTCACCGAGGCACGAAGGTGGTCGTGCCCGCCGACGCGCTACACCGGATCGAGGTCGGCGCCCAGGAGGGCACCGTGGTGTTCCTGGAGCCGGAATCCGCGCCCGGCCGGGCCGCACACTCCCGCGCCGTCCGCTCCGGCTGGACTGTCACCCCAGTGCTGAGTTCTTCCCGTCGACGAGCGCTGGCGACGGTGGTCAACGAGCTGATCGCGCACCTGGCGCCCACCACTGCCGACTACGGCACCGCGGCGCGGCATCCCGCCATCGAGGACGCGTTGCGGCTGCTGCCCGACCTGGTGGCGGCGGGCCCGGTCAGCGGCACGGAACTAGCTGCCCAGCTTGGTCTTTCGGCGAGTCGCTTGACCCATCTGTTCACCGAGCAGGTCGGCATCCCGCTACGGCGTTACGTGTTGTGGACGCGCTTACGCATCGCGATCACCCGCGTGCAGGCCGGTGATGACCTGACCGGCGCCGCGCATGGGGCGGGGTTCGCCGACAGCGCCCACCTGACCCGCACTACCCGTGAGATGTTCGGCCTACCACCCTCGGTGCTCAGCCGGCACGTGTCCTGGGACCTCGACAGCGGGTAGCCGAATCGTTCAAGCGCTGACACGGCGCCGGCCGCGACGATCAAGGACATGAGTACGACTTCTTCTCCGACATCGACGGCGATCACTGCGGTTCAGGCGATGGCCCGCTACGGCTACGTGCCGTTCATGCTGCTCGGCCTCAACGGCGCGGGTATCGCCATCGCCGCCGCCGGCGCCCCGAAGTATTGGCTGCTGGTCGTTTTGGCGGTGGCGATCGCAACGGCGTTCTTGGTGGAGCGGATCATCCCGTATGACCCCGAGTGGAACCACGACCGCGCCGACGGCACCCGCGACCGCATCCACGTCGCGGTCAACGAAACCCTCATCCTGGCCAGCGTCGCCGCGATCCCGCTGCTGGCCGCGATCGTCCCCGCGCCCCAGCTGTGGCCGCACAGCTGGCCCTTCGTCGCTCAGGTCCTCGCCGCGATCCTGGTCGCGGACTTCGGCATTACCGTGGTGCATCTGGCCAGCCACAAGATCGGCGTGCTGTGGCGCTTCCACGCGGTGCATCACAGCATCACCCGCTTCTACGGCCTCAATGGCCTGATGAAACACCCCCTGCACCAGACCGTGGAGATGGCCGCCGGGGTGGCACCCCTGATCCTGATCGGGCTGCCCGTCGATGTCGCCTCTGCGCTGGCCTTGTCGGTGGCGATCCAGCTGCTGCTGCAGCACTCCAACGCCGACTACCGCATCGGCCCCGCCAAGTACGTCCTGGCCCTCAACGAGGGCCACCGCTTCCACCACCTCAAATGGGCCGGCATCGGCGACGTCAACTTCGGGCTGTTCACTCTGGTGTGGGACCACCTCATGCGCACCTATTCCTATGACCCCGCACGCCGCTTCGACTCCACCCAGCTCGGCATGGCTGCCAAACCCGACTACCCCAGCAGCTACCTGCGCCAGATGGTCTATCCGTTCACCGCTGGCGGCGGCTGCACCCTCAAGTCCACGGCCACACCCGGCGACGCGCCGGGATTGGCACCCCACCCCGCCTCGAAGTATCGCTGCTGACCGGCTATCATCGTCATATGGCGATGAATAGGGCGGATGGCTGCCTCACTGGAACCACCTCGGGGAGTTCGAATTTGGATGCCGCGGTGGCGTTGTTTCACAGTCTGTCCGATTCGGCGCGGTTGGCGATCGTGCGCCGCCTGGCTGATGGGGAGGCCCGTGTGGTCGACCTGATCGGGGAGCTGGGCCTGGCGCAGTCCACGGTGTCGGCCCATGTGGCGTGCCTGCGGGACTGCGGTCTGGTCACCGGCCGCCCCGAAGGCCGGCAGGTGTTCTACTCGCTGACCCGTCCCGAGCTGCTCGACCTGCTGGCCTCGGCCGAGACGCTGTTGGCGGCCGGCGGCAACGCCGTCGCACTGTGCCCCAACTACGGCACCGACTCTGGCATCGACGCGACGACCCGTACGCAGGAGGCTCGGCGATGAGTGATGCATGCGGCTGCGGCAACGACGAGCCCCGCGGCGCCGAGGAGCAGGAGCGTGAGCCCGAGCGGCTCTGGCAGATCAAGGAACTGCAGTTCGCCGCCATCTCGGGGGTGTTCCTGCTGGCAGCGGTGATCGCTGGGTTCCTTGACGTGACCGAGCCGGTCGTCGTGGCGCTGGAAGCGGTGGCGCTGTTGGCCGGCGCCTACACCTTCGTGCCGTCCACCCTGAAGCGGCTGGTGAAGGGCAAGATCGGGGTCGGCACGCTGATGACCATCGCCGCGGTGGGCGCGGTGATCCTCGGCGAGGTGGGTGAGGCCGCGATGCTGGCCTTCCTGTTTTCCATCAGCGAGGGACTGGAGGAGTACTCGCTGGCCCGCACTCGCCGCGGTCTGCGCGCGTTGTTGTCGCTGGTCCCCGACGAGGCGACGGTGCTGCGTGACGGCGCCGAGAAGACCGTGGCGCCTGCGGATTTGCGGATCGGCGACCGGATGCTGGTCAAGCCTGGTGAGCGTGTCGCGACCGACGGCATCGTCCGCCACGGCCGCACCGCACTCGATGTCTCGGCCATCACCGGCGAGTCGGTTCCCGTGGAGGCCGGGCCTGGTGATGAGGTGTTCGCCGGGTCGATCAATGGCACCGGGGCACTGGAGGTGGAGGTCAGCACCACCGCTGAGGACAACTCGCTGGCCCGCATCGTACGCATCGTGGAGGCCGAGCAGTCCCGCAAAGGCGCCTCGCAACGTTTGGCCGACCGGATCGCCAAACCCCTGGTGCCCGGGATCATGATCGTCGCCGGGCTGATCGCGGTGATTGGCAGCCTGCTCGGGGACTCGGCCACCTGGATCGAACGTGCTCTGGTGGTGCTGGTCGCCGCCTCACCGTGCGCCCTGGCGATCTCGGTGCCGGTCACCGTGGTGGCTGCCATCGGCGCCGCCAGCAAGCTCGGCGCGCTGGTCAAGGGCGGCGCCGCACTGGAAGGGCTGGGCAAGATCCGCGGCGTCGCACTGGACAAGACCGGCACGCTGACCGCGAACCGGCCCGCCGTCATCGACGTGGCCACCACCAACGGTGCGACCCGCGAGCAGGTGCTCGATGTGGCGGCGGCCCTGGAAGCGCGCAGCGAGCACCCGCTGGCCGCGGCGATCCTCGCCGCAGCCGATGACGTCATCCCTGCCACCGACGTCGAGGCCGTCACCGGCGCCGGACTCACCGGCCACCGCGACGGGCACACGCTTCGCCTGGGCCGGCCCGGCTGGCTAGACCCCGGCCCACTCGCCGGTGATGTCACCCGGATGCAGCAGGCAGGGGCCACCGCGGTCCTCGTCGAAGACAACGGTCAGGTGATCGGTGCCATCGCCGTGCGTGACGAGTTGCGCCCCGAGGCCGCCGAGGTGGTCGCCCGGTTGCGCCGCGACGGCTATCACGTGACGATGCTCACCGGCGACAACCACGCCACCGCCGCTGCGTTGGCCCGCGACGTCGGGATCGAGGCCGTGCACGCCGAGCTGCGGCCCGAAGACAAGGCGCGGTTGATCGAACAGCTCCGCGCCCAACGGCCCACGGCGATGGTCGGCGATGGCGTCAACGACGCTCCTGCGCTGGCCACCGCAGACATCGGTATCGCGATGGGTGCGATGGGCACCGACGTGGCGATCGAAACCGCCGACGTGGCGTTGATGGGCGAAGACCTGCGCCACCTGCCCCAAGCGTTCAGCCATGCGCGCCGGGCGCGGCGGATCATGGTGCAAAACGTCGGCCTGTCCCTGGTCCTGATCATCGCGTTGGTGCCGTTGGCACTGTTCGGGGTGCTCGGGCTGGCCGCGGTGGTACTGGTCCACGAACTCGCCGAGATCGTGGTCATCGCCAACGGCGTGCGAGCCGGACGCACCACACCGCTGGCCGCCGCGCCGATCGACCCGGCAATCAGCCATACCCGCGCGGCGCCAGTGGGCGCGCCGTCGTGACCGCCGGCCACACCGGCGTGGTGGTGGCTAGGTGGCGGGTCAGCGACACCGCAGACACGGGGGCAGGCGCATGATCCTGTCGTCTGTTCTGCCCGCAATTGGCCTGTTCATCGTCACCAACATCGACGACATCATCGTGCTCTCGTTGTTCTTCGCCCGCGGCGCGGGACAACGCGGAACAACGGCCCGGATCACCGCAGGGCAATACCTGGGATTTGCGGGGATCCTCGGGGCGGCGGTGCTGGTGACGCTGGGTGCCGGGGCGTTCCTTCCCCCAGAAGTCATCCCGTACTTCGGGCTCATACCCCTGGCCCTGGGACTGTGGGCGGCCTGGCAAGCCTGGCGCGGCAACGATGACGACGACGATGACGATGACGGCAAGGTTGCCGGCAAGAACGTCGGTGTCTGGACCGTCGCAGCAGTCACCTTCGCCAACGGCGGGGACAACATCGGCGTTTACGTTCCGGTCTTCTTGAGCGTGGGACCGGCGGCCGTGGTGGCCTACTGCGTCGTCTTCCTCGTGCTCGTCGCAGTCCTGGTCATCGCCGCCCGATTCGTCGCCACCCGCCGGCCGATCGCCGAAGTCCTCGAACGCTGGGAACACGTCCTGTTCCCGATCGTCCTGATCGCCCTGGGCATCTTCATCCTGGTCAGCGGCCTCGCCCTTGAGAACTAGGCAGTCACGAATCACCGGCACTGCACAGTCAACGTGCTCGTCGAGACCGTCAACGTGGTCGTCGAGAGGAGTCCTTCATGCATAGCCTCAGGCGATCTGTCGCCGTCGTGGCAGCCCTTGTCGTCGCGACAACCTCGGTCACCGGCTGCAGCACCGGCGACGGCGCTGTGGCGCAAGGCGGGACGTTCGACTTCGTCTCCCCGGGCGGTCAGACCGCGATCTTCTACGACCCACCCTCGACACGGGGCACCATCGGCGATCTCACCGGACCAGATCTATTCACCGACGAACCGATCCGGCTGTCGGACTTCACCGGGAAGGTGGTCCTCATCAACGTGTGGGGCTCCTGGTGTGCGCCGTGCCGCACCGAAACTCCGGAACTCGAAACGGTGTACGGCGAATATCGCGACCGCGGCGTGCAGTTCCTCGGTATCGACGTCCGCGACAACCGCAACACCGCACGCGATTTCGTCACCGACCGCAACGTGCAATATCCCTCCATCTTCGACCCAGCAATGCGCAGCCTCATCACGCTGGGACGCACCTATCCCACCAGCGTGGTACCCACGACGATGGTCCTGGACCGCCAGCACAGGGTCGCCGCGGTCTACCTCATGGCACTACTGGCCGAAGACCTACGGCCGCTGCTGGACCGGCTGACCACCGAGCCCTGACACCTCACAGACAGCAGCTGGCAGTGCCCGGTCGCCCCGTTTACCTGCTGGTCAAGGCTGCGGCGAGGTCGTCGGGGATGGACATCGGTGTCATCAGCCCTGCCGTGACGCGGCCGGTGTTGCCGACGGGATACCGACCGGTGATCGACCCGGGGGCGGCGACAATGAGGCGCAGCACCTGCCCGAGTGCTTCGCGGCGGTCGCGCTGGCGCACGGCCAACACCAGCATGGCGGCGTGGTTGCCGGTGTGCAGCCACGGATCTGGCTGCGACACGATGTGAGCCCGCTCCAAATGTCGCCACCGCACCAGCGAATCGTCGGCTTTCCCTGCCGCGTCCATCTCGCCTCGATACACAAGGCGGGCCTGCGCACTGATCCTCGGCATCACACTCACGCTCCTATCCTGCGGTCGGCAGCTCGGGCATCGCAGCAAGACTGCTACCGAGACCAGCTGCAAAACTGTTACTTGTCAACGCTTTTCACGTCCGCCCGGAAGTCGGCCGCGGACTGCGGGCTACAGCAAGCATCAGCCACGATTCGGGCTTTCTCCAGCAACCGCGGCCACACCGGTCAGCACCGCTGCCGTCAACTGTCGCCCGCGCTCGGTCAGCCGATACATGACCAACTTCCCCTGGCGCGTGCTCCTCACGCTCTTCGTCATCGCGGTCGCAATGGTGGGGACCGTGGTGTTTCTCTCCGTTCGCGACACGGACTCAGCTCCCGACATCGCACTTGACGGGTCACCAGCCGGGCAGACGGTCAGGGAGAACAGTCACCGGCTCAACTCAGTACCCGACAGCGAGGTCTATTTCGTCGAGTTCCTCGACTTCGAGTGCGAAGGCTGCCGGGCGCTCTATCCCGCGGTCGAGCAGCTGCGCGCCGAGTACGGCGACCGGGTGAACTTCGTGCTGCGCTATTTTCCGCTGCGATCCCACTTCAACGCCGAACGCGCCGCACGCGCGGTGGAAGCCGCCGCCCAGCAAGGCCAACTCGAAGCCATGTACCGCAAAATGTATGAGACACAAGCCCAGTGGGGCGAAAAGCAGATCCCCGCCGATGACGTGTTCCGCGGCTTCGCCCAACAGCTGGGCCTGGACATGGCCGCCTTCGACGCCACCTACAACCACCCCGCGACCCTGGAACGCATCCAACTCGACATCGCCGACGGCACCGCACTCGGCGTGCAGGGAACTCCCACCTTTTTCATCAACGACGAACGGATCCAGCCCCGCAGCTACGACGACCTGACCACCGCACTCGACCAGGCC
>NZ_JAJQJI010000016.1 GCF_021213805.1 Mycobacterium sp. MYCO198283
GGTGGTGTACGTGTTCTTCCTGCGGAACAAGAGCGAGACGTTCCTCGATCGTGAGCGGGGGAGTGCGTTTGTGCGGTAAGGTGAGTGGAACGGTGGAATTCCCATCCGCCTCCAGCAGGACTCTCTTGTCTTTCCTACGGCCGAGTGGTCCGGTAGCTGCTCCTCACACTGACCGCACTGGTGACGTGCTGCCGCGGAACGCACTGCCGCTGTCGGTGAGCTGGCTAAGCTTTCGCTCCGGAGCTGTCTTATCAACGGCTCGCATCAGCATCTTGGGGGAGCATGTTCAACAACGCCATCTGGCCCGCTCGTGTCATTTAACCGAATGGCCTCCGCTTTGACGTGCACGCCCAACCCGCGGTCAACCTCGCCCTCATCCATAACCGAATGCCGCTGGTCACCGACATCGCGGTTGCGAACGATTCTGACGTGCCGGTGTCTGGGCTTCAGTTGTCGGTTCGCCTCCATGGCGCCGTGGGCGAACTCGCGCCGGAGTGGTCGCGGTCGCTGGTCGATGATTTGCCGCCGGGAAGCACGCACACCTGGAACGACTTGGGCGATGTCATCCCCGACGTCGAGCACTTGAAGCTCTTGAACGAGAGCTACCCCGGTGTGATCGTTGTTTCGGCGGAACAACGGTTCAAGGACGACATCGTTCATCGGACCCCGCTGCAAGTACTCGCTGACAACGAATGGTTCGGTCGAACGAAGGCGGCAAGCGAGTAATAGAAGATCGGCGCGTTGAACAACGAGATCGCAACTTACGAGGGACCCATGCACATTGATCGGCTGGTGCGGTGACTGCCCAGTCTTTTGAGTTGAGGCGCGTCCGGTCGTCGCGGGAGAAGAAGCTCGCCTACCGGATCCAACAGGCGGGGCTATTCGTTGTCGTCGACAAGTTCATCTGGCCTCGCGCGAGATCGACCCCGATGCATGGCGCGAGTTCTGCCCGAACGACACCACCGCGGATCGCCAGTTACTGCACATCAGCCCCGTGGAGAGATCGCGAACGCGGCTCGCTTACTTGCGGCGGGGGACAACGGATGGCTAGCGACGAGCTTGCCGTCGACGTTCTGCAGACCTTCGGACGTCACGGCGTACCCACAGACCGTGCGCAACTCGCGGATGCCATGTTGTGGCTTGCCGAGGGTTTATGAACCCGGCGCGGCGCGGATCGTCCACTGGCTCCGTCCATCCGGGGCCTAGCAGCTACAGCGATAGGTCGTCGGTGAAGTTCAAGTCGTGCGCGTCGTGCACATGAAGCCGACCGGTGTCGCTAGGGTTTCGCACTAGGCCGCCAGTGAGTTCTCGGCCAGATTAGAGGAGAAGTACGCGTGCAATTGACTGCCGATAAAGTCATCGCTTGGAACGAACCATCCGCGCCTGCCGGTGTCACAACCATGAAGGTGTACCTCGGCCCCGACCCGCACGGCCTCGGTGGGTTCCAAGTGGCAGTCGCAACTTCCGCGACCGCTCCTTCTCGGCAGGTCATCCGCGACATATTCAACGCACGCAAGGGCAAGACTCAAATACAACTCGTAGTGGCGATCGAACACGAAGGCGCAGTCCATCTCTTCGGTCCCGACCCGCAGGCGCAGGTGATCGCGATGCCGGTTGAGCAAGCAGAGCGCCAGCTCCTATCCGTCCTCGCCGAGCCGGACGTTCTTGCTGCCACTGAACGTTTGGCCGGGCTCCGCAAAGCCTCGGACTCAACCGGTGTAGCGGGCTTCACCAACTGCGGGTTGTTCGCTACACACCACATAATGAGCAACGTGCCTCAGCGAGATGATTGGGAGGCGCTCGGCGAACAGGCCCACCCGCTACTCGCCTTGCGCAAGGCGCAGCTCATTGATGCACTCGGCTTCACGACAAAGGCGGGTCCGAACGGGACACTTCTGCTGTCGATCGACGGACATCCACCGCGCGCGGTCGCAGTGCTTCTCGACGATACTGAGCAATTCGACGCCAAGACCCCGCGGTTTCAACTTTCACCGGTCGCGTTTGGGCTTGCTGTGGCGTCGCGCCAGGAAGTGCCGTGGTTAGTCGTTTTACGGAAGGACCAGATCCGCCTGTATTCGGGACGCGACGGCGTCGGGGTCGGGTCAAAGGGCCAGGCCGAGACATTCTTTGAGGTCGACCTGTCGACCATCGGGTATGAGTACGCTGCGCTACTACCGCTGATCTTCTCTGCGAACGCACTTACGGCCGGCGGCAGCGCCGACGGACTGTTGCGCGACAGCGCGCGATACGCCACCGAACTCGGGGCGCGTCTCCGTGAACGTATCTATGACGAAATCGTCCCCCCTGTTGCGGTCGAGGTAGCGCAGCAGTTGTCGAAGCACGCCGGAGTGACGCTTGATGCTGAGGGACTTTCGACCGCGTACCGCGTCACGCTCCGCGTCCTCTTTAGGCTTTTGTTCCAGGCGTACGCAGAGGATCGCGGTTTGCTCCCGTCCGGACGCAACGAGGGCTTCGACGCCAACAGCCTGAAGACCAATGCGCGGCGACTGCTGGACTCGGACAGTCAGGAGTTTGGCGACTCATCGACGATTTGGTTTGACCTTGTACAGGTGTGGAGCGCAATCGACCAAGGAAACCCGCAATGGCAGATTCCGTCGTACAACGGCGGGCTCTTCTCCTCCGATGCGGGCCGCTCGGCTGAAGGAGCGCTTATCAAGATGATCGAGCTCCCCGACAGCGTCCTCGGCCCCGCCCTCAAGAGCCTGCTGATCGATGTGGGGGATGACGAAGTCCTTGGTCCTGTCGACTTTCGCTCGTTGAGCGTTCGTGAGTTCGGCACAATCTACGAAGGCCTCTTGGAGAGCTCCCTCTCACTGGCCGACCAAGACCTCACAATAGACAGCAACGGTGCGTGGGTGCCAGCCGTCGGCGGCGGCATCGTGCAGGTAACAGCTGGTTCCGTCTACTTCCACACGGCCTCGGGCGAGCGGAAGGCGACCGGCTCGTACTTCACTCCGAAGGTTGCGGTGGACCACTTGATCGAGCGATCGATCGTCCCCGCGCTCACCATGCACCTCGAGAACATAGCGGGCCACCTCGCGAGAGGCGACGCGGCTACCGCCTCAAGGGAGTTCTTCGACTTCAGGGTCGCGGACCTTGCGATGGGGTCGGGTCATTTTCTGGTGGCGGCGGTCGACAAGATCGAAGCGCTCATGCGAACGTTCCTCACGGAGCACGCCGTGCCGGGCGTCACCCAAGAGTTGCTTCGACTGGCTGAGGTAGCCAAGGAGGCACTCGGCTCGGACGACGTCGCCAAGAGCGAAGTCGACGACATCGGGCTCTTGCGCAGACAAGTCGCCCGTCGTTGCATATACGGCCTCGACATCAACCCGATGGCAGTCGAACTCGCGCGTCTCGCACTATGGATTCATACCTTTGTCCCGGGGCTGCCGATGAGCACACTGGATCACGGACTCGCTAACGCAAATAGCTTGACAGGGATGGGAACGATCGACGAAGCCATAGACGTGCTCCAGCCGGGCCGCCGTCCAGGCGAGCTGAGCCTCTTCGATTCAATCCTCACTGATCAACTTGCGTCGGCAAAGACGCTCCTGGTTGATGTGGCGAATGCAAGCGAAGCGAACAAATCGGAGATTGAAGAAGGTGCCCGCCTGCTCGACCTGGCCCGCGAGGCAGCCGACACCGCGGGGAGGATCTTCGACGCCGCTGTCGCTGTTCGCATGGGAATCCTGGCACCAAACACGGTATTTGATGAGCAGTCGCTGCTGCTGATGCTCGCGCGCCCCGAGGTTGATGAGGCGAGAGAATTGTTGCAGCCGGGACACCTGCCTTGCTTGTTCCCGGAAGTCTTTCTGCGAAATTCACCCGGTTTCGACGCAATCATTGGCAACCCCCCATGGGACAAGGTGCGCTGGGAAGCCGGCCCGTTCTGGGCAAAGGTCAGCCCTGGCCTGATGGCACTCCCTGATGTGCAGCGAGACGCGCGTATCGAGGAACTTCGAAAGGAACGCCCGGTCGAGGCAGCGCGAGAAGCAGCTGAGATAGTCGAACGGCAGCGCCTGCAGGACTATTTCAAGACGACTTTCACGATGCGGGGCGGCACTCATCTTGAGCTGGCGCAGTTGATGCTCGAACGGGCGCTGCGGTCCGTGCGTGTCACCGGCGGTATAGGTCTTGTGCTGCCGCGTCAGTGTCTCGTCTTGGCCGGGTGGAAGCGCCTCCGCGCGGAGCTCTTTGCCAAGCACTCCGTCGCACTCGTGCAGGCACGCAATGCAGGCGGGTGGCTCTTTGAGGGTGTTCACGCTAGCTACGCGGTGGTGCTCCTCGTTGCCGGTCCCGCATCTGACAGGCCGGTTGAAGTTGCGGTGGTGACCTCCGCGACTGCGCTTCGTGCGATCGCGCCGGACGAGATGATCAAGTTCAGCCGAGACGAGTTGTCGAGTTTCTCCGACACCATGGTCGTCCCGTGGTTCGACAATCCAGGCGACCGGGTCGTATTCGACAAGATCCGTGAATTTCCGCGACTTTCCGCGGCTGGGTCTTGGATCACCGGTACTCACGATGCACGTTGGGATTTCCGCGGAACAGGACGCGACCGCGATCTGGTGGTGGTATCGGAGACTGAAGGGGCTTGGCGAGTAATGATGACGCGCCATGTTGATCCCTTCTCAATCCGCAATGCTGCGGTCAAACAATTCGTGGACGACTTTCATGGACTTGCGGCAAAATCCCGGGGGGTCGTTGTCGATGCAAACGGAGAGCCCGTGTTCAAGCAATCGCATCCTGTAGTTATCTTTAGACATCCGAGCCGCAGTGACGACACTCGGACGCTCATCGCCTCGGCCCTACCTGCCCGAGGATTCCTTTACAACGCGGGCTACATCCATGCCGTTGCCCATGCTTTGGGAACGTCGTCGAATGCACTGCTGGCCCTCGTAGGCCTGCTGAATACCAACACTGAGGATTGGTGGGCCCGGCGCTTTGTTGACCGCCACGTCACCGCCCCGGTGATCAACAATCTTCCGCTGCCTGCGCTCACGATTGCTGACGTCGAGAGACTGGCTGGCCGCACCGCAGTTCTCCTTCGGAACGCTGGTTACCAATGGCTCGCCGCCGGGATCAATGTTGCAGATGTAGCCGAAGCCTCCTCCTTCAACGGAGACAGCCGAGAGCAACTTCTTGCAGGATTGGAAGCCACTGTTGCCCGCGGGTACGGGCTCCAGCCGGACGACTTAGAGTTAATTCGACGTGATTTCAGCCCGCAGGGTTTTCCCAAATCCGTGTTCGACCTCGCGTGTGAATTGATGACGGCAGCCGATCAGGTGGCTGCATCGTGAGCCAACTACCCGATTTCGCCACGAATCACTCGCCGAGCGACGCCGCGACGACCGTCGCGGACAAGGTAAACGAGCTCTTCCACCTCTTGCGTGTCAATAAAATGACCGCGCCCCCCATCGCGATCGCAACGGCATACATAAACCCTGGCGGCTTCGCGCTCCTTGCCGACGAGCTGGAGCGAGCGCCCCGGGTCCGCCTCTTGCTCGGGGCGGAGCCCGATGCCGAAGCCGTCCGAGCGATCGTGTCCGGTGACTCCGATCAGGACGCTCGCCGAGGCGCCGCCCTCGAACACCATCAGGCCTGGCTGGAGGCTGAGCGGGACACGATGGGCTTCGCGAGAGTGCCTACAGCCCAAGCGAAGCGGTTGGTGGAGTGGCTTCGCAGTGTTGACCCGGATGACGCCGCGAAGGTCGAGGTGCGTCGTTACGGGAATGGCTTCCTGCACGGCAAGACATATCTGGTTGAGGACGGCGCAGCGCAGGCGGCGATCGCTGGTTCGTCGAACATGACCTACGCCGGCCTCGCCCATAATGCGGAACTCAACCTGGGCACCGGCGGCGGCACGAGCGCGGCCGCCAAAGTGCATGAGTGGTTCGAGCACTTCTGGCTGTTGAGCGACCCATACGATCTCGCCGAGCTCTATGGCCGCCTATGGGAACCGCACACACCATGGGCAATCTACCTGCGGATGCTTTGGGAGCTCTATGGCGAGCACCTGGACATCGAAGAGAACCCAAATGTCCAGACACATCTTGGTCTTACGCGCTTCCAGGCTGACGGTGTGGCCAGAATGGAGCGACTCCTCGACGAGCACGGTGGCGTACTAGTCGCCGACGAGGTCGGCCTTGGCAAGACGTTCCTCGCCGGCGAGGTCATCTATCGGACAGCCAACATCAACAGGCAACGGGTTCTAATCGTTGCTCCCGCTGCGCTGAAGACCTCGATGTGGGAACCATTCCTGCTTACTCATGATTTCAGCCGGTGGGTGAAGGTTTACTCGTATGAGGAAGTGCGGAATCGACTCGACCCAGATAAGAGTCCGATTGATGCGTTTTTGAGGGAGATTGAGGACTATTCACTTGTCGTGATCGACGAGGCGCACAACCTACGCAACTCCGCGGCACAGAGGTCTGGCGCGGTCGACCGTGTCATCACTGCGGGCAGCCCTAAGAAGGTCGTGCTGTTGACGGCCACACCGGTGAACAACTCATTGGCCGACCTCGAAACGCTCATCAAATACTTTATCCGAGACGACGCGCGTTTCGCGTCGCTCGGTATCCCGAGCATCCGCGAGTACATCAAGCATGCGCAGTCCGTCGACCCCTCAAATCTGACACCGGAAAACCTCTTCGACCTGATGGACCAGGTCGCCGTCCGCCGTACTCGGAAGTTCGTGAAGGAGCACTACGCTAATGAGCTGATAATGGGGCCCGACGGGAAGCCGACCACGATCAAATTTCCGCAGCCGAAGGTACGCCGAATCGACTACGGCCTCGACGCGGACGGGCTTGCACTCATCGATGCGATGGTCTACGCGCTCGACGACCCGACCGACCCTCACGCGCCAAGGGCGTGGGAGGAACGAAGCCGAGATCCGCGGCGGCTAATGCTCGCTCGGTATTTGTCCAGCATGTACACCCTCGATCATGACCTGCAGACGTACCAGATTTCAAACGCAGGACTACTTCGGTCCGGCTTACTAAAGCGACTTGAGTCGAGCCCGCAGGCGCTTCACGCATCCCTCGAGAAAATGATCACTTCCCATGCGGGGTTCCTGGATGCGCTCGGCAGAGGGTTCGTCCTAAAAGGCGAGGCGCTGAGCGACTGGGTTTCGTCAGACTCCGATGACCTCGATGATTTCGTGGCTGACTTCGACGATGCCGACCAAATCGAGTCAAGCGATGGGTACCATCTTGCCGAGCTTCGGGCCGACGTCGAATCCGATATTGCCCTGCTAGGCGACTTGCGCGATCTCGCCGCGGTCGTAGTCGCTGGAATCGAACCGAAGGCCCAGAGGCTCGTTGAGGAGCTCACGGAGATCGCCAAGGAGGCACGGCGGGTGGACCCACGGGGCCTTTCGCATTCCGATCGACGAAAGGTCATCGTTTTTTCAGCATTTACCGACACGCTTATCCCGATCCATGAAGCGGTTGTGGAAGCGATCAACAGTGTTTCTAGAGAATCGCCATTGGCGGACTACCGGGGCCGTATTGCGCCACCCGTGATGGGCACCTATGCGAAAGCGCTTGAGCGAGGTGCCAGCGGCGGTGTGGATCAGGGTGGCCGGGCTGCGACGATTGCGGGCTTCGCTCCAGTGACGGCCGGACCCCGCAGTGCTAACGGCGAGCCAACAGCGAAGGACGAGTTCGACATTTTGTTCGCTACCGACGTGTTGGCCGAGGGCGTTAACCTCCAGCAGGCCGGCCAAATGATCAACTACGACCTTCCGTGGAATCCGATGCGGATCGTCCAGCGACACGGTCGCGTGGACCGCATCGGATCGAAACACGACTATGTGCACCTCGGGCTTTTCTTTCCCGCTGAACGCCTTGACGCCCTGCTGGCGCTCGAGGAACGCCTGGAAACGAAGCTTGCTCTGGCCGACGCAGCCGTGGGTGCCGGCGAAGTGCTTCCGGGACGAGGGCCCGGCCATGAAGTGAATCTGGCGGACGATCAAGTTATTGATGATTTCGAGAAGCTGCTTGATGCCGGCGGCTCCAGTGCATCTCTCTCAGGTGAGGAGTACCGCCGTCGGTTGTACGGCGCCTTCAACATGGAGCCATTGATGAAGGCTGACGTACTCAGCCTTCCTTATGGATCCGGTAGCGGCTTCATCAATCCGATCGTGCTAGGCAACGGGTATGTGTTCTGCATTAAACTCGGCAACAGCGCCAAGCCGTGGTTCCGTTACGTGCCGGTGACCGACGACTGGTCGATCAGATACAACGAAGAAGGCGTCGCGATCGTGTCGCCTGACACGCTCGTTGCCCTCCGGGTGGCTGACCCCGAGAACGCGACCGCCGAGCGGTTCCTTCCAGACACGGTCTACGACAAGGCTTTTGACGCATGGGAGGTCGCACGCGACAGCGCCTATGCAACATGGCAGGAACTCACCGACCCGAACGCTTTCCAGCCCGACCTGCCACTGGCCTTCAGGGACGCCTACACGCTGGTCCTGCAAAAAGGAGGCTATCTGGGGAGGGGCGCACAAATCGCGTTGGTGAACCGACTGCGGAGCGTCCCGTCGCCGAAGGTGTCTCGACAAGTCCGTGGGGCGCTCAATCAGGGTCGTACCGACGAAGAGCGCATCCAGCTCGTCACCGAGGTGCTCGACGAGGCAGGGATCACCGCGCCGCCGCCCAGGGAGCCCTTGCCTGACATCGAGGAGCACGAGGTGCGGCTGGTGACTTGGATGGCCGTTCAGGGGACTCGCGGCCTGCAGGAAGCAAACGAAACGGACCGAGTAAATAGATCGGTTATTTGATGCGGGCGGTGGGATGAATAGTTGTTCAGGGAGCGAGGTTCACGATCGGAATGAAATGCGCAGTGCAAAGAGAAGTCTCACAACTTGACGCGTTAAGTAGTGAGGAGTGGTGGACCACAGCTTCCGGAAGTAGAGATAGGTGCGCAGTGGTGGGTTGAGTCTGAAGCCGGAATCCGGCTCTTCGTAATTCAGAGTGCATTGATCAGTGCGTGTAGTGCGCCGCTGTGCAGTAGTGAGCGGAGTCGGTAGT
>NZ_JAJQJI010000017.1 GCF_021213805.1 Mycobacterium sp. MYCO198283
GGTGGTGTACGTGTTCTTCCTGCGGAACAAGAGCGAGACGTTCCTCGATCGTGAGCGGGGGAGTGCGTTTGTGCGGTGAGACCTTCCTGCTGCCACGCGACGCCTACTTTGCGAAGCCGGTGTGCACGCGGAGCCTGTATGTCAGTAGGTGACAGGTCAGCGATGCAGCTCGCGGTTCGCAATCGGATCGCCTCCCTTACCGGAGATCCGAAGCTACAGAAGGCGGCCACTAAGGAGTTGGTCAAACGGCTGAAGGCGGCCAACTGTGAGCTTCCGGCGCAGATTCGACCCCGAGAAGATAAGTGGCCCACAGGACGATTCTCGGCAGTGATTAGGCGCGAGAGCCATCCGGTTGAGCTGTTGGTCGTAATGGCACTTTCACGGACTTCGTACGTCGGCCAGTTCGGTGCCTCACCGAATGGAAGCGTTTTTACTGCGGATACGGACGGCCGCTCGCTGTTCCAGGCTCATCGTCGAAGCGAACTAACAGGGCTTTCCCCGCTCCTGGACACGGCAGCGGCAATCTTCAACGAATGGAAACGAGACGGTCAAGGTGGCCGCTTCTATGTCAGGGGCCACTCCTTCTTCGACGCGATCGACGGCAGGATCTTCTTCGAAGTAGAAATACGGGACGATGCGAGCGATTTCGACGGGACGCTTAAGCGCACCGACTTGAGAAGACTGGCCGCCACAAGGAATGGGTCCCTTCCGAACGCTTCACCTAACCCCAAGACACGCCTACGTCGACTTCTTCGGAAAGTGTCGCGCTGAACGGTGCCGTATCGTCGGCCGCCCAAGGACTACTGAGGGGCAAGTCTTACAAGTCGGCGTTCCTTAGAGACCGCCGACTGCTTGGACCACTGCATAGAAGCTGCGTCAACGCGTCAGTGCCGCGCAAACTCAGGTTGCAAGCGGAAGCTCTCGATCCTGACCCAAACGCTCTCAAAGCGCTCGCTCGGACGATAGACGAAGCCGGTGCGGCGCAGAACTCGATCCGGCAGCACGCGGACTTGGCTGTCGAGTTTCGATCATCACGTGACGGCCATGTCGGAGCCCTATCCCGCCTCCTTGGTCAATCGGCGCATTCGAGATTGCAGAAGAATCTGTTGCGCAAGCGCTTCGGATGTTTACCGAGTATGTCGGCGCCTGTAAGGCGCGTGCCGAAACCGCGCAGCAGGCCGCTCGTCGTCCCGATCTCGTCGAGGCGCACACCCAGCGGCAGCAACTCGAGGCGAGCAACTTACAGGCACTAGCTGCCCGCGAAGCTCAGGGTCGCGATGTCGTCGAGTTCGCAGCGGGCCTCGGCCTGAACGCTGAGTCTCCTGAGGCCGCCGCCGATCAGCTACGTCGGTGGGTGAGCGAGCAAGAGGCGAAGCGGGCGGCGTACGCCAAGTGGAAGACGGACGTCGCTCGGCTCGAACAAAGGCGGTCGCGAATCTGCTGATTGGAAGTTTGACCTCGCCACGCAAACGCAAACGGCGAATGCCGGCGATGAGCCAGACATACCGATCCCGACCGATCTGAACGCACTTGTTGAGGAGGCGAAGGGCCGTCACGACAAGATGATCGATTTCGACGGACAATGTCAACGGTCGATTGGCCCGGGACTGTCGGGGTTCTCGGCTAGCGTCCGCTTCGTGGAAACCGGCGTCTACGAATCTCTCCTGACTGAAGTACTCAGAGGTCAACTCGCCGCAGTTGACGCGCGCGCAGCGTTCGGCTCAGTCGACGATGCCGAGCAGGCGCTCGCCATCACCCGCCACCTGGCGCCCATCATCGAGAGATCGTTGCGGTCAGCAGGTGGTACGCCGGAGCGCGCAGAAATGACGCGCCGCCTGCTTGCCGTCTTACCGGACGTGCACGCAGCTGGTGAGGCGCTTCACGTCGCTGATCCCGGCAAGCTGCTGCGTCTCGAGGAGTTGGCATCGGATACGACGCCCTCGGTTGCCCGGACGCCCCGGCCAGCAACACCTCTCAGCGATGCGGCGCTCATGACTAATGCTCGCAGCGAGCCGACGCTGGCCGCGGAGCTTCGCGCGGAGATGGCTAGCGCCGATCACGTCGACCTGCTCTGCGCCTTCGTCAAGTGGCATGGCCTCCGATTGCTCGAGGACGAGCTCATCAACCTGCGCTTCAGAAACGTCCCGCTGCGTGTCATCACGACCACCTACCTAGGGGCCACGGACGCGCGGGCGCTCGACGCGTTGGTCAACGAATTCGGTGCAAAAGTTCGCGTGAACTACGAGATTGACCGCACCCGACTGCATGCGAAGGCTTGGCTGCTCCGCCGGCAGACCGGCTTCCACACGGCCTACGTCGGCTCCAGCAACCTGTCACACGCCGCACTCGTCGACGGGCTCGAGTGGAACGTTCGGCTGTCGGCGATTGCGACGCCCCACTTACTCGACAAGTTCAAGGCCACCTTCGACTCGTACTGGGAGAGTCGGGAATTTGAGGTCTACGAGCCGTCACGCGATGGGGGGAGGTTGCGCGCCGCGCTCGACACAGCGTCCGGAAAGACAACACGCGACCGACTGACCGTGACCCTTTCCGGCTTGGACGTTCAGCCGAAGCCGTACCAGGCGGAGATCCTCGAGCAGCTTGATGCGGAACGAGTAATCCACAATCGGCATCACAATCTGGTGGTTGCTGCGACCGGCACGGGCAAGACGGTCATCGCCGCGCTCGACTACCGACGGCTGGTGACCGAAACCTTCGGCTGCGACCTAACATTGCTATTCGTCGCCCACCGCAGAGAGATACTCATGCAGTCGCGACGGATGTATCAGGAAGTGGTCAGCGACGCCACCTTCGGCGAGCTTCTGGTCGATAACCATCAGCCCACCCGCTGGCGTCACGTATTCGCCAGCATCCAATCGCTTTCGCAGCAGCGGCTCTCGGGTCTAGCCCCGGATCATTTCGATGTCGTGGTCGTCGACGAGTTTCACCACGCCGAGGCGGCGTCGTACCGCCGCCTGCTCGACCACGTGAAGCCGAAGGAGCTACTCGGTCTTACGGCGACGCCGGAACGCGGCGACGGCGTCGACGTCCGCTCGTTCTTTGGCGGCCGCGTCCCCGCCGAGTTGCGGCTTTGGGAAGCGTTGGAGCAGAACCTGCTGTGTCCGTTCCACTACTTCGGAATCCACGACGGCACAGACCTTGAGGCGATTCAGTGGCGACGCGGAAACTACGATCTGCAGGCGCTGAGCACGCTTTACACCGGCAATGACGCTCGCGTCCGCATCGTGCTCAAGGAGTTGACCGCGAAGGTTGCCGACGTCGCGACTATGCGAGCACTCGGGTTCTGCGTGAGCGTCGAACACGCGCGGTACATGGCGCAGCGCTTCAACGAGTCGAAGATCCCCGCGCTCGCCGTGTCCGCCGACACCTCGTCGTCCGACCGGCGAGATGCGCTTAACGCGCTTCGCAACCGCGACGTCAACATCATCTTCGCCGTGGATCTCTTCAATGAGGGCCTCGATATCCCCGAGGTCGACACCGTGCTGTTCCTTCGACCCACCGAGAGCGCCACCGTCTTCCTGCAACAATTAGGACGCGGGTTGCGGCTTACTCGGGACAAGACGGTTCTCACTGCCCTCGACTTCGTCGGCCATCAGCGTCGAGAGTTCCGCTTCGATCAGCGATTCCGCGCACTGACGGGTATCGGCGGTAAGGCATTGCAACGGCAAGTCGAGGAAGGATTTCCGTTCCTGCCGTCGGGCAGCCAGATCGTGCTCGACCGCGTTGCGCAACAACTCGTGCTCGAGAACGTGAAGCAGCAAGTGGCGCCCCGTTGGGCTGCTCTCACGTCGGAAGTTCGGGCGCATCGCGACGATCGGCTGGCGAGTTACCTCGACGAGTGGGGTCGCAGCCTCGGGGACGTCCTGAAACACAATCGATCGTGGACGACGCTGTGCCGGGAAGCCGGCAAGCTTCGAACGGAGGCCGGGGCGAGGGAGAACGATCTCGTCAAGCGCGTGCGGGCGCTGGCCCATGTGGACGACTCAGTCAGACGGTCGGCGTATCTGTCGATTCTAAGTGGGGCAGTGTCGACGGGCAGTGCGGCGGAGAGTCGGTTGGCCGAAATGCTGTTCTACTCCCTGTACCCGAACGGCGGCGGATTTGAGCAGGCGGCTGACGGCCTTCGGGCGATCGCGGATGAACCGGTGGCCGACGAGATGCGGCAGGTCGTCGACTTGGCCTTCGATACCGCTCGACGCACCACGTACCGACTGGCCGACTTGGAGCCCGACCTCGCGGGCGTGCCCTTGGAGTTGCACGCCAGCTATTCACGCGAAGAGATACTGGCAGCGCTCGGCTGGACTGCCGCCGGGCGTGCGCCAAGCACCATGCGTGAAGGTGTCGCCTGGTGCGCCGAAGCTAACGCCGACGCATTCCTCATCACGTTGAACAAGTCGGACAAGGACTACTCGCCGACCACGATGTACCGCGACTACGCACTGAATTCCGAACTGTTCCACTGGGAATCGCAGTCAACGACGTCATCGACCTCGCCGACCGGTCAGCGTTACATCAACCACCGACAGAGGGGCTCGCATGTCCTGCTGTTCGTTCGTCAGAGCAAGTCGACGGCCCTCGGGACGGCGCCGTACGTCTTCCTTGGGCCGGCCGACTACGTCAGTCACGAAGGGGACAAGCCCATGGCGATCACCTGGCGGCTTCACCGGCCGATGCCTACGGAGATCTACCTCGCCTCGAGAGCGGCCGTGGCGTGACGGTCCGCATTGCTACACACGTGCTACGTTTGTAGCATGACGGAAGTGGCGTCGCGGGAATTGCGCAACGGAACTGCGGGCCTGCTTCGTCGAGTGCAGGCAGGTGAGAACATCACGGTCACCCTGAACGGCCGACCCGTTGCCCGCCTCATCCCGTTCGAGCCCGCGCGGCGCCGATGGCTCAGCAGGGAGGAGTTGGTGAGCCGATTGCACCGTGCGCAAGCGGACCCGGGGCTCCGCGACGACCTTGCCGATCTCGCGGGGGATACGACCGATGACCTCGAGCCGTTGCAGTGAGCGCAGCAGGGGTACTCGACACGTCTGTCTTCATCGCACATGAAAGCGGTCGGTCGCTCGATGCCATGCAGATTCCTGACGAGGTGGCGACGACGGTGATCACCGTGGCCGAACTCAACGCCGGCGTCCTCGCCGCCGTCGACGCCGACACGCGAGCGCAGCGATTAGTCACGCTCGACGCCGTCGCCGATCTCGCGGCGTTGCCCGTCGACGAGCAAGCGGCACGCATGTGGGCGCGAATGCGCGTCCATCTCGCCGAGGCCGGCCGTCGCGTACGCATCAACGACCTGTGGATCGCGGCCGTGGCAGCATCGCGCGAACTCCCCGTTGTCACGCAGGATGGTGACTTCGATGCACTCGACGGCGTCGCTGGATTGACGGTCATTCGCGTCTGAGCTGGTGTCTCTTGCGGCCAGGCCCTTTCCTTGATGGCGGCATCGCCTCGCTGGCCCGGGATTGTCCGAGGCCGGTAGTAGCTTCCGCTCATGAGCGACGGACGCGATCGTTGGAAGGCCAAGCAGGCGCGGCGCAATGCGCGCCGGATGGAGCGGCGAGGGCGATCGGTGCCCGACGAGGCGCCACTGGCGAGTGAGACGCGCCAAGCGCTGGCAAGCGGACATCCGTTGCATCTGCTCGGTATGGCCAGCATGCTGGTCCACCTCACCGAGCCCGATCGTCTGCGGTTCTTGAAACCGGGCAAGCCGGAGCCGCTCTGTCCCGACGGCGTCGTTACCAGCCTGATCGATGTGCCTGGTGCGGAAACGACTGCGCTGCTGGCTGTCCTTGCCGAATTACTGGCTCTTCGTAATTCAGAGTGCATTGATCAGTGCGTGTAGTGCGCCGCTGTGCAGTAGTGAGCGGAGTCGGTAGTGG
>NZ_JAJQJI010000018.1:0-3366 GCF_021213805.1 Mycobacterium sp. MYCO198283
TGTGTGTTCGGCGGTGTCCTACTTTTCCGCCCGGGTGGGCAGTATCATCGGCGCTGGCAGGCTTAGCTTCCGGGTTCGGGATGGGTCCGGGCGTTTCCCTGCCGCTATGGCCGCCGTAACTTTATTCACTTGTTGTGCAAGTGGAGTTTTGTGTTTTGGTGGTGGGGTGCGGTGTGGTTGTGGTTGCGTTTCTTCGTTGTGGGTAAGTTTTCGGCCGGTTAGTGCCAGTTCCCTGCGACTATTGCTAGTCTTGTAGGTCTGGTCTATCGATCCCGTGGTCTGCGGGGGGCCTTATCCCACTTGATGGGTGAGAAGCCTGGTCTTGGAGAAGGTTTCCCGCTTAGATGCTTTCAGCGGTTATCCTGTCCGAACGTGGCTATCCAGCGGTGCCCCTGGTGGGACAACTGGTGTACCAGAGGTTCGTCCGTCCCGGTCCTCTCGTACTAGGGACAGCTTTCCTCAAGCTTCTGACGCGCGCGGCGGATAGAGACCGAACTGTCTCACGACGTTCTAAACCCAGCTCGCGTGCCGCTTTAATGGGCGAACAGCCCAACCCTTGGGACCTGCTCCAGCCCCAGGATGCGACGAGCCGACATCGAGGTGCCAAACCATCCCGTCGATATGGACTCTTGGGGAAGATCAGCCTGTTATCCCCGGGGTACCTTTTATCCGTTGAGCGACACCCCTTCCACTCGGGGGTGCCGGATCACTAGTCCCGACTTTCGTCCCTGCTCGACATGTCCGTCTCGCAGTCAAGCTCCCTTGTGCACTTACACTCAACACCTGATTGCCGTCCAGGTTGAGGGAACCTTTGGGCGCCTCCGTTACATTTTAGGAGGCAACCGCCCCAGTTAAACTACCCACCAGGCACTGTTCCTGAACCGGATAAACGGTCCGAGGTTAGAGGTCCAATACGATCAGAGTGGTATTTCAACAACGACTCCACCCAAACTGGCGTCTGGGCTTCACAGTCTCCCACCTATCCTACACAAACCGCATCGAACATCAATACCAAGTTGTAGTGAAGGTCCCGGGGTCTTTTCGTCCTGCCGCGCGTAACGAGCATCTTTACTCGTAATGCAATTTCGCCGAGTCTATGGTTGAGACAGTTGAGAAGTCGTTACGCCATTCGTGCAGGTCGGAACTTACCCGACAAGGAATTTCGCTACCTTAGGATGGTTATAGTTACCACCGCCGTTTACTGGGGCTTAAATTCTCCGCTTCACCCTTGCGGGTTAACGGGTCCTCTTAACCTTCCAGCACCGGGCAGGCGTCAGTCCGTATACATCGTCTTGCGACTTCGCACGGACCTGTGTTTTTAGTAAACAGTCGCTTCTCACTGGTTTGTGCCACCCCCTCCCGCTGCCCCGGGCATGCCGGCTGACGGTATGGGGGTCCCCCTTCTCCCGAAGTTACGGGGGCATTTTGCCGAGTTCCTTAACCATAGTTCACTCGTACGCCTCGGTATTCTCTACCTGACCACCTGTGTTGGTTTGGGGTACGGGCCGTGTGTGAACTCGCTAGAGGCTTTTCTTGGCAGCATAGGATCACCGAATTCGCCTCAATCGGCTATGCATCACCTCTCAGGCATCATGAGTGACGGATTTACCTACCACTCGCCCTACAGGCTTACCCCAGTACAACCACTGACTGGTACGGCTACCTTCCTGCGTCACCCCATCGCTTGACTACTACCCACCCGGGTCCCGCGCAGCCGGTGATCCTCGCTCCCCGAAGGGACCGATGGACCACCCTTTGGGCGGTTAGCAGGATGGATTCGTCACGGGCGCGCACACACGGGTACGGGAATATCAACCCGTTGTCCATCGACTACGCCTGTCGGCCTCGCCTTAGGTCCCGACTCACCCTGGGCGGACTGGCCTGGCCCAGGAACCCTTGGTCTTCCGGCGGGCAAGGTTCTCACTTGCCTTATCGCTACTCATGCCTGCATTCTCACTCCCACACCCTCCACCACTCGATCACTCGGCGGCTTCACCGGATGCAGGACGCTCCCCTACCCAGCACACACAAGGTGTGCTGCCGCGGCTTCGGCGGTGTGCTTGAGCCCCGCTACATTATCGGCGCACAATCACTTGACCAGTGAGCTATTACGCACTCTTTCAAGGGTGGCTGCTTCTAAGCCAACCTCCTGGTTGTCTTCGCGACTGCACATCCTTTTCCACTTAGCACACGCTTAGGGGCCTTAGCCGGCGATCTGGGCTGTTTCCCTCTCGACGCACGGAGCTTATCCCCCGCCGTCTCACTGCCACACTACTTCCACACCGGCATTCGGAGTTTGGCTGACGTCAGTAACCTAGTAGGGCCCATCGGCCATCCAGTAGCTCTACCTCCGGTGTGAACCATGCAACGCTGCACCTAAATGCATTTCGGGGAGAACCAGCTATCACGGAGTTTGATTGGCCTTTCACCCCTACCCACAACTCATCCCCTCAGTCTTCAACCTAAGTGGGTTCGGGCCTCCACGCGGTCTTACCCGCGCTTCACCCTGGCCATGGGTAGATCACTCCGCTTCGGGTCCAGAACACACCACTACACCACACACAACTGCGCGGATACGCCCTATTCAGACTCGCTTTCGCTGCGGCTACCCCACCCGGGTTAACCTCGCGACATGTCCCTGACTCGCAGGCTCATTCTTCAAAAGGCACGCCATCACCCCACAACAAAGTCGAGGGCTCTGACGGATTGTAGGCACATGGTTTCAGGTACTCTTTCACTCCCCTCCCGGGGTACTTTTCACCATTCCCTCACGGTACTGTCCGCTATCGGTCATCGGGAAGTATTCAGGCTTACCGGGTGGTCCCGGCAGATTCACAGCAGATTCCACGAGCCCGCTGCTACTCGGGGACACCATCACAGCAGAGACAATGTTTTCACCTACGGGGCTCTCACCCACTACGGCAGACCATCCCAGGCCACTTCGGCTAACACCATCTATTGATCACTGCTGCCCAGGCCGGCAGACCATGAGACGACAGACCCCACAACACCACAGACGCAACCCCTGCCGGGTATCACACGCCCACGGTTTAGCCATCATCCGCTTTCGCTCGCCACTACTCACGGAATCACTTTTGTTTTCTCTTCCTACGGGTACTGAGATGTTTCACTTCCCCGCGTTCCCCCCCGCACCCTATACATTCAGATGCGGGTGACACGACATCACTCGTGCCGGGTTTCCCCATTCGGACATCCTCGGATCCACGCTCGGTTGACAGCTCCCCGAGGCATAACGCAGCCTCCCACGTCCTTCATCGGCTCCCGATGCCAAGGCATCCACCATGCGCCCTTACACACTTACACACAAACATTCACAGAAGAAATTGCAAAACAACGCAACACCCC
>NZ_JAJQJI010000018.1:3464-5302 GCF_021213805.1 Mycobacterium sp. MYCO198283
AGCCTGTTGTCTCAGGGCCCAATAGTGTGCCTGGCAGTTCCTTTCGGTCCGACGTATCCCGGCCGGACCAGCGTTCGTTGCTATGCACCAGACACCCACCCACTACAGGCAGGCGCCATCCACAGAATCGTCCCGACACTCGACCCCCCGCACAATTGCAGAGGCGGGCCGGGATCTCGTGGTGCTCCTTAGAAAGGAGGTGATCCAGCCGCACCTTCCGGTACGGCTACCTTGTTACGACTTCGTCCCAATCGCCGATCCCACCTTCGACAGCTCCCTCCCACAAGGGGTTAGGCCACTGGCTTCGGGTGTTACCGACTTTCATGACGTGACGGGCGGTGTGTACAAGGCCCGGGAACGTATTCACCGCAGCGTTGCTGATCTGCGATTACTAGCGACTCCGACTTCACGGGGTCGAGTTGCAGACCCCGATCCGAACTGAGACCGGCTTTGAAAGGATTCGCTCCACCTCACGGCATCGCAGCCCTTTGTACCGGCCATTGTAGCATGTGTGAAGCCCTGGACATAAGGGGCATGATGACTTGACGTCATCCCCACCTTCCTCCGAGTTGACCCCGGCAGTCTCTCACGAGTCCCCACCATCACGTGCTGGCAACATGAGACAAGGGTTGCGCTCGTTGCGGGACTTAACCCAACATCTCACGACACGAGCTGACGACAGCCATGCACCACCTGCACACAGGCCACAAGGGAACGCCTATCTCTAGACGCGTCCTGTGCATGTCAAACCCAGGTAAGGTTCTTCGCGTTGCATCGAATTAATCCACATGCTCCGCCGCTTGTGCGGGCCCCCGTCAATTCCTTTGAGTTTTAGCCTTGCGGCCGTACTCCCCAGGCGGGGTACTTAATGCGTTAGCTACGGCACGGATCCCAAGGAAGGAAACCCACACCTAGTACCCACCGTTTACGGCGTGGACTACCAGGGTATCTAATCCTGTTCGCTCCCCACGCTTTCGCTCCTCAGCGTCAGTTACTGCCCAGAGACCCGCCTTCGCCACCGGTGTTCCTCCTGATATCTGCGCATTCCACCGCTACACCAGGAATTCCAGTCTCCCCTGCAGTACTCCAGTCTGCCCGTATCGCCCGCACGCCCACAGTTAAGCTGTGAGTTTTCACGAACAACGCGACAAACCACCTACGAGCTCTTTACGCCCAGTAATTCCGGACAACGCTCGCACCCTACGTATTACCGCGGCTGCTGGCACGTAGTTGGCCGGTGCTTCTTCTCCAGGTACCGTCACTTGCGCTTCGTCCCTGGTGAAAGAGGTTTACAACCCGAAGGCCGTCATCCCCCACGCGGCGTCGCTGCATCAGGCTTGCGCCCATTGTGCAATATTCCCCACTGCTGCCTCCCGTAGGAGTCTGGGCCGTATCTCAGTCCCAGTGTGGCCGGACACCCTCTCAGGCCGGCTACCCGTCGTCGCCTTGGTAGGCCATCACCCCACCAACAAGCTGATAGGCCGCGGGCCCATCCCACACCGCAAAAGCTTTCCCCCACAAACCATGCAGCCCATGAGGAATATTCGGTATTAGACCCAGTTTCCCAGGCTTATCCCAAAGTGCAGGGCAGATCACCCACGTGTTACTCACCCGTTCGCCACTCGAGCACCCCGAAGGGCCTTTCCGTTCGACTTGCATGTGTTAAGCACGCCGCCAGCGTTCGTCCTGAGCCAGGATCAAACTCTCCAAACAAAACCAAACCCACCCCCAACAAAGGGGACAGGACCAGGCCAATCAGAGAAACCTGACAAACATCAACCAACAGGCTGACAAAAACAACCACACCCACAAACGGGAAAACAGGGTGCAGCCAAAAA
>NZ_JAJQJI010000019.1 GCF_021213805.1 Mycobacterium sp. MYCO198283
GCGATTCACCAACGGCCAGCACCGCTTCCGCTTCGATCCCGTCGACAGCGCCCTCGCGGACCAGGCGACCGACCTGGGTATAGATGTCGTAGGCGAACGCGTCGCCAGGGTGGTGGAGCGCCGAATAGCGTTCGGAATTGAGCGCTTTCAACGACATGTCGGTGCCGGTGAGGCTGAGGCCGCCCTCCACGCCGACCCGCTGCGCCGACACGGCGACGTACCCGAAGCCCGCCCGGGTAATCTCCCGGTGCGCCATCAGCCATACCGCGGGCGCATCGATACCTCCGCTGACGTTCAGCCATTCAACGACGACGGTGCCGTTGAACATCGAGTCGTCGTCGGGTCGGAGGGCGACGATGCGGGTCGCGTAGTCGGCGGTCGACCCATCGATTACCGCGGTCGCCGTCCCCGTCACGAGGTATTCGTCGGCGCGGTAGCCGATCGTCGCGATGTCGTAGGCGCCGAGCAGCAGGTTCGGCGCGCCCGGTATCGGTTCGATCATCGGCTCCATGACTCCATGGTGCCGCCACGCGTCACGCGGCTCTCAGAAGGCCAGCTCCAGCGAGATCAAGGTGAGCGGTGCGAAGAACACCAGACTGAGCGCCACGAACACCAACGCGGTGAACGCCCCTAACGTCTTCCGGCTGCACAACGCGCCGACGGCGCAGCCGATGGCTGCTGCCGCGGCGACGATGCTCATCACCGCGGCTACCTGACCGTCGACGGGGTTGATACCGGCCGGCAGCTCACCGTTCTCGAATTTGTTGGCGTAGTCGGAGCTGGTCAACATCGTGAAAGGCAGTGCGAATGCGACGACCATGGCGAACACCGCAGTCGCGGCGAGCCCATTGGCACGGCCGCGTTTTCGGTCAGCGGTCGGCGTCGGTCGGGAGGACGGCTCCTCGAAAGGCATGTCTCTATTGTGGCGGTGAACCGGGTATGGAGCGGGCCGCCCTGGGCTAGCGTGACGCTCGATCCGCACTGTCTGGGAGGTCGGCGATGACGGCAACGACGGACGCCCAACCACCACGTTCCACTCCCGCCCAGACCCGGCGGGCGATCTGGAACACCGTCCGCGGGAGCGCGGGCAACCTCGTCGAGTGGTACGACGTCTACATCTACTCGGTGTTCGCGTCGTATTTCGAAAGCCAGTTCTTCGACGAGTCCGAGGCGAATTCGACCGTCTACACGTGGGCAATCTTCGCGATCACCTTCCTCATGCGGCCCGTCGGGTCGTGGTTCTTCGGCCGCTTCGCTGATCGGCGGGGCCGGCGGGCGGCGCTGACGGTCAGTGTGTCGTTGATGGCGTTCTGCTCGCTGGTCGTCGCGGTGGTGCCCTCGCAGGCGAGCATCGGCATGGCGGCGCCGATCGTGCTGATCCTGGCGCGGCTGCTGCAGGGCTTCGCGACCGGCGGCGAGTACGGCACGTCGGCGACCTACATGTCGGAGGCGGCGACCCGCGAGCGGCGCGGCTTCTTCTCGTCGTTCCAGTACGTGACGCTGGTCGGCGGGCATGTGCTGGCGCAGTTCACGCTGCTGGTGCTCGACGCGTTCCTCACGGATGACCAGCTGCGGTCGTTCGG
>NZ_JAJQJI010000001.1:0-317845 GCF_021213805.1 Mycobacterium sp. MYCO198283
AAACCTGACAAACATCAACCAACAGGCTGACAAAAACAACCACACCCACAAACGGGAAAACAGGGTGCAGCCAAAAACAACAAACAAAAACCACCAAACACACTATTGAGTTCTCAAACAACACGCCCGATCGCGGGCAACCCTGACACTGTACTGCACGTGACCAGGGAGGTCAAAACCGCGTCCGCCGGGGCCCTTCCGGGCTCGTGGCCGTCGGTATGACCAAAGCTTACGCCGAAGGACCGCAGACCTTCAAATCCGCAGCTCAACCCGGCTCGAGGCGCCTCGTTGCGCCCGCAACCACCGCCGCTACGGGCGCCGTCAGGCGACGCGTTCGATCTCCGCGCCCAGGCTCTTGAGGTTCTCGACGAACAGCGGATAACCGCGGTCGATGTGGAACACGTCGTGGACCTCGGTGTCGCCGTCGGCCACCAGGCCGGCCAACACCAGGCCGGCGCCGGCGCGAATGTCCGACGCCCACACCGGCGCGCTGGAGAGCTGCGGGATGCCCCGCACCACCGCATGGTGTCCATCGGTCCGCGCGTCGGCGCCGAGCCGGATCATCTCCTCCACGAACCGGAACCGCGCTTCGAAGACGTTCTCGGTGATCATCGAGGTCCCGTCGGCGATCGCCGCCAGGCCGATGGCCATCGGCTGCAGGTCGGTCGGGAAGCCCGGGAACGGCAGCGTCGCGACGTTGACGGCCTTCGGCCGCTCGTACTGCACCACCCGGAAGCCGTCGTCGTGCTGGGTGACGGTCGCACCCGCGGCGTGCAGCTTGTGCAGCACCAATTGCAAATGCTGCGGGTCGACGCCGGTGACGGAGATGTCGCCGCGAGTCATCGCCGCCGCTATCCCCCACGTCGCCGCCACGATCCGGTCGCCGATCACCCGGTGCTCGGTGGGATAGAGGCGCGTCACGCCCCGGACCGTCAGCGTCGACGATCCGGCGCCCTCGATCTCGGCGCCCATCTGGCTGAGCATCGTGCAGAGATCCACCACATCGGGTTCGCGGGCCGCGTTGTGGATGACCGTGGTGCCCTCCGCGAGCACGGCGGCCATCAGGATGTTCTCTGTCGCGCCCACCGACGGGAATTCCAGCTGGATCTCCGCGCCGCGCAGGCTGTCGGCCTCGGCCACGACGCAGCCGTGCTCGATGTTGCACCGAGCGCCGAGCTGGCGCAGGCCCGCCTGGTGCATGTCGAGGGGACGCGAGCCGATGGCGTCGCCGCCCGGGAGTGCCACCTTCGCGCGTTTGCACCGGCCGACCAGCGGCCCGAGCACACACACCGACGCCCGGAACTGGCGCACCGCGGCGAAGTCGGCGTCGTACTTGAGCTCGTCGGGCGAGGTGACGCGCACCGTGTCGCCGTCGAGGTCGACGTTGGCGCCGAGCCCGCGCAGCACCTCCGCCATCAGTGGCACGTCGAGGATGTCGGGGCAGTTGGTGATCGTGCTGGTGCCTTCGGCCAGCAGGGCGGCCGCCATCAGTTTGAGCACGCTGTTCTTCGCGCCACCGACGGCAACTTCACCCGACAACCGGGTACCGCCGGTCACGACGAAGCGGTCGCTCACGCCGGTCAGTGTAGGTGAGCGCCAACGGCGGTGTCAGTTCCGCGCGGTACGGTTTGGCCCATGGCCGTGCACCTGACCCGCATCTACACCCGCACCGGTGACGACGGCACCACCGGGCTGAGCGACTTCAGCCGGGTCCCGAAGTCCGATCTGCGGCTCATCGCCTATGCCGACTGCGACGAGGCGAATGCGGCGCTCGGCGTGGCGGTCGCGGTGGGTGAACCGGACGAGCGGCTGGCAGCGGTGCTGCGTCAGGTGCAGAACGATCTGTTCGACGCGGGCGCGGATCTGTCGACACCGGTGGTCGAGCACCCGAAGTATCCGCCGCTGCGGATCACCCAGGACTACATCGACCGGCTCGAACGCTGGTGCGACGAGTTCAACGACCCGCTGCCCGCGTTGCACTCGTTCGTGCTGCCCGGCGGCACGGCGCTCTCGGCGTACCTGCACGTGGCGCGCACCGTCACGCGGCGGGCAGAGCGGTCGGCGTGGGCGGCGGTCGACGCGCATCCGGAGTCGGTCAGCCCGCTGCCGGCCCGATACCTGAATCGGCTCTCGGATCTGCTGTTCATCCTGTCGCGCGTGGCGAACCCCGACGGCGACGTGCTGTGGCAACCGGGCGCCAACGGCTAGACCGTGCGTCTGCGGGCGCGCGGCGACGGCCGTGACTCCAGCCAGGACAAGAAGGCAGTCAGCGCTCCCCGGTCGAGGGCCAGCTCGTAGCCGCGGCGCGCGTCGGGTGCGGTGTCGCGCAGTTCGAGCACCACGATCTCGGCGGTCATGATGTCGAACTCGTCGCCGCGCGGAGCCCGACGGGCGACGATCTCGATGCCCCGCCGACTCAGCCGGCGGTCGGGCCACAACCGGACGCTCGACAGCCGGTAGAAGTCGGCCTCGCCGCCCTTGTAGCGGACCACGCCGTGGCGCCAACCGTGCCCTCCCACAGCGGGGATGTCACGCAGGATCGCCGCGGTGCCGCCCTGCCGGAGCTTCCACAGCCGGTAGAGCAGGGCGAGCACCGCGAGGAACAGCACAGCCGTCAACGCGGCCATGACGATCAGGGGCGCGCTCACGACGGGGCTATCGGCCCGGTACGCAGGTGACCACGAGACAGCTGCCCGCGACGCCTGCGCTCATGTCGACGCCCGCCTAGTCGATCTGTCCGAGCGCGCGCAGCCTGGCGCGGCCCCGGGCGGCGGTGCGTTCGTCGTCGGACTCGGCGTCGCGACGGGCGGCGTCGGCGTCGATCTCGTCCTCGAACTCCGCCGACTCCGCGAGGATGATGACCCCCTCGTCGGTGACGGACAGGAAGCCGCCGTCGATTGCGATCCGCAGATCGTCCTCGCCGTCCCGCTCGACGCGCACCATGGCGTCGTCCACCAGCTGCGCGACCAGCGGGATGTGCCTCGGCAGGATGCCGATCTCCCCGGTCGTGGTGCGGGTGAAGACGAACGTCGCCTTACCCGACCAGATCTCGCGCTCGACGGCGACGATGTCGACGTCCAGGTCGGCCATCGTCAGTCGTCCTTGCCGGCGTCGCCGTCCTCGGCGTCCCCGTCCTTCTGCTCGCCCTGGCCGTTGTCGGACGGCGCGGGCGCGCCGTCGCCGCCACCCTGGTCCATCTTGACGCCGAGGCTTTCCGCCTTCTTCGCGAGATCCTCGAGGCCGCCGATCAGGAAGAACGCCTGCTCGGGCAGGTGGTCGAATTCGCCCTTGCTCAAACGGTCGAAGGCCTCGATGGTCTCCTTGAGCGGAACGGTCGAGCCGGGCTGACCGGTGAACTGCTCGGCGGCCATCATGTTCTGGCTCAGGAAGCGCTCGATGCGACGCGCCCGATTAACCAGCTGCTTGTCCTCTTCGGACAGCTCGTCGACGCCGAGGATGGCGATGATGTCCTGCAGGTCCTTGTAGCGCTGCAGGATCCGGATGACCTCCTGCGCCACCCGGTAATGCTCGTCGCCGACGACGCCCGGATCGAGGATCGTCGAGCTCGACGCCAGCGGATCCACCGCCGGGAAGATGCCTTTCGAGAACACGCTTCGGCTGAGTTCCGTGGTGGCGTCGAGGTGCGCGAACGTCGTGGCGGGCGCCGGGTCGGTGTAGTCGTCGGCGGGCACGTACACGGCCTGCATCGAGGTGATCGACCGGCCGCGCGTCGAGGTGATGCGCTCCTGCAGCTCACCCATCTCGTCGGCCAGCGTCGGCTGGTACCCCACCGCCGACGGCATGCGGCCCAGCAGCGTCGACACCTCGGAGCCCGCCTGGGTGAAGCGGAAGATGTTGTCGATGAACAGCAACACGTCCTGCTGCTTCTCGTCGCGGAAGTACTCCGCCATGGTCAGCGCGGACAGCGCGACACGCATACGCGTGCCGGGCGGCTCGTCCATCTGGCCGAACACCAGCGCGGTGTCCTTCAGCACGTTCGCGTCCCCGAGCTCGACCCACAGGTCGTTGCCCTCACGGGTGCGCTCGCCGACACCGGCGAACACCGACGTGCCGCCGAAGTTGCGGGCGATGCGGTTGATCATCTCCTGGATGAGCACCGTCTTGCCCACGCCGGCGCCGCCGAACAGCGCGATCTTGCCGCCGCGGACGTAGGGCGTCAGCAGGTCCACGACCTTCAGGCCGGTCTCCAGCATCTCGGTGCGGGGTTCCAGGTCGGAGAATGCGGGCGGCTTGCGGTGGATGGACCAGTGCTCGAAGTCCTTGCCGTATCCCGGGTCGTCGAGGCAGTCGCCGAGCGCGTTGAAGACGTGCCCCTTGACACCCTCGCCGACCGGCACCGAAATGGAGTTGCCGGTGTCGGTCACCTCGACGCCCCGGACCAGGCCGTCGGTGGGCTGCATCGAGATGCACCGCACGAGGTTGTCGCCGAGGTGCTGCGCGACCTCCAGCGTCAACGTCTTCGACAGCTCCTTGAAGTTGATGTCGACGTGCAGCGCATTGAAGAGTTCGGGTACCTCGCCGCGCGGGAACTCGACGTCCACGACGGGGCCGGTGATCCGCACGACGCGGCCCGTCGTGTCCTTGTTCTTGGTGCTGGTTTCTTTCTCAGCGGTGACAGTCATGGTCTTTCGCTTTCTGCAGGGGGTCTACTGGCCAGCGGCATCGGCGAGCGCGTTGGCGCCACCAACGATTTCGCTGATCTCCTGGGTGATCTGGGCTTGACGCTCACGGTTGGCCTGCAGCGTGAGGTCCCGGATGAGGTCGTCGGCGTTGTCGGAGGCGGATTTCATCGCCCGCCGCCGCGCCGCGGACTCCGACGCCGCCGCTTCGAGCAGCGCCGCATAGATCCGGGTCGCGACATACCGCGGCAGCAGCGCGTCGAACAGGGTGTCGGCGCTCGGCTCGAACGAGAACAGCGTCTGCGGTGCGTTGTCCTCCTCCTCGACGTACTCCACGACCATCGGCGCGATCCGCCGCGCCTCGGCGCTCTGCGAGAGCATCGACTTGAACTCGGTGAACACGATGTGCAGCTCGTCGACGCCGAGCACACCGTCCTCGCCGGGATCGTCGCCCTCGTCGTCGGCGCCGGACATGAAGGACGCCACCAGCTTCTCGGCGATGTCCTGCGCGTGCTCGTAGGTCGGCTGTTCGGAGAAGCCGGTCCAGGAGTCCACGACGTCGCGCTGGCGGAACGAGTAGTAGCCCAGCGCCTTGCGGCCGACCGCGTAGACCACCGGCTCCTTGCCCTCGTCACGCAGCAGCGCCATGAGCTCCTCGGCCCGCCGCAGCACGTTGGAGTTGTAGGCGCCGCACAGCCCGCGGTCCGAGGACACCACCAGCACGGCCGCCCGCTTCGGGTTCTCCCGCGCCACCAGCAGCGGATGATCCAGCGCGCTGGCCCCCGCGAGGTTGGTGAGCATGTTGGTGATCTCGGCGGCGTAGGGGCGAGCGGCCTCCACCCGCGCCTGCGCCTTGGAGATGCGCGATGTCGCGATCATCTCCTGCGCCTTGGTGATCTTCTTGATCGACCCCGCGGACCGGATACGGCCCCGGAGCTCCCGCAGTGTGGCTGCCATGCCCTACTTCTTCTTCGGCTTCGGCTTGCGGACCTGGACCGACTCCTTGCCGACCTCGTCGGAATCCATCGCCTCGACGTTGTCGTCCTCGGGCACGACCGAGCTGCCGTCGGAGGCGGAGAAGCCCTTCTTGAAGTCGGCGATGACGTCTTCGAGCTTGCGCTCGGTGTCGTCGGACAGCTTCTTGGACTCGCGGATGTCGTCGAGGATCTCCGTGTGGCTGCCCTTGATGTGCTCGAGGATCTCCCGCTCGAAGCGCTGCACGTCCTCGACCGGCACCGAGTCGAGGTGACCCCGGGTACCCAGGAAGATGGCGACCACCTGGTCCTCGACGGGCATCGGGCTGTTCTGTGGCTGCTTGAGCAGCTCGACCAGCCGGGCGCCGCGGTCCAGCTGCGCCTTGGAGGTCGCGTCCAGGTCGGACGCGAACGCCGCGAAGGACTCCAGCTCGCGGTACTGCGACAGGTCCAGGCGCAGACTTCCCGCCACCTCTTTCATCGCCTTGATCTGCGCGGCGCCACCGACGCGGGAGACCGACACGCCGACGTTGATGGCCGGCCGGACGCCCTGGTTGAACAGGTCGGTCTCCAGGAAGCACTGGCCGTCGGTGATGGAGATGACGTTGGTCGGGATGTAGGCCGAGATGTCGTTGGCCTTGGTCTCGATGAGCGGCAGGCCGGTCATCGAACCGCCGCCGAGCTCGTCGGACAGCTTCGCGCAACGCTCCAGCAGCCGCGAGTGCAGGTAGAACACGTCGCCGGGGAACGCCTCGCGGCCCGGCGGGCGACGCAGCAGCAGCGAGATCGCGCGGTAGGCCTCGGCGTGCTTGGTGAGGTCGTCGAACACGATCAGCACGTGCTTGCCGTCGTACATCCAGTGCTGGGCGATCGCCGAGCCGGTGTAGGGCGCCAGCCACTTGAAGCCGGCCGAGTCGGACGCCGGCGCCGCGACGATGGTGGTGTAGTCCATCGCGCCGCCCTCTTCGAGGGTCTGCCGCACGCTGGCGATCGTGGTGCCCTTCTGGCCGATCGCCACGTACACGCACCGCACCTGCTGGGCGGGATCGCCGGTCTCCCAGTTCTGGCGCTGGTTCAGGATCGTGTCGACGCACACCGCGGTCTTGCCCGTCTTGCGGTCGCCGATGATGAGCTGACGCTGGCCGCGGCCGATCGGCGTCTGCGAGTCGATGGCCTTGATGCCGGTCTGCAGCGGTTCGCCGACGCCCTGGCGCTGCACCACCGTCGGGGCCTGCAGCTCCAGTGCCCGGCGCTCGTTGGTCTCGATGTCACCACGGCCGTCGATCGGCTGGCCCAGCGGGTTGATGACGCGACCCAAAAAGGCGTCGCCGACCGGCACCGACAGCACCTCGCCGGTCCGCTTGACCTGCTGGCCCTGCTCGATCTGCTCGAAGTTGCCGAGGATGACGGCGCCGATCTCGCGCTCGTCGAGGTTGAGGGCCACCCCGAGCACGCCGCCGGGGAACTCGAGCAGCTCCTGGGTCATCACCGAGGGCAGGCCCTCGACGTGGGCGATGCCGTCACCGGCGTCGATCACGGTGCCGACCTCTTCGCGGTCGGTGTCGGAGGAGAAGTTCGCGACGTACTGCTCGATCGCGCCCTGGATGTCGTCAGCGGAGATGGTCAACTCAGCCATGTTCGTCTTTCTGCCTTGAAGGTCTGGGGTGGGTTAGTCGGGCAGTTGCGTCTCGGCGGCGGCCAGGCGGCTCGCGAGCGATCCGTCGATCACCTCGTCGCCGACCGCGATCGACAGTCCGCCGAGCAGGGCCGGATCGATCTCCAACTGGATGGCGACGGGCCGGCCGTAGATGCGGCCGAGCACCTCGGCGAGCCGTTCGCGCTGACCGTCGGACAGCTCGGCAGCGGCGCGCACCTGGGCGACCGCCTCGCCGCGCCGCTCGACCGCGAGTTCGGCGAGCTCCAGGACCGCCTCGTCGGCGCGCTGGCCGCGCAGCAGCCCGATGGTCTGCCGTAGCAGCGCGGCCGCCGTGGCGTTGGCGGCGTTGCCGTCGCCGAGCACGGAGTCCAGCAGCGCCAGGCGGCCGTCGAGCGGCGTGGTGTCGTCGCTCAGCAGGCTGGTCAGCCGCGCCTCGGTGTCGAGGATCCGACCGAAGCGGAACAGCTGGTCCTCGACCTCGTCGACGTCGCCGTCGCGCTCGGCCCGCACCAGGAGCGCCAGCCGGGCGACGTGCTCGACCGCGTCCACCAGGTCGTCCTCGGCGGACCACCGCTGCGACACGGCGGTGCGCAGGATGTCGAGCGTGGCGTCGGCCACCTTGCCCGACAGCAGCGCCTCGACCAGCCCCACCTTTGCGGTGGGGTCGTCGGCCGGCTCCGCGAGGTGCTTCTTGACCACGTGTTCGCGGACCAGCAGCCGCGCCACGGACGCCAGCTCGTCGGCGAGCGTCGAGAGGTCGGCAGCGCTGCCACCGTCGGTGACCTCGTCGAACGTGTCGGTGGTGGCGCCCAGCGCCTCGCGGCTGGCCGAGCGCAGCTTCGCCGCGGTGGTGGGACTTTCCAGCGTGGTGCCGGACGGCGCCATGTCGGCGAGCTCGTCGAGGAAGCGATCGACGGTCTGCGACTGCCGCTCGCTGTCGGACACGTGCTCGCGGACGAGCTCACCCGCCCGGCGCACCGACTGCACGCCAAGCTCGGCCCGGAGCTGGCGGACCAGCTGTGCGTGCAGCAGCTGAACCTGCTGCGCGCCCTGGATCTTGATCCGTTCGACCTCGGCGTCCGCCTGCGCCCGCAACTGCTCGCGGATGCGCTCGGCGTCGGCGCGCGCCTCCTCGGTGATCCGCTTCGACTCGCGCTTGGCCTCGTCGAGCGCCTTGGCGTGCGCCGCGTCGGCGCCCTCGAGCTTCTTCGCCGCGGCCTCGCTCTCCTCGAGCTGCCGGCGCACCGTCTCCTGCTGCGTCTGCATCATGCCGCGGACCAGCGGGACGACCCACCGCCACACGACGACGATGATGACGACGAAGCCGATGAGCTGTCCGATGAACGTTGACATGACCTACCGTCCCGATCCGGTTGCCGCCGTCGACGACACGTCCACGCCGAGCACCCGGCTGGCCAGTGTCGCCGACAGCGTGTCGATGGACGACCGCAGTTCCGCCGTCGCCCGCTCGCCCTGCCGGCGTAGGTCCTCGCTCGCCTGCTTGAGCATCGCCGATGCCTCCTCGCTGGCGCGGCCGCGGTGCTCCTCGACGATCGCGCGCCCCTCGGCGCGGGCCTCGTCGCGGATCCTGGCGGCCTCGCTGCGCGCGGCGTTCAGCTCCTTGCGGTAGTCGGCGTCGGCCGCCGCCGACAGCTCGGCGGCCTTCCGGTTGTCCTCGGCCGTCTTGGTGACCATGGCTTCGCGGTCGCGCAGCACCTGACTGATCGGCGGCACGACGAATTTGCCGATGACGCCGAGCACGATCAGGAAGATCAACAGCACGAAGAAGAACGTGCCGTTGGGGATCAGGAAGTTGCTCTGACCCCCCTCTTCGGCTGCCAGGACGATGGCCGTCACGTCACCCATGCCGCTGGACTACTTGACGGGGGTGGCGAAGACGAACAGCGCCATGAAGGCCAGGTTGATGAAGTACGCCGCCTCGACCAGACCGACCGTGATGAAGAACGGGGTGAAGAGCCGTCCCTGCGCCTCGGGCTGCCGCGCGATGCCGGCGATCAGCGCGTTACCGGCGATGCCGTCACCGATGCCGGCGCCGATGGCGCCACCGGCCATGATGAGTCCGCCGCCGATGAGGGCGCCGGCCGCGATGGTGGGATCCATTCCTTATCCTCCTTGATAACTGGTAGTCGTCCTACCAGGACGGGTACTGCTTCGAGCGGTCAGTGGTCGGCGTCCTGTTCGTCGTGCTCGAGCTCCATCGACTGCCCGAAGTACAGGACGGTCAGCAGCGCGAAGATGAAGGCCTGGATCAGGCCGACGAAGAGGTCGAACATCTTCCAGATCGCGTTCGGCGCCCACATGATGTACGGCGGGAACAGCGCGATCAGCGCGACCAGGATGCCGCCGGCGAAGATGTTGCCGAAGAGCCGCAGCGACAGCGAGATCGGCTTGGCGAGCTCCTCGACCAGGTTGATCGGGGCGAGGATCGCCACGTGGCCCTTGACCAGCCGGACCGGGTGGCCCAGCACGCCCCGGCGCCAGAAGCCGGCGGCGTGGTAGCAGATGAAGACGAACAACGCGAGCGCCAGCACGAAATTGATGTCGCTGGCCGGCGGCTTGAGCAGCTCGTGGATCGCGCCGCTGGAGTCGGTGTACTGCACCGGCAGTACCGAGAGCCAGTTGGATACGAGGATGAAGACGAACAGGGTGACCGCCAGCGGCAGCACGAAGCCGGCGATCTTCATGCCGATGGCGCTCTCGATCTGATTGCGCATCTGCACGGTGACGGCCTCGAAGAACAGCTGCACGCCGTTGGGCACGCCGCGCGACGTGACCTTGGATCGCAGGAAGAACGCCAGCGCGATCACGATGGCCGCGGCGATGGCGGTGGCCAGCACGGTGTCGGTGTTGACGGTGAGGCCGAACCACTTCGCCTCGGTGTGGTGGCCGACCTGGATACCGGACTCGGCGGCGAGAACCGTGTCGATCATTTCGCGGGCTCATTCCCTTCGTAACCTTCGGCGGCGTTCTCGGCGCGCATGGCGCGAAGCACCGGCAGCGAGGTGGAGAACACGAGCAGCACCTGGAACAGCGCCAACCCGAACACCACGGCCAGCCCGTCGGGCCGGAACGCGAATGCGATGGCCAGCCCTACCGCCGTGATGATCAGCAGCCGGGTGGCGGAGTTCATGGCCATCTTCTTCTTGAGCGGATGGTCGCGGGCGGTGATGGCCTGCACCGAACGCTGCACCAGCAGTGCGTTGATCAGCCCTAGCCCGAGACCGACTCCGAAGAAGGCGCCGAACATGACGCGGTCGAGGAGTCCGGCGGCCACCAGCGCGAGGGCAGTGAGTGCCACGCAGATCGCCGCGAGCCGCACCGGTCGGAACGCGACGTGCGGAAACACCAACGGCGCATCCTGCGCTGGCGTCGTCACTGACTTGACCTCAATCCCGCGTTGTGGAGTTGCTACCCGGCTGACCTGTGCGTGGCCCGCCGAGCGTATCGAACGGCGGACATCGCGCTGGAATCACCCAAGGGGCAGCTCCCTTTGTCGGTCGATGTGACCCTCTCGAAGGGTTTTCGAGTGGGCCGATGGCCGGCAACCCGCGAGGCTTCTTTCGGGTTCTGAAAGGACCGTACCACATGGTCAGCGGCCCTAAACGGGGTCTACTACTTTTCGTCGTATTCGTCGCCGGCGGGGCGCAGCAGCGGGATGGCGGTGACGATCACGGCCACCGCGATGGCGGCCAGCATGACGGCCCCGGCGTAGACCGGCGGGAAGAAGATGGTGCTGGCGGTGCCGAATGCCACGATGCCCACCCACAGGTACACCAGCAGCACGACGCGGCGGTGCGAGTGACCGATTTGCAGCAGCCGATGGTGCAGGTGCATCTTGTCCGGGCTGAAGGGGCTGCGGCCGGCCCGGGTGCGCCGCACGATCGCCAGCAGCATGTCGAGCGCGGGGACGAACACCACCGCGACGACGAGCAGGAACGGCGACAGCAGCGCGAACACGTCGCGGGCGCCGTAGGCGCTCTGCGAGATGGGCCCCGCCGCGGTGGTCGAGGCGGCGGCCAGCATGAGCCCGATCAGCATCGAGCCCGAATCGCCCATGAAGATTCTCGCGCGGTGGAAGTTGTGCGGCAGGAAGCCGAGGCACGCCCCGGCGAGCACCACGGAGATCACGGCCGGCGGATAGAACAGCACGTCGCCGCCGTGGTCTCGCAGCAGGCCCACCGAGAACAGGCAGATGGCCAGCGCGGTGATCAAGCCCAGCCCGGCCGCGAGCCCGTCGAGGCCGTCGACGAAGTTCATCGCGTTGACGATCGCGACCGTGAGCGCCAGCGTCAGCAGGATCGACGACACCTGGTCCAGCACGATGGTGCCGACCCCGCCGAGCGGGATGTACAGCACGCTCCACGCGACGCCCATCGTGACGAGGATGCTGGCGGCGGTGATTTGGCCGGCGAACTTCGTCAGCGCGTCGAGGCCCCACTTGTCGTCGATCAGGCCGACCGCCATGATGACGCCGCCGGCGACCAGTACCGCCGGCATGCCCGACGAATAGACGAAGCCGCGGTTGAGCGCGGGCAGCTGGGACGCCAGGAGCACCGCGCCCAGCACCCCGATGTACATCGCCAGCCCGCCCATCCGCGGTACCGGCGCGACGTGCACGTCGCGCTCCCGCGGAACGGCGACGGCCTTCACGCGGATGGCCAGCGAGCGCACCCAGCCGGTGCAGAAGTAGGTGATGATCGCCGCGGCGAGGCCCACCAGGGCCAGCTCCCGCAGCGGCACCCCGGCGCCGCGTTCGGTGAGTGCGAGCGGGGTCACGGGGCGTCCGTCAGGTCGGCGGCGTCGATGCCGAGCACGGCGGCGATCGCGTCGGCGGACACCGGGCCGGTGCGCAGGATGCGCGGCGCGGCGCCGGTGAGATCGCAGATGGTCGACGCGGCCTGCTGCGGCGCCGGCCCACCGTCGAGATAGACGTCGACGAGGTCGCCGAGCTGGCGGCGCGCATCGTCGGCGGTGACGGCCGCGGGCTGCCCGGAGATGTTGGCGCTCGACACCGCCATCGGGCCGACCTCGCGCAGCACCTCGATGGCGACCGGGTGCAGCGGCATCCGGAGCATGACGGTGCCGCGGGCGTCGCCGAGATCCCACTGCAGGGAGGGCGCCTGCCGGACGATCAGGCTGAGCGGCCCGGGCCAGAACGCGCGGATCAGTTCCCGCGCGGCCGGCGGCACGCTGAACACCAGACCCTCGATCGAGTGCCACGAACCGACGAGGACGCCGACCGGCATGTCGCGACCGCGCCCCTTGGCCGAGAGCAGCGCGGCGACGGCGCTGCTGTCGAACGCGTCGGCGCCGAGCCCGTAGACGGTGTCGGTGGGCATGACCACCAGCCGGCCGTCCCGGACGGCGGCCACGGCCGCCGCGATCCCGGCGGTGCGCGCCACCGGATCGGTGCAGTCGAAGAACTGGCTCACCGGTTCACCGTCCCATCCGCTGGAGTTACGACGCGCGTCGCGGTGACGAACCGCGGCCGGCCCGTCCAGTCGTCGCGGGGCGTCACGTCGACGAAAGCGCCGGTGCGGGCCAGCACCTGGACAGTCTGTGCCGACGTCGTGTCGTCGTGCTCGACGGCGAACCGCCCGCCGGGGCGGAGCCAGCGGGCGGCCTGCTCGGCGATGGCCGTGATCACCCGCATGCCGTCGGGCCCGCCGAACAGCGCGTGGGCCGGGTCGTGTCCGGCGACCTCCGGTTCCAGGGGCGTGGCGTCGGGCACGTACGGCGGGTTGGCGACGAGCAGGTCGACCGCCGCGTCGAGCTCGGCAAGCAGGCCGGGCGCCGTCACGTCGGCGCGCACCAGCTCGACGCCGGTGCCCTCGGTGTTGCGGCGGGCGTATCGCAGCGCGTCGGCCGAGTCGTCGACCGCGATCACCCGTGCCCCCGGCCGGTGGTGGCGCAGCGCCAGGGCCAGCGCGCCGGAGCCGGTGCACAGGTCGACGATCGTGGCGTCGGCGGGCAGTGGTTGCGCCATGGCCCATTCCAGCATGGCCTCGGTCTCGGGTCGCGGGACGAAGACGCCGGGGCCGACGCGCAGCGTCACGGGCCCGAAGGCCGCGGTGCCCGTCAGGTGCTGCAGCGGAACCCGCTGGGAGCGGGCGTCGACGAGCTCGGCGTAGCGGACGAAGAAGTCGTCGCCGGGTGGGTCGAGCAGCGGCAGCATGCCGCGCGAGGTGCCGGCGGCGAACGCGGCCAGGCTCTCGGCGTCGACGCGCGGCGAGTTGACACCGGCTGCGGTGAGTGCGGCGGCGGCGGCGTCGACGACCTGCCGGAGTCGGGTCAGCTGCGGGTGGTGAGCGCGCATCCTTCGCTCACGCCTGCTGCAGCCGCGCTTGCTTGTCGGCGGTCGCGAGCGCGTCGAGCAGCGCGTCGAGATCACCGTCGAGCACCTGGTCGAGGTTGTGCGACTTGAAGTTGATGCGGTGGTCGGCGATGCGGTTCTCGGGGAAGTTGTAGGTCCGGATGCGCTCGCTGCGGTCGACCGTGCGGATCTGGCTGGCGCGGTCGGCGGAGGCGTCGGCGAGCGCCTGCTCCTCGGCGAGCGCCTGGAGCCGGGCGGCGAGCACCTGCATCGCGCGGGCCTTGTTCTGCAGCTGCGAACGCTCGTTCTGACAGGTGACGACGATGCCGGTGGGCAGGTGGGTGATGCGGACCGCGGAGTCGGTGGTGTTGACCCCCTGGCCGCCCTTGCCGGAGGACCGGTAGACGTCGATGCGCAGATCCGCCTCGTCGATCTCGACCTGCCCGACCTCCTCGGGCTCCGGGTAGACGAGGACTCCCGCGGCGGAGGTGTGCACGCGGCCCTGCGATTCGGTGACCGGCACCCGCTGGACGCGGTGCACGCCGCCCTCCCACTTCAGCCGGGACCACACCCCGTCGGCGGAGTCGCCCCTGCTGGCGATCGACAGCGTCGCTTCCTTGTAGCCACCGAGGTCCGACGTCGTCTCGTCGAGCACGGTGACCGACCACCCGTGCCGCTCGGCGTAGCGGATGTACATCCGCGCGAGGTCGGCCGCGAACAGCGCCGACTCCTCGCCGCCCTCCCCCGACTTGAGCTCCAGGACGACGTCGTCGGGGTCGTGCGGATCGCGCGGGGCGAGCATGTCGGCCAACTGGTCTTCCAGGTGCGCCACCCGCTGCTGCAGCTCGACGACCTCGGCGGCGAAGGAGCTGTCGTCGGCGGCGAGCTCGCGGGCGGTGTCAAGATCGCCGCGGGCCGCTTCGAGCTTCCGGTAGGTCGCCACGATGGGCGACACCTGCGCGAACCGCCGACCGACCCGGCGGGCGGCGCCGGGGTCGGCGTGCAGTGCCGGATCGGCCAGCCGGTGTTCGAGCTCGGCGTGCTCAGCCAGCAGCGCGTCCATCGCCGGTGCGCTCTGCGTCACTGATCCTCCTGTGCCGATTGCCCGTCAGACGCGAACCGGCGCCCGGCCTGGCACCTCGGTGCGACAGAGCGGGCGCCGGTGGCGGAATTACTTGTCGGCCGCGGCCTGACCGGTATTGCGCTTGCCGTAGCGCTTCTCGAAGCGCGCCACCCGCCCGCCGGTGTCCAGGATCTTCTGCTTGCCGGTGTAGAAGGGATGGCACTGCGAGCACACCTCGACCACGATGTGGCCGCTCTCCTTGGTGCTGCGCGTCTGGAACGTGTTGCCGCAGCCGCAGACCACGGTGGTCTCGTGGTAGGCCGGGTGGATGTCCGATTTCATGGTGTCCTCTGCAATCGTGGCCGCCGGGTCGCCTGCACGCGCGCGCGTGCGAGACGTGAACCGGAACCGAGGGGTCTGGCGGTCGATTATGCCAGCTGGGCCGCCGCGTTCATAAACGCCGCCGAGGCGGGCGCTATTCCGGCGCTGCCGGTCACCGACCCGCTCGCGTGGCGGCGTCCTCGCGGCGACGGAACGTCGTGCGGCCGTCGCGCACCCACAGTTCGCCGCCCTCGACGTCGGTGCCGCGCGCCCGCAATTCGCGTTTGAGGATCTTGTTGGTGGCGGTCGTGGGCAGCTCGTCGGCGATCCACAGGTACCGCGGCCACGCCTTGGGTGACAGGTCGGGCTGTTCGGCCAGGAACGCCTCGAAGTCCGCCGGCGAGAGCGTCGCGCCGTCCTGCAGCACCACCGCCGCCATCACCTGGTCGCCGACGTGCTCGTCGGGCACCGGGTACACCGCCACCTGGTTGATGGCGGGCAGCCGCTCCAGGATCCGCTCGATCGGGGCGGCGGTCAGGTTCTCCCCGTCGACGCGCAGCCAGTCGCCGCTGCGGCCGGCCAGGTAGATCCAGCCGTCGGCGTCGCGGTAGGCCAGGTCCCCCGACCAGTACATGCCGTGGCGCAGCCGCTGGCCGGTGGCATCCGGGTCGTTGTAGTAGCCGCGGAACAGCCCGGCGCCGGCGGTGTTGACGAGCTCCCCCACCGCGTCGGCGGCGTTTCGCAGCGCGCCGTTCTCGTCGAATTCGGCGACCGCACACGGCTGGACGGTGTCGGGATGGTAGATCTCGACACCCGGGAAGCCCTTGCCGATGGAGCCGGGCGGGGTGTTCTCGGGCCGGGTGATGATGACGGCCGTCTCGGTGGAGCCGAAGCCGTCCCACACCGCGGCGCCGAAGCGGCGACCGAACGCCTCGATGTCTCGCTCGCTGGCCTCGTTGCCGAAGGCGATCCGCAGCGGGTTGTCGGCGTCGTCGGGTCGTTCGGGCGTGGCCAGGATGTAGGCGAGCGGTTTGCCGACGTAGTTCATGTAGGTGACGCCGTATTCGCGGACGTCGGACAGGAACCGGGACGCCGAGAAGGTGGCCGGCACCATCGCGGCGCCGGCGTTGACCGCCACCCCCCATCCGGCGTACACGGCGTTCGAGTGGAACAGCGGCATGGCCAGGTAGCAGGTGTCGGCCGGCCCGAGGCCGTACCGCTCGACCAGCGCCTGGCCGGCGAACAGCACCGTCAGGTGTGCGACCTGGACGGCCTTCGGGTCGCCGCTGGTGCCGGAGGTGAAGATGAGCATGAAGGTGTCGTCCGCGGCGACCTCGCGGTACGGCGTGAGCGCTCCCGCGCCGGCCAGCAGCTGCTCCCACTGCGGGCTGGACGTGTCGAGCACGGTCACGCCCGGCAGCTCGAGACCGTCGAGCAGGTGGCGGTGCTGCGCGTCGGTCAGCAGCAGCTGGCACTCGACGCGCGCGATGTCGCGGGCCAGTCCGGCGCCGCGGCGGGTGGTGTTGATACCGCACAGGGTGTAGCCGCCGAGCGCTGCGGCGGCCAGCGAGGTGAGCATGTCGGGGGTGTTGCCGAGCAGGACGCCGATGTGCATCGGCCGTGTCCGGTCGGCGGCACCCAGCAGGGCAGCGGCCCACGTGCCCGCTTCGGCCAGATGCTCGCGCCATGTCCAGGTGCGGCCCGCGTACTTGACCGCGACGGTGTCGTCGGACGAGCGCTCCCGGAGCAGTTGTTGCAGCGTCTCGGCCACGTTCCAGCCCACCTCTTCGTCGAGTGAACACTTGACAGAAAGTGTTCACTATAGGCTCGGCGAGCGGAACTGAACCGCCGCTTCGACGGAAGGGAGCCTGCGCGCGTGGCCGCCGACGACGAGACGAAAAGCGTCCGCGACCGCCTGATCGAGGCCACCAAACAATCGCTGGCCACCAAGGGCATCCGCGGGACGACGGTGTCGGATGTCGCCGACGCGGCCGGCGTGTCGCGCGGTTGGCTCTACCGCCACTTCCCGGACAAGACGTCGCTGATCGGCAGCGCCATCGTCCGCCTGAACGAAACGTTCTGGGCGGAGTCGCACGCGGGCCTGGCAGGGGTGACGACGCTCGCCGAGCAGATCGCCACCGCACTGCGCGTCGGACGCGAGGCGTACGACACCCCCGGCGCACTAGCGCTGAAGCTGCGGTTGTCCGAGCCGGCGGAGTTCGCGGCGTGCGCGGGCCACGGCGTCGCGTCGTTCGTGCCGGATCTCGCCGAGTTCTGGGAGCCGTACCTGGAGGCGGCGCGCGACCGCGGTGAGATCCACCCGGACACCCGCATCGCCGAGGCAGCGGAATGGGTTGCGCGCGTGCTGATCTCGTTGGGCACCGTCAGCGGCGAGACGCTCGACACCGAGGATCACGCCGCGGTGCTGCGGTACATCCGGCGTTACGTCATGCCGGGGCTGCGCGCCGATCCGGCGGACGCCTGAAACCTCAGTTGTCGGCGTCCATGCCGGGCGCCGTCTTCGACACCTGCACCAGGAACTCGTAGTTGTTCTTGGTCTTGCGCAGCTGGCTCATCAGCAGGTCGATCGCCTGGTGGCTGTCCAGGCCGGACAGCACGCGACGCAGCTTGTGCACGATCGCGAACTCGTCGGGCGAGAGCAGCAGTTCGTCCTTGCGGGTGCCCGACGGGTTGACGTCGACGGCCGGGAAGACGCGGCGCTCGGCGATCTTGCGGTCGAGTTTCAGCTCGGCGTTGCCGGTGCCCTTGAACTCCTCGAAGATCACCGTGTCGCCGGTGGAGCCGGTCTCGACCATGGCCGTGGCGACGATGGTCAGCGAGCCGCCTTCCTCGATGTTGCGGGCGGCGCCCAGGAACCGCTTCGGCGGATAGAGCGCCGTCGAATCCACACCGCCGGACAGGATGCGGCCCGACGCCGGTGAGGCGTTGTTGTAGGCGCGGCCCAGCCGGGTGATGGAGTCGAGCAGCACGACGACGTCCTTGCCCTGCTCGACGAGGCGCTTGGCCCGTTCGATCGCCAGCTCGGCGGCCTGCGTGTGGTCGGACGGCGGGCGGTCGAACGTCGAGGCGATGACCTCGCCCTTGACCGAACGCTGCATGTCGGTCACCTCTTCGGGCCGCTCGTCGACGAGCACGACCATCAGGTGACACTCCGGGTTGTTGCGGGTGATCGCGTTCGCGATGTCCTGCATGATCGTTGTCTTGCCCGCCTTGGGCGGCGACACGATGAGCGCGCGCTGACCCTTGCCGATCGGCATGATCAGGTCGATCACGCGGGTCGTCAGCTTCTCGCTCGAGGTCTCCAGGCGCAGCCGCTGGTTCGGGTAGAGCGGCGTGAGCTTGCCGAACTCGGGGCGCTTGCGGGCGTCCTCGACCGGACCGCCGTTGACGGTGTCGAGCCGGACCAGCGGGTTGAACTTCTGGCGCGAGTTGCCGCCGTCGCCGCCGCCGCCGTCCTTGGGGACGCGGACTGCGCCGGTGATCGCGTCACCGCGCCGCAGGCCGTTCTTGCGCACCATGTTCATGGACACGTAGACGTCGTTGGGGCCGGCGAGGTAACCCGAGGTTCGGACGAACGCGTAGTTGTCGAGGACGTCGAGGATGCCCGCCACCGGCTGGACGACGTCGTCCTCCCGCAGGTCGGTGTCGGTACCGCCACCGCCGCCCGTGTTCTCGCCGCCGCGCTCGCCACGGCGTCGGCGATCGCGGAACCGGCGGCCCCGCCGGCCCTGGCGGCCGTCACCGTCGTCGTCGCCGTCGGCGTTGTTCGCGTTATTGGCGCTGTTGGCGTTGTTGCGGTTCTGGTTCTGGCGATCGCCCTGATCGTTGGTGCGCTGGTCATTGCGCTGCTCGTTGGCGCGCTGCTCGTTGGCGCGCTGCTCGCCGTCGCGCTGGTGGTCCGCCCGGCGGTCGGCGTTGGTGCGGCCGCCGCCGGTGGCACGGGCTCCGTCGCTGCGGGGCGTTTCCGCTGCCGCGGGCGCGTCCTGCGCGGGCGTGTCGACCTTCGCCTCGGCGGCCGGCGCCTCCTGCGCGGGCGCCCTTTGCGCGGGCGCCTCGACGGCGGCCGGCGCCTCCTGCGCGGGGACCTCGACGGCGGCGGGCGCGTCTTGGGCGGGCGCCGCTGCGGCGGCCGGCTGGCCGTTCGGCTCGTCGACGGGCGCGCCGGCGGCGCGGGACGCCGTACGGCGCGAGCGCCGCGCAGCGGTGGCGGCCGGCGCGTCCTGGCCGCCGTTGCCGCCGTTGCCGTTGGCCTGACGTTCCTGGATGGCGGCGATGAGGTCGCTCTTGCGCATCCCGGAGGTGCCCTTGACGCCCGCACGGGCGGCCAGGGCGCGCAGCTCGGGCAGCACCATGGTGCTCAGCGACGGGGCGCTCGGCGCCTCGGCGACCGGCGCGATGTCGGTGGCCGTCGCCGGCGCGACCTGGGCGGTGCTGTCCTCAGCAGTGATGAGGTCCGTATCTGTCACGGATTTCCCTTTCCTCCCCCGCTGATGACGTCACGCGAGGGGAACCTGTGCGTTCAGCAGACCGCCGAACGCAAGTCACACCGCGGGCTTCGCCACGGTGATCGCCTGAGATTCGCGGTAGCGCGAACCGTCAGTCCACGAGTTGAACTTCGAAAAGATGAGGAGTCGTCCTATTGTCGGCGCAGGTAGAGTCGCTGCGGTTGCCGGACGGAACCGAGGATAACCCGGTTGGGTGACCGAAGCAAGAAACCCCTCGGCGGTGTCGTCGGCCGGCTCAGCGTGCCGTTTCGATCCCGGCACGCCATCGCACGGCATCCCCCACGCCCGTCGGGCGGATGGTGAACCCGTGGGCGACGCCGGCCGCCGTCACCGCGGCGGGCAGCTCCGGCTCGGTGGTCAGGGCGATCACCGAAGGCCCCGCGCCGGAGAGCACCGCCGCAATGCCACAACGACGCAGCTGGCGCAGGTATTCCGCGGAGGCCGGCATGGCGGCCTCGCGCTGCGGCTGGTGCAGCAGGTCCTCGGTCGCGGGGAACAGCAGATCGGGGCGCTCGGTCAGCGCGACCACGAGCAGCGCCGCCCGGCTGACGTTGAAGCTGGCGGCGTCGTGGCGCACGGTGTCGGGCAGCAGCACCCGGGTCTCGGCGGTGGACGAGCGCTGCTCGGGGACCGCCACCACCAGCCGGATGTCCGGGTGCAGGCGCAGCGGCGCCGCCGCGTACACCGGGGTCGCCGCGGTGCCCGAGGTCCACGACACCACCGCGCCGCCCAGCACGGCGGCGGCGGCGTTGTCCGGATGCCCCTCGAACTCCGACGCGAGCTGCACCAGCTGCGCCCTGCTCAAGATCGGGTGCCCGGTCTGCGCCACGAGTGCGTTCGCGACGGCGAGCCCGCCGGTCACCGCGGCCGCGGACGAGCCCAGGCCCCGCGAGTGCGGGATGACGTTGCGGCAGCGGACCTTCAGCCCGGCGACGGCCACACCCATCGCCTCGAGTCCGGTGTGGATGGCCCGCACCACCAGGTGGTCCGGCGTGCGGGGAACCTGGCCGGCGCCTTCGCCGACGACCTCGATGTGCAAGCCGGATTCCGTTGTCTGCGCGCTGATCTCGTCGTACCAGTCGAGTGCCAGGCCGAGGCTGTCGAAGCCGGGGCCCAGGTTGGCGCTCGAGGCGGGCACCGCGGCCGCAGCCGTCAGCCCGGCGGGCAGCGTTGAGATCACGGACCCGATACCGCCCTACGACAGCCCGAGCTTGGCGACGACCAGCGAGGCGTCGACGGGCACCGGCGAGACCGTCGGCATGTCCCGCAGCGCGGTGTCGGGGTCCTTCAAGCCGTTGCCGGTGACCGTGCAGACCACCGTCGACCCGCGTTGCACCCAGCCGTCCTCGATGGACTTCAGCAGGCCGGCGACGCTCGCGGCGGACGCCGGTTCGACGAACACCCCTTCGCGCTCGGCGATCAGGTGGTACGCCGCGAGGATCTGCTCGTCGGTGGCGGCGAGAAAGCGGCCGTCGGAGGCCTGCTGCGCCTCGACCGCGGGCTGCCACGACGCCGGGGAGCCGATGCGGATGGCGGTGGCGACGGTCTCGGGGTTGGCGACGGGCTCGCCCGACACCAGCGGCGCGGCGCCGGCGGCCTGGGTGCCCAGCATCCGCGGCAGCGTGTCGGCCAGCCCGTCGCGGTGGTACTCGGTGTAGCCCTTCCAGTACGCGGTGATGTTCCCGGCGTTGCCGACCGGCAAGGCGTGCACGTCGGGGGCGCGGCCGAGCGCGTCGACGATCTCGAACGCGGCCGTCTTCTGGCCCTCGATGCGCACCGGGTTCACGGAGTTCACCAGGGCGATGGTCGGGAAGTCGTTGGTCATCTTCCGGGCGAGTTCGAGGCAGTCGTCGAAGTTGCCGTCGATCTGGATGATCTTGGCGCCGTGCATGACGGCCTGCGCCAGCTTGCCCATCGCGATCTTGCCCTGCGGCACCAGCACGGCGCAGGTGATGCCGGCGCGGGCCGCATACGCCGCGGCCGACGCCGAGGTGTTGCCGGTGGACGCGCAGAGCACGGCCTGCTGACCGCGGGCGATGGCGTCGGTGACGGCCATCGTCATGCCGCGGTCCTTGAAGGAGCCGGTGGGGTTGAGGCCCTCGACCTTCAGGTGCACCTCGCAGCCGGTCAGCTGCGAGAGGTACTGCGCGTGGATGAGCGGCGTGCCGCCTTCGAGCAGCGTGATGGGCTGCCAGTCGTCGCCGACGGGGAGCCGGTCGCGGTAGGCGGCGATGAGCCCGGGCCAGGGCCGGTGCACGGGCTCGGCTTTGCGCTTGATCATTCGCTGAAGCCTTCCAGGCGCAGCACGCTGGTGACCTCGCGCACGGCTTCCAGGTCCTGTAGCGCGGCGACGGTCTCGGAGAGCGCGGCGTCGGTGGCCGTGTGCGTCACGACGACGACGCGGGCGCCGACGCGCTGGCCGTCCTCCACGACGCCTTCCTGGCGCACCTCGGCGATGCTGACACCCCGGGTGCCGAATTCCGTGGCGACGGAGGCGAGTACGCCCGGGCGGTCGTCGACGTTGATGCTGACGTAGTAGCGGGTCGGGACGACGCCGATGGGGGCCACGGGCAGCTGCGCGTACTTGGACTCGCGCGGTCCGCGACCGCCCTGCACCCGGTTGCGGGCCGCCATCACCAGATCGCCCATCACCGCCGACGCGGTGGGCGCACCGCCCGCGCCCTGGCCGTAGAACATCAGCCGACCGGCGGCTTCGGCCTCGACGACCACCGCGTTGAAGGCGCCGGTGACCGCGGCGAGCGGATGGGTCAGCGGCACCAGCGCCGGATACACCCGCGCCGAGACGCGCTCCTGGCCGTCGCCGGAAATACGTTCGCAGATCGACAGCAGCTTGATGGTGCAGCCGAGCGCGCGTGCCGACTGGAAGTCCTCGGCGGTGACCTTGGTGATGCCCTCGCGGTAGACGTCGTCGGCCGTGATCCGGGTGTGGAACGCGATGGAGGCCAGGATCGCGGCCTTCGCGGCGGCGTCGTACCCCTCGACGTCGGCGGTGGGATCGGCCTCGGCGTAACCGAGTGCCCCGGCCTCGGCGAGCGCGCTGTCGTAGTCGGCGCCGGTGCTGTCCATGGCCGACAGGATGTAGTTGGTGGTGCCGTTGACGATGCCCGCCACCCGGACCACCGAGTCGCCGGCCAGCGACTGGGTGAGCGGCCGGATCACCGGGATCGCGCCGGCGACCGCGGCCTCGAAGTAGAGGTCGACGTGGGCGCGCTCGGCGGCCTGCGACAGCTCGCCGGTGGATTGCGCGAGCAGCGCCTTGTTGGCGGTCACCACCGACTTGCCGCGCTCCAGCGCGCCGAGGATGGCCTTGTGCGCCGGTTCCACGGGACCCATCAGCTCGACGACGATGTCGACGTCGTCGCGGGCGACCAGGTCGTCGATGTCGGTGGTGAGCAGTGCGGCGGGGACCCCGCGGTCGTCGGCGACGCGACGCACACCGACACCGCGCAGTTCGAGCGGCGCGCCGATGCGGGCGGCGAGGTCGGCGGCGCTCTGCCCGATGATGCGCACCACTTCGCTGCCGACATTGCCCAGGCCGAGCACCGCCACGCCGACCGGCTTATCCGTGCTGCTCATCGAGCGGTCACCTCCAGACTCAACAGATCGTCGACCGTCTCGCGGCGCAGGATCACCCGCGCCTGCCCGTCGCGCACGGCCACCACCGCCGGGCGGCCGATCAGGTTGTAACGGCTCGACATGGAATAGCAGTAGGCGCCGGTGGCGGCGACACCGATCAGGTCGCCCGGCGCGATGTCGTCGGACACCCAGGTGTCGCGCACGACGATGTCGCCGCTCTCGCAATGCTTTCCGACGATGCGGGCGAGCGCGGGCGGTGCGTCGCTGCGGCGAGACACCAGCCGCGCGTCGTACTGCGCGCCGTAGAGCGAGGTGCGGATGTTGTCGCTCATGCCGCCGTCGACGCTGACGTAGCGCCGATGCGAGTTCGACGACACCGCAACGTCTTTCACGGTTCCCACCTCGTAGAGCGTGATGGTGCCGGGGCCGGCGATCGCGCGGCCGGGCTCGACGACGAGCTGCGGCGTCGGCAGCCCCAGCGCGTCGGCCTCGTTGCGGACGATCGCGCTCAGTTTGTCGGCCAGCTCGCCGACCGGCGGCGGATCGTCTTGCGGCAGATATGAGATGCCCAGACCGCCACCCAGGTCGACCGTCGCGATCTGGCTCGTCTTGTCGACGCCGAACTCGTCGACCACGTCGTGCAACAACCGCAAGACCCGCCGGGCGGCGATCTCGAAGCCGCCGACGTCGAAGATCTGCGAGCCGATGTGGCTGTGCAACCCCACCAACCGCAGGTGGTCGGCGGCGAACACGCGGCGCACGGCCGCCATCGCCTGACCGCCGGCCAGCGACAGCCCGAACTTCTGGTCCTCGTGCGCGGTCGAGATGAACTCGTGCGTGTGGGCTTCGACGCCGACGGTCACGCGGATCAGCACGTCCTGCACGGTGCCGGCGTCGGCGGCGATGGCGTCGAGGCGCTCGATCTCGGTGAGCGAGTCGACGACGACGTGGCCCACCCCCGCCGTGACGGCTGCCGCGAGCTCGGCGATCGATTTGTTGTTGCCGTGCAACGCCATTCGCTCGGCGGGGAAGCCGGCATGCAGCGCAACGGCGAGCTCGCCGCCCGAGCAGACGTCGAGCGCCAGGCCCTCCTCGTCGAGCCAGCGGGCGATCTCGCTGCACAGAAACGCCTTTGCGGCGTAGCGCACGTTGTCGCCGCCGCCGAACGCCTCGACCATGTCGCGGCAGCGGGAGCGGAAATCGTCCTCGTCGATGACGAACAGCGGTGTGCCGTACTGCTGTGCCAACTCCGTGACCGCGACACCGCCGATGTGGGCGACGCCGTCGTCGTCGCGGACCGTGCTGCGCGGCCAGACGTTCGGCGCGAGGGTGAGCATCTCCTGCGCCGACGACGGCCGCGGCGGCGCGCCGGCGTGGCTGATCTCCTCGGCGTGGCGGGGGCCGGCGGGGTGGGCGTTCACATGCGCTCCGGGGCGGTGACGCCGAGGATGTGGAGCCCGTTGGCGATCACCTGCCGGGTGGCCGCGCACAGCGCGAGACGGGCGGCGTGCAGGTCGCCCGGTTCTTCGTCGCCCAGCGGCAGCACGCGGCAGGAGTCGTAGAAGCGGTGGTAATCGCCCGCGAGGTCCTCCAGATACCGGCAGACGCGGTGCGGTTCCCGCAGCGCCGCAGCGCTATTGAGGATCCGCGGGAACTCGCCGAGGTTGCGGATGAGCGCGCCCTCTTTGTCGTGGGTCAGCAGCTCCAGGTGCTCGGTGGCCGGCGCGATGCCGAGATCGGCGGCGTTGCGCGCCAACGCCGACAGCCGGGCGTGCGCGTATTGCACGTAGTAGACCGGGTTTTCGTTCGACGCCGAGGACCACAGCGACAGGTCGATGTCGATCGGGGTGTCCACCGACGAGCGGGTCAGCGAATAGCGGGCGGCGTCCACGCCGATCGCCTCGACCAAGTCGTCGAGCGTGATGACCGTGCCGGCGCGCTTGCTCATCCGGACGGGCTGGCCGTCGCGCACGAGGTTCACCAGCTGACCGATGAGCACCTCGACGGTGTCGGGGTTGTCGCCGAGCGCCGCCGCGGCGGCCTTGAGTCGGGCGATGTAGCCGTGGTGGTCGGCGCCGAGCATGTAGATGCAGAGGTCGAAGCCACGCTGGCGCTTGTCGAGGTAGTACGCGAGGTCACCGGCGATGTAGGCCGGGTTGCCGTCGCTCTTGATGACGACCCGATCCTTGTCGTCACCGAACTCGGTGGTGCGCAGCCAGGTCGCGCCGTCCTTCTCGTAGATGGCGCCGTTCGCGCGCAGCTTCGCGATGGCCTGCTCGACGCGACCGCTGGTGTGCATCGAGTCCTCGTGGGTGAACACGTCGAAGTCGGTGCCGAAGTCGTGCAGGGACTGCTTGATGTGGGTGAACATCAGGTCGACGCCGATGGACCGGAACGACTCGCGCATCCGGTCGTCCGGCTGGTTGAGGATGTCGGGCGCCACCTCGCGCACCTGGGCCGCGATGTCCCCGATGTAGGCGCCGGCATAGCCGTCCTCGGGCGTCGGCTCGTTTCTCGCGGCGGCGATCAGCGAGTCGACGAAGCGGTCGATCTGCGCGCCGTGGTCGTTGAAGTAGTACTCACGGGTGACGGCGGCGCCCTGGGTCGACAGCAGCCGACCCAGCGCGTCGCCCACCGCGGCCCACCGGGTACCGCCGATGTGGATGGGGCCGGTCGGGTTGGCCGAGACGAACTCGAGGTTGATGCGGGTGCCGGCGTAGTCCTGCGAATGGCCGTAGGCGGCGCCGGCGGCGATGACGCCGGCGACGATCTCGTTCTGCGCCGACGCCTCGATGCGCAGGTTCACGAAACCCGGACCCGCCACCTCGGCGGCTTTTATCCCGGGGCTTTCCTCCAGCGCCGCCGCCAGCCAATCGGCGAGGTCGCGCGGGGAGACGCCGACCCTCTTGCCGAGCTGCAGCGCCAGGTTGGTCGCGTAGTCGCCGTGCTCGGGGTTGCGCGGACGCTCCACCGTGACCGCCTCCGGCAGCGCCGCCGTGTCCAGGTCACGCTCGGCCAGCACCGCGGTCGCGGTGTTCTTGAGCAGGTCGGCGAGGTCGGCGGGTGTCACGACCGTCCATCCTATGGGCTGCGGTCCGCTAGCCCCGAATCGTCAACCCGCGGTGATGCGCTACGCTGACCACGCCCATCGGCGCACGTCATGTCATGCGCCCCCGTAGCTCAGGGGATAGAGCGTCTGCCTCCGGAGCAGAAGGCCGCAGGTTCGAATCCTGCCGGGGGCACCAGGGTCAGACAGCGAATTCGTGCGAGCCGGATGTCGCGTGCTATCTGCGCGCTATCCGCTCACGTTCGACGCGCACTTCGCGCCGGTCGTGGCCCACGCTCCACCTACTCGCCTCGTCCGTTGGACGGACGACATCGACTCGCCTCTGGCGCCGAAATCGCATATCGGCGTCCAATTGGTAGCTACTATTCGCCGCCATGGGGGATGCAACACCACCGCCTGCCGGCTGGTATCCAGATCCATACACGGGCCAACAGCGTTGGTTCGATGGCACCAATTGGGGTCCGTTTGCGCCGCCGCAGAGCGCACCGCCGACCACCAACTCCGGTGAGAGCAGGTTCACGATCCATTACGGGTTCGCGCTCCTGGCCATATTCGCGCTGCTCGGCACAGTCATTCCTGCCATGGTGATGTTCTCGACGGCAAGCGACCCGGACACAGGTGGCTTCGGAGCCGTCTTCGGCGGATGTGGCTGCTGTGGGGCGGCATGTGGACCGTCGTATGGATAGCTTTCGCCGTTCACCACACGCTGCGCAGTCGGCGATAGACCTATTCGGCCCTCTGAGGCGCCTTTCGATCTAGCGAAGCTACGCCTCGCTGAGCTTGTTGGACCGCTGAGGACCGGAGCTGATGAAGACTGACCGGCGAATCGCGGTGCGGTGCATCCAACGCAACTAGGATCATGAATCCGATGAGATCGCAGGATTTGAATCGCTTTCCGGCGGTGTCGCAACTCTTGTCGTGCGACTACATCAACGCTACTGGCGGCTGAGCGTTATGTCACCGAGAAGGTGTTGTTCTCGCTTCCGAGAGGACGGGTCGGCCTGCTTCAACGAGACCGACTACGCGGACGGTTGGTGCCGCCACGTCGATTACCCTGGCTTTACTCGGCCCGATGCAAGGCGTGCACCCGCTTGTTTGGGAGCCCCTCAAGCACATAGACCAAAGTGTTGTCGCGCCAATCTTGATCGAGCTTGTCGACGGGCCACTGAACGAAGGCGGTGCCGCAGCAGTGAAGCGCACTAATCGGCGTGATCTCTCCCGCTGATCGCTATGCGAACTACGATCCGCTCGCCAAGCGCCTCCCTGCGATAGGTCGTTGGGCGGGTGGAGGCGCGACTTCGGCCGGCCCCGCTCCCTGCACGCCGATCAAATCGGTGAGGCGCGTCCCCGACGGTCGGCGGAGGTTTCGATAGCGCCAACGAAGGCGCTGCAGCACTTCCCTGGCGGCAGGAGTAGCTGCCGTAGCCGTCGGCGTGTTCTTGCATTCAGGATAGGGGCGAGCGCTGATCCGACCCGATTAAGCCAGCGGACGCAGGTCGACTGACCAGAGCGCGGTTGAACTTCGTGTATCTCTCCGCCCAAAACGTGCGCGATTTCGGCCTAGGAGCCGCCAGCGGCGTGCAGGTTGGCCACGGCGAGTAGGCCTGTCTCCGCTGCCTGTTGGGTGGCGTGCGGCATGGCCAAACCTGCATCACCGGCCCAAGCACGCTGATCGCCTCGTTCCCGGAGAATGCAGGACACGCACGTCGGTCGCAAGTCGGGCGGTATGGTCGAAGTTGATATGTACCCAATATCGACATCGCCGTAGATCGTGACGCGGTCGCGATCGCCGCCGCTGTCGCCCCAATACTTGTCGAGCACCTCGCGCGCGTCCTGCGCTGGGCTGTACGGCATTGCTTCCCTCCCGTCGAGTCGTTGTTTGCCGAATCACTCCGTATACCCGGACGGTACGACATTGCTTATGCGCGGCGAGGTAGCTGACCGGTGCCTGTTGTCTACCCACCGATGCGGCGGCGCATCCACGCGGGCGGCGGAGCCCGGCCCGAGGTGACACGGCGGGCGACGTCGGCCATGTTCACGACGTGCATCTGCCGGCCGATGGTATCGCTGAGCACGTCGAAGGCGACCACCGCCGCCGCCACCGGTCGGGCCGATGCGCGCCGGACTGCCACGTCCGCGCCTAGCGCTCGAAGTCGGGCAGGTACGCCGCGTCGGGATTCACACCACCCACAGTATTCGCACACACGTTCGACAGCCAGGGCGAGCAGTCGAACCTGTGGACAAACCCGCGGCTGGGGACAACCGGCCGCCGCCGCTGCAGAGCGCTTACTCGACCACGAACACCGGGATCTGGCGATCGGTCTTCGCCTGATACTCGGCGTAGGGCGGGTAGGCGGCCACGGCGAGTTCCCACCAGTGCTCGCGCTCGGCGCCGTCGACTTCGCGGGCAGTGCCCTCGAACACCTTGTCGCCGTCCTGCACCGTCACCTTGGGGTTCGACTTGACGTTGAAGTACCAGCTCGGGTGCTTCGGATCGCCGCCCTTCGACGCCACCATCGCGTAGCGGCCGTTCTCCTCGACCCGCATCAGCGGCACGTACCGCTTCTTGCCGGACTTCGCGCCGATCGTGGTGAACAACACGACCGGCCGATCGAATACCTTGACGCCCTCCGTCGTGCCCTGGGCCAGGATGCGCTCGGTCTGCTCGCGAACCCAGTCGGTGGGGCTCAGTTCCACGTCGTTGCTCATGTCAAGCGCGAACACCGCCGGCCGCTTCGCTATTCCCGATCTCGAGGTGACGACGCCCGGCGCAACCGACGTGTCGGTGACCCGTGGTTCGATCGAAGCCGTGACCGCGCTCGCCGACGTCGCGACCGCCTCCCGGGAGGTGGCCGCCACCCGGTCGCGGCTGACGAAGACGCGGCTGCTGGCCGAGCTGTTGCGGCGGGTCGACCCCGACGACGTCGCCGTCGTGGTGTCCTGGCTGGCGGGCGACCTACCGCAACGACAGATCGGCGTCGGGTGGGCGTCACTGCGCACCCTGCCGGAACCGGCGGCGCAGCCGTCGCTCGCCGTCGCAGCGGTGCACCGGACGTTCGACGAGATCAAAGCCACCAGCGGCAAGGGGTCCAAGGAGCGGCGGGCCGGCCTGCTCGGCGAGCTGTTCGGCGCCGCCACCGCCGACGAGCAGCTGTTCCTGCGTCGCCTGCTGGGCGGTGAACTGCGGCAGGGCGCGCTCCTCGGCGTGATGACCGAGGCGATCGCGGCGGCGGCGCAGCTGCCGGCCGACGGGGTGCGTCGGGCGGCGATGCTGCGCGGCGATCTGCCCGCCGTGGCCGCCGCGACCTTGACCGGCGGCGCGGCCGCGCTCGCGGAGTTCCGGCTGCAGGTGATGCGTCCGGTCGGCCCGATGCTCGCGCAGTCCGCGTCGTCGGTAACCGATGCGCTCGACGCGCTGGGCGGCGAGGCTATTTTCGAGGCGAAACTCGACGGCGCCCGCCTGCAGATCCACCGCGACGGCGCCGACGTCGCGCTCTACACCCGCAGCCTCGACGACGTGACGGCGCGGCTGCCCGAGGTGGTCGACGCGATCCGCGCGCTGCCGGTGCGGTCGCTCGTCGCCGACGGCGAGGCCATCGCGCTGCGCGCCGACGGCCGCCCCCAGCCGTTCCAGGTGACCGCATCGCGTTTCGGGCGGCGGACGGTGACACCCGACCAGCTGCCGATGTCGGCGTTCGTGTTCGACGTGCTGGCCGTCGACGGCGACCAGTTGCTCGACGCGCCCACCGCCGACCGGCACGCGATCCTCGACCGCATCGTGCCGCCCGCCGCGCGGGTCGACCGGCTGCGCACCACCGATCCCGTTGCGGCGCAGGCGTTTCTGCAGCGCACCCTCGACGCCGGACACGAGGGCGTCATGGCCAAGGCGGTCGGCGCGCCGTACGAGGCGGGACGACGCGGCGCCGCCTGGCTCAAGGTGAAGACCGCCCACACGCTCGACCTGGTGGTGCTGGCCGTCGAATGGGGATCGGGCCGCCGCCAGGGCAAGCTGTCGAACATCCACCTCGGCGCCCGCCATCCCGACGGCGGGTTCGTGATGCTCGGTAAGACATTCAAGGGCATGACCGACGAGATGCTCGAGTGGCAGACCCGCCGCTTCACCGAGCTCGCCGACGGCCCCACCGACGGCTACGTCGTTGCGGTCCGGCCCGAACAGGTCGTCGAGATCGCGTTCGACGGCATCCAGGCGTCCACCCGCTATCCGGGCGGCATGGCGCTGCGGTTCGCGCGGGTGCTGCGCTACCGCGACGACAAGACCGCCGCCGACGCCGACACCGTCGACACGGTGCGGGCGCTGTTCGCGGCGCAACACGGGGGTTAACCCCCGCCGGAAACTCCGGAAAACGCCGTACCGCCACGGCGGCCGCGTTCCTACGGTTGGTGCCATGGTCGCAGTCCTGCCCGATACGGCACCGCCCCCGCCCGTCACCCCACCGCGCCGCCGGTTCGGCGGTCACCTCGGCGTGCTGCCCACCGCGTCGCTGGTGTGCGGCGCCGTGATCGGCGTGCTCTGGCTGTGGATCCCGATCACGATCCTCGTCGCCGGGCTCTCGTCGATCCTGTCGCTGGTCGGTTTCCTGGTGGCCGCCGTGGTGTTCGCCTACCTGATGCGCGGGGTCGAACACGCCGAACGGGTGCGCAGCGAAGCGGTCTTCGGCATGGGCATCGCCGTGCCCGTCCGCAAGCGCACCCCCTTCGACGGGTTCAAGGGCTGGGCGCACCAATTGCTGCTGGACTACAGCAGCGCGCGGTTCTGGAAGGCGTGCGCCCACCACCTGCTGCGCGCGCTCTACGACACGGCCGCCGTCGCCGTCGCCGTCGCGCTGCTCGCGTTCGCGTTCCTCGCGCCGCCCGCCGCGATCGCCGTCAGCCGCAGCGACCAGGCCGCGGGGCTGCGCTTCCTGCCGACCCCGCTCGCCGTGCTGTTGGCCGTCGTCGCGCTGGCCGCCGCGATCGCCATCCTGGTCATCGCCCCGGCGCTCGACGCCGTGATCGACCGCTGGCTGCTGTCGCCGTCGCGCACCGCCGCGCTGGAATCGGAGGTCACCGCGCTCGCCGACGCCCGCGCCGGCGCCGTCACGTCCGCACAGCAGGAACGCAGCCGCATCGAGCGCGACCTCCACGACGGCGTCCAGCCGCGGCTGGTGTCGCTGGCCATGACGATCGGCCTGGCCCGCACGAAGTTCGACGACGATCCGGCCGCCGCCAAGGCGCTGATCGGCGAGGCGCACGACGACGCGAAGGCCGCGCTCGCCGAGCTGCGCAACGTCGTCCGCGGCATCGCGCCGACCATCCTCGCCGACCGCGGGCTCGACGCGGCGCTGTCGGCCGTGGTGCAGCGCGCGCAGAACTCCGGCGTGCCGACGACGCTGCACCTGGAACTGCCGCGTCGGCTGCCCGAGGAGGTCGAGGCGTGCGCCTACTTCGTCGTCGCCGAGGCGCTGACCAACGTCGCGCGCCATGCCGGCGCGTCGACCGCGGTGGTCACCGTCCGGCACGACCAGACCACCGACCGGCTGCACGTGTCGGTGTTCGACGACGGCCGCGGCGGCGCCGTCATCGCCGCCGACGGTGCGGACGCGACCGGTCTGCGCGGGCTGGCGCAACGCGTGCGCGCCGCCCGCGGCACCTTTTCGGTGTCGAGCCCGCCGACCGGGCCGACGATCGTCACCGCGGAGCTCCCATGCGGATCGTGATCGCGGAGGACTCGGCGCTCCTGCGCGCGGGCATCGAGCGCATCCTCGACGACGCCGGCCACGAGGTCGTCGCCGGCGTGCCCGACGCCACCGATCTGCTGCGCATCGTCAACGAGACGCGGCCGGACCTCGCGATCGTCGACGTCCGGATGCCGCCGACGTTCACCGACGAGGGCATCCGGGCCGCCGCACTGCTGCGCACGCAGAACCCCGAATCACCGGTGCTCGTGCTGTCCCACTACGTCGAGGAGCGCTACGCCGCCGAGCTGATCGCCTCGGACACCCGCGGCTTCGGCTACCTGCTGAAGGACCGGGTGGCCGACGTCCCGGCGTTCCTCGACGCGGTCGCCGTCGTCGGCTCCGGCGGCACGGTGCTCGATCCGGAAGTGGTGTCGCAGATCCTGGTGCGCAGCCACCGCCGAGCCGTCCTCGACGCGCTGACACCGCGCGAACGCGACGTGCTGCAGCTGATGGCCGAAGGCCGCACCAACTCCGCGATCGCCGCGACGCTGCACATCTCCACCGGCTCGGCGGAAAAGCACATCGCCGCCATCTTCACCAAGCTCGGCCTGGCACCCGACGACAGCGGGAACCGCCGCGTCCTCGCGGTGCTCCGCTACCTCGAGAACACCCACCCCCGAGACGAGGACTTCGCATGACCGCTGCCACGCCACCACCGTCCGTGTCCCCCGGCACCCGCGTCGCCGTCCGGGTCGCTCTCGTCGTCGTCGCGTCGCTGACCCTGCTCGCGACCGTCGGCACGCTGGCCGTCGGCGCAGTGGGCATCGGCACCGCGCGCGTGCTCACCGACAGCCAGCCCCTGCCCGCCGCCATGCGTTCGCTCGTCATCGACGGTGGCGACACCGGTGTGCGCATCCAGATCCACACCGACGAGAAGGCCCGCGAACCGCGTGTCGAGCTCACCGCGCTGTCGTTCCGCGGCGCCGACCGCCGGCTGCAGGTCACCACCGAAGGCGATCGGGTGCGACTGCAGGCCGCCGGCGACGACCGCGGCGACGGGTTCGGCGGCGGCTGGCCCGGCTGGGGACCGGCCGAACTCGACGTGACACTGCCGCCCGCCACCGCCCGCCGGCTGGCCGTCGACACCACGCAGCGCAACGGCATGCTGCGGGTCGACGGAGCCCTCGACGCGCTGACCGCCCGCCTCGACAACGGCGCCGTGGTGCTGCGCGGCAGCGCCACCAGGGTCGACGTGGCCGTACGCAACGGGTCGGTGCGCACCCGCGCCGACTACGCGGTGCAGCAGTCGTTCACCGCCACCGCCGGCAACGGCGACGTCGAAGCCCGCTTCGCGGCCGACGGCCCCGACACGGTCGACGCCGGCAGCCGCAACGGCGACGTCGCGCTGCAACTGAGCGGACCGGGGCCCTTCCTGGTGCGGACGCAGGCCCGCAACGGCGACACCGAGGTGACGGTTCCGGAGACGTCGGATCCGGCACGCGCCGCGACGACGGTCGACGCCCACACCGAGAACGGCGACGTGACGGTGACCGGCTCGCGCTAACCGGCCGTGCCGGGCCGGCGTTGGCGCTCCTGCGCCCGGTACGCGTCGGCGAGCCCGGCCACGTGCGGCGGCAGCGCGCCACCCGCGACGTCGGCCAGCGTGGTCTCCTCCAGCACCGAGCGCATGCTCGCCCGCAGCGCCCGCCACACGTCGGTGAGCGCGGCGGTCGGCCCCGCGTAGCGCAGGTCGCCGAGCCCGATGTCGCGGACGCTGGCCAGCGGCCCGTCGATGCAGCGCAACACGTCGGCGATGCTGATGCGGTCGGCGGGGCGGGCCAACTCGTAGCCGCCGTCGCGGCCGCGGTGACTGCGCACCAGGTGGTCGGCGCGCAGGTCGGACAGGATGTCGACCAGGAACTGCGGCGGGATGTCCTGCGCCCGGGCCAGCTCGTCGGTCTTCACCTTCACGCCGGCGCCCACGGTGGCGAGCTGGATCATTGCCCGCACGGCGTACTCCGCCTTGGCCGACATGCGCATCAGCTGGTGACCGCCAGCACCGCCGCGGCCAGCTCGGGCCGGCAGATCACCAGGTCGGGCAGGGTCGGATCGGGCTGGTTGTAGCGCAGCGGCGCCCCGTCGATGCGCGATGCGTGCAGGCCCGCGGCCCGGGCCACCGCGAACGGCGCGGCGTTGTCCCACTCGTACTGCCCGCCCGCGTGCACGTACACATCCGACCGACCCTGCACCACCGACGCAACCTTGGCCCCGGCCGAACCCATTTCGACCAGCGTGCCGCCCAGCGCGTCACGCACGTCGAGCGCGAGCTGCGGCGGCCTCGTCCGCGAGACGACGATCCGCGGGACGGCCGGCGGCGACGGCGGCGCCGCCACCTCCGGGGTGGCCAGCGTGACGCCCTGCGCGGGCAGCGCGACCGCACCGGCGACGATGTCGCCGGCGTGATCCTCGCCCCGCACCCACAGCGCCACGTGCACCGCCCAATCGTCGCGCCCGGCCTCGGAGAACTCGCGGGTGCCGTCGAGCGGGTCGACGATCCACACCCGGTCCGCCGACAGCCGCACCGGATCGTCGGCACCCTCCTCGGACAGCACGGCGTCGCCGGGCCGGGCGTCGGCCAGCGCCGCCATCAAGAACTCATGGGACCGCCTGTCGCCGGCCGCTTTTCGCTCGGCGGCCGGCGCGTCGGCGAACTCCGCGCGGACCCGCAGCAGCAGTTCCCCGGCCGCGGTCGCCAGCCGGGCGGCCAGTTCGTGGTCGTTGCTCATGCCCGGCCGTCCAGCAGCTCGATCACGCGGTCGGCCATCTCGTCGAGCGTCACGTCCGGCGTGAGCCGCAGGTCGGGGTCCTTGGGCCGCTGGTACGGGCTGTCGATCCCGGTGAAGTGGGTGATCTCGCCAGCTCGTGCCTTGGCGTACAACCCCTTCGGGTCACGCGCCTCGCAGTCCGACAGCGGGGTGTCCATGAACACCTCGACGAAGTCGAAGCCCTGGGCGGCGTGCACGGCGCGGGCGAGCTCCCGGTGCTCGTTGAGCGGGCTGATCGCCGGCACCAACACCGTCAGCCCGGAGTCGGCCATCAACGTCGCGATGTGGGCGAGCCGGCGCAGGTTCTCCGCACGGTCCGCCATGGAGAACCCGAGGTCGGCGTTCAACCCGTGGCGCAGGTTGTCGCCGTCGAGAACGTAAGCGGGACACCCGCGTTCGAGCAGCTTCTGCTCCACCCGCATCGCCACCGACGACTTGCCCGAACCCGACAACCCGGTGAACCACACCGTGCGGCCCTTCGACAGCCGGTCCGCGGCGCTCACCAACGACTGGTGGCGGACCGTGTTCGGCGTTGCCTTGCGTTCGGCAACCGGGGTGGTGGCCCGCACCATCCCGGCGGCCACGGTGCCGAAGGTGTCCGGATCGATCAGGATGAACGACCCGGTGGCGGAGTTGCGGCTGTACTCGTCGAGCAGCAGCGGCTGCTGCGTGCGCAGCGTGACCCGGCCGAGTTCGTTGAGCTTCAGGGCGGTGGCGCCCTTGTCGCGGTGCAGTGTGTTGACGTCGAGCCGGTAGTCCAACGAGACCACCCGGGCGCGCGTCGTCCTCGTGGTCTGCTTGATCAGGTAATCGCGTCCGGGTTCGAGCGCGGAATCGTCACCCATCCAACACACCGTGGCGTCGAACTCGCTGGTCACCTGCGGGCGGTTGTTCGGGCGCGCCAGCATGTCGCCGCGGGAGATGTCGATGTCGTCGGCCAAGCTGACCGACACCGCCATCGGCGGAAACGCCTCGGTCACCGGGCCGGTCGGCGAATCGATCGCGGTGATGGTCGACGTGCGCCCGCTGGGCAGCACCACCACCTCGTCGCCCACCCGCATCACACCGCCCGCGACGGTGCCGGCGTAGCTGCGGTGGTCGGCGTGCTCGCGGGTCTGCGGCCGGATGACGTACTGCACCGGGAAACGGACGTCGACGAGGTTGCGGTCGCCCGCGATGTACACCTCCTCCAGGTGGCTCAGCAGCGCCGGACCGTCGTACCAGGGCGTGTTCTCCGACTTGGTGACGACGTTGTCGCCGAGCAGCGCGGACATCGGGATGGTGGTGACGTCGCCGATGTCGAGCCGGGCCGCGAACGCGTGGAATTCGTCGCGGATCTGCTCGAACTTCTCCTGGCTCCAATCGATCAGGTCCATCTTGTTGATCGCCAGCACCACATGCTGAACGCCGAGCAGCGACGCCAGAAAGGCGTGCCGGCGCGACTGTTCGAGCAGGCCGTGCCGGGCGTCGACGAGCACGATCACCAGTTCCGCGGTCGACGTGCCGGTGACCATGTTCCGGGTGTACTGGATGTGGCCGGGGGTGTCGGCGATGATGAATTTCCGCTTGGCCGTGGCGAAGTAGCGGTAGGCGACGTCGATCGTGATGCCCTGCTCCCGCTCGGAGCGCAGCCCGTCGGTGACCAGCGCGAGGTCGGTGTAGTCGTTGCCGCGTTCCTTGGAGGTGCGCTCGACGGCGGCGAGCTGGTCTTCCATGACGGCTTTGCTGTCATAGAGCAGCCGGCCGATCAGCGTCGACTTGCCGTCGTCGACCGAGCCGGCGGTCGCGATGCGAAGCAGCGTCGTCCCAGCAGATACCCCGTCGCTTCGCTCGCCCCACATCAGAAGTACCCCTCACGCTTGCGGTCTTCCATCCCGGCTTCGGAGATCCGGTCATCGGCGCGGGTCGCACCCCGCTCGGTCAGCCGCGACACGGCGGTCTCGGCGATGATGTCCTCGACGGTGGCGGCGGTCGATTCGACGCAGCCGGTACAGGTCACGTCCCCGACGGTGCGGAACCGCACGCTCTTCTGCACCACCTCTTCGTCCTCGCGCGGCTGCATGAACCGGTGGACGGCCAAGAGCATCCCGTCGCGGGCGAACACCGGCCGGGTGTGGGCGTAGTAGATCGCGGGCAGCGTGATGCGCTCGGCGCCGATGTAGGCCCAGATGTCGTACTCGGTCCAATTGCTCAACGGGAAGACCCGGATGTGCTCGCCCTTGCGGTGCCGGCCGTTGTAGAGGTTCCACAGCTCGGGCCGCTGCGCCTTCGGATCCCACTGGCCGAACTCGTCGCGGAAGCTGAACACCCGCTCCTTGGCGCGGGCCTTCTCCTCGTCGCGGCGCGCACCGCCGAACGCGGCGTCGAAGCGGTTCTCGCGGATGGCGCGCAGCAGCGTCACGGTCTGCAGCGGGTTGCGCGACGGCCCGTTGTCGACGACCCGGCCGGCGTCGATGTCGTCCTGCACGGACGCGACGACGAGCCGCACCCCGTTCTCGGCGACCAGCCGGTCGCGGGTCTCGATCACCTCGTCGAAGTTGTGCCCGGTGTCGACGTGCATCACCGGAAACGGCAGCCGCGCCGGCGCGAACGCCTTGAGCGCCAGATGCAGCATGACGATCGAGTCCTTGCCGCCGGAGAACAGCAGCACCGGTCGCTCGAACTCGGCGGCGACCTCGCGGATGATGTGGATCGCCTCGGCCTCCAGCGAGCGCAGCTGGCTCAGCTCGTACTGCCCGGCACCGGGCACGGCGGTTGCGGTCATGCTTCCTCATTATGTTGGTCTTATTGGTCAGGATTGCGGCATTGCCGGAGATTCAAACAGCCAACATCGGGACTGTCAACGGTCGCGCGGAAGCCTCAGTCGAGCGCTGCGGCGACGTCGGCCGCACGTCGCAACTGCTCGGGATCGGAGCTGGTGGGGATCAGGTGCACCTCGTCGGCGCCGATGTCGGCGAAGCGGCGCAGCACCTCGACGAGTTCGGCCTCGCTGCCGGCCCAGCCGGTCGTCGGGGCCATGGCGTCGACGAGCTCGGCGGGAATCCAGTTCATGTAGCGCCGCAGGTGCCGGTGCACCTGGGCACGCGCGTCCTCACCGCCGAGCGCGAACCAGAACGAGGTCGCGAGGTGCGGTGCACCCTTGCCGGCCTCGGCCCAGGCGGCTCGGGCGACGTCGAAGAGCGCGTTGACGCCGCCGACGTCCAGGTCGAGCGTCGTACCCGCCAACCCCGTCGCCCACTGTGCCGCGCTGCGAACGGTTTTCGGACCGATGGTGCCGACCAGCAGCGGCGGACCTCCGTCCTGCACCGGCGGCGGGCCGACCGGCAGCGTCGAGTCGGTGACCTTCTCCTGAGCCCACACCCGCCGCATCACCGCGACCCGCTCCGCCATGCCGCGGATGGTCTGCGTCGCGGGATCGGCGCCCACGGCGGTGTAGTCCTCGTGACGGCCGCCGACGCCCAGCCCGACGGTCAGCCGGCCGCGGCTCAGCAGGTCGCCGGTGGCCAGCGCTTTGGCCAGCAGCACCGGATCGTGCAGCTGCGGCACGATCACCGTCGTCACCAGCCGCACCCGGCGTGTCCAGGCCGACAGCGCGCCGAGCAACGTCAGCGAGTCCGGATTGTCGAACGCGATCCGCTCACCCCAGCACAGCGACGAGAACGGGCCGTCGTCGATGGTGGTCGCCCACACGTGGAGGAGGTCGGCGTCGAGATCCGGCTCCATCACCGGCATCGTCATCCCGATGTGCACGCCGTTTTTCTCCCCTCGCTCCGCTCGCCCCGGCGCCAATGCTAGGTGAGCGACCGCACGATCTCGGCGGCCGGCGCACCACGGGCGCGGCGGAAGCCGGTGCCGGCCCACAGGCTTACCGCGTGCGGGTCGCCCGCCTTCACCGCCGCGGCGCGCAGCGGGCCGGTGAGGTAGTGCAGCTCCGGATAGCCGAACGGCGCCTGCGGCTCGTGCTCGTCGATGAACCGGTTGCGCAGCCCGCGGGCGTAGCGGCCCGAGAACGCCTTCGTCACCGCGGTTTCGGTGAATTGGGGATCGCGCAGCGCCGCGCGGTGCACCGGGTTGGTGCCGGCCTCGTCGGCGAGCAGGAACGCGGTGCCGCACTGCACGGCGACGGCGCCGTCGGCCCGGGCGCGCGCCACGGCGTCGGCCGTCGTGAGCCCGCCGGCGGCGATCACCGGCGCACCGAAGTTCCGAAGCCCCGCCAGCAGTTCCGACAGCGGTTCGGTGGCGGGCTCGGCGGTCGGGTCGAGGGTGCCGCGGTGCCCGCCGGCGTCGGGTCCCTGCGCAACGACGGCGTCGACGCCGCGGCCCGCGGCCTCGTCGGCTTCGGCGACGGTGGTGATGGTGCCCCAGCTGGCGATGCCGGCGCCGCGCAGCCGGGCGACGACCTGCGCCGACGGCAGCCCGAAGGTGAACGACACCACTTCCGGCCGCACCTCGACGAGCAGCTCGAGCTTGGCGGACCAATCGTCGTCGTCGTAGCGCGGTTCGCCCAAGGCCACGTCGTAGCGCGCGGCGTCGGCGGTCAAGGCGCCGACGTAGCGTTGCAGCGCGTCGGGCGTCGCGGCGCTGGGCTGCGGCACGAACAGGTTCACCCCGAGCGGACCGGACGTGAGTTGCCGTGCGGCGCTCACCCGATCGGCGAGTACCTCCGCCTTCAGGTAGCCGCCGGGCAGGAAGCCGAGGCCGCCCGCGCCGCTGACGGCGGCCGCCAGCTGCGGCGTCGACGGCCCGCCCGCCATCGGCGCCGCGACCACCGGCGTCGCGAGGTCGCGAGGATCGAAGACCATGGCGCCAGGGTAGGCGGCCGAGCACACTGGGGATATGCCCATCACCTTCAACCACACGATCGTCGCGTCGCACGACAAGCAGGCATCGGCGGAGTTCTTCGCCGACTTGTTCGGCCTGCCGGAGCCCAGGGCGATGGGTCCCTTCCAGGTCGTCGCCCTGGAGCACGACGCCAGCCTCGACTTCGCCGACAGCCCTGGCGACATCGCACCGCAGCACTACGCGTTCCTGGTCTCCGAGGACGACTTCGACGCGATCTACGGCCGCGTCCGGGAGCGCGGGCTCGAACACTGGGCAGATCCGCGCGGCGCCCGGCCCGGCGAGATCAACCGCAACGACGGCGGCCGCGGCGTCTACTTCCGCGACCCGTCGGGTCACAACCTCGAGATCATCACCCGGCCCTACGGCTCGGGCGGTTAGCCCGCCACCTCGTTCCGGCGCGGACGGCGGAGTCGAACGCCGGTCGCCGGCCCGTTCTCCTACGCTGGGCCGATGAGCCGGCGCCGGTGCGAGTCCACGTGACCCGTTTCCTGCTGCGCCGGTTCCTCAACTACCTGCTGCTGCTGGCTATCGCGTCGTTTCTGACGTTCCTGCTGACGTCCTGGGCGTTCCACCCCTTGGAGAGTTTGCTGCAGCGCAATCCGCCGCCGCCGCCGCAGGTGATCGACGCCAAAGCCGCCGAACTGGGCCTCGACCTCAATCCCGTGGTGCGCTACGGACGCTGGCTCGCCGGAGCGGTGCGCGGCGACTTCGGCACCACGGTGACCGGAGCGCCGGTGGCCGACGAACTGTGGCGGCGGGTGGGGGCCAGCTTGCGGCTGGTGGTCATCGGTTCGGTGGCAGGTGCTGCGGTCGGCGTGCTGCTCGGCGCCTGGGGCGCCATCCGGCAGTACCGGCTGTCGGACCGCGTCGTCACCGGCTTCTCGCTGCTGACCCTCAGCATGCCGACCTTCGTGATCGGACCGCTGCTCATTCTCGTTGCGCTGCAGATCAACACGACGACGGGCGTGCAGGCGCTGGAGTACATCGGCGAGACGTCGTCGGACGTCACCGGCGGGGCGTGGGGCGCGGTGGTGGATCGGCTGCAGCATCTGATCCTGCCCACCCTGACCCTCGCGCTGACGTCGACGGCGGTCTACAGCCGCTACCAACGCAACGCCATGCTCGACGTGCTCGGCCAGGACTTCGTCCGGACCGCCCGCGCGAAAGGACTCACCCGGCGCCAGGCGCTGCTGCGCCACGGCCTGCGCACCGCGCTCATCCCGATGGCGACGCTGTTCGCCTACGGCGTCGCCAGCCTCGTCACCGGTGCGGTGTTCGTGGAGAAGATCTTCGGCTGGCACGGCATGGGCGAGTGGGCCGTGCAGGGCATCGCGACGCAGGACACCAACATCGTCGCCGCCGTCACCGTGTTCGCCGGCGCCACCGTGCTGCTGGGCGGGCTGCTTAGCGACGTGCTCTACGCCATCCTCGACCCGCGGGTGCGCAGCTCATGACCGCGCCCGCCTTCGTGGGCCGCCGCCGGCTGGTGGTGCGGCGATTCCTGCGCAACCGCCCGGGCGTCGTGGCGCTGGCGCTGCTGGCGGCGCTGTTCGTCGGCTGCTACGCCCTGCCGCCGCTGCTGCCCTACGACTTCAGCTATCTCGACTACTACGCGCTGCAAGAACCGCCCAGCCCGCAGCACTGGTTCGGCACCAACGCGCTGGGCCAGGACGTGCTGGCGCAGACGCTGCGGGGCATGCAGAAATCGCTGGTGATCGGCCTGTGCGTCGCCGTCGTCTCCACGTTGCTGGCCGCGACCGCCGGCGCCGTCGCCGGCTACTTCGGTGGCTGGCGCGACAACGCCCTGATGTGGCTGGTCGACCTGCTGCTGGTGATCCCGAGCTTCATCCTCGTCATGGTCGTCACGCCCCGCATCGGCCATTCCGGCAACATCGTCGCGATGGTCGCGCTGCTGGCGGCGTTCAGCTGGATGATCAGCGCCCGCATGGTCCGCGGCCTGACGCTCAGCCTGCGGCAACGCGAATTCGTCCGCGCCGCACGCTACATGGGCGTGCCCGACCGGCAGATCATCGTCCGCCACATCCTGCCCAACGTGGCGTCCATCCTCATCGTGGACACCGCGCTCAACGTCGCGGTCGCGATCCTCGCCGAAACCGGCCTGAGCTACCTGGGATTCGGCGTGCAGCCGCCGGACGTCTCGCTGGGCACGCTGATCGCGGCGGGCACCGGCTCGGCGACCACGTTTCCGTGGGTGTTCCTGTTTCCCGCCGGCACCCTGGTGCTGATCCTGGTGTGCGCCAACGTCGTCGGTGACGCGCTGCGCGACGCTCTCGATCCGGGCAGCGCGGCCCTGCGCCGAGGCCGGCCATGACCCCGGTGCTGCAGGTGAGCGACCTGTCGGTGACGTTCCCGACCGACGGCGGCGACGTCGCGGCGGTCCGCGGCCTGAGCTACCGCGTCGACGCCGGCGACGTGCTCGCGATCGTCGGCGAATCCGGCAGCGGGAAGTCGGCCGCCGCCATGGCGGTGATCGGGCTGCTGCCCACCTACGCCCGCGTGACCGGTTCGGCGCGGCTTGGCGGCGACGAGCTGCTCGGCCGCTCCGATCGCGAGCTGTCGCGGATCCGCGGCCGGCGGATCGGCACGGTGTTCCAGGACCCGATGTCGGCGCTGACGCCGGTGTACTCCGTCGGCGACCAGATCGCCGAGGCGGTCCGGGTGCACCGGCGCGACGTCGGGAAGCGCGACGCGCGGCGGCGCGCCGTCGAGCTGCTGGAGCTGGTGGGCATCGGGCAGCCGGCGCGCCGCGCGAGCGCCTTCCCGCACGAACTGTCCGGCGGCGAGCGGCAGCGGGTGGTCATCGCCATCGCGATCGCCAACGACCCCGAGCTGCTGATCTGCGACGAGCCCACCACCGCACTCGACGTCACCGTGCAGGCGCAGATCCTCGACGTGTTGCGCACCGCCCGCGACGTGACCGGCGCCGCGGTCGTCCTCATCACCCACGACCTCGGCGTGGTGGCGGAGTTCGCCGACCGCGCCGTCGTGATGTACGCCGGGCGGACGGTCGAAACCGCCGCGGTCGCGACACTTCTCGACGCGCCGCGAATGCCCTACACCGTCGGCCTACTCGGCTCGGTGCCGCGCCTCGACGCCCCGCAGGGCGCCCGGCTCGTGCCGATTCCGCCCGGGACGGGCACGGCCGCACCGGGATGTTCGTTCGCGCCGCGCTGCCCGCTGGTGACCGACGACTGCCACCGCGCCGAACCGCCGCTCGTCGCCGTGGGCGTGGGCCACGCGGCGGCCTGCATCCACACCGACGCGGTCGCGGGCCGCAGCGCCGCCGACATCTACGGCGTTGCCACCCAGCCGTCGGGGCGGGCGGAGCGGGAGCCCGGCCCGCCGGTGCTGGCGGTCCGCGACCTGGTGCGCACCTACCGGCTCGCCACCGGAGCGCTGCTGCGCCGACAGGTCGGGGAGGTCCGGGCCGTCGACGGCGTGACGTTCGAACTACCGCGGGGCCAGACGCTGGCGCTCGTCGGTGAATCCGGTTCGGGCAAGACCACGACGGTCCACGAGATCCTGGGGTTGACGGCGCCGCACGCCGGCAGCATCGAGGTGCTCGGCGAGGACGTGGCCACCCTGGACCGGACGCGGCGGCGGGCGCTGCGCAGGGAGCTGCAGGTGGTGTTCCAAGACCCCGACGCCTCGCTCGACCCACGCCTGCCGGTGTTCGACCTGGTCGCCGAACCGCTGCGGGCAGGCGGACATGAGCCTGCCGCGATCCGGACCCGGGTCGGCGAACTGCTCGACACCGTCGGGCTGCCCCGCGGCGACGCCGCCCGCTATCCCGGCGAGTTCTCCGGCGGACAGCAGCAGCGCATCGCGATCGCGCGGGCACTGGCGACGCGGCCGCGGATCCTCGCGCTCGACGAGCCGGTGTCCGCGCTGGACGTGTCGATCCAGGCCGGCATCGTCAACCTGCTGCTCGACCTGCAGGACGCGTTCGGCCTGTCGTATCTCTTCGTCTCCCATGACCTCTCGGTGGTGAAACACCTCGCACACCGGGTCGCGGTGATGCGGCGCGGCAAGCTCGTCGAGCAGGGCGACGCCGACGAGGTGCTCGCCAACCCGCAGCACGACTACACCCGCGCGCTCGTGGCGGCGGTTCCGCGGATGCGGCCTCGCTAGCATCGCTTCCGTGACTGCGCTGCGGACGGCCCTGGTGACCCTGCTGACCGCGGTGCTGCTGCTGACCGGCTGCAGCGCGGGCAACAACGGCGCGAGCGTCGGCGGCAGTGCCGAACTCGGCGCGACCAACGACGTCAACCCGCAAGACCCCACCACGCTGCGCGAGGGCGGCAACCTGCGGCTGGCGCTGTCGGAGCTGCCGCCCAACTGGAACGGCATGCACCTCGACGGCAACACCGTCGACCTCCACGCGGTGAACAAGGCGACGCTGCCGCGGGCGTTCATCATCGCGGCCGACGGCTCGGCGACCGTCAACACCGACTACTTCACCAGCGTCGAGCAGACCGGCAGCGATCCCCAGCAGATCACCTACACGATCAACCCCAAGGCCGTGTGGTCCGACGGCACGCCGATCACCTGGGAGGACATCGCCTCGCAGGTGCGCGCCAACAGCGGCAAAGACCCGGCCTACCAGATCGCGGCACCCAACGGCTACGACCGCGTCGACAAGGTCACTCGCGGTGTCGACGACCGGCAGGCCGTGATCACCTTCGCCAAGCCCTACGCGGAATGGCGCGGCATGTTCGCCGGCAACGCCACCTTGCAGCCGCGCAGCATGACGGCGAACCCCGAGGTGTTCAACACCGGGCAGCGCGACAAGCCCGGCCCGTCCGCCGGCCCGTTCGTCGTCACCGGCATCGACCGCAGCGCCCAGCGGATCACGCTGTCCCGCAACCCCAGATGGTGGGGCGCCACACCCCGGCTCGACACCATCACTTTCTTGGTGCTCGACGACGCCGCGCGGATCGGTGCGCTGCAGAACAACGAGATCGACGCGACCGGCATCGCGAACGTCGACGAGTTGACGAAGGTGCGGCAGACCGCGGGACTGACGGTGCGGCGGGCGCCCTCGGCGGCGTGGTCGACCCTGACGTTCAACGGCGCGCCCGGCGCGATCCTGTCCGACCGGGCGCTGCGGCAGGCGATCGCCAAGGGAATCGACCGGCAGCTCATCGCCGACGTGCTGCAGCGGGGTCTCACCGACAACCCGACGCCGCTGAACAACCACATCTACGTCGCCGGTCAAGAGGGCTACCAGAACAACAGCGCCGTGGTCGCTTTCGACCCCGACGCCGCCCGCCGCCAACTCGACCAGCTCGGATGGCGCCTGGACGGCGCCGTGCGCCGCAAGGACGGCAAGCCGCTCGTGGTGCGCAACGTCGTCACCGCGACGTCCTCCGGTGACCGGATCGCGCGCATCCTGCAGGACAACCTCCGCGCCATCGGCGTCGACCTGCGGATCGAGGCCAAACCGGCGGCGGGCTACTTCACCGACTGGATCACCGTCGGCAACTTCGACATCGGCACCTTCGGCTGGGGTGGCGACGCGTTCCCGCTGTCGGGGCTCACGCAGATCTACGCGTCGAACGGCCAGAGCAACTTCGGCAAGATCGGGACTCCGGAGATCGACGCGAAGATCGAACAGACCCTTGCCGAGCAGGATCCCGGCACGGCGCGGCGGCTCGCCAACGAGGTCGACGTGCTGCTGTGGGACGAGGTGTTCAGCCTGCCGCTATTCCAGGCCGCGGGCAACGTCGGCGTGCGTTCCGCGCTCGCCAACTACGGCGCACCGGGCATCGCCGACGTGAACTACACCGCCATCGGCTTCATGCCCTGACCGCCGAGCGGATCAGGTCCGACGCCTTCTCGCCGATCACGACCGCCGGTGCGTGGGTGTGGCCGCGGATGATCTCCGGCATCACCGAGGCGTCGGCGACCCGCAGTCCTTCGACGCCGCGCACCCGCAGCTCCGGATCGACGACGCTGCGCTCGTCGCGGCCCATGCGGCAGGTGCCCGTCGGGTGGTACAGGGTCTGCGACGTGGTGCGCAGTGCCTCGGCGAGGATCTCGTCGTCGATGTCGTCGACGTACAGCTCCCGCTGTGCGCCGCTGGCCTGCGGCAGCGGCCGGGCCACCTTGCCGAGCACGTCGCGCAGCGCGGGTGCCCGAGCGATCTCCGCGCTCATCCGCAGGCCGGTCATCATCGCCTCGCGGTCTCGCTCGTCGGCGAGGTACCGCGGGTCGATGCGGGGCTTGGCCGTCGGGTCGGCCGAGGCGAGCGTGACGCTGCCGGTGCTGCGCGGGCGGACCAGGATCGGACCGAGCACCACCGCGTGGGTGTCGTAGCGGTCGCCGAGGCCCTCGTCGAAGAACGGCGCGGGCGCGAACAGCAGCTCGAGGTCGGGGAGTTCGAGGTCCGGCCGCGACCGGACGAACCCGTACGCCTCGCCGACGTTCGACGTCAGCATGCCGCGCCGCCGGATGAGGTAGTTGAGCAGTTCGAGCGGCTTCTCGGCGGTGAAGAGGCTGTCGTGTTTGACGTCGAAGCCCAGCGGCGTGCAGAGGTGGTCCTTGAGGTTGCGGCCCACCTCGGGCGCGTGATGGACCACGTCGATACCGTGCTCGGCCAGCTGGTCGCGGTCGCCGATGCCCGACAGCAGGAGCAGCTGCGGGCTGTTGACGGCGCCGCCGCACAGGACGACCTCGCGGCGGGCGTGGACCACCTGCCGCCCGGACGCCGTCTGGTATTCGACGCCGACCGCCCGACCGCGCTCGACGAGCACCCGGGTGGCGAGCGCGCCGGTGGTGACGGTGAGGTTCTTGCGGTGCGCGGCCGGCTTGAGGTAGCCGTCGGCGGTGCTCCACCGCGCGCCGCGCCGCTGCGTCACCACCGTTTCCGTGAACCCTTCCGGCTGCGCCGAATTCGGCTTGGCCAGCGGGTGCCCGCACTGCTGGACCGCGGTGAGGTAGGCCGCGGTGGCGCTGCGGGGGCTGCGCTGCCGGGAGATGTGCAGCGGCCCGTCGCTGCCGCTGGCGGTGCGGTCGACGACGGTCGCGGCGTCGCGGGTGTTCTCGATCCGGCGGAAGTACTCGAGCACTTCCCGGTAGCTCCACTCCGGCCCGGCGAGCTCGGCCCATTCGTCGTAGTCGGCCGCGAAACCGCGAACCCACATCATCGCGTTCATCGACGACGACCCGCCGAGCAGCTTCCCGCGCGGCCAGTACACCCGCCGACCGCCCAGCGCGGGCTGGGGCTCGGTCGCATAGTCCCAGTCCAGCTCGGTGCGGAACAGCTTGGAGAACGCCGCCGGGACGTGGACGAACCGGTTCGAGTCTGGTGGCCCCGCCTCGAGCGCCACCACCGAGACCTGCGGGTCGGCGCTGAGCCGGTTCGCCAGGACGGCGCCCGCCGAGCCGGTGCCGACCACGACGTAATCGGCGGTGGTGGGGGGACTGTCGGTTGTGGAAGCCACGCGGCACTCCTCTTGGCTGGGCGACGCTGCCGGAACAGTTGAGCTACCCGATGGGCGTCGCGCGAAACGGCGTCAGCGGGTCAGCGCGATGTGTTGGGCGCCGTCGACCGTGCGGTACCGCTCCGGCGTGCAGGTGAGCACGATGACCTGCCCGTCGCCGCCGACCGCGTCGAAGACGGCGCCCATCTTCGCCAGCCGCTCGGTGTCGGTGAACCCGAGCGCATCGTCGAGGATCACCGGCACGCTGTCCTCCTTCGCCACCAGCGCCGCACCGGCCAGCCGCGCCACGATGTTGAGCTGCTCCTTCGCGCCGCCCGACAGCGACTCGTAGGGCACCGTGCGCCCGGCGAGCGTGCGGTTGGTGATGCACAGGTTGCTGTCGACCGCCACCTCGAAGTCCGGCCCGAACACCAGCCGCCCCAGGCGCTGCACCTCGCCGCGGAACGGCTCGACGTACCGCCGGCGGGCGGTGTCGCGGTGGCGCAGCATCACCTCGCGCAGCAGCTCGACGGCCCGCGCCCGCCGGCCGATGCGCTCACATTCGGCGGCGGCGTGCGCCAGCTCGGTGCGGGCTGCGTCCAGCCGGCCCTTGCGCCCTTCGCCGCCGTAGACGCTGAGCCGCGTCGCGACGTCGCGGAGCTCGGCGGCGACGGCGGCGGTGCGCTCGGCGAGCGCGTCGGCCGCGTACTGCGCCTCGGCGAGCTCGGCATCGACCGCCTCGGGCGCATACCCGGCCAGCTCCGCCCCGGCCGCCGCCACGAGCTCCTCGGCGGCGAGCACCGCCTGCGCGTCGGCCTCCGCCGCCGCGGCGACCGCCTCGTCGGGGTCGGCGGCCCGTTCGGCGGCGAGCCGCTGCTGCGCGGCGACGTGCTGGGCCTCGGCGGCCGCCACCGCCTCACGCAGCATCGCCACCCGGGTGGCGGCCGCCGTCGCCCGGGCCCGCGCCTGCTCGCCGTGGCGGCGCTGTTCCTCGCGGACCGTGGCCACCTCGTGCCGGTCGCCGGTGGCCTCGATGAGCTCGGTGCGGGCATCGTCGAGGGTCACGGTGACGTCGGTGGCGGCGGGCCGAGCCCGCAGCTCCGCCCACCGCGCGCGCAGCGCCGCGACGTCCTCGTCCTGCTCCAGCCCGCGCAGCGTCGCGCGCAGCTCGTTGCGCCGCTCGACGAGCCGCCGTCGCTGCCCGGCCGCGGCACGCGCGGCGTCGAGGTCGGTGACGCCGGCCTGCTCCAACGCGTCGGTCAGCACGGCCTGAGCCCGGTCGAGCTGCGCCTGCACCTCCGCGGCCGACGCGCCCGGCACCAGCCGCGCCGTCAGCACGTCGGCGACCTCGACCACCGTCGGCGTGGCGCCGGTGGTCGACCACGTCTCCCCGCGCCGCAAAGCGACCTCGATGTCTCCGAACCGCAGGGTCACGTCCGCGGCGGCGGTCAGCTCCAGGCGCGCCGACACCAGCTCGGCGCGCCCGGTCAGCATCGCGACCGTCGAGCTCGCCGACTCGATGTCGGACAGCAGATCGTCGGTGACGGCGGCGGCAGACAATTCGGTCTCGGCGGCGGCGAGCTCGGCCGCCGTCGCGTCGATGGTGGCGATGCGGCCCGCCAGCCGCTGTTCGTCGGCGCGGTCCTTCAGCTCGTCCACGGCGCGGCGGGCCCGGTCCTTGCGCTCGTCGGCAGCGACCAGCGCCTCATCCGCGGCGGCCTCGGCAGCCTCGGCCGCCGCCACCGCCTGCGCCGCGGCGGCCGCTTCCCCCTCGGCGGTCGCCAGGGTTTCCCGGTGCGCGGCAACTCGTGCCGCGTGCTCGTCGACCTCGGCCTGCCGTCGCCGGCGCTCGGTCAACGCCGCAGCGGTGGCTGCCGCGCGCCCGGCGGCGCCCGCCGCCGCGGCCACCGCCTGCTGCAGCCGGGCGCGCACCGCGGCGACCGCCTCGGCCGCCGTGCGGGCGCGGTGCAGTCGCTGCGTGATGGCCGGCCGCTCCCCGGCGAGCCGGGCGGCCGTCGCGGTCAGCTCGTCGTGGCGGGCGAGGTCGGCATCGACCTCGGCGACCGCGCGGGTCCAGTGCGCCACCTCGGCCTCGGCGGCCTGCAACCGCTTCTTCGCCGCGGCCCACATCCCCGTCGGCCGACCGCTCTTCGCCGTGAAGTAGCGCGCGTACTCCTCGTCGATCCGGTCGATCAGCAGCGGTTCGGCACCCGACAGCTCGGCCGCCTCGCCCGCGGCGACGTCGAGCGCCCGGGCCAGCGCGTCACAGCCCGACAGATCGACCGGCGCCGTCGACGACGCCTGCAGCACCCGCTGAGCGCGCCACAGCCCGGTGTCGACGGTCTCGGCGAGCATGGCGAGCACCCGCTCGTGCGCCTCGTCGCCGGTGAGTTGTGCACGCCGCGGCGCCAGGACCGTCAGCCGGGTCTCAGGCTTGCGGTGGAACCGCTTGAAGTACTCGAACCGGTAAGGACCGGTGCTGATCTCGGCGCACACCTCCGCGCCCACGTCGGCGTGGGTGGGCTTGACGTCCTTGACGTCCTTCTTGCCGGACCGGTCCTTGCATTCGAGCAGCAGATCCAGCGCCTCCACCATGGACGACTTGCCGATCTCGTTGGCGCCGCTGAGCACCACGACACCGCTGTCGGGGAAATCGATCTCGCGGTGCGCGACGCCGCGGAAGTTCGTGAGGGTCAACCGGTGCAGCTTCATGCCGCGCCCCGATCCAGCAGCCGCAGCAACAGCCCCAGCGCCGCCTGCGCGTCCTCACCGGTACCGGGCGCCGCCGCCGCGGCGACCAGTTCGTGGACCGCGTCGGCCGCGAACCCGCCCACCCCGAGATCGGCGAACTCGCCGTCGGCCGGCATCACCGTGAGCTGAGTCCAGTTGTCCCACAACTCCAGTGACGCGAACCGCCGCGCGTAGCGGTCGAGGCAGGCGTCCAGCGCGGCGCGGTGGGTGACCGTCAGCGTGCCCGTGAGGCCGAGCCGAACGGCGGTGCGGTCCTTGTCGGCGAGCTGGTCGAGGTTGAGGTCGAGATCGGCGACGTCGCGGTCGTCGTCGACGGTGCGCCGCAGCGCGACGAACCGCCAGCGCCCCACCCGCTCCGCCCGTACCGTCGCCGGTCGCTCGGCCGTCGCCTCGTCGATGTCGACGACCAACACATGCCCGGGATCGGGTTCGACGTCGTCGAAGTTGGTGACCTCCGGCGCGCCCGAGTACCAGACGCGCCCGCTGCCGCCGACCTGCATCCGAGAGTGCTTGTCGCCCAACGCCACATAGTGCAGCGCGCCGCGGCCGATGGCGTCGTCGAGCACGGCGGTGCGGATCACCGAGGGCCGCGACGGATCGGGGTCGAACAGGTCGATCCCGCCGTGGGCGACCAGCACCCGGACCGTGCCGTCGTCGTCGAGCCCGTCGAGCGCCTCGGCCACCAGATCGCGCGTGGGGCGCTTGGACCGCCACGGTGCGGCGACGAGCTGCACGCCGGGGCGCACCTCGACCACCCCGGACCGGTCGAGCACGACGACGTTGTCCGGCTTCTCGGCGCGGAACAGCGCGCTGGTGTACACCGACGACGCGTCGAGCGGATCGTGGTTGCCGGGCAGCAGGTACACCGGGATCCCGATGCCGCGCATGGCTTCCAGCGACTGGCTGACCACCCGCGGATCGAGCTGGTTGTCGTCGAACACGTCGCCGGCGACCACGACGAACTCGGCGCCGGTCCGGCGCGCCAGCGCACCCAACCCCGCCACGGCGTCGCGGCGGGCCGCGGAGTAGCGGGCCTGCGCCTCCCCCGCCAGGTAGTGCCGCGTCATGCCGAGCTGCCAGTCAGCGGTGTGCAGGAATCGCATCGCCCGAGCCCCCTTCGTCCAGCCGTCCGTTCGAGCACCGCGAGCGTACGACCGGCCACCGACAAATCCGCGGAACCGCTGGGACGCGGGCCCGTCCCGGCGCCGTACGGTCGCCCCATGAGCCGGACGCTGCTGCTGATGCGCCATGCCAAGTCGGGCTATCCGCCGGGGGTGGACGACCACGACCGGCCACTGGCAGCGCGCGGCGAGCGGGAGGCCGGCCTGGCCGGCGATCTCCTGCGCCACCGCGGCATCGACGCCGTGCTGTGCTCCTCGGCGCGCCGCACCCGGGACACGCTGGCGCGCACCGGCATCGACGCGCCGGTGCACATCGCGACCCGGCTCTACGACGCGGCGCCGGAAACGGTGCTGGCCGAGATCCGGGAGGCCGACGCCACCTTCGGCGCCGAGGTGCACACCCTGCTGGTCATCGGCCACGAGCCGGCCATGAGCGGGCTCACGCTCGCGCTGGCCGCCCCGGGCGTCTCCGACGCTCCCGCCGCCCCGGGCGTCTCCGACGCCGCTGCCCTGCGGCGCGTTGCCACGAAGTTCCCGACGTCGGCGATCGCCACGCTGCACGTCGACGGACCGTGGGACACGCTGGGCGCCGGCGGCGCGGTCCTGACGTCGTTCGACGTGCCGCGCTAGCTGGTGGTCTGCAACGTCAGCTCCATGAGCTTGACGGCCGGCTCGCAGGCGTCCTCACCCGGCGACTGCGGGTTCACCCACCAGCCGACCACGCCCTGCGCGTCGCTGACCACGCCGCAGGAGCCGTTCGGATCGTTCGGACGGACCACGATGGACCGGATGCCGGAGATCGCGCGGTTCTCGATCGCGTAGCCCAGCTGCTCGGTGACGCTGATCTCGTTGTCGAGGCTGCCCTCCTCGAACCAGAACCGGGTGATGTCGACGAGGTTGCCGCGCTTGGTGATCGACTGCCAGCGGCACACCGCCCCGACGAACGTGCTCATGATGTCGCCCTCGTTGGCGCCGATGGCCTCGGTGAGCGTCTTCTCGTCGAGCTGGTCGCACTCCCGCAGCAGGTTCGGATACTGCTGCTCGGAGGACCGGCCGCGGTCCCCGGCGCCGGCCTTCACGGCGGTGCCCTCGACCGCGCGCGAGCAGCCGGCGACCAGCAGCACCGCGGTCACCGCCGCCAATACGCACAGCAGGCGGCGCATCATTTCGACGCCCGGATCGACTGGGCGGTGAGCTCCCGCGCGACGTTGCACGCGTCCGGGAAGGGCTGCTCGTTGAAGGAGATCGACCATTCGATGAAGTCGTTGTCGAACTGGATGCCGATCTCGCAGAGGTACTTGCCGAGCCCAGGCTGGTCGTTGACCGCGATGAAGCCGCTGTGACCTTCGATCTCGACGTCCTCGACGCTCGTTCGGGTGAGTTCCTCGGTCTTGCGTTCCCGGCCGATCGGGCTGCCCCGAAACCAGGAGAACGAGAAGTGCGGGCCCGACACACTGCCCTGCACCAGCCACTGACAGCCCACCGAGTTCTTGGCGGTGGCGATCAGGCCGCGCACCTGCGTCAGCTGACCCACCGTGTCGTCGCCGACGCCGCCGCACACCGGGAAGAACGGGCCGTGCTTGACGTCGCCGTTCCCCGACGCCTCACCGCCGCCTCCGCCGCCGGACTGCGGATCGTCGCTGCCGCAGCCGGAGAGCGCCAGCGCCGTCACCACCGCGAGCCCGGCCCACGTCCGCGTCGTCCTGCGTCTGCGGGCGCCGCGTCCCTGGCTGCTGATCACGCAAGCAGAATAGCCAACCACCCGTCGCGCACCCGCCGGACACGCGTTGACCTGCCCATACCGTCGGCTGTGCGACAGTGTCGGGATGCTTGGGGCGCTGCTGCGGCGGTTCGTGCCGCCCTACCGGCGGCTGCTCGCCGCGGTGGCCGTGCTGCAGGTGATCAGCACGCTGGCGTCGCTGTACCTGCCGACCGTCAACGCCGCGATCATCGACGACGGCGTCGCCCGCGGGAATACGGCCCGCATCGTCGAGCTCGGTGCGGTGATGCTGGGCGTCACCGCCGGGCAGGTCTGCTGTTCGGTGGGCGCGGTGTACTTCGGGTCGCGCGCCGGCATGGGGTTCGGCCGCGACCTGCGCTCGGCGGTCTTCGGCCGCGTCCTCGGGTTCTCGGCCGCCGAGACCGCCCGGTTCGGGGCGCCGTCGCTGCTCACCCGCACCACCAACGACGTACAACAGATCCAGATCCTGGTGCAGATGAGCGCCACCGTGCTCGTCACCGCACCGATCATGTGCGTCGGCGGCGTCTTCATGGCCCTGCACCAGGACGCCGGGCTGGCGTGGCTGCTGATCGTCGCCATCCCCGTACTCGCGCTGGCGAACTACCTCATCGTGTCCCGGATGCTGCCGATCTTCCGCCGCATGCAGCAGCTCGTCGACGGCATCAACCGGGTGATGCGCGAACAACTCTCGGGGATCCGGGTGATCCGGGCATTCGCCCGCGAGGACGTCGAGCGGCGACGATTCGCCGACGCCAACGCCGCGATCTCCGACACCGCGCTGGAGGCCGGCCGCTGGCAGGCGCTGATGCTGCCCGTGACCACGCTCGTCATCAACGTCTCGTCGGTCGCGGTCATCTGGTTCGGCGGGCTGCGCATCGACGACGGTCGTATGCAGGTGGGGTCGCTGATCGCCTTTCTGTCCTATTTCATGCAGATCCTGATGGCGGTGCTCATGGCGACGCTCATCATGATCATCGTTCCGCGGGCCACGGTGTGCGCCGAACGCATCACCGAGGTGCTCGACTGCGAGCCCGCCGTCCGCAGCCCCGCCGCACCCGTCGCGGTGGACCCCGCCGGCCTGGTCGAATTCGACCGCGCCACCTTCTGCTACCCCGGCGCCGACCGTCCGGTGCTGCAGGACGTCTCGCTGACGGCGCGGCCCGGCACCACCACGGCCGTCGTCGGCGGCACCGGGTCGGGGAAGTCGACGCTCGTGGCGCTGCTCTGTCGGCTCTACGACGTCACCTCCGGCGCGGTCCGGGTCGACGGCGCCGACGTCCGTCACCACGACCTCGAGACGCTGTGGGCGCGCATCGGACTCGTGCCGCAGCGCGGCTACCTGTTCACCGGAACGGTCGCCGACAACCTGCGCTACGGCCGGGCCGACGCCAGCGACGACGACATGTGGGAGGCGCTGCGGGTGGCCGCCGCCGACGACTTCGTGCGCGCCCATCCCGACGGGCTCGGGATGCGGGTCGCCCAGGGCGGCGCCAACTTCTCCGGCGGCCAGCGGCAACGGCTCGCGATCGCCCGGGCGGTGATCCGCCGCCCGGGCGTCTACGTGTTCGACGACGCGTTCTCCGCACTCGACGTCCACACCGATGCGCGGGTGCGCGCGGCGCTGGCCGAGGTCGCCGCCGACGCGACGGTGATCATCGTCGCGCAACGCATCTCCACGATCTCCGGCGCCGACCAGGTGGTGGTGCTCGACGACGGCGCCGTCGTCGGCACCGGGACCCACGCATCGCTGCTGGCCGACTGCCCGACCTACGCGCAGATCGTCGACTCGCAGCTGGTGGCGGCGGGCTCGGCGTGAGCGCTCCGATGCGGGCGGCGCAACCGCCGGTGCAGCGCTCCCGCGACTTCCGCGGCTCGGCGATCCGGCTGCTGCAGCGGCTGACGCCGCAACGCCACATCGCGGCGGCGGTCGTCGGGCTCGGCATCGGCGGGATCGCGCTGGGGGTGATCGGACCGCGCATCCTGGGTCACGCGACCGACCTGCTGTTCCGCGGCGTCCTCGGACGCACGCTGCCGGCCGGCATCACCCGGGAGCAGGCGGTCGACGCCGCCCGCGCGCGCGGCGACGACACCTACGCCGACCTGCTGAACGGCATGGCCGTGATCCCCGGGCAGGGGGTGGACTTCGCCGCCGTCGGGCGCACGCTCGCCGGCGCGCTGGCGCTGTATCTCGTGGCGGCGCTGCTCGTCTGGCTGCAGGCCCGGCTGCTCAACGTCACGGTGCAGCGGACGGTGCGGGCGCTGCGCGCCGACGTCGAGGACAAGGTGCACCGGCTGCCGCTGGCCTACTTCGACAGCCGCCAGCGCGGCGAGCTGCTGAGCCGGGTGACCAACGACGTCGACAACATCTCGAACTCGCTGACGATATCCGTCAGCCAGCTGCTGACCTCGGCGCTGACGGTGTTCGCGGTGCTCGCGATGATGCTGTCGATCTCCCCGCTGCTGGCGGGCCTGACGCTGCTGACCGTGCCGCTGTCGCTGCTCGCGACCCGGGTCATCGCCCGGCGCTCCCAGCGCGCATTCGTCGCGCAGTGGCGCAACACCGGGCGGCTGAACGCCCACATCGAGGAGACCTACAGCGGCTTCACGCTGGTCAAGACGTTCGGGCACCGGGCGCACGCGCAAGCGCGGTTCGCCGAGCTGAACGCCGACGTGTACCGGGCGAGCTTCGCTGCGCAGTTCCTGTCCGGGCTGGTGTCGCCGGCGACCATGTTCATCGGCAACCTGTCCTACGTCGCGGTGGCCGTGGTCGGCGGGCTGCAGGTGGCCACCGGCCAGCTCACGCTCGGCAACATCCAGGCCTTCACGCAGTACGTGCGGCAGTTCAACCAGCCGCTGACCCAGGTCGCCGCGATGTACAACACGCTGCAGTCCGGCGTCGCGAGCGCCGAGCGGGTGTTCGACCTGCTCGACGCCGACGAGGAGCCGCCCGACGTCCCGCGCGGGCTCCCCGGGCCGCTGCGGGGCCGGGTCGAGTTCGAGCACGTGACGTTCGGCTACGCGCCCGACATGGCACCTGGGGCGAGCGAAGCGACGAGGAAGACACCGGTGATCGAGGACCTGTCGCTGGTCGCCGAGCCCGGCGCCACCGTGGCGATCGTCGGGCCGACCGGCGCCGGCAAGACCACGCTGGTAAACCTGCTCATGCGGTTCTACGACGTCGACGCCGGCCGCATCCTGCTCGACGACGTCGACATCACCGCCATCAGCCGGCACGCGTTGCGGTCCCGGATCGGGATGGTGCTGCAAGACACCTGGCTGTTCGCCGGCACCATCGCCGAGAACATCCGCTACGGCCGGCCCGACGCCACCGACGCCGAGGTGGTCGCCGCGGCCACAGCGGCCTACGTCGATCGGTTCGTGCACTCGCTGCCCGACGGCTACGACACGGTGGTCAGCGACGACGGCGGCACCATCAGCGCCGGCGAGAAGCAGCTCATCACCATCGCGCGGGCGTTGCTGGCGCGACCGCAGCTGCTGATCCTCGACGAGGCGACCAGCGCCGTCGACACCCGCACCGAGGTGCTCATCCAGCAGGCCATGGTGGAGCTGCGCCGCGACCGGACCAGTTTCGTGATCGCCCACCGGCTCTCGACCATCCGGGACGCCGACGTGATCCTGGTGATCGATCGTGGCCGGCTCGTCGAGCAGGGCAGCCACGCCGAACTGCTCGCGCGCCGCGGGGCCTACTGGGAGATGACGCGGGTCTAGCGGCGACGGGTCACAGCTGCGGACCTTCGGCCCGCAGGTCGTCGACCTCGGCCATGGCCTCGCGGAGCTTGGTGAGCCACTCCTCGGCGTGCTCACCGACCAGCCGCACCGACCACGCGAGCGCGTCGGCGCGCGACCTGGCGACCCCGGCGGCCACGAGGGTGTCCAGCACCTGGCGTTCGGGCTGGCGCAGCCGCGTCATCACCGGCACCGCGAGGTGGGTGAACATGATGCGCTCACCAGAGCCGACAGCTCCGACAGCTCCGACACCTCCGACATCGACGCCCCACGACACCGTCCGGCCGTAGCGGGACTGCGCCTCGTCGGCGATATGCATGCGCTCGGCGCGGGTCTCCTCGCGGAAGCGGGCGGCGCGGCCGGCGTTGCGGGCCGGCGCTGCCTCGCCCTCGGGCTCGGGGAGCCGGCCGACGACGGTGATCTCCTCGCGGTCGACGGTGACCTGCGGATCGCCGACGAACCAGCCGTCGGGCAGCCGCCCGGCGAACCATTCGGCGGCGTCGCCGGCGTCGGACACGGATGGGGTGGAACGGCGGTGTGTTCTCATGATTACTTGATTACACCGTTGCAGCGGACATGCCACGGGTGTTCGCCGCGGGCGAACGCAGCTCAGCGTCGCCGCAGCAGCGCGGCGCCGCCGGCGCCCAGCAGCACGACCAGCAGCAGGATCGCCCAGCCGGCGCCCGCCAGCCACCACACGAGCGCGCACACCAGCAGGGCCGGCGACAGGACGAACGCCACCATGCCCGGATGCTGCCGCACCACGTCGCGGGCGCCGCGCGCCCGATTGCGGTCGATCTCCCTGCGCGCCATAGGCGTTCCTCGCTTCCTGCGCCCGGGCGTCAGCCGCCCAGGTTGTCGACGGCCGCCGACAGGGTGGTCGCCTGCTCCTGCAGGTCGCGGTCGCTCACGTCGCCGCTGCGCAGCCGCTGCGGCAGGTCGGCAGCCGACGCCAACTGCAGCGCGCCCTGGTAGTCCGGCGTCTCGAGCTTCGCCGCCGACACCACCTCGGTGCGGCCCTCGATCTGGATCAGCACGGCGTCGTCGCCGCCGTCGAGCAGCGCGCGGACGTCCTCGGATGTCACAGTCATGGTCTTGGCTATGCCCACCCCGGCGCGGCGCCAATCAGCCGGACCCAGCGCCGCCCCCTGTCTTAGGGTGAGATCCGCCGCGCACCCATCAGATCCATAGGAGAGCACCGGTGACCGGACCTCACGCTGGCAGCTGGCAGCCCGACCCGGAAGGCCGGTTCGAATACCGCTGGTTCGACGGCCGCAACTGGACCGATCAGGTGTCACACCGCGGCCAGCTGCAGACCGCGCCGCTGTCGGGCGGGCCCAGCGGTGGACAGCCGGGCGACATGTTCGGCGGGATCACCGGCGACCTGGTCGACGGCCGGTTCAGCGAGCGGGAATCGCAGGCGATCGCGAACCAGAACGCCAAGCTGCTGCGGGTGCGGCTCGGCGAACCGTTTCTGGCCCGGCAGGGCTCGATGGTCGCCTACCAGGGCAACGTGGACTTCGCCTTCGAGGGCGGGGGCGCGTCGAAGTTCATCAAGAAGGCGCTCACCGGCGAAGGGCTGCCGCTGATGCGCTGTCAGGGCCAGGGCGACGTGTTCCTCGCCGAACAGGCCCACGACGTCCACCTGCTCCACCTGGACAACGCCGGCCTGTCGGTGAGCGGCAAGAACGTGCTGGCCTTCGCGTCGAACCTCGACTGGAACATCGAACGCGTCCGCGGCGGCAGCATCGCCACCGCCGGGCTGTTCAACACCACGCTGCGCGGCACCGGCTGGGTGGCCATCACCACCGACGGCCCGCCCGTCGTGCTGAACGCCGCCGAGGCGCCCACCTTCGCCGACACCAACGCCGTCGTCGCCTGGTCGGCGCACCTGCAGACGCAGCTGAAGACGAGCTTCAAGGCCGGCGCGCTGATCGGCCGCGGCTCCGGCGAGGCCCTGCAGGTGGGGTTCACGGGGCAGGGCTTCGTGATCGTGCAGCCGTCCGAGGGCACGCCGGACCCGACCGCCTTGCGCTGACTACTCCGCGCGCCGGGCGCGGTACAGCTTCGTCTCGGCCTTGATGTTCTTGAGCCGTTTCTGGCCGACGAACGTCCAGCGGACCCCGTCGGAGTCGCCGAGCTGTTCGCGGGCCTGCTCGGCGACCAGCAGCGAGCCCGGCCGCGCCGCTCCGGTGACCCGGCTGGCCAGGTTCACCGGGCTGCCGAACCAGTCCCCCGCCCGCGTGACCGCCATCCCGTAGGCGAGGCCGGCCCGCAGCGGCGGCACGTCGTCGGCCCGCTCGGCCGCGTCGAGCAACGTGAGCACAGCCTCGAGCAGCGCCGCCGCGTCGGAGCTGACGAGCATCACCGCGTCGCCGATGGTCTTGATGAACCGGACCGGCCCCGCGGCCACCTCGCGCGCCAGTTCGGCCAGCCGGTCGGCGACGCGCTCCAGCTCCTCGGGGCTCATCTCCTCGCCCAACCGGGTGAACCCGACGACGTCGGCGAACGCCACCGCCACCCGACGGGCGCCCGGCGGGGTGCCCGCCGCCCGCTCCGCCGCATTCACCGCCTCGCTCTCCAGCGAATGGCGCAGGGCCAGCTTCAACATGTCGTCGGTGAGGGGCGAGAGCAGCGGCGCCGTCTGCTCCACCAGGGCCTGATAGGCCTGCGCGGCTTCGAGTTCGGTGGCACCGACCTGCGACACCGCGCTGAACACCGCGAACCGCATCATCTCGGCGGCGTTGAAGAGCCCGTCGGCCAGGATGCGCGCCACCGCGACCACCTGGTCCTCGTCGAAGCCGAGGTCGAGGAACTGCCGCGCGCGGACCGCCACCGCACCGTCGGCCCGCAGGTGCACCGGGGCGTCCGGGTCCTCCAGGCGTGACAGCCCCACCGCCTGCTGCAACCGCAGGAGCAACGGCAGGTCGATGCCGGCGGCTTCGCAGATCTGCCGTGCCGACACCAGCACGCCGTCGTCGCCGACGATCCGCCCGGCCGGCAGCAGCACCGGCGACGTGGCGTCCCGTATCTCCCGGGCCGAGAACCCGCGGTCGAGCAGCCACGCCACGAGCTCTGCCCGCTCCTGCCGCGCAGCGCCGGTGAGCCCGCCCAACAGGTCGTCGGGCACCTCGGCTGCGTCCACGGCGTCAACCTATAACTTGGCTGTCGTGAGTGCGCCGCTGCTGCACGGGTTCGCACCGCTGGTCGGCGCCAACCCGCACACCCTCATCCTCGGCAATGCGCCGAGCGTCCTGGCCCTGCAGCGCCACCAGTACTACGGCAACCCGCGCAACGCGTTCTGGCGCATCATGGCCGAGCTGTTCGGTGTCGACGCCGAGGCGCCGTACGCACAGCGGGTGGCGGCGCTCACCGACCGCGGCTACGCCGTCTGGGACGTGCTGCGGTCGTGCCGCCGCGCCGGCAGCCTCGATTCGGCCGTCGAGCCGGCCAGCATGGTGCCCAACGACTTCCGCGCATTCTTCACCGCGTACCCGGGCATCGCGCGGGTGTTCTTCAACGGCGCGGCCGCCGAAGCGAACTTCCGGCGACTGGTGCCCGACCCGCCCGCCCTGCGCTATGCCCGGCTGCCGTCGACCAGCCCGGCGCAGACGATGCGGTTCCCGGCGAAGCTGACCGCCTGGCGGGCGGTGCTGTAGCGGCCCGCTACCGTGGCGGCCATGTCCTGCGTGTTCTGCGCCATCGTGGCCGGCGAGGCGCCCGCCGTCCGAATCCACGACGAAGACGAGTACCTGGCGCTCCTCGACATCCGGCCCTTCACCCGCGGTCACACGCTGGTGATCCCCAAACGCCACACCGTCGACCTCACCGACACCCCGCCCGAGACACTCGCGCGCATGGTGGCGATCGGGCAGCGGATCGCGCTCGCCGCCCGCGCGTCGGGGCTGCACGCCGACGGCAACAACCTCGCCATCAACGACGGCAAGGCCGCATTCCAGTCGGTGTTGCACATCCATCTGCACGTGGTTCCCCGCCGCGGCGGCGACAAGCTGTCGTTCGCCAAGGGGATGCTGCTGCGCCGCGATCCCGACCGCGAGGAGACCGGGCGCATCCTGCGCGACGCGCTGGCGCGGACGTCGGGCTGATCGCATGGACCCGAGGCTGGAGAAGATCGCGCTGCGCTTCCTGCGGCTGCACGACCTGCTGTATCGGCGCTCGGGCGGCCGGATCGGTCACCGGGTGCCCGGCCAGCCCAACAGCCTGCTGCTGCACAGCACCGGCGCGAAGAGCGGCGAGCCGCGCACCCACACGCTCAGCTACGCCAAGGACGGCTCGGACTACCTGATCGTCGCCTCGAACGGCGGCGCACGCCGCAACCCCGCCTGGTACCACAACGTCAAGGCCCATCCGGACGTGGAGATCAACGTCGGCACCCGGCGATTCCCGGTGCACGCCACCATCGTCGGGCCCGACGACAGCGACTACCCGCGGCTGTGGCGCATCGTCAACGCCAACAACCACGACCGCTACACCGCCTATCAGCGCCGCACCTCGCGGCCCATCGCGGTGATCCGGCTGCGGCCGGTCTAGAAGAGCTCCTTGGCCAGCAGTTCGAGCGTCTGCTCCCGGCCCGGCGCGGTGGCCGGATCGGTGCCGCGGTAGGCCGAGGCGACGGGGTTCACCATCACCTCGTCGACGCCGAACTCGGCGGCGAGCGCGCGCACCTGGTCGGCGGCCTCGTCGGGCGCGCCGACGATCGCCTTCGCCAGCCCGGACTCGACGATCGACCGCTCCTGCGGCGTGAGGGCGGCGGCCTGGGCGTCCTCGACCAGCTCGAGCGGGGTGAGCGGTTGGCCGGTGCGCAGCCGCGCCATCATCCGCAGGTTCGGCAGCATCAGCGCCTCGGCCTCGGCGCGGGTGGGTGCGACGGCGGCGTTCACCGTCAGGAACGTCACCGGCTCGGCCGCGAGGTCACTCGGCCGGAATTCGGAGCGGTACACCCGCAGCGCCTCGGCCGTGCCCTGGCCGGAGAAGTGATGGGCGAACACGTACGGCAGCCCTTTCGCGGCGGCGAGATGCGCCGAGTACAGCGACGAGCCGAGCAGCCACAGCCGCGGCTCCGACGCCGCGGCGGGCGTGGCCTTGAGGACGTACGGCTCGCGGGAGTAGGTGCGCGGCACGTTGACGCGCACGCCGTCGGCGCTCATCAGCGCACGGACGTCGTCGAGGTACTGCGGGAACTGCTGGATGTCCGTGTCGTCCCGGCCCGCGGCGCCGCGCAGCGCCATCGACGTCACGGGGTCGGACCCGGGCGCGCGGCCGATGCCGAGGTCGACGCGGCCCGGGAACGCCGCTTCGAGCAGCGCGAACTGCTCGGCGACCGCCAGCGGCGCGTGGTTGGGCAGCATGACACCGCCGGAGCCGAACCGCAGCTGCCGGGTCTGCGACGCCAGGTAGGCGATGAGCACCGGCGGGCTGGTGGCCGCGACCGCGGGCATGTTGTGGTGTTCGGCCACCCAGTAGCGGGTGTAGCCCAGCCGGTCGGCGGTCTGTGCAAGCCGCAATGTCGCCGCGAGCGCATCGCCGGTCGACTGGTCGGTACGGACGGGCACGAGATCGAGGACGGAGAGCCGCATGCCAGGTGCAACGCGGCCGGCCGCGCGCTTATTCGCGCGATTCGTGTGCGTTCGGCCGCGGTGGGCGCGGCTCAGCGCACACGAATCACTGCGGCGAACAGCTCGTCGAGCATGGCCGGCGTCAGCTTTCCGGTGAAGGTGTTCTGCTGGCTGGGGTGGTAGCAGCCGACGAGCCGCACCGCGCCGGCGCCGGAGTCGAGCGTGGCGACCGCCCCGTGGCCGAACTTCGGGGCCGGCTTCCCGACGCTGCCGCCGCCGTCGCGCACCATGTCCAGCGCCGCCCGCCAGCCGAAGCCGCCGAGCGCGACGATCACCTCGACGTGCTCGCGGATGAGCCGCCATTCGGCGCGCAGCCACGGCGCGCAGGTGCGCTTCTCGGCGGGCGTGGGCGCGTTCGCGGGCGGCGCGCAGCGCACCGGCGCGACGATCCGGGTCAGCGGCAGCGCCAGCCCGTCGGCGGCGTCGACGCTGGTGCCCGCCGTCGCCAGCCCGGCCCGGTGCAGGGCGGCGAACAGCACGTCGCCGGACCGGTCGCCGGTGAACACCCGCCCGGTACGGTTGGCGCCGTGGGCCGCGGGCGCCAGACCGACGACGAGCACCCGCGGCCGCGCCGCACCCCAGCCCGGTACCGGCCGGCCCCAGTACGGCTCGGCGGCGAAGGCCTTGCGTTTGACCACCGCCACCTCTTCGCGCCACGCGACCAGCCGCGGGCACGCCCGGCACACGCTCACCTCGGCGTCGAGCTGGGAGACGCTACGCGCCGCCGCGGCCATCGCCTCCACGTCGGCTGCGCTCGTGGCGACGGCGGTGTGCGCGGTCGCCGGGTCGCCCGGCCAGCCGGCACCCGGCGGCACCGGCGACGGGAAGGGCTCGCCGGTGCGGGGATGGGGACTCGTCACCGCTCCACTGTGCCCCGCGGCCGGACGTGACCGGCACCCGGTCGCGCCGGCCCGCCGCGCTGATCCTGCTGGCCGCGCTGCTGGCGGCCACCGGGAACGGCATCTCGATGGTCGCCTTCCCGTGGCTGGTGTTGCAGCGCACCGGCGACGCGCTCGACGCGTCGCTGGTCGCGGCCGCCGCCACCGTGCCGCTACTGGCGTCGACGATCATCGCCGGTGCGGCCGTCGACTTCCTCGGCCGCAAGCCGGTGTCGGTCATGAGCGATGCGTTGTCGGCGGTGTCGGTGGGCGCGGTGCCGGCGCTGGCCATGGCGCTGGGCGCCGACGTGCTGGACACCGCGGTGCTCGCCGGGCTCGCGGCGCTCGGTGCGGTCTTCGACCCGGCGGGCATGACGGCGCGCGAGTCGATGCTGCCCGAAGCCGCGGGCCGCGCCGGCTGGTCGCTCGACCGGATGAACAGCGTCTACGAGGCGACGTTCAACCTCGCCTACATCGTCGGCCCGGGCATCGGCGGCCTGCTCATCGCGACGATCGGCGGCGTCGACACCATGTGGGTGACCGCCGGCGCGTTCGGAGCGGCGATCGTCGCGACGCTCGCGCTGCGGCTGCCAGGCACCGGCCGGCCGCAGCGGTCCGAGCGCCCCAGCGGCGTGGTCGCCGGGGTGTGGGAGGGGCTGCGGTTCGTGTGGCGGCTGCCGGTGCTGCGCACGCTGGCGCTGATCGAGACGGCGATCACCGGGCTGTACCTGCCGATGGAGGGTGTGCTGTTCCCCAAGTACTTCGCCGACCGCGACGAACCCGCGCAGCTCGGCTGGGTGCTGGTGGCGCTGTCGGTCGGCGGGCTCGTCGGCGCGCTCGGCTACGCCGTACTGGCTCCCCGGATGCGCCGGCGCACCATCGTGCTCGTCGCGGTGTTCACCGTCGGCGCGGCCACCGTCGTGTTCGCGGCGCTGCCGCCGCTGCCGCTGATCCTGCTGCTGAGCGTGGTCGTCGGGCTGGTGTACGGGCCGATCGCCCCGATCTACAACTACGTGATGCAGACCCGCGCGCCCCAGCAGCTGCGCGGCCGCGTGGTCGGCGTGATGACGTCGCTGGCCTACGCCGCGGGGCCGCTCGGCTTCCTGGTCGCCGGCCCGCTGACCGATGCGGCCGGGCTCTCGGTGACGTTCCTGGCGCTGGGTGTCCCGATGCTCGTTGTCGGGTTGTTCGCGCTGCGGCTGGCGTCGCTGCGCGAGGTCGACCGGCATTACGAGCCGCGGGCCGCCTCGTAGCATCGGGACGTGACCGAAGCACTGCAGCAGCTCGTCGCCGAACTCGGCACGGCGACCGTCGTCACCGACCCCGACATCTGTGCGTCCTACCGCCAGGACCGCGCGCAGGACCCCGGTGCCGGCACGCCGATCGCCGTCGTGCGGCCGCGGCGCACCGAGGAGGTGCAGACGCTGCTGCGGTGGGCCGCCCGGCACCGGATCGCCGTCGTGCCGCGGGGCATGGGCACCGGGCTCTCGGGCGGGGCGTCGGCGCTCGACGGCGCGGTGGTGCTCTCGACGGAGAAGATGCGCGACATCACCGTCGACCCCGTGACCCGCACCGCCGTCGCCCAGCCGGGGCTGCTCAACGCCGAGGTGAAGGCGGCCGTCGCCGAGTACGGGCTGTGGTACCCGCCGGACCCGTCGTCGTATGAGATCTGCAGCATCGGCGGCAACGTCGCCACCAACGCCGGCGGCCTGTGCTGCGTCAAGTACGGCGTAACCACCGACTACGTGCTCGGCGTGCAGGTGGTGCTGGCCGACGGCACCGCGGTGCGCCTCGGCGGGCCGCGGCTCAAGGATGTCGCGGGGCTGAGCCTGACCAAGCTGTTCGTCGGCAGCGAGGGCACGCTCGGCGTGATCACGGAGGTGACGCTGCGGCTGCTGCCGGCCCAAGAGCCGTCGAGCACCGTGGTCGCGACGTTCGCGTCGGTGCAGGCCGCTTCGGATGCGGTGGTCGCGGTGTCCTCTCGCATGCGGCCCTCGATGCTCGAGTTCATGGACGCCGTCGCGATCAACGCGGTGGAGGACCAGTTGCGCATGGGCCTGGACCGCGACGCCGCCGCGATGCTGATCGCCGGGTCCGACGAACGCGGCGACGGGGCGGCCGCCGACGCCGCGGTGATCGCCGAGGTGTTCGCCCAATGCGGTGCGGCCGAGGTGTTCTCGACCGACGACCCGGTCGAGGGCGAGGCGTTCGTGGCGGCCCGGCGGTTCGCGATCCCGGCGGTGGAGGCCAAGGGCTCGCTGCTGCTGGAGGACGTCGGCGTGCCGCTGCCTGCCCTCGCCGATCTGGTCGGCGGCATCGAGAAGATCGCCGCCAACCGGGACGTGACGATCTCGGTGATCGCCCATGCCGGCGACGGCAACACCCATCCGCTGATCGTTTTCGACCCGGCCGACGCGGCCATGGCGCAGCGCGCCGAGCAGGCGTTCGGCGAGATCATGGACCTCGCAGTGAGCCTCGGCGGCACCATCACCGGCGAGCACGGGGTCGGCCGGCTCAAGAAGCCCTGGCTCGCCGGCTACCTCGGGCCCGAGGCGATGGCCCTCAACCGGCGGATCAAGGACGCGCTCGACCCGCTCGGCATCCTCAATCCGGGCGCCGCCCTCTGAGGGGTTGACACACCTCCTCCACTTGTCCCACGCTCAAGACATGACTGCCACACTGTCTCAGGGCTCACCGGTGCGCTTCCAGTTGGCCGACGCCGACACCTGGCCGAACCCGTGGCCGATGTACGCCGCGCTGCGCGACCACGACCCCGTCCACCACGTCGTCCCGCCGGACGCACCGGAGCACGACTACTGGGTGCTGTCGCGGCACGCCGACGTGTTCGCGGCGGCCCGCGACCACGAGACGTTCTCGTCGGCCCAGGGACTGACCGTCAACTACGGCGAGCTGGAGATGATCGGGCTCGCCGACAACCCGCCGATGGTGATGCAGGACCCGCCGGTGCACACCCGGTTCCGCGTCCTGGTGTCGCGCGGCTTCACACCGCGGCAGGTGCAGACCGTCGAACCCGATGTGCGGGCGTTCGTCGTCGAGCGCATCGAGCGGCTGCGCGCCGCTGGTGGCGGCGATGTCGTCGGCGAGCTGTTCAAGCCGCTGCCGTCGATGGTGGTGGCGCACTACCTCGGCGTGCCCGAAGCCGACCGCGCGCAGTTCGACGGCTGGACCGAGGCGATCGTCGCGGCCGGCACCGAATCGGCGGGCGTCCTGGGCGCCGGCGACGCCATCGGGTCGATGATGGGTTACTTCTCCGAGCTCATCGAGCGCCGGCGCCGCGAACCGGGGGACGACACGGTGTCGCACCTGGTGGCCGCGGGTATCGGTGCCGACGGGGACTTCGCGGGTGTGCTGTCGATCCTGGCGTTCACGTTCACGATGGTCACCGGCGGCAACGACACCGTCACCGGAATGCTCGGCGGCTCAGCGCAACTGCTGCACCAGCGGCCGGATCAGCGGCGGTTGCTGATCGACGACCCGGCGCGCATCGACGACGCCGTCGACGAGCTGTTGCGGCTCACCTCGCCGGTGCAGGGGCTCGCGCGGACCACCACGCGCGACGTGCAGATCGGCGACACCACCATCCCGGCGGGCCGAAAGGTGTTGCTGCTCTACGGTTCGGCCAACCGCGACGAGCGCGTCTACGGCCCCGACGCCGAGGAACTCGACGTGCTTCGGCGGCCCCGCAACATCATGACGTTCAGCCACGGTGCGCACCACTGCCTGGGCGCGGCGGCCGCCCGCATGCAGAGCCGGGTGGCGCTGCAGGAACTGCTGACCCGCTGCCCGGATTTCGAGGTCGACGAGGACGGCATCGTGTGGGCCGGCGGCAGCTACGTGCGGCGCCCGCTCTCGGTGCCCATCCGGACCGGTCGGTGATGGCGGCCGACTGGCTGGGCGCCAGCCGCAGCGAGGTCGCGGCCGAACGCATCCTCGACGCCGCCAGCGAGCTGTTCGCGCGCCACGACGTGGCGGGCGTCGGCATGAACGAGATCGCCCGCGCCGCCGGCTGTTCGCGCGCGACGCTGTACCGGTATTTCGAGAACCGGGAGGCCCTGCACACCGCCTACATGAACCGCGAGGCGTACCGGCTGAACCAGGTGATCACCGACGAGCTCGCCGGCATCGCCGCCCCCCGCGAGCGGCTCATCGCCGCGATCACGATCGGCATCGCCCAGGTGCGGGAGAACCCCGCGCTCGCATCGTGGTTCGCCGCGACGCAACCGCCGATCGGGGTCGAGCTGGCCGAGCAGTCGGAGGTGATCAAGGCCCTCACGGCGGCGTTCCTGGTGTCGCTGGGTCCCGACGGCCCCGACGCCGAGGTCGACGCCGTGGTGGAGCGTCGCGCCCGCTGGCTGGTGCGCGTGATCACGTCGCTGCTGCTGTACCCGGGCGACGACGAGGCCGACGAACGGCAGATGCTCGAGGAGTTCGTCGTGCCGATCGTCGCGCCGGCCGCCACCCGCGCGACCTGATCAGCTGTGGTGCGGCAGGACGTTGTCGGCTTCCCGCGCAACGGCTTTGGTCTCGACGCTCGCGGACCCGAAGCCTCCGCTGCTAGGCTTTCCGGGGCCGTGCGACAACTTGAGGAGGTGATACCCATGAACGATGTGACATGGGTGCTCCTCGCTGAGGTCACGGTCGGGCGAGAGGTCGTCCGGGAGCGCCGATCACACGGCATTCCCGAAAGGCACGACCATGCACTTCACTTCTGAACCACGCCACGACGGCACTCTCGTGGAGCGTCACTTCACCGTCCGCGAGGTCCCCGGGATCCTCTGGGCGCCGGAATCCACCACCGCCACAGCCGCTCCGCTGATCCTGCTGGGCCAGCAAGGCGGACTTGAGCAGATGTATCCGCGCCTTCTCCCACGGGCCGAAGCTGCTGCCCGCGACGGATTCGCCACCGCGACTGTCGAGCTCCCCGGCAGTGGGGCGCGGCGCAGGATCGCGGAGTTAGACCACGCTCGCGCCGAACTTCGCGAGGTGGTCATGGCGGGCGGAACGCCGGACGCCGACCTGATTGAGCGGCTGGTTCTCCCGTTCGTCGACCAAGCGGTGCCGGAATGGCAGGCGACGCTCGACGCGCTGCTCGCACTTCCGGCGTTGCGCGAACCGGTGGGGGTCTCTGGCGGGTTCATCTCGATTGCGGTCCGGATGGCGCGAGTCGATCGGCGGATCAAAGCGGCCAACTTGTTCGCCGGCAGCTTCATTCCCGCGGCGATCGTCCGGGAGGCCCGCGAGGTCACGATCCCGGTGCACGTCCTGCTTCAGTGGGACGACGCCGGCAACCATCGACAGCTGGCGCTCGACCTGTTCGACGCCCTGGGCTCGGCGGAGAAGACGCTGGCCGCCAACATGGGTGGACACACCGGTGTCCCGCCATGGGCGCAGGAGGGAGTCGGCAGATTCTTTGCGAGGCACCTGAATTAGGTCGGCGGATGAGGGATCGCTTCGCTAGCTGCGCACCCGGGTCAGCCGGTGCAGCACCCACGCCACCGGGATCGTGACGGCCAGCGTCACGACGAACAGCAGGGTCACCGAGCCGGTGTAGATCGGATACCGCAGGATCTCGACCATCACCAGCTCCATGGTGATCAGGTGCACCAGGAACAGCTCGTAGGAGATCTCGCCCAGGAACACCATCGGCCGGCTCGCCAGCGCGCGGGCATACAGGCCGCGGTCGCCGAGGGCGAGCGGCGCCACGAGCAGCGTCGCGATCACCGCGTAGAAGCCGGTCTTGGCCAGCGCCTCCCAGAGCTGGGCCGGCGACGTGGTCGGCTCACCGGCGATCGGCGTCGACGCGATGAGGTAGCAGACCACCGCCACCGGCACGCACGCGAACGCATACCACCGGGTGCCCGTCGCCGCGAGCACCGCGAGCACCATGCCGCCGACGAACCACACCAAATACGTCGGCAGCCACAGCCGGGCGCCGTCGGGCAGCACGTCGGTGAGGTGCACCAGCGTCAGCCACGCCGGCGAGACCAGAGCCAGCCCGGCGAGCCCGGCCAGCACCAGCCGCGGCCGCCATTCCCGCCGGCACAGCACCGCCAGCAGCACATAGGCGAGCGCCGGCAGCGCCACGTAGAACGCCACCTCGACCGCCAGGCTCCACATCTGCGTGAGCCCTTGGTGCAGAAACGAATACAGGTAGTGGTCGGTGTAGATCTGCGTCAGCGTGAGGTTGCGCAGCAGGCCCTCCCACGTGTGCCCCGGGTTCGGCCCGGCCGTACGCCAGTGGTAGAGCAGATAGGCCGCGATCACCGTGACGACATAAGCGGGCATGATGCGCCGAACCCGATGCCACGCATAGCGTTTCACCGAGGGCGCCGGACGGGCGTCCCGCGCGGCGCGCACCCACGGCGAGAACAGCAGATATCCGGACAGCACGAAGAAGATCGGGACGCCGATCTCCATCCGCGAGAACACCAGCCCGGCAAAGCCTCTCGGATATCGGCCGGTGGTGTAGGCGGCGTGGGTGCCCATGACGAGCAGTGCGGCGACCGCGCGGATCCCGGTGAGCGACGCCACCCGCGGCGTCGTCGACACCGACTCCAGTCCACCCGGCGCGGCGACGTCGCTCGGAGAGCTCACTGCTCGTGGCGCTTCTTCGGTCTGGGGCCGCGGCCGCTGCCGTCGCGCCGCAGGTCGATCGGCACACCCTGGATCCTGGTGCGCTCCAACTTCTTCAGCGTGTCCTTCGGCAGCTGCTCGGGCAGTTCGACCAGCGAATGGTCGAGCCGGATCGAGATGTTGCCGAAGTCGCTGCGGTGCAGCCCGCCCTCGTTGGCGATGGCCCCGACGATGGCACCCGGGGCCACCTTGTGCCGCTTGCCGACGGCGATGCGGTACGTCGCGAGGTCGCCGCGCCGCTCGCGCGGTTTACGCGGACCCTTGTCGTCGCCGTCGCGCTTGTCCGGCCTTTCCCGCTTCCGCTCGGGCGGCGGTTCCGTCATCAGGAACCCGTCGCCGTCATGGCTCTGCACCGCCAGCGCCGCCGCGATGTCGGCCATGGGCACGTCGTGGTCGCGCTCGTAGCCCTCGATCAGCTTGCGGAACAGCTCCAGCTGCGGCGAGCTCAGCGCGTCGGTGATGGAGTCGCGGAACTTCTGCACCCGCTGGGCGTTGACGTCGTCCACCGACGGCAGCTGCGACTCGACGAGCTTCTGCCGGGTGACCCGCTCGATGGCGTTCAGCAGGTGGCGTTCGCGCGGGGTGACGAACAGCAGCGCCGTACCCGAGCGGCCGGCACGCCCGGTGCGGCCGATGCGGTGCACGTACGACTCCGGGTCGTGCGGGATGTCGAAGTTCACCACGTGGCTGATGCGCTCGACGTCCAGCCCGCGCGCCGCGACGTCGGTGGCCACCAGGATGTCGATCGAGCCGTCCTTGAGCTGGGCGATGGTGCGCTCGCGAGCGGCCTGCGGGATGTCACCGTTGATGGCGGCGGCCGCGAACCCGCGCGCCCGCAGCTTCTCGGCGACCTCCTCGGTGGCCTGCTTGGTGCGGACGAACACGATCATGCCGTCGCCCTGCTCGACTTCCAGCAGCCGGGTCAGCGCGTCCATCTTCCGGGGATAGGACACCTGGTAGTAGCGCTGCGTGATGTTCTCGGCGGTCTGGGTCTTCGCCTTGACCGTCACCTCGACCGGGTCGTGCAGGTACTTGGCGGTGATCTTCTTGATCGCCGCCGGCATGGTCGCGGAGAACAGGGCGACCTGCTTGTACTCCGGGGTGTCGGCGAGGATGCGTTCGACGTCCTCGGCGAACCCCATCTGCAGCATCTCGTCGGCCTCGTCGAGCACCAGGTAGTCCAGCCGCGACAGGTCGAGGCTGCCCTTCTCCAGGTGGTCGATGACGCGGCCGGGCGTGCCGACGACGATGTGCGCGCCGCGCCGCAGCCCGGCGAGCTGCGGGCCGTACGAGGAGCCGCCGTAGACCGGCAGCACCGCGACGTTCAGGTGGGCGCCGTAGCGGGTGAACGCCTCGGCGACCTGCAGCGCCAGCTCGCGGGTGGGGGCCAGCACCAGCGCCTGCGTGACACGGCTGGCGGTGTCGATCTTGCTCAGGATGGGGATGGCGAACGCCGCGGTCTTCCCGGTACCGGTCTGCGCCAGCCCGACGACGTCCGAGCCGGCCATCAGCGGCGGAATGGTGGCGGCCTGGATGGCCGACGGCGTCTCGTAGCCGACCTCGGCGATCGCCCGCAGCACCTCCGGCGCGATGTCGAGGTCGGCGAAGGTGGCCGACGCGGTGTCCGGGCGTTCGGGTGTCGGTCGGCTGTCGTCGATGTCGGGCGCGCCGGTGTCGGGCGCGTCGGTGTCGGGCGTGGTCATCGTGTGCCGAGTCTAGTGCCGGACCCATCGCCCGCCGCGCCTCCGCGGCATCGGGCGGACCCGGCGGTACGGTTCGCAGCTGTGTGGTCGCCGCCGTCGCTGTGCAGCGCCGCCGTCGTCGCGGCGGCGCTGACGTTGACGACGGCCTGCGGGTCCGGGGACGCGACGGTGGCCAAGACGCCCGAGCCCACCGACCGGCCCCCGGCGGCGACGTCCGCACCGGCCGCCGCCGCACCGGCGCCGGGACCCAAGCCCACGCCCAAGCCCGCCGACCCGTGCGCGGTGAACCTCGCGGCCCCGGCGATCGCCAAGGCCGTCTCCGAGCTTCCGCGTGACCCCCGCAGCGGGCAGGGCTGGAACCCCGAGCCGCTGACCGGCAACTACAGCGAGTGCGCGGACCTGTCGGCGGTGATCGTCAAGGCCAACACCAACGCCCCGAACCCCAGCACCCGGGCGGTGATGTTCAACCGCGGCAAGTACGTCTCGCAGGGGGTGCCGGACACGCTGGGCTTCAACGGCATCGACCTGGGCTCGAGCACCGGTGACACCGTCACGCTGACGTATTCCGGCGCGATCCCCGGGCTCGTCAGCACCGTGCGGTTCCGGTGGAACGGCTCGGGCGTGGAGTTGGTCAGCAACACCGGCTGAGATGTCGGCGCCCTTCTCTACGGTGTAGTCGTGTTCCTCGGGGCCGAGGGTGCGGGCATCCTCTTCAGCGCATCCGATCTCGCGGCGGCCGCGCGCTGCGAGTACGCGCTGCTGCGCGCCACCGACGCCGCGCTCGGCTGGGGGCCGCCGGTGCAGACCGCCGATGCGCTGCTGGAGCGCACCGCCGCGCTCGGCGACGCTCACGAGCGCCGACGGCTCGACGCGCTGCGCGCGCAATACGGCGACGGCGTGGTGGTCATCGGCCGACCCGCCTACACCGCCGACGGGCTGGCCGCGGCGGCCGCGCAGACCATGCGGGCGGTCGCCGACCGCGCGCCGGTGATCTACCAGGCCGCGATGTTCGACGGCCGGTTCCTCGGCTTCGCCGACTTCCTGGTACTCGACCAGGGGCGCTACCGCGTTGCCGACACCAAGCTCGCCCGCTCGGCGAAGGTGGCGGCGCTGCTGCAGCTGGCCGCGTACGCCGACACGCTGGCGGCGGCCGGGGTGCCCGTCGCCGACGAGGCCGAGCTGATCCTGGGCGACGGCACGCCGGTGCGCTACCGGCTCGACGAGATCGTGCCGGTGTACCGGCCGCGCCGGGCGGCCCTGCAGGCGCTGCTGGACCGCCACGTCGCCGGCGGTGCCGCGGTGCGCTGGGAGGACGCCGGCGTGCGCGCGTGCTTTCGCTGCGCCGAATGCGACGTGAAGGTCCGCGAGCACGACGACCTGCTGCTCGTCGCGGGCATGCGGGTCACGCAGCGCGCCCGGCTGATCGAGGCGGGCATCACCACCGTCGCGGCGCTCGCCGCCTCCGACGGCCCGGTGCCCGAGCTGGCGGCGCGCACGGTCGCCGGCCTGCGCGAGCAGGCGCGGCTGCAGCTGGCCCCCCGCGAGGACGGCAGGCCGCCGTACCGGGTGGCCGACCCGCAACCGCTCATGGTGTTGCCGGACCCGGACCGCGGCGACCTGTTCTTCGACTTCGAGGGCGATCCGCTGTGGACCCCCGACGGCAGCGACTGGGGGTTGGAGTACCTGTGGGGCGTGCTCGACATGCACGACGGGTTCACCCCGTTGTGGGCGCACGACCGCGCGGGTGAGCGCGCCGCGCTCGAGGCGTTCCTCGGGCTGGTCCGCACACGGCGCCGCCGGTACCCGAACATGCACGTCTACCACTACGCGGCCTACGAGAAGTCGACGCTGCTGCGGCTTGCCGGCCGCTACGGCGTCGGCGAGCACGAGGTGGACGAGCTGCTGCGCAACGGCGTGCTCGTGGACCTGTTTCCGCTGGTGCGCAAGGCCATCCGCGTCGGCACCGAGAACTACAGCATCAAGAGCCTCGAGCCGCTGTACATGGGCGCCGAGCTGCGCGTGGGCGAGGTGACCACGGCCGCCGACTCCATCACCGAGTACGCCCGCTACTGCGCGCTGCGCGACGACGGCCACGACGCGCAGGCCGCCGGCGTGCTCCAGCAGATCGAGGACTACAACCGCTACGACTGCCGGTCCACCCGCCGGCTGCGCGACTGGCTCATGGCCCGCGCCATCGAGTCGGGCGTGCCGCCCCGGGGGCCGCAGCCGGTCGCCGCGGACACCGCGCCCGCCGTGGCCGACGACGTCGACCGCGCGCTGCGGCGGTTCGCCGGCGACGGCATCGACGCGCGGTCCCCGCAGCAGCAGGCCGTCGCGATGATCGCCGCCGCCCGCGGCTTCCACCGGCGCGAGGACAAGCCGTTCTGGTGGGCGCACTTCGACCGCGTGAACAATCCCGTCGACGAATGGGCCGACGACACCGACGTGTTCCTGGCCGAGCGCGCCGAGGTGGTGGAGAACTGGCACCGGCCCCCGAAGGCCAAGAAGCCGCAGCGCCACGTGCGGCTGACCGGGACCATCGCCGCCGGTGAGCTGTCGAACACCATGTACGCGCTCTACGACCCGCCCGCGCCGGCCGGCCTCGCCGACGATCCCGACCGCCGGGCGTTCGGTGCGGCCACGGTGATCGGTTGCGACAACCCCGAGGTGCCGACCGCGGTGCTGATCTGCGAGCGCCAACCCAAGGACGGCGACGTCTTCGACCAACTGCCGTTCGCGCTGACGCCGGGGCCGCCGGTGAACACCGAGCCGCTGCGCGCCTCGATCGACACCACCGCGGCGCTGGTGGCGGCGGGCCTGCCGAACCTGCCCGCCGACGCGGTGACCGACATCCTGCTGCGCCGGCCACCGCGCACCGTGAGCGGCGGCCCGCTGCCGCGCGGCGGGGACCTGACCGCCGACCTGACCGCGGCGCTGCGCGACCTCGACTCCTCCTACGTCGCGGTGCACGGCCCACCGGGCACCGGCAAGACCCACACGGCCGCGCGGGTCATCGGTGCGCTGGTGGGCGACCATCGATGGCGGATCGGCGTGGTCGCCCAGTCGCACGCCGTCGTCGAGAACCTGTTCCGGGACGTGCTGGCGGCGGGCGTGGACGGCGCGCAGGTCGCCAAGAAGCCGGGCGGCCGGTGCGACGGCTGGGTGGAGATCCCCAACACGCGCTTCGCCCGCTTCCTCGACGAGCGCGCGGCGCAGGGCTGCGTGCTCGGCGGCACGGCGTGGGACTTCGCCAACGACACGAAAGTGCCGCGCGGCAGCCTCGACCTGCTGGTGATCGAGGAGGCCGGGCAGTACAGCCTCGCCAACACCCTGGCGGTGGCGCCCGCCGCCCGCAACCTGCTGCTGCTCGGCGATCCGCAGCAGTTGCCGCAGGTGATCGCGGGCACCCACCCCGAACCGGTGCACGTCTCCGCGCTCGGCTGGCTGGTCGACGGCGCCGCCACGCTGCCGCCCGAACTCGGCTACTTCCTCGACCGCTCGTGGCGCATGCATCCCGCGGTGTGCGCGCCGGTGTCACGGCTCTCCTACGACGGCCGGCTGGGCGCCAACGACGAGGTGAGCGCGGTCCGCCGGCTCGACGGCGTGGCGCCCGGCGTGCGGACCCTCGACGTCGAGCACGTCGGCAACGCGGTCGACAGCCCGCAGGAGGCCGACGCCATCGTCGCCGAGATCGCGACGCTGCTCGGCCGGCGGTGGACCGACGAAGGCGGCACCCGGCCGCTGGCGCCGGGCGACGTGTTGGTGGTGACGCCGTACAACGCGCAGGTGGTGACGGTGCGCCGCCGGCTCGACGCCGCCGGCCTGCCCGACGTGCGGGTCGGCACCGTCGACAAGTTCCAGGGGCAGCAGGCGCCGGTGGTCTTCGTGTCCATGACGGCGTCGTCCATCGGCGACGTGCCGCGCGGCATCGCGTTCCTGCTGAACCGCAACCGGCTGAACGTGGCGGTGAGCCGGGCGAAGTACGCCGCGGTGATCGTGCGCTCGACGCTGCTCACCGAGTACCTGCCGGCGACCCCGCAGGGGCTGGCGGAGCTCGGGGCGTTCCTCACGCTGTGCGCGGCGGCTCCGCCGTGACGCTCCTGCGCGCGTTGCGCGGCATCGTCGGGACGACGCACGTCAGCACCGACGCGGAAGTGCTCGCGGGGCGCAGCGTCGACTACACGGGTCGCTATCGCGGGAAGGCGTCGGCGCTGGTGCGCCCCGGTTCGGCCGCCGAAGCCGCCGAGGTGCTCGCGGCCTGCCGCCGCGCCGGCGCGCACGTCACCGTCCAGGGCGGGCGGACCTCGCTGGTGGCGGGCACGGTCCCCGAACACGGCGACGTGCTGTTGTCGACCGAACGGCTGACGGCGCTCGGGGACATCGACACCGCGGACCGGCGCGTCCGCGTCGGCGCCGGCATGTCGCTGGGCGCGGTGCAGCGCGCCGCGGCCGCCGCCGGGCTGGACGTCGGCGTCGACCTGGCCGCCCGCGACACCGCCACCGTCGGCGGGATGGCCGCCACCAACGCGGGCGGACTGCGCACCGTGCGGTACGGGAACATGGGCCGTCAGGTGCTCGGCCTGGAGGTCGCCCTGCCCGACGGCGCGCTGCTGCGGCGCCACAGCCGGGTCCGGCAGGACAACACCGGCTACGACCTGACGTCGCTGTTCGTCGGCTCCGAGGGCACGCTCGGGGTGATCTGCACCGTCGACCTGCGGCTGCATCCCGCGCCGCGGCACCGGGTCACCGCCGTCGCCGGCTTCGCCGAACTGTCCGACCTCGTCGCCGCCGGCCGGCTGCTGCGCGACCTCGACGGCATCGCGGCGTGCGAGCTCGTCGACGCCCGCGGCTGCGCGATCACCGCCGAACGCCTCGGCGTGGCGGCGCCCGTCGACGGCCGGTGGCTGCTGCTCGTCGAGGTGGTCGGCCACCGCGACCCCACCGACCTGCTGGCCGACGCGCTCGCCGGGCTGTCGCTGGTGGGCGACCCGGCGGTCGGTGCGGACGCGGCCGCACAGCAGCGGCTGTGGCGGATCCGGGAGGCGCTGACCGAGATTCTCGGCCGGTACGGCCCGCCGCTGAAGTTCGACCTGTCGCTGCCGCTCGCGGCCGTAGCCGCCTTCGAGGCCGACGCCCGCGACCTCATCGCCGACCATGCCGCCGACGCGATCCCGCTGCTGTTCGGCCACATCGGCGAGGGCAACCTGCACCTCAACGTGCTGCGCTGCGACGCCGCCGCCGAGCGCGAGCTGGACGCGGCGATGATGGCGCTGATCGCGGCGCACGGCGGCAACGTCAGCTCCGAGCACGGCGTCGGCACGCGCAAGCGCCGCTATCTGCCGATGTCCCGGGAGCCTGCCGACATCGCCGCGATGCGCGCGCTCAAGAGCGCACTGGACCCGACCGGCTACCTGAATGCGGCCGTGCTGTTCGACTGAGCACGCGCCTGCCTAGTCGCGTGCCGCGTGCCGGCCGTAGCCCGCGTCGTCGTCGGGGCGGGCGTGGCGGCCGCCGTGGCGCGGCCGAGGCACCGGCTGCAGCACATCGCCGGCGGGCACGTGCGAACCGTTGCGGCCGTTGCGGTGGGGTGCCGCGTCGTCGAGGAGTTCTTCGAGCGGGGCGTTGTGCAACAGCTCGTAGCTGTCGTCGGCGCGCGGCCCGAGCTGCACGGGCACCGGCCGGTGGCGGCGGAACTCCACCCGGGTGCCCAGCGGCTCGGTGTCGTCCTCGACCGGTGGGGCCGGCGGCGGCAGGGCGAGCACCACGTAGTCGTCGTCGTCGAAGTACTGCGGCAGGCGATCGGTCCGCGGCTCCGACCCGGTGCCCGGCGCCGGTGGGCGCGCGGGCGGGCGGCGGCGGCCGGCGGCGGGGTTCGCGGGCGCCCGGAACTCCTGCAGCCGCGGCAGCACGTCGGTGGGCTGAAACGCCCGCAGCACCGGGTTGGCGCGCACGCCGGCCGTTTTCGGCGGCGGCCGGCGGCGGGCGGGCGCCACCGACCCGACGAAGAACAGCGCGGCCACCACCCCGGCGAGCGACACCATCGCGGGCAGCAGCGCCGACTGGCTGAAGGCCGTCGCGAACGGGTCGCGCAACACCGGCGGCAGCTGCGCGAGCTGACCTTCGCCGCCGACGCCCCCGCCGGCGCCGGGGACCTCGGCGGAGATCTGCGCCGTCATGAACGCCGCCATGGCCGCGCTGCCCAGCACCGAGCCGACCTGCCGGGTGGCGTTGTAGACACCCGAGCCGGCGCCCGCGATCTCCGGCGGCAGGTCCCGTGTGGCCGTCGCCGCCAGCGGCGACCAGATGAACGCCATCGCGGCGCCCATCACCGCGAACGGCAGCGCCAGCCGCCAGATCGGCGTGTCGGGGTTCATCTCGACCGACAGCCAGCTGAGCGCGACGGCGAGGATCGAGAACCCCGAGCCGATGATCGGCGTCGGGTGCGCGCGGTCGACGATGCGGCCCACGACCGGCGCGAGGACGCCGGTGGCCACCGCCATCGGCGCCGTCAGCAGCGCCGAACGGATCGGTGACAGCCCGCACACCGTCTGCGCGTAGAACAGCACCGGGATCACCATGCCGGTGACGACGAACCCGATCACCGCGATGCCCACGTTCGACAGCGTGAAGTTGCGGTCGCGGAAGATCCGCAGCGGCACCAGCGGCTCGTGCGGGTTCACCGACTGCCAGTAGACGAACCCGGCGAAGATCGCCACACCGGCGGCGATGGTCAGCCACACCCACGGCGCCCAGTCGTGCTTCTGGCCCTCCTGCAGGCCGAAGACCAGGCAGAACATCCCCAGCCCCGACAGCGCCACCCCGATCAGGTCGAAGCGGTGGCGCCGAGTCGGCAGCGCGGGCACCAGCAGGTACGCGGCCACCAGCCCGATCACGCCGATCGGCACGTTGACGAAGAAGATCCACTGCCAACCCCAGTCGAGCAGCGCGCCGCCGGCCAGCGGCCCGACGAGCGTGGCCACCCCGGCGGTGGCGCCCCAGATGCTCATGGCGACGCCGCGCCGGTCCGGCGGGAAGATCCGCGTGATCGTCGAGAGGGTCTGCGGCGTCAGCAGCGCCGCGCCGACGCCCTGCACCACGCGGGCGGCGATGAGCATGCCGACGCTGTCCGACAGCCCGCACCACAGCGACGACAGCGTGAACACCGCCAGCCCGAGCAGGTACATGTTCTTGACGCCGTACTGGTCGCCGAGCCGGCCCGCGAGCAACAGCGGTACGGCGTAGCCGAGCAGGTAGGCGCTGGTGATCCACAGCACGGTGTCGTAGTCGGCGATGCCGAGCGCGCGCTGCAGGGTGGGGTTCGCCACGGCCACGATCGTCGAGTCGACGAGGATCATGAAGAAGCCGATCAGCATCGCCCAGAGCGCGCGCCAGGGATTGTCGGGCCTACCGGCCACGCCCATATCCCACCTCGCTTCGCCCGTGCGGCGACGGCGCGCAGCCGCCGCCCGCTGCGCACGCGGGACGCGGGCCGCGACCTATCGCAGGTTCACCTTCTCACCTTCGGCGACAGAGTTGCCAGCGCTGACGCCGTCGCGTCGCATCACGGCGACAAAGGCGAGCAACCCGGTCACCGTGGTGGCGAGCACGACGGCGGCCAGCGCGACCGCGTCATTGCCCAGCACCCCGACCAGCGGCGCGACCGCGGCACCGAGCCCGAACTGCCCGGCGCCGAGCAGTGCGGCGGCCGTGCCGGCGGCGTCGCCGTGCCGCGACAGCGCCAGCGCGGGCGCGTTCGGGATCACCAGCCCCATCGCGGCCAGCACCACCCAGACGGGAACGAGGAAGCCCGCGATGCCACCGGTTGCGGTGACCGCCAGCGCAACGAACACGATGCTTCCCACGGCGCCGGCGGCCAGCGCGGTCGCCACGATGCGCTGCGGGGAGAAGCGGCGCAGCAGCACCACGTTGACCTGGGTGGCCGAGATCACCGCGACCGCGCCCGCGCCGAACACCAGCGCGAACGTCTGCTGGTCGAGGCCGAAGCGGCCCTGCAGCACGAAGCTGGCGGCGGAGATGTAGGCGAACAGCCCGGCCATCCCCAGCGCACCGACGAGGACCAGCGTGAGGAACTTCGCGTCGCGCAGCAGCTCGGCGTAGGTCGCGCCGATGGCGCGGACCCGCAGCGGCCGCCGGTGTGCGACGTCCAGCGTCTCCGGCAGTGCGACCGCGGCGACGGCCAGCAGCGCCGCGGCCAGCACGCCCAGCGCGACGAACACCCAGTGCCAGCTGCCGTGCAGCAGCACCACCGCGCCCAGTGACGGCGCCAGCACCGGCGCCGCCCCGAGCACGAGCATCAGCCGCGACATCATGGTCGCGGCCTGCGTATCGCGGAACAGGTCGCCGACCACCGCGATGGCGACCACCGTCGCCGCGGCCGCACCCATACCCTGCAGCCCGCGGGCGATCCCGAGCAGCGTCACGTTCGTCGCCGCCACGCACAGCAGCGAGGCCGCGATGTGCAGCGCGATCCCGGCCAGCAGGGGCCGGCGCCGTCCCAGCGAGTCCGACAGCGGTCCCACCACCAACTGGCCGATCGCGAGCCCGGCCAGCGTGCCGGTGAGGGTCAACTGGACGACCGACGACGAGACGCGCAGTTCGTCGGCGATCCGCGGCAGGGCGGGCAGGTACATGTCGATGGTGAGCGGACCGAGCGCCACCATCGCTCCGAGCAGCAGGATCAGCCGGATCCGGCCGGGCACCGCGCGTCGGACGGCTGGGGTGTTCACCGCAGGAGAAAGCGCCATGGCAGTGGTTAGCGCAGCTGTGCACCCGATTTGTTCCCCGAGCGCGCTCCGGCGGTTCGTTAGCCTTTGGGTGGGCACCCCCCGAGCACACCCGTTGTCAAACGGAAGGCACCTCATGAACGCCGCTCGTCGACACCGACTCGACCGCCGCGAGGACGCGCCGGAACAGGATGCGGGGATGGCCGTGAAGGCGTTGTCCCGGATCCTGGAGCAGGGCACCCGCGTGCAGGCACCGGCCATCGCGGCCTACGTGGCCCGGCTGCGCCGGGCGGATCCCGCGGCGACGCCCGCCGAGGTCATCGGCCGGCTGGAAAAGCACTACCTGCGGGCGGTCACCGCCAGCGGCGCCGCGGTCGGCTCGGCGGCCGCGTTCCCCGGGATCGGCACGATGGTCGCGATGTCGGCGGTGGCCGGCGAGACGCTGGTGTTCCTCGAAGCGACCGCGGTGTTCGCGCTGGCGGTCGCCGAGGTGCACGGCATCGCGGCGTACGACCGCGAGCGGCGCCGCGCGCTGGTGCTGGCCGCGCTCGTCGGCGAGGACGGCAGGACGGCCGTGCGCGACCTGCTCGGTCCGGGCCGCACCAAGGGCGGCGCCTGGATCGGCGAGGCCACCGCCTCCCTGCCGCTGCCGGCCATGACGCAGCTGAACAACCGGCTCGTGAAGTACTTCGTCAAGCGGTACGCCCTGCGCCGCGGCGCGATGGCGTTCGGCAAGGCGCTGCCGCTGGGGCTGGGCGCTGTCGTCGGCGGCGGCGGCAACCGGCTGCTCGGCCGGCGGATCATCGAGAACACCCGGCGGGCGTTCGGTCCGCCGCCCGCCCGCTGGCCGGCGGCGCTGCACGTGCTGCCGCCGGTCGAATCACGCTGACCCGGTTTGCGGGACAAGCGTACTGTTAAGGGTGCGACGGTGTGGTGGGCTCTGCGCGAACAGACACTGGGGAGTCGGCTTCGCGTTAGCCTGTTAGGCGGCGGCAAGCAGGGGTAACCGCTGCCACGCGACATCGTTCGGGGATGGCCGAGGCGACGACAGAATCGAGGCGAAGAGCGCCCGTGAGCAGTTCAACTTCACCGTTCGGGCAGAACGAGTGGCTGGTCGAGGAGATGTACCGGAAGTTCCGGGAAGACCCGTCATCGGTCGACCCGAGCTGGCACGAGTTCCTCGCCGACTACTCACCGGGAGACGACGGCACGCAGCGGTCGTCGAACGGCACCAACGGCCAGTCCGACACGGCGTCCCCGCCCAAGCCCTCGAAGGCCGAGCCCGCCAAATCGTCCAAGCCCGAGCCCGCCAAGCCCGAAGCCTCGAAGCGCGAGGCTCCCAAGGCCGACGCGGCGAAGCCCGCCAAGGCCAAGGCCGACGCCGACGCGAAGCCGGCGGCGGAGAAGGCCGCGTCGAAACGGGACGCGCCGAAACCGGACGCGCCGAAACAGGACGCGCCCACCGCCAAACCCAAGGGCACCGACCCGTCGGCGAAGCAGCCCGATTCCGGCGCCAAGGACGACCCGGACGCCGACGAGTCGCAGGTGCTGCGCGGCGCGGCGGCCGCGGTGGTCAAGAACATGAACGCGTCGCGGGACGTGCCCACCGCGACCAGCGTGCGGGCCATCCCGGCGAAGCTGATGATCGACAACCGGATCGTCATCAACAACCACCTCAAGCGCACCCGCGGCGGCAAGATCTCCTTCACCCATCTGCTGGGCTACGCGATCGTGCAGGCGGTGAAGCAGTTCCCGAACATGAACCGCCACTACGCCGAGATCGACGGCAAGCCGCACGTGGTGACGCCGGCGCACACCAATCTGGGCCTGGCGATCGACCTGCAGGGCAAGGACGGGAAGCGGTCGCTGGTGGTCGCGGCCATCAAGCGCTGCGAGACCATGCGGTTCGGCCAGTTCATCGCGGCCTACGAGGACATCATCCGCCGCGCCCGCGACGGCAAGCTGACCGCCGAGGACTTCTCCGGCGTCACGATCTCGCTGACCAACCCCGGCACCATCGGCACCGTGCACTCCGTGCCGCGGCTGATGTCGGGTCAGGGCACCATCGTCGGCGCGGGCGCCATGGAGTACCCGGCCGAGTTCCAGGGCGCCAGCGAGGAGCGCATCGCCGAGCTGGGCGTCGGCAAGCTCATCACGCTGACGTCCACCTACGACCACCGCATCATCCAGGGCGCCGAGTCCGGCGACTTCCTGCGGGTCATCCACCAGCTGCTGCTCAGTGACGACTTCTTCGACGAGATCTTCTTCGAGCTCGGCATCCCCTACGAGCCGGTGCGGTGGCGCACCGACAACCCGGACTCGATCGTCGACAAGAACGCCCGGGTCATCGAGTTGATCGCCGCCTACCGCAACCGCGGCCACCTGATGGCCGACATCGACCCGCTGCGGCTCGACAAGAGCCGGTTCCGCAGCCACCCCGACCTCGACGTGCTCACCCACGGGCTGACGCTGTGGGACCTCGACCGGGTGTTCAAGGTCGGCGGCTTCGCGGGCGCGGAGTACAAGAAGCTGCGCGACGTGCTGTCGGTGCTGCGCGACGCCTACTGCCGCCACATCGGCGTCGAATACACCCACATCCTGGAGCCGGCGCAGCAGCAGTGGCTGCAGGAGCGGCTGGAGACCAAACACGACAAGCCGACGGTCGCGCAGCAGAAGTACATCCTCTCCAAGCTCAACGCCGCCGAGGCGTTCGAGACGTTCCTGCAGACCAAGTACGTCGGGCAGAAGCGGTTCTCGCTCGAAGGCGCCGAGACCGTCATCCCGGTCATGGACGCGGTGATCGACCAGTGCGCCGAGCACGCGCTCGACGAGGTCGTCATCGGCATGCCGCACCGCGGCCGGCTCAACGTGCTGGCGAACATCGTGGGCAAGCCGTACTCGCAGATCTTCAGCGAGTTCGAGGGCAACCTGAACCCGAGCCAGGCCCACGGCTCCGGCGACGTGAAGTACCACCTCGGGGCCACCGGCACCTACATCCAGATGTTCGGCGACAACGACATCGAGGTGTCGCTCACCGCCAACCCCAGCCACCTCGAAGCGGTCGACCCGGTGCTCGAGGGGCTCGTGCGCGCCAAGCAGGACCTGCTGGAGGACGGGAACGGCGACAGCGAGGACTCCGGCGGCTTCACCGTGCTCCCGCTGATGCTGCACGGCGACGCCGCCTTCGCCGGCCAGGGTGTGGTCGCCGAGACGCTGAACCTGGCGCTGCTGCGCGGCTACCGCACCGGCGGCACCATCCACATCATCGTCAACAACCAGGTCGGGTTCACGACGTCGCCGCACGACTCGCGGTCCTCGGAGTACTCCACCGACGTGGCGAAGATGATCGGCGCGCCCATCTTCCACGTCAACGGCGACGACCCCGAGGCGTGCGTGTGGGTGGCGCGCCTCGCGGTGGACTTCCGGCAGAAGTTCAAGAAGGACGTCGTCATCGACATGGTGTGCTACCGCCGGCGCGGGCACAATGAGGGCGACGACCCGTCGATGACGCAGCCGAAGATGTACGACGTCATCGACACCAAGCGCGGGGTCCGCAAGAGCTACACCGAAGCCCTGATCGGCCGCGGCGACATCTCCATCAAGGAGGCCGAGGACGCGCTGCGCGACTACCAGGGCCAGCTGGAGCAGGTGTTCAACGAGGTCCGTGAGCTCGAGAAACACGAGATCGAGCCCAGCGAATCCGTCGAGGCCGACCAGCAGCTGCCGAGCAAGCTGTCGACCGCGGTCGAGAAGTCGCTGCTGAACCGGATCGGCGACGCGCACCTGGCGACGCCCGAGGGCTTCGAGGTGCACCCGCGCGTCAAGCCGGGGCTGGAGAAGCGCCGCGAGATGGCCTACGAGGGCAAGGTCGACTGGGCGTTCGCCGAGATCCTGGCGCTCGGGACGCTGGTCGCCGAGGGCAAGACCGTGCGCCTCACCGGCCAGGACACCCGCCGCGGCACCTTCAGCCAGCGGCATTCGGTGCTGATCGACCGCAAGACCGGCGCCGAGTTCACCCCGCTGCAGCTGCTGCAGGTCCACGAGGACGGCACGCCCACGGGCGGCAAGTTCATGGTGTACGACTCGGCGCTGTCGGAGTACGCGGCGGTGGGCTTCGAGTACGGCTACTCGGTCGGCAATCCCGAGGCGCTGGTGCTGTGGGAGGCGCAGTTCGGCGACTTCGTCAACGGCGCCCAGTCCATCGTCGACGAGTTCATCAGCTCCGGCGAGGCCAAGTGGGGTCAGCTGTCCGACGTGGTGCTGCTGCTCCCCCACGGCCACGAGGGCCAGGGCCCCGACCACACGTCGGGCCGCATCGAGCGGTTCCTGCAGCTGTGCGCGGAGGGGTCGATGACGGTGGCCGTGCCGTCGACGCCGGCCAACTACTTCCACCTGCTGCGCCGCCATGCGCTCGACGGCATCCACCGGCCGCTGATCGTCTTCACCCCGAAGTCGATGCTGCGCAACAAGGCCGCGGTGTCCGATCTCGCCGACTTCACCGACAGCAAGTTCCTGTCGGTGCTGGAGGAGCCGACCTACGCCAGCGGCGACGGCGACCGCAGCAAGGTCAAGCGCGTGCTGCTCACCAGCGGCAAGATCTACTACGAGCTGGCCGCCCGAAAGGCCAAGGAGAAGCGCGACGACATCGCGATCGTGCGGATCGAGCAGCTCTACCCGCTGCCGCAGCGCCGGCTCGGCAACACGCTCGAGTCGTATCCGAACGCCGACGAGTTCCGCTGGGTGCAGGAGGAGCCGGCCAACCAGGGGGCGTGGCCGACGTTCGGCCTCGCGCTGCCCGAGGCGCTGCCGGACAAGCTCGCCGGCATCAAGCGCATCTCGCGGCGGGCGATGAGCGCGCCGTCGTCCGGGTCGTCGAAGGTGCACGCCGTCGAGCAGCAGGAGATCCTCGACGAGGCGTTCGGCTGAGTTCGGCGCGCCCCCGTGCGCGTCGGTACCGCCGGTACCGGCTAGCCTCGAACGGCAGTCGAGGAAGAAGGAGCGTGCGGTGATCGAGGGATTCGCGGGCAAGGTCGCTGTCGTGACCGGTGCCGGGTCGGGCATCGGGCAGGCGCTGGCGATCGAACTGGCCCGCTCCGGGGCCAAGGTGGCCATCTGCGACGTCGACACCGAGGGCCTCGCCCGCACCGAGGAGCGGCTGCGGGCCATCGGCGCGCCGGTGAGATCCGACCGCATCGACGTCACCGAACGCGAGCGGATGATCGCCTACGCCGACGAGGTGCGCGAGCACTTCGGCAAGATCAACCAGATCTACAACAACGCCGGTATCGCGTTCACCGGCGACGTCGAGGTCAGCCAGTTCAAGGACATCGAGCGCGTCGTCGACGTCGACTTCTGGGGTGTGGTCAACGGCACCAAGGCCTTTCTGCCCCACCTGATCGCCTCGGGCGACGGGCACGTCGTCAACGTCTCCAGCGTGTTCGGCCTGTTCTCGGTGCCCGGCCAGGCCGCCTACAACGCCGCCAAGTTCGCGGTGCGCGGGTTCACCGAGGCGCTCAACCAGGAGATGCTGCTCGCCCAGCACCCGGTGAAGGTGACCACCGTGCATCCCGGCGGCATCAAAACCGGCATCGCGCGCAACGCCACCGCGGCCGAGGGCCTCGACGCCGCCGAACTCGCCAAGACCTTCGACACCAAGCTCGCGAGCATGCCGCCGAGCAAGGCCGCCCGGATCATCCTCGACGGGGTGCGCCGAAACAAGGCACGGGTGCTCGTCGGCACCGACGCCAAGGTGCTCGACGCGATCATCCGGGTCACCGGCCCGCACTACCAGCGGCTGTTCAGCAGGGTGAGCGGGCGGCTGATGAGCCAGGCGCAGCGCAAGCGCTAATTGCCCAGCGGGTGCTCGGCGAGCCAGCCGTCGGCGACGGCCGCCGGATCGCCGCCCGCGGCGACGTCGCGCCGCAGCTGCGTCAACCCCTCGGTGTCGAGTTCGCCGGCGACCTGGTTGATCGCCACCACCTCGGGCTCGGTGAGGCCGTTGCGGCGGTAGAGCGGCACGACGTTCTCCGCGCGGATGCGGGGCGGCTGCCGGTCGGGGAGCACCACCGCGTCCGCCGGCGTGTCGGGGTCCGCGGTCGACGTCCACGCCGCCGTCACCCGCGCGGCCCGCAGGGCGTCGAAAAGCGCTGTCTCGGAGTCGAACTCGCGGGGCGCGGGCAATCGGCAGCGGCCGACCGCGGCCGGCACCGCAGCGTCGCGCAGCGCCCCGACGGTGACGTCGCGGCAGTGCCCGACGAGCGCGTTGAGGTCCTGGCCGCCCCAGCGCGCCACGGTCGCCTCGGTGACGGCCAGCGCCGGTTTGTCCTCGGCGGCGGTGGTGTAGTCGCCGGCGGCGACCCCCTCCGGCAGCGCCCCGACGAGCGTCCGGTACACCTGCGCGTCGCTCACCGCGGTCGCGGCGGGATCGAACCGGCGCAGCAGCCGCCCGGTGAACCCCGGCACCACGTCGACCTCGGCGGCGTCCAGCGCGGCCAGCGGATCGTCGGCCACCCGCAGCTCGGCGGGCGCGCCGGTGGTCCGCAGGGCGGCGGCGTACACCGCGGCGAGCACCTGAGCGCCACCGTCGGCCGTGGCACCGACCCGCAGCGGTTGCGGCGGCGGCGACGCGCAGCCCCCGACGATCAGCAGCGTCGCGACCGCGAGCCCGGCCGCTGCCCGCCGCACGTGCGCTACGAGGCGTCGGCGACGGCGGCGGCAACCGCCGGGCCGACGCGCGGGTCCAGCGGGCTCGGCACGATCCGGTCGGCCGACAGGTCGTCGCCCACCACGTCGGCGATCGCGTGGGCCGCGGCGACCTTCATCGCCTCGGTGATGCGACGCGCGCCCGCGTCCAGCGCGCCGCGGAACACGCCCGGGAACGCCAGCACGTTGTTGATCTGGTTCGGGAAGTCGCTGCGGCCCGTCGCGACGACCGCCGCGGTGCGCCGGGCGATGTCGGGGTGGATCTCCGGGTCGGGGTTGGACAGCGCGAACACGATGCCGGCGGGCGCCATCTCGGCGATCAGGTCCTCCGGCACCACCCCGGCCGACAGCCCCAGGAACATGTCGGCGCCCGGCAGCGCCTCCGCCATCCCGCCGGTGCGGCCGGCCGGGTTGGTCAGCGCGGCCAGCTCCGCCTTGACCGGGTTGAGGTCGCCGCGCCCGCTGCTGACGATGCCTTGGGAGTCCACCAGCGTGAGATCGGTGACGCCGGCGGCCAGCAGGATCTTCGCGCAGGCCACGCCCGCGGCGCCCGCGCCGGAGATGACGACCCGCAGCGACGACATCTCCCGGTCGACGACCTTGACCGCGTTGAGCAGCGCGGCGAGCACGACGATCGCGGTGCCGTGCTGGTCGTCGTGCATCACCGGGCAGTCGAGCGCCTCGATCGCGCGCTCCTCGATCTCGAAGCAGCGCGGCGCCGAGATGTCCTCCAGGTTCACCGCCCCGAAGGTCGGCCGCAGCCGGATCAGCGTCTCCACGATCTCGTCGGGGTCCTTGGTGTCCAGCACGATCGGGATCGAGTCGAGCCCGCCGAACGCCTTGAACAGCGCGCTCTTGCCCTCCATCACCGGCAGCGACGCGGCCGGCCCGATGTCGCCGAGCCCGAGCACCGCGCTGCCGTCGCTGACCACCGCGACCAGCCGGCTCGCCCACGTGTAGCGCTTCGCCAGCGTCACATCCGTGGCGATCGCCCGGCTGACCTGGGCCACGCCCGGCGTGTAGGCGATGGACAGCGCCCGCTGGGTGTCGAGCGGCGCCTTGAGGTCGACGGCCAGCTTGCCGCCCACGTGCGCCTCGAAGATCTCCTCGTCGTCGACCACGACCTGCGAACCCTGCGCTGTTTCCGACACGGCGCCAGGGTACTGGGCCGGGTGCAGCCCGCTGGAGGCACGTACGATCCGTACCGACCCGTCTCCTGGGAGGTGCGCCATGCGATCGTTCCGCACGCCCGGGTCGACGCCGCGCGGCGCGCCCCGAAGCCCCGAGCACACCCATGACGCCTCGCGCATCCACGTCCCGGTGGCCCGCGCGATGGTGGATTGCGCCGTCTACGTCGACGGCGCGCGCCAACCCGGCAAGTACACTCACGCCGCGGCCTACGACAAGGTGCGCGAACTGCGCGACGCCGGCAGCGACGCGTTCGTGTGGATCGGCCTGCACGAACCCGACGCCCGGCAGATGCAGAACGTCGCGGGCGTCTTCGGCCTGCATCCGCTCGCCGTCGAGGACGCCGTGCACGCCCACCAGCGGCCGAAGCTCGAGCGCTACGACGACACGCTGTTCCTGGTGCTCAAGACCGTCACCTACGTGCCGCACAAGTCGCTGTCACAGGCACACGAGATCGTCGAAACCGGCGAGATCATGACCTTCGTCGGCGCTGACTTCGTCGTCACCGTCCGCCACGGCGAACACAGCGGCCTCAAAGGCGTCCGCCGCGACCTGGAGGCCAACCCCGACCAGCTGCGACTCGGCCCGTACGCGGTCATGCACACCATCGCCGACCACGTCGTCGACGACTACCTCGAGGTCGCCACCTCGATGGAGCGCGACATCGACTCGATCAGCGAGGAGGCGTTCTCGCCGGGGCGCCGCACCGACATCGCGAAGATCTACCTCATCAAGCGGGAAGTGATGGAGTTCCGGCGCGCCGTGGAACCGCTGTCGTCGGCGCTGCAGCGGCTGCTGTCGGACCACACGGACCTGATCTCCAAGGAGATCCGCCGCTACATGCGCGACGTCCTCGACCACCAGACGCAGGCCGCCGAGCGGATCACCGGCTACGACAACCTGCTGTCGTCGCTGGTGCAGGCGGCCCAGGCGAAGGTCGGCATGCAGCAGAACACCGACATGCGCAAGATCTCGGCGTGGGTGGCCATCGTCTCGGTGCCGACCATGCTCGCGGGCATCTACGGCATGAACTTCGACTACATGCCCGAGCTGCACACCCGCTGGGGCTATCCGGCGGTCCTGCTGGCCATGGTCATGACCTGCGTGCTGCTCCACCGCAACTTCCGCCGCAACAACTGGCTCTAGACCGGCCGGCTCGCCGGACTGCTGCTATTCGATGTCGCAGGCTATGCCGTCGTTGTCGCGGTCCAGCCCACTGCGATATCCCGGATCGCCGCGGTGGAGGGGTGCGGCTCCTGCAGCGCGAGCGTCGGCGCAGCTGCTGTAGTAGGCGCTCTCTGGAGCAGGCTCCGCCACCGAGGGTGCCGCTGGTGCCGGGATGTACGGCGGAGGTGAAGTGGAGGTGTCGGGAATCGCCGGCGGGTTCAGCGGAAGCACGGGCGTCGAGGCGGCCGGAATAGGGGCCGGGGCGGGTGGGGGCGGAGGGAGGCTTGGCGGCAGGACAGCCGATGGGGGCACCGAAAGGAAGTACGGGGCTTTCGTCGTTGTGCTGACTGTTGTTGTCCCGGTGACCGTTTCGGGATCTTCGCTGCTCTGATCGGCACACCGCATGATGCCGAAGAGGATCAGAATGGCGATCACGAGGACACCGACGACAGTTCGACGCTGCCGCTCCGGCGTCGGAGCTGCGGTCGGGCGAGGCTGGCTGACGTTGGCAACCGGCGGGGTGGACGCTCGACGCTCGCGACTACGTGGTTGCGGGCGAGGCATCGGGTCGTTGACATGGCGAGCAGCGGAGCGATCCTGTCGCAACTCCCGCAGTCCGGCCCTCGCCGCTCGTTGCACCCGTTCCCACGGCCCCCTCGATGGCATACACGGATTTCCCTTCTGCTGCGCGGCCGCCGGAAGCGCCGCCTCGGCTCTAGACCGGCCGGCTCGCCGGCCGGTGGGCGTCGCGCACGTCGACCCCGTCCTGCGCCCACGCCTCGCGCATCGCCTCGGCGCCCTTGAGCCGCACCCACGCGGCCTCGGTCGGGGTGATCGGCACCGCGGACAGGAACAACACCGGGTCGAGCGGCGGCGGCAGCGGCAGGTCGGCGATCTCGCTGCGGCCGAGCAGGAACGCGGTGAACGCCGCGCCGTCCCACAGCGGCGCGGAGAGGTCCACCAGCGCATCGGGCACCAGCACCAACCCGTCGACCACCGGTGCGGCCGCGAGCACCGCGAGGCTGCGCGCCCAGCCGCGGCCCGGCGCGGCGCCCCGCAGCGTGGCGACCACCTCGGCGCGCGGTCCGCGCACCGGGTCGACGGCCGCCGCGCTCGGGTCGACCATCGGATACCGCGCGCAGCCCACCGACACGAAGTGCGTGACGTCGGGCCCGGGGTACCGCAGCACCTCGATGCGCTCGACGCCCAGGAACGTCACGCTCGCCGAGTCGGGCTCGCCGGCGTCGGCGAAGTGCCCGGCGAGATGACGGCGGACCTCCGCGGTGATGTCGAGGGCGTCGGTCACTAGCTCGTCGGCGGCGGGATCGACACGTTGACGCCGGTGTCGGCGTCGAAGATCGCGAGCTTCGAGGTGTCGATCGCCAGCGTCAGCTGCTCGCCGGTCTTCGCCTGCGACTCGTTGGAGAGCCGCGCGACGAACTCGTTCTCGCCGATCCCGGTTTCGCTCGCCAGCTCCGCGAGCTGCTCGGCCTGCGCGCCCGAGCCCTCGGTGGAGAAATAGACCAGCTTCTCCGAGCCGAGCGACTCGACCATGTCGACGCGGACCTCCACCAGCAGCGCGCGGATCCGGGCGTACCCGTCGATCAACGCGGCGTCGGCCAGGTGCTCGGGCCGCACGCCGACGATCACGTTGCCCGGCTTCGGGTGCTGGGCGATGGTGTCGTGCACCTGCTGGGTGAGCGTGACGTCGCCGAACGGCAGGCTGACGCCCACGTCGGTGAGCGTCGCGGGGAAGAAGTTCATCGCCGGCGAGCCGATGAAGCCCGCGACGAACAGGTTGGCCGGGCGCTCGTAGAGCTCCTGCGGCGAGCCGATCTGCTGCGCCTCGCCGGCCCGCAGCACCACCACCCGGTCGCCGAGCGTCATCGCCTCGGTCTGGTCGTGCGTCACGTACACGGTCGTGGTGCCCAGCCGCTGCTGCAGCCGCGCGATCTCGGTGCGCATCTGCACGCGCAGCTTGGCGTCGAGGTTGGACAGCGGCTCGTCCATCAGGAACGCCTTGGGCTGGCGCACGATCGCCCGGCCCATCGCCACGCGCTGGCGCTGCCCGCCCGACAGCTGTGCGGGCTTGCGGTCCAGGAGCTCGGTGAGGTCGAGGATCTTCGCGGTCTCCTCCACCCGCTGGGCGATCTCCGCCTTGCCGACCTTCGCCAGCGTGAGCGGGAAGGCGATGTTCTGCCGCACCGTCATGTGCGGGTACAGCGCGTAGGACTGGAACACCATCGCGATGTCGCGGTCCTTGGGCGCCTTGTCGTTGACGCGCTCGCCGCCGATGCGCAGCTCCCCGGACGTGATGTCCTCCAGGCCGGCGATCATGTTCAGCGTCGTGGACTTCCCGCAGCCCGACGGCCCGACCAGGATGACGAACTCGCCGTCGGCGATGGTGAGGGACAGTTCCTTCACGGCCGCCGCGCCGTCGGGGTAACGCTTGGTCACCCGGTCCAACACAATTTCGGCCATCGGCCCCTATCCCTTCACTGCCCCGGACGTCAGACCGGAGACGATGCGTCGTTGGAAGATCAGCACGAAGACGATGATCGGCACCGTGATCACCATGGCGCCGGCCGCGATCGATCCCGTCGGCTCCTCGAATTGCGAGGCCCCGGTGAAGTTCGCGATGGCCACCGGCGCGGTGATGGCCCGCTGGGTGGCCGTCAACGACAGCGCGAGCAGCAGGTCGTTCCAGGCGAAGATGAACACCAGGATCGCGGCGGTGACGATGCCCGGCGCGGCCAGCGGCGCGATCACCTTGCGGAACGCCTGCGCCGGCGTCGCACCGTCCATCTTCGCGGCTTTCTCCAAATCCCACGGGATCTCGCGGAAGAACGCCGACAGCGTGTAGATGGCCAGCGGCAGCGCAAAGGTGATGTAGGGGATGATGAGGCCGGGCCAGGTGTCGAACAGCCCGATCTGGCGCTCGATGTTGAACAGCGGCGTCACCAGCGAGATCTGCGGGAACATCGCGATCAGCAGCGCCACCCCGACGAGCAGCTTCTTGCCCGCGAACTCCAGCCGCGCCACCGCGTAGGCCGCCATGCCGCCCACGACGACCGCGATCGCCGTCGTGATGAGGCCGATGCCGATCGAGTTGACCAGCGCCGAACTGAACACGTCGGTGGTGAAGATCGCGCGGTAGTTGTCGAACGTGACGGCTTCGGGGATGAAGCGGCCGTCCTTGACGCTCGACGTCGGCTTGAGCGACAGCGACAGGATCCACAGCACCGGCAGCAGCGCGTAGACCAGCACCGCCGCGTTGATGACGGTCCAGCCGGCGGCACGCCCGGTCGTCGTCGCCCGCTCGCTCATCGCTGCCCTCGGCTCTTCGCGCAAGCGCTCATCGCTGCAACCCCTGGTCCGAACCGGGCGCGGCGGCGCCGAAGAGCTTGACGAAGATGAACGCGATGACCGCCACGCACAGGAAGATCAGCACGCTGATCGCCGAGCCGAGGCCGAGGCTGAACGCCTTGAACAAATTGTCGTAGCCCAGGATCGACACCGAACCGGTGTTGTTGGTGCCGCCGGTGAGCACGTAGATGTTGTCGAAGATGCGGAACGCGTCGAGCGTGCGGAACAGCAGCGCCACCAGAATCGCCGGCTTGATCAGCGGCAGCGTCACCTTCACGAGCCGCTTCCACGGGCCGGCACCGTCCATCTGCGCCGCGGCCAGCAGCTCCTGGGGCACCAGCGCCAACCCCGCCAGCAGCAGCAGCGCCATGAACGGCGTGGTCTTCCACACCTCCGCGAGCACCACGATCGCCAGCGACGGCCACTGCTCGGTGAGCGGCGCACTGCCCTCGGGCAGCAGGTTCGCCAGATAACCGGTCCCGGGTGTCCAGGCGTAGTACCAGCTGTAGGACGCGGCGACGGTGACGATGCCGTACGGGATGAGGACCGCCGTGCGCACGACGGCCTTACCGAACAGCGCGCGGTGCATCACCAACGCCAACGCCAGGCCGAGCACCAGCTCGATCGCCACCGACACGACCGTGATCGCCAGCGTGACCGCGAGCGCCGACCACCAGTAGCGGTCGGTGAGCACCGTGACGTAGTTGTCGACGCCGACGAACGTCACCTCGCCCGGCGTCGCGAGGTTGTTGTACTGCAGGCTCAGCCAGATCGCATAGCCGATCGGGTACGCGGTCACGGCCAACATCAGGATGACCGCGGGCGCTATCAACAGATAGGCGAGCCGCCGCTGCGCCCGGCGGTCGCGACCGGCCCCCGCCGCGGTGCCCACTGTGCTCCTCACGTCCGCGGTCACGGGATCAGCCCCTTACCGTCGATGGCCTTCTGCACCTCGACGGCCAGCTCGTCGGCCTTGCGCTCGGGATCGATCGCGGTGATCGGTGACAGCGCAACCGAGATACGCGTCGACACCGCCTGGTAGTTCGGGCTCGCGGGCCGCACGGCGGCGTCGGTGAGCTGGCGCCGGATGATGTCGTACTGCGGATAGCGGGCCTGGAACTCCGGGTCGTCGTAGAGCGACGCCCGCACCGCCGGCAGCCCGCCCTCCACCGAGACGTACCGCTGGTTCTCGGGATCGCGCAGGCAGCGGATCGCCTCGAACGCCTCGGCCCGGTGCCGGCTGGTGCGCGCCACCGACAGGTTGAGCCCGCCGAGGGTGACCCGGGCCGGCACGTCGGGCCGCACCGCCGGATACGGAGCGAAGTTGAACACCGCGCTGCTCGCCTCGTAGGCGGCGCGGAACTGCTCGTTGCTCGGGGAGAAGGTGCCGGTGTCGGTGATGGTGCCGGCGAGCTCGGGCCGCTCGTCGAGCGGGAGGAACTCGACGCCGCCCTTGACCGCGTTCTCCAGCATCGACGGCAACACGAACGGCCAGTTGACCTCCAGAGCGGCGTTGCCCTGTTCGACGGCCAGCCGCGCGGTGCCCTCGTCGGTGCGGGTGATCGACGGGTCGGCGCCCGGCGCGGTGGCGACCGCCTTGATGATCGACAGCGCCTTGACGGTGGCGGCGCGATGCTCGGGGGTGTCGACGAGCGTCACCCGCTCCCCGTCGTCGGACAGCACCTGCCCGCCGGCGCTCTCCAGCAGCGTGTTGAACCACACCACGAGGCCCTCGTACTGCTTGGCCTGCACCGCGATCCAGCTCGGTTTGCCCTCGGCGTGCAGCCGCGTCGCGTCGGCGATCACCTGGTCCCACGTCGCCGGCGGCGGCGCCACGAGATCCGGCCGATACCACAGCAATTGGGTGTTGGTGGTCACCGGCGCGGCGAAGAGCCGGCCCTGCCAGGTCGCGGTCTCCAGCGGCCCGGGAAGCGTGTCCGTCCTGGCGTCGGCCTCGGCCAGCCCGGCCGGGTCGTCGGCGAGCGGCACCAGCCAGCCCGCCTCGGCGAACTCCGGCGTCCACACCACGTCCATGGCCATCAGGTCCAGCGTCGCGTCGTTGCCGGTGAGCCGGCGCGCCAGCTGCAGCCGCTGCTCGTCGGCGCTCTTGGGCAGGCTGATCTGCCGGATCGAGAAACGGCCGGCGAACTGAGAGTTGCAGCGCTCGGCGATCGCGGTGAACGTCGCCAGCTCGTTGGCCGACGTGTAGAGGTTCAGCACCCCGTCGTCGGCGCCAGACCCGCACGCCGACACCACCGACGCCGCGGCAACTGCCGTCAGCGCGGCCGCGCACGCCCGCCGTGCCCGCCCGGCGGTGTGCATTCGCCGTGCCCGCCCGGCGGCTAAACGACGCCTCGCCACGCACGTCTCCCGTCGTCGACCGCCGGCCACCACGGCCGACGCGGATTTGTCCCGCGCGCAAACCGTAGAGCCCACGCTCCGTGACATGCAACACTTCCCGCCGGGAGTCTGCAGATCGTGACCTGCCCGGTGTCAGATCGCCGTCGGCGACCCGGTGGCGCTAAATCGTCAAGCGCGCCAGCAGATCCCGCGCCCGCTCCGCGTTCTGCGGATTGCAGAGCACGTCGTAGCGGCCGGCGACGAGCTGCATCGTCGAGCTGAAGTCCCTCGTGCCACGGGCCATCGCGTAGGGCACCGCCGAGGTGATCAGCCCGAAGACCACACCGCAGACCAGCCCGGTGAGCAGGGCGCTCCACGGGCTGCCGAACAACCCCAGCAACAGCCCGACGAACAGTCCCAGCCAGGCACCGCTGAGCACGCCGCCGCCGAGCACCTTTGGCCAGGTCAGCCGTCCGGTGACCCGCTCCACCTGCATCAGGTCCACCCCGACGATGGTGACCTGTTCGACCGGGAACTGCTGATCGGACAGGTAGTCGACGGCCTGCTGCGCCTCGGCGTAGGTGGGATAGGAGCCGATCGGCCAGCCTTTCGGCGGCGTGGGCAGGGCAGGGCCGCGACCGGCGGCGCCCGCCGGTCCGGCGCCCGATCCGGGTTGCAGCGGATTCGTCATCGCCGGGTTCCTCTCACGTGTGCACCGTCGTCCTTCGTAGGTTGCCACGCGTCGCGGCGAGTTGCCACGGTCCTAGCCGCCCGATGAGCCGCCCGAGGAGCCGCTGCGCAACCCGACCGGCGCGAAAACCGATGGGTTAGGTTGGTGCGCATGAGCCATCCGGGCGATCAGTCCGACTCCGGCGATCCGTCCGGGCAGGACGTGCCGCCGGCATATCCGCCGCCATACCCGCCCCCGCCGCCCTACGGCCAGCAGCCCTTCAGCCAACCGCCCTACGGCCAACCGCCCTTCGGTCAGCAGCCCCCGGGCTACCCGCCGCCCTACGGCGGCTATGGCCCGCCGCCGCAGCAGCGCACGAATGCCATGGCGATCGCGTCGATAGCGTGCTCCGGCACCGGCCTCGTCCTCGGCCTCCTGTGCTTGGTGGGGCTGATCTTCGCGCCGGTCGGCGTCGTGCTGGGCGTCATCGGGCTCAACCAGATCAAGCACACCGGTGAACAGGGCCGCGGGCTCGCGATCGCGGGCATCGCGATCGGCGCCGGCTCCATCGTCCTGGGCCTGCTCGCGTTCGCCGCCTACGGCGCGCTGCTGGGATGGGCGTCGTTCTGACGATGAGCACGCCCGACGACAACAAGCCCGACGACCTGCAGACCGGGGCGCACGAGTACCCGTCGCTGGAGAACCCGACCTCGCCGCCCCCGGACCCCTACGCACCGGTGGACTACCCGGCCTATCCCCCGCCGCCGCCGCCGGCCATGCCGCCGCCGGTGTACCCCGGCGCGATGCCGGGCTATCCGGGCGCCTATCCGCCGTACCCGAGTGCCGGATACCCGGCCTACGGGTCTCGCGGCACCAACGGCCAAGCGCTCGCATCGCTGATCACCGCGCTGGTCGGCGTGCCGCTGTGCTGGCTGTTCGGCATCCCGTCGATCGTCGCGATCGTGCTTGGCGTCGTCGGGCTCGCCGAGATCAAGAAGACCGGTCAGGACGGCCGTGGCATGGCGATCACGGGCATCGTCGTCGGGGCGCTGACGATCGTCCTCAGCCTGATCGCGTTCGTGGCGATCCTCGCCACCGACACCAGCGGCTCGACCACCTACTACTGATCCGGCGGGCTGAACCGCGCGCCGGTGCGGACCATGCCCGCGGCCCGCCCCTTGGCCGCCACCACCAGCGCCATCTTGCGGCTGGCCTCGTCGAGCATCTCGTCGCCGAGCATCACCGCGCCGCGGTGCCCGCCGGCCTGCGAGGTGTGCCAGGCGTAGGCCTCCAGGATCAGCTCGGCGCGGTCGTAGTCGGCCTGTCGGGGGCTGAAGATCTCGTTGCCCGCCGCGATCTGATCCGGATGCAGCACCCACTTGCCGTCGTAGCCCAGCGCCGCCGAGCGGCCCGCGACGCGGCGGAAGGCGTCGGTGTCGCGCACCTTCAGGTACGGCCCGTCGATGGCCGCCACCCCGTGCGCCCGCGCGGCCACCAGGATCGTCATGAGCACGTGGTGGTAGGCGTCGCCGACGTCGTAGCCCGGCGGCTGCTCCCCCACCACCAGCGTCCGGGTCTGCAGGCTCGCCATCAGGTCCGCCGGCCCGAGCACCAGCGCCGCCACCCGCGGCGCGGCCGCGATCGCGTGCACTTCTGCCAGCCCGCGCGCGGTCTCGATCTGCGCCTCGATCGCGATGCGGCCCGGCGAGAGCCCGTGCTCGGTCTCGAGCTGGGACAGCAGCAGGTCGAGCGCCTGCACGTGGGAGGCGTCGGCGACCTTCGGCAGCACGATCAGGTCGAGCGCCGCTCCCGCTTGCCGCACCACCTCGATGACGTCGGCGTAGGTCCACGGGGTCGTCCAATCGTTGACCCGCACGCCGCGCAGCTGATCGCCCCACCCCGGCTCGGCCAGCGCGGCGGCCACCTCGGTGCGGGCCCGCGCCTTTGCGTCCGGCGCCACCGCATCCTCCAGGTCGAGGAACACCTCGTCGGCCGGCAGTGTCTTCGCCTTGTCGATCATCTTGCGGCTGCTGCCGGGCACCGAAAGGCACGTCCGGCGCGGCCGATACGCCGATTCCACGCCCCTACTCCTACCCTTTGTTCCATGGTGTCGGTCAACAGGGTGTACGCGGCGCGGCTCGCCGGTCTGCAGGTCCTGGGCCCCGACGGCGAATCGATCGGCCGCGTGCGCGACGTCGTGATCAGCATCAGCATCGTCCGTCAGCAGCCGCGGGTGCTCGGGCTGGTCGTCGAGCTGCTGAGCCGGCGCCGGATCTTCGTCCCGATCCTGCGGGTGACCGCCATCGAGCCCAACGCGGTGACGCTGACGACGGCCAACGTGTCGCTGCGGCGGTTCGCGCAGCGGCCCGGCGAGGTGCTCGTCGTCGGGCAGGTGCTGGAGACGCGGGTGCGCGTGAACGATCCGGAACATCCCGAGCTGGCGGGCATCGACGTCGTCGTCGTCGACCTGGGCATCGAGCAGGTGCGCACCCGCGACTGGCTGGTGACCCGCGTCGCCGTGCGCAGCCAGCGCCGACTCGGCCGGCGGACCACCGTGCACGTCGTCGACTGGCAGAGCGTCTCCGGTCTCACGCCGTCGGGCCTGGCGCTGCCCGGCCAGGGCGTCGCCCAGCTGCTGCACCAATTCGAAGGGCAGCGCCCGATCGAGGTCGCCGACGCGATCCGCGAGCTGCCCCCCAAGCGGCGCTACGAGCTGATCAGCGCGCTGGACGACGAACGGCTCGCCGACATCCTGCAGGAGCTCCCCGAGGACGACCAGACCTCGATGCTGCGCCAGCTCGACACCGAGCGCGCCGCCGACGTGCTGGAGGAGATGGACCCCGACGACGCCGCCGACCTGCTGGGCGTGCTCAACCCGTCGGAGGCCGAGGTGCTGTTGGCGCGGATGGACCCCGAGGAGTCCGATCCGGTGCGCCGGCTGCTCGAGCACTCCCCCGACACCGCGGGCGGGCTGATGACGTCGGATCCGGTGGTGCTGGCGCCGGACACGACGGTCGCCGAGGCGCTGGCCCGGGTCCGCGACCCCGACTTGACACCCGCGCTGGCGTCCCTGGTGTTCGTCGCCCGGCCGCCGACGGCCACCCCCACCGGCCGCTACCTCGGTTGCGTGCACCTGCAGCGGCTGCTGCGGGAACCGCCGGCGGCGCTGGTCAGCGGCATGGTGGACAGCGACCTGCCCAGCCTGTCGCCCGACGATTCGCTGGCGGCGTCGACGCGGTACTTCGCGGCCTACAACCTGGTGTGCGGTCCGGTCGTCGACGAGCAGAACCACCTGCTCGGCGCGGTCACCGTCGACGACGTGCTCGACCACCTGCTGCCGCACGACTGGCGCGCCAGTGCCGAGGAACCCGCCCTGCCGACCGCGGATAGCACCTCATGATCGATCGGGGCCGGCTCGACACACCGCGGGTGTCGCGCCACCGATTCACCCCGCGGCTCGACCCCGAGGCCGTCGGCCGGTTCAGTGAGGGCATCGCCCGTTTCCTGGGCACCGGCCGCTACCTGCTGGCGCAGACCGTCATCGTGATCGTCTGGATCGCGCTCAACGTGTCCGCGGTCTCGCTGCAGTGGGACCCCTACCCGTTCATCCTGCTGAACCTGGCGTTCTCCACCCAGGCGGCCTACGCCGCGCCGCTCATCCTGCTGGCGCAGAACCGGCAGGAGAACCGCGACCGGGTGTCGCTCGACGAAGACCGGCGGCGGGCGCAGCAGACCAAAGCCGACACCGAGTACCTGGCCCGCGAGCTGGCGGCGCTGCGACTGGCGATCGGCGAGGTGGCCACCCGCGACTACCTGCGCCGCGAACTCGACGACCTGCGGGCCGCGCTCGACGACACCCGGCGCGGCGAGCCCGGGGAGCGGCGCGGCAAGCGGGCCTGACATCCCGCGGTGACCATTGTGACCACAGGCCGTAACCCACTGGGTATGGTGATGCAGTTCACTGACGTCGGGGTTGTTGAGGACGGTGCGGGTGCAGGCAGGGGGAGACGCTTCGGGCGCTGTCGAGGACACAGCCAACCCGGATGCGGCCACACCCGCCGCGGCGGGATGGCGATCGGCGCTGGGCCGCGGATACCGCGCCGCCCGCGCGCAGTTGGGTTCCGCCGCGCGGACACCCGTCGTGGGTGTGACGGTGCTCGCGGCCGTCGTCCTGGCCGGTGCCGTCGGGGCCGCCCCCGCACGGCAGCGCGAACCGTCGGACACCGACGTGACGCCGATGGCGGCCATCGCCCCGGCGCCGGTCGATCCCGATGATCCGGCCGGGTTGTCCGTGATCGCGGTGGCGCGGCCGCCGCGCACCTTCCGGGTCGCCGCCGCCGCCGCCGTCAGCGCACCGCCGCCGCCGATCGTGGTGTCCTCGCCCGGCGCCATGCGCATCCCGGCGATGACGCTGCAGGCCTACCGCAACGCCGAGCGCATGATGGCGGCCGCCTACCCGGGTTGCGGCGTCAGCTGGAATCTGCTGGCCGGCATCGGGCGCATCGAGTCGATGCACGCCAACGGCGGCCGCACCGACGCGGCCGGCAACCCGGTGCCGCCCATCTACGGCCCGGCGCTGGACGGCACGCTGCCCGGCAACGAGGTCATCGTGCAGAGCCGCACCGCCAACCGCATCGAGTACATGCGGGCGGTCGGCCCGATGCAGTTCCTGCCCACCACCTGGTCGCGGTATGCCTCGGACGGCAACGGCGACGGCCAGGCCAACCCGCAGAACGTCTTCGACGCGGCGCTGGGCGCGGCGCGTTACCTGTGCAGCGGCAACCTCAACCTGCGCGATCAGTCGCAGGTGCTGACGGCGATCCTGCGCTACAACAACTCGATGCCCTATGCCCGCAACGTGCTCGGCTGGGCGGCGGCGTACGCCACCGGTGTCGCGCCGATCGACCTGCCGCCGATCACCGGTCCGCCGCCGCCGGTCGGCGACGCCCACCTGGAGCCCGGCCACGGCCGGCCGCTGCCCGACGGCGTGTCGACCGCCGACCCGCTGCTGCAGTCGCCGCTCGCCCAGCTCGTCAGCGGCGCTTCGCAGAGCCAGTACCCCATCCCGCCGGCCCTCAGCGCCGACCCGGCGACAGTGGCGGGCTCGCAGCCGCTGCAGGCACCGACCTGCGTGCTGTTCTGTCCGGCGGCCCAGGTGCCGCCGCCGGCGCCCGCCCCGCTCGGGGTGCCGCCGGTGCCCGCCCCGCTCGGGGTGCCGCCGGTGCCCGCCCCGCTCGGGATGCCGCCCGCACCCGCCGCCGAGGCGCCGCCGGCCCCGGCCGCCGCCAACCCGGTGCCCGCCAGCAACCCCGCCCCCGGCGAGCCCGTCACGCCGCCCGCTGCACCGGGTGGGCCGCCGCCGCCCACGCAGGGCCCGCTGCCCGGACCGGCCGCGGTCAGCTGAGCCGGGCGCCCCGCGCGCCACCTCTAGACTGGGCGGCACCATGCCTCCTCATTCCGCTCAGCCCGCGCCGCCCACCGAGGCCGCCGTCCGCGCCGCGCTCGCCAAGGTGGTCGATCCGGAGCTGCGCCGGCCGATCACCGAGGTCGGCATGGTGAAGAGCATCGCGATCGACGCCGACCACAACGTCGCCGTCGGGATCTACCTCACCACCGCCAGCTGCCCGAAGAAGTCCGAGATCCAAGAGCGCGTGGTCGCCGCGGTCACCGACGTGCCGGGCACCGCGCGGGTCACGGTCGAGCTCGACGTGATGAACGACGAGCAGCGCACCGAGCTGCGCAAGTTGTTGCGCGGCGACGCCCGGGAACCGGTGATCCCGTTCGCGCAGCCGAACTCGTTGACGCGGGTGTACGCGGTGGCGTCGGGCAAGGGCGGCGTCGGGAAGTCCAGCGTCACCGTCAACCTCGCGGCGGCGATGGCGGCGCGGGGGCTCTCGGTCGGGGTGCTCGACGCCGACATCTACGGCCACTCCGTGCCGCGCATGATGGGCACCACCGACCGGCCGACGCAGGTCGAGTCGATGATCCTGCCGCCGATCGCCCACGACGTGCGCGTCATCTCCATCGCGATGTTCACCCAAGGCAACACGCCGGTGGTGTGGCGCGGGCCGATGCTGCACCGGGCGCTGCAGCAGTTCCTGGCCGACGTGTACTGGGGCGACCTCGACGTGCTGCTGCTCGACCTGCCGCCCGGCACCGGCGACGTCGCGATCTCGGTGGCCCAGCTGATCCCGGGCGCCGAGATCCTGGTGGTCACCACGCCGCAGCTCGCGGCCGCCGAGGTCGCCGAGCGTGCTGGCGCCATTGCGCTGCAGACCCGTCAGCGGGTGGTCGGCGTCGTCGAGAACATGTCCGGGCTGCTGCTGCCCGACGGCACGACCATGCAGCTCTTCGGCGAGGGCGGCGGCCGGCAGGTCGCCGAGCGGCTGACCCGCGCGGTCGGCGCCGACGTGCCGCTGCTCGGTCAGGTGCCGCTGGACCCGGCGCTGGTGAGCGCGGGCGACTCGGGGATGCCGCTGGTGCTGTCGGCGCCCGACTCGGCCGCCGGCAAGGAGCTGCGCAGCATCGCCGACGCCCTGTCGTCTCGCCGGCGCGGGTTGGCCGGCATGTCGCTGGGACTCGATCCCGCGGGGCGCTGACGCGTCAGGTTGCGTCCCCGTCGTACGGCGTGCCCCCCGCCGTGGGCGGCGGATCGACGGGCGCCGCGGGCGGCGGATCGACTGACGCCGCGGGCGGCGGAACGACTGGCGCCGCGGGCGGCGGAACGACTGGTGCCGCGGGCGGCGGCGGAACCGGTGGCGGCGGTGCCGACGAGCGGTCGAAATTGCCGGTGAACAGCGAGTCGTCGCCGTCGAGCAGGTGCTTGGTGATCGCGGCGCGCGGCGTCATCCCCCGCAGTTTCTGCAGTTCGGCGAGCGGCTCCCGCAGGTCGTCGAACTCGGGACCGAACTCGTCGCGCAGGTTGGTCGTCGCACCACTGATGAAGTCGCGGGCCTGCCGCACGGCGTCGCTCGTCCAGCGGACCGCGCCCGGCAGCCGCTCGGGACCGAGGATCACCAGCGCCGCGATGAGCAGCACGAGCAGCTCGCCCCAGCCGATGTTGGAGAACACGGTCGCCCGCTAGGCCGGCGCCGAGGGGTTGACGGTCAGCGTGACCGGCCGGCCCTCCCGGATGACCTCGATGGGGGCGTCCTGGCCGATGGTGAGCTGCCGGACCGCAACCACGAACTCGTCGCCGTCGCCGACCTGCCGGTTGCCCACCTTGACGACGACGTCGTTCTCCCGGATGCCGGCCCGATCGGCCGGGCTGCCGGCCTTGACGTTCTCCACCTCGGCGCCGGAGGCGACCGCGTTGCTGACCGTCTTGGTGTTGACGCCCAGCCACGGATGGACCACCTTGCCGTTGTTGATCAGCGCCTCGGACACCCGCTTCATCTCGTCCACCACGACCGCGAAGTTCAGCCCGGCGGCGTCGTCGCGGCCCGCGGTGTTGATGCCGATCACGCGGGACTGCATGTCGATGAGCGGGCCGCCGGAGTTGCCGTGGGTGATCGGCGCGTCGGTCTGCACCGCGTTGATGACGGTGTCGGCGTCGGTGGCGGCGGCCCGGTTGAGCGCGCTGATGATGCCGTGGGTGACGGTGCTGCGCAGGCCGCGCTGGCCGAGCGGCGACCCGACGGCGATGACTTCGTCGCCGACCCGCACCTGGCTGGAGTCGCCGAGCCGGGCGACCGTCAGGTTGTCGACGTTGTCGACCTTGAGCACCGCGATGTCGGTGGCCGGGTCGTGGCCGACCAGGTTGGCCGGCACCTCCTTGCCGTCGGCGAACACCACGGTGGTCTTGAACTGCGCGGGCTGGTCGACCGCCTGCTGGACGACGTGGTTGTTGGTGACGATGTAGCCGCGCCCGTCGACCACGACGCCCGAGCCGAAACCGGCCTCCTTGTCGCTCATCACCTGCACCGTGACCACCGAATCCGACACGGCCGATGCCACGTTCGCGAACCGGCCCGCCGGGGGCTCGTCGCCGCCCGCGGTGGACAGCGTGATCTTCGACTTCGTCAGCGCGGCGACGGTGTCGGACGTGCGGTTGCCCAGGAACCCGCCGACGACGCCGATCAGCAGCGCGACGAGCGCGAGCACGCCGAGCGCACGGTAGGACACCCGGCGCCCGAACAGCACCTCGCGCACGCCGAGCTTGGTGGGAGGTGGGGCGGCGGCGGCGGGCGCCGTCTCGGGGACGGCGGGCCGGCCCAGCGAGACGGGCGCCTGCGGATCCCGCCACGGATCGGCGGCGATCCCGTCGTCGCCGTCACGCTCGGCCTCCAGCGCGCCGGCATCGATCGGGTGGCGCTGCAACGACTCGCCGCCCCGGTACGGCCGACCGAAGGCCTCGGCCAGCACCGGGTCCGGTGGCGCGTTACGCGGGGTGAACTCGCCCTGATCGCGGTACTTCGACTCTTCGAGGAACGAGCCGCGGAAGCCGTCGGGCCGGCCGAACGCCCGCTGGGACGCACCGTCGACCGGCGGGCGGTACACCGGCCGCGGGGCCAGCCGGGGCCGCGTCTCGCCGTCCTGCGGCGGCCGCGGGCCACCGTTGGTGCTGTGTTGTGTTGAGGTCAACTGATCCTCTTCCGCGCGCTCTGAGGGGAACCCGGGTTCCCAGCTCGGCTTTCCGACGCGTGCGTCGGCCTCGTTGTCAGATTACCGGCGTTTGCGCCGGTCGCGATGCAGCCGGGACGGCGCCGGGCCGGGCACGTCGTCGGGTTCGGGCAGCGGCTGATGCGGGATCTGCGACAGCAGTCCGAGGAGCGACGACGGGACGGCCACCGGGCTGGAGTCGCGCAGGGCGGCACGAGCCTGGCGCTGGGCGTCGACCTCCGCGGCGCAGTCCGGGCAGATGGACAGGTGGTGGGCGGCGCGCAGGTGGGCGCTCATGCGCAGTTCGCCGTCGACGAACGCCGCGACGGCCTCGGTGGACAGGTGCTCGGTGGAGCTGAACTGCCGCGGCGCGCCGACCGGCGCATCGCTCTGCGAGGCGAAGTGCGAGGGGAGCCACGAGAAGGCGCGCCGGAACAGTTCGGGCCGTTCTGCCATGGCTTCCCTCCTCTGCGACCGTCCTCGAATGTAGCGCGGGTCGAGCCGGCGGTTCGCCGATCAGGCCGGTTCGGCGATGGCCGCCGCGTCGATGCCGTGGGCGGCGAGGTAGTCGCGCAGCGCTTGACGACCGCGGTGGATGCGGCTCCGCACGGTGCCCAGCTTGACGCCCAGCGTCGCGCCGATCTCCTCATAGGACAGCCCCTCGATGTCGCACAGCACGACGGCCGCGCGGAACTCCGGCGGCAGCGAGTCGAGCGCGGCCTGCAGGTCGGGACCGAGCCGCGAATCGTGGTAGATCTGCTCGGGGTTCGGGTCCTCGGCGGGCACCCGGTCATAGTCCTCGGGCAGCGCCTCCATGCGGATACGGCCACGGCGGCGGACCATGTCGAGGAACAGGTTCGTGGTGATGCGGTGGAGCCAGCCCTCGAACGTGCCGGGCTGGTAGTTCTGCACCGACCGGAACACCCGGATGAAGGTCTCCTGGGTGAGGTCCTCGGCGTCGTGCTGGTTGCCCGACAGCCGGTAGGCAAGCCGGTAGACGCGGTCGGCGTGCTGGCGGACCAGCTCGTCCCACGACGGCATGGTGGACTTGTCGCCGGTGGCGTCGAACACCGCCGTGCCCTGCAGTTCGTCGGCTGGTTCGCCCCACGGCGAGTCGCTGTCGGCCGGGCGCACCTGCCCGGTGGTGCTGGTCGTGACGTCCTCCTGAGCTTCGGCGTCCGGGACCGGCCCGGGACGCAGCGTCGGATACCCGCCGTCGGCGGGTCCGACACCGGGGGCAACCGGAATGACATGGCCGGTATTCCCCGGCGCTGTTGACATGAGCTCACCGTTCCCTACCGGCGTGTGGTGGCCATATGAGCCGACTGAGCTTTCCCTGAGAAAGCCGGCGGCGGCGCGCCTGACCCGCCCGGCCCGGCCGCGGGTTCTACGCTGCGGAAATGGCCGCTGACAACCGGAGCCGGGCAGACGTCCTGGTGGCGCACGCCGAGGAATCGATAAGCGAGGACGCGATCGTCGCGGCGGCCCGCGAGCGTGCCGTCGACGCCGGAGCGGGCGCGGTGATCCCCGCCGTCGGGGCGCTGTTGGCCATGCTGACGCGGCTCTCCGGCGGCAGGGCCGTCGTCGAACTGGGCACCGGCGCCGGGGTGAGCGGGCTGTGGCTGCTGTCTGGGATGAGCGATGACGGCGTGCTGACGACCATCGACGCCGAGCCCGAGCACCTGCGGCTGGCGAAGCAGGCGTTCAGCGAGGCGGGCATCGGGCCGTCGCGCACCCGGCTGATCGGCGGCCGGGCGCAGGAGGTGCTGCCGCGGCTCGCCGACGAGTCCTACGACCTGGTGTTCATCGACACCGATCCGACCGATCAGCCCGCCTTCGTCGTCGAGGGCATCCGGCTGCTGCGGCCCGGCGGCGCGATCGTGGTGCACCGTGCGGCCCTGGGCGGCCGGGCGGCCGATCCGGACGCGCGTGACGCCGAGGTGGCCGCGGTGCGTGAGGCGGCGCGGCTGATCGCCGAGGACGAGCGGCTGACTCCCGTCCTGCTCCCCCTCGGCGACGGCATCCTCGCCGCCGCGCGCTACTGATCACCCGGCTCGTACCTGGCTCGCCGATGAGCGCCGAAGTGCGCGATGTGCGCCGAAACCGAATTCCCGGTCGTTGATCGGGCCGTTTGACGACCGGGAATGCGATTTCGGCGCAAGTCTTGACGACGGGCTGAACGCGCGTTTAGCGTATTGAACATGCGTTCAGCCGACGATCTGACCGCGGTGGCCCGGATCCGCGACGCCGCGCTGGCGGAGTTCGGTGCGCACGGCTTCTCGGTGAGCGTGCGGGCCATCGCGGCTGCCGCCGACGTCAGCCCGGCGCTGGTGATGCACCACTTCGGCTCCAAGGAGGGGCTCCGGCGGGCGTGCGACGCCTACGTCGCCGACACGGTGCGCGACCTCAAGACCGAGTCGATGCAGCACGCCGATCCCGCCACCTGGCTCGGGCAGCTGGCGCAACTGGAGTCGTTCGCGCCGGCGATGAGCTACCTGGTGCGCAGCCTGCAGACCGGCGGCGAGCTCTCGACGTCGTTGTGGCGCACCATGATCGACAACGCCGAGAAGTACCTGGCCGACGGCGTGCAGGCCGGCACCCTCCGGCCCAGCCCCGACCCGAAGGCCCGCGCCCGCTTCCTGGCGCTCACCGGCGGCGGCGCGTTCCTGCTGTACCTGCAGCTGCACGAGACGCCGCACGACGTCCGCGCGGTGCTGCACGACTACGCCCAGGACATGACGCTGCCCGCGCTGGAGGTCTACACCCACGGGCTGCTGACCGATTCGACGATGTACGAGGCGTTCCTGGCCCAGCGGGCCAGCGGCAAACCCATCCCCACATCCCAGGAGGAGTCCCCATGACAGCCATCGACGTCCGCGGGCTCGTCAAGACGTTCGGCTCGGTCCGGGCGCTCGACGGGCTCGACCTCACCGTCGGCGACGGCGAGGTGCACGGCTTCCTCGGCCCCAACGGCGCCGGCAAGTCCACCACCATCCGCGTCCTGCTCGGACTGGTCCGCGCCGACGGCGGCGACGTCCGGGTGCTCGGCCGCGACCCGTGGCGCGACGCGGTGGCCTTGCACCGCGAGATCGCCTACGTCCCCGGCGATGTCACGCTGTGGCCGTCGCTCACCGGCGGCGAGACCATCGACCTGCTGGCGCGGCTGCGCGGCGGCATCGACACCGCACGCCGCGACGAACTCGTCGAGCGGTTCGCCCTCGACCCGACCAAGAAGTGCCGCACCTACTCGAAGGGCAACCGGCAGAAGGTCTCGCTGATCTCCGCCTTCTCGTCGCACGCCCGGCTGCTGCTGCTCGACGAGCCGAGCACCGGCCTCGATCCGTTGATGGAGAACGTGTTCCGGCAGTGCGTCGCCGAGGCCCGCGACCGCGGCACGACGGTGCTGCTCTCCAGCCACATCCTCGCCGAGACCGAGGCGCTGTGCCGGCGCGTCACGATCATCCGCGCCGGGCGCACCGTCGAGACGGGCGAGCTGGCGGAGATGCGCCACCTGTCGCGGACCGACATCACCGCCGAACTCGTCGGCGACCCCGCAGAGCTGCGCCGCTTCGCCGACGTCGCCGACATCGAGATCGACGGCAACACGCTGCGCGCGCAGGTCGACGGCGCCCACCTCGGTGAGCTCGTCAAGGCGCTCGGCGACGCCGGGGTGCGCAGCCTGATCAGCCAGCCGCCGACGCTGGAGGACCTGTTCCTGCGCCACTACGACGTGGCCGACCATCGCCGCGGGGTGCCGGCATGACCGCCGTGCTGTCGCGGCCCCACCCGGCGCACGAGGTGCCGCCGCGAGGCTCGGCGTTCACCGGCACCGCCGGGCTGCTGCGCCTCTACGCCCGCCGCGACCGGGTGGTGGCGCCGCTGTGGGTGCTGCTGCTGTCGGTGCCGCTGGCGACGGTGTACGTCACCAGCATCGAGAGCTCGTACCCGACGGCGGCCGATCGGGCGCAGCTGGCGGCGACCATCATGGCGAGCCCGGCGCAACGCGCGTTCTACGGCCAGATCTACGACACCAACCTCGGCGCCGTGAGCCTGTGGAAGGCGGGTGCCTTCCACCTGCTGATCGCCGTCGCGGTCATCCTCACCGTCATCCGCCACACCCGGGCCGACGAGGAGGCCGGCCGCACCGAGCTGCTCGACTCGACCGTCGTCGGCCGCTACGCGAGCCTGACCGCCGCCCTGCTGCTCGCGGCGGGCGCCTCGCTGGCGACCGGGCTGATCGGCGCGCTGGGGCTGCTCACCACCGACGTGGCCGCGGCGGGCGGCTGGGCGTTCGGCGCCGCGCTCGCGGGCAGCGGCCTCGTCTTCACCGGCGTCGCGGCGGTGGCGGCCCAGCTGTCGCCCGGCGCGCGCGCCGCCCGCGGGGCCGCGTTCGCGGTGCTCGCCACGGCGTTCGTGCTGCGGGCGGTCGGTGACGCCGGTGCGGGCCCGCTGTCGTGGCTGTCGCCGCTCGGCTGGTCGCTGCAGGTGCGGCCGTTCGCCGGCGACCGGTGGCCGGTCCTGCTGCTGCACCTGGTGGCCACGGCGCTGCTGGTGGCGGCGGCCTATCTGCTGCTGGCCCGCCGCGACGTCGGCGCCGGCCTGATCGCCGAGCGGGCCGGCCGACCGACCGCCGGCCCGGGCCTGCGCGGGCCGCTGAGCCTGGCCTGGCGGCTGAACCGCGGCACCGTGCTGGTGTGGACGACCGGCCTGACGCTCTACGGGCTGCTGATCGGCAGCGTGGTCGACGGCATCGGCGACGAGATCGGCGGCGGCGCGTCGACCCGCGACATCGTCGAGCGCCTCGGCGGCACCGACGCGCTGGAGGACGCCTTCATCACCATCGCGTTCATCATGCTCGCGATGGTGGCGGCCGCCTGCGCGGTGTCGCTGACGCTGCGCCCGCACGCCGAGGAGTCGGCGCAGCGCGCCGAGGCCGTGCTGTCGGCGGCCGTCGCCCGGCGGCGGTGGCTGGGTGCCCACGTGCTGGTCGCGGTGGCGGCGTCGGCGGCCGCCCTGCTGTGCGCGGGGGTGGCGGCCGGTTTGAGCTACGGCGCGGCGACCAACGACGTGGGCGGCGCGCTGCGGCACGTGCTCGCGACCGCCGCGGTGCAGCTGCCCGCCGTGTGGCTGTTCGTCGGCGTCGGCGTGCTGCTGTTCGGTATCGCGCCGCGCTTCGCGCCCGCCGCCTGGGCGGTGCTGGTCGCCGCGATCGCGCTGTACCTCTTGGGCTCGCTGTCGGGCTCCCCGCAGTGGCTGCTGGACCTCGTGCCGTTCGCGCACACTCCTCGGGTCGGCGCAGATTTCCGCGCCACGCCACTGGTGGTGTTGCTCGCGGCGGGCGCGGCGCTGGGCGGCGTGGGGGCGGCGGCGTTCGGCCGCCGGGACCTGCGGTGAGCTACACCGGGGCGATGAGGTCGCTGGAGAAGAACTGGGTGACCTGCTGGGTCTCGTCGCTCGGCTGGAACAGGTACACCCACACGCCGGTGGCGCCGGGCTCGATGGTGTCGCGCAGCGTCAGCGACCCTTGGCCGACGTCGTTGAGCTGCAGCACCCCGGCCGCGACGCCGGGGTCGGCGCCGCTGTTGCACGGCGCCGAGGTCGGCCGCGGCACCTGGATGAGCCGCGCCTCGAAGCGCAGGTTGTAGCCGCCGAGGAAGGTGATGTCGGCGCTCACCTGGTGGCCGTCGCTGTTGACCACGGCGGTGCCGCTGCCGGTTTGCGCCGGCCGCGGGCTCACGGCGGTGGTGCTCCAGTCGCAGCGGCGGGGGAAGGCGGAGAACGGCAGGATCACCCCGTTCGCGGCGTGGGCCGGGGCCGCCGCGACGAACAGCGGCGCCCCCACCGACACCGCCACCGACGTGACCACCAGCCGCAGCAGTCGACGCATCATCACCGTCTCCCTCCCACCGGGTTCACACCCACGTGCCCTTACCCACCGCGACTACCCCGCCGGCGCTCACCGCGAACCGTTCGCGGTCCTTCTCCAGGTCGACGCCCACCATCTCGCCGGGCCCGACGACGACGTTCTTGTCGAGGATCGCGTGGCGGACCACGGCGCCGCGGCCCACCCGGGAGCCCGGCATCAGCACGCTGCCCTCGACGATCGCGCCGTCGTCGACCACCACGTTCGACGACAGCACCGAGTTGCGCACCGACGCCGCCGACACGATGCTGCCGGCGCCGACCACCGACTCCTGCGCGGATCCGCCGTTGACGAACTTCGCCGGCGCCAGGTTCTCCGACTCACCGCGGATGGGCCAGCGCTTGTTGTAGAGGTTGAACACCGGGTGCACCGACACCAGGTCCATGTGGGCGTCGTAAAAGGCGTCCAGCGTGCCGACGTCGCGCCAGTAGCCGCGGTCGCGGTCGGTGGCGCCGGGCACCTCGTTGTCCTTGAAGTCGTACACCGCGGCCATGCCGTCGGCAACCAGCCGGGGGATGATGTCGCCGCCCATGTCGTGGTCGGAGTGGTCGTCCTCGGCGTCGGCGCGGATGGCGTCGATGAGCACCTTGGTGGTGAAGATGTAGTTGCCCATCGACGCGAAGGTCTGCTCCGGGTCGTCGGGCACCGCGGGCGGCTGCGCCGGCTTCTCCACGAACTCCCGGATCCTGCCCGATTCGTCGGCGTCGATGCAGCCGAACGCATGCGCCTCCTTGCGCGGCACCCGGATCCCCGCGACGGTGGCGCCGGCGCCGCTGTCGATGTGGAAGCGCACCATCTGCTCGGGGTCCATGCGGTACACGTGGTCGGCGCCGAAGACGACGATGTAGTCGGGGTCCTCGTCGTAGATCAGGTTGAGCGACTGGTAGATCGCGTCGGCCGAGCCGGTGTACCACCGCGGGCCGAGCCGCTGCTGCGCCGGCACCGGGGTGATGTACTCGCCGGCGAGGCCCGAAAGCCGCCAGTTCTGCGAGATGTGGCGGTCGAGGGAATGCGACTTGTACTGCGTGAGCACACAGATACGCAGATAGCGGGCGTTCACCAGATTCGACAGCACGAAATCGATCAGCCGGTAGGCGCCGCCGAAGGGAACCGCCGGCTTGGCCCGGTCCGCCGTCAGCGGATACAGCCGCTTGCCCTCACCGCCGGCCAGGACGATTCCCAGCACATGTGGCGCTTCCCTCATGGCACCAAACCTATCGGCCGCGGTTGTCGGCGGCTAGCCAATCGCCCCGATTGCGGTGCGACGTGTCGTCGCTGTTGGACACCGGTTTCGGGCCGTTCACCGCCGGGTAGGCCCGCTGTTTCGCGGTCGCCCGGCGGGCGTGCGGGCGCCTTACGACCGGCCCTCGCGCGGCGGGCGGGCGCGCACTACCGTCGGCGTCATGCGGGTGGCGATGATGACGCGGGAGTACCCACCCGAGGTGTACGGCGGCGCCGGGGTGCACGTGACGGAGCTCGTCGGCCGGTTGCGGCGGCTGTGCGAGGTCGACGTGCACTGCATGGGCGCCCCGCGGCCCGACGCCATCGTCGCCGCACCCGATCCGGCGCTCGCAGGCGCCAACGCGGCGTTGACGACGCTGTCGGCGGACCTGGTGATGGCCGACGCCGCCGGCGGCGCCGACGTGGTGCACTCCCACACCTGGTACACCGGGATGGCCGGACATCTCGCGGCGCTGCTGCACGGCGTCCCGCACGTGGTGACCGCGCACTCGCTCGAACCGCGCCGGCCGTGGAAGGCCGAGCAGCTCGGCGGCGGCTACCGGATCTCGTCGTGGGTGGAGAGGACGGCGTTCGGTGCGGCCGACGCCGTGATCGCCGTCAGCTCCGGCATGCGCGACGACGTGCTCGTCACCTATCCGGAGCTCGACCCGGCGCGGGTCCACGTGGTACGCAACGGGATCGACACCGACGTGTGGTATCCCGCCCCGGCCGGGGAGACGTCGGTGCTCTCCGAGCTGGGAATCGACCGCACCCGGCCGATCGTCGCCTTCGTCGGCCGCATCACCCGTCAGAAGGGGGTGGCTCACCTGCTCGCGGCGGCGCACGAGTTCGCCGCGGACGCGCAGCTGGTGCTGTGTGCGGGCGCCCCGGACACCCCGGAGATCGCCGCGGAGGTGGGCGCGGCCGTCGCCGAGCTGGCGGCGGCGCGGCCGGGCGTGTTCTGGGTGCGCGAGATGCTGCCGACCGACAAGATCCGCGAGATCCTCTCGGCGGCAACGGTGTTCGTCTGTCCGTCGGTGTACGAGCCGCTGGGCATCGTCAACCTCGAGGCCATGGCGTGCGGCACCGCCGTGGTGGCCTCGGCGGTCGGCGGCATTCCCGAGGTGGTCGACGACGGCGTGACCGGCTTGCTCGTCCCCTACGACGCCGATCGGCCGGCCGAGTTCGCCTCAGCCCTGGCGGCGGCGGTGAACGCGCTGCTCGCCGACCCGGAGCGGGCGGCGGCCTACGGGCGGGCGGGGCGGCAGCGCTGCATCGACGAGTTCTCGTGGGCGCACATCGCCGCGCAGACGCTCGACGTCTACCGCGCGGTGTCGGCGCAGCGGCTCAGCTGACGACGTTCTTCAGTTCGTCGCCGAGCGCTGAAGCCTCGTCGGGGGTGAGTTCGACGACGAGTCGGCCACCACCTTCCAGTGGTACCCGCATGACGATGCCCCGCCCCTCCTTGGTTGCTTCCAACGGACCATCTCCGGTCCGGGGCTTCATCGCGGCCATCGAGGCTCCCTCCGAACTCATGACACAACGTCACTATTGTTCCCTATCGCCGCTGCTGCGCGCAGGCGGCACCCAACACGACTGCAGGTGGTCGTCGACCATGCCGGTGGCCTGCATCAGCGCGTACGCGGTGGTGGGGCCGACGAAGCGGAAGCCGCGCCGCTTCAACTCGGCGGCCATCGCGGTGGATTCCGGTGTTACGGCTGGGATTTCGGCCATGGTGAGGGGCCGCGGGCCGGGCGGCGGGGCGAACGACCACAGCAGCTCCGACAGGTCGACGTCCAGCGCGGCGGCGGTGCGGGCGTTCGCGACGGTGGCCTCGATCTTGGCGCGGTTGCGGACGATCCCGGGGTCGGCGAGCAGCCGGGCGACGTCGGCGTCGGTGTAGCGGGCCACCGCGTCGACGTCGAAACCGGCGAAGGCCCGCCGGAAGTGGTCGCGTTTGCGCAGGATCGTCAGCCAGCTCAGCCCGCTCTGGAACGCCTCGAGCGACATCCGCTCGAACAGCGCGTCGCGGCCGTGCAGCGGCCGGCCCCATTCGGTGTCGTGGTAGTCGCGGTAGAGCTGCGCCGACGCCCCGGTGACCGACAACGCCCACGGGCAGCGCTCGCGGCCGTCGTCGCTCACGAACTGTCGGCGGTCTCGCCGCGCAGCGCAGCCACCTGCGCGCGCAGTAGATCGATCTCGGTGCCCAGCCGGTCGAGCACCCAGTCGACCTCGCTGGTCTTGTAGCCGCGCAGCGCCTGGGAGAAGCGGACCGCCGCCACGTCGGCGCCCGTGACGCCGATGGCCGGCAGTGCCGTCGCGGTGGTGCCGCGCGGCAGCGGCGGCAGCGTCTCGCCGCGACCGAACAGCGCGCTGGCCACCAGGAAGACGACCGCGGCAACGGCAACCAGGACCAGCAGATAGAGCAGCACCATGGTCATGGCACCGATAGTGCCCTACGGCACCGACCCGGCTACCGCGGGCGCAGCGTGTTCATCGGCGGCCGGTCGGCCAGCCGCACCGGCGAGGTCCGCGGCGTGAACCCGTCACCGTCGGCGAAGAACTGGGTGAGCCCCACTCCGGAGTCGCCGACGCCGCACCGCGCGAGCAGCGTGGCGATCACCTGGCGGCTCATGGCGCCCAGCTCGGTCAGCGGCCGGTTGCGGTGCGTGCGCACACCGAGGTTGACCTGCGCGAGCCCGTCGAGCCCGAGCCGGTCGTAAGCGTCGATCAGCAGACCGATCTCGACGCCGTAGCCGGGCGCGAACGGCACCGACGTCAGCAGCTCGCGCGTGCCGGCGTACTCGCCGCCGAGCGGCTGGAAGATGCAGCCGAGCTCCGGGCGCAGCGCCGACAGCAGCGGCCGCGCGACGAGCTGGGTGACCCGGCCGCCGCCGTTGGCGTCCTCGCTGCCGCTGACCTTCAGCGGCCGCCGGTAGAAGCCCTTGACCAGGTGCACACCGTCGACGGTCAGCAGCGGGCCGACGAGCCGGGGCACGAACATCGGGTCGGGATCAATCAGGTCGGAGTCGATGAAGACGACGATGTCGCCGGTGGTCGCCGCCAGCGAGCGCCACAGCACCTCGCCCTTGCCCGGCTGCGGCGCCACCTCCGGCAGCGCCTGCTCGCGGCTGACCACCCGAGCGCCGGCGGCCACCGCGCGGATCCCGGTGTCGTCGGTGGAGCCGGAGTCGAGCACCACCAGCTCGTCGACGAGCCCGCCGAGCAGCGGGGCGATGGTCTGCACCACCGCGCCGACGGTGTCTTCCTCGTTGAGCGCCGGGAGCACCACCGAGATGGTGCGCCCGCGCTTGGCGGCCGCCAGCTCGGCGACCGTCCACGTCGGCCGGTCCCAGCTGTGCTCGCGCAGCCACCGACTGTCGAGCATGTGGTCCGCCAAATCCGGTGATGTCGTCATGCCAGTCCCCTCACCGTGCGCGCCGGCTGCCGTACGCCCTGGATCGCCGCGACCATCTCCAGGACGCGGCGAGTGGGTCCGACCTCGTGCACGCGGAACATCCGGACACCGGCAGCGGCGGCGAGCGCCGTGGCGGCGAGCGTGCCCTCGAGGCGTTCGGTCAAACCCACACCCAGAGTCTCCCCGACGAAATCCTTGTTGCTCAGGGCCATCAGGACGGGCCATCCGGTGTTTACAAGATCTTCGGCATGGCGCAACAAAGCGAGCCCGTGGAAGGTGTTCTTGCCGAAATCGTGGGTCGGGTCGATGAGGATTCCGTCGCGCGGCACCCCGGCGGCGACGGCCCGTTCGGCCGCCGCGCAGACCTCCGCCAGGACGTCGTCGACGACGCCGCGCACGGTGTCGCCGTAGCGGACGCGGAACGGCCGGGTGCGAGGCACCGCGCCGCCGGTGTGCGAGCACACCAGCCCTGCGCCGTGAGCGGCCGCCACCGCTGCCAGCCCCGGGTCGGCGCCCGCCCAGGTGTCGTTGATCAGGTCGGCGCCGGCGCGGCACGCCTGGTCGGCCACCTCGGCGCGCCAGGTGTCGACGCTGATCAGCTGGTCGGGGTACTCGCCGCGCAGCCAGGCGATGAACGGCACCACCCGCGCGATCTCGGCGTCGGCGTCGACCGCGTCGCCGGGGCCGGCCTTCACACCGCCGATGTCGACGACGTCGGCGCCTTCGGCGACCACCCGGGCGACCGCGGCCTTGGCGGCGTCGTCGTCGAAGGCCGCGCCCCGGTCGTAGAAGGAATCCGGCGTGCGGTTGACGATCGCCATGACCAACGCCCGGTCAGCGGGCACCGGCCGGCCGCGAAACGTCTCCTGCACTCCTCCAGGCTAGGCGGGCGTCAGTTCTTGGGTCGGGACCCGTTCGCGACCTCTTGCGGGTACTCGTCGTAGAACTCGACGTAGCCCTCGTCGCGACCCTTGAGCACGTAGATCGGATCCTCGATCGTGCCGCTGTCCTCGTCGCCCTCGCCGGTGTTGCCGCCGTAGCCCTGCTTGCGCAGCTCCACCTTCTGGCTCTTGAACGTCGACGTGTGCGCCAGCTCGTCGACCACGCGGACGAACAGCGGCACCGCGTAGGGCGGCAGCTTGTCGTAGACGGTCTTGGCCAGCGCCTTGCCGTCGAACTCCTTGCCCTCCTTGAGCTGGATGGCCGCCATCCCGGCCTTGCCGCCGGCGCCCTCGACCTCGACGCCGTAGACCGTCGCCTCCTCCACGTTCGGGTCGGTCGACAGCGCGGCCTCGACCTCGGTGGTGGCGACGTTCTCGCCCTTCCACCGGAAGGTGTCGCCGAGCCGGTCGGCGAAAGCGGCGTGACCGAAGCCCTGCGAGCGCATCAGGTCGCCGGTGTTGAACCAGACGTCGCCGTCCTTGAAGGCGTTGCGCACCAGCTTCTTCTCGGTGGCTTCCTTGTCGGTGTAGCCGTCGAAGGGTTGGAAGCTGCTCACCTTGGACAGCAGCAGACCGGCTTCGCCGTTCTTGACCTTCTTCACCCGGCCCTTCTCGTCGCGGACCGGTTCGCCGCTGTCGGGGTCGTATTCGACGAACGCGACCGGCGACGGGCAGATGCCGGTGGTCTTGTCGAGGTTGAAGAAGTTGAGGAACGCGGTGTTGCTCTCGCTGGCGGAGTAGAACTCGCACACCCGCTCGATGCCGAACCGCTCGGTGAACTGATCCCAGATCGCCGGCCGCAGCCCGTTGCCGGCGATCACGCGCACCTTGTGCTTGCGGTCGGTGTCGCGCTCCGGCTGGTTGAGCAGATAGCCGCAGATCTCACCGATGTAGACGAAGGCGGTGGCGTCGTAGCGGATGACCTCGTCCCAGAACTTCGACGCCGAGAACGATTTGCCGATGGCCAGCGTCGCGCCGCCGTTCAGCACGGCCGAGCACGCGACCGTCAGCGCGTTGTTGTGGTACAGCGGCAGGCAGCAGTACAGGGTGTCCTTGCTGTTCAGCCGCATGCCCAGGCCACCGAAGCCGGCCAGCGCCCGCAGCCAGCGATAGTGCGTCATCACCGACGCCTTGGGCATGCCGGTGGTGCCGGAGGTGAAAATGTAGAACGCCTTGTCCTTTGCCACCAGCGTCGAGGTCACGTCCGGGTTCTTGGTCGACGCCCCCTCGGCGAGCCGCTCCAGCTCGCCGAGCGTCAACAGCTCGCCCGCTTCGGCGCCCGCCTCGTCGATGGCCTCGCAGAACTCGTCGTCGGTGACGACGACCTTGGCTTCGAGCAGCCCGAAGCTGTGCTTGAGCACGTCGCCGCGCTGGTTGTAGTTGAGCATGCCGGCGATGGCGCCGAGCTTGACCGTGGCGAGCATCAGCAGTACGGGGTGCGGGGAGTTCTTGAGCATGACGCCGACGACGTCGCCCTTGCCGACGCCGTGGTCGGCCAGCACGGCGGCGTACCGGTTGACCGTCTCGTTGGCCTCGCGGTAGGTGATCTGCTGGTCCTCGAAGCGGATGAAGAGGTGGTCGGCGTAGCGCGCCGCCCGCTCCTGGAAGACCTTGCCGATCGACGTCCTGCCGCCCGGTCGGGCCATGAACCCGGTGAGCACCCCCTGGACGATGGTGGGCGTGTCCATCACGATCGACGGCAACTGGACCGCGATGTCGAGGATGCCGACGGATTTGCGTGTCTTCTGCTCAGACATGCTCACTGACCTTCCGCACTCAAGGGTTCGGGTGGCTCGCACGCGGCGAGCGCCGCGTCGACGTTACGGGTGACCGTGATGCGTTCGAATGCCTCCGGTGTGACGTAGCCGCGGTCCAGCAAGCCGACCAACCAGGCCCACAGCCCGTCATAGTGCCCCTCCGGATCGAGGAGCACGACGGGTTTGGCATGCATTCCGAGATATCCGGCTGTCCACGTTTCAAACAATTCCTCCAGCGTGCCGATGCCGCCGGGGAGCGTGACGAAGGCGTCGGCGCGGTCTTCCATCAGCTGCTTGCGCTGGCGCATCGTGTCGACGACGAGCAGCTCGTCGGCGTCGGTGTCGGCGACCTCGCGATGCACCAGCGCCTTGGGGATGACGCCGACGGTGTGGCCGCCGCGCGACCGGGCGCCGTCGGCCAGCGCCCCCATCGCCGAGACGTTGCCGCCGCCGGACACCAGCGTCCAGCCCCGCGCGGCGATGCCCTCCCCCACTCGGCGGGCCAGGTCGAGCAGCGCGGCGTCGGTGGGCACCGACGCGCAGTACACGCACACCGCCCAGTCGCGGCGGTTTCCTTCGGACACGCCCCGCAACCTAGCTTCGGCGGTTTTCTCACCGGCGGCGAGGTGCCGCAATACGATCCGGCCGTGCCGTCCGAACACCTCGCGCTGGCCGAGCGGCTGTCCAAGGCCACCGCGCTGGCGTGGGAGGGCCGCGGCCGCGAGGCCGACGCGCTGCTCGGCGAGGTGGATCCGGCGTCGTTGTCGCCCGAGGACCTCATCAGCTGGACGCTGCCGCGCGCCGCGAACCAGTTCTGGATGCTGAGTGAACCGGAGCGCGCCACCGCGTTCCTGGCCAACATCCGCAACCGGGTGCTCGACGAGCCCTCGCGGCTGACCATCGACGCGCTGTCGGCGATGTTCGCGATGAACTCCGGAGCACTGGACCGGTCGATGGCCCTGGCTGACGAGGTGCTGTCGTCGCCGGTCGCCACCGCGCAGGCGGTGGGTTGGGCGGCGTCGGCGGCGTCGCTGTGCGCGGCCCGGATGGGACGCGTCGCCGACGTCGACTCGCTGGCGCACCGCGCGGTGGACGCCGACCACCCCGGGCTGCTGCGCTTCACCGTCGGCTTCGCGCGGATCACCGCCGCGCTGCATGCCGACCGGATGGCCGACGCGCAGCGCATCGCCGACGAGCTCGGGGACGGCGGCACCGAACCGGGCCGGGCCATCGGGGCCCTGCTGCGGGCGCGCGTGCGGCTGCACGCCGGGGACGCGGCGAACGCCGCCGACCTGGTGGCAGCACCGGCCGCCGTGCTGGAGCGCACCGGCTATTCGTGGGGCCCGCTGGCGCTGATGACGTCGGCGCACGCGCTGGGCGCGGCGAACGATCCGGTCGCCGCGGCCAAGGCGCTCGCCCGCGCGGAGGCCCGCCACGGGCTCAAGTCGCAGCTGTTCGCCCCGGAGCTCGGGATGGCGCGCGCGCAGGTCACGTCGGCGCTGGGCGACCGCGATGCCGCGATCGCCGCCATCCGGGACGCCGCGCGCACCGCGGAGCGCACCGGGCAGCGCGCGGTCGCGGTGCAGGCCTGGCGGCAGGCCGAGCGGCTGGGTGACGCCCGCGCGGGCGCCGAGATTCAGCGGCTGAGGTAGGCGCGCAGCACGTCGGTGGTCGCGGTGATCGCGTCGACGGCCACGTGTTCGTCGGCCTTGTGCGCCAGGTTCGGATCGCCGGGGCCGTAGTTGACGGCCGGGATGCCGCGCGCGGCGAACCGCGCGACGTCGGTCCAGCCGTACTTCGCCCGGACCTGACCGCCGGCGGCGGCGATCAGCGCGGCCGCCGCGGGCTGCCGCAGGCCGGGCAGCGCGCCGGCGGCGGCGTCGGTCTGCTCGATCGTGACGTCCAGGCCAGTCAGCACCTCGTGCACGTGCTCGAGCGCCTGCGCCGGGGTGCGGTCAGGAGCGAACCGGTAGTTCACGGTCACCGACGCGGCGTCGGGGATGACGTTGCCGGCGACGCCGCCGTCGATGCGCACCGCCGAGAGTCCCTCGCGGTACACGCAGCCGTCGATGTCCACCTGCCGCGCCGGGTACTCGGCAAGCCGCTGCAGCACCGCGCCGAGCTTGTGAATGGCGTTGTCCCCCAGCCAGGACCGCGCCGAGTGTGCCCGGGTCCCGGCGGCGCGGACCACGACCCGCAGCGTGCCCTGGCAGCCCGCCTCGATGTACCCGCCCGACGGCTCGCCGAGCACGGCGAGGTCGGCGCCGAGCCACTCCGGGAGCTCGCGCTCGATGCGGTTCAGCCCGTTGGCGCTGGCCTCGATCTCCTCGCAGTCGTAGAACACCAGCGTCAGGTCGTGCATCGGATCGGTGATCGTCGCGGCGAGGTGCAGGAACACGGCGTCGCCGGATTTCATGTCCGACGTGCCGCAGCCGTAGAGCAGGTCGCCCTCCCCCGTGACGATGCGGCGGCTGGGCACGTTGCCCGCGGCGGGCACGGTGTCGAGGTGACCGGCCAAGAGCACCCGCTGCGGGCGCCCGAGGTGGGTGCGGGCCAGCACCGCGTCGCCGTGGCGCACCACCTCGAAGCCGGGCGCCTGCCGCCGCAGCGCCGCTTCGACCTCGTCGGCGATGCGCGCCTCGTGGCGCGATTCGCTCGGGATGTCCACCAACGCGGCCGTCAGCGCGATCGGGTCATCGGTGAGGTCCAACACGACTGCCCACGCTAGCGGTCGACTAGCCTTGCGCAGCGTGACTACCGCTGTGGGTACCGGGCTGGCGACCCTCGCCGCCGACGGCACCGTCCTCGACGTGTGGTTCCCGGCACCCGAGCTGGGCCATGCCGGCACCGACGAACCCGCCGGCACCACGCAGGCCTCCATCGCCGACCTGCCCGAGCCGTTGGCGATGCTGACCGGCCGCGACGAGGACCGCGACACCGAGACCGTCGCCGTGCGCACGGTGATCGCCTCGCTGGACGACAAGGCCGTCGACGCCTACGACGTCTACCTGCGGCTCCACCTGCTGTCGCACCGGCTGGTCGCGCCGCACGGGCTGAACGCCGAGGGCTTCTTCGGGCTGCTGACCAACGTGGTGTGGACCAACCACGGCCCCTGCCCGGTCGAGGGGTTCGAGCTGGCGCGCGCCCGGCTGCGGCGCCGCGGACCGGTCACCGTCTACGGCGTCGACAAGTTCCCGCGCATGGTCGACTACGTGCTGCCGACGGGCGTGCGGATCGCCGACGCCGACCGGGTGCGGCTCGGCGCCCACCTCGCGCCCGGCACGACGGTGATGCACGAAGGCTTCTGCAACTTCAACGCCGGCACGCTGGGCAGCTCGATGGTCGAGGGCCGCATCTCGGCCGGCGTGGTGGTCGGCGACGGCTCCGACATCGGCGGCGGCGCGTCGATCATGGGCACGCTGTCGGGCGGCGGCAGCGAGGTGATCTCCGTCGGCAAGCGCTGCCTGCTGGGCGCCAACGCCGGGCTGGGCATCTCGCTGGGCGACGACTGCGTGGTCGAGGCGGGGCTGTACGTCACCGCCGGCACCAAGGTCGTGACGCCCGACGGCACCACCGTCAAGGCCCGGGAGCTGTCCGGCGCGAACAACCTGCTGTTCCGGCGCAACTCGGTGTCCGGCGCCGTCGAGGTGGTGCCCCGCGACGGGCAGGGCATCGCGCTCAACGAGGCACTACACGCCAACTAGTCCTTTCGCGGCCAGGCTCAGCGCATCAGCTCCTTCTTGAGCACCTTGCCCATGGCGTTGCGGGGCAGCGCGTCGACCACCCGCACCTCCCGCGGGCGCTTGTGCCGCGACAGTTGTTGCGCCACCGCGTCGATCAGCGCGGCGGGCGGGGCGTCGCCGACCACGTAGGCGACGATCCGCTGGCCGAGGTCGTCGTCGGGCACGCCGACGACGGCCGCCTCCCGCACGCCAGGCTGGCCCAGCAGCACGGTCTCGATCTCGCCGGCGCCGATGCGGTAGCCGCCGCTCTTGATCAGGTCGACAGATTCCCGCCCGACGATCCGGTGCATGCCGTCGCGGTCGACCACGGCGACGTCGCCGGTGCGATACCAGCCGTCGTCGGTGAAGGCCGCGGCGGTGGCGTCGGGCCGGTTGAGGTAGCCGTCGAACATGGTGGGCGCCCGGACCTCCAGCCGCGCTACGGTCTCGCCGTCGTGGGCGACCTCGGCGCCGTCGTCGTCGACCAGCCGCGTCCGCACGCCGGCAAGCGGCATTCCCACCCAGCCCGGCCGGCGCTCGCCGTCGGCGCGCGTCGACAGCGTGATCAGCGTCTCGGTGCTGCCGTAGCGCTCGACGGGCGCGTGCCCGGTCAGCTCGGTCAACCGCTCGAACACGCCGACCGGCAGCGGCGCACTGCCGGACACCAGCAGCCGCGCCGGGCGCAGCGCCTCGGCCGCGGCCGGGTCGGCGACGATCCGCGACCACACGGTCGGCACGCCGAAGTACAGCGTGCCGCCGGCTGTCGCGTAGGCCTCGGCGGTCGGCCGGACGGTGTGCACGAAGCGGTTGCCGATGCGCAGCGAGCCGAGCAGGCCCAGCACCAGCCCATGCACGTGGTAGAGCGGTAGCCCGTGCACCAGCGTGTCGTCGGCGGTCCACTGCCAGGCCTCGGCGAGCGCGTCGATGCCGGCGGCGATCGCGGCGCGGCTGAGCACCACGCCCTTCGGCGGGCCGGTGGTGCCGGAGGTGTACATGACGAGCGCGGGCGCGTCCGCCGGCGGTTCGGCGTAGCGGTGCCAGGACCGGGCGTGCAGCCGGACCGGGATGTGCGGCAGGCCCTCGTCGCTCTCGGGTCGTTCGCCCAGCCAAGCTTGGGCGCCGGAATCGGTGAGGATGTGCCGGCGTTCGGCCGCCCCGACGTCGGCGGGCACCGGCACCACGGGCACACCGGCGATCAGGCAGCCGGTGACCGCGAGCACCGTGGCGATCGACGGCGTCGCCAGCACCGCGACGCGCTCGGCCCGGGCCACGCGTTCGGCGACCGACGTGGCGGCGCCGACGAGGTCGCTGCGGGTGAGCGTCGCGTCGCCGACCCGGACCGCTTCACCGGTGTCGGTCGCGGACAGCGAGGCCAGCAGCACGCCGCCGAGGCTACTCGGCAGCGGCCGCGATACTTGCCTCGTGTCCCACATCGAATGCCTGTCGTCGACGGAGGTGTACCGCAACGCGTGGATCTCGCTGCGGGAGGACCGGATTCGCCGGCCCGACGGCAGCGACGGCGTCTACAGCGTGGTCGACAAGCCGACCTACGCGCTGGTGATCGCCGTCGACGGCGACCGGGTGGCGCTCGTCGAGCAGTACCGGTATCCGCTGCGGATGCGGCGCTGGGAGTTCCCGCAGGGCACCGCGCCCGGGCTGGCCGAGACCGACCCGGCCGAGGTGGCTGCCCGCGAGCTGCGCGAGGAGACCGGGCTGCGGGCGGCGTGCATCCGGCAGATCGGGCGCCTCGACGTGGCGCCCGGCCTGTCGAGCCAGCGCGGGGCGGTGTTCGTCGCGACCGGCGTCACCGCCGGCGAGCACGCCCGCGAGCACGAGGAGCAGGACATGCGCAGCGCGTGGTTCACCCGCTCGGCCGTGGAGGCGATGATGCGGGCAGGCGAGATCACCGACAGCCAGTCGATCGCGGCCTACGCCCTGCTGTTGCTGTCCGAACGCGCCGGCGACTAGAACGGCGGCGGGTCGCCGCCCAAAGCGTCGGGCAGCGCGCCGGCCGACATCCGGGCGGCGCGGCGCACCGCACGCTCCTGGCGGTTTTGGCGGCGTTCGGCGTCGATGGCCTGCGCCCCGGCCTGGGCTCGGCTCCGGCGCCGCAGCGGCATGGCCGCGGTCTGGCACCGCGCGCCGCCCGCCGGGCCGCTGCTCGGCGGCGGAGGCATGTCGGCGGTCGGGACGGCGAGCGCCGGGAACAGCAGCGCGCTGCCCGGGGTCGTCACGTAGCGCTGCCCCGCCGGCGACGTCCAGATGACCGTGCCGTCGCGGAGTTGCTCGTCGCGCCACCCCCTGAACGTCTTCAGCAGATGATGGTGTCGGCACAGACACTTCAGGTTCGACGCGTGGGTCCTCCCGCCCTGTCCGTACGGCACCGTGTGGTCGGCATCGCAATCGGTCGCCGGCTGATCGCACCCCGGGAACCGGCACGTCAGGTCCCGGCACCGCACCCAGTCGGCCAATTTCTTCGACGGCGTGTAGTGGCTTTCCGGCGCCGCGTTCCCGGCGTCGAACAGCGGCACGAGCGTCGCGGCGCGGGCGATCTCGGCGAGCACCTCGGCCGGAATCAGCCCGTCGGAGCCGATGATCACCCCCGGCGCTGCGCCCGTGCCCGCCACCGAACCCCGCTCCGCCACCACGTGGACCACCACCTTCGAGGCGGGCAGGGGAGGCAGCGCGGTCGCGGCACAGTCTTCCCGGCCGCAGCGGCAGCCAAGCCGATCCGCACCCGTCGCCAACGCCGTGAGCGCCTCGGCTCGCCGCTCGTCGACCCCGCGCGGATCGCGCTCGCACACCGAGCCCGCGATCTCGTTCAGGCGGGTCTCGATCACCTTGGCGTCGGTCGCGAACAGCCGGCCCGCCACGTCGGTGAAACCCTCACCGGCATCCCAGAACACCACGTCGCGACCCCGCACCCGCTCCCTGACGCGGCGCACCGCATCCGGATCCCGCCGCGCCACCAGCCGGTCGACCTCGCGAGCGAGCCGGCCCTCCGCCATCGCCGGCCACCGACCCGCCCGCGCCGCCAACTGCGCGTCGAGCACCGCGATCGCCTCGACGTCGGTGACGAGCCCGGTCCGGTAGACGATTGTGCGCACCGTGCGCTGATCGACCTCACCGCGCGCGAACGCCGCCGCGAGCTTCGGCAGCCGCTCACGCAGCGCCACCGCCGTGCTCAACGAGCTGCCTGCCATTCCCGCGCTGATACCCAGCGCAGCCGACAGTTCGGAGCTCACCGCCGCCCACGTATCGACCGCCCAGTCCGGCTCCTCACCGTGCTCGGCCAGTCGCAGCGCATACAACGCGCCGATCGCAGCGAACCGCCGCGCCGCCGCCGCGTTCTCCGCACGCACCGCATCGGCGATCCGCTCCAAGAGCTCCGCCGGTCCGTCGTTGTCGAACATGTGTTCGAGTCTAGCGGCGCCCACCGACAACCCGACGACGCCGACGCCCCGAGGCGACGACCGCCAGACCCACCGCGGCGACCGCGCCCACCGCCCCCGACACGAGCAGCGGCAGCCTGCCGTCGACGCCCCACAGCAGACCGGCCCAGACACCGGCCGACAGCACCGCGAAGCCCGACAGCCCCTGGTAGAGGCCCTGCGCGCTGGACTGGAGCTCGCCGCCGACCAGCGTGGACACCCAGGCCTTGCCGACGCCGTCATAGCAGGCGGTGAACACGCCGTAGACCGCGATCAGCAGCCACGCCGTCAGCGCATCGGTGGTCAGGCCCAGCCCGGCGTAGGCCACCGCGAAGCACCCCAGCCCGACGGCGAACACCGCCTGCCGCGAGAACCGGTCGGCAAGCAGCCCGGCCGGATAGCTCGCCGCCGCGTACACCGCGTTGTAGGCGACGTAGGCGAGCACCACCTCGGGCACCGAGAAGCCGATCTCGTTGAGCCGCAGCAGCAGCAGCGCGTCCGGGAAGTTGACCACGCTGAACAACACCAGGAACGAGACGACGCGCCAGTAGCCGCTCGGCAGCCGCCGCATACCGGCGAGGATCGGCGGCCGCTGCGCCCGCGGGCGCGGTGTCTCCCGCACGGCAAAGACCAGCGCGACGCTCAGCACCGCCGGGATCAGCGCCAGCCACAACACGCTGGCAATGTCGTGGTCGAGCAGCTCGTAGGCCGCCAGCCCCAGCAGCGGCCCGACGACCGCGCCAAGGGTGTCCATGGTGCGGTGGAAGCCGAACACCCGGCCGCGCGCGGCGCCGTCGATGCCCTCGACCAGCAACGCATCGCGGGGCGCGCCGCGCATGCCCTTGCCGAGCCGGTCGACCACCCGTCCGGCGAGCACGCCCTGCCACGCGCCGGCCGCCGCGACGATCAGCTTGCCCAGCGCCGCCATCCCGTAGCCGGTGGCGATCAGCGGCCGGCGCGCGAACCGGTCACCCAGCGGGCCGGACGCCACCTTGGTCAGCGATGCCGCCCCCTCGGCGGCGCCTTCGACCGCACCGACCACCGCGGCCGGCGCGCCGAGCACCGCGGTCAGGTAGATCGGCAGCAGCGGATACAGCAGCTCGCTGGCGGCGTCCTGCAGGAACGACACCGCCGAGAGCACCCGGACGTTCCGGGTGAGCCAGGTGCGGCCGGCGCGCGCTACGTGCCCTCCCGGAGGGGACGCCCGTCCGGGTCGCGCACCCTGTCGGAGAAGATCAGCACGGCGTCGACGATGCCCCACACCACCGCGCCGATACCGCAGGTGACGAGGCCGACGATCAGTTGGGCGATACCCAGACCGGTGTAGCCGAGGTAGATGCGCCCGACGCCGACGAGACCGAACAGACCGATCAACTGCAGCAGCCCGGCGACGAGCTTCGACTTGTCCGACAGCGGTTCGCCGGTTACCGGGTGACGGCCCCACGGCGCTCCCGGATCCGGATACGGCGGCGGGAAGCCGGCAGGTTGCGGCGGAAAGCCGGGGGGCGGCGGAGGGTACGGCGGCTGATGCGGGGGCGGCGGTTCCTCCGTGCCACCGAACTGCGGCTCTGTCATGGCACCGACGATGCCAGATGTCGAGCGGGGCCGGAAGCTAGGCGGCAGCCAACCGTGCGGCGGCGGCGTCGACGCGTTCGTCGGAGGCCGTCAGCGCCAACCGGACGTGCCGGGCGCCGCGCGGCCCGTAGAACTCGCCCGGCGCGGCGAGGATGCCGAAGCCCGCCAGCCATGCCACGGTGTCGCGGCAGGGCTCGTCGCGGGTGGCCCACAGGTACAGGCCGCCCTCGGAGTGCTCGACGCGCAGCCCCGCCCGCCGCACCGCGGGCAGCAGCACCGACCGCCGACGCTCGTAGCGGCGGCGCTGCTCGGCCTCGTGCGCGTCGTCGGTGAGCGCGGCGACCATGGCCGCCTGGATGGGTGTGGGCACCATCATCCCGGCGTGCTTGCGCACCGCCAGCAGTTCGGCGACCACCGCGGGGTCGCCGGTGACGAAGCCCGCGCGGTAGCCGGCCAGCGACGACGTCTTCGACAGCGAGTGCACCGCCAGCAGACCGGTGTGGTCGCCGTCGCACACGTCGGGGTGCAGCACCGACACCGGCGTCTCGTCCCAGCCGAGCCCGAGGTAGCACTCGTCGGACGCCACCAGCACGCCGCGCTCGCGCGCCCAGCCGACGACCTTGCGCAGGTGGTCGACGCCGAGCACCTTGCCCGTCGGGTTGCTGGGCGAGTTCAGGTACACCAGCGCGGGTCTCCGCGCACGCGAGGAGCGCATGTTCAACTGCGGACCGAGCTGGGTCAGCGAGTCCGCCGCCACGACCGCGGCGCCGGCCAACCGCGCGCCCACGTCGTAGGTGGGGTAGGCCAGCTCCGGCACCACCACGACGTCGTCGGCACCGATTCCCAGCAGGGTCGGCAGCCACGCGATGAGCTCTTTGGTGCCGATCACCGGCAGCACGGCCGACGGCGATGCGCCGGTGACGCCATAGCGGCGGGCCAGCGCCGCCGCTGCCGCCTCCCGCAGCGCCGGGGTGCCCGCGGTCGCCGGATAGCCGGGCGCGGACGCCGCGGCGGCCAACGCCTGCGTGATGACCGGCGCGACGGGGTCGACGGGCGTGCCGACCGACAGGTCGACGATGCCGTCGGGATGGGCACGCGCCGTCGCCGTGGCGCCGGCGAGCGTGTCCCACGGAAAGACCGGGAGCGACGCTGCGCGCGTCCGGCGAACGGCGCGCGACGTGGGCGTCAGTCCTCGCTCTGCGGCGGCAGGTCCTTGACCGCCTGCGGGTCGTTGTCGGTCTGGCCGACCTTCGAGGCGCCGCCGGGAGAGCCGAGTTCCTCGAAGAAGTCGGCGTTGATCTGGATGTAGCTGCTCCACTGGTCGGGGACGTCGTCCTCGTAGTAGATGGCCTCCACCGGGCACACCGGCTCGCACGCACCGCAGTCGACGCACTCGTCGGGGTGGATGTACAGCATGCGTGCGCCCTCGTAGATGCAGTCGACGGGGCACTCCTCGATGCATGCCTTGTCTTTCACGTCGACGCAGGGTTCGGCAATGGTGTACGTCACTGAGCCCTCCTGAAGGATCTCTGTCGAAAAGCGTTGTGGCTGGGCTGCCGTCGGCGTCAGGCGTGCCGAGAGGACGGTTCAGTATCGACCAGTCGATACCGAGCGCGAGTCTCAGTGTGCCCTAACCTTCCGCGTGGTTACTGATACTAGCCGTCTCACATACAGCCCACTAGGGCGGCTCAGGCGGCCAGCGGCACGTAGGTGGTGGTGCGCTGGCGGGCCGGGCGACCGATGCCGGCGGCGATGTCGACCAGCTCGGCGACCGTCTTGGCCGACCCGTGCTCGGAGCCCGCCATCCGCGAGATGGTCTCCTCCATCAGCGTGCCGCCGAGGTCGTTGGCGCCGCCGGCGAGCATGACGCGGGTGTGCTCGACGCCGAGCTTGACCCAGCTGGTCTGGATGTTGGCGATCCGGCCGTGCAGCATGATCCGGGCCAGCGCGTGCACCGCCCGGTTGTCGCGATGCGTGGGTCCGGGCCGCGCCGCACCCGCGAGGTACAGCGGCGAGCTCTGGTGCACGAACGGCAGCGGCACGAACTCGGTGAAGCCGCCGGTGCGGTCCTGGATCTGCCGCAGGATCCGCAAGTGGCCGACCCAGTGCCGCGGGGTGTCGACGTGGCCGTACATCATCGTCGAGCTGGACCGCAGCCCGACCTCGTGGGCGGTGGTCACCACGTCGATCCAGGCCGAGGTCGGCAGCTTGCCCTTGGTGAGCACCCACCGCACCTCGTCGTCGAGGATTTCCGCCGCGGTGCCCGGGATGGTGTCCAGACCTGCCTCCCGCAGCGCGGTCAGCCACTCCCGCACACTCTGCCCGCTGCGCGCCGCGCCGTTGCTGATCTCCATCGGGCTGAACGCGTGGACGTGCATCGACGGCACCCGCGCCTTGACCGCGCGGACCAGGTCGGCGTAGCCGGTGACGGGCAGCTCGGGATCGATGCCGCCCTGCATGCACACCTCGGTGGCGCCGTCCACGTGAGCCTCCCAGGCCCGCTGCGCCACCTCGTCGGTGGACAGCGTGAACGCGTCGGCGTCGCCCTTGCGCTGCGCGAACGCGCAGAACCGGCAGCCGGTGTAGCAGATGTTGGTGAAGTTGATGTTGCGGTTGACGACGTAGGTGACGTCGTCGCCGACGGTGTCGCGCCGCAGCGCATCCGCCAGGGCCGCAACGGCTTCCAACGCCGGGCCGGTGGCGGTGGCGAGCGCCAGGTACTCGCCGTCGGTGCAACCGGCCGGATCGGCTTCGGTCGACCGCAGCGCCGCCAGCACATCGGCGTCCAGGCGCTCCGGCGCCCGCACCGACAGCTCGTGCACCTTCTCGCGGATCGCGTCCCAGTCACCGAACGCGCTGCCCAGGTCGCTTCGCGTCGCGGTCAGCCGGCCGTCGCTGTCGATCGCCGAGTTCAGGTCCACCCGGCCCGCCGACTCCCACGCGGCGTCCGGTTCCTGCCACGGCCGTCCCACCGGCAGCACGTCGGCCGCCCAGCCCGTCGCCGGGTCGGCGAGCGCGTCGACGTGCGCCCGCACCCGCGGGTCGATCCACGCCGCCCCGGCGCGGACGTAGTCGGGCTGCGCGGTGAGCCGCTCGACCAGGTCGAACCCCGCCTCGGCGGTGACGTCGGCGAGGTCGTCGAGCGCGGGCCACGGCCGTTCGGGGTTCACGTGATCGGGCGTCAGCGGGGACACGCCGCCCCAGTCGTCGACACCGGCGCCGATCAGCGAACGGCACTCGTCGCGCGACACCAGGTTCGGCGGCGCCTGGATGCGCATCTTGGGTCCCAGCACCAGCCGCGCCACCGCGATGGTGGCGAGGAAGTCGGCGAGGTCGGCGTCGGGTGCGGCGCCCATCGCCGTCGCCGGCTTGGCCCGGAAGTTCTGGACGATGACTTCCTGCACGTGGCCGAACTCCCGGTGCGACTGCCGGATCGCATACAGCGTCTCCGCGCGCTCGGTGAGCGTCTCGCCGATGCCCACCAGCAGTCCGGTGGTGAACGGGATGGACAGCCGCCCGGCGTCGGTCAGCGTGCGCAGCCGCACCGCCGGGTCCTTGTCGGGGCTGCCGTAGTGCGCGAGCCCCTTGGTCTCGAAGAGCCGCCGCGACGTCGTCTCGAGCATCATGCCCATCGACGGCGCCACCGGCTTCAGCCGCGACAGCTCCGACCAGCTCATCACCCCGGGGTTGAGGTGCGGCAGCAGGCCCGTCTCCTCTAGCACGCGGATCGCCATCGCCCGCACGTAGGACAGCGTGGAGTCATAACCGCGCTCGTCCAACCAGCGCCGGGCCTCGTCCCACCGCGCCTCCGGCCGGTCCCCGAGGGTGAACAGCGCCTCCTTGCAGCCCAGCGCCGCGCCGCGGCGGGCGATGTCGAGGATCTGGTCCGGTTCGAGGTACATGCCCTCGCCGCGGGCGCGCAGTTTGCCGGGCACGGTGACGAACGTGCAGTAGTGGCAGGTGTCGCGGCACAGGTGCGTCACCGGGATGAACACCTTGCGCGAGTAGCTCACCGGCAGCCGGCCGTGCGGTCCGCGGCGACCGGCCGACGACAGACCGGCATCGCGCACGCGGGCGGCGCTGGCACACAGGTCGGCGAGGTCGTCGCCGCGGGCCGTCATCGCGATGGCCGCTTCGTCGACGTTCAGCGTCACCCCGTCGCGCACCCGGCGCAGCACGCGCCGCAGGGCCGAGGATCCCGCTCGCAGGGGTACGACAGGGCTGGGCAGCACGACCGGCTCGCCGTCCGGCGTCCCGTCAGGCGTCAAGGGCACGAGCGCCAGATTAGTCCTCGTCGTCATACGATGGGGTGCGGCGTTGCTGGGCTGGCGAGATGGTCGACGCGAACGGTGTCTTCAGTGAACAACGATTCCCACGTCCTCCCCGACGTCTCGGAAGGCGTTCTCATCGTCTCCGTCGCCGCCCGGCTGATGGCGGCGACCGAGGCCACGGCCATCGCGGTCACCGAGTCGATCCTCGCGGACCTGGCGGCCTACTTCGGCGTCGACGCCTGCTTCCTGCGCCACAACGACCACGACATCGGCGCCACCCGCCTGGTGGCGCAGTGGCCGGCACGCGCGTTCATCCCGAGCCCCGACCCCATCGGAGTCGTGCACTTCGACGGCGCCGACCCGGTGTTCGCCAAGGCCGAGCACCTCAAGGAGCCGACGGTGCTGCGCCCGGGACTCGCCGACGGCGCGTACCGCGAGCTGCTCGAGAAGGCCACGGGCAACTCCGATTTCACGCTCGCCGCGGCGCCGCTGCTCTCGGGTCCGGTCACCACCGGCACGCTCGGCTTCGTCTCGTTCGGCGAGCGGGAGTGGTCGACGGCCGACCTCGACGCGCTGGCGGCCATCGCGTCGCTGTTCGCGCAGTCGCTCGCCCGCTTCGACGCCGAGGCCCAGCTGCGGTTCGCGGCCGGGCACGACGACCTCACCGGCCTGAACAATCGCCGGTCGCTGATGGCGCACCTCGACGACCGGCTCGCCGAGGGCAGGCCGGGGCCCGTCGCCGCGCTGTTCCTCGACCTCGACCGGCTGACGATGGTGAACGCCTATCTCGGCACGATCGCCGGCGACCAGTACATCCGCGGCTTCGCCGACCAGCTCCGCCAACGGGTCGGCGACGCCATGATCGCCCGGCTCGGCGGCGACGAGTTCGTCGTCATCCCGAACGAGCCGATGGACATCGTCGCGGCCGCGGAGCTCGCCGCCGAGCTACAGGACGGGCTGCGGCAGGAGGCGGCCGGGCACCGGGAGGCGCTCGCGCGCACCGTCAGCATCGGCGTGGCCGCCGCGTACCCCGGCCGCGACACCACCTCCGACCTGCTGAACCGGGCCGACCACGCGGTGCTGAAGGCCAAGGCGGCCGGCGGCAACCAGCTGGCGACGTTCACCTACGACGAAGGGCTCAAGGCGGCGTTCCGCGAGGAGGTCGAGATGCACCTCGGCGGCGCCGCCGAAGCCGACGCCTTCGTCCTCCACTTCCAGCCGGAGGTGGACCTGCGGACGGGTCGCATCCTGGCGGTCGAGGGGCTGGTGCGCTGGCAGCACCCGACGCGTGGCCTGCTGCTGCCCGATTCGTTCATCGGGGTGGCGGAATCGATGAACCTCGCCGGGGAGCTCGGCCGCTGGGTGCTCCGGGCGGGCTGCGCCCAACTGGCGCAGTGGCGCCGCGCCGGGCTGGCGGCGGACCTGGTGCTGCGGGTCAACGTCTCCCCGGTGCAGCTGGTGACCGACGGCTTCGCCGACGACGTGGCCGCCGTGCTGGCGGCGACCGGGGTGAGCGGGGACACGCTGTGCCTGGAGATCACCGAGAGCGTCCTGGTGCGGGACATCGACACCGCCCGCGCGACACTGCTGGCGCTGAAGGAGCTCGGGGCACGGGTCGCAATCGACGACTTCGGCACGGGGTACAGCGTGCTGTCGTACCTGAAGTCGCTCCCGGTGGACACGCTGAAGGTCGACCGCAGCTTCGTGCGCGACCTCGGCCACAGCGCCCGCGACCTGGCGATCGTGCGCGCGATCATCGCGCTCGCGCGGTCGTTCGACCTCGACGTGGTCGCCGAGGGGGTCGAGACACCGGAGGCCGCCGCAACGCTGCTCGAACACGGCTGCCACCGCGCGCAGGGGTTCCTGCTCGCCCGCCCGTTGCCGGCCGACGAGATGACCGAGCTGCTGCGGCGGGGAAAGCTGTCGTGGCGGTCAGCCGGCGAGGGCGCGGCGCCACAGCAGTAGCGCCGCCGGCCCGACACCCGCCACGAGCAACACCAGCGGCATCACGTTCATCACCCCGACGCCGCCCAGCATCGAGTCGTCACCCGGCCCCGCGGTGCTCAGCACGATCACCGTCGCCAGCCACGCCCACAGCGAGACCGCGGCGAGGCGCGGGGAGCGCACCCACCACCAGCCGACCCACACCAGCGCCAGGTTGAGGGCCCCGCTCAGCACGGCACTGACCGGCACGGGCACGACACCGATGCGGAGCGGGAGGAAGAACACGGCGGCCACGGCGCTGAGCACCCCGTCGACCGCGAGCAGGACGAGAACGACGGCGGTGCCGACGCGCGAGCGCGGGCCGGAGGTACCGTCGCCGACTTCGGCGGTCAGCTGATCGCTAGGTCGGGATGCTGTCGAGCAGCGCGACGAGCGAGCCCTCGACCCACTGCAGGTTGTCGAAGCGGTCCTGCCAGCGCTGCAGGTTGGGATCCAGATCGGGGTCCATCGGTGCCCTTTCGCCGGTGCCGGTGTGGAAAAAGCGTACCGCTACGCCGGTTCGGCGGCGATGGTGATGCCGGCGAGCAGGTCGGCTTCGCGTCCGTCGGCGCCGGGCGGACCGAGCGCGCCGCGAACCAGCACGTAGTGCTCGCGTCCTTGGATGGGCTGCGCGATGTTGTTGGAGAGTGCGTAGGCGCGCCGGTCGGCGGAGACGGCGACCTGCGTCTCGTGCGCGGCGAGGGCGGCGACCTTCGCGGCCAGGGCGTCGCGGGCGTCGACGGTGGTGGTGATGTCGGTGTCGGCGAAGCCGACGGTCTCCGCGGGCCGGGTCCAGTGCGCCGGCAGCACGCAGTCACCGAGTCCGCGGACGCCGGCTGCGTGCGCCGCGGCGGAGGTCACGGTCCAATAGAGCTTGGGCACCGGCCAGCTGCCGGGTGCGTCGACGGCGGCCGTGGTGACCCGGTGGGCCTGGACGTGGTCGGGGTGGCCGTAGCCGCCGTGCGGGTCGTAGGTGACGACGACGTGCGGCCGGACGTCGTCGATCACCGCGCGCAACACCGCTGCTGCCTGCGCCGGGTCGGCGTCGGCGAACCGGGGCTGCCGCCGCGCCGGGGTGCCCGCCATGCCGGAGTCGCGCCACCGGCCGGCGCCGCCGAGGTACTGCGGGCCGTGGCCGGTACCCAGCGCCCGCAGGGCCGCGGTGAGCTCGCAGACCCGGTAGCCGCCGAGCTGATCGGCGCGGTCCACCGTCAGCTGCGCCCACCGGTCGCCGATGACCTCGCCTTCTTCCCCCAGGGTGCAGGTGAGCACGCGGACGTCGGCGCCGGCCGCGGCGTAGTGCGCGATGGTCGCCCCGGTGGTGATGGTCTCGTCGTCCGGGTGGGCGTGGACGAACAACAGCCGCGGGGAGTCCGGCATCAGCCCGGCGTCTTGGACCAGCGGCCGGCGTCGCCGACGATGCCCACCGGCACGGCACCCGACAGGCTGACGTTCTGCACCCGCGGCCCGGCGGCCACGATCGTGGTGTCCTGCAGGATCGGCAGGACGGTCGCCAGGTCCCACAGCCGCGGCTCGGCGTCGTCGAGCACCTCGCCCAGGTCCGCGGTGCCCGCCAGCGCGGCGTCGATGCGCGGTTGCAGGGCACGGTCGCAGGTTCCGGTGATGTTGCTCGGCGCCTGGACCAGCGCACCCGGCGCGGGCGACGGGCTCGGGGCCGGTGACGCGGGAGGCGTCGTGCTGGCGGCGGCGGCGCCGATCGGCACGGGGGTCGGTTGCAGCGCCTGGCAGCCGAACCGCGAGGCCAGCACGGTGGCGAGGTCTCCGCCGGCCTCCCGCCAGCTGACCACGGCGTCGACACGATCCTCGGCGAGTGCCTCGCGGTAGAGCACCGGCGCGTCGAGCCCGAGCACCGATGCGGTGATGCCGACGCTGCGGAGCTGGTCGGCGGCGGTGTTGGCGACCGCGACCGCCGTCGGGTCGTTGTCGGCGACCCCGATGACGAACGTGAGGGGCTGGCCGTCGCGCGTGATCTGGCCGCCGACGGCCGGCGGGCCGGGCGGCGCCGACGGGGTGGGGGCCGGCGCGGGTGTTCCCTGCGCGGCGAGCTGGTAGCCGGCCTGGGTGAGCAGCGCCATCGCCGCGTCGCGCGCCAGCGCGGGGGGCGCCGTCGGCGTGTAGCCCGGGTCCGACGGGGCGCGGATCTGGGCCTGCGCGAGCGTCACCGTGTTGTCGCTGCCGGCCCCGACCGCGGCCAGCAGGTCGACGTCCAGCAGGCCCAAGACCGCCCGCCGCACCCGGACGTCGGCCAGCGCCGGGCGCTGGGCGCGCAGCGAGAGCTGCAGCGTGCGCGGTGTCATGATCCGGGCGGTCCGCACGTCCGGGATGGCCGACAGCTGCGCAAAGGCAGCCGCGCCGCCGTGCACCTGCGCCACCTGCGTGTCGCCGTTGCGGATCGAATCAGCCAGCGCCGCAACGGCTCCCCCGCGCCGCAGCAGCAGCTGGTCGGGGACCGCGGGCGTTCCCCAGTAGCGGTCGTTGCGCGCCAGCAGCACCTCGTCGCGCTGCGGGTCGATGGTCTCGACGCGGAACTGCCCGCCCGTGACGGGCATTGCCCGCGCCAGCCCGGCGGCGAACCCGCCCGGGATGTCCTTGACGATGTGGGCGGGCAGGATGTCGTTGAACAGTTCGCGCCAGGCGGGATAGGGCGAGCGGAACGTCACCACGGCGGTCTTGCCCGCCTCGACCGACTGCACGTCGGTGATCAGGTCGTATCCCGCCGGGTCCACGACGCCGGGCTCGCTCACCATCTGCCGCCACAGGTACCAGAAGTCGTCGGCGGCGATCGGTGCGTTGTCCGTCCACTGCGCCTCCGGGCGGATCCGGTAGGTGACGGTGAACGGGCGCTCGCTCGTCACCTCCGCGGACACCAGCAGCGTCGGGTCCATCTCCCACCGCGAACCGGTGGGCGACGCGGTGTCGGGCACCGGCCGGAAGGTGCTCGGCAACACCAGCGCGTTCACCGCCGCCGTCACCGGCGACTGGTCGGACAGCAGATGCGGGTTGAAGCCGGGGCCGATGGCGTCGATGGCCATGATGACCTGCTGCGCGCGGGGCGGCGGCGGTCGCATCGTCGTCGTGGTGTCGGTGCTCTGCGGCGCCGGCGGCGGGCTGACGGTGCACCCGGCGAGCAGCAGCACCGGAACCGAGACCACTGCACCGAGCCTCGCGCACGACAGGCGGGTTCGGTGCGACACGGCACTCAGGGTATGTGACGTCAGGCTTGCGCTTTGGCGCGCGCCTTGGCCCGCGCCCGCAGGCTCGCCACCAGTTCGACCTTGCGCACCCGCACGATCTCCGGCGTCACCTCGACGCATTCGTCGGCGGCGCAGAACTCCATGGCCTGCTCGAGGTCCAACTCCATCGGCCGGGCGAGCGTCTCCATGACGTCGGCCGTCGACGACCGCATGTTGGTGAGCTTCTTCTCGCGGGTGACGTTGACGTCGAGATCCTCGGCGCGGGGGTTGATGCCCACGACGTGTCCCTCATAGGTGTCGTCGCCCGGTGCGACGAAGAAGGTGCCGCGGTCGGCGAGCTGGATCATCGCGAACGGCGTGACCTTGCCGGCGCGGTCGGACACCAGCGAGCCGGTGTGCCGGGCGCGGATCTCGCCGGCCCACGGCCGGTAGCCGTCGAACACCGCGTTGGCGATGCCGGTGCCGCGGGTGAGCGTCAGGAAGTCGGTGCGGAACCCGATGAGCCCGCGGCTCGGCACGATGAAGTCCATGCGAACCCAGCCCGCCGCGTGGTTCGCCATCTCCTCCATGCGGCCCTTGCGCGCGGCCATCAGCTGGGTGACGGCGCCGACGAACTCCTCGGGGCAGTCGATGGTCAGCGCCTCGTAGGGCTCGTGGCGCTTGCCGTCGATCATCCGGGTGACCACCTGCGGCTTGCCGACCGTGAGCTCGAAGCCCTCGCGGCGCATCTGCTCCACCAGCACTGCCAGCGCCAGCTCGCCGCGGCCCTGCACCTCCCAGGCGTCGGGCCGGTCGATGTCGACGACCTTGATCGAGACGTTGCCGATCAGCTCGCTGTCGAGGCGCGACTTCACCATGCGGGCGGTCAGCTTGTGGCCCGACACCTTGCCCGCCAGCGGCGAGGTGTTGGTGCCGATGGTCACCGAGATCGCGGGCTCGTCGACGCTGATGCGGGGCAGCGCGTGCGCGTGCTCGGGATCGGCGAGCGTGTCGCCGATCATGATCTCCGGGATGCCGGCGACGGCCACGATGTCTCCGGCGACCGCCTCGTCCGTCGGCGTCCGGTCGACGCCCTCGGTGACCAGCAGCTCGGTGATCTTCGCGGTGGTCACGACGGGGAGGCCGTCGACCTCGCGCAGCCACGCCACCTGCTGGCCCTTGCGCAGGACGCCGTTGTAGATGCGGATCAGCGCGAGCCGGCCGAGGAACGCCGACGCGTCGAGGTTGGTGACCAGCGCCTGCAGCGGCGCCTCGGGATCGCCGCTGGGCGGCGGGATGTGCTCGAGCAGCACGTCGAACAGCGGGTCGAGGCTGTCGCCGTCGGGGTTCTCGCCGTTGGCGGGCGCGGTGGTACTGGCGATGCCGGCGCGGCCCGACGCGTACAGCGTCGGCAACCCGAGCGCCTTCTCCGCCGCTGCCTGCGCCTCCTCGTCGAGGTCGGTCGCGACGTCGAGCAACAGGTCGTGGCTCTCGGACACCACTTCGGCGATCCGGGCGTCGGGCCGGTCGGTCTTGTTCACCACCAAGATCACCGGCAGGTGCGCCGCGAGTGCCTTGCGCAACACGAACCGGGTCTGCGGGAGCGGCCCCTCCGAGGCGTCGACCAGCAGCAGCACGCCGTCGACCATGGACAGCCCGCGCTCCACCTCGCCGCCGAAGTCGGCGTGGCCGGGGGTGTCGATGACGTTGATGACGGTCATCGTGCCGTCGGCATGGTGCCGGTGCACCGCGGTGTTCTTGGCGAGGATGGTGATGCCCTTTTCCTTCTCCAGGTCACCGGAATCCATCAGCCGCTCGACGGCGTCGTCACCGCGGTGGCTCAGCGCGCCGGACTGCCGCAGCATCGCGTCGACCAGCGTCGTCTTGCCGTGGTCGACGTGGGCGACGATGGCTACGTTTCGGAAAGCCGAGGTGGTGGGACGGGAACTCACCCGTCGAGTTTGGCAGTGTGGATGGCCGTTCGCGAAAACGAGAGAAGCCGATCACAGTTGAAGTCGTCTGAGTTCGCCGACGTCAAGCCGAAGAAGAAGTGCTGCCGCAGCAAACCTCGCTGCAAGAAGTGCCCGCTGGTGCTGTCGAAGGTGCACAAGGCCGAGCTGCTGGGCATCCGCGGCAAGGAACTCGACAAGGTCTTCAAGCGCGCCCGCAAGGCCTGAGCAGCGCCGAAAGCGCCGGCAGCCACCCCCGGTCGGCGGGCACCCAGTCGACCCCGGCCAGCTCGTCGCCCGTCACCCAGCGCAGCGCCCGGTGATCGCGGGGTTCGGGAACGCCGTCGAGCAGCGTCACCAGATAGGCCCGCAACACGGCGTCGCCGGTCAGCGCCACCTCGCCGGGGAGTTGTCGCCCCACCGCGACGGTCACGCCGAGCTCTTCGTCCAGTTCGCGCACCAGCGCGGCCGCGTCGGTCTCCCCGTCGGCGACCTTGCCGCCCGGCAGTTCCCAGCGGCCGGCGAGCTCGGGCGGCCGGCGCCGCTGCGCGATCAGCAGCCGCCCGCCGGCGATCACCGCGCCGGCGACCACGATTCGGGCTCCCATGGTGGGTGCGACCGTATACCGTGCGGAGCCATGGCCGTGCTGTCCGACGACGAGGTGGACGCGGCACTGCAGCAGCTCCCCGGCTGGCAACGGGCCGACGGGATGGTGCGGCGGTCGGTCGAGTTCCCGAGCTTCCTGGCGGGTATCGACGCCGTCGGCCGCGTGGCGCAGCGGGCCGAAGCCGCCGACCACCACCCGGACATCGACATCCGCTGGCGCACCGTCACTTTCGCGTTGGTGACGCACTCCGAGGGCGGCATCACGGCGAAGGATCTGGCGCTGGCTCGGGAGATCGACGAGATCGTCGCGCACCCGTGACCGCAACCCATGCCAGCGTCGCCACCGCGGCGGCGACGTAGGCCAGCCCCGCCCAGGCCAGGTACCACGGCCGGCCGATCTGCCAGATCGTCGGCTGGGCGAAGCTCAGCAGCCACGGCGGCCCGATCACCGTCAGCGCCAACCATCCCCAGCCGAACAGCCGGGCGCCCGGCTCGTCGCGCAGCGGCCCGTGCCGCAGCCAGATCATCAGCGGCACCACCCATACCCAGTGATGGCTCCACGAGATCGGTGACAGCAGCAGGCCGAACAGCGACACGACGCAGATTGCGCCCAGCCGGTCACCCGTGGCGCTCGGGCGCAGCCCGCGCCACGCCGCCACAGCCAGCACCGCGGTGAGCCCGACGGCCACGAGCACCGGCCAGCGGTAGCCGGCGTCATCACCGAGGATCCGCGAGATCGCGCCGCGCCACGACTGGTTGAACGACGTGCCGACGGGACCGACGCGGTCGGCGTCGCCGAGCAGCTCGGTGAAGTAGCGCCGGCCGGGCGTCCCCACGATCAGCAGGGACACGCCGACGGTCAGGCCGAACGCCACGGCCGACCAGCAGGCCGCCGCCCAGCGGCGCGTGCCGGCGAAGTAGAGGCCCGCTACGGCCGGGGTCAGCTTGATTCCCGCGGCGAGCCCGACCAGGAGCCCCGACCAGTACCACCGGGTGCTCGCCACCGCCGCCAGGACGGCCAGCACGAGCAGCACGTTGACCTGGCCGTAGTCGAAGGTGCTGCGCAGCGGTTCCAGCCAGCAGGCGACCGCGGTCCAGGCGAAGGCGACCTCGCGCCGGCCGCCGCCGGCCAGCCGCTGCGACAGCCGCACCACGCCGTACAGCGCCGCGATGGTGGCGAGCTGCCAGCACAGCGCCACCAGGCCGAACGGCAGCAGGTGCAGGGGGTAGAACACCACGGCCGCGAACGGCGGATAGGTGAAGGGCAGCGGGAAGTCGGGGGTCTGGTCGGCGTAGACGAAGTCGTAGAGGTCGCGGCCGGTGCCGAGCGTCGCGGCGCCGCCGACGTAGACGTGCAGGTCCACGAAGTTCGCGCCGTTGGGCACCAGGTAGGTCCACAGCAGGCGGGCGGCGACGCTGACGGCGAGCAGGGCCGAGGTGAGGAGCAGTCGCCGGTGCGCCACCGGAGTTTCGCCGTTGATCCGGTCACCGTAGCGAAGCGGCCGCGTAACGGTTCCATAAATGCCACACGTGTCACTTGAGTCCCACCAGCAACGGCATAGCGTCGGCGACATGCCTTCCTCCGTGCGGATCCGCCGCGTCACCACCGCCGCGGCGCTGGTGTCGACCGGCATGCTGCTGTTCGCGTCGCTGGGCGCCGGCGTCGCCGGCGCCGAGCCGGCCGCGCCCGCCGCACCACCCACCCCCATCGACGCCACCCAGGCGCCGGCGCTCGACGCGGTGCAGCAGCTCAGCCCCGCCGTGCAGCAGGCGGCCGCGGATCCGTCCAACGCGTCGTCGCTGCTCATGGCCGCCGCATCGGCCTTCGCGGGCAATTCCGGCTCGCCGGACTCCCAAGCGATCGCCGACACCGTCGGCAAGATCGCCGCACAACCGGCCACGCTGACGGCGCTCATGCCGCAGGGCACCGCCGGGGTGCCGGCGCCCGCTGCGGCGGCTGCCGCGGCACCGGCTGCCGCTGCACCGGCCGCCCCGCACCAGCCGCCCGCCGGCGTGGTGCCCGGCGCCGAGAACCACCTGCCCGTCGGCGTCGACCCGGCCAACGCGGCGGGTCCCGCCCCGCTGGCCGCGACCGCCGCCGAGCCTGCCGCGGCACCCGCACCCGCCGCGGCACCCGCGCCCGCGCCCGATGCGGCGGCGCCGCCGGCGTTCGGCCCCGACGCCCCGCCGACGCAGGAGTTCATGTACCCGTCGATCGGCAACGGCTGCCTCAAGGACGGCGGCAACGTGCTGGCGACCGCGATCTCGGTGGCCGGTCCGGCCAAGATCCCGGCGCCGGGCCCCGGCCCGGGGCAGACGGCCTACGTGTTCACCGCGATCGGCACGCCCGCGCCGGCCGCCGAGCAGAAGCTGCCGCTGAACGCCACCTGGGTGAACCTCACCACCGGCAAGTCCGGCACCGTCGCCCTCCGGCCGCACCCGGAGATCAACCCGAACGGCCCGACGACGCTGACCGCGATCGCCGACACCGGTTCCGGCAGCATCATGACGACGATCTTCGGGCAGGTCACGACGATGGACAAACAGTGCCAGTTCATGCCGACCATCGGGTCGACCGTCGTTCCCTGATGCACGCCTGGCGGGTGACGACGCCCGGGCCGGTACTGGCGTCGCGGCCGCTGCAGTGGACCACCACCGCCGTGCCGCGGCCCGCCGCCGGCGAGGTGTGCGTCGCCGTGCGGGCCTGCGGGGTGTGCCGAACCGACCTGCACGTCACCGAGGGTGACCTGCCGGTGCACCGGCCGCACGTGACCCCGGGTCACGAGGTGGTGGGCGAGGTGGTCGAGGTCGGCCCGGACGTCACGGCGCTCGCGGTCGGTGACCGGGTCGGGATCGCGTGGCTGCGCCACACCTGCGGACGGTGCCGCTACTGCCGGCGTGGCGCGGAGAACCTGTGCCCCGAATCGCGGTACACCGGCTGGGACGCCGACGGCGGCTACGCCGAGTACGCCACCGCCCCGGCCGAGTACGTGCACCGGCTGCCGGCCGGCTACTCCGACGTCGAGCTCGCCCCGCTGCTGTGCGCCGGCATCATCGGCTACCGGTCGTTGCTGCGCGCCGAGCTCCCGCCGGGCGGGCGACTGGGCATCTACGGGTTCGGCGGCAGCGCCCACCTCACGGCGCAGGTGGCGCTGGCGCAGGGCGCCGAGGTGCACGTGATGACGCGCGGCGACGGTGCACAGCAGCTGGCGCGTGCGCTCGGCGCCGCGTCGGTGCAGGGCGCCCGCGACCGGCCGCCGGTGCCGCTGGACGCCGCGATCCTGTTCGCGCCCGTCGGCGACCTGGTGCTGCCGGCGCTCGAGGCGCTCGACCGCGGCGGCACGCTGGCCGTCGCCGGCATCCACCTCAGCGACATCCCGGAGCTCGACTACCAGCGCCACCTGTTCTACGAGCGGCAGGTGCGATCGGTCACGTCGAACACCCGCGAGGACGCCCGGCAGTTCCTGGCCTTCGCCGAGGCGCACCGGCTCGAGGTGACCGGCGTGCCCTACGCCCTCGACCGGGCGGACGCGGCGCTGGCCGACCTGCGCGCCGGGCGTATCTCCGGCGCCGCGGTGCTCGTGCCGTAGCGGGTCAGCGCGTGGCCTGCGCCTTACGCTCCTTCTTGAACGATCGCACCTTCGCCAGCGAGTCGGCGTCGACGACGTCGGCGATCGACATGTGGGTGCCGGGCCGGCCGTAGTCGCCGGCGGCGTCCCGCCACCCCGGCGGATCGATGCCGCACTGCTTGCCCAGCAGCGCCAGGAAGATGCGGGCCTTCTGATCGCCGAACCCGGGCAGCGCCTTGAGCCGCCTGAGCACCTCGGCCCCGTCGGGCTCGCCGGCGGTCCACAGCGCGGCGGCGTCACCGTCGTAGTCCTCGACGATCGCCCGGGCGAGCTCCTGCACCCGCTTGGCCATGGCGCCCGGAAAGCGGTGCACCGCAGGGCGTTCGGCGAACAGCGCGGCGAAGCGCTCGGGGTCGTAGCCGGCGATGTGCCGGGCGTCGATCTCGCCGATGCGTTCGGCGAGCTTGCGCGGGCCGGCGAACGCCACCTCCATCGGGATCTGCTGGTCGAGCAGCATGCCGATGAGCAGCGCCAACGGGTTCTCGCTCAACAGTTCGTCGGCCGCCGGGTCCCCTACGAGCCGCAGATTCCGCATGGCGCCAGTTTAGGATCGCCCACCCGAAGCCCTCGAGGTGTGACCTGGCTCTCAGTATGCTGCTGCGCACCAGCACAACTGCACACCCATTCAGGAGGCCGCGTTGCCCGACACCGACGACACCCCGGCCACCGGCGGGCAGTACCTCGCCGAGCAGGCCGGCCCGGAGTTCCAGGAGCTGCGACGCCGGTTGCGCCGCTTCGTGTTTCCGATGAGCGCCGCCTTCCTGCTCTGGTACGCCACCTACGTGCTGCTCGGGGCCTTTGCGCACGACTTCATGGCGACACCGGTGTGGGGCAACGTCAACGCCGGCCTGCTGATCGGTCTCGGTCAGTTCCTGACGACGTTCGTCATCACCGGCCTCTACGTCCGGTTCGCCAACCGCGAGCTCGACCCGCGGGCAGCGGCCATCCGCGAGCGCCTGGAGCGGGCCGCATGACCGGCGCCGCACTCGCCGCCGAGGCGGTCGGCAACCCGGCCGCCAACATGGGGATCTTCGCGGTCTTCGTCGCCGTCACGCTGTTCGTCGTGCTGCGCGCCAGTAAGCGCAACGCCACCGCGGCCGAGTTCTTCACCGCCGGACGGGCTTTCACCGGTCCGCAGAACGGGATCGCGATCTCCGGCGACTACCTGTCGGCGGCCAGCTTCCTCGGGATCGCCGGCGCCATCGCGGTATACGGCTACGACGGGTTCCTGTACTCCATCGGTTTCCTCGTCGCGTGGCTCGTCGCGCTGCTGCTGGTGGCCGAACTGCTGCGCAACACCGGCAAGTTCACGATGGCCGATGTGCTGAGCTTCCGGCTCGCGCAGCGGCCGGTGCGGCTCGCGGCCGCCGCCAACACGCTCGCCGTGTCGCTGTTCTACCTGCTCGCCCAGATGGCCGGCGCGGGTGTGCTCGTCGCGCTGCTGCTGAACGTCGAGAGCGATCTGGGCCAGAGCCTCGTGATCGCCGTCGTCGGGGTGCTGATGATCGTCTACGTCCTGGTCGGCGGCATGAAGGGCACCACCTGGGTGCAGATCATCAAGGCGGTGCTGCTGATCGGCGGCGCGGGCATCATGACGGTGCTCGTGCTGGCGCGCTTCGGGTTCAACCTGTCGGAGATCCTCGGCACCGCGCAATCGATGGTCTCGGGCAGCGCGGATCCCAAGGTCGCCGGCCGCGACGTGCTGGCGCCCGGCGCGCAGTACGGCGCCAGCCTCACCACGCAGCTCAACTTCATCTCGCTGGCGTTGGCGCTGGTGCTCGGCACCGCCGGGCTGCCGCACGTGCTCATGCGGTTCTACACCGTGCCGACCGCCAAGGAGGCGCGCCGCTCGGTGGTGTGGGCGATCGCGCTGATCGGCGCGTTCTACCTGTTCACGCTGGTGCTCGGCTACGGCGCGGCGGCGCTCGTCGGGCCCGACCGCATCCTCGCCTCGCCCGGCGCCGTGAACTCCGCCGCGCCGCTATTGGCGTTCGAACTCGGCGGCGTCATCCTGCTGGGCGTCATCTCCGCGGTCGCGTTCGCGACCATCCTGGCCGTGGTGGCGGGGCTGACGATCACCGCGTCGGCGTCGTTCGCGCACGACATCTACGCGAGCGTCATGAGGGGAGGCCCCGGAAAAGCTCCCGTCACCGAGCGCGAACAGGTGAAGGTCTCGCGGATCACGGCGGTGGTGCTCGGGGTGTTCGCCATCGCCCTCGGCATCCTGGCCCGCGAGCAGAACGTCGCCTTCCTCGTCGCGCTGGCGTTCGCGGTGGCTGCGTCGGCGAACCTGCCGACCATCCTGTTCTCGCTGTACTGGCGGCGGTTCAACACCCGCGGCGCGCTGTGGAGCATGTACGGCGGGCTGATTTCCACGGTGGTGCTGATCGTATTCTCGCCGGCCCTCTCCGGTTCGGCGACGTCGATGATCAAGAACGCCGATTTCGCCTGGTTCCCGCTGCAGAACCCCGGCATCGTGTCGATTCCGCTCGCCTTCGTCCTCGGCGTCGCCGGCACGCTGACGTCGTCGGATCGCGGGGACCCGGAGCTCGCCGCCGAGATGGAGGTGCGCTCGCTGACCGGTGTCGGCGCCGAGAAAGCGGTCAGCCACTGACGGGTTGACCGCCCGCGATGGGTACCCGGTCCCCCGTGCCCACTCGCCGATACGGATTCGCCCTGCTCACCTACGCCTTTGCGGCCGTCATGCTCGGCACCACCGTGCCGACCCCGATGTACGCGCTCTATGCGCGGGAACTGCACTTCGCCGTCCTCACCACCACGGTCGTCTTCGCGGTGTACGCCGGCGGTGTGCTGCTCGCGCTGGTGACGTTCGGCCGCTGGTCCGACGCGGTGGGACGCCGCCCGCTGCTCCTCGCCGGGGCCGCGCTCGCGATCCTGAGCGACGTCGTGTTCCTGGCCGCCGACTCGGTGCCGCTGCTGATGGTGGGACGGCTGCTGTCGGGGCTGTCGGCGGGCATCTTCACCGGCACCGCCACCGCGGCGGTCATCGAGGCCGCCCCGCCGTCGTGGCGATCCCGCGCGGCCGCCGTGGCCACCATCGCCAACATCGGCGGGCTGGGCCTGGGACCGATCCTGGCCGGCGTGCTGGTGCAGTACGCGCCCGCGCCACTTCACCTGAGCTTCTGGCTGCACATCGCGGTGGCGCTGCTCGCCGCCGGCGCGATCCTCGCCGCCCCCGAGACGTCGGAGAAGCGCGGCGCGCTGGGCGTCCAGCGGCTGGCGATCCCGCCGGAGACACGGTCGGTGTTCTTCACCGCGGCCACCGCGGCGTTCGCCGGCTTCGCGGTGATGGGACTGTTCACCGCGGTCGCACCGTCGTTCGTGGCCGAGGTCATCGGCATCGACAATCACGCGCTCGCCGGTGCGGTCGCCGGGTCGGTGTTCCTCAGCTCGACGGCCGCTCAGCTGGCGGCCCACCGCATCGTGCCCGGGCGGGCGATCGCGGTGGGCTGTGCCGTGCTGGTGGTGGGCATGGCGATCCTGGCGGTGTCGCTGCACGTGTCGTCGCTGGCGGGGCTGATCGCCGGTGGACTGGTGACCGGCGTCGGCCAGGGCATCAGCTTCAGCCGCGGCCTCACCGCGGTGTCCGAGCGCACACCTCCCGACCGGCGCGCGGAGGTGAGCTCGACCTATTTCGTGGTGGCCTATGTGGCGCTGTCCTTACCGGTGATCGGCGAGGGTCTCGCCGCCCAGCACTGGGGGCTGCGGACCGCCGGGGTGTCGTTCGCGATTGCCGTCGGGGTGCTCGCCGCACTCTGCCTGCTGGTGGTGCTGCGCCAGGAGCGACGGGCTACCGCCGACGCACCCGTCGCGGCTGCGTGAACCCCGCCGCGACGGGGTACAGGGCATGCGTCCGGCGAACGACGCTCACCGACTCCCAGAATCGAGTGCTCTCATGACCGACAAGACCCTGGCCCGCCGCTTCCCCGTCGCGGTCGGCATCGCCGCCACCATCGCCCTCACCGCGCTGACCTCGGCGTGCGGCGGCGACGACAGCGGCGGCAGCGAATCGTCGACCACCTCCACCACCAGCAAGACCTCCACGAGCGTGACCACGTCGACGTCGACCATCGGGTCCCCGGCTCCCGCGTCGCCGGGCGCACCCACCGACCCGAACGCGCCGGGCGCGAGCGCCGGGCCGGGTGGGGCGAGCGCCGGAGTGCCGGGCGCCGGCGCCGGTGCCGGCTCGGGTGGTGCCAGCGCGAGCGTGCCGGGCGCCGGTGCGGGCGCCGGGCCGGGTGGCGCCTCGATCGGCGTTCCGGGTGCGGGCGCCGGGGCCGGACCGGGCGGCGCGGGTGCCTGCGCCGGCGGCGTCTGCGTCGGCACGCCCTAAGCAACGCTCCCACCGCCCCCGACGCCGTAATTGGTGCCGGGGGCGGTGTGCTGTGCGGCTTAGATTCGCCGTATGGCTTCGTCGAGCTTCCCCACCGTCGCCCAGGTCGAGTCACGGACTCCGCCGTCGCGCGACCGCGCGATCGACACCATCCGCATCGCCGCGCTCGTCACCGTGGTCTTCGGTCACACCGTGATGGCCACCAGCACGGTGCGCGACGGGCTCTTCGTGTGGGGCAATCTGCTGACCGCCTCGGTGATCTTCCAGGCACTCACGTGGGTGCTGCAGATCATGCCGCTGTTCTTCTTCGCCGGCGCCGCGGCGTGCGTCGACTCCTGGACGCCGGGCACGCCGTGGGGCGGCTGGCTACTGCGGCGCTGCACCCGGCTGTACCGGCCGGTGTTCTACTACCTGGCCGGCTGGGCGGTGATGCTCGTCGCGCTGCACCTGCTGGCGCCGCCCCTGGTGTATCGGATCATTGCCGGCATCAGCACGCAGCTGCTCTGGTTCCTCGGCGCCTACGTGCTGATGCTCGCCGCGCTGCCGCTGCTCGCCCGCATCACCGGTGTGCGGTCGCTGGCCGCGGTGGTCGTCGGCGGATACGCGCTCATCGCGGCGGTCGACTACGCGCGCGTGGCGCTCGGCGCGCCGGCCGCGCTCGGCTATCTCAACATGGTGGTCTGGCTCATCCCGGGCGCGCTCGGGGTGGCCTACCGGCGCGAACTGTTGTCGCGCACCGCGGCGGCCGCCGTCGCCGGCGGGGCGTTCGTGGTCAACCTCGGCCTGCTGGCGTTCGGGCCGTACGAGCTGAGCCTCGTCGGCATCGAGGGTCAGCGGCTGGCCAACATGGCGCCACCGTCATTGCTCATGGCGGGCCACGCGATCGTGCTGTGCGCCGCGGCGGTCGCGGCCGCCCCGGCGATCGACCGGTGGGCTCGGCGGCCCCGCGTGTGGTGGTGGGTGGCCATCGGCAACTCCGGCGCCATGACGCTCTACCTGTGGCACATGCCGGCGCTGCTCGGGATGCATCTGGCGTTCGACTACCTCGGCTATCCGCGCCACGATCCCGCAGCCGCCTCGTTCGTCGTGCTCAGCGTCGTCCAGGTGTGCGTCATGGCGCTGCTGACCGGGGCGCTGTTCGTCGCGCTGCGACCGTGGGAGAACGCACCGCTGCCGGGGTGGGACGGCGGCCGGGTGGCGGCGCCCGGCTGGCGCAGCGCGGCCGTCGGTATCGCGCTCTGCGTCGCCGGCTGCGCGACGCTGATGTCGGTGCGCTGGGGCCTCGCGGAGACCGGACAGCTCTGCGTCGCGGTGATGCTCGGCGCGCTGGCGGTCGCCCGGGTGCTGGCCCGCGACGGCGTCACCGCACGCCGGGAGGCATCCCGTAGAGATGCGTGACCGACAGCGTCAGCAGCACCCGCCGGTCGGTCACCATGGCCCGCCGGTAGTCGTCCCAGTCGGGATGCTCGCCGGCGATGTTGCGGTACAGCGCGATCAGCGCCTCGACGGTGTCGTCGTGCGGATCGGCCGCCGGCGGGGTGAGCTGGGCATCGCCCTCCGCGACGGCGTAGGCCCAACCGTCATCGGAGCTCACCAGCACCGAGGCGCGCGGATCGCGGCGCAGGTTGCGGGTCTTGGCCCGCGGCTCGGTGACCGACACTTGAAGCACCACCCGCCGCGGGTCGAAGTGGTAGGACACGTTCGACAGCTGCGGGCGCCCGTCGCGCTTGATGGTGGCCAGCACCCCCAGCGAGTTGCCGCTGATCACTGCCAGCAACTTGTCGTCGAAAGCCTGCGCTGCCATGGGGAAAAGCCTACGTCGCTCCCCGCGGACGCCGGAAGCGGTCGCCGTAACGGGTGATCCGACAGGTGGCGGTGCCGCGCGCGTAATCTCTGCAGGCGATGGACACCGAGGACACCGAGAAGATCCGGGCCGCACTCACCGGCGTCAGCGAGACCGCGCTGCTGACGCTGCAGGTGCGCGCCACCGAGGCCCGCCGGCCGGACGGGATCATCGACGACCCGCAGGCCGTGGCGCTGCTGGACGCGATCGAGCACGACTTCGGCAAGTTCGGGCCGGCCCACCGGCAGGACATGGCGCTGCGCGCGCTGGCGTTCGACGCCCAGGTCCGCCGGTACCTCGGCGCTCACCCGCGGGCCACGGTGGTGGCGCTCGCCGAGGGGTTCCAGACGAGCTTCTGGCGGCTCGACGACGGCCGCGTCGGTCACGAATTCCGGTGGCTCACCGTTGATCTGCCGCCCGTGATCGAGCTGCGACAGGCGCTGCTGCCGCCGTCGGACCGCATCGCGGTGCGCGCGCAGTCCGCGCTCGACTTCAGCTGGATGGACGACGTCGCCGTCGACGACGGCGTGTTCGTGACGGCCGAGGGCCTGCTGATGTATTTGCAGCCGCAGGAGTCCATGGCGATCATCACCGAGTGCGCCAAGCGGTTTCCCGGCGGGGCGATGATGTTCGACCTGCCGCCGCAGTGGTTCGCCGCGCTGGCCCGCGCCGGCCTCATGCGCACGTCGCTGCGCTACCGCGTGCCGCCGATGCCGTTCTCGCTGACTCCGAAACAGCTTGCGGGGCTCGTGGATTCGGTGCCGGGCGTGCGGGCGGTCCACGACCTGCCGATCCCGCAGGGCCGCGGCCGGCTGCTCAACACGCTGGCGTGGACCGCGCAGCGCCTGCCGCTGTTCGATCCGCTGCGGCCGATGTTCGCGCTGCTCGAATTCGGCTGAGCCTCACCCGAACGCCGCGTCGAGGTAGCGGATCGCGTCCTCACGGCGCAGCCCCAGCGCCCTGGCGGTGTCGGCGAACACCCGCGCGGCCTCCGCCATGGTGTGCTCGGCGGGGTCGGCCGCCGCGACGAACGTGCCCAGCCTGCCCCGGGTTTCGACGACGCCCGCCGCTTCCAGCTCGCGGTAGGCCCGCGCGACGGTGTTCACCGCCACCTGTGCCTGCGCCGCCAGCTCCCGCACCGTGGGCAGCCGCGTCCCCGCCGGCAGCCGGCCGTCGCGGACGGCGTCGATGATCGCGGTGCGCAGCTGATCGAACGGCGGATTCGACGCGTCCGGGTCGATCCGCAGCCACTGCCCGAACTCCGACATCCGCTCAGTATCGCCGCCGCCGAACTACCGTGGGAACGGTGCGGGTGACGGTGCTCAGCGGTGCGGGGATGTCGGCCGAGAGCGGCGTGCCCACCTTCCGCGACGCCCAGCGCGGGCTGTGGGCGCAGTTCGATCCCGAGGAGCTCGCCAGCCCGCGAGCGTGGCGGCGCCAGCCCGAGGTGGTGTGGGCGTGGTACCTGTGGCGTCATCACCTGGTGCGGAATGTTTCGCCCAACGCCGGGCACCGAGCCGTCGCGGCGTGGGAGTCCGACGCCGACGTGCACTTCGTCACGCAGAACGTCGACGACCTCCACGAACGCGCGGGCAGCTCGCGCGTCGAGCACGTCCACGGCAGCCTGTTCGAGTTCCGCTGCGCGCAGTGCGGCTCGCCCTACGACGGCGCGGTCCCGGAGCTCGCCGAACCCGTCGACGCCCTCGCCCCGCCGCACTGCGCGTGCGGTGGGCTCATCCGGCCGGGCGTCGTCTGGTTCGGCGAGGCGCTGCCCGACGAGCCGTGGCAGCGCTCGGCCGAGGCGGTGTCGGGCGCCGACGTGCTGGTGGTCGTCGGGACGTCGGGGATCGTCTATCCGGCCGCCGGTTTGCCCGCCGCCGCGCTGGCGCAGGGCATCCCGGTGGTGGAGGTCAATCCCGAACCGACGCCGCTCTCCGAGAGCGTCACCGAGAGCGTCCGCGGTACCGCGGCGCAGGTGCTGCCCCACCTGCTGCCCCGGCTGCGCCACCTCGTCGGCTGACGGCTGGTGCGTGCGTGCCTGCGCGCCGCCGCGACACGTAACCCACCGTGACGACACGCCGATGACGGTCGCCACCACGCACGTTTCGGCGCTTCGAGCGGGCGGGCTGCCCTCCGATTCAGCCTGAGCGAAACCGGAGCCGTCGCAGGCGCGGAGGCCGACAATTCCGGCATGGCTTCACAACCGGTGCCGCCGGCCGCGACGGTGCGCGACGAGCTCGGTCAACCGGTGCTGACCGCTGCTGCGGCGGCGCCACTGTCGACGCGGATGACCTGGCTGTGGGCCGTGGCGGCGCTGCTGCTCGGAGCGGTGTTCGTGCTGGCCGGCGCGCTGCTGTTCTCCCCAGTACCGCCCATCGGATGGTGATCGCTCGGCGGTCACGCTAGCCGGCGTCCGCGGTGGCGGGACGCGGGGCGCCGGACTCACTGATGCCGATGCGGCGGTGGACCGCGGTCAGCGGCGCGGGCGCCCACCAGTTGGCGCGGCCCAGGAGCTTCATGAACGCCGGCACCAGCACCATCCGCACCAGCGTGGCGTCGACCAGCACCGCCATGGTCAGCCCGAGGCCGAACATCCGCATGAAGGACACCTGCGCGGCGATCAGCGCGGCGAAGGAGATGCTCATGATGAGCGCGGCAGCGGTCACGACCCGGCCGGTGCGGGCCAGGCCGAGCGCCACGCTCTCGTCGGTGTCGTGCGTCTGCAGCCAGTACTCGCGGATCCGCGACAGCAGGAACACCTCGTAGTCCATGGACAGCCCGAACGCGATGCAGAACAGCAGCACCGGCATGGTGGCGATCAGCGTGCCGGTGGCGGTGGTGCCCAGGCCGCCGAGGTGGCCCTCCTGGAAGATCCACACCAGCGCGCCGAACGCCGCGGTGAGCGACAAGATATTGAGCAGCAGCGCCTTGAGCGGCAGCACCACGCTGCCGGTGAGCAGGAACAGCAGCACGAACGTGATGGCGGCGATCACCGCCAGCACCGTCGGCAGCCTCGAGGTGACGGCGTGCGAGCTGTCCTTGTTGACCTGGGCGGTGCCCGCCACCTGCACGTCGCGTCCGCCGGGGCCGGCGATCGCGTGGATGCGGTCGAGCTGGGTCTCCGACGCGGGCGAGAACAGCGGCGCGTCGCTGTCGACGGTGAGGAACGCGCTGCCGCCGGCAACGGCGGCCGGCGACGACGGCGGACCGACCGCCCGGCCGCCGACGAATCCCCCGGTCGGGGCGGACACCGCGGTCACGTCGGGCACCGTCGACAGCTCCGCCGCGTACCGCGAGATGTCGTCGTCGGCCAGCCCGTCGGCGTCGGGGATGACGACGGTCACCGCGGTGGCCGTGTCGGTGGCGAAGTCCTCGCGCAGCTGATCGCCCACCTGGTGGGCGGACGCCGACGACGGCAGCACCCGCTCGTCGGGGAAGCCCCAGTTCGCGCCGAAGAACGGAAGCCCGAGCACGACGAGCAGCGCCACGATCGCGGCGCCGAGGAGCACCGGCCGGCGCATCACCCGCTTGGTCGAGCGGTACCAGAAACTCTCCTCGACGGGCCGCGGCCGCGATTGCGGCCGGCCGGCCACCCGGCGCAGCAGCCGCCGCACGTCCAAGGCGTCGAGGCGATCGCCGAGCAGCACCAGCGCGGCCGGAGTGACGACGATAGCCGCCACGGCCGCGAACGCGACCACCGCAACCCCGGCGTAGGCGAAGGACTTGAGGAAGTACATCGGGAACAGCACCATGGCGACCATCGACAGCGCGACGGTCAGCGCCGAGAACAGCACCGTGCGCCCGGCGGTCGCCATGGTCTGCACCAGCGCGGTCTCCCGGTCGGCGCCGTCGGTCAGTTCGTCGCGATACCGGCTGATCAGCAGCAGCGTGTAGTCGATCGCGAGCGCCAGGCCCATCGCGATGGACAGGTTCAGCGCGAACACCGACACGTCGGTGACGAACGTGAGCGCCCGCAGCACCGACATCGAGCCGAGGATCGCCAGCACACCGACCACCATCGGCAGGGCCGCCGCGAGCAGGCCACCGAACACCCAGACCAGCACCACGAACGACAGCGGGATCGCGATCGACTCCATGAGCAGCAGGTCGCGCTCGCTCTGGGCGTTGATCTGCACGTAGGTCAACGCCTCGCCGCCGGCGCGCACGGTGACGCCGTCGCGGTCGCCGGCGAGCCGGTCGGCCAGCTCCTGGGCGTAGCGCTGGCCGTCGTTCTCGCCGCCGGTGATGCCCGCCACGATCAGCGCGCTGCGGCCGTCGGTGCTCAGCAGCTTGGCCGCGGCGGGCGGCGGCGCGGTCCACGGCGACGTCACCTGCGCGACGTGCGGCGAGCGGTCGAGTTCGGCGACGATTCCCTCGCCCACCGCGCGCGCCGGGCCGCTGCGGGCGTCGGAGTCGGCGTTGACGGTGAACAGCAGGTCCATGTCGCCCTGGCCGAAGGTGTCGCTGAGCAGGCGGGTGGCTTTCGCGGACTCCGAGTGCGGGTCCTGGAAACCGCCCGCCGCCAGGTGTTTCGCCACCGGAACGCCGAAGATCCCGGCGGCGACCATCACCAGCAGGGCGGCGACGATGACGCGGCGAGGAGCGGCGATGGCCAGCCGGGCAACTGCCTGCAACACGGACGTGTCCCTTCGCCGACGAGCATGCCGCCGCCAACTTAACAGCGGGCGGGACACCTGCCGGGGTGTCGGTGGGTGGTTCTACGCTGCCGCCATGACGACGACCGGTTCCTTCGCCAGGAGGTCGCCCGCGTCGGGCGATCTCGGCCTGCTGCTGCTGCGCATCGGGGTGGGGGCACCGCTCCTGCATGCCGGCTTGCGGAAAGTGGTCGACTTCTCCGCGACGGCGTCGAGCTTCGAGCAGTCTGGCTGGAAGGCGCCGGAGCTGGCCACCGCCATGGTGTCCGCTGCCGAGGTGGGCGGCGGCGCATTGCTGTTGCTCGGGCTGCTCACGCCCCTCGCCGCGTGTGCCGCGCTGGGCGCCATGCTGTGCGCGTGGGCGGTGAACGTCGCGGCGGGCCCGGTGTGGAGCGACCCGTTCAACTTCCCGTTCGTGCTGGCACTCGGGGCGGCGGCGCTGCTGGTGAGCGGCGCGGGCAGCATCTCGCTCGACGGCCGGGTGTGGGGGCGGCCGCGCTGGCCGGCGTCCTTCGCGGTGGCGCTCCTGCTGACGGCGGTCGGCGTGGCGGTCCTGACGTGGGTGGTGCTCAACGGCGTCAACCCGATCCACCTGCAGGCGGCGCAACCTACCGGGCGGTAAGAATTGCCAGCGTTTTCCGAACCGTGACTCAAGATTCCCTTAGAGGTGCTGGATACCTTCAAAGGCATGTGGATCGACGACACGAACGCCGACGTCATCAAGGTTGACTTCGAGGCGCTCTACCACGGAGATTTCCTGGTCGAGGGCGACACCACCGAGCAGCTCGACGACTGGCACCCGCTGGCCGCCGCCAGCTGACCTCCCCGCGTGGCGCCGTGGCCGACGGCACGCGGGCGGGTTTGCCTCAGACGGTGCCGACCAACCCGGCGAGCCGTTTGGTGATGATGTCCTCCGCCTCGGCGACCATCCGGGACACCAGCTCTTCCACCGTGGGGATGTCGTTGATCAAGCCCATCGAGGTGCCGACACTCCAGATTCCGGCGTCCAGATCGCCGACCTCGTAGACCTTCACCCCGCGCTTCCCCGCCACCAGATCCTTCACGTCCTCGAACTGCCCGCCGCGGTTGAGGATCTCCACCACCTCGCGCGACACCGCGTTCGACGCCACCCGCGCGGTGTTGCGCAGCGGCCGGAAGATCAGCTCGGTGTCGCGCTCCGACCCGGCGACGATCGCTTCCTTGACGTTCTGGTGGATGGCCGACTCGACGGTGCACATGAACCGCGAGCCCATGTTGATGCCGTCGGCGCCCAGCGCCAGCGCCGCCACCAGGCCGCGGGCGTCGGCGAACCCGCCCGATGCGATCATCGGGATGTCGATCTTGTCCGCCGCGGCGGGGATCAGCACCAGGCCCGGGATGTCGTCCTCGCCGGGATGACCCGCGCATTCGAAGCCGTCGATGCTGATGCCGTCGACCCCGAGGCTCTGCGCCTTGACCGCGTGGCGCACCGACGTGCACTTGTGCAGCACCTTGATGCCGTTGTCGTGGAACATCGGCAGATGCGGGGCCGGATTCGAGCCGGCCGTCTCCACGATCTTGATGCCGGCGTCGACGATGACCTGCCGGTACTCGTCGTACGGCGGCGGGTTGATGGTCGGCAGGATCGTCAGGTTCACCCCGAACGGCTTGTCCGTCAGGTCGCGGCAGCGCGCGATCTCATCAGCCAGGTCCGCGGGCGTCGGTTGGGTGAGCGCCGTGATGAAGCCCAGCGCGCCGGCGTTGGCGACCGCGGCCACCAACTCGGCGCGGCCCACCCACTGCATGCCGCCCTGCACGATCGGGTGCTCGACCCCGAACGTCTCGGTGAACTTCGTCGTCAGTGTCATGTCCGCGCCGCCGCTACCGCGGGGCCATCCGGATCGCGCCGTCGAGGCGGATCGTCTCACCGTTGAGCATCGGGTTCTCGACGATGTGGACCGCCAGCGCGCCGTACTCGTCGGGATCGCCGAGGCGGGCCGGATGCGGCACCTGCTTGCCGAGCGACGCCTGCGCCTCCTCGGGCAGCGACCCGAGCAGCGGCGTCTTGAACAGGCCGGGCGCGATGGTGCACACCCGGATCAGCTCGCGCGACAGGTCGCGGGCAATCGGCAGGGTCATGCCGACGACGCCGCCCTTGGACGCCGAGTAGGCGGCCTGTCCGATCTGGCCCTCGAACGCCGCGACCGACGCGGTGTTGACGATGACGCCGCGCTCTTCGCCATTCTTTCCGGCGAGGGGCTCCGTTCTGGCGATGCGCTCCGCACTCAGCCGCAGCACGTTGAACGTGCCGATAAGGTTGACCTCGATCACCTTGCGGAAGCCGTCGAGCGGGAACGGGCCGTCCTTGCCCAGCGTCTTGATCGCGTTGCCGATGCCGGCGCAGTTGACGTTGATCCGCAGTGGGCCCATCTCCTCGGCGGCGTCCAACGCGGCCGTCACCTGCTCGGGGTCGACGACGTTCGCCTCGACGAACTTCGCCCGGGCGCCCAGCTCGCTGACGGCCTCCTCGCCTTTGAGGTCGATGACCACGACCGACGCGCCGCGGTCCAGCAGGCGCTTCGTGGTGGCCAGGCCCAGGCCGGAGGCTCCGCCGGTGACAACGGCGACGGCGTCTTTGATCTCCACTCGTATATTCCTTCCCGGCCGGCCCGCACCGACCTACTGGTTGGTTGGGGACTATACCCAGTCGCGCAGCACGGCCTCGGTGTCCGCCCCGGGCACGCCCGGCGGGGTCGGCCGAGCCGGGGAGGTCCGCGAGAACCGCGGGGCCGGCGCCGGGAACAGGTGGTCACCCTCGCGGTAGAACGTGTGGCGCTCGGTGTTGTGCGGCTCGCTTTCCACCTCGCCGAACGACAGCACCGGGGTGACGCAGGCGTCGCTGCCGGCGAACACCTGCGCCCAGTGGTCGCGGTCGTGAGCGGCGAACGCCTCGGTCAGCGCGGCCCGCAGCTCGGGCCAGCGGCCCATGTCGTTCTGATCGGGCAGCGAAGCAGGGTCCAGCCCGAGCTTGGCGAGCAGTTCGGCGAAGAACTGCGGCTCGATCGCGCCGACGGCGACGTAGCGGCCGTCGGCCGTCTCGTAGGTGTCGTAGTAGGGCGCGCCGGTGTCGAGGATGTTGACGCCGCGCTCGTCGGTCCACATGCCCATGGCGCGAAAGGCCCACATCATCTGCGCGAGCACGCTCGAGCCGTCGACCATCGCCGCGTCGACGACCTGCCCGACCCCGGACCGTTCCCGCTCCCACAACGCCGCCAGGATGCCGACGAGCAAGAACATCGAGCCGCCACCGAAGTCGCCGGCGAGGTTCAGCGGCGGCACCGGGCGCTCGCCCGCCCGCCCGACGGCGTGCAGCACCCCGTTCAGCGAGATGTAGTTGATGTCGTGGCCGGCCTGCTGGCTGCGCGGGCCGGTCTGCCCCCAGCCTGTCATCCGGCCGTAGATCAGGCGCTCGTTGACCTTCGCGCAGTCCTCCGGGCCCAGGCCGAGCCGCTCGGTGACGCCCGGGCGGAAGCCTTCGATCAGCACGTCGGCCTTCGCGACGAGCCGCAGCACGAGCTCGCGGCCCTCGTCGGTCTTGAGGTTGGCGCCGACGGAGCGCCGGTTGCGCAACAGCTGGTCGGCGCCCTTGGTCGGGATGCCGGGGCCCTTGCCCGGCCGCTCGACGCGCACGACATCGGCGCCGAGGTCCCCGAGGATCATCGCGGCGTGCGGACCGGGGCCGATACCCGCGAGTTCGACGACGCGCAGCCCTTGCAGCGGACCCGCCATGACAACCTCCAAGGTTCGAGTGACCGGGCGCATCGCATTGTGCCGTACTCACTTACAGTGAGTGACCATGACCACAACCCAGTCCGCCGTCGACGCGCTGCCCGCCGTCGACGGCCTGTCGGTGGCGTTTGCCGACGGGGTGCTCACGGTGACGATCAACCGGCCCGAGAGCCTCAACGCGCTGACCGCGGGTGTGCTGAACGGCATCGCCGACGCGATGACCGCCGCCGCCGGCGACCCGCGGGTGAAGGTCGTCCGGCTCGCCGGCGCGGGCCGCGGCTTCTCCTCGGGTGCTGACATCAGCTCCGATCGCGGCGGCGCCGACACGGTGCCGATGGAGACGCTCGACGCGGCGGACCGCGCGGCGCGCTCGATCGTCGCGGTGCCGCATCCGGTGGTCGCGCTCGTGCACGGGCCGGCGGCGGGGGTGGGCGTGTCGCTGGCGCTGGCGTGCGACGTGGTGCTGGCGAGCGACAAGGCGTTCCTGCTGCTGGCGTTCACCAAGATCGGCCTGATGCCCGACGGCGGCGCCTCCGCGCTGGTGGCCGCGGCGATCGGCCGCATCCGGGCGATGCGGATGGCGCTGCTCGCCGAGCGCATCTCGGCGACCGAAGCGCTCGAGTGGGGGCTGGTGTCGGCGGTGTTCCCCGCCGAGGAGTTCGACGCCGAGGCCGACAAGGTGGTGGCGGCGCTGGCCGCCGGCCCGGCGGTCGCACTGGCGAAGACGAAGGCCGCCGTCAACGCCGCGACGCTCACCGAGTTCGACGCCGCGCTGCGCCGGGAGTACGACGGACAGTCACAGCTGTTGCAGGCGGCCGACGTACGCGAGGGGATGCGCGCCTTCCAGGAGCGCCGCGCCCCGAAGTTCACCGACGCCTGAGCGGGCCGCCTACAGGCCGAAGATCGGCGGAAGCGCGAACACCATCACCGCACCCCAGATGAAGTGGGTGAGCATCGGCGCCAGCACGCCGCCGGTCGCGCGGCGCAGGACGGCGCACACGGTGCCGAGGATGATCGCGGCGAAGCCCAGCATCGGGTTGCCCGCGGCCATGGTGACCGCGATGTAGAGCAGCGTCGAGATCAGCACCGGGTGGAAGTTGTGGAAGGCGCTGTAGAGCGCACCGCGGAAGAACAGTTCTTCGGCGATACCGTTGGCGACGGTGATGGCGGCGACCAGCGGGAGGCTGCCCTGGTTGGCGTAGATCAGCACGTTGCGGACGTAGTCGGCGACGGGCGGGATCTCCCGGACGACGAAGCCGCCGACGATGAACGCGGCGCCCAGCAGCAGCCCGATCGTGATGCCGGTCAGCACCGGCCGTTGGTTGCGGCCGCGCCAGCAGATGCGGCCGAGGTGCAGCGGTCCGGACGCGAAAGCGCCGGTGGCGAAGATGACCGCGAGCGCGAGCGTCCACCAGTAGAAGCTGGACCCGCCGGGGGGCTGCGTCAACGACGCGCCGAGCACCGCCGCGCCGACCACCAGGACGACCGCGACGATGATGCGGCGCCGCCGCACGACCGCGGGCCATTCGGGGTGCGGCAGCGCCTCCTTGCCGAGGTTCTCGAGCCAGTGGCGCAGCGCGCCCGCTTCGGGGTCGGCGCAGGTGTCCTGGGTCACGCTGGTGGTCACGTCGACCTCTTCGGCGTCAGGCTGACAAGGGTGTCCGCCCAGGCCCGCAGGGCGGCGGCGACCGGACCGGGCACCGCTTCGAGCAGGTCGAGCGCTTTGCGGGCCGGCGGCGGCGTGACCGCCATGGCCAGTTGCTGCAGGCGCAGCGCGTCGCCGCCCGCCCACCGCGGGTCGGTGTCGGCGAGGTGGTGCGGGTCGGCGAGCCGGTTCACCGGCTGCGGCAGGTGGTGGGACAGCGCGGCGGAGACGGCGTCGTCGGTGCTGGTGAGCCCGCCGGGCGGGTCGGGGACGATGTCGCGCAGTCGGGCGTCGGATGCCGTCATCGGATAGTCGAGCGACTGGATCAGGTCAGCGGCCAGGCCGGTGGGTACGGGGACGACGGTGCCGGCGACGCGTGCCATCAACGCCTTGGGGATGAGGGCCTGGGCGCCGTTGAGCGGGAGTCCGGCGCGCACCGCTCCGGTGGCACGCAGGTACGAGCCGAGCAGCCCGCCGTAGGTGGTGACGTCGGGGCCGGTGATGTCGAAGGCGCCGGCGGGCACGGTGTCCGGGTCGGCGGCCGCGACGAGGTAGTAGAGGACGTCGCGGATGGAGATGGGTTCCATCTTGTTGGACGCCCAGGACGGCAACGGGATGACGAGCAGGCGGTCAGCGACGTAGCGAACCATCTCAAACGATGTGGAGCCCGCCCCGATGATGACCGCGGCGCCGAGCCACACCACTTCCGGGCCGCCGTCGACGTGCAGCGCCTCGGCGACCTCGGCTCGGCTGGCCAGGTGCTCCGACAGCGTGTCCCCGTCGGGAACGAAGCCGCCGAGGTAGACGATGCGGGTGACCCCGGCGTCGCGTGCCGCCTCGGCGACGTGCGTGGCCGCCGCCCGGTCGGCGTCGCGGAAGCCGGGCTGTCCGATGCCGTGGACGAGGTAGTAGACGACGTCAACGGCACCGGCGTCGGCGAAGGCCCGCCGCGCCGAGGCGGCGTCGTTCGCGTCGAGACCGACGGCCGTCACCTCGTCGAACCAGCCGTAGCGCCGCAGCCGCTTCGGCTTGCGCGTGGCGGCCACCACCTGGTGCCCGTCGCGCAGCAGCTCGGTGACGAGCCGCGAGCCGACGTATCCGGTGGCCCCGGTGACCAGAATTCGCATCGCCGGTACCGTACCCACCTCCGTCCGGGCGCAATCCGCGGCGGATCCGGTCGACGATGACGTCGGTCACACTCATCCGGCGTCGCGGTGCAGGTCGATCAGCTGGCGGTAGACCTCGGCGTTGAAGCGGTTGCCCTGCACCTCGTCGTCGGTGAGCTCGCGACGGACCTTGCCGGGCACCCCGGCCACCATCGACCGCGGCGGGATCACCATGCCCTGCGGGACGAGCGCACTGGCCGCCACCAGCGAACCCTCGCCGACGACCGCGCCGTTCAGGATCACCGCCCCCATGCCGATCAGGCAGTCGTCCTGCACGGTGCAGCCGTGCAGCACGGCGTTGTGGCCGACGCTGCAGTTCGCTCCCACCCGGACCGGGAAGCCCGGGTCGACGTGCACGGTGACACCGTCCTGCAGGTTGCTGCCGGCGCCGATCTCGATGGCCTCGGCCTCGGCGCGCAGCGTCGCGCCGTACCAGACGCTCGCCCGCTCGGCGAGCCGGACCCGGCCGATGACGGCGGCGTTGGGCGCCACCCACGACTCGGCGGCGAACTGTGGCGCGTGACCTGCGATCGCGACGATGAGCGGCTCGGGCATGCCCGCCATCGTAGAAACCGCCGATTTCACCTCGACGGACGCCAGCCCCTACTATCCACTGCGGCGCCGCAACGAGGGAGAAAAGCCGAAGCATGAAGAACCGCACCAAGTCCGCGTTCGCCGGTGTCGCGGTCGTCGCCGTCGCGCTGTCCGCGGCGGTGACCGCCCACGGCGAGCCGACCCCGACGCCCAAGCCGACCACCGTGACGCTGCCCGACCTGCAAGGTTCTGGCTGCGATGCGCTGAAGAAGGAATTGACGGCCACCGACCCGAACGCGCTGCAGACGCTGTCGAAGCAGTCGGTGTCGGCCAACATCGCCGCGATCCCCGAGCTGTCGACGTTCTCGTCGGCGATCTCCGGCGGCGTGAACCCGGCGGTGAACGTCGTCGGCGTCCTCGACAACGGCCCCTACACCGTCTTCGCGCCCACCAACGATGCGTTCGCGAAGCTCGATCCGGGCACGCTCGAGCTGCTGAAGTCCAATCCGGCGGCGCTGACGGACGTCCTGTACTACCACATGGTGTTGAGCATCCTGGGCGTCGACGACGTGCACGGCAAGCTCACGACACAGCAGGGCAAGCAGGTCACCGTCGAGGGCAAGGGCGGCGACATCAAGGTCGACGGCGCCAAGGTGCTGTGCGGCGCGATCACCGGCGGCAACTCGCGGATCTACCTGATCGACACGGTGCTCGATCCGGCCAAGGCGCTGCCGGCGGATCAGACCAAGGCCTCGCCGACCAGCTCCTCGCCGAGCTCGACACCCAGCTCGTCGCCGAGCGCGCCCGCGGCGGCCGAGGCCGCGCCCCCCGCCGCCTAGCGGCCCTGCCAGACGGGCGGCCGCTTCTCGGCGAACGCCCGCGGGCCTTCCCGCGCGTCCTCGGTCTGCATGACGGCGATCGCCTCGCGCGTGGTGGCGTCCCAGCCGGATTCGTCACCGGGCACGGGCCGGCCGTCGGTGCGGTAGGCGACTCGCTTGCTGGCCTGCACGGCGAGCGGCGCGTTCGCGGCGATGGTCTCGGCCAGCGTGACGGCCGCGGCCACCTCGTCGCCGTCGGGGACGACCTCGTTGACCAGGCCCCAGCGCGCTGCCGCCGCGGCCGTGATCGGCTCGCCGGTGAACAGCATCCGCAGCGCGACCTTGCGGGGCAGCGTGTCGACGATGCGGAACGCGCCGCCCGCCGCGGCCAACAGGCCGCGCTTCACCTCGGGCAGCCCGAACATCGCGCTCTCGCGGGCGACCACGAGGTCGCTGGCCAGCGCCAGTTCGGTGCCGCCGCCCAGCGCGGTGCCGTTGACGGCGGCGATGGTCGGCTTGTCGATGAAGTGCCGCACGTAGCCGGCGAAGCCCCACTCCGGGTGCTGCGGATGGCTCAGGTGCTCGCCGCGGGCGATCGCCTTGAGGTCGGCTCCGGCGCAGAACGACCTGTCCCCCGCACCGGTCAGCACCACCACGCGGATGTCGCGGTCGTGCTGGGCGTCCTCGAGCGCGTCGCCGACGGCGGTGCTGACGGCGCCGTTGACGGCGTTGCGGGCCTCGGGCCGGTTGATCGTGACGACGAGGACGTTGCCCCGGCGCTCGGTGAGAGCGCCCGGGGCCGCGTCCGTCGTCACAACAGTTCCAGGATGGTGGCGTTGGCCTGACCGCCGCCCTCGCACATCGTCTGCAGGCCGTAGCGAATTCCCTTGTCGCGCATGTGATAGAGCATTGTGGTCATGATGCGGGCCCCGGAGCCGCCCAGCGGGTGGCCCAGCGCGATCGCGCCGCCGTTCGGGTTCAGCTTCTTCTCGTCGGCGCCGATGTCCTTGAGCCACGCCATGGGCACCGGGGCGAACGCCTCGTTGACCTCGAACACGCCGATCTCGTCGAGGCTCAGCCCCGAACGCTTCAACACCTTTTGCGTCGCCGGGATCGGCGCGGTCAGCATGATCACCGGGTCGGCGCCGGCCAGCGTCGCGGTGTGCACGCGGGCAATCGGCTTGCGCCCCAGCGACTGCGCCTTGTCGGCGGACATGAACAGCAGCGCGGCCGAGCCGTCGGAGATCTGCGAGGCGTTGCCGGCGTGGATGACGCCGTCCTCCTTGAACGCCGGCTTCAGCTGCGCCATCTTCTCGACGGTGCCGCCCCGGCGGATGCCCTCGTCCTTCAGTACGGTGCTTGTTTGGGTCCCCTCGCCAGTGGCCTTGATCGCGACGATCTGGTCGTCGAACGCGCCGGAATCCTGTGCGGCGGCGGCCTTTTCGTGCGAGCCGAGGGAGAACTCGTCGAGCGCGGTGCGGTCGAAGCCCCACTGCTCGGCGATCATCTCGGCGCCGATGCCCTGGTTCGGGGTGCGGTCGTAGCGGTCCTTGAAGCTCTGCGGATACGGGTTGCCGCCGCCTGCGAGCGACGAGCCCATCGGGGTGCGCGACATCGACTCGACGCCGCCGGCGACCACGACGTCGTAGTGACCGGCCACCACGCCGGCCGCGGCGAAGTGCACCGACTGCTGGCTGGACCCGCATTGGCGGTCGACGGTCACGCCCGGCACGGTCTCGGGCCAGCCGGCGGCGAGCAGCGCGGTGCGGCCGATGTCGAGCGCCTGCTCGCCGGCCTGCATCACGCAGCCCCAGATGACGTCGTCGACGATGCCCGGATCGATCCCGGCGCGCTCGACGAGACCGTTGAGCACCTGCGCCGACAGCTCGGCCGGATGCACCCCGGACAGGCCGCCGTTGCGCTTCCCGATCGGCGACCGGACCGCTTCGACGATGACGGCTTCAGCCATGTTCACTCCCTAGGTAGTTTGACGCCTGTCTAGTTCTTATCAGCCGACGCCCGAACCCCGACGCGTAGCGTCGCCATACATGGCGCACATCGTGATCATCGGCGGCCACGGCAAGGTCGCGCTGCACCTCGCCCGCATCCTCACCGGCCAGGGCCATCAGGTGACGTCGGTGTTCCGCAACCCCGACCACACCGACGACGTGGCGGCCACCGGTGCGGCGCCGCTGATCGCCGACATCGAGACGCTCGACGACGCCGCAGCAGCCGAGCTGGTGACGGGCCGCGACGCCGTGGTGTTCGCCGCGGGCGCCGGCGGCGGGGATCCGGCCCGCACCTTCGCCGTCGACCGCGACGCCGCCATCCGGTTGATCGACGCGGCCGCCGCGAGCGGCGTGCGCCGGTTCGTGCTGGTGTCCTACTTCGGTGCCCGCCCCGATCACGGTGTGCCGCAGGACGATCCGTTCTTCGCCTACGCCGAGGCCAAGGCCGCCGCCGATGCACACCTGCGCGCGTCGGGGTTGGATTGGACGATACTCGGGCCGGGCCGGCTGACATTTGGGCCGGGCACCGGCCGGATTGCCGTCGGCGCCCAGGCCGCCGACGGTGAGGTGTCGCGGGAGGACGTCGCACGGGTGGCCGCCGCCGTGCTCGCCGACGATTCGACCATCGGGCGCACCATCGAGTTCAACAACGGCGACGTGCCGATCGAGCAGGCCGTGGCGTCTTAGCCGGTGAGCGCCGCGACCGCCGGACCGAACATCGTCTGCTTGATCGCACCGAGCGTGCCGGCGTCCTTGGCGCCCAGCGCCGCGACGGACGCCACCGCGTCGGCCGTCACCCGGTTCTCGTCGGCAACGGCGTCGACGATGCCCGCCGCGAGCGCGTCGGGTCCGCCGAAGCGTCGGCCGGTGGTCATCGCGCCCACCGCGGCCTGCGGGGTCAACTTCGCCTGGATCAGCGCCGCCATGCCCGGCGTGAACGGGATGCGGATGTCGACCTCGGGGAAGCAGAAGTAGCCGCGATCGGTGCGCATCACCCGGAAGTCGTGGGCGATCGCCAGCATCGCGGCCGCCCCGAACGCGTGGCCGGTGATGGCCGCGGCGGTCGGCATGGGCAGCGTCAGCAGGCGGGCCAGCAGCCCGTGCACCCGTCCGACGTACCAGTCGCCGCGGTCGCTGTTGGCCGCGAGCCACTCCAGGTCGAGCCCGTTGGAGTAGAACTTCCCGGAGGCCGTGGTGACCAGCGCGGTGGCGCCGCTGTTTGACAGGCCGTCGAGCGCCGCATCGAACGCGTCGAGGAAGTCCGGTGAGAACCGGTTCTCGTCGTCGCCGAGGTGTAGCACCGCGACGTCGCCGTCGCGGGTCAGCTCAATGCTCATCGTTTCTCCTTCGTTTCGGCGGCGGTCCGACCGCCACCACCGCACGCACGGCGGCCACCAATTGCCGGCGGGCCACCGGACTGCCGATGCGGTTGCGCGACAGCAGGATTGCGGTCGGCAGGTCGACGACGCAGATGGTGACGACGTCGACGGCGGCACTGTCGCGGCGGCCCCATGCCACCTCGGCGAGCCGGACCAGCAGCGCGAGCAGCTCGCGGTCGAGGTCGGCGAGGGCAGCCGACGCCGCGGGATCGTCGCCGACGAGCTGGTGACGCGGCACGTCGACGAGCAGTCGCGCCGACTGCGGGTAGCGCTCCGCGAACACGGCCGGCGCGTCGGCCGCGGCGACGATGACGTCGGCCGGATCCGTGCTGTCGCCACGGTGGGCGTCCACCAGTCCGGCCTGGAGATCGAGGAACCGGCGAGCGGCGCGCACCCAGGTATGGCCCAGCAGCGCACCGCGGGAACCGAACTCGTGGTAGATCGCGCCGTTGGACACCCCGGCCGCGGCGGCCACGGCCCGCGTGGTGACGGCGCCGACGCCCGCCGATGCGGCCAACGACTCAGCGGCGTCGAGGATGACGTCGGGGTCGTGGAGCCGCGGCCGAGGCACTCCCCGACAGTAACAGAGCGATCGCTCTGCTACTGAGCGGCGTCGCGCGGCCGGATCTTGCTCTCGCCGTGGACGTGCACCGGCACGGTGTCGTCCCAGGGCTGGCGGGTCACCATGTCGGCAACGCAGACGTGGCCGCGCTCGAGCTCGCCCAACGCGGCGTCGACGATGCGGTACTGCTGGGTCTGCCGGTGGATCGGCTGGCCGTCGAGCACGATCACGCGCACCTCGCCCGGCTCGAAGTGGCAGCGCTCCTGCAGGGCTTCGATCAGCTGCTCGTTGCCCATGTGGCCGTCGCCGAAATTCCAGCCGATCGCGGTGGAGACGATGCGCTCGCCGTCGGTGATGGTGTAGTCGGCCTCGTCGCGGTCGGCGAGCGCGCGGTGCACCAGCGTGAACAGCGCCCGGCCGTGGCTGTTGAACGATCGGAAGGCATAACCCATGTAGAGGTACATCTCCGCGGTCTCCTTGCTGCCGTAGTACCGCTCCAGCTGAGCGGCGGGCATGCTGGCGATCGCCACAATGCCGTCGGTGATCTTCTGCGCGGCCGACGGCGTGAGACACCACAGGTTGGTGTCCCAATTGCCGGCGTAATACCGCATGCCCGGCAGGAACGACACCTTCGGCGGGTTGACGTTGCCGAGCACTATGCAGGTCACGAGCACCAGCGTCAGCGCCGCGATGGGCAGCGGCTGCGTCACGTCCGACAGCCCGTAGCGCGCCTGCCCGACGAACAGCGTCACGACGCCGAAGATCATGAACACGTTCCACTCCAGCGGCACACCCATCGGGATCGCCGACAGGATGCCGAGGTGGAAGACGATCATCGCGGTCGCGGCGATCGCGGTGGGCCAGCCGCCGTGGCAAAAGAACAGCGCCAGCGGCACCAGCAGCTCGATCGCGGTGCTGACGTGGGCGACGATGCGCGACGGGCGGCCGGGCCGCAGATCGTCGGGGAAGTGTTCGAAGAACTTCCGCTTCAGCCAGCGCGGCCGCAACACCGGGTTGTTGCTCATCATCGTCGAGATGACGAACGGGAAGTGCTTGGTGAACTTGGAGGTGGCGGCGCCCATCCAGATGATGACGCAGATGATCTTGGCGGCGACGATCATGTCGACGACGCTGTACGTCGCGAACAAGAAGGTGACGGTGAAGCTCGCATACACCTCGCCGCGGGCCGCCAGGAAGATCACCTTGTCGCGCAGCCCGAGCACCGCGAGCAGGCCGAGGATCGCCCAGATTTGCCAGCTCGGCAGCACGCCGACTTCGGTGTCGAAGCCATCGACGGGTCCGGTGCCGTTCCAGAACAGCGCGACGAGCAGCATCACCAGCAGCGCGCCGTAGAGCGCAGCGTCGACGGGGGTGCGCCCGGTGCCTTTCGTCAGCGGGATCCGGTTCGGCCACGGCGGCAGCCGGATGGTGCCGGGCCGCAGCCAGTACAGGATCGAACCCATCGGCGGGAAGAACCGGTTGTTGAGCGGGCCGAACCCGCAGCCGAGGCCGACGACCTCGAAGAGCATGGTGTAGAGCACGACCTTCTGGAAGACGATCGGCTCCGTCCACCACTGCCCGACGTCGGTGAAGCCGTCGACGCCGGTGGTGGCGAGCGCGAACAGCCAGCCGCCCAGGATGTAGAGGCAGATCTTGACGACGTAGAACAGGTGCAGCGCCACCGGCGTGCCGAAGCCGACTTCCGCCCAGTGCAGTGCCATCGGCCGGATCTTCTCCGCGCGCGTGCCCTTGCTCCACTCCTCGTAGTCCACGACGGGCGCGTCTTGTGTGAGGAAACCCATGGCGAAGAGATTAGAACGTGTTCTAGTGCCGGCGGGACCCAACTTTTACTTTCGGTCGTTGATCTCCACGCCAGGGCGGGATTTCGGGCGTTTTGCCGCCACTGGGTGGATATCGACGCCCGAGTGTGGAAGTCAACGCCGTCAGGTGGCACTCCACCGCTCGGCGAGGTCGGCAAGGTAGCGATCGACGTCGGGGAGCGCGCCCGCCCGGGCGTGCACGCTCACCGCGACGGTGTCGCCGATGCCGTGCACGCCGTGGGTCAACCCCATCGTCGGCGACAGCGCCGGATAGCCGGCCGTGAACAGCACCGGCGCACCGCCCAGGTGCAGGTCGGCCGGTCCGCGGTGGACGCTCGAGACCACGGTGTTGCCGGCCACCATCGCTGCGCGGGCCGCCGGGTCGAACTGCGCCACGCCCCACCGCAGCAGCGGCGCCGGGGTGGCGGCGAACGCGCGGTCGGCGGCCGCCAGCGCGGGGTGCTCGCCGCGCTGCCGGTGCGCCCGCAGCCGGTCGGCGATCGCCGACCGCCGCCGGTCGACGGGCAGGTCCGGGCGCAGCGGCACGCCGACGGCCCGGAAGTGGTTGTGGGCGGTGCGCGGCCCGGGCTTGGCCATCGGCACCTCGGCCGTCAGCTGCGCGGGGTCCTCGCCGGCGGCCCGCACCTGGGCGGCCAGCGCGTCGGTCACCGCCGCGAGCGCGTGCACCGTCACCGTGGCCCCGCGCGGGCGGGCCATGAGCAGCGTGCGCAGCAGCGGCGGCCCGGGCGGCGCGGTATTGGTGATCAGCGCCGGGCACAGCTCCCCCGGCGGCGGCACCGCGCCGGCGGCCGTCTCGGCGGTGAGCGCGCGGTGGGCCCTGGCCGCGGCGATCCCGCGCCGCAGCACGCCGCCGCCCGGTGCGGGTGGCACCGGCGCCACCGGCGCGTCCCGGCCGAGAAGCCAGGCCGCCAGCGCGGACGCGCGCGTGCCGTCGGCCAGCGCATGCGAGATCTGCAGCACCGCAACGGTTCCCGAGTCGCCGGTCGGCAGGGCGGTGACCGCCGGCCACAGGTGCAGGCGCCACGCCGCGACCCGGGCGTCGAGCACGGTCGTCGTCAGCGTGCCGAGCGCGGCCAGCAGCGCGTCCCAGCTCGCCGCCGGATGCACGACGATCTGCCCGTCGCCGACGCCGTCGGGAACCCACCGCGGATAGCGGAGTCGATGGTCGTCGGCGACGCGCAGCCGCAGGTCCGGGCAGCCGGCCGCGCGGTCGCGCACCTGATCGACCGCCTCGTCGAGGTCCGGCGCGCCGCCGAACGCGTAGAGCAGGAATTGGTCGTTGGGCAGCCGCCGGGACAGCCAGTAGAGCTGCGCGTCGACGGCCGCCAGCCGGGTCACGGCGCGGTCGGGCGGCCGATGAAGTCGAGCAGGTGGGCGGCCACCGCGTCGGGTTGCTCCAGCTGCAGGAAGTGACCGGCGGCGGGAACCGTGATGACGGCGTCGTCCGGCAGGATCCGGCGCACCCAGTTCGCCCAGGCCGGGCTGGCGCAGCCGTCGTCGGCGCCGTGCAGGTAGCGGGTGGGCGTCACGGGCCGCTGCGTCCAGTAGCGGTGCAGCTCGGTATAGGGCGGGGGCGGCGTGGATTTCCGCACGGTCGCCCGGTAGGCGCCCAACGCGGCGCGCCAACGGTCCGGCGCCCCGATGGCGTCGGCGACGTGCCGCAGGTCTTCCTCGAGCGCCGCGCCGCGGTACCCCGGCGACCAGTAGCGCCACAGCAGCGGCACCACCCACGACGCCGAGCGGTCCGGCAGCGCGGGCAGCTGGAAGTACAGGATGTACCAGCTGCGCAGCAGCTGCAGCGGCAACCGGGAGACGAGCCCGAGCTTGTTCGGCACCGCGCCCGGCGGCAGGAAGGCAGCCGGCAACGGCACGCTCATGATGGCGATCCGGCGGAACGGGCACTCCGGCAGGGCCGCGATGCCGGTGGCGGCGATGGCTCCCCAGTCGTGGCCGATCAGCACGTCGCGCCCGGTCGGCCCCACGGCGTCGAGCACCTGCAGCGCGTCGTGCATCTGCGCCGCCACGTGATAGGCGCCGTCGCGCGGGATGCCCGACGGTGCGTAACCCCGCATGAACGGTGCAACCACCCGCCACCCCGCCGCGACGAGCTGCGGCGCAACCCGCCGCCAGCCGTGGGCCGTATCCGGGAATCCGTGCAGGCACAGCGCCGTCGGAGTGTCGGCCGAGGCTCCGGGAGGTTCCCACACCAGCGCGCGCAGCGTGACCGCCGGCGCCTCGACGTCCAGCCATCGCGGTTCGGTCACGGGTCGAGGTTAGCCGCGCCGGTGCCCCCGCGCGGGGCGGTCGCGCAGCTGGGTAACGTGAGCCGGACCTGCCGGAAGGAGCGTCGTGACAGCGGAAACGGTGGAGTTCACGGGCGCCGAGGACCTGACGCTGGTGGCCGACGAGTGGAACCGCGGCGCGCCGACGGCCGAGGGCAAGCCGACGGTCCTCATGCTCCACGGCGGCGGCCAGAATCGGTTCTCCTGGAAGCAGACCGGCGACGTCCTGGCGCGGCACGGGCTGCACGTGGTCGCGATCGACGCGCGCGGGCACGGCGAGAGCGACCGGGCGCCGAAGGCCAATTACAGCGTCGATGCGCTGGCGGCCGACGTCTCGCGGGTGATCGGGCAGATCGGCCGGCCGGTCGCCATCATCGGCGCCAGCATGGGTGGGCTGACCGGCATCCTCGCCGCGCACGAGGCCGGACCGCAGCGCGTCACCAAGCTGGTGCTCGTCGACGTGGTGCCGCGCTACGAAAAGGCCGGCAGCGCCCGCATCCGCGACTTCATGTTCAGCCACGTCGACGGCTTCGACTCGCTCGACGCCGCGGCCGACGCCGTCGCCGGATATCTGCCGCACCGCACGCGGCCGCGCAGTCCCGAGGGGCTGAAGAAGAACCTACGGCTGCGCGACGGCCGCTGGTACTGGCACTGGGATCCGGCGTTCCTGACCGCGCCCGGCGACGACCCGTTCGTGCGGGTGGAGAAGATCGAACACGCGGCCGTCGAGCTGCGCATCCCGATCCTGCTGGTACGCGGCAAGCTGTCCGACGTGGTGAGCGTCGAGGGCGTGCAGCACTTCCTCGCGCAGGTGCCGCACGCGGAGTTCGTCGAGCTCTCCGGCGCCGGTCACACCGCGGCCGGCGACGACAACGACGCCTTCAGCGACGCGGTCGTCCCGTTCGTCGTCCGCTAGGGGCGAATCCCCGCCCAAACCGACGTTTCGGCGAGAAAGTGCGAGTAACGGCCGCCATTTCGTCGATCTCGGCGTCGGCGTGCGCGGGTGGATACCGTAATCTCATCGGCGAGAATGCCGTTTCCCGAGGAGGGCCGATGACCGGATCACTCGCAGGTCGCACGATGGTGATGTCGGGTGGCAGCCGCGGCATCGGCCTGGCGATCGGGCTCGTCGCCGCGAAGCAGGGCGCCAACGTGGTGTTCCTCGCCAAGACGGCCGAACCCCATCCCAAACTGCCGGGCACCGTGCACACCGCCGCCGCGGCGGTGGAGGCGGCGGGCGGTCAGGCGGCGGGGGTGGTCGGCGACATCCGCTCCGAGGACGACGTGCAGCGGGCCGTCGACACCGCCGTCGAGCGGTTCGGCGGCGTCGACATCGTCGTCAACAACGCCAGCGCGATCGCCACCGTCGGCACCGAGCAGCTGTCCGCCAAGCGCTACGACCTGATGCAGGAGATCAACGGCCGCGGCACCTTCCTGCTGACGCGGGCCGCCCTGCCGCACCTGCGCAACTCGCCGCACCCGCACATCCTGACGATCTCGCCGCCGATCAACCTCAACCCGCACTGGCTGGGCGCGCACCCCGCCTACACGCTGTCGAAGTATGCGATGACGCTGCTGACGCTGGGATGGGCGGCCGAGTACGCCGACGCCGGCATCGCCGCGAACTGCCTGTGGCCCGAGACCTACATCGCCACCTCGGCCGTCGCGAACATGGCCGAGGGCGATGCGCTGCTGTCGTCGTCGCGCAGCCCGGAGATCATGGGCGACGCCGCGGTCGAGATCCTGGGCCGGCCGGCTCGCGACTGCACCGGCCACACCTTCATCGACGCCCAGGTGCTCCACGACGCCGGTGTCGCCGACCTCTCGCGCTACGGCGGCGGCGCCGAGCCGGTGCTCGACATCTTCCTCGACGAGCGCGTCACCCGCTGACGCCGTTTCGGAACCGGCACCGCGGGGGATATCCGAGGGATTCGTTTCCGAACCCGACGGGAGTTCAGGTTGGCTGGTCTGACGCTGTTCCTGGGGCTGGTTGCCGCGACGATCGTGCTCGCGCCGCTGGCCCAGCGGCTCACGCTGCCCTATCCCGTGGTGCTGCTGATCTTCGGGGTGCTGCTCGCGTTCGTGCCGGGGGTGCCCACTCCGTCGGTCGATCCGGAGCTGATCCTGCCGCTCGTGCTGCCGCCGCTGCTGTTCGCGGCCGCGCGGCGGACGTCCTGGCGGCAGTTCCTGGACAACCGGCGGCCCATCGCAATCCTGGCCGTGGCGCTCGTGCTGGTCACCGCTTTCGCGGTCGGCGTGGTGCTGCAGCAGCTGGTGCCGGGGCTGCCGCTGGTCGCGGCGCTCGCGCTCGGCGCCGCCGTCGGTCCCCCCGATGCCGTCGCAGCCACCGCCGTCGCGCAGCGCCTCAAGCTCCCGCGGCGGTTGCGCACCATCCTCGAAGGTGAGGGGCTGTCGAACGACGCGACCGCACTGGTGCTCTACGACGTCGCCGTCGCCTCCACGCTGACGGGCGCGTTCAGCCCAGGCCATGCCGGGCTGGCACTGGCCGTCGCGATCGGCGTCGGCGTCGCGGTCGGCCTGGTGGTCGCGGGCGCCACCCGCATCCTGCTCGGCAAGCTTCCGCCACACCCGGCGGGCAGCGCGCTGGTGCTCGTCATGCCGTTCGTGGCCTACGCCGCGGCGGACGCCGCCCACGGCAGCGGGGTGCTCGCGGTGGTCACCATCGCGCTGGCGCTGAGCCGCTACGGCGACGTCGAGTCGACGCAGACCCGGCTCGTCGCCGGCAACATGTGGGAGATCCTCGAACTGACGGTGACGGGTGTCGCGTTCGCCTTCGTCGGGTTGGAGGTGCGGGCGGTCGCCCAGCAGGTGCCCGGCCCGCTGACCGAGCTCGTCGGGCAGTCGCTGATTGTGCTCGGCGTCGTGGTGGGCATCCGGATCTTCTGGATGTTCGTCGTCGGATCGATCGACGAACGGGCCCACCAGCACCGCACGGACGAGGCCGAACCCCACGGCTGGCGGGAGCTGGCCATCACGTCGTGGGCGGGCATGCGCGGCGTGGTGACGCTGGCGATGGTGCTGTCGCTGCCGATGGGACCGCAGCCCTTCCCCGAGCGGGAGCGGCTGATCTTCATCGCGTTCGTGGTGATCATCGGCACCGTCGTGGTGCAGGGCCTGACGCTGCCGTTCGTGGTCAAGGCACTGGGCGTCAGCGCCTCCGACGACGACATCGACGACACGCAGCAACAGCTGATCCGCCGCGCCCGCGACGCCGGACTGCAGCGCCTCGACGAAGTCCGCCAGCGCAGCGACGTCGACGACGACACCGCCGAGCACGCCCGCGAGAACGCCGAGCGCATGTGGCATTCGCTCGGGTACCGGCCGCACGACGGCGACGGCCGCGCCTCGGACGAACACGCGACCACCACCAACGCCCTGAAGGAGCAGGTGCTCGAGGCCGCGCGCAACGAGGTGGTCAACGCCCGCAGCGAGAAGGGCATGGATCCGACGATCGTGGACCAGGTGCTGCGGCGTCTCGACAGTCGGGGCAGCCAGCCGGAGTGACGGGGTTACGCTGACGCCGTGGAAGTACTACGTCACGTCATAGTCTTTCTGCACATCATCGGGTTCGCGATGGTCTTCGGCCCGTGGATCGGCGAGGTGCTGGCCCGCCGCCGGCAGTTCACCCGCGCGATGGAATGGGGCCTGGTCGTATCGCTGGTCACCGGGCTGGCGCTGGCGGCGCCCTGGCCCGCAGGCTACGAGCCGAACTACACCAAGATCACCGTCAAGCTGGTGATCCTGGTGGTACTCGGCGCCGTACTGGGCATCGGCCGTGCCCGGCAGCGGCGCTCCGGCCAGCCGGTGGAGCCGCCGCTGTTCTGGGCCGCCGGGCTGCTGTCCGCCGCCGCGGCGGGCATCGCCGTCATTGCGTAGGGGCACGTCCCCCGGGATGCGTTCCGGCGGCGTGCGCGTCGAACCACGCCACCGCCTCGGTCTCCGACGGCGCTGCGGCGCACTCGGACAGGCAGTCGTTGCAGCGCGCGTGCCAGCCCTCGTCGTCGCGCCACGTGTGCGGACGACCGGGCGGCACCCAGTCCGGTGACCAGCGAACGGCGAACGCGTAATCGACACGAGTGGTGACCGCCCATGCCAACAGTTCCAGCGCGTCGGTCGACACGCCGAGCTGATGGAAGCTGTTCATCGCCTGCATCTCGTCGAGCACCGCGTGATGGAGCAACTCGACGTCGCGCGAGCCCCACTCTTCATGTGCGTCCACGCGTCGAGTCTGCGCTCAGGGCGTGAAAGTGCGAGTGGCCGACGCCCTAGGCGCAGAATCACCGACAATTAATGCGTCTCACGGTGCCACTCTCCAGTTCTGACCGTCCGGCACGAAGACGATGCGGGTATGGCGACGATCGGTGGACCCCTGCCAGAACTCCGCACGCGTTGGCACGAGTCTCCAGACAGTCCAGTCGTCGGGGTCGACGCCCTCCTGCGCTTCGACACTTCGGGCCCGCAGATCGGCGAGGCTATCCGATCGTGACGCCTCGATCACGGTGCCGCGCAACCGAACTGAACGCACCAGCGGCTGCCACCAGAATGTCAGGGATGCCCGCGGACAGGCACGGAGCTGGTGGCCTTTCCCGCTTGATGCAGTGCCGGCGAACGCCCATCCCCGCTCGTCGACGTCCTTGAGCAACAGGATCCTGGCGTCTGGTGCGCCCGACTCATCGACCGTCGACAGCGTCATGGCATGCGGTTCCGCCACGCCGGCGCGGACCGCACCTTCAAGCCATTCGATGAAGAGCTGCACCGGATCGCGGGGCAGCGAATCGAGGTCGAGGGCCGGCCCCACCCCCGCCAGTGACGGCAAGGACCGCAAGAAGTCCCGGATCCGATCCGTCACGCCGACCGCAGCGGGGTGATCGCCGCGATCCGGGGCACCGCACGGCCCTCGCCCGAGTCAGACATTGAACCGGAACTCCACCACGTCGCCGTCGGCCATCACGTAGTCCTTGCCCTCGATACGGACCTTGCCCGCGGCTTTGGCGGCGGCCATGGAGCCGGCGGCGACGAGGTCGTCGAAGGAGACCACCTCGGCCTTGATGAAGCCCTTTTCGAAGTCGGTGTGGATGACGCCGGCCGCCTTGGGCGCGGTGTCGCCCTGGTGGATGACCCAGGCGCGGGCCTCCTTGGGTCCGGCCGTCAGATAGGTCTGCAGCTTCAACGTGTGGAAGCCGGCACGGGCCAGCGCGTCGAGCCCGCGTTCGGTCTGACCGATGGACTCCAGCAGTTCGGCGGCCGACTCGTCGTCGAGCTCCTGCAGCTCGGCTTCGATCTTCGCGTCGAGGAACACCGCGTCGGCGGGGGCGACCAGCGCGCGGAGCTCGGCCTTTCGCGTCTCGTCGGTGAGCACCGATTCGTCGGCGTTGAAGACATAGAGGAACGGCTTGGTGGTCATCAGGTTCAGCTCGCGCAGCAGCGACGCATCCGTTCCCGCCGAGAACAGCGTCCTGCCCGCATCGAGCACCTCCTGCGCCGCGACCGCCGCCTCGTGCACCGGCTTGCGGTCCTTGTTGTTGCGGGCCTCCTTCTCCAGCCGCGGCACCGCCTTCTCCAGCGTCTGCATGTCGGCGAGGATCAGCTCGGTCTCGATGACCTCGATGTCGGAGCGGGGATCGACCTTGCCGTCGACGTGGACGACGTCGTCGTCGGCGAACACCCGGACGACCTGACAGATCGCGTCGCACTCGCGGATGTTGGCGAGGAACTTGTTGCCCAGCCCGGCGCCCTCGGAGGCGCCCTTCACGATGCCGGCGATGTCGACGAACGTCACCGGCGCCGGCACCACGCGCGCCGAGGAGAACATCTCGGCCAGCTTGTCGAGCCGGGGATCGGGAAGCGGCACCACGCCCTCGTTGGGCTCGATGGTGGCGAACGGATAGTTGGCCGCCAGCACGTTGTTTCGCGTCAGCGCGTTGAACAACGTCGACTTGCCCACGTTCGGCAGCCCCACGATTCCCAGATTCAGACTCACGGAATCCAGAGTCTAGGCGCAGGGGCAGCCACGCCATGGCGCGCTGGCAGCGCGTCAGCAGCGTGAGCCGGTACGGTCTACCTGTGTCTGGACAGCGGGGCCGATCGCCGGTAGAGCCTGCTCACCGCTCCGCGCACCCGAACGTCACCGGGGTGCCCTGGTGGGGCGCCGTGGTCATCGCCGTTACCGCCGCCGCCATCGGTTTCGCGTTCGACGCCGGCTCGGAGACCAAGGAGCTCACCGCGGTCTTCGCCACGCTGTACGCAATCGGGTGCGTCGCGGCGGTTCTCGCGGTGCGCCAGGCGGCGCTGTTCACCGCGGTCGTGCAGCCGCCGCTGCTGCTCTTCGTCCTGGTCCCCGGCGCCTACTTCCTGTTCACCGGCAGCGAGATCGCCGGCGTGAAGGACCTGGCGATCAACTGCGGCTACCCGCTGATCGAGCGATTCCCGCTGATGCTCGCGGTGTCGGCCACCGTGCTGGTGATCGGCGCGGTCCGGTGGTTCCTCGGCTCGCGGCGGTCGGTCGCCCCCAGCGCAGCGCCCGCCCACAAGACCAGCCGGCGCAGCTCTCGCGCCCGGCGCACATCCGCCGGCGGGTTCGCCGGGCTCAAGGCGAAGCTCACCGCCGGGCGCGACGACGACGAGCCGGCCGTGGAGGAACCCCGCCGGCGCCGGCCGGCCGGCGAACGGCCCAGCCCGTCGACGCGCACCCCGCGGCCGCCGCGACGCCCCCGCGAGACCGACGACGACCGCCGCGCGCAGCCGCGGCCCCGCCGCCGCCCGCCGGCCACCGAGGACCCCGACATCGGCGACTACCTGCGCGACCTGCCCGAGCGGCCCCGCCGGTCGCGCCCGTCGCCGCGGGAGAACGGCGCCCGTGACCGGTACCCGCCGGGCCGGCTCGACCCGTACGAACGGCCGGAGCGCAGCGAACGGCCCGAGCGGCGGCCCCGGCCCGAACCGTTCGACTTCGACGCCTACGAGCCGGAGTACCGCCGGCGCGAGCGCACCGGCCGCAACGGGACCAACGGTGTGAACGGCAGCCACCACCCGGTGTCGCGGGTGCGGTATCGCAGCGCCGAGGACGGCGAATCGCGAAGCGCCTACCGGCACCGGCCGCGCCACTCGCGCGGCGACTGGGACGGTTAGCTAGCGCGGCCGGCCGGCGCGGATCTCCCGCGGCAACGCGAAGACCAGCGTCTCGTTGGCGGTGGTCACCGGCTGCACGGTGTCGAAGCCGTGCTCGGCCAGCCGGTCGAGGACGCCGCGCACCAGGATCTCGGGCACCGAGGCGCCGGAGGTGACGCCGACGGTGGTCACGCCGTCGAGCCAGGCGGGGTCGACGTCCTCGGCGTAGTCGACGAGGTGCGCCGCCGCGGCGCCCGCGAGCAGCGCGACCTCCACGAGCCGCACAGAGTTCGAGGAGTTGCGCGAGCCGACGACGATCACCAGGTCGCATTCGGGTGCCATCGCCTTCACCGCGACCTGCCGGTTCTGGGTGGCGTAGCAGATGTCGTCGCTGGGCGGGTCCTGCAGCGTCGGGAACTTCTCCCGGAGCCGGCGGACGGTCTCCATGGTCTCGTCGACGCTCAGGGTGGTCTGCGACAGCCAGATCACCTTGCTCGGGTCGCGGACCGTCACGCTGTCGACGGCGTCGGGGTTGTCGACGACCTGGACGTGGTCGGGCGCCTCGCCGGCAGTGCCGACGACCTCCTCGTGGCCCTCGTGGCCGATGAGCAGGATGTCGTAGTCGTCGCGGGCGAAGCGCTTGGCCTCGTTGTGCACCTTGGTGACCAGCGGGCAGGTGGCGTCGATGACCTGCAGGTTCCGCTCGGCCGCGGTCTGGTGCACGATCGGCGCGACGCCGTGCGCGGAGAACACCACGATGGCGCCCTCGGGTACCTCGTCGGTCTCGTCGACGAAGATCGCGCCGGCCTTGGCGAGCGTCTCCACGACATGCCGGTTGTGCACGATCTCGTGGCGCACGTACACCGGGGCGCCGTGCTTCTCCAGCGCCCGCTCGACGGTTTCGACGGCGCGGTCGACGCCGGCGCAGTAGCCGCGCGGCTCGGCGAGCAGCACGCGCTTGCCGGGCGTGCGGTCGGCCACCGAGCTGGAGGCGCCGGGGATCCCCATGTGGACGGTCGGTGGCATGGTTCCAGGGTACGTTCCGCTGCGCCGACGAGGCGAACCGTGAGCTCTGCTTTTCATTCGGCCCGGGGTTGAGGCAGGCTGGACCGCATGTCACCTGCACCGTATGGGGTCCGGCTGGCGGTCGGCGCGGCGGTCACCGTCGTCGAAGAGACGCGCAAGCTGCCACAGACCATCCTGATGTATCCGATGACGCTGGTGAGCCAGGCCGCCCACATGGTGATGCGGTTCCAGCAGAACGTCGCCGAGCTGGTCATCAAGGGCGACGCGACGCTCGAGTCGATTTTCCCGCCGAAGGACGAGCAGCCCGAGTGGGCCACCTTCGACGAGGACCTCGGCGAGGACGACGACCCGCCGTCGCTGTCGAGCGAGAGCGACCGGGAGCGCCTCACCGAGGGTCGCTTCGCGCTGTACTCGCAGGCACCGGACACCGGCGGCGACGCGCCGGCCGACGAGTCGCCGGGCGCCGAGCTGCCCAGCGTCGCCGCCGAGCTCGACTACGACTCGCTGACGCTCGCCCAGCTGCGGGCCCGGCTGCAGTCGCTGTCGGTGGCGGACCTGCAGGCGCTGCTGGCCTACGAGGAGGCCACCCGCGCCCGCGCACCGTTCCAGACGCTGCTCGCGAACCGGATCACCCGCGCCTCCGCCCCGAAGTGACCGCTCCCGAACAGGGCACCTCGGCGGAGAACCCGTTCCCTGTTCGCGGTGTCGCCATGCGGGTGATGAAGTGGATCGACCGGCTCGGCATGGTCTGGGTCGAAGGGCAGATCGCCGAGCTGAAGGTGCGGCAGTCGACGGCGTGGTTGGTGCTGCGTGACCCCGCCGCGGACATGTCGGTGTCCGCGAGCTGCCCGAGCGGCCTGGTCGCGAACGCGCCGGTGCGGCTCGCGGAGGGCACGCAGGTGATCGTGCTGGGCAAGCCGCAGTTCTACACCCGCAACGGTTCGTTCTCGCTGCGCATCAGCGAGATCCGGGCCGTCGGGGTCGGTGAACTGCTCGCCCGCATCGAACGGCTGCGCCGGCTGCTGGACGCCGAGGGGCTGTTCGATCCGCGCCGCAAACGGCCGCTGCCGTTCCTGCCGTCGACGATCGGGCTGATCACCGGCCGGGCGAGCGCCGCCGAACACGACGTCGTCACCGTCGCCACCACCCGCTGGCCCGCGGTGCGGTTCGCGGTTCGCAACACCGCGGTGCAGGGCGTGAACGCCGTCGCCCAGATCGTCGAGGCGCTCCGCGCGCTGGACCGCGACCCGGCCGTCGACGTCATCGTGATCGCCCGCGGCGGCGGCAGCGTCGAGGACCTGCTGCCGTTCTCCGACGAGACGCTGTGCCGGGAGATCGCGGCCTGCACCACGCCGGTGGTGAGCGCGGTGGGCCACGAACCCGACAATCCGCTGTGCGATCTGGTCGCCGACCTGCGGGCCGCGACACCGACCGACGCCGCCAAGCGGATCGTGCCCGACGCCGCCGCCGAGGCGGCACGCGTGGCCGACCTGCGGGCACGTGCGTCGCGGGCGCTGCGGCAGTGGGTGGTGCGGGAACAGCGCACGCTCGACGCGCTGCGCAGCCGCCCGGTGCTCGCCGACCCGCATCGCATGTTGACCGCTCGCTGCGAGGAAGTCGAGCGCGCCCGCACGGCGGCCCGCCGCGACATCGGGCGGCTCGTCGCCGCCGAGACCGACCGCATCGAGCACCTCTCGGCCCGGCTGGCCGCGCTCGGACCCGCCGCCACCCTGGCGCGCGGCTACGCGGTGGTGCAGACCATCGGCGCCGACGGCGCGACGGCGGTGCTGCGCCACACGGCCGATGCGCCTACGGGCACCCGGCTGCGGGTGCGGGTTTCCGACGGTGCCGTGGCGGCCGTGAGCTCCGGACGCGAGGACCACCATGACCGATCGAACTAATGGCATTAGTGCACTCGGCTACGAGGAGTGCCGCGACGAACTGATCGAGGTGGTGCGCCGCCTGGAGCAGGGCGGACTGCCGCTCGACGAGTCGCTGCAGCTGTGGGAACGGGGTGAGGAGCTGGCCAAACGCTGCGAGCAGCACTTGGCCGGCGCCCGTGAGCGGATCGAGCGCACGCTGGCCGCCGACGACGCCGACGACGACTGAGTCGCCGCCCGTGGGGTGACAACTAGAACGTGTTTCACTTATGCTCGGCGCATGGGTGACGCCACGCTGACGACTCCACTCGGCTCGATCCTGGTGACCGGGGGCTCCGGCTTTGTCGGCACCAACCTCGTTCGCGAACTGCTCGACCGCGGCCACCGGGTGCGGTCGTTCGACCGGGCGCCCTCGCCGCTGCCCGACCATCCTCGGCTGGAGACGCGCCACGGCGACATCTGCGACGAAGCAACCGTCGCCGCCGCCGTCGACGGCATCGACACCGTCTTCCACACCGCCGCCGTCATCGACCTGCTGGCCGGCGCCGACGACGAGAGCCGGCGCCGCAGCTTCGCGATCAACGTGGGCGGCACCGAGAAGCTGGTGCGCGCGGCGCAGGCAGCCGGGGTGCGGCGGTTCGTGTACACGGCGTCGAACAGCGTCGTGATGGGCGGGCAACCGATCACCGACGGCGACGAGACGCTGCCCTACACCGACCGCTTCAACGACCTCTACACCGAGACCAAGGTGATCGCCGAGCGGTTCGTCCTGGGCCAGAACGGCGTCGCGGGCATGCTGACCTGCTCGATCCGCCCCAGCGGCATCTGGGGGTGCGGCGACCAGACGATGTTTCGGAAGCTCTTCGAGAACGTGGTCGCCGGGCAGGTCAAGGTGCTCATCGGCAGCAAGCGGGCCAGGCTCGACAACTCCTACGTCCACAACCTGGTGCACGGCTTCGTGCTGGCCGCCGAGCACCTCGTCGAGGGCGGCACCGCACCCGGTCAGGCCTACTTCGTCAACGACGGCGAAGCGATCAACATGTTCGAGTTCGTGCGTCCGGTCATGGCGGCCTGCGGCGAGCGCTGGCCCACCGTCCGCATCCCCGCCAAGCCGGTGCTCGCGGTCGTGACCGCCTGGCAGCGGCTGCACCTGTGGTGGCCGCGCCTCGTCCCCGCCCCGCCCATCGAACCGCTGGCGATCGAGCGGGTGTCGCTGGACAACTACTTCTCGATCGCCAAGGCGCGCCGCGAGCTGGGCTACGAGCCGCTGTTCACCACCGAGCAGGCGCTGCGCGAGTGCCTGCCGTACTACGTCGAACTTTTCCAGAGCATCCGCGGAGCGGCGCGACGCGAGCCCGTCGCCGTCTAGGCTTTACAGCCATGGCCGAAACCGTATTGGTGACCGGAGCCTTCGGGCTGGTGGGAACCGCGACCGTCATCCGACTCGCCGAGGACGGCCGCACCGTCGTCGCCACCGATCTCAACACCCCGGCCAACCGGAAGGCCGCCGCGAAGCTGCCCGCCGGCGTCCGCGTGGTGTGGACCGACCTCACCGACGCCGACTCCGTCGAGGACCTGCTGTCGAACGTCACGCCCGCCGCGATCGTGCACCTCGCGGCGATGATCCCGCCGTTCTGCTACCAGCGCCGGGAGCTGGCGCGGAAGGTGAACGTCGACGCCACCGCGAACCTGCTGCGCGCCGCCGAGAAGCTCCCGGCGCCGCCCCGGTTCGTCCAGGCGTCGAGCATCGCGGTGTACGGCGGGCGCAACCCGCACCGGCACACCGACGTGCTGACCGCCGACACCCCCGTCGCTCCGACCGACCTCTACGGCGGACACAAGGTGGAGGCCGAGGCGCTGGTGCGCGAGTCCGCGCTCGACTGGCTGATCCTGCGGCTCGGCGGCGTGCTCACCTCGCAGCTCAAGGTCGACACCGATCCGGCGCTGTTGAAGTTCGAGAGCGCGCTGCCCGCCGACGGCCGGCTGCAGACCGTCGACGTCCGCGACGTGGCGCGCGCGTTCGCCGCGGCCACCACCGTCGACGCGGTGGGCCAGGTGCTGCTGATCGGCGGCGACGACACCCACCGGCTGCGCCAGGGCGAGATCGCCTCGGCCACCGCGGACGCAATCGGCCTGCGCGGCGCGTTCCCGAAGGGCCGCCCGGGCGATCCCGACAGCGACGAGAACTGGTTCGCCACCGACTGGATGGACAGCGCTGCGGCGCAGGCGGTGCTGCACCACCAGACCCGCAGCTTCCCCCAGCTGCTCGCCGACACCCGCGCCAACGTCGGCGTCAAGCGCTACCTGCTGATGCTCGCCGCGCCGGCCGTCGGACTGGTGATGAAGCGGCGCTCGGTCTACTACGGCAAGCCGGGCACCTACGCGGAGCTGTGGCCCGCCATCCGGGAGGCGTTCGGCGACCCCTCCCCGGACCGGCCGCCCGCGTGAGCGCCACGGCGGTCGTCGTCGGCGGCGCGTCGGGGCTCGGGTGGGCGATCGCGCAGCACCTGGCCGCCGACGGCCACACCGTCGTGGTCGCCGACCGCAACACCGACGGCGCGCAGGCGAGGGCCGCCGAACTCGGCGAGCCGCACACCGCCGCCGCCGTCGAGGTCACCGACGGCGCGTCGGTGGCCGCGCTGTTCGCCGCCCACGACGAGCTCGCGGCGGTGGTCAACTGCGCGGGCATCAGCGGCCTGGGGCTCATCACCGAGCAGCCCGTCGAGCAGTTCCGCGCCGTGCTCGACGTCTGCCTGACCGGCGCGTACCTGGTGATGCAGCACGCCGCGCCGCGGCTGCGCGACGGCGGCTCGCTGGTGTCGCTGACGTCGCTGAACGCCCGCCAGCCCGCGGTCGGCATGAGCGCCTACTGCTCGGCGAAGGCCGGCCTGGCGATGCTGACCCAAGTCGCGGCCCTCGAACTGGGGTCGAGGGGCATTCGCGTCAACGCCGTCTCCCCCGGGTTCGTCCGCACCCCGCTCACCGAGCCGGCGACCATGATCCCCGGCGTCGTCGACGACTACGTGGACAACACCGCCCTGGGACGCGCCGGCACGCCCGAGGACGTCGCGGCCGCGGTCGCGTTCCTGTGTTCGGACTCCGCGTCGTGGCTCACCGGCGAGGTGATCGACCTCAACGGCGGCGCGCATCTCAAGCGCTACCCCGACGTCTACGGGCACACCATGAGGCTCGCCGCCGGCGGCTGAGCGCGGGGTCAGCAGAGCCGGTCGATCAAGAACTGCGTCATCCGCTTGCGGGCTTCGTAGGCGGGGTGGCCGTCGCGTTCACGCACCTGGTCGGTGAGCACCGAGTGCGCCATCCGCCCCAACCCGTCGGGATTGCCTTTCGCCGAGTTGATCTCGATGCACTCGAACGCATCACCCAGCCGCTCCTTGAGCGTGGCGAAGCGCTCGCCCGGCGACATGGCGTCCTCGCTGAACCGCAGGCCCAGCGCACACAGCCCGTCGGTTTCGGTGCGCCGCTTGACGATTCGCAGCTCGCGCTCCGACAGCCCGGGGTCGCGGCGCTGCGTGGGCGTCAGCGGCAACGGCAACGACGGCTGGCTCAGCACCGGTGCGAGCACACTGTCGTCGACCGCCGCGGCGAGCGCGAAGCCGCCGGAGAAGCACTGGCCGATGACGCCGACACCCTTGCCGGGGGTTCTCGCGTTCAGGTCGCGGGCCAGTGCCCGCAGATAGTGGGCGACGGGCCGTTCGGCGTTGGTCGCGAACGCCGCGAACTCGCGGGACACGCAGCCGCGCACCAGCACCGCGAGTGCGGCCGGAGTCATCGCCGCCGCGCCGGGCGTGCCGTAGAGCGACGGGGCGGCGACCGTGAAGCCGTGGTCGACGAGGTGGTTCCCCAGCGCCAGCACGCCGGGGTGCAGGCCGGGCATCTCGGGGATGAGCACGACACCGGGACCCGAGCCCTTGGAGTAGACGTCGTGGGTGATGCCGTGCGCGGTGAACGCCGCCGGTGTCCAGCCGGTGAGGTCGGCTTGCGGAGCCGACGCGGCGGCGCCATCGGACGTGGGGCCTGCGGTCACGTCGTCTCCTGTGCTCAGGGCCGGGGTTTCAGCGGCGGCTGGTCCTGCACCGCGGCGGCCAGCGTGCGGAAGTCGTCCTCGCCGGCGGCGCCGGTGATCAGCAGCCGCGCGGCGCCCGGCGCCGGGATCGCGGTGGTCCACGCCGGTTCGACGTCCTCGCCGCCCTCGTAGACCACCCACGACCGGTCGCCGACCTTCCGGGTGCCGGTGGGCGTGCGCTCGTCGGGCAGCGACGCCAGCAGCGCGTCCTCGTCGGCGTCGGTCTGGGTGAGGCTGACGAACAGGCCCGACGGCGCGAGGTAGCCGACGGTCGAGCTCACCGCGCGCACCTGGCGGCCGGTCGCGGGATCGGTGCGGCCGGCCTCGATGCCGTCGCGTCGACCCGAGTTCGCCCGCCAGTCGTCGGGCAGCCGCGGCATCCGCACCGGCACCGCGAGCGCGTCGGCGTCGGACTGCAGCGCCGCCGCGACGTCGAACGGCGGCGGCTCGGATCGCCCGGGCCCGGTGGGCGCGAACGAGCACCGGCCGAGGATCCCGGCCAACGCGACGCACACCACCACCAGCGGCACGAGCGACCAGAACATGTCGCGGCCGTCCTGGAAGAGCCGGTTCTTGGCCGGCTTCGGTTGCGGCTGCGGCTCGACGGGCACGTCTATCACTATCCCAGCTCCCCGAGGGGTGCCGGTCTCTGGGACAATCCCGAGCATGCCTGAATCGTCTGCTCCTGGCGCAAGCGGCTCATCGGCCCGTCGCCGGGAAGCTCCGGACCGCAACCTCGCCCTCGAACTCGTCCGCGTCACCGAGGCCGGCGCCATGGCCGCCGGCCGCTGGGTGGGGCGCGGCGACAAGGAAGGCGGCGACGGCGCCGCGGTCGACGCGATGCGCGAGCTCGTGAACTCGGTGTCCATGCGCGGCGTCGTGGTGATCGGCGAGGGCGAGAAGGACAACGCGCCGATGCTCTACAACGGCGAGGAGGTCGGCAACGGCGACGGCCCGGAGTGCGACTTCGCCGTCGACCCGATCGACGGCACCACGCTGATGAGCAAGGGCATGCCCAACGCCATCTCGGTGCTGGCGGTGGCCGAGCGCGGCGCGATGTTCGACCCGTCGGCGGTGTTCTACATGAACAAGATCGCCGTCGGCCCGGACGCCGTCGACGCCATCGACATCACCGCCCCGATCGGCGACAACATCCGCTCGGTCGCCAAGGTCAAGGGCCTGTCGGTGCGCGACGTGACGGTCTGCATCCTCGACCGGCCCCGCCACGAACAGCTGATCGCCGACGCCCGCGAGGCCGGCGCCCGCATCCGGCTGATCTCCGACGGCGACGTCGCCGGCGCCATCTCCGCGTGTCGCCCCAACTCGGGCACCGACATGCTGGCCGGTATCGGCGGCACGCCGGAGGGCATCATCACCGCGGCCGCGATCCGCTGCATGGGCGGCGCCATCCACGCGCAGCTGGCGCCCAAGGACGACGAGGAGCGGCAGAAGGCCATCGACGCCGGCCACGACGTCGACCGCGTACTCACCACCGAGGACCTGGTGTCGGGCGAGAACGTGTTCTTCTGCGCCACCGGCGTCACCGACGGCGACCTGCTGCAGGGCGTGCGCTACGTCGGCGGCGGCTGCACCACGCAGTCGATCGTCATGCGCTCCAAGTCCGGCACCGTCCGCATGATCGAGGCCTACCACCGGCTCTCGAAGCTCAACGAGTACTCCGCTGTCGACTTCATCGGCGACAGCAACGCCGCCTACCCGCTGCCCTAACCCGAGGACACACATGCCCGACAACGCTGTCGACGATCAGGCCGAATACCGCATCGAGCACGACACCATGGGCGAGGTCCGGGTGCCCAAGGACGCGCTGTGGCGCGCGCAGACGCAGCGGGCCGTCGAGAACTTCCCGATCTCGTTCCGCCCGCTGGAGCGCACGCAGATCCGCGCGCTGGGCCTGCTGAAGGGTGCCTGCGCGCAGGTCAACAAGGACCTCGGGCTGCTCGACGCCGAGAAGGCCGACGCGATCATCGCCGCGGCCGCCGAGATCGCCGACGGCCGCCACGACGACCAGTTCCCCATCGACGTGTTCCAAACCGGCTCGGGCACCAGCTCCAACATGAACGCCAACGAGGTCATCGCCTCGATCGCCGCACAGCACGGCGTCACCGTGCACCCGAACGACGACGTCAACCGCTCGCAGTCGTCCAACGACACCTTCCCGACCGCCACGCACATCGCCGCCACCGAAGCGGCCGTACGACAGCTGATCCCGGCGCTGGAGGTGCTGCACGCCTCGCTCGACGCCAAGGCGCGGCAGTGGCGGACCGTCGTGAAGTCCGGTCGCACCCACCTGATGGACGCCGTGCCCGTGACGCTCGGGCAGGAGTTCAGCGGCTACGCCCGCCAGATCGAGGCCGGCATCGAACGAGTGCGCGGGTGCCTTCCCAGGCTCGGTGAGCTGGCCATCGGCGGCACCGCCGTCGGCACCGGCCTCAACGCGCCCGACGGCTACGGCGAGAAGGTCGTCGCGGTGCTCGTCGACCAGACCGGCCTCGCCGAATTGCGCACGGCCAGGAACTCCTTCGAAGCCCAAGCCGCCCGTGACGGGCTCGTCGAGGCGTCGGGCGCGCTGAAGACCATCGCGGTGTCGCTGACCAAGATCGCCAACGACATCCGCTGGATGGGGTCGGGCCCGCTGACGGGGCTGGGCGAGCTGCAGCTTCCGGACCTGCAGCCCGGCAGCTCGATCATGCCGGGCAAGGTCAACCCGGTCATCCCCGAAGCGGTGACGCAGGTGGCCGCGCAGGTCATCGGCAACGACGCCGCCGTCACCGTCGGCGGCCTGTCGGGGGCGTTCGAGCTGAACGTCTACATCCCGATGATGGCGCGCAACGTGCTTGAGTCGTTCACGTTGCTGGCCAACGTGTCCCGGCTGTTCGCGCAGCGGTGCATCGACGGCCTGGTGGCCAACGAGGATCGCCTGCGCACCCTCGCCGAGTCGTCGCCGTCGATCGTGACGCCGCTCAACTCCGCGATCGGCTACGAGGAGGCCGCCAAGGTAGCCAAGCAGGCGCTCAAGGACGGCACGACCATCCGGCAGGCCGTGATCGACCGCGGGCTGATCGGCGACAAGCTCTCCGAGGAGGAGCTCGACCGCCGGCTCGACGTGCTGGCCATGGCGCAGGTCACCGACGACGAGCGCTAGGCCTACTGCGGAGCCGGCCGCGGCGCCACCGCCGTCGGCGGCTTGAGCCGCGACACCGCGTACGTCGCCGCCTCGTCCACCATGCCGTTGGCGGCGTAGGCGGCGTGCGCGCCCAGATCGCCGCCGTCGGAGCAGATCGGGTCACCGGCCGCGCACAGGTCGATGGTCTTGGCGGTGAAGGCGGGCCCGATGACCACCGCGGGCTGCCGGATCTGGGTCATGAAGCGCTGGTTGGGCTTGCCGAGCAGCGCGACGGCGGCGACGTGGTCGGTGACCGCGGCCTCCAGCGGTTGCGGCGCGTCGCCGCTCACCCCGTCGGGTACGACGTCGGCGGTCACGAACCCCATGATCGCGGCGCCCTGCGAGTACCCGCCGAGCACCAGCTGGGTGGCCGGGCACGACGCCACCGTGTCGAGCACCTGCGCGCGGGCGTTGCGCACGCCGTCGACGCCGGTGGCGAAGTCCAGGCTCGCGGGATAGTCCACCGCGGTCACCTCGACCGTGCGCGGCGCGGCCTGCGCGGCCACCGCGTCGGCGAACTGCTGCCCGAACCCGCCCAGCCCGACGGCCTCGGTGGTGCCGCGGGCGAAGAGCACCTTGACGTCGGCGCAGGGCGCCGCGGCGGCGGGCGAAGCGGGCACGGCGCCCAGCGCGCCCAGGGCCGTCACGCAGCCGGCGAACACCGAGAACATGCGGGATGAGGTCACGCTTCGATGCTGGCACAGCACCGGCCCCGCGGCCTGCCGGGCGCGTGTGACGTCAGACTCGGATCACGCCGGCCCTCACGGGATGTAGCGCGGCGCGGGCGCGTCGGGCAGTTCCGCCGGCGCGGCCTGGGCCGGTCCCTTGCTCATCACCGGGTCGGCGGCCGGCGCGGGTTTGCGGAAACCGAGCCCCAGGTCGGCGATCGCGTCGGCGGTCGACCAGCGGGGCGCCCAGCCGAGCACGGTGCGCGCCCGGGTGGTGTCCAACAGCGGCACGGTGAACGCCAGGTCCACCCAGCCGGGCTCGACGGGCTGCAGCCGCAGGCGCCAGCCCACGTTCACCACCGACCGGGTGAGCCGGGCGGGCACGTGCACGGGTGTGGCCTTCATGGCCGCGGCGATGTCGTCGCGGCGCAGCGGCGGTTCGGCGCTGAGGTTGAATGCGCCGCGGGTGCCGCGTGCCAGGGCGGCCACGCAGGCCGCGGCGACGTCGTCGGCGTGCACCACCGGCACCGTCAGCCGCCGGTCGACCGGCAGCACCGGAGAGAACCGCAGCCACCGCGGCGACAGGTACGCCGGGAAGGCGTAGCGCCGCAGCCCGGTCGCGGCCGCGCGCTGCACGACGAGGCCCGGCCGCATCCGGGTGACGATCATGTCGTCGGGGTGGCGGCGCTCGTAGACGTCGAGCATCTCCTCCACGGCGGCCTTCGACCGGCTGTAGGTGGACGTGGCAAGCCCCTCGATGGGCCAGCTCTCGTCGACGCGACGGCCGTACGCGCCCGGCGCGTACGCGCCCGCCGACGACATGTACAGCAGGTGCCCCACCCCGGCCGTGTCGGCGGCGCGCAGCACCGCCGTGCTGCCGCCGACGCTGGCCGCCGCCAGGTAGCCGCCGGCATGCGTCGGCTGGAATCCCCACGCCAGGTGCACCACGCAGTCGACGCCGTCGAACACCCGGACCAGCCGGCGCTCCGCGTCGGGCTCGGCGAGGTCCAGGCGGTGCCAGCGCACGGGCGCGAACACCCCGGTGCGGGGCGGCTCGCGGCGCGCGACGCCGTCGATGACGTACTCGTCGGGGGCCGCGTGCAGCGCCCGCAGCAGGGCGGTGCCGACGTTGCCGCTGGCGCCGGTGATGACGATCCGTCGCACGTGCGCCGCGTAGCCCGTCCGGGGCGCCGCGAAACTACGCGCCGGCGGGAAGCTGTCCGACGACCGCGGTCGCCGGCGGGTTCGGCGCGGGCGCGGCGGGGGCGATGTCGGTGAGCACGTTGGCGGGCGGGCCGTTCTCGCGGCTGCCGTAGGTGGTGCCCGGCTGCCGCGGCCCGAGCAGGTGGCTGACGGTCACCAGGTGGTAGCCGTTGGCCTTGAGCACCGGCAGGAAGTCGGTCACCAGGTCGACCGTCGACGAGTAGGTGTCGTGGAACAGCACGACCGAGCCCGGCTTGAGCTGGCTCATCAGCACCGCGCGGGTGGCGGCGGTGTTGGTGTCGTTGATCCAGTCGAACGGGATGACGTCCCAGTTGATGTCGGCGAGCCCCTGCCGGCCGGCTTCGGCGAGCACCTCGTCGTTGATGAGACCACCGGCGGTGCGCACGAGCGTCGGGCGCTGCCCGGTGGCGGCGGCGATCGCGTCGCTGGCGCGGCTGAACTCCCCGGGGATCTCCTGCGGCGGCAGCGTCGTCATGTTCGGGTGGTCCCAGGTGTGGCTGGCCACCTCCATGCCGGCGTCGGCGATGCGCTTCGCGGCCGCCGGATCGGCCGCCACCTTGCTGCCGATGAGGAAGAACGTCGACTTGGCGCCGTTGTCGTTGAGCACCTGCAGCAGCCGGTCGGTGTACGGGCTCGGCCCGTCGTCGAACGTGAACGCGACGCAGCTGACGACCGCGCAGTCGACGCTGTCGGCGTTGGCGAGGGTGACATGACCGGTCATGCCGCCGACCACGAGCACCGCGGCGGCCGCGGCGCCGCCCGACAGGGTGCGCCAGTAGGTCCAGCCGGTCCGCACCGGTCGAGCGGCCTTACGAAAGCCAGGAAGCCGTAGCACGCGGGCAGCTTACCGGTGGTGGCTGCCGGACACCCGGCAGCCACCCCCGTGTCACGGCAGCGCGCCGGGGCTGATCTCCTCGAGCATCTCGGTGACCAGCGCGGCGATGGGCGAGCGCTCGCTGCGGGTGAGCGTGATGTGCCCGAACAGCGGATGGCCCTTGAGCTTCTCGATCACCGCCGCCACGCCGTCGTGCCGGCCGACGCGCAGGTTGTCGCGCTGCGCGACGTCGTGGGTGAGCACCACCCGCGATCCGGCGCCCAACCGCGACAGCACGGTCAGCAGCACGTTGCGTTCCAGCGACTGCGCCTCGTCGACGATCACGAACGAGTCGTGCAGGCTGCGGCCGCGGATGTGGGTGAGCGGCAGCACCTCGAGCATTCCGCGCGAGGACACCTCGTCGAGCACGGCGGGGCTCGCGAGCCCTTCGAGGGTGTCGAAGACGGCCTGCGCCCACGGGCCCATCTTCTCGCTCTCACTGCCCGGCAGATAGCCCAGCTCCTGGCCGCCGACGGCGTACAGCGGCCGGAACACCACGACCTTGCGTTGCGTGCGCCGTTCCAGCACCGCCTCCAGACCCGCGCACAGCGCCAGCGCCGACTTGCCGGTGCCGGCCTTGCCGCCGAGCGAGACGATGCCGACGGACTCGTCGAGCAGCAGATCGAGGGCGACGCGTTGTTCGGCGGACCTTCCCCGGAGGCCGAACACTTCGCGGTCGCCGCGCACCAGCTGCACGCGCTTGTCGGCGTTCACCCGGCCGAGCGCATGCGAGCTGCCGCTCAGCAGCCGGATGCCGGTGTGGCAGGGCAGGTTCCGGGCCGCATCGAGATCGATCTCGCCGTCGGCGTAGAGCGCGTCGACGTCGCCGGTGGTGACGTCCAGCTCCGCCATACCGGTCCAGCCGGAGGTGATGACGTCCTGCGCGTGGTACTCGTCGGCGGCCAGCCCCACCGCGCCCGCCTTGACGCGCAGCGGAATGTCCTTGCTGACCAACGTGACCCGCTTGCCCTCGGCCGCCAGGTTCGCGGCGACGGTGAGGATGCGGGCGTCGTTGCTGTCGTTGCGGAAACCCGCGGGCAGCACCGCCGGATCGCTGTGGTTGAGCTCGACGTGCAGCGAACCGCCCTGCGTCCCAACGGGAACCGGCTGATCGAGCCGGCCGTACTCCAGACGCAGGTCGTCGAACAGCCGCAGCGCCTGCCGGGCGAACCAACCGAGCTCGTGGTGGTGGCGTTTGGCCTCCAGCTCGCTGATCACCACCAGCGGGACGACCACCTCGTGTTCGGCGAACCGGGTGCAGGCCCACGGATCGGACAGCAGCACGGAGGTGTCGAGGACATATGTTCGCACCGATGAATCTGTCACGTCGCGCTCCTCGAGCCGCGCGGCACCCGCACGTCCGAATGGGGTGGGGCGCAGCGGTACAGGACCGGGGCCGGTCCTGTCGCACTCTTGCGAGTGGCACCGCCCGGACAGCAGAGCGAGTCGCTAGCCATCGGCGCCGACGCTACTCCCGGGCCGGTGACCGGACGGTGACGGCGCGCCGCGCGGCGCGTTACCGGCTCGTGACGAATTCGGCGAGCGCCGGCTCGTCCGACACCCCCCAGGCCTGGATGCGGTCGGCGATGACGCGGCGCCGGTACTCCTCGGAGAACACCCCGGCCTCGGCCATCGTGGCGACCTTGTCCTGATAGGCGTCGATGTCACCGCCGACGACGCCCAGGGTGCGGGCGCGCTTCGCGATGGCCTCGACGGTCTCGTCGCGGTGCGTGGTCAGCAGGTGGCCGACGAGGTTGGCGAAGATCTGCTCGTGGCGTTCCTCGTCCATCGCGATGCGGCCGAGCAGCGCCTTGAGCACCGGCTCCTCGACGAGCCGTTGCAGGTTGCGCACGAAGACGGCGTGCGCGCGCTCGAACATCGCCATGAACGCCAGCGTCTCGATCTGCGAGTAGTTGTCGCTGCGGTAGCCCTTGGTGGTGTGCGCGACCCGCACGTCCTCGTTGGCGGCGGGGTCGATCTCGCGGGTGACCACCAGGTAGTTCCGCAGCGCGACGGCGTGCAGGTGTTCCTCGGCGGTCCAGCGGCCGATGAAGCGGCCCCACTTGCCCTCGAGGATGAAGTTGAACACCAGCTCGCGGTGGTAGCCGGCGAGGTTGTCCTTGGTGATCTGCAGGATCTCCAGCCCGTCGGTCACCGTCTTGGGCAGCGTGACGTCGGACGGCTCCCAGTCCCGGCCGCCCAGGAACGCGAAGTTCTCCCCCTGGTCGAAGGGCACGTAATCGTGGCCGTACCAGGCGCTGTCGGTCTCCAGGTGACGGGTGAGGTTCTCGTCGACCACGGGCTCGAGTTCCAGGGTCAACGCATTGGCAACCGGTTTCTCAGCCATGAAACTAACCGTAACCCGCAGATACAGGTTCCTCGTAATCGGGTCCGGGGGTACCGGAGATCAGAGCGTCAGCCCGGGATACAGCGGGTTGGCGTCGAGCAGTTCGGCGGCCGCGGCGTGCACCCGCGCGGCGGTGCCGTCGGCGAGCGTGTACTTGGCTTTCGACGGTCCGGCGGACGCCTGCGTCGGCGTGGTGTTGTTCAGCACCTCGACGACGAGCTCGGCGACCCGGTCGAACTCCGCGGGGCCGAACCCGCGGGTGGTGAGCGCCGGGGTGCCGAACCGGATGCCGCTGGTGTACCACGCGCCGTTCGGGTCGGCCGGGATGGCGTTGCGGTTGGTGACGACACCGGAGTCCAACAGCGCCGACTCGGCTTGGCGGCCGGTCAGCCCGAAGCTCGTGACGTCGAGCAGCACGATGTGGTTGTCGGTGCCGCCGGTGACCAGCCGCGCACCGCGCTTGGTGAATCCCTCGGCCAGCGCCTTGGCGTTGTCCGCGACGCGCTGCGCGTAGGCCTGGAACGACGGCTGCCGCGCCTCGGCGAGCGCCACCGCTTTCGCGGCCATCACATGCGACAGCGGCCCGCCGAGCACCATCGGGCAGCCCTTGTCGACGGCGTCGGCGTATTCCGGCTGCGCGAGCACCAGCCCGCCGCGCGGCCCGCGCAGCGACTTGTGCGTCGTGGTGGTCGTGACGTGGGCGTGCGGCACCGGGTCCTCGTCGCCGGTGAACACCTTGCCCGCGACCAGGCCGGCGAAGTGGGCCATGTCGACCATCAGCGTGGCGCCCACCTCGTCGGCGATCTCCCGCATCGTCGCGAAGTTCACCCGCCGCGGATAGGCGGAGTAGCCGGCGACCAGCACGAGCGGCTTGAATTCGCGGGCGGCGGCGGCCACCGCGTCGTAGTCGAGCAGGCCCGTCTCCGGGTCGGTGCCGTAGCTGCGCTGGTGGAACATCTTGCCGCTGATGTTGGGCCGGAAGCCGTGGGTCAGGTGGCCGCCGGAGTCGAGCGACATGCCCAGCAGCCGTTGGTTGCCGAGCCGGTTGCGCAGCGTCTCCCAGTCGGCTTCGGAGAGGTCGTTGACGTGCTTGGCGCCCAGCTCCGCCAGGCCCGGCGCCTCGACCCGGGTGGCGAGGATCGCCCAGAACGCCACCAGGTTGGCGTCGATGCCCGAATGTGGCTGCGCGTAGGCGTACGGCGCGCCGAACAGCTCACGCGCGTGCTCGGCCGCCAGGCTTTCCACGGTGTCGACGTTCTGGCAGCCGGCGTAGAACCGGTGGCCGATGGTGCCCTCGGCGTACTTGTCGGACAGCCAGGTGCCCATGGTCAGCAGCACCGCCGGCGACGCGTAGTTCTCGCTGGCGATCAGCTTGAGCGAGTCGCGCTGGTCGGCGAGTTCCTGGCGGGTGGCGGCGGCGATGCGCGGCTCGACCGTCTCGATGACCTGCAGCGCGGCGCGGTAGGCCGCGCTCGCGGTGTCGGCGTACTCGGCGCCCGGGGCGGCGTACTCGGCGGCCGACGTGGTCACGGGCTCAGCAGTCATGCTCACCAGCCTAATTGCCCGTCGCCGCGGCCTCGCCCCGCCCGCTCCCCCGTCGCCGAAACTCACGTTTGGGCGCAAAAGTGCGAGTGGAATCCGGCAGAACGTCGATCTCGGCGAGCGGCCGCGGACTCAGGCCGCCCGCAGCGTCGACGGGATCAGCGGCTCGTCGAGCAGCCGGGTGAACCGCTCGGTCAGCGTGACGCCGGCCGGCCGGTCGTCCAGCCAGGCCCGCAGCAACCGGTAGCCCTCGACATAGGTGCTCGTGTACGCGCGCCACAGCGGCGAGGACAGGAACCGCAGCGTCTGGCGCGCCCGCGGCTCGGTGGTGAGCAGCCACCGCTGCAGAAAGGCCGCCACCTCGTCGGCGTCGCGGTGCTCGTCGTGCAACATCAGCGCGGCGTCCTGCCGGACGTCGGCCAGGCCGGCGGCCGCCTCGGCCACCGCCTCGGCCCGCTCGCCGTCGAACCGCAGGCCGAGGTCGGCGTAGATCTCGGCGGCCCAGGCGCCCCAGCTCTGTCCTCCCCCCGTCGCTTCGCTCGCCCCTGACCCGACCGCGGCGTAGAGCGCCAGATCCGCCAGCCCTTCGGCCATCAGGCACTGCGGGGTGTTCACCAGGAAGATCGTCTGCTCGGCCTGCCCCCGCGTCGCGACCAGCCCGGCTTCTTTCCGGCAGTGCTCGGTGTGGTGGCCGGGGTAGGACTCGTGGGCCACCAGCCGCGGCAGGTTCGACATCTGCTGCTTGAGGTCGGCGTTGACGGCCACCCGGGAGCGGTAGTCGCCTTCGTAGTAGTTGAACCCCGACCACGGCTTGTCGGTCACCACCTCGTAGACGACGGTCTCGCGTTCGGGCAGCGGGAAGGCGGCCCGCACCCGGTCGCGCAGCGCGCTGGAGAACGCGTCGATGCACTCGGCGAGGCGGTCGGGCGGAATCTCCTCGGCCGCGCGGTAGGCCTGCATCCGCTCGGCCAGCGGGCCGGTGCCGCCGAGCGCGGAGTCGAGCCGGGCGTGCGCGTCGCGGTAGCGCTGCTCGTCACCTTTGGCGATCCACACGTCGAAGTAGTCGTGCACCTCGTCGACGAATCCGATCGACTCGCCGGCGAACGTGCGGGCCGAGCACTCCAGGGCCCGCAGGTGCGCCCCGACGAACGCCTCCCGGTCGGCGGGCAGGCCGGCTTCGGGCAGCGCGGCCTGCAGTTCGCGGGCGCGGCGGGCCAGCGCCGACGGTGCGGGCGCCGGCTCGGACTCCACCTGCCGGCGCAGCCGCGGGACGCCGGTGTAGGCGTCGACGTAGCCGCGCTCGAGGCGATCGAACCGCAGGCCCAGCAGCAGGTACTCGTCGATCAGGGTGGCGGGCTCCATGCATTCGACGGTAGTCGTCGGCCCCCACACGCCCGTGACGCCGCTCGTGCTGCAAGACTGGCCGCATGCCGCGGCTGAGCGAGCCGAGCCCCTATGTGGAGTTCGACCGGAGTCAGTGGCGCGCGTTGCGAAAGTCGACGCCGTTGCGACTCACCGAGGAGGAGCTGACCGGGCTCCGCGGCCTCGGGGAACAGCTGGACCTACGCGAGGTCGAAGAGGTGTACCTGCCGCTGGCCCGGCTGATCCACCTGCAGGTGGCCGCCCGTCAGCAGCTGTTCGCCGCGACCGGCGAGTTCCTCGGCGAGCAGCACCCCACCGACCCGGTGCCGTTCGTCATCGGCGTGGCGGGCAGCGTGGCGGTCGGCAAGTCGACCACCGCGCGCGTCCTGCAGGCGTTGCTGGCTCGCTGGCCGCACCACCCGCGCGTGGACCTCGTCACCACCGACGGCTTCCTCTATTCGAACGCCGAGCTGGAGCGGCGCGGGATCATGAACCGCAAGGGCTTTCCGGAGTCCTACGACCGGCGCGCGTTGATGCGGTTCGTGACGGCGGTGAAGTCCGGCGCCGGCGAGGTGTGCGCGCCGGTGTACTCGCACCTGATCTACGACATCGTGCCGGGCGAGAAGACGGTGGTGAAGCAGCCGAACATCCTCATCCTGGAGGGGCTCAACGTGCTGCAGACCGGGCCGACGCTGATGGTGTCGGACCTGTTCGACTTCTCGATCTACGTCGACGCCCGGGTCGAGGACATCGAGCAGTGGTACATCTCGCGGTTTCTGACCATGCGCTCGACGGCGTTCGCCGATCCGGCGTCGCACTTCCACCACTATGCGGGGGTGTCGGACGAGGAGGCCGTGGCGGCGGCCCGGGCGATCTGGATGTCGATCAACTATCCGAACCTGACCGAGAACATCCTGCCGACCCGGCCGCGCGCCACGCTGGTGCTGCGCAAGGACGCAGATCACACCGTCAACCGCCTGCGGTTGCGCAAACTCTGACGTCAACCGCCTGCGGTTGCGCAAACTCTAGGCCTTGAGCCGGCGCAGCCCCACGTACTGCAGGTCGGCCATCACCAGCGTGTAGACGCCGCTGCCGAGGACCAGCGCCACGCCGGCGTCGGTGAGCGCGAACGGTCCGACGACCACGAGCGCGACGGCGCCCAGCGCGTAGAGCACGTTGGCCACCATCACCGCCGTGCCGGGCGCCGCGAGCCGGGCGCGGGTGGAGAGCGCGTAGACGACGGCGCCGTAGCCGACGAAGAACGCGCCGGACGCGTATTCGAAGGCGGTGCTGGTGCCGGAGTGCTCGGCGAGCCAGGGCGCGACCGCCAGCGCGGCGACCCCCGTCAGGCCGCTGATGACGGCGTCGGCGCGCAGCGCGAGGCGCAGGAAGCGGTCGCGGGTGGGGGTCGGCGTGGCGGTCGGGGTGGCATGGGCGGCGGTCATGGTCGGTCCTTTCGTCGGGGATGGGCCGGGGCCGGCGGCGTAGCCTCCGACGACGCCGACCCCGGTACTTCCCGATGCTGTGTCGACGGGACTGCCAGCCACAGGCGCCGTGCTGCCAATCGCTGCCAAGCCCAGGTCAGCCGAGGGTGCAGCGGCGCCGGTTGGGCGGCCCGCATCGTCGACCGGCGTAACCCCTCCCCCATTGCTACTACGGCGCGTAGTATCTACGGCAGGCATTGCCGACACCAACGGAGGTGCGCCGTGAAGTGGTCTTTCGCCCAGATCGGCCTGCTGGTCATCGCCGCCCTACACGTGCTGCAGGCGGTCATCGGATTCGTCGTCGAACCCAGCTTCGCCACCGGGCCGGACGCGCCGACAGCGCAGGTGCTCGGCATGGACTACAACGGCTGGCACGCCGTCGCCGGGCTCGCGCTGTTCGGTCCGGGACTGGTCTTCGCGATGCGCAAGGCCTGGTCGGTGCTGTACCTGCTCGCCGCAGCGGTGGCCGGGGCGCTGCCGGGTGTCTGGGCCCTCTTCTCCCACCAGGTCGCCTACGTCTTCACGTTTCCCCACAACATCACCGACGCGGCGGTGCATCTGGTGACGGCCGTGGTGATGGCGGCGGTGGCCGCGGTCCAGATCCGCCTCGACGGTGGTCTGCGGAACTCGCTCGCCGAGCTGCGGGCGCCCTGAGCACTCGGCCCGTCGTTTCGGCGGTCAGTCGCGTGCGGCGACCAGATCGCTGCGCAGGTCGGCGGCGATCACCCGGGCCGCCGCGTTCTGCCAATTGTGGAGGGACCGCTGCGGCACCTCGGTGACGAACCACTGCCAGGCCTGCCGGGCGACCGGGTCGAGGCCGGCGGCCGTGGCGTTCTGCGCGTACGCCCGCACGCCGGCGACGTACGGGAAGTAGAGCGCGTTGTAGTGGCGCCACTGCTCGGTGGTGCCGAAGTCGCCGCCGTCGCGCGGCTTGAGACCGGCGATCTTCTCGCCGAGCAGCGCCCGCAGTTCGGTGGCGCGTGCGAGCGGCTGGTCGGGGGCGCCGCGGGCGGCGAGCCGGCGGTCGATCTCGGGCAGGGCGGTCAGCGGGCTGGCGATGAGCTTGGTGAGGTCGCCGTAGTGGCCGAGCGCGCGACGCGTGAGCCGCACGAAGGTCTCGTCGTCGACGGCGTCGAGCGGGTTGGTGGCCCGCAGCGGCAGCGCCGCCTCGGTGCGCCGCAGCGTCGCGCGGTCCTCGCGCAGGGCCGGCGAGCGCCGGAACGCCACCCGGTCGAGCGCGCCGGCCAGCGGATCGGCCAACACGTTGATGGTGATCGCGACGGCCAGGCTGGTGAACAGCAGCACCGTCAGCGCGGTGTCAGCGCCGTCGGTCAGCGCCATCACCACGAGGATCTGGCCGCCGAACAGCGCCGCGACCACACCCGTCGCCACCACCGACCGCCGCATGTCCGCCCGCAGCGCCTGTCCCTCGTCGAACGCGTCCCACACGGCGACCGCGACCCCGAGCAGCAGCACGTCGAAGCCGGTCGACGCCAGCGCGAGCCCGCTGGGCAGCAGCCCGAGCGGGATGACCACGATCGCGTTGCCGAGCGCGAAGAACAGCGTGGCGATCACCACCATGCCGGTCACGGACCGCGGCCGCTGCGGACGCCGCAGCGCCCGGAGCGCGGCCGCGAGCGTCGCCACCGAGATCACGCCGCACAGCACCCCGTGCCCCGGGCGCAGCGGACCGGTGACGTCGCCGGCGAGCGTGGCGCCCGCCGCCGCGCCGGCCACCACCGCCGCCACGGCCGCCACCTCGGCGAGCCGGCCGCGCCAGTGCTCACCGGGCCGGGCCAGCTCCAGCAGCACCGCGAACCACGCCACGCCGGGTAGGGCCACCAGGTAGATCTCGACGCGCCCCAGCCCGTCGGGGCCGCCGGCCAGCCGCACGGCGTCCAGCGCCACCACGGCCGCGAACCCGACGAGCCCGACGGCCGCCCCCACCAGCACCGGCTTGCGGGGATCGCGGGCGGCCAGGTACAGGCCGAGCCACCAGCTCAGGGTGAACACGACGGCCGACAGCGCGGTCATGTTCCGGTGCCGCATCGGCCGCGCCGATCAGACCCCACATCGGCGAGCCGATCACGTTCCATAGCGACGGTGCCGGACGGAGTAGTCGCGCAGCGCCCGCAGGAAGTCGACGCGCCGGAACGCCGGCCAGTACGCCTCGGTGAACCACATCTCCGAGTAGGCGCTCTGCCACAGCAGGAAGCCGGAGAGCCGCTGCTCGCCGGAGGTGCGGATGACGAGGTCGGGATCGGGCTGGCCGGAGGTGTAGAGGTTCTCGGAGATGCCGTCGGCGGTCACCGCGTCGATGAGCTGCTCGGGTGTGGCGCCGTTGGCGAGCGCCTTGGCCAAGAGCGCACGCACCGCGCCGACGATCTCCTGCCGGCCGCCGTAGCCGACGGCCACGTTGACGCAGAACGCGGCGTCGCTCGGCGTCGACTCGACGGCGTCGCGCAGCCGGCGGGCCGGCTCCTCGCCCAGGAGCTCCAGGTCGCCGACGGTGCGCACCCGCCACCGGTTGGCCGGCGCACAGATCTCCTCGACGACGTCGGTGATGATCTCGATGAGCGCGGCCAGCTCGTCGCGGTCACGCTGCAGGTTCTCGGTGGACAGCAGGTAGACGGTCGCCAGCTCGATGCCGGCGTCGTCGCACCAGCGCAGCATCTCGGCGATCTTCGCCGCACCCATCCGGTAGCCGTAGCTGACGTCGGAGTGACCAGCTTCACGCGCCCAGCGCCGGTTGCCGTCGCACAGCACCGCGATGTGGCGCGGCAGCTCGGATTTCGACCTGGTCAGGTCCTGGCGGAGCCGCGCCTCGTACAGCCGGTACATCGGCTCCTTGAGGCGCGCGGGAATGAGCTCCACGAGCACTCAGACTACTGTCACGTTTCGGCGTTCCCGGGGTGGTTACTGGTGGAGGTGACATGACGACGCGCATCGAACAGACCGGCCCTGACCCGTCGCGCAAGTTCACGGCCTACGACGACGACTACGGCTCGGATTTCCCCGCCGGGTTGGCCGACGGGGTCGCCCACGTCATCGGCAAACCACGGGCGCGCGGCTGGATCCACGTCTACTCCGCCGTGGTCGCGGTCTTCTGCGGCGCCACGCTGGTGTCGGTGTCGTGGGCGTTGCAATCCCGCAGCGCCGGCCTGGCCACGCTCGTCTACACGCTCACCATCGTCGCCATGTTCACCGTCAGCGCCGCCTACCACCGGATCAACTGGAAGTGCCGCGCGCCGGCGAAGTGGATGAAGCGCGCCGACCACTCGATGATCTTCCTGTTCATCGCCGGCAGCTACACGCCGTTCGCGGTGCTCGCGCTGCCGGAGTCCCAGGGCAAGGTGCTCTTGGGCATCGTCTGGTGCGGGGCGCTCGCCGGTGTGCTGCTGAAGATGTTCTGGCCGTCGGCGCCGGCGTGGGTGGGCGTGCCGCTCTACCTGCTGCTGGGCTGGGTGGCGGCGTGGTTCATCGGCCCGATCCTCGACGGCGCCGGCACCGCGGCGGTCGTGCTGCTGATCGTCGGCGGCGCGCTGTACAGCATCGGCGGCGTGCTCTACGCGCTGAAGTGGCCCAACCCGTGGCCGCAGACGTTCGGTCACCACGAGTTCTTCCACGCCTGCACCGCGGTCGCGGCGACCTGCCACTACATCGCGATGTGGTTCGCCGTCTTCGCGGGCTGACGGGCGCTAGAGCTGCCTGGGCGAGCGGAGCGACGGGATCAAAGTTGCCTGGGCGAGCGGAGCGACGGGATCAGAGCTGCGTGACGTTCTCCGGCGACCAGTAGGCCTTCATCGACGCGATCTGGCCGCGCTCGTCGAACACCATCACCTCGATGGGTTCGATCCGCATGCGGTGCTCGCCGGCGCCGACGGTGATGGCGAACAGGAACGCCGCCTCGTGGCCGCCGACCCGCAGCTCCAAGAGCTCGGTGGAGATCTCGGCGCCGGTGATGGCCTGGTAGAAGCCGGCGATCGCCTGCCGGCCGATGTGCACCTCGCCGCCGCCCACCGGATCTTCCAGCGTGGCGTCCTCGGCGTAGAGCGCCGCCACCTGCTCGGCGGTGCCGCCCGACACCACCTCCAGGTAGCGCGTGACGATGGCTGCGGGGTCGACGGCGGTCATGCGGAGAGAACCTACACGGGCGGCTTGCCCGGCGGGGCGCCGTCGGGCGGAGTGGGGTCGACCTCCGGTTCGACGCCGACCGTGCCGTCGTCGACGGCCTGATCGGGTTCGGGGTGGTCGGGGTCGAACGTCTCGGGCAGCCGTTTGAGGTGCCGGTTCATCGACCAGACCAGCAGGAACGTCGCGATCAGCAGGACGACGACGATCACCAGGCCGAAGGGGCTGGCCTTGCCGAAGTCCGGCCCGGTGTTGCGCGGCGCCTCATCGGCGAGCCACCTGACGAGCTCAGCGGTCACCGCCACCATCCTCGTCGGGGATCCCCGCGAACAGGTCCGTCTCGGGGAGGCTGACCGGCACCCGCGAGCGGGCCAGCTCGAACTCCTCGGTGGGCCACAGCCGCTGCTGCCATTCGATGGGCGCCGCGAAGAAGAAGCTCTTCGGATCGATCTGGGTGGCGTGGGCGAGCAGCGCGTCGTCGCGCTGCTGGAAGTACTTGGCGCACTCGATCCGGGTGGTCACCCGCTTGGCGAAGATGTCGTGATCGGGATCCCACTTCTCCAGCCACTTCCCGAACGGCCCTTCCTGGCCGTGCTTCGCGAACTCGTCCTGCAGCAGCTGCATGCGCTGCCGCAGGAAGCCGTGGTTGTAGTACAGCTTGGAGACGGTCCACGGCTCGCCGGCGTCGGGGAAGCGGCGGTAGTCGCCGGCCGCCTCGTACGCCGCCACCGACACCTGGTGGCACCGGATGTGGTCCGGGTGCGGATAGCCGCCGGTCTCGTCGTAGGTGGTCATGACGTGCGGCCGGAACTCGCGCACCACCCGCACGAGCGCCTCGGTGGCCTCCTCCAGCGGAACGAGCGCGAAGCAGCCCTCCGGCAGCGGGGGCGGCGGGTCTCCCTCGGGCAGCCCGGAGTCGACGAAACCCAGCCACGTGTGTTCGACGCCGAGGATCTTGGCGGCCATGGCCATCTCCTCGCGCCGGATCTCGGGCATCCGTTCCTGCACGTCGGGCCGGTCCATGGCCGGGTTCAGGATGCTGCCGCGCTCACCGCCGGTCAGGGTCACCACCATGACGCGGTGCCCCTCGGCCGCGTAGCGGGCCGTGGTGGCGGCACCCTTGCTCGACTCGTCGTCGGGATGGGCGTGCACCGCCATCAACCGCAGTTCGCTCACGCGTTCCCTTATCGTCTGACTCGTTGTGTTCGACCTCGCACGCCGGCGGGCGACGTCGTTGCAGCTCCCAGTCTTCCATCCCCCGCCGGAATCGAAACGCCGAGGAAACGGAGCCCGCATGGCAGAGCGGCCGACCGACCGCTACGGCGGCAGCCGGTGGAGCCGCCGCGCGCGACGCCGGTGGACGGTTGCGCTGTTCCTGCTCATTGTCGCCGTCGGGGTCGGCGTGGCGACGGTGGGCTACCAGCGCCTCGGCGCCAAGGAGATCGAGGGCGAACTCGCCGGCTACCGGCTGCTGGACAACCAGACGCTCGAGGTCACGATCACCGTGCACCGAAACGATCCCGCCCGCACCGGTGTCTGCATCGTGCGGGGCCGCAGCGCCGACGGCAGCGAGACGGGCCGCCGCGAGCTGCTGATACCGCCGTCCGACGCGTCATCGGTGCAGGTCACCGCGCAGGTGAAGACGAGCCGGCCGCCGGTGATGGGCGACGTCTACGGCTGCGGCTACGACGTGCCCGGCTATCTGCGCGCACCCTGACCGAGAATTCGCGAACCGCGAAAACCCGCCGGCCCGCGCAGGTGTCGGTGATAACATCGAATCGATGCACGGTTCCTGCTGGGGCCGTGTATTGCTGCATTAGCGCGCGAAATGACGCTGCGGCGGCGATACGCACGGGGGACGAGACGAGCCCAGCAGCCCATGAATTCACAGGCGAATGTCGCGAGACGACATCCCACGATCGAAGGAGCCAGACTCATGACCGACACCCAGGTGACCTGGTTGACGCAGGAGTCCCACGACCGCCTCAAGGCCGAACTCGACCAGCTGATCGCCAACCGGCCGATCATCGCCGCGGAGATCAACGACCGCCGTGAAGAGGGCGACCTGCGCGAGAACGGCGGCTACCACGCCGCCCGCGAGCAGCAGGGCCAGGAGGAGGCCCGCATCCGGCAGCTGCAGGAACTGCTGTCGACCGCCAAGGTGGGCGAGGCGCCCAAGCAGTCCGGCGTGGCGCTGCCCGGCTCGGTGGTGAAGGTGTACTACGACGGCGACGAATCCGACACCGAGACCTTCCTCATCGGCACCCGCGAGCAGGCCGTCAGCGACGGCAAGCTCGAGGTGTACTCCCCCGCGTCGCCGCTCGGCTCGGCGCTCATCGACGCCAAGGTGGGCGAGACCCGGGAGTACACGGTGCCCAGCGGCAAGACCGTCAAGGTGACGCTGGTCAGCGCCGAGCCCTACAGCGCCTGACCCGCCGCCCGCGCCCGCGCGGCGGGCGCAATAGGGTCCCTGCATGGCGCAGATCGCCGAAGAACTCCTGCTGCTGCTGCTCGACAACGCGGCCGCGCGACCGGCACTGGACCGGCACCGCCGCGAGCGGGTGCTGGCGGGCGCAGTGCTGCTCGACCTCGCTTACGCCTGCCGCATCCGGCCGGCGGCCGCCGACGAGCCCGAGGGCCGGCTCATCGCGCTGGTCGGCCCGGACCTCGACGACCCGGTGCTCGCCCCCGCGTGGCAGCTGGTGACCCGCCGCCCGCTGCGGCCCGACGCCGCGATCGCCAAGCTCAAGCGCCACACCGAGGAGCTGCTGCTGGCGCGGCTGGCGGCCACCGGCGAGATCACGCCGACGAAGGCCAAGCACGGCATCGCCATCGAGCGGTCCTGGCCCATCGCCGACCGCACCCGCGTCGACCGGGCGCGCGCCGAGGTGCTCGCGACCCTGTTCGACGGGCACGCCCCCACGCCGACGGCGGCGGGCGTCATCTCGCTGCTGCACGCGGTCGACGGGCTCGGCGCGCTGCTGAGCCTCAACGACCGCGGCTGGCGGTGGGTGCACGACCGCGCCAGCGAGATCGCCGGCGGCGACTGGGTCGGCTCCGACGCCGCGCCGCTGGCGGACATGAACCTGGCGATCACCGCGTCGGCGGTGCGCCCGGCGCTGGTCTGAATCAGCCGAGCGCCTGCTCCAGGTCGCCGATCAGGTCGCCGACCTCCTCGATGCCGACCGACAGCCGCACCAGGTCGTCGGGCACCTCGAGCAGGGAGCCGGCGGTCGACGCGTGCGTCATCGCGCCGGGGTGCTCGATCAGCGACTCCACGCCGCCCAGCGACTCGGCGAGGATGAACACCTCGGTGCGGGCGCACAGCTCGCGCGCCGCGTCCGGACCGCCCGCCAGCCGCAGCGAGATCATGCCGCCGAAGCCACTCATCTGCCGCGCCGCGACGTCGTGGTTCGGGTGCTGCGGCAGCCCCGGATACAGCACCGTGCCGACCGCCGGGTGCTCGGCGAGGAACTCGGCGATGCGGGCCGCGTTCTCGCTGTGCCGCTGCATGCGCAGCACCAGGGTCTTGAGGCCGCGGATCGTCAGGTAGGCGTCGAATGGGCTCGGCACGGCGCCGGCGCCGTTCTGCAGGAACGCGAACGCCGCGTCGAGCTCCTCGTCGCGGGTGAGCAGCGCCCCGCCGACCAGGTCGGAGTGCCCGCCGATGTACTTGGTCGTCGAGTGCAGGACGACGTCGGCGCCCAGCGTCAGCGGCTGCTGCAGCGCGGGCGAGGCGAAGGTGTTGTCGACGAGCACCTTCGCCGAGTGCCGGTGGCCGAGTTCGGCGATCGCCGCGATGTCGGCGACGGTCAGGATCGGGTTGGTCGGCGTCTCGACCCAGATGAGCTTGGTGGCGTCGGTCATCGCGTTCCGCACCGCGTCGAGGTCGGACTGCGGGGCGGGCGTGTAGCTGATGCCCCACTGCGTGAACACCTTGTCGATCAGCCGGAACGTGCCGCCGTAGGCGTCGTTGGGGATGACGACGTGGTCGCCGGGCCGCAGCATCGCCCGCAGCGCGCAGTCGGTGGCGGCCATGCCGGAGCCGAAGGCCCGGCCGTAGTCGGCGTCCTCGACCACGGCGAGCGACTCCTCCAGCGCGGTGCGGGTGGGGTTGCCGGTGCGGGCGTACTCGTAGCCGCCGCGCATGCCGCCGACCCCGTCCTGGGCGAACGTGGAACTGGCATAGATCGGGGTGTTGACGGCGCCGGTCGCCGGATCCGGGCGGTAGCCGGCGTGGATGGCGCGCGTGGCCAGGCCTTGCCAGCGATGGGCGTCGGTACGGCTGCGCTGCTCGCTCATGGTTCTCGAGCCTACGGCGGGCCCCGGCAGGGTAGACATGACCCATGCCCGCCGCGTCCGTCGACGATCTGCTCGACACCGACCACCTGCTCGCGCCCGAGGACCTGGAGTTGCGGGCCACCGTCCGCCGCTTCGGCGAACAGCGGCTGCGGCCGCACGTCGCCGAGTGGTTCGAGTCCGGTGAGATCCCGGTGCGCGAGCTCGCGACCGACTTCGGGAAGCTCGGTCTGCTGGGCATGCACCTGCAGGGCTACGGCTGCGGCGGGTCGACCGCCACCGCCTACGGGCTGGTGTGCCAGGAGCTCGAGGCCGTCGACAGCGGGCTGCGCAGCCTGGTGTCGGTGCAGGGCTCGCTGGCGATGTTCGCGATCCACCACCACGGCAGCGAGGAGCAGCGGCAACAGTGGCTGCCCGGCATGGCGACCGGCGAGACCATCGGCTGCTTCGGGCTCACCGAGCCGGACTTCGGGTCCAATCCGGGCGGCATGCGCACGACGGCGCGCCGCGACGGGTCCGACTGGATCCTCAACGGCGCGAAGATGTGGATCACCAACGGCTCGGTGGCCGACGTGGCGGTGGTCTGGGCCCGCGCCGACGAAGTTCCGGGCGAGCGCAGCGACGGGAAGCGAGGCACGGTGCTGGGATTCGTCGTGCCGACCGACACCCCCGGCTTCTCCGCGCGGGAGATGACGCACAAGCTGTCGCTGCGGGCGTCGGTCACCAGCGAGCTGTCCCTCGACGACGTCCGGCTGCCCGACGACGCGCGGCTACCCGGCGCGCAGGGTCTCAAGGCGCCGCTGAGCTGTCTGTCCGAGGCGCGCTTCGGCATCGTGTTCGGCGCGGTGGGCGCCGCCCGCGACTGCCTGACGGCGGCGCTCGACTACGTCGGCACGCGCGAGGTGTTCGACAAGCCGCTCGCCGGCTACCAGCTCACCCAGGCCAAGATCGCCGACATGGCCGTCGAGCTGGCGAAGGCGCAACTGCTCGCGCTGCACCTGGGACGGCTCAAGGACAGCGGCCGCATCCAGCCGCACCAGGTCAGCGTCGGCAAGCTGAACAACGTCCGCGAGGCGCTCGAGATCGCGCGGCAGTGCCGGACGCTGCTGGGCGCCAACGGCATCACGCTCGACTATCCGGTGCTGCGCCACGCGAACAACCTCGAGTCGGTGCTCACCTACGAGGGCACCTCCGAGGTGCACCAGCTGGTGGTGGGCGAGGCGCTCACCGGGGTCAGCGCCTTCCGCTGACCCTCACGGCGTCGCGGGTGCCACCTGCCCGCGGCCGAGCGTGCGGTAGGCGTAGACGACGAACAGCTGTGCCAGCGGCGCGGTCACCAGGACACCGACGCCGCAGAGCAGGATGCCGGCCGCGGACACCAGCCCGGCGAGCAGCCAGACCACGATGGAGCTGCCGAGGTTGTTCTTGACGACGTCGATGCTGGCCTTGATCGCATCGACCGGCGTCAGGTCGCGGTCCAGCAGCGCGAAAACCGTGAACTGCGCGAACACCGCCACCACGAGCCCCGGCACGATGCACAGCACGAAGCCGATCAGATAGGCGATGCCGACCAGCACGGTCGTCGCCAGGACGGCGCCCACCCGCCGGGGCCGCAGGAAGGAACCGAACGCCACGTCGCGGCCGTCGGCGATCCCGAGCAACCCGTTCAGATAGGCCGACTGCACCGCCGCGGCCGCCACGAAGATGGCGACCAGTCCGAGGACGAGCACGACGCCACCGGCGAGGCTCAGTTCGGTGATGTAGCTGCCCTGCAGGCCGTTCTCTGTCTCGACGTAGGTGGTGTGGGTGTCCGGGGACAGGGCACGCACGACCAGCTGCAGCACGAACTGGCAGGCGACCAGCGCCAGGCCGAGCAGCAGCGGGACGAGGATCAGCGGCGCCGCGTGCTTGCGGAACATGTGCCAGGCCCAGGAGAAGCCGGCGCCGATGTCGAATGCTCCCGGTGGCGGATAGCCGCCCGGAGGTCCGTAACCGTGCGAGGTGTAGCCCCCGTACGGCGGCGGATATCCGCCGGGCGGCGGCGGGTAGCTACCCGGCGGCGGCGGGTAACTGCCCGGCGGCGGCGGGGGGTAACTGCCCGGGGGCGGCGGCGGGTAGCCGGGGGGCGGGCCTGGCGGTTGTTCGGTCATGGCTCCTCTTCCGGGCGTCGGGCCGTCGTCACTTCGTCGGAAACGGCCTCAACTTATCGCGGGCGGTCACGGCACGACGGTCGAAACTCATCGACGTGTCACCGGCGCGCCCGGGGATTCGGAGAGAAAGCCCAACAGGTCGTGGCGGGTGAGAACACCCACGGGCTTGCCGTCCTCCACCACCATCAGCGCGTCGCATTCGCGCAGCGTCTTGGCCGCGGCGCTCACCTGCTCGCCGCCACCGATCAGCGGCAGCGGCGGGCTCATGTGCTGGGCGACGGCGTCGGCGAGCTTCGCCCGGCCCTCGAACACCGCCGACACCAGCTCGCGTTCGGACACGCTGCCCGCCACCTCGCCGGCCATCACCGGCGGCTCGGCCCCCACCACCGGCATCTGCGAGACGCCGTACTCGCGCAGGATGGTGATGGCGTCGCGGATGGTCTCCGACGGATGGGTGTGCACCAGGTCCGGCAGCGCGCCCGACTTGCTGCGCAGCACGTCGGCCACCGTCGGCTCCTGCACCGAACCGTCGAGCCGGTGGCGCAGGAACCCGTAGGACGACATCCAGGAGTCGTTGAAGATCTTCGACAGGTAGCCGCGGCCGCCGTCGGGCAGCAGCACCACCACCAGCGCGTCCGGCCCCTCCCGTTCGGCGACCTCGACCGCGGCGACCACCGCCATGCCGCACGAGCCGCCGACCAGCAACGCCTCCTCGCGCGCCAGCCGTCGCGTCATCTCGAACGAGTCCGCGTCCGAGACGGCGATGATCTCGTCGGGCACGTCGGGGTCGTAGGCGCTGGGCCAGAAATCCTCGCCGACGCCCTCGACCAGGTACGGCCGGCCACTGCCCCCGGAGTACACCGAGCCCTCCGGGTCGGCGCCGACGATTCGCACCGTTCCGCCGGAGACCTCTTTGAGGTAGCGGCCGGCGCCGGTGATCGTGCCGCCGGTACCGACGCCCGCGACGAAGTGGGTGACCTTGCCGTCGGTGTCCGCCCAGATCTCCGGGCCGGTGGTCTCGTAGTGGCTCGCCGGGCCCTGCGGGTTCGAGTACTGGTCCGGCTTCCAGGCGCCGTCGATCTCCTCGGTCAGCCGGTTGGAGACGCTGTAGTAGCTGTCGGGATGATCGGGCGGCACCGCCGTCGGGCACACCACCACCTCGGCGCCGTAGGCCCGCAGCACGTTGCGCTTGTCCTCGCTGACCTTGTCCGGGCAGACGAACACGCACTGGTAGCCGCGTTGCTGCGCCACCAGCGCCAGCCCCACGCCGGTGTTGCCGGACGTCGGCTCGACGATGGTGCCGCCGGGCCTGAGCAGGCCGGCCGCTTCCGCGGCGTCGATCATCTTGACCGCGATGCGGTCCTTCGAGCTGCCGCCCGGGTTCAGGTACTCGACCTTGGCGACCACCGTGCCGGCGCCCTCGGGAACCACTGAGTTGAGCCGCACCAGCGGGGTGTTGCCGATGAGCTCGCTGACGTGCTGGGCGATCCGCATGCCCCCATCGTCTCAGGGGCGGCGACGGCGGTGCTACCCGGTCGCTTCGCGGATGTACTCGCCGATCTGGCGCAGCGATCGCCTCGCCTCGGGCACCGCCGGGGCGGCGATCTGGAAGACGTGCATCTGCCCCGGCCACACCCGGACCTCGACGGGCACGCCCGCCGCGGCGAGCCGGCGGGCCGCGAGCCGCGCGTCGTGCAGCAGCACCTCCGAGCCCGACACGTGGATCAACGTCCGCGGCAGACCCGGCTCGATGTGGTCGAGCGGCTCGTAGACGTCCTCGGGTGCGCCGTCGACGATGCGCTTGGCCGCCGCCTGCGCGATCAGCTCGACGAAGGCGTCGAACGCCCGCGCCGGGAACATGGCGTCGGTGCGCATGTTCGGGTGGGCGTGCTTGGGCTCCTTGGCCAGCTGCATCAGCGGTGACATCGCCACCAGCGCGGCCGGGTGCTCGCCTTCGGCGTTGAGCCGTTCGGCGAGCGCGAGACCCAGGTAGCCGCCCGCCGAGTCGCCGGCGAGCACGATCTGGTCGGGCTCGTAGCCGCGCAGCCGCAGCCAGCGGTAGGCGTCGTGACAGTCGTCGAGCGCCTGTCCCACCGAGTGCTTGGGCAGCATCCGGTAGTTGGGCACCAGCACCGGCGTGTCGGCGAACCGCGACAGCGCCGTCACCAGCCGGGCGTGGGTGTTGACGCCGCAGGTGATGAACGCGCCGCCATGGAGGTACAGCACGACCCGCCGCCGGCCGTCGGCGGGAAGCACACCCGCCGCCCGGATCAGCGCGGCGTTGCAGTGCGGCAGGCCGATGGTGGCCCGGACGGTGCCCGGCACCGGTCCGATGAGTTTGCAGACCATGTCGAGCATGCCCCACGGCCACGGCACGTTCGGAAGGTAGCTGCCGATCCCCAGGGTCGGCTTGATGGTGAGGGTCGCGGCGAGCGCGGTCAGCCGCCCGGCCAGGCTGGGGCCGTCCTCGACGATCTCGACCGGTGCGTGGTCGCTGACCGAATACCGCCGCCGCCGCAACGCCGCCGTCGCGCCGATGGAGCCGCGCGGGGCACCGGATACCTTCCTCGGTGTCGTCATGGGAACGCTCCTACGCCGTTGTAGTGCCGGTTGGGTGCGCGAACCATGCCGCACTGCTCCGGGTGGATCCAGGTTGACAGTCAGCTACGTGTTCGACAATCGACAGCGGTGCATTCGCCCTCCATCCGAGACCCGGCCGTAATCGCTCGGGAATATCCGGCGAACGGAGAACTAAACTTACGGCGTGGGGATTCGCGGACTGCACCAGACCACCGTCACCGCCACCGCCGTCGGCGCCCTGCTGTCGACGGGCACTGCGGCGGCGTTGCTGGGTGCGCGCAATGTGCTCATCGGCCAGGCCGATCAGGCTCGCCGGGTCATCCCCGCCGCCTACGACGTGCCGCCGCGCGCCGACGGCGTGTACTCCCCCGGCGGCGGCCCCGTCGAGCGTTGGCAACGCAAGGTTCCGTTCGACCTGCACCTGATGGTCTTCGGCGACTCGACCGCCACCGGGTACGGCTGCCGCGACGCCGACGAGGTGCCGGGCGTCATCATCGCCCGCGGGCTCGCCGAGCAGTCCGGTAAGCGGATCCGGCTCTCCACCAAGGCGATCGTCGGCGCCACGTCCTACGGGCTGTCCGGGCAGGTCGACGCCATGTTCGTGGCGGGACCGCCGCCCGACGCCGCGGTGATCATGATCGGCGCCAACGACGTCACGCGCCTGAACCCCGTCCGCGAGTCCGCCCGCCGGCTCGGCGCCGCGGTGCGGCGGCTGCGCGCCGCCGGGGCCGTGGTGGTCGTCGGCACCTGTCCGGACTTCGGGGTCATCACCGCCATCCCGCAGCCGCTGCGCACGGTCGCGCGCAGCCGTGGCCTGCGGCTCGCCCGGGCGCAGGCGGCGGCCGTGCGGGCCGAGGGCGGCGTCCCGGTGCCGTTCGCCGACCTGCTCGCACCGGAGTTCCACAAGGCCCCCGACCTGCTGTTCTCCGACGACATGTATCACCCCTCGGCGGCCGGCTACGGCCTGGCGGCCAGCCAGCTGCTGCCCGCGCTCTGCGACGCGCTCGGCGAGACCTCGGCGCACGGCGCGCCGGACGAGGCGCTGGAGACCCGTGCGGCCGACGTCAGCACCCTGCTCGCGAAGCTCGGCGGCGTCACCAAGCTGTGGCGTCGGACCACCGGGGTGCCCGCGCCGGTGCTGGGCCAGGCAGGCTAGCTTGGGCCTACCTGCGCCATCTGAGGAGTCACCATGCCCGAAGCCGTCATCGTCGCCACCGCCCGCTCGCCGATCGGCCGGGCGAACAAGGGCTCGCTGGTGGACATGCGCCCCGACGACCTCGCCGCGCAGCTGGTGCGCGCCGTGCTGGACAAGGTGCCGGCCCTCGATCCCCGCGAGATCGACGACCTGATCATGGGCTGCGGCCAGCCCGCGGGCGAGTCCGGCTTCAACATCGGCCGGGCCGTCGCGGTGCAGCTGGGATACGACTTCCTGCCCGGCACCACCGTCAACCGGTACTGCTCGTCGTCGCTGCAGACCTCGCGGATGGCGTTCCACGCGATCAAGGCCGGCGAAGGCCACGCGTTCATCTCCGCGGGCGTGGAGACGGTGTCGCGGTTCGCCAAGGGCAGCGCCGACGGCTGGCCCGACACCAAGAACCCGCTGTTCGCCGACGCGATGTCGCGCTCCGAGCAGGCCGCCGCGGGCGCCGACGAGTGGCACGATCCGCGCGAGGACGGCGCGCTGCCGGACGTCTACATCGCGATGGGCCAGACCGCCGAGAACGTCGCGCTGCACACCGGCATCAGCCGCGAGGACCAGGACCATTGGGGCGTGCGCAGCCAGAACCGCGCTGAGCAGGCCATCAACAACGGCTTCTTCGAGCGCGAGATCACGCCGGTGACGCTGCCCGACGGCACGGTCGTCTCGAAGGACGACGGCCCGCGGGCCGGCACCAGCTACGAGAAGATCAGCCAGCTCAAGCCGGTGTTCCGCCCCAACGGCACCGTCACCGCCGGCAACGCCTGCCCGCTCAACGACGGCGCCGCGGCGGTGGTGATCCTCTCCGACACCAAGGCCAAGGAGTTGGGGCTGACGCCGCTGGCCCGCATCGTGTCCACCGGCGTGTCCGGGCTGTCGCCGGAGATCATGGGCCTGGGCCCCATCGAGGCGTCGAAGAAGGCGCTCGCCAACGCCGGCATGAGCATCGGCGACCTCGATCTCTACGAGATCAACGAGGCGTTCGCCGTGCAGGTGCTCGGCTCGGCCCGCGCGCTGGGCATGGACGAGGACAAGCTGAACGTCTCCGGCGGCGCCATCGCGCTCGGTCACCCGTTCGGCATGACCGGCGCGCGGATCACCGCCACGCTGATCAACAACCTGCAGACCCATGACTTGCAGTTCGGGCTGGAGACCATGTGCGTCGGCGGCGGCCAGGGCATGGCGATGATCATCGAGCGCCTCTAGCAGTTTCTCGTGCGTTGAGTTTGCACACAGATCGCGATCTCGCGCGATTCCGCGATCTGGGCGCAAAGTCGATGCGCTCATTGCAAACTCACCTGCCGAGATTCGATCGCGGCGCGTACCCGCCGCAGGACGTCTGACCGTCGGTCCTCGGCCACGACGCGGACCACCGTCCAGCCGAGTTGCGCCAGCGTCTCGAGGCGACGGATGTCCTTGACGTATTGCCTGCGGTCGACCCGATGCTGATCACCGTCGTATTCGACGGCCACCATCCAGTTCTCCCAGCCCATGTCGAGGTAGGCGAAGAGTTGGCCGCCCGGCGTGCACACGGGGATCTGCGTCTGCGGTCGCGGCAGCCCGGCGTTCGTCAGCATCAGCCGTAGCCGGGTCTCGCGCGGCGACTGCGCTCCCGCGTCGACGAGCGTTAGCGCCCTTTCGAGGTGGCGGAGGCCGCGGCTATGGCGATGCTGCTGCGCGAGCTCGTGGACAGCAGCCGCATCGAAGCTCGTCGCGCGCGCCAACGCGTCGAGCCGGGCGACAGCTTCTTCCAGTCGTCCGCGCCGACCGAGGTCGAAAGCGGTGCGTAGTGGCGTTGTCACCGGGAGCCCTGCATGAATGCCCGTCTCACCGGGCTGCAGGACGGCGGCGTGGATCCGAATGCCGACCGGCGGTCGGCCACAGACATGGATCAGCTCGACCGGTTCGTCGGGGTCGACCCACTGCGCGCCGTGCAACGCTGCCGCTGTGAGTCCGCCGACGACGCCACGTCGGCCCGACCACAGCCACCCGGCCATGGCGCGCTGGCGGAGCGTCAGCACTGCGTCAGCGGGCACGTACACGTTCGGGTAGACGGCGCGGAAGTTGGCTCGCAACTGGTGCTTGCGAACCCGGCCCGCGGCCAAGGCCTCGCTGCCGAGGAATGGCTCCATGGCCGCAGCCTGCGAACGCTTGCCGACGAGGCGCCGCGTTGACATGGCGCCCAGCGCGCGATCTGTGGATGAATCGCGCGCTGTGCGCAGACTCGCGGCAACGAAAAAGCCCGGCACCGCGACGGGTACCGGGCTTCTCGAAGCGGAGACCGCTAGTTGTCGTTGAAGTAGCTCAGCAGCCGCAGGATCTCCAGGTACAGCCACACCAGGGTGACGGTCAGGCCGAGCGCGATGCCCCAGGCCGCCTTCTCGGGCGCGCCGGCGCGGATCATCTGGTCGGCGGCGTCGAAGTCGATCAGGAAACTGAACGCCGCGAGGCCGATGCACAGCAGCGAGAAGCCGATGGCGAGCGCGCCGCCGCTGCGCAGCCCCAGGCCGTCGCCGCCACCGATCCAGGCGGCCAGCATGTTCACGAGCATCAGGGCCATGACGCCGAACAGGCCGGCGACGAGCATGCGGGTGAACTTCGGCGTGACGCGGATGGCGCCGGTCTTGTAGACGACGAGCATGCCGAAGAAGACGCCGAGGGTGCCGACCACCGCCTGGGCGATCATCGAGTAGCCGCCGTTGGAGACGACGTTGGCGAACAGGTACGTCACCGCCCCCAGGAACACGCCCTCCAGCGCGGCGTAGCTGAGCACGATCGCCGGGTTGTCCTGCTTGCGGCCGAAGGTGGCGATGAGCACCAGCACCAGCCCGCCGATGGCACCGATCATGGCCAGGCCCATCGCCGCGTTGAGGTTCACGGTGGCCAGCACGTAGGACACCACGGCGGCGGCGGTGAGGACGGCCAGCGTGGTGCCGGTCTTGGTGACGACATCGTCGATGGTCAGCGGCCGGGATACGCCGGTCTGGCGGGTTTGGGGGTACTGCGTCGGGTAGGGGTCCGCGTGGACCGCCTGCGCACCGTAGCCGGCGGCGCCGGTGCCGAAGGTCGCGTATCCGCCCTGCGTCTTCGGCAGTGAACGGAATACCGGATTGGTTGACTCGCGCACCGTGGATCCTCTCCTGTGCTTGTTTGCTCGAATGGTACGAACACTTCGTCAACGACCGGCGCGTGCCGATGAGTTCCCGGCGGTCGTCGGTGTGCGTGACCTTACCCGGCGCACCAGCGGCGGGCTCGACGTTCTACATTGCTAGCGGCGAAAGTAGGACCTGCAAGCATTCGACGCGAGGGAGACGCCGCGTGGGGGCCGAGGAAGTGCTGACCGAGGTCGACGGTTCCGTCGGCGTCATCACCCTCAACCGGCCGAAGGCCATCAACTCGCTGACGCATCCGATGGTCACCGCGATCCACGCCGCGCTGCGGGGCTGGGCCGACGATCCCGCGGTCAGCGCGGTGGTGCTGCGCGGGGCCGGCGAGCGCGGGCTCTGCGCCGGCGGTGACGTGGTGGCGATCTATCACAGCGCCAAGGCCGGCGGCGCGCAGGCGCGGGCGTTCTGGCGCGACGAGTACCTGCTCAACGCCTACATCGGCCGCTACCCGAAGCCCTATGTCTCGCTGATGGACGGCATCGTGATGGGCGGCGGCGTGGGGGTCGGCGCGCACGGCAGCGTCCGCGTCGTCACCGACACCTCGAAGGTCGCGATGCCGGAGGTGGGCATCGGCTTCATCCCCGACGTCGGCGGCACCTACCTGCTGTCGCGGGCGCCGGGCAGGCTCGGACTGCATGCCGCGCTCACCGGCGCGCCCTTCGCGGGGGCCGACGCCATCGCGCTCGGCTTCGCCGACCACTTCGTGCCGCACGACCGGCTGGCGGATTTCACCGACGCGATCGTCGCCGACGGCGTGGATGCGGCGATCGAACGGCACGCCGTCGAGCCGCCGCCCAGCCCGCTCGTCGAGCACCGGCCGTGGATCGACGACTGCTTCGGCCGGGACACCGTCGCCGACATCGTGGCGGCGCTGCGGGCCCACGGCGCCGCGCCGGCAGCGGACGCGGCCGACCTGATCGCGGGACGCTCCCCGATCGCGCTGTCGGTGACGCTGGAGGCCGTGCGCCGCGCCGCCTCGCTCGGCACGCTGGAAGAGGTGCTGGCGCAGGAGTACCGGGTGTCCTCGGCGTCGCTGCGCTCCCACGATCTGGTCGAGGGCATCCGCGCGCAGCTGGTGGACAAGGACCGCAACCCGGCGTGGTCGCCGCCGTCGCTGCACGACGTCACGGCCGAGGATGTGGCGGCGTACTTCGCGCCCGTCGACGACGAATTGACCTTCGAGGACTAGGGGACCACCGTGAGCTACGAGACCATCCTGGTCGACACCGAGGACCGGGTCGGCATCATCACCCTCAACCGGCCCACGGCGCTCAACGCGCTCAACAGCCAGGTGATGACCGAAGTCACGACCGCCGCAGCCGAACTCGACGACGACCGCGGTATCGGCGCGATCATCCTCACCGGCTCCGGCGAGAAGGCGTTCGCCGCGGGCGCCGACATCAAGGAGATGTCCGAGCTGTCGTACGCCGACGTCTACGGCCGCGACTTCTTCGCGCCGTGGGCCAAGCTCGCGGCCGTGCGCACCCCCACCATCGCGGCCGTCGCCGGCTACGCGCTGGGCGGCGGCTGCGAGCTGGCCATGATGTGCGACATCCTCATCGCCGCCGACACCGCGAAGTTCGGCCAGCCGGAGATCAAGCTGGGCACGCTGCCCGGCATGGGCGGCTCGCAGCGGCTCACCCGCGCCATCGGCAAGGCCAAGGCCATGGACCTGATCCTCACCGGCCGCACCATGGACGCCGCCGAGGCCGAGCGCAGCGGGCTCGTCGCCCGGGTGGTGGCGGCCGCTGATCTGCTCGACGAGGCGAAGGCCGTCGCGCGCACCGTCTCGCAGATGTCGCTGCCGGCCGCCACGATGGCGAAAGAGGCCGTCAACCGCGCCTTCGAGAGCTCGCTGGCCGAGGGGCTGCTCTACGAGCGCCGGCTCTTCCACTCGTCCTTCGCGACCGACGACCGCGCGGAGGGCATGGCCGCATTCGTCGACAAGCGCGCCGCGAACTTCACGCATCGCTGAGTGCGGGCTTAGGTTGACCGGCATGCGTACCCGGATCTGCGGCGCCGTCTCGGCCACCGCGGCGCTCGTCGCGCTGCTCGCGGGGTGCTCCTCGGACGAGCCGGCGACGCCGTCGTCGAGCGCGCCGCCCGCCACCTCGACCACCACCGCTCCCCCGGCGCCGGAATCGCCCGGCACCGGCGCGGTCGGGATCTCGCCCGGCGGCGTCACCACGTCGCTCGACGTGCCGGCGGAGTCGACGGAGGACGACTACTTCGACCTGTGCCTGGCGGCCAAGAACTGGATGACCGGGCGGGGCGGCGATCTCGCCGCGCAGGTGGAGCCGTATCTCGCCGAGGTCCAGCGGTCGACGACGCCGTCGCCGGGCACGTTCAACGCGCTGTGGCCGCAGCTGACCCCGGGCCAGCAGTCGGCCGTGATCGTCGCGGCGCAGGCGGCCGCCGCGGGCGGTTGCTGAGGCGTTTCGCCGGTAGGGGTGTCCTCGCGCATCCGGCCACGGCAGACTGGCAAACATGGCTAGAGGCGGAACCACCGGATATCTCAGCCGTGAGGCCGCGCAGCACGCCCGCGACGCCGCCGACTTCCAGCGGGCGGTGACGGCGTACCGCTTCTGGTATCCGACCGTGTCGCTAGAGGGCGTTTTCGCCGGCAACCGGGCCGCCGGCATCGCCGACAACGAGGCCATGGGGATCGCGGCCTGCGGTCCGCGCCACACCGGTTTCACGCTGACCTCCGACACGCCGTACGGGTATGCGGCGCTCGATCTCTCGGACGGCCCGATGGTGATCGACGTGCCGGCCGGGCCGTTCCTCGGCGTGGTGAACGACCACCACCACCGCTGGGTCGCCGATCTCGGTATCCCCGGACCCGACGGCGGGCGCGGCGGCCGGTACGTGATCCTGCCGCCCGAGCACGTCGGTCAGGTGCCCGCCGGCCACCACGTCGCGCAGGCTGCCACGCACAAGGTGCTGTTCGCCGCGCAGGCGATGCCGGTCGGCGGTGACCTGACCGGGGCGCTGGAGACGTTGCGGACCATCAGCATCCACGGCTTGCACCAGGTTCCGGCGGTGCGCTTCGTCGACACCAGCGAGCTGGAGATCGACTGCTCCTGTCTGCGCTGGGAGGCGGACCTGGAGTTCTGGCGGGTGTTGCACGACGTGCTCGACGCGGAACCGGTCGTCGGCGAGTACCTGCCGATGTACGGGCTGCTCGCGGCGGTGGGCGTCGCCAAGGGCCGGCCGTTCAAACCGGACACCCGGCTCGCGCGGATCCTCACCCAGGCCGCGCTGACCGGCCGCGAGCAACTGCTGAGCACGGCGTTCATCTCGCTGCGCCCCGACCGCGTGGCCTGGCGAGACCGGCGCTGGGAGTGGATAGGGCTGGTGGCCGACAACGGCAACTTCGTCACCGCCACGGGCATGGACTTGGAGGCGCGGGACCGCTGGTTCGCGCAGGCGGTCGGCACGTCGCCGGCGATGTTCGGGCGCCGCGCCGGTGACGGCTCGCTGTACTGGATCGCGGTGCGCGACGCCGACGGCGACTATCTCGACGGCGGGCACACCTACGAGCTGACCGTGCCGCTGCCGGTGCCCGCCGACCTGTTCTGGTCTGTGACGGCCTACGACGCCGCAACCCGCTCGCAGGTGCGGACGCCGCAGGACCGGGCGGCGCTGCGGTCGCTGTTCGAGCTGCGTGACGCCGGAAGCGGCTCGGTGACACTGCATTTCGGGCCGGAGCCGACGGGGCCTGCGGACCGTTGGGTGCAGACGGTGCCCGGCCGCGGCTGGTTTGCCTATCTGCGGGTCTACGGCCCGCAACCGGCGGCGGTCGACGGCGACTGGCGGCCCGGGGACATGCAGCGGATCCGGTCGTGACGGCGGGCCGCGTCGCGCTGTGTCTCGGCAGCGGCGGCGCCCGCGGCTACGCGCACATCGGCGTCATCAACGAACTGCGCGACCGCGGGTACGAGGTGGTCGGCGTGTCCGGGTCGTCGATGGGCGCGCTGGTGGGGGGCCTGCACGCGGCGGGCAAACTCGACGAGTACGCCACCTGGGCCAGTTCGCTCACCCAGCGTGCGGTGCTGCGACTGCTGGACCCGTCGATCGCCTCGCCGGGCGTGCTGCGCGCCGGCAAGATCCTCGACGCGGTGCGCGACATCCTCGGGGAGGCCGTCATCGAACAGCTGCCGCTGCCGTTCACCGCGGTGGCGACCGACCTGATCGCCGGGAAGTCGGTTTGGCTGCAGCGCGGTCCGGTCGACGAGGCGATCCGCGCCTCGATCGCGATCCCCGGCGTCATCACACCGCATTTGCTCGACGGCCGGCTGCTCGCCGACGGCGGCATCCTGGATCCGCTGCCGATGGCGCCGATCGCGGCCGTGAACGCGGACTTGACCATCGCGATCAGCCTGTCGGGGGAGGATCCGCACGCCCGCCGCCCCGCCGACGACCCCCGACCCAGCGCGGAGTGGCTGACGCGGATGTGGCGCAGCACGTCGTCGTTGCTCGACACCGCCGCGGCGCGCTCGATCCTGGAGACGCCCGCCGCCCGCAGCATGCTGGCCCGGTTCGCCGGCGGCGCCGACGCCGAGGCGGGCGACCACAGCGACAACGCCCTGGCGACGGCGTCGCGCGAGTCGGAGGTGCCGAGGCTGTCCAGCTTCGAGGTGATGAACCGCACCATCGACATCGCGCAGGCGGCGCTGGCCCGGCACACGTTGGCCGCCTATCCGCCCGACCTGCTGATCGAGGTGCCGCGCACGGCTTGCCGCAGCCTCGACTTCCACCGCGCCGCCGAGGTGATCGACATCGGCGAAGAGCTGGCCGCCCGGGCGCTGGACGCCTACGAGCAGTCGGCGAGCGCGGGCACGGCGTTACCGGGCGCGCCGACGCAGTAGTCCGGTTCAGCCGCCCAGGAACTCGGCGACCGCGGCGGCCTGACGGCGGCCCTGCTCCCGGCCGGCCACTGCCGACGGCGCCCGGCACGCGGGGTCGAGCGGATTGCGGCCGAACGCCGCCAGCGCTGCCTCGTCGGCGAAGATCCCGTACGCCCGTCCCGACGGGTGCGCGGCGAGTTCGTCGGCCAGGGTGATGCCGAACGGGGACAGGCCGGGCGGCGCGGTGGGGGCCAGCAGCACCGCGGTCCGGCAGTCGGCGGCCACGCCGACGTGGGCGGTGCTGGCGACGCCGCCGTCGAGGTAGCGGCGGTCGCCGATCGTGACGGCCGGCCACACCGCCGGCACGGCGCAGCTCGCGGCGACGGCGTCGACGAGCCCGACGCCGCTGTCGCGGGTGAAGACGACGACGTCGCCGGTGTGGGCGTCGACGGCGGTGAGCCGTAGGTCGCGGTGGGGCCAGTCGTGCGACGGCAGCCGGTGGGCGATCACCTGACGCCGCACCTCTTCGCCGACGGTGTCGGCCGTGAGCGCCCGCTCGCCGATCATGCGCAGCACGTCGCGCTTCGGCGACTCACCGGCCCGGGCGGCGACGTCCTCGAAGAGCCGCATCACCTCGTCGATGTCGACCGCGGGAGTCAGCTCGTCGACGGGTTCGGCCAGTTGACGTTCGAAGAGTTCGGCGATGGAGAGCCCACCGCCCAGCTGGGCGGCGACCGTCGCGCCGGCGGAGGTGCCCACCAGCACACCGGCGTCGAGCAGCTGCCGGGCGGTCTGCGGACGCTCGTCGGCAACGCCGGCCAAAAAGCCCGTCTCCCAGGCGATCCCGGCGATGCCGCCGCCGGCCAGCACGAGCGCGAGGTCTGTCATGGCCGCTACGCTAGCGAGTCAGCCGGTGTACTCGGCGTCGGTCCGCACCCGGCGCACCTCGCGGCGGTCGGAGAGGCGGCGGTAGGCGCGCCGGTGCCACGGCTCGCGTTTGATCTGCTGCGGCCGTGTCGACGTCCGCAGCACGTCCAGCTGCACGGATTCGGGCGGTTCGGTGCCCACCTCGTCGAGCCCGTCGTCGAGCGAGCGCAGCAGGGCGTCGGGCTCGATGAGCGCGTGTTCCCACGCGGCGGTGTCACCGGGGTCGCGAATGCCGAGCGACCGCGCGAGGTTGCGCAGCACGGTGCCCAGTTCGCCGGCCAGGAGCTGCCGGAAGGAGTCGGCACCCTGGCGCGGGTTCGCGATCACCCAGGAGTGGTAGGCGCCGGGCACGCAGTAGAGGGTGCCGTCGGCCTCCTCGGCCATCTCTCTCGCGCTCTGCAACGGGATGATGATGTCCTTCTCGCCGTGCATGACGAAGAACGGGATCTGGTGCTCGCGGATCACCCGTAGGAACGGCCGCGAGTCACCGGCGTTCACCAGGGCGAGGGTCGCGCCGGTGGGACCACCGGGCCGCAGCAGGTTCTTCAGGCCGACGGCACCGATCATCCGCAGATAATCGATCCGCTCGGCCAGCTCGAGCCGCACCGGATCCTTGCGGGTGTCGTACAGCGCGCCGCCGATGGTCTTGGCGGCGCGCCACGGCGAGCGCAGTGCGTTCGGGATGTCCTCGTCGAACGTCGCGCCGGCCGCCGCGTCGAAGACGACGGCCGCCAGCACCCGCTCGGGCGCCTCGGCGGCGAGCTGGATCACGGTGCGGCCGCCCATGGAGTGCCCAGCGAACACCGCACGGGTGACGCCCAGCGCGTCGAGCGCCCGCAGCGTCAGGTTCACGCGGTCGGCGAACTGGCGGCCGCGGCGCGGGAGGTCGTGGGTGTCGCCGTGGCCGGGCGCGTCGATCGCGACGACCTTGAATCCCTGGCCGGCCACCCGGCTCAACAGCCGCAGGTAGGCCCGCCGGCTCAGGCCAAGTCCGTGCAGGAACACCAGCGGTACTCCCGCGCCGCCCACCGAGACGCCCACGCGGTGTCCGTCGTCGAGCGTGAGCACGTGATGCGTGAGCCGTACCCGCCGCACCTCCTGCGCCGCGGCGAACGTCGAACACGTCTCCATGAGTGCCATGATGCGTTCGAATTACCCGATACAGGCAATCGAGGCCCTGTGCGATCTGCGACACCCAAACATCTACTGTGAGCCAGTCCGCGTCTGCGGCGCACCCGTGACACGGACGTGTATCGCTATCGGTGCGCGTGTTCCTCGAGCAGCTCGATCAGATCCTCGGGAAAGCCGGCGATCATTGTGGCGAGTTCGAGCGGCGGTTGACGACCTTCACCCCGATTAGGGTCTGCACCATGTTCGAGTAACAGCCGGATGATGGCCCCGGGCGGCTCGGTCTTGTCGTAGTTGTAGACAGCCATCCAAAGCGGGGTATTGCCCCACACATTGATGGGGTCGATGTCGACCCCCTTATTCAGCAGCGCTTTCGCAAATTCGACGCGGCCGTAGTCGGCGGCGATGTGCAGCGGCGTCATGCCTTCAGGACCCGGCGCGTTGACGTAGTTCCCGGCCGCCAGCTCAACGGCAAAGGTATTTACGTCATTGTGAAGAACCGCCCTATGGATCGGTTTCATCGGATCGATCTTTGGCGGCCTGCCGCTACGAGCCATCGCGAAGCACCTCCGAATCTGCCATCAGGGACCGACATACGTCGTCGACGGTAGCGAGGTGGTCCAGAAACTCGATGTGCATGGCGTCGCCAAGCTCGGCGATGTCGTCGCCAAGCTGCCCACGGCGGTCGGCCGCAACGATTAGCGCCTGATAGATCAGTAGCCCGTCGAACGGCGCGCGCTCGCCTCGGATGTAAGTGCTGTACTGGGCCCAGAACCGCAGTCCGGCCGCGCTGAAGTAGCCGCTACTGCGTGCAGCCGCAACACCTTCGGTCTCGGACAAGCCGAGCCGGTAGTTGGCGACGCTATCAGCGCCCAAGTCGCGCAAGGTGCAGTCGGTGTGCGTCATAGTGGCCGTGATCGGGGCGGGTCCGCTGAAGCGGTAAACGTTGAGGGTCTCGCAGCCGTACCAGCCGCCGTCTGGCCGCTGTCCGCATACCGCAACTCGCGATGGTTGCCCGCTGCTCGCGCCCTCGATTCGACCGCTCTGCCAGCCGGGCGGCAGTGGCAGGCCGCTCGACCAGTCTCGAAGCTCGTCGGCCGAAATCTGGGTCAAGTCGTTCACCAGCTCACCAATAATTTCCGCGAGCGATCTTGGCATCCTGGCAGGGGTCCAAATACGTTCGGAAATCGGCTTCACACCAGACACAGTGCCCCAATCAGCAGCAACAGGGCGACACCACCGACGGCGGCCGTGCCAGCCGCTGCTTGATCGGGTGTCGGTGGTGGCGGCAAGCTGATGTCAGGCGTCGGAAGCGAAAAACCGGACGACGGTGCCGCCGGAGCCGGAGTCGTCGGCGCCGCGGGCGCGGAGACCCCGCCGGTGTCCATCGGCAGCCAGTTCAGGGACGGATCGACTGGTGCCTGACCGGCGGCGTAGCCCGGGGGGATCGCCGGCTGCAGGAACGGCGGAAGGGAAATGGCCGGATGTGGCGGCAGCGTGAGATCCGGTGGCGGTGACACCAACGGCGCACTGGCTGCACCGGGTGACGGGACGGCCGAAGGTGTAGGCACCTGGGACGAGACCGGTGCCTGAGGGGCACCCGCTGGCGCCGCCGTGCCCGGCACAGCCTCCGGCGTCGGCAGCACGTTTCTCAGACGCTCAGGTGTCCACTCCGGATTAGGTGCATACGGCGAGCTGTCCTCATAGCGGTGGCTGAGGTTATCCGCTGGGCTCGAGACGTCGTACAAACCGTGGCGGTTCATGAAGTCATTAAGTTCGCCTTGGGTCCAACCCTCTTCGGCCGCCTGCCGTAACACCCGCCAGTTCTCGTAGCCGTACTTGTGGCCCAGATGGTATGAGCCGCGTTCAGGCACCGTCATCGCATCCGGCGTGCCCGCCGGTACTCGCTGGCCGGTAGTCCGGTCGACCCAGGTGAGCTCGCCGTTCGGATCACGGGCTGCTGGGATCAGTGCACCTTGAGGCGAGATGAGGTCGCCCGCGGGTGTTCGTTTGGCGTCAGCGAATGTGCCGAGCCTGGTCGCCTTGCGTACATATGACCGATGCAGGTTCATCATGTACATCGAGGCGAAGTCTTCGGCCTTGGCGTAGGCCTGGTCGGGCGTCAGGCCTTCTGCCGACGCTTGCTGGAACTGCTCCCGCAATCGTTCTGAGAGTTGCTGCGCCTCAGAGCCGTCAAGGTCCTGGCCGTCGACCATCTCAGCGACCATGTCGCCGATCTGTTGGTCGGAGAGCGAATTGCCCGGCGGCGTAGCCGGAATCGATATCTGTCCGTCGGCCATCTGGATCGCCGTCGCAAGTTCGGCGTCCACCCGATTGGCATCGGCAATCAGGCCATCGACGGCTGCCTGCAGCTCGATTTCGGCCATCACATTGAAGGGGTTTCGCGCGTCGTAGCCGGGGCCGGGCAATACCTGACCGGTCAGCGGATCGATCTTCAGGTGGGCATTGTGAGCCGCTTCCTTGACCCGCTCCAACTGGTCCTTGATGCGCTCAATATCAGCCGCGGCGATGTCTGCGGCTTTCGCGACGGCCAAGGCTTCGTTGCCGTGGGCGTCGAGGTCAACGCGGGTACGGCCAATTGCGTCTCGGGCAGCATCGGCTGCGGTACCGCCCCACGTCTGAAAGGCAGGAAGCCGACCTAGTCCGTCAGCGACATCGAGGGCGGTGGCACCGCGGGCGGTGGCGGCGTGGAACACCTCGCGCACCGCGAGCGGATCCCAGCGCTCGATGTCCGCAATCGTGAGCGGCACGGCGCTACAGGCTCGATACGGAGGGCGGCGCAGGGTGGGCCGCTACCTCGGCAACCGCCCGGGCGTTTTGCGTCTCGGTCCCGCGGTAGACCTGAGCGCTTTCGGCCAAGGCGGTTGCGTGATCGGACAGCTGCAGTGACAACGCGGTAGTAGCTGCTTGCCAGCGGGCGGCCTTCGCCGTCATCGCGGCCAACGACGAACCGGTCCAACCTCTCATGGCCGCCTCGATGCGGCCATCCGCCGCTGTGTGGACCGCCTGTACTTCCTCAGCGTGATCGGCGACTCTGGCCCCGGACGCCTGTAGCGTGGCGGGCTCTGCCCGAATCGTCTCACCCATCGGTTTCCCCTCGTTGGTGCTCGGTGCCAACGGTACTGCGCTTCAACGAGGATGTGCAGTATCTACCGGAGCGGGTAGATGGGTGCCGTCAGGCTGCCGCGTCACGGTGCAATCACCTCCGACGCCCGCTGGGACTTCTGCACCCATATCCCCGTTCACCCGACAAACTCCGGTAGCTGCGTGAACGTGAGCGTCCTACCGCCCCCCGCGTGTTGCTCGAGGAGTCCGATCAGGTCCTCTGGAAGGCCGGCGATCATCTTGGCCAGCTCGTGCGGTGTGATATCGCCCTCCACACGGAGGGGATCGGCGCCATGGTCCAAGAGCAGACGAATCATCGATCCGTCAGGGCATGTCGTGCGGCGGCGATAAATCGCACAGGACAGCGGAGTGTTCCCCCAAACATCCAGCGGATTGAGTCGACTCCTTCGTCCAACAGGGCTTTTGCTATATCGACGCGGCCATAATTAGCGGCGAAGTGCAGCGGCGTCACGCCATCCGGGCCGGGCGCGTGGAAAGAATCACCCAAGGCCGGTTCGACGCTCAATGTTGACAAGTCGTTGTCCAGGACCGCCTTGTGAATCGGTGTGTACGGGTCGTTTTCGGTGGCCTGCCCATCTCTGGTGTCCTCCACACCGGGCTGAACTGACCTACGCCGTCAACCGTACGTAGCCCGATCTACCGCGACCCGCCGCGTCAGCGTTGCGTCAAGGTCCGTACCGCCGCCGTCAAGAAACCGTCAAGGACACCGATCGCTGCTCTCGACTGGTCCTAGCTTCGGGTCCGGCCCACCGGCGGGTGGGGCGTCGATGCGTAAGGAGTGGCATGTCCGTGCTCGGGTATCTGGTGCTGACGGTGGCGGTCTTCGCCGTCCTCGGTGTCGTCGCACAGGCGGTCGAACGCCTGTGACTCCGGAGGATGTGATCGGCCTCGGGCTGGTCGTGCTCCTCGCGGTGTACATCGGCGCCGCGCTGCTGTCTCCCGAGAAATTCTCGTGAGCACCGCTACCGCGGGCGTCGTGCTGCTCGTCGTGCTGGTGGCGCTCCTCGTTGCCGTGCATGTGCCGCTGGGCGACTACATGTTCCGCGTCTACACCGCTGACGAGCACTCCCGGGTGGAACGCGCCATCTACCGGGCGATCGGCGCCGACCCGGCCGCCGAACAGACCTGGGCCTCCTACGCCCGCAGCGTGCTGGCGTTCTCGCTGGTCGGCGTCGGCTTCCTGTTCGCCCTGCAGTTGGTGCAGCAGAAGCTGCCGTTACACCTCGACGACCCCGGCACCCCGATGACGCCGGCGCTCGCCTGGAACACCGCGATCAGCTTCGTCACCAACACCAATTGGCAGGCATACTCCGGGGAGTCGACGCAGAGCCATCTAGTGCAGATGGCCGGCCTGGCGGTGCAGAACTTCGTGTCGGCAGCGGTGGGCATGGCGGTCGCGGTGGCCTTCGTGCGGGGCTTGGCGCGCACCCGCACCGGCGAGCTCGGAAATTTCTGGGTCGACCTGGTGCGCGGCACGCTGCGCATCCTGTTGCCGATAGCGTTCGTCGCGGCCGTGGTGCTGGTGGCCGGCGGCGTGATCCAAAATTTCGCGTTGCACGACCAGGTGGCCACCACCGTGGCGGGTGGCCGACAGGCACTCACCGGCGGTCCGGTGGCCGGTCAGGAGGCCATCAAGCTGCTCGGCACCAACGGCGGCGGGTTCTTCAACGCGAACTCCGCGCACCCGTACTCCAATCCGGCCGCGTGGACCAACCTGCTGCAGCTCCTGCTCATGACGATGATCGCCTTCTCGATGCCGCGCACCTTCGGCCGGATGGTCGGCAAGCCCGCGCAGGGCTACGCGATCGTCGCCGTGATGGGGGTCATCGCGATCGCGAGCGTCGCCGCGTTGATGCTGGTCCAGCTGCACGCCCACGGCACGGTGCCCACCGCGGTGGGCGCCGCGACGGAGGGCACCGAGCAGCGGTTCGGGGTCGCGAACTCGGCGGTGTTCGCCGGCCTGACCACGTTGACGTCGACGGGCGCTGTCAACTCGTTCCACGACTCCTACACCAGCCTCGGCGGCATGATCACGATGGTCAACATGCAGCTGGGCGAGATCGCGCCCGGCGGTGTGGGTTCCGGTCTCTACGGCATGCTGATCCTGGCGATCATCACGGTGTTCGTCGCCGGTCTCATGGTCGGCCGGACCCCGGAATACCTCGGCAAGAAGATCGCACCGCGCGAGATCAAGCTGGCCGCAACGTATTTCCTCGTCACCCCGCTGATCGTGCTGACGGGCACCGCGATCGCTATGGCGCTGCCCGGTCAACGCGCCGGCATGCTCAACACCGGACCGCACGGGCTCAGCGAAGTGCTGTACGCCTTCACCTCCGCAGCGAACAACAACGGCTCCGCCTTTGCGGGTATCGGCGTCAACACCGAGTGGTACAACACCGCGCTCGGGCTGGCGATGGTGTTCGGCCGGTTCCTGCCGATCATCCTGGTGCTCGCGCTGGCCGGTTCGCTGGCCCGCCAGGGCACGACGCCGGAATCCGCCGGCACCCTCCCCACTCACCGACCGCAGTTCGTCGGCATGGTCGCGGGCGTTGCGCTGATCTTCGTCGCGCTGACCTTCCTCCCGATGCTCGCGCTGGGACCCCTCGCCGAAGGAATCCACTGACCATGACGCTCACCACCATCGAGGCCCGGACGGGCGGCGGCGCCGGACGGCCACGTCAGCGGGTAGCGGGCGGGCTGCTTGATCCGGCGACGCTGTTGCGGTCGCTGCCCGACGCCGTACGCAAACTCGACCCCCGCACGCTGTGGCGCAACCCGGTGATGTTCGTCGTCGAGATCGGGGCGGCGGTGGCGACATTGAGCACCGTGTGGAACCCGAGCTGGTTCGCCTGGTTCGTCGTCGGCTGGCTGTGGCTGACCGTGGTGTTCGCCAACCTCGCCGAGGCCGTCGCGGAGGGCCGCGGCAAGGCGCAGGCCGAGACGCTGCGGAAGACCAGAGCGCACACCATGGCCCGGCGGCTGACCGAGTCGGGTGCCGAGGAGCAGGTGGCCGCACCGCTGCTGCGCCGGGGCGACATGGTCGTCGTCGAGGCCGGCGAGGTGATCCCCGGCGACGGCGATGTCGTGGAAGGCATTGCCTCCGTGGACGAATCGGCGATCACCGGCGAATCCGCCCCGGTGATCCGCGAGTCCGGCGGCGACCGCTCGGCCGTCACCGGAGGCACCACCGTGTTGAGCGACCGCATCGTCGTACGGATCACGCAGCAGCCGGGGATGAGCTTCATCGACCGCATGATCGCGCTGGTCGAGGGCGCCAACCGGCAGCCGACGCCGAATGAGATCGCGCTGAACATCCTGCTGGCCGCGCTGACGCTGATCTTCTTGTTCGCGGTGGCGACCCTGCAGCCGCTGGCCATCTACGCCAAAGCCGACAATCCCGGTGTGCCCGAAAGTCTTTCGCTGACCGGCGACGGCATCACCGGCATCGTGGCAATCGCGCTGCTGGTGTGCCTCATCCCCACCACGATCGGCGCGCTGTTGTCCGCCATCGGTATCGCCGGTATGGACCGGCTGGTGCAGCGCAACGTGCTTGCGATGTCGGGGCGTGCGGTGGAGGCCGCGGGGGACGTCGACGTCCTGCTGCTCGACAAGACCGGCACCATCACGCTCGGCAACCGGCAGGCCGCGGACTTCATCCCGCTCGACGGGGTTCCGGCACCGAGGTTCGCCGACGCCGCACAGCTTGCCAGCCTGGCCGACGAGACACCCGAGGGCCGCTCCATCGTGGTGTTCGCCAAGGACCACTTCGGGTTGCGCGCCCGCACGCCGGGTGAGCTGACCGGCGCGCAGTGGGTCGAGTTCACCGCCGCCACCCGCATGTCGGGTGTCGACGTCGACGGCCACCGGCTCCGCAAGGGCGCGACGGCCTCGGTGGCCGACTGGGTGCGTGCGCACGGCGGAACGGTGCCCAGCCAACTGGGTGAGGTCGTCGACGGAATCGCCGCCGGGGGCGGCACCCCGCTGGCCGTCGGCGAGGTCCGCGACGGCACGGCGGCGATCCTCGGCGTCATCGCGCTCCGCGACGTCGTCAAGTCGGGCCTGCGGGAACGCTTCGACCAGCTGCGCAGCATGGGCATCCGCACCGTGATGATCACCGGCGACAACCCGCTGACGGCCCGGGCGATCGCCGGGCAGGCCGGTGTCGACGACTTCCTGGCCGAGGCCACCCCGGAGGACAAGCTCGCGCTGATCGCCCGCGAGCAGTCGGGCGGCAAGCTCGTCGCGATGACCGGCGACGGCACCAACGACGCCCCGGCGCTCGCGCAGGCCGACGTCGGTGTCGCGATGAACACCGGCACGTCGGCGGCCAAAGAGGCCGGCAACATGGTCGACCTCGACTCCGACCCGACGAAGCTCATCGAGATCGTCGAGATCGGCAAGCAGTTGCTCATCACGCGCGGGGCGCTGACGACGTTCTCGATCGCCAACGACATCGCCAAGTACTTCGCGATCATCCCGGCGCTGTTCGTGGCGCTCTACCCGGGACTGGACGTGCTGAACGTGATGCGGCTGCACAGCCCGCAGTCGGCGATCCTGTCGGCGGTGATCTTCAACGCGGTCGTCATCGTCGCGTTGATCCCGCTGGCCCTGCGCGGGGTGCGCTACACCCCGGGCGCCGCGTCGACGCTGCTGAGCCGCAACCTGTGCGTCTACGGCCTCGGCGGCATCGTCGCCCCGTTCCTCGGGATCAAGCTCATCGATCTCGTCGTCCAGTTCCTGCCCGGGATGTGAACCTGATGATCCGTCAACACCTCGCCGCGCTGCGTGCGCTGCTGGTCTTCACCGTCGTCCTCGGTGTGGCCTATCCGCTGGCGGTGTGGCTGGTCGCCCAGCTGCCCGGGCTGCGTCACCGTGCCGACGGCTCGGTGCTCCACCGAGACGGCGTGCTCGTCGGCAGCAGCCTGGTCGGGCAGTCGTTCACCGACGCCACCGGCGACGCGCTTCCGCAGTACTTCCAGTCGCGGCCGTCCGCCGCGGGTGACGGCTACGACCCGCTGGCCAGCGGCGCCTCGAACCTCGGCCCGGAGGACATCGTCGACACCGCGGACCGCACCAGCCTGCTCACGACGGTGTGTGCCCGCAGCAAGGCGATCGGCGAGCGGGAGGGCGTCGACGGGCGCCGGCCGTTCTGCACCGACGGCGGTGTCGGCGCGGTGCTGTCGGTGATCGGGCCGCGCGACGCCGCCGGGCACGTGACCCGCCCGGTGCGGGTGGTCAGCGTGAACGAGCCGTGCGGGACGGCACCGTTCGTCGACGTCTACCGCGGGGTGCGCGTCGAATGCGCCGAGCCCGGCGCGGACTACCGCATCGGAGAGCTGGTGCCGATCCGGGGTGGCGCGCCCGCCGAGCCGGCGGTGCCCGCCGACGCGGTGACCGCCAGCGGCAGCGGACTCGATCCGCACATCTCCCCGGCCTACGCCGCGCTGCAAGTCGACCGGGTGGCCCGGGCGCGCGGGATCTCCGCCGAACAGGTGCGCGCGCTCGTCGCCGCGCACCACAGCGGCCGGGATCTCGGGTTCCTGGGTGAACCGCGCGTCAACGTCGTCGAGCTGAACCTCGACCTCGACAGCCGGTACCCGGTGCGGGGCGCCCGACCGCGGGGATGATGGACACGTGAGCCGCCCCGACGACCACTGCAAGCGCGGTGAGCTGCGGATCTACCTGGGCGCCGCGCCGGGTGTCGGCAAGACCTACGCGATGCTCGGCGAAGCGCACCGGCGGCTGGAACGTGGCACCGACCTCGTCGCGGCGGTGGTCGAGACGCACGGCCGGAAGAAGACGGCGGAGCTGCTCGACGGCATCGAGGTGATCCCGCCGCGCTACCAGGAACACCGCGGCGCCCGGTTTCCCGAACTCGACGTGGCGGCCGTGTTGGCGCGCCGACCGGAGGTGGTGCTGGTCGACGAGCTCGCCCACACCAACACGCCCGGCAGCCGGAATCCCAAGCGCTGGCAGGACGTCGAGGAGCTGCTCGCCGCCGGCATCACCGTCATCTCCACCGTCAACGTGCAGCACCTGGAGAGCCTCAACGACGTCGTCGCGCAGATCACCGGCATCGAGCAGCAGGAGACGGTGCCGGACGCGGTGGTGCGCAGCGCCTCGCAGATCGAGCTGGTCGACATCACCCCGGAGGCGTTGCGGCGCAGGCTGTCCCACGGCAACGTGTATGCGCCCGACCGCATCGACGCCGCACTGTCGAACTATTTCCGGCGCGGCAACCTGACCGCGCTGCGCGAGCTGGCGCTGCTGTGGCTGGCCGATCAGGTCGACGCCGCGCTGGCGAAATACCGGGCGGAGAACCAGATCACGGCCACCTGGGAGGCGCGGGAACGCGTCGTCGTGGCGGTCACCGGCGGCCCGGAGTCCGAGACGTTGGTGCGGCGCGCCTCGCGCATCGCATCGAAGAGCAGCGCGGACCTGCTGATCGTCCACGTGGTGCGCGGCGACGGGCTCACGGGGGTGTCCGCGCCGCAGATGGGCCGCGTGCGGGAGCTGGCGGCCAGTCTGGGCGCGACGCTGCACACGGTGGTCGGCGACGACGTGGCCGCCGCGCTGCTCGACTTCGCCCGCGAGCGCAACGCCACGCAGCTGGTGGTGGGGACGTCGCGCCGCTCGCGGTGGGCGCGGATCTTCGACGAGGGCATCCCGGCGCGGGTGGTGGCGCAGTCGGGGAAGATCGACGTCCACCTGGTGACGCACGACCAGGTCGGCCGGGGGTTCTCGTGGTCGTCGGTGACCGTGCGGCAGCGGCACGCGGCGGCCTGGCTGGCCGGCGCGGCGGTGCCGACCGCGTTGTGCGCGGCCACCGTCACAACCCTCGACGAGTTCCTGGGCATCGGTGGCGAGAGCGCGCTGTTCTTCGTCGGGGTGCTGCTGGTGGCGCTGCTCGGCGGCGTGGCGCCCGCGGCGCTGTCGGCGGTGCTGTCGGGGCTGCTGCTCAACTATTTCCTGGTCGAGCCGCGGCACAGCTTCACGATCTCCGATCCCGACAGCGCGCTCACCATCGTCGTGCTGCTGGTGGTGGCCGTCGCGGTCGCGGCGCTGGTCGACAGCGCCGCCAACCGCACCCGCGAGGCGCGCCGCGCCAGCCAGGAGGCCGAGCTGCTGACGCTGTTCGCCGGCTCGGTGCTGCGCGGGGCGGACCTCGAGACGCTGCTGCGGCGGGTCCGCGAGACCTACGGGCAGCGGTCCGTGAGCCTGCTGCGCGACGGCGCGGGCGTGGTGGCCGGGGTGGGCGACGAGCCCTGCGCCACCGTCAACGCCGCCGACACCGCGATCGAGGTCGCGTCGCAGGACGACCGCGACGGGTTCTGGCTGCTGCTCGCCGGCCGGAAACTCGCCGCCCGGGACCGCCGGGTGCTGACGGCCGTCGCCACGCAGGCCGCGGGCCTGGTGCGCCAGCGCGAACTCACCGAGGAGGCGGGCCGGGCCGCGGCGATCGCGCAGGCCGACGAACTGCGCCGCTCGCTGCTGGCCGCGGTCAGCCACGACCTGCGCACCCCGCTGGCCGCCGCCAAGGCCGCCGTGTCGAGCCTGCGCGCCGACGACGTCGGCTTCTCCCCCGAGGACACCGCCGAGCTGTTGGCCACCGTGGAGGAGTCGGTCGACGCGCTGACGGCGCTCGTCGGGAACCTGCTCGATTCGTCGCGCCTGGCCGCCGGCGCGGTGCGGCCGCAGCTGCAGCCGGTGTACCTCGAGGAGGCGGTGAACCGCGCCATCGTCGGGATGCCGGGCCACGCGACCAGGCTCGACCGGGTGAAGGTGGAGGTCGACGATCTCGTGGTGCGGGCCGATCCGGGGCTCTTGGAGCGGGTGCTGGCCAACCTCGTCGACAACGCGGTGCGCTACGCGCCCGACGCGCCGATCCGGGTCTATGCCGGGCGGGTGGGCAACCGGGTGCTGCTGCACGTCGCCGACGAGGGCTGCGGAATCGCCCGCGGCGCCGAGGACCGGCTGTTCGAACCGTTCCAGCGGCTCGGCGACACCGACACCAGCACCGGGGTGGGGCTCGGCCTGTCGGTGGCCCGCGGCTTCGTCGAGGCCATGGGCGGCTCCATCAGCGCCACCGACACCCCGGGCGGCGGGCTGACCGTCGTCGTCGAGCTGGCCGCGGAGGCGGCGTGACGAAGGTGCTCGTCGTCGACGACGAACCGCAGATCCTGCGCGCGCTGCGGATCAACCTGTCGGTGCGCGGGTACGAGGTGGTGACCGCGGCGAACGGTGCGGCGGCGCTGCGGGCGGCCGCGGAGCAGCGTCCCGACGTGGTGGTGCTCGACCTGGGGCTGCCCGACATGTCCGGCATCGAGGTGATCGGCGGCCTGCGCGGCTGGATGAACGCGCCCGTCATCGTGCTGTCGGCGCGGGTCGATTCGGCCGACAAGGTCGAGGCGCTCGACGCCGGCGCCGACGACTACGTCACCAAACCCTTCGGCATGGACGAGCTCCTGGCCCGGCTGCGTGCGGCGGTCCGGCGGGCCTCCGCCGCCGATCCCGACGAGCCCGTGGTGGTCACCGACGCGTTCACCGTCGACCTCGCCGCGAAGAAGGTGACGCGCGCCGGCGCCGACGTGCACCTGACGCCCACCGAGTGGGGCATGTTGGAGGTGCTGGTGCGCCACCGCGGCAAGCTCGTCGGCCGCGAAGAGCTGCTCAAGGAGGTGTGGGGGCCGGGCTACGGCACCGAGACCCACTACCTGCGGGTATACCTGGCGCAGCTGCGCCGCAAACTCGAAGACGACCCGTCGCGGCCGCGCCATCTGCTCACCGAGGCCGGCATGGGCTACCGCTTCCAACCGTGATCCACATCTCCGCCCAAACCGACATTTCGGCGCGGAAGTGCGAGTGAATTCCGGCAGAACGTCGATCTCGACGGCAGGATCGAGCGATGGCCGACCAGCTGTCCGACGTCGCCGAGGACGCGACGCCCGTGCACCGTCCCTCCGCGCGGCCCGCCGTGGTGCTCACGGCGCTCGGCGTCGTGTTCGGCGACATCGGGACCAGCCCGATCTACACCATCCAGACGGTCTTCGATCCCACCGACCCGCACCCGGTGCCGCTGACCGACACCCACGTCTACGGCATCGTGTCGACGATCTTCTGGTCGGTGATGCTGATCGTCACGCTCACCTACATCTCGCTGGTGATGCGCGCCGACAACAACGGCGAGGGCGGCATCATGGCGCTCATCACGCTGCTGCGGCGCTTCGGCCAGCAGCGCGGCCGGCGCACCGCGCTCATGCTGGCCGCGTTCGGGATCTTCGGCGCCTCGCTGTTCTTCGGCGACAGCATGATCACTCCCGCGATCTCGGTGCTGTCGGCGGTGGAGGGCGTCAAGGTCGTCGCGCCGGGCCTGCACGAGTGGGTGGTGCCCATCACCGCGGTCATCATCGTCGTGCTGTTCAGCGTGCAGCGCCACGGCACCGCGGCGGTCGGACGGTTCTTCGGGCCGGTCATGCTGGCGTGGTTCGTCGCCATCGGCGCCTGCGGCATCTCGGGCGTCGCCGGCCGGCCCGAGATCCTCAAGGCGCTGTCGCCGACGTACGCCATCGGCTTCCTGGTCGGCAACTTCCACGTCGCGTTCTTCGCCCTCGCCGCGGTGGTGCTCGCCGTCACGGGCGCCGAGGCGCTGTACGCCGACATGGGCCACTTCGGCCGGCGCGCCATCACCCGCGGGTGGCTCGGCGTCGTGCTGCCGGCCTGCACGCTGAGCTATTTCGGGCAGGGCGCGCTGCTGATCGGCGACCCCAAGGCCGTCGACGCGCCGTTCTTCCTGCTGACACCGGAGTGGGCGCGGCTGCCGATGGTGCTGCTCGCCACCGCCGCCACGGTCATCGCGTCCCAAGCCGTCATCACCGGCGCGTTCTCGGTGGCGTCGCAGGCCGCGCGCCTCGGTTACCTGCCGCGGCTGCGGATCGCGCACACCTCGGCGTCGGTGTTCGGTCAGGTGTACGTGCCGTTCATCAACGGTCTGCTGCTGATGGCGGTGCTGACGCTGGTGTTCGCGTTCCGCAGCTCGGGCGCGCTGGCCTACGCGTTTGGCATGGCGGTGACGGGCACCATCACCATCGTCACCATCCTGTTCCTGTACTTCGCCCACGAACGGTGGCGGGCGCCGCTGTGGCTGGTGCTCGGCGGCGGCGGCGTGCTGCTGGCGGTCGACCTGCTCTTCCTCGCCGCCAACCTCACCAAGCTGCTGCACGGCGCGTGGCTCCCGCTGCTCATCGCGCTGGCCGCCTTCACGGTCATGACGACGTGGCAGCGGGGACGCGAGCTGGTGACGCTCGCGCGGGCCGAACTCGAGGGGTCGCTGCGCGATTTCGTCGACGAGTTGCGGACGGCCGATCCGCCGGTCCACCGGATCCGGGGGACGGCGGTGTTCCTCAACCGCGCCGATCGCAGCGCACCGCTGGCGATGCGCGCCAACGTCGCACACAACCATGTGCTGCACGCCCACGTGATCGTCCTGGCGCTGCAGACCGAGCCGGTCCCGCGCATGCCGGAGAGCGAGCGGTTGTCCGTCGACGACCTCGGCCACTCCGACGACGGGATCGTCTACGTCACCGCCCACTACGGCTACATGGAGCGACCCGACGTGCCCGCGGCGCTCCGGCACCTCGACCCGATCCAGACCGAAGGCCCGTGCGACGTCGACCGCGCGTCGTTCTTCCTGTCGAAGCTGGAGCTGACGCCCGGTCCGGCGCCCAGCATGCCCGCGTGGCGCAAGCGGTTGTTCGTCGCGACGTCCTACATCACCGCCGACGCGCCCGGCTACTTCAACCTGCCGTGGGACCGCACGATCATCATCGGCGCCCGCATGGAGGTGTGAGGGCTCCCCGAGGGCTCACACCCCCAGCATCGGCCGCAGGTGCCTTGCCACCTCGGTGATCCGGCCGGGCCGGTAGCCGTCGATGCTCGTCACCGGGCTCAGGATGACACCGTTCACGCCGGCGTCGAGCACCTTGGCCTTGATCTGGTCGGCGATGCGCTCCGGGCTGCCGAAGACGGCCTGCTGGCGGAACTCCTCCGGAACGGTGTCCTCGGTGACGTTCTCGTCGATGATCGCGACCGCGAGCACGCTGGTCTCCAGCGTGGCCGGATCGCGGTCGATCTCCTCACAGCGCTGCTTGACCACCTCCACCTTGCGGGGCAGCTCGTCGAAGCCGGCGATGAGGTTGAGGTGGTCGAAGTGGCGGGCCGCCAGCGGGATGGTCTTCTTCTCGCCGCTGCCGCCGATCAGCAGCGGGATGTGGTCGCGGAAGCGCGGCTCGGCCATCGCCTCCTTCGTGCGGTAGTACCTGCCCTCGAAGGTGGGCCGTTCACCGGCGAGCATCGGCAGGATGATCTGCAGTGCCTCGTCGAGCCTGTTGAACCGGTCGGTGAAGGTGCCGAACTCATAACCCAGTGAGTCGTGCTCCAGCTCATACCAGCCGGTGCCGATGCCGAGGATCGCGCGGCCGGCGCTGATGACGTCGAGCGTCGTGATGGCCTTCGCGAGCAGCGTCGGGTTGCGGTAGGTGTTGCCGGTGACCAGCGTGCCGAGCTGCACTTTCTCGGTCACCGCCGCCAGCCCGCCGAGCGCGGTGTAGGCCTCCAGCATCGGCTGGTCGGGGGTTCCGAGCCCGGGCAGTTGATAGAAGTGGTCCATCAGGAAGACCGAGTCGAAGCCCGCCGCCTCGGCCTCCTGCGCCTGCGCGACGACGGTGGGGAAGATCTCGGGCACGCCGGTGCCGTAGGAGAAGTTCGGGATCTGGAGTCCAAGTCGAATCGTCATGGTGACTTGAAACACCCGATCGGCCCGGATGCTTCCCGCCCTACGCACCGAGACCGACGAAAAGGCGGAAATCACCCGCACTTTCTCGCCCGTTCGTCGGTTTCGGCGTCGAAGAACAGACGTCAGGGGCAGGTGACGACCTCGTAGGCGCCGTCGGCGTAGCGGGCGCGGATGAGCTTCTTGTCGAATTTGCCCACGGTGGTCTTCGGCACCTCGTCGACGAAGGTCCACCGCTCGGGCAGCCACCAGCGGACCACCCTGTCGGCGAGGAACTCCCGCAACTCCTTGGCGCTGACGTCCTCACCCGGTTTGCGCACCACCGCCGCCAGCGGCCGCTCGTCCCACCGGGCGTCGGGCACCGCGACCACCGCGGCCTCCAACACCGCCGGATGGGCCATGATGTGGTGCTCCAGTTCCACCGAGGAGATCCACTCGCCGCCGGACTTGATGACGTCCTTGGCGCGGTCGGTCAGCGTGATGAAGCCGTGCCGGTCGATGCGGCCGACGTCGCCGGTGCGCAGCCAGCCGTCGGAGAACTTCGACGGGTCGTCGGCGTGGTAGTACGACGCGGTGATCCACGGCCCGCGAACCTCCAACTCCCCCACCGCTTCTCCGTCGTTCGGCAGTACCTTGCCGGCGTCGTCGACGATGCGGGCCTCGACCCCGCACAGCGGCCGGCCCTGGCTGGCGCGCATCACCCAGTGCTCGTCCTCCGAGACGTGCGGCGGCGGCCAGGCGACGGCCGCCAGCGGCGACGTCTCCGTCATGCCCCAGCCCTGCCGGATGGGGACGCCGTAGGTCTCCTGGTACTCGCGGATCATCGCCAGCGGCACCGCCGACCCACCGCACAGCACCATCCGCAGTGACGACACGTCCCGCGACGGATCGGCGCCCAGCCGCTGCAGGACGTCGTTCCAGATCGTCGGGACCGCGCCCGCCAGCGTCGGCCGGCGCGCCTCGATCATGTCGATCAGCTTGTCCCCCTGCAGGAAGCGGTCCGGCATCAGCAGGCTGGCCCCGGCCATCAGGGCGACGTACGGCTGACCCCACGCCATCGCGTGGAACATCGGCACGATCGGCAGCATCAGGTCGCCCGCCACCACCGTGGTGCCGTTGCCCGAACACGACGCCATCGCATGCAGGTAGGTCGAACGATGGCTGTAGACAACGCCTTTCGGGTTTCCCGTCGTGCCGCTGGTGTAGCACATGGCGGCCGCCGTGCGCTCGTCGAGCTCGGGCCAGTCGAACTCCTCCGGCTCGTCGGCCAGCAGGTCCTCGTAATGCACCACCGTCTTCCCCGACTCCGCGAGCGCCGCCACGGCGTCCGGGCCCCCGGGACCGACGAGCACCACCGTCTCGATCGTGGACAGCGACGGCAGCACGGGCGCCAACACTCCCACCAGGGACGAGTCGACGAGCACCACCCGATCGTCGGCCTGCTCGGCGATGTAGGTGAGCTGGTTTGCGGGCAGCCGGATGTTCAGCGTGTGCAGCACCGCCCCCATCGCCGGCACCGCGAAGTACGCCTCCAGGTGCTCCTGGTTGTTCCACATGAAGGTCGCGACGCGCTCGTCACCGGTCACGCCGACCTTCCGCAGCCCGTGCGCGAGCTGCGCGGCGCGGCGGCCCAGCGTGGCGTAGTCGATCTCGCGGAAGCCGTCGTCGGTGGCGGTGGTTACGGTCTGCTCGGCGTGCACCGCGACCGCGTGCCGCAGGATCGCGGTCACCGTCAGCGGGAAATCCTGCATGGTGCTGTCCATCGGCATTCGCCCTTTCGTCCTCGAGTCGCGTTGTCGTCCATCTTGACCCGACGCGCGAAGTCGGCGCCGATAATCGGCGGCACATGACGTGAAGGACGACGACGTGGAGAAGGTCATCCTGCTGGTGCGGGACACCCCCCGAGACGACGCGTGGTGCGACGCGGTGCGCACGACGGTGGCTGCCGACATCCTGGCGCTGGGGGTCGCCGGCCTCGCCGTCAACGTGCGCGACGGCGCGGTGCGGGACGCCGTGATCGCGATGACCACGCTCGACCCGCCGGTGCAGGCCGTCATCGGCATCTGGACGCAGCAGCACTACGGCCCGCAGGTGGCCGGGGCGGTCGAGGTGCTGCGGTCCGTCGCGCGGGCCGTCGACGGCTATCTCGTCACCGAGTCCGCGCCGCTGCCCCCGCCGGCCACCGACGCCGGGACCCGCACCGACGGCCTGGCCAACATCGCGCTGCTGCGCCGGCCCGTCGACCTCGACGACCAGACATGGCGCGCGCGGTGGCACCTCGACCACACGCCGGTGGCCATCGAGACGCAGGCGACCTTCGGCTACACCCAGAATGCCGTGGTGCGGCCGCTCACCGCGGACGCGCCGCCGATCGACGGGATCGTCGAAGAACTGTTCCCTCACCAGGCCGTCTCCGATCTGCACGCGTTCTTCGGCGCCGCCGACGACGCCGACCTGAGCCGCCGCCTCGAGCGGATGGTGGCGAGCACGGCCCGCTTCGGCGCGAACGACAACATCGACACCATCCCGACGAGCCGTTACCTGCTGCGCTCGCCGTTTGCGTCCTGAGCGCAGCGGCTATCTCCCCCGGCGTGCCGGCCGCACTGCTCTGGGGTTTCGTCGCTGCGTCCTCGCTGCTGCTGGGTGCGGTGGCCGGCGTGCTGCGCAGCTGGAACCCCCGCCCGGTCGGCCTGGTACTCGGGTTCGGCGCCGGCGCGCTGGTGGCGAGCATCTCCTTCGAGCTCGCGGCCGAGGGCTTCGACGTCGGCGGCCCGGGACCGGTCGCCATCGGTATCGCCGTCGGGGCGGTCAGCTTCTGGTTGGCCGACTTGGCGGTCGACCGGGTGGGCGGTCGCTCCCCGTCCGCGGCGGCGGGCCTGCCGCTGGAACTGGGCGCGCTGCTCGACGGCATCCCCGAACAGGCGGTGCTGGGCATCGGCATCGCCTCCGGTCAAGGCGTCAGCGTTGCGCTGCTGATCGCGATCTTCGTCTCGAACCTGCCCGAGGGCATCGGCTCCGCGGCGGACATGCGCGGCGCCGGGCACACGCCTCGTCGCATCGTCGCCGGCTGGTGCGCGGTGACCGCGCTGTGCACGCTCGCGACTGTGGCCGGGTACGCATGTCAGCACTTCGCCGGGCAGCAGCTGCGCGGGGGCATCGACGGGTTCGCCGCGGGCGCATTGTTGGTGATGCTCGTCGGAGAGATGGTGCCCGAGGCGCGCGAGAAGGGCGGCCGGGCGACGGGGCTGGCGGCGGTCCTCGGCTTCACCGTGGCGGCGTTCCTGTCGCTGACCGCCTGACCGGCGTCAGACCGACGCGGTGGCGTCGGCATCGACCACGTCGGCACGGGTCCGCGCGGCCGCCGAGGCCACGGCGAAGATGCTCAGCCCGCCGTCGTAGTCGGCGACGAAGAGCTGGTTCCCGTCGCGGCTCTCGATGACGCAGGACGGTGTGCCGGACACCTCGAGGGTGGCCAGGCGCTCGCCGGTGGTGGTGCACACGACCGCGACGACCTGGTCGCTGACGACATAGCCGCGACGGCCGTCGCGGGACATGGTGACCTCGGTGACCGGCCCGGCGAGCACCGACACGCTGCGCACGGCCAGGCCGGCGGCGTCGATCCGCATCAGCGAGCCGCCGTGCACCGCGTCATAGGTGGCGGCGAAGATCGTGCGGCCGTCGGCCGAGACCGACAGTCCGCGGAGGACATCCATGCGCATGCCGCCCACGACCTGCAGCGTGGTGGTGTCGATCACCACGAGGTCGCCGCCCAGCGGATGGCTCACCGCCACGTACAGCAGGCGGCCCTCGGGGCCGAGCGCCAGATGGTCGACGGTCAGCACCGCCGGGGGCAGCGAGACCGCCGAGAGCGTGCCGGTGGCGGCGTCCATCACCGCGACGTCGGAACCCTGCGCACCGCTGCGGCCGAGGAAGAGCCGCTTGCCGTCGGGGCTTACCGCGATGGCACGCACGGACAGCGCGACGGGGTGGGCGGTGGTCAGGTCACCGGTGACGGTGTCCATGACGGCCACCGCGTCGTAGGCCGCCGAGACCGCGCCGACGAACGCCCGCCCGCGGTCCGCCGCCAGCGCGTAGGGCTCGACCATTCCGGTCAAGGTGGCGTCCACGGCCGCGGTGGCGGGGTCGACGACGGACACGCTGGCGTAAGCACTGTTGGCCACGACCACCCGGCTGTCGGAGTCGACCGCGATGCCGCCGATCGGACCGTGTCCCACCGCGACCTCCGCCAGCAATGAGAACGCCGGCGCCTCGGCGGGGTCTGGCGTCCGGCGCCCGAACGCCTGCGGACGCTGCTCGTAGATGCGGCGGATCCGCGGCGTGACGGGCTGCGATACGGGCACCGATGCCACCGGTGGGGTCGGCGGCTGCTGGGCGGTCGTCGGTTCGGCCAACGCGAGTCCGCCCGTGCCGTTGCTCTCCATCGCCTGCGTCATCTTCGCCATCGTCGTCGACATCCTTCCCGGGGCAGCAGCTCACCCGGCTCGCTTGCATCGAATTGCGCGCCGCGAATGCGGCTCATTACCAACGAGTGTAGAGCTACCCCCGACGGCGGTTTACGAAAAGCGCAGCTCGATTGTCGACGCGTGCAGAAAAGCACAGCGAATTTTTAGGTACCGGTGCGCGCGCCCGGCGGCGACGACAGCGCGAAGGGCCGGTTGACCAGCTCCTTCGGCGTGGCCGGCGGCCGGGGCGCGTGCCCGCGCGTGCTTTCCTCTTCATTCTCTTAATGTCCGGTTCAAGGATTATGGCAAGCATCACATGGCGCCATCGACGTTTGCGCCGTTGCGTAATCGGTTGACGGTGGTCACCGGACGGGAATGAAACGGCCCCGTCGACGGTTGGACGGAGCGACGGTGGCGGCAGCTGCCCCGGGCCGCAACTTGAGAACAGTCGCTTCGAGCGACCACTCGCCGAGAGGCGCACTCCGCCATCGTCCTTCGACCGCCGGTGCTTCATGCACCGGCGGTTTGTCGTCGGGGGTCTGTCGGCCGGCCTGTTTCGAGGGGGCGCTGCGCGCCTACCGCGGCGCGCTCGGCGATCGCCCGCACAGCGAACACTTGTACGCTTCAGTCAGTAACTCTGTGATTAGCCGAGGCGCCGCCGGTTTGCTGCAATTTCGGTACTGCCGCGTCGCCTGAGCAAACGTTGCGGACTCCGAACTCCGCCCAGAGACAGCGGACCAGCGTGACGATTAGCGGGCCATCCGTGGCTATCGGGCCAGTTCAGAACCTATCCGCTCCCGTTCTCGGTGGGGTTTACCGGTCAGGCCCGAAGCAACGCATACGACGTCGGCAAACGTAGATCCGTTGTTGTTGCTGTTTCCTGCGGAACGCAGCGGGGTAGCTGTAGCGGTGTGACGCGAAACACCAACAATCCGCTGGCAACCGGACCCGAAGACGTTTCACGAGCGCGGCGACGCGGAGAGCGCGTGGCTGCCGCGGGAGTCGAAGGGGGCGGTCCGCCGTGGAATTGACCACCAAGATTGTGCGTTCGGCAGTACCGGCCGTCGCCGTGTGGATCGCTGTCGCCGCGACGCCTGGTGTGGCGTCGGCCGACCCGGCGCACAACGACGCCACCGGCGCCTCGTCGTCTCCCGGTTCATCGTCCCCGGGCGCGTCGTCCCCGGGTTCGTCGGGCACGGGTCCGTCGGGCACGGGCGCCGCATCCGGCGGTTCGTCGGGCACGGGCGCCGCGACTTCATCGTCGTCGTCGTCGAATAACGGTTCCGCCACCGCGGCTGCCTCCTCGGCACAGCGGGCCGGCACCGCAGGCCCGACAGGGAAGGTGGCGGTCCGGCCGTCGCGGATCGACGCCTCGGACGACGACACCGAGCCGGCCGCCGACACCGACGACACCGCCGCAGCGGCAGACCTCAGCACTTCTGCGACCGCCAGTCAAACCGCCACCGCCCCGACTGCCACCGCCCCGAGCAGCACCGCCCCACCGCTCACGGCGCCGTCGAACCGCGCATCGAAAGGCGCCACCCCCGTCGAGCCGGTTGACAACCGTCCCGACCGGTCGCCTCGCCCCGCATCGCCCGATCGTGCGGGCACCCACGTCCGCGTCGCACCCGCGGACGCCGGTGACACGTCCGCAGAACGGCGGGTTTTCGACGACCCGACACGTCTCGTCGCGGCCGACGAACCGACACGACCGACCACGCCGGCGACCGGCAGTCCGGTCGCAGCGCCGGCCGACACCGGCATCTCCGCCAGCATCACCGACCCGACTCCGGTACTGCCCTCCGACGCGGTTGCACCCGCCCAGGCGGCGCTCCCGCCAGCCATCGTCGAACCGGTCCGCGTGCTCGCCGGTGCCCTCGACTTCCTGGCCGTCAACACCAATCCCGACGGTGGCGATCCGGTGCAATCGCCGCTCGCATGGGCCACGCTCGCCTGGGTCCGCCGGCAGTCCGAGTCACCGTCGACCGAGCAGGTGTCGCTGACGCCGCCCGCCGATGCCCTCGCGACCGAAGCGGTCGCCGACACCGCGCCGGAAGCGATCGCCCCGCTCGAAGAGACCCCGCCGGTCGGTGCGGTGGAACCGACAGCGCTCATCGCTGACCAGCCCGCCGCGCTGACCATGTCCACCGCGTCACTCACCGCGGCCACTGCCGAGGGTCCCCCGAGCGCCGACATGGCGGCCATGGCCGCCAGCGCCGAGTCGACCCCCTACCTTCCGTTCGACATGCCGCTCGGTGTCCCGACCGAACAGAAGGTCTACGCGCACTACGTGCCGTGGCTGCCGATCTCCCTCGACAACCTGCCGGCGGAGCAGGACTACTACACCACCCAATACCTGAACCCGTTGGGGGAGGGCGGGGTCCACGCCGCCTACGGCGGCTACCTGCGCGACCGGCCGCTTGCTCGGGCGCCGATCGCCGATCCGAACTGGCAGTATGTCGACGTCGTCACCGAGGTCAACCAGGCCAGGAGCGTCGGCATCGACGGTTTCGCGGTCGACATCGTGTCGCCCGGCGCACAAGCGGACTCGCTCGACCGGCTGTACCGGGCGGCGGCGGCGACCACGGACTTCACCATCCAGCCGACCGCGGACATGTCCGGTTCGCTCGCCTCCTACACACCGGAGCAATTCGCGGACGAGTTCGCGCCCTACCTGCAATCGCCCGGCTCACAGCGACTCGGCGACGGAAGGCCCGTCCTCGGTGCGTTCTACGCCGAGCGCCTGTCACCGACGTGGTGGAACACGGCCCTGACGACGCTGCGCACCACCTATGGCGTCGACGTCGCGTTCGTGCCCACGTTCCTCGATGCCTATTCGAACATGGAGTCGTTCGCGCCCTTCAGCTACGGCTTCAGCAGCTGGGGCGGCCGCAACCCGCAGACGACCGATCCCACCAGCGACTTCCCGTTGCTGTCCGCGGGCCTCGCGCGGCGCGCCCACGAGCTCGGCCGGATCTGGATGCAGCCGATCGCCTTCCAGGACAACCGGCCGCGGGAGGGCGTCTTCGAGGAATCCGGCAACACCGTCACCAACACCAACGGATGGCAGGCCGCGATCAACGAAGGTGCGGAGTGGGCCCAGCTGGTCACGTGGAACGACTACGCGGAGATGACCGCGATGGCGCCCTCGGAGGACCACGGTTGGCGGATGCTCGACCTGCAGGCCTACTACATCTCGCAGTTCAAGTACGGCGAGGCGCCAACGGTGGTGCGTGACGCGCTCTACGTCTCGCATCGCTCCCAGCCCGCCGCTGCCGAGTCCGGTTACGTCGAATCGATGCCGATGCAGCTCCGTCCCGGCACTCCCGCGCCGACCGACACGATCGACGTCGTGGTCTTCGCCACCGACCCGGCGACGGTCTGGGCGAATGCCGGTGGCCAGGTGTCCTCCTGCCAGGTCGGTTCCGGTCGCAGCGTCTGCTCGTTCCCCCTCGCACTCGGCGACATCGTGGTCGGCCTGGAACGCGACGGAGCACTCGTGCAGACCGTCACGTCGCCGTACTCGGTGACCGCGACGCCCGAGGTGCAGGACCTGCAGTACCACGTGGCGGGCGGGCTCCGCTAACCCGCCGGCGAGCTGAGCCGCAGACCCTCGCGGGGGTCTGCGGCCCCGCCATGCCGGTCCATGTGCCCGCTGACGGCGACGGGCGCGTCCGGCGCCGGCGCTGGGCGACGACGGACGAGCCGACCTGCTGTTCTTTAGCCAGTGCTCCGAAATCGGGCGCAATCGCGTCGTCGCAGCCTCCGCCCCGGCAATTGCCGCATTTGCCAGCTTTACCGATCATGAGGTTACCAATCATTCGTTAGCTGACGGGCTCCGATCCGCGCGCCGCAATCGTCCCAAAAAGTTTTCGCTGGGCAACAAATTGGTGCATTATTTACGCGTGGGTCGGTTCTTGCACGAGGACCGGAGCACGCTCGCGCCGGCTGGGTGAACAGTTGTCCTGCCTGCGGATACACCTGCGGTTTCGCTTTGCCTCCGCCGAACGACCCCAGAAAGGAACCTCGTGAGAACTTCGAGTTTCATCGGACGTGTCGGCCCGCTGGCTGTTGCTCTGGGGGTTGGCTTCGCGGTCGCCGCCACCCCCGGTCAAGCGTTTGCCGACACGACGGGCGCGTCCGCTTCCACGGCCGGGTCGGCGTCGAAACCCGCTGAGTCCGCCTCGGTGGCGGGCGGGTCGGCGGCGGGCGCTTCGTCGGCGGGCGCATCGTCCGCTGCGGGGGCGGCCAAGGAATCGGCCGAGAAATCCCCGTCGAGTTCCGCCACCGCGTCGGGCACGTCATCAACGACGTCATCAACGGCAGCGGCGGCGGACACGTCCGGCCAGACCGCCACCGCCGCGGGCACCACCGCGGCGACGAAGACCGATGCGCAGCAGACGGCGGACGAGCACTACGGCACCGCGCTCGAGAAGGCAGCCGAGCAGCACGAGCACGAATCCGCGACGCCCAAGCCCGTCGATCGCCCGACACCCGTGGTGATCGCCGGGGACGCGAACGCGGCCGGAGGCAACCCCGGATCCGTCACGTCCGGCGCCCCGAGCAGCACCGGCACGCCGCCGGCGACGTCCACCGGCCGCGACACCAACCAGCGGACCGCGACAGCAGACCGGCATTCGAACGCCCGGGGCGTCGGCAACCGACCGGACGCCACCGCCGCCGCCGCCGCCCCCACCAACGCCAACGCCGACAAGATCGAACGACCGGCTGCCGCGCCGACATCGGCGGTCGCTGCCAGTAACGGCACCGTGGCCGTCGACGCCCCGTCGGTGGTGGAGACGATTCCGGCCACCGGTCGGAGCACCACCGTCGCACAGCAGGTTTCGCGCACCGGCATCAACGCCGAGGCGTCCCTGCCGCTCGCAACGATCTCCGCCGTGGTCAACAACGTCGTGGGCAGCGTGCTCAACCCGTTGCTCAACGGGACACCGGATGCGCCCGCCGCGTCGCCGGCCCTGTGGGCGCTGCTGGCATGGACGCGCCGGCAGTTCGGCTCGAACCAGGTCGTCGCGCCCGCGAGTTCGACGGTCTCGACGTCGGCCTCGCTGACCGCCGAGGCGACGTCGGCCTCGCTGACCGCTGGGTCGACGTCGACCGTCTCGAGGTCAGCCCTGGCAGCAACCACCTCGGCGCCGACCACCTTCGCGGCGGCCGCGGTGACCACGGCCGCGGTGGCGAACGCCGCGCCGACGGCCACCGCTCCGCCGTCAGTGGGCACGCCGAACGCGACCACCGGCGTGGTGTCGGGGTCGTTGAATGTGAAGGATCCCGACGGCAGTCCGTTGACCTACACGGTGAGCACCGCGCCGCAAGCGGGCACCGTCGCCGTCAACTCGGCGGGCACCTTCACCTACACACCGACGACGGCGGCCCGGCTGCGGGCGGCCGCGACCCCGTCGGCCGATCCCGACAGCTTCACCGTGAGCGTGAGCGACGGCACCGCGTCGACCGCGGTCACCGTCAGCGTGCCGGTGCTGCCGGCGCAGCTGACCAATCAGTCGTCGACCACCGTGGGCACCAACCCGTTCGGCGTGGCGGTCGCCGGCAGCCGGGCCTACGTCGCGAACCAGGGCAATGACAGCGTCTCGGTCATCAACACCTCGACCAACGCCGTCGTGGCGACCATCAACGTCGGCTCGTCGCCGATGGGCGTCGCGGCCAGCGCCGACGGCTCCCGGGTGTACGTCGCCGGCAACAACACCGTGTCGGTGATCAACACCGCCACCAACACCGTCGTCAGCAACATCACCACCGGTGGCGGCCAGTCCTACGGGATCGCGGTCAACCCCAGCGGAACCCGCGTCTACGTCACCCAGACCGGCAACAACCGCGTCGTCGTCATCAACACCGCCACCAACGCGGTGGTCGCCAACATCACCGTCGGCGCCACCCCGGGCGGCCTGGCCGTCAGTCCCGACGGCACCCGGGTCTACGTCGCCAACTTCAACGCCAACACCGTCTCGGTGATCAACACCGCCACGAACACCGTGGTCGGCTCCGCGATCGCCGTCGGCGCCAACCCCTACGGTGTCGCCGTCACCCCCGACGGCACCCGCGTCTACGTCACCAACGCCGGCAGCAACAGCGTGTCGGTGATCAACACCGCCACCAGCGCCGTGGTGGCAACGGTCGCCAACGTGGGGTTGACGCCTTGGGGGCTGGCGATCAGCGGTGACGGCAGCACCGTCTACGTCGGCAACTCCGACGACCGGGTCGCCGTGCTCGACAGCCGTACCAACACCATCGTCACCACCCTGCAGATCGACAGCGCACCGGAGTCCAACTACCACACCATCGCGCTGGGACCCGACGGGCGCACCATCTACGTGACCGACTTCGCCGACCGCGCGGTGCGCACCGTGACGCTGGTGCGGGGCAACACGGCCCCGGTGGCCGGTGGCGCGCCCACCGTCGGGACGCCGAACGCCACCACGGGCGCGGTCACCGGCTCGCTGGGCGTCACCGACCCCGACGGGGACTCGCTGTCCTACACCGTCACGGGCAGCCCCACCGGCGGAGGCGTGACGGTGAGCAACGGCACCTACACCTACACGCCGACGACGACCGCCCGCCAGAACGCGGCGCAGACACCGGGCGTCGACACCGACAGCTTCACGGTCACCGCCAGCGACGGCCAGGCCTCGGTCAACGTCACCGTGACGGTGCCGATCTCGCCGCTCACCGTCAACCGGCCACCCACGGCGACCGCCCCGCCCACGGTCGGCACGCCCAACGCGACCACCGGCGTCGTCACCGGCTCGCTGAACGTCACCGATCCCGACGGCAATCCGCTCACCTACACCGTCAGCGGTCCGCCCTCGGGCGGGACGGTGAGCGTCGCCGGCGGCAACTACACCTACACGCCGTCGGCGACCGCCCGCCAGAACGCGGCGCAGACCCCGGGAGCCGACGCCGACACCTTCACCGTCACCGTCAGCGACGGCCAGGCGTCGGTCAACGTCTCGGTCACCGTGCCGGTGCTGCCCGCCAACCGCGCACCCGTGGCGTCGGCCGCGCCCACGGTCGGCACGCCCAACGCGACCACCGGCGTCGTCACCGGCTCGCTGAACGTCACCGATCCCGACGGCAACCCGCTCACCTACGCCGTCAGCGGCCAACCGTCGGGCGGCACGGTCACCGTCATCAGCGGCAACTACACCTACACGCCGTCGGCGACCGCCCGCCAGAACGCGGCGCAGACACCGGGACCCGACGCCGACACCTTCACCGTCACCGTCAGCGACGGCCAGGCGTCGGTCAACGTCTCGGTCACCGTGCCGGTGCTGCCCGCCAACCGCGCACCCGTGGCGTCGGCCGCGCCCACCGTCGGCACCCCCAACGCGACCACCGGCGTCGTCACCGGCACGCTCAACGTCACCGACCCCGACGGCAACCCGCTCACCTACACGGTGACCGGCGCCCCCGCCGGTGGCAGCGTGACCGTCGCCAACGGCAACTACACCTACACCCCCACCGCCGCGGCGCGGCAGCAAGCCGCCCAAACCCCGGGTACGGATACCGACACCTTCACGGTCACCGTCAGCGACGGCCAGGCGTCGCTCAACGTCGCCGTCACCGTGCCGATCTCGCCGCTCGCCGGCAATCAGGCGCCGGTCGCCACGGCGCCGCCCACCGTCGGCACGCCGAACGCCACCACCGGCGCCGTCACCGGCACGCTCAACGTCACCGACCCCGACGGCAACCCGCTCACCTACACGGTGACCACGGCACCCACCGGCGGCACGGTCAGCGTGACCAACGGCAACTACACCTTCACGCCGACCACCGCGGCGCGGGTGCGGGCGGCCGACACGGCGGCGGCAGATTTCGACAGCTTCACCGTTGGGGTCAGTGACGGCACCGCGTCGATGACGGTGACGGTCAACGTGCCGGTGCTCCCGGCGCAGCTGACCAACCAGGCGCCGACCGCGGTGGGCACCAACCCGTTCGGTGTGGCGGTCACCGGCAGCCGGGCGTACGTCGCGAACCAGGCGTCGAACACCGTGTCGGTGGTCAACACCGCCACCAACGCGGTCATCGCGACCATCAACGTCACCGGCTCGCCGATGGGCGTCGCGGCCAGCGCCGACGGCACCCGCGTCTACGTGTCGGGCGGCGGCGGCGTGTCGGTGATCAACACCGCCACCAACGCCGTCGTCGCCACGGTTCCGCTGAGCGGCGGCCAGTCCTACGGCATCGCGGCGAGCCCCAACGGCTCGCGGGTGTACGTCAGCCAAACCGGCGACAACACCGTGGCGGTGATCAACACCGCCACCAACACCGTGGTCACCAACGTCACCGTCGGCGTCACCCCCGGTGGCCTGGCGGTGACGCCGAACGGCAGCCGGGTCTACGTCGCCAACTTCAACGGCGGCACGGTGTCGGTGATCGACACCGCCACCAACACCGTGGTCGGCTCCGAGATCGTGGTGGGCGCCAATCCCTACGGGGTGGCCATCAGCCCCGACGGCACGCGCGCGTACGTCACCAACGCCGGCAGCAACAGCGTGTCGGTGATCAACACCGCCACCAACACGGTGGTGGGGACGGTGGCCAACGTCGGCGCGACGCCGTGGGGCGTCACGGTGAGCCCGGACGGCAGTTCGGTCCTCGTCGCGAACGGCGACGACCGGATCGCGGTGATCGAAACTCGCACCAACACCGTCATCACCACGACGCAGATCGACAGCGCGCCCGAGGCGGGGTATCACACCATTGCCATGAGCGCCGATGGCCGCACCGTCTACGTCACCGATTTCGCCGACGCGAGCCTGCGCCGGCTGATCGTGGGCACGCCGGCCAACACCGCGCCCGTCGTGAACGGGCCGCCGATCGTGGGGGCACCCAACACCACCACCGGCGCGGTCACCGGATCGTTCAACGTCACCGACCCCGACGGGGATGCGTTGTCCTACACGGTGATCACGTCGCCGACGGGCGGGACGCTGGCCATCAACGGAGCCACCGGCGTGTACACCTACACGCCCACGGCGGCCGCCCGCCAGCAGGCGGCGCAGACCCCGGGAGCCGACACCGACACCTTCGTGGTCCGGGTGGCCGACGCATCGGCCGGCACCTACGTGACGGTCACCGTTCCGATCCTGGCGGCCGGCGCCACCACGTCGACGCCGTACCTGTCCTTCGACATGCCGGTGGGCCAGACCGACAAACTGGTGTTCGCACACTACGTTCCGTGGTTCCCGCTGTCGTTCGACAACCTGCCGGCCAACCAGGACTACTACACGCTGCAGTACCTGTCGGTGAACGGCGAGAACGGCGCGCACGCGGCGTACGGCGGCCTGCTGCGGGACCGGCCGCTGCCGCGGGATCCGGTGACCGGCGAGGACTGGCGGTACGTCGACATCCTCACCGAGGTCGGCCAGGCCAGGAGCGTCGGTATCGACGGCTTCGCGGTGGACATCGTGCTGCCCGCCGCGCAGGACACGGTGATCCGGAATCTGCTTCGGGCAGCACAGAACACGCCCGGGTTCCAGATCCAGATCACGGCCGACATGTCGGGTCCGCTGGGCGGTATGACGGAGGCCGATTTCGCGGCGGCGATGGCGTCCTACCTCGCCTCCCCCGGTTCACAGCGGCTCAGCGACGGCCGGGCGGTGCTCGGGGCGTTCCTCGCCGAACGCGAGTCGGCGACGTGGTGGAGCAACACGCTGGGCATCATGCGGGACACCTACGGGCTCGACGTCGCCTTCGTCCCGACGTTCCTCAACGCCACCAACTACATCGACTCGTTCGCGCCCTTCAGCTACGGGTTCAGTGACTGGGGTGGCCGGAACCCGGCGTACACCGATCCCAACGCGACCGGTCCCGGCACGCAGGTCGACCACGCCAACGAGGCGCACGCCCTGGGCAAGGTGTGGATGCAGCCGATCTCCTTCCAGGACAACCGGCCCCGCGAAGGGATCTACGAGGAGTCGCAGGCCTCGGTGACCAACACCAACGCCTGGACGCTGGCGATCAACCAGGACGCGGAGTGGGCCATGCTGCTCACCTGGAACGACTACGCCGAGATGACCAACATGGCGCCGTCGGTGGAGCACGGCTACGACATGCTGGACATGCAGGCGTACTGGATCGCGAAGTACAAGTACGACGTCAACCCGACGGTCGTGCGCGACGCGGTGTACGTCGTCCACCGCAGCCAGCCCGCGGCGGCCGATCCCAGCTATCCGGAGACGCTCGAGATGAGCATCCGGCCCGGCACGCCGGCGGCGGTCGACATCGTGGAGGTCGTCGTCTTCGCCACCGAGCCCTCGACGGTGGTCGCCACCATCGGCGGTGTCACCTCGTCGTGCTCGGTGGGCAGCGGTCGCAGCACCTGCACCTTCCCGCTGCAGGTCGGCGACGTCACCGTGGCGCTGGTGCGCAACGGCACGACCACCACCCTGGTGAACTCGCCCTACACGGTGACCGCCACCCCGACCGTGCAGGATCTGCAGTACAACATCTCGGGCGGACTGCGCTGACCACCCGGAGCGGGCCGTCCTGAACCGGGCGGCCCGCTCAGGGCCGGAGGGCCTGCGGTAAGCGGTGGTCGGCGGGCAGCACCAGCCGGCACGCCCCGCCGCTGCCGTGGTGGATGCGGTGGGTCGCGGGGACCAGCCGGTCGGCGGTCGAAAGTGGCTCTCCGGTACCGGGATTCGGCGCGAACCTCGGATACGAGCCGCCGGCGATCAGCACCCGGAGCCGGGTGCCGGCGCTGAACCGGTGCGCGATCGCGTCGAGTTCGACGGTGACGTGCCCGATGTGGCCGGCGGGACGCGACGCGAGCCGGCGGTAGCCGTCGCTGATGTTGGTCGAGCGGCCGTCGGCGGCCACGCTGCTCACCCGGACCAGGACGTCGACGTGCGGGTTGTCGGCCGAGTGCACCAATTCGACACGCGGAGAACCGATCACGTAGAGGTCCTCGGTGAGCGGCGCACCGGTGAACGTGAGCACGTCGTGGCGATTCGCCAGCGCGGTGTCGTCGAGCTGGCCGCCCGCCGGCGACAGCAGCCGGCCGCCGACCGTGGGCGTCGGATCGCCGGGGTCGTAGGTGAACGACGACGGCGGTGCGTCCGCCGGCGGCGGCTCGTCGGCCAGCCGGCGATCGGGCTGCAGATACAGCACGCGGCTGGGCATGGCGGGTGGCCAGTGCGAGGTTCCCACCCAGCCGTGGCCGGTGACGAAGAGCCGCACCGGATCCCGGCGCGGCGGCACCGCGCTGCGGGCATCGAGATGGGTGCCGAACCACTGCAGCGCCTCGGGGAGGAACGTCTTGGCTCCCATGCGCAGCATCCTCGCGTGGGTCCAGGGTCCGATGGTCAACCCGACCGCCACACCGCGGTCGGCCAGCCGCGCGTACTGCTGCAGCGTCTGGTCGAGGAAGACGTCCTGCCAGCCGTTGATCAACAGGATCGGCACGTCGGCCCGGTCCATCGCGTCGCCGAAACGCTGTGCGTCCCAATAGGGGTCGTCCCGGTTGGAGTGGTCGAGCCACGACTCGTACCATTGCGCGCCGGTACCGAGCACGGCGCGGCCCGATGCGCGCAGCGGCAGCGGCGGGCCGGCGGGCGGCTCCTCGGCGTGGCCACGGCGCGGCACCAGCCCGCGAAGGCGGCGGACGAGCGGATCGCCCTGGTTGTGGTTGGCGACCCCGTTGCTCCACCCAAGGAAGTCGTCGACGGCGAAGGTGCCGGTGGCCCACGCGGCGCTGTAGTCGTGTGGGCCGGTGAGGACGACGGCGGCCTTCAGCTCGGCCGGCGGGTCCTGCAGCAGCGCCCACTGCGTGAGCCCCAGATAGGACATGCCGATGGTCGCGAGGCGTCCGGAGAACCACGGCTGGTCGCGAAGCCAGGCGACGGTGTCCTGGCCGTCCGCCGCCTCGTTGACCGCCGGTTCGAACACGCCGCCGCTGCCGTACGTGCCGCGCACGCTCTGCACCACGACGTGATAGCCGCGGGCCGCGAAGACCTGCCCGAAGAACAGCGGCAACGGGTATCCGCGGCCGTAGGGCGCCCGCAGCAGGATGCAGTCCGCCGGCCCGGCCACATCGGGGACGTAGCGATCCGCCAGCAACTCGACGCCGTCGCGCATCGGGATCCGCACACCGCGGCGTACCGCGTAGCGGTGGGTGATGGGCGGCAGCCGCAGCAGCCGGCGCAGCGCCCGGTCGGCGGCGCGCCTCGCCAGCGCGCCGGCACGTGGTTCGCCGACCTCATCGGTAGACGCGCTCATCGCCCCAGCGTAGAGGCGATCACCCGCGCGAATAGCCCGAATTGCGGTGCAGCGGCGCAGGTTCTGCGTAAGATCGGTCCGATTCCGTGAGGGGGGACATGGCACGTGGTGACGGGCGCGCCGGCGCGCCGAGTCGGCTGGTGACTCCGGAGACGTTCGTGGCAGCGGGCCGACGTCCGGGTGACGCCGAGGTGGTGGTGGTCGCCGGTGACAGCGTCGCCTACGGCAAGGTCAGCGGCGACTTCATCGCCATGGTCCGCGACGACCTGCCGCCGGGCAAATATGAATTCGTCAATGCGGGCGTGGGCGGTGAGCTCTCCTACAATCTGCTCGCGCGATTGGACGCCGTCATCGCGTGCCGTCCCGACGTCGTCGTCATCCTCATCGGCACCAACGATGCGGCCGCGCACATCAACAGCGCCTGGCGCGACCGTTACGTCAAGCGCCAGAACCTGCCCCGCACGCCGAGTCTCGAGTGGTTCCGCGAGAACGTGTCCGAGATCGTGCGGCGGCTGCAGCAGGAGACGTCCGCACGCATCGCGCTCATCGAGATCCCGCCCATCGGCGAGGATCTGGGCAGCGCGTACAACCGGCACGTCAAGGAACACAACGCCGCGCTCCGCGCCATCGGTGAGACCGCCGGGGTCGAGGTCCTTCCGCTCTACGAGCGGCTCGTGGCCGCCATCCCGCCCGGCCACAAGCCGCCCCGATTCACCGGACAGTCGCACCCGATGCTCACCGCCGCACTCGCCCACCGCTTCCTGCGCCGCAGCTTCGATCGGATCTCCGACCGACGGGGGTTCGCGGTGCTCACCGACAACATCCACCTGAATGAGCGGGCGGCGCGGCAGGTCGCCACCCTGGTCGAGGAGTTCCTCCGGCGCTAGCCTGCGCCGGCCTTGGCTGGGGACGGCGCCGGTGTGTCACCATCGAGTTATGAGCTTCGGTCGCATCGCGCGTGGAGTGTCCGCTGTTCTTCTCGTCGCCCTCGGGCTGCTGACGCCGGGGTGGTCCCACGGGACCGCCTCGGCGGCACCGTGTTCGGACGTCGAGGTGATCTTCGCTCGTGGCAGCTTCGAGGAGCCCGGCCTCGGGCCCACGGGCCAGAAGTTCGTCGACGCGCTGCGGGGCCGGCTCGGCGGCAGGTCGGTCGACGTGTACGCCGTGAGGTATCCGGCGAGCGGCGACATCAAGGGCTCGCCGCCGGCCGGGGCCGCCGACATGTCCGCCCGCGTGAATTCCGTGGCGGCGCGCTGCCCCGGCACCCGGCAAGTGCTCGGGGGCTACTCCCAGGGCGCCGGCGTGGTCGATCTGGTCACCGGCGTGCCGGTGCTCGACCTGCCGCTCACGCCGCTGCCGCCGCAGTCCGCCGACAAGGTCGCCGCGATCGCGGTGTTCGGCAATCCGTCCATCAGCATGGGCGCGGGCCCCATCACCACGGCGAGTCCCGCCTTTGGGGGCCGCACCATCGACGTGTGCATCCCGCTGGATCCGATCTGCACTCCCGGCGGGCTCGGTTTCTCGATCGCTCACAGCCTCTACGCCGACTACGGGGCGGTCGATCAGGCGGCGGACTTCGTCGCCGCCCGCATCTAGGGGGCTGTCGGCGCCGGCCGGCTCCCGGGTGTCGGCGGGTTATCGACGCGGTCGACGGGGGTACGCGACGGACAACGACGACCGAGGAGACGGCATGGCTATCTGCGACACCTGCGGCAACGACTACGACAAAGCCTTCACGGTCACGTGGGGCGACGACAAGTCAGCGACGTTCGACAGCATCGAGTGCGCGGCCGTCGCCATCGCGCCCGAGTGCGCGCACTGCGGCGTTCGCATCCTGGGCCACGGCGTCGAGGACGAGAACGCGATCTACTGCTGCGCCCACTGCGCGCGCAAGGCGAGCAACGCCGACATCAACGACCGGTATCCGGTGCCCGCGGGGGCCTGAACGCCGTAGCGGGACGGGTTCGCGCCGTCAGCTGCCGGCGGCGGTCAGCGAATCGTCGCGCTCCAGCACGAAGAAGTACGGCCGCGTCGATCCGCGGAGATCCATTGCGCCGAGGACGCGGTCGCCGTCGATGCGGCGGAACACGTCGTTGATCGGCAGCTGGTCGTAGATCATGGTCGCCGTGTCCACGCCGCGATAGCGGGTGGTGCGCAGCCGCCCTTTCGGTGCCCGGGTGCGCAGCACCGGCCGGACGGCGTTGATGGCGCCGCGCAGCCGAAGGCGCTTCAGCTGCGGCACCCGCGTGGCGACCCCCATGCCGCCGAACACCCGGATGGGGTCGACCGCCCACAGCGACGTTCCGCCGCGGCTCGGGAACAGCAGCGGGTGAACGGTTTCGGCGTCGACGAACTGTTTGCCCCACCACCCGCTGGCCGCCAGGATCCCGTCCAGCGGGTGGCCGGTCGGCAGTTCGGCGCCGTGCCAGGTTCCGATCATCTCGTCGGCCGACACCGCCGGGGCAGCATCGAAGACCGCCAGCGCCTCGTCCGCGGTTCGGGGGACCGTCGGAAACACATCGGTGAGCGACACGGCACCACGGTACTTGACGGGTGTCAAATGGGTCGACAGGCACAATTTCGGAATGCCCGTCGACGCCTCATGCCCCTGCGGCAGTGGTCAGTCGTTCGGCCGCTGCTGCCGGCCGCTGCATGCGGGCGAGCGCCAGGCCGCGACCGCGGAGGAATTGATGCGCTCGCGGTACGGCGCATACGCCGTCGGCGACCTCGACCATGTGTGGCGGACGTGGCACCCCCGCACGAGGCCGGACCGGTTGCTACCCGACGCCGGTGTGGAGTGGATGGGCCTGCAGATCGTCGACGTCGCCGCCGGCCAGGTCGGGGACGCGACCGGTGCTACCAGGGTGCGACAGCCCAGTCAGCCGGTCAGATAGCGCTGCACCGTCGGCCCGATCCACGACACGATTTCGTCGCGGCTCATCGCGACGACCGGCGGGAGTTCGAGGACGTAGCGGCACAGCGCGAGGCCGAGGATCTGCGTAGCGATCAGACCTGCGCGGCGTTCGGGCTCGCCGGGCGCTGCGCCGGCGACCGCCGGCAGCAGCTGCTGGGCAAAGATCTCCTGCATGCGCTGCGCCACCGCGGGGTTGGTGGTGCTCGACCGCAACAGGACCACCAGCGCCTCGTCGTCCTCCCATTGGGCGAAGAAGTGGCCCACCATGGCCGCGCCGAGGTCGTCGGCGCCTACACCGGCCACGTCGGGAAGCTGGAGGTCGAACTCCGCGGCCGCGGCGAACAGCTGCTCCTTGCTGCCGAAGTAACGCATCACCATCGACGGATCGATGCGGGCGTCGGCGGCGATCGCCCTGATGGTTGCCGCGTCATAGCCGGCTGCGGCGAAGCGGTCGCGCGCCGCCCGCAGGATGTCCGACTTGGTCTGCTCCGACGATCGCCTCATGCCAACAACCGTAGGCCAACGCCTGTTGACTTCGCGTGGCTCGCCGGGCAAGCTGGACGATGCCAACAGTTGTTGGCATAGCTGAGCAGCCGAGGAGGCGCCATGTACGACACCGATGTGCTCGTGGTGGGAGCCGGCCCGACCGGCCTCACCGTGGCGGCGGCGCTCGCTGCTCGCGGCCGGGCGGTCGTCGTCGTCGACCAGCAGACGGCCGGCGCCAACACCTCCCGGGCGGCGGCGATCAACGCGCGCACGCTGGAGGTTCTCGACGACCTCGACGTGTCCCGGCGACTAGTCACGCAGGGCCGGCCGTTGCCGCGCTTCTCGATCCGCGACCACCGCCGGACACTGATGACACTGGACTTCAGTGTGCTGCCCACCTCGTTCCCCTACACCTTGGGCATTCCGCAGTCGGTCACCGAAGCGTTGCTGCACGAGCGCCTCGTGGAGCTCGGCGGCGGCTTGTCGCGGCCGCGGACGGTCCGCACGGTGGCGCAGGACGCAGCGGGTGCGACGGCGACATTCGACGACGGCGACCGGCTGCGGGCGCGCTACGTCGTCGGGGCCGACGGCATGCACAGCCGGGTCCGCGACCAGGCCGGCATCGGATTCGGCGGCGGCGCGTACGCCGAATCGTTCGTGCTCGCCGACGTTCGACTGACCGGCGATGCGCCCGCCGACGAAGTGATCCTGTTCTGGGCCAGGGCGGGGCTCACGGTGCTGGCGCCGTTGCCCGACGGGGTGCACCGCGTGGTCGCGCCGGTGCCGGACGCCCCGGAGCAGGTATCGGCCGGGTTCGTGCAGGCCCTGCTCGATGAACGCGGCCTCGGCGCCGGGCGGCTGGTCGTCACCGAGGTCGTGTGGAGCTCCCGGTTCCGCATTCACCACCGCGTCGCCGACACCTATCGCGCGGGGCGGCTGCTGCTGGCCGGCGACGCTGCGCACGTGCACAGCCCGGCGGGCGGGCAGGGCATGAACCTCGGCATCCAGGACGCCGTCGTCCTCGCGGAGGCACTCGCCGCCGCCCTCGGCGGCGACGAGACGCTGCTCGACATCTACAGCGCCGCACGGCGTCCCGTCGCGCAGCAGGTGGTGTCGCTGACCGACCGGCTGACGCGGCTGGCCACGCTGCCGGCGGCGGCGCGGCCGGTTCGCAACCTGCTGATCGGGGTCGCCGGGCATTCGCCGCGGGTCCGGCGCACCCTGACCTGGCGCCTCTCGGGCCTGGTGTACCGCTGACCTGAACGACGAAGGGGCACCCCGATTTCCGGGATGCCCCTTGGTCGTGTGTGGGTGCTACTTGACGACGACGTACACCGACTTGGCGACGACTCGCTGCACGCGGCGCTCGTGGACCGAATCCCACACCGACTCCACCACGTCGTGGCCCGCGCGCACCGAGGCGACCGACGCCTGATCCAACGGCACACCGTTGGGATTCTCGACGTACACCTGGTAGCCGTCGGCCTGCAGCTCGCTGATCGTCTCCTGGGCCGAGCCCGCACCCGCGGGCGCCGCCACCGCCGGCGCGGCCAACCCGATCACGGCGGCCGCCAGTCCGCTGGCAACGACAGTGGCAAACCCGAACTTCCTCATGACACTTCCCGCTTCCTCTTCTCGTCGTCGAGCCGTGGAGCACATCACGCGGTGGCGACTGGTTCTGCTTGGACCGCTTACTGATCGGTCTGACCTGTTGAACCGGCAGGTCGCCGCCATTCATCCCGGTGGCAGAAATTGAACGCTTCGTGGCAGGAAAAAATCGGTTGCGAACCGTCGTGAGTGCTACGCGGCCCGCGGGCCAACCGTCATCAAAGCGGATCCGAGCTCCTCAGACCGCGGCCGTCGACACCGTACTCCGGCGCCCTCTTCACCGACCCTGGTCCAGGAGCGCCAGCAGCTTCGTCGTCGTCGTCCAACTGCGGATGGTCATCAGCTTGTACTCCGGCGTGCCGACGATCTTGCCCATCTTGCTCTGCGTGCGGCGCGCGCTGAGCCGGGCGAAGTACACGACCCCGCGACCAGCCCACGCCTGGTCGACCCCGTCGCGGAGCTCGACGGCCGCCAGCGCCTGCTCCGCGGTGAGTGGCGCCTTCAGAAAAACGACATCCGAGTGGTAGGTGTCCGGTGCGGTGCCGAAACCGGCGGGTGCGTCGTCGACGACGGCGCGGAGCTCGTCGTGCGAGCGGACGACCACGACGAGCGGGATACCGAAGCGGGCTTCGAGAACGGCTTCGATGTCGTCCTCCAGCGCGGGGCGCGGCGCGTCCGACGAGAACAGCACGTTGCCCGACTGGATGTATGTGCTGACCGACGTGTACCCGTGCGACTCGAACGCGTCGCGTAGATCGGCCATCACGACCTTGTTGCGGCCGCCGACGTTGATGCCGCGCAGCAGCGCGACGAAGCGCGTCGTTCCCATGGTCGGACGGTACTTCGGACCGTTGCCACCGCACCGCGTTTACGTGCGACCAGCGACTCTGCGTGGTGAGTACTCCAGGCTGGCGTGCCGCCGGAGTTTGGCCCGACAGGAGTGACGTGACCGCTATCGGGATCGGACTCGTTATCGTCGGCTTTGCGGGGATTATCGCGTCGCTCATCGTGCGGCGGAACCGCAACGAGCATTCCGGCGGTCAGTTGCAGGTACGACGGGCGAGGGGTTGGGGGCGTTGTGGCGTTCGCCATTTGCCTGCTTGGCTTCAGCCTTCTCGACGAACCACCGAACCGCGACCTTCTGCTAGGAGCATCGGTTGTCGCCTTCGGTTGCGCCGTCAGCATCGTCGCGAGAAATCGTCTAGCGCCGTCAGCAGAACCGCTTGGTCGGTGCCCCCAGTCGGACTCGAACCGACACTGGCGAATTGTAAGGTAGCGCGCCGCGTTCGGCGACCTCGGGAAACGCTTCGCTGAGAGATCACCTCTGAAATCAGACAACGCTCTCTTTTTCGGCATTCTAAGTAAGGGTCCGGTTCGGCCCCGATTCGCCCGCGAGTCGCCCAGGTCGCCGTGACGATCTTGATCCGGAGGTCTTAGCTACGGTCAGGCCGGCGCGGAAAGTCCAAAACCAAGACGGCGTTGTCGGTGGGCGGCGCTACACTTTCTGCGAACGGGTGTGCTATCGAAGCGGAAGACGATATGGCGACGAACGGTCCGAGTGCGACAACACTAGGTACAGATCAGGCGGCGTATGTGGCGCTGCCGCGCCTTCACCGGCTCGTGAACGCGGCGAGCAGAAGCTTGTTCGCGAACGGTCACTACGACGACGCGGTATTCAACGCGTTCAAGGCCGTGGAAGATCGTGTGAAGCATCTAAGCGACAGTTCTGACATTGGCAAACGCCTCATAGCTTTCGCGCTAAATAAGAATTCTCCAAAGCTTGATATCGCATCGCCTAAGGCCGACACGTATCAGAAGGCGGACGAGCGGGAGGGCTACATGTTCCTGTTCATGGGAGCTGCATTGGGTATCCGAAATCCGCGCGGCCACGGTGGGAATTTGAATACTGCCGATGACGAGGCCGCAGAAATGCTGATGCTCGCAAGTCTTTTGATGCGTGCCTTGGACCGCGCAGAGGAGCAGCTGGCTCTTCAACCTGCCGAGGCATACACAAGCGGTGATTGGTACGAGGACGGCAATGACGACGACCCCGGCACTTTGGATCGCATAGTCGCCATGGAAGAGGCCCTGCCAGAAATCCAGGCGACGGTGGAACAAATGGCCGTTTGTCTCGTGAAGTTCTCCGCCGTTTCGCACGAATACACGCCGCAAATCAAAGCCGGCAGAAACAATCCGAGCATGGCTGCGCGCCTACGCGTTGTCCGAAAATTTGCCGAAGAACTCAAGCCGCCAGCCGGGAGGTTTCGCAAACTAGCAGCGGAATATGTTGGCCAGGTTGTGCAGCTCGATAGCGGGCTCGGTGCGTTCACGGAGTTGCATCCCTTCGCGAGCATGTCGGCCGACGAGCAGGCGCAGTATTCATTATTGGCTGGACAAGTACGACGGGCGCGTGAGGCGAGTATCGGGGCCGTTGACGCCGCCAAGACCATGAGTTCAAACTTCGCGGGTGTAGCGAAGCTGAGCAAGGCACTGAAGACGCCGTCTGCAGACCTCCGCGATGGCGTCCGCAATCTGGAAAGTGTGCTGCACTACTACGACGAGTGGGTGGAAGGATTCAGGACGGTGGGCGTGTGGGGCGATAACCATTCGGTTGATTCGCCCTATTCCCTATGACGCAATGGCACTACAGGCCATCTGGACTCGTCAGCGTGAAGGCATCTGCGTCCTGAAAGATATTTTGCCATATGGATCGGAGGATCGCAGTACACCTTGGTCCAGATCAGCGAACGGCTTGCCGAAGCCGGCACCCAACCATCAGTCGGAGCCGTCGGTTCTTCGTATGACAACGCGTTGGCCGAAACGATCAACGGGCTATACAAGACCGAGTTGATCAGCATTCTTGTATCAACCATCGTGCCGAGCGCGTCAAGAGTTAATCCCTACAAGCTGTCGGACGTGCATGCAATACTTGTCAGCATGACCGAAGTGAATGGAAGGCGACACCGCCCGCACAGGCGATGACTAACCTCAATAGCCTGATGGCGACGATCCTACTTATTGCTATCCGCGGAGCTTTCGGCCTGGCAGTCACTAAGCTGATCAACTGGTCGCTTCGTAAAGCTAACAAAGACAACATTCCTAAGATCAACGAGTACACGAACGAAGCTCGCAGCGAGGGCCTGTTTAAGGCGATGCCAATAGTAGCGGCTTTCAGCGCCTTCGAGGCGACCTTCGAAGATTTTATCAAGGGAATTGTTCAGATGCATCCACAAGTTTTTGAGAACGATATGTTCAAGAAGGTCAAAATTTCCTTGAACGAGCTGTACCAACCGGGTGTCCCGATGGAGCAGAGAATCTACGATACCATAGCGCTGCACGCCGGACGCGAAGCAGGAGTGGGTCGCTACGAGGCGATGCTCAATCTGTTCGAGATAAGCGCTGGCGTACCCAAGACGATACGTGACACCTTCTACGCTTCGCAGATGTTTCGTCACGTATGGGCTCATCAGTTCGGCGTCGCGGATGCGCAGTTCGTCAAGAACGCCGCACATCTCGGATCCCGAGAGGGCGACATCGTGTCCATTCCAAACGATAAGTTGGGAGATTATCTTTCGGTCGTTCTTACGTATGCACTCATCATAACAAGCCGACACCGTGCGCTGCACGGGCTTGACCCCATGCCGCTCGCTAGCAAGGACGCTGAAGAACATGCCATAGGGCAGGAATACTTGACACTGTACCCTAATGCGCGGCGTTCTTCACCGAATAGTTCGGCGTGATCGTTTGATGGCCCTCTACAGTGACGAGATCATCGGAGCGTGGCAGGACGCCTAACTCGAAGAGCATGGACTGATCGGTGCCGATTCCGCAAAGCTCATAAACTCACTAGTTCACCGCGCGACGCACTACACGCATTGATCAACGCACTCTGAACTACGAAGAGCCGGTGATGCCCAGGCCCTTGCCACCGCTCAACTTTTGCTAGGCAGCAGACCCGTTCAACTCGCGGCCTGGCAGGTCTACTAGCTCGATCTCCTGATCGGACTTGAGCAGCATGCGTTTTTGGCGGGCTGGCTTCCTACCGGGAATCGGCGGGTGTTCGATGCGGACAATCATCCCCGGTCGGCTGCCCTCTTCAACACGGACAACCTTCAAAATCTTTGCGCCGTAATTGAACCCGGCAGGATCGTGGCAACCCATGAACATGCCGACGTGCTCCTCCGTGAGCTCACCGGCCCGGATCGTCGTGACCGGCACCCCGCCTGGTTCCACAAAACTGAACCGGGCACGCCTGCTGCCACCGGGGGTCGATGACCGGCCGTCGGCGCTCGGCTGATCCCACGGAGTCGATGTGAAGCCAGCAGCTCTCATGTCGGCTTTGGCCTCTTCTATGAAGTCGGCAACCTGCTGCTTCAACGTCTCCATGAAGGCGTAGACCTGCGCCTGCGTTTGTGCGTCGGTGTACGGGTCGCGGCCCGCTGCCTCGCGGAACACGCTGATGAACTTGTTGAGTTCGTCCGACGCCGTCTTGTGCGCGACCCGTCCTGCGAAGGGCTCGGTCGTCTGCTGCACGGTCGTCATGATCGCCGCCGTCGTCCGCGTAGCGGCATCCAGCACTTTCTTCGGCGCCACCAGCTTCAGCTTGTTGACGGGGACCGCGATCCGCATCTGGGCTGCCATGACCTTCTCGGAATGGTCAAGTTTCCCTTCTGCCATCGGGTCCTCTTGACCGGTTTGGTTGTATAAGGCATCACGCATGAAGCTCCACAGACCCTTGATGTCAATGGCCGTCATGAGGATATCGGAAGAGACCTCTACGAATTCCATTCCGGCGGTGTGCAAGTCCTGTCGATCGCGCAGCTTGTCTTCGCGATCCTCCTTGCGGGCGAGCATCTTTTCTTCGTGCTTGAACTTCCGTTTGTCGCTGCTGCGGGTGGACACGTAGCCGATGCCAGCGCCAAGGAGCCCAGAGACGAACGAGCCGGTCAGAAACTCCGGCGTCGTCACGAACTCGAGGAACCCACTCATGGGCCCAGTGTGGAACGCACCGACGACAGACCCCGCCCGACACGCCGGTCAACGTCCCCGATTCCAACGACATCTCTGCTTAGATCATTAACCCTTGTGGCAGAAGTGGCGCATGAGACGAGTGCGGCGGAAGCTATGTGGGGCCGCGTCGATTCGCTCGCCCGCGTACACGCCGCGTACACGGGCCGCCCGCCGAGCCGGTCCACCCGAACCGATAATCTCCTTAACAGGCCTTTCCCAGTGCCCCCAGTCGGACTCGAACCGACACTTGGCGGATTTTAAGTCCGCTGCCTCTGCCAATTGGGCTATGGGGGCTTCGCTCGCCGCCGGGCGTCGAGTGCAGCCTAATCGGCACCAACGAGCAGGCCACCGGCGTTAGCGTGGTCCATGAAATACGTCCGGCCCGACGACGCGGTGAGCACCTACCGCTATCTGCGCATCGCCCTGGTGGCGCTGGTGGTCTTCCTCGGCGCGTCGATCGTCGACACGCGCCTCGCCGCGACCTGCTGGCAGGGGTCGATCAGCGCCTACTACTACACAACGTCGCATGCGGTGTTCGTGGCGACGCTGTGCGCGGTCGGTGTCTCGCTGATCGTCTACCAGGGCAGCAGCCGCACCGAAGACATGCTGCTCAACTTCTCCGGGACGCTGGCGTTCGCCGTCGCCCTGGTGCCGACGCGGGCGCCGACGCTCTGCGGACCCGCCCTGCCGACGCTCGAGGACGCCACGATCGGCGTCGGCAACAACATCCGGGCACTGCTGATCGCCGTCGCGGCCGGCGCAGCGGTGTACGCCGTCATCCGCGCGGTTGCGCCCGATCCGCCGACCAACACCGTTGCCCGCACCCCACGGCCAATCACCCTCGCCGAGAGCGCATTACAGGCCGCGCTCCTCACGCTGCTCATCGTCTACTTCGGGCTGTTCCTGTCCCGATGGCGCTGGTTCCTCGACAACCGGCATCACATCGCCGCCGTGGCGATGTTCGTCGGCATCATCCTGGTGGTGCTGCACTACGCGCTCTACGCAGCGCGCGGTCGCGAGGCCAACCGCCGCCGCTACGTCGGCCTCTACCTCGGCGTCGCGGCGGCGATGGTCGTCACGTTGGTGCTCGCCGGCCTGCTCGCCTTCTGGAACCGCCCGCTCGGCGTGCTGATCGTCGAGGCGCTCCTCATCGCGTCGTTCGGTGTCTTCTGGCTCGTTCAGTCGTTCGACCTTTGGCAGCGCGAGCGCTACCCCGTCGGTTCGCTCGACGACCCCGGCTGACCGTCGTCGACGCCGAGACGTGTGCCAGTGCGACGCCGCACGGCGTGTCGTGACAGTGGGTTACGTGTCGGCGACCGGGGCACCAAAGGCGCGCTACACCAGCGACAGCGCGATGCCGTCGAGGATGTCGTGCTCGCTGACGACGAGCTCACCGATGCCGGCGCGCTCCCCCAGGACGGCCGCGAGCTCCTCGACCACGATGGCGCCGCCGCCGATCACGTCGACGCGGCCCTCGTGCATGGGGCCGAGCGCCGCCCGCTCGGCGCGGGGCATCGCGAGAAGCCCCTCACACACCTCGAGCAACCGATCGATCGGCACGCGCGACAGGTGAATCGCCGCAGAGTCGTACGTGGACATCCGGTGCGCCAACGCCGCCAGCGTGGTCATGGTGCCCGCGACGCCGACCCAGGTGCGGGCCCGGTCGACGGGCACGGCAGCCAGCGCTTCGGCAAGACCTTCCCGCACCACCGCGCGCGCGGCGGCCACCTCGTCGGCGGTCGGCGGATCGGAGTGCAGACACCGCTCGGTCAGCCGCACGCAGCCGATGTCAGCGGAGAAGGCGGCGGTGACGTCACGCTCCCCCAGCACGAGCTCGGTCGAGCCGCCGCCGAGGTCGACGACGAGGAAAGGCGCGTCGGCCGAACGTAATTCACCGACCGCGCCGTGGAAGGACAGCGACGCCTCCTCCGCGCCGGTGATCACCTCGGCCACAGCGCCGTCGCTCACGCGCCCCAGCAGCGAGGCCGTCATCGCGAAGAACTCGTCGCGGTTGGCGACGTCACGGGCCGCGGACGTGGCGACCATCCGCACCGCCTCCACGCCGTGCTCCACCATCGCGTCGACGTAATCGGCCAACGCGGCCTCGGTGCGCGCCAACGCTTCCGGCGCGAACTGGCCCGTGGCATCGACGCCCTGGCCCAGCCGCACGATCCGCATTTCCCGCACGACGTCGACGAGGCCGCCGTCGACGGCGTCCGCAATCAGCAGCCGAATCGAATTCGTGCCGCAGTCCACCGCGCCGACTCTTGTCATCCTGCTCCTCGCGTCCGCGGCACTACACCCAGTCCTCTCGCCGAAGGATGCCGGCCATTGCAGGCTCGACCGCCAACATCGCCACCGCCTCGTCGCCCAGCGGATTGACGCCGCGCCCCTTGGCCAACGAGTGCGCGATCAGCACGTGCAGGCACTTCACCCGGTCGGGCATGCCGCCGCCGGTGAACGTGGTGCCCAACGGCTCGATCGCGTCGCGCTCGGCGAGGTAGGACTCGTGCGCGCGCCGGTAGGCGGCCGCCAGGTCCGGGTCCTCCGAAAGCCGGGCGGTCATGTCCCGCATCACCCCCGCCGACTCCAACCGGCTCGCGGCCGCAGTCAGCACCGGATGTGTCAGGTAGTACAGGGTCGGAAACGGCGTGCCGTCGGGCAACCGCGGCGCGGTCTTCACCACGGCGGGTTCGCCGTTCGGGCAGCGGTAGGACACCTCGAGCACGCCGCGCGGCTCCCGGCCCAGCTGCTGGGCGACGGCCTCGAGATCGGCCGGGTCAACCACCGGGGGCAGGCGCCGGCGCGGCCGGCGGAATCAACGGTGGGACAACGGGATCGACGTTCTGCGGGGTGTCGGCGATGGTCTTCCACAGCGACGTGTACCACGCCTCTCCTGCCGGCGCCTTGCGTTGCAGCGGATCCTCCGGCGGCGGCACGGCACCCGGCGGGGGCGGCGGCAGCTGCACCTCGTAAGGGATTTCGCCCGGCATCACGAACCCCAGCCGCTCCCGCGCCTGCGCCGCGATGTACACCGGATCCTTGAGCTTGTCCCGCTGCTCCTCCAGGTCGCGGATCTGTTCGCGCAGCGTGGCTTCGCTCGCCTTGAGCTGCTGCATCTCCGCGCGCTGCGCGAAGTAGGTGCGCACCGGGCTGGCGATGGTCAGCGTCAATACGCAGACCACCGCAGCCAGGATGGCCGCCCGCCGCGCGGTGGAGCCGAACCGCTGCTCGGCCTGGCGCTCGACCTGATTGCGGATGGACGTCGCGATCGATTCGGTGAGTGATGGGCTCTCGGTCCCCGATTCGTCGCTGGCCCTGGGCTTGTCGTCGCGCCGGGCGGGGGAACGGGGGCGGTCGCGACCGGTGTTCGCGGGCCGCGCGGGACGCGACGCCGGTGACCGACGCCGCGGATCCGACCGCTTCCCCTCCGGCACTGGCTATTTGGCCTCGGGGCTGTAGCGCGGGAACGCCAGGTCGCCGGCGTAGCGGGCGGCGTCGCCGAGCGACTCCTCGATGCGCAGCAGCTGGTTGTACTTGGCCACCCGCTCGCTGCGGGCCGGCGCGCCGGTCTTGATCTGCCCGCTACTCACCGCGACGGCCAGATCGGCGATCGTGGTGTCCTCGGTCTCGCCGCTGCGGTGGCTCATCATCGTGCGGTAGTTGTTGTTGTGCGCCAAGGCGACCGCGTCGAGTGTCTCGGTGAGGGTGCCGATCTGGTTCACCTTCACCAGCAGCGCATTCGCGGCGCCCTTCACGATGCCCTCTTCGAGCCGCTCGGGGTTGGTGACGAACAGGTCGTCGCCGACGAGCTGCACGCGTTCGCCGAGCTGCGCCGTCAGCGCGACCCAGCCGTCCCAATCGTCCTCGGACAACGGGTCTTCGATCGACACCAGCGGATAGCGGTCGAGCAGCTCGCCGTAGAACTGCGTCATCTCCGCGGCGCTGTGGGTCTGCTTCTCGAAGCTGTAACCCGTGCCCTCGGTGTAGAACTCGGTGGCGGCCACGTCGAGCGCGAGCGCGATGTCGCTGCCCGGCGAGTAGCCGGCCGCCTCGATGGCCGACAGGATCAGGTCGAGCGCCGCGGTGGTGCCCGCAACGTCCGGTGCGAAACCGCCCTCGTCACCCAGACCGGTCGACAGGCCCTGCTTCTTGAGCACCGACTTGAGCGAGTGGTACACCTCGGTCCCCCAGCGCAGCGCCTCGGCGAAGCTCGGCGCGCCGATCGGGGCGATCATGAACTCCTGTACGTCCACCCCGGTGTCGGCATGCGCGCCGCCGTTGAGGATGTTCATCATCGGCACCGGCAGGATGTGCGCGTTCGGACCGCCGACGTAGCGGAACAGCTGCAGGCCGGCGGAGTCCGCCGCGGCCTTCGCGACCGCCAGCGAGACACCGAGGATGGCGTTGGCGCCGAGCCGGGACTTGCCGGGTGTGCCGTCGAGGTCCAGCAGCGCCTGGTCGATCAGCCGCTGATCGTCGGCGTTCATGCCGATCACCGCGGGCGCGATTTCGTCGAGCACCGCCTCGACGGCCTTCTTGACGCCCTTGCCGCCGTAGCGGTCACCCTTGTCGCGCAGCTCGACGGCCTCGTGCTCACCCGTCGACGCACCCGACGGCACGGCCGCGCGCGCCGTGACGCCGTCGATCAGGGCCAATTCGACCTCGACGGTCGGATTTCCGCGCGAATCCAGGATCTCGCGGGCCGCGACCTGCTCGATGATGGGCAACTGCTTCTCCTCGCCGTGTCGAGAGCTTCTCGGGCTAGAGCCTAGAGGCTGGCATAACGCAGCGCCCGGCCCGCGGTCAGAGCTGACTGCCGCGGGCGTAGGCCTCCGCCCAGTCGCGCACGGTGCGGGCGTAGCTCTCGGAGTAGTTGTAGGCGCGCAGCGCGTCCATCCACCCCCACGGCTTCGACATGTCACCGCCCCGCCAGCACAGATAGCCCGCGGCCGTCAGCGCGGCGTCGTCGAAGTTGTCGGGACTGATCTTGCCGTCGTTGTTGGCGTCGACGCCGTAGAGCCGCCACGTCTCGGGGATGAACTGCATCGGCCCCATCGCCCGGTCCAGGTGGGCGTCCCCGTCCAGTGCGCCGCCGTCGCTGTCGAGGATCTCGAGGTTGCCGGACGTGCCGTCGAGCCGGACCCCGCGGATCGGCGGCGTCACATCCCCGACCGGCGAGATGGTGGCGCCCCGGTAGGTCCCGTGGTGGCTCTCGACCATGCCGATCCCGGCGAGCGTCGTCCAGGCGATCTTGCAGTCGGGATTCTCGACCTCGGCGACCTTCGCCGCGTACGCATACGCTTCCAGTGCCTCGACCGGCATCCCGAGGGCCGGCGCTCGCTCGGCCGCCCACCCGTGCAGGGCATCGGCGGGTCGGCCCTTCGCGTAGGTGTCGATGTCGGGCACCGCGTCACCCACCGGTGGCGGAACGCCGTCAGGAATGGGCACCCCAGGCTGCCACGAGCAGCTCGAAGCCAGCAGCACCGCGGTCACCCCCAAGACCGCCGCGGCCCGTAGCCAACGCACTGGCGACACGAAACTCCCTTACACCAACTCCGGTCACAGCCATAGTCCCATGCCCGGCGGACTTTGCGAACGAGCCTGCCCGGACCGGGCGCCATTCGCTATTTAGGTATGCCTATGCTGAACTGCGGTCACCTGGGTATGGTTTCCGCGTCTACTTCCGAGGAGGACCCATGAGACGGCAGCTGTGCGTGCCGGTGTCGATCGCCGCGACGGCGCTCGTGTTGTCCGGCTGTTCCGGCGGCAACTCGTCGCAAGGCGGCGGGAACGGCTCGTCGTCGGCGGCCAGCACCTCGGCGGCCGCCGCGAACCCCCTCACCGACGAGGCCGCCGCCCGCTACAAGGACTACGCGGTCGCGCAGAGCGGTCAGCTCGTCACCGCCGTGAAGAAGCTGACCGACGCCGTCCGCGCGAACGACCTGGCCGCCGCGCAGGCCGCCTACGCGCCGTCACGCGCACCGTGGGAGCGCATCGAGCCGCTCGCCGGCCTGATCGAGGAGATCGACGGCAAGGTCGACGCCCGCGTCGACGATTTCGCCGGTCCGGACGACGCCGGCTTCACGGGCTGGCACCGCCTCGAGTACCTGCTCTTCGACAAGAACACCACCGCGGGCGCGGCGAAGTTCGCCGACCAGCTCGACGCCGACATCGCCTCGCTGCAGCAGCAGCTGCGCGACGTCGAGGTGAAGCCCGTCGACGTGGCCGTCGGCGCCGCCGAACTCATCGAAGAGGTGTCCGAAGGCAAGATCACCGGCGAAGAGGACCGCTACGCCAAGACCGACCTGTGGGATTTCGACGCGAACCTGCAGGGCTCGCAGGAAGCCATCAAGGAGCTCACCCCCGCGCTGCAGGAGCAGGACCCGGCGCTGCTCGACCGCATCAACAACGGCTTCAAGGGCATCTACGCCACCCTGGCGCCGCTGCGCCGCGGTGACGGCTGGGTGCTGTTCTGCACCGAGAACGACCCCTACCCGTCGCCGCGCTGCCCCGCGGTGACCGTGCCGCCGCAGACCGTCGACACCCTCAAGGCGCAACTCGCCGGGCTGTCCGAGGACGTCTCCCAGGTGGCCGGAGTGCTGGGCCTGCAGTGAGCGACGCGCCACCGCCCCGGCGCGGCGTCTCCCGGCGGGGTTTCGTCGCCGGGGCGCTGGGCGCGGGGGCCGGCGCCGCGGCCGGCGTCGGCGCGACGGTCGCGGTCACCGGATCACGCGACGACGCCCCGCGACCGGCCGCCGCGACGTTCGTTCCGTTCGAGGGCAATCACCAGACCGGGATCACCGCGCTGCCGGTGCCGGTCCGGGGCCTGATGGCGTCGTTCACCGTGATCCCCCGGGACCGCGGCCAGCTGCAGCACGTGCTGCAGGAGCTCACCGACGAGATCCGCGGCCTGATGGCGGGCAGACCGCCCGAGTCGCGGCACCCCGGCTATCCGCCGGTCGACTCCGGCATCCTGGGCGCCACTCCCCCGCCAGACAATTTCTCGGCCGTCGTCAGCGTCGGGGCGTCGCTGTTCGACGACCGCTTCGGCCTGGCCGACCGCAAACCCCGCGAGCTGGTCACCATGCCGTTCCTCGCCAACGACCGGCTCGACCCCAAACAGTCGCACGGCGACCTGCTGCTCACCCTCGAAGCCGGCCACACCGACACCATCCAGTTCGCGCTGCGCCAGATCATGCGCCGCACCCGGCACGCGCTGGTGGTCAAGTGGATGGTCGACGGCTACGCCCGCGGCGCCGGCGAGGCGTCGGCGGCGGCGACGCCGCGCAACCTGCTGGGCTTCAAGGACGGCACCGCCAACCTGGATTCCGCCGACAGCGCGCTGATGGACCAGCACGTCTGGGTGGGCGCCGACGACGGCGAACCCGCGTGGGCCGTCGGCGGCTCGTATCAGGCGGTGCGGATCATCCGGATGTTCGTGGAGTTCTGGGACCGCACGCGGCTCGCCGAACAGGAGGCGATCTTCGGGCGGTCGAAGATCAGCGGCGCCCCGCTCGGCATGACCGACGAGTTCGACGACCCCGACTACGCCGAGGATCCCGACGGCAAGCGCATCTCGCTGAACTCCCACATCCGGCGCGCCAACCCGCGCACCGTCGAGAGCCAGCGAAACCTCATCCTGCGGCGCGGCTTCTCCTACGCCCGCGGATTCGACGGCGCCGGCCGGCTCGACCAGGGGCTCGCCTTCGTCTGCTACCAGCGCAGCCTCAACGACGGTTTCCTGGCGGTGCAGAAGCGGCTGACCGGTGAGCCGCTCGAGGAATACACGCTGCCCATCGGCGGCGGCTTCTTCTTCGCGCTGCCCGGTGTGCCCGGACCCGACCGCTACCTGGGCGACCTGCTGTTCACGTGACGGTGGGCGGTCGCACCTCTTCGTCGGTGCTGTGCTCGTCGTCCTCGGGTTCAGGTGCGGGCGGGGCGTTCTCGCCCGGCTCGGTGGAGGCGACCGGCAGGTCCAGCGGGTCCGGCTCCTCGTCGTGCCGCTCGACCGGCAACTCCTCGACGTCGTCGACCTTCTCGGGGACCTCGGGCAGCTCGTCGTCCGGATCGACGACGGCCAACGGCCGGCCGGGCCAGTAGGCGCGCCACTCCTCCTCGGTCACCGCGTCGAGCGTGGCGACGTCGAGCTCCTCGGGCACGTCCTCGCCCCGGCGTTCCGCCGCGATACCCCGCTCGGCGGCGCGCACGTCGTCCATGAACGCCAACACCGCGGTGCGCAGTTCGCTCTCGGCGTCGACGCCGGGTACGACGGTGACGGACGTGATCGCCGCCGGGATCAGGTCGGCGGGCAGGCCGGCATCGGTCACCCGCTGGATCACCTTCTGCGCCAACGCCAGAGCCGGCTGGCCGGTGGGCACACCGTCGAGGCAGGAATACCGGCTCCGCACCGAGGCCTCCGCAGCCTTGCGCTCGTCCCACTGCGCCAGCTGCTCCTCCAGCGAAACACCTTCGCCGCCAAGAACACCCGGCACGCGGTGGGTGAGTTTGCGCAGCAGCGAGTCCGCAACGTCGTCGATGCCGAACGGGCGCTCGGGTGCGTCCTCGGCGATGCGCGCGTGAAACAGAACCTGCAGCAACACATCTCCGAGCTCGTCGCGCACGTCGTCGGGGTTGCCGCTGCGCACCGCGTCGAACAGCTCGTAGGTCTCCTCGAGCAGGTAGCGCCGCAGCGAGTCATGGGTCTGCGTGCTTTCCCACGGCCCGTCGGTGCGCAGCTTGTCCATCATGGCCACGGCGTCGATCAGCCGCTCGCCCGGCAGCGCCTCCGGTGCGCTGATGACCTGCTCGCCGGCCGCCAGCCGGGCCTTCACCTCCGGATGGTCCGGATCCGACGACAGCAGCACCGGCGCGTTGTCCCCCGTGTACGCCGGACGCGCCGAGGGCAGCGACCACGGCACGCGGACCGGCATCTCCTCGGTGTACTGCACATCGCCCGCCAGTAGCGCCGCCGCCTCGACCGGCACCAGCGCGGGCCGGCGCGGATCGACCAGGACGACAGTCATCGCCGCTCCTCCCGGTCGCCGCCGACATCGTCGAAGGCGGTTATATCAGGCTCATCCTGCGGCTTACCGTCCAGCGCCAAGATCAAACCCGCGACCATCTTGAGCAGCTCCAGGTCCCGGAGCCGGGGCGCGCCGATCCCGTCGCCGGCCCGCGGGATGGGCAGCTGGATGGTCGACGTGGTCGCCCGGTAGGTCGCCGACGGATACATCCGCCGGAGCCGCAGCTGCCCGGAGTCCGGCAGGGTCAGCGGCGAGATCCGCAGGCTCGTGGCGCCCGCCGAACCGACCTCGGTGATGCCGTAGCGGCGGCACAGCAGCCGCAGCCGCGCCAACGCCACCAGCCGCCGCGCCGGTTCGGGCAGCGGCCCGTAGCGGTCGACGAGCTCTTCGACAACCGCGTCGACGCCGTCGAAGTCCGGCGCCGCCGCCAGCCGGCGGTACGCCTCCAGCCGCAGCCGGTCGCTGGCGATGTAGTCCGGTGGCAGGTGCGCGTCGACGGGCAGGTCGATGCGGACGTCCTTCGGTTCCTCGGCGGTCGTGACGGTCTGCCCGTTCGATTGTGCGGAATACGCCGCTCTATATGCCTCTACGGCCTCGCCGACCAGCCGGACGTAGAGGTCGAAGCCGACGCCCGCGACGTGCCCGGACTGCTCGGCGCCCAGCACGTTGCCGGCGCCGCGGATCTCCAGGTCTTTCATCGCGACGGCCATGCCGGCGCCCAGCTCGTTGTTCTGCGCGATGGTTGCCAGCCGGTCGTAGGCCGTCTCGGTGAGCGGCATCTCCTTCGGGTACAGGAAGTAGGCGTAGCCGCGTTCCCGGCTGCGGCCCACCCGGCCCCGCAGCTGGTGCAGCTGCGACAGCCCGAAGGTGTCGGCGCGCTCGACGATCAGCGTGTTCGCGTTCGAGATGTCCAGCCCGGTCTCGACGATCGTGGTGCACACCAGGATGTCGTACTCGCGATGCCAGAAGCCCTCGACCGTGCGCTCCAGCGCTTCCTCGTTCATCTGGCCGTGCGCCACCACCACCCGCGCCTCGGGCACCATCTGCTTGACCCGTGCGGCGGCGTCGTCGATGGTGCGCACCCGGTTGTGGATGTAGAACGCCTGCCCGTCGCGCAGCAGCTCGCGGCGCAGCGCCGCCGCCACCTGCTTCTCGTCGTACGGGCCGACGTAGGTGAGCACCGGGTAGCGCTCCTCGGGCGGGGTCAGGATGGTCGACATCTCGCGGATGCCGGCCAGGCTCATCTCCAGCGTGCGCGGGATCGGCGTCGCGCTCATCGTGAGCACGTCGACGTGGGTGCGCAGGCTCTTGATGTGCTCCTTGTGCTCGACGCCGAAGCGCTGCTCCTCGTCGACGATCACCAAACCGAGGTCCTTCCAGCGCACCCCGGTCTGCAGCAGCCGGTGGGTGCCGATGACGATGTCAACGCTGCCGTCGGCCATCCCGTCCAGCACCGCCCGCGACTCGGCCCCGCTGGTGAACCGCGACAGGCCCTTCACGGTGACCGGGAAGCCGGCCATCCGCGAGGTGAAGGTCTGCAGGTGCTGGTCGGCGAGCAGCGTCGTCGGCACCAGCACCGCGACCTGCTTGCCGTCCTGCACCGCCTTGAACGCCGCCCGCACCGCGATCTCGGTCTTGCCGTAGCCGACGTCGCCGCAGATCACCCGGTCCATCGGGACCGGCTTCTCCATGTCGGCCTTGACCTCCTGGATGGCGGTCAGCTGGTCGACGGTCTCGGTGAACCCGAACGCGTCCTCCATCTCGCGCTGCCACGGGGTGTCCGGGGCGAACGCATGGCCCGGTGAGCTCTGCCGCTTGGCGTACAGCGACACCAGCTCCCCGGCGATCTCGCGCACCGCGCGGCGGGCCTTGGTCTTGGTGTTCGTCCAGTCGCTGCCGCCGAGTTTGGACAGCGACGGTGACTCGCCGCCGACGTAGCGGCTCAGCTGGTCGAGCGAATCCATCGGCACGTAGAGCTTGTCCGACGACTGTCCGCGCTTGCTCGACGCGTATTCGAGCACCAGGTATTCGCGGCGGGCGCCGCCCACCACGCGCTCGGTCATCTCGACGAACCGGCCGATGCCGTGCTGGTCGTGCACCACCAGGTCGCCGGCGGTGAGCGCCAGCGGGTCCACGACGTTGCGGCGTTTGGCGGCCAGCCGCTTGCCCTGCGGCGCGCTGACCCGGTTGCCCGTCAGGTCGGTCTCGGTGACGATCACCAGCTGCGAGCCGGGCAGCACCAGCCCGTCGTGCAGCGGCCCGCACATCACGTTGACGATTCCGTGGCGCGGTTCGGCCGCGGAATCGAGAAGCGTTGCCGGAGCGTCGATCTCGGCGAGCTGTTCGACCACGCGCTGCGCGGTGCCGTGGCCGAGTGCGACCACCGCGCCGCACCCGCCGCCGACCACGTGGGCGCGCAGCATCGCCAGGATCTCCTCGGCGCCCCGCTGCTGGCCGCGCGCCGACGGTGCGGGGCGGGCGTCGAGCTCGACGGTGGTGTCGGCGCCGGAAGCCAGCGGGCTCACCGTCCACCAGGGATGACCGCTCGCGCGGGCGCCCTCGCGGACGTCGTCGAGTGCGCGGAACCCCGAGCCGCCCAGCGCGTCGATGTCGATGGGCGCGTCGCCGCCGACCGCCGCCACCGACCACGACGCCTCCAGGAACTCCCGTCCGGTCTTGATGAGGTCCGACGCGCGGGTGCGCACCTTCTCCGGGTCGCACACCAACAGTGGTGCGCCGGGCGGCAATTGGTCGACGAGCATGCCCAACTCGCCGGGCCGCAGCACCGGCGTCAGCGCCTCCATCCCCTCCACCGGGATGCCCGAGGCAAGCTTGGCCAGCATGTCGTGCACCGAGCCGCTGATCGCGTTGCCGTTATCGGCGGCCGGGCGCTCACCGACCAGCTCGGCGGCGCGGGCGCGGACGTCCTCGGTGAGCAGCAGCTCCCGGCAGCCGACGGCCACCACCTGCTCGACGGGCGGGATCTCGGGGATCGACCGCTGGTCGGCGACGGCGAACATGCGCATCTCGCTGACCTCGTCGCCCCAGAATTCGACGCGCACCGGATGCTCGGCGGTCGGCGGGAACAGGTCGAGGATGCCGCCGCGCACCGCGAACTCGCCGCGCTTGCTGACCATGTCCTCACGGACGTAGCCCAGTTCGACGAGCCGGGCGATGAGGCCCGCGAAGTCGGCGTCCTCCCCGACGCGCAGGGTCACCGGCTCCAGCTTGGCCAGATCGGGGGCCATCGGCTGCAGCAGCGACCGCACGGTCGTGACGACCACCCGCAGCGGCGGACCGAGCAGGTCGTCGTCGGGCAGCGCGAGCCGGCGCAGCACCATCAACCGCTTGCCGACCGTGTCGGTGCTCGGCGACAGCCGCTCGTGCGGAAGCGTCTCCCACGACGGGAACAGGGCGACGGCGTCGCCGAGGACGCCGCGCAGCTCGGCGGTCAGGTCGTCGGCCTCGCGGCCGGTCGCGGTGACCACCAGCAGCGGCGCGGTGCGGGCCAGCGTGGCGGCGACGAACACCCGGGCGCTCGGCGGGCCGACGATCTCGAGCTCGGGCGGACGCTGGGCCGCGCGTTCGGCCAGGCTGGTGAACGTCGGGTCCTTGCACGCCAACTCGACGAGCCCCGCGATCGGGGTCTGGACACGGGTGGTCCCCGATGCAGTCATGATGCACCCATCGTAGGCACCCCGCCGATCCGGCTGCGGTGCTGGTCAGGGCGTGACGACAGTCACTCAGCCGTCCTGCAGCTGCGGGTCCGGCTCGAGGTGGGTGAGCCCATTCCACATCAGGTTCACCAGGTGGGCGGCCACCACTTCCTTCTTCGGCTCGCGGGTCGCCAGCCACCACTGGGCCGTCATCGACACCGAGCCCACCAACGCCTGCGCGTACAGCGGCGCCAGCTCCGGGTCGAGGCCGCGGCGCGAGAAGTCGCCGGCCAGGATCGACGACACCTGGTTGACCGCATCGTTGAGCAGGCTCGAATACGTGCCGGAACTGATGGACGCCGGCGAGTCGCGGATCATGATCCGGAAGCCGTCGGTGCGTTCCTCGACATAGGTCAGCAGCGCCAGTGCCACGCGCTCGACGCGGACCCGCGAGCGGTTGTTGGTCAGCGACGAGGTGATGCCGTCGAGCAGCGCCGACATCTCGCGGTCGACCACCACGGCGTACAGGCCCTCCTTGCCGCCGAAGTGCTCGTAGACCACCGGCTTGGACACCCCGGCCCGCTGCGCGATCTCCTCGATGGACGTCGCGTCGTACCCTCGCTGCGCGAACAGCGAGCGCGCGATGTCGATGAGCTGGTGGCGGCGCTCGGTGCCGGTCATGCGGGCCCGCGGAACGCGCGCCTTTTCTTCCGGTGCAGCCACGATCTCTGAGACTATCGGCTCGACTACAGTTCTTCCGGAAACCGTCCGTCGTGGTGTAATCGGCAGCACCTCTGATTTTGGTTCAGATAGTTCAGGTTCGAGTCCTGGCGACGGAGCTGCGAGCTTGCCGAGCGTTCACTCTCAGCTCTCGGCGTTCATGTCCACTCAGCGGCGCACATTCGGCGTAAATCCCGCCGCAGAGTGGAGATCAACGCCCGCCGGTGGAGATCAACGCCCGCTTGGCAGCCCACTCGCCGCAGCCACAGGTTTGTCATCGGCACAGTGCTGGTGCCACGCTGGCTGTCGCAGACGGCGCTTCCCCGGGAGGTTCGATGACGACGCACGACGCCGCGGTGCTGGTGCTGGCGGCGGGCGCGGGAACGCGCATGCGGTCGGACATCCCGAAGGTGCTGCACCCGCTGGCGGGCCGCAGCATCATCGCCCACGCGCTGCATGCGATCGCCAAGACCTCGCCGCAGCACCTGGTCGTCGTGCTGGGCAGCCAGCGCGAGCAGATCGCCGCGGCGCTCGACGCCCTCGCCGCCGAGCTGGGCCGGCCGATCGAGATCGCGGTCCAGGACGAGCAGCTGGGCACCGGGCATGCCACCGAGTGCGGGCTCGCCGCGCTGCCCGCCGACTTCGACGGCGTGGTGGTGGTGACGTCGGGCGACATCCCGATGCTCGACGCCGACACGCTCGCCGACCTGATCGCGGCGCACGCCGAGCAGCCTGCCGCCGTCACCGTGCTCACGACGACCCTGCCCGACGCGAAGGGTTACGGCCGCATCCTGCGCACCCAGGACGGCGAGGTGATCGCGATCGTCGAGGAGGCGGACGCCACCCCGCAGCAGCGCGCGATCCGCGAGGTGAACGCCGGCGTCTACGCCTTCGACCTGCGCGCGCTGCGCTCGGCGCTGTCGCGGCTGCGCTCCGACAACGCCCAGCACGAGCTCTACCTCACCGACGTCGTCTCGATCGTTCGCGGCGACGGCCAGGTGGTGCACGCCAAGCACGTCGACGACTCCGCGCTGGTGGCCGGCGTCAACGACCGGGTGCAGCTCGCGCAGATCGGCGCCGAGATCAACCGCCGGCTCGTCGCCGCCCACCAGCGCGCCGGGGTCACGGTCGTCGACCCGGCCTCCACGTGGATCGACGTCGACGTGACCATCGGCCGCGACACCGTCGTCGAGCCCGGCACCCAGCTGCTGCGCGGCACCCGGATCGGCGGCCGCTGCGTCATCGGCCCGGACAGCACGCTGGCCGACGTGACGGTCGGCGACGGCGCGTCGGTGGTGCGGACCCACGGCAGCGAGTCGGTGATCGGCGCCGGTGCTGCCGTCGGCCCGTTCACCTACATGCGGCCCGGCACCGTGCTCGGCGCCGACGGCAAGCTCGGCGCCTTCGTCGAGGTGAAGAACTCCACGATCGGTACCGGCACGAAGGTCCCGCACCTGACCTACGTCGGCGACGCCGACATCGGCGAGCACAGCAACATCGGCGCCTCGAGCGTCTTCGTCAACTACGACGGCCAGACCAAGCGCCGCACCACCGTCGGCTCGCACGTGCGCACCGGCTCGGACACCATGTTCGTCGCCCCGGTCACCGTCGGCGACGGCGCCTACACCGGCGCGGGCACGGTGCTGCGTGAGGACGTGCCGCCCGGAGCGCTCGCGGTGTCGGCGGGTCCGCAGCGCACCATCGAGGGCTGGGTGGCGAAGAAGCGGCCGGGCTCGGCGGCCGACGAGGCCGCGCGCCGCGCTCGCGGGGATGGCGGGTCGTCGCAGGGCCCGGACAGCTGAACGTACGATGACCCCGACATTCCCACCCCGATGACGAGGCGATGTAGTGGCCACCGACTGGACCGATAACCGCAAGAACCTGATGCTCTTCGCGGGCCGCTCGCACCCGGAGCTCGCCGAAGAGGTGGCCAAGGAGCTCGACGTCAGCGTCACCGCGCAGACGGCGCGGGACTTCTCCAACGGCGAGATCTTCGTGCGCTTCGACGAGTCGGTCCGCGGCTGCGACGCTTTCGTGCTGCAGTCCTACCCGGCGCCGCTGAACAAGCACCTGATGGAACAGCTCATCATGATCGATGCGCTCAAGCGCGGCAGCGCCAAGCGCATCACCGCGATCCTGCCGTTCTACCCGTACGCCCGCCAGGACAAGAAGCACCGCGGCCGCGAACCGATCTCCGCCCGGCTGGTCGCCGACCTGCTCAAGACCGCCGGCGCCGACCGCATCGTCACCGTCGACCTGCACACCGACCAGATCCAGGGCTTCTTCGACGGCCCCGTCGACCACATGCGGGCGCAGAAGCTGTTGACCGGCTACATCGCCGAGAACTACGCCGACAACGACGTGGTGGTCGTGTCGCCGGACTCCGGCCGGGTGCGCGTCGCCGAGAAGTGGGCGGACGCATTGGGTGGCGTTCCGCTCGCCTTTATTCACAAGACCCGCGACCCGATGGTGCCGAACCAGGTGAAGTCCAACCGCGTGGTCGGCGACGTGCGCGGCAAGACCTGCGTGCTGACCGACGACATGATCGACACCGGCGGCACCATCGCCGGCGCGGTCGCGCTGCTGCACAACGACGGCGCCAAGGACGTGATCATCGCCGCGACGCACGGTCTGCTGTCCGACCCCGCCCGCGAGCGGCTGGAGAACAGCGGCGCCCGCGAGGTGATCGTCACCAACACCCTGCCGATCGGCGAGGACAAGCGCTTCCCGCAGCTGACGGTGCTGTCGATCGCACCGCTGCTCGCCAACACCATCCGCGCGGTGTTCGACAACGGTTCGGTCACCAGCCTTTTCGACGGGGACGCCTGAGTGTCCTCGCAGCGCTCGTGCTGACGGCCAGGGGCGCGCGGCTGGCCCGGCCGGTGGACACCGTCCGAGAGTTGCCGTGACGCTTCGACATTCGGCGGCAGTCCTGGTCGTCGCGCTCGCCGTGGCGGGCTGCGGCACCGACCCGCCGAACTACCAGGCGGTGTGGTCGTCGTCGACGCCCACCACGACGAGTGCACCCAAGCAGCCGATCTCGCTGTGGCTGGAAGACCAGGGCGTCACCGGGGTTCCGATGACACCGGCGATCCTCACCGAGCTCACGGTGACCGTCCCGACCCCGGCCGGCTGGGCGTCGGTGACCGACAACAACATTCCGACCGCCTACACCATCCTGCGCAAGACACCACCACCCCCGCCGGGCACCTACACCCCGCAGGCGCTGCTGATGGTCTTCAAGCTCAACGGCACCTTCGACGTGGCGGAGGCGCTCACCCACGCCGACGCCGACGCCGTGATCTCCGAGCACTTCAAGCGCCTCGACTCCTCGACCGACGACTTCCAAGGGTTTCCGTCGGCGATGATCCAGGGCAGCTACACCGTGCAGGACACCGCGCTGCAGACCTACAACCGCATCGTCATCCCGACCGCGAAGTCCGGCCAGCGCTACCTCGTCCAGCTCACCATCACCACCGCGGCCGACCAGGCGCAGGACGAGGGGCGCGCCATCGACACCATCCTGTCGGGCTTCCGGATCGCGGTCCGCTGAGCGGGTGGCCGATAGGGTTGGCGCCATGAGCCAGTGGACCGCCGCCGATCTGCCCGACCTCTCTGGACGGATCTTCATCGTCACCGGCGCCAACAGCGGGTTGGGCGCCGTCACCGCCCGCGAGCTCGCCCGGGTGGGCGCGCGCGTGGTGCTCGCGGTGCGCAACACCGCCAAGGGCGACGCCGCGGCGGCGCAGATGCCCGGCGAGGTGGAGGTCCGGTCGCTCGACCTGCAGGACCTGGCGTCGGTGCGGCGGTTCGCCGACGGCGTCGAACGGGCCGACGTACTGATCAACAACGCCGGCATCATGGCGACGCCCTACGCCAGGACGAAGGACGGCTTCGAGAGCCAGATCGGCACGAACCACCTGGGCCACTTCGCGCTGAGCCTGCTGCTGCTCCCCAAGCTGTCCGAGCGGGTGGTCACGGTGTCGTCGATGATGCACTACCTCGGCACGATCGACCTCGAAGACCTGAACTGGGAGCGCCGGCGCTACCGCGCCTGGCTGGCCTACGGGCAGTCGAAGCTGGCCAACCTGCTGTTCACCAGCGAACTGCAGCGGCGGCTCACCGCGTCGGGATCGCCGCTGCGGGCCACCGCCTCGCATCCGGGGTACTCGGCGACCAACCTGCAGGGCCACACCGGCAACAAGATCAGCGACGCCGTGATGCGCATCGGCGCCAAGTTCGCCACCGACGCCGACTTCGGGGCCCGCCAGACGCTCTACGCCGCCGTCGCCGACGTGCCCGGCGACAGCTTCATCGGCCCGCGGCTGTCGATGTGGGGTCCCACCGGCTCGGTGCCGCGCAGCCGGGCCGCCCGCGACACCACCACCGCCGCGCGGTTGTGGACGCTGTCCGAGCAGCTCACCGGGGTGACGTCGCCGCTCTGACCCGGCGGCGATTTCCGGTCGGCCGGTCCGCTGCGTTAGCCTGGTCCGGATTTCACGGCGAGGGTGGCTGCCGGCCACCGTTATCGACGGGGACCCACGTTTCACCGCGTGAGCTGTTGCGACCCTGGCCGTGCCACGACCGACAGCAGGAGCGCAATCTCATGGCCACGTCCCCGGGTGACACCACCACGCTGACCGCATCGGTCCGCACCGCCACCGGCAAGGGCGCCTCGCGCCGCGCCCGCCGCCAGGGCAAGATCCCGGCGGTGCTCTACGGCCACGGCAGCGACCCGCAACACCTGGAGCTCGACGCCCACGACTTCGCCGCCGTGCTGCGCCGCTCGGGCACCAACGCGGTGCTGACCCTCGACATCGACGGCACCGAGCAGCTGGCGCTGACCAGGGCGCTCGACATCCACCCGATCCGCCGCAACATCCGGCACGCCGACCTGCTCGTCGTGCGCCGCGGCGAGAAGGTCACCGTCGAGGTGCCGGTCACCGTCGAGGGTGAGGCCGCCTCAGGCAGCCTGGTCACGCAGGAGCTCAACGCCGTCGAGGTCGAGGCCGAGGCGCTGTCGATCCCCGAGGCCATCACCGTGTCCGTGGCCGATGCCGAGCCCGGCACGCAGATCACCGCCGCCCAGCTCGACCTGCCGCGCGGTACGACGCTGGTGAGCGATCCGGAGCTGCTGGTGGTCAACGTGGTCTCCGCCCCCACCGCCGAGGAGCTCGAGAGCGAGGGCGGCGGCGCCTCGCTGGAGGAGCAGGCCGCCGAGGCCGAGGCTCCGCAGTCCGGCGACGCCGCGCCGGCCGACGACGCCGAGTAGTCCGGCGTGGCCGAACCGCTGCTGGTGGTCGGCCTGGGCAATCCCGGCCCGAGGTATGCCACGACGCGGCACAACGTGGGCTTCCTGGTGGCCGACATCCTCGCCGACCGCATGGGCGCCGGGTTCAAGGCGCACAAGAAGTCCGGCGCCGACGCGGCGACGGGCCGGCTCGCGGGCCGTTCGGTGGTGCTGGCGAAACCCCGCACCTACATGAACGAGTCCGGCCGGCACGTCGCCGCGCTGGCGAACTTCTTCTCCGTGTCGCCGGCGGACCTGATCGTCGTGCACGACGAGCTCGACATCGACTTCGGGCGGATCCGGCTGAAACTCGGCGGCGGCGAGGGCGGCCACAACGGTCTGCGCTCGATCTCGTCGGCGCTGGGCACCAAGGACTACCTGCGTGTCCGCGTCGGCATCGGGCGGCCGCCGGGGCGTAAGGACCCCGCGACGTTCGTGCTGGAGAACTTCAGCGCCGCTGAGCGCAAGGAGGTGCCGACCATCTGCGAGCAGGCCGCCGACGCCACCGAGCTGCTGCTGCAACACGGGCTGGAGCCCGCGCAGAACCTGGTGCACGCCTGGCCGTGAGCACGACGGGCGGGCGCGGCGGTCAGTCCGCGGTGCGCCGCGCGTAGGCGGCCAGCGCGACCGGCGCGAACACCGAGGTCAGCAGCACCGACCACAACACCGTCGCCAGCACCGGGTGGTGCAGCGGCAGCGCTGCGTCGGGCGGCGCCGGCGGACCGTTGCCCCGCAGCTCGCGCATGGCCTGGGCGAGCGACGACACCGGGTTCCACTCGGCGATCACCCGCAGCCAGTGCGGCATCGGGGCCGTCGGCACGAAGGTGTTGGCGAGGAACGTGATCGGGAACAGCACCGTGAACATCACGCCGTTGACGGCCTCGACCGAGCGCATCACCGAGCCGACGAGGATCCCGAGCCAGATCAGCCCGAAGCCGAAGACCAGGATGAGCGCGAACGCCAGCACGGCGTCGACGAACCCGTTGCGGATGCGCCACCCGATGGCCAGGCCCGTCAGCGCCATCACGGCGATGCCCAGCGACGAGTGGATGAGGCTTGCGATGCTGCGGCCGATGAGCACCGACGACCGCGAGATCGGCAGCGCCCGGAACCGGTCGACGATGCCTTTCTCGACGTCGTTGGTGAGGCCCGACGCCACCACGAACGCCGAGAACACGATGGTCTGCGCCTGGATGCCGGGCAGCAGGAACTCGCGGTAGGACGGGCCGCCGGTGTTGGTGATCGACGCGCCGAAGACGTAGGAGAACAGCAGCACGAACATGATGGGCTGCGCCGTGACGTCCGACAGCATCTCGGGCATGCGGCGGGTGTGGATGAGGTTGCGGCGCACCATGACCCATGACTGCTGGGCGATGGTGGTGCGGCGGATGGTCGGCCGCTGGCGGGTGGGTGCGGGCTTCGCCGCGACGTCGGTCATGCCGGCTGCTCCTCGGTGTCGGTGCGGTGGCCCGTCAGCGACAGGAACACGTCGTCGAGGCTCGGCCGGGACAGGCCGAAGTCGTCGACGTCGATCCCGCTGTCGCGCAGCCAGCCCGCGACGCGGGTCATGTCCGCCAGCCCGTCGGCGGCGGCGGTCAGCCGGCGGGCGCCGGTGTCGACGAACACCTCGGCGCCGGTGCGGGCGAGCAGGTCGCGCGCCGCGGCGATGTCGTCGGCGCGCGACACCGTGACCACCAGGCTGGCGCTGCCCGCCTGTTCCTTCAGCTGCAGCGGGGTGCCGTGCGCGATGATGCGGCCGCGGTCGATCACGACGATGTCGTCGGCGAGCTGATCGGCCTCCTCCAGGTACTGCGTGGTGAGCAGCAGCGTGGTGCCGTCGGCGACCAGCCCCCGCAGCACGTCCCACAGCTCGATTCGGCTGCGCGGATCGAGGCCCGTGGTGGGTTCGTCGAGGAACAGCACCGGCGGCCGGGCGATCAACCCGACGGCCAGGTCGAGGCGGCGGCGCATGCCGCCCGAATACGACCGGACCGGGCGGTCGGCGGCGTCGGCGATGGCGAACTGCTCGAGCAGCTCGTCGCCGAGGGCGCGGAGTTCCCGCCGGGAGACGCCGTAGAGGCTGCCGATCATCCAGATGTTCTCGCGGCCGGTGAGCAACTCGTCGACCGTCGCCGACTGCCCCGTCAGCCCCATGTTGCGACGGACCATGTCGGGTTGGGTGCGCACGTCGTAGCCGGCGACGCGGGCGGTGCCGCTGGTGGGCACGCTGAGCGTCGTCATCATGCGGACGGTGGTGGTCTTCCCGGCACCGTTGGGTCCGAGCAGGCCGAGCACCGTGCCCGGCGGCACCGCGAAGCTCACCCCGTCGACTGCGCGCTGGTCGCCGAACACCTTGACGAGATCGAGCGCTTCGATCGCGGGGGCCGAAGGAGGCATGGCCCCTAACTTACGGACGGCCACCGACACGGTGCGAGCCATTTTTGGTGACCGCGAGCGTGCGCCGGCGGCACGCTGTCCGCGGCGCGTCGGCGTACAGACACGCACGCTCGCGGAAACGAGCCCCTAGACGACCAGCGAGACCGAGTTGGCGCGGCGGAGCTTGCCCGACGGCGTCTTCGGGATGGTGCCCGGCCCGAGGACCACGACGTTGCGGGGCCGCACGTCGACCTCGGCCACCACCTCGTGGGCCACCTGGTGTTCGATGCGCCGCACCTCCGCCGGGTTCTCCCAGGCGTTCGACTCGACGGCCACCGCGAACGTCTCCCGCGAGTGGCCCGCGTCGAGCCGGACGGCGACGGCGCAGCCCGGCCGCACGCCCTCGACGCGCTGGGCGGCGCGCTCGATGTCGGTCGGGTAGATGTTGCGCCCGGCCATGATGATGACGTCCTTGACGCGGCCGCAGACGACGACGTGGCCGTTCTCCATCAGGTAGCCGAGGTCGCCGGTGTCATACCAACCGTGCTGGTCCTGCGCCGGGACGAAGCCCGCCATCGTGATGTAGCCGGGCGTCACCGGCTCGCCGCGCAGCTGGATCACGCCGACGCCGCGGGCCGGCAGTACGTTCCCGTCGTCGTCGACGACCCGCGCCTCGAGCCCTTCGAGCAGCGGCCCGAGCGAGGCCAGGCGGGTGGTGTTGCCCTTGGTCGACGGCACGGCCCGGCGCAGCGCGGCCAGCAGGTCGGCGTCGACCTCGTCGACCACCAGCCCGGCGCCGCACTCGGAGAACGACACCGCCAGCGTGGTCTCGGCCATGCCGTAGGCCGGCAGGATCGCGTCGGGCCGCAGGCCGAACGGCTTTCCGGCGTCGAGCAGGTCCTCGACGTCGGCGGGGTCGACGGGCTCGGCGCCCGAGAGCGCGAACCGCAGCGTCGACAGGTCGAACTGGCCCGGCTTGGCCTGCTTGCGGAGCCGCTTGGCGAACAGCGCGTAGGCGAAGTTCGGGGCGGCCGTCATGGTGCCCTTGTACTTGTCGATCAGCTTCGCCCACAGCAGCGTGTCGCGCAGGAAGTCCATCGGCGTGATCTTGACCAGCTCGGCGCCGAAGTACATCGGGATCGTCAGGAAGCCGACCATGCCCATGTCGTGGAAGCAGGGCAGCCAGCTCACCATGACGTCGGAGTCGACGTCGTACTGGGCGCCGATGAACATCGCCTCGGCGTTGGAGTAGATGTTGCGGTGGGTGATCTGGACGGCCTTGGGGGACCCGGTGGAACCGGAGGTCAGCTGCATGAGCGCCAGGTCGTCCTCGTCGGTGTCGACGGGATCGATCGGCTCGGCCTCGAGCAGATCGGTGACCTTGAGGACCGTGATGCCCTTCTGCTCCAGCACCGGGATGGCGACCAGGAACGGCTCGCTGACGACGACGGCCTTGGCCTCGATCATGTCCACGACGGTCAGGGTGTCCTCGGCCCACACGGCGAGGTCGGTGCGCGGCGTCGGCTGGTGCAGCATCGTGATGCTCGCACCGCGCATCCACAGCGCCTGGGCGGTGGGGGCGATCTCGACGGGCGCCCCGGCCAGCACGCCGACGGCGTCGCCGCGGCCCACCCCCGCGGCCGCCAGCCCGCCCGCGATGCGGCGGGCCCGCTCGTGCACCTCGCCCCAGGTGTGGCGCACCGGCTCGTACGGCTCGCCGGTCACCATGCCGCGCGTGCTCGTGCGGGCACTGTGGTACATCTTCTCGGTGAATCGGCTCACGACGACCTCCTCGGTGCCCGACTGCGGCTGAGACGCCCGGGTGTCATGCTGCGCTGCCGGATGCCCTCCCGGGCAGAGGCGCGCGTGCACGATTCGGGAGCGGTTTCGTCTCGGTTAGGTGATGGCAGGCCGCCGAGGCCACCGGCGGGCACCGGTCGCGACAGCAGGTTCCTCGTAGTCACCGCGGATCATCTTAAGCTCCTCTTAGAGAGCCGCCAAATGACACGCGAGAATGAGGCCCGGGTCACACCGCGACGCATCAGGAGCGGGCGGGCGTCGGCACCACCCGGGCACCCTGCACCGGCCCGCTGGCGACCCGGACGGTCCGGCACACACCCGCCCCGGAGAGCGCGATCCCGACGTCCACCGCGGCCGACGCCGACGGACACAGGAAGGCGCACGTCGGGCCGGAACCCGACACGATGCCGGCGAGCGCGCCGGCCTCGGCGCCGGCCCGCAGCGTCCGCCGCAGCCCCGGATCCAGGCTGACGGCGGCGGCCTGTAGCTCGTTGCCCAGCAGCGGCGCCAGCTGGGCGGCGTCGCCGCTGGCGAGCGCGGCGAGCAGCGGCCCCGGCTCGTCGAGGCGCGGCGGGTCACCCGTCTCCCGCAGCCGGTCGATCTCGGCGAACACCGCCGGGGTCGACAGGCCGCCGGCGGCGAAGGCCAACACCCAGTGGAAGGTGTTGCGCGCCAGCACCGTCGCGAGGTCCTCGCCCCGCCCGGTGCCCAGCGCGGTGCCGCCGTGCAGCGCGAACGGCACGTCGCTGCCCAGTTCGGCCGCCAGGGCGTGCAGGTCGCGGCGCGGCACGCCGAGCTCCCACAATGTGTTCATCGCGACGAGCACGCCGGCGGCGTCCGCGCTGCCACCGGCCATGCCGCCCGCCACCGGGATGGACTTCTCGATGGTGATGGCCACATCGGGTGCCCGTCCCACGTGGTCGGCGAGCAGCTCGGCGGCCCGCCACGCCAGGTTGCGTCCGTCGACCGGAACCGTGTCCGCGCCCTCGCCGACCACCTCCACCGACAGCAGGTCCGCCGTGCGGACGGTGATCTCGTCGAGCAGCGACACGGCGTGGAAGACGGTGGTCAGCTCGTGGTAACCGTCGTCGCGGACGTCGCCCACCGCGAGATAGAGGTTGACCTTGCCCGGCACCCGCACCGTGACCGAGCCGGTGGCCACCCAATCCACGGCGGTGCTTCCATCGGAGGCAGACACGCCACCGACCCTAGTGCGCCGACCGGCGGCGCCACGAGCGCTCGCGCACGCCTACAGCGTGCGGGCCTGCGACTGCGGCGACGGCTCGCTCGCATCCCCGCCTGGGGTGGCGGGCTGCTGCCCCGGCTGGTACACCCCGGAGCGCTCCAGCAGCCGGACAAAGTCTGCGATGGACAGCGTCTCGCCGCGGCGGGCGGGATCGATGCTCGCCGCCAGCAGGCGTGACGCGGACTCGTTGCCGGAGCCGGCCCACTCGGCGAACGCGTTGCGGGACGTCTTGCGGCGCTGCGCGAACGCGATGTCGATGAGCTCGAAGACCTGCTCGCGGAACGCCGGATCAACCGGCCAGGGCGACGTCGGGTACCGGTCGATGCGCACCAGCCCGGAATAGACCCGCGGGATCGGCCAGAACACGGTGGGCGACACCATCCCGAAGCGTTTGACCGGCCCGTAGAACCGGACCTTTGCGCTCGGCACGCCGTAGTCCTTGCCGCCGGGCTCGGCGGCGAGCCGCTCGGCGACCTCGGCCTGCACCATGACCATCACGACGCGGATGGTCGGGAACTCGGCGAGCACGTGCAGGATCGCGGGCACCGCGATGTTGTACGGCAGGTTGGCGACCACCGCCGTGGGCTGCTTCTCGAGGTCGTCGCGCCCGAGCGTGAGGATGTCGCGATTGAGGACCGAGAGCCGGTGGATCTCGCTGTGCGAGTGCTCCGCGATGGTCGTGGGCAGCCGGCGCGCGAGCACCGGATCGATCTCCACGGCCGTGACGTTTGCTCCGCGATCGAGGAGCCCGAGCGTCAGCGAACCGAGCCCGGGGCCGACTTCGAGGACGTGGTCTGATTTGGTGACGCCCGACGCGGACACGATCCGGCGCACGGTGTTTCCGTCGTGCACGAAGTTCTGGCCCAGCGCCTTCCGCGGCCGGAAGTCCAGATCCTTGGCAAGGTGCCGTATCTCGGTACGCCCGAGTAGCCGTATGGTCACCTAGCCCCCCAATCTCGCGCTACACGTCGGCCAGGCGCCCCAACCCTGGCGTGCCCGGGTCACCTCAGCAATCGCGATCTGCTCCTCTCTGGTAGCAAGATCCGCACGTGCAGCATACCTCAGGCCACCGTTTCGCTCCCAGGTGTTCTGATCGAATTGGACGCCGCCGTAAAATCCGTTGCCGGTGTCGACAGCCCAATTGCCACCGGCTTCGCACGCCGCGAGCGCATCCCACGTCTCGCCGTTGCTCACCGGAGGCACCTCCGTGCCCGGTTTCGCGCCGACCCTCAGCACAGATTCGCGCGCCGGGACGACGACTCGGTGAGCAACGGGCAACCGGCCCGTCGGGACGCCGTTGACGACCGCCACGGAGTAGGTGACGTCCTGCACGCCGGGGGTGCCGGGATCCTCGAGCACCTGGCGGCTCATGTTCATCGTGACGTCCTCGATGCGGCGCGCCGCCGGGGGCAGCGGCACGCCGTACTCGGTGACCTTCTCCACGCGGATCCGGGTGACGACGATGGACATGCCCTCGACGACCGGGGCGTTGCGCGGCGGCGTGACTTTGTCGGCCTGCTGCAGCGGCGCACCCGCAGCGGCCAGCAACTGCTCGACGGTCGGCGCGGCGAGTCGCTGCTCGGTGACGACGCCGCCGTCGTCGATGCGAACGTTCTTCGGGCTGACGACCGGCAGGGCCATGCCCTCCAACGGCAGCCGGCTGCCGCGCGACGCGACCGCCGGGGCGGCGTCGGGCATCGACAGCTGGTCGAGGGCCTCGTCGACGGTCGAGGCAGTGGTCCACAGCTGCTGGGCGCCCTGGCCGTCCATCGACACCTCGACCGGCCGGCTGCGGCGCAGCACGATGGTGTCGGCCTGGCTCACCGCGGTGTCACCGGCCGGATAGAGGTCGTCGCGCTCGCCGACGGTGAAGCCGTACTCCGAGACGACGTCGATCACCCGGGACTTCATCGTGGTGACGGTCATCGACGTGCCGTCGACGTCGAGGGTGACGGTCTTCTGGGAGGCCACCGCATAACCACCGGCAGCGGTCAGCGCCACGAGCAGGGCGGCGAGCAGGTTGCGGAGCAGCGGCGAACGGGAGCGGTGGAGCTTCGTCAGAGCATTCAAGAGGCGTTGTTCCCGGCTGGGTGAGACAGACGCGCCCACACGGGGGCGCAGAGGGGTCACAGCACGGTAACGAACGGCCCGGTGGGATACAACTCAGGCCTCGATGCCGTAGACCCGCCGCGCCGTCGCCGCGGAGTCGGCCGCCAGCTCGTGCGGATCGCGGCCGGTGACCTCGGCGAGCGCCCGGACGGTGAAGGGCAGGCAGTAGGGCTCGTTGGGTGCGCCGCGGTAGGGATGCGGCGTGAGGAACGGCGCGTCGGTCTCCACCAGGAGCTGCCCGGGCGGGATCAGCCGGGCGGCCTCCCGCAGGGCGCCGGCGTTCCGGAAGCTCACCGTGCCCGACAGGCTCAGCAGCCAGCCGGCGTCCAGGCAGGTGCGGGCCATCGCGGCGTCGGAGGAAAAGCAGTGGAAGATCACCGCGTCCGGCGCGCCCTCGGCCCGCAGCACGTCGAGCACGTCGTCGTCGCCGTCGCGGTTGTGGATCATCAGCGGCTTGCCGACGCGCTTGGCGAGCTCGATGTGCCAGGCGAACGCCTCCCGCTGGGTGGCCGGGTCGGCGCAACCGTCGAGCTTGCCGGGCCAGTACCGGTCGATGCCGGTCTCGCCGACGGCGACCACCCGCGGGTGCCCGGCCAGCGCTTCGATCTCGGCGCGCGCGTCGGAAGTCAGCGCGCCCGCCCGGGTGGGGTGCAGCGCCACCGCGGCCCAGACCCGCTCGTCCCACCCGGCGGCCTCGACCACCCAGCGCGCCGAAGCGAGGTCGTCGGCGATGGTGACGACGGCCTCGACGCCCACGGCCGCCGCGCGGTCGACGATCGCGCGGACGTCGTCGGCAGCGGCGGCACCGCACGCGTCGAGATGGGTGTGCGCGTCGACCAGCGGTGCCAGCGGCTCCGGCAGCGGCGGCCTCTCGCGCGTCTTAGCCATGGCGCACACCCTAAGCTCGACTGCTGATGGAGCCCTTCTACGTCACGACGGCCATCGCCTACCCGAACGGCGATCCGCACGTCGGCCACGCCTACGAGTACATCGCCACCGACGCGATCGCCCGCTTCAAGCGGCTCGACGGGTTCGACGTGCGATTCCTCACCGGCACCGACGAGCACGGCCTGAAGATGGTGCAGACGGCGGCTGCCCTGGGCGTGGAGACCGCCGACCTGGCCCGGCAGAACTCCGATGTGTTCCAGCGGCTGCAGGAGACGCTGAACATCTCCTTCGACCGGTTCATCCGCACCACCGACGCCGACCATTTCGCGGCGTCGGAGGCGATCTGGCGGCGGATGGCCGACGCCGGCGACATCTACCTGGACAATTACGCGGGCTGGTATTCGGTGCGCGACGAGCGGTTCTTCACCGAGGGCGAGCTCACCGTCGCGCCCGACGGCAGCCGCCTTGCCACCGAGACCGGCAATCCCGTCACCTGGACCGAGGAGCAGACCTACTTCTTCCGGCTCTCGGCGTACGCCGAGCGGCTGTTGGCCCACTACGAGGCCCATCCGGAGTTCATCGGCCCCGACGTGCGCCGCAACGAGGTGGTCAGCTTCGTCTCGGGCGGTTTGCGCGACCTGTCGATCTCGCGGACCTCGTTCGACTGGGGCGTGCCGGTGCCCGACCATCCCGACCATGTCATGTACGTGTGGGTCGACGCGCTGACGAACTATCTGACCGGCGTGGGCTATCCAAACACGGCGGCGGAGCCGTTCCGGCGGTATTGGCCGGCCGACCTGCACATGATCGGCAAGGACATCATCCGGTTCCACACCGTGTACTGGCCGGCGTTCCTGATGTCGGCGGGCATCGAGCTGCCGCGGCGGGTGTTCGCCCACGGCTTCGTGCTGAACCGCGGCGAGAAGATGAGCAAGTCGATCGGCAACGTCGTCGACCCGGTGAACCTCGCCACCACCTTCGGTGTGGACCAGCTGCGCTACTTCCTGCTGCGCGAGGTGCCGTTCGGCCAGGACGGCAGCTACAGCGAAGAGGCGATCATCGGCCGGATCAACACCGACCTCGCCAACGAGCTCGGCAACCTCGCCCAGCGCTCGCTGTCGATGGTGGCCAAGAATCTCGGCGGCGCGGTGCCCACCCCCGGTGAGCTGACCGCCGACGACGAGGCGCTGCTCGCCGAAGCCGACGCGCTGCTGCCGCGGGTGCGCGAGTGCTTCGACCAGCAGCAGATGCACCTGGCGCTGGAGGCGATCTGGCTGGTGCTCGGGTCGGCGAACCGGTACTTCTCCGCCCAGGAGCCGTGGCAGGTCCGCAAGACCGACGAAGCCCGGTTCGCGACGATCCTGTTCACCACGCTGGAGGTGGTGCGCATCGCGACGCTGCTCGCTCAGCCGGTGATGCCGCAGTCGACCGCCCGGCTGCTGGACCTGCTCGGTGTTGCGGCCGACCAGCGCAGCTTCGCCGCGGTCGGCGCCCGCGTCGTTCCAGGCACCGCCCTGCCGCCGCCGACCGGAGTGTTCCCGCGCTTCCAGGCGCAGTGACGCTCGTCACGTCGTGTCACACTTCCCGCCGTGGCGGTGTCTGGAGGTCAGCGGCTCGACGGTGAGCCACTGACGCCAGGAGGCAAATATGACAGCACAAGCCCACGTCGTCGTGCTGGGTGGCGGTTACGCCGGGGTGCAGGCCGCCGACCGGCTGGCCGCCCATGCGCGGGTGACGCTGGTCAACCCGCGCCCGATGTTCGTGGAACGCATCCGGCTGCACCAACTGGTGGCGGGTAACCACGCCGCCACGGCGGAGTACGAGTCGCTGCTCGCCGAGGGCGTCTCGCTCGTCGTCGACAGCGCCACCCGGATCGACGCGCCGAACCGCACCGTGCACGTCGCGTCCGGCCGCGAGCCGCTGCACTACGACTACCTCGTCTATGCGGTCGGCAGCACCCGCGGCGCGGCCACCGTTCCCGGCGCCGAGTACGCCCACCCGATCGCCGAGTGGGAGTACGCGACCGCGCTCCGCGCGGCGATCGACGAACTGCACCCGGCCGCGCCGGTGACGGTGGTCGGCGCCGGCCTGACCGGCATCGAGACGGCCGCAGAACTGGCCGAGCAGGGCCGCAACGTCACGCTGGTCTGCGGCGGGCGGTTGGCGCCGTCGCTGTCGGCCGGCGCGCGTCGGTCGACCGCCCGGCGGCTGGCCGCTCTCGGCGTCACGGTGCTCGACGACGACACCGTGGTCGAGGTGCGCCGCGACGCGGTCGTCTTCGCCGACGGCGCGGTGCGCCCGAGCGCGGTGACGATCTGGACGGCGGGGTTCGGCGTGCCGGCACTGGCTGCCGACAGCGGCCTGCGCACCGACGCACTCGGCCGGCTGCTGACCGACGAGACGCTCACCAGCGTCGACGACCCCCACATCGTGGCGGCCGGCGACTGCGCGGCGCCGTCCGACCGGCCGCTCCGGATGAGCTGCCAGGCCGCGGGTCCGCTGGGCGCGCACGCCGCCGAGACCGTCATCCACCGCCTCGCCGGCACCGCGCCGGACGCCATCGCACCGCGGTTCGTCGCCCAGTGCGTGAGCCTCGGCCGGCACGCCGCGACCCTGCAGTTCACCCACATGGACGACTCGCCCGGGCGCTTCTACCTCGGCGGCCGCATCGCCGCCGCCGCCAAGGAGGCGATCTGCAGGGGCACGGTGTGGGGGCTGCGCCGCGAGGCGCGCAAGCCCGGCTCGGGTCTGGTGGTCAAGGGCGCCCGCCGCGAGGACCTCGGGGCCCGGGCGGCCGCATGACCGCCGTCGGCAGGTCGGAGCACGCCGAGCGTTTCAGCGTGCTCCGGCCGCTGCTGTTCACCATCGCCTATGAGATCCTCGGCACCGCCACCGAAGCCGACGACGTGCTGCAGGACAGCTACCTGCGCTGGGCGGAGGTGGACCTGTCGACGGTGCGCGACACGAAAGCCTATCTCGCGCAGCTGGTCACGCGGCAGTCGCTCAACGCGCTGCGGGCCGGCGCCCGCCGCCGCGAGGAGTACATCGGCCCCTGGCTGCCGGAGCCGCTGCTGCTCGACGAGCACGACCCGGCCTCGGACGTGGTGCTCGCCGAGTCGGTGTCGATGGCCATGCTCGTCGTGCTGGAGACGCTCACACCCGACGAGCGCGCGGTGTTCGTGCTCCGCGAGGTGTTCGGCTTCGACCACGACGAGATCGCTTCGGCCGTCGGCAAATCCGTGGCCGCCGTGCGGCAGCTCGCGCACCGGGCGCGCGAGCACGTCCAGGCGCGGCGCAAGCGGTTCGAGCCGGTCGATCCCGAACAGTCGATGCGCGTGGTCGAACGGTTCTTCGCGGCCGCCACCTCCGGCGACATCGACGGGCTGATGGCCGTGCTGGCGCCCGATGTGGTGTGGACCGCCGACAGCGACGGCAAGGTCAGCGCCGCCCGCCGCCCGGTGTCGGGCGCCGACCGGGTGGGCAAGCTGGTGCTCGGGCTGATGCGGCTGGCCGGGCAGGGCGGTCGCGCCGAGCCGGCGTACTACAACGCCGCGCCCGCGCTGAAGCTCTATCTCGGCGACCGCTTCGAGGGCGTCATCTGCGTCGAGATCGTCGACGGCCGGATCACGCACTTCTACGCCGTGCGCAACCCCGACAAGCTCGCCGGGGCCGCCGTCGCGAGGTCGATCAGCCGCTGAGCTTCTGCGAGGCTGGTGGCGTGCGGTGTGACCGGCTGGGTGTCCTCGGCGAGCCGCCGGCGGTGCTGCGCTCGGTGGTGGCAGCGACGGAGCGGCTGGGCGTGCCGCCGCCCGCCGCGCTGATCGGCGACTGGTTCGGCGGGCGGGCGGTGCTCGCGCCCAGCGTCGACATCCGCCCGGTGCCCGCCGACGCGGTGTTCGACGTGCCGACCGGCGCCGGCGGGCCGCACGTCGGCGGCGGCTGGCTGGGCTACCTGTCCTATCCCGATGCGGGTGCCGGCGGGGCGCCGCCGCGCATTCCGGTCGCGGCCGGCGGGTGGACCCCGTGCGTGCTGCGCCAGGACCGCGACGGGTGCTGGTGGTACGAGGATCTGGCGGGCGACCCGATGCCGCCGTGGCTTGCCGCCGCGCTGGCGGGCGATGCGCCACCGCGGCCATGGACGATCGACTGGACCCCGCCCGACCGGGCGTCGCACCGGGCCGGGGTGAGCGCCTGCCTGGCCGCGATCCGCGCCGGCGAGGTGTACCAGGCGTGCGTGTGCACCGCCTACGTCGGGACCTGCCGCGGCCGGGCGGTCGACGTCTTCGCCGACACCGTCGGCCGGATCTCCCCCGCCCGGGCGGCGTTCCTGGCGGGCGACTGGGGGGCCGTCGCGTCGTTCTCCCCCGAGCTGTTCCTGGCCCGCGCCGGTCCGGTCGTCACGTCGAGCCCCATCAAGGGAACGCTGCCGGCGTCCGCGGCACCGGCGGCGCTGCGCGAGTCGGTGAAGGACGTCGCCGAGAACGTGATGATCGTCGACCTGGTGCGCAACGACCTCAGCCGCGTCGCGACCGTCGGCGGCGTGACCGTCACCGAACTGCTGGCGCTGCGCCCGGCGCCCGGCGTCTGGCACCTGGTGTCGACGGTGCGGGCCGCGGTGCCGCCGGAGGTCAGCGCGACACAGCTGCTCGCCGCGACCTTTCCGCCCGCATCGGTCACCGGCACACCCAAGCACCGGGCGCGGCAACTGCTCCGGCAGTGGGAGCCGGCCCGCCGCGGCGTGTACTGCGGAACGATCGGCCTGGCCTCACCGATCGCCGGGACCGAACTCAACGTCGCGATCCGCACCATCGAGTTCGACACCGGGGCGAGCGCAGCGACGGGCGGAGAACCGGTCGGACGCGTCGTGCTCGGCGTCGGGGGCGGCATCACCGCCGACTCCGACCCGGACCGCGAATGGGACGAGTGCCTGCACAAGGCGGCCGCGATCGTCGGCGTCAGGACCGGCGCGCCCGCACCACGGCGTCGTACAGTTCCCGGCGCGGCGGCGCCCCCGGATAGCGGTCCGTCACCTGCCGGCAGGCATCCTTGACCCCTTCGCCCGCCTCGATCAACGCCAGCACCTCGTCGACCAGTGTCGGCAGTTCGGCCTTGGGCACCGCCCCGGCGAGCACCACGGTGATCTCGCCGAGCACGCCGTCGGCGGCCCAGAGCGCCAGCTCGGCGAGCGTGCCGCGCACCACCTCCTCGTGCACCTTCGTCAGCTCGCGGCACACCGCCGCCGCCCGCCCGCCGCCGAGCTCGGCGACCGCGTCGGCCAGGCACGCGGCCAGCCGGCGCGGCGACTCGAAGAACACCGCGGTGCGCGGCTCGTCGGCGAGCGTCGCGAGCCAGGCCCGTCGCGCCGCCTGCTTGCGCGGCGCGAACCCCTCGAAGCAGAACCGGTCCGACGGCAACCCGGACACCGCGAGCGCCGTCGTCACCGCCGAGGGGCCGGGCAGGCAGCTCACCGGCAGCCCGGCCGCGACGCACGCGGTCACCAGTCGGTAGCCGGGATCGCTGATCAGCGGCATCCCGGCGTCGGTGACGGCGAGCACCGTCGCACCGCCGGCGATGTCGGCGACCAGCGCGGGCACCCGCGTCGCCTCGTTCTGGTCGAAGAAGCTGAGCACCCGGCCGCCGATCGGCGCCCCCAGCGCCGACGCGAGCAGGCGCACGCGGCGGGTGTCCTCGGCCGCGACGACGTCGGCGGTCTGCAGGGCCGTGACCAGCCGCGCCGAGGCGTCCGACGGCTGCCCGAGCGGCGTGGCGGCGAGCAACAGTCGTCCACCGGTCATGGCGCACAGCCTACGATCGCCGGTGTGACCGTGACCGCCGACGACCGGCCCGCCACCGCGGCGCCGCTCCTCAGCCCGGGGCCTCGGGTGCCGGTCGCCGACTTCGGGCCGGCCGATCGGCTCAACGGCTGGGCGGCGACGGCCGTGGTCACCGCGTTCGCCGCCGTCACCCGGTTTGCCGGCCTGTCGCGGCCCACCGACGCGGGCACGCCGATCTTCGACGAGAAGCACTACGCGCCGCAGGCCTTCCAGATGCTGCACAACAGCGGCATCGAGGACAATCCCGGCTTCGGCCTCGTCGTCCATCCGCCCGTCGGCAAGCAGCTGATCGCGCTCGGCGAGGCCGTCTTCGGCTACACCGGCCTGGGCTGGCGGATCAGCGGGGCGATCTGCGGCGTGATCCTGGTGGCGCTGGTGGTGCGGATCGTGCGGCGGCTCACCCGCTCGACGTTCGTCGGCGCGATCGCCGGGTTCCTGCTCATCGCCGACGGCGTCAGCTTCGTCGTCGCGCGCACCGCGCTGCTCGACGGCTTCCTCGTCGTCTTCGTCGTCGGCGCCTTCGCCGCGCTGCTCGCCGACCGCGACGACGTGCGGCGGCGCCTGCATGTCGCGTTCGAGGAGGGCCGCATCGACCAGACGCCGTGGGGGCCGCGGCTGGGGGTGCGGTGGTGGCGGTTCGGGGCCGGCGTGCTGCTGGGGCTGGCCTGCGCGACGAAGTGGTCGGGCCTGTACTTCGTGCTGTTCTTCGGCGTCATGTCGCTGGCCTTCGACGTGGCCGCACGCAAGCAGTACCGGGTGCCGAGGCCGTGGCGCGGCGTGGCGCGGCGGGACCTCGGGCCGGCGGTGTACGTGTTCGGCGTCATCCCGCTGGCGGTGTACCTGGGCTCGTACTCGCTGTGGTTCGCATCCGAGACCGGCATCGACCGGCACGTCGTCGGCAACGAGATCGGCGAGGACTCGGTGCTGCCGCTGCCGGGCGCGCTGCGCTCGCTCTGGTACTACACCTACAACGCCTACAGCTTCCACGCCGGCCTGACCAACGCCGCCGGCAACCACCACCCCTGGGAGTCGAAGCCGTGGGCGTGGCCGATGTCGCTGCGACCGGTGCTGTATGCGATCGAACAGCAGGACGTGCCCGGCTGCGGCGCCCAGTCCTGCGTCAAGGCGGTGATGCTCGTCGGCACGCCGGCGCTGTGGTGGGTGTCGGTGCCGCTGTTGCTGTACGCCCTGTGGCGCAGCGTCATTCGGCGTGACTGGCGCTACGCCGTCGCACTGACCGGCTACTGCGCGGGCTGGCTGCCGTGGTTCGCCGACATCGGCCGGCAGATGTACTTCTTCTACGCCGCGACGATGGCGCCGTTCCTCGTCGTGCTCATCGCGCTCGTGCTCAGCGACATATTGCACGCCCCGAACCAGTCGGCCGAACGCCGCAGGCTCGGCATCCTCGCGGTGAGTTGCTATGTGGCGCTGGTGATCACGAACTTCATCTGGCTGTTCCCCGTGCTCACCGGCATCCCGATCAGCCAGCAGACCTGGAACTGGCAGATGTGGCTGCCCAGCTGGCGCTAGCCTTTCCGCGAAATCGAATTCCCGGTCGTCATTCGCGGCTATTCACAGCCCTGTGTGCAGTCTCGGCGACGGACACGCGTCGACTGCCACGATCCATCGATGGTGGAAGTGATCCTGGGCAGCGAAGCGCTCAAGCAGAAGCGAGTGACGCGCGGCCAACTCCGCGTGCGATGGTTCCCCGTCTTCCCGGACACCTACATTCCGCGGGGCACACCGCCGACGTTGTCGATCCGCACGACGGGGGCTTGGCTGTGGTCCGGGCGGCGCGGGGTGATCACCGGTCGAGCCGCCGCTGCGCTTCACGGTGCTCGGTGGGTGGCCGACGACGCTCCGATCGAATTGCTGTGGAAGAACTCGCGGCCACCTTCGGGAATCATCGCCCGCGACGAGCGCTTCAATTACGACGACGTGCAGGAACTCGCCGGTATGGCCGTCGCGACCGTCGAGCGAACCGCTTTCGACGTGGCTCGTCATCTCCCCCTGGCGATTGCTGTCGCCAACCTCGACGCACTCGCTTCTGCGACTCGGCTCACCGCCGAGATGGTGGCGCCGCTCGTCGACAGGCACACCGGTGCGCGCAACATCAAGCGAGTCCGCGAGGCGCTGGAGCTCATAGACGCCGGATCGCAGTCGCCGAAGGAGACGTGGCTTCGTCTGCTCATCATCCGCAGCCACCTTTTCGAGAAGCCGCAGACGCAGATACCGGTTCGCGACCGCGACGGCTATGTGTTCGCCTACCTCGACATGGGCTGGCGAGATCGCAAGATCGCGCTCGAGTACGACGGCGATCACCACCGGACGGACCGCAAGCAGTACGTCCGCGACCAGTGGCGGATCCGGGAGCTCGAGCGACTGGGGTGGATCGTCATCCGCGTGATCGCCGAGGACCGGCCATCGGCGATCGTCGAGCGCATTCGGGAGGCGTTCGCACGCCGCGAGACTGAAGCCAGGGCTGCGTGAGACGGCGAATCACGACCGGGTATGCGATTTCGCGGGAAGCTCAGAGCGGGTCCCGGGCGGCGGGGCACGACATGCAGCGCGGCCCGCCGCGCCCGGTGCCCAGCTCCGACGCCGAGATGCGCAGCACCTCGATGCCCGCGTCCTCCAGCCGGCTGTTGGTCTCGCTGTTGCGTTCGTAGGCGACGACCACGCCGGGCGCCACCGCGAGCGTGTTGTTGCCGTCGTCCCACTGCTCGCGTTCGGCGGTGACGGGGTCGAGCCCGGTGGCGATGACCCGGAGCCGGTCGATGCCCATCGCCGTCGCGGCGGCCGTTACGAACGGCGCGGCGTCGCTGAGCTCCACGCGACCACCGGGCAGCCGGCGAATCACAAAGGCGGACAACGAGTCGACGATGTTCGGGTACATCACGACGGCGTCGCGGTCGACCATGGTGCAGACCGTGTCGAGGTGCATCTGCGCCCGCTGCTGGGCGATCGGCACGGCCAGCACCGTATGTGCGAGGTCGTCGTCGAACAGGCTGCGCGCCAGCGCTTCCGCGCCGGCCGGCGTGGTGCGCTCGCCGACGCCGACCGCGACGACGCCGGGCGCCAGGTGCAGCACGTCACCGCCTTCGACCGGCGCCGAGCGCGATTCGTAGGCCCGCCGCACGCCGATGAACCGCGGATGGTGGGCGTAGATCACGTCGGTGAGCGACGTCTCCCGCGCGCGGGCCGGCAGCGCCAGCGAGGTGATCGCCACCTTCGGTCCGACCCAGAACGACGAGTCCCGCGTGAACAGCAGATTCGGCAGCGGGTCGATGACGAAGTCGGCGCCGTGGTGCATGCGGCGCACCAGCGACAGCTCGGCGCTGTCGGTGAAGGGCAGCTCGGTGAAGGTCATGCCCGCCATCAGCACCCGCGCCAGCTCGGCGGGCTGCAGCGTGCGCAGGTACTCCGAGAGCTGTTGCGCGAGCGGATGACCCAGGCGCCGGGCGTCGACCGCCGCGCCGATCCCGTGCATGCGGGCGGCGCCGCTGGCGAGCGCCTCGGTCAACAGCTCGCCCAGCAGCAGCACCTCGACGCCGCGTGACCGCAGCAGGTCGGCGAACGCGTCGTGCTCTTCTTGTGCGCGCGCCACCCAGGGCAGCCCGTCGAACAGCAGCGCGTCGTTGTTGCGGGGCGTCAGCCGCTGCAGCTCCGGCCCCGGCCGGTGCAGGATGACCGCCCGCAGGGTGCCGACCTCCGAGTTGACTCCCAAGGCATAAGCAGTCACCGCTCAACCGTAGTCGGCGGCCGACCTCAACTAAGGTTGAGCCGCAATGGACGACCGTGAACTCAGCCCCGGCGACATCGCCCGCCGCAGCGGCGTGGCGATCTCGGCGCTGCACTTCTACGAACGAGAAGGTCTGATCGTCAGCCGGCGCACGTCGGGCAACCAGCGCCGGTATCCGCGCGACACGCTGCGCCGGGTCGCCTTCATCCGCATGTCGCAGCGGCTCGGCATCCCCCTGGCTCGCGTCCGCGACGCCCTGGCGACTCTGCCCGCCGACCGGGTGCCCACCAGCGACGACTGGGCGCGGCTGTCCGCGGGGTGGCGCGCCGACCTCGACGACCGCATCGCCCACCTGCAGCGGCTGCGCGACAACCTCGCCGAATGCATTGGCTGCGGCTGCCTCAGCCTGCGTAGCTGCGCGCTGAGCAACCCCGGCGACGCGATGGCGAAAAACGGCCCCGGCGCTGCCCGACTCTGAGCCGCATCGAACACCCGTGCGATATGCTGGGCGCCGTGAGTGTCGCGCTGCAGGGGTCACTCTTCGACCACGAGGAACGCCGCCGGCTCGCCGGCGGGGCGTGGGTCGAGCTGCGGTCGGGCTGGCTGACCGACGCGGACACCCTGTTCGACGAGCTGCGCGACGGCATCCCCTGGCGAGCGGAACGCCGGCAGATGTACGACCGCGTGCTCGACGTGCCGCGGCTGGTCAGCTTCCACGACCTCGTCGCCGACGAACCGCCGCACCCGGCCCTCAAGCAGCTGCGACGGCGACTCAACGACAGCTATGCCGGCGAACTCGGCGAACCGTTCACCACGGCGGGGCTCTGCTATTACCGCGACGGCAACGACAGCGTCGCCTGGCACGGCGACACCATCGGCCGCAGCAGCACCGAAGACACCATGGTGGCCATCGTGAACCTCGGCGCCGCAAGGGTGTTCGCGCTGCGCCCGCGCGGTGGCGGGCCGGCGCTGCGGCTGCGACCCGCCCACGGTGACCTGCTGGTGATGGGGGGCTCGTGCCAGCGCACCTGGGAGCACGCCATCCCGAAGACGGCCCGACCGACGGGACCACGCATCAGCATCCAGTTCCGTCCCCGCGACGTGCGATGACGCCCCGGTCAGCCGCGGACGGCCGACACCGCGGCCGTGAGCAACGCGCGCGCTTTGTCGGTGTTCACCGGCGCCACCGGCTGGCCGGGCGTCAGCAGCGGGTCGGCGGTGACGATCACCTGGTAGTTGTCGAACCGCGCGACGTAGTTGTAGAGCTCGCCACGCACCGGGCGACCGTTCACCACGCGGATCTCGCCGCGGTGCGTGCCGCTGGTGGTCACGCCGTCGATGGCGGGCGCGTCGACCACCTCGATCGCGCCGTGCAATTGCGGGCCGGTGAAATCGACGCGCCGACAGTTCTCGCCGGGCGCCTCGGGGGCCGGCACGTCGGCGGAGGTCTCGACCGCGATGACGAAGTACCGGTTGCCCTCCCCCGCCGCCGAGACGGCCGCCATGTTGCCGGCCACGCCGTTCGGCAGGCCCTCACCGGTGGCGAGCTCGGCGCATTCGGGCGGGGCGAACGTCAACCCCGGCGGCAGCGGGGAACTGCCGACGCGCGCGGGGTCGATGCCGGTGCGGTCGATGGTCGTCACCTGGTAGGTGGCCCCGAACTGGGAGCGGACGTCGGCGACGCGGGCGATGTCCGGGGTCGGCTCCGCCGCGCACGCGCCGGATGCCGCGCAGGCGAGCAACACGGCGACCACTGGTCTTCGCATCGTGGTCAATCTACGTCAGCTCGGGCGCAGGGCCGGGAACACCTGCGGTCCGCTCGGCGATATACCTCTGCAGCTCGTCACTGGATCAGGAGGCGACCGATGACCGCCAGAACCGCTCTCGCCGCCGCGGCGCTCGCCGCAGCCGCCGCGATGGCCGCGCCGGCCGGTATGGCCGCTGCGGGCCCGACCGCGGCGGAGACCATCGCCTCGCTGCGCGACCAGGGCTACTCCGTCAACATCGACCGGGTCGGCTCGGCGCCGCTGGAGGACTGCGTCGTCACCAACGTGCGTAACCCGAACACGGTGACGGCCACCCGCCGCGACAACGACGGAGATCGTTACGTCGTGGTGATCAGCAAGACCATCCAGGTGTCGCTCGCCTGTTGATCAGCGGTTCAGCCGCCAGATGTGGGTGGCGAGCACGGTGGCGAAACCGCACCACAGCGGGTAGGGCACCAACGCCCAGCCGCCCCGCGGTCGGGCGCCCACGGCGCGGCGGGTGAGGTCGGCGCTGCTCACCGCGAGCGCACCCGCGGTGAGCGCCGCCGGCCCGAGCTTCCGCCGGTTGAAGAAGATCCAGGTCCAGCTGGCGTTCAGCACCAGGTTGACCGCGAGCGCCACCCGGTAGGCGGTGGCCTCGTCGCGCCGGCCGGCGTCCTCGAGCTCGTCGATGGTCGCCGCCGACGTCAGCGCGATGTCGGTGTACAGCGACGTCCACACGACCGGGAAGACGGACGCGGGCGGCTGGTACGACGGTTTGCGGAGCAGGAGGTACCGGACATCGCGGCCGCCTCGGCTGGCGCTGGAACCGACGACGGCAGCTGCGGCCACGGACGCGACGGATCCCCGCAGGGTCGAGGTGCGCATGCCCGGGCGTCTATCCGGCGGGCGCTCCGGCGAATCGTCACCGGCGCAGACCGCGTCGTCTCGCCCGACGGCGTGCCCCACAGCCGAGGCGGGCGGCCGATGTTCCTAGGCTGGCCGGATGCGTCGACGCACCAAGCCCCGGCGGCTCCCGATCCTGACCACGGCGGCGATCGGGGCCACGCTCACCGCCAACGGCTACCGCCCGCTCACCCGGCGGGGCTATGCCTCGCTGGGCGCCTTCGCCTATGGCGTCATCGTCACCGAGCTGCCGCTGCAGACGCTCGCCGCGCACGCCGGCGGGCTGCTGCTCGCGAGCCGCCGGGCGAGTGCGCGCGCACGGCTGGTCGCCTGGCTGGTCTCCGCGCTGACCTGGCTCGGCCTCGTCGGGCTGGACCGCATCGGCCGCCGCGCCGACGAGCCGCTCAAGGCTGCGCTCGACACTGGGCTGGGCATCGACCGGCGCCAGAACTCCGACGGGCTGTGGAAGCGGCCGGCGCCGGACGGGGCGACGGCCAAGCGGCCCGGCGCCGCGCGGATGCTGCGCATCTACCGCGACTACGCCCACGACGCCGACATCAGCTACGGAGAGTTCGGCGGCGCGAACCGGCTCGACATCTGGCGGCGGCCCGACCTCGACCGCCGCGGAAAGGCGCCCGTGCTCATCCAGGTGCCGGGCGGCGCCTGGATCACGGGAAGCAAACGCGGACAGGCGCATCCGCTGCTGAGCCACCTGGCCGAGCTCGGCTGGATCTGCGTGCCGGTCAACTACCGGCTGAGCCCGCGCAACACCTGGCCCGACCACATCGTCGACGTCAAGCGGGCCATCGCCTGGGTGAAGGAGCACATCGCCGACTACGGCGGCGACCCCGATTTCGTCGCGATCACCGGTGGCTCGGCGGGCGGCCACCTGTCGTCGCTTGCCGCGCTCACCCCGAACGACCCGCAGTTCCAGCCGGGCTTCGAGGACGCCGACACTTCGCTTCGGGCGGCGGTGCCGTTCTACGGCGTCTACGACTTCACCCATCCCGACGGCTCGCAGCATCCGCTGATGGCGCCGGTGGTGGAGCAGCGGGTGTTCAAGCAGCCGCAAGCCAAGCATCCGGACAAGTATCAGGCGGCCTCGCCGATCAGCTACGTCGGTCCGGACGCGCCGCCGTTCTTCGTGCTGCACGGCGAGCAGGACACGTTGGTGCCGGTGCAGCAGGGCCGCGACTTCGTCGACGCACTCCGCGGCGCGAGCCGGCAGCCGGTGGTCTACGCCGAACTGCCGATCGCCCAGCACGCATTCGACATCTTCGGCTCGCCGCGCGCCGCGCACGCCGCCGTGGCCGTCGAACAGTTCCTCGCCGAGATCTACGCCCAGCACCTCAGCTCACCGCGGAGATGACCTGCCGCGCCACGTCGCGCAGGCCCGCGACCGTGGCGTCGTCGAGCGGCAGACCGTCGAGCGGCGGCACGTCGAACTCGGTGAAGACCACGCCGTGGTCGCGCTGGTAGGTGGCGCCGGCGCGGTCGAAGATCCGGCGCATCGCGACGTTGTCGGCGAGCATGCTGGCCGTGAACCGCTCGACGCCGCCGACGTGTGCGGCCACCGCCAGCGCCGCCATCAGCAGCGAGCCGATGCCCCGGTGCTGGTAGTCGTCGGCCACCGTGAACGCGACCTCGGCCACCGTCGGCCGGACCTCCTCGCGGACGTATCGCGCGTCGGCGACCACCGGGCCATCCGGCCCGCCGGACGCGTCGAGCACGACCCACACGAAGTGGTCGTCGTAGTCGACCTGGCTGAGGTAGTTGAGCATCGCCGCCGTCGGCTTGCGCACCGACAGGAAGCGGCGGTACACCGTCTCCGGCGAGAACCGGACGTGGCCGTGCAGCACGCGGGCGCCGTCACCGGGCAGGACCGGCCGGATCAGGAGCTGGGTGCCGTCGCGCGTCTGCACCGGCACCGGCACCACGAACGCCGCCAGCCGCTGCCGCGCGGTGCGCACCAGCTGATCAGCGAGCCCGGGGATGTGCAGGAGCCGGTCGAACGCGTCGTGGTGCCCGACGTAACCGGTGACGTCGTCGCGGGCGGTGACGGTGGCGGTGCGGGCCGCGTCGCGCAGCAACGCGATCTCGCCGACGACGACGCCGGGCAGCAGCGTGGCCTCGACGCAGCTGCCGTCCGGCGCGGAGTGGACGACGGCAGCGGTGCCGGCCGCCAGCAACAGGAACGTGTCGGAGCGCTCGCCCTGCGTCATCAACACCGTGCCCGCCGCGGCGTGCACCGGCTCCAGCAGCTCGGCCAACGAGGCGACGTCGTCGTGGCTGCAGCCGGCGAACATCGCCAGCGCCGTCAGGTCGGCGGGTGGTACCGGCATCGGATTCAACGGTAGTCGCGCGCGGATTCGGGCGGGTGTGAACGGGCCGAACGTGGTCGATTCGAGAACGTTGGCGGAAGAAATAAATAGAAACTCGAACGTGCGTACCTGTCGGGAGTGGTCTGACCTGCGCGAACGGATTGCCGCCTCACCACCCGCGGTCGCAGTTGTCCCGACAAGATGAACGAACACCCGTGCCAAGCGCTTCCTGACCTGCAGCAGACCTCAGTCATACTCGGTGCAGTGGTGGAGCGTGAATTGTTGCGTTGGCTGGTCGACGGCGGTGGGCCGGCGGCTGAGCGCTGTCTGTGGTGGCTCGTCGACGACCCGCCGGAACGGCGGGACAGTGTTGATCTGATGTGGCCTGCCATGCCGTGGGTGTTATGACGGGAAACCCCGGATCAGGGCAGTCCATAGCGGCGGCGTAGCTCCTCGCCGCTGATCGTGTTCCCAGCGGCGTAGTCGGCATCTGCAACAGCAAGTTCGTCCCATAGGTCAGTTTCGGCTCGCCAGCTCTCCATCGAGGTTCGATCTGCCTTGTCCATCGCATCAGCCACCGCGTCGAGTCCGTCCGCGGCTCCGGAGTTGTCATCGTCGTCCGACACGAAATCGATTCTGGGCGTTGTCTCACATCTAGAGAAAACGAGACGTCTCATGTCTTCTCTCGCAGGTCCTACTCAGGAGTGTTAAGCGCTCCGCTGTGCGGATGCCAGTCACGGATGGCAATTGCAAACTCTTCAGGCGCGTCGGACATGGGGTAGTGGCCAACGCGGTGCAGCGTCCTCGTCGTGTGGTTGGGAAATGTGAGTTCCAGCCGTTTGCGGTACTTATCAGTAAAAATTAGGTTTGAGTCGCCCCAGACGATCAGGGTCGGCAGACTAGAAACGGGCGCAAGGTGTTCCACTAGCTGGATGAAGAACTCTCGCGCGCCCACAAGGTCCGCTGGCTGTGTTGCGGAGGCACGGCGTTGTTCCGGTGTGGATGTCGCGTTGCGGTAGTGCGCCATCTCCGCGCTTGTCACTTTGCGTCGCTTGTGCGTTGTCGGGATGAAGTAGTTGACGAGCGGATTGAATCGCCCCATCAGTGCGCGGCCGACTGGGTTCCCCATGCCCCGTGAGGCAACTTCGCTGAACAGATCACCGTTGAGCGGCCACGCCCAGGTGTTGGTCAGGATGAGACGCTGGAACAGGTTCGGGCGCTGTTCTGCAGCGTAAAGCCCGAGTGGACCGCCCCAGCCGTGCGCAACCAGGGTCAGCTCGCTCAAGCCGAGTTGGTCGAGGAACGCCACGAGCAACTCGGCGTGATCGTCGGCATGGAACCCGTAATCGGGACCTGCGGTAGAGAGGCCGAACCCTGGGAAATCCAATGCGACGCAGCGGAACTGCTCGCGCAGAGCGATGATGACGTCGCGGTAGACGAAGGACCAGACGGGGTTGCTGTGCAACATCAACAGCACCGGCCCTGAGCCCTCGTCGACGTAGTGCACGACGTTCCCGTCCACCTCCGCGAAGCGGCTTTCGAACGGGAACACCGTGTCATCGACCCACTCGGGCCTCTCAGTGGCAGTCATGCGGACCCCTCCCCGGCTATGGTGCTTGATAGAAGCAAGCTAGGTAGAAATTATCAAGCGGATGGTGGGAAATGAGTCGGAGCTACGGTCAATACTGCGGACTGGCCCGGGCACTCGACGTCGTCGGTGACCGCTGGAACCTCCTAATCATTCGTCAGCTCCTCGTCGCCCCTGCGCGTTACCGGCAGCTTGCTGAAGGGCTTCCCGGCATCGCGACCAACCTGCTCACAGATCGGCTGCGTGACCTGGAAGCGGCCGACGTGATTGAACGCCGCCTGACCAATAACGACGGACACGTCGTGTACGCGCTCACCCAATGGGGCGCCGACCTGCGAGGTCCCATCGAGGGCCTCGTCCGTTGGTCTACACCACTGATGATTCGCGGGCCCGAAGGTGATCAGTTTCGCTCAGAATGGCTGCTCATTGCCCTCCCGGCCCTCTTCGCGGGGCGAGTTCCCGCCAGGTGGCCGGCGACTATCGGGCTAGCCGTTGACGGACGCGTGATCCAAATCCACGCGCTGCAAACAGGGATCGAACTAACGCCCCATGATGGCCGCGCGCTTGACGCCATCATCAGCACTGACGCCCACGTAGCACTCGGGCTGGCAGTGGGCATGCTCAACCTGGATCAGGTCCGCGCCATGGTCAACATCGAAGGCGACGAAGCCATAGTTCGAGACATCCTCGCCGCGGTCGAACCAAGCGCCAACGCTCAATAAGTCTCATCCGTAGAGAAATTGTGCCTCTGACGATCTCGCCCCACCTTCGCGCGCGTGCTACTGGTAGCCGAGAACTATATCTACCGGCGTCTCGAAGTTCCCAGCGTCGATCGGGTGGCCTTAAGTGAGCAAGGCGACGGACCTTGTCAGCACGACAGCCCGCATCTGCGATTAAGCCTCCTCGCGACGCGCCTCGGAATCGAGCCGTTTCTGCTCGCTCACCTGGTCGTGCTCCTGATGGTCTGCGGTAGCCGAAGGCGCAGCCCCTCGCTCTTCGCCGTGCAGCGCAGCGGATCTGGGGCTTTCCGATGGCTCGACCGACGGTGCGGCTGACCTGTCGAGGTGCGGCACTGCGTAGCCCATCGCCGCTCGGACTGCCAGCACATCATTCAACGGCGGATTGGCGGGATCGTCGCCAACTAGAACGAGTGAGCCGCTGTTCCCGACTCTCTCGACGGTCGCCGTTTTCGGAAGGGCCTGACGATCAAAGCGAGTCGTTTCATCGTCGGCGAGGAAGGTAGCCCAGCCCGCTGGGTGCCCAACTATTTGGCCATACGCGATGCCGCCGCCATCCAGTGGTTCATCAGGCTCGGCCTGCTCCCTTGTCAGGGAACTGCTAGACCATACAGCGCGCTGCGGTTCGAACGACGAAATGACGGCAGAGAGTATCGATTTGGCGGTATTAGTGGTGTATAGGCTAGGGAAGCGTGAAGAGTCAGGGAAGTTGAGAAGAACGTTATTCCCGACGTGCTGGGATGTGACGTTCAGGTGCATTGAAAGCGTGACGCCGCCATCCCTGTTCTCGCGGCTGTTCCACCAGTACACGGCGTAGCCGAGTTCTTCGATGACCTCGTTGCCGATGTCGGTGCGATTCCGTCCTGCGAAAAGGCGAGCGGCGAGGTCGGCGCGTTCAGTCGTCACTAGTGGCTGCTCAAGCGCTTCTCGCCGCGATCGGCCCTTGTCGCGCCAATTGGTCAGGAGGGGATCAAGATCGGCCAGTGACTCGAGCGACCTTGCGACCCGGTCGGCGCATTGGTCAACCGACTCCGCTCGCGCGTCCCAATATGCTCCGAGAAACGATCTCGTCATTCAGTCTTCCTTACTGTGGAGGCACCCAGACAACGCGGATTTGCGGATAATCATGCATCAGCATTTCTCGGACCAGGTTGGCACTTTCCTTCTCTGCGAACGTCCATTGGACCGGTGCTCCGCCAGCTGCCGCCACCTGGCGCGCAGCTTGGTCGAGTAGTGATTGCTCTCCTCGGAACCACGATCGCCATCGGCCGTCGTCGATGAACTGCGAATAGTAACCCTTCGCATCGATGAGAACACCGTTACCGAAACCGTCGATCTTGACCCCATTAACGATGTAGTCCTCGGTAATCGGATGATCAGTGACCTGCATCTGGTAAGCGGCGGCCCGCGCCGACATCGATTCGTTCACAAGTCCCCATGCACCGGGACCGTGCACAGCGAGATCGCTGACCGCCGATGAGGCCCGGGCTCCGTTCTTCAGCGTGCCGATCGCTTGCGCTTGTTGTCCGGACCCGCCGGGACCGAACAACAGGTGGCCGTCGGGCGACAACTGGACCGAACTGAGGTCATTCTTTGAGTAGTCCGGAATCATCCCAAGCTGATCAAGCGCATCGGCCAGGTTTTTTCAGCTGCGGCAGTTCCGCCATGGCCGCTAGCGCCTCCGGGCTGCCGGCACCGTGCACGTAGGCTTCCGCCGCTACCTTGTCGACGGCGGCCTGTGCGGCCTTGACCCGCTGCATGGCCTCGATGGCTGCTCGGTTGTTGGCAGCGTTCACACCGGCGAGCACCGATGGACCCGTCTCGGGCGCGGTGATGTCATCGCCGCTCATCTGGCGATCGGCGCCTGGCGCGGCGAACTAGGTATTCGGAGCCGCCCCGGTCGCCATACTGATCGCTGCCGCCAGTTCGCCGTCGACACGGGCGGCATCGGTCAGGATCTTGTCGAGCCGGGCCTGCAGTTCGGCCATCTCGGCAATGGCAATGATCATGGGCGCCTTGGGATCGGCCCCGGGATGACCCGGCTGGTCGCCGGATCGATTCGGTAGCCGGCGTTTACCGCGTCGGCTTCGAGTTGTGCCAAATCGTCCTTGACCCGCTGCATGTCATCGGCGGCATCCCGCGCGGCCTTCACCACGGCGAGCGCCTCGTTGCCGTGGGCGTCGAGATCCTTGCGCAGCTGCTCGTTGGCGGTCCTGGCGGCCTCGGCGGCCTTATCGCCCCACGTCCCGAACGCGGGCAACGTCGCAATGCCGTCGGGGGCCTCGAAGGCAGCCTCAGCGCGATTTCTGGTGGCGTGAAACACCTCGCGCACGTCGCCGGGATCCCAGCGCTCGATGTCGGCGACTGAAGGCGTCACAGCGGAGGCACGCTACAAATCTACGCAGGCACTGCCCTCGTCACCGACCACTCCGATATCGGCAGCATTGCTGACTTCGGTCTCCGAAAAGCTCGCCGCCGAACCGCTCATCGCCTCGCCATGAGCAGAGAGGCGGCCATGGAGCACCGTCGTGTCGATCTGCCACTTCGCAACGGCGGCAAGCGCGGCCGCAGCTGTCACCGGGACTCCTGACTCCGCGTCATCGATCCGGCTGTCGCAGGCGACGTGCCGGGCGTGGAGCTCTTCGGCGTGCCGCGGACGACAGGAGGCGATTGTCGACCACGACGCTGAAGCTGCCTACGAACTTTGTCGACGACGTACGCCAGCTCCTCGACGATGCGCTGACCGAGGAACAACGCAGCGTTGCCGAACTGCACGCAGCAGTCAGCCGCAAGCTCAGGGAACTGGAAGCGAAGGAGGATCGACTTCTCGACCTGCTCACCGACGATCGACTTCCACGCCGCCCTGGCGATGACGAGAAAGACCTCAGCCGACACCTCGGCAGCTGCATCGAAAAGCCCCCTTACGGGGGCCTCGAATCGAGCAACTGACGATCATTCTTCCGCTCGATTGGCTCTTGCTCTTACCGACATCCCTCGACCGCAGCGAGCAAGACCTCTGTGGTGGAGCTAAGGGGAATCGAACCCCTGACCTACTCGATGCGAACGAGTCGCGCTACCAACTGCGCCATAGCCCCTGGTGGCTTGGAGGTTACCAGGCCGGCACCGGCAATCCGAAACGGGCAACTACTGTCCGGCGGCCTGCGGGAGCGGGTACTCGACCGGCACCTCCACAGCGTCGAGGTGCTCGAAGATCGGGTCCTCGTCGTCGATCTCCAGCACGATCGCGCCGGGGCGGCGCAGTCGCGATGGGGTGACGTCCAGCGTGCGGTCGACGGTGTTCTCGACGCCCGTCTGCCGGGATCGGGCGACCCGCGCCGCGCGGCGCCGGCGCAGCTGCTCCTCGATGCGGGTCTGCCGGCGCAGGTAGGCCAGATACAGCAGCAGCGCCGCGGCCACGATGCCGACGAACCACCAGCCACCGGGCCAGATCGTCGCCGCCGCCCCGGCCGACCCGACGACCAGCAGACACAGCACCGACACCGTGCGTCGCCGGAAGCGGTACTTGCGCGCGCTGACGGCCGCGGCCACCTTCGACTCGTGCGGGTAGTGGCGCTGCGCCGCCGCGGCCCGGGCGGGCGGCTCGTCCTCGGGCGCCTCCAGGCCGGAACCGTCGTCGACGTACTCGTACTCGTCGTCGAGACCGTCGTCGGGCTCGTCGGCGTTCTCGGTCGGCTCGGGCTCGGACGCGACGGGCTCCGGAGTCTCCTCCGCGGCGACTTCCGGAGCTTCCTCACCCGGAGCTTCATCGCCCGGAGCTTCCTCGATCGCTGCGACCGGCTCCTCCTCGACCACGTCGACGTCGAGGTAGTCCGGTTCGGGCGCAGCGGTTTCCGCTGCGCGGACTAGCGGTCGCGTCTCGGTGTCGTCGGCGTCTACGTCGTCGTTCTCGTCGGCGGCCGGCTGCCACTCGGGGTCGCTGCGGTGACCGGCGGCCGGTCCGCGGCGCAGTTTGCGCGCGCTCGGCCCGCTGTTGAGCACGCGGGTGGCCAGGGCGACGTCGCTGGTGCGCCGTACGGCCTCGCGCTTGCTGATCAGCATGGGCACGAGGACGAACAGCCACAGCACCACGAGCGAAATCCACAGTAGTGATTGCGGGATGCTTGGCATGGCTGCTCCTTTCAGCACCCAGGCGCGAAAGACTCGCTAATTACACACCTGTCATTACGCAATCACAAGCACATTCGTAACTTGTGTCACACGAGTCCCAGCAAAAGTCAGAGGCGCGTGGCCTGTCCCGCTCGCACCAACGACGACACCACCGAGCCGTGGACCTCCTCGATCGTCATGCCGACGAGCACGTGGTCGCGCCACGCCCCGTCGACGTGCAGGTAGCGGCGCAGCAGCCCCTCCTCGCGAAAGCCGGCTTTCGCCAACACCGCCCGGCTGGCCGCGTTCTCCGGCCGCACGGTGGCCTCGACGCGGTGCAGGGTCACCGGCCCGAAGCAGTGGTCAAGGCCCAACGCCAGCGCACCGGTGGCCACGCCGCCGCCGATCGCCGACGTGGTCACCCAGTAGCCGATCCACGCCGACTTCAGTGCCCCGTGCGTGACGTTGCCGATGGTCAGCTGACCGCAGAACTCGCCGTCCAGCTCGATGACGTACGGCAGCATTCGACCTCTGCGCGCCTCGGCCCGCAGCCCGCCGCACACCGACGGCCATGCCGAGATGCCGTGCCGCGCTTCCCAACCCGCATCGGCGGTCGGCTCCCACGGCTCCAGGTGCTCGCGGTCGGCCAGCCGGAGCCGGCTCCACACCGCCGCGTCGCGCAGCCGCACCGGGCGCAGCCGGATGATTCCGGCCGCCACCCGCAGCGGCCCGACCGGCTGCGGCCAGCCGGGGTGGCTGGCGTCGGTGCGCAACAGGTTCACGCGGTCAGCCGCGTTGGGCCAGGAACGCGACGTCGACCGTCTCGCCGGTGCGGATCTCTTCGACGTCGTCGGGAATCACGACGAGGCAGTTGGCCTCGGCCAGTGTCGCCAGCAGGTGCGACGACGCGCCGGGCGCCCCGAGCACCTGCACCAGGTATTCACCGTTGTCCTGGTCGCGCATCAGTTGGCCGCGCAGATATCCCCTGCGGCCGGCGACCGAGGCGATCGGCGACAGCGTGCGCGCCGAGATGATGCGACGCATCGGCTGCCGTTTCCCGAGCGAGAGGCGGATCAACGGCCGCACCATCACCTCGAACACCACCAGCGCACTGACCGGGTTGGCGGGCAGCAGGAACGTCGGAACGCCTTCGGCGCCGAGCTGGCCGAAGCCCTGCACGGAGCCGGGATGCATCGCGACCCGAGTGACCTCCATGTCGCCGAGCGCGGACAGCGCGGCGCGGACGCCTTCGGTGGCCGCCCCGCCGACAGCGCCGGCGATCACCACGATCTCCGACCGGTTGAGCTGCCCCTCGACGACGTCGCGCAGCTCCTGCGGGTCGGTGCTGACGATGCCGACGCGGTTCACCTCGGCGCCGGCATCGCGGCCGGCGGCCGCGAGCGCATAGGAATTGACGTCGTAGACCTGGCCGTTGCCGGGCGTCCGCGACACGTCGACGAGCTCGCCGCCCACCGACAGCACCGACAGCCGCGGCCGCGGATGCACGAGCACGCGATCCCGGCCCACCGCGGCGAGTAGGCCGACCTGCGCCGCGCCGATGATCGACCCGGCCCGCACGGCCACGTCGCCCGGCTGCACGTCGTCGCCGGTGCGTCGCACGTAGGCGCCGCTTCGCACCGACCGCAGCACCCGCACCCGGTGTTGACCGCCGTCGGTCCACCGCAACGGCAGCACGGCGTCGGCCAGCGTGGGCATGGGCGCGCCGGTGTGTACGCGGGCGGCCTGCCGGGGCTGCAACCGGCTCGGGGTTCGGGCGCCGGCGTGGATCTCGCCGACGACGGGCAGCTGCAGCCCGGCGCCTTCGGGCGCATCGCCGTCAGCCGTGCCGCCCACCGCGGCGACGTCGACGCTGCGCACCGCGTAGCCGTCGATCGCGGCCTGGTCGAAACCGGGCAGCGGATGCTCGGTGACCACCTCTTCGGCGCACATCAGCCCCTGCGCCTCGGCGATCGCGACCCGCACCGGCCTCGGTGCCACGGCAGCTGCGGTCACCCGGCTCTGCTGCTCTTCCACCGAACGCACAGCACGCCTTTCTTGCCGCCGACGGCGGCGCGCCTGTCAGTTTTCGCTCAAGCCCAGGCGTTCCACCAGCCAGCGCCGCAAGTCGGGGCCATAGTCATCACGGTCCAACGCAAAGTCAACCGCAGCCTTGAGATACCCGCCAGGATTTCCCAGGTCGTGTCGAGAGCCGCGGTGCACCACCACGTGGACGGGATGTCCCTCGGCGATGAGCAGCGCGATCGCGTCGGTGATCTGGATCTCCCCGCCGACGCCGTGGTCCACCCGGCGCAGCGCGTCGAAGATCGCCCGGTCGAGCAGGTAGCGGCCGGCGGCGGCATACGGCGACGGCGCGTCCTCGGCCTTCGGCTTTTCCACCATGCCGTTGACCTTGAGCACGTTCGGGTTGGTCGCGTCGGGCACCACCTCGACGTCGAAGACGCCGTAGGCGCTGATCTCCTCCGGCGGCACCTCGATGGCGCACAACACCGAGCCGCCGCGCTTGGCGCGCACCTTCGCCATGGTCTCCAGCACGCCGGTGGGCAACACCAGGTCGTCGGGCAGCAGCACCGCGACGGCGTCCTCGTCCGGCGCCAACACCGGTTCCACACACCCGATCGCGTGACCGAGGCCCAGCGGCTCCTGCTGGATCACCGATTCGACCTTGATCAACTCGGGCGCCCGGCGAACCTTTGCGAGCATCGTCTTCTTGCCGCGGGCTTCGAGCGTCCCTTCGAGCACCAGGTCCTGGACGAAGTGCGCGACGACGCCGTCCTTGCCTTCGGAGGTGACGATCACCAGCCGCTCGGCACCCGCCTCCGCCGCCTCGGCGGCGACGAGCTCGATGCCGGGCGTGTCGACCACCGGCAGCAACTCCTTTGGCACCGTCTTGGTCGCCGGGAGGAAACGGGTGCCGAGCCCGGCCGCCGGGACGATGGCCGTACGCGGGATCGGAACCTGATTTTCCCTCATCATCTGCACCCTATCCGCCGAGCTGCCTGCCGGCCGGGCGACGAGCACGACGGCCGACGCTGGCTGGTCACGCACTTTCCTGTCATCGTTACCCTGTGGCGCTCCCCCCGAAGCAGGTGCTGCGCGCCGAACTGCTGGCAGCGCGCCGCCGGGTTGCTCCCGGCGTGCGCGATGTCGAGGGCAGCGTACTCCGTGCCCACGCGCTCGCCGCAGTGAGCAGGGCAGACACCGTCGCCGCCTATGTACCGGTGGGGTCGGAGCCCGGCTCGCGGTCCCTGCTCGATGCATTGCTGGACGGCGGCGTCACGGTGCTGCTCCCGGTTGCCCGGACCGGCGCCGACGGTGCTCCGCAGCCGTTGCAGTGGGCGCCGTACACCGGCCGGACGTCGCTGCGGCGCGCGGCGTGGGGGTTGTGGGAGCCCGCCGGGGACCCGATGCCGCCCGAGGCGATCGGCATGGCCACCACGGTCCTGGTGCCGGCGCTGGCGGTCGACCGGGCCGGGGTGCGGCTGGGCCGCGGCGCCGGCTACTACGACAGGTCGCTGCGATTCCGCGATCCGGCGGCGCGGCTGATCGCGGTGGTGCGCGACGACGAACTGCTGGCCGCGCTGCCGTCGGCGCCGCACGACGTCCCGATGACCCACGCACTCACGCCGTCGCGCGGCCTGGTGACGCTGGCTGCCTCGGGGAATACCGACTAGCTCGTTGGCACTTGAATCGGTAGAGTGCCAACAGCTCATTCGACCGGAGGTTTTGCGTGCCGACATACTCCTACGCCTGCACCGAGTGCGGGCACCGGTTCGACGCCGTGCAGTCGTTCTCCGATGACGCGCTGACCACCTGCCCGGAGTGCGCCGGGCGCCTGCGCAAGCTCTTCAACTCGGTGGGCGTGGTGTTCAAGGGCAGCGGCTTCTACCGCACCGACAGTCGGGCCGGCAGCAACGGCGGGTCGAGCAGCTCCGCGTCGGAGTCCAGCTCGTCGACCAGCAGCGCCGACGGCGCCGCGAAGACCGAATCCAAGAGCGAACCGAAGGCCGAGACCAGCAGCAGTAAGGCGCCCGCGGCCACCGCCAGCTGAGTTATCCCCAGCCCGCGCACCGCCGGGCCGTAGCAGAGACCGTGGCGCCTTAGGTTGGCGCCATGGGGGACTCGCTGAATCCGACCGCGCTGCACCGGCTGGCGGCGCTCCTGCGCCCGGGCTGGGCTCGCACCGTGGCCGCACGCCGCCTCGCCGCAGCCGGGCTGGTGCTGCTCGCCGGCGTGGCCGCGCTTAGGGCCGATCCCGACGGCGACCGCGCCGCGGTGGTCGTGGCGGCGCGCGATCTCGCACCCGGCGTCGAGCTGACCGCCGACGACGTGCGCCTCGAGCACCGGCCGCGCGGTGAGGTGCCGGACGGGTCGTCCGGGGCGCTCGACGACGTCCTGGGCAGTACTGTGGCCGGTCCTGCCCGCCGCGGCGAGGTGCTGACCGACGTCCGGGTCCTCGGCCCGCGGCTCGCCGGAGCCGCCGCCCAGGTGAAGGACGCGCGCATCGTTCCTGTACCGCTGCCCGACGGCGCGCTCACCGACGTCATCCGGGCCGGGGACGTCGTCGACGTCCTGGCGGACGGCTCGGCCGACGCCGGCCCGGGCGATCCGGCCCAGCCGCGGGTGGTCGCGTCCCGCGCGGTGGTGGTGCTCGTGTCGGCGGCACCGCAGCAGCGCGGTCCTGCCGGTCAGCGGATGGTGCTGTTGGCGTTGCCGGCACCGGCGGCGGCGGCGGTCGCCGGCGCGGCGATCACCGAGGCGGTGACGGTGATCTTCCGCTGATCACAACCGGCTGACGGCGAAGGCAGCGCCCTCGTTCGTCAGCCCGTTGACGCCGTACAGCGCATGCGCGACGGTCGGGCCGCCGTCCGGGGCGCCCGAGCAGATGGTGTCGCCCGGCGTGCACAGTTCGAGCGTCTTTCCGGCGTAGGCGGGACCGATCACGACCGGCGGTGCGCCGTAATTCGCGAGGAACTCCGCCGACGGCTTGCCGAACAGCACGACCGCGGCGACGTGGTCGGCGACCGATGCCGGCAGCGGCGCGGGCACCAGTTCGGCCGGCACCCCGGGCGGAACTTGGGCCGCCGTCACGAATCCGGACACGACGGCGCCCTGCGAGTAGCCGCCCAGGATCATGCGGGTGTTCGGGCAGGTCGCCGCCGTGGTCTGCACGTGGTTGGCCTCGTCCCGGATGCCGTCGACGACGGTGCGGGCGAACTCCAAACCGCCGGAGAAATTGTCGCTCGCCGGGTAGTTCACGGCGTAGACGTCGACCGTGCGAGGCGCGGCCTGGGCGCGGACCGCATCGACGAATGCCTGCCCGACGCCACCGACGCCCGGCGCTTCGTTGGTGCCGCGCGCGAACACCACCTGGACGTCGGGACATGGTGCGGCGGCCGCGGGCGACGCCGTCACTCCCAGCAGCGCCGTCCAGGCGGCCGTGATCACGGTCGCCACCGAGGCGGCCCAAAGCCGAGCGCTCATCCGAACTCCTTCATCTCGCTTCATCTCGCGCACTGTCCAACGCGGGTGACGTCCGAGGTACCCCGCCGCGGGTGGACCCACACCCATCGCCGGATGTCACGATGGCGGTGATGCCGGGACACGCCGGCGCAGAAGACGAGGCGACATGGCGACCGCTGCACGGCCACCCGAGATCCGCACCGCATGGCTCACCGATACCTGGCTGGCGTTGCTCTTCGTCACCACGCGGGTGCAGCGTTCGGCCCCGCGGCGCCGCCGGCAGCAGCTGCTGCGCGAACAGTCGACCAATCTCGCCGCGCTGCAACGCAAACCGCTGCGGGTGATGCTGACCAGCCTGCTGTGGCTCGACGGTCGCCGCTGGTGGCCGTACGTGCCGGTGTTCGTCGGTGTGCTCGCGCCGGTCGAGCGGCTCCTGGGGCCATTGCGCTTCGTCGCGGTCGGGATGTCCGCTCACGTCGGCGGCACGCTGATCAGCCAGGCGCTGCTCGCGCGGTCGATCCGCCGGGCCGACGAGCCGCGCCGGCTCGTGCACGCCCGCGATGTCGGCGTGAGCTACTTCGTGCTCGGCATCTTCGGCATGCTGGCCGGCACGCTCGACCGGCCGGGGCGCAACGCGGCCCAGCTGGCCGCAGCGGGCGCGGTGGCCGCGGCGGCCGCCACCCGCGCCAACTTCACCACCACCGGGCACAACGCGGCACTGCTGATCGGCACGTTGTGGTCGCCGCTGCTGGCCCGCGTCATATCGCGGCGCCGCGGCAGCGAATCGCCTCTCGGCGCCAACTCGCGGCCGCGTCGCTGGTGACGGCGCCGCTGGCGGCCGCCACGTCGATCTCGCGCGCGATCGACGTCAGCACGCTGACCGGCACCGCGACGTGATCGCCCTCGGTCGGCTCGCTCATGCACTCGGCCAGTGAGTGCAGCAGGTGCGCCAGCGGATGGATGTCGGGCATCCCGTTCACCGCGTGCGCCTCGTCGGCGGCGCAGAGCAGCACCTCGGCGATGGTGGCGGTCAGCCGCCCGATGGCGTTGACGGTGACGAGGGCCGCGCCGTCCTTGCCCCCGACGTGGTGCTCGGCGATGTCGAGTTCGTCGCGTTCGGCGGCGAACCACTCCGCCATCTGTTCGATCACCGCATCGGTGACGAACTGCGTCGCCTCCAGCGACGAAATGCGCCGCGCCCGTGCCGTGTCCATGACCCGACGCGCCACCAGTCGGCGGGTTTGCGTCACATCGGCCGCAATGCCCCGCACCGACAGCCGCGTGGTCAACAGTTCGGCGCGCTCGGCCAACCAGTCCTGTGTCACGCGCATACGCCACTTGCTGAAGCGGAATGAGGCCGCGACGGCCGCTGCATAACTCAGTGTGACACTTCGGCGATATCGGGCGAGCCGTTTGCGGCGGGATTATCGTGGCGCCGCCCACCGGAACCGTCCGTATGACCCGAAAGGACGCCCATGCTCAAGGGATTCAAGGACTTCCTCGCCCGCGGGAACATCGTCGACCTGTCGGTGGCGGTGGTCATCGGCACCGCATTCACCGCGCTGGTCACCTCTTTCACCGACAGCATCCTGCGGCCGCTCATCAATCGGCTCGGCGCGGGCACCGACACCGAATACGGGCTGCTGCGCATTTCGCTGGGAGCCGGCTACGACCCGATCGACCTCAACCAGCTGCTGTCCGGCACCATCAACTTCCTGCTGGTGGCGGCCGTGGTCTATTTCCTCATCATGTTGCCGTACAAGCGATTCCGCGACCGTGGCGAGGTGGCGCAGGCGCAGGACACGCAGCTGACCCTGCTCACCGAGATCCGGGATCTGTTGGCGGACGGCCACCGGACCGCCCGTGATCCCCACACCGCCGACAGTACGAGCGCCGACCGCGACAGCTGACCGCCACGGAAAAAGAGGAGCCCGCCGTTGCCGGCGGGCTCCTCTTCTCTTCGACGGTGGCGGTCAGCCGCAGGAGGTGAACCCGTTGACGACGCAGTCGATACCGACGTCGCTGAGGTTGCCGGGATTCGGGGCCGATGCCTGCACGGCCACCGGGGTGCCCTTGGGGAGCGCGATGTCGGACTTACGCTCGTCGCCCTGGGTGGCGGAGCGCTCCGCGGAGCCGGAGGCACGGACGTTGCCCTCGGGCGCCGGGTGGCTGACCGGCTTGCTCGGATCGGGAGTGAGCTCGTCAGCGCTGGCGGTGCCGGCGCCGAGGCCCAGCAGCGCAGCGGAGATGGCGAACGCACCCGCACCCGCGATGCCCACCTTCTTGGCGCGACGGGCGAGACCTTCGTGCTTGGCCACTGGAGCATCCTCCTTCATCACAGGCCCGACGGACCTGTTCCGGCGTTGTCGTGCGCATGACACTACCACCGAGACCACCGCCGTGCACCAGTGCCGACCTGCGCATTCAGCGGTATTCCGCATGGCGGGAAAGGGCTGTCGCGCAACGGGTCACGCGCCGCGGCCGGCCGCTGCTCGTCCACCGGCCAAAGCTGTGGAAAGGCCCCCGGCCGATGGGCCGGGGGCCTGCCACACACCACAGGTCAGTTCATGTTCCACGGCTCGCCGTAGGTCGTGACGCTGTCACCGGCCTTGCTGATCAACCGAGCGAACGGCCGCAGCAGCACACCACCGGCAGCACCGGTCACCGTGCCGTGCGCGTTGTTCACCGCCACCGCACCATTGGCGCCCTCGACGTCCACCGAGAACGTCGCCACCTCGGTGATACCCGGGCCGTTACCCAGATCAGCCGAGAACGTCGCACCCGGGAAGAACGGCGTCGACGAGAAACTGTCGCCGGGGAAAGCTCCCACCGCATCGGCGCCATCGAGCGCGATGTTCGGCGTGCTGTAGGAGAAGTTGATCCCCACACCCAGCGACCACGGGAAACCGATCTGA
>NZ_JAJQJI010000001.1:317943-795270 GCF_021213805.1 Mycobacterium sp. MYCO198283
ATGCGACGTACCCGTGCTCACGAACAACGCCGCGACCGCAGCGACCAGAGCTACGAGCACCCGACCGATTGCCTTCATCATCTCCCTGACTGTCTCGACGGTGCCGGATCACCCGCGGTCCACCATCATTCGGTTGTGTGTGCAGTCATCGTGCTCACTGCACGGTTGGCGCGAGCAGCGAATGAGGGTTCTCACAGGCCGCTCTTACGTTGTGCCAATCGTTGACAGGGAGAACATATCGGTGGCCCCGGCGCCGGGCAACGGAAGGGCACGCGTCGCGGCCTCCCGGACGCCGCCGGCGAACCGTTTGCTGGATGGTCGCGCAGCGAGGCGTCGGGGCACGGCGGCGCGCCGCTTCCGGCCTCGAGTTCGGGGCCGTGGTGGGCCGCTGTCCGCCGGCTTCAACCGTGGTGCGGCGGTACGTTCTCGCGCAGCCAGTCGTCGCGATCCCGCTCGTCGGGATGCTCGTGGCCACCGCGTTCCCGGCGAGCCGAGGACGGCTCGGCCGGCGGGTCTCCCTTAACTGACGGTGAACCGTCGCGGTCCGGGGTGATCGCGGCACCTCCTCCTTGTGGTCAAGATCACAGTTTGCCGAGCGGGCGCGGCGTGTCCGACGGGGCGATGCCGGGATACCCGCGGGCGCCGACCCGCGGCCGGCACGCCTTCAAATCTCCAGACTCGACAGCTCGCCGATGATCTGCCGGGCCAGCGGCGTCAGCGTCGCCATGCCGTCGCGCACAGCGAACCGCGAGCCGGAGATGTTGACCACCAGCGTGCTGCCCGAGATCCCGGCGAGTCCGCGGGACAGGCCGGCGTCGACGATGCCGGCCGCCAGGCCCGACGCGCGGATGGCCTCGGCGATGCCCAGCAACTCCCGGTCGAGCACGTCGCGGGTAGCTTCCGGCGTGATGTCGCGGGGAGTGACACCGGTGCCGCCCACCGACACCACCAGATCGACGCCGCCGATGACGGCGGTGTTGAGCGCGCTGCGCACCTCGACCTCGTCGGCCGCCACGACGACGACCCCGTCGACGAGGAAACCCGCCTCACCGAGCAGTTCGGTGACCAGCGGTCCGCTGTGGTCGTCCTCGTCGCCGTGCGCGGTGCGATCGTCGACGACGATCACCAGCGCGCGACCCACCAACTCCGCCGCCTGTTCCATGGCAACACCGTATCGCTGTGGACCGACAGGACGGCGGCGGCTCCGGCGCGATCAGGCGTCGAACGTGGACAGCCGGTCGATCACGTGGGTCGCGAGCGGGTTCAAGGTCGCCATGCCGTCGCGGATGGCCGACCGCGAGCCCGCCAGGTTCACCACGAGGGTGCTTCCGGAGATGCCGGCCACACCCCGCGAGGAACCGGCGTCGACCGCGCCGGCCGCCAGCCCGGAGGACCGGATGGCCTCGGAGATCCCCAGCAGTTCGCGATCCAGCACGCTGCGGGTTGCTTCCGGGGTGACGTCCCGCGGCGACACGCCGGTCCCCCCGACCGACACCACCAGATCCGCGCCGCCGATCACCGCCGTGTTCAAGGCGTTACGGATCTCCACCTCGTCGGACGCCACGACCACGACGCCGTCGACGATGAAACCGGCTTCGACCAGCAATTCGGTCACCAGCGGCCCGCGGGCGTCGGCGACGTCACCGTGTGCGGCGCGATCGTCGACCACCACCACGAGCGCCCGCCCGACGAACGCCGGGTCGGCCGGCGCGACCACCGAGAGCTCGGCCGGCGCGACGGCGCGGATCACTGCGGCGCCTCGCCGAGCGTGACCTCGACGGTCTTCTCGGCACCCGAGTCGTCCCTGTAGGTCAGCGTCACCTTGTCGCCCGGAGCCCGGGAGCGCACCGCGGCGACCAGCGCCTGCGAACTGGTGATGGTCCGGTCGTCGACCTTGGTGACCACCACGCCGGTGGGTAGGCCGGCCGCCGCGGCAGCGCCACCGCCGACCACCTCGGCGATCCGGGCGCCGTTGACGCTGACGTCGTTGGCGACCTGGACGCCGAGGGATGCGTGCGTCGCCTTGCCGGTGCTGATCAGCTGTTCGGCGATGCGTTTGGCTTGGTCGACCGGGATGGCGAAGCCGAGGCCGATGTTGCCGCCCTGCGATTCCGGCGAGTCGCCGCCGAGCGCGGCGATCGCGGTGTTGATGCCGATCAGCTCGCCGTTCATGTTGACCAGCGGGCCGCCGGAGTTGCCGGGGTTGATCGCGGCGTCCGTCTGGATGGCGTCGAGCACGGTGTTCTGGTCTCGGCTGTTCCCGGCCGACGACACCGGCCGGTTGAGCGCGCTGACGATGCCGGAGGTGACGGTGCCGTCCAGGCCCAGCGGTGAGCCGACGGCGACGACCTGCTGACCGACCCGGACATTGGCGGACGAGCCGAGCGCGATCGGGGTCAGCCCGGACACGTTCTGCGCCCGGACCACGGCGATGTCGGTCGCCGGATCGGCGCCGACCACCTCGAACGGCGCGGTGCGACCGTCGTGGAAGCTCACCGTGGTCTCGGGCCGTCCGCCCGTCGTGCGGGTGTTCGCCGCGTCGATCACGTGATTGTTCGTCAGGATGAGCCCGTCGGCGGAGAGGACGACGCCCGAGCCTTCCGACATCGCGCGGCCGGTGACGATCTCCAGCTTCACCACGCTGGGCACGACTTTGGCCGCCACCTGCTCCACCGAGCCTTGCGGCGCGGCGGCGGCCGCGGGCACTCCCGGCGTCGCCGGTGCGCCGAGGGTCGTGGTGGTCGTGGGCCGGTCGGGCTGCGCGAGCAGCGCCACGCCACCGCCGATGCCGCCCGACACCAGTGCCAGCGCCACCGCCCCGGCCGTCAACGCACCTGCCCGCGAACGCTTCTGCGGCTCCGGGCGGGTGGGGTAGGCCCCGGTCTGCGGGTGCCGGGCGCCGGGGTCGCCGTACTGCGGGTACCCCTGCCGATAGGGCTGCTGCGCATACCGCCAGTCGTACGGATACGACGACGGATAGGGCGTTGTGCCCGTAACCGACTGCCGCTCACGGAAACCGGTGTCCTGGTCACGGCCAGGCGGAGGGGGCGAGAACCTCGGGTTCGTCATGTCGCGCGGTCGCTTCCTGTTCACTGCCCGGCTGCTGTCCGGGACGGATTATGCGATGCCATCAGCGTGCTCGGGTGGTCTGAGAACGCACTGAGAAGGAGTTCGCATCATCCCGAGACTTTTTCGGCCGCCGACACGACCGCCGGCCCCGTCGACGACGGGCGCCCCGGGAGCAACATGTGGATCGTCGTACCCGGCGGGTTGCCCCCCAAAACGGTGTCCTCGATGTGCAGGCTGCCGCCGTGCTTGAGCACCACCTGCTTGACGATCGCGAGTCCGAGGCCCGAGCCCGGCATTGCCCGGGCCTGCGTCGACCGGTAGAACCGCTCGAACACGAGCGCACGTTCCTGCGGCGGAATGCCCGGCCCCTGGTCGGCCACTGTCAGGTCCGCATGCGCCGGATCCGTCTGCCGCAGCCGCACGGTGACGCGGCCGTTGGGCGGGCTCCACTTCGCGGCGTTGTCCATCAGGTTGAGGACCGCACGCGACAGGCCGGCGGCATCGCCGAAGACCTGCCAGCCGACGACGTCGACATCGAACTGGATGTCGTTGCGGCGCCGTCGAACCCGCTCGAGGCAGCGGTCGACGACGTCGACGAGCTCGACCGCCTCGTACACCACGCAGCCGGCATCGTCGCGGGTGAGGTCGACGAGATCGCCGACCAGCGTCGACAACTCCTCGATCTGGGCGATGACGTCGGCCCGCAGGCCCGCCATCTCCTCCTCCGGCAGCCGCGGCGCGCCCGGCGCCATCGAGGCCATGAGCAGCTCGACATTGGTACGCAGCGATGTCAGCGGCGTCCGCAGCTCGTGGCCCGCGTCCGACACCAGCCGGCCCTGCCGCTCGCGCGACTCGGCGAGCGCCCGCAGCATCATGTTGAAGCTCTCGGTCAGCCGGGCCAGCTCGTCGCTGCCGGCCACCGGGATCGGCCGCAGGTCGTCGGTGCGGGCGACCCGTTCGGCCGCCTCGGTCAAGCGCCGCACCGGCCGCAGCCCGGTCCGGGCGACCATGCCGCCGGCGACCGCGGCGATCACCACCCCGGCGCCGCCGATGATCAGCAGCACCGTGCCCAGACGTCGCAACACGACGTCCGTCGGGTCGAGGCTCTTCGACAGCATCAGCGTGCTGCCGTTCGACAGCCGCAGGGCGAGCACCCGCTGGTGGTCAGCCGTCCGCAGCGACAGCAGCAGCCGGCCGGACACCACGTCCTTCTCCGGCGCACCGATGGGCAGGCTCTGCCCCTCCTGGTTCGCCGCGAAGCGGGTGCGGCCCGGGATGATCAGCACCGCGTTCACGTCCGAGTACGCGGTGCCTTCGATCGCCTTGGCCGGATCGGCCTCCAGCGAGCCGCTGTCCATCAGCAGCCGGGCGCGGCTCTGCAGCTGGTTGTCGATGTCCTGGTACAGCGCGGCCGACACCACCGCGTACACCGCCGCCGCCATCAGCACCACCACCAGCGCCACCATCGACATCGCCAGCAGCATCACCCGCGCCCGCAGCGACAGCGAGTTCGGCGCCGCCGCCGGTGAGATCACGGCGGCGTCTCCCGCAGCACGTAGCCGACGCCGCGCACGGTGTGGATGAGCCGGGACTCCCCCTGCGCCTCGGTCTTGCGGCGCAGGTAGCCGATGTAGACCTCGAGCGCATTGCCCGAGGTCGGGAAGTCGAAGCCCCACACCTCCTCGAGGATGCGGCTCCGGGTGAGCACCCGGCGCGGGTTGGCGATCAGCATCTCCAGCAGGGCGAACTCGGTGCGGGTGAGGCTGATGCGCCGGTCACCGCGGGTGACTTCACGGGTCGAGGGGTCGAGGCTGAGGTCGGCGAACGTCAGCGCCGGCGATTCGATGGCGGAGTCGGCGGCGGTCCGGCGGAGCAGGGCGCGGATACGCGCGAGCAGTTCCTCCAGCGCGAAGGGCTTGGGCAGGTAGTCGTCGGCGCCGGCGTCGAGTCCCGCCACCCGCTCGGAGACCGAGTCGCGGGCGGTCAGCACCAGGATGGGCAGGTCGTCGCCGGTGCTGCGCAGCTGCCGGCAGACCTCCAGGCCGTCGAGCCGCGGCATCATCACGTCGAGGACCAGCGCGTCGGGCCGGTCGGCGGTGATGGCTTCGAGCGCTTCGACGCCGTCCTGGGCCAGCGACACGGTGTAGCCGTTGAAGGACAGGGAGCGGCGCAGCGACTCGCGGACCGCGCGATCGTCGTCGACGACTAGTAGACGCACCGGTTCAGTGTCGGCCAGCCGCCTGAGATCCGGCTGAGAGGCGCGCCGCGGCGCGCGGCGGTGCTAGCGGCGGTCGAGGTCGATCAGGCCGAGGCGGGCGGCCTTGAGCAGGCGGCGGGGCACCTTGTGCTGGCGGCCGCCCACGGTCACGCCGACCAGTTCGGCGGGCTTGGCCTTCCACTGGGCGCGTCGACTGCGGGTGTTCGCACGCGACATCCGGCGCTTGGGCACAGCCATGGGTACGGCTCCTTCGGGATCGAACGATTGCGGCCGCGGACGTGAACAGCTCACCGGCGACGAAAAGTTGACCTCAGGATAGCCGCTTGGCCGCGGTGTCTCCAAAGCGCCGTGAGGTCGGGTCGCCCCGTCGTGCCTTGACGCGGTACCGCCGGGATCGGCTAGCCTGCTGCTGACCTACCAGTTGGTAGGGAGCGCAGCGATCGGAGTTCGAGTGGTGACAGCGGCCCGGCGCGCGGTGCGCATCGGCAACTGCTCGGGCTTCTACGGCGACCGGCTGGCCGCGATGCGCGAGATGCTCACCGGCGGTGAGCTCGACTATCTGACCGGCGACTACCTCGCCGAACTCACGATGCTCATCCTGGCCCGCGACCGCGCCAAGGACCCGGCGCGCGGCTACGCCAAGACCTTTCTGCGCCAGCTCGAGGACTGTCTCGGGCTGGCGTCGGACGCCGGGGTGCGAATCGTCACCAACGCCGGCGGACTGAATCCCGCCGGTCTGGCCGACGCCGTGCGGGCGCTCGCGCAGCAGGTGGGCGTGCCGGTGCGGGTGGCGCACGTCGAAGGCGACGACCTCGCGGGCCGAGCCGCCGAACTCGGGCTGCCCGGGACGCCGCTGGCGGCGAACGCCTACCTGGGTGCGTGGGGCATCGTCGACTGCCTGAACGCCGGCGCCGACATCGTGGTGACGGGCCGCGTCACCGACGCCTCGGTGACCGTCGGTCCCGCGGCCGCGCACTTCGGCTGGTCGCGCACCGACTACGACGCGCTCGCGGGCGCGGTGGCCGCGGGGCACGTCATCGAGTGCGGCACGCAGGCGACCGGCGGCAACTTCGCGTTCTTCACCGAGCTGCCCGACCTCCGCCACCCGGGCTTCCCGCTCGCGGAGATCGCCGCCGACGGCTCCGCGGTGATCACCAAACATCCGGGCACCGGCGGGGCGGTCACGGTCGACACCGTCACCGCGCAGCTGCTCTACGAGGTCGGCGACGCCCGCTACGCCAACCCCGACGTCACCCTGCGCCTCGATTCGGTCGCGCTTGACGACGACGGCCCCGACCGCGTGCGCCTGCACGGGGTTCGCGGTGAGGCGCCGCCGCCGGACCTGAAGGTCAGCCTCAACGAGGTCGGCGGCTTCCGCAACGAGATGACGTTCGTGCTGACCGGCCTGGACGTCGACGCCAAGGCGGACCTGGTGCGGCGCCAGCTCGACGCGGCGCTTTCCGCGCGGCCGGCCGAGCTGCAGTGGACCCTCGCGCGCACCGACCACGTCGACGCCGACACCGAGGAGACGGCCAGCGCGCTGCTGCGGTGCGTGGTCCGCGACCCCGACCCGGCGAAGGTGGGCCGCCGGTTCTCCGGCGCCGCCGTCGAGTTGGCGCTCGCCAGCTATCCCGGCTTCCACGCGACCGCACCGCCGGGCGACGGCCAGGTGTACGGCGTCTTCGCGCCCGCCTACGTGCCCGTCGCACAGGTGCCGCACGTCGCCGTGCATCCCGACGGCACCCGCGTCGACATCTCCCCGGCCGTCGAGACCCGCGCGCTGCAGCCCGTCGCCGAGCCCGCGCTGCCGCACCCGCCGCAGCCCGGCCCGATGCGGCGGGCACCGCTAGGGGCGGTCGCGGGCGCCCGCAGCGGCGACAAGGGCGGCAGCGCGAACATCGGCGTCTGGGTGCGATCACCCGAGCAGTGGCCGTGGCTCGTCCACACCCTGACCGTCGACCGACTCCGCGAGCTGCTGCCCGAGACCGCCGGGCTGCCGGTGAGCAGGACCGTGTTGCCGCAGCTGCGGGCGCTCAACTTCGTCGTCGACGGCATTCTCGGCCGCGGCGTCGCGTACCAGGCCCGCTTCGACCCGCAGGCCAAGGGCCTCGGCGAATGGTTGCGAAGCCGTCACCTCGACATCCCGGAGGACCTGCTGTCATGAGCATCTGGACGACGCCCGAGCGCGAAACGCTGCGCAAGACGGTGCGAGCCTTCGCCGAGCGGGAGATCCTGCCGCACGTCGACGAGTGGGAGCGCGCCGGCGAGTTGCCGCGTGAGCTGCATCGGCGGGCCGGCGAGGCCGGGCTGTTGGGCGCCGGGATGCCCGAGGAGGTCGGCGGCGGTGGTGGCGACGGCGCGGACGCCCTGGTCATCTGCGAGGAACTGCACACCGCGGGGGTGTCGGGTGGCGTGTTCGCGTCGCTGTTCACCTGCGGCATCGCCACCCCGCACATGGCGGCGACCGGTGACCGGCGGCTGATCGACACGTTCGTCACGCCCACGCTGCGCGGCGAGTTGATCGGCGCGCTGGCGATCACCGAACCCGGCGGCGGCTCCGACGTCGGGCACCTGACCACCACCGCCCGCCGGGAGGGCGACCACTACGTCGTCAACGGCGCCAAGACCTACATCACCTCCGGCGTCCGCGCCGACTACGTCGTCACCGCGGTGCGCACCGGCGGCCCGGGCGCTGCCGGGGTGTCGCTGCTGGTGGTCGAGAAGGGCACGCCCGGCTTCGAGGTCGGGCGCAAGCTGGAGAAGATGGGCTGGCGGTCGTCGGACACCGCCGAGCTGTCCTACACCGACGTGCGGGTACCCGCCGAGAACCTCGTCGGGGCGGAGAACTCCGGCTTCGCCCAGATTGCCGCGGCGTTCGTGTCCGAGCGGGTGGGACTCGCGGCGCAGGCCTACGCCAGCGCGCAGCGCTGCCTGGACATCACGGTGCAGTGGTGCCGCGACCGGGAGACGTTCGGCCGGCCGTTGATCGCGCGCCAGGCGGTGCAGAACACGCTGAGCGAGATGGCCCGCCGCATCGACGTCGCCCGCGTCTACACCCGCCACGTCGTCGAACGGCAGTTGGCGGGTGACCACAACCTGATCGCCGAGGTGTGTTTCGCGAAGAACACCGCCGTCGAAGCCGGCGAGTGGGTGGCGCATCAGGCGGTGCAGTTGTTCGGCGGGCTCGGCTACATGGCCGAGAGCGAGGTCGAGCGGCAATACCGCGACATGCGCATCCTCGGCATCGGCGGCGGCACCACCGAGATCCTCACCTCGCTGGCCGCCAAGGCGTTGGGCTACCAGGCGTGACGGCAGCGACAAGCGGAGCGGATCGCCCATGACACTGCTGCGCTCCACCCTCGATCCGCGCTCGGCGTCCTACGTCGACGCCGCCGAGGCCATGTCGGCCAAGCTGGCCGAGGTGGCCGCCGAACACGATAAGGCGCTGGCCGGCGGCGGGCCGAAGTACGTCGAACGGCACCACGCCCGCGGGAAGCTGACGCCGCGGGAGCGCATCGAGCTGCTGGTCGACCCCGACTCGCCGTTCCTGGAGCTGTGCCCGCTGGCCGCCTGGGGCAGCGACTTCACGGTGGGCGCGAGCGTGGTGATCGGTATCGGCGTCGTCAGCGGCGTCGAATGCCTGATCGTCGCCAACGACCCCACCGTCAAGGGCGGCACGAGCAATCCGTGGACGCTGCGGAAAACGCTGCGCGGCAATCAGATCGCTTTCGAGAACCGGCTGCCGGTGATCTCGCTGGTGGAGTCCGGGGGCGCGGACCTGCCCACGCAGAAGGAAGTGTTCATCCCCGGCGGGCAGTTGTTCCGCGACCTGACCCGGCTGTCGGCGGCCGGCATCCCGACGATTGCGCTGGTGTTCGGCAACTCGACCGCCGGCGGCGCCTACATCCCCGGGATGAGCGACCACGTGGTGATGATCAAGGAGCGCTCCAAGGTGTTCCTCGCCGGCCCGCCGCTGGTGAAGATGGCCACCGGCGAGGAATCCGACGACGAGACGCTCGGCGGCGCCGAGATGCACGCCCGCACATCGGGTCTCGCTGATTACTTCGCGGTCGACGAGCTCGACGCGCTGCGCATCGGCCGCCGCATCGTGAGCCGGCTGAACTGGCGCAAGCGCGGTCCCGCGCCGCAGCCGGCGACCGAACCCCGCTATGACAGCGCCGAACTGCTCGGCGTCGTGCCGCCGGATCTCCGGATCCCGTTCGACCCGCGCGACGTCATCGCCCGGGTCGTCGACGACTCCGACTTCGACGAGTTCAAGGAGCTGTACGGCTCGTCGCTGGTGACCGGCTGGGCGCGCATCCACGGCTACCCCGTCGGCATCCTCGCGAACGCGCGCGGCGTGCTGTTCAGCGAGGAGTCGCAAAAGGCGACGCAGTTCATCCAGCTCGCCAACCGCTCGGACACGCCACTGCTGTTCTTGCACAACACCACCGGCTACATGGTGGGCAAGCAGTACGAGGCCGGCGGCATGATCAAACACGGCTCGATGATGATCAACGCAGTCTCCAATTCGACGGTGCCGCACATCTCGCTGCTGATCGGCGCCTCCTACGGCGCCGGCCACTACGGCATGTGCGGGCGCGCCTATGACCCGCGCTTCCTGTTCGCCTGGCCGAGCGCGAAGTCGGCCGTGATGGGCGGAGCGCAGCTGGCGGGCGTCATCTCGATCGTCAACCGCGCCGCCACCGAGGCTCGCGGGCAGACCGTGGACGACGCCGCGGACGCCGCTCTGCGGGCGGCCATCGAGGCGCAGATCGAGGCCGAGTCGCTGCCGATGTTCCTGTCCGGCCGGCTCTACGACGACGGGGTCATCGACCCGCGCGACACCCGCACCGTGCTCGGGATGTGTCTGTCCGCCATCGCCAGTGGCCCGATCGAGGGGACGTCGAACTTCGGCGTCTTCCGGATGTGAGCGGCATGCAACGGGTACTGGTCGCCAACCGCGGAGAGATCGCCCGGCGGGTGTTCGCCACCTGCCGGCGGCTCGGCCTTGGCACCGTCGCGGTGTACACCGATCCCGATGCTGACGCCCCGCACGTCGCCGAAGCGGATGCGCGAGTGCGGCTCGACGGCGTGTCCGGGTACCTAGACGCCCGACAGCTGGTGGCCGCCGCCCTGGCCGCCGGCGCCGACGCCGTCCACCCCGGCTACGGATTCCTCTCCGAGAACCCGGATTTCGCGGCGGCGGTGATCGACGCGGGCCTGACGTGGATCGGCCCGCCCGTCGCGGCCGTCCGCGCGATGGGCAGCAAGATCGAGGCCAAGAAGCTGATGGCGGCGGCCGGCGTGCCCGTGCTCGCCGAACTGGACCCGGCGACCGTCACCGCCGAGCAGTTGCCGGTGCTGGTGAAGGCGTCGGCGGGCGGCGGTGGGCGCGGCATGCGGGTGGTGCACGACGTCGCCGCGCTCTCCGACGAGGTGGCCGCGGCGCAGCGCGAGGCCGCGTCGGCGTTCGGCGACCCGACCGTGTTCTGCGAGCGCTATCTGGCCACGGGCCATCACATCGAGGTCCAGATCATGGCTGACGCGCACGGCACCGTGTGGGCCGTCGGCGAACGCGAATGTTCGATCCAGCGGCGCCACCAAAAGGTGATCGAAGAAGCGCCCTCACCGCTGGTCGAACGCACCCCGGGCATGCGGGAGCGGTTGTTCGAGGCGGCGCGGCTGGCGGCCGAGGCCATCGGCTACGCCGGCGCCGGCACCGTCGAGTTCCTGGCCGGCACCCACGGCGACTTCTTCTTCCTCGAGATGAACACCCGGCTGCAGGTCGAGCACCCGGTGACCGAGGAGACCACCGGCCTCGATCTGGTGGAGCTGCAGCTGCAGGTGGCCGACGGCGAGCGCTTACCCGCCGAACCGCCCGTCACGCACGGACATTCGATCGAGGCGCGGCTCTACGCCGAGGATCCCGCCGCGCACTGGCAGCCGCAGGCGGGCAGGCTGCACCGCGTCGAATTCCCGGCAGCGGCAACGGCGTTCACGGTCCTCGGTCGCCCCGGCGTGCGGGTGGACTCCGGGGTGCGCGACGGCTCGGTCGTGTCGGTCCACTACGACCCGATGCTCGCCAAGGTCATCTCCTACGGCGCCAGCCGGGGGCAGGCCGCGGCGCTGCTGGCCGACGCGCTGCAGCGCGCCCGCATCCACGGCGTGCGCACCAACCGCGATCTTTTGGTCAACGTGCTGCGGCTGCCGGCGTTCCGCGACGGCGACACCGACACCGCGTTCTTCGACACCCATGGCCTGCACGTGCTGGCGGCCCCGCTCGCCGACGCGCGGGCGGTGCGCTGGTCGGCCGTCGCGGCCGCGCTCGCCGAGGCGGCACGCCGCCGCCGCGACGCCGCCGTGCTGCCGTCGGCGCCGAGCGGTTGGCGCAATCTGGCGTCGGGGTACCAGGTCGCGACCTACGCCGACGGTGCGGGCGACGAGCACCGCGTCGCCTACCGCTACGACCGCGACGCGCTGCGGCTGCCCGACGACCCCGGCGTCGCGCTGGTGACCGCCCGTCCCGACGAGGTGGTGCTGCGGATCGACGGCGTCGACCGGCCGTTCGCCGTCGCCCGCGTCTCGCCCTCCCCCGTCGCTTCGCTCGCCCCCGGGTCGACCTCCCCCGTCGCTTCGCTCGCCTCCGGGTCGCCCTCCCCCGCCGCTTCGCCCGCCCCTGAAGGCGAGGTGTTCGTCGATTCGCCGCTCGGTGCGGTCACGCTGGCCGCGGTGCCGCGCTTCCCCGATCCCGGGGCGGCGTTGGCGCACGGCTCGCTCGTCGCGCCGATGCCCGGTTCGGTCGTCCGGGTCGCCGTGAGCGCCGGAGACGCCGTCACCGCCGGCCAACCGCTGTTCTGGCTGGAGGCGATGAAGATGGAACACACGATCAGCGCACCCGCCGACGGCGTGCTGGCCGAACTCAACGTGGCCGCGGGCCAACAGGTCGAGGTCGGCACCGTCCTCGCACGCATCGACAGCGCAGCAGCAGCAGAAGGAGAACCGCAATGACCGGCTTCGTGGAAACCGAGGAGCAGCAGGCGCTGCGTCAGGCCGTCGCCGCCATGGCCGCCAACTACGGCCAGGACTACTACCTGGAGAAGGCCCGCGCCGGCGCGCACACCGACGAGCTGTGGGCCGAGGCGGGCAAGCTCGGCTTCATCGGCGTCAACCTGCCCGAGGAGTACGGCGGCGGCGGGGCCGGCATGTACGAGCTGTCGCTGGTCATGGAGGAGATGTCCGCCGCGGGCAGCGCGCTGCTGATGATGGTGGTCTCGCCCGCCATCAACGGCACGATCATCAGCAAGTTCGGCACCGACGAGCAGAAGCAGCGCTGGCTGCCCGGCCTCGCCGACGGCTCGATCACCATGGCGTTCGCGATCACCGAACCCGACGCCGGCTCCAACTCGCACCGGATCACCACGACCGCCCGTCGCGACGGCAGCGATTGGATCCTGTCCGGCCAGAAGGTCTACATCTCCGGCATCGACCAGGCGCAGGCGGTGCTCGTCGTGGGCCGGAGCGAGGAGGCCAAGACGGGGAACCTCAAACCCGCACTGTTCGTCGTGCCGACCGACACGCCCGGATTGTCCTGGACCAAGATCGAGATGGAGCTGATCAGCCCGGAGAACCAGTTCCAGGTGTTCCTCGACGACGTCCGGCTGCCCGCCGACGCGCTCGTCGGCTCCGAGGACGCCGCGATCGCGCAGTTGTTCGCCGGCTTGAACCCGGAGCGGATCATGGGCGCGGCGAGCGCGGTCGGCATGGGACGCTTCGCGCTGAACAAGGCGGTCGACTACGTCAAGACCCGCCAGGTCTGGAAGACGCCGATCGGCGCCCACCAGGGCATCTCGCATCCGCTGGCGCAGAACTACGTCGAGATCGAGCTGGCAAAGCTGATGATGCAGAAGGCCGCCACGCTCTACGACAGCGGCGACGACGCCGGCGCCGCCGAGGCCGCCAACATCGCGAAGTACGCGGCGGGCGAGGCGTCGGTGCGGGCCGTCGACCAGGCCGTGCAGTCGCTCGGCGGCAACGGGCTCACCAAGGAGTACGGCATCGCCGCCGCGGTCACCGCCTCGCGGCTGTCGCGCATCGCGCCGGTGAGCCGCGAGATGGTGCTGAACTTCGTCGCGCAGACGTCGCTGGGCCTGCCCCGGTCGTACTGATGCTGGTCGACTACCGCGTCGACGGCGGCGTCGCCCGCCTGACGCTGGACTCCCCGCACAACCGCAACGCGCTGTCGGCGGCGCTGGTGGCGCAATTCCATGCGCGGCTCGCCGAGGCGCAGGCCGATCCGGGCGTGCGGGTGGTGGTGCTCGGCCACACCGGCGGCACGTTCTGCGCGGGCGCGGACCTGTCGGAGGCGACGGGCGACCCGGCCGCGGGGGCCGCGGACCGCGCCCGGGAGCTGGCGGCGCTGCTGCGGGCGATCGTGGCGTCCCCGCTGCCGGTGGTCGGCGCCGTCGACGGGCACGTCCGCGCGGGCGGGTTCGGGCTGGTGGGGGCCTGCGACATCGTCGTGGCCGGCCCGCGCTGCACCTTCGCACTGACCGAGGCCCGGCTCGGGGTGGCGCCGGCCATCATCTCGCTGACGCTCGAGCCCAAGCTGTCACCGCGGGCGCTGAGCCGCTACTACCTCACCGGGGAGAAGTTCGGCCCCGCGGAGGCCGCGGCGATCGGCCTGGTGACGCTGGCGGCCGACGACGTGCCGGCCGCTGTCGACCGGATCGCCGGGCAGCTGCTGCTCGGTTCGCCCCAGGGGCTCGCCGAATCGAAACGCCTGTTCACAGCGGCGGTGCTCGACGGGTTCGACCGCCGCGCCGAGGTGCTCGCCGACACCTCGGCCCGCTTGTTCGCCTCCGACGAGGCGCGCGAGGGGATGCTCGCCTTTTTGCAGAAGCGCCCGCCGCAGTGGGCGCCCGGACCGCCGTCGCCGTCAAGTTAGGGGTTTGGTGGGCAGCGGCGAGATGACGTCGTAGGCTTTCTGCCGATGAGCAAGACGCCGCACCGGAGCGCATCGAAGCGGGCCGCAGACACCGACCGCATGCAGGTGGCCCAGCTGCTGACGGATGCCGCCTCGCAGGGCCGGCTGGAGCTCAGCGAGTACGAGGACCGGCTCGCCAAGGTGTACGCCGCGGAGACCCATGCCGATCTGGACCGGCTGAGCTCCGACCTGCCGGGCGCGACGATGCCGCGGGGTGCGGGGCTGTGCCAACCCGCGCCGCCGACCACGCTGCTGGCCATCCTCAGCGGCTTCGAGCGGCGCGGCCGGTGGAATGTGCCGCACCGGCTGCGCAGCTTCGCGTTGTTCGGCAGCGGCGTGATCGACCTGCGCTACGCCGACTTCACCGCGCACGACGTGGAGATCCACAGCTACTCGATCATGGGCGGGCAGACCATCGTGGTGCCGCCCGAGGTGAACCTCGACGTCTCCGGTGTCGGCGTGATCGGCGCATTCGGCGGGGCCGAGGACGGCAGCACCGGCACGCCGGGCGCGCCGTGTGTGCGGGTCCGCGGCTTCTCGTTGCTCGGCAGCGTCGGTATCCGGCGCAAGCCGCGCAAGCGTAAGCCGGCCGCCGACTGACCGGCGCCGGGCGCGTCGCAAGCCGCACAGACGTCAACGGCGACGCCGGGCGTGCAGGTAGTCGCCGACCACGGCAGCGCCGAGTCCGTCGAGGTCGGGCACGACGACGCGGCCGGCCACCCGGCGGGCGACCTGGTCGATGAACCGCGCCAGCCCCGGGTCGTCCCCGAGCCGGAAGATCGTCACCTGCGCGCCGAGCTTGGCCACCTCGTCGAAGGCCCGCACGGTATGCGCGATGGTGCGCGGGTGCGGCGGGTAGTCAAAGAACACTGAAGAGCTCTCCGCACCGCCGCCGTAGTGCTCCAGGTGCGCGGTCGGTTCACCGTCGGTGACGATGAGAATCACCGGCTGGGCGTTCGGATGCCGACGCAGGTGACGGCCGGCCAGCGCCAGCGCGTGGTGCAGGTTCGTGCCCTGCTCGTAGACACCTTCGAGCCCGGTGAGCTCCGCCGCGGTGACCGTGCGCGCATACCGGCCGAACGCCACGATCTGCAGGGCGTCGGAGCGGAAGCGCGTGCTCACCAGGTGGTGCAGCGCCAGCGCGGTCTGCTTCATCGGCAGCCACCGGTTCTCCATCACCATCGAGAACGAGGTGTCGACCAGCAGCGCCACCGCCGCCTGCGTGCGCGTCTCGGTCTCCGACACCTCGACGTCCTCGACCGCGATCCGCAGCGGCACCTCGACGGTGCCGGTGCCGGACTGGCGGAGCACGGCGTTGGTGATGGTGCGGGTGACGTTCCACGGCTCGGTGTCGCCGAACTGCCAGGCGCGCGTCGCACCGGTCAGCTCGCCGGCCGCTCCCGCCCGGCGCGTCTCGCGCTCGCCGTGGCGGCCCGAGAGCTGTTGCGCCACATCGCGCAACGCGGCCTGCCCGAGCTGCCGCATGGCCTTCGGCGAGAGCCGCCACTGCCCGTCGGCGCCGCGGTCGAAGAATCCCTGGTTCATCAGCGCCCGCTCGAGTTCGGCGAGCGTCCGCGCGTCGACCGCCGCGTCGTCGCCGAGCTGCCGGGCCAGCATGTCGAGGTCGACGTCGTCCATCGTGGCGCCGGCGTAGCTCTGCGACAGCTGCTCGGCGAGCTGCTCCAGCTCGGCGATGTCGGCGAGCGCCTGCGCGCCCTCCCCCATGCCCAGCGGGTCGCCGCCGCTGAACCGCGCCGAGCCGGTCCAGTCCTCGCCGGGGCGGGCCGCCTGCAGGTGGCCGTCGAGCCGGTTGAGCGCGTTCATCAACGACGGCGACCCGAACGCCTGCTGCGCCAGCGCGTCGAGCTCGGCCCGCTGCTCGGCCGACAGGCTGTTGCGGAATCGCTGTGCGGCGGCCGCGCGCTGGGCCAGCGAGTCGAGCAGTTCGTCGATGTTGCGCGGGTTCTCCGGGAAGTACTCGCCGTGCTTGGCCATGAACTCGTCGAAGTCGGCTTGCGAGTCTTCGCCGTTGGCGTGCTTGTCGAGCAGGTCGTTGAGGTCGTCGAGCATCTCGTTGACGCGCTGGCGGTCCTCGTCGGTGGCGTTCTCCAGCGCCTGCTTCATGCCGGCGAACCGCTGGTCGAGCATCTCGCGGCCGAGCAGGTCCTTGATCTCCTCGTACTTCTGCCGCGCCTCCGGCGACCGCCAGTCGTAGTCGGCGAGCTCCTGCACCGCCTTCGCCGGCGACGGGGACAGCGACTGCAGCTGCAGTTCGCCGAACCGGGCGTCGTCGTCGAGGGCGCGGGCGAGCTCCTTGCGCTCGGCGAGCACCGCCTCGTCGAGCAGCTTCTTGATGTCGGCCAGCGTGCCGTCGAGGTTGTGGCGGCTCAGCAGTTCCCGCCGCTTGCGGTTGGCGGCGGCGGCCAACCGGTCGGCGCCGCGCATGTTCTGGGTGCCGCGCCGCAGCAGCTCCGACAGCGCGCGCCGCGGCGAGGTGCCCGCCATGACGTCCTCGCCGATCTGCTCCAGCGCCTCGCGCAGGTCCACCGGCGGCGCCAGCGGGTCGGGTCCGCCGGTGTAGCGCGAGTACCGCGCCGAGCGGCCATGACCGGTCCTAGCCATAGACGGTTTCGCCTTCGCCCGACACCTTGTCGATCCGCTTCGCCAGGTAGAGCGCCTCGAGCGCCAGCTCGATCGCCGCTGCCCGCTCGCCCTCGGACGCCGCGCCCAGCCGCTGCTGGATCGCCGCGACGGCGGGCACCTCGGGCAGCGCGGCCAGCACCTCGCGGGCCGACACCCGCTCACCCGTCGTGACCGGCGATCCGCCGTCGACCGCAGTGACGATCGGCCCGACGTCGATGCCCCCGAGCAGCTGCTGCGCGGTGTCGGCGGTGGCCCGGCGCAGCAGATGCTCCAGCACCGCCTGCTCGCGGCCCTCCTCGCCGGACTCGAACTCCAGCTTGCCGCGCAGCACGTCGATGATCGTGCCGAGGTCCACGACGCGGGCGACGGATTCGTCCTCACCGAGGACCGCCGACCGGTGCCGGGCCGACGCGGCGACGGTCTCTGCGGCCGCGATCGCGAACCGTGCCGACACTCCCGAGCGCTGGTCCACCGACGAGCTCTCGCGCAGCTGCCGCGTGAAGCGCGCGATGATCTGCAGCAGGTGGTCGGGCACCTGCGCCGACAGGTGCGCCTCCTGCCGGATCACGCCCACCTCGGCGTCGAGCTCCAGCGGGTAGTGCGTGCGGATCTCGGCGCCGAACCGGTCCTTGAGCGGCGTGATGATGCGCCCGCGGTTGGTGTAGTCCTCGGGGTTGGCGCTGGCCACCACCAGCACGTCGAGCGGCAGCCGCAGCGTGTAACCGCGCACCTGGATGTCGCGCTCCTCCATCACGTTCAGCATGGCGACCTGGATCCGCTCGGCGAGGTCGGGCAGCTCGTTGACCGCAACGATGCCGCGGTGCGCCCGCGGGATCAGCCCGAACGCGATGGTCTCGGGATCGCCCAGGCTGCGCCCCTCCGCCACCTTGATCGGGTCGATGTCGCCGACCAGGTCCGCGACGCTGGTGTCCGGCGTCGCGAGCTTCTCGAAGTAGCGTTCGCTGCGGTGCCACCACCGGACCGGCAGCTCGTCGCCGAGCTCGGCCGCGCGGCGGATGCTCTCCGGCGTAATCGGATGGTAAGGATGCTCGCCGAGCTCGGCGCCGTCGATGACCGGCGTCCACTCGTCGAGCAGGTTCTGCAGAGAGCGCAGCAGCCGGGTCTTGCCCTGCCCGCGCTCGCCGAGCAGCACCACGTCGTGCCCGGCGATGAGCGCCCGCTCGAGCTGCGGCAACACGGTGTCCTCGAAACCGAAAATGCCTGGCCAGACGTCACGGCCCTCGGCCAGGGCCGTCAGGAGGTTGGTGCGGATCTCCTCTTTGAGTCCCCGCTCCCGGTGCCCGGCGGCACGCAGTTCGGCGACGGTGCGAGGGAAGTCGCTGGGTTGAGTCACCACTCCACGCTACGACTGCTCCCCGACAGCGGCACCGGGAACCACCTCGGCGCTGTCCGCGGAGGTCGCGTCAGTGCGCGAAGTGGCGCGCGCCCGTCAGATAGAGCGTGATCCCGGCGGCCGCCGCGGCGGCGGTCACCTCGTCGTCGCGCACCGATCCACCCGGATGCACCACCGCCGTCACGCCGGCGGCGGTGAGCGTCTCCAGCCCGTCGGGAAACGGAAAGAACGCGTCGGACGCCGCGACGGCACCGCGCACCCGGTCACCGCCCCGCTCGACCGCCAGCCGCGCCGCGTCCACGCGGTTCACCTGCCCCATGCCCACCCCGACGGTGGCGCCGTCGGTGGCGACGACGATCGCGTTGGACTTGACGGCGCGGCAGGCCCGCCATGCGAAGAGCAGGTCGGCGAGCGTCGCGTCGTCGGCGGCGGACCCGGCCACCAGCCGCCAGTTCGCGGGGTCGTCGCCGGCGGCATCCAGGGCGTCGCGCTGTTGCAGGAGCAGCCCGCCGCTGAGCTGTCGCAGCTCCAGCCCGCCGCGGGGCGGCTCGGCCGCCACCAGCACCCGGATGTTCTTCTTGCGGGCCAGGATCTCGACGGCGCCCGGCTCGTAGGCCGGGGCGACGATCACCTCGGTGAAGATGGTGCTGACGTACTCGGCCATCTCGACGCTGACCGTCGTGTTGGTGGCGATGACGCCGCCGAACGCGCTGAGCGGGTCGCACGCGTGCGCCTTGCGGTGCGCGTCGGCCACCGACACCGACGACACCGCGATGCCACACGGATTGGCGTGCTTGATGATCGCCACGCACGGGTCCTCGTGGTCGAACGCCGCCCGCCACGCGGCATCCGCGTCGGTGTAGTTGTTGTAGGACATGGTTTTTCCGTGCAGTTGTTGCGCCTGGGCCAGACCCGGCCATGAGCTGTCGTCGCGGTACAGCGCCGCGTGCTGGTGCGGATTCTCGCCGTAGCGCAGCGTATCGGCGCGCCGCCAGGTGGCGGCGAACCACGCGGGCAGCTGCTGCGACGGTTCCTCGGGCGCGAGCACGCCGCCCATCCAGGTCGCGACGGCGACGTCGTACTCCGCGGTGTGCCGGAACGCCAACGCCGCGAGCACCTTTCGCTGTGCGAGCGTGAAGCCGCCCGACCGCACCGCGGCGAGCACGCCGTCATAGCCGAGGGGTTCGACGACGACCGCGACGTTCGCGTGGTTCTTCGCGGCGGCGCGCACCATCGACGGGCCGCCGATGTCGATCTGTTCGACGCACTCGTCGACGTCCGCGCCCGATTCCACGGTCTCGGTGAACGGATACAGGTTCACCACGACGAGGTCGAACGGCGCGACACCCAGGTCCTGCAGCGCCGAGGCGTGTTCGGGCTTGCGCAGGTCCGCCAGCAGCCCGGCGTGGACGTGCGGGTGCAGTGTCTTGACCCGGCCGTCGAGGATCTCCGGGAACCTCGTGACGTCCTCCACCGGTGTGACGGGGATGCCCTCGGCGGCAACGGTTTTCGCGGTCGACCCGGTGGACACCAGCTCGACGCCGGCGTCGTGCAGGCCGCGCGCCAACGGCACCAGCCCGGACTTGTCGTAGACGCTGATCAGCGCGCGGCGGATGGGCTTCTTCGCCGTGTCGGTGTCGGTGCGCATCACAGTCGTGCTCCTCGCCATAGCGTCATCCCAGGGTCGCCTTCCGTCCGGTCCAGGTCACGCCGCGCGTCGCCAGCGCCGCCAGCACGGTGACCAGCAGTTCGCGTTCGACCACCTTGATCCGCTCGTGCAGCGACGTTTCGTCGTCGTCGTCGTGCACGGGCACCGCCCGCTGCGCCAGGATTGGGCCGGTGTCCATGCCGGCGTCGACCAGGTGCACGGTGCAGCCGGTGATCTTGACGCCGTAGCTCAGCGTCTCCGCGACCGCGTGCGCCCCGGGAAACGCCGGCAGCAACGCGGGATGGGTGTTCACCACCCGGCCGATGAAGCGCGAGAGGAAATGTGGCCCCAGGATCTTCATGAACCCGGCGGACACGACGAGATCCGGTTGGTGGGCGGCCGTTTCGTCGGTGAGGGCGGCGTCCCAGGCGGCGCGGTCGTGGTGGTCGCGCAGCCGGACGACGAACGACGGCAGCTCCGCCTCGGCCGCGATTCCGACGGCGCGGCAGTCGCGGTCGGCGCCCACGGCGACCACCCGCGCGGGGAAGTCCCCGATGGCCGCGTCGAGCAGCGCGCGCAGCAGCGAGCCGGTCCCCGAGGCCAGCACCACGACCCGTGCGGGCGCGCTGGGCGGCACTCGGATCGGTTGCGACACGCGCCGAGCCTAGTGGGCCGGCGGTGGCGCGCCGCCTGCCGGGCTGGGCGTCGTCGGGTGGTCGCCGTCGTCCGGCGAGCCGGGGTCGGCCTCGTCGACGTGCTGCGGCGCGGGCGCCGGTTCGGGGGTCGGGACGCGGTGCACGCCGCCGGCCAAAACCGCAGTCAGCGCTCCGACGACCGCGAACCACAGCAGCACGGCCATCACCATCGTCACCTGGTCGACGCCGAGCTCGCCGAAGTTCCCGAGCCGGCCGCCAGCGGCGTAGCCGAGCACCGCCATCGTCACCGCCGCCCCGATCGCCGCGACGCCGACCTTCGCCAGCGCCGTGGGCAGCGGCGCGGGGCGGCGGGCGCACTGCTGCCCCACCACCACGGCCGCGGCGGCGGCGATGATCAGCAGACCCACCCACACCGGGCCCAGGGGCGGGGTGGGCGCGGCCGCCAGCACCGGCACCGCCGGCACGTTGCCGCCGTAGACCGCAAAGGCGCTGAAGGTGGCCGGACCGACGTGCGCGCTCGCGCCCACCGCGACCGCCGCGGCGGCCACCATGACATTGGGGATGTAGAGCACCGACAGCACCGTCAGGCTCAGCTGACCGAACCAGGAGTCGGTGATCGAGTAGAGCTCGTGCATGGTGCCCCAGTGCACGATCAGCGAGCCGGCCACCACCGCGCCGGACAGCCCGCACAGCGCCAGCACCCCCGCGAACGCGGCCCGCACCGCGTCGGCCAACCAGTCGGGCAGCGGCGACGCGGCGAGCGCGCGCCGTCCGACCCGTGAGCCGACGCCCCACGCCGCCCCGATCGCGTGGACCGCGAGCACGCCGCCGAAGGCCCGCAGCGAGTCGGGTGTCTGCAGGTCGGTGAGCACCGACGCGGCGTCGTGGATGACTGCCAGCGCGACAGCGGTCAGCAGCAGCGGACCCGCCAGCGCCGATGCCACGATCCAGCGGACGACGAACGGTGAGGTGGTCGGCGGGGTGGCGTGCGCCGTGGTGCGCGCCGTGGCGTAGACCATCGCCAGCACCGGCAGCAGCGGCATGACGCCCAGCTCACGTCCGGCGATGGACACCGGCACCTGGTGCACGCCGAGCCACATGCTGGCGATGGCACCGAACGCGCCGGTCATGTCGCTGTTCGCGATCACCAGCTGCAGCAGCACGACCGCCGCGACGATCCCCAGCGCCGCGACCGCCGGCCCGAAGGCCACGGTCAGCAGGTCGCGGGCCTGGCGGGGATCTGGCGCTGCGAGCTTGTCGTTCACCGCCGACTATCCAACCGCACGCGACGCGCCGTCCGGCGTAGCGGCGCCGATCAGGACGGCGGCTGCTGGCCGGGTTGCGAGAGCTGCTGCGTCGGGGTGGGGATCTGCTGGGTGGGCTGCTGGCCCGGCTGCTGCGGGGAGCCCGGCGGCTGGCTGAAGCTCGGGTACCCGGTGGGCGGCGTGGCCGAGGCGCTGTGCTGCGGCTGACCGCCCTGCGGCTGACCACCCTGCTGCGGCTGCCCGTACTGCGGCTGCTGGCCCTGCACCGGGAAGCCCCCGGTGCTGCCGCCGTAGCCGCCGTGCTGCGGCTGGCCGTAACCGCCCGGACGCTGCTGCGACACCGGGAGCTGTCCGCTCGGCGGGCCGTAGTACTGGCCCGGCGCACCGTACTGGCTGTAGGGGTCGTACTTCTGGCGGGGCGCCGGCGGGCTGATGACGCCGGAGTGGAACAGCAGGTTGGCCACCGAGGCGAGGGCCTGCAGGGCGGTGAAGACCACGAGCGCGATCAGGCCCCAGCCGACCGACGCGTTGTCCGGCGGGGTCACCAGCTGCACCAGCGCCGCGAGGAACGCCGTCACCGACAGCGCCGCCACCAGCGAGGTGTAGTTGCGCTGCTTGGGCAGCAGGGTGGCGACGGCGAGCATCGCCGCCAGGATCGACAGCAGCACCGCGGCCGAGACGTCGACGCGCACATCCGTGTCGTCGAAGAACGGCCCGAACGCCGCGACGTAGGAACCCAGTCCGAGCACCGCCGCCGCCGCTGTCAGCAGCTTGGGCAGCTTGCTGTCGCCCGATGAACCTTGGTCGGGCTGCGCTCCCTGGCCGCCGTACTGACCGGGTTGCGACGCGGACGGGTAGCCGGCGTTGCCGGGCGGGTAGGTCATGTCGTCTCTCCTGTGCTTATCGGGCGGGGGCCGTCACCGGACTCAGGGCGAACGTCGTCCTCAGACCGGACGCGGAACCACGCTAGCGCACCCGCCCGACAGCGAACACCCGTCGTCGGCCGTCACGCCGACGTCAGCACCGGTCGCGCCGCCGATTCCCGCTCGGCCGTCTCGATCTCCCGGACCAGCGGCAGGACCCGGGCGCCGAAGTACTCGATCTCCTCCTGGAAGTGCAGGAAGCCGCCGAGGATGAGGTCGACGCCGCGTTTGCGGTAGGCCGCGATCCGCTCGGCGATCTGCTCGGGTGTGCCGATCAGCTGGGTGCGGAACCCGTCGTTGTACTGCACCAGATCCTCGAACGAGGAGTCGGCCCACATGCCGCGTTTGTCGCCGGTGGAGTTGCCGGCCTGCTGCACCGCGGCGTGGAACCCTTCGACCGCGGGCCGGTTCGCCTTCGCGACGATCTCCCGCAGCGTCTCGCGGGCCTCGCGCTCGGTGTCGCGGGCGATGATGAAGCCGTTGAGCCCGAAGCGGACCTCGCGACCCACGGTGCGGGCGTGCTCGCGGACGTCGACGATCTGTTCGGTCACCCCGTCGAAGTCCTTGCCGTTGGAGAAGTACCAGTCGGCGTAGAGCCCGCCGTTGCGCCGGGCGGCGGTCGAGTTGCCGCCCTGGAACAGCTCCGGGTTGGGGCGCTCGGGCGTGTTGACGGGCTTGGGCTTGAGCGTGAAGTCGTGGATGCGGTAGAAGTCGCCGCGGAAGTCCACGTCGTCCTCGGTCCAGATCTTGCGGAGCACCTGCAGGAACTCCGCGCTGCGCCGATACCGCTCGTCGTGCTCCAGCCAGGGCTCGCCGAGATGGGTGAACTCGTCCTTGAACCAACCCGACACGACGTTGACGGCGAACCGGCCGCCCGACAGCTGGTCGGCGGTTGCGCCGAGTTTGGCCAGCACGCCGGGCTGCCACAGCCCCGGATGCACCGCGGCGATCACCTTGAGCCGCTCGGTGGCCAGCAGCAGGGCGAGGCTGAAGCTCGTCGACTCGTGCTGGTACTCGGCGCCGTAACTCGCCTCGTAGCGCACCTGGCTCAGCGCGTACTCGAAGCCGTTGCGCTCGGCGGTCTGCGCCAGCCGGACGTTGTAGTCGTAGCCCCAGTCGGTGCGCTGTTCGATGTCGCTGGTGACCAGGCCTCCGCTGACGTTGGGAACCCAGTAGGCGAACTTGACGTGCTCTGCGATGCGCTCGGTGGACATGGCGGAAGTCCACCAGCGCCGCCCCCGTGGTGTCGCCCGTAAAGCTTGCCCTGAATTAAACGCGCGTTCGCCGCGCCAGCAGGTTTGACGCAGCCGTCAATCGGACATCCGCCCTCGGTAGAGGGGTGAGCGATGGTCGACGTGGTCCCCGGCCGTCCCCAGCGGCCGGCACACTACCGGCGAGCGGCTGCGCTCGGGCCGGCGGTGGGCCGGTCAGCCGGGAGGCATCGCGTTCCGGCAGCGGCGCGGCGCCCGCTCCCGCTGCACGCCGTCGTCCCGGCGGTCGCCGTGGCGGCCGCGGTGCTGGTGGGCGCCGGTGTGCTGCTCACGCACCGGACCGCCACGCCCGCCCAGCCGGCGCCGGTGTCCGCCGACGCGACGTCGGATGCCGCCGCTCATGCCTGGCTCGCCGACAGCCTGCCCACCGGCAGCCGGATACTCGTCGACCGGGTGAACCCGCCCGCCGGGTTCCCCGCGGCCACGGTCGCCTCGGCCGGCCAGACCTGGCGCAGTTTCGACTATCTCGTGACGGTCGAGACCGGCACCTCGGTGCCGTCGGACAGCGTTGTGGCGTCGGTGTGGCCGTCCTCGGTTCCGGTCGCGCTGTTCGAGCGGCTGCAGGTACGCCAGATCGAGGGCGACGTGGCACCGCAGGAGCTGGTGCGACGACAGCGCAGCGAGTTGGCCGATCGGGTGCGCGCCGGTGTGGCGCTGAGCGCCAACCCCGGGATAACGGTGACCGAGCAGGTCGCGGACAGGCTGCAACGCGGCGAGGTCGACCTGCGGGTCACCGCGGTGCTCTCCGCCCTCGCCGCCGTCCGCCACGTCACCGTCGACACGGTGTCGGATGTGCCGGCCGAAGCCGCCGCCGGAACACCGAGCCGCGAGGTGACGGTGTACGTCACCGATCCCGCGCCGGTCACCCGTCAGCTCGGCGCGCTGGGCGAGGCGCTGCGGCCCGACCAGGTGACCGTGCGGGAGAACGGTGCCATCCGACTGCATTGGCCGTTGAGTTCCACGCCGGTCCCGGCGGTGAAGTAAGCGATTTGCCCGAACGAAGGAGCCCGTCATGCGTCATCAACTGAGGCGATCGGCCGCGAGCGTGGTGGGCTGCGCCGCCCTGCTCACAATCAGCGTTGCCCCCGCCGCCGCCACGCCCGCAGCAGGCGCCACGGCGTCGGTGCGCGGCGCCCACTTCTCGCCGGACACCCCGTCGGTGGACGTCTACCTCACGAGCTTCTCAGGCGGCACCACCACGCTGGCGCTCTCCGACGTCGGCTACGGCGATGTCAGCGACTACCAGTCCCTGCAGCCGGGGCAGTACACCATCGGGATGCGGCCGGCGGGCGCCGACCCGTCGACACCGCCGGCCATCACCTGGACTCTCGACGCCAAGCCGGGCGGTGCGTACACCGCCCTGGCGATCGGCATGAACAAATCCCTCGAGGGCAGGGTGCTCGCCGACGACCTCACCCCACCGCCCGCGGGCCAGGCTCGGGTGCGGGTCGTGCAGGCCGCAGCGTCGGCGCCGAAGGCCGACATCGCTGCCGCCGGCGGCCCGACGTTCGCCACCGCGCTGCCGTTCACGACCACCACCGACTACACCTCGGTGCCGGCCGGCAGCTGGCCGGTGACCGCGACACCGTCGGGCGCCACGCAACCGGCGGCGACGGCGACGGTGACGCTGCAGGCCGGGCAGGTGAACACCATGGTGCTGCTGGACAGCCCGCAGACCGGTCTGGTGCTGCGCACGCTGCCCGACGCCGTCGGCGCGTCGGCACCGCCGAGCGGGCCGGTCGACGCCGGCGGCGGCGCCATGGCCGGTGCGTCCCACCCCGTGCTGTTCGGCGTGACGGCGCTGACGGTCGCGCTCGCGGTGGCGTTGACCGCTGCCGCGGTTCGGCGTACCGCCCGCCCGTGACGGCGCGGCTGCAGTCGGCGCAGTGGCTGACGGCGGCTGCCGCGGGTGCCTGCCTCGCGCTGAGTTGGAGCGTGCACGCGCCCGCGCCCGAGCCGGCGGGAATCTCGGTCGTGCCCGTCGCGGCGGACGTCGGCACCGGCCCGTCGGGCGCGCCGCGGCGCATCGAGATCCCGGCCATCGGGGTCGCCGCCGACGTCGAGCGGGTGCGCGCCGGCGATGACGGGGAGTTGCCGGCGCCGTCCGACTGGAACGACGCCGGCTGGTTCGCCGACGGTGTCGTGCCGGGCGAACGCGGGCCGGCGGTCATGGTCGGTCACGTCGACTCGCGGGTGGGCGGGCCGGCCGTGTTCTACCGGCTGCACGACCTCCGCCCGGGCGACGAGATCGAGCTGACCAGCGACCGGGGCAGGACGCGGTTCGTCGTGGAGACGGTGACGACGGCGCCCAAGGACGCCTTCCCCACCGCCGCGGTGTACGGCCCGACGCCGTTGCCGCAGCTGCGCCTGATCACCTGCACCGGCGCATTCGCCGGCGGCAGCTACCGCGACAACCTCATCGTCACCGCCCGGCTGGACGACCAGGGGTCCCCTTGATGTTCGGACTAGAACACGTTCTAATCCTGCCATGGACTACGGCCTCGTACTGTTCACCAGCGATCGCGGCATCACCCCCGCGGCGGCGGCCAAGCTCGCCGACGACCACGGCTTCACCACCTTCTACGTCCCGGAGCACACCCACATCCCGGTGAAGCGGCAGGCGGCGCATCCCACGACGGGCGACGAGACCCTCCCCGACGACCGCTACATGCGGACCCTCGACCCGTGGGTGTCGCTGGGAACCGCCGCCGCGGTCACCCAGCGGGTGCGGCTCTCGACGGCCGTCGCGCTGCCCGTCGAACACGACCCGATCTCGCTGGCCAAGACCATCGCCACCCTCGACCACCTCTCCGGCGGCCGGGTGAGCGTCGGCGTCGGATTCGGTTGGAACACCGACGAACTCGCCGACCACAACGTGCCGCCCGGCCGCCGGCGCACAATGCTGCGCGAATACCTCGAGGCCATGCGGGCGCTGTGGACGCACGAAGAGGCGTCCTACGACGGCGAATTCGTCCAGTTCGGGCCGAGCTGGGCATGGCCGAAGCCGGTGCAGGCACACATCCCGGTGCTGGTCGGCGCCGCCGGCACGGAGAAGAACTTCAGGTGGATCGCCAAGTCCGCCGACGGCTGGATCACCACGCCGCGCGACGTCGACATCGACGCGCCGGTGAAGCAGCTGCAGGACAGCTGGGCGGCCGCCGGCCGCGACGGGGCGCCGCAGATCGTCGCGCTGGACTTCAAGCCCGACGCCGAGAAGCTGGCGCACTGGGCCGATCTCGGCGTCACCGAGGTGCTGTTCGGCCTGCCCGACAGGTCCGAGGCCGAGGTCGCCGGCTACGTCGAGCGACTCGCGGGCAAGCTCGCCGCGCTGGTCTGACGCTGTGGACGCGCCGAACGTAACGCAGCGGCGGGATTCCTAGCGGTTCACCGCCGTGACGTTACGTTCGGCGGCGTGTCGGTGCGCCCGCGCAAACTGCCGACATGACCGAACCGTTCCTCGGCAGCGAGGCGTTGGTTGCCGGCAGGGTGACCTGCCACCAGCTGCGGCACGGCTGCGTCCGCATGCACCAGGACGTCTACCTGCCGTCAGGTGTGGCGAGGACGCCGACGGTCAACGCGCAGGCCGCGTGGCTGCGGTCCCGTCGCCGCGGGGTGCTCGCGGGATGGTCGGCGTCGGCGCTGCACGGCGCCCGGTGGATCGACGCCACCGAACCTGCCACCATCATCGACTCGAATCGACGACCGACCGCGGGCATCCGGGTGTGGGCCGACAGCATCGAGCCCGACGAGATCACCGCCATCGGTGGCATGGCCGTCACCACCCCTGCCCGCACGGCGCTCGACCTCGCGTCGCGCCTGCCCCTTCACCGCGCCGTCGCCGCTGTCGACGCCCTGCTGCGCGCCACCCACCTCAAGCCGGTGGACGTCGAACCGCTCGTCGAGCGCTATCGCGGGCGGCGCAACATCCGGCGGGTGCGCCCGGTGCTCGACCTCGCCGACGGCGGCGCGGAGTCGCCGCGCGAGACCTGGCTCCGGTTGGTGGTCATCCGGCACCGGCTTCCGCGGCCGCAGACACAGGTGCTGATCCGCAACGAGTACGGCGTCGTCATCGCACAAGCCGATCTCGGCTGGCCCGAGCGTGCGATCGCCCTCGAATACGAAGGTGCGCATCACCGCCTCGACCGGAGACAGTTCGCGAAGGACATCAGACGCCTCGAGGCGATGACCGAGGCCGGGTGGATCGTCGTCCGGATCACCTCCGCAGACACCGAGGCGACGGTGATCCGGCGCGTCAAGGCGGCATTCGCTCGCCGAACGTAACGCAGCGGCGCAAATACGGGCCGCTGACCGCCGTGGCGTTACGTTCGGCGGTGGTTGTCGAACGTCAGGCCAGCGTCGCGACGTTCTTGTCGCCGGCAGCCGTCACGGCGATCGACGCGCCGAGGGGGTCGCCGTCGCTCAGCACCGCCACCAGCTCCTCGTCCTCGCTGACCGCCATGAACCGCGACCCGTCGGCGTCGAGTCGGCCGATGATGATGCCGGTGCGGACGGGCCAGTCGTAGCGCACCGAATAGGTCTCGACGGTGCCGCGGCCGTCGACGTGGCGGGTCACCGGAACCTTCGGCAGCGCCGCGATGTCGGCCTGCAGCTCCGCGCTGCGGTCGGCCGCCCAGTCGCCGGGCTCGGTCGAATACACGCCCGCCGAATACTTGCTCATCACCCCACCGTTCGCGCCGACCAGCCCGAACGCGCCGGGCCGCTCCCGCATGGCGGCGACGGTCTCGGCGATCGCGTGCAGCGAGTAGCTGTTGCCGGGCCCGCCGAAGTACGGCAGCCCGCCGGTGAGCGTCAGGCCGCGCGGGTCGTGCGGCGCCAACCCGAATGCGTCGCACACCGCGAACACCGGGAACGGGAAGCAGCTGTAGAGGTCGAAGGTCGCGACGTCGTCGATGCCGATCCCGGCGACCCGAAGTGCCTCCGCGACAGCCTGTTTCGCCGACACGCTGACGCCCAGCTCCGCGCGGTCGAGCAGCGGCTGTTCGGTTTGGTCGGCGTGCCCGCGCAGGAACACCCACCTGTCCTCGGGCACCCCGAGCCGGCGGGCGGCGGCCAGCGACATCACGATCGCGGCGGCGCCCTGGTTCACGGTGTCCCGGGCGACCAGCAGGCGGGGATACGGATCGCAGATCATCCGGTTGCGGTCGGTCACCGTGACGATCTCGTCGACCGACCGTTCCACCGGCGACGCCGAGTAGGGGTTCTTCGCCGCCACCGCCGAGAACGGTGCGAACAGCTCCGCCATCTCGCGCCGGTATTCGGCGACCCCGAGGCGCAGCGCCGCCCGCCGGGCGTTCTCCAGCAGGCCGTATTGCACGGGTGCGCCCGTCAGGCCGTGCGCGACGGTGTAGTCGCTCATGTACTGCTCGAAGCCGTAGCCCCGGTCCTCCAGCTGGCCGCCGACGTGCTCGGTGAAATCCGGCTTGTCGTCGCGGTTCGCGAAGTACTTCGTCGTCGAGCCGGGCTCGCTGCCGACGATCAGCGCCACCTCGACCTCGCCCGCCGCGATGGCACCGGCGAACTCCGTCATCAGCTTCTGCGGGCTGTTGCCGCCGATGGGCTCGAGCACCGCGCGCGCCGGGTCGGCACCGATCCGCCGGGCCACCGACCGCAGGTAGTTGTCCGAGGCACCCAGCGGCGGATCGGCGAACGGGGTGCAGATCTCGAATTGCCGCAGCCCGGCGAACACCTCGATGGCCGTTGCCACCGCACCGACGGACGCGCCGGTGTCGGCCAGCGCCGCCTGGGTGGCCGCGGTCGCCAGGTCGACCGCCGACATGCCGCGGTAGCCGGCGTCGTCGACGCGTTCGGTGAACTGACCGACGCCGACGACCACCGGTGTCCGCGGATCGAGCTGCATGACAAACCTCCCGACGACTGTTAATTCGTCAGGCTAATGGTCCGGGGGCGGCCGGAGCGACGCGGGGTCGCCCGAACTGGAACATGTTCCAGTCCGCTACAGGCTCTGCAGGATCTCCCTGGCCAGCGCGGCGGTCTCCGACGGCGTCTTGCCGACCTTCACCCCGGCCGCCTCGAGCGCCTCTTTCTTGGCCGCCGCGGTGCCCGACGAGCCCGACACGATGGCGCCGGCGTGGCCCATCGTCTTGCCCTCGGGCGCGGTGAAGCCGGCGACATAGCCGACGACCGGCTTGGTCACGTGCTCCTTGATGTAGTCGGCGGCGCGCTCCTCGGCGTCCCCGCCGATCTCGCCGATCATCACGATGATCTTGGTGTCGGGGTCCTGCTCGAAGGCCTCGATGGCGTCGATGTGCGTCGTCCCGATCACCGGGTCGCCGCCGATGCCGATGGCGGTGGAGAAGCCGAAGTCGTTGAGCTCGAACATCATCTGGTAGGTCAGCGTGCCCGACTTCGACACCAGGCCCACCGGGCCGGGCCCCGTGATGTTGGCGGGCGTGATGCCGGCCAGCGCCTCGCCGGGGGTGATGATGCCCGGACAGTTCGGCCCGATGATGCGGGTCTTCGGGGCCCCCTCGCCACCGCTCTTGGCGAGGTTGTAGGCCCACGCATACGCGGTGTCCTGCACCGGGATTCCCTCGGTGATGACGACCAGCAGCGGGATCTCGGCGTCGATGGCTTCGATGATGGCGTCCTTGGCGAACTTCGGCGGCACGAAGACCACCGACACGTCGGCGCCCGTCTCCTTCATCGCCTCGGCCACCGATCCGAACACCGGCAGCTCGACGTCGTTGCCCTGCGAATCCTGGTGCGACACCGTGGTTCCCGCCTTGCGGGCGTTCACGCCGCCGACCACCTGGGTGCCGGCCTTGAGCATCAGCTTGGTGTGCTTGGTGCCCTCACCGCCGGTGATGCCCTGGACGATGACCTTGCTGTCCTTGTTCAGGAAGATCGACATTTCAGGTTCCTTTCCCGGCCCTCAAGCCCGAGCGGCGAGTTCGGCGGCCTTGTCGGCGGCTTCGTCCATGGTGCCGACCTCGGTCACCAGCGGATGATTCGCCTCGGCCAGGATGCGGCGGCCCTCCTCGACGTTGTTGCCGTCGAGCCGGACCACCAGCGGCTTGTTCGCCTCGTCGCCGAGGATCTTCAGTGCGTTGACGATGCCGTTGGCCACCGCGTCGCAGGCGGTGATGCCGCCGAAGACGTTCACGAACACGCTCTTGACCTGTTCGTCGCCCAGGATGACGTCGAGCCCGGCGGCCATCACCTCGGCCGAGGCACCGCCACCGATGTCGAGGAAGTTCGCGGGCTTGACGCCGCCGTGGCGCTCGCCGGCGTAGGCCACGACGTCGAGCGTCGACATGACGAGCCCGGCGCCGTTGCCGATGATCCCGACCTGACCGTCCAGCTTGACGTAGTTGAGGTCGTTCTCCTTGGCCTTGAGCTCCAGCGGGTCGGTGGCGTCGCGGTCCGCGAACTCGGCGTGCTCGGGATGGCGGAAGTCGGCATTCGCGTCGAGCGTCACCTTGCCGTCGAGCGCGAGGATCCTATCGTCCGGCGTGCGCACCAGCGGGTTCACCTCGACCAGCGTGGCGTCCTCTTTGGTGAACACCTCCCACAGCTTGGCGATCGTGACCGCCGCCGAGTCCAGCACCTCGTCGGGCAGGTGGCCCTGCCGGGCGATCTCGCGGGCGAATGCCTCGTCGACACCCGTGGTGGCGTCGACGGGGATGCGGGCCAACCGGTCGGGCTTGGTGGCGGCCACCTCTTCGATCTCCATGCCGCCCTCGACCGAGCACATCGCCAGGTAGGTGCGGTTCGAGCGGTCGAGCAGGAACGAGATGTAGTACTCCTCGGCGATGTCGCTCGCCTCGGCGACCAGCAGCTTCTTCACGACATGACCCTTGATGTCGAGGCCGAGGATGTTCTGCGCGTGCTCGAAAGCGTCGTCGGGGGTGGCGGCGTACTTCACCCCGCCGGCCTTGCCGCGACCACCGACCTTCACCTGCGCCTTGACCATGACCGGCTTGCCGATCTCCTCCGCGATGGCCTTCGCGTCCTCGGCGGAGGTGGTCACGCGGCCGGGCGTCGTCGGAACGTTGTGCTTGGCGAACAGTTCTTTCGCCTGGTACTCGAAGAGGTCCATGTGCTCGAGTAGTCCCTGTCTGTCGTCGTCGACGGTTTGGCTTCCGATACTCGGGGGAACCATATCCACAGCGGATGTCGCGATTGTCACCGGCCACCGGTCCTGTGGTAGAACTCACCGGCGGTAGTACAGCGACGGCGTCGAGTGATTCACATCACATCCGGAGCCGGTTTCAGATCCCCGCTTGCTTACCCGCGCAACGGTTGGTTACCGTCACCGGGACGTAGATAACGTTCTGGTCACGAGTCAGAAGGATTGTCCGGGTTGGCGCAACATCGTTCGAGCCGCACCCCTCACCGGGGTTCGATGGCCGTACGTGAACCAGACCGCTGGGACACCCGTTTCGACGACGACATCACCGAGCTCATCCCGTTCAACGAGTTCGGCGGCCTCGAGGACGCGGACTTCGCCCAGCAGACCGCATTCGGGAACGAGTCCGCGGTGGTCCACGCCCCGGAACTCGATGACCTCGACGACACCGACGATCTGCGGCCGCTGCGACTCGACGTTCCCGCCCGGTTCCGGGCGGAGGCCGACCACGAGGATCCGCACCCGTACCGGTCGCACGGTCACGAGATCACCGACGTCGTGCCCATTCAGCGCGGTCACCACCGCAAGCCCGCCGCCACCTCGGCCGGTAAGGGCCGGCTGCTGATCGCAGCGATGGCCGCGGGCGCCGCCGCGGCCGCCGCACACTCGATGACCGCCGGTGACGACACGTCGTCCACGGAAGCCGTGGTCGCCGCCGACGACACCGTTGCGGCCGGCAAACCCATCGCGAAGTCCAGCATGGGCGTGCAGGTGGTGACTGTCGCCTCGAGCTCCTCGGCGCACACCGAAGAGCTCCAGAAGGCGGTGGCATTCGCGCAGGAGCGCGCCGAGCGCGAGGCCCGCATGCAGCGCCCGCTGTTCGTGATGCCGACGAAGGGCATCTTCACCTCGGGCTTCGGCTACCGCTGGGGCGTCCTGCACGCCGGCGTCGACATCGCCAACTCCATCGGCACCCCGATCCTCGCCGCATCCGACGGCGTCGTGATCGACGTCGGCCCGACCGCCGGCTACGGCGCCTGGGTCAAGCTGCGCCACTCCGACGGCACGGTCACGCTGTACGGCCACATCAACTCGTGGAACGTCAGCATCGGCCAGCGCGTCATGGCGGGCGACCAGATCGCCACCATGGGCAACCGCGGCAACTCCACCGGCCCGCACCTGCACTTCGAGGTCATGCTGAACGGCACGGATCGCGTCGACCCGCAGCCGTGGCTGGCCAAGCGCGGCATCGGGCTCGGCGCTCTCACCGGCTGACGCCGACTCCGGTGAGCACCGACGACCCGTCGGCCGATGTCACCTCCGGCGATGACGACGGGGAAGGCGCCGATCCGCCGACCGGCATCCTGCGCCGCCATCCCACCGGCCCGACGATCATCCGCCGCCACCCGACCGGCGCTTTTCCGGTCAGCCCGGACGAACCGCCCACCGGCCTCATCGCAGCGGACATCGACGACGTCCCCACCGGCCTCATCGACCCGGACGTCACCCGGCCACCCAGCGCCGGCACGGCGATCGCCGCGTCGGCTGCGGCGATCCTGAACGGCTGGGTGGCGGCGGTGTTCGCCACCGACCTGATCACCGGCTGGTGGCAGACCGACACACTGTTCTGTGTCGCCGTGGGCTTTCTCATCGCGATCGTCGCTGCCGCGACCATCACCGGCGTCGTCGCGGTGCTGCTGCGGCAGGGCAGCGGCCGGTACCTGATCGGCGCAGCCGCGGCCGTCACGCTGCTCATCTTCGCGGGCATCTTCATCGCCGGCGCCGAGATCGCGTGGATCGTCTACCTGGCACCGGTGTTCGCGGTGCTCGCCGCGGTGCTGGTGGCCCTGCCGGCGACGCGCCGGTGGTGCGCCGCCGGATGAACCCACTACCGTGAGCGCGACACGCGAGGACGAGGAGCCGGTGGCATGAATCCCTGGGATCAGGGCGGTCCGCCGCCGCACCAGGGTAGCTGGCAGCCGGGTGGCTGGCAGGCGCCCGAGCCCCGTCACACCGGCTACCCGTACGGTCCGCCGCCGGCCTATCCGTACGGTCCGCCGCCCGGCTATCCGTACGGGCCGCCCAACCCGCCTGCCAGCGGCGCCACCGCGATCGTCGCGGCCGTGCTCAGCTTTCTCGGCGCGCTGGCCAACGTGCTGAGTGCGGTCGACGGCTTCGTCAGCGTTGCCTCACTCCGAGAGCCGCGCGGCGCCTACGGCGTCGAGTACCCCGCCTGGTTGGCGCCGACGGGAATCATCGTGTCGATCGCTCAGCTCGTGTTGGCCGTGGCGCTGGTCTTCGGCGGTGTGCAACTGGTGCGGCGCCGGCTCAACGGCCGCGTCGTCGTGGCGGCGGCCGCGGGCGCAGCCGTCCTGATCCAGCTCGTGAGCCTGGGGTTCGCGGCGGCCGCGGTGAAATGGGCCAGGGACCTGAGCGCGCGGTACGACGTCGGAGTCGACCTCGGCCCCCTGCTGACGCTGAGCATCGGCATCTCCGCCGTGATGATCATCTTCCCGATCGCGACGGGCGTGCTGGCGCTGCTGCCGGCGACGCGGCGGTGGTGCCTGTCGGCGCCGCCATCGCCCGGGCCGCCGTTCGGGCGGTATTAGAGCTTCTGCAGCGGGGCGTGGTTGTGCATCAGCTTCACCCGCCCCGAGCTGCCGAAGTCGATGAGCGACATCGCGGACTCGCCGACGCCCGACACCTCTTCCACGCGGCCCAGGCCGTACTTGTCGTGGCTGACGCGGTCACCCGGCTCGAGCACCATCAGCGGCCGGTTTCGCGGCGCGCCGCGTGACGGCGACGGCCGCCTGCTGTGGTCGGCCCCGAACCGGGCGGTGCCGGTGAGCGGTGCGCTGCGCCCCGGCGCGGGATCGGAGCGACGCCAATCGACCAGCTCCTGGGGGATCTCCCGCAGGAACCGCGACTCGGGGTTCATCATCGGCTGGCCCCACGACGACCGGACTTTCGCCCGGCTGAGGTACAGCCGCTGGCGTGCGCGGGTGATGCCGACGTAGGCGAGCCGCCGCTCCTCGGACAGTTCGGCCGGGTCGCCGAGGGCCCGCATGTGCGGGAACATGCCGTCCTCCCAGCCGGTCACGAAGACGACCGGGAACTCCAGGCCCTTGGCGGTGTGCAGCGTCATCATCGTCACGACGCCGGCGCCGTGCTCGGGGATGTCGTCGGTGTCGGCGACCAGCGACACCCGCTCCAGGAAGGCAGCGAGCTCACCGGTGTCCGGCACGTCCTCGTCGACGGAATCCTCGGCGAGCGCCGCCGCGTTGGCCCGGTCGGTGCTGAACTCGTGCGCGACGCTCACCAGCTCGTTGAGGTTGTCCAGCCGCGCCAGGTCCTGCGGGTCGCTCGACGCTTCCAGCTCGGCGCGGTAACCGGTGCGGTCGAGCACCGCCTCCACCAGGTCGCCGAGATCGCCCGTCGACTGGTGCAGCCGCTCGCGCAGCCCCTCGAGGATCTCGACGAACGCGGCGATGCACTTCTCCGAACGGGTGTTGAGCATGGGCACCTTGCCCCCGACGGCCGCAACCAGCGCGTCGTAGAACGACACCCCGGCGTTCTCGGCGTACACCGCCAGGCACGCCTCCGCGCGATCGCCGATCCCGCGGCGCGGCGTGTTGAGAATGCGGCGCAGGCTCACCGAGTCGCCCGGGTTGTCGAGCACCCGCAGGTACGCGACGACGTCGCGGATCTCCTTGCGCTCGTAGAACCGGACGCCGCCAACCACCTTGTAGGGAATGCCGGCGCGGATGAACACCTCTTCCAGCGACCGCGAGCTGTTGTTGGTGCGGTAGAACACCGCGACGTCGTTGTACGTAATCTCGCCACGGTCGGCGAGCGCGTCGATCTCGCGGGCGACGAACGCCGCCTCGTCGTGCTCGTTGTCGGCGACGTAGCCGACGATCAGCTCGCCGTCGCCGCTGTCGGTCCACAGCCGCTTCTCCCGGCGCCCGGCGTTGCGGGCGATCACCGCGTTGGCGGCGTTGAGGATGGTCTGCGTCGACCGGTAGTTCTGCTCGAGCAGGATCGTGGTGGCGTTGGGGTAGTCGCGCTCGAAGTCCTCGATGTTGCGGATGGTCGCGCCGCGGAACGCGTAGATCGACTGGTCGGCGTCACCGACCACGCACAGCTCGGCGGGCCCGACGGTGTCCTCGGGATCGGCTGCATGCCCGGCCAATTCGCGCACCAGCACGTACTGCCCGTGGTTGGTGTCCTGGTACTCGTCGACCAGGATGTGCCGGAACCGGCGCCGGTAGTACTGCGCGATGTTCGGGAACGACTGCAGCACCGCGACCGTCTCGCCGATCAGGTCGTCGAAGTCGAGCGCATTGGCGGCGCGGAGCCGGCGCTGGTATTCGCGGTAGACGTCGGCGACGATGCCGGTGAGCTCGCTGCGGTCCTCGCCGCCGCCCAGGTGGGCCACCGCGTCCTGCGGGGCGACGAGTTCGTTCTTGAGGTTCGAGATGGCGTTGGCGAGGAGCCGCGGGGTGTAGCGCTTGGTGTCGAGCCCCATGTCCTTGCCGATCATCATCAGCAGACGGCGGGAGTCGTCGGCGTCGTAGATGGAGAAGTTCGAGTTCAGCCCGGGCAGCAGCGACGCCTGGTTGCGCAGGATCCGCACGCACATCGAGTGGAACGTGGACACCCACATGTTCCTGGCGCGCGGACCGACCAGCTGCACCACGCGCTCACGCATCTCCGCCGCGGCCTTGTTGGTGAACGTGATGGCCAGCACCTGGCCCGGGCCCACGTCGCGCGCCGCCAGCAGATAGGCGATGCGGCGCGTGAGCACTGCCGTCTTGCCCGAACCGGCGCCGGCGACGATGAGCAGCGGCGTGCCCTGGTGCAGCACCGCGCGCCGCTGCTCGGGGTTGAGGCCGTCGAGGAGATCGTCGGCCGCGGCCGGCGCCGCAGACTCGGTCAGGTGCACGCTCATGTCGGACCCAATCTACCGCCGCACACCGACAGGTTTTTGCCAACGGAATGCGCGAGTGGCAGACTCTTCACCGTGCTCAGCACGCAGTCACGCCGATTTTTCTACGGGTACCGGACGGCGGTACCCGCGGCGTAGCTGCTCACCACAGCCCCGGGGTCCGCATCGGATCCGGGGCTCATTTCTTGTGTGAGGCCCGGAAGCGATGAGACCTGAACCATCACACAGGGAGAACACCGAGATGACCACCACCGAACAGCCGCTCGACATCGACAGCCTCCGTCAGGAGATCGACCGGCTCGACGCCGAGATCCTCGCCGCGGTGAAGCGCCGCACCGAGGTGTCCCGCACGATCGGTAAGGCGCGCATGGCCTCCGGCGGCCCCCGGCTGGTGCACAGCCGCGAGATGAAGGTGATCGAACGCTTCAGCGAGCTGGGCGTCGAGGGCAAGGAGCTCGCGATGCTGCTGCTCCGCCTGGGCCGCGGCCGCCTGGGGCACTAGGCCGGCCCGGGCATCAGGGCGTCAGCGCGACGTACTTCGTCTCGAGGTACTCCTCGATGCCCTCGGATCCGCCCTCGCGGCCGAAACCCGACTCCTTGATGCCGCCGAACGGTGCCGCGGCATCGGAGATGACGCCGCGGTTGACGCCGACCATCCCGGATTCGATGGCCTCGGCGACGCGCAGCGCCCGGTCGAGTGACTGCGTGTAGACGTACGCCGCCAGCCCGTACTCGGTGTCGTTGGCGGCGGCGATGCCCTCGTCCTCGGAGTCGAAGCCGGTGATCGGCGCGACGGGCCCGAACACCTCCTCCTTGAGGATCCGGGCGTCGCCGGGGACGTCGACCAGCACGGTGGCGGGATAGAAGTTGCCCGGCCCGGTCGGCCGCTCGCCGCCGACGGCCACCTGCGCGCCGCGCTGCACGGCGTCCTCGACCAGCTCGGCCACCTTGTTCACCTGCTTGGCGCTGATCAGCGGTCCCAGCGTCGCCGACTCGTCGAGGCCGTTACCGGTCTGCACCTCACTCATCCGCTTGATGAGCTTCTCGGTGAACTCCTCGCGCACCGCGTTGGCGACGTGGAAGCGGTTGGCGGCGGTGCACGCCTCGCCGCCGTTGCGCATCTTCGCCAGCATCGCCCCGTCGACGGCGGCGTCGATGTCGGCGTCGTCGAACACGATGAACGGCGCGTTGCCACCGAGCTCCATCGACGTGCGCAGCAGCTTGTCGGCGCTCTGCTTCACCAGCGCCTTGCCCACGCCGGTCGAACCGGTGAAGGTGAGCTTGCGCAGCCGGCCGTCGTCGACGAGCGCCTTCGTGACGGCGCCGGCGTCGCTGGTCGGCAGCACCGACAGCACGCCCTTCGGCAGCCCCGCCTCGTCGATGAGCTTCGCGAGGTACAGCATGGTCAGCGGGGTCTCCTGCGCCGGCTTGACGATCATCGTGCAGCCCGCCGCCAGCGCCGGACCGATCTTGCGGGTGCCCATGGCGAGCGGGAAGTTCCACGGGGTGATCGCGTAGCACGGGCCGACGGGCTGCTTGGTGACGAGGATGCGGCCGTTGCCCGCCGGAGCGCGCAGGTAGCGGCCGTCGATGCGGACCGCCTCCTCGGCGAACCAGCGGAAGAACTCGGCGCCGTAGGTCACCTCGCTCTTGCTCTCGGCGACGACCTTGCCCATCTCCAGCGTCATCAGCGTCGCAATGTCGTCGGCCTGGGCGGTGATCGCCTCGAACACCGCGCGAAGCAGCTCGCCGCGCGTGCGGGCGGGGGTGGCTGCCCACTGCGCCTGCACGGCGACGGCGGCGTCCAGCGCGGCGATCGCGTCGTCGGCGGTGGCGTCGGCCACGGAGACCAGCACCTCGTCGGTGGCCGGGTCGTGGACATCGAACTGTTTCGAGCCCGGCCGCTCCTCGCCGCCGATCCACAGGCCGGTGGGCACTGCCTTCAAGACTGCGCTGCTGTCCATGCCTCCATCATGCTCCCCGCACTAAGGTCGGGCCATGACCGAGCAGCCGATTCCCGACGTCCTCGACATCACGGCCACCCCGGCGTGGCAGGCCCTCGCCCGCCACCGCGACGACCTCGGCGACACCACGCTGCGGCAGCTCTTCCGCGACGACCCGGCTCGGGGCACCGAGCTGACGGTGACGGTCGGCGACCTCTACATCGACTACAGCAAGCACCGCGTCACCCGGGAGACGCTGCGGCTGCTGGTCGACGTGGCCCGCGCCGCGCACCTCGAGCAGCGGCGTGACGCCATGTTCTCCGGTGCGCACATCAACACCTCGGAGGACCGGGCGGTGCTGCACACCGCGCTGCGGCTGCCGCGGGACGCGACGCTGTCGGTCGACGGGCAAGACGTGGTGGCCGACGTGCACGAGGTGTTGGACCGGATGGGCGATTTCACCGACCGGCTCCGCAGCGGTGAGTGGACCGGCGCGACCGGCGCGCGCATCTCCACCGTGGTCAACATCGGCATCGGCGGCTCGGATCTGGGCCCGGTGATGGTGTACGACGCGCTGCGCCACTACGCCGACGCCGGCATCTCGGCGCGGTTCGTGTCGAACGTCGACCCGGCCGATCTGGTCGCGCAACTCGACGGACTGGATCCCGCCACCACGTTGTTCGTCGTCGCCTCGAAGACGTTCTCGACGCTGGAGACGCTGACCAACGCGACCGCCGCGCGCCGCTGGCTGGTGGAGGCGCTGGGCGATGCCGCGGTGGCCCAGCACTTCGTGGCGGTGTCGACCAACGCCCGCCTCGTCGACGACTTCGGCATCGACACCGCCAACATGTTCGGCTTCTGGGACTGGGTCGGTGGCCGGTACTCGGTGGACAGCGCCATCGGGTTGAGCGTCATGGCGGCGATCGGCCGCGAGCGGTTCGCCGAATTCCTCGCCGGCTTCCATGTGGTCGACGAGCACTTCCGCACCGCGCCGCTGGAGTCCAATGCGCCGGTGCTCCTGGGGTTGATCGGGCTGTGGTACAACAACTTTCACCACGCGCAGTCCCGCGCGGTGCTGCCCTACTCGAACGACCTCGCGCGCTTTGCCGCCTACCTGCAGCAGCTGACGATGGAGTCGAACGGCAAGTCGGTGCGCGCCGACGGCAGCCCGGTCAGCACCGACACCGGGGAGATCTTCTGGGGTGAGCCCGGCACCAACGGCCAGCACGCGTTCTACCAGCTGCTGCACCAGGGCACGCGGCTGGTGCCGGCGGACTTCATCGGCTTCAGCCAACCGACCGACGACCTGCCCACCGCCGACGGCACCGGCAGCATGCACGACCTGCTGATGAGCAATTTCTTCGCGCAGACCCAGGTGCTGGCGTTCGGTAAGACCGCCGACGAGATCGAAGCCGAGGACACGCCGCCGAACGTCGTCCCGCACAAGGTGATGCCCGGGAACCGCCCCACCACGAGCATTCTCGCGACGAAGCTGACCCCGTCGGCGGTCGGCCAGCTGATCGCCCTCTACGAACACCAGGTGTTCACCGAGGGTGCGATCTGGGGCATCGACTCGTTCGACCAGTGGGGCGTCGAGCTCGGAAAGACGCAGGCCAAGGCGCTGCTGCCGGTGATCACCGGCGACGACGCGCCGCCGCCGCAATCGGATTCGTCGACGGACGCACTGGTGCGGCACTACCGAGCGGAGCGAGGTCGACCGGCCTGAGCCGAGCGGAGCGAGGTCGACCGGCCTGAGCCGAGCGGAGCGAGGTCGACCGGCATGAGCCGAGCGGAGCGAGGTCGACCGGCATGAGCCGCCGCGAGCGGGACGCCACCGCAGAAGTCCGCCCCGGCCACGTGAGGTGGCCGGGGCGGAACGGACAGGTTGAGGGATCGGTGTGTCAGCCCACCGGGGCGGCGGCGCAGCCCACGCCGGGGATGCAGCCGCTGGCGCCGCCGGGACCGGCCTGGCCGCTCGGACCGCCGGGAACGTTGGCCGAGGCGCCGGCCGGGCCCGCGGCACCGGCCACCCCGCCGGGGTTCGTGGTGCCGGAGACGCCCTCGGGGCCGGCTGCGGCGGCCGGGCCGCCGGGGATGGAGCCCGCGGCGCCCTCCGGGCCGGCCGCGCCGACCGGACCACCCGGGACCGAGGCCACTGCGCCGCCCGGTCCCGCCGCGCCCGCCGGACCACCCGGGACCGATGCCACCGCGCCGCCCGGACCCGCCGCGCCCGCCGGGCCGCCGGGGATGGAGCCCGCAGCACCCTCCGGGCCGACCGCGCCGGCCGGACCACCCGGGACCGATGCCACCGCGCCACCCGGACCCGCCGCGCCCGCCGGGCCGCCGGGGACCGCGCCGGACACGCCACCCGGGCCGGCGACACCGGCGGGCGCGGGGCCGGGAGCCGGCACGGGCGCCGGAGCGGCACCACAGGTCGTGCCGTCGGGGTCGATACACCCCGAGGGACCGCCGGCGGCGGCGATCGGGGCTGCGGCGATTGCGGCCGCGGCCACACCTGCCAAGAACATCGGGATCTTCGTTCGTTTCACCACCATGGTCGATTCCTTACCACAACCAGGGGCGATCAAAACGGATAACGGCCGTGTAACGCGGCGAGTTGTCCCTAGCGGGCGTCCGACCGCCGGTTCGCCGTCGGGTGCTGCCCCGGTCGATCAGGCGAACCGCTTCGTCAGCCGCGGCGGCAGCACCCGCATCAGCGTCACCAGCGGCAGCCACGGCCACGCGGGCACGACGGCCCGGCCCGGCTCGCGCTCGATGGCGGCGACCAGGGCCCGCACGCCGGTGTCGTTGTCGACCATGAGCATGGTGGTGGCGGACTTCGCCGTCATCTCGGACTCGATGTAGCCCGGCTCGATGACGCTGACCCGGATGGGGCCCTTGTCGTACTCGGCGCGCAGCGACTCCCCCAGCGACGTCAGGCCGGCCTTGCTGGCGGCGTAGGCGGCCTTGACGCCCGGCACCCCCTTGTTCCCGAGCACCGAGGAGATGAGGACGAGGTGTCCGGCGCCGGCGCGTTTGAACATCGCCAACGCGGTCTCGATCTGGATCAGCGCGGCCACCAGGTTGGTCTCGATCGTGGCCTTGTTGGCCCACGGCTTGCCTTCACCCAACGGCCAGCCCTTTCCGATGCCGGCGTTGACGATCACCCGGTCGATGCCGCCGAGCTCGTCGGACAGCGCCTCGAAGACGGTCGGCACCGCGTCGTGGTCGTTGACGTCCAGCGCGGCCACCGCGATCCTGACGCCCGGATACCGCGCCGTCAGCTCGGCCTTCAGCTCCTCGAGCCGCTCGGTGCGGCGGGCGCACAGCGCCAGGTCGCGGCCCTTGGCGGCGAACTGCCGGGCCATGCCCGCGCCGAGGCCCGAGCTCGCACCGGTGATGAGGATCTTCTGCCGAGTCATTCGAGCAGGATAGCGACGCTCGACAGCTGTCAAGCCGCGGCTACTTCAGGAGCTTGGACATCCGGCGGTCCGCCAGGACCTTGCCGCCGGTCTGACAGGTGGCGCAGTACTGGAAGGACTTGTCGGCGAAGGACACCTCGCGCACGGTGTCGCCGCAGACGGGGCACGGCAGGCCGGTGCGGCCGTGCACCCGCAGCCCGGATCGCTTCTCGCCTTTGAGCGTCGCGGCCTGCTGGCCGACCGATCGCTCGACGGCGTCGGTGAGCACGGTGACCATCGCGTCGTAGAGGGCGGCGCGCTGCGCGTCGGTGAGCTTGCCGGCGGTCGCGAAGGGCGACAGCCGCGCCACGTGCAGGATCTCGTCGCTGTAGGCGTTCCCGATGCCGGCGATCACCTTCTGGTCGGTGATCACGGTCTTGATGCGGCCGGTGTGGCCCGCGAGCACCGCGGCGAAGTCGTCGGGCCCCAGCGACAGCGCGTCGGGCCCCAGCGACGCGATGCCGGGAACGGCCGCCGGATCGGACACCAGCCAGACGGCCAGCCGTTTCTGGGTGCCGGCCTCGGTGAGGTCGAAACCGGGCGCTTGTCCCGGCGTGCCGAGATGGACGCGCAGCGCGATCGGGCCCTTGCCGGGCCGCAGCGGCGCGGCGGCCGGCTTGTCCGACCAGCGCAGCCAGCCCGCCCGGGACAGGTGCGTGATGAGGAACAGCTCGCCGGCCTGCAGGCCGAGGTACTTGCCCCAGCGCACCGCGCCGGTGACCTCGCGGCCCGGCAGCGCGGACAGCGGCGGGTCGAATGTCTTCAGCACGGACAGCGCGCCGACGTCGACGCGGCCGACGGTCCGGCCGACGGCGTGGCGGCGCAGGTGGTCGGCGAGCGCTTCGACCTCGGGTAACTCGGGCATGGCACCAGTGTGCGGGAACGGATCGCTGCGCACCGCCCGTCCGCCGGTTGGGCCACGCCGCGATGTCAGTCCGGATCGGGCAGGACGAGCGAGAGCAGCCAGCTGACGATCGACAGCACGATCGCCGCCCAGATGGCCGTCCACCAGAAGTCGTCGAGCTGCAGGCCCCAGCCGGTGGTGTGGCGGGTGATCCAGGAGGTGATCCACAGCATCAGCGCGTTGACGACGACGTGGAACAGGCCGAGCGTCAGCACATAGAGCGGGATGGCCAGCAGCGCCACGATCGGCTTGATCACCGCGTTGACCGCGCCGAACACCAGCGCGACGACGAAGGCGATCCCGGCCTTCTGCACGGTGCCGTCGGCCCCGACGAAGGACATCCCGGGCACCAGCCAGGTCACCACCCACATTGCGACGCCGGTCACGGCGGCCCGCAGCAGGAACGTCACGGTGGTCAGTCTGCCGAGCGCAGCAGGTAGATGTCCATGATCCAGCCGTGCCGGGCACGGGCCGCGGCGCGCGCGTCGGCGATGCGCTCGCCGACCTCGCCGACGGTGCCCGAGATCAGCAGTTCGCCCGGCAGCCCCAGATAGGCGCCCCACCAGATGCGGGTCTGTGCAGCGCACAGCCGGAAGGCGCAGTCGCCGTCGAGCATGACGACCGCGCTGCCGGTCAGCCCGTCCTGCCGCAGCCGGCGGCCGGTGGTGATGAGCACCGGTTCGCCGATCTCGTTGAGCGGGATGCGGTGCCGGGCGGTGAGCGCCGAGATCGCGGTGACGCCGGGGACGACGTCCAGCCGGAAGTCGACGTGCTCGGCGACCGCCTCGAGGATGCGCAGGGTGCTGTCGTAGAGCGACGGATCGCCCCACGCCAGGAACGCGCCCACCCCGTCGCCGCCGAGCTCGGCGGTGATCGCCTCGGCCCACACCCGCGCGCGGGCGGCGTGCCATTGCGCGACGTCGCGGCGGTAGTCGTCGCTGCTGTCGCGGGCCGGGTCCGGGAGTTCGACGAACCGGTAGTCCCGCTGGCCGGCGTAGCGCTCGCAGATGGTGCGACGCAGCGCCACCAGGTCGGCTTTCGCGTCGCCCTTGTCCATCACGAAGAACACGTCGGTGGCGTTGAGCGCGCGGACGGCCGCGACGGTCACGTGCTCCGGATCGCCCGCCCCGATGCCGATGACGTGGATGGTGCGCACTGGCGCAGGTTAGTGGTTGGCGCGTCGGCGGATCGCCAGCGGCACCGCCAGCCACAACACGACCTCGGCGGCCAGCACCACGCCGCCGGAGACGAACGCCACCGTCTCGTCGAGCACCATGTCGACGACCACGATCGTCACGCCCACCAGCGCACCGCCCAGCAGCGTGATGCCGACCAGCGCGAAGCGGTGTGACGTCGACACCAGCTGCTTGAGCAGTCGCCGCCGGAACACGAGGCGGTGGATCGCCACCGGCGCGACGAGGAACACCGTCGAGCCGATGGCACACCATACGGTCAGCAGGAAGGTCAGCCGCAGGTGTCCGTCCAGCCGGTCGAACCGCTGCTGGAACGGCAGCGTCAGCAGGAAGCCGGTGAGCAGCTGCACGCCGGTCTGCACCACGCGGGTCTCCTGCAGCAGGTTCGCCCAGTTGCGGTCGAGCCGCTCGGTCGGCGTCTCGGACCGGTCGGCGGACCACCGCTGTCCGGGGTCGTCGGCGTCCATGTGCTGTGGTTCGCGGCGGGCGAGCGGTCAGCCGTCGTCTCGGCCCCGCGAGCGGCGCAGCGCCGAGGCCTTGGCGATGTCGGCTTCCTCTTTCGCCTCGTTCTTCTCGATCAACCGGGTGTCGCGCGGCGGCAGCTGCAGGTCGCGTTCGGCGGGCAGCCCGGCCTGCAGTTGCCGACCGCGCTCCAGCTCGGAGTCCACCTCGGCGCCGAACAGCAGCGCCAGGTTGGTGATCCAGACCCACAGCAGGAAGACGATGACGCCGGCCAGCGCGCCGTAGGTCTTGTTGTAGCTGCCGAAGTTGGCGACGTAGAGCCCGAACAGCACCGAGGCGATGATCCACACGAGGATCGCCACGGCGGCGCCGATGCTGATCCAGCGGAACTTCGGCTGTTTCACGTTCGGGCTGGCGTAATAGAGGATCGCCACGGCGAACACCACGAACAGCAGGATCAGCGGCCAGCGCAGGATGCTCCACACCGTCACGGCGGTGTCGCCGAGGCCGATGGCGTCGCCGATGGCCCGGGCCACCGGCCCGCTCACGGCGAGCATGAGGGCCACCACCGCGACCGAGACGATGCCGGCCAGCGTCAGCACCAGCTGCAGCGGCCGCAGCTTCCAGATCGGCCTGCCCTCGGGGATTTCGTACATGCGGTTCATCGCCCGGCCGAACGCGCCGACGTAGCCCGACGCCGACCACAGCGCACCCGCGATGCCCAGGATCAGGCCGAGCCCCGCCTGCGGCGACTCGACGAGCTGTTGGATCGGTTGGCGCAGCGTGTCCAACGCGCTGGACGGCGCCACGTCGTCGACGATCTGCAGCACCGCGTCGGTGGTGCGCTGGCCCTGCCCGAACACACCGAGCAGCGACACCATTGCGACGAGCGCCGGGAACAGCGACAGCACCGCGTAGTAGGTGAGCGCGGCGGCGAGGTCGGTGCACTGGTCGTCGGTGAATTCACGCACCGTCCTGCGGAGCACGAACATTGCCGACGGCCGGGTGAGTTCGGTCGGCGAATCCGGCTTGCTCGGGTCGTCGGGATCCGGCGGGGCTCCGTTCTCTGGCATGCCTTCCCGGTACCCCCGGGCCGAGCGCATCGAAACGCGGGTACCTCGACCACTCCGGTACCGGCCCGCCGGTCTTTCGCGGCCGGGTACGGTGCCCGAATGGACCGGCAGGACTTCTCCGGCCTGTTCGATCCCACCGGACGCACCGCGGTCGTCACCGGCGGCACGCGGGGGATCGGACTGGCGCTCGCCCAGGGATTCGCCTGCGCCGGCGCAGCCGTCGTGGTCGCGAGCCGCAAGGCCGACGCCTGCCGACGGGCTGGCGCCCACCTGACGCACTCCGGCCAGGCCTTCGTCGTCGACGGCGGCCTCACCCCGCGCTGAAAGGGCACACGATGCGGTTCACCTACGCCGAGGCGATGACCGATCCCACCTACTACATCCCGTTGGCTAAGGCCGCCGACGAGGCCGGCTATCACGCGATGACGATCCCCGACAGCATCGCCTATCCCTTCGAGTCGGATTCGACCTATCCGTACACCCCGGACGGGGATCGCACCTTCCTCGACGGCAAGGCGTTCATCGAGTCGTTCGCGCTCATCGGCGCGCTGTCGGCGGTCACCACGCGGCTGCACTTCAACATCTTTGTGCTCAAGCTGCCGATCCGCCCGCCCGCGCTGGTGGCCAAGCAGGCCGGTTCCCTCGCCGCGCTGTTCGACAACCGCCTCGGTCTCGGCGTCGGCACCAGCCCGTGGAAGGAGGACTACGAGATCATGGGCGTGCCGTTCGCCCGCCGCGGCAAGCGCATGGACGAATGCATCGACATCATCCGCGGGCTCACCACCGGTGACTACTTCGAGTACCACGGTGAGTTCTACGACATCCCCAAGACCAAGATGACGCCGGCGCCCACGCAGCCGGTTCCGATCCTGGTCGGCGGGCACGCCGACGCCGCGCTCAAGCGGGCCGCCCGCAACGACGGCTGGATGCACGGCGGCGGCGACCCTGAGGAACTCGACGCGCTGCTGGTCAAGCTGCAGCGCTACCGCGAGGACGCCGGGCAGCAGGGGCCGTTCCAAATCCACGTCATCTCCGTCGACGGGTTTACGCTGGACGGTGTCAAGCGCCTTGAGGACAAGGGCGTCACTGATGTGATCGTCGGCTTCCGCATTCCGTACATCAAGGGGCCGGACACCGAGCCACTCGACACCAAGATCCGCAACCTCGAGTGGTTTGCCGAGAACGTCATTGCGAAGGCCGGGTAGTCCGGAAGACGACGACGGGTGGCCCAATGACCTCCGACAGCGAGCCTCCCCTCGAGTGCGTGGCGATGGGCGCCTCCGCGGGCGGGGTGGAGGCGCTCACCGAGGTCGTGGCCGGACTGCCCGACGACGCGCCGTTCGCCGTGCTCGTCGTCCTGCACATGCCGTCCGGGGCGCCGAGCGTGCTCGCCCGCATCCTCGACCGCAACGGTCCGCTACCTGCCAGCCCGGCCGTCGACGGCGAGCCGCTGCGGGCCGGTCACATCCACGTCGCGGTGCCCGACAATCACCTGCTCGTCCACAACCGGCGGATCCTGCTGTCGGAGGGCCCCACCGAAAACGGGCACCGGCCGGCGATCAACGCGCTGTTCCGGTCGGTGGCGCTGGAGTACGGGCAGCAGTCGGTCGGGGTATTGCTCTCGGGTGTTCTCGACGACGGGGTGCAGGGCTTGTCGGCGATCCGGTCGCGCGGCGGGGTGACGGTCACCCAGCGGCCCGCTGACGCCGCCTTCCCGGCGATGCCGCTCAACGCGCTGCAGGCCGGGGTGGTGGACCACGAATGCTCCGCCGCGGAACTCGGCCGGCTGTTGACGAAGCTGACGGCGTTCGAGCGGGAGGACCGGCGAATGGAACCGGACAAGGTGATGGAACTGGAGAACCGCATCGCGATGGGCAAACGGTTCGCCGCGAACGTGGACACCGAGGTGCTGGGCGCGCCCTCGGGCTACACCTGTCCGGACTGCAACGGCTCCCTGACGTCCGTCGCCGACAGCGACCGGAACTTCCGCTGCCGGGTCGGGCACGCCTGGACCGCCGAAGCACTGCTGCAGGCCCGCGATGCGGAGGTGGAGAGCGCGCTGTGGATCGCGCTGCGCAGCCTGCAGGAGAAGGCGAAGATGTCGCGAAAGCTGGCCAGGAACGCCGGCGACGGGCCGTTGTCCCGCAAGTACCAGACGCTCGCCGAAGAGGCCGAGCACGCCAGCGTCGTGCTCAGCGAGCGCCTGTCGGAGGCCTACGGCATGCACGAACAGGGGTCCGTGCAATGAACCCGGTGTCGCGGTCACCGCTGCACACCACGGCGGAAGACCACGATGGTGCGGCGCTGCTCACCGTCGACGGCGTACTCGACAGCACCACTTATCTGCTGCTGCGCGACACGATCGTCAAGGCCGCGCTCGATCAACCGCTCGCCGTGATCATCGACGTCGCCAGCCTCGCGGTGCCCGCCCCGTCGGCCTGGGCGGTGTTCACCAGCGCCCGCTGGCACGTCAGCACCTGGCCGGAGGTCCCCATCGCCCTGGTGTGCCGCCACGCCGCCGGGCGCGAGGCGATCGCGGCGAACGGCGTCGCGCGGTACGTGCCGGTGTACCCCTCGGTGGCCGAGTGCCTGACCGCGGTGACGGAGTCGCCGCCGCCGCGGGTGCGCCGCCGCATGCGGGTCGAACTTCCCGCCGTCGACGGCAGTGTCGGGCAGGCCCGCGACCTGGTTACCGACTGGCTGCGCGCGTGGTCGATGGAATCGTTGATCCCGACCGCCAAGGTCGTGGTGAGCGCACTGGTGGAGAACGTGCTCGACCACACCAACAGCGCGCCCGCGCTCCGGGTGGAGAGCAACGGCACCACGGTTACCGTCGCCGTCGAGGACAGCAGTGCCCGCCCCGCGGGGCGCCGCGAGGACCCGGCGCGGGGGCGTGATCTGGTCAGCGGGCTCGCGGTGGTCGCCGCCGTGGCCCACGCGTGGGGCACCGCGCCCACGCCCAGCGGCAAGACCGTGTGGGCGGTCATCGGGCCCGATGCCGCGCTGTGAGCCGTCAGTAGAGTTTTTGTCGCAACACCCGACGGGACGGTGACGGACGCATGGACGCCCAGGCCGACGAGGCCTTCGAAGCGCTGCTGCGCTTCCTTCGCGACGCCCGCGGCTTCGATTTCACCGGGTACAAGCGCGCGTCCCTGATGCGGCGGGTGCGGCACCGGATGGCGCAGACGGGGCACGACTCCTTCGAGGAGTACCTCGACTTCCTGCAAGCCAACGCCGACGAGTTCGTCGACCTGTTTAACACCATCCTCATCAACGTCACGTCCTTCTTCCGCGACCCCGACGCCTGGGAACTGGTGCGAACCGACGTCATCCCGACGATCCTGGCCAACAGTGCTCCCTACGAGCACATCCGGGTCTGGAGTGCCGGCTGCGCGTCGGGTCAGGAGGCCTATTCCCTGGCGATGCTGTTGGCCGAGGCGCTCGGTCCCGAGGAGTTCGGCCAGCGCGTCAAGATCTATGCCACCGATGTCGACGACCACGCGCTGGCGGAGGCGCGAGCGGCGTCCTACGACGGCAAGGCCGTCGAGTCGGTGCCCGATGAGCTGCGTGGGCGGTATTTCCAACCGCTCGGCGACGGCCGGTTCCAGTTCCGCAAGGACCTGCGCCGGGCGGTGATCTTCGGCCGCAACGACCTGGTGCGAGACGCCCCGATCTCCCGCGTCGACCTGCTGCTGTGCCGCAACGTGCTGATGTACTTCAACGCCGACACACAGCGGACGGTGCTGAACCGGTTGCACTTCGCCTTGGCACCCAGCGGCACGCTGTTCCTGGGCCACGCCGAGATGCTGCTCAGCCACACCGATCGGTTCACGGCCGTCAACCTCAAGAATCGGATCTTCCGCAAGGCGGTCACCTACACCGCTGACGCGGGCGGCGACGTCAGCACCGGCGAGGTCGACCGCCACGGTGTCCTGCCGGGTCTCGGGCCGGTGCGCGAGCTCGCGTTCCGCGCCAGCCCCATCGCACAGATCGTCGTCACCGGCGAGGACACCGTCGCGATGATCAACCAGCAGGCCGAGGCGCTGTTCGGGCTCTCGGCCCGCGACATCGGCCGGTTGCTGCGCGACCTGGAGGTGTCGTATCGGCCCGTCGAGCTGCGGGCCTACATCGAACAGGCGAAGGTCGACCGGCGCTCGACCCGCATCGAGGACGTCGAATGGCGGCGCTCCGGCTGGGACACGATCTGGTTCGAGATCCACGTCAACCCGCTCATCGACGCCGACAACGGGCTGCTCGGCGTGTCGATCGTGTTCTTCGACATCACCGCCACCCGAGCGCTGGTCGACAAGGTGGTGCAGACGAATCGGCAGCTGGAAACGGCCTACGAGGAACTGCAATCGACCAACGAGGAGCTCGAGACCACCAACGAGGAGCTGCAGTCGACCGTCGAGGAGCTGGAAACCACCAACGAGGAACTGCAGTCGACGAACGAAGAGCTCGAGACGATGAACGAGGAGCTGCAGTCCACCAACGACGAGTTGCAGACCATCAACGAGACGCTGCGGGAGCGCAGCATCGAACTCGACGACGCCCAGCAGTTCGTCGACGCGCTGAGCAACTCGGTGCACTTCGGCATGATCGTCGTCGACCGCGCCATGCGGGTGCAGCTGTGGAACCGCCGTTGTGAGGATCTCTGGGGTCTGCGGGCTTCCGAAGCCGTCGGCAGGATGCTCGCGGACCTGGACATCGGGTTGCCGCTGGACGACGTCCGGCCGCTGATCGGCAACGCCTTCGTCGACCCGCACGGGCTCGGCACCGCCGAGGTCGACGCCGTCAACCGGCGGGGCAGGACGATCCGGGTTGCGGTGACGTGCAACGGCTTCGGGCCCACCGACGGCGCGGTCGACGGCGCCCTGCTGTTCATCGACCAGTTGACCTAGCGCTCGTGGTCGTGTTCGGCCTGCTCCTTGCGGTCTTGCGCCTGCGCTTCGCGCTCGTCGTCTTCGGCGAGGTCCCGCTGTCGGGCGGCGGCCTGCCGATGCCGGTCCACGGCGTCGTCGTCGTGTGCGGCGATCGCGGCCTGTTCATGGGCGGCGGCGGAGCGGCGGTGTGATTCGCCGGCGTGCCGGTAGCCGGCAGCGGCGGCCCGATGCGCCGCCTCGGCCCGATCGATCGCCTGCTCGGCGCGCCGCCGCGCGCGGGCCGCGCTCTCGGCGGTGGTCGGCAGGCCCGCCGACAGCTCGGCGCGCCGCTGCTTCAGCTCGTCGGCGCGCGCCCGGGCGCGGGCGCCGCGGTCGAGCGGCGTCTCGGGCGATTCATCGTGGCTGGGCATGTCAGGCGACGTCGACGGGGCGTCCCTTCACCGTGAGCGATCCGGTGCGACGAGTTTACGGGCGATCTCGGCGACGGGTGCGTTCGATTCCTGCGAGAGCCGCTTCAACAGCTGGAAGGCGCGGGCGTCGTCGACCCCGAACCGTTCCATCAGCAGCCCCTTGGCCTGACCGATCACGTCGCGGGACGCCAGCGCGTTGCGGAACTGCTCGTCGCGCTGGGCGATGGTGTACGCGACGGCCGTCTGCGTGGCGAGCAGTTGCACGACGGCGGCGGCGGTGTCGTCGAACGCGTCCGAGGGCGCAGCGCACGCGGTCAGCAGCAGCGCCGTGTGCCGCTGCACGGCGACGGGCACGGCCAGCACGCTGCGGATCCCGGCTCGTTTCGCAACGGAACGGCCGCACCGCGGCCACCGGCTGTCCGTCAGCAGGTCACCGGTCCGCACGGGCGCGTCGTTCGCCGCCGCCGACACCGACGGCCCCTCGCCGCGGCTGCTCTGGATCTCGTCGAGCAGCCGGCAGCGGTCGTCGGTGGCCGCGAGCGTCTCGATGCTGGCGCGGCGACGGATGACGGAGACGGCGGCGCCGTCGGTTCCGGGCAGCGCATTGGCCGTCGCCGCCGTCACCTCGCGGATGACGTCCTCGACGGCCACCGCGCCCGCCTGCAGTTCGCGAATGGATCGCGCGACCCGGAGCAGTTCGCCAACCGACGCGACCGTGACGTCGCCCGTCGTCGTCATGGCGCCCCGGCCTAGGCCCGCTCCGTCATAGCTGCCTCATAGACAGTTGCGGCGGATCCCAAACCGGGGGGCGGCGGTTTGCGATGCGCTCCGGCCTCCTCGACCGACGCCCGAGGCATAGATTCGGACGATGACGACCACCGCGACGCTGACCTCGACGCTGCTGTCTCGTCGCGATCTGCACTTCCTGCTCTACGAGTGGCTGCACGTCGAGGACCTGACCAGCCGGGAACGGTTCGCCGACCATTCCCGCGAGACGTTCGACGGCGTGCTCGAGCTGTGCGAACAGCTGGCCGTCCGCTACTTCGCACCGCACAACAAGCAGAGCGACGCCCACGAACCCACCTTCGACGGCGAGCGCGTCACCGTCATCGGCGAGGTCAAGGAGGCGCTCGACGCCTACGCCGCCGCCGACCTCATCGGGATGGCGTTGGACCACGAGGTCGGCGGTGCGCAGCTCCCCGCGGTGATCGCGGGCGCCGGTTCGGCGTGGATCTCGGCGGCCAACCTCGCGACGTCCGGCTACCTGATGCTGAGCACCGCCAACGCGAACCTGCTCTCCCGGTTCGGTACCCCCGACCAGGTCGAGCGGTTCGTCAAACCCGTCGTCGCCGGGCGGTTCTCCGGCACGATGGCGCTGTCGGAGACGCAGGCCGGGTCGTCGCTGGCCGACATCACCACCCGCGCCGAACCCCGCGCCGACGGGACCTATCGGCTGTTCGGGTCGAAGATGTGGATATCGGGCGCCGAGCACGAGCTGACCGAGAACATCGTGAACCTGGTGCTGGCGAAGATCCCCGGCGGACCGCCCGGCACCAAGGGCATCTCGCTGTTCGTCGTGCCGAAGTACCTCGTTGCCGACGACGGCTCGCTCGGTGAGCGCAACGACGTGGTGGTTGCGGGCCTCAACCACAAGATGGGCCAGCGCGGCATCACCAACACGGTGCTGAACTTCGGCGAGGGCCGGCACCGCCCGGGTGGCGAGCCCGGCGCCGTCGGATACCTGGTCGGCGAGCCGCACCGAGGCATCGTCTACATGTTCCACATGATGAACGAGGCGCGCCTCGGCGTCGGGATGGGCGCGGTGTCGGTCGGCTACACCGGCTACCTGAAGTCGCTGCAGTACGCCCGCGAGCGCCCGCAGGGCCGGCCCGTCACGGCGAAAGACCCGACGGCGCCGCAGATCCCGATCATCGGGCACCCCGACGTCAAGCGGATGCTGCTGGCGCAGAAGTCCTACGTCGAGGGCGCGCTGGCGCTGGGGCTCTATTGCCTGCGGCTGGTGGACGTCGCGCACAGCCCGCAGCGGCCCGAGGAGGCCGAGCACGCGCGGCTGCTGCTCGACATCCTCACGCCCATCGCCAAGAGCTGGCCGTCGCAGTGGTGCACGGTGGCCAACGACCTGGCGATTCAGGTGCACGGCGGCTACGGCTACACCCGCGAATACGACGTCGAGCAGCACTACCGCGACAACCGGCTCAACCCCATCCACGAGGGCACTCACGGCATCCAGAGCCTGGACCTGCTCGGACGCAAGGTCACCCAACACGGCGGCGCCAGCCTACGAGCGCTGAGCGCGGCCATCGCCGAAACGGTCGCGGCCTGCTCGGCGGTGCCGGATCTCGCCGGGCCGGCCGCCGAGCTCGACGCCTGCTGGCAGCGGTTGCTCACCGTCACCGATGCGATGTTCGCCGCGGGCGACATCGACGCCGCGATGGCCAACAGCGTCATCTACCTCGAGGCGTTCGGTCACCTCGTCATCGCGTGGATGTGGTTGGAGCAGCTGCGCGCCGCCGACGGCCGCGCCGGCGACTTCTACGACGGCAAGCGCCACGCCGCCCGCTACTTCTTCCGCTACGAGCTGCCGAAGACCGGCCCGCAGCTCGACCTGTTGGCAAGCCTCGACCGCACCACGCTGGAGATGCGGGACGCCTGGTTCTAGCGTGGGCGCCACTCCCGCGCTATACCATCACACGATGGGCTCCTATCGCGAACTGCTGGCCCGCAGCCTCGAAGCGCCCGAGGACTTCTGGCGGGACGCGGCGCGCGCGGTCACCTGGACCCGCGAGCCGCAGCGCATCCTCGACGACGGCAACCCGCCGTTCTACCGCTGGTTTCCCGACGCCGAGCTGAACACCTGCTTCAACGCGCTCGACCGGCACGTCGCCGGCGGCCGAGGCGAGCAGCCGGCGCTGATCTACGACTCACCGGTCACCGACACCAAGCGCACCTACAGCTACGCCGAGCTGCTGGACCTCACGGCTCGGTTCGCGGGCGTGCTGCGCGGCCTCGGCGTCGGCAAGGGCGACCGGGTCGTCATCTACCTGCCGATGATCCCGCAGGCCGTGGTGGCCATGCTGGCCTGCGCGCGGCTGGGCGCGGTGCACTCGGTGGTGTTCGGCGGCTTCGCCGCCCACGAGCTGGCGACCCGCATCGACGATGCCCGACCGACGGTGGTGGTGTCGGCGTCGTGCGGCATCGAGCCGTCACGATTGGTCGAATACAAGCCCATGCTCGACGCCGCCCTGCAGCGGGCCGCGCACCCGCCGCGGCACTGCGTCATCGTGCAGCGCGAACAGCACCGCTGCGCGCTCACCCCGGGCCGCGACGTCGACTTCGACGAGGCGATGGCCGCCGCCGCGCCCGTCGACCCGGTACCCGTCGCCGCCACCGACCCGCTGTACGTGCTTTATACGTCGGGCACCACGGGCAAGCCGAAGGGCATCGTCCGCGACAACGGCGGGCACGCCGTCGCGCTGCTGTGGAGCATCCGCAACATCTACGACATCGGACCTGGCGACGTCTTCTGGACCGCGTCCGACGTCGGCTGGGTGGTCGGGCACTCCTACATCGTGTACGCGCCGCTGCTGCAGGGCGCGACGACCGTGCTCTACGAGGGCAAACCCGTCGGCTGCCCGGACGCCGGTGTCTTCTGGCGGGTGGCCGCCGAACACGGCGTCAAGGCGATGTTCACCGCGCCCACCGCCATCCGCGCCATCCGCAAGGAGGATCCGGTCGGCGAGCACATCGGCCGTCACGACCTGTCGGCGCTGCGGTTTCTGTTTCTCGCCGGCGAGCGGCTCGACCCCGACACCTATCACTGGTCGACGCGGCAGCTGGGGATACCGGTCGTCGACCACTGGTGGCAGACCGAGACGGGCTGGGCCATCGCCGCCAACCCGATGGGCTACGAGCAGCTGCCGGTGAAGCCCGGCTCGCCCACGCTGCCGATGCCGGGGTATGACGTCGCGGTGCTGCGCCCCGACGGCTCGCCGTGCGCACCCGGCGAGGAGGGCGCGATCTGCGTGCGCCTGCCGCTGCCGCCCGGCACCCTGCCGACGCTGTGGGGCGACGACGAGCGTTACGTGCGGTCCTACCTGTCCGCCTTCCCGGGGTACTACCTCACCGGCGACGGCGGCTACCTCGACGCCGACGGCTACGTGTTTGTGCTCGGCCGCACCGACGACGTCATCAACGTTGCGGGCCATCGGCTTTCGACCGGGTCGATGGAGGCGGTGTTGGCCGCGCATCCGGCCGTCGCCGAGTGTGCGGTGATCGGCGTCGCCGACGAGATCAAGGGCCAGGTGCCGCGCGGCCTGGTGGTGCTGGCCGCCGGCGCGCAGCACAGCGACCGGCTGGCCGAGGACCTCGTCGCCGCCGTCCGCGACGAGATCGGCGCCGTCGCGGCCCTCAAGCGCGTGGACGTCGTCCCGGCGCTGCCCAAGACGCGGTCCGGCAAGATCCTGCGCGCCACCATGCGCAGCATCGCCGACGGCAAGGAGCCGGTGGTGCCGTCGACCATCGAGGACGCCGGCGTGCTCGACACGCTGCGACCGATCCTGCGCGGCTGACCGAGGCGCCGCCCGCTGCGTGCCTATCCTCGGCGCATGACCGATCCCGCCGCGCCCGTCGTCATTCACACCGACGGCGGCTGCCGGCCCAACCCCGGCCCCGGCGGCTGGGGTGCGGTGCTGCGGCACGGTGAGCGCGTCCGCGAGATGTTCGGCGGCGAGGCCGGGGCCACCAGCAACAACCGCATGGAGCTCACGGCACCGATCATGGCGCTGGAGGCCCTGACGCGGCCGGTGGCGGTGCACCTCTACACCGACAGCACCTATGTGCGGAACGGCATCACGAAGTGGGTCGCCGGCTGGGAGCGCAACGGCTGGCAGACCGCCGCCAAGCAGCCGGTGAAGAACGTCGACCTGTGGCAGCGGCTGCGATCGGCATGCGCGCAGCACCGCGTCGAGTGGTTCTGGGTCAAGGGCCACTCGGGCGTCGCCGACAACGAGCTCGCCGACCAGCTGGCCACCCGCGGTCTGCAGGAGGCGCTCGCGGGGGTGCGGTGAGGCGCGCGCTACCCCTCGACCACCACCTCCCCGGGCGACTTGTCCGGCCGCAGCCCCCGCCAACTCGGCTGGCGCAGCCGGCCGTCGGAGGTCCACTCGCTGTAGCGGACCTCGCCGACCAGCGTGGGTTCGACGTAGGTGACGCCCTTGGCGTCGGGCTTGGGCAGCGGCGCGGTGAAGGGCGACGTGTCGGTTTCGAGCGGGCGCAGGATGTCGCGGAGCCGCCGCTGCTCCTTGTCGGTGAAGCCGGTGCCGACGCGGCCGACGAAGCGGAGCCCGTCGCCGTCCGGTATCCCGAGCACCAAGGCGCCGAGCCCGCCGCTGCGGCCGCCCTCGCCCCGGCGCCAGCCGCCGATCACCACCTCCTGGGTGTTCCAGTGCTTGTCCTTCAGCCACGCCGACGACCGCCGCCCGGGCTGATAGGTGGAGTCCCACTTCTTCGCGACGACACCTTCCCAGCGACGGGCGCGCGCCACCACGAGCGCCCGGCTGCCGTTGCCGTCGATCAGCTCCGGCACGATCAGGTCGTTGCTCGCCGCGGCCAGCGCCTCGAGCAGCCGGCGGCGGTCCCGGTAGGTGGCCTTGAGCAGCCAGCGGCCGTCGAGCAGCAGGATGTCGAACGCCCAGAACTCGATGCGGGTGGCGCGAGCCCGGTTCTGCATCTCACCGAACGACGGGACCCCGGACTCGTCGAGCGCCACCACTTCGCCGTCGAGGATGACGTGGTGGTCGGCGAGGTCGGCGGCCAGCGCGTTGAGCTGCGAGAACTCGCCGGTGACGTCGCGGCCGCTGCGCGACCGCAGCGTCAGCTCGCCGTGGTTCGCGTCGACCAGCAGCCGGTAGCCGTCGTACTTCCCCTCGAACGCCCATGTCTTGGCGGTCAGCGTCGCGACGGAGCCGTGGGTGGCGAGCATCGGCGACAGTCCGTCCAAACCGCTGGTGTTCTCTCCCGCCCCAGGGATCGGCTGCTCCTTGGTCCGGTGCGCCAGCCAGTTCTTGCCGTCGGTCTGGATCAGCGCGTAGCGGCCCTTCACCTTCTCGCCGTGCAGGGTGACGATCACTTCTCCTTTGCCGCCACCGTCGATCGGCTTTTCGTTGTTGACGCCGGGGTCGCGGAACTTCTCGGCCTCGTAGGTGCCGGAGTCCCAGATGTAGACCTTGCCGCCGCCGTACTCGCCCTTCGGGATCTCGCCGGCGAACGTGCCGTATTCGAGCGGATGGTCCTCGGTGTGGACGGCCAGGCTGTTCTTCGCCGGGGTGTCGGGCAGGTTCTTCGGGATGGCCCAGCTGACCAGCACGCCGTCGCGTTCGAGCCGGAAGTCGTAGTGCAGCCGGCGGGCGTGGTGCTCCTGGATGACGAAGCGATCGTTGTTGCCCATCACCGGCGGCTGCTGCGGCACCGGCTCGGGTGTCTTGCGGGGGTCGCGCATGCTGCGGTAGGTGGTCAGCGCGTCGGCCACCGGCACCGCGTCGTCCAGCTCGGCCAGCAGGTCGCCGTCGCGCTGCAGGCGCTCCAGCACTTCCTCGAAGCGCAGGTGCCGCAGATCAGGGTCCTCGATCTCGTCCCAACTGCGCGGCGCGGCAACCGTCGGCTCCTCGCGGCCCCGTAGCGAGTACGGCGCGATGGTGGTCTTCTTGCCGTTGTTCTGGCTCCAGTCGACGAACACCTTGCCGTCCCGCAGGCTCTTGGTCATGGTCGCCGTCACCCGCTTCGGCATGACCGACTCCAGCTGCACCGCAACCCGTTTGGCGAGCACCGACGCGCCGTGGGAGCTGATCGGCTGCTCCAGCGGCACATACAGGTGCAGGCCCTTGCTGCCGGACGTCAGCGGAAAGGTGCGCAGCCCGATGTCGGTGATCAGGTCGCGCACCTCGTGCGCCACCTGGCACAGCTGACGGAACGTGACACCCTCACCGGGGTCGAGGTCGAACACCACCCGGGTCGCCGGGCCAGGGATCTCGACGGCCCCGTCAGCACCCCAGGTGTTGACGAAACGCCACTGCGGCACGTGCACTTCCAGCGACGCCTGCTGCGCGAGCCACGCCAGCCCCTCGGCGCTGTCGATCACCGGATAGGTGGTGGTCCCGGTCCGGTGCACCACCGACGCCCGGTGCAGCCAGTCCGGCGCCGACGACGCCAGCTGCTTCTCGAAGAACGCCGGCTCACCGACGCCGTTGGGCCAGCGCTTGCGCGTCACCGCCCGCCCGGCGATGTGCGGCACCATCGCGGCGGCGACGTTGACGTAGTACTCGAAGATCTCCGCCTTGGTGGTGCCCGTGGCGGGATAGAGCACCTTGTCGGCGTTGGTCAGCCGGACGCGGCCGAACCGTTCCATGGCCCCAGGTTATTCGCCCCGGCTAATCGTCGGCGTCCCACTGGACGGCGAACGGCTCGGTCGGCACCTCGGCGACGGCCATGGTCGCCGCGGCGTCGGCCGGAATGCGCCGGCGGGCCAGCGCCGCGAGCGCGCGGTTCGTGCCGACGTCGTGACCGGCCTGCTCGCTCAGCAGCCACCGCACCTCGAGCAGGTCGCAGTAGGCCTGGATCGGGGTGCCGGTGTGGCCGACCGCGGCATGCGCCTGCGCTTCGGTGGGCGTCAGCACCTCGATCACCCACAGCCGGGCCGCGGTGGAGTCGTCGACGTCGTGGCCCACCTCGCGGCACAGCTGCGCCTGGTAGGCCCGGAGGTCGCCGAGCAGGATGCGGGCCTGACCTTCGCCGACGGCCAGCCCGGTCAGCTCCTGCAGGCGCTGCGCGTGGTAGCGCCGGTCACCGACCGCGACGTGCACCCGCAGCTGATCGGGATGGACGCTGTCGGGCTGGAAGGTCAGCTCGTCGACGGCGAACCCGAGCTCGTTGAGCCGCCGGACGGTTCCCTCGACGCGGTAGCGGTCGGTGTAGGCGAACACCGGCTCGTCGTGCAGGGCGTCCCACAGCGTGCGGTAACGCACTTCCAGGTGCTCGGCTTCGGCGATCAGCCCCGCATGCGTCGACTCCGGCAGCCCCCGGCGCTCGGCCAGGTCGATCATGCCCATCGCCACGTTCTCGACCGCGATCTGCAGGTCGTGCCGGCGCTGGCCGAGGGTGAGCGACGGATGGACCTCGGAGGTCTCGGCGTCGACCAGCCACGCCTGCAGCAGTTGGCCGTCGCGGGAGAACAGCGTGTTGGCCAGCGAGCAGTCACCCCAGAACACGCCGTGCCGGTGCAGTTCCACCAGCAGGCCTGCCATGGCGTCGAGCAGCCGGTCCCGGTGCTTCGACTGCTCCGGCGGCAGCCGCAGGAACAGCCGCCGGTACTGCCACGACCCCGCGAGGTAGCGGGTGACCAGCAGCGCCGTGTCGAACTCGGGCTGGTTCACCAGCCCGGCCGGGCGCACCGCGGGCAGCCCCAGCTCCTCCAACCGGCGCAGCACGTCGTACTCCTTGGCGGCCAGCCGGGGCGGCATGTCCTTGACCGCCCACAGCGCACCGTCGGCGTCGACGAAGCGCACCAGGTGTCGGCTCGGTCCGACGGCGATGTCCCGCAGCGGGACGTCGGGCGCCCGCCACGCCGCCAGCGGCCGGTCCCACGGCAGGGCCACCAGCCCGGGCGAGGGCACCCGGAGCCGCAACTCCGGTGCGCGCATGGGGGGTTCGCCGCCAGATCAGCCGATGCGCTCGCCGTTGTCGGGCCGGAACAGGTGGACGATGCCGTCGGTCGTCTTGCGCAACTGCACGGTGTCGGCCAGCCGGGCCGGTGTTCGCGACAGCGACCGGGCGACGAGCTGCACGCCCGGGCCGGCGTGGGTGTACAGATAGGTCTCGCTGCCGAGGTCCTCCACGAGATCGACCACCACGTCGATGCCGCCGGAGGTGGACACCTCGAGGTGCTCTGGACGGATACCCGCAGTGACCTCGGTGAGCCCGGCGTCGTGCAGGGCGGTCAGCTGTTCGCGTTCCAGCGGCAGCACGGAGTCGTCGCCCACCCGCACTCCCTCGCTGGTGATCGCCCCCGTCATCAGGTTCATCGCCGGTGAACCGATGAAGCCGGCGACGAACGCGTTGGCCGGGGCGTCGTAGAGGTCCCCCGGCGTCGCGAACTGCTGCAGTCTCCCGTTGCGCAACACCGCGACCCGGTCGCCCATGGTCATCGCCTCCACCTGGTCGTGTGTCACGTAGACGGTGGTGGTGCCCAATCGTCGCTGCAGCGCCGCGATCTCGGTCCGGGTCTGCACCCGCAGCTTGGCGTCGAGGTTGGACAGCGGCTCGTCCATGCAGAACACCTGCGGCTCACGCACGATCGCGCGCCCCATCGCCACGCGCTGCCGCTGCCCGCCGGACAGTTTCGCGGGCTTGCGGTCCAGGAACTCGGTGAGGTCGAGCAGCTTGGCCGCCTCCTCCACCTTGCGGCGGCGTTCGTCGGCGGGCACGCCGCGCAGCTTCAGCGCGAAGCCCATGTTCTCGGCCACCGTCTTGTTCGGGTACAGCGCATAGTTCTGGAACACCATCGCGATGTCGCGGTCCTTCGACGGCACGCCGGTCATGTCGCGGCCGCCGATCTCGATGCTCCCCTCGTCGATGTCCTCCAGGCCCGCGAGCATGCGCAGCGCGGTGCTCTTCCCCGATCCGGACGGACCGACGAGCACCACGAACTCGCCGTCGGCGATGTCGAGGTTCAGCGAGTCGACGGCCAGCTTGTCCGAGCCCTCGTAGATGCACGTCGCGTTGTTGTAAGTGATTGTCGCCATGGGTGTTTCGCTCCTTACTTGATGGCGCCGAAGGACAGGCCACGAACCAGCTTGTTCTGCGCGAACCAGCCCGCCAGCACCACCGGCAACGCGGCCATGGTCGCCGCCGCGCACAGTTTGGCCCAGTACAGGCCCTCCCCCGCGATGAACCCGACCAGGAACACCGGGATGGTCTGGGCCTGCACCGCGGTGAGGCTGACCGCGAAGAAGAACTCGTTCCAGGCGAAGATCACGCAGATCAACGCCGTCGCCGCGATCCCCGGCGACACCAGCGGCAGGATGACCTCCCGCACCGAACGCCACGTGCTCGCGCCGTCGAGGCTTGCGGCCTCCAGCAGCTCCCCCGGGACTTCCAGGAAGAACGACCGCATCATCCACACCGCGATCGGCAGGTTCATCGCGGTGTACAGGATGATCAACGCCCAGATGTTGTCCAGCAGGCCGATGTTCGACACGATGACGTACAGCGGGACGATCACCGCCACCACCGGCAGCATCTTGGTGCTCATGAAGAAGAACAGCGCGTCGGAGGTCTTGCGGACCGGCCGCAGCGACAGCGCGAACGCCGCCGGAATACCCAGCGCCAGCACCACGATCGTCGACACCGTGGTCGCGAACAACGAGTTCAGCAGCGACGTCCCGACGCCCTGGTCGAACACCGCCCGGAACTCGTCGAGCGTCGGCGTGAAGACGAATTTCGGTGTGGTGGTGTAGGCGTCGACCTCCTGCTTGAACGCCGTCAGCACCATCCAGAACACCGGGAAGAAGAAGCCGAGACCGACGAGCCACGCCACGACGCCCCACGGGTCGACGGAGCGGCGTTTGCGCCGGGAGGTGGGCTCGGCGTCCGCGGAGTCGGTGATCACGGTGTCCGTTGTCTGCGTGCTCATGTCAGGCCGCCTCCTCCTTGCCGGTGAACGATGTGAAGATCAGGCGCAGCGCGAAGGAGGCGATCACCGTCGTGAAGATCACCACGACGACGCCCATCGCGGCGGCCTGCCCGATGTCGAAGCCCAAAAACGCCCGCTGGTAGATGTAGAACGGCAGGTTGGCGCTGGCCGTGCCGGGGCCGCCTTGGGTCATCATGTAGATCTGGTCGAAGGTGTTGACCAGGTAGATCGCGCCCAGCACGGTGCCCAGCTCGATGAAGCGCCGCAGGTGCGGCAGGGTCAGCTCCCGGAAGATCTGGAAGGCGCCCGCGCCGTCGACCCGGCCGGCCTCCAGGATCTCGCGGGGCATGGACTGCAGGCCCGCGAGGATCAGCAGCATCATGAACGGCGTCCACTGCCACACCAGCGCGACGATCACCGACGACAGCGGGAAGCGGCTGACGAAGTCGATGCCCTCGCCGGGCAGGATCCAGTTGACGATGCCGAACACCGGGTCCAGCATCGCCGTCTTCCACATCAGCGCTCCGGCCACCGGCGTCACGAGGAACGGGGTGATGAGCAGCGTCCGGACGATGCCGCGGCCCAGGAACGCCCGGTCGAGCAGCAGCGCCAGCAGCAGGCCCAGCACCACCGAGAGCAGCACCGTCGCCACGATGATCACGACGGTGTTCACGGCCACCTGCCAGAACGTGCCGTCCTTGACCACGTCGACGTAGTTCTGCAGCCCGACGAACTCGCCGGAGTCCGGGCGCACGAGGTTCCACGACAGCGTCGAGTAGTACAGCGTGAAGAGGAACGGGATCTGCGTGACGACGATCATGAAGATCAGCGCGGGCAGCAGGGGTCCGCGCCGCCGCCACCGCTCGGCGCGCGAGATCGCCGGGCCCCGCTCCTGCCGGATGCGGGCGACGTGTTCGGCCTGCGTGGCGGTGGTGTCGCCGGCGAGGGCGGTCATGACTTCTCCTGATAGGTCCGGCCGACGACTTCGGCGTACTGCTGTGACTGTTCGAGCGCCTCGGCCACCGACTTCTGCCCGGCGATGGCCGCGCTGATCTGCTGGCTGACCCGGGTGCCGAGGTCCTGGAACTCCGGGATGGCGAGGAACTGGATGCCGGTGTAGGGCACCGGCTGCACGGTCGGTGTCAGCGGTGTGGCGCTCTCGATCGATTCGAGGGTCAGCGGCGCGTAGGCCTGCGACACCTCGCGGTACTGCGGGATGTCGTAGGTCGAGAGCCGGCTGCCGGGCGGCACGTGCGACCAACCGAGCTCGGAGCCGACCAGCGTCATGTACTTCTTGTCCGTCATCCAGGAGATGAACTTCCACGCGGCGTCGGGCCGGTCGCTGCTCTTCGGGATGCCGAGCGCCCAGGTGTACAGCCATCCCGGGTTGGCTTTCTCGACCTTCGGCGCCATCGCGTAACCGACCTTGCCCACGACGGTGGATGAGCCGGGGTCTTCTACGGTCGACACCGCGGACGTCGCGTCGTACCACATGGCGGCCCTGCCTTGGGAGAACTGCGTCGCGCATTCGCCGAATCCGCTTGCCGCTGCGCCCGGTTCGCCGTGATCGCGGACCAGGTTCACGTAGAACTCGACCGCCCGCCGGACCTCGGGGCTGGTGAGCTGAGCGTTCCAGTTCTCGTCGAACCAGCGGCCGCCGAACGTGTTGATGACGGTGTCGAGCGGCGCGAGCACCTCGCCCCAGCCGGGCTTCCCGCGCAGGCAGATGCCAACCATGCCGGGGCCGTCGAGCCGGGCCGCCGCATCGGCCACCTGCTGCCACGTGGGGTCGCGCGGCATCGTGATGCCGGCCTGCTCGAGCAGGTCCTTGCGGTACATCAAGAACGACGATTCGCCGTAGAAGGGGACGGCGTACATGTCGTCGCGGAAGGACAACGACTGCCGCAGCGACGGGATGAAGTCGTTCTCGTCGTATCCCGGTGTGGCGGCGGTGTATTGGGAAAGGTTGACCAGCCAGCCGTTCTCGGCCCACTGCGGCGTCTCGTAGTTGCTGATCATCACGACGTCGAACTCCCCGCCGCCCATGGCGGTGGACGCGGTGATCTTGGCGCGGGCCTGGTTCTCCGACAGGGTGACGAACCGCAGCTTGATGTCGGGGTTGTCCTCCTCGAAACGGCTCGACAGTTCCCGAGCATCGGTCATCTGCGAGTTGGACACCATCGCGATGGTCACCGTCTGGTCGGTCGCGCCGAGCGTGCCGGCGCCCGCGCAACCCGCCGTCGACGCCAGCGCGGCCGTCACCGCACACACCGCCAGCCGGCGCAGCGTAGTTCCTGCACTCACCGTGGACCTCACCTTCCGCCGTGGCTGAGCAGCCAACGCGCACAGTCGATATCGCACACCAGGAACTTGGCCAGCCCGCCCCGCAGTGCGGCGAGGGTGGCGACGTGCTTGGCGTCGCTGTCGCACAGCAGGATCGTCTTGCCGCAGGCCTTCACGTCCTCCAACCGCACCGAGACCGCGCGCTGCTGCAGCTCGGTGTCGATGGGCCGGCCGTCGGCGTCGAAGAACCGGCCGCCGATCTCCCCCACGGCGCCGCGCGCCTCCAGCTCGTCGAGCATGGAGGTGTCGAGGAAGTTGCCCGCGAACAACGTGGTCGACGTCGACACCGGGCCGATACCGAAGATCATCAGGTCGGCGGCGGCACCGGCGGCGAGCGCGCGCGAGATCACCGAGTCGCTGCGCAGCGAGGACACCGTCGCCGGGTCGGCGTACAGCGGCGCCGGCAACCGGATGGTCTGCGCCTGCAGCTGTTCGGAGCACCGGCCGAGCACGTAGTCGGTGCCGGTCTGGTAGTTCGCCATCGACATGGCGCCATCCAGCTGCACCACCGTGCGGCAGGTCGCGACTCCGGACGGCAGGGCGCCCGCCATCGCGACGATCTCGGGGCCCCAGGTGAAGCCCATGGTGTCGGTGTCGGCGACTCGCCGGGTCAGAAGCGCCGCGGCCGCCCGCCCGAGCGTCTCGAAGCCGTGGCCGACGACGACCGCCTCGACGAGACCGAACCGTGCCTCGAGCTCGCGCTCCTCGTCGGCGTGCAGGTCGTCGCGCAGGCCCGGCGGCACGACGACCTCGATGCGCACCAGGCCGCGCGCCTTGGCCCGGGCGATCAACCGGCCTGCGGTGGGCCGGGAGACCCCCAGCCGCGCGGCGATGTCGGCCTGCGTGAGCCCGTCGACGTAGTACAGCGAGGCCGCCCGCAGGGCCAGCCGGAGATCTTCCCGGGGCGGCGCGGCGGAACGCACGAGTGCGCCGTTCGCCGTTCCGGTCATCGAGGGCCGCCTTACCGCCGAGGGTGAGCAAATGCTCATTGGTGCGTGAAGATGCTCATCACGTTAACATGCTGGGTGTGACGTACACAACAGTCCCGCCGACGGGCGTCATGCGTGCGGCGGTGCTCACCGAACCCGGCCGCATCGCCGTGCAGGAGCGCCCGATACCCGTTCCCGCGCGTGGAGACGTGCTGGTCAGGGTTGCGACGGTGGGTGTCTGCGGGTCCGACACGCACTATTACCGCCACGGCCGGGTGGGCACCTTCGTCATCGAGCAGCCGCTGATCCTCGGGCACGAAGCGGCGGGCACCGTCGTCGCCGTGGGTGAGGGCGTCGACTCCAGGCGCATCGGCGAGCGCGTGTCGATCGAGCCGCAACGCCCCGATCCCGACAGCCCCGAGACGCGCGCCGGCCACTACAACCTCTGCCCGCACATGAGGTTCTTCGGCACGCCGCCCGTCGACGGCGCGTTCTGCGACTACGTCACGATCGGCGCCGCGTTCGCGCACGCGGTGCCCGACGGCATGTCCGACGACGCCGCGGCGCTGTGCGAACCGCTGTCGGTCGGCATCGCCGCCGTGAACAAGGCCGCGCTGCCGGGTGCGGGCAGCGTGCTCATCGCCGGCGCCGGGCCGATCGGCATCATGATCGCCCAAGTGGCCCGGGCCTACGGCGCCACCGACATCGTCGTCAGCGATCCCGACGACGATCGCCGGCGGCTGGCTCAGACATTCGGCGCCACCGCCACGCTCGACCCGCGCACCGACGACGTGTCCGCGCTGCGGGTCGACGCCTTCGTCGATGCCTCCGGCGCGCCGGCGGCGGTGGCGGCCGGCATCGCCGCGGTCCGGCCCGCGGGCCGCGTGGTGCTCGTGGGCTCGGGCGTCGAGACCATGGAGCTGCCCACGCAGCTCATCCAGAACCGCGAGCTGGTGCTCACCGGGGTGTTCCGCTACGCCAACACCTGGCCGACGGCCATCGCCCTCGCCGGCGGCGGCCGCGTGGACCTCGACGCGATGGTCACCGCCCGCTTCCCGCTCGAGCGGACCGCCGAAGCCCTCGACGCCGACCGCACGCCCGGTAACGTCAAAGCGGTGGTGGAGCTGTGAAGGTCAGTCGCGCAACGCTGTCCGAGCTGCCGATCGTCACGCCGTCCTATGACCGCGACGCTCTTCGCGTCGGCATCGTGCACTTCGGGGTCGGCGGCTTCCACCGCGCACATCAAGCCATGTACCTCGACCGCCTGATGGCGAAGGGTGAGGCGGCGGAGTGGGGAATCTGCGGCGTCGGGGTGCTGCCCGGCGACCGACGGATGCGGGACGCCCTGGCGGCACAGGACTTCCTGTACACGCTGGTGCTCGAGCGGGGCGACGGCACGCGTGACGCGCGGGTGATCGGCTCGATCGTGGACTACCTCTACGCGCCCGACGACCCCGAGGCGGTGATCGAACGGATCGCGGCCCCGGACACCCGGATCGTCTCGCTCACCATCACCGAGGGCGGCTATGACATCGAGAATGCCGGTGACGGTTCGGTTTTCGGGTTGGTGACCGAGGCGCTGGCTCGACGTAAGGAGCGCGGCGTCGGGTCGCCGACGATCGTGTCATGCGACAACATCGTGAGCAACGGCGAGGTGGCGCGCGACGCGTTCACCGGGTTCGCCGAGCGCCGGCACCCCGGCCTGGCGGAGTGGATGGCCGCCCACACCGGCTTCCCGAGCTCGATGGTGGATCGCATCACCCCGGTCACCACGCCGGAGGTGATCGCCGAACTGGAGCGTGACTACGGGGTCACCGATCGCTGGCCGGTCGTGGCCGAACCGTTCACCGCCTGGGTGCTGGAGGATCGCTTCACGCTCGGGCGGCCACCCCTGGAAAACGCCGGCGTCCTGCTGGTCGACGACGTCGCCCCCTACGAGGCGATGAAGCTGCGGCTGCTCAACGCCGGTCACCAGAGCCTGTGCTACTTCGCCTATCTCATGGGCTACCGGCTGGTGCACGACGCCGCCGGCGATCCCCTGCTGCGCGAATTCTGCTCGCGCTACCTGGATGTCGAGGCGACGCCGACGCTTCAGCCGGTGCCCGCCATCGATCTCGACGACTACAAGCGCTCACTGTTGGACCGGTTCGCCAATCCGGGGGTGCGTGACACCATCGCCCGGCTGTGCGCCGACTCGTCGAACCGCATCCCGAAGTGGCTGTTGCCCGTGGTCCGCGACAACCTGGCCGGCGGCGGCTCCGTCCGGCTGTCGGCGGCCACCGTCGCCGCCTGGGCGCGCTACGCCGAGGGCGTGGACGAGCAGGGCCAACCCATCGAGGTCGTCGACCAGCTGGCCGAGACGCTGATACCGCTGGCGCGCTCGCAGCGCGACGATCCGCTGGCGTTCCTCGCGAACCGAAAGGTGTTCGGAGACTTGGCGGCCCAGCCGCGGTTCGCCGAAGCCTACGTCTGGGCGCTGGAATCGCTGCACCGCCGCGGCGCCCGGCTGACGCTGGAAGCCCTATTGCGCGAGGACGACACGTGACGCGCGCGGTGGTGATCGGCGAAGCGCTGATCGACATCGTGGTGCGGGGCGACGAGCAGCCCCGCGAGCACGTTGGCGGCAGCCCGCTGAACGTGGCGGTCGGATTGGCCCGACTGGGCCGGCCCGTCGACTTCCTGACCTTCATCGGTGACGACGAGCGGGGGCGCCGGATCGCGTCGGTGGTCTCGGACGCGGGTGCCTCGCTGGTCGCCGGCAGCATGACCGCCGACCGCACGCCCACCGCACGAGCCGTCCTCGATGCCCGCGGATCGGCCGGCTACGACTTCGACATCGAGTGGCGCTGCCCGGACACCGTGGACCTGCCGCCGCCGCTCCTCGCCCACACCGGTTCCATCGCCTCGGTGCTCGACCCGGGCTGCCTGGCCGTCGCGGCGTTGTTCGAGACTTACCGCGCCTCGGCGACCCTCACCTTCGACCCCAACGTGCGCGAAGCACTGGTCGACAACGCCGATCAGGCCCGCGCACGCATCGAGCGGATGGTCGCGCGCTGCGACGTCGTCAAGGCCAGCGACGAGGACCTGCGCTGGTTCGCCCCGGAGTTCCCGCCCGAGCGGATCGCCGCGGCGTGGCTGGCCACCGGGCCGTCGGTCGTCGCGGTCACGCGCGGCGAACGGGGAGCCTTCGCGGTGTGCGCCGCCGGCACCGTGGACGTCGCCGCCCCATCGGTCGACGTCGTCGACACCGTCGGCGCCGGGGACGCGTTCATGGCGGGTTTGATCGACGCGCTGTGGTCGCTGGACCTGGTGGGCGCCGACCGGCGCCGCGCGTTGGCCGCGATCTCGACCGCCGAGCTGCGGCGGGCGCTGGGCGCCGCTGCGGTCAGCTCCGCGCTGACCGTCGCCCGGGCGGGCGCGGATCTGCCCGATCGCGCAGCCAGAGACGCGGCGGCGGCCCGCTGGGCCATACTGGGCTGATGCGCTCCATCTGGAAGGGCTCCATCGCCTTTGGGCTGGTCAACGTCCCTGTCAAGGTGTACAGCGCCACCGAAGACCACGACATCAAGTTCCATCAGGTCCACAACAAGGACAACGGCCGCATCCGCTACAAGCGGACGTGCGAGGTGTGCGGTGAGGTCGTCGAGTACCGCGACATCGCGCGTGCCTTCGAGAGCGACGACGGCCGCTCGGTCATCATCACCGACGACGATATCGCCACCTTGCCCGAGGAGCGCAGCCGCGAGATCGAGGTGGTCGAGTTCGTGCCCGCCAGCGACATCGACCCCTTGATGTACGACAAGAGCTACTTCCTCGAGCCGGACACCAAGTCGACGAAATCCTATGTGCTGCTGGCGAAGACGCTCGCCGACACCGACCGCGTGGCGATCGTCCACTTCGCGCTGCGCAACAAGACCCGGCTGGCGGCGCTGCGCGTCAAGGACTTCAGCAAGCGCGAGATCATGGTGGTTCACACGCTGCTGTGGCCCGACGAGATCCGCGACCCGGACTTCCCGGTGCTCGACAAGAAGGTCGAGGTGAAGCCGGCCGAGCTCAAGATGGCCGGCCAGGTCGTCGAGTCGATGACCGACGACTTCGACCCGGACCGCTACCACGACACCTACCAGGAAGAGCTCCGCGAGCTCGTCGCCGCCAAGCTGGCGGGCGAAGAGGCGTTCACCGTCGAGGAGCAGCCCGAAGACCTCGACGAGGAGACCGAGGACGTCTCCGACCTGCTGGCCAAGCTGGAAGCCAGCGTCAAGCGCCGCCGCGAAGGGAAGGCGGGCTCGTCCGACGCCGACGCCGACTCAGAGGAGGACGGCGACAAGCCGGCGACGAAGGCCGCCGCGAAGAAGGCGCCGGCCAAGAAGGCTGCCAAGAAGGCACCGGCGAAAAAGGCCGCCACGAAGTCGGCGTCGAAGGCCGGCGCCACGTAGCAGCCGCGGTCAGTCCGCGATGCGCACAGGTGGGTCCGCGAACGCGGGGTCCACAGGGGGCGCACCGGGCCCCAGGACGCCGCAATATTTCTGCGGCACCAGGTGGGTGCTGAATCCGCTGGGCACCACGGTGGCCACCCCCACGCAGCGCTGCCAGGTGCCGTCGGGCTCGACAGGCCCGTCGCACTTGCTGATGAATCCGCCGCCGTAGAGGCAGCCGGCGGCGGCCGGCGGTGCGGCGATGATCAGGCCGGCACCCATCAGCAGGGCCGCCGATGCTCCGGCGATGCAGCGTCTCATGGCCGTCTCCTTTGCTGCCGGCAATCGACAACGCTACCGCTGCGGTGACCGCTTTTCGGCGAATCGAAACCCCTCACCCGCCGCGGCGGTGGCAGTAACGTGCGGCGGGTGATCTTGGACCTCTTCCGGCTCGACGGCCGGGTGGCAGTGGTGACGGGCGCGGGGCGGGGCATCGGGGCGGCGATCGCCGTCGCCTTTGCCGAAGCGGGCGCGGACGTCGTGATCGCCGCCCGCACCGCATCCCAATTGCGCGATGTCGCAGCACAGGTCGAGCGGGCGGGCCGGCGGGCCGATGTGGTGGTCGCCGACCTCGCGAAGCCCGACGCGACGGCCGAGCTGGCGCAACGTGCGGTCGAGGTGTTCGGCCGCCTCGACATCGTGGTGAACAACGTCGGCGGATCCATGCCCAACGCGCTGCTGTCCACCAGCACGAAGGATCTCAAGGACGCGCTGACGTTCAACGTGCTGACCGCCCATGCGCTCACCGTCGCGGCCGCGCCGCTGATGGTGCAGCACGCCGGCGGCGGGAGCATCATCAACATCACCTCGGCGGTCGGGCGGCTCCCGGGCCGCGGCTTTGCCGCCTACGGCACCGCCAAGGCCGCGCTGGCGCACTACACCCGGCTCACGGCCCTCGACCTGTCGCCGAAGATCCGCGTCAACGCGATCGCGCCGGGATCCATCGCGACATCCGCGCTCGACGTCGTCGCGCAGAACGACGAGCTGCGCATCCCGATGGAGAACGCGACGCCGCTGCGCCGGCTCGGCCAGCCCGACGAAATCGCCGCCGCCGCACTGTTTCTCGCATCGCCCGCCGGCGCGTACCTCACCGGCAAGACGCTCGAGGTCGACGGTGGCCTCACGACGCCGAACCTCGAACTGCCCATCCCCGACCTGTAGAGGAGCACCGTGTCGATCCGTGTAGTGCAGGTGGGCACCGGCAACGTCGGGCGTCATGCGTTGACGGCGTTGATCACCGACCCCACCTACGACCTCGCCGGTGTGTGGGTGTCCTCCGACGCCAAGGCGGGCCGGGACGCCGCCGAACTGGCGGGCCTCGACACGCGCACCGGCGTCACCGCCACGACCGATCTCGACGCGGTGATCGCCACCGGGCCGCAGTGCGCCGTCTACACCGCGATGGCCGACAACCGCCTGCCCGACGCGCTCGAGGACTACCGGCGACTGCTGGCCGCCGGCATCAACGTCGTCGGCAGCGGCCCGGTGTTTCTGCAATATCCGTGGGGCGTCATCCCAGACGAGCTGATCTCCCCGCTCGAAGAGGCTGCGCAGCAGGGCAATTCGAGCCTGTTCATCGGCGGCATCGACCCCGGCTTCGCCAACGACCTGCTGCCCATGGCGCTCGCCGGCACCTGCCAGCGCATCGAGCAGGTGCGGTGCATCGAAATCGTCGACTACGCCACCTACGACAGCGCCACCGTGATGTTCGACGTCATGGGCTTCGGTAAGCCGCTCGACGACATCCCGATGCTGCTGCAGCCGGGCGTGCTGACGATGGCCTGGGGTTCGGTGGTGCGCCAGCTCGCCGCGGGCCTTGACGTCGAACTCGACGAGATCACCGAGCACTACGAGCGGTTTCCGGCGCCCGAGCCCTTCGACATCGCGGCGGGCCACATCCCTGCCGGTGGCGCGGCCGCACTGCGCTTCGAGGTGCGCGGCATGGTGGCGGGCCGTGCCGCCGTCGTGCTGGAACACGTCACCCGCCTGCGCGGGGACCTCTGCCCCGACTGGCGCCAGCCGGCCCAGGAGGGCGGGTCCTACCGCGTGGAGATCACCGGCGAGCCGTCCTACGGCGTCGACATCTGCCTGGGCAGCCCCAACGGCGATCACAATCACGCCGGCCTGGTCGCCACGGCCATGCGCGTCGTCAACGCGATCCCGGCGGTGGTCGCCGCGCCTGCCGGCATCCGCACCACGCTCGATCTGCCGCTGATCACCGGCCGGGGTTTGTACGCCGCGCGGTAGGCAACCCGGGAGACGGACGGACGAGGGTTTCGGCTACCCTCACGCGCAAGTTCGTCAATCCGATAGGACGCGACGTCGTGGCACAACCGACCCTGCTGCGGGCCCGGCCCGGGTTCTTCCTGCTCGGTCCGGCGTTCGTGGCGGCCGTCGCCTACGTCGACCCGGGCAACGTCGCCGCCAACGTCAGCGCCGGTGCGCAGTACGGCTTCCTGCTCGTCTGGGTCATCGTGCTCGCGAATGTCATGGCCGGGCTGGTTCAGTACCTGTCGGCCAAGCTCGGCCTCGTCACCGGCACCTCGCTGCCGGAAGCCATCGGCGCCCGCATGAGCCGGCCGACCCGGCTCACCTATTGGGCGCAGGCCGAGGCCGTCGCCATGGCGACCGACCTGGCGGAGGTGGTCGGCGGCGCGATCGCGCTGCACCTGCTGTTCGACCTGCCAATGCTCACCGGCGGCGTCATCACCGGCGTCGTATCGCTCATGCTGCTGGTGGTCAAGGACTGGCGCGGGCAGCAGATCTTCGAGCGCGTCATCAGCGGCCTGCTGCTCGTGATCGCGATCGGGTTCGTCACCAGCATCTTCGTCGAACCGCCGCCACCCGGCGAGCTGGTCGGCGGCCTGCTGCCGCGCTTCGACGGCGCCGAGAGCGTGCTGCTCGCCACCGCGATGCTCGGCGCGACCGTCATGCCGCACGCGGTGTACCTGCACTCGGGCTTGAGCCGCGACCGCCACGGCCGGTCCGACACCCCTGAGCGGCTGCGCCGGCTGCTGCGCATCACCCGCTGGGACGTCGCGCTGGCCATGCTCGTCGCCGGGGCGGTGAACATGTCGCTGCTGCTCGTCGCCGCGACCAACCTGCAGGGCCGCGACGACACCGACTCCATCGAGAGCGCCCACGCCGCGGTGGCCGACGCGCTCGGCCCCGCAGTGGCGCTGTGCTTCGCGATCGGCCTGCTGGCCTCCGGGCTGGCGTCCAGCTCGGTGGGCGCCTACGCCGGCGCGATGATCATGGACGGGCTGCTGAACCGGAAGATCCCGCTCGTCGCCCGCCGCGTCATCACGCTCATCCCGGCGCTCGTGGTGCTCGGCACCGGGATCGACCCGAGCCGCGCGCTGGTCATCTCGCAGGTCGTGCTGTCGTTCGGCATCCCGTTCGCGCTCATCCCGCTGATCCGGCTCACGAGCGACCGCCGCCTCATGGGCATCGACACCAACCATCGCGTCACCACGACGCTGGGGTGGGCGGTGGGCGGCATCATTACGCTGCTCAACGTGGTGCTCATCTATCTGACCGTCACGGGCTGAATGCGGCACGCCTACTTCGCCTACGGGTCGAACGTGTGCGTCGACCAGATGGCGCGGCGCTGCCCCGACGCCACCGAGCCCCGGCCGGCGCGGCTCGCCGACCACGACTGGCTGATCAACGAGCGCGGCGTCGCGACCGTCGAACCGTTCGCCGGCAGCGAGGTGCACGGCGTGCTGTGGCAGCTCTCCGACCACGACTTACGGGTGCTCGACAGCGCCGAGGGCGTTCCGGTGCGCTATCGCCGCGACCGGATGACGGTGCAGACCGACGACGGGCCGGCCGCCGCGTGGGTGTACGTCGATCCGCGCGTGGAGCCGGGCCCGCCGCGTCCCGGGTACCTCGAGCGCATCGTGGCCGGCGCGCTGCACCACGGCCTGCCGCAGCCGTGGGTCGATTTCCTGCGCCGGTGGGACCCGGCCGCCTGGTCCGGGCGGGCCGCCACCGGGGCCGACGGGCCGCAGTCCCTGGCGGAGCTCTTGGCCGAGCCGGGCGTCGTCGAGTACAGCCGGCTGCGCTCGCGGTTCGGTTTCCTCGCCATCCACGGCGGCGGGCTCGAACAGGTCACCGACGTCATCGCCGACCGTGCGGCCGACGCCGCCGGTGCCTCGGTGTACGTCGTTCGGCACCCCGAGAGCTATCCCCACCACCTGCCGTCGGCCCGCTACCTGGCGGCCGAGTCGCCGTTGCTGCGGGAGTTCCTCGACCACGTCGACGTGGCGGTGTCGCTGCACGGCTACGGCCGCGTGGGCCGCAGCACCCACCTGCTGGCCGGGGGCGGCCACCGCGACCTGGCGCGTCACGTCGCCGCGCACCTCGACCTGCCGGGCTACACCGTGGTCACCGACCTCGACGACATCCCGCGCGAGCTGCGGGGCCTGCACCCGGACAACCCCGTCAACCGCGCCCGGCGAGGCGGAATGCAGCTCGAGCTGCCCGCCCGGATCCGCGGCACCAGCCCCCGCAGTCCGCTACCGGGCGAGGACGGCCTGCCGCCGATCACCTCGGCGCTGGTCCACGGGTTGGCCGCGGCGGCCCGCAGCTGGCGGTAGCCGCCACCGATCCGCCCGCGCGCCGGGTGCGAATACCTGCTGTGCAGCTCGTCGACACGCGCCCCGCAGGTCGTGGCGCCGCCGGCACCGCTGACCGGGGAGCTGAGCCGGCGGTTGCCGGCCGCTGCGCTGCCGTTGCCCAGGGTGCCGCTCGCCCGCTACCGCGGTCGAGAAGTCGGCCAGACCTGACTCCGCTCGAAATGCGGCCCGCTAGGCTACGGCTCGATGTGCTGTTGGACGGGTGGCCGGGGCGGATTGCCGCAGTGAGCGCCGATCTCGAAATGCTGCTGCGCCGCGTGGCCCGCCAGGACGCCGACGCCTTTGCCACCCTCTATGACCACACCCGGGCGCGGGTCTACGGACTGGTCACCCGAGTGCTGCGCGATCCCGGTTACAGCGAGGAGGTCGTGCAGGAGATCTATCTGCAGGTGTGGCGCACCGCCGACCGCTATGACGCCGCGTCGGGATCGCCGCTCGCCTGGTTGATGACGCTGGCGCACCGCCGCGCCGTCGACCGGGTACGCGCCGAACAGGCCGCCAGCCAGCGCGACGCCCGCTACGGCGCCGCCACCGTCGAAACCGCGACCGATGTGGTGGCCGACTCCGCGATCGTGCGCGACGAGCGCCGGCAGGTCGTCGAGTGCCTCGACGGGCTGACTGACCTGCAGCGGGAATGCGTCGAGCTGGCCTACTACCAGGGGCTCACCTATTCGCAGGTCTCCGAACGGCTTTCGGCCAACCTCGCCACCGTCAAGTCGCGCATGCGGGACGCGCTGCGCGGCCTGCGCAACTGCCTGGGCGTGACATGACCGCGCCGCACGACAGCGCCTTCCTCGACATGGCGACGGCGTATGCGCTGAACGCGGTGACGGACATCGAGCGCGCCGACATCGAACGCCGGCTGCGTGTGGCGCCGCCTGACGTCGCCGCGGAGTTCGCCGCCGAAGTGCGCGCCGTCCGCGAGACCATGGCCGCGATGTCCGCGGCGACCGCCGTCGAACCGCCGCCCGCGCTGCGCAGCCAGATCCTGGCGTCGGCGACTCAGCAGCGCCGCAGCCGCTCCCGCCGTCGGCGCACCGCCGTGGTCGCGGCCGCGGCCGCCGTGGTCATCGGATTGGCCGCGGTCGGCGTCGGGCTGGCGTTCCGGTCGACCGACAGCCGCGATGCCGTCAGCACCGACACGATCTTCGCGGCGCCGGACGTCCGCACCGTCACGGGCGACCTCCCGACCGGCGGGACGGCGACGTTCATCTACTCCCGCGACCGGCACGCCGGCGTGCTGGTGATGAACAACGTCGCGCCGCCGCAACCGGGCACCGTCTACCAGATGTGGCTGATGTCGGACGCCGGGGCGGAGTCGGCCGGCACGATGGACGACGAGGCGGTCAGCCCGTCCACCACGGCGGTGCTCCCGCAGATCGGCGACTCGACCGCGCTCGCTTTCACCGTCGAGCCCGGCGACGGGTCGCCGAGGCCCACCGGACCGCTGGTCGCGCAGCTACCGCTCAGCTGAGCGTCGCGTCGGCGAGTTCGGCGACGACGTCGCGCGCGTCGTGCCCGCGCTGCCAGGCGGCCAGCTGGCGGGCGGCGCCGTTGCCCCTTCGACGCAGCCGGTCCAATTGCGCGACGGCGTCGTCGTACTCGCCGAGCGCCTCGAGCGCCGGCCGGAGATGGGCGAGCAGCGCATCGAGGGCCGTCGACACCGGCACCAGCCGGCCCGCTCGCAGGTCGACGGATTCGCCTGCCAGCCCGTCGCGGGCGGCCTTCCAGTAGGCGGCGCGCAGCAGGTGCGGCGCCACCTCGGGCAGCGGTGCGCCGGCCCGCTGCTCGTCGAGCGCCGTCATCACCGTCGCCCGGACCAACGTTGCGAACAGCACCGTCTCCGCGACCGTCGCCGGCACGTCAGCCACCCGGATCTCGACGGTCGAGAACTTCGACGACGGCCGCACGTCCCAATAGACCATGCCGTCGTCGACCATCGCGCCGGCGTCTTGCATCAGCTTCACAGTCGCGTCGTACTCGGCGGCGGACGCGAACACCGGCGGCGGCCCCGCGCTGGGCCACCGCGCCCACAGCACGCTGCGCCAGCTGGCATAGCCGGTGTCGGCGTTGCGGTAGATCGCAGAATTCGCGGTGATGGCCAGCAGGATGGGCAGCCACGGCCGCAGGCGGTTGCACACCTGCACCGCGGTCTCGCGGTCGGGCACCTCGACGTGCACGTGCGCGCCGCAGATGCCCTGCTCGTGGGCGATCATGCCGAACCGCTCCGCGATGCGCCGGTACCGCGGGGTGTCGGTGATCGGGAATTCGTGCGGCCGGGTCGGCGGAAGTCCGATCGCCAGCAGCCGGCCGCCGCACTGTTCGGTGGCCCGGGCGGCCACAGCGCGTAGCCGGGTCAGCTCGTCGCGTAGCGCGGCCGCGTCGGACACTACTGCGGTGGCGGTCTCCACCTGACAGCTCGTGAGCTCCAGTTGCAGCTCGACGTTCTCCTGCGCGGCGCGTTCGGCCACGTCGCGGTTTCGTGCCAGCGGATCTCCCGTGTCGGCGTCGACGAGCAGGAATTCCTCCTCGACCCCGACGGTGGGATGGCTGCTCATGTCCTGCCTTGTGGAAAGACAATCCGGCCCGTCGGAACGTGGGTCGACGACGGGCCGGATCTTGGGGGAAGTTTCGGTCGCACCGAACTGTGCCCGTTGCCGGGTCGGCTCAAACCTCCTGCCGTACACCGCGGCTAGGATTCCGGGATGACCAGCGCTTTCCGGTTCGGTGTCGGCCTGCACGACGCACGCTCGCTAGAGGATGTGCGCAACTTCGCGCGCCGCGCCGAAAGCATGGGCTACGACGTCCTGCACGCCGCAGACCATCTCGGCAGCCTCGCGCCCTTCCCGGTGCTCACCGCCGTCGCCGCCGTCACCGACACCTTGCGGGTGGGCACCTTCGTCCTCAACGCGGCGTTCTATCGTCCGGCGCTGCTGGCGCGCGATGTCGCGGCGCTGAGCCGACTCTCCGGCGGGCGCTCCGAGGTCGGCTTGGGCACGGGCTACGTGCGCGAGGAGTTCGAGGCCGCCGAACTGCGTTACCCCAGTGCCTGCGAACGCGTCGATCACCTGAGGCACACCACCACGTACCTGCGCGCCAACGTGCCGGACGTTCCGGTGCTGATCGCCGGCAACGGCGACCGTGTGCTCCGGCTGGCGGCCCGGCACGCCCATATGGTCGGCCTGACCGGCGGCGATCCCGTCGTCGACGGCCACGATCCGCTCGCCGAGCGCATCTCCTTCGTCCGCGACGCCGCCGAGAATCGCTTCGGTGAGCTGGAGCTGAACCTGGCCGTTACCGCGCTGCCCACCGACGGCTCCGGCCGGCCGGACCTGTCCATCACCCGCCACTTCGTCGACCTGCCCGACGACCAGCTGCTCGCGCTGCCCAGCGTGCTCTCCGGGACGACTCGCGACATGGCCGACACCCTGCTGCACTACCGCGACCGCTACGGCATCACCTACATCACCGTGCAACAGCCCGTCGCCGACGCCTTCGCGGACGTGATCGCGCTGCTGCGCTAGCCGGTAAGCTCCGCACGGACGCGCCCCCGTAGCTCAGGGGATAGAGCACGGCTCTCCTAAAGCCGGTGTCGCAGGTTCGAATCCTGCCGGGGGCACCAAGTTACGCATTTCATCGGTTGATGCTTGACGTTCGTGTTCGGTTGATGCCTGGCGCCCATGAATGGTGTCAAGCTGCGGTGAAGGCGGTAATAGACTGTATGCGTCCGTCAATGTGCAAATGCGACGGCGCACCGGGGAGGAACTCACATGGCGCAGGTGGTTCGGGTGGTGCCGGCCGACCTCGACAGGTCGGCGACGAAGGTGACCGATCACGCCGAAGGATTCGACGCCCGCCACAGCCTCACGCAGACCCGAATCGGCGAGTCGCAGGCTGGTATGCCGGCCGCCGCGGCGGCGGCGATTGGAGCGACCCTCAGCAAGTGGCAGGACGACTCCGCAGCGATCCGTCTACAGTTGGATGGCCATAGCGTCTCGCTGCGAGCGGCCGCTACCGGATACGCTGCCACCGAGTCTGGCAACGCCACAGATCTTGCCGCCGTCGGCGGCTGCGCGCCATCCGGCACTGCAAGGTGGTGAGGGCGCTGCGTGACGGTTTCTGTCGCTGATATTGATCGCTGGAATGCCGGTGACGTCCGGGAAGTCTTCCACGCTACCCGCAGCCAAGCTGAAGCCGCCTTCGAAGCGGCGGACGGCATCGCGCAGTTGCCCGCCTTCGAATCGTGGGGCGGCGATGCAGCCGAGGCGGCCAAGGAGGCGATCGGCCGGACACGCAAGGACCTCGACGCGCACGGAAACCAGGCGATCGCGGTCTCACGCGCGGCCAGCACCGCCGCCGACGACATCGACGCGCTGAAGAACGACTTGGCCGAACTGCGCGCCAAGGCGATGCGACTGCAGATGGCGCTCAATCCGGCCACCAACACCTTCCAGCCGACGGATCCGACGATGCCGCCCGCGGAGGCGATGGCGAAGGCGGCGTCACTGCTCGGAGAACTGCGGCCGCTGCTCGCCCGCGGCGCAGCCATCGAGGACGAACTGGCGAGGGCTATCGAGATGGCCACCGGTGAGGCGCCGATACCCGACACGCCGCACGACAACCGGCCGGAAATCCAAGCGGCGCTGTCCCGGCCGCTGCCCACCGACCCCGAGGAGTTCGAACAGCTCTGGAATCAGCTGACACCAGAGGAAAAGGACTGGCTGTACCGCCAGGACCCCAACATTGGCAACCACCCCGGCATGCCGTGGGTCGGCACGGACGGCCTTGGGAAGGACCATTACAACCGGCTCCATCTGAAAGAACTGACCCGCAGTGCGCAGGCTGAGGTGGATCGGTTGGCACAGGCGCATCCCGGCTGGGCCCAGGGCGTCACCCCAAACCCGAAAAGCGAGGCGAAAGCGTGGCGCGACTGGCAGGAGTGGAAGAAACAGTGGGACGGCGCCAATCACACGCTGGCCGGTTACCAATCGGTGAGTGAGACGTTGGCACGCAACGACGGTGTCCCGCGCTACCTCGGCATGATTGACGATCAGGGGCATGCGGCCGTCGCCATCAACAATCCGGACACCGCTTCACGCACCGCGACGTTGGTGCCAGGGACCGGCCAAGACATGGCGGCGTTTGCTGCTAGCGACGGCAAGTCGCTCGATATGTACAACGCGGCGATGAACGCCGACCGTTCACTGCGTGTGGGTGATGTCTCGGTCATCTCCTGGATGGGTTATGACCGACCCATGGATCTCGGTGAGGCAGCGTCGGCAAGCTATGCGAACAACGGAGCGTCCGCGCTCGACGCGTACCTAGACGGCCTGCAAGCGACGCACCTGGGACCGCCGTCCATTGACACCGTCATTGGTCACAGCTACGGCTCGACATTGGTTGGGGCGGCTGGTGCCGGCGATCATCACCTCGCCGTCGAGAACGTCATCGCCGTCGGCAGTCCCGGCATGATCGTTAGCCATGCCGCGGATCTCAGCCTTGATCCGGGAGGCAACGTGTATGCCACGCGTGCGGCGAACGATGTCATCGAAGTTGTCGGGTCGTCTCCGGTCCACGTGATGACGGGCGGCGCACTGGGCAATGATCCGACATGGGATCCCTTCGGCGCGGTGGAACTAGTCGCTGCACCCGGGCCTCCCTCGTTTCTAAATCTGCCGTCCGTTGCCGCACACAGCAGTTACTGGGACGAAGGCAATCCGGCACTCTTGAATATGGGCGCCATCATTGCGGGCAAGCCGCCCCCATACGTAACCCCGCCGTAGGAGACCGCGTTCAGTGATCGAATTTCGATATCCCCACACCGTGGGGGTGCCACTGGCGCTGGGGTTCCTACTCATCGCAGCGGTGGCATGTGGCGTTGACTCGACGCCGCTTGGTCCGCCATCACCGAGCGGTGCCACTGACCTTCGAGGAGCACCGATGATCTCAGCGCCGCCACCCGTCGGGTGGGATCCGAAGGACGTTGTCCCGACGAGCCAGCAGCAGGCGCAGGACGTCGTGGCCACTTACCTCCGGCGAACGCTGCAAGCACTGCCTGCTGGGACGGTGCTAGATGGCAGCCGGTACGCCGGGCCGGGCCACAACAGTTCGTGCGACGACGACTGGACTGGGCCGGGCGAGCCCCCCATGCGGTTTCACACCATCGGGGAACTGCAATTCCCGCAAGGTGTTGATCAGCGAGCCATGATTATCATGGTTGGCGATACTTGGCGAAGCTGGGGATGGTACGTGTTTGAACGAGACGGCTTTCCGAAACCAAACCAATTCGGGTATGGACCCGACGGATACCGGATCCAGATAGAGTCAGCCGATCCGCCGACTTACCCTCCTACCCTTCAAGCCTCATCACCGTGCTTCGACGGTCGACTTGCTAACGGCGGCGTCCCATTCCCAGTCCAGCTGACTGCAGCTCCTTAAGCCGCTTCTGGTGACACCGCATCGGACCGCAGTCTCGACCCGGGCGGCCAAGTGTTCGCTGCCCGAGCTGACAATGACATCAACCATATTGTCGGCGGCGTACATGGAGTCGCTACAACATCGGACGGTTTCGGAGCGGTCGAACTTCTGACCGCGCCGGGTGAAGGGACCGGCCCGGCGGCCCTAAGTCTGCCCTCCATCCATGCACACAGCGAAGTATTGGGACCGCGGAAATCCGGCTCTGGCGAACATGGGCGCCGTTATAGCGGGGCTGCCTCCTCCGCAGATCGTGCCGAACGGATAGAAGCGAACGTGCCACCTCCGAACTCGTCTATTCGCACGATCGCGTCGCTGTGCACGCTCGTCCTGCTGAGTGCCGGCTGCAATGACAAGCCCGAGCTTGGCCCGCCGACCCCGACCGGCGCCTTCGACTCAGGAGGTCCACCGATGTCATCACCACCGCCCCCGCCGGGATTGAAGCTCTCCGAAGTCGTACCGCAGAGCCATCAGGAAGCTCGGGACACGGTACTGCGCTATCTCAAGCGGACATTGGCGGCCCTGCCGGTGGGAACCGTCTTCGACAGCAGTCCGTTCGGGTCATCCGGTCTCACTGCCTGGTGTGAGGACGAACCCTCAGACCCCGACACCGCGCCCGTCTCGTTCAGCAACCTTGGCAACGTGCGAGTTCCGAACGGAATCGAACCCGAATCGGTGATAGCGCGAGTTGGCGAAGCTTGGCGCGCTTGGGGTTGGTACGTCTTTGAGCGCGACGGCTTCCGCAAACCCAACATGTTCGGCTACGCATCCGACGGATACCGGTTGCAGATCGAAATGCCAAACCCACCGACCTACCCGCCGACGTCGATCGCCATTTCACCGTGCTTTGTCGGCAACTTGGACTTCGATGGGACGTTTCCGAACCCCATTGCGGCTCATTGAGAAGTTCGACGGGCACTGAACATCCCAACTGAGGGCCACCGACGCTCCCCGCGATCGCGGGGTAGCGTCGGGGCGGACTCTTCGTGATCGACGAGATCGGCTGAAAGAACCGCTTCTCGGACCAGACAAAACTGACTTTCTTCGAAAATCTGAGCAGAAACGATTTCGTACGTATGCCAGACACCAGCAAATTGGCTCTTCGGAATTCAGAGTGCATTGGCAATCGAGTGCAGGGCGCCGCTGTGCAGCAGGGAGCGCAGTCGGTAATGGGTGAGGTTGTGGAATCCGAGGGCGTTGCGGCGCAGGGCTTCGAGGCGGCCGTTGATGGCTTCGGTGGGCCCGTTGGAGGTTTGGTGGTCGAAGAACGCCAGGATGTCGGCGCGGCGGCGGTGCAGGGTACGTCCGAGCTGGGCCAGTTCAGCGAGGATCGCGGGCACGCTGCGGCGCAGAGAGTCGACGATCGCGGCCATCATCGTCTTTCCTCGGCGTCGGTCAGGGTGGCCATAGGCGGCGATGATGCGCTGGTAGACACTCCAGGTCGGTCAAGTCCAGTGACGTGGTGTATGGCGTCGTCGTGTGATTCTTCGAGTTGATGGTTCAGGCGGTCAGTGCCGCTGGTGTGGCCTCCTGTTCAGTCAGGTCGTCGTTGGTGGTGCGTGATTTGCTGAGGACTTCGAGTCCGAGGTAGCGCCGGGATTCGGCCCATTCGTCGTGTTGTTCGGCCAGCACGGCGCCGACGAGGCGGATCAGCGCGTTGCGGTCGGGGAATATGCCGACGACGTCGGTGCGTCGGCGGATCTCTTTGTTGAGCCGCTCCTGGGGGTTGTTCGACCAGATCTGGCGCCAGATTTGTTTGGGGAAGACGGTGAACGCCAGCAGATCGGCGCGGGCGGCGTCGAGGTGTTCAGCCACTTTGGGAAGTTTCTCGGCGAGAGCGTCGATTATCCGGTCATGCTGTGCTGCAACAGAATCGGCGTCCGGTTGGTCATAGACCGAGTGCAGCAGCGTGCGTACCCACGGCCACGATGACTTCGGCGTCACCGACATCAGGTTGGTCGCGTAATGAGTTCGACACCGCTGCCAGGCCGCTCCGGGCAAGGTAGCCCCAATCGCGGACAGCAGCCCGGCGTGGGCGTCGGAGGTGACTAGCTTGACACCGGACAGCCCTCGAGCGGTCAGCGACCACAGGAAGGTCAGCCAGCCCGCGCCGTCTTCGGCGGTGGTGACGTCGACGCCGAGGATCTCGCGGTAGCCCTCGGCGTTGACGGCGACGGCGATCAGGGCGTGTACGTTGACCACCCGGCCGGCCTCGCGGACCTTGAGGACCAGCGCGTCGGCCGCCATGAACGTGTACGGGCCGGCATCGAGGGTCGGGTGCGGAACGCCTCGACGGCGGTGTCGAGTTCCTTGGCCATCACCGACACCTGCGACTTCGACAAGCTGGTGATCCCCAAGGTCTCGACGAGGCGGTCCATCCGCCGGGTTGACACGCCGAGCAGATAGCAGGTGGCCACTACCGTGGTCAGAGCCCGCTCGGCGCGTTTGCGCCGTTCCAGCAGCCAGTCCGGAAAGTACGAGCCGTGCCGCAGCTTGGGGATCGCCAGATCCAACGTGCCTGCGCGCGTCGAATTGGCGACTGCAGTACCCGTTGCGCTGATTCCTCCGTTCACTACTGCGCTGGCCGTATCCGGCGCCACACCGGGCGTCGGCCTCAGCACCCATCAAGGTGTGGATAAACGCGGCCAGCAGCTCGCGCAGCACGTCGGGATGAGTGGTGGTGAGTCGTTCGGCCAGCACAGCGGGCAGGTCGATATCGTGGGCAGTGGTCATCGCGTCGATTCCTTTGCTCGAAAAACTTTGGTAGGTCTCTCGAAGAATCACGCGATGACCCTCAATCACTCGGCTACGACACGCCGGTACCGATCTTCAGCCCCGACTCGTACACCACTCTGCTGGACGCAACCCTCCAGGTCACTTGGACGGCGAGATGATTGTCGTCGGCGAACACCGCCTCCAATCGTGCCCGTTGGCGGCTGGTCAGCAGCGGTAGCCGGGTGCGCAGGGTACGGAGAACCCCGTAGAGCGGGTCTCCGGTGCGGCCGCGGTGCCCGCAGGTCAGCTGCTGGATCCGTTGGCGGCACAGGTCTAACTTCAGGCCCGCCAGCGCGACGACGTGGAACGGATCCATGACTGCGGTGGCGTCGGGCAGTTCCTCGGTGGCGGCGGCGGTCTTGTAGCCGCCGAAGCCGTCCATGGCGATGACCTCGACCTGATCGCGAAACCTTGTCGGCTGGTCGGCCGGCCAGGTCTGCAGTGCCGCTGCGGAGCGCCCTTCGACAAGGTTGAGCAGCCGTGCTGGGCCGGTGCCGTCGCGGACCGGGAGGAGGTCGATGATCAGCGTGACGAACCCGGCGCTGCCGCGTCGACGTGGAGCCCAGCGGTGCTCATCGACCCCGATGACCCGCACACTGTCAAGCCGATCGTGTCCGGCTGCAGCGATCAGGGCCGCAACGGTGCGCATGGCGATCGAGCTGACGGTATGCCACGACACCCCGAGTTCGCCCGCAACCGCCGACATGGGTCGTGCGGTCGATCATCAACCGCCGCAACACATAACGGGCACACCGCCGCGTCATCGAGGAGCGTGGGGCAGCCAATTTCCCGAGGTCCTGGTTGAACACCGCCCGCCCGCACCGGGGTGTGAGGCAACGGTAGCGCGGGACTGCGACCCTGAGCACCAGCGGATAGCCGGCCACCGGCAGATCGGTCAACGGCCGCTCGACCGTGTCGCGGTAGCGGCCGTCGTGGCCGCACTCCGGGCAGCGGGGGTCACCGACCACCGGTGTGCAAGAGTCGTGGTCTGCTTTTCGTCGACCGCGGCGTCGGTAATCGTCACCCCCAACTCGATGGTGCGCATGATCGTGTCGGCAACAACGGACGGCGGGCAGGCAGTAGCCTCAGGCACGGGTTCCCTCGGTGTGGTGGTTGTGGCAGGTGTAGGAACCCGCATCCTCACCCACGGAGGGCCCACCTCAGCTCACCGACACGACACCATTCCCGGCAACCCGCCAACCACCAACGCACTCTCGATCACGAAGAGCCTTAGTGGCTCTTCGTAATTCAGAGTGCGTTGAAGTACCCCGGGTTCTGTTCCTAGTTGGTTGTGAGGGCCGGGGTTGGCTGGCTCACGGGGTGTGAGGTGCCGGTGAGGGCGGCCTCGTGTTCGGCTGGGGTGCGGTAGCCGAGGGATTGGTGCAGGCGTTCCTCGTTGTACCAGGCGACCCATGCGGCGGTGGCCAGCTCGACGTCGTCGACGCTGCGCCAGGGTTTGCCGCGGTTGATCAACTCGGTCTTGTAGGCAGCGTTGACCGCCTCGGCGAGGGCGTTGTCATAGTTATCGCCGCGTGACCCGACCGAGGGCGCGATCCCGAGCTCGGCGAGCCGCTCGGTATAGGCCAGCGATAGGTACTGGGACCCGCGGTCGGAGTGATGGATCAACCCACATAGATCTGAGTTCGCTCGCCACACAGCATGATTGAACGCTTGCAGCGGTAGATCCTCGGTGCGCATCGTCGCCGAGACGGCCCACCCGACGATGGCCTTGGTGCACGCGTCGGTGACGAACGCGGTGTAGCAGAACCCCTGCCAGGTCCGCACAAAGGTGATGTCGGCAACCCAGAGCCGGTTCGGCGCCGGCGCGCTGAACTGCCGGTCGACCAGATCCGCAGGCCGGCCATCAGCTGGGTCGGTGATGGTGGTGAACACCGGCTTGCCCCGCTGAACCCCCGCAGGCCGGCCGTGCGCATCAGCCGGCGGATCTGCTCGCGGCCGATCGACCAGCCCCGCCGTGTCATGGCGTGATGCATCGTCTTGACGCCATAGACCGAGAAATTCTCCTCGTGGACGATCCTGAGCTCGGCGATGAGCAGGTCATCGCTGATCGCCCGGTCTGATGGCGGGCGGGTCTTCGCGGCCCGGTAGCCCCGGGAGGTGAGGAAACCGGTGATTGCTGCCCGCAGCACACGGCAGAGGAGCTCGACCCCGAACTGATCGCGATAGGTGTCGATGAACGCGATCATTTCGTCGCGGGGCGGTCGAGCTCCGCTGCACAAAACGCCGACGCAGACTTCAAGATCTCGTTGGCCCTGCGCAATTCGGCGACCTCACGCTTGAGCTTGCGGATCTCGGCGTGCTCCGAGCTGGTGACACCGGCACGCTCACCGGCGTCAACCTGCGCTTTGCGCCGCCACCGGCGCACCGACTCCTCAGCGATCCCGAGTTTGCTGGCAACAGACTTGATCGCCTCGAACTCAGATACTTCCGAGGCTTCCATCGTGGTGTTCAGCAACCGCAGCGCACGGTCACGGAACTCCGGCGAATACTGACGGGGCATGCTCCTGATCCTCCTATACGGATCGGAACAAAACCTGGGGTCCTTCACCTCAAGAAGAAGTCCAAAGTGACCCAAGTCAGGCTCGCACACCACGCGCAATATCCGAGTGGACGCCGCAACAACAGGATCCGGGCGCGTAGGTTCCTGTGCCATGCGCGTGGGCATCGTCGGGGCCGGTTTCGCGGGGCTGGCGGCCGGCATCGCATTTCGGCAGTGCGGCCACGAGGTGACGGTGTTCGAAAAGGCGGCCGTGGCGTCGGTCGCCGGCGGGGCGATCTCGCTCGCGCCCAACGCGCTGACGTGCCTGTCGGTGCTCGGCGTCCGGAACCGCATCGACACGAGCCCGTGGTCGCAGACGCCGGCCACCGTGCGCAGCTCTGACGGCCGAGTTCTCGTGCGCAGCACGCTCGCGGGCCTGACCGGCGGCGGTGAGTACGCCACCGTGCCGCGCGCGCAGCTCATCGGCTGGCTCGCCGCGGAGCTGCCCACCGACCGCATCCGCTACGGCTGCACGGTCACCGATGTGGAAGCCGACGGCACCATCCATACCGGCGCCACGTCAGAACATTTCGACCTCGTCGTCGGCGCAGACGGCGCACGCGGGATCGTCCGCCGAAAGCTGTGGCCCGGGGCGCCGCCCCTGCGGTCGACCGGCATCGCCGGCTGGGCGTGGGTCAGTGACCGCCAACTCCCCGAAGGCTTCGGCACCATCTGGGGCCGCAGCACGGAGTTCGGCGTACTGCCGCTGCTCGACGGCCGCACCTACGTCTATGGCGGAACATCCATCCCTGCAGCGGATTTGGCGTCGTTCCGGAAATGGCCGGATCCGCTGCCCGCGCTGATCGACGACGCTCGCCCGGAAACCACCATCACGCCCGAGATCTTCGAGGCCCGCCCGTCGCGTCGCCTGGCGAGAGGCCGAGTGGTGCTGATCGGCGATGCCGCGCACACCATGCGGCCAACATTCGGCCAGGGCGCAGCGCTGGCCATGGAGGACGCCATCACGCTCGCGCGCGGCAGCGTATCCGCGCTGTCCCGGCGCCGACCGAGAGTGCTCGCGCTCTACGGCGCCAGCAAGGCCGGGTCCTACTTCGCGACACCCAGGATCGCGGCGCTGGAGGTGGTGCGTAACGCGGCACTGCGGCTGGTACCCGACCCGCTGTTCGGCGTCATGGCGGGTTCCGTCAGCCGCTGGACGCCCCCTGCATCCGCTTCCGGGTGACTCTCCGTCGCCACCGCGCCTACGGGTTCCTGGCCGGATCGACGCCGCAGAAGATCAGCGAGTCGACGACCAGCAGTTCGACGACGGCAATCGCGACCGAGAGCGCGTCGTCACGGGCCGGCCCGCCGCCCGCTGCGCTGCGGAGCCGCGCAATCGCCTCGGTCAGGGCGTGCGCCGCGCGGGAGCGGACCGTCGCTGCACCGGGATCGTCGGCGAGCAGCCGGAAGGCGTCGGCGACGGCGGAGACGGCCGAGGCGAGGAGTTCGCGGTACCGGTCGCCGACGGCCAGGCACACGCGGGTGACGGTGAGGCAGTCGGGTCCGAGGTACTGCAGCTGCGTCGCGACCTCGGACTCCTGCACCGTGAGGGTCCGCTGGTGCCGCCACAGCAGCGTGCGGCGGGACACGTTCACACCGGCGGTCTGGGCGAAGCCGACATCTTCGAGTTCGCGGCGGATCTCCCGCAGCGTGTGCAGCGCCCGGCCCTCCGCACCGGCCTCGCCGCGCATGGCCGCCACAGCGTCGTCGAGGCCGCGCGCCATCTCCCGTAGCGCGGCGGCCTCCGCATCGCGCAGCAACCGCAGTGGGTGCGGCGGGAACAGCACCTGGCTGAACGTCAACGAGACCGCCACCCCGATCAGGGCGTCGAACAGCCGCGAGAAGCCGCCGGCACCGCCATAGGGGATGACGACGGTCAGGACCGCGCTCGCCGCGCTCTGTGCGAGCGTGACGCGCGTGCCCCCGACCGCCGCCGCGCACACCATCGCCGCGAATACCGCGAGCGGCAGCGCGACCGCCTGGTCACCGATCAGCCGATTGGCCTCGACGCCCACCAGGATGCCGACGGTGACGCCGGTGAGCAGCTGCAACGCCTGCTCACCCCGGTTGCCGAACCGGGCGTTGAGGGCCACCACGGCGGCGATCGGCGCGAAGAACGGAATGTGACCGGTCGCGAACGCGCTCGCGATCAGCCAGGCGAGCACGGCCGCCAGGCTCTGCTGCAGGATCGGCCACGCGCTACCTCGCACCCGGCGAGCGGCCCGCGACGCGAGCGCCGCCGCCCGATCGCGCAGCACGTGCGGCTCGCTCGCTACGAGCTCACGAAGCGGGCGGCTGCCGCGGCGTGCTCGGTGGGCACGTAGACGTCGTAGCGCCGGGCCTCCAGCGTCCGGACGCTGGCGAAATCGCGACGGCCGCGCGTCGCGCTGTGGGCCACCCAACCGAACACCGCACCCCAGAACGCACCAATTGCCAGCGGCACCAGCAGCGCCCAGATCCACAGCGGGCCGACCGTGAAGAGCGCGAACAGCAGCCCGATGAACAGGCCGAACCAGGCGCCGCTGGCTGCACCGGCCAGCGCGGCCCGGCCTTTGGTCACGCGTCCGGTGACGCTTTCGACGGTGCGTAGCCCGTCGCCGACGATCCGGATGTGCTCCACCGGGAATCCGCCGTCGGACATGCTGTCCACCAGCCGCTGCGCGTCGACGTAGTTGTCGAACGATGCGATGAGCTGCTCACCGGCAGGCGAGGCGGGCGCGGCCGGCTGCGGGGAAACACCACTCGGGTTGGTCACTGCTACCTCCAGCTGTCGTTGTGGTCGCCGGAACAATTACCCGTTTTCGCCGACGACGGCACCCCGTCGGGGAGCTGACGACGCGGATCCGGCGGACGTGACCACCGCCGAGTACGCGCGTGCCCCGCGTCTTACAGCGGCCCGATGGCATTCGCGACGACGAACGAGGCGACCATGAGCGCAATCGTGAGCGGCGCCGACGCGCAGGATATGAGCAGTGCACGACCGATCTGCCCGGCACGACCTTGGCACCGGCTCAGCAGGTAGGACACCGCGACATCGATGAGCAGCAGCGGACCGAGGGTGACGACGACAGCCGGCCACACCGCGAGGAGCACGACCACGCCGACCGACTCGAGCACCAGCATGTTGAGCAGACCTGCAGCAAAGCCCACCGATCCGTAGCGGCCGGCGGCCGCGCTGTTTTCGGACACGTCAGTACGCCCAGCCGACATAGGCCGCACCTCCGATGAGCACCGTGGCCGCCGTGCCGAGAACACTGACACCCCAACCTCGCGGCGTCGGAGAACGCCGGGTGAGCAGTACTCCGCCGACACCGGCGTTCAGCACTCCCATGGAGCCGAGCGCAGCAAGCAGTCGCGCTGCCTCCTGGTCTGTAGGCGGCAACAGCTTGCCGATCAACCATGCGCTCAACAACAAGACGCCGAACGCCGCTTGAACCGTCACCGGCGCGGTGAGCGTGGCAATTCGCCACATCTGCTCGTCATCGCGTGCAGACGCTCGGCGCCTAGGAATACCGGATTTCGTCATGCGTAAACGACCCCGGCGGGTACTGGCGGTACCGTGGTGGGGACGATCGTGGTGATCATTCCGGCGAGCCACGCTCACGTGCTACGCGGCGTGGTCGAGCAGCTGTTGCACCGCGGCGCGAAGGCGCTGAATGCCTTCGTCGCCGCCCAACAGCGTCCGAGTGGGAGGATTCGCGGCGCGCATGATGCCGAGCAGGACGTGGCCGGCCTCGATGCGATCGTCGCCACGTGAAACCGCTTCACGCAGGGACAGTTCGAGGGCCTTCTTGGCACCGCCTGAGAAAGGGATGTGCCCGAAGTGCAGCGGACCGCCGAGCGGGAACCGTCTGCGCGACGGCGCATCGGCCGGTACCGCGCGTTCAAGAGCGTCCGCACCGAATGTCGCCTCCAGGCTCTCTCGCACCGACTCCAGGTCGATGCCGATGGATCGCAGTGCAGCAGCATCCTCCTCGCCAAGCGGTTCCTCGGCACGCCTGTCACCTAGTGCCGCTTGAACATTGTCTGCTGTGACCCCGTTACCGGCCAACACATTTCGCAGATCCGTCCCCGAGCACATCGTGATGCCCAGCAAGAGATGTTCAATCCCGATGGCGGGCGAGCGGAAGTCCCGCGCCTGCTCCTGGGCGACGACGATCGCGGAGCGCGCCGGTTTGCTGAATCGTTCGAACATCAGCGGATCTCGCCCTTCCGGTTGTACTTCTGATGAACCGCTTGCCTGCTGACTTCCAGCGCGTCGGCGATCGCCTGCCAGGACCAGCCCTGTCGTCTGGCGTTGGCCACCTGTATCGCCTCCAGCCGCTCGAGCAACCGCCGCAGGGCCAGTACTGCCCGCAGCCCCACCTTTGGATCGGAACTACTGGCGGCGGCCGCCAGAGTGGTTGCCTCCTCGCTCACGCGTATCAACATAAGTTGACACCTGGAGGTTTGTCAATCTAGGTTGACAGTCGGGGCACCGATCGCTCGCCGCCGATGCTTCGGCGCCCCGGCCAGCCGTCATGACATGATCGTTGAGAACCGACTTGCCTGGCCGCGAGAACCCGGTTCCACCGCCGACCGTCATCGCCGGTCGCGACGAGGGGAGCTCGACATTCCTGCAGCGTTCATCATCGACGCCGTCCGCACCCCGCGCGGTAAGGGCCGCCCGGACGGCGGTCTGCACGGCATTCATCCGCAGGAGCTCTTGGCGCAGTGCCTGCAGGCCGCGACGCGGCGCACCGACATCGACCCGGCTCAGGTCGAGGACGTCGTGATCGGCAACGGGATCATGGCCGGCGAGCACGGCGACGACATCGCGCGGCTCGCGGTGCTGCTCGCGGGCTGGCCGCAGACCGTCCCAGGGATGACACTCAACCGGTTTTGCGGCTCCGGCCAGCAGGCAATCACCGTGGCGGCTGCCGGGGTCGCAAGCGGCCAGCAGGACTGCGTGGTCGCCGGCGGGGTCGAGTCGATGTCGCGGTGGGACGTCGCGGTTGGCGTGCCGACGATCGACGGCGCGAATCCCGCCTTCCGCCACCGCTATCCGACGGTGCCGCAGGGCATCTCGGCGGACCTCATCGCCACGCTCGAGGGCTTCTCGCGTTCCGACGTGGACGCCTACGCCGCCGAGAGCCAGCGTCGCGCCGCCGAGGCGATCGCCGCTGGGTGCTTCGAGCGCTCGATCGTGCCGGTCACCGACGCCAACGGGCAGGTGGTTCTCCACCGCGACGAGCATCCCCGGCCCAGTACCACCGCCGAGAGACTGGGCACGCTGCCGCCCGCCTTCGCGTCCATGGGCGACGTCCGGCCCGACGGCGATCGGCGCACGTTCGACGAGATCTGCTGCGACGTCTACCCCGGCGTGGATGCCGTCGAGCACGTGCACCACGCCGGCAATTCGTCGGGGGTGGTAGACGGCGCCGCGGTGGCGGTGGTTGCGTCCGAGGCGTTCGTCGCCGCGCAGGGCATCAGCCCGCGCGCAACGATCCGCGCCGCCGCGGCGGTGGGCAGCGAGCCGATCATCATGCTCACCGCACCGGGACCGGCCGCGCAGCGCTGCTTGGATAAGGCGGGGATGACGGTCGACGACATCGACCTGTGGGAGATCAACGAGGCGTTCGCCGCCGTGCCGCTCAAGACCATACGCGACCTCGGCCTGGATCCGCAGTGCGTCAACGTCAACGGCGGCGCGATTGCGCTCGGCCACCCGATCGGCGCCACGGGCGCCATGCTGATCGGCACCCTGCTCGACGAACTCGAACGGCGCGACCTGCAGACCGGGCTCGTGACGATGTGCACGGGCGGCGGAATGGGCACGGCAACCATCGTCGAGCGGGTCTGATGCCCGAGACACTGCAGCTCGACACGCCCCGGCGAGGCGTCGTGGTGCTGCGGTTGAACCGTCCCGAGAAGCTCAACGCGATCAACGCGGTGATGCGAGATGAACTGCTGGAGACCATCTCTGCGCTGAGCGCCGACCTCGCGGTGAAGGCCGTCGTACTCACCGGCGGTGGGCGCGGGTTCAGCGCCGGCCTCGACGTGCGCCACTTCGCCGACGACGTCCCCGCCGCCACCGACCCGGCCATTGCCCGGCTGCGCTTCCAGGAGTCGATGGCCGCCCTCCCGCAGGCGATCTACGACGCCCCGCAGCCCTACGTCGCCGCCGTCAACGGCCCCTGCGTCGGCGCCGGCTTCGCGCTGTGCCTGGCCGCTGACATCCGGATCTGTTCAGCCGCAGCTACGTTCGGCAACGGTGCGATCCTGCTCGGCCTGTCGGGCGCCGAGATGGGAATGAGCTATCACCTGCCGCGCATCGTCGGGACGAGCGTGGCCGCCGACTGGATGCTCACCGGCCGCACCGTAGCCGCCGAGGAAGCGGATCGCCGTGGCCTGGTGAGCCGAATCTGCGAGCCCCACGAGCTGCTCGACGCGGCGATCAGCATTGCGTCGCAGATCGCCGGCCTGACCCGCCTCGGCGTCCAGCTGACCAAACGGGCGCTGCAGGTGAACACCGATGCGGCCGCGCTGCATTCGGCGCTGGAGCTGGAAAACCGCAACCAGGTGCTCAGCCACGCTGATGCAGCACGCGCGAAAGGATGACCGATGGCGTGGGACTTCTCCACTGATCCCGAATGGGCGGCGCAACTGAAGTGGGTCGAGGAATTCGTCCGCGAGGAGTGCGAGCCGATCGACTACATCGTCAAGGAATCGCACGACCTCGGCGACCCGGTGCGCCAGGCGTTGATCCCGCCGCTGCAGCAGATCGTCAAAGAACGCGGACTGTGGGCAGCCCACCTCGGCCCGCACCTCGGCGGACCCGGCCACGGGCAGGTGAAGCTGGCGCTGCTGAACGAGATCCTCGGCCGCTCGGAGTGCGCGCCGATCGTCTTCGGCTCGCAGGCACCGGATTCCGGCAACAGCGAGATCCTCGCGCACTACGGCACCCCCGAGCTGAAAGAGCGCTACCTCGCGCCGCTCCTGGACAACCGCATCATCTCCTGCTTCTCCATGACCGAGCCGCAGGGCGGCGCCGACCCGAAGGTGTTCACCACCACCGCCACGCAGGACGGCGACCATTGGATCATCAACGGCGAGAAGTGGTACTCGTCGTTCGCGTCGATGGCGTCATTCATCATCGTCATGGCGATGACCGATCCGGATGCCCCGCCGTACCAGCGGTATTCGATGTTCGTCGTGCCGGGGGACACGCCGGGGATCAATGTATTGCGCGACGTCGGGCTCGGCTACCAGCCGCCGGGCGGCGGGCGCGAGGGCTACGTCCGCTACGAGAACGTCCGTGTACCGAACGACCACATGCTCGGCCCGCGCGGCGGTGCGTTCGTCGTCGCGCAGACCCGGCTCGGCGGCGGCCGTATCCATCACGCGATGCGCACCGTCGGGCTGGTGCGGCGGATCTTCGACATGATCTGTGAGCGCGCCGTCTCCCGCCACACGCAGGGCACCGCGCTGGCCGACAAGCAGCTCGTCCAGCAGATGGTGGCCGACTCCTGGATGGAGATCGAGGCGTACCGGCTGTTGACGCTGCAGACCGCGTGGAAGATCGACCAGTACAACGACTACGCCGCGGTGCGCGGGGACATCTCGGCGGTCAAGGCGATGATGCAGAAGGTGCTGCACGACGTCTCGGCGCGCGCGCTGCAGATCCACGGCTCGCTGGGCACGTCGCACGAGATGCCGTTCGTGCAATACCTGACGGAGTCGTTCGTGCTGGGCCTCGCCGACGGTCCCACCGAGGTGCACAAGGTGACGCTGGCCAAGCTGTTGCTCAAAGACGTCGAGCCGGCGCCGGACGCGTTCCCGTCGGAGCATCTGCTGCGGCTCCGGGCGGCGGCCGAGGCGAAATACGCCGACCGGCTCGCCGGAATTCCCCGCTAGCCGAGCAGGTCTCGTGCCTGCGCCAGCAGGCCCGGCAGCACCGGCGCCATCGCTTCGAGTTCCGGCCGCGGCGACGGCCGGCGGCGGTTGTGCTTCACGATCAGCGACCACGTGGCCACCGACTTGAAGCACGCCAGCGCGCAAAACCAATTCAGCCGCGGCACTGCGGATTCGAGCGCGCGCGCGTAGGTGTCGGCCAGGTCCGCAGGCAGCGGGGTGCGGCCGACGTACGGGGTGCTGCGGCGGTAGGTCCGGGCGTCGCTGTTCACCAGGAACCAGCCGGCGTCGATGCGCGGATCGCCGACCGTCCAGATCTCCCAGTCGATCACGGCGCGGACCTCGGAGCCGGCGCACAGCAGATTTCCCAACCGGAAGTCGCCGTGCACCACCGCGGGCGGCATGGGAGCCGGCGCCGACGCCCGCAGCGCTGCGGCGACGTCGCGCCACCCCGGCGCGAGCGCGATATCGACCGTCTGCAGGGTGCGGCACCACCGTTCGACCTCGCCTGCGGCGGTGACCACGGGTTCGTCGGCGAGCCCGAGCGCGTGAACCGGCAGCCGGTGCAGCGCTGCCATCACTTCGGCGGCTCGGTGGTACCGGCCGCCGACCTCGTCGTCGCCGCCGTCGCGAACCGGGTCGTAGAGCGGCTCGACCGACGTCCCATCGACGTGCGACATCACGAACAGCGGTGGGTCACCGTCGTCGGTGACGAGCACCTCCGGAACCGGGACCGGCGTGTCCGACAGCGCGCGGATGATCCGCGCCTGCCGCAGCACGTCGCGGTGGCCGACGGGCGCGACCCCGGCCGGCGCCACCTTGACCACCACCGGTTGTCCGCGGCGTTCGCCCGCGTAGGTGAGGCTCGACGCGCCACCCGGCAGCGGCCGCAACGCCCGGATGCCGAACCCTTCCAGCCGCCGGGCGAGCTCGTCGGTCAGCGCAGCCAGCCGATCTCGCGCAGGAACGGCTGGGTGTGGGCGATGCGGCCCGTCATCGTCTTCGGGTCCCCGGTGCACAGCGTCAGCGCCGTCTGCGTGATCAGCTCGATGTCCTCGGTGTCGGTCTTGGCGAGGTCCAGCGTGCCGGCGCCCGGCGTCGCAACCGGGTGCGACGGGGCCGCGGCGTTGACGGCAATGCCGTCGTCGTACAGCTCCGCCGCGAGGCTCTTGGTCAACCGGTTCAGCGCCGCCTTGACCGTTCCATAGATGCCGAATCCGGCAGAGGTGTCGAAGTCCGTGAACGGCGGCCCATCGGGCAGGTCGCCGCCCACCGACGTCACGTTGAGCACCCAGCCGCGGCCGCGTTCCCGCATCGCCGGGATCGCGAGCTGCGTCAGGTGCAGCGGTGCGACGACGTGCATCTCCATCATCAGCCGCACGCGCTTCTCGGGAAAGGTGTCGAGCGGCCGCAGGAACGTCACCGCGGCGTTGTTGACCAGGATGTCCGGCGCGCCGACGCGGTCGACCACCTCGGCGAACAACCGCTGGCGGTCCTCGGAGTTCGACAGGTCGGCCTGCACGGCGATCGCGCTGCCGCCCACGCCGGTGATCTCGTCGAGCGTCTCCTGCAGGGACCCGGTGTACTTCGGGTCCGGTGCCAACGTCCGCGCGGTCAAGGCGACGGTGGCGCCCGCCGCGGCCAGGCGCTGGGCGATGCCCTTGCCCAGCCCCCGGCTGCTGCCGGTCACCAGGGCCACCTTTCCGTCGCAGCTGCCCATGCTCAGTGGCTCCGCGTATCGACGACACCTTGCGCGACGTCGGTCAGCTTGGTGTTGCTGGTCTGGGACAGTTCGCGCAGCAGTTCGAAGGCCCGCACGGCGTCGACCTTGAAGCGTTCCATGATGATGCCCTTGGCCTGGCCGATCAGGTCGCGCGTCGAGAGCGCCGACTCGAGTTGTTCGCCCTGTCGGCTCGCCGTGATCGCGGCGGCGGCGTGGGCGGCCAGCACCGACCCGATGGCCTCGGACTGGTAGTCGAAGGCGTGCGGCTCGGTGCCGAAGACGTTGAGCGCGCCGGCAGCGCGTTGGCTCGTGTACAGCTTGAACGACAGGCTGCTGCGGATTCCGAGGTCCGTCACGGCCGCGGAGTACTTGGGCCAGCGCGTCTCCTGGGTGAAGTCGTCCACCCGTACGATCAGCTCGTCGAGTGCCGCGGTGATGCACGGGCCCTCCTCGAGGTCGTGCTGCAGCGTGTCGAGCCGGTACATCAGCGGGTCGGTGACCGCGTGCGACTCGAACGATCCGCCGCGCCCGATGAGCAGGACGCCGGCGGTCGCCGCGCCGGGAAGGAACTCGACCGCGGCGGAGGTGACGCCGGTCAGCACCTGGTCGACGCTCAGCGGGACCGCCATGGTGCGGGCGAGTTCACCCATGCGGAACGCGAGATCATGCTGCGCATCGAGGCTCATCGGCGTCCCTTCTGCTTTTACGCCGGTGTCAGTCATACCGGAGCGTAACCACACCCGAACGCCTGTGTGGAAAGTCGGGTGTTGGTCAGCCGGTGAGCGCCCGGCGCAGGAACGGCTCGACAGCATGCAGGAAGTTGCGGGGCTGCGACGAGAACGGCAGGCGGCCGGTGGGCAGCACCACCAACTTGGCGCGCGGAACCGCGTCTCGTGCGGCGCGCGCGACCTTGAGCGACGCGAGCGCGTCCTGCGATCCCCACACGATCAGCGTCGGCGCGGTGATCGCCGCCGCGGGCGCCCGTAGGTCGGCGGTGGTCCGCAGCAGCCGTGCCCACTGCGCCGACCCCGCGCCGGTGCGTGCCCGCGCGGCCACCGTGCCGGCGATCCGGCGGTCGCTCACGCTCTGCGGCCGGATGTACCGGGCGACGAGGCCCGGCAGCACCGCCCGGCTCACCGCACGCAGGCCGAGCAGCCGTGCAACCTTGGGTCGGGCGAAGCCGTCGGTGTTCACCAGGACGAGGCCTGCCACCACATCGGGCCGGACGATGGCCAGGTGCGCCGCGGCCGCACCGCCGATCGCGTTGCCGATCACGACGACACCGGAGAGCTCCAGCGCCGCGACCACGTCTTCGAGCGCCTCGCCCAGCAGGTGGCCCGTCAGCTCCGGCGCCGGCTCGGAATCCCCGTGGCCCGGCCAATCGAGGGCGATCACGCGGTGACGCTCGGCCAGGAACTCGGTGACGGGTTCGAAATCGTGGCGGTCGTGCAGCGCGGCGTGGAGCAGCAGCACCGGTCTGCCGCTGCCGGTTTCGCTGTACGCGAGGCGGCCGGCGCGAGTGCTCAGCGTGGGCATCGGCGTCCAAACTATCGGAAAATTTTCTGGCACTCTCTTGCCTCGAGTGCTAATATCGGAGTCGCACAGTAAACAAGCTGCCCGCCAGGGTGGCGGGCTCTGATGGGCGACAGAGGAGGTGTGTTGCTGTGCTCCGCTTTGATCCGTTCACCGATTTCGATGCCCTCGCGCGCACGCTGGCCGGCCAGACCGGATCGAATCGCAGCCCCCGGTTCATGCCGATGGACCTCTACAAGGTCGACGACCATTACGTCCTGACAGCGGACCTACCGGGTGTCGATCCGGGTTCGGTCGACGTCAATGTCGACAACGGCACCCTGACGCTGACCGCTCACCGCTCCGGCAGGTCCGAGGACTCTGTGCAGTGGCTCGCCAACGAGCGGTTCTTCGGCACCTATCGCCGGCAGCTCGCGCTCGGTGAAGGCATCGACACCGAGAAGATTAGCGCCACCTACGAAAACGGTGTGCTGACGGTGACCATCCCGATGGCCGAACGCGCCAAGCCGCGCCGCATCGACGTCGCGCACTCGTCGTCGGCGAAGTCGATCGAGACCAGCGGCAGCTGATCCAGTTCCGGTGAGCCGCCCCCGAATGCCGGGGGCGGCTCTTTCGGTTTGGTACACGTCGTTGAGAGATTGCCGCCCGACCACCGGCCGTTTGCAGTCGAGGTTGCGAGCTCATCCGCTACGGTGCGAACACCGTATGTGTCGCAGACCCGGGGTGCTCGTGAACAGATTGTCCTTCGGCTATCTCTACGACTTCCGCAATCCACGCCACTGGCAGCGGCCATGGCCCGAGTTGTACGCCGATATCCTCGACTTCGTCGAATGGAGCGAGAGCGTCGGCTTCGAGGGCGCCTGGGTGCCGGAACATCATGCGGCGGAGGACGGCTATCAGCCGTCGCCCCTCGTGTTGCTGGCGGCGATCGCAGCGCGTACGACGCGACTGAAGCTCGGCGCAGGGGTTGCGCTTGCCCCGCTGTATCACCCTGTGCGATTCGCCGAGGACTGCGCCGTGCTCGACATCCTGTCGAATGGGCGGCTCGAGATGTCGCTGGCCGTCGGATACCGGCGGCGCGAAGCCGAGGGATACGGCGTGGACTTTTCGACGCGCGGCCGTCGGACCGACGAGTTCCTCGAGATCGTCCAACGGTTGTGGGCGGGTGAGACCGTTACTTTCGAAGGCAAGCACTTCCAGTTGAAGAACGCGGCCGTCACGCCGACGCCCGTGCGCGGGCGGGTGCCTCTTTATCTCGGCGGCTTCAACGACAAGGCGCTCGAGCGCTCCGCGAAGTTCGGTGAGGGCTACTTCGGCAATATGGAGTTCGTCGATCGGTACGTCGATAAGCTCCGCGCCTGCGGTAAGAATCCGGCGAAGGCCCGCGTTCGCATTCAGGGATTGTTCTGCGTGGTCGCACACGACCGCGATGAAGCCATCGATGAACTGGCGCCGTACTTCCTGCACGTGAACAATTCGTACGGGCAGTGGTTGAACGAAGACCGTGCGTCGACCGGTGTGGGTGACACGACCCAGCTCCAGCCGTTGACGCTCGACGCGTTCAAGACGAGCGGCATCTTGCAGGTGCTGACGCCGCCTCAGGCGATCGAGATGTTCGAGGACATGCGGGCAAAGGCACCCGTCGAGCACTTCACCATGATGTTGCCGCCGGGCCTGCCGCCCGCGCGGTTCAAGCCTTACGCGCAGATCTTTGCCCGGGAAGTGATTCCAGCTTTCCGCTGAGAGCAGCTGTCGCGCTGTCGCCCGACCGTTCGAGCGCGGCTCGGTGTCAGTGGTGCCCAGTACAATCGAAACTATGTTCGAACGACTGCCGCCCGACGACGTGGCCGGTCTTGACGATGCCGGCGTCGTGTCGGCGATCTCGACGTGGTCGGCAGTCGAGTCCGCAGCAGCGGCGCGGCGGTTGGCGGCCATAGCGGAGTTGTTGTCGCGGCGCGGTGATGAAGCCCTGGACATGTGGGCGTTCGACGGCTGGGACTGCGCGGCCGCGGAGGTCGCGGCGGCGTTGACCATCAGCCATGCCAAGGCGTCCTCGCAGCTCCATCTGGCGGTCGCGCTGCGTGACCGGCTGCCCAAGGTGCGGGCGTTATTGGCGGCTGGACGGCTGAGCGTGCGAGTGGCATCGACGATTGCGTGGCGCACCGCGCTGGCGAGCGACGAGGTGGTCGGCGAACTCGACGCCCAGATTTCGGCGACCGCGACGCGTTGGGGCGCACTGTCGGACGCCAAATTGGCGGCAGCGATCGACGTGGTGATCGACCGGATGGATCCGGCGGCGCTGCGTCACAGCCGCACCTCGGCACGCGCCCGGGATGTGGTGATCGGAGATCGCGACGACTCCGGCGGCCTGACCTCGTTTTGGGGTCGGCTCTATGCCACCGACGCCGAAGTGCTGAAACGCCGCCTCACGGCGATGGTGCACGGGGTCTGCGACGACGACGGGCGCACCCTGCGGCAGCGGCGCGCCGACGCGCTCGGCGCTCTGGCCGCGGGATCCCTGCAGCTGAGGTGTCAGTGCGGCAACCCGGCTTGTGCGGCCGGCGCAGTGAACGACGGCCCCGCCGCCTCGGTCGTCGTTCACGTCGTCGCCGAATCCACCGCCTTGGCCGAACGACCCGATCCGGCGATGAACGGCAACGATCCGGTGCCGGACACAACGCCGGCCGCCGCGGAGCCCGCCGCGGCCGAGCCGCCGGGCGGCAGCCCGGATGAGTCGCGCGTGTCGGGTGCGCGGCCGACCGCCGTGCTCGCAGGAGTGGGGCCGATCCCGACCTCGCTCCTGGCGGAACTGATCGCCGCCGGCGCGACGGTCCGCGACGTCCGCGACATGACCGCCACGAGCGCCGAACCGCGCTACACCCCGTCGTCGGCGCTGCAGGACTTCGTCCGCGCGCGCGATCTCACCTGCCGGTTCCCCGGCTGCGACGCGCCCGCCGAGACCTGCGACTGCGACCACACCACGCCCTATCCGGCGGGCCCCACCCACCCCTCGGGGTTGAAGTGCCTGTGCCGCAAACATCACCTGCTCAAGACGTTCTTCAGCGGCCCCGGCGGCTGGCGGGACGAGCAGCACCCCGACGGCACCGTCGTGTGGACCGCCCCGACCGGCCACACCTACACCACCGTCCCCGGCGCCCGCCTGCACTTCCCCGGCTGGAACACCAGGACCGGCGAGCTGCCCGCAACCGTCAGCCAACGACCGACCGCCGCGCCCGCCGGGCTCACGATGCCGCGGCGCCGACGCACCCGAGCCGCCGACCGCGCCCGACGCACGGCCTACGAACGCTCCCTCAACGACGCGCTCGTCGCCGAACGAAACCGACCACCGCCATTCTGACGATGGTTCACCGCGAGGACAGCGCGGCAGCGAGCGCCCACAGCGAAAAAGCAACGGCGCCAACGGCTCCCGCCGCACCCACGTAGAGACCGAAGCTCACGGCGTAGGAGGGTCCGGCGTTGCTGCGGTAGAAGACGACGATCAGCGCGCTCACGGCCGCAGCGAGGACCAGCGCCGCACCGGCCGCGCCACGCGCCGAGAGCCCGCGCGCGGTCATCGCACCGGCGACAGCCAACACGGCGGCGAGCAGCACCATCAGCTGACCGACGCCGAAACCGTCCAGCGCCGGAAGGTTCGGATCGCTGACCCGGTGCGCGCCGCCGATCGCACTCACCGTGCCGCCGCCGGCGGTGGTCAGCCACGGGAACCACGCGCTGACGGACACCACGAGGGCACAGGCCACCACCAGCCAACCCGGTCGCGGCGCGAACATGGCTGGCACACTAGCCGGGAAGCGACGCGTCGGGCGCAGCGGCGGCGCCGGCAGGGAGGACACAGCGATGACCGAACTGCCGCAGTGGGCGCGCAGCCTGGACCTGTCCCCGCACCCGGAGGGCGGTTGGTTCCGCGAAACCTGGCGCAGCGAGCTGCGGATGACCCAGGCCGCGCTGCCGCCGGACTACACCGGGCCGCGCAACGCCGCCACCGCCATCCTCTTCCTGCTGTTGCCGGGCCAGCAATCGGCGTGGCACAGCGTCCGCAGCGCCGAGCTGTGGTGCTACCACCGCGGCAGCCCCCTGGAACTGGAGATCGGTGCAGACCGCCACGCCGCCACCACGCAGCGGCTCGGCGCGGACGTCGAAGCCGGGGAGCAGCCGCAATTGCTCGTCCCGCCGGCGCACTGGCAGCGGGCCCGGCCGGCGGGCGACGAGGCCACGCTGGTGAGCTGCATCGTGGTGCCGGGCTTCGATTTCGCCGACTTCTCGCTCGCGGGTCCTTAGCTCAGCAGCTCGACCGCGGCGGTGACGAGCGCCGCGTTGTCGGGGGCGCGGCTGCCGTCGGGCAGCAGCAGCGTGTCCTCCAGGCCGATGCGCGTCTGCAGACCGCGCGCGCCGGCGTGCCGCAGCAGCGGCCAGCAGTTGTCGTCGAGGCCGTGCAGCAGGATCGGCGCCGGCGAGCCGACGGCCCGCACCTGCGCCAGCAGCGCATCGGCCACCGCGGTGTCCTCGTCGGCCTGCAGTTCGAGCATCACCCGCAGACAGTGCTGCGCCACGTCGGAAGCCGCCCAGGACGCTGCGGCGTCTGCGTGGTAGATGCCGCACTCGACGCCGACACCGCGGCTCAGCAGGTGCCGGGCGAGCGCCTCGGCACCCGGCTCGTGCCAGTTGACGGACGCGAAGTCGGGCAGCACCTCCCACGCCTCGACCAGCCGCATCCGCTCCTGCGGATCTCCCGCGGCCCAGATTCCCGTGGTCACCCCGAGCGGCAGGCCCGGCAGCGCCTCGCGCACGGCGGTCACCGCGGCGCCGACGACCTCGGGCCGCAGCGAGTCGCGTCCGTCGCCGTCCTTGGGGTGAAGGTGCACGGCCAGCGCGCCGGCCCGGTGCACCGCGACGGCGGCCGCGGCCAGCTGGGCGGGCGTGACGGGCAGGTTCGGATGCTCGTCGGGCGTCCGAGCGCCGTTGACGCATGCTTCGACGTAGACCATGCGCACATCTTTCCTCCTGGGCACCGGACCGGCACTGAGAGGTCTTGCTGATACGCCGATAACACGGAGGTAGTGGTCTCGTCACCGGCTGCACGGACGCTCGGGCCATGGCCAGTACCCCGAGGTTCCTGCAAGGCGTCTTCGCGTTCCGCGGCAACGGCCTGGACAAGCCGGAGATCATCGCCGACTCGCTCGCCTACGTCGTGCCGCCGGGCGTGGTGGCGCAGCCGCTGTACCTGCGCGGCGGCAACAGCAGCGGCGAACTGATCGTGGTGACGCTGCTGCGCGACGGCGTCCCGATGCGGCTGTTCCCGATCGGCGCCCGCGGATCGGTCAACGTGCCGCTGCGGGTGGTCGAGGACGTCGACCCCGACAGCCGGCTGGAGCTCACCGTCGCCGCACCCGCCGGCACCACCGGCGACGTCGTCGTCGACTTCGGCCTGGTGGAGGTGCTGTGACGCGGCGACTTGTCGTCATCGGCAACGGGATGGCCGGCGCGCGCACGGTCGAGGAAATCCTCGAACGACAGCGGACGGCGGCCGGCGAGCCCTTCGACATCACCATGATCGGCGACGAACCGTACGGCAACTACAACCGGATCATGCTGAGCCACGTGCTCTCCGGTGACGCCGCGCTCGACGACGACGACCTGATGCTGAACCCGATGAGCTGGTACACCGAGAACGGCGTCACGCTCTACGCCGGCGACCGCGCGGTGCGGCTGGACCGCTTCGCCAAGACGGTGCGCTGCGAGAGTGGCCGCGAGCTCTCCTACGACGTCGCGGTCATCGCGACCGGGTCGACGACGTTCTTCCCCAACATGGACGGGCTCCGGGAGCCGGACGGCCGGCTGGGTCGCGGCGTCTTCGGTTTCCGCACCATCGCCGACACCAACGGCATGCTGCAGCTGGCGGAGTCCCGGCCGGGTATGCGAGCGGTCGTCGTGGGCGGCGGGCTCTTGGGCCTCGAAGCCGCCTATGGCCTCCGCATCCAGGGCCTCGACGTCGACGTGGTGCACTCCCCCGGACACCTGATGAACCAGCAACTCGACGAGCGCGGCGGCCGGATCCTGCGCGCGAAGATCGAAGCGCTCGGCGTGGGTGTGCACACCTCCAAGCGCACCACCGCCGTTCTGCGCGACGCCGACGGCGCCGTGACCGGTGTGCAGTTCGCTGACGGCGACACCTTGCCCGCCGACATGATCGTCGTTACCGCCGGCATCCGGCCCAACGTCGAGCTGGCCCGTAGCGCGGGCCTGGTGGTGGAGCGCGGCGTGGTGGTCGACGACCAGATGCGGTGCGAGGACGAGGGTTCGATCTTCGCGGTCGGCGAGTGCTGCCAGCATCGCGGCGAGACCTACGGGCTGGTGGCGCCGCTGTGGGAACAGGCCGGCGTGCTGGCCGACGTCCTCACCGGCGCGAACCCCAAAGCGGCGTACCACGGTTCGCGGCTGACCACCAAGCTGAAGGTGGCGGGCGTCGACGTCGCCGCCATGGGCGTCAAGGGTCCCGAACGCCCCGACGACGAGTTCGTGCAGTTCTACGAACCTCGCGCCGGCGTCTACAAGTCGGTGGTGGTGCGCGACAACAAGCTGATCGGCGCCATGCTGCTCGGCGATGTCAGCAAGGTCGGCTTCCTGTCGCAGGCGTTCGACGACAAGGTGCCGCTGCCCGAGGAACGCATCAGCATGCTGTTCGATCTCGGAACCCCCAGCCCCGCAACGGGTGCCGCCGAGCTGGCCGACGACGCGCAGGTGTGCAATTGCAACGGCGTGACGAAGGGCGACATCGTGGCGTGCGTCGAGGGCGGCGCGAAGACGCTGGCCGACGTGGTGGCCAAGACCCGTGCCGGGAAGGGCTGCGGCTCGTGCAAGGGGCTGGTGGGCGACATCGTCAGCTGCGCCGCCGGCGGTGCCCTCGTAGAGGACGCGTCGGCGGACTGGTATGTGCCGTGCATTCCGCTCACCAAGCCCGAGCTGATCGCCGCGGTCCGCGAGCAGGGGCTGCGCTCGGTGTCCGACGTCTTCGCCGCGCTGGCCCCCAACGGCGAGGACGCCACCGCGAAGATGCCGCTGGCGTCGCTGCTGCGGATGGTGTGGGGCGCCGACTGGGTCGACGAGCCGGGCGCGCTGTTCATCAACGACCGCGTGCACGCCAACATCCAGCGCGACGGCACCTTCTCAGTGGTGCCGCAGCTCAAGGGCGGCGTGACGAGCCCCTGGCAGCTGCGGCGCATCGCCGACGTCGCCGAGCGCTACGAGATCCCGATGATCAAACTGACCGGCGGTCAGCGCATCGATCTGCTGGGAGTCCGCAAGGAAGACCTCCCCCGGGTGTGGGAAGACCTCGACATGCCGTCGGGCTACGCCTACGGCAAGAGTTTCCGCACGGTGAAAACCTGTGTCGGCAGCGACTTCTGCCGGTTCGGCCTCGGGGATTCGACCGCCTTGGGCATCGCGATCGAGGAGCGGTTCCAGGGCCTGGAGACGCCCGGCAAGCTGAAGCTGGCGGTCGCCGGCTGCCCGCGCAACTGCAGCGAGGCGTTGTGCAAGGACCTGGGTGCGGTGGCCGTCGGCGACGGCCGCTGGGAGATCTACGTCGGCGGGGCCGCCGGCGCCCACATCCGCAAGGGCGACCTGCTTGCCACCGTCGACTCCGGCGAGGACGTCATGACGCTGACAGGCCGGTTCATCCAGTACTACCGCGAGAACGCCCAGTGGCTGGAACGCACGTACGCATTCGTGCCGCGGGTGGGCATCGAGGAGCTGCGGCGGGTGTTGGTCGACGACGCCGACGGGATCTGCGACGGCCTGGAGGAGCGCCTGCAGATGTCCATCGACGCGTACTCCGATCCGTGGCAGGAACGGGCGCACCCGAAGTCGCCGGCGCAGTTCGCGCCGTCGCTGCCGCTGCTGCCCCTGCCGAAGGTGCCGGTGCGGCCATGAGCACCCACACGCTGGGTCCGCTGTCGGACCTGACGCCGGGCGAGGGCCGCACCTATGTGGTGGACGGCCGTCAGATCGCGGTGTTCCTGCTGACGGACGGTTCGGTGCGCGCGCTCGACGCGGTGTGCCCCCACCGCGGCGGGCCGCTGGCCGACGGGCAGGTCGACCGCTCGGTCGTGGTGTGCCCGCTGCACCAGTACGTGTTCTCGCTCGACGACGGCACCTGCACAACGGACACCGTCGACTCGGTGCGCACCTACCGCGCCGAGGTGCGCGACGGCGTGATCACCGTCGAGCTTCCTCAGTGCGCCAACGACGACACGTTGAAGGCGGCACCGGTCGGATCGGTCGCCGCGGCGAGCCGGCCGTAGGGGGTGTCCTCGGCGCCCCGGGTGACGCTGCCGCCGCGGGCGACCACCGCTTCCAGCGTGGCGTCGACGTCCTCGACGCCGAAGAAGATGATCCAGTCCGACGGCGTCCCGTCGGGCAGGGATTGCCCGTCCATGACGCCTACGCCGTCCTCCCCGTCGAAAGTGCCGACGGTGTACCGGAATTCGTCAGTGTCGGCCTCGACGCGCAGGTGCCAGCCCAGCAGCTCGGTGTAGAAGCGCAGGGTCGCCGCGTAGTTCTTGGTGGCGGTCAGCTGGTACCAGAGCGGCGCGCCGGCCTCGCCGACGACCTCGAAGCCGCGATGCCCGGTCGGCTGCCACAACCCGACCATCGCGCCCGACGGGTCGGTGACCATCGCCATCCAGCCTTTGCCGGGGACCTCCATCGGATCGCCGCACGCGCACCCGCCCGCGGCGTCGACCCCGGCGACCGTGGCGTGCACGTCGGCGGTGTGCAGGTAGGTGTTCCAGCCGTCGGGCATGCCCCATTCGGGGTTGTTGGGCATCAGGCCGGCGACGTAGCGGCCGTCGGCGAAGGCGTTGCGGTAGCCGCCGTAGTCGGCGCCCGGCGACTCGAAGGTCCAGCCGAAGATCGCCGAGTAGAACTCCTGCGCCCGGTCGATGTCGGACGTCGACAGGTCGATCCAGATCGGCGCACCGAGCGGGGCGGTGGGACGGGTGGCCATGGTGGTCTCCTTCGGGTAGCTGTCGCGGTCAACGTTGTTGACCGCGGCCACCAAGGAAACTCATCGCCGGCGTCAGCTGCCGCCGGCGCCGCCGGGCTCGCTGGGGCCGTAACCGTTGCCCTCACCGGTGTCGCCGCCCTGCTCGGGCTGGTTGGGGCCGTAGCCGTTGTCGCCGCCCTGGGTGCCGCTGTCGTCGTCGCCGGTACCACCGCCACCGGCTCCGGCGCCCGCGCCGCCACTGGAGCCACCGGGACCGCCGACCTGTCCGCCGGTGCCACCGCCGGTGCCCGTGCCGCCGGTGCCCGTGCCGCCAGTTCCCGCGCCTTCGGTTCCACCGCCGGTGCCGCCGCCCGTGCCGCCGGTGCCAGCGCCGGTGCCACTGCCGGTTCCCGCGCCGCCGGTCGCCGAGGGCGCCGGGGTCGCCGGGGCGCTACGGCTGGGGGACGGCGTCGGTGAGGTCCGGCTGGTGCTCGACGAACTCGGCGTGGTGGAACTCGACGGCGTGGCGTCGTCACCGGAGCCGCACGCGGCCGCGAGGGCGAGCAGACCGGTCACGCCGATCGTCGCGAAGACTCGGACGGCGCCGCCGCCGCGGCGCGGATACGTGTCGCAGATCATGGCAGCGGAGTGCCCGCGCACTGCGTGCTGAAACCACTGCTCCGGTCGGCGAGCCGACGGCGGTGCTCGGCCGGTGAGCCGAACAGCGACCGGTTGAGCGCCGCACGCTTGAGGTAGACGTGCACCCGGCTCTCCCACGTGTAACCGATCCCGCCGTGCAGCTGCATCGCCGAGCCGACGACCTTCACCGCGGCGCCCGTCGCGTACGACTTGGCCATGGCCGCCGACACCGACGCGTCCCGCTCGCCGGCGATGTCGCGTACCGCCGCGGCGACCAGCTGCCGGGCCACCGATACCTGCACGAGCATGTCGGCGCACGCGTGCTTCACCGCCTGGAACGAGCCGATCGGCCGGCCGAACTGCTGACGCATCCCGGCGTAGGACACTGTCGCGGCGAGCATGGCCTCCGCCACCCCGAGGCTGTCGACGGCGATCGCCACCGCGGCGCGCTCCGACAGCACGCAGTCGGGCGGAAGCGCCCAGCTGTGTTCGGGCCGGGCAGCGTCGGCGGTGACGGTGGCGAGTCGACGGGTCTCGTCGAGCACCGGCTGCGGCTCGACCGTCACCTCCGCAGCCGATACGTCGACCAGCACCGGCGCGCCGTTGTCGACCGCAGGCACCAGCAGCCGGTCGGCGCCCGCGGCGTCGGGCACGAATTCGGCGCGGCCGGACAGTCGGCCGTCGTGCACGGCGAACCGGCCGGCGCCGGAACCGGAGAGCACCACGGCGACTCGCACGGCTCCCGCGGCGAGGTCGCCCAGCAGCGCGTCGGCGCCCGCGGCCCGTAGCGCGGGCACCGCCAGCACGGCGCTGCCGAGGTAGGACGACGGCGCGGCGGCCCGGCCGAGTTCCTCGCAGATGACGGCCGTCTCGGCGAACGTCGCTGCGGCACCGCCGCATTCGTCGGGCACCTCAAGACCCGCCCAGCCGGCGTCGGCCGTGATCGGCCAGCTCACCGGCGTGGCCAACAGCTCGCGGGCGACGGCGCGCAGCTCGTCGTGGAATTCGGCGTACTCGCTCACGAGGCGCTCGGCTCCCGGGGCAGGCCGAGGCCGCGCTCGCCGATGATGGTCCGCTGGATCTCGCTCGCGCCGCCGGGGATGGTCCACTCCCACGAGCCGATGAAATCGAGCACCCAGGCGCCCGACTCCCAGCCGCTGGACATCGGCTTGCGCAACACGGTGTGGGCGGCGACACCGCCGAGCTCGGCGCCGAAGTCCGTGATCCGTTGCAGCAGTTCGCTGTAGAACAGCTTGACGATCGAGGCGTCCGCTGGGCCGGCCGCCTCCCCCGCCTCGACGAGATCGCGGCACAGGCCACGCAGCCCGGTCACCTCGATCTCGAACTGCGTCAGCCGATCGGTCACCACGGGGTCGTCGACCGGCGCGGCCTCGCGCAGCCAGCGCAGGCCGGCGTGGCCCAGCCGCTCGCTGAGCTCCAGCATCGTCATGCCGCGCTCGGCGCCCAGCGTCGCCTGCGCCACCTGCCAGCCGGCGTTCTCGGCGCCCACGAGGTTGGTCGCCGGGATGCGGACGTCGTTGAGGAAGATCTCGCAGAAGTGCGAGTCGCCGATCGCGTTGCGGATGGGCCGCACGTCGACGCCGGGGCTGGTCATGTCGAGCAGGAAGTAGGAAATGCCCTTGCGCTTGGGCGCATCCGGATCGGTGCGGGCCAGCAGCAGGCACCAGTCGGCGTGCATCCCGCCGCTGGCCCACAGCTTCTGGCCGTTGACGACGTAGTATCCGTCGCCGTCCTCACCGCACCGGCGGGCGGTGGTGCGCAGCGACGCCAGATCGGAGCCGGCCTCGGGTTCGGAGAAGCCCTGCACCCAGATCTCGCCGTCGAGGATTGCGGGCAGGTGGCGGCGGCGCTGCTCGTCGGTGCCGGCGATGAGCAGGGTGGACGCGGCGTGGTGGATGCCGACGAACGCCAGCACCAGCCGCGGCGCGTCGTGGGCGGCGAGTTCCTGGTACAGCACGATCTGGTCGGCGACGCTCATGCCACCGCCCCACTGCGCCGGCCAGTGCGGCACCGCGTATCCGGCGCGGTGCAGTTCGGCAAACCACCGCTGTTGGAATGCGACGAACTCGCGGTCGCCGACACCGGTCTGTGCCGCCCGCCAGTCGCGGGGCACATGCTCGGCGCACCACGCCCGCACCTCGTCGCGGAACGTCATCGCGCCGAACGTTCCTGGATCGCCGCCAATTTCGCGCGGTGGTCGGCGGACTGCATGGTGACCTGTTCGGCGGCGAACCCGGCTTGCAGCGGACCGGCCAGCACCTGCGAGGTGTACATGTTGACGATCCGCTTGGTGCCGCGCAGCGCGTCGGCGGGCATCGCGGCGAGCCGGTGCGCGAGCCGCGTCGCCTCGCCGAGCAGCTGCTCGGGCGCCACCGTGCGGCTGGCCAGCCCGAGGTCCACGGCGGTGGCCGCCGGGATGCGGTCGCCGGTGAACAGGTATTCGCGCGCCCGCATGATCGGCGTGAGCAGCGGCCAGATCGCCGCCCCGCCGTCGCCGGCCACCAACCCGACCGCGACGTGCGGATCGGCGAGGTAAGCCCGCTCCGACAGCAGCGCGATGTCGCTGAGAATGGCGACGCTGCAACCCAGCCCGACCGCAGGCCCGTTGACCGCAGCGATCACCGGCAGCGGGAAGCGCAGCATCTCCTCGACGATCTGCGCGCCCTCGCGGATGCTCTCGTCGCGGGCGACCGGGTCGTCGAGGAAGCTCGTGATCCAGCCGAGGTCGCCGCCCGCGCAGAACGCCCGGCCGGCTCCGGTGACGACGACCGCGCGGGCCTCGGTGTCGGCGGCCAGCTGCCGCCACACGTTCGCCAGCGCCCAGTGCAGGTCGGCGTCGACGGCGTTGAGGTCGGCGGGCCGGTTGAGCGTCACGATGCGCACCGGACCGTCGGCGTCGACGGTCAGCGCGTCGGGCAGCTCGTAGCTCACTCGGCCACCGTGGTGAGCATCGTGGCACGCAGCGCGTCCATGGTCTCGGCGACCACCACACCGTCGTCGAAGGACGGCGTGAGCTGGTCGCCGGACTCGATGGCCTCCTTCACCGCGGTGAACCACGGCGTCAGCGAGGCCTCGTAGAACGCACGCCCGGGCGGGGTGAAGTCGAACGCCTCCTCGGCGGCGTCGCGGCCGGGCCGCAGCACCAGCCGCAGGTCGTCGACCAGTTCGAGCGACCGCTCGCTGCCCAGCAGCACGATCCGGGCCGGCAGCGAGGTGGGCGCGGCGAACGCGGTGTCGTGGGTGGCGGTGCAGCCGTTCGCCATGACGAACCACGCCGAGTAGGCGTCCTCCGCGGTGCTGGCGGTGGGTTCGCCGTCGGCGTCCCGGCGGATCGCCTCCTCGATGCGGGCGACGCCGCCGCAGCGGTCGACCTCGCTGTCCAGCAGCCAGCGGGTGAGGTCGATCAGGTGCGCGCCCATGGCGCCGATCCAGCCGCCGCCCAGCTCGGCGTCGTTGATCCAGCTGTGCGGGCGGCCGCGCAGCCCGTTGCCGAAGAACGACACCGAAAGGTGCTGCGGCTCCCCGACGATGCCGTCGGCGACGAGCCGCTTGAACTGCGTGCGGGCCGGTTGATGACGCAGCTCGAAGTTGAGGAAGTGCAGCACCCCGGCCCGCGTCGCGGCGTCGCGCATCTCGCGGGCCTCGTCGGCGTTGCGCCCGAACGGCTTGTCGCACAACACCGCCCGGCCGGCCTCGACAGCGGCCAGCACGTGCTCGCGGTGCAGGAACGGCGGCGAGTGCACCGACACCAGGTCGACGTCAGCGGCGATCGCCCGCCGCACCGCGTCGTCGTCGCGGGGGCTCACGACCTCGACGTCGAATCCGAGCGCGTCGTACACCGGGGCGGCGGCATAGCGGCCGAAGCCGGTGCCGATCACGGAAACCTTCACGCGTACAGCCCTACCAGGCCGCGGCCGTCGCCGACGCGGCGCGTCAGCCGGTAGCGGGTCGCGGACACGCCGAACGGCAGCCGGCGCAGCGGCTGGCTGTGCCGCGAGAGCCACGACAGCGTGGTCTCGTCGCAGAACCCGACCGCGCCGTGCAGCTGGTGGCAGACCCGGAACACCACCTCGGCGGCCTCCAGCACCGTCATCCGCAGCGCCAGCGCGTCGTCGAGCGCCTCGGGCCGGCCGCTGCCGACGCTCCACAGCGCGTACTTGGCGAGGATGTCGGCGCCGCTGCGCTCCACCTCGGCGTCGGTCAGCTGGAACTGCACGCCCTGGAATTTCGCGAGCGGCTGCCCAAACTGCTGCCGCAGCTGCACGTGGGTGACGGTGAGCTCGATCGCGCGGTCCAGCATGCCGAGCAGCGTCCAGCACGGCAGCGTCAGCGCCAGCGCGACGTCGGCCGCACCGGCCTCGTCGAGGCCGGTGCGTTCCAGCGTGCCGACGAACGCCGCACCCGGATCGGTCACCGCGGTGACGGCGCTGCGGCGGCCGTCGAGGGTGACCGCCGCCCAGCGGAGTCCGGCGAGCCCGGCGAGCGGCGCGCGGGCCGCGACCTCGGCGACCACGACGAGCCCGTCGACGTCGAGGTCGGCGGGCCGGGCCAGCCGTTGCGCCACCGGATAGGGCAGCGCCCAGTAACCGGCACTGCGGCACAGCGCGGCGGCGGCCTCCAGCGAGTCGATGTCGGCGCGGGGCTCCAGCTCCCAGGCGCCCAGCCCGGCGAGCACGGGACCCACCAGCGACTCGCGCTGCTGCGGCTTCGCCTCGGCCTGCAGCACCAGCTCGTCGCCGCCGGCGGATTCGAACGCCCGCAGCGCCTGCCGGCCGAATTCGCGCGCCTCGTCGGCCAGCTCGAGGTTCACCGGCGCGCCCCGGGGCTCAGCATGGCCCGCGACAGCAGGATGCGCTGCATCTCGATGCTGCCCGACGACACGGTGGCGGCCTGCGAGTAGCGCCAATGGTCTTCGACCTCGGCGCGGTAGTGGTCGCCGCCGCGGTCACCGGGCGGCAGCTCGGCGACGATCTCCATCAACACCTCCGCGCTGTCCTGGTCGAGCCTGGTGACCGCGATCCGGTAGGCCGCCGCGTCGGCGGGCGTCACCTGGCCCGCCGCCTGCTGCGCCACCACCCGGTAGGCCATCAGCCGCGCCCGCCGGCAGTGGGCGAGCATGCGCGTCCAGCGGCCGAGCAATTCGGCGGGCAGCGCAGACCAGCGGTCCCCCAGCACCGTCGGCGCGTGGGTGAGCAGTCGCTCGCAGCGGGCGTAGCGGGCGATGCCCACCCGCTCGAACGCCGTGACCTCCGCGACGATCGACCAGCCCTGCCCGACGCCGCCCAGCACGTCGGCCTCGGTCACCGGCAGCTCGTCGAGAAACACCTCGTTGAGGTGGTGCGGGCCCATCATCGTGCGGATCGGCCGGACCTGGATCGCGGGATGGTCCATCGGCACGAGGAAGATCGTCAGCCCCTGCTGCTTCTTGTCTTCTCGCGACGTGCGGGCCAGCAGGAAGCACCACTGCGCCATGGTGGCGTAGGACGTCCAGATCTTCTGGCCGCTGATGCTCCAGCCGGTGCCGGTCGGCCGGGCGAAGGTGCGCAGCGACGCCAGGTCCGAGCCGGACTCCGGTTCGGAGAACCCCTGGCACCAGATGACCTCGCCGCGGGCGATCGGCGGAAGGTGCTGTCGCCGTTGCGCTTCGGTGCCGTGGCGCATGATGATCGGGCCGACCCAGTTGACGCCCATGTACTGGGCGCCGCGCGGCTCGTGGTGCGCCCACATCTCCTCGCGCACCACGGTCTGCTCCCACACCGACGCGCCGCGACCGCCGAATTCGGCCGGCCAGGCCATGCACAGCAGGTTGCGCTCGGCGAGCAGCCGGCAGAAGCGTTGTGCCGCGGCCAGATCGGCCGGATCGTCGGTGAACGCGCCGAGGAAGTCGGCCGGCAGCTCGGCGGCCACCAGGTCGCGCAGCTCGTCGCGCAGCCCGGCGGCCCGCGGGCCCATGTCGAAGTCGAGGCTCATCCGGCGCCGACGCTACGGTTGTTGACGGATATGGCGCCATTTCCGTCAGGAATGGTGTTCTCGGCGAGCTCGGCGAGCACAGCGACGGTGTCCTCGCCCAGCTCCGGCGCCGGTCCGGCCACCCGGCCCGGCGTGCGCGAGAACCACGTCGGCACACCGGGGAACCGCACCGGCCCGTGCTTGGTTTCCACCGTCTCGAACAGCCCGACGGCGTTGAGGTGCTCGTTGTCGAACAGGGCGTCCGGCGTGTGCAGCGGTGCGGCCGGAATCTCCAGCTCGCGGAACAGCTTCAGCCACTCGGCGGTCGTGCGCTCCTTGAGCGTCTCGGCGACCAGCGCGTAGACGGTGTCGATCTGGCGCGCACGCGACTCCAGCGTGGCGCACAGCTCACGGTGTTCGACGCACCACGGCGGCTGGACCGCCGCGACGAACGCGTTCCAGTGCTTGTCGTTGTAGATCAGCGCGGCGATGTGGCCGTCGGCGGTGGCGTAGGGCCGCCGGTTCGGCGCCACGGTCCGCGGATACACCGCAGGCCCCAGCGGCGGGTCGAACATGGCGCCGTTGGCGTGCTCGACCAGCATGAACGAGGCCATGGTCTCGAACATGCTGACCTCCACCTCCTGGCCCTCGCCGGTGCGCTCGCGGTGGAACAGCGCCATCATCGTCGCGTACAGCGCGGTGAGCCCCGCGACCTTGTCGGCCATGATGGTGCCGACGTAGTTCGCCTCGCCGGTGAGCTGCTGCTGCACCGCGGGGATGCCGCACTCGGCCTGGATGGTGTCGTCGTAGGCGGGGCGGTCGCGGTCCGGCCCGCGGCGGCCGTAGCCGTAACAGTTGGTGTAGACGATCGCCGGGTTGAGCGCGGCGACGTCGTCGTAGCCGAAACCGAGCTTGGCGATCGCCTTGGACCGCATCGAGTGGATGAACACGTCGGCCCGGGCGATCAGCGCGCGCAGCGCGTCCCGGCCGGCGTCGGTCTGCAGGTCGAGCACCACGCCGCGCTTGCCGCGGTTGACGTTGACGAACACCCCGGCCATGCCAGGCGCGGGGCCGACGGAGATGTAGCGGGTGTTGTCGCCCTGCGGCGGTTCGACTTTCACGACGTCGGCGCCCATGTCGGCCATGATCTGCGTGCAGTAGGGGCCCATCACCATCGCGGTGAGGTCGACGACGCGGACGCCCGCGAGCGGTCCGCTAAGCATGCGCGGCCTCGCCCTCATCGCTCCTCGCGTGCGCCATCCCGAAGCTGTACCGGATGTGGTCGGTGTGGCCGTCGGGCACCACGGGGAAGATCTCCAGGGCCGAGGTGTCGCGGATCTCGTCCAGCCGCTCGCCGACCTGCTCGACCGTCCACGACGGCTGGTAGACGCCGGGCGTTTCGGCGACCACGGCGCGCGCCACCCGGCCGGCGAGCGCGATGTACACCTCGCCGGACACCGAGCAGCCCTCGCTGCACAGCCAGCCGACGGTGGGAGCGACCAGCTCGGGTTCCATCGGCGGATAGGCGGAGGTGTCGATCCCGGCGGCCATGCGGGTGACGGCGGCGGGCACGATCACGTTGCTGCGCACCCCGTGCGCCGCGCCCTCGACGGCCGCGACGTTCGACAGCCCGATGATCCCGGCCTTTGCGGCGGCGTAGTTGGCGACCTCGTGGTTGCCGTACAGCCCGCCGATCGACGACGTCAGCACGATGCGGCCGTACCCGGCGTCGCACATCGCGCCGAACGCGGGCCGCAGCACGTGGAACGCCCCCCGCAGGTGCACGTCGAGCACGGAATCGAAGTCCGCACTGCTCATGTCGCGCAGTGGGGCGCGCCGCACGATGCCGGCGTTGTGCACCAGCACGTCCAACCGGCCGAACTGCCGCACCGCGGTCTCGACGATCGCCGCACCGCCCGCCGGCGTGCCGACCGAGTCGGTGCAGGCGACCGCGGTGCCGCCGGCCGCCTCGATCTCGGAGACCACCGCCTGCGCCGGGCCGGCGTCGACGCCCTCACCGTCGAGTTCCCCGCCGACGTCGTTGACCACCACCGCCGCGCCACGCGACGCCAGCAGCAGCGCGTAGGCACGGCCGAGGCCGCGTCCCGCGCCGGTGACGACGGCCACCCGGCGGTCGAAACGCTGTCGGCTCACCCCAGCTCGAGTCCGGCGAGATCGCCCTTGTCGCGCCACACCTTGAGCAGGTCACCGAACGCGTAGAAGCCGGGCGCGTACGGTTCGCCGAGATGGCTGCGGATGCCTTCTCCGCCACCGCCGCCCTCGTTGTTGTAGTAGCCGGGCGTGCACGAGGAGTCGAAGGCGGAGTTGTCGATCGCGGTCTCCTTGATGGTCGCGCACCAGGCGTCCTGCGCCTCCTGCGTCGGCTCGACCACGTTGATCCCGCGCTGCTGCGCCTGCGCGATGACATACGCGATGTGCTCACCCTGCAGCTCGTAGTTCGACGCGATGTTCGCCGAGATGCCCACCTGGGTGAAGCCGGTGAAGAACTGGTTCGGGAAGCCGCGGCTGGTCATGCCGTGCAGCGTCTTGTAGCCGTCCCGCCAATGGTCGTAGAGCGACACCCCGTCGCGGCCGGTGATCGTGTCGATCGAATACCGGCGGCTGATCTCGGTCGTGATCTCGAACCCGCTGGCGTAGATGATGCAGTCGACCTCGTACTCCTTGCCGCCCGCAACGAAGCCCTTCTCCGTGATCCGCTCCACGCCCTTGGAATCCGAGACGTCCACCAACGTCACATTGGGCTGGTTGAACACCGGCAGGTAGTCGTCGTTGGACAGCGGACGCTTGCACAGGAACCGGTAGTACGGCTTGAGCGCCTCGGCGGTGTCCGGGTCGGCGACGATCGACTCGACCCGGCGGCGCAGCCGCTCCATGATCTTGTAGTCCTCTTCCTCGCGGATGGCCATGAACTGCTCGGGCGTCAGCGAGGCCGGGTCCTCCAGCGCCAGCACGCGGGCCGCGGTGTTGCGCCCGAGCTCGGTCCAGAAGTCGCACACCAGGTCCGGCTGTCCGAGCGCCATGCCCTCGAAGGTCCAGGCGTGGAAGTTGCGCTGCCGCTCCTTTTGCCACCCGGGTTGCAGCGTCTTGACCCAGTCGGGGTCGGTGGGCGCGTTGTTGCGGACGTCGATCGACGACGGCGTCCGCTGCACGACGTAGAGGTGCTGGGCGTCCCGGGCGAGGTGGGGCACCACCTGGACGCTGGTGGCTCCGGTGCCGATGATGGCGACCCGCTTGTCGGCGAGCTTGTGCATGCCGCCGCTCGTGTCGCCGCCGGTGTAGTCGTAGTCCCAGCGCGAGCTGTGGAAGCTGTGGCCGGCGAAGTCCTTCATGCCGGGGATGCCCGGCAGCTTGGGCCGGTGGAACGGACCCGAGGCGAGCACCACGAAGCGGGCCCGGATGTCGTCGTCGCGGTTGGTGCTGATGCGCCAGCGCGCGATCTCGTCGTCCCACGCGAGGTTGCGCACCTGGGTGGAGAAGATGGCGCCGTCGTACAGCCCGAAGTGCTTGCCGATGTTGCGGCAGTGCTCGTAGATCTCGGGCCCGTCGGCGAACTTCTTGCTGGGCATGTAGTTCAGCTCTTCGAGCAGCGGGATGTAGCAGTAGGACTCGTTGTCGCACTGGATGCCGGGATAGCGGTTCCAGTACCACACGCCGCCGAAATCGCCGCCCAGCTCGATGATCCGCACGTCGTCGACGCCGGCCTTCTTCAGCTCGACCGCCGCGAGCAGACCGCCGAACCCGCCACCCAGCACCGCGACCTCGATGTCGGCGTTGATCGGGTCCCGCGGCGCCGCCGGCGTGTAGGGGTCCACCTCGTAGTAGCCGGCGAAGTCGTCGGCCAGCTCGACGTACTGCTTGGAACCCTCGGGCCGCAGGCGCTTTTCGCGCTCGATGCGGTAGCGCTCGCGGAGCGCCTCGATGTCGACGTCCTGCGGCACGTCGGTGGGACCGCAGGTGTGCTGCGCGGTGGCGCCGTGTTCCTGGGCTTCGGCCTCTGAGATCGTCATCGGTTCTCCTTCGGAAGTTCCTGGGGCGCACCGGTGCCCATGTACTTCGACAACTGGTGGTGCAGGTTGACGGTGCTGCGCTCGCGGTACGGGTTGGGTTTGGTGCCGGGGAAGCCGAGCGACTTCATGCCCTGCTGCACGGCGGCCATGTTCGAGAAGTCCTGCGGCAGCACCGACAGCCAGTTGGGCGAGTCCTTCGGCGTGTAGACCCATTCCGTCTGCGGCTCCTGGCCTTTCGGATACAGCTCCAGCACGCCGACCTCGAAGATGCAGCGATCCGGGTTGTAGCTCGGGTCGGGGCGGGCGCTGTAGCACAGGGCGCTGGTGAGGCCCTGCCCCACCTGGAAGTTGGGGAAGATCTGCCACGCGGTGCCGCTCTGGCCCAGGATCTCGGGCGGGATCACCGGCCAGATCACCCCCCGCTCGGCGTCGTCGCGGCGGGCCGACTCCAGCCAGTGCGCCAACACCTTGTCGGCCGGCGTGCCCTCGGGCAGCTCGTCGACGAGCCGCTTGGCGGCGTTCACCAGCGTCTGCGTGGTGGTCGCGTTGGTCTCCTCCATGGTGTAGACCTGCATCTCGGCGGTCGAGATGCGCGGATCACCGGTGCCGAGCCGGATCTTCGACTTCGTCTCGTCCAGGCCCTTCGGCGCGTCGTAGCCGATGTTGCTGTGGCGGCCCTGTGCCTTGGCCCAGCCCTTGAACTCGCCGAACCGGTTGAACTCCGGGTGCGTGGTGAAGACGTGATAGGTCTCGTTGAACGCTTCGAGCGCGACCTTCCAGTTGCAGTCGAAGTAGAGCCATTTGCGCCACTTGTAGCGCATGTTGTCCAGGCCGAACGGGTCGAGGATCTTCGCGGCGGGAAAGAGGTAGTCGGCGAGCGGTTCGGCGTCGGGATCCATGTTGATGAACAGCCAGCCGCCCCAGGTGTCGACCTGCACGGACCGCAGCCGGGTGTTCTCCGGCGTCAGCGCGCCCTGCCAGTCGTCTCGTTCGCGGATGTGGGTGCAGCTGCCGTCGAGCCCGTAGGTCCAGCCGTGGAAACCGCACACGAACGACTTCCGCGCCCGGCCGGTCGCGTACTTGGCGCCCTCGGGGGTGTCGACGAGCTTGCGCCCGCGGTGCATGCACACGTTGTGGTGCGCGGCGAACGTGTCCGCGCCGGTGCGGACGACGATGATCGAGTCGTCGAGGATGTCGTAGGTGAGGTAGCTGCCCACCTCCGGCAGCTCTTCGACCCGGCCCACCTGCTGCCACACCTTGCGCCACAGCCGGTCCCGCTCGGCGCGGGCGTACTCCGGCGAGATGTAGGCGTCGACGCCGATGGTCATGGGCTCCGAGAGTTCCTCGGGCGGTGCGGGTTCGACGTCGGGTCGGTTGTCCAGTTCAGTCATCACTGTCCCCCTTCATGGCTGCGTGATGCGTTCGCGGAAGCTCTGGTCTTTCAGGAAGAGCGACGTGTGGTCGGCCGCCAGGTGGCTCCACTTGAGGTTCAGCCCGCCGTCGACCAGCAGGGTCTGGCCGGTGATGTATGACGCCAGGTCCGACAGCAGGAACAGGATGGCGCCCGCCTGCTCGGCCGGGGTGCCGCGACGGCCCATGGCGATGGCCGTGCGGTCGCGCTCGGGGTCGGGGTCGACGTAGGTGGCCGAGGCCGCCGTCTCGGTGACACCGGGCGCCACGGCGTTCACGCGGATACCCGCGAGCGCGAGCTCGACGGCCAGGGTGCGCGTCATCGCGACGACCGCGGCCTTCGCCGTGCCGTAGGCGATGTGGAACGGCGCGGTGTTCATCCCGCTGATCGACGACACCGACACGATGGAGCCCGGGCCACCGGCGGCGCGGATCTCGCGGGCGACGGCCTGGCTCATGAAGAACGCGGTCTCGAGGTTCGCGGCGAACAGCGACCGCCAGTCCTCGCGCGTCACCCGCGTCGCGGGCATCCAGGTCGCCGGCGCCGCGCCGCCCGCCACGTTCACCAGGCCGTAGGGCACCGCACCGGCGGCCCGCAGCGCGTCCACGACGGTCGCGATGCCGTCGTCGGTGGCGGCGTCGGCGGCGACCGGGACGACGGGCAGGCCGTCGCGTACCAGCGGCCCGACGTGCTCGTCGAGGTTCTCGGGCCGCCGGCTGACCGCGATCACGGTGGCGCCGGCCCGGGCGGCCAGCGCGGTGACCGCGGTGCCGATACCGCCGCCGCCGGCGCCCGAGACCACGACCGCGCGGCCGGAAAGATCGATCAGGTCCGTCATGTCCCCGGCGTGTAGTTCAGGATGGACTTGATCTCGAGGTACTCGGCGAACCCGAAGTCGGACCACTCCCGGCCGTTGCCGCTGCGCTTGTAGCCGCCGAACGCGGCGTTGAGGTCGAACCCGTCGTTGATGGCGACCCAGCCGGCGCGGATGCGGCCGGCGACCGCGCGGGCCTGCTCCAGGTCGGTGCCGGCGACGTAGCCGGCCAGGCCGTAGTCGGTGTCGTTGGCGATCTCGACCGCGTGGTCGAGGTCGTCGTAGCCGAGGATGCAGAGCACCGGCCCGAAGATCTCCTCGCGGGCGATGGTCATGTCGTTGGTGACGTCGGTGAACACCGTCGGCTTGACGTACCAGCCGACGTCGAGCCCGTCGGGCCGGCCGAGCCCGCCGGCGACCACCGTGGCGCCCTCCTCGATGCCCTTGCGGATGAGCGCCTGGATCTTCTCGTACTGCGCACCGGACACCACCGGGCCGATGGTCACGTCGGTGGTCGGATCGCCGACGGTGACGGATTGCGCTGCCGCCGCGGCGATCTCACCGGCCTCGGCCAGGCGCGCGGCCGGCACCAGCATGCGCGACGGCGCGCTGCAGGACTGGCCGGAGTTGCTCATCAGCGTCGCGACCCCGCCGCTCACATGGTCGGCGAACGCCGCGTCGTCGAGCACGATGTTCGCGCTCTTGCCGCCGAGTTCCTGGCAGACCCGCTTGACCGTCGGTGCGGCGGTGCGGGCGATCTCCACACCGGCGCGGGTGGAGCCGGTGAACGAGATCATGTCGACGTCCGGGTGCGCCGCCAGGGCCGCCCCGACACCGGGGCCGTCGCCGTGCACCAGATTGAACACGCCGGCGGGGACGCCGGCCGCATCGAGCGCCTCGGCGAAGATGGTGGCCGAGAACGGCGCCACCTCCGACGGTTTGAGCACCATGGTGCAGCCCGTGGCCAGCGCCGGGAACACCTTGACGGCGACCTGGTTCATCGGCCAGTTCCACGGGGTGATGAGACCGCAGACGCCGATCGGCTCGCGCACGATGCGGGTGGCGCCGCGATCCTCGGTGAAGGTGAACCGCTTCAGGTGCTCGATGGCCGTGGTGAGATGACCGACCCCGAGACCGACCTGCGCACCGCCCGCCAGCGCGGCCGGGGCGCCCATCTCCGCGGTGATCGCCGCGGCGAGATCGCCGGCCCGCGCCTGGTACTCGGCGAGGATGCGGTCCAGCAGGTCCAGCCGTTGCTCGCGGCTGGTCTGCGACCACGCGGCGAACGCGCGGCGGGCGGCCGCGACGGCTGCGTCCACGTCGGCGGCCGAACCGATCGAGATCCGGCCGCACACCTGCTCCGTCGCGGGGTTCTCGACGTCGGCGGCGCGCGGCTCGACCGGATCGACCCAGGCACCGTCGATGTAGAACTTCTCGCAGGTGCGTGTCATTGCGTCCCCTCCGCGTACCAGGTGCGGAACTCGTCGTAGCTCGGCATCTCCTCAGAGTTCACCTTTGGGTCGATCGGCACATGGATGACGCCGACTTTGCCGCTGGCATAAGCCCTTTCGATGGCGGGGCCGATGTCCTCGCCGCGCTCCACGTACTCGCCGTAGCAGCCGAAGCCCGCCGCGATCGTGTCGAACCGGACGTCCTTGCTCCAGTGCACGCCGGTCTCCTTCGAGCCCTGCCCGAACGTGCGCTTGTAGACGCCGACCTCCAGACCCCATTGGTGGTCGACGCCCACCACGCACACCAGCGGCAGGTTCAGCCGGGCCGCGGTCTCCAGCTCGGCGATCGCGAACAGGAACGACGAATCGCTGGTCAGCAGCATCACCGGCCGCTTCCCGCCGTCGGCCACCGACGCGCCGACCGCGTACGGCAGGCCGGTGCCGATGTGCCCGAAATTCTGGTTCCAGATGACGTCGTGCGGCTTGGCCTGCGAGTAGGTCCACTGGAAGATGACCGTGGCGCCGCCGTCGCGGACCATGATGCCGTCCTCAGGAAACGCCTTCGTAGCCTCGACGACGAACTGCGCGGTGTGCACCGGCGTGGTGGCCGGCGCGTCCTCGGCGAGCTTCGCGATGCGGGCGGCGTCCTCGTCGATCCAGCGCTGCAGGTCCGGACCGGCCTGGCGCGGTGAGTCCTTCAAGGCGTCGACCAGCTGCGGCACGATCGCCCGCAGGTCGCCGACCAGCGGGACGTCGATGCGGCGGTTCACGCCGATGGCGGCGGGGTCGAGCTCGACGCTGATCCACTTGCGGTTGGCCTCGCCCGCCAGCCAGTGCCGGCCGCGGCCGTAGTGGACGGGCTCACCGAGCTCGGTGCCGATCGCGATCACGAGGTCGGAGGTGACCACCGCGTCGACCGCCGACGGCGAGAACCCGTACGGGAAGGTGCGGTCCTCCAGGCCTTTGATGAACGAGGTGCCGCCCGAGGTCTGGATCACCGGGCAGTTCATCAGGGTCGCGAGCGCCTCGACCGACTCGCCGGCGCGGTTGGTGTGCACGGCGTGGCCGACCAACAGGATCGGTCGCTCGGCCTTGCGGACGAGATCGACGGCCTTTTCGATGCTTTGGGCGCTGGCGCCCTGGTTCACCAGCCGGTAGTCGGCCGGCGGCAGCGGATCGGGCACGTCGAGGTCTTCGAGGATGACGTGCGACGGGTACTCGATGTAGGCCGGGCCGGGGGTGCCGGTCTGTACGACGCGCAGCGCGTGGCGCACGATCTCGTCGGTCTGGTCGGCGTACTCGATGCTCGCCGAGTACTTGACCGACGGGGCGAGCAGCGGCGCCTGGCTCACGAATTGGATGCGGCCGCGGCGCACCCGCTGTTCGGTGATGCGGGCGCGCTGGCCGCCCAGGAAGATGACCGGCGAGTTCTCGACCTTGGCGCACATGATGGCGCCCGCGAGGTTCGCCAGGCCGGGGCCCAGGGTGCCGATGGCCAGGCCGGGCCGGCCCGTCATCCGCGAGACCGCTTCGGCCATGAAGCCCGCAGACTCCTCGTGGTGCGGCGCCACGACCGTCCACCCGCGGTCCTCGGCGGCGTGGAACATGTGCACGAAGTTCGGATCCGGGATGCCGAAGAGCGTGTTGATGCCCTCCGCCTCGAACAGCGCCAGGATGCGCTCGAAAACCTTGACGGCCACGGTCTGCTTTCTGCTCAAGCGGCGCCGCAGCGCCCCGCGCGAGGCGCCGGCCTGCGCCGACAACCCGCTATTTGTCCGGACATGATTACGATGTGCAGGTATTGGAGAGCATGATTCTCAATGCTTGCAGCGCAGTCAAGAGGCTGCAGCGTTTCGGCCAAACTTATTGTCTGGACCAAGAGCCGTTGCTATCGTCCCGCGGGTGGCCACCGACACCGCCTTCGCCGCGCCGCCCCCCAGCCGGTATCCGCTCCCCGTCTCGCCGCGCACCGCCGACGGGTGGACCCTTCGGCGCCTGACGCCGCCGAGCCGGCTGTTCGGCGCCAACGGGCTGCGCACCGGCCCCGACGGCCGCGTCTACGTCGCGCAGGTGACCGGCAGCCAGATCACCGCGCTCGACATCGACACCGGCGCGCTGGAGACCATCAGCCCGAAGGGCGGTGACATCGTCGCGCCCGACGACGTGGCCTTCGACCCGCGCGGCGACCTCTACGCGACCGAGGTCATGGACGGCCGGGTCAGCGTGCGTGACCGCAGCGGCCACACCCGCGTGCTGCGCGGCGACGTGCCCTCGGCCAACGGCATCACCTTCCACAACGGCCGGCTGCTGATCGGCGAGTGCCGCGAGGGCGGCCGGCTGCTCGAGCTGCCGCTCGACGGCGGGGAGCCGCGGGTGCTGCTGGAGAACGTGCCGTCGCCGAATGCCATGGAGGTCGGGCCCGACGGGTTGCTCTATTTCCCGGTGATGGGCGCCAACGAGATCTGGCGGATCGACCCCGACGCGCCCGGCGCCCCCGAAACGGTCGCCACCGGCCTGGGCGTCCCCGACTCCGTGAAGTTCGACGCCGACGGGTTCATCGTGTCGACGCAGGTGGCCACCGGTCAGGTGCTGCGGATCGACCCGCGCTCCGGCGAGCAGACCGTGCTGGCGCAGCTGACGCCCGGGCTGGACAACCTCACGATCGCGGACGGCCGGCTGTTCGTCTCCAACTTCACCGGCCAGATCACCGAGATCGTCGCCCCGGGCGAAACCCGCACGACGCTGCCGGGCGGGTTGAACTGGCCGCTGGACCTGACGGTCGGCGACGACGGCGCGGTGTACGTCGCCGACGGCACGTACTTCTACCGGCTGGCCGCCGACGGATCGCTGCAGACCGTCGGCATGCTGTTCTCCCCCGGCTATCCCGGCTTCGTGCGCGGCGTGGTGGCGTCGGGCCCGGGCGAGTTCCTGGTGGCCACCTCGGGCGGCCAGATCGCGCGCTACCGGCCCGCCGCCGCCGAGAGCGACTTCCTGGCAACGGGTTTCGACCAGCTGTACGGCATCGACGTCGGGCCGCGCGGCGAGGTGGTGTTCGCCGAACTGGGCACCGGCCGGGTGCACGCGCTGGGCGGCGCCGGGGAGGTCACGACGCTCGCGTCCGGGCTGGCCGATCCGGTCGGTGTCGCGTTCGGTCCCGACGGCGCGGCGCTGGTCGCCGAGTCGGGCGCCGGGCGCGTGGTGTCGCTCGCCGGCGCGGCGCCCGAGCCGATCGTCGACGGGTTGGAGCGGCCGCAGGGGATCCTGGTCCGCGGCGACGAGCTGTTCGTCGTGGACGCGGGCTCCCGCGAAGTGCTGCGGGTGTCGCTGTCGGCCGGAACGCGCGAGACCATCGCCGCCGGCCTGCCCATCGGCCCGCCGCCGGGCGTGGAACCCAAGCCGCTGCTCGGCATGCCGCCGTTCTCCGGTCCCCAGGGCCCGTTCGCCGGCATCGCCGCCGGACCCGACGGCACGCTCTACGTCGCCGCCGACGGCGACGGCAGCGTGCTGGCCCTGCGCCGCGACACCGCCCGCCCGTGACCGTCACGCCCACCGACCACCGGTATCTGCAGGTGGCGCGGGAACTCCGCAAGGACATCGTCGACGGGGTCTACCCGGTGGGCTCGCAGCTGCCGACCGAACACGAACTCTGCGAACGCTTCACCGTCAGCCGCTACACCGTCCGCGAGGCGCTGCGCCGGCTGCGCGACGACGGCCTGGTCACCTCCAAGCCGCGGGCGGGCACCACGGTGGTGCCCCGGCCGACCACCAATTCCTACGCCCACGACGTGGTGTCGATCGACGACCTGCTGGCGTTCGCGACGGGTGCGCGGTTCGAGATCGAGACCCACGCGATGGTCACCGTCGACGCCGAGCTGGCTGAGCGCACCGGGCTGCGGGTGGGTTCGGAATGGCTGGCGGTGCGGGGCTACCGGCGGATGGCCGACGCCGACGCGCCGGTGTGCCGCACCGAGTACTACCTCAACCGGGCGTTCGCCGCGGTCGGGCGGCTGCTGCCGCGCCACACCGGGCCGATCTTCCCGCTGATCGAGGACATGTTCGGGATCAGCGTCGTCGAGGTGCGCCAGGAGATCGGCGCCGTGCTGCTCGACGGTGAGCTGGCCGAACGGCTGCACGCCGCGGACGGCAGCGCCGCGCTGGCGATGCGCCGCACCTACGTCACCTCCGAGGGCGACATCGCACAGGTCACCGTCAACACCCATCCGTCGGCGCGCTACCGCTACTCGATGACCATGCGGCGGGTGCGGAGCTGACCGTGTCCGTCCTGCTGAGCGAGGCGCTGCACGCCGCTGCCCGCGACACCCCCGACCGGACGCTCGTCGTCGACGGTGACGTCCGGCTGGACTGCGCGACGCTGCACCGGCGGGCCTGCGACGTGGCGCACGCGCTGCTGGCGCGGATGCCGGTGGGCAGCGTCGTCGCGTTCATGCTGCCGAACTGGCACGAGGCGGCGGAGTTCTACCTGGGCGCGACCCTCGCCGGGATGGTGGTGAACCCGATCCTGCCGTCGTTGCGCGACCACGAGCTGCGGTTCATCCTCGACGACGCGTCGGTGCGGCTGATCGTCATCCCCGCCGCGTTCCGCGGCCACGACTACGCCGCGATGCTCAGCCGCGTGGTCGCCGAGCTGGACTCGCCGCCGGAGGTGGTGGTGGTGCGCGGCGACCCCGGTCCGCACCTGGGGTTCGGCTCGCTCGGCGCCTCGCACCGGCAGCGGGCGCTGCCGCGGCTCGACCCGGCGGCCGTCCGGATGCTCATGTACACCTCCGGCACCACCGGCCGGCCGAAAGGCGTTCTCCACAGCCATGATTCGATCGGCGCGCTGATCGCGCAGCTCGGTGAGCACTGGCACGTCGCGGCCGGCGACGCGTTCTGCGTGCCGTCGCCGATCGCCCACATCGGCGGGTCGATCTACGCCTTCGAGTGCCCGCTGCTGCTGGGCACCACCGCGGTCTTGATGGACCGGTGGGAGCCGGCCGCCGCGGTCGAGCTCATGACGCGGCACCGCTGCACCCACATGGCCGGCGCCACCCCGTTCCTCGACGGCCTGCTCGCCGCGACCACCGCGGCGGGCACGCGGCTGCCCGACCTGAAGGTGTTCATCTGCGGGGGCGCGTCGGTGTCGCCGTCGCTGATCCGCCGCGCCACCGCGGCGTTCGAGCGCGCCATCGTGACGCGGGTGTACGGCTCGACCGAGGTGCCCGTCACCACCGTGGGCGTCACCGACCGCCGCGGCGACCCGCACGCCGCCGACACCGACGGCCGACCCGGTGTCGCCGAGATCCGCATCGTCGACGGCGAGATCCGGGCGCGCGGACCGCAGATGCTGCGGCGCTACGCCCAAGACGAGGACAACCTCGCCGCGTTCGACGAGCACGGGTTCTTCCGCACCGGCGACCTCGGCCGCTGGGTGGACGGCGACTATCTCGTCGTCACCGGCCGCGCGAAGGACATCATCATCCGCAACGGGGAGAACATCTCGCCCAAGGAGGTCGAGGACCTGCTCGTCGGCGAGCTCGGTATCGCCGAGGTCGCGGTGGTCGGCGTGCCCGACGCGCGCACCGGCGAGCGCGCATGCGCGGTGGTCGTCCCCGCGCCGGGCGCACCCGGCCCGGACGTCGCCGCGATGCGGGCGCACCTGGCCGAGCGCGGCGTCGCGACGTTCAAGGTGCCCGAACGCGTCGAGGTCTGGGATTCGCTGCCGAAGAACGACGCCGGCAAGGTGCTCAAACACCGGATCCGGGACGTGCTGGTGAAAGGAACCCGGGCGAGCGAAGCGACGGGATGACGGGAGACATGACATGCAGGTAGCGATCGTCACCGGGGCGAGCAGCGGCATCGGATTCGGCTGCGCGACCATGCTCGCCGAGGCCGGCATGGCGGTCCTGGGGACCGGCCGCGACACCGGCCGGCTCGCCGAGCTGGAAGCCGCGATCGGAGATCCCGAGCGCGTGGCCACCGTGGCCGTCGACCTCACGGCCGACGACGCGCCCGCCCGGATCGTCGACGCCGCGATGTCGCGGTGGGGCCGCATCGACTACCTGATCAACAACGCCGGCGTCGGCAGCCCGAAGCCGCTCGGGGAGACCGACGACGCGTCGCTCGACCACTTCCTCGGGCTGATGCTGCGAGCACCGTTCCGGCTGACCCGCGACGTGTTGCCGCACCTGGCGCCCGGCTCGGCGATCATCAACGTCACGTCGACGTTCGCGGTCGTCGGCGGGCTGCGGGGCGGCGCCTACTCGGCCGCCAAGGGCGGGCTGACGGCGCTGACCATGCACATCGCCTGCCAGTACGGGGCCGCCGGCATCCGGTGCAACGCCGTCGCCCCCGGGGTGACGCTGACGCCGATGGTCGCGACCCGGCTCGAAGACGAGCGGTTCCGCAAGATCAACACCGAGATGACCCCGCACCAGCGGCTCGGCACCGTCGCCGACATCGCCGCCACGGTGGCGTTCCTCTGCTCGCCGGGCGCGGAGTTCATCAACGGGCAGACCATCGTCGTCGACGGCGGGTGGAGCTCGACCAAGTACCTGTCCGAGTTCGCGCTGACGTCCGAATGGGTTGGGCGCCCGTGAACCTCTTCGCGCTGCTCGACCAGGCCGCGTCGCGGTTCGGCGACCGCGGTGCGGTGTTCTCCGGCGAGCGGCAACTGCACACCTGGGCGCAGCTGCGCGACCGGGCCCTGCGGCTGGCCGGGTCGCTGCAGTCGCTGGGCGCCGGCGCGCGGATCGCCATCGCCAGCGAGAACCGGCCCGAGATCGTCGAGCTGATGTTCGCGGCGTGGGCGGCCGAATGCGTCGTCGTCCCGGTCAACTTCAAGCTGCATCCCCGGGAGATGGCGCAGCTCCTCGACGACGCCGACGTCGCGCAGGTCTTCGCGTCGCCGAAGCTGGCGCCCGGGCTGTCGTCGGTGACGCGCGCGCCGGTGGACACCGTTGCGACACAGGCATATTCGGCCCGGCTGGCGTCACCGCCGGCACCGCCGCCGCGAACCACCGACCCGGCGGCGTTGGCGTGGCTGTTCTACACCAGCGGCACCACCGGGAAGTCGAAGGGCGCGATGCTGAGCCACCGCAACCTGATGGCGATGACGGTGGCGCACCTCGCGGACTTCGACGCGCCCGACGAGCACTGCAGCCTGGTGCACGGCGCACCGATGTCGCACGGCTCCGGGCTCTACATCCCGCCCTACGTGCTGCGCGGCGCCCGGCAGGTGATCCCGGCGTCGGCGGCATTCGAGCCCGACGAGTTCCTCGACCTGTGCGAGCACCATCCCGGCTGCAGCGCCTTCCTCGCGCCGACGATGGTGGCGCGGCTGGTGCGCACCGGACGGCCGCGGCCGGCGCAGCTGCGCACGATCGTCTACGGCGGCGGCCCGATGTACGTCGACAGCCTCAAAAAGGCGCTCGCCGCGTTCGGGCCGGTGTTCGTGCAGCTCTACGGCCAGGGTGAGGCGCCGATGACGATCACCGGGCTGCGCCGGGCCGACCACGTAGACGCCGATGACGCCGTCCTCGGCTCGGTGGGGTATGCCCGCTCGGGCGTCGACGTCGCGGTGCAGCGGGCGGACGGCTCGATCGCGGACACCGGCGAGATCGGCGAGATCGTCTGCCGCGGGGACGTCGTCATGGCCGGCTACTGGCGCAACCCCGACGCGACCGCCGCCACGCTGGTCGACGGCTGGCTGCGCACCGGCGACATGGGGTCCTTCGACGAGCGCGGCTACCTCACGCTGCGCGACCGGTCGAAGGACGTCGTCATCAGCGGCGGCAGCAACATCTATCCGCGCGAGGTGGAGGAGGTGCTCGTTACCCACCCGGGCGTCGTGGAGGCGTGCGTGGTGGGAGCGCCCGACGAGGAGTGGGGCGAGGTGGTGGTCGCCTACATCGTGGGGACGGCCTCCGCCGCGGAGCTCGACGCGCACCTGCTGGAGCGGATCGCCCGATTCAAGCGGCCCAAGCGCTACGTGTACGTCGACGAGCTGCCGAAGAACAGCTACGGCAAGGTGCTGCGCCGGGAGCTCCGCGCGCGGGTGTGAGGGACCTACCGACGCTGTTCGGCCGCCGCACGCCGTCGGCTACACGCACTGACGTCACGGGCCCGATGGCGGCGCTGATCGCCCGGGTCGACGGTGAGTGGCGCTTCGACACCGCCGACAGCGGAACCCGCGTCACGTGGCAGTGGTCGATCCACCCCCGCAACGCCGCGGCGCGGCTCGCGATGCCGGTGTTCGTGCGGCTGTGGCGCGGCTTCGCGCGCCAGTCGCTGCCCGAGCTGGGCCGGCAGCTGAGCTGAGCGGTCACCGGACCAGCAAATCCTGCAGCTCCCACCACGATTCGACGACCGCGCACGCCCCGGCCGCGCGCAGCTGCGCGGTGCGGTCGGCGCGCTCTGCGGGTGGCACGAACATCACGTTGCCGACGGTCGGGAAACCGGCGCCGGCCGCCGACAGCGCTCCCGGCACCGAATCCTCGATCGCCAACCCCTCCTCGCAGCGCAGCCCCATCACCCGCTGCGCCTCCCGGTAGATGGCCGGGTCGGGCTTGCTGGTCGGACGGGGCAGCGAATCCTCGGCGCTGAAGCGAACCTCCGGCGGGATGAGCGCATCGAGCCCGGCGGCCGTGAAGCACGCCGCCAGCCGCTTCGTCGCGCTCGAGCTGACGGCGATCAGCCGGAAGCGGCTACCCAGCACCCGCAGCGGTCCGGACACCTCCGGATCCGGCGCGAGGGCGCTGCCGAGATGGTCGGTGACCGCGTCGCGCTCGCGCGCCACCCACTCCTCCAGTTCCGCCGCGCAGAGCGCGCGCCCGCCCGCGAGCTCCTCGTCATCGGCGATCACGGCGTCCGGGCGTCCCGCCGCCAGCGCCCGCTCCACCGGTACGCCGCCCGCGATCACCAGGTCCATAGCGGTGCTGCGGAAGTTCTTCCCGGTCGTCCCGTTGCGGAGCCCCTCAGCGGTGCGATCCCCGGCCAGCCCGAACCGCTGCAGGAAGCGGTTGGTGACCCCGACGGAGGCCTCGAACGCCGGCTCCTCGGACGGGAACAGGTTGCCGTCGGCGTCGCACAGCAGGACCTTGAGGTCCGACAGGTCGATGTCGCGGAAGTGGTGCACGGGTTCTCCTGGTTCTCGCGGTCGGACGGTGATCACGCCACGGTGGTGAGGACATCGTCGGTGTGGCGGCGGAGTACTTCGGCCATGCCGAACCGGTCGATGTCGGTCAGCATCGCCGCCACCGTCTCGGCGAAGTCGTCGTCGGAGGTGAGGTCGCCGAAGATGTCGCGCAGCGCCAGCAGCGGCTTCGGGTTCCGCTGGCCGCGCTCGGCCAGCGGGCACAGCTGCTCGGCGCGCGGGTCTTGGACGTCGAGCGGGTTGCCGTGCGCGTCATACCCTCGCAGGTAGCGCAGCCACGCCGCCACCGCCAACGTGAGCAGCCGGTGCGGCCGTCGCCGGGACCGTGCCTCGGTCAGCGACGGCAGCAGGTAGGACGGCATCTTCGTCGAGCCGCGGGCGGCCAGCCGGGACAGCTCGTCGCTCATCCGCGGATTCGTCAGGCGCGTCATGGTAGTTGCGCAGTACTCGGTGACGTCCCACCCGGTTACCGTGGGAAGGAGCGGGGCGATCTCCTCCGACATCAGCTGCCGCACGTAGCGGTGGATCGACGGATCCGCCATCGCCTCGTTGAGCACCCGGTAGCCGGCGAGGATGCCGACATAGGAGACGGCACAGTGGATGCCGTTCAGCAGGCGCGTCTTGATCAGCTTGTACCCCGCGACGTCGGCAACCATCTCCACGCCCACGTCCTCCCACGGTGGCCGGCCGTTGCAGAAGTCGTCCTCGATCACCCACTGGGTGAACGGTTCCGTCAACACCGGCCACCTGTCGGCGACGCCGAACTGCTGCTCGATCTCGTCGCGTTGCTCCGGCGAGGTCTTCGGTGTGATCCGGTCCACCATCGTGGACGGGAACGTCACGCAGCGGTCGATCCACCGCGACAGCTCCGGATCGTGCAGCGCCGCGAAGGACACCAGCGCCTCGCGCGCCGCAGCACCGCTGCCGGGGACGTTGTCGCACGACATCACCGTGAACGGCGGCGTGCCCGCTCGTCGCCGTTCGTCGAGCGCTGCGCACAGCAGCGCCCAGGTGGAGCAGGCTTCGCCGACACCGACCTGCTGCGCTTTCACCGACGCCCGCTGCGGGTCGAACGTGCCGGTCGCGGGGTCGAGGCAGTAGCCGTCAGCGGTGATCGTGAGGCTGACGATGCGGGTTCGGGGGTCGGCGAGGGCGGCGTGGACCTCCGCCGGCGCGTCCGGGGCGTACAGGTAGCGGCACATGGCACCGACCACCCGGGCGCTGTCGGTCTCCGGACCTCGCTCGACGACGGTGTAGAGGCAGTCCTGTGCGGCCATGACCTCCTTCATCTCCGGTCGGTGCAGACCGACGCCGACGACTCCCCAGCGTTCGGCGCTGCCGCGCCTCGCGAGGTCGTCGTAGTACATCCCCTGGTGGGCTCGGTGGAATCCGCCGACGCCGATGTGGACGATCGCCGGGACGAGCGCCGTCCGATCGTAGGTGGGCACCGCCATTCGATCCGCGAGCAGATGCAGGGTCTCCTCGGACAGCGGGTTACCGGCAGAGGGTGAGAATCGAGACAACGGGGGCAGCGCTCCTGGAGGTCAAGACAACGGGAGCGCCGCTGTTCACTGGCGTCCCGATGGACGGGCGCTAGTGCTGAACGCTGGTCGGGGGTACCTGCGACCGGTCGATTCAAACCTGGTAAATCGGCTGCAGCACCTGACGCAGCGACGCCCACAGCTGCGGACCGGCGGCCAACACGTCCCCGCCGGCCGGCCACGTTCCGGGCGTCGGGCCGCTCAGGTCGCCGACCGTCCCGCCGGCTTCGCTGACCAGCAGGACGCCCGCGGCGCAGTCCCACGGTTGCAGCCCGGGCGCCCACACCGCGTCGACGCGGCCGGTCGCCAGCTGCGCGAGGGCGCACGCCGCACTGCCGCCGCGGCGCACGTCGCGCACCCGCGGCACCAGGGCCGCGACCATCGCGCCCGCCAGCCCGCGCTGATCGTCGCGGCCGAAGTTGACCTCCACCAGCGACTCCGAAACCGGCCGCCGCGTCTCGGCCGCCGTGCGGTGCTCGCCGCTGAACGTTCCTCCGCCCGCCGCGGCCACGGTCATGCGGTCGAGCATCGGTTCGGCGACGGCGCCGGCCAGCACCGTCCGGTCCGCGGACCGGACGGCGGCGACGCTCACCGCCCAGTCGCTGCGGCCGTAGAGGTAGTTGGTCGTCCCGTCGATGGGGTCGACTGCCCACTGCACGGCCGACGTCCCGGCCGTGGTGCCGCCTTCCTCGCCGAGTACGCCGTCTGTGGGCCGCAGCTCCGCCAGCACCGCGCGAATGGCCTCTTCGGCGTCGCGGTCCGCGCGGCTGACCAGATCACGCGGGCCGGTCTTCTGCTCGATGCGGAGCGACGACGCCCGCCGGCGCCACGCCATGGCGACCTGCGCGCCGGCCGCTGCGGCCGCCCTGGCGACGGCGGCCAGCTCGTCCGCGAGAGGCGGGTGCTGGGCCATCGGCTACCGCGCCAGCCGGCGCGGCGTGCAGCCGACGAAGTAGAGGTAGGCGCCCGCCAGCAGCAGCCACGGCACCACGCCCAGCAGCGGTCGCGGAGCACCGCCCAGCCACAGGACCGCCAGCAGCGCCGCCACGCCCGCCGCCAGCCACCCGGTGCGCCGCCGGCCGCCGGCGACCAGGAGCGCGGTGGTCACCACGCCGACGGCGACCGCAGCGATCGCCTCGGCCGGCGGGCACGGACCGCACAGCAGTCGCCCCGTCACGGCGGCGGCCGCTCCGGCGACGAGCGTTGCGGCGTTCCAGGGGGCACTCGGCGCCGTGGGCCGCTGCAGCGGCGCCCAGTCGCGCAGGTCGCCGTCCGGCGACGGATGCGGGGGCAGCCAGCGCACCAGCGCCAGCAGGTGCTCGCGCGCGTGATCGGCACGGGCCCGCCACGACAGGCGGCCGTCGCGCACCGTGGCGAACGCCGTCACCTCTACCGCCCACCGGCTGGTGACGAACGCGATGCCGAAGGCCCACAGGGTGATCGCGGCCGCGACGGCCAGCGCGGGACGGGCGGGCAGGTCGACCGCCAGCGCCAGCCCCGTCAGCCCGCGCACCGCGTAGCCGGCGCCCACCGTCACCCACAGCAAGGCCACGCCGGGCGACACCGGTGCTGCGGGTGCGCCGCTACGGCCGGTCGCCGTCGACCGCAGCGTCTCGTAGGCGACGGCGACCGCGAGGACACCGACAGCCGCGAAGGCGAGGATGCCCGCCAGCTGCAGGGCCGGGAACATCACCACCAGCAACCCGGTCAACGTCAGTCGCGCGGCGATCACCAGCCAGCTGGCCGCGAGCGAGCCGCGCCCGTCGGCCGACCTCGCCGGCAGCCGGCCCCGTTCCCGCGCCGCCGGGTGGCGTTGATCCGCCGCGAACCCCCGGATGTCGTTCCACTGGTAGCGCGCCGGGTAGATCAGCAACTCCACGGCGATCCACACCACAACCGCCCGCAGCAGCGCGGTGCCGGAGACCTCCCCGACGCTCAGCAGCCCGCACCCGAACGTGACCGGGATCAGCCAACCCTTGACCAGGTCTTTCGGCCTGGGCATGAGCAGGTAACCGGCCAGGCTGCGCCCGGCGCGGCGCGGGTGCCCGGCGCTCGGCCGCAATCGCTCAGTCGATTTCACCGCCGCGGGGTTCCCAGCGGCCGCGCCCGCAAACCCGGGCGCCGAGACACGGTTGGCGGCGTGAATCAGGCAAACCGCGGCAAGAACGGTGTCCTCGGCGTCAGGCCGCGGGCGCGAACACCGCCTTGAAGTTCTGCAGGGACTCGGCGATGTCGCCCTTGAGCGCAGCCGCCACCAGGTGGCCGATCGGGCCGAAGAGCGCGGGCCCGCCCAGATGGATGTCGAACTGCACGGTGGAGCCGGTGGGCGCCGGCTTGACCTTCCCGATCAGCTTGATCTTGACCCCACCGCGCCCGTCGCCGTTGAGCGTCATGGCCTCCGGCGGCTTGAAGTGCACGATGGTCCACCTGACGCGGTTCAGCATGCCTTTGACCTCGACGATCGACTCGATGACCGTGCCCTTGTCGAGGGTGTCGGGCAGCGTGCTCCGCCACACCCGGTGGATCGTCAGCCACTCCTTGTAGCGCTTGAGGTCCGATGCGGCCTCCCACGCCTGCTCCGGCGGCAGCGGGACGTCGACGGATACCGAGATCTTCGCCATCTACGACGTGGGCGGCGCCGTCGGCGGGGCGGGCGGCTGCCCGGGCGGGGTCAGCGGGTTGTTCGGCTGCGGCACCTGCGTGTCGTTGCCGAGGTTCTTGCGCGCGGCGTCCTGCACCTTGTCGACGTGCTGCGCGTACTTGCCCTGGGTGCGCTTGTCGACCAGGTCACCGACCTTCTCGATTGCGCTGTTGGCCTTGTCGGGGTTCTTCCGCAGCCAGTCCTTCGCCTTGTTGAGGAAGCTCATGGTTGCCCATTCTCACGATTCAGGCGGCCCGCCACAACCGCCGGCGCTCGCCGAGCACGGCGCCCTGCACCCACCACAGCACCTCGATGACCGCCGCGGCGGCCACGCCGATCAGCAGCGCCCGACCGGTGATCACCGGATCCGACGGGTCCAGCAGGAACGTGCGCTGCGCGAGCGGAAGGGTGAACAGGACGACGTAGGCCAGCGCCGACGCCGCGACCAGCGCCACCCGCCACCACTGGTAGGGCCGCGCGACGACGGCCAACACCCACACCGCCGCCACCAGCAAGGTGATGAGCGCCGCGGTCGAGGCCTGCAGCTGCTGCTGCGCGGTCGCGCCACGCCCCTGGTAGGCGGCGAGATAGGAGACGAACGTCGCGACGCCCACGACCGCACCCGAGGGCAGCGCGGCCGTCATCACCCGCCGCACGAAATTCGGCTGCGCGCGTTCGGCGTTCGGCGCCAACGACAGGATGAAGGCCGGGATGCCGATCGTGAACCAGGCGGCGATGGTGACGTGGATCGGCTGGAACGGATAGGGCAGCGGGTCGGACCCGAACACCTGCGACGCCAGGCCCGCCAGCCCGACGAAGAGCGCCAGCAGCACCGAGTACACCGTCTTGGTGAGGAACAGGGTCGACACCCGCTCGATGTTGCCGATGACGCGACGTCCCTCGCCGACGACGTAGGGCAGCGTCGCGAACCGGTTGTCCAGCAACACGATCTGCGCCACGGCCCGCGACGCGGAACTCCCCGATCCCATCGCGACGCCGATGTCGGCGTCTTTCAGCGCCAGCACGTCGTTGACGCCGTCGCCCGTCATCGCCACGGTGTGGCCGCGGGACTGCAGGGCGTGCACCATCGACCGCTTCTGGTCCGGGCGCACCCGGCCGAACACCGTCGCGGATTCCAGCGTGTCGGCGAACGCCGCGTCGCCGTCCGGCAGCCGGCGGGCGTCCATCGGGTCGCCGCGCAGCCCGAGCGTGGCCGCCACCGCCGCCACCGACACCGCGTTGTCGCCGGAGATCACCTTGACCGACACCTGTTGTGACGCAAAGTAGTCGAGCGTGTCGCGGGCGTCGGGGCGGACCTTCTGCTCCAGCACCACCAGCGCCACCGGGGTGACGGCGCCGGGCGCGCCGGGGGCGTCGACCGGGAGGTCGGAGCGACCGAGCAGCAGCACCCGCAGCCCGCGGGCGCCGATGGCCTCGGCCTGCGCTGCCGCCGGTGACGCCGGGTCGAGCAGCACGTCCGGCGCACCCAGCACCCAGCTGCCGTGCCCGTCGAAGGTCACGCCGCTCCACTTGGTGGCGGACTTGAACGGGGCGGTGGCGGTGGGCGTCCACCCCGGCGCGGGCCCGCACGCGTCGGCGATCGCCGCCATGCTCGCGTTCGGCCGGTCGTCGGCGGCCGCCATCGCCGCCAGCGCTGCGGTGGCGTCGTATCCGGCGTCGAGTGCGCGCAGCTCGCACACGCGCAGCCCGGTCTCGGTCAGCGTCCCGGTCTTGTCGGCGCAGACGACGTCGACGCGGGCCAGCCCCTCGATGGCGGGCAGCTCCTGCACCAGGCACTGGCGCCGGCCGAGCCGGACGACGCCCACCGCGAACGCGATCGACGTCATCAGCACCAGACCCTCGGGCACCATCGGCACCAGCGCGCCGACCATCCGCAGCACCGACTCGCGCCAGCCGGCGCCGGTGGTGAACAGCTGGGTGTAGATGATCAGCAGCCCCGCCGGCACCAGCAGATAGGTGATGAACCGCAGGATCGCGTCGATGCCGCTGCGCAGCTCCGACTGCACCAGCGTGAACCGGCTCGCCTCCTCGGCCAGCGCGGCGGCGTACGCCTCGCGGCCCACCCGGGTCGCCCGGTAGGCGCCGCTGCCCGCCACGACGAAGCTGCCTGACATCACCGGGTCGCCGGTGTCCTTCGCGACGGGGTCGGCCTCACCGGTCAGCAGCGACTCGTCGACCTCCAGGTTTGCGTGCTCGACCACCTCGCCGTCGACCACCACTTGGTCGCCCGGACCGAGCTCGATGACGTCGTCGAGCACCACCTCGCTCGGGGCGAGCGCCCGCGTGCCCGAGCGGCGCCGCACCGTCGGGCGGGCCTGCCCGACGATCGCCAGCGCGTCGAGGGTGCGCTTGGCCCGCAGCTCCTGGATGATGCCGATGCCGCTGTTGGCGACGATCAGCAGGCCGAACAGCCCGTTGATCAGCGACCCCGTGGTCGCCACGATCACCAGCAGCACACCGAGGATCGCGTTGATGCGGGTGAACACGTTGGCCCGCACGATGTCCGACGTGCTGCGACCGGCCCGCGTCGGGACGTCGTTGCCCCGGCCGTCGGCGATGCGCTGCGCGACCTCGGCGTCGGAGAGGCCGGCGGTCATGGCCGGGTCAATCGCTCGACACGCGGGCGCTCATCGGCGGAACACCCCGTTGTGGTTCTCGTCGAAGTACTCCAGCGTCAAGGCGTCGCCGTCGAACGTGGCCTTGGAGATCGAACCCGGTGGCGAATTCTCGGTCACCATGCCGAACGTGAACACGTTGCCGTCCCAGTGTTGCAGCGGCACTGTGAGGTTCGGCCCGAGCGCCAGCATCAGCGCGCCGCCCGCCTCGGTGACGGTGGCCGGCCCGTAGTACGGGTTGTCGTAGACGCCGGCATAGTCCCCCAGTGCCGCGGGCGGCGCCGGATTGGCGGGCCGAAGCTGGCCGACCAGCGAGCCGACCGGCTTCTCCATGGCCGTGTAGGCGCCGTTGTAGATCTGGTACCAGTCTTCGCGGATCTCACCGAACTGCACGAGGTCGGCGAATTGCGCGGTCAGTGTCTCGGGGACGCCGGCGGGTGTGGCGTTGGTGAGCGCCACGATCGCCACGTCCGCCGACGGCAGGATCACGAAGTTCGAGTTCGCGCCCAATTCGAAAGCGCCGGAATGGCTCAGCGACATTCGGCTCGCCGACGTGGTGCTGACGTTGAAGCCGTAGCCGTAGAAGCCGGACCGGGCGGCGGGCTCGGTGGCCCGGTCGGAGACGCTCTGCGGGGTGAGCGCCGGCAGCAACGCCTCCGCCGTCGCGATGCGCACGTTGCCCGACGTGCCGTTGCCCAGCAGCATGGTCAGCCAGCGGCTGAGGTCGTTGACCGACGAGCTCACCCCGCCGGCGGGTGCCTCGGCGTCGGGGTTGCGCACGTATTGCGGCTCGTAGTGGTCGCGCAGGTGGATGTGGCCGACGGCGCGGTTGGGCCGGGCTTCGAAGTCGGCGAACCGCGAGCTGGTCGACGTCATCCCGAGCGGCTCGTAGAGCGCCATCCGGCTCAGGTCCTCCCACGTCGTGCCCGCCGCCGCGGCCACCGCCTCGGCAGCCGCCGTCACCCCGAAGTTGGTGTAGGCGTAGGAGGTTCGCAGCGGCGCCAGCGGCAGCTGGCGCAGCCGGTCGAGGATGGAGGCCCGGTCGTAGCCCAAGTCCTCCAGCAGGTCACCGGCGTGGTCGGGCAGCCCGGAGCGGTGCGCGTAGAGGTCGCCGACCGTGACGAGCTGCGTCGTCACCGGATCCGACAGCGCGAACCCCGGCAGCTTCGACACCACCGGGGTGTCCCAGCCGACGACGTTGCGCGTCACCTGGCTCGCGACCACCGTCGCACCGACAGACTTCGACACCGACGCCAGCTGGAACACCGTGTCGGGATCCACCTTCTCGCGGGTGCGGACGTCGCGCACCCCGAAACCCTTGCTGTACACCGTTTTCCCGCCGTGCACCACGGCCACCGCCATACCGGGTATCCCCGATTTCGCCATGAGGTCGGCGGCGAGGTCGTCGAGCTTGCTCACCGCCTTGTTCACCGCGTCGTCGGGCAGCGGCGCCGCCGCGACCAGGGGCGGGGGGACGTCGGAGACGGTCGGGGACGCCGACGGGACGGATTCGTCGGGGCCGCATGCCGCCAACACCGTGCAGAGCAGGAGCGCGCAGACCGCGCGGGCTGACTTCACAGCCAGCACGCTAGCGGGTCAGGGCCGCCACCACTCCTCTTCCGCCGAGCGCCCGGGTGTCGGTTCGACCCGCTGCCCGGGCTTGGGGACGGCCACCGGCACCTGTTCCGGTCCGGCCGCCGCCAGCAACCGCTCGACGGGTTCTGCCCAGGGGTGCGGGGCCAGCCGGAACGTCGCCCAGTGGATCGGAATGAGCAGGCCACCAGCGGTATCGGTGAGGTCGCGGTGCGCGCGCACCGCCTCCTCGGGGTTCATGTGGATATCCGGCCAGGCCGGGTGGTAGGCGCCGACCGGCAGCAGCGTGAGGTCGAACGGGCCGTGCGCCACGCCGATGTCGGCGAAGCTGCGGGTGTAGCCGGTGTCGCCGCCGAAGAACACGCGGTGCGCCGGACCGCTCACCACCCAGGACGCCCACAGCGTGGTGTTGCGGGTGAGGAACCTGCCCGAGAAGTGGCGGGCCGGCGTGCAGGTCAGCGTCAGCTCGTCGACGGATGTGCTTTCGTTCCAGTCGAGTTCGACGATCCGGTGCTCCGGGATGTGCCACTCCCGCAGGTGCGCCCCGACTCCGAGCGGCACCACGAACGGGCAGCGCTGGCTGCGTGCGAGCGCCTCGACGGTGGCCATGTCGAGGTGGTCGTAGTGGTCGTGGCTGATGACGACGGCGTCGAGCGCGGGCAGGCTCTCCAATTCGGCGGGCACCGGGTGCAGCCGCTCCGGCCCGACCGCGTCCGACGGTGAGCACCGCTTGCTCCAGATCGGGTCGGCCAGCACCCGGTAGCCGTCGACCTCCACCAGGACGCTGGAATGCCCGTACCAGGTGGCCGCCAGCGTGCCCGCCGGTGCGCCGATGCCGGCGGGCTGCACCACCGGCACCGGCTTCGGGGGCCGCGTCGCCGACCTGTCCAGCAGCAGCTCGCGCAGCAGGGCCAGCTGCTGCTCGCGGGACAGGTCGACCGTCGACGACGGCTCGAGGTTGACGAAGGCGCCGTCGCGGTACTGCGGCGACCGGGCCGCCACCTCGCGGATGGCCAGCGGGCCGGCACCCAGCGCGGACGGCGCCCCGTGCAGCGCCCGCAGCACCCAGCTGCCTCCGAGCACGCCGGCGGTGCCGACCCCGATCCGCAGCGCGTGGCGCACGGCACCCCCCGCCGACACGTCAGGCGCCCGTGAAGTGTGGCGGCCGCTTCTCGATGCGCGCGACCTGAGCTTCGACGATGTCCTGACTCGACCAGGCCCGATCGAACAGCTCCTGGTGCTCGGGCCACGGCTCCTCGTAGGCGCCGTCGTCGTTGAGCACCCGTTTGGCGTGGTGCAGCGCCAGCGGCGCGTACCCGGCGATCTCCTCCGCCCAGGCCTGGGCGTCGGCCAGCGTGCCGAGGCGGTTGGCCATGCCGGTCTGCAGCGCGGCGTCGGCGGTGAGCCGCTCGGCACCCAGCAGCATGCTGCGGGCGCGGCCGGCGCCCACCAGCGACGTCAGCCGGCGGATGCTCCAGTTGTCGAGCGCGATGCCGTACTTCGCGACCGGGAACTGGAAGTAGGCCTCGGGCGCGACGACCCGCAGGTCGAAGATCATCGACAGGATGACCCCGGCGCCGATCGCCGGGCCGTTGATCGCCCCGATGACCGGCACCGGTGCCTTGTCGATCGCGACGTTCAGTGCCCGCGCCTTGTCGGGCAGCTCGTCGGCGACGCCTTCGCCGCCGGAGAGATCCGCGCCCGAGCTGAACACGTGGCCCTGGCCGGTGATGACGATGGCGCGCACGCCGTCGTCGACGCCCTGCTCCACCGCCTCGCGCAGGCCGTCGACGAGTTCGGCGTTGAGGGCGTTGCGACGCTCGGGCCGCTGCATCTCGAGGGTGAGGACACGGCCGCTGCGGGTCACACCAATCATGGCCGCCACCTTAGCCAGGATCTCCCCCGCTGCCGTCGCACCCGGCTCGATCGGCCGCTGATCTGACGGGTTGGTGACGTGGCCGCCCACGCCGTTTCCCCACCCGCGGATGTGCCGAATCGCTTGCGGTGGACCGCGTGGTGGAGTTCCCCGATCGGTGGGCACTCTCACCCTCGCGACGGTGGCGCCACGGGCACAAAAAACCGCCCGCGCGCGTTGGCACTGCTGCACAGACAACTTGATGAGAGGAGACAGGCGGATGCCTGTTGATTACGACGCTCCTCGCCGTGACACCACCGACGAGACCGGCGACGAGTCGCTGGTCACCCTGACGGTGACCCGCGACGACGACAAGGCCACGGTGGACGTCGACGAGGACGACGCGGCCGAGAACTTCGAACTGCCCGGCGCCGATCTCTCCGACGAGGAGCTGACCGTGCGGGTGGTGCCGATCCAGCGCGACGAGTTCACCTGCTCGTCCTGCTTCCTGGTGCACCACCGCAGTCACCTGGCCAGCGAGCAGGGCGGGCGGCTGATCTGCTCGGAGTGCGCCTGACCTACTGCTGCTGCGGCGGGTAGGGCGAGCCGTAGGTGGGCATCGGACCCCCGGTGGGTGGCTGCGGGTAGCCGCCCGTCGGGGGTTGTCCGTAGTAGCCGCCGTAGGCCTGCTGCGGCGGGCGGGGCTTGATGACCTCGCTGGCCAGCAGCAGGACCACGACCGCCAGCGCGAGCTGGATGAACGAGAGCACCAGCACGAGGATGAGCCCGACGCCGGCGTCGAAGCCTTCGCTCAGCGACACCATCACGAACAGCAGCGTGAGGAATCCCGCCAGCGCGGTGGCCGTCATCACCGCATCGCTGTTGGTCTGCTTCGGTAGCAGCGCGAACGCGGCGATCAGGCCCGTCACGAGCACCAGCGTCAAACCGGGCAGCCCGGAGCCCGCTTCGAAGAAGTTCGCTTCCATACTGCCCTCGACGAACGGCGCGAACCCCAGGAAGAAGCCGACGACGCCGAGCGCGGCGATACCGATCCGCAGGTAGAACGGCAGCCCCTTGCCGGGCGCCGCCGGAGCGCCGTACCCCGACCCGTAGCCCGACCCGTAGCCCGGCTGGGCGCCGAAACCGCCGGTCGCCGGGGCGTTGTAGCCCTGCGATCCCGGCGCACCGTAACCCGGTTGCTGCTGCGGCTGTTGTTGCGGATTCCCGTACGCGCCCGAGTACGTCATGCCCGGACCTTATCGAACGTCCCCGTAGGTTTCGCACCCCGCGCGTCAGACCAGTGACCGCCGCCACGCCTCGTGCAGTAAGGCGTAGGCGCCGTCGCCGCCGATCAGGTCACGCGCCGCGCCGTCCTCGACGATGCGGCCGTGCTCGGCCACCAGCACACGGTCGGCGATCTCGACGGTCGAGAGCCGGTGCGCGATCACCAGCGCGGTGCGGTCGGCGAGCACCGTGCCCAGGGCGCGCTGCACCAGCCGCTCGCTCGGGATGTCGAGCGACGACGTCGCCTCGTCGAGGATCAGCACGGCGGGATCGGCGAGGAAGGCGCGCGCAAAGGCGATGAGCTGGCGCTGCCCGGCCGAGAGCCGGCCGCCGCGCTTGGCGACGTCGGTGTCGTAGCCGTTCGGCAGGCCGACGATGAAACCGTCGGCGCCGACGGCCGTGGCGGCGGCGCGCACTTCGTCGTCGGAGGCGTCGGGCCGGCCGAACCGGATGTTGTCGGCGACCGTGCCGGAGAACATGAAGTTCTCCTGGGTCACCATGACGACGTGGCGGCGCAGCTCCTGTTGGGACAGCTGCCGCAGGTCCACCCCGTCGAGCGTGACGGCGCCCGCCGTGGGGTCGTAGAAGCGGGCGATCAGCTTGGCGATCGTGGTCTTGCCCGCGCCGGTGGTGCCGACCAGCGCGACGGTCTGGCCGGCGGGGATGTGCAGGGAGAGGTCGGGCAGCACCAGCCGGTCGGGGGTATAGCCGAAGCGGACCGCCTCGAAGCGGACCTCCCCGCGGACCCGTGGCAACGGTTGCGGCTGCGCCGGCTCGACGATCGCGGGCCGCTGCGCCAGCACGCCGGCCAGCTTCTCCAGCGCCGAGGCCGCCGACTGGAAGGTGTTGAAGAACTGCGAGATCTCCTGCATCGGCTCGAAGAACATCCGCAGGTACAGCAGGAACGCGGTGAGCGTGCCGATGGTCATCTGGCCGTGCAGCACGCGGTGGCCGCCGTAGAGCAGCACCACGCCGGTGGTCAGGTTGCCGACGAGCTTGACGCCCGGCATGAACACCGCGAGCAGGCGGAACGTCCGCTCGTTGTCCTCGCGGTAGCGGTCGGCGAGGTCGGCGAAGATCTGCTGGTTGCGCGGTTCGCGGCGGTAGGCCTGCACCGCCTTGATACCGGTCATGGTCTCGACGAACTGCACGATCACCAGGGCCGCGCTCTCGCGCACCCGGCGGTAGGTCTTCGCCGACTCCTCGCGGAACCACCACACCAGCGCCACCAGCACCGGGAACGCCGCCAGGCACATCAGCCCGAGCCGCACGTCGAGCACCACCAGCAGCACCGCCGTGCCGAACAGCGTCAGGATCGCGGTGATGAGGCTGTCGAAGCCGGTCTCCAGCATGTCCTGGATGGCCTCGACGTCGTTGGTCGAGCGGCTGACCACCCGCCCGGAGGTGTAGCGGTCGTGGAAGCCGATGTCGAGCCGTTGGAAGTGCCGGAACACTCGGCGCCGCAGCTCCTGCAGCACGCGCTGGCCGATGCGGCCCGACCGGCGCAGGAAGTACATCCGGCTCACGGCCTGGGTGCCCACCACCGCGGCCAGCCCGCCCAGGATCGTCAGCAGCTCGCGGGCACTGCCCCCGGACACGATCGGCGGGATGCCGTGGTCGATGCCGCGCTGCACCAGCAGCGGGACGCTCAACCGCGCCGCGTTCTCGACCACCACCACCAGTGCGAGCAGCGCGACCGTGAACCGGTAGGGCCGCAGCAGCGAGCCGAGCAGTTGGCGAGCCTCCCGGCGGCGCGGCCGGGATTCGTCGATGGGCAACTGGTCGTCGGCCGGATCGGTGTCGGCGAGCCGGCCGCGCCAGGACTCGACGTCCGTCGAGCGCTCGTCGGTGGCGGTCATCGGACTTCCATCGGCTCGTCGGCGTCGGCGGCCAACAGCTCCCGGTAGCGCGGCACGGTCGCGAGCAGCTCGGCGTGGGTGCCGACGTGGGTGATGGTGCCGGCGCCACGTGGTGTGCGGTCGAGGAGCGCCACCTTGTCCGCCAGCAGCACCGTCGACGCCCGGTGCGCCACGATGACGCCGGTGACGTCGGCCAGCACGCGCCGCAGCGCCTCGGTGACCGCCGCCTCGGTGTGGACGTCGAGCGCCGAGAGCGTGTCGTCGAGCACCAGCACCGCCGGCCCGGCGAGGATGGCCCGCGCGAGCGAAAGGCGTTGCCGCTGACCGCCGGACAGGCTCATGCCCTGCTCACCGATGCGGGTGTCGAGGCCGAACGGCAGGTCGTAGACGAAGTCGGCGGCGGCCACGTCGACGGCGCGGGCCAGCTCGTCGTCACTCGCCGGATTTTCCGGGGTGCGGCCGAGTCGCAGGTTCTCGGCGACCGACATGGAGAACAGCGTCGGATCCTCGAAGGCGGTGACCACCGCGGCGCGCAGCGCCGGCAGCGACAGCTCGCGGATGTCGCGGCCGTCGATGCGGATGGCGCCCTCGGTGACGTCGTAGAGCCGCGACAGCAGCGCCACCAGCACCGACTTGCCGGAGCCCGTGGCGCCGACCAGCGCCAGCGTCTCCCCCGGCTCGACGGTGACGTTGACGTGCCGCAGCACCCACTCGTCGGAGTCGGGGAACCGGAAGCCCACATCGTCGAGCTCGAGCCGGCCGCGGCGAGGGGTGTCGTGGCGCGGCCCGTCGGTGATCTCGCGCGGCGCGTCGAAGATCTCGGCGATGCGGTTCGCGGCGGTGAAGGACTCCTGCGTCATCGACAGCAAGAACCCGAGCGACGCGATCGGCCACACCAGCGACAACATCATGGTGATGAACGCGACGAGCGTGCCCATCGTGACGTAGCCGTGGCCGGCGGCGTAGGCACCGAAGCCCAGCACGACGATCAGCGTCAGATTCGGGATGACCTCCAGCAGGGTCCAGAACTTCGCGGACACGGCGATCCGGTCGACCTGCGTGCGGTAGAGCCGGGACAGCTCGTCGTCGAACCGGTCGTAGACGAGCTCCTCGCGGCCGAACGCCTTGACCGTCCGCAGCCCGTGCGCCGCCTCCTCGACGTGGGTGGCGACGTGACCGGACTGGTCCTGCGCCAACCGCGACAGCCGGGTGTACTCGCGCTGGAAGTGCAGCACCGTCGCGGTGATCGGCACGATCGACACCAGCACGACGACGCCCAGCGGCCAGTACATCGCCAGCAGGATCGACGTGACCGCCACGATCTGGATGCCGTTGAGCAGCAGGAACAACATGCCGAACGACATGAACCGGCGGATGGTCGCCAGGTCGTTCATGATCCGCGACAGCAGCTGCCCGGATTCCCACCGGCCGTGGAAGCTCATCGGCAGCAGCTGCAGCCGGGCGTAGAGGTCCTTGCGGATGTCGGCCTCGACGCCCATGGTGGCGCGGGCCGCGAGCCAGCGCCGGATGAACCACAGCACGGCCTCCGAGACGCCGACGCCGATGGCCGCGGCGCCCAGCAGCCACAGCCCCTGCTGGTCCTGCGCCCGCACCGGGCCGTCGATGACCGCCTTCGTCATCAGCGGGATCGTGACGGTGGCGCCGAGGCTCAGCAGCGCGACGGCCACCATCGCGACCCAGCGGAAGCGGTAGGGCAGCAGGTACGGCAGGAGCCGGATCAGGTCGGCGGAGGCACGGGGGCGGTCGCGGGGCGCGGCGATGGCCGGTTCACGGAACGCCGTCACGCCGCCACCGACTGGTCGCCGAACTGGGTGGTGTACAGCTCGGCGTAGCGGCCGCCCCGGTTCAGCAGCTCGCGGTGGGTGCCGCGCTCGACGATCCGGCCGTCCTCGACGACGAGGATGAGGTCGGCGGCGCGCACGGTGGACAGCCGGTGGGCGATCACGATCGACGTCCGGCCCGCCAGCGCCTCGGCGAGCGCCTGCTGCACCGCGGCCTCCGAGGCCGAGTCCAGTGACGCGGTCGCCTCGTCGAGCACCACGACCCGCGACCGGCCGAGCAGCAGCCGGGCGATGGTGAGGCGTTGCCGCTGCCCGCCGGAGAGCCGGTAGCCGCGCTCCCCCACGACGGTGTCGAGGCCGTCGGGCATCTCGGCGACCACGTCGGCCAGCCGGGCGCGGCGCAGCGCGTCCCACAGCTCGTCGTCGCCGGCGTCGGGGTTGGCGAGCGCCAGGTTCGCCCGGATCGACTCGTGGAACAGGTGGCCGTCCTGGGTGACCATGCCGACCGTCTCGCGCAGCGACGCGAAGGTCACGTCGCGCACGTCGACGCCGGCGAGCCGGATGGCCCCTGAGTCGACATCGTAGAGCCGCGCCAGCAGCGACGCGATGGTCGACTTACCGGCACCCGAGGAGCCGACCAGCGCCACCATCGCCCCGGGCTCGGCGGTGAACGAGACGCCGTGCAGCACCTCCTCGCCGCCGCGGTCGTCCAGCGTCGCGACCTCTTCCAGCGAGGCGAGCGACACCTTGTCGGCCGACGGATAGGAGAACCGGACGTCGTCGAATTCGACGGACACCGGGCCGTCGGGGATCGCCACCGCGTCGGGCGACTCGCGGATCAGCGGCTCCAGGTCGAGCACCTCGAAGACCCGCTCGAAGCTCACCAGCGCGCTGGCGATCTCGACGCGGGCGTTGGCCAGCGCGGTGAGCGGCGCGTAGAGCCGGGTGAGCAGCAGCGCCAGCGACACGATGGCGCCGGGCTGCAGTTGCCCGCCGATCGCCAGCGCCCCGCCCAGCCCGTAGACCAGCGCCAGCGCCAGCGCCGACATCAGCGTCAGCGAGTTCATGAAGGTCGACTGCAGCATCGACGAACGGACCCCGATGTCGCGTACCCGGCCGGCCTTGACGGCGAAGTCGCGGGACTCGGAGGCCGGATCGCCGAACAGCTTGACCAGCGTGGCGCCCGGCGCCGAGAACCGCTCGGTCATCTGGGTGTTCATGGTGGCGTTGTGGATCGCGGCCTCCCGCGACAGCCGCGCCATCACCGAGCCGATGCGGCGGGCCGGCCAGATGAACAGCGGCACCAAGAGCAGCGCGAGCACCGTCACCTGCCACGAGATGCCGAGCATCACCACCAGCGTCAGCGACAGGGTCACCAGGTTGGTGACGACGCCCGACAGCGTGTCGGAGAACGCGCGCTGCGCGCCGATGACGTCGTTGCCGAGCCGGCTGACCAGCGCGCCGGTGCGGGTGCGCATGAAGAACGCGACCGGCATGCGCTGCACGTGGTCGAACACCGCGGTGCGCAGGTCGAGGATCAGGCCTTCGCCGATGGTCGACGACAGCCAGCGGGTGACCAGCGCGATCGCCGCCTCCGCGACGGCGACCACCGCGATCACCACCGCGAGCAGCACCACGGTGCCCAGCGCGCTGTCGTCCCCGCTGCGGCCGGCGTCCGCGCCTCGGGTGATCACGTCGATCACCCGGCCCGCGAGCAGCGGCGTGGCGACCGCCAGCAGGGCGCTGAGCACGCTGACCCCGACGAACGCCGCGAGCCTGCGGTGGTGACGGTGCGCGAAGCGCCAGATGCGGCGCAGCAGCGCGCGGTCGGCCAGCGACCGCAGTTCGCCGCCGCGGGCGTGCATCTGCCGGTACAGCGTCCGGCTTGCCACCGATTCGAGGTTCACGTTTCCACCGTAGAACCTCAACAATGGTCGAGGTCAATTCGATTCCGGCGACGCACCTCCCGCGCCGCACGCCGTCGGTCGGGCAAGATGAGGTACATGGAGAGTGGCACCTCGCCTCGCTTGTTGGTGGTCGACGACGACCCCGACGTGCTGGCGTCGCTGGAGCGCGGGCTGCGGCTCTACGGTTTCGAGGTGTCCGCCGCGGTCGACGGCGCCGAGGCACTGCGCAGCGCCACCGAAACCCGGCCCGACGCGATCGTCCTCGACATCAACATGCCGGTGCTCGACGGCGTCAGCGTGGTCACGGCGCTGCGGGCCATGGACAACGATGTGCCGGTGTGTGTGCTGAGCGCGCGCAGCTCGGTCGACGACCGCGTCGCGGGCCTGGAGGCCGGCGCCGACGACTACCTGGTCAAACCGTTCGAGCTGCAGGAGTTGGTGGCGCGGGTCAAGGCCCTGCTCCGCCGCCGCGGATCGGCGGCGACGTTCTCCTCGGAGACCATCCAGGTCGGTCCGCTGGAGGTCGACATCCCCGGCCGCCGCGCGCGGGTCAACGGCGCCGACGTCGACCTGACGAAGCGGGAGTTCGACCTGCTGGCCGTGCTCGCCGAGCACAAGACGGCGGTGCTGTCGCGGGCGCAGCTGCTGGAACTGGTGTGGGGTTATGACTTCCAGGCCGACACCAACGTGGTCGACGTCTTCATCGGCTACCTGCGCCGCAAGCTGGAGGCCGGCGGCGCGCCGCGGCTGCTGCACACCGTGCGCGGGGTGGGCTTCGTGCTGCGGACGCAATAGCGGACATGAGCCTGCTGACCCGCGTCTTCCGCCGCACGCCCTCGCTGCGCACCCGCGTCGCGTTCACCACCGCCATCGCCGCCGCGATCGTCGTCGGGATCGTCGGGGCCGTCGTCTGGGTCGGCATCACCGGCGACCGCAAGGAACGTCTCGACCGCCGGCTCGACGAGGCCGCGGGCTTCGCGATCCCGTTCCTGCCGCGCGGGCTCGACGAGATCCCCAAGTCGCCGAACGACCAGGACGCGGTGATCACCGTCCGCAGCCGCGACCAGGTGACCTCCAACTCGGACGTCGTGCTGCCCGAGCTGCCGGCGGGCTACGCCGACACTTACGTCAACGGGGTGCGGTACCGGGTGCGCACCGTCGAGCTGGTGAACCCCGAGCCGATGACGGTGGCCGTGGGTGCGACCTACGACGCCACCATCAACGACACCAACAACCTGCACCGGCGGGTGCTGATCATCTGCCTGTTCGCGATCGGCGCCGCCGCGGTGGGCGGCTGGCTGCTGGCCGCGCTGGCGGTCCGACCGCTGAAGCGGCTGGCGCAGCAGACCCGGTCGATCGACGCCGGCGACGAAGCCCCCGACATCGACATCCGCGGCGCCACCGAGGCCGTCGAGATCGCCGACGCCGTCAAGGCCATGCTCGCGCGCATCTGGAGTGAGCAGGACCGCACCAAGGCGGCGCTGGCGTCGGCGCGCGACTTCGCGGCGGTGTCGTCGCACGAGCTGCGCACGCCGCTGACCGCGATGCGCACCAACCTCGAGGTGCTCGCGACGCTCGACCTGCCCGACGAGCAGCGCAAAGAGGTGCTCGGCGACGTGATCCGCACCCAGTCGCGGATCGAGGCGACGCTGTCGGCGCTCGAACGGTTGGCCCAAGGCGAGCTGTCGACGTCAGAAGACCACGTTCCCGTCGACATCACCGAACTGCTCGACCGCGCCGCGCACGACGCCATCCGCATCTACCCCGACCTCGACGTCTCCCTGGTGCCGTCACCGACCGTCATCATCGTGGGCCTGCCGGCGGGGCTGCGGCTGGCCGTCGACAACGCGATCGCCAACGCCGTCAAGCACGGCGGCGCCACCCGCGTGCAGCTGTCGGCGGTGAGCTCCCGCGCCGGCGTCGAGATCGCGATCGACGACAACGGCATCGGCGTCCCGGAAGAGGAGCGCCGGGTGGTGTTCGAGCGGTTCTCGCGCGGATCCACCGCGTCGCACTCGGGGTCCGGGCTCGGCCTGGCGCTGGTGGCGCAGCAGGCCGAGCTGCACGGCGGTACGGCGTCGCTGGAGGCCAGCCCGCTCGGCGGCGCGCGGCTGCTGCTGCGGCTTCCCGGCCCGCAGACCGGGCCGTTCGACCCGACCTTCGACTAGCGCTTCTTCACTAGGGCACCGTGATCTGATTCACGACGCCGACGTCCGGGAACAGCGCCTTGGCGGCGGTCTCGGCGGCGGCGCGGTCCGCCTCGGCGGGCGCGGCGCCCGTCAGCGTCACCTTGTCCGGGTCGCGTCGCAGCCCGAAGTTGGCGATCGGCTTGGCCGCCTGCAGCACGGCGGTCACCTGCGCGGTGTCGAACGGCATGGAGCCGGGATTGACCTGCATGGTGTCGATGACGTTCGCGTCGGTGCCGACGGCCGCGGTGATGGCGTCGAGCACGGCGGTGCGGGTCGCCTGCTCGGGCACGTCGCCGGCCACCGTCACGCTGTCGCCGTTGCGCGTCAGCACGAACGGCTCGAGCACCGGGTTGGGCACCCCGGGCAGCAGCGACGTCGTCGAGGTGGTCGCTGCCGGTGGCGGCGGCGCGGCCACCGTGCTGGTGCTCGTGCTGGTGACCGTCGAGGTGCTGGTCTGGGTGCCCTCGTCGCCCCCGCCGCACGCCGCAGCCGTCAGCGCGGCGACGGTCAGGGCTCCGAGCAGCCACATTCGCTTAGCCATGCCGCTGGCATACCCCGATTCAGCGGGTGGCGAGCAGGTCGATCACGAAAATCAGCGTCTTGCCCGACAGCCGGTGCCCGCCGCCCGCGGGTCCGTAAGCCTGCGCCGGCGGGATCGTCAGCTTGCGGCGGCCGCCGACCCGCATGCCGGGGATGCCGTCCTGCCAGCCCTTGATCAGCCCGCGCAGCGGGAACTCGATCGGCTGGTTGCGGCTCCAGGAGCTGTCGAACTCCTCGCCGGTGTCGTACTCGACGCCGACGTAGTGCACCTCGACGTTCGCGCCGGACACCGCCTCCGGGCCGTCGCCGACGGTGATGTCCTCGATGACCAGCTGGTCGGGCGCCGGTCCGCTGGGGAAGTCGATCTCGGGTTTGGTGGTCATCCCGTCAACGGTAGGCGGCCCTTTTGGGCGCGGCCCAGTCGGGGAACACTGCGAGGGTGGCAGAAGACGACGACACCTTGGCACGGATCCACGAGCTGGTCGCGGAGGAGAAGGAGCTGCGCGCCAAGCTGCAGGACGGCGACATCGACGAATCCGAGGAGCACACTCGGCTGCGGGCGGTGGAGACGCAGCTCGATCAGTACTGGGACCTGCTGCGGCAGCGGCGCGCCATCCGCGATGCCGGCGGCGATCCGGGTGAGGCCGAGGTCAGGCCCGCCGACACGGTCGAGGGCTACCTGAACTAAGAGCCGACGACGGCTTGCGCGTTCGTTCCTCGGCGGAACCGATGACCGACGTGCCCGCCTCCGAGCGACAACTCGGGCGGGCGAAGGGGGGACCGCGGCGAGGAGCGACTGCAGCCACCGTGCTGCGGCTCGGCAACCGCGCGTTGTCGCTCGGAGGCGGGCAACTCGGCGTGCGCTCCGGGCCACCGCCGGGCGTCAGCCCGGTAGCCGCTCGGCGGGCCGCTTCTCCGGCTCGATCAACGGGGCGAGCCGCGCCGCCGTGCGCTGCGCGCGCTGCGACGTCGACACGAACCCGAGCGCGGTGATCAGCACCCCGAGGGCGATGCACACGAACCACAGCGGCCGCGCGGACGACGCGAAGTCCGCACCCGTGGCCGCCAGCGCCGACCCGGTCACCGAACCGCAGAGCGCCACCCCGATGCTGACGCCGACCTGCCGGCTCGTCGAGGTCACGGCCGACGCGGCGCCGGCGCGGTCCAGCGGCATGCCGCTCACCGCCGCGTTCGTGACCGGCGCGTTGACCATCGAGAAGCCGATGCCGAACACCGCGAACACCACCAGCAGGTGCCACACCGGCGTCGTGGCCGTCAGGAAGGTGAGCATCACCGCCGCGACGGTGATGGTGACGCCGGAGATCACCAGCGGCGGCCGCGCCCCGTAGCGGCCGACGAGCCGGCCGGACAGCGGGGAGAACAACAGCCCGCCGATCGCGATCGGCACGTAGATGAACCCGGTGTGCATGGGCGAATAACCGCGCTCCCCCTGCAGGTAGAGCGACATCATGAACAGGAACGCACCCCAGGTGGCGAACGCCCCGATCGCGGTGACCGTCGCCGACGCGAACGGGACGCTGCGGAAGAACCGCAGGTCGATGAACGGATCTCGGCGGCGGGCCTCGTAGCGCAGGAACGCGCCGAAGGCCAGTGCGGCGACGGCGAAGACCGCGACGGTCACCGGGCTGGTCCAGCCGAGCCCCGGCCCCTCGATCAGTGCGAAGACCGTGCCGAACAGGAAGATCACCGCGAGCAGCTGACCGATGGGGTCGACGTTGCGCATCGTCGCCGACTTCGACTCCGGGACGAAGATCGCGGTGAGGGCCACCGCCGCCGCGCAGATCGGCAGGTTGATCCAGAACACCGCCCGCCAGCTGAGCCATTCGATCAGCAGGCCGCCGACGACGGGGCCCAGCACCATCGAGATGCCGGTCACCGCGCCCCAGAAGCCGAGCGCCCGGGCCCGCTCGACGCGGCCGGTGAACACCTGCGAGACGATCGACAGCGCCACCGGGTTGAGCATCGAGCCGCCGACGCCCTGCAGGAAGCGGGCCGCGATGAGCATCCCGACGGACGGCGCGAGGCTGCACAGCAGCGACCCGAGCGCGAACACCCCGAGCCCGATCTGGAATACGCGCCGCCGCCCGAACCGGTCGCCGGCGGCACCCGACAGCATCAGCAGCGACGCCAGCACCAGCGTGTAGACGTCGACGACCCACTGCAGGTCCGACGACGAGGCGCCGAAGTCGTCGCGCACGGTCGGCAGCGCGACGTTCACGATGGTGGCGTCCATCGACACGATGAGCAGGCTCAGGCAGCACGACGTGAGGATGATCACCTTCCGCCGCCCCGTGAGCTCTCCGGGCGCGGACGTCACATCAGCGCGCGTCGATGCTGCGGTAGTCGCGCTCGCCGTAGCCGGTGTAGATCTGGCGGGGGCGGCCGATCTTGCCGGGCTCGGAGTGCATCTCGCGCCAGTGCGCGATCCAGCCCGGCAGCCGGCCGAGCGCGAACAGCACCGTGAACATCCGCGTCGGGAAGCCGATGGCGCGGTAGATGAGGCCGGTGTAGAAGTCGACGTTCGGGTAGAGCTTGCGATCGACGAAGTAGTCGTCGGTGAGCGCCGCCTCCTCCAGCTCCTTGGCGATCGACAGCAGATCGTCGTCGCCGCCGAGCTTGCCGAGAATCTTGTCGGCCTGCTCCTTGACGATGCGCGCCCGCGGGTCGTAGTTCTTGTACACGCGGTGGCCGAAGCCCATCAGCTTCACGCCGGCCTCGCGGTTCTTGACCTGCTTGACGAACTCGCGGACGTCGCCGCCGCGCTCGTCGCGGATCAGCTCCAGCATCTCCAGCACCGACTGGTTCGCGCCGCCGTGCAGCGGGCCCCACAGCGCGTTGATGCCGCCCGAGATCGACGTGAACAGGTTGGCCTGCGAGCTGCCGACCAGCCGCACCGTGGACGTCGAGCAGTTCTGCTCGTGGTCGGCGTGCAGGATGAACAGCATGTCCAGCGCGCGGACGATCTCCGGGTCGACGGCGTACGGCTCGGCGGGCAGGCCGAACGTCATCCGCAGGAAGTTCTCGACGAGCGACAGCGAATTGTCCGGGTACAGGAACGGCTGGCCGACCGACTTCTTGTAGGCGTACGCGGCGATGGTCGGCAGCTTGGCCAGCAGCCGGATGGTGGACAGCTCGACCTGCTCGGGATCGTTGTAGTCGAGCGAATCCTGGTAGTAGGCCGACAGCGCGTTGACCGCGCTGGAGAGCACCGGCATCGGATGCGCGTTGCGGGGAAAGCCGTCGAAGAACCGCTTGAGGTCCTCGTGCAGCAGGGTGTGCCGCTGGATCTGCGTGGTGAAGTTCTCCAGCTGCTCGGCGTCGGGCAGTTCGCCGTTGATCAGCAGGTAGGACACCTCGATGAACGTCGACTTCTCGGCGAGCTGCTCGATGGGGTAGCCGCGGTAGCGCAGGATCCCCTCGGCCCCGTCGATGTAGGTGATGGCGCTCTTCGTCGAGGCGGTGTTGACGAAGCCGCCGTCGAACGTGGTGTAGCCGGTCTTGGCGAGCAACGAGCCCAGCGCGATGCCGTCGGACCCTTCCGAGGCCTTGACGATGTCGAGGTCGATCTCGCCGCCGGGGTAGGACAGCTTGGCGACCTGCGGAGCATCTGACGCGTTATCGGCCACGGGGATCCCTTCTCGTGCCTGTCGGGAAATGTCGAGCCTGCACCTAGAGAAAGTAGTCCCTATTCCGACGCAGTGCCCTACCGGGGATACCCGCTCACCCGCCACGGTGATCGCAGTCTGGAGAACATGTCGAAAGTCTCCGTCAGGTGGTCGCAGAGGGTGCGCGGATCGAGCGGTCCGGTGAGCGACGAGAAGGTGGTCGCCGTCAGCAGCGTGTAGATGTCGGTCACCAGCCGCACCGGCGCATCGGTGGGCCTCAGGCCCATGCGGTCGGCGAGCACGTGGACGGTCGGATCGTCGCCCACCCGCTGCTTGACCGCGAACGCCGAGCTGGTGAGCGACGGCGACGCGTTGACGATGCCGATGATCACCGCCATCCGGTTGAACGCGTCCGGGGCGTAGGGGCCGTCGGGGTCGAAGATCTCCAGGTGCGCCCGCCGCAGCGCCTCCAGTTCGCTGAGCTCGGCCGGTTGCTTCGCCAGCGCGGTGGCGACGTTCCTGGCGATCCCCTCGGCGAACGCCGCGATCACCGCGTCCTTCGACGGGAAGTAGCGGCTGAAGGTGCGCGGCGAGACCTCGGCGGCCGCGGCGATCTGCTCGACGGTGGTGTTGTCGTAGCCCTGCCGCAGGCACAGCTCGGCGGCCACGTCCACCAGCGTCTCCCGGGTGCGGCGCTTCTTGCGCTCGCGCAGTCCCGGTCGCGCCGACGGTTCGATCACGGCACCGGATGGTAGTCCCGGCGGCGGTGGGGCAACGCCCGCCCTCAGTCACACAGCGGGGTGACGAGGTCGATGAACCGGCCGTAGGTTTCCTCGAGGCGCTCGGTCATCACCTCCGGCCCGAGCGGACGGCCGTCGACGTCGTCGACGAGGTCGCCGCAGGCCGTCGAGATGATGGCCGACCACACCGTCTGCATCAGCAGCACCGTCCGGTCGTCCGGCGCGACCCCAAGCCGATCGGCCAGGTTTGCGGTGTACTGCGGCGGCCGGAAATCCGCGGCGGCGGCCTGCAGCGTGGGCGTCGAGTTGAGGACGCGCAGCATGTGGGTGATGCGCTCGGGCGTCACCTCGGCCAGCTCACCCGTCGACACCTGTCGCAGCACCTCGATGTGCGCCGCGTACATCGCCCGCAGCACCGGCATGTCGCGGGGCAGGCGGTCCATCTCCGCGGCGACGGCGAACGAGAAGTCCTCCAGCAGCGTCAACACCACCGCTTCCTTGGTGGCGAAGTACCGGCTGAACGTGCGCGGCGAGACGTCGGCCGCGGCGGCGATCTGTTCGACGGTGGTGTTGTCGTAGCCCTGCCGTAAGCACAGCCCGATGGCCGCGTCGACCAGCATCGACCGCGTGCGCAGCTTCTTGCGCTCCCGAAGCCCGGGTGCGACGGCCCCCAACCCCACGTTCGGAATCGTAGCTGCAGCGCGGTCCCGGCGGGCCGGGGACGGCGGCAACGACACGGTCAGCGCGGTGCCGCGGCGACGCGGTAGCGCACGAACGCCGGCACGGCGGCGGCCGCGACGAGCACCCCGACGATCACCAGCCCGCCGCCTCCGGCCGCAGCGATCGTGGTGCCCACCGCGGCGGCGGTGACGCCGTGCAGCGTGTCGGCGAGTCGCGGGCCGCCCGCCACCACCACGATGAACACGCCCTGCAGCCGGCCGCGCAGCTCGTCGGACGCCGCCTGCTGCAGGATCGTCGAGCGGAACGCCGCCGACACCATGTCCGCGGCGCCGCCGATCGCCAGGAACGCCACCGCCAGCCACAGCAGCGGCCCCGCAGCGCCGGCAGCCGACCCGCACGCCAATCCGAACCCGACCATCGCCGCACCCCACAGCACGATCGAGACGACGACGGCCAGGCCCTGGCGGCGGATGCGCGGCAGCCAGCCGGAGAACACCCCGCCCGCGACGGCGCCCACCGACATCGCGGCGGCCAGCAGCGCCATGGTGGTGCCGCCGTCGACGGGCCCGCCGAAGCTCTCGTGGGCGATCTGCGGGAACAGCGCCCGCGGCATGCCGAAGATCATCGCGACGAGGTCGACGACGAAGCTCATCAGCACGACCGTGTTGCCCGCCAGGTAGCGGAAGCCCTCCCACACCGCGCCGAAGCCGAAGGCGCCCGCCCGGTCTACGAGCTCGCCGACCGGGATGGGCGCCAGCCGGATCGTCGCCACGATGGGCGCCAGGCAGGTGATCGCGTCGATGGCGTACAGCGCCGAGAGATCCACCCAGCGCAGCAGGACGCCGGCGAGCAGCGGGCCGACGATGGCGCCGAACTGCGTCACCGTCATGGAGAGCGCGTTCGCGGCGGGCAGCTGGTCGCCGGGCAGCAGCCGCGGAATCGCCGCGCTGCGGGTCGGCGAGTTCATCGCGTAGAACGCCTGCTGCACCGCGAGCAGACACAGCACCACCCAGACGTTGTCGAAGGAGAGCGCGGCCTGCAGCCACAGCAGCACCGACGCCGCCGCGAGGCCGCACGAGGTGATGATCAGCAGCACGCGGCGGTCCATCGCGTCGGCCCAGGCACCGCCCAAGAGGCCGAAGACGATCAGCGGCACCAGCGCGAACAGGCCGGCGAGCCCGACGTACGCCGAGTTCTGCGTCAGCGCATACAGCTGCACCGGCACCGCGAAGATCGTGAGGTTGGCGCCGATGACCGTGGGGATGCTGGACAGCCACAGCCGCCGGAAATCCGGTGTGCGCAGCGGGGTGGTGTCGGCGAAGAAGCTGCTCACGGCTGGGCGAGCGAAGCGACGGGGAGTGGCACGGCCGGGGCGAGCGAAGCGACGGGGAGTGTCACGGCCGGGGCGAGCGAAGCGACGGGACAGAGGACCGCGTCACGGCTGCAGCCGCTCGCAGCGGCCCGTCGCCGGATACACCCGGATCCGGTTGTGCAGCCGGTTCTCGCGGCCCTGCCAGAACTCGACGACCTCGGGGGTGACGCGGTACCCGCCCCAGTTCGGCGGCACCGGCACCGGATCGGTGCCGGCGAACCGCTCGGTGACGTCTCGGAGTTGCCGGCGCAGCGCGTCCAGCGAGGCGATCGGCGCGCTCTGCTGCGACGCCCACGCGCCCAGTTGCGAGCCGCGCGGCCGCTTGTGCCAGTACTGCGCGGTCTCCTCGGCGCTGACCTTCGTGACGGGTCCGCGCACATGCACCTGCCGGCCCAGGTCGTACCACGGGAAGGTGATCGCCGCGTACGGGACGGCGGCCAGTTCGGCGCCCTTGGCGGAGCCGTAGTTGGTGTAGAAGGTGACGCCGGCGGCGTCGACCGCCTTGCACAGCACCGAGCGGCTCGCCGGGTGGCCGTCGGCGTCCGCGGTGGCCAGCACCATCGCGTTGGGTTCGGCCACCGAAGCTTGGCGTGCGTCGTGAATCCAGCTGTGCAGCAGCGCAAGCCAGCCCGACGCCGGGTCGGGGCCGAGCCAGTCGACGTCGAGGTCGCTGCTGCCGTCCTGCTCCGCCGATCCGTACTCGACGCGCATCGCCGCCAGCTGGTCGTTGTCCGGTTCCGCCACTCGCCTCACGCTACGCCCGCGGTGTTGCCCACCGGCAGCGGCGCCGGTGCGCTCGGGTGCGAGAATCGGCGCATGACTGCCCTGCCCGACGATTTCGTCCCCGGTCTGGAGGGCGTCGTCGCCTTCACCACCGAGATCGCCGAACCCGACAAGGACGGCGGCGCGCTGCGCTACCGCGGCGTCGACATCGAGGACCTGGTGGCGCAGCGAATCACCTTCGGCGACGTGTGGGGCCTGCTGGTGGACGGCGAGTTCGGGCGCGGCCTGCCGCCGGCCGAGCCGTTCCCGCTGCCGATCCACAGCGGCGACGTGCGTGTCGACGTGCAGGCGGGGCTGGCGATGCTGGCGCCGATCTGGGGCTACAAGCCGCTGCTGGACATCGACGACGGCACCGCCCGCGACCAGCTCGCGCGGGCCTCGGTGATGGCGCTGTCCTACGTCGCGCAGTCGGCGCGCGGCATCTACCAGCCGGCCGTTCCGCAGCGGGTGATCGACGAGTGCGCGACCGTCACCGCACGGTTCATGACGCGCTGGCAGGGCGAGCCGGATCCGCGGCATGTCGAGGCCATCGACGCCTACTGGGTGAGCGCCGCCGAGCACGGCATGAATGCGTCGACGTTCACGGCGCGGGTCATCGCGTCGACCGGCGCCGACGTGGCCGCCGCGCTGTCGGGCGCGGTGGGTGCGATGAGCGGGCCGCTGCACGGCGGTGCGCCGGCACGGGTGCTGCCGATGATCGAGGAGGTCGAGCGCACCGGCGACGCCCGCGCGTTGGTCAAGGGCATCCTCGACCGCAAGGAGAAGCTGATGGGCTTCGGTCACCGGGTGTACCGGGCCGAGGACCCACGGGCCCGCGTGCTCCGCGCGACCGCCCAGCGGCTGGGGGCGCCGCGCTTCGAGGTGGCGGCCGCGCTGGAGCAGGCCGCGCTGGCCGAGCTGCGCGAGCGCCGCCCCGACCGGCCCATCGAGACCAACGTCGAATTCTGGGCCGCCGTCATCCTCGACTTCGCCCGGGTGCCGGCGTCGATGATGCCCGCGATGTTCACCTGCGGCCGCACGGCCGGCTGGTGCGCGCACATCCTGGAGCAGAAGCGGCTCGGCCGGCTGGTGCGCCCGTCGGCGGTCTATGTCGGCCCGGCGCCGCGCTCGCCCGAAGCGGTGCAGGGCTGGGAGACGATCGCTCGCTGACCGGTGAGCGATGAGTTCTGTCGGTGGGCTGGGTCAACATCTCGGAGTAACCCGACCGAAGGAGACACCCGTGGCCATCGAAGTGCAGCCTGCCCTCATCCCCAGCCTCACCGTCGACGACGCCGCCGCGGCGATCGATTTCTACGTCGCCGCGTTCGGCGCGACCGAAGTCGGCCGGTTGCCCAACTCCGAGGGCAAGCTGATCCACGCCGCCGTGACCATCAACGGTTTCACGGTCATGCTGAACGACGACTTCCCGGAGATGAGCGACGGCAAGTCCGTCACGCCGACCGCGCTCGGCGGCTCCCCGGTGACCCTGCACCTCGTGGTCGACGACGTCGACGCCCGCTTCCAGCGGGCGGTCGATGCGGGCGCCACGGTGGTGATGCCGGTGAGTGAGCAGTTCTTGGGTGACCGCTACGGCGTGCTGCGTGACCCGTTCGGGCTGCAGTGGTCGATGGGCCAGCCGGTGCGCGAGGTCAGCATGGACGAAATCGCAGCATTCGCCAGCGGCACTGGCCGCCGCTGAGGCCGGCGGGTCAGCGCCGCGGCAGATACGCGGCGAGAAACACCTCGACCGCCGACCGGGCGTGGTCGTCGACGTCGAGACGCGCGAGCGTGGCGCTCCCGCCGTAGAACAGCGCCCGGTCGATCGAGCTGCCGACCACCAGGAACGCGAAGTGCTCGGCCGCCCGCGGCGGATCGGGCACGCGAAGGACGCCGCGGTGGTCGAGCGCCGCGAACGCGTCGGCGAATGCTCGCATCGTGGCGGCGGGCGCCTGTTCGTAGTAGGTGTCCGCGAGATCGGGCACCGTGCCCGCCTCCCCGATGACGAGTCGGCGGAGCTGGACCACGGGCTCGGAAAGCACCGACCGCAGATAGCCGCTCGCGAGCGTCACGAGTTCGGAGCGCACGTCGTCGGTGTCCGCAAGAGCGGTGACCTGTGTGCGCACGGCCGCTCCGGCGTCGGCGAGGACGGGGGTCACGATCGCCGACAGCAGCTGCTGCTTGTCCGCGAAGTGCTTGTAGACGGTCTGCTTGGAGACGTGCGCCGACGCGGCGATCGCCTCGACGCTGGTGCCGCGGTAGCCCTGCGCAAGGAAGAGGTCCCGCCCGGCCGCCAGGATGGCGTCGCGCTTGCGGGACGACCGTGCCGACAGCGCTGACGTCACGAGAACCTCCTACGGGTACTGGACAGTCTAGTTCTGCGGTCGGTACTGTACCGTCCAGTACTCATCGGAGGAGAACAGTGGCCACATCGGAGTGCCCGCCCCTGGCGGACCGCGTCACCAAATCGCTGCTGGGGTACGGGGTGATTGCGGGCCCCTGCTACGTGCTCGTCGCCGCGGTGCAGGCCGCCACCCGGGACGGCTTCGACCCGACCCGGCACGCCGTGAGCCAGCTCGCCAACGGGAGCGTCGGCTGGATTCAGGTGGCCAACTTCCTGGTCACCGGCGCCATGACGGTCGCCGCCGCCGTCGGCATCGGGCGCGCGCTGCGACCGGATCCGCGATCGCGGTGGGCCGCCGCGCTGCTGACCTGCTACGGCGTCGGGCTCATCGCCGCCGGCCTGCTGCGCGCCGACCCGTCGGACGGCTTCCCGCCCGGCACACCGTCGGGCGCCGGCCAGGTCAGCGGCCACGGCATCGGTCACCTGGTGGCGGGCGGACTGGGTTTCCTCGGCCTCGTCGCCGCCGGCTTCGTGATCGGTGCGGCCCTGCAGGCGGCCGGGTCGACCACCTGGGCGCACTGCTCGCGACTGGTCGCCGGCTTCTTCGCGGCGGCGTTCGTGGTCATGGCGTCCGGCACGGCCGGTGCGGCCGGCATGCTGCTGTTCACCGCGGCGGTCGTCGTGTCGTGGGCGTGGCTCTCCATCACCTCGGTGCTGCTCTACCGCCGCGTCGGCGCGCCAGCCACTGCCGCAACGGCGGGCTGACCTCCCGGCGCGCTCCTGCTGGAACAGGCACCGCCAGTACCTCCCTTGCCGTCTGGGCCGCGCTTACCGTGAAGGTCATGACCGGCATGGACGTCCACAGCGAGATCCGCGAATTCCTCAGTTCGCGGCGCGCTCGCATCGCTCCGGAGCAGGCTGGCCTCCCCACCTACGGCGGCAACCGCCGAGTCAAGGGACTGCGTCGTGAAGAGGTGGCGATGCTCGCCGGAGTTTCCGTCGATTACTACGTGCGCATGGAACGCGGGAATCTGGCCGGGGCCTCGGAGACCGTGCTCGACGCGCTGGCCTCGGCGCTGCAGCTCGACGAGGCTGAGCGCGACCACCTCTTCGCCTTGGCGCGCGAGTCCGGTCCCGCGGGCAACCGCCGCACGCGCAAGACCACCGGCACCCTGCGCCCGGCCCTGCAGCAGCTCCTGGACGCCATCACCAACGCACCGGCCTGGATTCGCAACGGCCGCCATGACGTGCTCGCGATGAATCAACTCGCCCGCGCGCTCTACGCTCCGGTGCTCGCCGATCCGCGACGTCCGGCGAACACCACCCGATTCGTCTATCTGCACCCCGAGGAGGCGGAGCGGTTCTTCGTCGACTACGACCAGATCACCCGCGACGCGGCAGCGATGCTGCGGCTGGAGGCGGGCAAGAATCCGCACGACGAACAGCTGGTGGCGTTGGTCGGCGAGCTGTCGACCCGAAGTGAGCTGTTCCGGCGTCGGTGGGCGTCTCAGGACGTGCGGTTTCACCGCTCCGGTCGCAAGCGGCTCAACCATCCGGTGGTGGGTCAACTCGATCTCGATTTCGAGGCGCTGCCGCTTTCGTCGGAGCCCGGTCTGCAGCTGAACGTCTACACCGCCGCGGCAGACACCCCCACCGCCGATGGGCTCAGGCTCCTTGCCTCGTGGGCTGCCAGCCAAGAGCACTTGCCGTCAGAGGTCGCGCCGACCAAGGGCTGAGGGGTACTGCCGGTACCCGGAAGGGCAGACACTGCCGGGCGCGAGCGAACGGTAGTTCGCTGGACTCCGTAAGGCACGCACATCGACGAGCAGATGGCGCTGATCGAAAGTCAGCTCCCGCTCGTCGACCCGAAGTCCCATTTCGAGAGAGGTACTCATGCCCACGTGGCTGATCACCGGATGCTCGACCGGTTTGGGCCGCGCCCTTGCCGAAGCGACCATCGCATCCGGTCACAACGTCGTCGTCACGGCCCGCAACGTCGATACGGTCGCCAGGCTCGCCGATCCGGCGCCTGACCGCGTGCTGGCCGTCGCGTTGGACGTCACACGCCCCGACCAGGTCACCAACGCCGTGCAGAAAGCCGAGCAGCGATTCGGCGGGGTCGACGTGCTCGTCAACAATGCCGGTTACGGCTACCGCGCCGCAGTCGAGGAGGGCGACGACCGTGACGTCCGGACACTCTTCGAAACCCACTTCTTCGGCACCGTCGCGATGATCAAAGCGGTGCTGCCGGGGATGCGGGCACGCCGGTCGGGTGCCATCGTCAACATCTCGTCGATCGGCGCGCAGATCACCCCGGTCGGATCGGGCTACTACGCCGCGGCCAAGTCCGCCGTCGAAGGGCTGAGCGGCGCGTTGCACGGTGAGCTCGAACCCCTCGGCATCTCCGTCACCATCGTCGAGCCCGGCGCCTTCCGCACCGACTTCGCGGGACGTTCGCTGACCCAGTCGGCGAGATCCATCGACGATTACGCCGACACCGCGGGCAGGCGACGCATAGAGGCCGATACCTCGCACGGTACGCAGCCAGGCGACCCCGCCAAGGCGGCGCCGGCCATCATGACCGCCGTGGCGCAACCCCAGCCGCCGGCGTTCCTCCTCCTGGGCTCCGACGCCGTGTCCGCGTATCGCCAGCGGGTACAGACCCGGCTCGACGAAGTGGCGCGATGGGAAGAGCTCAGCGTCAGCACCGATTACCCGGACCAGCCGCCGACGCGATGACTTCAGCGCACACCATTACCGCAGCGCTCGGTGATCAGCGGCGTTGGGTGCTGCCACGTCCGGCCGCGTTCGTGGTCGCCTCGGTGGCGCTGATCGCCGTCTTCATGTCCTCGGGCACCCCGATCCCGCTGTACAACACCTTCCGGGTGGCCGACGGCATCACCGATGCTGATCTGGCGCTGACGACGGTCCTCTACCTGGCGGCGACCGCGCTGTCGTTGTTGGTGTTCGGCCGGTTGTCCAACCAGCTGGGAAGACGCCCGGTCGTCATCGCCGCCGTCACATTGTCGATCTTGGGCTGCGTCGTCCTTGCGCACGTCCACACGCTGCCCGTGCTCGTCGGCGGACGCATACTGCAGGGCCTGGCGTGCGGGATCGCGTCGAGTGCGGCCGGGGCCATGGTGATCGACCTGGCACCGACGACCCGCATGCCGTGGCTGGCCGCGGTGATCACCAGCAGCGCCCCGCCGTTCGCCATCCCCGTCGGCGCGCTGGCATCCGGGGTGCTCGTCGAGTACGCCACCGCGCCACGCACACTCGGGCTCACCCTGATGGCCGTTCTCCTCGCCGGCTGCGGTGCGCTGCTGTTGGTGTGCCCGGAGACCGTGCGACGTGTCCCCGGCACGCTTCGGTCGCTGCTCCCCCAGGTGCACATCCCGACCGGTGCGGGCCGGCTGATGATCGCCGCCGGGGGCACGCTGGTGGCGACGTGGTCGTTCACCGGCTTCTACCAGGCCTTCGCGCCGGGCCTGGCCGCCGACTACCTGGGGACCACGGACGCCCTGATGATCGCCGTGGTGTTCGCCTCGGTCATCGTGCTGGCTCCCCTCGGTGGCACCCTCACCAGCAGGCTGACACCGGTGCACGCCCAGCGGATCGGACTGGTGGTCTTCGTCGCCGGGACCGCTGCCATCATCACCGCGCTGCACTCGGCGGCGATGGTGCCATTCCTGGTCGCAAGCGCCCTCGCGGGGATTGCCCAGGGTGCGGCCAACAGCGGCGGCATGCGCGGTGTGCTCGCCGACATCACGCCGACCGACCGGGCGGGCACCCTCGCCACGCTGTACCTCATCTCCTACAGCGGCGGTGCGCTACCCGGTCTGGTCGCCGGGCACCTGTCGCGCACGATGTCGCTGCCCGACGTCGGGACCTGTTATGCGGCACTGGTGGTCGTCGCGGCCGTCGTCGCGCTGCTGGCGAGCAGGCGGCCGCGGCGCCGGCGCGGTGAGCTCAGCGCAGCAGGTCTGCGAGCAGCCGGCGCGCGGGTGCGGGCCGCCGGGCGGTCGCGGCCGCCGCGAGCATCTCGTCGACGTCGGTGAACTTGACCCGCGGGCGGCCCTGCGCCTCGCCGCGGGCACGTTCGGCCGCGTCGATGGCGTGCCAGCCGGCGGCGTCGACGAGCCGCGGCTGCCGGCCGCGCAGCAGCTTCTCGAACGCCTGCGGTCCGGCGGTCGGTCCGGTGAGCCGGCCGGCGTTGGCGTCGTCGACGAGCTGCTGCACCGTCTCGCGCGCGCAGGACTTGTTCGTGCCGATGAACCCGGTGGGCCCGCGCTTGATCCAGCCCGCCACGTAGGCGCCCGGAACGGGTGCGCCACCGTCGGTCACCCGGCCGCCGTCGTTCGGCACCACGCCGGCCGCGTCGTCGAACGGCAGTCCGGCCACCGGCCGGCCGCGGTAGCCGATGGAGCTGAGCACCAGGCCGGCGTCGAGCCGGACCTGCCGGTCGGTGCCGGTGACGGTGAACGCCATGCCGGTGACGCGCTCGGCGCCGGTGATGCGCTGCGGGGTGAGCCGGTAGGTGAGCCGGATGCGCGGGCCGCCATCGACGTGCGCGGCGTCGGGCAGCGTGGCGAGCACCTCGAGTTTGGCGCGGACCAGCGGATCGGTGGCGGTCTCCAGCGCGTACGCCACGAGCGCGTGGTCCCCGGAGCTGAGCACGACGTCGTGCGTGCCGGTCAGCCCGATCAGCTCCGGCAGCGTGAACGCCGATTCGGCCGGGCCGCGGCGGGCGGCGATCACCACCTCGCGGACCTGCGAGCGGCGCAGCACCGCGAGCGCCTCGTCGGAGATGTCGGTGCGGGCGAGCGCGTCGGGCTCGGTGGTGAGGATGCGCGCGACGTCGAGCGCGACGTTGCCGTTGCCGACCACCACCACGCGCTCGCCGGTCAGGTCGACGGGCACGTGCGCGGCGTCGGGATGGCCGTTGATCCACGCGACGAGTTCGGTGGCGGTCATGCTGCCGGGCAGGTCGACGCCGTCGATGGCGAGCCGTCGGTCGTTGGGGGCTCCCACGGCGTAGATCACCGCGTGGTGGTGCGCCAGCAGCTCGTCGTGCGTGACGTGCGCGCCGACCTCGACGTTGCCGTAGAGCCGCAGCCCGCGGTGCCGGGTGACGGTGTCGAACAGCCGGGTCACGCCCTTGGTGTGCTGATGGTCGGGCGCCACACCGGCACGCACCAGCCCGTAGGGCGTCGGCAGCTTCTCCAGCACGGTCACCCGGACGCCGGGCTGCGTCAACAACTCGTCGGCGGCGTACATCGCGGCCGGCCCGGAGCCCACGATCGCGACGGCCAGCCCGTCGCGCCGGCGCAGTCGCGGCGCCGGGATCACCGGCGCGAGCGTGGACGTCGGCGGCAACTTCTCCCCCGGCGGCAGCGGCGGGTAGAACGCGGCGTTGAGCGCCACGAACGGCAGCTGCTGCGGCGCCAGCTTGCTCTCGGGCGCGATGGCGCCCACCGGGCAGGCGCTGACGCACGCCCCGCAGTCGACGCAGGCGGCCGGGTCGATGTAGAGCATCTCGGCCGTCGCGAACCCCGGCTCGTCGGGCGAGGGGTGGATGCAGTTGACGGGACAGGCGTACACGCAGGACCCGTCGCTGCAGCACGACTGGGTGATCACATGGGGCATCGGCAGGTGGCCGTCGACGTCAGGCGGCGACGGGCCGGCGCTGCGGCTCGCTGCGGTAGCGGCTGGGCGGGCCGTCGATGCGGCACATGCGCCACACCAGCTTCGCCAGCGGGTTCATCAGCCCGGTGTCGTGGCAGAGCATCCGCACGTCGCCGAACATGTCGCGCAGGAACTGCCGCGACTCCGGCGCGCGGAAGAACAGCTCCTTGCGCACCTCGCGCGGGATGTCGAACTCGGACCAGAAGGACTTCGGCGGCACGATGATCGCCTGGCACAGCACCCGCATCACCAGCGGGACGTACCAGGACAGCCCGAAGCGCTGCCACCGCGACAGGTGCGGCAGCCGCTTGCGCAGGTACTCGTGCGCGAACGAGATGTGACGGGCTTCCTCGGCGACGTGGATCGCCATGACCCGCTCCATGATCGGGTGGATCGACTTGCCCTCGCGCAGCACGTTCTTCTGCGTGTGGTCGATCGGTTCCTCACCCGCGAGCACGCCGAAGAAGAACGGGATGGGCAGCGGCCCGGCGACCAGCGGGATGACCGGCGACAGCCAGCGCAACAGCCGCGGCATGCCCGGCACGTCGGCGCCGATGCGGTTGACCATCTCCTGGAACATCATCGTGTGGTTGCACTCTTCGACCGATTCGTGCAGGCAGTAGCGGTATTCGGGCGAGCCGTTGGGCACCCAGAACGCGTAGTTCGTCAGGCCGCGGATCAGGATGATCTCGAACTGCAGGCCGACCTTCGCGACGTTCGCCTGCCGCCACTGGCCGATCGCGATCTGCCGGTCCTTCGGCTGCGCCTGGTACCAGGGGTGCCGGCCGAGCGGGTCGGTCGCCGGCAGGATCCAGCGCTCGTCGTCGTCGGTGACGGCGAAGGCCGGGTCGTCCCAGTCGATGTCGGTGTACGGGTTGAAGTTCCGCCGCACCGAACCCTCGGACAACGTCTTGAGGGTCTCGACGTACTGCTCGTCGTCGGCGACGTCCATGTTGCGCCGCCAGCGGCGAACCATCCGTGTGCGAGCCATCCCGAACCTCCTAGCTTTACAACGCCCCGGTTGGTGTACACAGTACCGCAGGTATCGCATACTTTCCAGACCCTGATCGCGATTTAGGGTGGATGCATGGCCGAGCTGACGATTCCCGACGACCTCAAACCGCGCGACGGCCGCTTCGGCTCGGGACCCTCGAAGGTGCGGCCCGAGCAGCTGCAGGCCCTCGCCGACGCGCGCCACCTGTTCGGCACCTCCCATCGGCAGGCCCCGGTGAAGAACCTGGTCGGACGGGTGCGCGACGGCATCCGGGCGCTGTTCTCGCTGCCCGACGGCTACGAGGTGATCCTCGGCAACGGCGGGTCGACGGCGTTCTGGGACGCCGCCGCCTTCGGCCTCATCGACCAGCGGTCGCTGCACCTGACCTACGGCGAGTTCAGCGCGAAGTTCGCCTCGGCGGTCGCCGGCAACCCGTTCGTCGGCGATCCGATCATCGTCAAGGCCGACCCGGGCAGCGCGCCGCAGCCGCAGTCCAATCCGTCGGTCGACGCTATCGCGTGGGCGCACAACGAGACCTCGACCGGCGTGGCCGTCCCGGTGCAGCGGCCCGCCGGCTCCGGCGACGCGCTGGTCCTCATCGACGCCACGTCCGGCGCCGGCGGCCTGCCCGTCGACATCACGCAGGCCGACGCCTACTACTTCGCGCCGCAGAAGAACTTCGCCGGCGACGGCGGGCTGTGGCTGGCGGTGATGAGCCCCGCGGCGCTGGCGCGCGTCGAGCAGATCGCGGCGTCGGGCCGCTGGGTGCCCGACTTCCTGTCGCTGCCGATCGCCGTCGAGAACAGCCTGAAGAACCAGACCTACAACACCCCGGCCATCGGCACGCTCGTGCTGCTCGCCAGCCAACTCGACTGGCTCAACGGCAACGGCGGCCTCGACTGGGCGGTGGCGCGGACGGCCGACTCGTCACAGCGGCTCTACTCCTGGGCGGAGGCGGCGTCCTACGCCACACCGTTCGTCGCCGACCCGACGCTGCGCTCCCAGGTGGTCGGCACCATCGACTTCAGCGACGAGGTCGACGCGGCCGCCGTCGCCAAGGTGCTGCGCGCCAACGGCATCGTCGACACCGAGCCGTACCGCAAACTCGGCCGCAACCAGCTGCGGGTCGCGATGTTCGCCGCCGTCGACCCCGACGACGTCAGCGCGCTGACCGCCTGCGTCGACTGGGTCGTCGAACGGCTGTAGACCGCGCCGCGTGTCGGCGGGGTCCCGCGGGCCAACCGGCAGTAAGGTGACCAGCTAATCGGGTACGGCGCCTCACCCGGGGCACAAGCCCGGAGGAGGTCGGTGTGCGGGAACTCAGAGTCGTCGGACTCGATACCGACGGGCGGCACGTGATCTGCGCCGCGGACGGCCCCGGCGAAACATTCCTGCTGCGCGTCGACGAGAAGCTGCGCGCCGCCGTGCGCGGCGAGATCCGCCCGGCGCCCCAGCCCGACAGCGAGGTCAACGACGTGCTGCGACCCAAAGAGATCCAGGCCCGCATCCGCGCGGGCGCATCGGTGGAGCAGATCGCCGCGGCCGCGGGCATGGATCCGGCGCGCGTCGAGCGGTTCGCCCATCCGGTGCTGCTCGAACGCTCCCGCGCCGCCGAGCTCGCCGCCGCCGCGCACCCGGTGCTCGCGGACGGCCCGTCGGTGATGACGCTGCTGGAGACCGTGACCACGGCGCTGATCGCCCGCGGCCTCAACCCCACCGAAACCGAGTGGGACGCCTGGAAGAACGAGGACGGGCGCTGGACGGTGCAGCTGCAGTGGCAGGCCGGCCGGTCGCAGAACACCGCGCACTTCCGGTTCACCCCCGGCGCCCACGGCGGCACCGTCGCCGCCGTCGACGATCCCGCCCACGAGCTGATCGATCCCCACTTCACCCGACAGCCGCTGCGGCCCGTCGCACCGCTCGCGCAGCTGGAGTTCGCCGACACCGAGCCGGACGTCGCCACACCCGAACCCGCGGCGCAGGACGAGGCGCCCGCCGAACGGCCGTCACGGCGCAAACGCGCCAAGCCCGCGGTGCCCGCCTGGGAGGACGTGCTGCTGGGCGTGCGGTCCTCCGGTCAGCCCTGACCCGCCCACAGCGCGAGCAGCACCAGCCACGCCACCGTCACCCCGACCCCGGCGCCCAGCACACACCACCGCCACACCGGCAGCCGCCGCCAGCCCCACACCGTCGGGGCCAGCCCACCGACCGCGATCACGTTCAGCCCCAGGGCCAGCAGCGGGTGCACGCGGGCCACGCCCAGGCTGAGGATCACCGTCGCCGCCGCCGTCACCGCCGCGACGAACCCGGCGACCGTGAGCCCGGTCCCCCACGGGGTGCGTTCGGTGGGCGGATCAGGTGTCATACGGGCCAACCTAGTTCGCCCGCACCCGCTCGTAGAACGCCAGCGCCGCCGCGGTGGCGACGTTGAGCGAGTCGGTTCCCCGCGACATCGGGATGCGCACCCGCACATCGCTGGCGCGCATCACGGTCTCCGTCAGCCCCGGCCCCTCGGCACCCACCAGCACCGCGACCCGCTCCTCGGCCAACCCGGCCATCACGTCGGCCAACGTGTCCGCAGCCGGGTCCGGCGTCATCGCCAGGAGGCGCAAGCCGTTGTCCCGCAGCGTGTTCAACGCCGCGGGCCAGGGATCGGCCCGGGCGAACGGCACCAGCAGCGCATGCCCCATCGACACCCGCACCGCGCGGCGGTAGAGCGGGTCGGCGCAGCCCGCCCCGAACACCACCGCGTCGACGCCCAGGCCCGCGGCGTTGCGGAACAGCGCGCCGAGGTTCTCGTGGTCGTTGACCCCTTCGAGCACCGCGACCGTGCGGGCACCGTCGAGCACCTCGTCGACGGTCAGCGGCGTCGGCCGCCGCGCCGCCGCGAGCACCCCGCGGTTGAGGTGGAACCCCACCACTTCGGCCATCACCTCGGCGCTCGCCCGGTAGTACGGAACATCCGGCACGCCGTCGCGCAGCAGGTCGGGGCGCAGTTCGGCCCAGCGGCGGTCGGTGCCCAGCAGCGCGATCGGCGTGAACCGGGACGCCAGCATCCGCGCCACGACGAGCACGCCCTCGGCGATCACCAGCCCCTTGCCGGTGGGCAGGTCGGGCCGGCGGTCGACGCTGTTGAGGTCGCGGAAGTCGTCGAGCCGCGGATCCGCCGGGTCGTCGACGTCGACCACGTAGCCGCTCAATCGTCCTCCCGCACAGCCGAACCCTACGGGAGAGGCCGCATCCGAAAGGACGCCGCCGACGCGACCGCGCCGCGCGCCCGGTTCCCCACGCGTCACACCGGCCTCCGGCACGAGAAGATGCCCGCCTTCGAGCGACAACGCGGGCGTGGGCGTCGCATCGGGCCTCGAGTCTGCGCGTTCGGCGAGGAGCCGCGACCGTGCGGGCGAAGCGTCAGCCCGCTCACGGCCCACCCCGGGGGCGGCGTTGTCGCTCGGAGGCGGGCACATCGGCGGGTGGTGCTCGCCCCGGGAAACCGCGGCTCGACGCGGGACGGTCACCAGCCGGCCCCGGCGCGGCGGTTCCGCCGCGAGCCGGATCGGCTACGGTGACGGCGATGAGCGCCACCGGTGCCGACGCCGCACCCCCCGAGCCGCCGCCGCTGCCCGCGCGGCTGCTCGATCCGCGGCCCATGATCGCTGTGATCGCCCTCGGCTGGGCGGTCGCGACGGTGCTCGCCTTCGCCGTGGCCTCGTTGGAGACGTGGCGTCCGACCACCGTGGCCGGCCTCGGCCTGTCGGTGCTCGGCACCAGCATCTTCCTGTGGCAACGCAGCGCGGCCCGCCGTGGGCGGCGCGGCGCACAATCCGGACTGCAGTAACGACCTAAAGGAGACACCCGTGGCCGCACCCCTACTCGAAGCGCAGATCGAGATCGACGCCCCGGTGTCGACGGTCTGGCGGCTGGTCAGCGATCTCAAGCGCATGCCGGAGTGGAGTCCGCAGTGCCGGCTGATGAAGGGCTTCGGCGCGCTGCGGCCCGGCATGAAGACCCTGAACCTGAACCGGCGCGGGCCGCTGTTCTGGCCGACGACCAGCACCGTCACCGAAGTGGAGCCGGAGCGCAAGCTGGCGTTCCGCGTCGACGCCAACCGCACCGTGTGGGCCTATGAGCTGACGCCGACCGAGCGCGGCACCCGGCTCGTCGAACGCCGCCACGCCGACAACGGCACCTCGGCCGTGTCGCGGCTCGCGGTCAATCGCTTCTTCGGCGGCGACGACAGCTTCGACGCCGAACTGGTCGAGGGCATGAACCTGTCGCTGCGCCGCATCAAGGCGGCCGCCGAAGCTCAGTCCTGAGTGTCGGCGGCGATCACGGGCTCACTGATCTCCAGCACGCCGTCGTCGTAGGGGTCGAACACCGGGGAGCCGGCGCCCTGCGGTGGCGGGGTGTCGGAGTGGGCGCCGCAGCCGTACTCGGCGTCGACGACATGGCCGTCGGCCGACATCTCGTTGGCGCACACGCCGAACAGCAGGCCCAGCGATCCGGTGAGCGGCACCCAGAAGCCGCAGTCGCGGCACACCCGCTTCGTCGCGCGGGCCATCGCCGACCCCGGCCCGTAATCGCCGTCATGCCATCGTTGGGCCGCGTCGGATCGGCCGAACAGGCTCAGCACCTGACGCCGGCCGAACCCCACCTCCGCCGCGACCTCGGCGACCTGCGGGTCGCCGCCGCCGATGAACGCCGGCACGAGCCGAGGATCGTGCGGCGCGGGCGCCAACAGGTCACCCGGCCCGAGGTCGCCCGGCTTGACGCGCTCCTCCCACGGCACCCACTGCGGCGCCAGCAACGCCGTCGGCCCGGGCACCAGCACCACCTCGCTGATCGTGGCGCGGCCCGAACCCGGGGTGCTCGCCACCACCACCGCCCACTGCCAGCCCTGATAGCCGGGCATGTTCGCCAGGAAGCGGTGCGTCGCCGCCGTCGGGTCCTCGTAGGCGATACCGAGGTAAGCGCCGACCGTCTCGCCGCTGTGTTCCACGACGGCCGCGCGCGCCAGCTCGACCGCGTCGCGCAGGACCTGCTCGACGCCGTCCGCCCAACCGGTCTGCGCCGGTGGGCCTGCTGATTCAGTTCCGGACTCCATCGGTTCCCATAGTGCACGACGGATGCCGCGCGCCGATGTGGGGGCGACGAACCGGATGGGGGAGAATCGCACCGTGACCGGACCGGGGCGTGACCGTCGCTACCACCCGCCACGCCCGCCCCGCGGTCCGGCCGCCGAGCATCCCGGGATGGCGAACTACCCCAGCGACGATCCGCAGCCCCGTCACCGCCGCCAGGCCCCACCGAGCGCCAACCGCTATCTGCCGCCGCTCGACGACGACGGCGACACTCGCCCTCCGCCGCGACATGACCACCGCAGCGGCCCGGAGCGGGTCACGGTGACGCGGGCCGCGGCGATGCGCAGCCGCGAGATGGGCTCCCGGATGTACGGGCTGGTGCATCGCGCCGCCACCGCCGACGGCGCCGACCGCTCCGGCCTCACCGCGCTGACCTGGCCCGTCGTCGCCAATTCGGCGGTCGACGCCGCGATGGCCGTCGCGCTCGCCGACACCCTGTTCTTCGCCGCCGCCTCCGGCGAGAGCAAGGGCAAGGTCGCGATGTACCTGCTCATCACGATCGCGCCGTTCGCGGTGATCGCCCCGCTGATCGGTCCCGCCCTGGACCGGCTGCAGCACGGCCGGCGGGTGGCGCTGGCGCTGTCGTTCGCGCTGCGCACGGCGCTCGGCGTGCTGCTCGTCGCGAACTTCGACGGCGCCACCGGCAACTTCCCGCCGTGGGTGCTCTACCCGTGCGCACTCGGGATGATGGTGCTGTCGAAGTCGTTCTCGGTGCTGCGCAGCGCGGTCACCCCGCGCGTGATGCCGCCGACCATCGACCTGGTGCGGGTGAACTCGCGGCTGACGATGTTCGGGCTGATCGGCGGGACGATCGTCGGCGGTGGCATCGCGGCGGGCGTGCAGTACGCCGCCACGTCGCTGTTCGAACTGCCCGGCGCGCTGTTCGTGCTGATCGCGGTGTCGGTGGCCGGCGCGTGGCTCTCGATGCAGATCCCGAAGTGGGTCGAGGTCACCGAGGGTGAGGTCCCGACGACGCTGAGCTACCACGGTGGCCGCGGGCAGCTCCGCCGCCACTCGCCGTCGGTCCCCGACGCCGGCACGCGTCGCCAACCGCTCGGCCGCAACATCATCACGTCGCTGTGGGGCAACTGCACCATCAAGGTGATGGTCGGTTTCCTGTTCCTCTACCCGGCGTTCGTCGCCAAGGCGCACGACGCGAGCGGCCTGGACCAACTGAAGATCATCGGCCTCATCGGCGCGGCCGCGGGCGTCGGCAACTTCGCGGGCAATGCCGTCGCCGCGCGGCTGAAGCTCGGGCAACCGGCGGTGCTGGTGGTGCGCTGCGCGGCGGCCGTGACCATCGCCGCGCTGGCCGCGGCCGTCACGGGCGCGCTGCTGGTGGCCGCCGCGGCCACGCTCGTCACCTCCGCCTCCGCCGCGATCGCCAAGGCCTCGCTCGACGCGTCGCTGCAGGACGACCTGCCCGAGGAGTCGCGGGCGTCGGCGTTCGGGCGTTCGGAGTCCCTGCTGCAACTGGCGTGGGTGATGGGCGGCTCGCTCGGCGTGCTGGTCTACACCGAGTTGTGGGTCGGCTTCACCGCCGTGTCGTCGCTGCTCATCGTCGGGCTGGCGCAGACGATCGTCAGCCACCGCGGCGACTCCCTCATCCCCGGCCTCGGCGGCAATCGGCCGGTGATGGTGGAGCAGCAGGGCACCCCGCACCCGGATCCGGTGACCCAGCGGTGAGCCGGCGCACCGCGCTCGTCCTGCTGGCGCTGACGCTGGTGAGCGCCGTCGTCACCGGCGCCTGGGTGTGGACGACGCTGCGCGACGCCCCGCCGCGCTACCCGGACATCAGCGTCTACTCGCGCGGCGACACCGTGCGCGTCGGGCCCATCAAGTACTGCCGGGTCGACCTGAGCGACTGCCGCGCCCCCGGGCAGGAGGGGACGCTGCGCGTCGCCCACGACAAGCCGGTGCAGCTGTCGGTCGATCACGCGATCTCCGAAGCGCCGTGGCGCATGCTGCGGTTCTACGAAGACGGCGGCGATCCGGTCGAGAACAGCTATCCGCCCAACAGCCGGCTGGCGGTGACGGTGCCGACCGTCGACCCGCAGCGCGGCCGGCTGCAGGGCATCGGGGTGTACCTCCCCACGCTGGTCCTCGACCCGCGCGGCGAGATCGCCGAGGTGCCGCACGCCGAGTGGTCGGTGCGCACCGTGTGGGACTGACGGGAGTTCAGGCGGCCCCGTGATCTTCGGGCACCCGCTCGCCCTCGCGGACCGGGCCGGGCGGTGTGCCGTCACCGAACGGCCTGCCGCCCAACGCTTCCCGGCCGTGGGTGCTGTACCAGTTCGCCAGGTCGGGGCCCTTCGGCACAACCTGCGTGGGATTGATGTCGGTGTGGACGATGTAGTAGTGCTGCTTGATCTGCACGAAGTCGACGGTGTCGCCGAACCCCGGCGTCTGGAACAGGTCCCGGGCGTAGGCCCACAGCACCGGCAGCTCCGTCAGCTTCTGCCGGTTGCACTTGAAGTGGCCGTGGTAGACGGCGTCGAAGCGCACCAGCGTGGTGAACAGCCGCACGTCGGCCTCGGTGATGGTGTCGCCCACCAGGTAGCGCTGCGTGCTCAGCCGTTCGGTGAGCCAGTCCAGCGCGGTGAACAGCCGGTCGTAGGCGCGCTCGTAGCCCTGCTGTGACCCGGCGAAGCCGCAGCGGTACACACCGTTGTTGACCTCGGTGTAGATCCGCTCCGCCACCTCGTCGATCTCGTCGCGGAGCCGCTCCGGATAGAGCTCCGGCGCACCGTCGCGGTGGTAGGCCGTCCACTCCGTCGACAGGTCCAGCGTCAGCTGCGGGAAGTCGTTGGTCACCACCTCACCGGTCGGTACGTCGACGATCGCGGGCACCGTGATGCCCTTCGCATAGTCCGGGAACCGCTTGAGGTAGGCGTCGCGCAGCCGGGGGATCTTCAACACCGGGTCGACGCCGCCGGGGTCGAGGTCGAACGTCCAGCTGCGCTCGTCGTGTGTCGGCCCGCAGAACCCGATCGACAGCGCGTCTTCGAGGCCGAGCAGCCGGCGGACGATGATCGCGCGGTTGGCCCACGGACAGGCCCGCGCGACGATCAGCCGGTAGCGGCCCGGCTCGACGGGGTAGCCGTCACGCCCGTCGGTGCCCGAACTGCTCCTCGCGTCCGCAGAAGTGATCCGGTCTTCGATGTAGTCGGTGTCGCGGTTGAACTCGCCCGCTTCGACGTAAGCCACGGGTCCAGTCTTACCCGCTGCCCGCGGACGTCAGGCGTCGAGCTCCCGCGCGACGGCCTTGACGATGTCGGACACCCGGCGGGCGGTCTTGCGGTCGGGATAGCGGCCCTTGCGCAGCTCGGGCTGCACCACGCTCTCGAGCAGCGTGATCATGTCGCCGACCATGCCGTGCAGCTCGTCGGGCGAGTGCTTGTGCTCCGGCGGACCGGCGGCCTCCCGCCGGGTGCGGGTGATGCTCGGCGGCGGATCGATGATCTTCAGGCTCAGCGCCTGCGGGCCGCGCCGGCCGGTCGCGATGCCGAACTCGACGCGCTGACCGGCCTTGAGTCCCTCGACGCCGGCGGGCAGCGCCGACGAGCGCACGTAGACGTCCTCACCTTCCTCCTGGGAGAGGAACCCGAACCCCTTCTCGGCGTCGTACCACTTCACCTTGCCGGTCGGCACTGCACTCACCTGCTTGTCTGCTGAAGACTGCTCTCGCACAAAACGCGTCCCGCAAGCGCAGGACGCGACTGCCGCCGATGGTACCCCGCTGACCTCGCGCGTCGCCTGGGTAGGCTGGGAGGACCGCTGGAGGTAATCATGCGACTGGTCCTGAACGTCATCTGGTTGATCTTCGGTGGCCTGTGGCTGGCGCTGGGTTATCTGCTCGCGGCGCTCATCTGCTTCGTCCTCATCGTGACCATCCCGTTCGGCATCGCGTCGCTGCGCATCGCGCTGTATGCGCTGTGGCCGTTCGGCCGGACCGTCGTGGAGCGGCCGACCGCCGGCGCGGCCAGCGTCGTCGGCAACGTCATCTGGGTGATCGTCGCCGGCATCTGGCTGGCCATCGGGCACATCACCTCGGCCATCGCGATGGCCATCACCATCATCGGCCTGCCGTTGGCGGCGGCCAACCTCAAGATGATCCCGGTGTCGCTGATGCCGCTGGGCAAGGACATCGTGCCGGTCGACGACGCCCACCGCGTACGGCTATGACGGTCACGCCGCTCGGTCTGCCGACGGCCCGCCGGCCGGGTCCGGCGCCGCTCGCCGGCCCGCTGCGCGACAGCTGGGGCCGCACCGCCACCGACCTGCGCGTCTCGCTCACGGACCGGTGCAACCTGCGCTGCCGCTACTGCATGCCGGCCGAGGGCCTCGACTGGCTGCCGGCCGAGCGGCTGCTGACCCCCGACGAGCTGACCCGGCTGATCCGGCTCGCCGTCACCCGGCTCGGCGTCACCAGCGTCCGCTTCACCGGCGGCGAGCCGCTGCTCTACAAGCGCCTGGATGACGTCATCGCGGCGACCGCCGGGCTGTCGCCGCGGCCCACGCTGGCGCTCACCACCAACGGGCTGGGGCTGGCGCGGCGGGCCGACGGGCTCGCCGCCGCGGGCCTCGACCGGGTCAACGTGTCGCTGGACAGCGTGGACGCCGCGCGGTTTGCGCACATCACCCGCCGCGACCGGCTCGGTGACGTGCTGGCGGGGCTGGCGGCCGCGCAGCGCGCCGGGCTCACGCCGGTCAAGGTCAACGCCGTGCTGGACCCCCAGACCGGCCGCGAGGACGCCGTCGCGCTGCTGCGGTTCTGCCTGGCCCACGGCTACCAGCTGCGGATCATCGAGCAGATGCCGCTCGACGCCGAGCACAACTGGGACCGGTCGCGCATGCTGACCGCGGCCGACGTGCACGCCACGCTCGCCCAGCACTGGGTGCTGACCCCCGACGACGCGCCGCGCGGTTCGGCGCCGGCGCAACTGTGGCGGGTGGATGGCGGTCCGGCCACCGTCGGGATCATCGCGTCGGTGTCGGAGGCGTTCTGCGGCGACTGCGACCGCGTCCGGTTGACCGCCGACGGCCAGGTGCGCAGCTGCCTGTTCGCGACGGAGGAGACCGACCTGCGGTCGCTGCTGCGCCGCGGCGCCAACGACGACGCCGTCGAGGCCGCCTGGCGCGCGGCCATGTGGCGCAAGCCCGCAGGACACGGCATCAACGATCCCCGGTTCGTGCAGCCGGACCGTCCGATGAGCGCGATCGGTGGCTGACTCCGTCACCATCGTGGTCCGCTTCTTCGCGGCGGCGCGCGCAGCGGCCGGAACGGACGAGGAGCGCCTCGACGCCCCCGCCGGCACCACGGTTGCTGACATCGCGCGCCGGTTAAGTGAACGCGATCCGGCGCTGGCCCGGGTGTTGCGCCGCTGCTCGTATCTCTGCGACGGAACCGCGGTCCGCGATCCGTCGACGACGCTCGCCGACGGCCGGACGCTCGACGTGCTACCCCCCTTCGCGGGCGGCTAGCGGGTGATTTACCTCACATCACGAAACGATCACAAACTGGCTGGCGCCGGAATAAGCCCAGGAACGAAGTCCGCCGACATGCCGTCGACGTGCAGGTTTAGAGGCCCTTTAATATTTGCTCGGGCACGAAACGCCGGTCACTGCCGAACGTGACGGTGCAGGCCAGAGCCGTTATGTTCTGACGCAGGCCAGCCGACGGTTATCGGCCGGCCCACCTGAGAACCTCGCGCCGAACTCCATCCGGTGGTTCCCGGGTCACGGACAACTCAATCTTTCGGATGGAGACGGGGGACCCACCGGTCCGCCATGGACCAGGAGCTGCAGGCGGCTCCTTGGGGTGAAGCCGAGCAATGCTCGGCCGGGCAACCTCTCAGGCCCGAACCCGACAGCTGACCTCGTGGGCGCACGACGAGAGGATTACACCGACACATGAGTGCGCGGCACCGCAAGCCAACCTCATCATCGATCAGCGTCGCGAAAGTCGCCTTCACCGGGGCCGTCATCGGCGGCACGGGAATCGGGCTGGCCGCTCACGCCTCCGCGGCGACCGACACCGAGTGGGACTCGGTCGCCCGCTGCGAGTCGGGCGGCAACTGGGCCATCAACACCGGCAACGGCTATCACGGCGGACTGCAGTTCTCGCCAGGGACGTGGGCCGGCAACGGTGGCGGCGAGTACGCCCCCGCCGCCTACCTCGCGTCCCGCGAGGAGCAGATCGCGGTGGCCGAGCGCGTGCTGGCCAACCAGGGCCGCGGCGCATGGCCCACCTGCGGTCGCGGGCTGTCGAGCGCCACCCCGCGCAACGTGCCGACCGAATCCGCGCCGATCGACTCGCAGGGCCTGAACGGAACCGTGCCGTTCGACGCACCGCTGCCGCCCCCGGCCGACGCACCGCCGCCGCCCGCCGACGCGCCCCTGCCTCCCCCGGCCGACGCACCGCTGCCGCCGCCGGCCGACGCACCGCTGCCGCCCGAGCAGTTGCCGCCGCCGCCGCCCGAGGGCGAGGTCGTGATCCCGGCCGCGCTGGAGGTCCCCGCCCCCGAGCAGCTGCCGCCGTTGCCCGCCGACGGCGCGATGATGGTGCCGATGTCGGCCGGTATCGATGCCGTGCCGGCCGAGCTGCCCGCGCCTGTGCCGGTCCCGGAGGCCGCGGCCGCGCCCGAGCTGCCGATCCCGCCGATCGACGTGCCTCCGCAGGCCTACGACGCGGCCAACGAGGCCATGAGCGGCGACATGCCGGCCGGCGTGCCGCACATCCCGACCCCGGAGAACCTGCCGCCGGGCACCAGCCTGGCGCCCACCGGCCCCGCCTCGGGCAGCGGCGTGGGGTACCTCAGGGAGCTGTGGAGCGCGATCCAGACGCAGGACGTGTCGATGAACGACGCGCTGCTGGCGCTGACGCAGCGGCCGCTGGACGCCGACGCCACGCCGCCGCCGGGGGTGCCCGCCGGCCCGCAGGCTCCGGTCGCACCGCCGGCCTGAGCCGGGCGCTCAGGCGGAGTTCACCCACTCGTCGGTGCCGTCGGCGAAGAACTGGTGTTTCCACACCGGTAGCCGTTCCTTGACGGCGTCCACCAGCCGCGCGCAGGTGGTGAAGGCGGCTCCGCGGTGGTCGGCGGCGACGGCGACCACCAGGGCCGCATCCCCGAGCCGCAGGCTACCCACGCGATGGCTGGCGGCGACCGCCCGCACCCCGTCGGCCTGTGCGGCGACCTCGGCGACCACGTCGGCCAGCGTCTGTTGCGCCGTCGGATGCGCCGAGTACTCCAGCCGCCGCACCGGCCGGCCGCCGTCGTGATCGCGCACCACCCCCGCGAACCCGACGACGGCGCCGGCGCTCACGTGCGCCACCAGCTCCTCGTGGGACGCCAGGTCGATGGGCTCGTCGGTCAGCTCGGCGCGCAGCACCTCGGCCATCAGTGGTCCTTCGCGGCGAGCTGGTCGAGCGCGTGATCCAGCACGCCGGCCAGCACGCCGAGGCCGTCGCGCACCCCGCCGGGCGAGCCGGGCAGGTTCACGATGAGCGTGCGGCCCCGCACCCCGCAGATCCCGCGCGACAGCACCGCGGTGGGCACCTTGTCCTCCCCGGCACGCCGGATGGCGTCGGCCAGGCCGGGGATCTGGTAGTCGACGATGCTCTCGGTGGCCAGCGCCGTGCCGTCGGTCGGTGAGATCCCGGTGCCGCCCGAGGTGATGATGACGTCGACGTCCTCGCCGACCGCGGTGTGCAGGGCGCGGCTGACCGGAATGCCGTCGGCGACCACCACCGGCGGCGGCGTGGCGATGCCGCGCTGGTTCAGCCAGTCGACGATGACCGGTCCCGTCCTGTCGTCGTAGACGCCGGTCGCCGCGCGGGTGGACGCGATCACCACGCGGCCCGTCCGCGTCACGGCCGCTCCCAGTCGCCGGTCTTGCCGCCCGCTTTGCGCAGCAGCCGGATGTCGCCGATGACGGCGGTGTGGTCGACGGCCTTGACCATGTCGTAGAGCGTCAGCGCGGTGACGCTGACGGCGGTGAGTGCCTCCATCTCGACGCCCGTGCGGTCGGTGGTGCGCACGGTGGCGGTGATGGCGATGTCCTCGGCGCCGACGGCGAAGTCCACGTCGACGCCGGTGAGCGCCAGCTGGTGGCACAACGGGATCAGCTCACTGGTGCGTTTGGCGGCCATGATGCCCGCGATCCGCGCGGTCGCCAGGGCGTCACCCTTCGGCAGTCCGCCCGTGGCGATCAGCGACACCACCTCGGCGGTGGTGCGCAGGGTGCCGGCCGCCACCGCCGTGCGCCGGGTCGCGTCCTTGGCGGTGACGTCGACCATGCGCGCCGCGCCCTCGGCGTCGAGGTGCGACAGCCGGTCGGCCACCGTTACCGGTTGATCTCGGTGACCGGATGCACGTAGGGCAGGGCGTCGGCGGGCAGCGGGAATTCGACGTCGCCGAAGGGCGACAGCGCCCCGACCCGGTCGGCGGCCAGTTCGCTGACGGCGTGCTCGCCGTCGACGGCGGGCCAGCCGTTGTCGACGTAGGTGTTCTTGCGCGGTTTACTCGCCTTCTCAGCCACGTCCCCATTCTGACAGTCCCGGCGGGCCGTCGCGAGACCGGTCGGCTGACTACGCTGGCCTGCGATGACCGATTCCACCAGGGGCGCGCCGCTGGGCACCTGGCTGGCCGATCTCGACGACGACCGCCTGGTTCGCCTGCTGCGGTTGCGTCCCGATCTGACGTCCCCGCCCCCGGGCAGCCTGGCGGCGCTGGCGGCGCGCGCCCAGTCGCGGCAGTCGGTGCGGCCCGCCGTCGAGCAGCTGGACTTCCTGACGCTCGCCGTCATCGACGCCCTGCTCGTGCTGCAGGCCGACACCGCGGCCGTGCCGCTGACCAAGCTCCATGCGCTGATCGGCGACCGCGCGCCGCGCGACGCGGTGGCGGACGCGGTCGAGGCGCTCCGCGACCGCGCCCTGGTGTGGGGTGAGGACTCGGTGCGCGTGGCGGCCGAGACGGCCTCGGCGCTCCCTTGGCATCCCGGCCAGGTGATCTCCGAGGACACCACGCGCCCGCCGGATGAGGTCCGCGCGCTACTCGACGGCCTCGACGACCCGCAGCGGGACATCCTGGAGCGGCTGGTGACCGGCTCGCCGGTGGGACGCACGCGTGACGCCGCGCCCGGCACCCCGTCCGACCGGCCGGTGCAGCGGTTGCTCGCCGCCGGGCTGCTCCGTCAGCTCGACGCCGAGACCGTGATCCTGCCGCGGCTGGTGGGGCAGCTGCTGCGTGGTGAGCCGCCGGGACCGCTGACCCTCACGCCGCCGCGCCCGGAGCTGCCGGTGCGGCCGGTGGCCGACGTCGACGCGGCGGCCGCGGGTGCGGTCGTGGACCTGTTGCGCGAGGTGGAGCTGCTGCTCGACATCCTGGGTGCCGCGCCCGTGCCGGAGCTGCGCAGCGGCGGCTTGGGGGTGCGGGAGGTCCGGCGGCTGACGAAGGTGACCGGGCTCGACGAACCCCGCCTGGGCCTGCTGCTGGAGCTCAGCGCGGGCGCCGGCCTGATCTCCGCCGGCCAGCCGGATCCGCCGCCCGCCGACGGCGTGGCGCCGTTCTGGGCGCCGACGGTCGCCGCCGACCGGTTCGTCGAGGCGACGCCCGCGGCGCGCTGGCAACTGCTGGCGTCGACGTGGCTCACACTGCCCCGCCGGCCGAGCCTGATCGGCCGCCGCGGCCCCGACGGCAAGCCGATCCCGGCGCTGGCCGACGTCATGCCGCAGAGCGCTGTTCCGCTGGACCGGCGCCTGCTGCTGCAGACGCTGGCCGAACTGCCGCCCGGCACCGCGGTCCCCGCGCCCGCCGCCTCGGAGCTGCTGCGCTGGCGGCGGCCCCGGTGGGCGGCGCGGCTGCAGGACGAGCCGATCGCCGACCTGCTCGACGAGGCGACCGCGCTGGGCATCGTGGGCCGCGGCGCGCTGAGCACACCGGCGCGCGCCCTGCAGGCCGGCGACGCCGAGGCGGCCGCGGCGGCGATGCAGCAGATCCTGCCCGCGCCCATCGACTACTTCCTGGTGCAGGCGGACCTGACGGTCGTGGTGCCCGGTCCGCTCGACCGCGAGCTCGCCGAACGGTTGGCCGTGGTGGCCGACGTGGAGTCCGCCGGCGCCGCCATGGTGTACCGCGTCAGCGAGGCGTCGATCCGGCGCGCGCTGGACACCGGCATCACGGCCAGCACGCTGCAGGCGTTCTTCGCCAAGCACTCGAAGACGCCGGTGCCCCAGGGGCTCACCTATCTCGTCGACGACGTCGCACGGCGCCACGGGCGGTTGCGCGTCGGGATCGCGAGCTCGTTCGTCCGCTGCGAGGACCCGGCGCTGCTGACGGAGGTGATGTCGGCTCCGGTGGCCGAGGACCTGCAATTGCGGCTGCTCGCCCCCACGGTCGCGGTGTCGCAGGCGCCGCTGGCCGAGCTGCTGGCGGGGTTGCGTGCCGCCGGTCTCGCACCGGCCGCCGAGGACGCCACGGGCACCATCGTTGACCTGCGCGGCAGCCGCGCTCGGGTGCCGACGCCGCCGCAGCGCCGCACCAGCCGCCCGGCGCCGGTCGACGACGACAAGCTGCGCGCCATCGTTGCGGTGCTGCGCAAGGTGGCGAGCACCCCGGTGGGGCTGACGCTCGACGCGGCGTCGGCGATGCTGGCGCTGCAGGAGGCGGTGCGCGACCACACCACCGTGCTCATCGGCTACGTCGACAACGCCGGCGTGCGCAGCCAGCGGGTGGTCGAGCCGGTCAGCCTGCGCGGCGGGCAGCTCGCCGCGTTCGATCCCGCGGCCGGGCGGGTGCGGGAGTTCGCGGTGCACCGGGTGTCGTCGGTGGTGCCGGTCGAGCCGGATTGAGCACTGCCGGCGCGCGGGATAATGGTGGGATGTCTTTCTGCCAGAAGCCGGGGCGACCGTGACCGACGGACCGCTGATCGTCCAGTCCGACAAGACGGTGCTGCTCGAAGTCGACCACCCCAAGGCGGCGGATGCCCGCGCCGCCATCGCGCCGTTCGCCGAGCTCGAGCGCGCCCCGGAGCACGTCCACACCTACCGGATCACGCCGCTGGCGCTGTGGAACGCCCGCGCCGCGGGCCACGACGCCGAGCAGGTCGTCGACGCCCTGGTCACCCACTCGCGCTACGCCGTCCCGCAGCCGCTGCTGGTCGACATCGTCGACACCATGGCCCGCTACGGCCGCCTGCAGCTGGTGAAGCATCCCGCGCACGGGCTGACGCTGGTGAGCTTCGACCGCGCGGTGCTCGAAGAAGTGTTGCGGCACAAAAAGATCGCGCCGATGCTGGGGGCACGCATCGACGACGACACGGTGATCGTCCACCCTAGCGAGCGCGGCCGCGTCAAGCAGCTGCTGCTGAAGATCGGCTGGCCCGCCGAGGATCTCGCGGGATACGTCGACGGCGAGAAGCACCGGATCGACCTGCGGCAGGACGGCTGGCAGCTGCGCGACTACCAGGAGATGGCCGCGGATTCGTTCTGGGCGGGCGGCTCCGGCGTCGTCGTGCTGCCGTGCGGCGCCGGCAAGACGCTGGTGGGCGCTGCCGCGATGGCCAAGGCGGGCGCCACCACGCTGATCCTGGTCACCAACACGGTGGCGGGCCGGCAGTGGAAGCGGGAGCTGATCGCCCGCACGTCGCTCACCGAGGACGAGATCGGCGAGTACTCCGGCGAACGCAAGGAGATCCGCCCGGTCACCATCGCCACGTACCAGGTGATCACGCGCCGCACCAAGGGTGAGTACCGCCACCTCGAGCTGTTCGACAGCCGCGACTGGGGACTGATCATCTACGACGAGGTCCACCTGTTGCCGGCGCCGGTGTTCCGGATGACGGCGGACCTGCAGTCCCGCCGGCGCCTCGGGCTCACCGCCACGCTGATCCGAGAGGACGGCCGCGAGGGCGACGTCTTCAGCTTGATCGGGCCGAAACGCTACGACGCGCCGTGGAAGGACATCGAGTCCCAGGGCTGGATCGCCCCGGCGGAGTGCATCGAGGTGCGTGTCACGATGACCGACAACGAGCGGATGATCTACGCGACCGCCGAACCCGAGGAACGCTACAAGCTGTGCTCCACGGTCCACACGAAGATTCCGGTCGTGCGGTCGATCCTGGAGCGCCACCGCGACGCGCAGACATTGGTCATCGGCGCCTATCTTGACCAGCTGGACGAGTTGGGCGCCGAACTCGACGCCCCGGTCATCCAGGGGTCGACGAAGACGGCGGAGCGCGAGGCGCTGTTCGACCAATTCCGTCGCGGCGAGATCTCCACGCTGGTGGTCTCGAAGGTCGCCAACTTCTCGATCGATCTCCCGGAAGCCTCTGTCGCCGTGCAGGTTTCGGGCACCTTCGGCTCCCGGCAGGAGGAGGCGCAGCGCCTCGGCCGGCTGCTGCGGCCAAAGGCCGAGGGCGGTGGCGCGTTCTTCTACTCCGTGGTCGCCCGCGACAGCCTCGACGCCGAGTACGCCGCGCACCGGCAGCGTTTCCTCGCCGAGCAGGGCTACGGCTACGTCATCAAGGACGCCGACGACCTGCTGGGTCCGGCGCTCTGATGGCTACGCCGTCAGCGCTTCGTTTAGCTAAGATATTGCTCCGTGAGCAAGTTTCATGTTAACCAGATCGAAACTCATATCAAGAGCCGTTATGAAGTCGGCCACTGGAACGATCAGCTCACGCCGGAGAATAACCTCTCAAGACTCCTCGCTCTCCATGCGCTAGGTCTCGTACCTGGATTCAACGCTGAGGATAGTGACGCTATCGTCGAGATAACAGACGGCGAGGGAGATCACGGGATAGACGCCGTTGGGGTTGACCCAAGCGGACGGCTCGTAGTGATAGTTCAGTCGAAGTGGCGACAGAATGGGAGTGGATCGCTCGGACTGTCAGATGTTTTGAAGTTTCTTCAAGGCGCTAGATCACTCCTAGGTATGCAGGCGGCAGAGGACGTCTTGCAAGCTTCCGAATCAACCCGCAGTGCAGTCAACGCCGTCCTGAGAACACCAGGCGCGAAGATCGAGCTAGTCACAGTTACCACTGCGATTGAACCGCTTGCGAGTGAGGTTACGAGTCCGATTTCCGATCTGCTAGGACAGTTGAACGATCTGGAAGATACAGAACCCCTAGCAGGTCATACACACATAGCGCAGGCTGACCTGTTCAACTCGATCGCGGACTCCAGTCGTCCGTCCGTCGATATAGAGATGCAGATACTGGATTGGGGACGAGCTTACGAACCGCAGAGAGTGTTCTACGGACGTGTTTCGGCGAGAACCATTGCCCAATGGTTTCAATCATTCGGATCCGATCTGTTCGCGGACAACATCAGGGTTGTCATACCGAGGTCCGATATAAATGAGGGCATCTTCAATACGTTAAAGACGTCGCCGGAACGCTTTTTCTACTACAACAACGGCATAACGATCCTAGCTGAAAGAATTGAAACGGGTGCCAGCGGCATGGTATCTCGTGAAGCAGCTTTTATTAAACTCATGAACGCTAGTATAGTGAATGGCGCCCAGACAGTCTCGACACTCGGTTCCGCTGTCGGGTCGGCTTACGAGACACAATTGGAATCAGCTTATGTGATCGTTAGATGCATTGAAGTGCCGCAAGATGACTCTGAGCTGGCGCGAATGATCACGCGCTATGCGAATACTCAGAATGAGGTTTCAAGCCAGGATTTCGCCTTTCTGGACGAAAACCAGCACCGCCTCGCCAATGAGCTTGCAGTGATGGGCTATGAGTACGTACTTCGGAGTGCAGAAGTGCCTAAGCAGCGGGACCGCACGAAGGTCATCGACTTGCGGCAAGCGGCGATCGCACTAGCGTGCGCATCCGAGAGCGTTGCGCCAGCGGTTACGGCGAAACGTGAAGTTTCCAGGCTCTTCGCCGACAACTCGTTGTACCGATCGCTTTTCAACCCGAATACGGATCCGATGCGACTCGTCCAAGCAGTACGGGTAATGGAGCACGTCGACGATATCTTAGACGTGATTGAACAGTACAGCGACGGCGTGCGAGCCGGCATCGCGGTGCACGGCCGCCGCGCCATAGCGCATGTAATATTGAGGGAGTTAGGCGAACCCTTCCTTATTGATCCACAGAGCGACCTTGATAGCCGACTCGATGACATAGAAGAAAGGGTTGAACAGATAGTGCAGAAGCTCGTCGAAGTGTTTCCGGACAACGCTTACCCGGGCAATGTATTCAAGAACCAGTCGCGCGTGAGTTACCTGCTTAGTCAGGCTGAAGTAACACACTAGTTCTTGGGCGTCTCGACCCCACCGCGGCCTCAGCCCGCCGGTCGCCGCGATATGTGACTTGACCCGCGGCAATAGGCTGAGGTACTAACGTTGATGGTCATGAGCGCATTGCAGCGAAGCCGGGGGACGAACGTCGCTGGCATGTTATTTCTAATCGCCTTGACGGTATGCACCGGCGCCGTGCTCGGCGCGGCGCCCGCCCTCGCCGATCCGGCCGTTCCGGTCGCGGATCCGGCGTCGCCCCCGCCCGTCGGCCCGCCGCCGGTGCCTGAAATCCCCAACCCGGTCTACGGCTCCGGCGACGGTCCGCTCGGGTTCCTCCGCGACGCCTGGCACACGGCCCGTGATCCCTACGGCTTGACCGAAGCCCCCGGCCAGGCCGTCGGCACCGCGCCGCCGGCGGGCGCAGGACCGGCGCCCGCGCTGCCCCCGGGCTATACCTCGATCAACGCGCCCGAGTCGTCAACGCCGGCAGTCGATCCCGGCGTGCGGCCGGCGGTCGCCGGACCGCCGCCACCCCCGGGTTATTACCCGCTGACCGGTCCGCCGCCGCCGGGATACTACGACCCGCCGCCGCCGGCGATGCCGCCGATGCCGATCCCACCGCCCGGAACGACGCCGTAGCGATCGTCAGGTGTGCGGGCCGACCCGCTGAAAGACCGTCAACAGCACCGCGGAGTCCTCGAGGGCCTGCAGCGAGTGGCGCTCGTGCGGGATGGCGATGTGATCACCCGCGGACCCTTCCCAGTTGGCGTCACCGACGGTGAGTGTGACGCGACCCAGCAGCACCTGCAGCGTCGCCTCCTCCGGGCTCTCGTGCTCGTCGAGACCGCTGCCGGCGGTCAGCGCGATCAGCGTTTGCCGCAGCGAGTGCTCATGCCCGCCGTAGACGGTGTGCGCGCTGCGTCCGCTGTTCGACGTGCGCGCGGTCTCCAGGTGCTCCCGCGCCGCCGCCGTCAGTGAGATCTTCTCCATCGCCTCTTCTCCTCCGCTCCCCGGGTTCGTACCCGGCGGCGCGGGGACCCTAACGCTGGGAGGATCAGACGGACAGGATGGTCGCCGACGCGGTCCCGGGTGCGCCGTACACCTGCGCGAGCCCGACCTTCGGTTCGCCCGGCACCTGGCGTTCGCCGGCCTCGCCGCGCAACTGCCGCACCAGCTCGTGCATCTGCCGCAGCCCGGAGGCGCCGATGGGTTCGCCGTTGGCGATCAGCCCGCCGTCGGTGTTGACCGGGATGGACCCGCCGATCTCGGTGGCGCCGTCGGCCAGCAGCTTCTCCTGCTCGCCGTCGGCGCACAGCCCCGTCTCGGCCATGTGGATCACCTCGGCGCCGGCGTCGGTGTCCTGCAGCTGAGCCACGTCGACGTCCTCCGGGCCGATGCCCGCGGCCTCGTAGGCGGCCCGCGCCGCGTACACGGTGGGGGCGGCGTCCTCGTCGAGCGGGGCGGACGTGGCGTGCACCTCGTAGGCGCCGAACCGACGGGTCCGAATCTCAGACGCCCGCACGTACACCGGCTTCTTGGCGTAGCGGTGCGCGAGGTCGCCGCGGCACATGATCACCGCGGCCGCACCCTCGTCGGGTGCGCAGAACATGTACTGCGTCAACGGGTAGTTCAGCACCGTCGAGTTGAGGATCTCGTCCTCGCCGATCGGCTTGCGGCGGAACGCATTCGGGTTCAGTGCGCCGTTGCGGAAGTTCTTGGCCGCGACCTTCGCCAGCGTGGCCTGCGAGATGCCGTGCTTGTGCAGGTAGTGGTTGGCCTTCATCCCGAAGAACTTGGTGGTGACGAACTGGCCGTTCTGGGCGTACCACTGCGGCAGGGCGAGCTTGGCGGGGTCGTCGGTGAAGGCGCCGCGGGGGTGCTTGTCGAGCCCGATCGCGATGCCGATGTCGTACTTGCCCAACCGGATGGTGTCCGCGGTCTGCTGGATGGCGCTCGCGGCGGTGGCGCAGGCGTTGAACACGTTGGTGAACGTGATGCCCGTGAGCCCGACGAGCCGGGTCACGGAGTCCGGGTTGGACACCTCGTAGCTGCCACCGAAGCCGAATTGGATGTCCTGCCACTGCAATCCGGCGTCGTCGAGCGCCAGCTGGATGGCATCGGCACCCATCTCGACGGCGGACTTGCCCTCGAACCGGCCGAACGGGTGCAGACCGACCCCGATGATCGCGACGTCGTTGTGGTTCGTCATGGCGCGGAAGTCCTTCTCGTCTCAGGCGGGTTGAAAGGCGAACGTGACGATCTCGTTGCCGTCGGCGTCGGTGGTGAACGGGATCATCGTCAGCTCGACAGGCATACCGAACTGCAGCTTGGCCGGGTCGTTCTCGGTGAGCCGGCCCTCGACACGCACCAGATCACCCAGCTGCACGAGCCCGACGCCGAACGGCACGAAGTCCTTGCCGGTGGGCCCGGCATAGGGCGGTCCGGGCGGGAAGCCCTGCGTCGTCCAGGCGATCAGCGTGCCGGTGCGCGGCAGCGTCACGTCGCTCATCTCCGCCTTGCTGCACTTCGGGCAGCGCGGCTGCGAGGGGAACACGGTGGCCGAGCAGTGGCCGCACGTGCTGCCGATGAGCTGCGGGTTGTCGTCAGGCCACGTGGAGATCTCGGGCGCCAGTGCCTTCTGCATGTGCGGATAGTACATCAGCATTTCCAAAATGGAGAAGGACGTTCTCGCAGCGCTATCGCGTCAGCGCCGGGATCACCTCGCGCTCGAAGCGCTCGATCGACGACCGGTCGTAGGCCGCCTCGGGGAAATAGACGATGACGTAGCCGCAGCCGAGCTCTCGGATGCGGGTCAGCCGCTCGACCACCTGCTCCACCGTGCCGCTCGCCGAGTCCGGCGAGCTGGTGGCGCTCAGCAGCGCGTCGGCCGCGTCCTCCCCGACGATCGGTACCAGCCGGTCGCGGATGGCGGCGATGCGGTCGGCCACCTCCCGCTCGGAGTCCCCCAGCACCGCGTTGACGTTGACCGAGCGCACGATGGCCGAGAAGTCGGTGCCGAGGTCGCGGCAGTGCCCCGCCAGCACGTTCGACTTGTGCGCGAACGCCGTGGGTTCACCGCTGAAATTGGTGTAGTGCGCATACCGGGCGGCGATCCGCAGCGTCTTACGCTCCCCACCGCCGGCGATCCACAGCGGGATGCCGTTGGGCTGCAGCGGCTTCGGCGCCACGATCGCGTCCTTCACCCCGACGTAGTACTTGGCGTCAGGCAGGCTCACGGTGCCGTGGCGCCAGGCGTCGCGCATGATGCGCACCCCTTCGTCGAGCCGCCCGAGCCGCTCGCCGGCCGATGGGAAGCCGTAACCGTAAGCGCGCCATTCGTGTTCGTACCAGCCGCCGCCGATGCCCATCTGCACCCGCCCGCCGGAGATGACGTCGACGGTGGCCGCCACCTTGGCGAGGTACACCGGGTTGCGGTAGCCCATCGACGTGCACATCTGCCCGAGCTTGATCCGGCGCGTGGTCGCCGCGTACGCCGACATCAGCGTCCACGCCTCGTGCGTCGCCTCGCCGGTGGGCAGCGGCACCGTGTGGAAGTGGTCGTACACCCACAGCGAATCCCAGGCATCGGCGCCGTCGGCGTAGGCCGCGAGGTCGCTCATCACCCGCCAGTGCCGCTCGGGCGCGATGCCTACGAGATCGAGCCGCCACCCTTGCGGGATGAAGAGTCCGAAGCGCATGCCGCGACCCTAGCCCCGGACCGCGGCGTCACAGGCCCAACGCCGCCATTGCACCCGTGACCGCTGCGGCGCGCAGCGCCTCCGGCGGTGCGTCGGGAAATTGGAGACAGCAATCCTGCAACCCGCCGAGCGCGATGACCGCACGGGCGGCCTGCTCCAGGTCCGGGTCGGCGCCGTAGATCAGCCGGCCCAGCCGTTCGCGCCAGGCCATCATGCTGTCGATCAGGCCGAGGTCGGCGATGGTGCTCAGCTCCGACACCACCAGAACCAGATCGGCACGATTGCGGTAGGAGTAGTCGAAGAATCCCTCGAGCACTTTCCGCGGCGTGACGTCGCCTCGGCTTTCACACTCGCGCACGAAGGACTCCCCACCGTCGATCAGCGGTTGCACGATGCTGCGCACCAGGTCCTCGCGTGACGAGAAGTGATGGTAGAGCGCCGGCTTCGAGATCCCGAGTCGGGCGGCGATGTCCTGCAGGCTGGTCCGCTGCACGCCTTTGACGGCGAAGAGTTCCCGAGCCACGTCCTGGATCCGCCGCCGGGTGTCGGTGCGGGCGGAACTCACCGGGTCACCCTAACCGACCGATCATTAAGTAAGCTCTGCCGAGAGGTTACCGACCGTTAAGTAAGGAGAATGTCATGCGAGTGCTCATCTCCGGTGCCAGCGTCGCCGGACCCGTCGCGGCCTACTGGCTCACCCGCCGCGGCTTCGACGTCACCGTTGTGGAGCGCGCACCCGCGCTCCGCAAGACCGGCGGGCACGCCGTCGACCTCATCGGACCCGCCATGGAGATCACCGAGCAGATGGGCGTCGTCGATCGCGTCCTCGCGCACGCGACCGGCACCGAGCAGCTGCTGATACATCGCGTCGGCGCCACCCGCCCGGCGTCCATCGACTACCGCAAGTTGACGGCGACGATGTCTGACCGCCACGTCGAGATCATGCGCGACGACCTCAGCGAGATCTACTACGACGCCGGCCGCGACGACGTCGAGTACCTGTTCGGTGATCGCGTCACCGCCATCGGTGACGACGGCAGCGTCTCGTTCGCGCGGTCCGCAGCGCGGACCTTCGACGTCGTGATCGGCGCCGACGGCCTGCATTCGGGAGTGCGCCGACTGGTGTTCGGGGAGGACGCCGGCCACACCGAGTTCCTCGGCGCATACCTGTCGGTTGTGTCGGTGCCGAAATCGTTTGCCCGCGAGGGCGAGTCGACCGGTTTCATCGACGTCGACCGCTCCGCGATGATCTACACCGCCGACCACCTCACCGATGCCCGTGCGGTGTTCATCTTCCGTCCCGACGCACCCTACGACTACGACCACCGCGACACGGCCGGGCATCGCCGGCTGTTGCGTGAACGCTTCTTTGGAATGTCCGCGCCCGTCGACCGGTGGCTCCGGGAACTGGAACGCACACCCGCGTTCTACTTCGACGCGATCACCCAGCTGCAGCTGACGAGTTGGTCGCGTGGCCGGGTGACGCTCGTCGGCGACGCCGGTTACTGCCCGGGCCCGGCAGTCGGCGGCAGCACCAGCCTCGCGGTGATCGGCGCCTACGTCCTCGCGGGCGAGCTGGAGCGCGCCGCGGGCAATCATGCCGCGGCGTTTAGCGCCTACGAGCAGTTCATGACGCCGTCGGTCCTCGCCGCCCGCGCGCTGGCCAAGGCGATGACCAGCGGGATCCTGCCGACGTCCCGACTGGGGGTGCGGGCGTTCATGGGCGCGGGTCGCCTGGTCTCGCTGCTTCCGAGCCGCGTCACGTCCGCGCTGGCGCGGCTCAACGACAAGGGCATCCGGCTCTACGACTCGATCACCGTCCCGAAGTATCCGACCCCGGTCCGCTGAGAGGCGGTGCATGTCAGCGGCCGTCGTTATCCTCCGACCATGGCGCTGTCGAAGGACGAACGAGAGCAATTCCTGACCGAACCGCACGTCGCCGCGTTGTCGGTGTCCGCCGGCGCAGGTCGCGGCCCCCTCACCCTGCCGATCTGGTACCAGTACACCCCCGGCGGCCAACCCTGGGTGCTCACCGGGGCCGGCTCACGAAAACACCGGCTGATCGAGCAGGCGGGGCATTTCAGCCTGCTGGTCGACCGGGTCGAGCCCTCGGTGCGCTACGTCGCGGTGGACGGCCCGGTGGCCCGCATCGAGCCCGGCACCGACGAACAGATGGTGGAGCTGGCCCACCGCTACCTCGACGAGGCGGCCGCCGAGCGGTACCTGGCCTTTGCCCGCGCCAATCTCGGCGAGCACGTCGCCATCTGGCTCGAGCCGAAGAACTGGTACTCGGCGGATCTCGGTTCGTTCTGACGGCACATCGGGCTTGAGCCGCCCGGGCGCAGGCGCGTCAGGCCGGCAGACGCAAGAACCCCCGGAACAACCGGTTCCGGGGGTTCTCGGCGATCGTGCGCCGGTAGCGGGGGTGCTACGTCGTCGAGCTTACGACGACAGCGACGCCGGCGGGGTGAAGCGCTCGCCGTAGCGCTCGGCCAGCTGCTTGGCCCGCGCCACGAACGCGTCCTTGCCGATGCCCAGTTCGCCCTGGTAACCGACGATGAACTGCGCCGACCCGCCGGTGTAGGGCGGGTAGCCGATGCCCATGATCGAGCCGATGTTGGCGTCGGCAGTCGAGGTGAGCACACCCTCGTCGAGGCACTTCTGCGTCTCGATCGCCTCGGCGAACAACATGCGGTCGATCATGTCCTGCAGCGGAATGTTCGCGCTGCCCGACTTGAACGTCTCCCGCAGGCCCGGCCACAGCCCGGCGCGCTTGCCGTCGACGTACTCGTAGAAGCCGGCGCCCTTGAGCCGCGACGGCCGGCCGATCTCGATCATGGTGTTGACGACCGCTTCGGCCGGGTGCGGCTCGTAGCTGGCTCCTTCGGCCTCGGCGGCCTTGCGGGTCTCGGTCGCGATCTTCTGCATCAGCTCGAGGTTGAGCTCGTCGGACAGCTGCAGCGGCGGCGCGGGGTAGCCCGCCATGCTGCCGGCCCGCTCGATGGACGCCGGCTCGACGCCCTCACCGAGCATCGCGAGCGCCTCGTTGACGAACGTCCCGATCACCCGGCTGGTGAAGAAGCCGCGGCTGTCGTTGACGACGATCGGGGTCTTCCCGATGGCCAGCGTGTAGTCGAACACCCGGGCCAGCGCCTCGTCGGAGGTCTTCTCGCCCTTGATGATCTCCACCAGCGGCATCTTGTCGACCGGGGAGAAGAAGTGGATGCCGATGAAGTCCTCCTGGCGCTTCACGCCGGTCGCGAGACCGGTGATCGGCAGCGTGGAGGTGTTGGAGCCCAGCACCGCGTTCGGCTCGACGATGTCCTCGATCTCCTGGAACACCTTGTGCTTCAGCTCGGTGTTCTCGAAGACGGCCTCGATCACGAAGTCGACGCCCTTCAGATCGGCCGCGTCGCCGGTCGGGGTGATGCGGTCGAGCAGCGCCTTGGACTTCTCCTCGGTGGTCTTGCCGCGTTGCAGCGCCTTGGCCTCGAGCTTCTCGGAGTAGCTCTCGCCCTTCTGGGCGTTCTCCAGGCTGACGTCCTTGAGCACCACGTCGAACCCGGCCTTCGCCGACACATAGGCGATCCCGGCGCCCATCATGCCGGCCCCGAGCACGCCGACCTTCTTGATCGGGGTCTTGCCGATGCCGTCGGGACGCGAGCCGCCGCCGTTGATGGTCTGCAGGTCGAGGAAGAACGCCTGGATCATGTTCTTGGCGGTCTGCCCGGTGACCAGGGAGACGAAGTAGCGGCTCTCGATGCGGCTGGCCGACTCGAAGTCGACCTGCGCACCCTCCACGGCGGCGTCGAGGATGGCGCGTGGCGCGGGCATCGGGGCACCCTTGAGCTGCTTCTTCAGCAGCGCCGGGAACGACGGCAGGATCGCCGCGAGCGCCGGCGAGGCCGGGGTGCCGCCGGGCATCTTGTAGCCCTTGACGTCCCACGGCTGGGTGTGGGCGTCGGGGTTGTCGCGGATCCACGCCTTGGCCGCGGGCACCAGGTCGTCGACCGAGTCGACGAGCTCGTCGACCAGGCCGATCTCCTTGGCCTTGGCCGGCTTGAACCGGGTGCCCTGGCTGAGCACCTCCATGAACGCCTTCTGGATGCCGAACATGCGCACGGTGCGGGTCACGCCGCCGCCGCCGGGCAGCAGGCCCAGCGTCACCTCGGGCAGGCCGATGACCGAACCCTTGACGTCGGCCGCGATGCGGTGGTGACACGCCAGCGCGATCTCCAGGCCGCCGCCGAGCGCGGCGCCGTTGATGGCCGCGACGACGGGCTTGCCCAGCGTCTCGAGTTTGCGCAGGTCGGCTTTGATGGATTCGACCTCGGCGAACGACGCCTCGGCATCGTCGGGTCCGACGGTCATCATGCCCTTGAGGTCACCACCGGCGAAGAAGGTCTTCTTCGCGCTGGTGATGACGACGCCGGTGATCGAGTCGATCTCCGCCGCGAGCTTCTCGACGGCGCCCCGCATCGACTCCTTGTAGTGCTCGTTCATCACGTTCGCCGAGCCGGTCGGATCGTCGAGCGTCAGGGTGACGATGCCCTCGTCGTCCTTGTCCCACTGAATGGTGTTCTCTACTGGCATTTTCGGCCTTCCTAGACGCGCTCGATGATGGTGGCCACGCCCATGCCGCCGCCCACGCACAGCGTGATCAGCGCGCGACGCGCGCCGCGGCGCTCGAGCTCGTCGACCATGGTGCCGGTGATCATCGCCCCGGTGGCGCCCAGCGGGTGCCCCATCGCGATGGCGCCGCCGTTGACGTTGAGCTTCTCGTCCGGGATCTTCAGGTCCTTCTGGAATTTCAGCACCACCGACGCGAACGCCTCGTTCAGCTCGAACAGGTCGATGTCGTCGACGGTCAGCCCGGCGCGGTCGAGCACCTTCTTCGTGGCCGGGGTCGGGCCGGTGAGCATGATGACCGGGTCGGAGCCGCTCGTCGCGGTCGCCACGATGCGAGCGCGCGGGGTCAGCCCCTGCGACTGGCCCGCTTTTTCGCTGCCGACGAGCACCAGCGCGGCGCCGTCGACGATGCCGGAGCTGTTGCCGCCGGTGTGGACGTGGTTGATCTTCTCGACCCAGTGGTATTTCTGCAGCGCCACCTCGTCGAAGCCACCCATCTCGCCGATGCCGTCGAAGGCGGTTTTGAGCTTGCCGAGGCTCTCGACGGTGCTGCCGGGCCGCATGTGCTCGTCGTGGTCGAGGATCACCAGGCCGTTCTGGTCGCGCACCGGCACGACCGACTTTGCGAAGTAGCCGCCCGACCAGGCCGCGGCCGCACGCTCCTGCGAGCGGGCGGCGTAGGCGTCGACGTCCTCACGTGAGAAACCCTCGATGGTGGCGATCAGGTCGGCGCCGATGCCCTGCGGCACGAAGCCGATGCGGTAGTTCGTCTCCGGATCGGTGGCCCATGCGCCGCCGTCGGAGCCCATGGGCACGCGGCTCATGGACTCGACGCCGCCCGCGAGCACCAGGTCGTCCCAGCCGGAGCGCACCTTTTGCGCGGCGGTGTTGACCGCTTCGAGGCCGGAGGCGCAGAACCGGTTGAGCTGCACGCCGCCGGTGGTGTCGGGCAGGCCCGCGGCGAGCACCGCGGTACGCGCGATGTCGCCGCCCTGGTCGCCGATCGGTGACACGACGCCGAGGATGACGTCGCTGATCAGGTTTTCGTCGAGGTCGGGGTGGCGCCGGCGGATCTCGTCGATCAGGCCGGTCACGAGGTTCAGCGGCTTGACCTCGTGCAGGGAGCCGTTGCGCTGCTTGCCGCGAGGGGTGCGGATGGCCTCGTAGATGAAGGCTTCTTCGGACATAGCCCGCAGCGTAACAGCCTAAACCAACCTGTTGGTTGGGGCGGTCCTCCCGCCGAAACCGACGAACGGGCGGGAGAAGTGCGAGACGTCGGCGCCATTTCGTCGGTCTCGGCGGCCTAACCTCGAGCGCCATGACGGTCGAACGGCTGCGACCCTTCACCACGACGGTGTTCGCGGAGACCTCCGCGCTCGCGGCCCGGATCGGCGCGGTGAACCTCGGCCAGGGCTTTCCCGACGAGGACGGCCCGCCCGCCATGCTCGCCGCCGCGCAGCGGGCGATCGCCGAGGGCGCCAACCAGTACCCGCCCGGCCTCGGCATTCCGGAGCTGCGCCACGCCATCGCCGCCCACCGGCAGCGGCGCTTCGGAGCCGACTACGACCCCGAGACCGAGATCCTGGTGACCGCCGGCGCCACCGAGGCGATCGCGGCCGCCGTGATCGGGCTCGTCGAGCCCGGCTCGGAGGTGCTGCTCGTCGAGCCGTACTACGACTCCTACGCCCCGACCATCGCCATGGCCGGCGCGCAGCGAGTGCCCGTGCCGCTGCGGCCGCACGGCCGCGGCTTCGCGCTCGACGTCGACGCACTGCGCGCCGCGGTGACGCCGAAGACCCGCGCACTGATCCTCAATTCGCCGCACAACCCGACGGGCACGGTGCTGTCGGGTGCGGAGCTGACCGCTCTCGCCGAGCTGGCGACGGCGCACGACCTGCTCGTCATCACCGACGAGGTGTACGAGGCGCTCGTCTTCGACGACGCGCAGCACCGCCCGATCGCGGGGTACGCCGGCATGGCCGAGCGCACGGTGACAATCTCGAGCGCGGCGAAGATGTTCAACGCCACCGGCTGGAAGATCGGCTGGGCCTGTGCGCCCGCCGATCTCATCGCCGGCATCCGCGCGGCCAAGCAGTTCCTCACCTACGTCGGCGGCGCACCGTTCCAGCCTGCCGTCGCCTACGCGCTCGACCACGAGGACGCTTGGGTCGAGCGCCTGCGGATCTCGTTGCAGCGCAACCGCGACCGGCTCGGCGGGGCACTCACCGAACTCGGGTTCGACGTGCACGCCAGCGCGGGCACCTACTTCCTGTGCGCCGACCCGCGGCCGCTGGGCTACGACGACGGCACGGCCTGCTGCGCGGACCTCCCGGAACGCATCGGCGTGGCCGCGATCCCGATGTCGGCGTTCTGCGATCCGGGCCCGGGCCACGGCGACGACTGGAACCACCTGGTGCGCTTCGCGTTCTGCAAGCGCGACGAGACGCTCGACGAGGCGATCCGGCGGCTCGCGGCGCTGCGCGGCGGAGCCGGCCGCCGAGCCTGACCGTCCCCGCCGGTGATGCGCGGCCGGCCGGGGTCGCAGACTGGGCGCCATGGCATCGCAACAGTCCGGCGGCGAGAGCACGCTGACCGTCATCACCGCACTCGGGGCCAACGTGGCCGTCGCCGTGGCCAAGACGGTCGCCGCCCTGATCAGCGGGTCGGCGTCCATGGCCGCCGAGGCCGTGCATTCGTGGGCCGACGCCGGCAATCAAGGGCTGCTGGCGGTCGCGAACCGCAGGAGCAAGCGGCCGCCCGACGCCGACCGGCCCTTCGGTTACGGCCGCGAAGCGTACGTGTGGTCGTTGCTCGCGGCGGTCGGACTGTTCGTCGTGGGCGGATCGCTGTCGGTGTGGCACGGCATCACCGAGCTGCTGCACGGCGAGTCGACGCACGAGAACTACCTCGTCGCCTACGTCGTGCTGGCGGTGGCGTTCGTGCTCGAGTCGGTGTCCCTGCTGCAGGCGGTGCGGCAATTGCGGTCCGAGGCGCGCCAATTCGATCTCGGCCTGCTCGACCACGTGCTCGACACCTCCGACCCCACCACTCGGGCGGTGTTCGCGGAGGACACCGCAGCGCTGATCGGGATCGTGCTGGCCGCCGCGGGCATCGGGCTGCACCAATGGACCGGCAACGCCGCGTGGGACGCCGTCGGGTCCATCATGGTCGGCCTGCTGCTGGGCGTGATCGCGGTGATCCTCATCGACCGCAACCGCCGCTTCCTCGTCGGCGAGCCGGCCAGCCCGGCGGTGCGGGAGGCCGCGACGCAGCGCATCCTGGGCTTGCCGGAGGTCGCCGCGGTGCGGTTCGTCCGGCTGGTGTTCGTCGGACCCAAGCAGCTGTTCCTGGTGGCGTCCGTCGACCTGCAAGGCGACGCCGTGGAGTCCTCGGTGGCGGCCACCCTGCGCCGGCTGGAGGTTGCGCTGCAGGACGACCCGTTCATCGTCGACGCGGTGCTCACGATCGCCGAACCCGACGAGCTCGAACGGGCCTGACGGTGTCCGCTAGCTGCCCTTCACCTTCAGCACCCGCTTGCGCAGGCCCTCGGTGGCCGTGTCCAACAGGCCCTTGGCGCCCTTCTTGATGAGGAATCCCGGCAGCGGCACGGTGGGGTCGACGGTGAGCTCGAAGTGCACCTTGGTCTTGTCGCCGTCCGGGGTGAGGGTGTAGCGGGCGTCCTGGGCGCGCTGCTGCTTCGAGCTCACCAGCGTCCAGCTGACGCCGTCGTCGTGCACGGTGTAGTCGAGCACCTGGTCGTCGGTGACGCCGACGATCTTGACGACTTGGCGGGAGCGTTTCGGCCGGCCCTGGTCGTCGCGTTCGAGGATCTCCACCTTCTGATGGGCCGGCGACCACTCGGTGAGCGATTCCAGATCGAACAGCACCGCCATGATCTCGTCGGGTGTGGCTTCGATGGTGACGTCGCGTGATTCGGTGATGGCCATGGCGGCAATCTACTTGCCGCCGTCGGCCACCTTCAGCACCTGCTTGCGCAGGCCGTCCGTGGCGGTTTCCAGCGCGCCCTTCATCGCGCGTTTGAGCACGAAACCGGGCAGCGGCACCGACAGGTCGACCGCGATGTCGAAGCGGACCTTCGTCCTGTCGCCGTCGGGGGTCAGGGTGTAGCTGGCGTCCTGCGCCTTGAGCTGCCCGGCGCTCACCAGCGTCCAGCTCACCCGGTTGTCCGCCCAGGTGTAATCGACGACCTGCTCGTCGGAGATGCCCGCGGTCTTGACCTTCATCTTGACGCGCTTGGGCCGCCCGTCGTCGTGGGTCTCGAGCACCTCGGCGCTCTGGTACTGCGACGACCACGACGGCGTGCTCTGCACGTCGGAGATCACGTCGAGGATCTGTTCAGGGCTGGCTTCGATGACGACTTCGCGGGAATCCTTGACCGCCATGGTCGATCAACCTACGTGGCGCGGCGGCGGGAGAGCACCCGTTTGCGCAGCCCGTCGGTCGCGGTGTCGATCACGCCCTTGCTCGCCCGCTTGATCAGGAATCCGGGCATCGGCATCACCGGGTCGATGCGCACCTCGAAGCGCACGCGGGTGCTCGTCCCGTCGGGCGTCAGGGTGTACCGGGCGTCCTGGCTGCGCTGCCACTGCGAGCTGACCAGCGACCAGCCGTAGCCGTCGTCGTAGTACTGCAGCGCGATCTCGACCTCGTCGGTGATGCCGACGGTCGTGACGGTCTGCCGGCTGCGCAGCGGGCGGCCCCGGTCGTCGCGCTCGGTGACCTCGCAGCGCTGATGCGGTTCGGACCACTCCGGGAGCGACTCCAGGTCGAGCATCACGGCGAGCACCTCGTCAAGGCCCGCTTCGATGACGACCTCGCGGGAGGCGGTGATCGCCATCGGATCAGCGCTGCGCGGTCATGACGCGAGCCACGCGTCCGCCCGGCTGCTCGGAGCACGTCATCCCCACCCCGACGACGTAGACCTTGTTGGGCACGGCACGCTCCTTCGCCTGGCTCCGCTGCTCCCGGCGCGGAGTTTAGCGGTGGGTGCGACGGGAATCCGGCCCGAATGCAATCCCCCGCCACCGCCTCCGACATCACGCTGGAGGTCGACGGCCGGCGATGTTCGCTGCACGTCGACAACCGCACGTCGCTGCTCGACGCGCTGCGCGACCACCTCGGCGTCACGTCGCCGAAGAAGGGCTGCGACCACGGGCAATGCGGGTCGTGCACCGTGCTGCGCGACGGCCGGCGGGTGGTGAGTTGCCTGACGTTCGCGGTCGCGCACGACGGCGCGTCGATCACCACCGCGGCCGGCCTGCACGACGGCGACGCGCTGCATCCGGTGGCGCAGGCGTTCCTGGAGCACGACGGGTTCCAGTGCGGCTACTGCACGCCCGGGCAGGTGTGTTCGGCGGTCGGCATGCTCGACGAGGCCAAGGCCGGCAACCCGAGTTCGGTCACCGACGACCTCGAGGCGGCACCGCAGCTGACCGACGACGAGATCCGGGAACGCATGAGCGGCAACCTGTGTCGCTGCGCCGCCTACCCGAACATCGTCGCCGCCATCCGGCAGGCGGCCGGCGCATGATCCCGTTCGAATACCGCCGCGCGCAGTCGGCCTCCGACGCCGTGACCGCGCTCGCCGAGCGCCCGGACGCGGCGTTCCTCGGCGGCGGCACCAACCTCGTCGACCACATGAAGCTCGGAGTCGCCGAACCGCGGCTGCTGGTGGACGTGAGCTCGCTGCCCGGCGACGTCACCGGCACGGGCGCCGGCGGCCTGCGCGTCGACGCATCCGTGCGCAACAGCGACCTCGCGGCGCATCCGCTGGTGCGCAGCCGCTACCCGGTGCTGGCCCGCGCGCTGCTGTCGGCGGCGTCCGGCCAGCTCCGCAACGCGGCCACGACCGCGGGAAACCTGCTGCAGCGCACCCGCTGCGTGTACTTCCAGGACGTCACCACCCCGTGCAACAAGCGCGAGCCCGGCACCGGCTGCTCGGCCATCGGCGGCTACACCCGCTACCACGCCATCCTCGGCGCGTCGCCGCAGTGCGTGGCGGCGCACCCGTCGGACATGGCCGTCGCGATGGCCGCACTCGACGCCGACGTGCTGGTGCTCGGGCCCGACGGTGAGCACCGGATCCCGCTGACCGAGTTCTACCGGCTGCCCGGCGACGAGCCGCACCGCGACACCGTCCTGCGACACGGCCAGCTGATCACCGCCGTCGAGCTGCCGCCGCCACCCGAGCGCGCCGTGAGCACGTATCGCAAGGTCCGCGACCGGGCGTCGTATGCGTTCGCGCTGGTGTCGGTGGGCGCGGAAGTGGTGCTCGACGGGGACCGCATCGCCTCGGCCCGGGTGGCGCTGGGCGGTATCGCGCACGCGCCGTGGCGGGCCACCCGCGCCGAAGGCGTGCTCGTCGGCGCCCCCGCCACCGAGGACACCTTCGCCGCCGCGGCCGACGCCGAGCTCGCGGCCGCAGAACCGTTGCCGGGCAACGAGTTCAAGGTGGAGCTGACGCGCCGCACCCTGGTGGCCACGCTGCGCGAGCTGGCGGGTGGTCGGCGATGACCATGGCCCCGCTGCGCCCGGTTGCCATCGGCCGGCCCGACCTGCGCGTCGACGGCCGCGCGAAGGTGACCGGCACGGCACCGTACGCCGTCGAGTATCCCGTCGAAGCGCCGCTGTATCTCCATCCGGTGCAGGCGACCATCGCCCGCGGGCGGGTGCGCAGCATGAGCACCGAGCGCGCGAGGGCGCTGCCCGGAGTTGTCGACGTGCTCACCGTGTTCGACGCGCCCCACCTCGTCGACGCCACCGACGGCGAACTGGCGATCCTGCAGGACGACCGCGTGCACTTCCGCGGGCAGCTCATCGGCGGGGTGCTCGCGCAGACCGCCGAGACCGCCCGCGAGGCCGCGGCGCTTATCGCCGTCGACTACGCCGCCGAGGAGCACGACACCGAGTTGCGGGCCGATCACCCGGAGCTGTACGCGCCGGACCAGGTGAACCCGTCCTACGAGACCGACACTGCCGAGGGTGACGTCGACGCGGCGCTCGCGGAGGCGGACGTCGTTGTCGACCAGTGGTATTCGACGCCGATCGAGCACAACAACCCGATGGAACCGCACGCCACGATCGCGATCTGGCACGGCGACGGGGAGCGCGTCGCCACGCTGTACGACTCGATCCAGGGCGTCCACGCGGCGGCCAAGACGCTGGCGCCGTTGTTCGGGCTCGAGCCGTCGCAGCTGCGGGTCGTCGCGCGCCACGTCGGCGGTGGATTCGGGTCCAAGGGCGCGCCGCACGCACACGAGGTGCTGGCGCTGCTGGCCGCGCAGCGGGCCGGCGGCCGGCCGGTGAAGCTCGCGTTGACCCGCCAGCAAATGTTCGCGCTCGTCGGCTACCGCACCCCGACCATTCAGCGGATCCGGTTGGGCGCCACGCGCGACGGCACGCTGACCGCGCTGGTGCACGACGCCATCGGGCAGACCGCGCGCAGCAAGGAGTTCGCCGAGCAGACGGCCGTCACGTCACGCAAGATGTATGCCGCGCCGAACCGGCGCACCACGCACCGGCTGGCCGCGCTCGACGTGCCGTTCCCGTTCTGGATGCGGGCACCGGGCGAGTGCCCGGGGACGTATGCCGCCGAGGTCGCGATGGACGAGCTGGCGTATGCCTGCGGCGTCGACCCGATCGAGCTGCGCATCCGCAACGAACCCGCCGTCGACCCCGAGACCGGCAACCCGTGGTCGAGCCGCCGCCTCGTCGACTGCCTGCGCCTCGGCGCCGATCGATTCGGCTGGGCCGCAAGGCCGTTCGCGCCGCGGGCCACCTCCGACGGCGATTGGCTGGTCGGCACCGGCGTCGCGTCGGCCACCTATCCGGCGATGATCCAGCCCGGTAACACCGCCCGCGTGCGCTACGTCGACGACCGCTACGAGGTGGCCATCGGCGCCGTCGACATCGGCACCGGCGCCTGGACGGCGCTGACGCAGATCTGCGCCGACGCGCTCGAGGTGCCGGTCGAACTCGTGGACCTGCGGATCGGCGACAGCGCGCTGCCCGCCGCGTCGGTGGCGGGCGGATCGTCCGGCATCAGCTCGTGGGGTCGCGCGATCGTCGCGGCGGCCCGCCAATTCCGCCACGACCACGGCGACGTGCCGTCGCCCGGCGCGGCCAGCGAGGCCGACGCCCCGGAGAATCCCGACGGCGACGCGGTCACGATCCAGTCGTTCGGCGCGCATTTCGTCGAGGCGCGTGTCCACCGCGACACCGGCGAGGTGCGGGTGCCGCGGATGCTCGGCGTGTTCTCGATCGGCCGCGCCATCAACGCCCGGACGCTGCGCTCGCAGCTGATCGGCGGCATGACGATGGGCCTGTCGATGGCGTTGCACGAAGAAAGCGTTCGCGACCACCGCTTCGGGCACGTCGTCACCCAAGACCTGGCGACCTACCACTTCAGCTCGCACGCCGACGTCGCCGATATCGACGCGATCTGGCTCGACGATGAGGTGGACGAGCACAGCAACCCGATGGGCTCGCGCGGAGCCGGGGAGATCGGCATCGTCGGCTCGGCGGCCGCCGTCGTCAACGCGATCTTCCACGCGACCGGCATCCGGGTGCGCGACCTCCCGGCGACCCTGGACAAACTGCTGTGACCGGTCAGCAGATGTTCACCGCCGCCGACGGCATCGAATTGGCCGTCCGCTCGACCGGGTCGGGTTGCCCGCTGCTGTTGGTGCACGGCAGCAACGGCGGGCTCGACTCATGGGACGACCTGGCACCGAAGTTCGCCGACCACCAGGTGTGGCGGTATGCCCGCCGCGGCTATCCGCCGAGCGGCGCCGCGCCGCCCGGCAACACGTTCGCGGCCGAAGCGGACGATCTGCTGCTGATCGCGCGGCGGGCCGCGGCGGACGCCGAACAGCGCGTCAACGTGGTCGGCAGCTCCTACGGCGCCTCGGTCGCGCTGCATGCCGCGCTGCGGTCGACGGCCGACATTGCGTCGTTGGCGCTGCTCGAACCGCCGTTGCTGCTGTGCGGTACGAGGCTGGCGCCGGTCGTCGCCGAGTACCGCGAGCTGTTCGACGCCGGTCACTACCGCGCCGCGCTCGAGCTGTTCCTGCGCGAGGCGGCGCGGCTGCCCGACGAGCTGCTCGACGCCGGTCCGCCGGTGCCCAACGATCCGGCGGCGGCCGCGGCCGCGCTCGGTGACCTGGAGGCGATGGCCGCCGACTCGTGCGACGTGCAGCGATGGTCGGCGATCGACGTGCCGGTACTGCTCATGGGCGGCGCCGACAGCTGGGATCCGTTGCCGCAGGGGATGCGGGATCTCGCCGACGTCCTGCAGGACGTGCAGCGGGTGTCCTGGGAGGGGAAGTCGCACCTGACGCTCGCCTCGCCACCCGATCTGGTGGCCGGCCGGCTCCGGGCGTTCCTCGGCACGGTGTGACTCCGACGCCCGGCACCACCCGAACCTGAATCCAAGGTAAGGGTAACCTCTTGTTTCTTAGGTAACCCTCAGCTACATTCGGCGCGCCCCGCTGGGGGTCACCCATGCTGACAACAGGAGACACCGTGCACCTTGCCCTACGCGACGACACGAACGCCGAGTTCTGGTCGCGACCCACTGCACCGGCCCGCCGCGCCAACCGGTTCGCCGTCGCCGGCGTCGCCGTCGCCGGCGCTGCCGCCATCGCACTGAGCCCCGCGGCGCCGACGATGCCCGCGCTCGAAGAGCTGCAGCAACGCGCGGTCGAGTTCACCGGGCTCACGTTGACCGACCCGAACCGGCTCGTCGATCCGCTGACCGCCCTTGGGCAGGCGTTCACCGCCAGTGTGGGCGCGGTGACCCAGTTCGGTACCAACCTCGCCGGCCAGACGGTCCCGAACCTCGCGTCGATCCTCGGCAACAGCCCGGCGTTGCTGGCCGACCTCGGCCAGGTGGCGATCAACCTGCCCACCGGCATCTCGAACCTGTCGACGGTGCTGCAGAACGCCGCCACCGCCTACAACAACGCGAACCCAGCGGTGCAGGCGGCGCTCCAGGACGCGATCACCAAGCTCCCGACCTCCATCGGAAACGCGCTGGGTTACCTTCAGCAGGGCGAGTTCGTCGAGGCGTTCAGCGAACTGAACATCTGGTTCCTCGTGGAATTGCTGGAGCAACCGGCCGCGCCGCTGTTCCCCCTGCTCACCACGCTGCCGGGCGACATTGGCGAGGCGTTGGGCTCCGAGCGGCTCGGCAATCTGCTCGACGCGCTCTTCACGCGTGCCGGCGGCTTCAACGGCATCGCCCGCGCGCTGCTGGCCGCGCCGATCTCCGGCGTCTTCCAGTCGGCGATCATCCTCGACGACGTGCGCGCGGCCATCCAGATCGGTCGGACCGACCTGGCCGTCGCCGGGCTCGCGAGCCTGCCGATCCTGGCGGCCAGCGCCTTCCTCAACGGCTTCGTTCCGCCGGTCCTCAACCCCAATCAGTCGCCGATCCGGTCGACCTTCCCGGGCATCTTCGGCGACAACGGCCTGGTCGACTTCTTCTTCGTCGACCTGCCCCGCACCATCGCCACGGGCCTGGCGGCGCCGGTCACAACCACCGCCGCCACCCCGGCGGCAGCGCTGGCCACGGTGGCGTCCACCGACCTGACGGCCGGCGGCACGACGATCACCGTCTCGCTCGACGACTCGGCTGGCGAGGCTTCGGCTGGCGGTATCTCAGTCGGCGGTGTTTCGGCCGGCGGTGTTTCGGCCGGCTCGACCGGCTCGGCCGGCGGTGTTTCGACCGGCTCGGCCGTCTCGGCCGGCGGTGGCTCGACCGGCTCGACCGGCTCGACCGGCTCGACCGGCTCGACCGGCTCGGCCGGCGGCGTCGAAGTGGGCGATGAGTCCGACGACGGCGACGATGCCGGCACGGATGCTGGTGCCGGCGCGAAGGACGAGGTGGCGGACGGCGCGAAGGAGGCGGATAAGGCGCTCGACGACAAGTCCGCCGCCGACGACGACTCCGCCGACGCGGGCGACGGCGCCTCGAAGAAACACGCTTCGGACGACAATGCCGACAACAAGACCGACCGCGGCACCGACGGCAAATCGAACGACGGCGGCGCCGACAACGGCGGTTCGGACAAGTCCGGCGACGCCTGACGACCCGATGGCGACGGCCCCCTCGAACTCCGAGGGGGCCGTTCGCGTTGTGCGTCTGCGTGGTTATGGCCTCGCTCGCGTTCCGCACCACCACCCGCCGCTCCTCGGACTTGAGTAAGCACTCCGCGGAGGTATTCGCCGAGGCAGAGCAACTTCCGGTGACGGTCACGCGCCGCGACGGCGCGCCCCTCGTGTCGATGTCGCAGCGCGAAGCCGAGGGTCGCGCCCGCCTACTACTCCAATTTGCCGCGCAGCTCATCGGCGTGGCCCCGGACGATGACGGCCCGCTGGTCGAGCGGATGGCAAAGGCATTCCCATGGATGTGCGCGTTGTCTCCGGAGGACCGGGCTAGTTGCGCTCAGGATCTCGTCGACGCGGCGCGGGCGTCGTTCTCGACCGACCAGCGCATCCGGCGCTCGCGGAGCTCACCTCGTGGCGGGGAAGCGGCGACCGCCATCGCCGCCGGTCTTGGTCAGGCCGATCTCGAATGGCTTGACGCCGACGACGCCGTTGTCGAGCGCCCGTAGCGGTGGCGGGTAAGCGCGGCCACCTCGTCCCTCGTCCTCCGAAAAAGTTCGAGTACAAAATCCGCTTTGCTACGACCAACGCACTCAAAGAGCAGGTGCATCCGCGTCACCCGAACGAAACGAAATAGACGGTGGGGCCAGGGCCGTGATCGAATCGGCGATGATCGCCCCGGTGGTCCTATCGGGTCTGTGCCGAGATCGGGTCTGTGCCGAAAATCCGTCGCGCTTCGACACCTTGGCGACATACGGTGACGCGATGAGCGGGTGCCCGGAGTGCGGTGTGGTGCCGAGCAGGTTCGTCGACGGTGACCACGCCGACGGTTGCAGCCGGCGGCCGCGCTGCCCAACCTGCGGCATGGACCCGGCGTCCTTCTTGCACCGCTGCACGGAGGTGGTCAAGCAGTTCGCGGCGCATCTGGTCGAGCGGTACGCCGACACGATGGATCCGGCGGCCGCTGAGTTGGTGCGCGGCGATCTGGCGGCCGGCGAGTGGGAGTCCGCGGCGATCGTTGTCATCGAGGACGCCCCGGACGTCAGTGCCGTGGACATCACTCGGCTCAAGATCCTGGCCGCCGACTTCGATGACACGGACCGAGAGATTGCGCTGCGAGTGGTGGCCAAGCGGCGCGCCGCCAACGGTAAGGGGTAGCCCACCCCACGGCCCCTCTCCGCGGGCGTCCAACGGCCACGGATGGCGGGGAAGTTTATCCGCCCTGGGGTCTACCGAGGCTCAGAGCCTGGTGTGTGCCCGGATCGCGTCGATGAGCTTGTCTGACCTGTCGCGGTCGTCGATGTCGTCCAGGCTCGTTTGGTCGATACCGAGGTCGACCGTATGACCGTCGGTGAACGTGAGGCAGATGTGACCGAGGTTGATGTGGTCGCGCAGCCACACCGCATCCCGTCCACGAACACCCACGGAGATGGAGCGAGATCTCGCAGGCGCTGAATCGAGCAACATCGGGACCGGAGCTCCGCAAGCGACCACGAATTGTCGGTGGTTCTGGCAATGTTTGCCGTATGCCGGCCGCGACGCCGGGAGGACTTCCAGCCAGGGAGGCACAACGTGGTGCAACGAGCCTTCATCAGCTTCGACTACGACAACGACGCACGGTTGAAGGACCTGCTGGTCGGCCAGTCGAAGAACCCCGACTCTCCGTTCGAGGTACACGACTGGTCTATCAAAACAGCCTCCCCAGGTTGGCGTGAAGAAGCCCGGCGCCGAATTCGTGCGAGCGGGTTGGTGATCGTCCTGTGCGGCAAGTACACGCACCTTGCTACTGGCGTTGGCGTTGAGCTCGGCATCGCCCAGGCGGAGAGCGTGGACTACTTCCTCCTCGCGGGTTACCAGAACGGTTCAACTCGGCCGACGACAGCGAAGGCGACGGACAAGATGTACAGCTGGACCTGGGAGAACCTCAAGAAGCTTGTGAACGGCCAGCGATGAGTGAACTAGCTGAAGCACTCCCCGACGCGCGGGTCCTGGACATCTACAAGCTGGCTGTGGAGATGGCGGACCGTGTCTCGGCCCGGCGCGCGTTGGCCAATGCCTTCTTTCTCACCGTCAACACCACCCTGGTCGCTGTGGTCGGGTTATCGACCACACAGCCAGACTCCGCGCTGCGTTTCATAGCCGTGTGCGCGGCAGGTGTCGCTGTGTCCGTGTGCTGGTGGCTCCTTCTCCGCGCGTACCGCCGGCTCAATTCGGCCAAATTCGCAGTTATTAACCAGATCGAGAATGACCACCTTCCCGTCAAGCCGTACACGGACGAGTGGAAGGAGCTAATGCCCGACGACGTGGCCACCGGCCGCCGTGCGCGGCTGAAGGCCTTGCGCGAACTCGGCGGTGTCGAACGCATTGTGCCAATCGTCTTCGGGTTGCTGTACGTCGCACTCTTGGTCGGCAGACTAGTGACATGAGTTACCTCGATGTCGACGCTGAGCTGATCCGGAGCTGCCTACCCACGGGCACTGGTGTACCCGAGGACTCGGACGACCTGTTCGTCCTCTACGCAGTCCTCATGCGCGCCAAAGGCGAGGGCACGCGAGCCGCCGACGTGCACGACGCCTGGTCGGCGTGGATGTCGCGAAACGAACCAGACCACGAGTCAATCCGCCCGTACGACCAGCTCGCGCCGTCGGTGCAACAAGAAGATGCGCCTTTCCTCACCGCAATACATAGCGCAGCTCGCGTTCGCGCCGAGCGCGGCTGAAACCCGCGGAGCTACCTCAGATGATGGTGTCACCCCCACTGAAGTGCAACGATTTCCGTCGTGGCGTACCGATTACGGTCCCTCGACTCATTAGGCTCGCGCTATGAACTTGGTGAGGTCGAAGGAGCGCATGGCCGATCACGGTGAGGTGTTCACGCCCCTGTGGGTCGTCGACGCGATGTTGCAGTTGGTGAAGGGCGAGTCCGAGCGTATCGACGCGTTTTCTAGAACCTGCATGTACCTCACGGATTTTCGGGAGAACACTCTTAAAGACGTCATAACGAAATTGGAGCCGGACCTTTTTAAGACGGTCACCGGCCTCAGCGTCGCTGACTTCAACCTGTTGGTGTCGCTCAATGTCTTCAACAGCACGCACATGAACCAGGCCGTGCTCGCGTTTCGCCGGTACGAGGATGCGTCGCTGTCTTACACCGGTATCGATAGCCACGAAGGGCTCAGTCATTTGGGGCTCTACGACACGGTAGTCGCCCGAGAGGGCTAGAGACGATTATGACGAGTTGCTAACCACCGTATCCGCAGCATCTCTCTGAGGCTTCGTCCCAGAAGGGCCTTTTGTCGGTCGGTAGCGCTACACTGGCCTCCGTGTCGGAGGGCATTAGAAGAAGGAACGCGAGGAAGGTCTTCGTTGTCCACGGCCGCAACCTGGGCGCACGAGACGCGATGTTCAGCTTCCTTCGGTCTATCGGCCTGGAGCCAATCGAATGGTCCACGGCAATCAGTGCGACCGGCTCAGCGAGCCCCTATATAGGTCAGGCGCTGGACGCTGCATTCGAGATGGCACAGGCGGTGGTGGTGCTCCTGACGCCCGATGACATCGCGTATCTACGCTCTGAATACGCTAACGCTGACGACGATCAAGAAAGGATCCCGACGCCGCAAGCAAGGCCGAACGTGCTCTTCGAGGCTGGCATGGCTATCGGCCGTCATCCTGAGAGAACGGTCCTCGTGGAGTTAGGTTCCCTGCGTCCGTTCAGCGACGTCGCGGGTCGACTAGCAGTGCGTCTCGACAACTCTGCGCCGAAGCGAAATGATTTGGCGAGCCGGCTCAAGGACGCGGGCTGCGACGTGACGACCTCTGGGTCTGACTGGCTCACCGTAGGTGACTTCACACCACCGAATGAACCGGACGCACCGCTTGGCCGTCGGGTTCCGAGTTCTTCGAGACGTCCTCGAAATCGTCTCGATGCGCAGTACCTACGCCGCACGGCAGGCTCTGATCGAATTCAGCTCATCAATCGCAGTGGGGAAGACCTTTTCGATCTGAAGTCGCCAAACGCCAAGGACTTTCTCGGGAGAATAGACGGCTTCCCTGTGACGCGGTTGCCCGCGTCAAAGTCCATAAGTTTGCAAGCACTTCAAGGGTCGGGAACTCCGAATACATTCGATCTGGTCGTCACAGGGCATACCGAGGACGGCGAGCAGTTCGCTGAGACACTCTTCTTAGACCTCAACGGGTAGGCAACCGTGGATGTCCCGATTTCGTTTCCGCTCGACGTTGACGGATTCTTGCGACGCGAGTGTCCGAGTTGCGGTGACGAGTTCAAATGGCATGACGGACCCACCGCCGCCCGACCTGTTACTGCGGTCGACCCCGAGCAGTACACATGCCCGTTATGCGGATCGCTAGCTCCGCCGAATCAGTGGTTTACGCAAGACCAAGTGCGGTACCAGCGAGAAACGGTGGAGTTCTACGGTCTCGACGCGGTTCACGATGAACTCAGACGAGCGTTCGGGAAAAACTACAAGCCGGGCAAGAACACTGCTCCTGCGCCCACTCCGCTCCACGAACCTAACGACATGATCATTATCGAATCCCCGTGTCACCCTTGGGAGCCCGTGAAAGTTCCGCAGCAACGAGCCGACAGCGGACAATTGTATTGTCTCGTTTGTGGCAACAGCTACGAGGCATGAACCTCAGTACCGGTTACACAAGATTGATCCCATCGTGCAGGCGCGAATGGGGTATGTCGTCAAAAGCATCCAGGACGCGCACCCCAAACGCAGGCGTCATGGCTGATCGGACCTCTTCCTTTGTCATCCAACGGATTTCGCGTGCTTCCTCAGTTGTGCGAGGTTGACCACTAGCTTGTCGACAGCGGTACACCAGCGCGACGATTCCCTGGGCCAAATTCTTGTAGACACCGGTAAGGCGCTCGACAGCCACTGCCACCCCGGTCTCTTCCATGACCTCGCGCTGCACACCAGCCTCAAAGGATTCGTCGAGTCCCAGGACTCCCCCAGGCGCTTCCCAGCAGCGGCCGTTGTCCTGACGCTTAATTACGAGAACCCGGCCGTCGTCGCCGACGACGATGCCTGACACGCTCACCGAGTGTTTCGGGGTGTCTACCCTGCGCGAGCACATCCCTCCGGGGCGCCCGTTTAGTGTGTCGTCGACATCCTCAAAACGCGGATCGGCGGACGGGATCCTGACGAGCCCGCCGTCACCTCACCTAATGGCGCGATGCTGCGCTCCAACAACTGGCGTCGACACACCCACTGGAACAAAGCCCTCAAGAAGACCAATCTGGCGCCGTTGACCATCCACGATCTGCGCCATACCTACGCCAGCTTGGCCCGCAAATCTGGCGCCAATCTTCGCTACGTGCAGAAGACCATGGGCCACTCAACGCCAACCGTTACCGCGAACATCTACTGCGACCTCTACTCCGACGAGCTGGACCAGGTCGCAACCGAACCTCGATCAGCTTCACGCGAACGAGATTCACACACCAATGACCGGACAAGAACCGGACGAATCAAACTGAAAACCGAGTGCAAGACCCGTGTCGATGCAGATCAGTCCTGGTGGCCAGGGCCGGGATCGAACCGGCGACCTTCCGCTTTTCAGGCGGACGCTCGTACCAACTGAGCTACCTGGCCCGGAAGGCACCGGAATCCGTGCCTCGCCGCACTAAAGCGACCCTGACGGGACTCGAACCCGCGACCTCCGCCGTGACAGGGCGGCGCGCTAACCAACTGCGCCACAGGGCCTTGCGCTTGCTTCCGGCGTGTGCCGGTTGCAGTACCCCCTACGGGATTCGAACCCGCGCTACCGCCTTGAAAGGGCGGCGTCCTAGGCCGCTAGACGAAGGGGGCCCAGCCGAATCTCTCCGGGGTACTCGCAACGTCTTCACGCTGGGAGCCACGTCAGCTTAGGGCACGGCGGGCACAAGACTCAAACGAGGTCGCGCGCAGGACAACCAGTATCCTCGACGCCACGCCCCTATAGCTCAGTTGGTAGAGCTACGGACTTTTAATCCGCAGGTCCCAGGTTCGAGCCCTGGTGGGGGCACCGCCGGCTCCGCCGTCATCGTCGCCGCCGTCCCCGCCGTCGGGCAGCAACTCCACCGGCGGGATGAGGCTTTCGGGCGTCACGCCCAGCCAGGCCGCCGTCACAGCAATGTCGATGGCCGACCACTCGGTCTTGCCGCGCAGGCGGTCTGACACCGACGCCTGGCCCATCTGCAGTACCGCGGCGAGCTGCTTCTGCGTGCGGCCAGACCTCCACATCAGCGTGTGGACGCGCTCCCCGATTGCACTGGTGGCGCGCTTCTTCGGATCATCACGATCATCTACGGCGACGGTCATGCGTAGCAGCTTATGCCATAAGCGTCGTTTTGCGACATACCGTGCCTAACACTTGACACTTTATCGGCTTAGCCGATACGTTCCGTCGCATGTCTATCGGCTCAGCCGATACCGATCGGCCCACGCAGCAGCCGACCAGGTATCTCACCGTCAACGAAGTCGCAGACCACTACCGCACGACTGCCCGCACAGTGCAGCGGTGGATCCGCGAGGGTCGGCTGCCGGCTACTCGACTTCCCGGAGGGCGGAGCTACCGCATCCGCGCCGAGGACATCGCTACCGGTGAGGCGTCGGCGTGAGCGCGCCGGCGTTCCGGTCGCGGGAGAGCTGGGACGGCGATGATGCCGACACCCGTGACACGCTCACCGACGGCGCCGCTGCTCGCTCCACGTCGACGTCGATCGAATACGCGATCCGGCTCGGCGACGGCCGCTATGTCACCGGGTGGGACGACTACCGCGGCGAATTCGTGCCGACCTGGACTGATCTAGTCGCCGCTCAGGACGAACTCGACCGAATCAAGAACGCCGGCATCACCGTGGTCACTGACCCTCACCGGGAATCGGGCCGCCGCATCGAGCGTGACCCGACACTGACGCGGGCACAGCTGGTGCAACGGCAGGTTACGACCTGGCAGCAGGTCGACCAGTGACCGCGGCCGTGATCGCCGCCGGCCTGGTGATGCTGGCCGTCGGATTCTGCCTCGGCTGCGTCGCCGTGCACCACCACACCGAACTCGAAGCGACCTGCGCCCAGGAGACCCGCGACACCCTTTGTCGACGGGGTCGCTGACGACGCGTGCGACGACGACGCCGATGTAGCGGTGCTGCTGTGGTGACCGGCACGAACGCGATCGATGTGTGGGCGTGGTTCGACCACGCCGTCAACTTCGCGTTCATCGCGACCGCGATGCTGTTGCTGCGCAGCCGGATTCGCCGCGTCCTCGACCGGGTCCTGGCGCTCGACGACACGCCGTCGACGGATCGGCCGCCGCTGTGAACGTTTGCCCGGCGACCGCTGAGCCGGAGCTCCTCGAATGTCCGCGCGGCTGCGGGTTCGTCACCCTCGCCGCGCCGTCGCTGCGGTGGGGGCCGTGGCGGATGCAGCTGCACCTGTTGCTTCCCCGCTGTCCGACACCGATTCCCGGGACGGCCGGCACCTACCGCCGCGCCGCCCGCCGATAACCGACCCGAGAGGACCACCAGCACAATGGCATTCGCACCCGACCCCGCGAAGGAACGCGCCGCCCAGGAGGCTGAGGCTGAGGCCCGCGCCGCGATCGACCGCCGTCTCGAAGCTGAGGCGACGAAGCGGATGAACCCGTTCGAGCGGCGACTGCTCGGCGTGCTGGAGGACCTCCGCGACGCCATCGCCGCGCCGGAGCCGGTGCTCGCCGTCTGCGAACCGAACACGCCGAGCTCGGTCCTCAAGGCGATCCAGTCCGCACTCCCGCCGGGATCTCTGGTCACCGGCCCGAACGGGCCAATCATCAGCGCCTACCGCATAGCTCCCGCGGCCACCGCGGCGCAGCCGCCGAAGCCGCCGCCGCTGTCTCTCGACGCGCTGCTCGACGCGCCGGCGCCGCAACTGGTCGCGGCGATCAAGGCCGGCGGTGAGGCGATCGTCGAGCGCTACCCGCATTTCAGACACACCGACGGCAAGACGCCGCTCGATATCGCGCAGGCCGCGATCGAGGGGGCGCTGCGGTTCGCCGCCGCCATGACGTCCGACGGTCCCGCGACGGCCGCCGGCGGGGCCGCCGGCGGCGATCCGCTCCCGCCGGCGGACCACCCGCACCCCTGAGACGCCGAGCGCCGGCCGGTGTGAGGCCCGGCCGGCGCTACTAGACCGAACAACGAGGAGAGCTAGCCGCGATGTCCACGACGCAACATAGCAACCCGCCGCCGCAGCGCGTGCCCGCCGCCGCTGTCCGCGATCACGTCGTGCGGCTCCTGGGCGCCGGGCTCTCGCCGGCTGTCATCTCGAAGCTCGCCGGCGTCGAACTGCGGCGCATCAACGGCCTGCTCGAATTCGACCAGCAGCGGGTGTCGCACCGGATCGCCGCCGCGGTCCTGGCCGTACCGATCCCGGCCGGCATGTTCGTGCCCGCCGTCGGACCGGTCAGACGGCTGCAGGCGCTGGTGCGCATCGGCTACGGGTTCGACGACCTGGCCGCCGCCATCGGCTGCGACGCGTCCCTGCTGGCGGACATCGCGCTCAGCCGCTGCGACGTCGTCGACGCCGAGTTCGCCGACCGCATCACCGAGCTGTTCGCGTCGCGGCACGCCGAGCCCGGCCCGTCCGACGCCGCCCGCGAACTGGGCCGCCGACACCGCTTCGCGGCGCCGCTCGCGTGGGCCGTCGACGACGACGACACCGCCGGATCGATCGACGACCCGGGCGCCACCCCGGACGGCCTACCCGCCCCCATTGCGAAGGGTGTGCCCGCCGACTTCGCCGACATCGTCGCCGACCACCGCGACCTCGGCCACTACGACGAGGACATCGCCGACGCGTTCGGCCTGTCCCTCAACACCTTGTCGAAGCGGCTGCAGCGCGCCGGCATCCCCGAGCGTCGCCGCGGCACCGGAGCTCGCACGATGACCTCACCGCTCTACGGGGCCCGCTACCGCGTCCGGCTGCCCCGCGCGATGCAGGCGGTGTCCTGATGCCCGCCCCCGGATACGTGCTGCGCGCCTGCCCGGTGTGCAAGGCGGCCGTCGACACCGTCCGCCAGCCGGGCCGCGGCCGCGAATTGGTCTGGTACGCCGACCACCTCGACGGCGTGCAGCGGTTCTGCCCGATGAGCGGCCGCGGCGCCGCGCTGGCCGCCGTCGCCTTCACCGGCATCACGGGAGCTGCGGCGTGAGCCCCGACCTGCCCGCCGGCTTCCGAATCGACTCGCTCGACGACGTCCGCCACATGGTCGGCAATCTGCCCGACGACACCGTCCGGTCGATCGTCGCCGATATGGTGCACAGCCTGCTGGACGGCATCGCCGAGGCGCTGGTGACATCGATCCTCGGACGCCTCGAAGAGCGCGCCGCACACGCTGACGAAGACGGTGCAGCGGTCACCGAAGACGAGCAGCCCGTCGTCGTCGACACCACCACGACGAAGCGCTCTGCGCAGGACTCGGCGCGACGCACCTGCGAAGTGTGCGGCCGCGTCGGCTCACGCCGATTCGTCGCGACCGACACCGGCTGGCGGTGCGCACCGACCGCCACGGCGTGCGTCGGACACAAGACGGACCAGGCCGCCGCCGTGGCGAGTGACATTGCGTTGGAACCGTTTCAGCCGGAAGTCACACCGCCCGCCGCGACTAAGGACGAAGCGGCTTCGACGCGGCCCGCGGTCACCGCCCGCTGCCGCGACTGCCCTCGCACCTGGAATCTGACCGGCCGCGTCCTGCGTACCGCGATCGACACCCACGAGTTCCAGAAGCACCACATCGTCGACGTCACCGAAGAGGCCGACCAGTGAGGCGGCACCCCGAGGGCGTGCGTTTCTACACGCCGCGAGACCCCGAGTTCGTGCCGCCCGGCACCGACGAGTGGCGGCGGGTGATCACGCCGAGCAAGGTGGCCGCGATCCTCGGCGAGCCCGGCGATCCGGTGTCACGGTACGAGTCGCCGTTCCGGTTGTGGAACCGGATGACCGGCCGCGTCGCCCCCGAGGAACCACGCGACGCCTACCAGCTCGGCCACCGCGTCGAGTCGCTGGCCGCCGGCCTGTACCGCGACGACCGGCCCGACTGGCGGCTGTCGCCCGGCGAGGTGCAGGCCCACGTCGACCCCGGCAAGTTCGGGTTCCCGGCGATGGCGACGCTCGACCGCCGCGGTGTGCGCGGCGCGTCGCGCCGCGTCGTCGAGTTCAAACTCGCCCGCAACCTCGACGACTTGGAGGTGTGGGGCGACGACCTGACCGGCGACCTACCCGACGACTACCACGCCCAGGTGACCGCGCTGATGCTGTTCACCGGCTGGACGGCGATCCCCGGGGAGCTGCTGGTCATCGGCCCCTATCTGCAGCACCGCATCTACACCGTCGACTACAACCGCCAGTTCGCGGCGCTGATCATCGAGAAGTGCCGGCGGTTCTACGAGTCGCTGTCCGCGGATGAGCCTCCGCCGCTGGACAACTCGAAGGCCACCTACGAGTGTCTGCGCGCGCTGCATCCCGACATCGACCGCGGCGTCGAGGCGCTGATACCCGACGACGAGGCCCGCGACTTCGTCGCCGCACGCGAACAGCTGGCCGCCGCGGCCGACGAGTTCGCGCTCCGCAAGAACCACCTGCTCAAGCGTATGGAACGTGCCCAGTACGCCATCACCGCCGACGCCGTCAACGAGGCGACCGGCAAGCCGATCCGCATCGCCGACCGCCGCCGCGGCCGCAACGACACCGTCGCCCTGTACCCCGCCAAGAACATCACCGCAGCCGACATCCCGACCCGATGAAAGAAGAACGCACGATGACCGAAACCCGCACCGCGACAAGCGAAACGCAGGACTGGCGAGACCTCGGCGCCAACGCCCGCGGCAACCTGCCGCAGCCGCACGCGTCGAGCAAGCTGGCGCTGCGCGCCGGCCAGGACGACTGGACCGAGGACCAGCGCGTGCAGCTGCGGGCGCTCGGCCTCGAACACGCCACCGAAGCCGACCTGCGGCTGCTCTACCACTACACCGCCCGCACCGGCCTGGACCCGTTCACCAAACAGGTCTACATGGTGTCGCGGCGCACGAAGATCAAGGTGCGGGTGCAGAACCCCGACACCGGCAACGAGCGCATCGAAGAGCGTGACGTCGACAAGTTCACCGTGCAGGTCGGCATCGACGGGTGGCGCGTCATCGGCACCCGCGCGGCCCGCCGCGAAGGCGTCCGCGTCGGCCACGACGACGTCCTGTGGCGCGGCAAGGGCACCGGCTGGATCGACTACTGGGACAAAGACGAGCACGGCGGCCCGCCGTCGGCGTGCAAGTACACCGTCGAGTTCGACGGCGTCCGCGTCTCGGCCACCTGCTCCTACGCCGAGTACGTGCAGCTGACCCGCATCAACAACGAGTGGGTGCCGAATTCCATGTGGTCGAAGATGCCGGCCAACCAGCTCGCGAAGTGCGCCGAGGCGCTCGCCTGGCGGAAGGCGTTCCCGGCTGACTACTCGGGCCTGGTCCTCGAAGACGCCGCCCAGGCCCACGAGATCGTCGACGGCGAAGTCATCGACACGGCGGCGACACCCGCCGGCTCACCGCAGTCCGCGCCGCCGCGTAAGGCGGCGGGCGCGTCACGCAACGCGCAGCGCGCCGCCCGCGCCCAACAGAAGCAGGCCGACGGCGTGCGCGCCCTGCTGATCACCGAGCTCGACGACATACTCAAGCGCGGCGGCGTCGACAAGTTCGCCGACGCGGCGCTCATCGTCGCGCAGCTCGGCGGCCTGCAGCAGGCGCCCAGCACACCCGACGACGTGACCGACGAGACGCTGCGCGGCGTGGTCGGCAGCCTCCGCAAACTCGCAGCCGCCGACCGGCCGCTCAACGAGGCCCTCGACGACGTCTTCAACACCTGGCTGCTCGCCCATCCGGACGAGCCGACACCGACCAACTGACAGGAGAACCACCCCCATGGCGAAGACCGAGCCCGCCGACTTCTACGTGTCGTTCGGCGGCAACCACGGCCAGAGCAACGTCGACGAACCGAAGCTCGGCCAGGAGGTCGAGTACACGGTGTTCGGCACGGTCACCTCGATCCGCGAGAACATCCGCGACGACGGCGAGAACCGACTCACCATCGGCGTCACCGTCGAGGCGGCGTGGCCGAAGGGCAGTAAGCGGCCCGACCACGCGAACCAGGGCTCGCTGATCGGCCACGACGGCGAGCCGACCGCCGAAGCGACCGGCGAGCTGATGGACACCACCGGAGCCGCCGACGATGAGTAACCCGGCACGGCGGCGGGCCCGCGCCGCCCGGTACGGCAGCCGGCAACCGACCCGCATGACCGAGTATCAGCGGAACCGGCAGGCCGAGCAGCCGCGCGGCGAAGTGAAGCTGCACGCACACCTGCACAACCTGAACCTCGACACCGCGATCGACCTCGACGAGGCCGGCGCGTTCGACGGCCTGCCCTGCCAGCTGTGCCGCGCGGCGATCGAGTACTCCGAGGACCTCGGCGACTGGCAGCACCACGCCACGAAGCGTGCGGGCTGCACCGGCGGCCGCGGCGTCGCCACCCCACCCGACTGGTACACCGGCGAACCCGTTCTCGGCGAGGCCTTCGATCTCGTCGAGGAGGAGACGCTCGACCTCACCGACGACGACGCGCACATGCAGCGGCTCGCCGAGGAGGACCGCAACGCCACGCCCGAGCCGGCGCCCGCCCGGCCGCCGCGCGTCGACGGCAACCCGTACGAGACCGACTTCGCGCACGGGATCGTGGCCGGCCTGCAGCACAAGCCGATCTATCAGGCCACCGTCCCGGCCGACGAGATCCGCCGGCGGCGGCGCCGCAACAGCGCCGCCCGCCGCGCCCGCCGCAGCAACCGGAGCGCGGCGTGATCGCGTCCCAGGATCCGCGCAGCGAAGGGCGTGACGTCGGCGTGGTCCGAGACGCCGTCAGCGATGCGTTGTGGGTGCTGGGCCGCAACGTCGGCCGGCTCGGCGACCTCCTAGGCCGGCTGCGCGACGCGATCGCCTGGCTCGGCTTCCGTGTGTGGGACCTGTCGAACCTCGTCGGCGGCTACCCGGCCGCAGCGCCGCCCACCCCGCTCCACAACCCCGAGGAGACCCGATGATCCGAATGCGTGTCCAGCAGGCCGACGACGGGAAGTGGACCGTCAACGAGGCCGACGGCCGCAACGGCCGCACCCTGCTGTCGTCGACGTCGCAGGGCTACGACCGCCGCGCGAAAGCCGAGGCGATCGCCCGACGCGTCGCCCCGGCAGGCAACGAGCTCGTCGAGCTGGTCGTCACCGACCGGGCCGGCGCCGTCCTGCTGCGCGAAACGCTGCACCACGGCGAGGCCGGTGCGCTGTGAGCCGGCCGCCGCGCCCATTCACCCTCGGCCAGGTCCTCACCCTGGCGTGCGCGGACGCGCCCGCGCAGCAGATGTTCTGCAGCTACGCCCAGCTACTCGACGTGCTCGGCTACCTGCGCTCCGACGTCCCGATGGCCGACGAGATCCCCGCCGCGATTCTCGAATGCCGCCCGTACGTGCTGGCCGCCTACCCCCGAATTCGCCGGGATCGCCCCACCGACCGTCGACGCCCCCGAGGAGGCGGTGCTCAGCTGGGTGGCCGACCAGGAGCAGGCCCTCGGCGCCACCCGCGTCCTCCTCCCGCTCGACACCGAGGTGCCCTGATGCCGCACCCCTGCCAGATCGTCGAGGACGGCGACACCCAGCGCGTCGGGATCCTCTCCGACAGCGGCGAACTCGTCGAGGTGACGCTGACCCGCGAGGACAACCGGCTCGTCGTCACCCTCCCGCCGGCCGCCGCTGACCGCGTCGCGATCCGCGTCACCAACGCACACTCCGGGGAGTCGCCGTGAGGTTCAAGGGCGACAAGACCGGCGGGATGCGCATCGGCGACGTCGTCGGGCCGGGCACCGACGGCTGCTACCGGCGGATCACCGACGTGTGGTTCGACGATATCGACGGCCACACCTACGTCGACGGCGAGGCGCTGCCCCCGCAACCGGAGAGCGGCAACGTCCGCTACTACGGCTCGGCCGGCGCCGACGACGGCCCGCCGCCGATGCAAGAACGCCTACCCAACGAATTGAGGCCCCGATGAACCGAAAGCCGTTTCGATGCGCCGTGGTCGCGGCCAGCGTGGCCGGAGCTGCCGCTCTAGCCGCGCTGATCGCAGCATCCGCCGCGGTCAGCCACTACAAGGCGGAGATCCGCGGCCGATGACCGCGCGGACAGCCGGCCGACTGCGGCAGCGCAGCCCCCGGTTTGTCCTCCGGCCTCCCTATACCTACGAGAGAGGCCCCCTCGGGGGCAACCGAGAGGGCCTCAACAGCTCAGACACACACCCTTCACCAGGTCCGTCGAGCACCCGAGCTACCCCCGACTCTAAGCCCATCGGGGGACACGCGAACCAAGCGTGGTCGTCCCCGGTCAGAGCGGGATCGCTCTCCCGATTCATCAAGTTCGCGAGGTAAAGGCATGTCCGGGCTCGCCGCTGACAAGGGCTTGACGAAACACACCGACCGTGGGGCCACCGCGCCCGCCGACGACGGACACACCATGCGCGACAGCCATACGCAGCACAGTCCACGTTGGCCCTTAACAGGGCCAACTCTGTCAGCCCGCACTCTGCCTCCGCAGGAAACCCCAACCCCGCCCGGGGACCAGCGAGCAGCGGGTGTCGCGCAGCGCCGCTACCACCGCTACATGAACTCGACCGCCTGGCGCGACCGGCAGACCAGTTACTACGCCACCCACGACCGGCGGTGCGCGTTCTGCGGAGCCACCGACGACATCGAGCTGCACCACCACACCTACGTGCGGCTCGGCCGCGAGCTCGACGCCGACCTCCTGCCGCTGTGCCCCACCCACCACGCCGAAGTGCACACCCACCACACCGAGCACGACGTGACGCTCACCGCGGCGACCCGGGCGGTGGCCGCCAGGTACGGGGTGGCGATCGTGCGGCGCCGGGAGCCCGGCCGCAAGGCGCGGAACCAGCAGCGGAAAGCGCGCCGGCAGGCCCGCATCGAAGCCCAACGCGAGGCGGCCCGGTGAGCGACGAAGAACGCAGCGACTGCTACCGGCGGGACTACAGCGGCCATTCCCGGAACTGGCGCAGCGACCCCGAGCTGGTGCGCCGCCACCACGCAGCGCTCACCGTGCTGTGCCGGCACTGCCAGCAGCCACCCGGCCAGCCGTGCGTCCACTGCGACAACCTCGGCGCCCCCACCACCGAACCGCTGATCAACCTCCCGTGCCACCCGGTGCGGGAGACCGACTCGAAAGGACTCAAGCAGCTATGACTACCACCGACCATGACCAGCGGTGCCGCTGCCTGCACTCACGCCGCGCGCACCGCCGCGGATCATTCGGCCGGCCCTGCTGCACACGCTGCCGGTGTGACCGCTACGTCGTGCGGCGGCCCGCCTGGCGTGTCACCAGCAAGCCGCGCTCGGCGTCCATCGCGCCGCTACTGGCCCGATGGTCAGTCGCTTCGCCGAGCGGCGACGTCGTGTTCACGGCGCCGACACAGCTGTCCGCGCTGACGATCGCGAACGCACTCGCAGTGGTGGCGCGCCTGGCCGCACGAACCGACCGCCACCTGGGGATCGCCCCGGTCCGGCCGACGCTCATCGGCGCCAGCCTCGTCCCGGGCGTCGTGCAGTACGCCGAGAGCGGCATCGACCACGGCGCGCACAGCGCCGCCGAGATGTTCCCGCAGCACCGCGGCCGCACCGCCGCCCAGGGGGGCTGAGGCGTGTCTCACGAACTGCCGCCGCACCTGCAGTCGATGGTCGACCAGGCCGACGCGTTCAGCCGCGACGTGCTCACCTCGGCGCTGACGAACTACCGGACCCACGCCGACAGCGCGCACGGCGGGAACCCGTCACCGTGCGGGCAGGCGCTCGTCGCGCTCGGCGCGTTCTCCCGGCTCGACCGGATGAGCCTCGCTAACGTGTTCGCCTACGCCGTCGAACGGATCTTCGTCCTGGAGCGCGAGCGGGCCGACCGAGGCGGGGCCGCCCAGTGAGGACGGTCGACCCGATCGCGCCGGGCGCCGCCGCGCTCGCCGCTGCCGGCGGAATCGAGTTCGTCGGCACCGACAACGTCATCTCGTGCGGGCTGTGCGGCGAATGGAACGACCGCCTCGGCGCCAGCGCCGCGGCGTGGAGCCGCCGCCACGCGCGCGAGGTTCACGACGCCGCCCGCCCGTCGGTGCTCGGCCTCGACCTGTCGCTCACCCGCACCGGCATCGCCGTCGAGACGCTGGAACCAGGCGCCGACGGCGCGACGTGGCCGTCGCTCCTCACGCACTGCGGCGAAACCGGCTCGCAGACCGCCACCTACGACGAACGCGGCCGCCGCCTCGTCCGCCAGGCCCGCGCCGTCATGGGCTACGTCGACGCCGCCGCCCGCGCCGGCGCCGACATCCGGCTCGCCGTCGTCGAAGGACCCAGCTACGGACAGTCGTCGATGCCGTCCTACTACGACCGCGCCGGCCTGTGGTGGGCGATCATCACCGCCCTGCAGGCCCGCAGCATCCCGTTCGCGGTCGTCACGCCCGACCACCGCGCGAAGTTCATCTGCGGCGTCAAGCCACCGATGGGCAAGGACCGCGACCGCGGGAAACGGCTCATCGTCGACCAGACCCGCGCCCGCTTCAACACCACCGCCGGCCGCAGCACCGCCCCCCGTGACATGATGGACCGGCTCAACGCCGACCAAGCCGACGCGCTCGGCCTCGCCGACATGGGAGTCGTCGCGCTCGGCTGGCCGACACCATGGCGCAAGGGCCGCCGCCACGTCGAGAACGTCGCCCTCACCACCTGGCCCGAGGTGACCGCATGAGCACCGTCTACTTCGGGGACGGCTGGATCCGCTCCGAGCGCGGCCTGCTCGTGCCGCCCCGGCGCCGCGGCTGCGACTGCGGGCGACCGCACGCCGTCGAACTGTTCGCCGGCGCGGGCGGCTTCTCGTACGGCTTCCACCAGGCCGGCTGGCACGTCATCGCCGCCGCCGAGTACGACGTCGCCGCGTCGCTGACCTACCTCGCGAACCTGGCCCGCCCCGGCGTCCGCATCCACACCGACCCCACCCACCCGGTGGCGGCCAGCGCGAGGTCGTCGAAGCCCGCGAAGCGGAAGACCGCCCGCACCGCGGTGCCGTTCGAGCCGCACATCGGCACCGGCTGGATCGCTGGCGAGCCCGACGACCCCGGCTGCCGGCACTTCTACCTCTACAACGTCCGCAACCTCACCGGTCAGCGGATCCTCGACGACCTCGGCCTCGACGAAGTCGAGTGCGTCTTCGGCGGCCCACCGTGCCAAGGCTTCTCCGTCGCCGGGAAGCAAGACGTCATGGACCCGCGGAACTGCCTGATCTTCGACTTCGCGCGCATCGTGTGCGAGATCCGGCCGAAGACGTTCGTCATCGAGAACGTGCCCGGCCTGCTGAAGATGCGCACACCTGAAGGCATCCCGGTCGTCGACGCCTTGGCACTCGCCATGTCACGCGGCGGCTACGGCGAATACGAGCCACTACGGCGCGCGCTCGGCGCGACGGACACCGCGCGCGCCGGAATGCGGGACGCGGTGAAGAAGCCGTCCGCCGCCGCGGCGGACGCCGCCGTCGACGACGAGCTCGCGCTGTTCGAGGTGACGCCATGACCGACACGCCCGACGACATCGTGACCCGCGCCCACCAGGCGCTCGAAGGCATCACCGAAGGGCCGTGGGAACACCGCACGGCACCCCACCGTGATGACGACGAGATGCCCGTATCGGCAGCCGATAAGGCCGAGTGGCAGAACGGAACACTCATCGGCGACGGAGAACCGCTGCACGTGCTCATCGCCGCAAGTCCGGACCCGGAGTTCGCGTACATCGTCCCCGCGCTGACGGGGGATGGCCCGACCAGCGAGCGGAACGCCGAGTTCATCGCTGCTGCGCGGACCCTCTTGCCGGAGCTGGTCGCCGAGGTCAAGCGGCTGCGTCCTCGTCGCGTCGAGACCGTCGAGGAGCTCGACGCGCTGCCGGAACACTGCATCATCCGGTCGCAGCGCAACGGCCACGCCTACGAGAAGAACCGCCGCTACTGCCAGGCCGGCAAGCCGTGGTGGGAGGCGGGGAACGGCAGCTGCATGAGCAGCGACGACGTGCCGCTTCCCGCGCTGCTGCTGTGGACTCCGGAGGCCGGCGGTGCCTGAGTCGTGGCGGCCGGGCGAACCGGTCCATGTGTGCGGCTGCGTCATCGAAGGCGGCGTATTCACCGCGCGGTGTGCTGCTCACCCGCCCTGGGATGAGTTGCGGAACGACCAGCTGCACGCCGCCTCGATCCGGCCGGAGGTCGGCGATGCCTGACGTCTACGTTCCACCAGCCCCGCACTACTGCAGCCCTTGGCGTGACGGATCGCGCACCGACCGGGCCATCTGGCGGTGCGCGGTGTGCGGTCGTTACTGGTGGCATGACGACGTCTGGAACTGCTGGGTGCGGGTGCGCTGGTGGCACTTCCGCCTGCGCCGCTGCATACGTACGCAGGAGGCGCGGTAGTGGGTCAGACGAATCACGCCCGGCCCCCGGGCCTCGCGACGGCCGGCCAGGCGCGCGCGAAGCTGGTGCGGTTGATCCTCGGCGACCTCGACCAGGACTGGCAGCTGCGGTCGGCATGCCGCGGGCACCCCCGTCCGGACATCTTCTATCCGCCGCCGGCGCGGGCGGACGCCGACATCAAACGCTCGCAGTCGGAGCGTCGACGGCGGATCATCATCGCGGAAGCGAAGAGCGTGTGCCGACGCTGCCCGGTGCGCGAGGAGTGCCTGGCGTTCGCGGACGCGATCGGCGACTACAACGGCATCTGGGGCGGCAAGACAGCACGCGAGCGCGGCCGCCCCCGCGACGAACGATGACCGCCTCACCGACTGAGAGGACTGCCCTTGTGACCACGATGCGTCTGTGGAACGCCGAATTCGACCATCTCGCCACGCAATCGGGCTGCCGCGCCCCGAAGCGGCTGAGCCCGGAATGCGTCGAGGCCGCGGTGCGCCCAGGTCCGCTCCTCGACGCCATACACAGCGAGCTGCGCGCCGACCGCAACATGTACATCAGCTGGGACCCGGACCCCGACGAGCCGCCCGCCGCACGAGTGAGCGCGATCGTCACGTCGCTGTCGATCGAGCAGCGCCCCTGCGAGTGCGGCAACAGCACGGTCACCACCGCGACCGTGCGCGGCCACGTACCACTCGGGACCCTGCGGTGACCGACGCGACGATGCGCCGCGTGCTGGTGCGGATCGTCGACAACACCGGGCCTTGGCGGGAAGTCGGCTACACGATCGCCAGCGAAGTGATCTGCCGGCCGGTGACGTTCCGGACCCGGCTCGGCGGCCCGCAAGGCGACCCCGGCGAAGCGACCCTCGACGGCATCGCGCTCGTCGGGGAGGGCGGCAAGGCCGGGTACCTGTCGATCGAGCCGATCGCGCACATGCTCGGCCAGCAGGTGCTGAAGATCGCCCGCACCGTCGAGTTGCTGTGGCTGCCCGTCACCGCCAGCCGCAACGAGCTCGTCGACATGTGGACCATCGAATGCGTCCCGCTGGTGTCGTGGTTCAACCTGTCGCAGATGACCGACGACGCGATCCTCCGCCGCGGCGGCGTCAACCCGGACACCGGCGAGCTGCGCCTCCCCGACGAGCCGGACCGCTGCGACTACTGCGGCGGCGCCGGCGTCATCGCGGGCCCGCTCAGCGCCGCCGCCTCACAGAACCTCATCTGCCCCGCCTGCGAGGGCACCGGCCGCAAACCCGCGCCGTGACACCGGAACTCATCGACCGCCTGGTCGACGAGTTCGACGAGCGGTTCGACGAACCGCCGCCCGCCGTCGGCGTCGACGACCTCTGCGTGTGCGGGCACACCTTCGGGGAGCACCGGCCGGGCTGCGACGCCCTCATCATCGCGGCCGGCCGCGAACAGTTCTGCACCTGCACCGATTTCGAGCTCGACGACGAGCTATCAAACCGGCCGCCCGGTTCCTACGGTGACTGAACGCGGTGGTGCGTCAAACCGGTTCACACAGGTACCTCGGTGTTTGTTCTCGACCGGCAAGGGCAAGCCACGATCCGCGGGTCGCGGGGAGCCTGCACCTGCGCACCACCGCGCATGTCCTTCGACCTGCCCACAATCAGCACCGTGGGCAAAGCCATCAAGCAGAAGCGCCGTCACCCCATCAGCGTCGCTGAGGCGAAACGCCAGCTAGCAGCGGCCCGCCGCCGCGAAGAGGCCGCGCCGCCCGCGGTCGACCTGGCGAACCTCGACACCCCCGGCGTCAGCCACGCCGAGCAGTACGCCGAGTTCCTCAACCGGCCCGGCGACTTCTACGTCGCCCGCATCGAGATCCCCCTCGACGACGAGATACACCTGCGGCCGAAGCTCGGCGTCACGGCCACCTTGAAGGCCGACGCGCAGCAACTGCCCTACCTCGTCGAGGTTCTCCGACAGATCCGCGGCGCACTCGGCGACCACGCCCGGATCAACCTCGTCCGCGCCACCCCAGCCGGCGACCAGCCGGAGCAAGCATCGCGAGCCTCGAGCACGGCTCCTACCAGGGCGTTTCCGACCTCAACGGGGCCGCTGCAGGCCACTCCCGAGGAGCTCTCTGCCATCCGCGAGATGCGCGCCCGCGCCGAAGCGCGCAACGGCTTCACCATGCCCCCACCGAACGGCAAGCCGATGCTCCCCGACGGCCCGCCGCAGCTCTACGGCCGCGACTGGGTCGCCGAGGGTCAGAAAATCTACGACGGCACCGTCGCGCAGTCCCCGTGGCAGCAGGAACACGCCGTGATCGCCGACGCCGCTCAGCGCGACCTCACCCGCGAGGAGATCGCCCGCATGCTCCCGGGCCGCACCCGCGCCGAGGTTGCCGCTGAACTCGGCAAGACACCCGAGGAGCTCGGCGGGAACGTATATCACGCGGACGTGATGCCCGAGCAGCTCGCCGCCGACCTGGGCGTCCCAGTCGAATCGCTGCGCCGCATCCCGATGACCGGCGGAGGCCACGCCTGGACCGTCGCACCGGCCGAACCGGCCACCACGCCGCAGCCCGCACCGCCGCCAGGAACGCAGCACGGACGCGACGGCGATCAGTGGCTCGACGCAAGATACGACGACCGCTGACGCCTACCCGTGGGGCGGTACAAATCCGAAGCACTCGCACTTGAAGCAACGGCCTCCGGGTCCCTCGTGGTGCCAGCTCGCGCAGGAGCATGCCGCGCAGGACGGCACATTCGCCTCGGGGTCGCGGTACCAGGCCAGCATTTCGGCTGCCCGCCAGTCCCGGTGCTGACGTGACCGGATGTCCATCGCGAGCCACGCAGCGGCGTCACGCGCGCCGGCGCGGCGGCATTCATCGGAGTCGTCTGTGGCGCACACCACCGTCCCGTCGAAAGCCTGCAGGCCGGGTCTCGGGCCGGCGAGCCATGGACTCAGCGACGGGGCGATCTCATCGATGACGCCGATGAGGTACTCGTAGACCTTCGCCTTCTCCTGCAGCTGCGCGTTTTCCCGCGTCGCATGGGCCAGGTCCTCTTCAGCTGCGTAGGCGCGCGCCCAGCCGATTCTGCGCTGCCGCTCCAACGCGGCCACCATGACGTCGATCGAGTCATCCGACGTCACGGCGCGACCTTGCCGAAACGCTGGTAGGCGGCCTGCCGGCTGATGCCGAGCGCGGTGCCGATCATGGCCCAGGTGTCGCCGGCCTGGCGGGCTGCGGTCACCGCGGCGAGCAGCTCGGCGTCGGCGTCGCCGAGGGCCTTCGCCGCCGCGGCGATGCGGCGCATGTGCCGGCCGTCGCGGGCGTCGGCCGGGTTGACGTCGAGGCTGTCGAGCCACGCCTCAGCACTGGTGGCCTCAGTGGTCTTGTCGCGCATCATCACCTTTCAGAGGTAGTCGTAGAACTATCGGGCGGAGCACGTCGGCGTGGATGATCCGCGCGAGCGCATCGGTCACGACGACGATTTCGAGCAGGCGACCGGTGCGGTCGGCACCGATGACGAACTGGCGGATCTCGCCGTCGTAGTCCTACTCGATGACGCGGATGGCGTTGGCGACGGCGTGCAGCATGTCGGCGTCTTCGATGCCGTGCTTCCAGGCGCTGTCCGTGAATCCGCATATGTAAATGAGACGTTTACACGGCCTCGGTTGTCAAGATGTTGTTTACAACATCGGGAGGGTTCTTCGCGGTCGGCGGACCGCCGGTTTGTCCTTCGATGTTCGCAAACTCACAGAGTGCCCAACACCACGCCGAAGCCCGCCAAGAGCACCACGGCGAAGGGCCTCGGCTACGACCACCAGGTGCACCGCGACCGGCTGCTGCTGCGCCACGTCGACGGCTCACCGTGCTGGTGGTGCGCGCACCCGATGTTCCGCGACCCGACACGGAACTGGGACGGCAAACCGCTGCACGCCGAGCACTCCCGCAGCCGCGCAGTGCACGGCGTTGCCGGCAACCGCGCCGACCGCCTCATGCACGACACCTGCAACAAGCGCCGAGGGGACGGAACCCGAGATGACCAGCGACCTGCACTCAACCCCGACCAACCCGGCGGCCTCGACAGCTCCTCCGACCTGCTCGGCGACCTCGTCTACTTCGACTGGCCCGCATGACCTCTGGCTGCTGCTGATCGCCGGCCTGTCGCTCGCCGTCCTCGTCGGCACCGGCGTCGCCTGGGCGATCATCACCACGCTGGAGGTGATCCGGTGAGCAGGGCGGCCGTCGAGCACGTCGTCACCCCGCGCGAGACACGGAACTACTCCGGGAAGCGACGGTTCTTGCCGACCTGCTCGTGCGGCTGGATCGGCATCGCCGCGAAGACCCCGGGAACCGCGGCCCGCGTCGCGGCCCGAGACCACATCGACCGGCTACCGAAGCCCTGCCCCACCCCACGGAAGCGCCGGTTCCGCACCGAAGACGCCGCCGAGCGTGCCCTCGAACTGTTCTGGCGGACCTCCGGCAAGGGCAAGACGATGCCGTGCCGCACCTACCGGTGTCCGTGCGGCGGCTGGCACACCACCGCCAAGCCGCTCAGGCAGCGCGCGTGAGCAAGGAATCGAAGCCGGCCGACCTGTGGCGCCAACTCGACAGCTCCGCCGCCGACCGGCCCCGCGAGTTCTGCCCCGGGTGCGGCTACTTCCGCGTCGCCCACGGCACCCACCGAGCCGACTGCACCGCCGAGAGGACAGCAACCCGATGACACCACCGTTCGCCCGCACCGTCGTCTACCGGCACCCGTGCGACTGCCCGACCGCCAGCCGGCCACTCAGGGAAGGCGAGCACGCCGAGCACCGCTTCGACGTCGACGGCGAGCCGTTCCCGTGGCACATCACCGAAGACGGCGCCACCTTCGCCAAACACCCGACCGGCGTCTACCTGATCACCGTCACGGTGCTCGCGATCGAACGCTCCAACAGGCAGCCGGTCCAGTTCGCGCAGAGCTGGTGGAACGACCGCAGTCGCTGGTTCACCCTCGGCGGCCGCCCGTTCCCGTGGGCAGTCGCCGGCCCCATCACCTACCGCGTCGACCCCCATTCGATCGGGCAGCTAGAGCTCACCTTCATCGCCGAGGACGTCGACGCCGACGTCGCGATCCCCGACCTCGACGAGGTGACCGTGCCGTGACCGGCGGCCACCTTCCGCGGATCGTCCCCGCCGACGACCCCGACACCTACACGCGCGGCGGCCTGCAGGTCCCGGTCCGTTTCCGGGTGCCGGTCACCGTCACCTGCGCGGCCTGCCAGTTCACGCGGCTGCGGCTGAAGGTGCTCAGCAACAGCCACCTCGGCCGCCCGGCCGCCGAGCGGCTCCTCACCGAGTACCTGACCGCCCTGGGGTGGACGCGTCTCCGCGACGGCGGCGCCGACATCTGCCCCGAATGCGCCGGCACCAGCCGCGACGTCTGCGAGTTCTGCCGCGACTACACCGGCGGACACGCACGCACCTGCCCCACCCAGCTACCCGGGTCGCTGCTGTGACCCGGGCCGCCACCCTTCCCGACGAGGTGGAGGTGTACGTCGGGCCGGACCTGGACCGCTTCGCCACCACCCGCTTCGGCCGCGTCGGGACGGCGCCGCGATTCGTCGACGGCGAACCCGTCGAGGACGTGCCGCCGATCGTGCTGTTCGTCGTCGACTGCGTCGCCGCGGCGCTACAGGACCGGCAGTGCCGCCGCTCATGGGCTCGGTGCCGCTGCCGCACCAGCGACGTGACTACCACCGCGACGCGCGACGGCTTCGTCCGCATCAGCACCGCCACCCGCACCTGGGTGTGGGAGCTGTACCCCGTCCGCTGGTCCCACGGCCGCAACCAGCCACCCTGCTACCTCGGCGTCTGGAGAGACTGATGAACTACCCGCCCGGCATGACGCTGCGCCCACTCGACGGCTGGCCGAAAGCGTTCACCAGCGACCGCAAACCGTCCCGCTTCGAGGCGAAGTTCTCCGACACGCTGGAGCTCCTCGGCCGCGAACTCCGCATGATCGACCCGGACGATCGCTACTACCCGCCCTCGGTACTGCAGATCGCGCTCCGCGAACAGGACCTCCGCCGCACCGACGGAATGCCCCGCGTCCAGGCGGTCACCGCGCACCCCGGGGTCATCCTTAACATCGAACCCCGCAACCGGCCCGCCGTCTCGTTCCCGTGCGACACCTTCACCCACTGGCACGGCAACCTCCGCGCGATCGCGCTCACCCTCGAACCGCTCCGCAAGATCGACCGCTACGGCGTCGCCGACACCGGCCAGCAGTACCGAGGCTGGCAGGCCATCGAAGCGCCGCAACAGAAACCGGTGACCGAACTCGTCGCGTTCCTTGCCGCCGTCGCCGACGAACCGACGCCCGTCGCCGACACCTCACCGGAGAACCTGCGCCGCATCCACCGCCGCGCCCAACGCAACGCCCACCCCGACCGCAACTCCGGCAGCCGACTCACCTGGAACGAGGTCGAGCACATCGCCGACCAGCTCCGCCGGATGGGCTGGCTGTGACCGCACCCCACCACCGAACCACCCCAACCAGCCGCATCCCCGCCCCCGTCCGCCGAGACCTCCACGAACGAGCCCTCGGCTGCTGCGAACTCTGCGGCCGACACGGCGCCACCAACGCCCACCACCGCATCAACGCCAGCCAAGGCGGACCCGGCCTACTCGGCAACCTGCTCCTACTCTGCGGAAGCGGCACCACCGGCTGCCACGGCTGGGTCACCGCCAACCCCCTACGCGCACGCCGCCTCGGCTACTCCGTCCGCTCCACCTTCGAGCCCTGCGACACACCTGTGCTCCGATGGTCCCGCTTCATCGGTCAACGTGAGTGGGTGCTCCTCGACCACCGCGGCGGCATCACCCCCACCGAACGCAGGCCCACACCATGAAGGGCTACTGCGCCGAGTGCGGCAAGTACCGCGACATCCTGCCCGCCAACAACCCGGCCTACGACGTGCTGTGCGTGCCATGCCGCAGACGCAAGAGCGCACGCGACCGCCTCAGCCCACCACCTCAGCGTGCAGGCCAGGTGCGCTGCACCGTGGTCATCGGCCCACCAGCATCAGGCAAGACCACATGGATACATCAGCACGCACAACCCGGCGACCTCGTCATCGACTTCGACGCCATCACCCGCGCACTCTCAGGCCCACACGCAACAGGCTGGACCGTGCCATCACCACTGATCGGCAAGGCAGCGTTCGACGCACGAGCAGCAGCCATCCGTGTCGCCTTCCGCGTGCGCACCGAACCGAACCACGCCTGGCTCATCCACGCATGCCCAACAGCAACCGCCCTGTCCGACTACCAACGACGCGGCGCGAGCATCGTGGTGTGCGACCCCGGCCGCGACGTCGTCCTCGCGCGGATCGCCGCCGAGCGCCCGGCCGACAAGGTGAAGGTGGCGCTGCACTGGTACGACGAAGCCCGTCCGAGCTACCCCGCGGGGTTGGTAGCGTGACCCTCAGCCGCCTGACGCGTGACGCCCCCGCCGCCGGCCCCCCCACCCCCGAAAAAGTTGAGGCCCCCCGTGGGCTGACTCTCCGGCGCGGTAGTCAGAATTTTTTTCAGCGGGTCGGCGATTTTTCGGCCGAGGTGGCCCCCTGATGGCCCGCAGCGGCGCGGCGGCGGACGCGCCCGCTTCGGCGCCTCCAGCGGCGTCGGCGGCCGGGAAATCGGCTGCCAGGACGGCTGCGAAACGGGCGGCCACGGGCACGAAACGGGCGGTCACCGGGCCTCGTCGGGTCCGGAAGAGGTGGGCGCCCACCGCCGGCGCCCGGCTTCGGGCCGACCTGTGGCGCGATACGGATCCCGGCGGGATCAAGGTGCTCGTCGAGCAGGCGTGCCGCGTCGCTGACCGCCTCGAAACGCTCGACCGGACGCTGCGCGGGGACGCCGGCGCGATGATGAGCCTCGACCTGGGCCGGATCCTCGTCGAGGAGACGCCGCCGGGCGACCGGAAGGCGTTCTACGTCGAGGTGGCCGTGAAGGTCGACGCCGCCGCATCGGAGGAGCGCCAGCAGGCGAAGCTGTTCGCGTCGCTGCTGTCCGACATCGCTCGGCAGCGCGCGCTGCTGCCGCCGGCGCCGACGGGCGGCGGCGACGGTGAGGGCGATGACGACGACCTCGACCTCTGAGCCGACGCGCCGGCCGCAGAAAGCGCAGGCCACGAAGAGAAAGCCGGCGCCGAGTCCTGGACGTGCTGCGGGTCGCGCGCCGCCGGCCAACCGCACCGATCAGCATGGGCCGCCGCCGTGGGTCGGGGAGTGGCCGCGGCTCGACGGCCCGCAGGATCCGCGCTACCACTGGTCGCACCCGGACGCGGCGACGGCCGACGACACCGACAGCATCAAGGCGGCGAAGTTCACCGCGCGGGTCACGCGGTCACGGTGCCTGCCCTGGCAGTGGTCGGAGCTGCGCGGCATCACGCTGCGCAACGACGAGGGACTGTGGCTGCACCGCGAGGCGTGTCTGGTCGACACGCGCCAGCAGGGCAAGACGTGGATCGTCGTCGCGCGGATCCTCTACGGCCTGTTCTACCTCGGTGAGACCAGCGTCTACTCAGCCCAGCGCGGCCAGACCGCCGACGCGGTGTTCGCCCGCGTGGTGTCGATCATCGAGAGCCGGCCGGCGCTGTTCGCGCGGCTGGTGTCCAAGACGGGCGGCAAGCAGGGCCGCGGCGACGTCGTCGTGCGGGCCCGCAACGGCAAGATCGCGCACCTGCGCTGCGGTGTTCGCTCGACCGACCTCGGCCGCGGCCTCGACCAGATCGACCTCGTGGTGTTCGACGAGGCGTACAACCTCACCGAGGCCGAGGTGGCGGCGCTCACCGGCTCGCAGATCGCCAGCTCGAATGCGCAGACGATCTACACCTCGACGGCTCCTGTCGCGTCGATCCACCCGTTCTGCGAGATCTTCGGCGGCGTGCGGGAGCGCGGGAAGGCCGGCCACCACGATCCGGAGCGCGGCGACCCGCTGCTGTGGTACTCGGAGTACTGCGCCCCTGACCCGCCGCGCGACGAGCGGGCCCGCGCCGCCGCGCGCCTCGACCGCGAATTGTGGCGGCTCGCCTCCCCGTCGCATGGCGTGATCAGCAAGGACCGCGACATCGACGCGATCCGCAAGGTGCTGTGTGTGAACGCCGCCGGCGTCGCATTGTGGGAGGCGGACTACCTCGGCTGGGGCGAGTGGCCGGCCACCGAGGAGGCCCGCGAGCCGGTCATCCCGATCGAGGAGGTGTGGGCCAACTTGGTGGACCTGGCGCCCGAGCTCGTCGGGCAGATCGTGATCGCGGTGTCCCGAACTCAGGACCGGCAGCGGTGGGCGTTCGCGGCCGGGCAGCGCACGTCGACCGGCGCGGTGGCGTTGGAGCTTGGCCGCTTCGAGGTGATGAACATCGGGCAGGCCGCCCGCTATCTGCTGCTGCTGATCCAGCGGTTCGACCCGCCCGAAGTTGTCATCGAAGGGCACGACCCGGGCGTCGACCTCGTGCCGGTGATGCGCAAGCTCGGCGTCGACATGCGCGTCACCACCGCGAACGAGTTCTCGATCGCGACGTCGGCGTTCATCGACCACGCGGTTGCCGGGGATCTGGTGCACACCGACCAGCCGATCATCCGCGAGGCGCTGGAGCGGGCGGCGATGCGCGAACTGCCACGTGGGGACCGGGTTTTCGACACCCGTGAAGGGTCGATCGCGCAGCTTGTGGCGTTCGCGTTGGCGCTGTGGGGAGTCCTGGAATTTGCCGAGGAGGACACCCCGGCCGCGTTGCCGGTGGGCGCGCACGGCACCGCGCCGGCCGACGAGTTCGCAGAATTCGGGGCGACAAGTAGCCATTTCGCGAGCTGGGACCTGTCAACCTAGCCGGTAATGGCGAATCACACGGCTGTTATTTCGCGGCCTCGGCCTAAGCCGGCGCGCTCGATGAGCGGGTTGCGGCGGCCCGAGGCGACGGCCCGTGTGCAGACCGCGATGCCGCTCGGTGAGCGCGGCTACGTCAACGGCGGCGGAAACCACAACGCGTGGCTGGCGTGGGATCCGTTCGAGAAGGTGCCGCAGCTGCAGCACCCGGAGAGCGTCGGCGTGTTCCTCGACATGGACAACGACGACTCGCGGGTGACGTCGCTGCTGGAGTCGATGAGCCTGCCGATCGTGTCGGCGAAGTGGCGGATCGACCCGAACGGCGCCAACGCCGACGCGGTGCAGCTGGTGTCGCGTGTGCTGCGGGTGCCGGTCGTCGGTGAGGACGCCGTCGCTGACGGCGGCCGACTGCGCGGCAGGTTCTCGTGGCTCGGCCACTTGCAGGACGTCGCCAGCCCGGTTCCGCAGTTCGGGCACGCCGTCTTCGAGCAGGTGTATCGGCGGGAGGCGGACGGCCGCGTCGTGCTGCGCAAGCTCGGCCCCCGTCCGCAGTGGACGATCCAGGCGTTCAACACCGCGATGGACGGCGGCCTCGAGTCGGTCCGGCAGATCGCGCCGGCGTCGAGCGAGCGGGTCCTCTACGGCCTTAACCCGTTCGACATCCCCGTCAACCGGCTCGTCGTGTACTCGCGTAACAAGCGGCCCGGCCGGTGGGAAGGCCGCTCGGTGCTGCGGTCCAGCTACAAGCACTGGCTGCTGAAGAACGAGCTCCTCAAGATCGAGACCGCGGTCGCCCGCCGCAACGGCATGGGCGTCCCGGTCGGCACCGCGAGCAAGCCGAACGACCCGGTCGAGGTCGCGGCCATGCAGCGCATCGCGTCCGGATTCATGGGCGGCCTGCACTCCGGTGTCGGCCTGGCCGCCGGCCAGTCCCTCACCCTGCTCGGCGTGCAGGGCAACCTGCCGAACATCCGGTCGGCGATCGAGTACCACGACAAGGCCATCGCGCTGTCCGGGCTCGCGCACTACCTCAACCTCGACCGCGGCGGGTCGTTCGCGCTCGCCGCCGTGCAGGAACGCCCCTTCGTGCAGGCACTCAACGCGGCCGCACTGTCGTACGCCGAGATCGCCCAGGCGCACATCATCGAGGACCTCGTCGACCTGAACTTCGGGACCGACGCCCGCTGCCCGCGGCTGGTGTTCTCCGCGATCGGCTCCCAGCAGGACAGCACCGCGGCGTCGCTGAAGATGCTGGTCGAAGCGGGCCTGCTCGCACCTGACCTGCGGATTGAGCGGGCGCTGCGCCAACTGCTCGACCTGCCCGCCAAGCCGGACCCCGACGACCCCGACGCCGAACCGCCCGCCGGCGACACCACCGACCCCGACGACGCGCCCACACGCCCGGACGACCCGGACGACGATGCCGACGGGCGCGCCGCTGACGCGCTGGCCGCGATCGGCGCGCTGCTGCGCCCGCGGGCAGACGTGTGGCTCGGCGCCGGATCGATCGGCTACTGAGGAGACGACGACACGATGCCCGACAGCACCCGCCAGTGGTTCACCTTCATCGCCGCGAAGGCCGACACCAGCAAGGACAGCAAGCGGGCGACGCTGCACATCTACGACGTGATCGGCGCTGACCTGTTCTTCGGCGGCGTCGACGTCAACGAGTGCGTCGCCCTGATCGAGGGCCTCGACGACGACACCGAGCTCGACGTGCGGATCAACTCTCCCGGCGGCGCGGCGTGGGACGGCCTGGCGCTGGCGAACGCGATCATGCGCCACCCCGGCAAGACCACCACGCACGTCGACGGGCTTGCCGCGTCGGCCGCGTCGCTGATCGCGCTGGCCGGCGACGACGTCGTCATCTCCAAGTACGGGCAGATGATGCTGCACAACGCCCGCGGCGGCCTGTACGGCACCGCCGAGGAGCTCACCGCCGCGGCCAAGCAGCTCGACAAGCTCAACGGGTCGATGGCGGCGTTCTACGCCGACCGCGCCGGCGGTGACACCGCGGTGTGGGCGCGGGCGATGAAGCGTGAGACCTGGTACGACGCCGCCGAGGCGAAAGACGCCGGCCTGGCTACCGAGATCGACGAATCCGGCAAGCGCGACGAGGTCGAGGCCGCCGCCGCGGCGTCGATCGCGAAGGCCGCCGCGCTGTTCAAGTACGCAGGCCGTCAGGCCGCCCCCGCACCGTCGGCGCGGGTAGAGGACGGGCCCACGGGCCCCGACACCAAAGGAGGGGCCTCCGTGGCTACCAGCAAGACTGTCCTCGACGCTCTCGGATTGCCCGAGGACGCCACCGATGAGGAAGTGACCGCCAAGATCGCCGAGCTGAACAAGGGCGGCGACGGCACCGGTGCGGCGGGCGGCGCGCAGCCCGACGACGACAAGGTCGACGCGGCCGAGGTCAAGCAGCTCACCGACGCTGCCGCCAAGCTCGGCCTGACGATCATCGATCCCGGCACGCTGGCTGCGCTGCAGGCCAACTCGGAGCTCGGCGCGAAGGCGCACGCCAAGCTCGAAACGCAGCGCATCACCGCCGCCGTCGACGCCGCCATCGGCCTCGGCAAGATCCCGCCGGCGCGCCGCGACCACTTCGTCGCGCTGATGCGCGCCGACGAGGTCGGCACCACCAAGCTCCTCGCCGAAATCCCGGCGGAGACCGCGGTGCCGATGACCGAACTCGGCCACGCCATGACCCCCGCGGCGCAGGCCGGGTCGGGTGACGGCGACGTCGCCGAGGACCCCAAGTACAAGGCGTGGCAGGTCTGACGGGCCGCACGGATCACTGAGGAGGACACCGAACTATGCCCGGAACCATTCAGGTCACCAAGACGGGGCCGCGGACTTACTCGCCGCTGGCCGGCCAGGTCGTGCGCGGCGGCCGGCTCGTCGAATTCGGCGCCGGCGGCCGCATCCGCGAAGCGCAGGCCGGCACGCTCAAGTACGCCGGGGTCGCGCTCACCGACGCGATCGCGCCGGAGGACGTGAACACCCAGGCGACCACCGATTCGACGGGGCGGCCGGTGCTCAACACCGCCATCCTGCCGACCACGGTCGCCTGCGCGTACGGCGGCGATGAGGTGCCCGTCATCTACGCGGCTAACGCCAATCAGGGCGACCTGCTGGTCGCCGCGGCGAACGGCACGGTCACCCCGGCCGGCGCCACCCCCGATGCCCGCACGATCGTCGGCCGCTGCACGCAGCCCGGCGGCGTGACCGTCAGCACCAACCCGCGCGGGCTCGCCCGCCTGGCGATCTGACCCCACCCGGTCGAGACAGGAGACGAAAGACATGCCCACTGGAGTCGTGAGCATCAGCGACGGACCGCGCACCACCGTCGCGGACCTCATCGGTTCGCCGATGATGGTGCCGACCAAGCAGAAGGAGCTGATGACGAATGTGTTCATCAGCGAATCGATTCTGCGCAACGTCGGCGGCAACCCCGCCGGGCTGGTCGGCTACACCGAAGGCGACCCGACGTTCCTCGTCGGCGACGTCGAGGACGTGGCCGAGTTCGCCGAGATCCCCGTCACCTACGGGGAGATGGGCGTGCCGCGCGTGGCGATCGCCAACAAGCGGGGCCTCGGCATCCGGATCTCCCGCGAGATGCGCGACGAGAACCGCATCGGCGCCGTCAACAAGCAGATGACGCAGCTGCGGAACACGTTCGTGCGCGCCGACGACCGGGCGGCGCGCGCGCTGCTGCTGTCGAACGCGGTCCCGACGATGCCGGTGGCGAACGCGTGGGACACCGCGAACGGCAACCCGCGCATCGACCTGGCGCTCGCCATCAAGGAGGTGTCGTTCGCGACGCCGACCGGCAGCGTCGCCAGCGCCGAGGAGTGGGCCGGTTTCCAGCCCGACACCATCGTGCTCAACCCGGGCATCCTGCCGGTGCTCCTCGACAACGAGAAGTTTCTGAAGGTGTACAACGGGGCCACCGCCGGCGACAGCCCGCTGCTGACCGGTCAGCTGCCCGGCTCGATCTTCGGCCGCACCATCATCGGGTCGCTGTCCTTCCCTGAGGACCGCATCCTGGTGTGCGAGCGCGGCACCATCGGGTTCTACTCCGACACCCGGCCGCTGGAATTCACCGGCGTGTACCCGGAGGGCAACGGCCCCAACGGCGGACCAACCGAGACGTGGCGCTCGGACGTCACCCACAAGCGGGCCATGGCCCTCGACCAGCCCAAGGCCGGTATCTGGCTGACGGGCCTGGTGACCCCGTGAGCGCCCCGAAGGCCGGCACCTACGTGCTGGCGGGCGCCGCGTTCTACCGCACCGAGGGCGACGGCGACGACGCCGTGCGGCGCCGCTACAAGCGCGGCGACCGGGTGCAGCTGTCGAAGGCCGAAGCCGCCCGGCTCGCGGTGCCGACGCGGCTCGCCCCGGCCGCGTTCGTGCCGGCCTCCGACGACGTCCAAGTCGTACCGGGCGATGACCTGATCAGCTCGCCGCACCCGGCGGTCAACCGGGTCAGCGAGGCCAATCAGCTCGTCGCCGAGGCGAACACCGGCCTGAACACCGTCACCGAGGGCGGCGCGGTGCTCAGCGCCGATCAGGTCGCCAGCGAGGTGTCGGCGCCGCTGGTGACCGGTGCGGGCGCAGGGAACGTCGTCCCGGTGGGCGACGTGTCCGGTGCGGCCCCGTCGCCAGTCACCGATAGCGGCGCGCCGGCCAAGAGCGCCACCCTCGACGCGTGGAAGGCGCACGCGGTGAAGGTCGGCGCGGTCACCGAGGCAGAGGCCGGCGACATGACCAAGCCGCAGCTGCAGGAGGCCGTGGCCCGCAAGGCCCGGTAGGCACTGGCACCAGGAGGAGCCCGACCGAGTGGACACCCAACCGTTCCTCACGGCCGCAGAGTTCGCGCAGCTGATCGCTCCGCGGGTGCTGACGGCCGGTGAAACGGCGCTCGTCGGGCTCCTCGTCCAGGCCGCCGCGGACTGGATCCGCGACCCGTCGCGGCGGCCGGGCCTGGCGCGCACCGACCCGCTGGGCGCCACGCAGGCCAAGCTCATCACCTACGAGGTCGTGAGCGCGGCGCTCGGCGCCGCGGGCGTCGACCCGCAGCTCGGCCCGCGGGTGCGGCAGGTGATGAGCAACACCGACGGCCGCCAGCTGTCGGTCACCTACGCCGACGCCGCGCGACTCCTCGAATTCGACGACCGGCACCTCGCGGCGCTCGGCCTATCGACCTCAGCCGCGCCGCAGGCGTTCTTCGGCAACGACCGCACCGGCGCCTACGGCGCGTCGTTCGCCGACGCGTTCACCGAGCCCGGACCGAGGCGGTGGTAGTGACCTCACCGCTGAACCTGCTGACCGCTCTCGGCCCGGACACCGTGGAGCTGGTCCGCCGCGTCCCCGTCACCGCCGGCACCCCGCCGGCACCGGTGCTCGACGCATGGAACCGCCCGCAGGTCACGAACGTCTACCTGACCAAGCACGGCTGCTCGTTCACCGTCACCGGTGGCACCGAGGAGGTGGCGGGGTCGACCATCGCGGTGCTCGACGCGACCGGCGCGCTGCCCGTCGACGCCGACACCGAGGCGCTCGCGCCCGGCGACGCGATCCGCTTCCAGGGCCGGGTGTTCGAGCTCACCACCCCCGGCGTGCGGCACGACGGCCCGCTCGGCCGGCCTAGCCACGTACGGGTGTTCGCCCGGTGGGCAGGTGAGGCCGGGCTCGGCGAGCAGGTCACCGTGATACCTGCCGGCGGCCGCCACGACGGCGTCGTCAGCCCCGACGGCGCCCCCATCGCGCTGATCGCCCGGGCGGTCATGCCCGGCAACACAACCGTGCGGTACCGCGACAGCAGCGCCGCCGCGGTCACCGCCGACTTCACCGTGGTGCTCGACGTCGACGCGCCGGTCAACGACGGCGACTGGCTGATTGTCCGCGGCCGCGAGTGCCGGGCGGTCATCGAGCGGCAGGAATCGCAGTGGGCGGCCCGCCGCGAGCTGGTCGTGCTGGCGCAGTACCGCGGCGGAGGGCGGACCTGATGGCGCCGCGCCGCCGCAAGGAGGGCTTCGTCCGCGACGCGAAAGCCATCGGCCGGATCGCCCGGCAGGACCGCGGCCTCAAGGCGTTCATCCACGACATCGCCGCCCAGGGCGCCGAACGCGCTGGCGGGCACGTCGAGGACTACGTCACCGACCGGTCGGTGTCCGCCGTCGTCGTCGGCGCCGAAGACCAGGCGAAAGACGGCGCCGCCACCAAGGCCGCCGGCGAACTCGGCTGGCCGATCCGATGAGCGGGCTGTGGGTGCAGGCCGACCCGGTGCCCGCCGTGCTGGCGCGGCTGCGGCACTTCTTCATGCTTCCGTCCACGATCGCCGAACTCGGCGGCGCGTGCCGCGTCGAGGACGGCCAGGACGGAATCCCCGACACCTGGTCCCTACGCACCGACCCACCCCTCGTCACCGTGTTCGACGACGGGGGTCCCGTCACCTACCCCTACAAGCGCGACCCAACCATCAGGGTGCTCGTGCGGGCCCGCGGATCGCGTCTGGCGATCCGCGTTGCTGCCCTCGCGGACGGCTATCTTCGCGCGCATCTACCCGATGGAATGGCAACTATCCGGCGTGGTGGCTCGGCTTTCGTGACGACACGAGATCCGGACACCGGAGCGGACCTCGCTTCGTTCACCCTGCCGGCGGTTGTCCCGACGATCGAGTACTAGACAAGGAGCAACGCCGATGGCCGGCAACCCCGCAAACGTGTCGAAGCGCCTCTTCTCCGAGGCTGACGTCCTGATCTACCCGAACGCCGTGCTGGCATCGGCCGACATCCCGGCCGCGGTCACCGACCCGTTCCCGAACACCACCGGCAAGTGGGAGTTCCTCGGCCTGCTGGTCGGCGACGCCGGCATCGAGCAGTCCCGGCAGTGGGACGAGACCGAGATCCCCGCCTGGGGGTACGGCACGATCATCGTCGCGAGCAAGGACTTCTCGCACACCACCACGGTGTCGGCTCTGGAGGACAACCCCACGGTGCAGAAGATCCTGTGGCCGGGCTCGACCGACACCAGCATCGTGGTGCCGCAGCCGCTGCACGCGTTCTTCGCGATCGAGAAGCGCACCGCCGCCGCCCAGGTGAACCGGCTGATCTCGACGATGCCGGGCCGGTTCTGGTCGGAGACCATCACCGACGCCGAGGGCAACGCGGCGCCGCGCGAGATCACCATCCGCGTGTTCCCGAACTCCGCCAAGGAGCTCTACAAGGCGCAGAAGAGCGCCTAACCACCACGGACTGAAGGAGAGAAGGAATCGTGCAGACGGTCAAGGCAAAGAAGGCGCTCCCCGGTTACACCGAGGGGTCGGTGTTCCAGGTCGACGAAAACTCCGCCGCGGTGCTCAAGGAGCGCGGCGACGTCGAATTCGTCGAGGACTCTGCGCTGACGGCGGCGGGCGGCGCGTTCAACGTGAACACCAGCCGCAACGGCGCGGTCACCCAGCTCGTCGAGGCCGACCCGCCTCCGACGGCGCCGGCCGGCGTCACCCGCAACAGCAAGCACGCCGACCTCGTCGAGGCGGCCAAGGCGGCGAAGGTCACCGGCGACGACGGGCAGCCGCTCGACGACGCCGCGGTCGAGGCGCTGACCAAGGCCGAGCTCGCCGACAAGCTCGGCCTGTAACCGGCGGTGCCGAGCGACGCCGCTCGGCTGGAAGCGCAAGGCGCCACCGACGCCGGGGTGCTGTTCCGCGGCCGCGTGATCAGGGTGCCGCTGTCTCTCGACGAGTGGCCGCTCGCCCTGATCCGCGGCGCCCGCTGGGTCGAGGCCGTCGACGCGCTCCTGGCCGGCCAGTCACCGGGCAGCGCCAACCCGCTCATCGATGACTACCGCGAGCTGTCCGACGCGATGGCCGCCGCGGTCGGCGTGGCCCGGCTACCGGAGAAACCCGACGCCCCCGACCAGTGGTTCGGCGACATCCCGCAGCTGCTGCGGCTCCTCCACGACCAGGAGGAGGACGTCGAGCTCGACCTGCGCCGCATCGGCGTCGACTACCGCGACCGGTTCCGCGGCACCCTCACGCTCCGCCAGATCTGGGTGTACATCCGCCGGTCGCTGTCGACGTCGGCGATCGCGGTCGGCGACAACGACGGCAAACACGTCTGGACAGAATCCGACTTCATCAGGGCGTCGAACTACCAGGCCCTCACCGGACAGATCTATCCCGGCCGGCCACTCAAACCGGAGGAACGCGAGCGGGCCATCGAAGCTATGCAAGCGCAGGCCGCCCACGTCGCTAAGTTGAGGGAACGCCAGGCCCACTACCAGCCGCAACCGCCGCCTGCGGCCGCACCGGGCCTACCCGCAGCAATGCAGGAGGCGGTAGCCAACCGGCGGCGCGAACTAGGAGAGACCGACTCGCATGGCTAAGAGCAACACCGCCGTCCAGGCCGTCCCCGACGCGCCCACCGAGACGCCCGAGGACCTCAACAGCGCCGTCGTCACCCTCGAATGGAAGGGCGAGACTTTCACGCTGCCCAAGCGGCGGGGCCGCTGGCCGATTCGCGCGGCGCGGGAGTTCGGCCGCGAGAACTACTTCGAGGCGATCATCGCGCTGATCGGGGAAGACGGCTACGACCGGCTCGAATGGGTGTGCCCGTACGTCGACGACATCAACGACTTCGCCGACTACGCCGGCCGCACGATCAACACCGAATGCGTGCCGTAACCCCCACCTGAAGGCGCCGGCCGCCTGCCCACTTCACCCCCTCCCTCACCCCCCACACCTCGACCCGCCCGAGAGAGCAGACACCACCGACGCGATCCCTGAAGGCGGTGACGGGTGGCGCTCGACTCCATCGGCTACTACGCGCTGCCGGTGATCCCCTCGTTCGAGGGGATGGATCGCAACGTCAACACGCAGATGCGCAAGTCGTTCGGCGGCCTGGGCAAGCAGCTCGGCCGCGACGTCGGGCTGAACGTCGGTCAGGGATTGAAGCAGTCCGCGGGGCAGGTGCAGTCCGCGGCGCGGGCGCACGTCGACGCGCTCGACAAGGTCAAGGACGCCACCGGCAAGCTGCGCGCCGAGGAGGCGAAACTGCAGGCGGCGCGCGGCAACGCCGGCGCCCGCGCCCAGGCCGTCGGCACCGCCGAACGCCGGCTGCGCGAATTGCGCGCCAGCGGCAACGCGACCGCCAAGCAGCTCGAAACCGCGGAACGGCAGGTGGCGACCGCCCGCGAGCGGGCCCGCAACGCGGCCGCGCAGGCGACCAGCGCCGAGCAGCGCACCGAGGCTCAGCGCCGCCGCGAGACAGCCGCCGCCCGCGAAGCGAAACGCGCCGAGGACGACCTCGCCCGCGCGCGCCGCACCGCCAGCTCAGCCGGATCCGCCGGCAGCGGGATCGGGAACCCGTTCAAGACCGCCGAGCGGTCGCTGTCGAGCAGCGGGTCGGGGCTCTCAGCGCTGGCCGGCGGGATCGGCACGAAGGTCGGCGGCGCGTTCATGGGCGCGATGGCCGCGGTGGTGAGCGTCGCCGCTGTCGGCGCCCTGTTCAAGAGCGCGCTCGACGTCGGCATCGACTTCGAGCGCCAGGTCAACATGTTCAGCGGCGTCACCAATAGCGGCGCCGAGGGCATGGGCAAGATGCGCGAGGCGGCGCGCGCCCTGGGCACCGACGTCACCTTGGCCGGCACGTCGGCGAGCGACGCCGCCGCCGCTATGGTCGAGCTCGCCAAGGGCGGCATGACCGCGCAACAGGCGATGGACGCCGCCCGCGGCACCTTGCAGCTGTCCACCGCGGGCCAGATCGACGCCGCCGAAGCGGCGAAGATCCAGTCCGCTGCGATCAACATGTTTCAGCTCAACGCGTCCGACGCGACGCGTGTCGCCGACTTGCTCGCCGCGTCGGCGAATGCGAGTTCCGCCGACGTCTCCGACCTGGGCATCGCGTTGCAGGCCGGCGGCTCCGCGGCGTCCGGGTTCGGGGTGTCGATCGAGGACACCCTCACGGCGCTGACGATGTTCTCGCGGATGGGCATCAACGGCTCCGACGCCGGCACGATGCTCAAGACGTCGCTGCTCGCGATCACCGACCAGGGCAACCCGGCGCAGGGCGCGATCCGCGAGCTCGGGCTCGCGCTGTACGACGCGCAGGGCAACTTCGTCGGCGTCGAGTCGATGATGAAGCAGGTCGCCGAAGCGTCGAAGCGGATGACCGCCGAGCAGTTCCAGGCGAACACGGCGATCCTCTTCGGGTCGGATGCGATGCGCGCATCGATGGTGGCCGCGCAGGGCGGCGCGGAAGCCTGGGATTCCGCCGCCGCGGCGGTCACCCGGCAGGGCGCCGCCGCCGACATGGCCGCAGCGAACATGCAGGGCTTGCCGGGTGTTACGGAAGCGCTGTCCAACGCGTGGGAGGGCTTCAAGCTCAAGCTGTTCGACGTCATCGACGGGCCGCTGATCACCATCGGGAATTGGTTCACCAACCTGATGAGCGGCGGCGGACCTGATTGGCTCCAGGAGTACGGCAACAAGTTCCGCGAGGTGTTCGGCGAGCTCGGCGACATCCTTCGGCCCGCGTTCGAGCAGATCAAGCAGGGGTTCGCCGGCATCGGCAACTTCTTCCGCGACGCGTTCGGACCCGAGTACGTCGAGCAGTTCGGCAAGATCAAGGGCCCACTGCTCGACCTCGGCAAACAGATCGTCGCCACCTATACGGAGGCGGCGCCGGTGCTGAAAGTCGTCGCCGGCATCATCGGCGGCGCGCTGCTCGGCGCGCTGAAGCTCCTCGGCACCGCCTACCCGATCATGCTCAAGGGCTTCACCGGCGGCCTGCAGGTCGCGCAGACCTTCTACGCCGGCATCAAGGCGGTGTGGAGCGGGCTGACCGCCGCGTTCAACGTCGGCAAGGCGATCTTCACCACCACGTTCGACGTCATCAAGGGCGCGATCTCCGTCGCGTGGAGCGTCATCTCGCCGGTCATCGACGCGCTCAAGGCGGCGTTCGGGTTCCTCGCCGACGCCGCCCGCTATGCGTTCGACACGGTGATCCTGCCGATGTGGCACAACCTGCAGCTCGCCTTCCAGGGCGCGATGGTGGTGCTCACACCGGTTTGGGACGCCATCAAGGCGGGACTGTCGGCGATCGGTGACGCCGCCACCTGGCTGTGGCAGAACGCGATCGTCCCGGCCTGGGAAGGCATCAAGAGCGCGTTCACCACGGCCTGGGGTGTCATCTCGCCGGTCTTCACCTGGATTAAGGACGCGTTCCAGTCGACCGCCGACTTCATCGGCGGCGTCTGGAACGGCGTAGCCGGCACCATCAAGACGGTCTTCGACAGCATCATCAACGCCATCAAGGGCCCGCTGCGGTGGATGGGCGGCATTCTGCAGAAGGTGCCGCTGAAGGTCGGCCTGATGGAGGTTCCCGGCGCGCAGATCGCCCACGACCTCGGCAACACTCTGGCCGGGTTGCGCGAGGGCGGCGTCGCCGGCCGCCGCCGCGACGGCCGGCTGTACGGGCCGGGCACCGGCACGAGCGACTCGATCCTCGGCGTCGACTCGCGCGGCTATCCGACGGCGCTGGTCTCCACCGGCGAAGGCGTCGTCAAGACCGATGCGATGAAGCGGGGCGGCAGCCCGCTGGTGAAGGCGCTCAACGCCGGCTGGGTGCCGCCGCCGGGCCTGCTGCACGCGATGCTGCCCGGCTACCGCAGCGGCGGCGTCGTCAGCGACGACGAGATCGCCCGAATGGGCGGCGGCACCGTCAACCGATCCATCCTCGAGGCGGTCCGCGAACGGAACCCGTCCGCGCGGCTCAACAGCGCGAAGACCGACCACGACGACGACGGCGGCTTCCATCCCAAGGGCATGGCGATTGACCTCGACCCGAGCCGGGAGAACCTTGAAGCGCTCTGGGCGATCCGCGACCAGCTGACCCAGATCATCTACGACGACCCCGACAAGGTCTGGTACAACGTCAACGGCGAGCGCGCCGAAGGCGCCGAGGCCCGCGCGATCTACGGCGAAGCCACGATGGCGCAGCACCGCACGCACATTCACGCCGCCGCCGCTCGCGAGCTCCGCCTGTCGAGGAGTGACAGCGGGTCGCTGCCCGGTCTCGACGCCCTCGATCCTGGCGCGGGACCGGAAGAGATCGCCCGGCACATCGCCGCCGAGGGGATGCGCCGCGGCTACGACCCCGAGACCATCAAGGCGGCGATCGCCGCCGGGCTGAAAGAGTCCGGGCTCGACCCGACCGTGACCAACGCGACTGGCCACGAGTCGCTTTTCCAGACCAGCTCCGACAAGGGCGTCGGCCACGACCCGCGTGACCAGATCAAGTGGTTCTACGACACTCTCGACAAGCTCGGCGGTCCCGGCGCCTCGTCAGGTGATCCGTACGGACTGATCGCCGACCGGGTGGAGATCGGCGGCTACTCAGGGGCCACGCTGCGCAGCGAGCAGGGCGGCCGGGCGTCTCAGCTGTACGGCTCCGTCGCGCCGGGCCTCTCGACGGTCGACCCCTACGGCGGATCGTCTTCGACCGGCGGCGACAGCAAGGCGGTCCGCGAAGCTGAGCAGCGGCTCGCCGATAAGGAGCAGGCGATCGCCAACGCGGAGCGCGTCCTGAGCGAGCGGGAGCAGAAGCTTCGCGAACTGCCTGACGACGCGAGCGAGTCGCAGCGCATGGCCGCCGAGCGCCAACGCGACGAGGCGCAACAGAAACTCGACCGCGCGAATCGGGAACGCGACGACGCGGCGAGCGACCTCGACGTGGCCCGCTCGAAGGCGGCCAGCGACACCTCGGGCAGCTCATCGACGGGCGGCGGCGGCGACAGTGAGGACAGCCAGCTCGGCGAACTGGGCTCCATCGGCAAGACGTTCCTCGACGAGATGTTCGGCTTCGGTGACCTCTTCCCGAACCCGGCCGACCTCGGGATCGTGAAACTCGCCAGCGCGCTGATGGGCATCAAGTACACCCCGCAGGGCAAGGGCTTCCCGTGGCAGACCGGGTACGCCAACGGCGACGGCACCCCGTGGTCCGGCAGCCCCGTCAACCCGCTGCAGGGCCTGGTCGACCAGGCCGCCGGCGGGCAGCTGCCGCTCGGCGTCATCCCGGGCGTCTCCTCGGTGCTGCCCGACCTCGGCTCACCTGCCGACCTGGCCGGCCAGCACGCCGGCAGTGGAGCCCCGCCGGGACCGGTCGACCAGTCCACCAACGTCACCATCAACAACCCGCAGGGCACGCCGCAGGAGAACGAGCAGCGGATCCGCCGCACCCTGCTCAAGACGCCGCGCTACGGCACCTACACGCAGAACCCCGGGGTGATGGGGACGTGACGTCAGCGCTGATCAGCGACCGCCGCGTGGTGCCGTGGCGAGACCTGTCGCCGGCGGCGCGCGCCGAAGGCGTGTCCTGCGCGTGGATCGGCTCCGACGGCCGCTACTGGCCGCTCACCGGACAGATGGCCGGCACCGAGGGCGCGTTCATCACCGGCCCGATCGACGGCATGGTGCACGTGCCGTTCGAGGGCGTGTGGACCACACCGGCGTACGGGCCGCCCCGCTTCGAGCGCACCGTCGACGGGCGCCGCGAGATCTCGTTCACCCTCGGCCTGATGTCGAACACCGAACTCGGCTGGTACGACACCGAATCCCGGTTCTGGGCGGGCTGCAAGAAGGACGCGACCGGATGGTTCACGGTCACCACCCGCCGGCACGGGCAGCTGTGGATCCCGATGCAGCTCCTCGAAGCGCCGAAGTGCGCGCTGCCTGATGACCCCGCCTACCAGCGGGTCGCGCTGCACGAGGTGATCCTCGCCGCTGACGGCGAACCGCGGTGGCGTCGCCCCGACGTCGCGCCGCCGCCGTTCATCCGGCCGGCCGGCGGCCCGAACCTCGGCAAGATCCGCATCGCGAACCGCAGCACCGAGCCGCAGTGGCCGATCTTCTTCGTCTCCGCGCCCGGCAAGGTGTGGCTGCCCGACGGCCCGAACGCCTTCACCACCGGTGAGCGCAACCCGCTCGACGACTGGCCGCGCATCGGGAAGCTGTTCGGGATCCCGTTCGTCGACGAGATCCTCGGCACGTTCACCCGCAGCCGCGACGCCAACATGATCGAAATCCCGGAGCTCGAACCCGGCGAGCACGCGATCATCGACACCGACCCCACGCACCGGATCGCGATCACCGCCAAGGACCCGGTCGACAACCTGCTCAAGAAGTTCATCCGCAAGAGCGAGCTCCTCGACTGGCTGCTCGGCGAGTACGGCGACAGCGGGCTGCCGCTGCTGCAGCGGTTCCGCGGCCAGGGATTCTCGGTGCCGATCCCGCCGCGCTCGACCGCGACGCTGCCCGTCGTGCACGAGCAGCCCGGCGGCAAGATCTGGTGCCAGCTGCCGCAACGCTTCGAGAGCGCGCTCGCATGACCGCCATCCTCGACCGCGTCGTGTCCGCGATCGGCGGCGCACTCGATCCGCGCACCGAAGCCGGCGAACTCACCCCCGAGCTGCGGATGCACCTGCTGGAGCGCCGCTTCGCCTACATGAACCGGCGCACCAAAGCGCCGCTGATCCGGCTGTGGGACAAGGAGTTCAACTTCATCGCCCGCGTCGAGAACCTCGACAAGTGGGACTGGGAGGAACTCGCCCAGGACGACGGCGAAGCGCACATCACGTTCTCCGGCCGCGACATGGACTGGCTGCGCGAGGTCCTCACCTACCAGATCGACGACGACGAGGACATCCACGTCACCATCGACCCGGACCCCGACAAGCCGCACGACTGGCGGATGCGGTGGGGCGGCAAGGTCGTCACCATCGAGGGCGAAGACACCGCCGGCGCGGCGTCCGTCACCACGCTCAACTGCATCTCGAACCGCCGTCACCTCAAGGGCATCTACCTGGCCGCGAACCCCATCTTCCCGATGGAGGTGCAGTTGCCGAAGATGTTCCTGTGGGGCGGGCCGACCGTCTCCACCTGCGCGATCTCCACCTTCATCAACTGCTTCCGGCTCTTCACCCTCAACGGGTTCTACCCGATCCCCCGGAACCTGTTCGCGCCCGAGACGTGGCTGCAGAACCTCTCGCCGCTCAACTGGCCGGTCCAGGTGATGCCGGTCAACCCGATCCTCGACCAGTCCCGCTGGTGCACCATCGGCGCCCGCTGGAAAGACGCCCACACCGTGCTCTCGCCGGTCATGCAGGACGCCGGCGTCATCTGCCGCGCCTACACCTGGCTGCCCGGCGACCCGCCGCCGTACACGATGTTCGGCGACGAGCTCGCCGAGGTCCTCAAGCCCACCCGGGCGTGCGTCATCCTCAGCTTCGAGAACAAGAGCGGCGTCACCGGCCCGACCGGCACCCTCGTCGACGGCGCGCTCAACCTGTTCGCCGCCACCCTCGACGACCTGATCACCGAAACGATCATCCCGCTCGACACCGACCGGGACACCGAGACCGACCCGTTCTTCCGCAAGCTGCTGCTCGTCGCACCGCAACCGACACCGTTCGTGCACCGCGACGTCGGCTACGGCAACGTCCGCAGCTCGAAGTTCGTCATCCACAAATCGCAGGCCACCGACATCATCGTCGGCGGCAAGAGCCCACAGTGGGTCAACCAGGCCATCACGTTCGCGATCCGCTACGGGATCTCACAACTGGCGCAGGTGGTGCTCGGCCAAGAAGCGCCGGGCGTCGAGGGCCTCGACAACATCTATCAGGGCCAGCTCGACGACGTGTTCGTCGCGTTCCAACGGTTCGTCAACCCGCTGCGCTCCAGTAAGGCCGGCAGCTACGCGTTCCGGGAGTACTTCCACCAGGGGCACGGCTCCGCCTACACCCTGAACGCAGTCCAGGACATCGCCGCCGGCGACCACGCCATGAAGGCGTACCGGTCGCAGAAGTTCGACGTCGGCGACGGGCAGCCCTACATCCTCGGCGAGGACTACTGGCTCGGCGACCGCGTCGCGGCGGAGATCCGCGGCGTCACCTACACCGAGAACGTGTGGGCGATCCGCGCCGAGGGATCACGCACCGACGTCGGCCGCCCGATCATCTCGTTCGGCGACGACACCCGCGAGGAGGACCCGGTGGCGCGCGGGTTCCGCACCATGAGCAACATCGCCAATTTCGCCGCGCTGCTGGCCGGATCCGGGGACCTGTTCTGATGAGCAAAGCGGCGCGGCTGAGGCGCGAGAAGACCAAGGGCAAGCTCGTCTTCGCGGGGTTTCCGTACGACCGGGAGTTCACCCAGGCTGAGCTCGACGGGCTGTTCGCGCGGTGGGACCGGCTCAAGGAGACGCTTCGCGACGCCGTCGGCCCGCAGGGCTGGGGCATGGGTGTGCCCGAGGACCTGCTTCAGCAGCTCGCGCTGCACCAGGCGCTCGCCGGCGTCGACGTCGACTCGGCGTACCCGCCCTACGACGACGCCACCGGCCGCGGCGCGTTCATCCGGCCGGTCCGCAACCCCGACGGTCTGCACACCGACTCGCTGCGCTGGGTGCTGACCAAGCACGACAAGCCCGGCGACCGCGAGCGCGACACCCAGGCCGAGGCGCGGGCCCGGATCAAGGCGATGCAGGAATCAGCTATGCGCGGTGTCGCCCCCGAGGTGCGCGACGCTATGCGCGAGATGTTCGCTGCCGGCACCGAATGGGCGGAAGACCAGAACAGACCCGCGGCCGATCCTGAGCCGTGGGCCGAGAAGATCGAGCGTGAGAGGAGCCCCGAGTGACGGCCCCAACACTGGGAATGATCCCCACCGAGCCCCTGTTCGTCGGCGAGCGGTTTGTGCGGCTGCTGTTCTACATCGCGCCGCGCAACCCCGGCGACCCGCAGACCATCGTCGGCACCCTCACCCTGATGCCCGGCGAAGACAACATCGTCCTCGACGCCATCAAGGGCGACAAGGGCGACAAGGGCGACCCGGCGCCGTTCTGGCGACCCGAGTGGAACTCGACGATCACCCTCGTCGCGGACCTGCCGCCGAGCTCCGGTCCGAACGCGCTCACCTCCTCCGACGCCGGCCGCGCCTGGTACATCGACGGCTACTGGCACATCTGGACCGGCACCGGCTACCGCGTGCTGCTCGGCGCGATTCCCGGCCCGCCCGGCCCGACCCCGGACCTGTCGATCACCGCGCGCGGCGTGCAGCCGCCCGCCGGGGCCATCAGCTACCCGCTGGCCCTCAACGTCGCCGAGAGCGGCACCACGCTGGCGCCACACTTCACCGTCGACGTGCCGCTCATCCCCGGCCCGCCCGGGCCTTCGACGTCGATGCTCGGCGCGCCCGACGTGTACGGCCCGTTCCAGGAGGGGCAGGGCGTCGCCTACTCGGAGACGGCGGGCGGCGCAAACAAGCCCGGGTTCAAGCCGGCGCCCGCCTCCCCGGTGGTGAAGAAATTCTCGGTTCCCGAGGCGTCGTTCGGGCCGGCGATGACCTACACCGGCACGCACAACCTGATCGCCACGCTGATCGTGCCCGGCCAGGACCGGGCCTACACGCCGGAGTTCGACGGGCACATCCGGTGGAAGCGCGGCGGGTTCCTGAACAACGCTCAGGTCGAGGTGCACGTCCGGTATCTGCCGCAGGGCTCGTCGAGCGCCCCGGAGACCGGGCAGCTGTGCGCCCGCGCGCTCTACGACCCGTCGACCCTCGACGCCGAGACCATCGCGCACGTCCGCGAGCACTGGTCGGACACCTCGGACCCGAGCCGCGCGGTCGCACCGGACAGCGCGGTGGGCCGCATCGCCGCCGGACAGGCAATGGTCTACTACGTGCTGCTCGTGCGGGTCGGCGGCAACGGATCGATCGTGTACAGCAACGTCGGGTCGCACCTGACGGCGAAGCTCTTCGCGGTGAGCTGACCGGGACCGCATGACCGCTGTCACCCGCCGCGGCGCCCACCGTCTCGCCGACCCGAACCTCGCGCGGGGGGCCGGCGAGACGTCGCTGCGCAACCCGAACCGGTCACCGCTGGACTACCAGAACGCGCTGCAGCAGACCGCGATGCGCGGCGGTGAGGCCATCAAGCAGGCGATCAGCGAGGGGACCGCGGCAGTCATCGAGCTGCTGCGCGACGCGACGGGACTCGACTTCACGACCTTCGAGACGTTCATCGCCTCCTTACGTGACCGCACCGGCCTCGACCTGGCCGAGCTCGACGGCATCCTCGCCGGCCTGATCACTTTCGACTGGCTCGACCGACTGGTGCAAGGCAGCACCGACGACCCCGGATTCCCGTACGAGCTCCCCATCACGTGGGAATGGGAGACCGGCGCGCCGCTCACCGGCGCCGCCGCCTGGTTCGTGAACTTCCGCAAGTTCCTCAACGACTTCGACCTCAGCATCGACCCGGCCGACTTCGATCCACTCGACCTCGCCGCCCAGTTCAGCGAACACATCCTCGAACCGATCGGCCGACTCGCCACCGCGACCGGGCTCAACGCCGTCGCCACGACGGTCAACCAGATCGGCGACATCGTCAACGGCCTGATCGTCACACCGATCAACACCACCGTCGCAAACTTCGCCACCTGGTTCGCGTCGCTGCTCGGGTTCCAGCAGACCACCAACCAGACCATCGTCAACCAGCAGAACCAGACGAACACCATCGTCACCGCCAGCTACCGCAACCCCGCGTGGGTGTGCCGATACCCGATCGGCGACGTCACCTACCCGGAGTTCTTCAACGCCCGCATCGATGTTCTTGGTGAGACCGATCCGGGCGGCGACGACGGCCACCAGCACGGGTTGAGCGGCTCCGACGAAAACGGCTTCTACGACGCATTCGCGGCGACCGTGAACTGGGACTTCGGTGCCGGGGTGAGCCGCGGCGGCTACATCACCATCAGCAACACCACAGTGATGGACACCGTCGGGTTCATCGGCCGCAACGTCGGCGGAACGTCGCTCAACAACGTGTTCGCCGAGGTGTTCCGGGAGACCGGGACAGGCGGGCTGGCCCGCGTCTCGTCAGTCAACGTCGCCCCGCTGTTCACTGCCGACCCCAGCTACATCGAGGCAGCCATTCCGCAGCTCGTGGTGCACGCCGGCGACCGCTATGTCGTGCGGGTGCGGAACTCGTGCACCACGCCGGGCGCCGTCGTCGGCATCACCTGCATCCGGATCACGCCGGGCATGGTCCAATCAGCGTTCGAGACCGCCGGTCCGGTGACCGCGCAGACGTCGCTGACAGCGGCCGAAGCCGCCGCGGCGCGCAACCAGCCCGAGCAGACGTGCGCGTGGGCGCTGCTGGCTGCCAGGAACATCGCGCCGACAGAGCACTCCTTCACCGACGACTTCAACCGCGGCTCGCTCGGCGGCCTCTGGGTGCTGAAGTCCGACACCGGCGCTCAGCTGACGATTTCCGGAAACCGGATGGTCAACTCGGTCGCGTTCGGCGGCAGCAAACAGACCGGCATCTACACCGGTGCGACGGTCGGCGACGGCGCGCTGGTGCAGTGCAACGTCTACGGCACCGGCTCGGCCGGCAACACCTCGTGGGCCGGCCCGCACATGCACGCCGACAGCGACCTGTCGCAACTGGTTTGGCTGGCAGTCAGCTCCGGCATCGCACGCATCTACTCCGGTGCCCACACCGCACTTGCGCAGCGCGCCACAGCGAACGTGAGCGGTAACGACGCGCTGTGGGCCCTGGTCTACTCGCCGACCACCAACACCTACACCGCGCTGAAGAACGGCCAAGAGATCGGGCTGTCGTGGACGGATAGCGGCAACGTCATCGTGCACGACAACTCACGCCGAAGCGGCGGGGCCCGGATCGAAAAGTCCGAGTTCAGCAGCGCGCCGCAGATCGACAACTGGACGCTGCGCGACTGGGCCGCATGATGACGAACAGATCGGAGCGATAGGGCCATGACGACGCCACTACGCACAAACTTTCCCACCGGCGGCTGGACCTCGCAGGACGCGAAGGACACGAATGGCCGCGTGAACACGGTTGAGGCGGCGGTAGCGCTGAAGGCGAGCGCCTCCGACGTCTCCGCGAAGTACACGAAGCCGCCGAGCGGCATCCCGTCGACGGACCTGGCTACGTCTGTGCAGGCCGCGCTCGTGGACACGCGCACACCGACTGTCGGCTCTGTCACGTTCGCGACGCTGGCTGCTGCGCTCGTCGTCACCGCAGCCGAGTCGATCGCCGCGAACAGCAACGACGCCACCATTCCGACGTCCGCTGCTGTCGCCGCGGCGATCAGCGCCGCGGTCAACGGGTTGGTCAACGGGGCACCCGGCACGCTCGACACGATTAAGGAGGTGGCGGATGCGCTCGGCAACGACCCGAACGCCGTCACGACGCTTACCGGATTGATCGCCGCGAAGTACACCAAGCCGGTCGGCGGGATTCCCCTCACCGACCTCGCCGCCGCGGTGCAGACCACCATCGACGGCAAGTACGTCAAGCCGGTCGGGGGGATACCGTCGTCGGATCTGTCGGCGGCGGTGCAGACGCTGCTGACCGCCGCGGGGACAGCACTGCAAGCAGTGCCCGCGAATAGCGTCGGTAACGCTCAGATGCAGGACGACGCAGTCGGAATCGACGAGCTGTCGGCGAGCGGCACACCGGACACCACGAAGTTCCTGCGCGGCGACAACGTGTGGGCGGTACCGCCCGCAGGCGGCGGTGGCGGCAGCGGCGTCGACTCGCTCGACGACCTCGGCGTGACGGCATCCGCCGCCGAGCTGAACATCCTCGACGGCGCGACGCTCACAACCCAGGAGCTGAACTACGTCGACGGCGTGACCGGGCCGATACAGACGCAGATTGACGGGAAAGCCGCCGCAGCCCACACGCACGGCGTCGCGGACGTCACCGGCGCCGTGTCGACCGCGAACCGTAACCAGCCGAACGGCTACGCCGGCCTCGACGGCACCGGTAAGGTCGCCGCCGCGCAGCTCCCGTCGTACGTCGACGACGTTCTGGAGTACGCCAACACCGCGGCGTTCCCGGCCACCGGTGAGGCCGGGAAGATCTACGTCGCGACCGACACCGGCAAGACGTACCGGTGGGGCGGCTCGGCGTACGCGGTGATCAGCGACACCATCGCGCTCGGCACCACCGCCGGCACCGCGAAGCCCGGCGACTGGAAACCGGCCGCGGCGGACGTCACCGACTCCACGGTTACGGGCCGGGCGGTGCTCACCGCGGCCGACGCAGCAGCCGCCCGGTCGGCGATCGGTGCCGGCACCTCCAACCTGGCGATCGGCACCACCGGCGCCACCGCGGCGGCCGGGAACGACCCGCGGCTGTCGGACGCCCGGACCCCGGCAGCGCACACCCACCTCGCCTCGCACATCACCGACCTCACCGAGGCGATCCAGGACACCGTCGCGGCGTCGCTGGCCCAAGGCGCCAACGTCACCATCACCTACGACGACCCGAGCGGCGCCATCACGATCGCGGCGTCCGGCGGCGGCGGCGCCCGCACCGTCGCCACCATCAGCACCGCGACGACGCTCGCCGCGACCGCCGGCACCGAATACATCTACCTGCTCGCCTCGGGCGCGGTACCCACCCTGCCGACCGCGGCCGGCAACACCAGCAAATACACGATCAAGAACACCACCGCCGGGCAGATCACCCTCGCCACGACGAGCTCGCAGACCATCGACGGCGCCACCAGCTACACCCTGCTCGCCCGTGAGGCGATCGAGGTGGTGTCTGACGGCTCGAACTGGTGGATCATCGGCCGCGGCGCCGAGTACGGGCTGTGGGGCGGCACCGAAGCCGAGTACACCGCGCTCGCCACCAAGCCGGCGAAGATCGTGTACGTCACGACATGAGCGTGCGGGTAGGGGCGGCGCCGATCGCGTTCTGCCGCCGCGCCGGCGCGGCGGCGTACCAGGCGGGCGGCTACCAAGCCGAGACCGACTTCACCACCAAGGCGGTGGGCGCGTTCCCGGCGGCGTCCGACGTCGGGCTCCTGAGCTTCGTCAAGACATGGAACACCAGCAGCGCGGCCGACCCCGGGATCAGCAACCCGGGCGATGGGCCGCGCTACACCATCGGTGCCACCGCAGCATCCGCCCAGGCCGGCTACGCGACGCACAATCTTGGCGCTGACGTCACCTACATGAGCTCCGTGTTCTCGACCCGCGGCGGCTCGACCACGGGTTACAACCTGGCGTTGGTGGCGTGGACCGACCCCATGCCGTCCGGGGCGCTCAGCCAAATCTCGACGCAGCAGTCACCGTGCCACTGCCCGTTTTTGAACACCGGCTACCAGCTCGCCACCTTCGAAAGGTCGGGCGGTGTGCAGGTGCGGGCGTCGCGCACCTACGCGACCGCGATCGGCAACGGCGTCACGCAAGCCGTCTCGTGCAAGATCAACCGAGCCACGGCCACGATCACCGTGGTCGGCGCGGACGGCATCTCCACCGACCACACTCACCCGAACTTCGCCTACGCCGGCCAATACGCCTGCTGCGAGATCTACTACAACAACGCCTCCACCGACCGCCGCGTCGAAGTCTCCAACTTCAAGGCGACCTCGGCGGCGAACGGTCAGCCCGGCGCCGGCGGCTGGGTGACCACGATCTCCCTCGCGAAAGCCATCTACTTGTGGGCGACGAAGGCCTGGCCGCTCGCCTTCGTCGACACCTTCAACCGCGCCGACGCCGCCGACGTCGGCGCGCCGTGGGTCGGCCACATGAACGGCTTCAAGATCCTCTCCAACCAGGCCGTCGGCAAAGTGCTCGGATCTGGCTCGAACTCGAACTCGATGCACTGCGACATCGCCCGCGACAGCGACGACCACTACATCCGGGTCATCCTCGGCACCACCGTGCCGCAGGCGTTCGCGCTGTCGATCCGCGGCGACAACTCCACCCGCATCACCAGCTACCACCAGGCCACCGGATCGCAGTCGAGCATCCGCACCTCAACAGAGGTCAGCAACTGGTCGCCGCTGTCGGGCAACACCCAGCGCGCCGCCAGTACCGGCAACGTCGCCTTCGCCCCCGGCGACGAGGTGCTGCTCGGCGCGATCGGCACCACCTACTTCACGGTGAAGCGGACCGCCGCCGAGGTGGCCGCCAACGCCGCCGGCACCGTGCTCGCGAAGTGGACCGACACCGGCGGCGCGGCGTGGGGCGCGAATGTCGGTGCAGCGAAACGCAAGTGCGGCGTGTGGGAACAAGGCACAACCGCGTCAATGGGATTCGACTCGATCGAAATCGGCGACTACCCGGCCGGCGCCACGGCACCGACGTAGGAGGACACAAGTGGGTAAGGCAGCGCGCATCAAACGGCTCCGCGGGCAACCCGCTCAGGGGCCGCTCGACACCTACGAGGCGCAGATGCGGCACGTCAACGCCGTCGCCGCGGTGCACCACGACGCGTTCGTTCGCGGCGAATGCCCCCAAGCCGTCGACGACGACGACGGGCTGGCGGTGCTGCAGTGGCTCGGCGCCGAACGCCTACACCGAGAGGACACCAGCCGATGAGACTGCTCGCCCGCCTCGACGCCTACGGGCTCGACTGGCCGTCGTCGACCGAGGGTCACCCCGAGGATCGGTGCGGGCTGTGCGGCGACCCGGTGGTGGACCATCCCGCGGTTCCGGTGACGCGGTGGCGGCACCGCCTGCACGCCGCCCTCGACCTCCTGATGCAACGCAAGGGCTGGCCGTGAGCCCCGAGTTCGATTGGAAGTTCGGCGTCACCTGGGCGCTGGTCTGTGCGGCGTGGACGGCGTTGACGGCCGCCCATATTCTTGGGTGGTTGCCGTGAGGCGGCCATGCGCGCACGGCTACTGGTTCGGCAAATGCCCGATCTGCCGATGGCTGCTGTGGTGGTGATCACCGTTTGCCGATCCATCGCCGCACGGTCATGCGGTCGACGCCGAGCTCCTCGGCGATCTGCGTCTCGGGCACTCCCTCGGCTCGCGCTGAGCGCGCCAGCACAGCGGCGAAGCGTAACGCTTCGGCCTGGGCCGCGCGGGCGCGCGCGAGTTTCCTCCCGTGCGCCCGCCGCTCCTGCTCGGTGTAGGTCACACCGCGGCCCACTGTCCGCCGGGCTGCTGCCGGTAGGTGACCCCGGCGATGACCGCCATGTCGCCGTAGGCGGGGTTGCGCCCGGCCTGCGCGTAGGCGGCGTCGGTCGCTGCCTCGTCGTAGTCGAGGCGGTAGATGACGTCCTCCCACACGTTCTCTCCGTCGTAGTCGTTGAGCTGGTCGAGTACGGTGCTGGTGTTGTTCATGTAGACCACTCTACACCAAGGGCTGTAGACCTGTCTACACAATTGACATGAAAATCTGCCGGTGGTGCGCGGTCCGGTTCGCGGCCGGTTTCGCCGTCGGCGCCGTGCTGGTCGCGGTGTGGGTGTGGGACGGCGGCCGGTGGCTGCCCGCCCCGCCGCGTTCGCCGGCTCGACGCCTACGGCAACCGACGACCCCGACTTCCGTGAAGGACACCCCGAGGACCGCTGCCCGCTGTGTGTGAGCTGCCTATCGTCGATCACCCCACCTGGCGGCACCGGCGCCGAGCGCTTTGTCAGGCGCATTGCGACGCGGTTAGGGCAAAGAGTTACAGCCCTGTAATCCGCGTCGTGCATTCGGAAAGTCGCGGCCATACCGTGACCTCTGATGAGCCAAAACGCCACCTACTGGCCCCTCGGACAGGGGCGGATGGTCACGAGCCCGTGGGGTCCGCGCGAAGACGGCTTCCACCGAGGCGTCGACTTCGGCCGCGCCGGTGGCTCAGCGGGAATGCCGGTGTACGCGTGCCGCGACGGCCAGGTGATCCACGCCGGCGCCGCCGACGGCTACGGCGGCCCTGACCCCGCCGGCTGGCTCGTCATCGACCACCCCGCCGAGGCCGGCGGCGGCTGCACCGAGTACGGCCACATCGTGCGCGAAGTTGCGCGCGGCGCCACCGTCCGCGCGGGGCAGCGCATTGGCTACATCAACCCCGACCGGCGCACCAATGCCGGCGTCGCACCGCACCTGCACCTGTCGGTGATGCCCCGCGGCTACGACCCCTCCGCCAAGGTCGACCCGCTGCCGTGGCTCGACGGCGCACTCAACCCTGGCGCACCCGCGCCCACATCCGCACCCTCAGGAGGTACCGCGATGGGATGGACCGGAGACCCGACCTGGCTCGCGGACGTCGTCCGCCCCGCGGTCGCAAAGTTCGTCGAATATCCCGGCTGGCGTGGCCGCGGCCACGGCGACTTCAAGGACATCCGCGGCGTCATGGTCCACCACACCGGCGGACCCGCGTCCGCGCGCTCTATCGCCGAGGGCCGCCCGGACCTCGGCGGGCCGCTGTCGCAGCTGCACATCGCCCGCGACGGCACGGTGACCGTCGTGGCCGCCGGTGTCGCGTGGCACGCCGGCGCGGGATCGTATCCGTGGCTGCCGACCAACATGGGCAACTGGCACCTGATCGGCATTGAGTGCGAGTGGCCGTACCGCGGCGGAATCTCGGAGGGAAACGCCGGCGCCGAGCCGTGGAACCGCGAGCAGATCCTCGCGATGCGCAACACGGTCGCCGCTATCCTGCTTCGGCTCGGCTTCGGCCCGGACCGCGTCATCTGCCACAAGGAGTACGCCGGCCGCGCCCAGGGAAAGTGGGATCCGGGCAACTTCGGGCCCGACTGGTTCCGCGACGAGGTCGGGAGGGACATGCGCGGCTTCGTGTTTCCCGGCGAGGACGGGCCGCGGCCGGTGCCTGTTGTGACGCCGGCGCCGGTACCTGCGCCGGTGCCGCCGGTCGACAGCTACGCCGGGGTGCTGCTGCACCGGGGCATGACCGGCCCGGCCATCGCGAAGCTGCAGACCGCGCTGCGCCGCTGGTACTCGAAGCTGGCCGTCGACGGTGACTTCGGGCCCGCGACCGAAGCTGCGGTGCGCGATTTCCAGCGGCTCCGGCCGCCGCTCGCCGCCGACGGCATCGTCGGCCCGGCCACCGCCCAGCGTCTCGGGCTGGTGCTCTGATGGCCGCCGGCACCTGGTCGCCGCCGTCGAAGGTCGGCGACTACGACCCCACGATCTCCGACGCGAAGCGGTACCTGCGCCGGTTCGGCTACGGCAAGCAGCTCGACGACAGCGACCTGGTCACCGCCGAGTTCATCCGCGTGCTGCAGGTGTTCGCGCCGAAGCGCAACGACGAGATCCGCGACGGCCATCCCGCTTACGCCGGCGACCCGTACGTCCGGACGGATGGCGTTTACGACTGGACCGTCAAGACGGCGGTCGGCGTGCTGGCGCGGCAGCGTCCGCCAAAGCCTGTGACGTCGCCGGCGCGCGAGTGGCGGCCGATCTTCTTCTTCTCAGCGCCCGGCTCCGGCGCGAACAACACCGTCGGCCCATCCAACGACGTCGGCGAACGCTGCCGCATCGAGCTCGGCATCAACCACATCCGCCTCACCTTCCCGATCGGCGGCTACCTCGGGCTGATGGGAGGCGACCCCGGCCTGTCGTACCTCGAAGTGATCGCCGCCGAGGACGCTGACCTCGAACGGCAGATCGACGCGGCGATCGCCGAGATTCAGCGCCGCTACGGCGACCGGTGGGCCGAGGTCATCGAGTTCTGGTTCTCGGGCTACAGCCAGTCCGCGGACGGCATGGTCCGCGCGGTGCTGAGACTGTTTGGCGACGGCGGCCGGTTCGCGTACCTGCGGCACCGCATCAACGGGCTGTTGCTGGTCGGCAACCCGGCGCGCCAGCCCGGCCCCACGAAGATCGGTAACGCACCGAAGGGCTGGGGCATTGCCCGCCTCGTCATCCCGCCGTGGCTGCAGGCGCTCGTCGTCGACATCTGCACCGATCAGGACATGTACGCCACCGCCGAGGACGCGACTCTGCTGCCGCTGCTGTATCAGCTGTTCATCCGCGCCGAGCTCGACATGTCGTTCGTCATGTTCGCCGGCGGGCTGCTGATCCCCGTCCTGACGAGCTACCTCGGCATCGTCGGCCCGCTGTTCGGCGGCCTGTTCGGCAACGTCGGCGCGCAGATCCTCGCCGGCGCGGCCGGCATGTCGACGACGTTCCTCGGCGACGTCGTCGATACCGGCGCGACCACCGACCCGGAACTCGACCAGTTCCGAGCCGAGTTCACCCGCACCCTGTCCGCCCAGGGGCTGCTGTCCGTGCAGGGCGTCACGAAGATCTCCGGCTCACTGAAGGCGTTGACCGGTCTGCAGGCGCACGGCGAGTACTGGGTGCCGAAGCCTGAATTCGGCGGCCGCTGGGGCATCCACGCCGCCTTTGATCACGTCGCCGGCTTCCGCCGCTGACGCCACCCCACCGAGAGGAACCCACAATCATGCTCACACTGAAGGATTGGCCGACCGCCCGCCAGTGGATACAGGTCGTCGCCGTCGCCGTGCTGACCGCGCTCGCCTCGTACAACATGATCGCCAACTCGACCGTCGAAGCGGTCGCCGCGTTGATCGCCGCGGTCCTGCCGCCGGCGCTGTCGGTGTTCCACAGCCCGTCAACGCTGCGGTCCTGGTTCTACGGCGCCGTCGCCGCCGTGCAGACGCTGCTCATCGTGCTCAACGTCGCCACCGAAGCGCAGATCACCCCCGTCGTGAACATCGTGCTCGCCGTCCTGGCCGGCGGCGTCGCCGTCACGCACACCCCGACGCCGCTCGCCGCCGGACCGGCCGGAGGTGACGCCGCCCGGCTGCTCTCGGCGGCGTGACGTTCGATTCGACGGCGGGCGGCGGGCAGCCGATCGCTGCCCGTCTCAAAGCGTGGTGGCTGTCGAAGCTCGACAGCGACTCGGTGCGCGACTGGATCCCGCCGTACTGCACCGCCTGGCTGGTGTGGGCGCTGTTCGCGACGTTCCTGTTCCCGCCGGTGCCGACAATCGTCGCCACGATGGGCGACGCCGGGTACTGGGCGTGGGTATGGACCGCGGTGCCGGCCAACCTCGCGCCGATCGTGGGGCTGCGGATGCGGCATGGCGGATCCGCGATCGAGGACATGAGCGACCGGCTGCTGTTCCGCGACTGGATGGGGCTGATTTTCCAGGCCACCGGTCACGCCGTGTGCTTCGTGCTGATGGTCATGTTCCAGGTCGCCGCATGGATCGCGGCCTGGACCTACGACGGACCCGCCACCTACGCCGGCATGACAATCTTCGCCGCGTCGATGCTGCTGCCCTGGACCGGAGGAACACTGTTGCTGAGCGCCCAGACCGTCCGGAAACTGCAGCGCGGCATGCAGATCGAGCAGCAGGCGCACACCGCGGCGGTGACGCGGTGACGCCGTGAACGCGTGGGCGGTCGTGCTGGTGACCCTCGCCGTCACCCTGCTGGTAGTCCTGCCGCTCGCTGGCGCGCTCACCTTCCACCCGCAGCGGGCGCGCAACGTGAAAGCGGCCGAACGCGAAGACACCGTTCAACGGCACATCACCGAGCTCGCCGTGTACCACCCCGAGATCACAAAGAAGGCCCGCCTCGACCGGCACCCCTTCTACCTGCTGCCGCACGTCGGCGTGTGGTCGTACGCCATCTGCATTTTCGCCGGCGCGCCGGTCACCAACAACGTCGCCTCACTCGGCGCCGTCACCCGGTTCACCATGGCCGTCTGCTTCATCATCGGCGCCACGCTCATCCTGACCGGCGCACTGCTCGGCGCCCGGATCGGGCGGTGGCGGGTCATGCGGCGCGTCCACAGCCACGCGACGTCGCCGCTGCTCGGCGACGACGTCAGCCTTCCCTACTGGATCGGGATCTTCGGACTGCTGTCCGTGTCGGTCAGCATGGCGATCTACTCCTCGACCAGCTTCCGCACCACCACCGGCTCCCTCGGCGGCTGGCTGACCGCGGCCCTGGCCGTCGCCGCCGCCACCACCGTGCCCATGCTCTATCAACGAATCCGAGAGTTCGACCGCAACGACACCGCCCTCATCAACGAGGTCCGAACCCGGATAGAGCGCGACGCCGATGACGTGGAGTGAAGCCGCCCTGATCATCACCGCCGTCGCCTCGGTCGTCGGCGCCGTCTGGGTGATCGTCCGTGAACGGCGCAAGCCGACCCTCGACCTCGCCAACAGCGATCAGATCAAGGCGCAGGTCAAGAAGATCAGCGACGAAACGAACGCCCGCCGAGACTTGCGCGTGCTGCAGCTGGAGAACTGGGCCTTCGAGAAGGTCCGGCCGTGGGGCCGCGACGCAGTCACGAAATTCGACCAGCAAGGCGACCTGCTGCGCGAGCTCGCGAAGGCCGTCGGCCGCGAGGTGCCCGTCATTCACCTTGACCCGTTCCCCGAGATGCCGCCCCCGATGACGCTGCCCGACTGAGCCCACCACCCCGAAGAGGAGTCCCCCATGGCTGACATCGCCGACCTGCCCTGGTTCCTGTGCAAGGGCGACTACCGCGGCGTCGTCCCCGACACCCTCGACGTCGGGATCCGCCCCGACCAGTACCGGCCATGGGCCGAGGCCACCCTCACACCGCAGCTCGTCGATACCGGCAACCGGCTCATCACCGCGCCCGCCGGCGTCCCCGAGCTCCGCCTCACCGGGCTCAACCCGCCGCTGACCGTCCTGCTGACGCCCACCACGGCTCGGATCGAAACCGGGACGCTGCGCCTGCCGCGACTGAATGCCCCCGCCGGCGAGACCACGCCGCCGACGCAGGGCCAGATCGATGCGCAGCAGACCACCGAGGGCGTTCCGCTCATCACGAACGACGCCGCAGACACCCTCGCGCTCGGCACCCGCCGCATCGCGTGGCGCGTCGACTTCGCACCGATGACCATCCTGGCCCGGGAGTACCGCTACACCGGGTTCTGGTTCCTCGGCCCCATCGTGTCGAGCTACAACCCAGCCGACGCGAACTGGTCACCGCCAGTCGTCAACCTCACCACCGTGACGAGGTTCGAGCCCACACCATGACCGAGGTGTGCGAGGTCTGGAGCGACGGCGAACTCGCCGCCCTGGTCCTCGGCACCACCGCCATCGCGTCAGCGGCGTTCCTCGGCATCATCCTGCTGTGTGTCTGGCTCGCCGGCCGCGCCGAACGCCCCGACACCGACGCGAGGCGCGATCCAGCAGCGTGACCCGCTCAGGCGGTGAGCGTTTCCTGGGGGTCGATCACGTGCGGATCATCGATCCAGTCGGCGGGATCCAGGTGCACCCAGTCACCCTCGGTGACCGTCTCCGCCACCATCGCGTCCTCGTCATCGAGCGGCTTCGGATAGAACCGGATCTCGCCGTCGCACGTGCCGCACCGACCAGACCGCTGCCGCCGATTGAAGTCAGGCACTCCGAACCTCCCCCGCCGCGCGCCGGCGGATCTCGGCGTCGCGGTCCGCCTCGTCGATCCAGCGCCGCAGCACACGGACCTGCCACCGCGCCAACGGCACCGGCAGACCTGCAGCGGGCCGGCCGCCCAGCGGGCACAACGACACGATCATGCCGTCAGTATGCGCGCACCAGCAGACGATCAGCGGCGTTAACCGTCGAGGTCAGCGCGACTGCGCTCGTCGAGCAGCGCATCGATAGCCGCAGTAGTTGGCCGGCCGCCCTGCTCCCGGCAGGCGGCGCGCACCGTCGCCAGGAGCCGCAGCTCCCGGTCGATCGTCTCTTGATCTCGGGTCAAGCCAGGCGCACCTTCACGCCGCCGGAGAATGCGGAATCGTGCAACTCCAGCTCGGCCGGCTGAGTGCCCGGCGGCACGTCGAAGGCCATCTTGACTTCGATGGAGTTGCCGGGGTTGATCTCGCCTAGAGCGTTGCCGCCCGCGTTTAGGTACAGGTCGGCGTCGCTCGACACGCCGTACTCGCGACCGGCGGCGTCGAACAACTTCTGATTCTGGCCGAAGTAGGACTGCTGTTCGTCGCCGACGTTGCGCACCGACACGATGAGGACGATGAACTCGCCCTGCGCCGTAGCCGTCATGTAGGGGTTACCGGTCGGGTCGCTCACCGTCTTCGACCGTGTGAGGTTGACAACTTGGAACTCGAACTTGCCGTCCCGCACAGCGGATCCGACCGCCGCGACGTCACTGTCACTGTCGTTGCTCGGCGCTGCTGGCTGTCCGCTAGAGGGCGCCGGCTCGCCGCCGCCCGATGCCGACTGCTTGTCGTCGCCGCCGCCGCCGAAGATCGCACCGAGCAGGATGATCGCTAGCAGCACACCACCGGCGATCAGCAGGATGCGACGCATCCCGCGCTTGCGCTTCGGAGCCACGCCAGGCGGCGGCGCGGCGGCCGGCGCGTAGTTCTCAGTCCACTGCGTGCCGTCGAAGTACCGCTGCTGACCTGATCCGGCCGGATCAGGATGCCAGCCTGGTGCGCTCATAAACTCCCCCTGTTGTGCGTGTCCGGTGACGGCGCTCCGGCTCTATGGCCGGGGATGGTAGCCGAGCTACGCAACGCCCCGCCAAGGATCGAGCCGGTTGATCGCCTCTCGTCGGCGCTCGTCCGAGACCTTCGTATAGATCTGCGTAGTCGCGACGGAGGCGTGTCGCAGCAGCATCTGCACGGTGCGCAGGTCGGCGCCGTCATCGAGGAGTGTGGTGCCGTACCAGTGCCTCAGGCTGTGCGGAGTACCGCGGACGTCCGCGCGGCGCATGGCCTGGCCGATGATGTCGGAGACGCTCTTGCTGCGGACGTGGTCGCCGGGCCGGCGCGCGTTGGCCGGGAACCACCAGCCGCGCCGCGCCATAGTCGGCACGGTCTCTGCGATGAGGGGGTGCATCGGCACCCAAGCTCGTTTGCCGTTCTTCCCGTCGACGTGAATGCGCGCAGCACTGGCGTCGATGTCCTCACCGCGCACCTTCGCGATCTCCGACACCCTCATACCGGCCAGGGATGCGAGGAGGATCATTACGCGCGTCCGGTGATGCATTCGCGTCGTGAGCAGACGAATGAATTCGTCATCAGGTACCGGGCGCGGCACTCTTTCCGGATAGCGCGGCGCGCCGACCTTCACCATCGGATTGTCCTGACGGTAATCCATCAGGCAAAGCCAGTTGAACCACGCGCGAAGGTAGCTGTGATAGGTCGCCGCCGTCGACGCGGACCACTCGGTGTGAGTGCCTAACCACCTGACAACGTCGATAGGACGTGCGGTTTGGAGGCTGTATCCGCCTGCAGCTATCTCGTCGGAGAATTGCGCTAGAACTCGCACCCGTTCGTTGACAGTTACTTCTGAACGGCGCGCAGCTAACTGCCACAGCATCCATTCCTCTAACAGTGGGTCGCTCGTTATCGCCCCCATGGCCCCCCTCGGTCCGTTCACGGTGACGTGAGGGTTAATTCGTACCACGCGCATCTGACAGCGACTCTCACCAGTATTTTTCCGCAACTTAGGCGGCGTTCTTCGCTCTTCTAATCCGCAGGTCCCAGGTTCGAGCCCTGGTGGGGGCACCAAACGGCGGACGCAGGTCAGCGGCGGTGTCATCGCCTCTCCGCCCACAACGGCAGGTCAGCGCCGCGACAGCACCAGCAGCTCACCGGTCACCTCCTGATCGCGCAGCAGCCGGCCCATGCGCGCGGACTGCTCCTCGGCAACCTGCCACACCTCCTCGTGGCCGTGCCGCTGGGCGAGCAGGTCCTCAACCGCCTGCACACGCTGCTGCCACTCGTCCGGAGCGGACGGCAGCTCGGCGGTGCCCGACCAGCTGTCGATCCGCAGCGACGCGTCGCTGATCAGCTGCTTGAGCGACGCGACGGTCGGGAATTTGTTGCCTTCGGGCTGGCCGTCGGGATCCGAGCTGGTGGCGACGAACACCAGCAGCCCGATGCGCCCACCGGGCCGCACGACCCGTCGCAGCTCGGTCAGCAGTTCGAGCTGGGCGGTCATCGTGCACATCACGCCCAGCGACCAGCCGGCGTCAACGCTCGCGTCGGCGATCGGCAGCGCGTCCGCCGAACCTTGCACGACGGGGTAGCCGAACAGCGTCCGCGCCGCTCGGCAGGCGCCGGCCTCCGGCTCGACCAGCACCGGACGCACAGATCGGCGGTGAGCCGCGTAGGCGGCGGGTCCGCCCACCCCGGCGCCGCAGTCGAGCAGCGTGGCACCGTCGGCCAGCTCGAGCCCGTCGATGAGCCACTCGAGCGCGGCCGGGCTGCCGCTCCCCCGGCAGCCTGCGGGAATGTAGTGCTCGGGGCCGAGGGCGCGAGCAGCCTCGGCGGTCCATTCGGCCACGGTGTCGAACTCCGCCGACATGGGATCGGTCACGACGCGAACTCCGCGCGGATCCGTCGGCCGACCTCGGCCTTGATCTCCGATCCCACACCGGTGCCGCTCGCGGACGCCGACCCGGAGAGGTTGACGCCCTCGATGCCGTCGATCGCGAGCAGCGCGCGGGCCTCGGCAACCGCGGCCTCGATGCCGGCTTCCACGGGGTCGGGCGCCGCGAGCACCGACGCGACGACGTTCTCGTCGAGCGCCAGCCCCGGTAGGCCCTGCAGCACCGCGGCCGACACCAGGTCGGTGAACACGGCGACCGCGCCGACCACCGGCATCGTCAGCCCCGCCGCACGGGCGGCGGCCATGAACTCCGCCACCGTGGCCGGCGACGTCACGTGATTGAGCACCGCCAGCCGCGCTCCGGCGCGCTGCTTCTCGACCAGCCGCGCCGGCCGGGCGTGCACGGGCGGCGCGGTGGGCGTTTCGGGCACCGCGGCCACCATGCCGAGCGACGCGGCCAGCGCGACGAGCCGCGGCCCGTCCAGGTCGAAGGTCTGCGTCACGTCGGGCCGCACGTCGTAGGCGCGGCCGTCGCCGGTCACGCAGAACACCGTCTCGACGCCGATGAGCTGCAGGCCGCGCAGATCCTGCTCCAAGATGATGCGGTTGCGGTCCCGGCACGTCAGCGTGATCCACGGCCGCACCCCGCTGTCCAGCAGCAGCCGGCCCATCAGCGCGGGCGGGAAGTCGGGCCGGTTCTGGTGTTCGCCGACGAGCACGGCGTCGCACGCATCGCGCAGCGTCTCGGCGGTCGCGGCGACGTCGGCCGGGTCGAACGGCGCGCAGCTGAAGTCGGTGAGGATGAGCGGTGCGACGGCCGCGGCACCGGCCGCGGGCGGCCCGGACCACGGCACGACGTCGGGAAAGGCGCAGGGCCCGGCCCGCATCTCGCACTGGCCGTCGGGCCGCACGCCGCCGCAGGGGCCGAACTCCATCCGCTTCGGGCACGCCTCGCGCTCGTCGACACCAGCCGTCACGAGCGGTCAGATACCCGGCGGTCACCGGCCGCAACCCGCTCAGCGCTGACCGTCGTCACCCGGCTCCTTGATGTCGGGCATCTTGCTCAGCGGCGCACCCGAGGTCGTGTCGACGGTGCTGGTGCTGCGGGGCGACGTGCCGGCGGGCGGATCCGAGGACGACGAGGTGCTGGTGACCAGGACGACGACCACCGCGATGAACAAGGCGGTGAGGGCGACGGCCACCGTGGCGAGCAGGCCGGTGCGACGGCGCGGTGGCGGGACGAAGTACGGGACGAAGCCGGGTGGCGGCGCCGCAACGGCGGGCGGGGTGACCGGCGGGGGTGGCCCGGCGACGGGTGCGGCCAGCGCGGCACGCATCTGCGCCGCGGTCGCGAAGCGGTGGCGGACGTCCGGGGCGGTCGCCCGGTCGATCACCGCGACGAGGGCCGGGTCGACGTCGGGACGCAGCGCGGCCAGCGGTGGCGGTCGCTCGTCGCAGATCGCGCGGGCCAGCACGACCAGGTTGTCCTGCGGGAACATCCGCCGCCCGGTCAGCGCCTCGTAGCCGACGACGCCGAGGGAGTAGACGTCGTCGGCCGGCGTCGCGGGCAGCCCCTTGAGCCGCTCGGGGCTGAGGTAGGCGCCGGTGCCCATCACCTGGCCGGTCATCGTGTGGCTGACCTCGTCGAGCTTGGCGACGCCGAAGTCGGCGATCTTGGCCTGCCCGGTCGCGGCGAACAGGATGTTGGCCGGTTTGATGTCGCGGTGCAGGATGCCGGCGGCGTGCGCGGCCTCCAGGCCCGTCAGCACGTCTTGCAGCACGGCCCGCACCCGATCCGGGGCCAGCGGTCCGCGCGCGATCTCGTCAGCAAGCGTGACGCCGGGCAGCCGCTCCATCACGATGAACGGCGCGCCGAACTGCTCACCGATGTCGTGGATGGCGACGATGTTCGGGTGGTTCAGGCCGGCGACGGCCCGCGCCTCGGCCTCGAAGCGCATCCGGTTCTCCGGATTGCCGGCAAATTGCGGATACATCAGCTTGACGGCGACCGGCCGGCCGAGCCGGATGTCCCAGCCGTCCCGCACCTCGGCCATGCCGCCACGGCCGAGCACTCCTCGGAGCTCGTAGCGACCGCCGAGCAGTTCGGGCGCCGTCATCGCCACAACCGTAGTCGACAGCCGCCGATCCGCCGGGCGGCGCTCAGACCTTCGGGGAGTAGTGGTGTGGGCTGTCGCGGTACTGCACCGGCGGCAGGTTGCGTCGCGGGGTGTGGACCAACGGCGCGTCGGCGGGGATTCGCCCCGCGGCCTTGTCCCAGGCGGCGCGGGCGCGCGGGTGGTAGCGCCGGCGGAACGGCACCAGCTTCCACACCAGCGCGACCAGCCGGCCGAACAGCCGATGCAGCCGTTCGTCGCGACGAGACCAGCTGTAGCCCATCAGTTCTCGCACCGGCGGGTCATACAGCCCCACGGTCACCCAGACCGCGAAGGGGCCGAGCACCCGCAGCTGCGCCCGCCACAGCGCATCCGGAAGCCAGTGCAGCGACGGCGGTTTCGGCATGGTGGCGAGGTTGAGCACCTCGCGGGCGGCCCAGGTGTTCTCCAGCACGTTGCGGCACATGTGGTCCCAGTACTCGCAGAACTCCTCCCAGCTCTTCGGCACCGGCCGCATGCTCATGCCGTACATGCGGTACCAGGTGATGTGCTCGTCGAACAGCTGGCGTTTCTGCGCTTCGGTGAGGCGAGAGCCGAAGCGCTCGGCGGTCAGGATGGTGCCCATGAAGAACGTCGCGTGCGCCCAGTAGAAGACGTCGGGGTTGAGCGCGCTGTAGCGGCGGCCGCGGTCGTCGACCCCCTTGATGCCGATGTGGTAGTCGCGCACCTCGGCGCCGGTCTGTGGGGCGCGGTCGCCGTCGAACACCACGCCGCCGATCGGGTACAGCGAGCGCAGCAGCCGCGGGATGCGCTCCATGAAGAAGATCGAGTGCTGCTCGACGGCCGCGCCGAGCTGCGGATGCATGTTCTGCATCGACCCGGCCCACGGGCCCTGCAGCAGCCCGCGCCAGTCGCCGAAGAGCTTCCAGGTCAGCGAATCGGGCCCGAGCGGGTCGGGCGGGGCGTCGTAGCCGCCGGACACCGGGCAGCCGCCGGCGGGCTTGTCGGTGCCGACCGACCTGGCTTCGGTCGTATCTTGAGTCATTGGCGAGGGATCCCATCGCGAGCACAGATTGACTACATGCGTTGTCAGTATGACAGACGAGGAGCGTCGGTGTCTTCGGGTGAACGACGCGGCCGCTGGGCCGGCGTCCCGCTGGCGGATCGGCAGGCGCTGCGCCGCGACGGGCTGATCGACGCCGGCGTGCGCCTGCTCGGCGGGTCGGGCGGCCCGGCGCTCACCGTGCGCGCGGTGTGCCGAGCGGCCGGCCTCACCGAGCGCTACTTCTACGAGAGCTTCACCGACCGCGACGAGTTCGTCCGCGCGGTGTACGACGCCGTCTGCAACCGCGCAATGGAAACGCTGGCGGAGGCGACCACGCCGCGCGACGCGGTCGAACGCTTCGTCGCGCTGATGGTCGATGATCCCGAACGCGGCCGGGTACTGCTGCTGGCGCCGGAGGCGGAGCCGGAGTTGGCCAAGTCCGGTGCGGAGTGGATGCCCAGCTTCATCGCCCTGCTACAGCGAAAGCTGACCGCCATCGCGGACCCGGCCATCCAGGAGATGGTGGCGACCGGGCTGATCGGCGCCCTCACGGCGCTGTTCACCGCCTACCTCGACGGTCGGCTGACAGCCACCCGCACCCAGTTCGTCTACTACTGCGTCGACATGCTGCTCCGGCGGGTATCCGAGTACTCGACGCCGCGGTAACCGCTGCCACAGTGGGGCGTGGCGGCTTGAATGTCACCGCGGTACACAGATACATTGAGTGCTACCGCGGGGCACACATACCTCGCGCAGTGAACGATTGAGGAGGGGCCATGGCGGAGCTGACCGAACTCCAGCTGCTTCACGAGCTCGAACCGGTGGTCGAGGCGAACCTCAACCGGCACCTGCGGATGCGCAAGGACTGGAACCCGCACGACTACATCCCGTGGTCGGACGGCAAGAACTACTACGCCCTCGGCGGCCAGGACTGGGATCCAGAACAGTCGAAGCTCTCCGAGGTCGCGCAGACCGCCATGGTCCAGAACCTCCTCACCGAGGACAACCTGCCCGCCTACCACCGCGAGATCGCGATGAACTTCGGCATGGACGGGCCGTGGGGCCAGTGGGTCAACCGCTGGACCGCCGAGGAGAACCGGCACGGCATCGCCCTGCGCGACTACCTCGTCGTCACGCGCGCCGTCGACCCCGTCGAACTCGAAGAGCTGCGCATGGAGCAGGTCACCCGCGGGTTCTCCCCGGGCCAGAACCAGCAGGGCGACCTCTTCGCGGAGAGCCTGTTCGACTCCGTCATCTACGTGACGTTCCAGGAGCTGGCCACCCGCGTCTCGCACCGCAACACCGGCAAGGCGTGCAGCGAGCCCATCGCGGACCAACTGCTCGCTCGGGTCTCGGCGGACGAGAACCTGCACATGATCTTCTACCGCGACGTCAGCGCGGCGGGCCTCGACATCGCCCCGAACCAGGCGATGAAGTCGCTGCACCGCGTGCTGCGCAACTTCAAGATGCCCGGCTACACGGTGCCGGAGTTCCGCCGCAAGGCCGTCGTCATCGCCGTCGGCGGCGTGTACGACCCGCGCATCCACCTCGAGGACGTCGTGATGCCGGTGCTGAAGAAGTGGCGCATCTTCGAGCGCGAGGACTTCACCGGCGAGGCCGCCGCCCAGCGCGACGACCTGGGCAAGCTCATCGAGGAGCTGCAGGAGACCATCGACAAGTTCGAGGTCGCCAAAGAGCGTCGCCTCGAGCGCGAGCGCAAGATGGCCGAGAAGAAGGCCATGAAGAACCTGTTGGTGTCGTCGTCGGCATGACGGCCGCCGCTGGGCTGGCTGCGTTCTCTGCCCTCCGCGATTCCCCCCGTCGCTACGCGACCACCCCCGGGGTCGAGATCGGGCCGTTGGCGCTGCGCAGTCCGGTCGTGCTCGCGCCGATGGCCGGCGTGACCAACGTGGCGTTCCGCATGCTGTGCCGCGAGTTGGAGCTGCAGCGCGCCGGCACCGTCAGCGGGCTCTACGTGTGCGAGATGGTGACCGCCCGCGCGCTCGTCGAACGCCACCCGGCGACCCTGCACATGACGACGTTCGCGTCGCAGGAGCAGCCGCGGTCGCTGCAGCTGTACACGGTCGACCCGGACACCACCTTCGCCGCGGCGCGGATGATCGCCACCGAGGGGCTTGCCGACCACATCGACATGAACTTCGGCTGCCCGGTGCCCAAGGTCACCCGCCGCGGCGGCGGGGCGGCGCTGCCCTACAAGCGGCGGCTGTTCGGGCGCATCGTCGCCGCCGCGGTCCGCGGCGTCGAGGGCACGAACATCCCGGTGACGGTGAAGTTCCGCATCGGCATCGACGACGCCCACCACACCCACCTCGACGCCGGCCGCATCGCCGCCGAGGAGGGCGCCGCCGCGATCGCGCTGCACGCCCGCACCGCGGCTCAGCGCTACTCGGGCACCGCCGATTGGGCGCAGATCGCCGCGCTCAAGCAGCACGTCACCGGCGTGCCGGTGCTGGGCAACGGCGACATCTTCGACGCCTCCGACGCGCTGGCGATGATGGCGAGCACCGGCTGCGACGGCGTCGTGATCGGCCGCGGCTGCCTCGGCCGGCCCTGGCTGTTCGCCGAGCTGTCGGCCGCGTTCACCGGCCGCCCGATACCCACGCCGCCCACGCTCGGCGAGGTGGCTCAGATCATGCGGCGCCACGGCGAACTCCTCGCCGACCACTTCGGCGAGGACAAGGGCATGCGCGACATGCGCAAGCACATCGCGTGGTACCTGCACGGCTTCCCCGCCGGCGCCGACCTGCGGCGCGCACTGGCGCTGGTCACGACGCTCGACGAGCTCGACGCGCTGCTGTCGCGGCTCGACGCGGAAGTGCCGTTTCCGCCGGCGGCGACGGGACCCCGCGGACGGCAGGGCTCGCCGTCGTCGGTCACGCTGCCCGAGGGCTGGCTCGACGATCCCGACGACCTCGCGGTGCCGGCGGCCGCGGACGTCATGCACTCGGGCGGTTGAGCCGAGCCGCCATATCGAGACCCGGTCGATACTTTGGCCGGCTAGTTGTTTCTCAGGAACGCTCAGTAGCATGTGATGCGTTGCATCTCGCTCCGGTGGCGGATTCCAGGCCGGTGCTGCTAGAGACGAAGGGCACGCGGAAGCCAGCCGCGCCGGTGCACACATTCCCAGCTCGGAGGCAGGTACGGACATGAGTGACGGCGATAGCGCCACTCCTGGCCGGCGTCGTGCACCCGAGCCCGCAGCCGACAATCCGTGGGTCACCCGCACGCCGCCGCCCTCCCCGTTGGCGGCGCCGTGGGAGCGGGCGCGTGCCGCAAGTGCGGATCCCGGCGCCGACCGGCCGCGGCACGCGGACCCCGGTGAGCCCGACGACGAGCCGTCCGGGCAGCACACCGACGGCCGCGGCGTCAGCGTCGCCGATCTGATCGCGAAGGTCGGCTCCACCCCACACCGGCGGCCGCGCCGCCGAGCAGCGCCCGATCCCGAGCCCGAGGAGCCGCCGGCGGCCGCCGCGGACGTCCCGGGTGACGACGCCGCCACGGCACTGCTGCCGACGATGGCCGCCGACGACCTGCCCGACTTGACGGCCGCCTCCGACCGCTCGGAGGTCCGCGGGGAGCGGCGGCGCCGTCCCGAGCAGATCGACGCGACGGCCGTCATCCCCAAGGCCGAACCGAAGCGGGAGCGACGCCGCATGCTGGTGGCCGGCCGGGCCCTGGCCGCGTTGTTCGCCGTCGGCGCGCTCGCCGTCACCGGCGGGGCGTATCAGTGGCAGTCGGTCAAGAACCAGAGCCTCAACAACGTCGCCGCCCTGGACCCGGACTCCCGCGACATCCTCGACCCGAACGCCCAGTTCGGCGACGAGAACTTCCTCATCGTCGGCGTCGACACCCGCGCGGGCGCCAACAGCGAGCTCGGCGCCGGCGACCAGTCCGACGCCGCGGGCGCCCGGTCCGACACCGTCATGCTCGTCAACATCCCCGCCAACCGCCAGCGCGTGGTCGCCGTGTCGTTCCCCCGCGACCTGCAGATCGAGCCGATGAAGTGCCAGGCCTGGAACGCCGACACCGGGCAGTACGGGCCGGTCTACGACGAAACCACCGGCAGCTACGGGCCCGACGAGTGGTACACCGAGACCAAGCTGAACTCGGCGTACGCCTATGGCGGCCCGAAATGTCTGGTCAAGGTGATCCAGAAGCTCTCCGGCATCAACATCAACCGCTTCATGGCCATCGACTTCGCCGGGTTCTCGAAGATGGTCGACGCGCTCGGCGGTGTGGAGGTCTGCAGCACCACGCCGCTGGAGGACTACGAGCTGGGCACCGTGCTCCCCAACGCCGGCAGGCAGGTGGTCGACGGGCACACCGCGCTGAACTACGTGCGCGCCCGCCAGGTGACCACCGAGGTCAACGGGGACTACGGCCGCATCAAACGCCAGCAGCTGTTCCTGTCGTCGCTGATCCGGTCGATGATCTCGCGTGAGGTGTTCTTCAGCCTCAACAAGCTGAACAACGTCGTCAACATGTTCATCAACGACAGCTATGTGGACAACATCCAGACGAAGGACCTGGTGCAGCTGGGACAGTCGATCCAGGGCATCTCGGCGGGCCGCGTCACCTTCATCACCGTGCCGACCACCGGCGAGACCGACGAGATGGGCAACGAGATCCCCCGCGAGGACGACATCCGCGCGCTGTTCGACGCGATCATCCAGGACAAGCCCCTTCCCGGCGAGGACACCGGGCGCAGCTCGACGCCGTCGCACACCCCGACGCCCACGAGCGACAGCTCGAACTCCGGCGATGTCAGCACGGCGGCGAGCAGGTCCACCGAAACGCCGCCGGCGCAGGTGGTCAACGCGGTGACCACGGTGCCCGGCGACGTGACGGTGCGGGTGTCCAATTCGACCGGCCGCACCGGGCTCGGCGCCACGGCGGCCAGCGAGCTGCAGCAGCACGGCTTCCACGTCACCACACCCGACGACTATCCGAATTCGCTGCCGGCCACCACCGTCTTCTTCTCCGCCGGCAACGAGCAGGCCGCCGCGACCGTCGCCGCGGCGCTGCCCCACCCGCAGGTCGAGCGCGTCTCCGGGCTCGGCGGCGTCGTCCAGGTGGTGCTCGGTCCGGATTTCAGCGCCGTGTCCGCACCGCCGCCCAGCGGCTCGACGGTGCAGGTCGAGGTCCACGACGGCCCGTCGACGCTGCCCACCGACCTGCCCGAAGATCTGAGCGTCACCAACGCCGCCGACACCAGCTGCGATTGACCGCCCGGCATTCACCCGGCGTTCACCGGGTGAGCCGTGACTCGATGTGACAACCGCCGTAGGCTGGCTCCATGCGGACCGCCTACCACGAGCGTTTGGCTGCGCTGACCACGCAGCTCGGGGACATGTGCGGCCTGGCGGGGGTGGCGATGGAGCGGGCCACGCAGGCTCTCCTGCAGGCTGATCTCGTGTTGGCCGAGCAGGTCATCACCGACCACGAGCAGATCACCACGATGAGCGCCAAGGCGGAGGAGAGCGCGTTCGTGCTGCTCGCCTTGCAGGCCCCCGTCGCCGGCGATCTGCGCTCGATCGTCAGCTCCATCCAGAACGTCGCCGACGTCGACCGGATGGGTGCGCTGGCGCTGCACGTCGCGAAGATCGCCCGCCGCCGCCACCCGCAGCACGCGCTGCCCGAGGAGGTCAACGGCTATTTCGCCGAGATGGGCCGCGTGGCCGTCGAGCTCGGTCACAGCGCCCAGGAGGTGCTGCTGTCCGGCGATCCGGAGAAGGCCGCGCAGATCCGCGAAGAAGACGACGCGATGGACGATCTGCACCGCCACCTGTTCTCGGTGCTCATGGACCGCGAGTGGAAGCACGGCGTGGTCGCGGCCGTCGACGTGACGCTGCTCAGCCGGTTCTACGAGCGCTTCGCCGACCACGCGGTCGAGGTGGCCCGCCGGGTGATCTTCCAGGCCACCGGCCGGTTCCCGCAGGAAGACGAGCTGCACACCGTCCGCTGAGCGGTTTCCGGCGCGGCCGATTCGCGCGGTCCCGCGTGCGCGATCACTCGTGGCGCGGCCACTTCCACATCAGGGCGATGATGCTCACGCCAGGGCGGAATTTCGGCCGTATTTTCGCCTTGAGGCGAAGATCAACGCCCACAGGTGAGACCCAACGGGCGTCAGCCGAAGCGGCCCGAGATGTAGTCCTCGGTCGCCTTGTTGCTCGGGTTGGAGAAGATCTTCTCGGTGTCGTCGATCTCGATGAGCCTGCCCGGCTTACCGGTGGCCTCGAGGTTGAAGAACGCCGTCTGGTCGCTCACCCGGGCGGCCTGCTGCATGTTGTGCGTGACGATCACAATCGTGAAGTCCTGCTTGAGCTCTGCGATCAGGTCCTCGATCGCCAGCGTCGAGATGGGGTCGAGCGCCGAGCACGGCTCGTCCATCAGCAGCACGTCGGGCTGCACCGCGATGGCGCGGGCGATGCACAGCCGCTGCTGCTGACCGCCGGACAGCCCGCCGCCGGGCTTGTCGAGCCGGTCCTTCACCTCGGTCCAAAGGTTCGCGCCGCGCAGCGAGCGCTCGGCGGTCTCGTCGAGCACCTTGCGGTTGCGGACGCCCTGCAGCTTCAGGCCGGCGACCACGTTGTCGCGAATGCTCATGGTGGGAAACGGGTTCGGCCGCTGGAACACCATGCCGATGGTCTTGCGGACGCCGACCGGGTCGACGCCCGAGCCGTAGATGTCCTCGCCGTCGAGCAGCACCGACCCTTCGACCCGCGCGCCCGGGATCACCTCGTGCATGCGGTTGAGGGTCCGCAGCACAGTCGACTTGCCGCAGCCCGACGGGCCGATGAACGCGGTGACGCTGCGCGGCGGCACCGACATGGTGACGTCGGAGACGGCGTGGAACGAGCCGTAGTAGATGTTGACGTCTTTGAGATCGAGGCGCTTGGCCACGGGGGAGCTCCTATATCTTCTTGGGCGAGAAGAACTTGGCGACGACCCGCGCGCCGACGTTCAGCACGGCGATCAGCAGGATGAGTGTCAGGGCGGCGCCCCACAGCCGGTCGGTCGGGATGGCGTTGACGCCCGCGCCGGCCTGCGTCTGGTCGTACATCATGCCCGGCAGCGAGCCCTGGAAGCCGTTGAACAGGTCGAAGTTGATCGACGACGCGTAGCCCACGAGGATCAGCAGCGGAGCCGTCTCGCCCATCACGCGGGCCAGCGCCAGCATGATCCCGGTGACGATCCCCGACAGCGCGGTCGGGACGACGATGCGGGCGATGGTCTTCCACTTCGGGACGCCGAGCGCATAGCTGGCCTCCCGCAGGTCCATCGGCACGATGCGCAGCATCTCCTCGGTGGCGCGGACGATCACCGGCACCATCAGCAGCACCAGCGCCAGCGATACGGCGAAGCCGCTGCGCGGGAAGCCCAGCGTGGCCACCCACAGCGCGTAGATGAAGAGCGCCGCCACCACCGACGGCACGCCGGTGAGGATGTCGACCATGAAGGTGGTGGTGCGGGCGAGCCGGGAGTTGCCGCCGTACTCGACGAGGTAGATCGCGACGAACACGCCGACCGGGATCGAGATCACCGCGCACACCAGGCCCTGCAGCAGCGTACCGATCAGCGCGTGGTAGACGCCGCCGCCGGGGAGGAAGGCCGTCATGCCGGATTGGGAGTTGAACCACCACTGTTGGCTCAGCACGATGCCGACGCCCTTGCTGACGACGGTCCACAGCACCCACACGAGCGGCACCAGCGCGACGAGCACGGACGCGGTGACCAGCACCGTGGCGACGTTGTTGGTGATCTTGCGCCGGGTGGACAGCCCCTGGAACGTGGGCGCCTTGACGGGCCGGTCGAGCGTCGAGGTCACGTGACGGCCTTTCCGGCGACCGCGGCGCGGGCCAGCGAGTTGACGAGGAACGTGAGGACGAACAGCACGAGGCCGGCGGCGATGTACGCGCCGGCCTTGTATTCGTCGTTGAACTCCGCGACCGAGGACGCGATCTTGCTGGCGAACGTGTAGCCGCCGTCGAACAGCGACCAGCCGAACGCCTGCTGGGTGCCGCGCAGGATGATGAGCAGCGCGATGGTCTCGCCGAGCGCGCGGCCGAGGCCGAGCATCGCGCCGCTGATGTAGCCGGACTTCCCGAACGGCAACACGGTGGTGCGCACCACCTCCCAGCGCGTGGCGCCCAACGCGAGCGCGGCCTCGATCTGTCCGCGCGGCGTCTGCATGAACACCTCGCGGGTCACGGCGGTGATGATCGGCAGGATCATGACCGCGAGCACGATGCCGGCGGTGAAGACGGTGCCGCCGCCGGACACCGAGACCGTGCCCGTCGAGAACAGGAAGATCCAGCCGAAGTGCTCGTTGAGCCACTCCGCGAACGGCGTGATGACCGGCGCCAGCACGTACAGGCCCCAGACGCCGTAGATGATCGAGGGCACCGCGGCGAGCAGGTCGACGAGGTAGGCGAGCGGTCCGGCTACCCGCTTGGAGGCGTACTGCGTCAGGTAGATGGCGATGCCCAGGGCCACCGGCATCGCGAGCAGCAGGGCGAACACCGACACGAACACCGTCACCTGCAGTAGGTCGAGGATGCCGAAATGCATGGCCGAGGTGTCGGTGGTGATCCAGTTGCCACCGAAGGTGAAGAAGTTCTCCTCGTTGCGGCGCAGCGCCGGAACGGCCCGCCACACCAGGAAGAAGCCGATGGCGCCGATGAGCACGACGACGAAGATGCTCGCGCTCTCGGCCAACCCGCGGAACACCCGATCGCCGAGTCGCTCGCTGGCGTTTCTCGACGGATCTGTGGGGGTCGGCGTCGGTTCGGGGATCGGCACTGCGAGCGCCTCACCCGAGCCGGCGCCGAGCGGATTCGGAGTCGTCACCTCAGCATCAACCCTATCGGTCATCGGCCGACATCCATTGTCGCGCGCCGACCCGGCGCCACGCGATGTGACGCCGGGTACTGCGCCGCGCTCCGAACCACCGCCGAGATCCGTCAGGCCGAGATGGCGTCGATGGCGGTGACGAGGCGCTGCTTGAACGCGTCGGGCAGCGGCACGTAACCCGCCGCGGACAGCGACGCCTGACCCTGTCCGGCCGCCACCTTGAGGAACGACTTGACGGCCGCGGCGGTCTCGGCGTCGTACCCCTTCGAGCACACGATCTCGTAGGTGGCCAGCACCAGCGGGTAGGCCCCGGGCTCCTTGGTGGCGTACAGCGACTTCAGGTCCAGCACCAGGTCGTTGCCCTCACCGGCGAACTTCGCCGCGCTGATGGCCTTGCCGGCGGTCTCGTCGGTGAGCTCGACCGCACCGCTGCCGGTGTCGATCTGCGCCGCGCTGAGATTGCCGACGTAGCTCTTCTCGACGTAGCCGATCGAGCCCGCGGAACCGGCCACGGCCTGCTGCACGCCGGCTGAGCCGTTCGCACCCTCGCCGACGCCGCCGTTGAAGGTGCTGCCGGCACCCTGCGTCCAGGACTGCGGCGCCGCCGCCGCGAGGTACTTCTGGAAGTTGTCGGTGGTGCCCGACTCGCCGGTGCGGAAGATCGGCACGATCGGCTGGCTGGGCAGCGACTTGCCGGCGTTGAGCGCCGCGATGGCCGGGTCGTTCCAGGTCTTGATGCCGCCGTTGAAGATCCGGGCGATCACGTCGGCGTTCAGCACCAGGCCGTCGACGCCCTCGACGTTGTAGACCAGCGCGACCGGGCCGAACACCACCGGCAGGTTCCATGCCGGGTTGCCGCCACAGCGCTGCGCGGCCGGCTGCACCTGGTTCTCGGCGAGCGGGGAGTCGGAGCCACCGAAGTCGACGTTGCCGGCGATGAACTGGTTGCGGCCCGTGCCGGAGCCGGTGGCGTTGTATTCCAGCGTCTTGCCCGGGCAGGCCTGCCCCCACGCGGCGATGAAGCCGTCCATGGCGTTCTTCTGGGCCGACGAGCCCTCCGCGGTCAGCTTGTCCTTGCCGTCACAGTTGGCGTCGCCGGAGGCGCCGGACCCGCCGGCGTTGTTGTCGCTGCCGCAGGCGGTCAGGGCCGCCGCCATCGTCGCCGCGGACAACGTCGCGAGGAACGCCGTACCCAAGCTGTTGCGCTTCACCTGTCTCACTTTCCGGATTGCTGGAAGAGCCGTTGCACGCCGAAGCTAAGCGGCCGGAGTGGCCGCTTGTGCTATGCCAGGTGAACGACGGGTGAACAGCGCTCAGTGATCGCCGCGGGCGGCGTAGGCGGTGTCGACCGCGAAGACGGTGAAGCCCAGCCGCTGGTAGGTGCGCACCGCCGCGGCGTTGTCGGATTCGACGTAGAGCATGACGGTCGGATCGTCGGCCGGTGCGAGAACCGTTGCGAGGTGGTGCAATCCGACGAGCGTGAGGTAGTGGCCGAGCCGCCGGCCCTGCGCTGCCGGATCGACGCCCACGACGTACACCTCGCCCAGCGCGGGGCCGCGGACATCGCCGCGGGGCACGGTATGCACCTTCGTCCAGTGGAAGCCGAGCAGCGCGCCGGTGTCGCGGTCGAACGCCAGGAACAGCCCGTCCGGGTCGAACCACGGCTCGCCGCGCCGCTCGTCGAGGTCGGCGTCGGTCCAGCCGCCCTGCTCCGGGTGCCAGGCGAACGCGGCGTTGTTCACCCGCAGGAGCTCGGCGTCGTCCTCCGGCCCGCGGTAGGTGCGCAGCATCACCCCGGCCGGTTCGTCGACGGGCGGCAACTCCGAGAGCGGCCGGCGCATCTGCAGCAGCTCGCGGACCGCCACCAAATCCAGCGCCGCCGCCAGCCCGCGGGCGGCCGGCAGGGTGCCGTGCGCCCACGCCCGCGTACCGGGCCCGCCGCGGGCCAGCGCCGCCCGCAGCAGTGCGGTCCCGGTGCCGCGGCGGCGCGCCGCCGGATGCACGACGAGCTCAGCCATCGCCGGGTCGTCGCCGTCGGCCGCTGCGAGGTTCAGGTAGCCGACGACGTCGTTCCCGTCGGTGGCCAGCAGGTGGGCGGTGTGCTGTGTCCGCAGCGCGCGCAGCACCTGCTCGCCCACCGGGGCGACGCCGTCGGTGTCGCGCGCCGCCGCGATGACTTCGGTGACCCGCTCCCGCTGTGCGTCCGAGAGCGCGTCGCGCCAATCGACCGCGGTCACCGCGCGCGCAACGGATCCGGCCCGCGCAGCGCGTCGGGCAGGTCCTCCGGCAGCTCGTCGGGGCCGAAGTCCTCGTCGTCGTCGAAGTCGTCGGCCGCCGACGCCGCGCGGCCCCGGGCCGGCCGGACCGCCTTGTAGCCGACATTGCGCACGGTGCCGATCAGCGCCTCGTGTTCGCTGCCGAGTTTGGCGCGCAGCCGGCGGACGTGGACGTCCACGGTCCGGGTGCCGCCGAAGAAGTCGTAGCCCCACACCTCCTGCAGCAGTTGGGCGCGGGTGAAGACGCGGCCCGCGTGCTGCGCGAGGTATTTGAGCAGCTCGAACTCCTTGTAGGTGAGGTCGAGCGGCTTGCCCCGCAGCCGGGCGGTATAGGTGCCCTCGTCGATGACCAGCTCGCCGAGCGTCACCTTGCCGGCGTTTTCCTGGTTCGCGGCGCCGCCGCGGCGCCCGACCACGAGGCGTAACCGGGCGTCGATCTCGGCGGGGCCGGTGGAGGGCAGCAGGATCTCGTCGAGACCCCACTCGATGTTGACCGCGACGAGCCCGCCCTCGGTGACCACCGCGACGACCGGCACCGACGTTCCCGTGGTGCCGAGCAGCCGGCACAGCCCGCGGGCGGCCGCGAGGTCGGTGCGGGCGTCGACGATCGCGACGTCGGCCGAACCCGCCTCCAGCAGCGACGACACCTCGCTGGGGGCGGTTCGGACGGTGTGCGGCAGCAGCGACAACGACGGCAGCACGTTCTCCGGTTGCGGATCGACCGTCAGGAGCAAAAGGTCCAATGCAGCCTCCAGCGCATCGGGTGTCCGACGTCCGGGCGTACGGCCGATGTACTCCCGGAACCAGACGACGAATTCCCCCACGATAACGCGTGACCAGCAGTTCTGCGGTGCCCGGGCAGTGCGGTGCGGCGCGGTCGGCGACAATGTGCGGGTGCGGACGCTGGCGATCTCGGTGGGTGCGACGCTGCTGGCGGCGATCGTCGCGGTGGTGGGCGCCGACTTCGGCGCCGCGATCTACGCCGAGTACCGGCTGTCGCGGACCCTGCGCACGGAGGCGGGGTTGACGGCGGATCCCACCGTCGCGATCCTCGGGTTCCCGTTCACGACGCAGGCCGCGGACCACCGGTACGGCGAGGTGGAGCTGCGCGCCGCGGCGGTGGATGCGCCGGTGGTCGGCCGGTGTTCGCTGGAGGCGACGCTGCACTCGATCGACCTGCACACCTCGTCGTGGCTGATCCGGCCGGACGCGGTGCTGCCGGTCGAGAAGGTCGAGAGCCGCATCATCATCGACTCCCGTCATGTCGGGCGTTTCATGGGCATCACCGATCTGATGGTGGAGGCACCGTCGGCCGACACGAACGACGCGACCGGCGGCACCACGGAGTCGGGCATCTCCGGCAGCCGCGGCCTGGTGTTCACCGGCACTCCGCGCTCGGCCGGCCTCGACGAGCGGGTGAGCGTGTCGGTCGATCTGTCCATGGCCGGGCCCGACCAGACCACGCTGGTGTTCACCGGCACCGACGTCCTCACCGGGCCCGGCACCGCGAGCCGCGAGGTGTCCGACGCGGACCGCGCCGCGGTGCTGGCGGCGTTCAGCACGGCGCTGCCCGGCCAGCGGCTGCCGTTCGGCATCCCGCCGACGAGCCAGGGCGTGCGCGGCTCCGACGTGATCATCGAGGGCATCGCCACCCGGCGCGCCCTGCGACTCGACGAGTTCCGGCAGCCGTGACGGCGCAGTGGACCGTCGTGGTCGGCGCGATCGCTGCCCTGGCGGTGGCGGCGGCGCTCGGGGTGGTGGCCACCCGGCGCAACGGCGTGCTGCGGCCCGCTGCCGCGGTGCGGGCGGTCGACACCGGTGACCTCGGCCTCTCGGATACCGGCCCGACCGTCGTGCACTTCACCGCGGCGTGGTGCGGGCCGTGCGCGGGGGTGCGTCGGGTGATCGAGGCGGTGACGACCGAGCTCGGTGGCGTGGCGCACATCGAGATCGACATCGACGCCGACCCCGATGCGGCCCGCCGATTCTCGGTGCTGTCGCTGCCGACCACCCTGGTGTTCGACGCCGACGGCCGGCAGCGCTACCGGGCGAACGGCTCGCTGAAGGCCGCTGACCTGCGGGCGGCGTTGGCGCCGTTATTGGCCTGAGCAGGCTGTCATTGGGTATGGTGGGCGCCGTGTTCGCCCGCCTTGAGCTGATGCTCACCAAGCGCCGCGCAGTCGACCTGTGCCGCGTCGCGGGTTGTTGCTGTTGTCGTTGTCGCTGATCCGGCGCGAGCGCGCGCGGAGCGCAGTCCGTCCGGCCTGCCCCTCAGCCCATTCCAACAGGAGCACCATCATGTCCCGCAGTACCCGATCGGCAGAGGTCGACGTCCGTGGTCCGCGCTTTGCTGCCTGGGTGACCAGCGCCGTCCTGCTCGCCGGTCTGCTCGTCGCCGGTGTCGATGCCACGGCGGCCGCGGTGATCCTCGGCGCGCAGGCGGTGGTCTTCGCCGTCGGCGCCGCCGCCGGACCGCGCCGCCACCCCTACGGCGCGGTGTACGCCCGCGTCGTCGCCCCGCGGCTCGGGCCGGTGACCGAGACCGAACCCACCGCGCCGCTGCGCTTCGCCCAGCTGGTCGGGCTGGTGTTCGCGGCGGTCGCCACGGCCGGCTTCGCGGCCGGCGCCTTCCTCGTCGGTGTGGTCGCGACGGCGTTCGCGCTCGTCGCGGCCTTCCTCAACGCGGCGTTCGGCATCTGCCTGGGCTGCCGCCTCTATCCGCTGTTCGTCCGCTTCCGACGGTCGCCGTCCCTCGCCTGACCGTCGAACGACCCCTCTCCGAAAGGACCCTTCCATGGCCCGCTCCGACGTCCTGGTCACCGCTGACTGGGCCGAGCAGAACCTGCACGCGCCGAACACCGTCTTCGTCGAGGTCGACGAGGACACCAGCGCCTACGACACCGGCCACATCGAGGGCGCGGTGCGGCTGGACTGGAAGACCGACCTGCAGGACCCGGTGCGCCGCGACTTCGTCGACGCCGAGCAGTTCTCGAAGCTGCTCTCCGACCGCGGCATCTCCAACGACGACACGGTGATCCTGTACGGCGGCAACAACAACTGGTTTGCGGCTTACGCCTACTGGTACTTCAAGCTGTACGGCCACGAGAAGGTCAAGCTGCTCGACGGCGGCCGCAAGAAGTGGGAGCTGGACAACCGCCCGCTGTCGACGGAGCCCGTCACCCGCAAGCCGACGTCCTACACCGCGAAGCCGCCGAACAACGCGATCCGCGCCTTCCGCGACGAGGTGATCGCGGCCATCGGCGAGAAGAACCTCGTCGACGTGCGCTCCCCCGACGAGTTCTCCGGCAAGATCCTGGCGCCGGCGCACCTGCCGCAGGAGCAGAGCCAGCGGCCCGGGCACATCCCCACCGCGATCAACGTGCCGTGGAGCAAGGCGGCGAACGACGACGGCACCTTCAAGTCCGACGAGGAGCTGGCGAAGCTGTACGCCGACGCCGGCCTCGACGGCGAGAAGGAGACCATCGCGTACTGCCGCATCGGCGAGCGCTCGTCGCACACCTGGTTCGTCCTGCAAGAACTGCTGGGCCACCGGAATGTGAAGAACTACGACGGCAGTTGGACGGAATACGGCTCCCTGGTGGGCGCCCCGATCGAGTTGGGAAAGTAACTATGTGCTCTGCACCGAAACAAGGCCAGACCCTGCCGGCCAGCGTCGACCTGGAGAAGGAGACCGTCATCACCGGTCGGGTGGTCGACGGTTCCGGTCAGGCGGTGGGCGGGGCGTTCGTGCGGCTCCTCGACGCCTCCGACGAGTTCACCGCCGAGGTCGTCGCGTCGGCCACCGGCGACTTCCGGTTCTTCGCCGCGCCGGGCACCTGGACGCTGCGGGCGCTGTCGAAGGTCGGCAACGGCGATGCGGTGGTCGCGCCGAACGGCGCCGGCATCCACGAGGTGGACGTCAAGGTCGCCTAGCGCCAAGGAGCTGGGCAAGGCGAGCTCAGCCTGAGCCGACCGGCGGTTAGACTGGGGTCGTGGTCCTCTTCTACGAACTCCTGCTGGTCGCGTGCACCGTGGTCATCACCTGGTTCGCGCTGTACGCCGTCTACCGGCTGATCACCGACGAGTCGTGACCTCGGGCGAACCGACGCCCGGATCCGGCGACCGCGCGGTCGCGGCGGCCGCCGAGCGCGCCAAGGCCACGGCCGGCCGCAACATCCCGGTATTCGACGACCTTCCGCTGCCCGCCGACACCGCCAACCTGCGCCAAGGCGCCGATCTGCACGACGCGCTGCTCGCGCTGCTGCCGCTGGTGGGGGTGTGGCGGGGCGAGGGCGAAGGCCACGACGCCCGCGGCGACTACCGGTTCGGCCAGCAGATCATCGTGTCGCACGACGGCGGCGACTACCTGAACTGGGAAGCCCGGTCCTGGCGGCTCTCCGAGCAGGGCGACTATCAGCAGCCGGACCTGCGGGAAACCGGGTACTGGCGGTTCGTCGTCGACCCGGCCGATCCCAGCGAGTCGCAGGCCATCGAACTCCTGCTCGCGCATTCGGCCGGCTACGTCGAGTTGTTCTACGGCCGGCCCCGCAACCAGCTGTCGTGGGAGCTGGTCACCGATGCGCTGGCGCGCAGCCGGTCCGGCGTGCTCGTGGGCGGCGCCAAGCGGCTCTACGGCATCGTCGAGGGCGGCGATCTCGCCTACGTCGAGGAGCGCGTCGACGCCGACGGCGGCCTGGTGCCGCACCTGTCGGCGCGGTTGTCCCGCCACGTCGGCTGAGCACGCGGTCCGTCGCGGATCTGACCCCCGAACATGAAGCGGCCCCCGAGCCGTACGTCTCATCTGGACAAACGATGAGGGCTCGGGGGCCGGGTGACTGCGGGGAATTCGCCAGCGCCAACACGCTCAGTGATTCCTCGCGGCGGCTGCTAGCCGGCAGTCACCTCACGAGTCCATAAGTCACACAATTTCCCGGACCACCTCCTTTCCCGTGTACCAGCGAAGGTACCCGCGGAAGCGGCGGCCGACAACCGATTTACGCCCCGGCGACCGCCGCGTCGACGAGTTCGGCGAACCGCGGCGTCAGCGGTGCCGGACGCAGCGGCTCACCGTCGAGCGTGTGCACCCGCGCCTGCAGCGTAATGCTCGATACCAGCCAAACCCCTTCTGCCGCAACGAGATCGGCGACGCGCAGTGGCCGGTACTCGCACGGGTGACCGGCGGCGGTGGCGACGTCGAACAGCGCCCGCTGGGTGGTGCCGTGCAGGATCGGCTGCGTGGGCGGCGGCGTCACCAGCGTTTCGCCGAGGGCGATCACGACGGTCGAGCGCGGACCTTCCAGGACGTAGCCGTCGGAGCTGACGAACACGACGTCCCCGGCGCCGCGCGCGGCGCCGTAGCGCAGCGCCGCCATGTTCACCGCGTACGACAGCGTCTTGGCGCCGGCGAGCAGCCACGGCGCATCCGACGCCGACGTCGCCAGTCCACGATCGAGTGTCAGCGCCGCCAGCCCATCGCGCCGCACGGCGTGCACCCGCTCGGGCACGGCCGCGACGGTCAGGTAGGCGGTCGGTGGTCCGCCGCTCTCCCGGCCGCGGCTGTAAACCAGCCGCAGGGCGCCGTCGCCGTCGTCGCAGCGCGCCCACCGGTCGGCGGCCAGCAGGGCGGCGCGCCGCCAGGCGTCGAGGTCCGGCGCCGGCAGCTCCAGCTGGTCCGCCGACCGGCCGAGCCGGTGCAGATGCGCGTCGAGCCGGCACGGTCGGCCGTCCCGGACGAGCAGCGTCTCGAACACCCCGTCGCCGCGCACCGCCGCCAGATCGTCGGCGTGCAGCAGCGGAGCGGATGGATCGCAGCTCTCGCCGTCGGCCGTCACCACCACGCGAATACCGGTCACGCGCAGCAAGGGTAGCCGTGACGCCCGGTCGTAGAGTTGAGGTGTGTCGACCTCCCCTCATGCCGTCCCCGCTCCCGACTCGAGCCCAGACGCGGGCGCGGTGTGGCACTACGGCGATCCGCTGGGCGAGCAGCGCGCCGCGCTGACCGACGCCGTGGCCGTCGACCGCTCGCATCGCGCGGTGATCACGCTGACCGGCGGCGAGCGATTGAGTTGGCTGCACACCATCTCGTCCCAGCACGTCAGCGGCCAAGCCGACGGCACGGCGGTGCAGAACCTGAGCCTCGACGGGCAGGGTCGGGTGGAGGACCACTGGTGGCAGACGGAATCCGGCGGCACCACCTATCTCGACACCGAGCCGTGGCGGGGTGCGCCACTGCTCGGCTACCTGCAGCGCATGGTGTTCTGGTCGGATGTCACGGTGACGGCCGCGGCCTACGGTGTGCTGTCGCTGCTCGGGCCGGCGCTGCACGAGCCCGCCGTCCGCGAGGCGCTCGGCGTCGGGGCGCTGCCGGCGCCGTTGGTGGCCGTCGAAACCGCCGACGGTGGCCTGGTGCGCGGCATGCCGGTCGCGGCCGGCGGACCCGGCGCCGCGGTGGACGTGCTCGCCCCGCACGACCGGATCGCCGACCTGCGCCGGCGGCTGGCGGACGCCGGCGTCCGACCGGCCGGGGTGTGGGCCTACGAGGCGCACCGCGCGGCGGCCGTGCGCGCGCGGTTGGGCGTCGACACCGACGACCGGACCATTCCCCACGAGGTCGGCTGGATCGGCCCGGCCGTCCACCTGGACAAGGGCTGCTACCGCGGCCAGGAGACCGTCGCCCGGGTGCACAACCTCGGCAAGCCGCCGCGGATGCTGGTGCTCACCCACCTCGACGGCTCCGCCGGTGACGGGCGTCGGCCGGCGCCCGGGGATCCGGTGCTGGCGGGCGGTCGCACCGTCGGCCGACTCGGCACCGTCGTCGACCACGTCGACCTCGGGCCCATTGCGCTCGCGCTGGTCAAGCGGGGCATCCCCGCCGACACTGCGCTCACCAGCGGCGGCGAGGTGGTCGCCGAGCTGGTCATCGACCCCGACACCGTGCCCGGCGACGACGGCGTGGGCGCCGGCCGGCTCGCGGTCGACCGGCTGCGAGGCGTCACGCGGTGACCTGCGCCGCATCCCCAGGCCGTGCCAGCAGATCGGGCGTCAGCACGCTAAAGTGTTGGCAGGACTAACAAACAGACACTCATATCGGAGCCGCCCCTCATCGGGCCGCTCCGTTATTGCGCGAGGGGGTTCCCCCATGGGCCGCGGCCGGGCAAAGGCGAAGCAGACCAAGGTTGCACGTGAGTTGAAGTACAGCTCGCCGCAGACCGATTTCGAGCGTCTCCAAAAGGAACTGGCGGGGGCGGACTCCGCCGATGTCGGTGTGCCCGATGGCTGGGACGACGACGACGACTGGCGTCGCTGACATTTCTACCGCGTCGATTCCGCGCTAAAAGCGGGGGTGGCGTCCCACGAGCTCGGCCCGCGCAGCGTCGCGGTGCCCCTTCTCGATCGTTCCCAGTACCCAGCAATTGACGTGCCGGGCCGTCAGGATGGCCAGCGCCCGATCGGTGTCGGCCGGGCTCACGACGGCCACCATCCCGACGCCCATGTTGAACGTCCGCTCCATCTCCTCGGGATCGATGCGGCCGCGATGGGCGATCATGGCGAACACCGGCGCCGGCGTCCACGTCCCGCGGTCGAGCTCGGCGCGCAGCCCCGTCGGCACCACCCGCTCCAGGTTGCCGGCCAGCCCGCCGCCGGTGACGTGGCAGAACGTCCGCACCTCGGTGTCTGCGGCCAGCGCGAGGCAGTCCTTGGCGTAGATGCGGGTGGGCTCCAGCAATTCCTCGCCTAGCGTGCGGCCGAACTCCTCGACGTGGCCGGCGAGGTTCATGTGGCCGATCTCCAGCAGCACGTGGCGCGCCAGCGAATAGCCGTTGGAGTGCAGCCCGCTGGCGGCCATCGCGATGACCACGTCGCCCGGGCGCACCCGGTCGGGGCCCAGCACGTCATCGGCTTCGACGATGCCGACGCCGGTGGCCGAGATGTCGTACGCGTCGGGGTCCATCAGGCCCGGATGCTCGGCGGTCTCGCCGCCCAGGAGCGCGCACCCGGCCTGCACGCAGCCGTTGGCGATGCCGCTACCGATCGCGGCGATCCGCTCCGGAACCGTCCGCCCCACCGCGATGTAGTCCTGCAGGAACAGCGGCTCGGCGCCGCACACCACCAGGTCGTCGACCACCATCGCCACCAGGTCGATGCCGACCGTGTCGTGCTTGTCCATCGCCTGGGCGATCGCGACCTTGGTGCCCACACCGTCGGTGGACGCGGCGAGCACGGGTTCGCGGTAGCCGCCCTTGAGCGCGAACAGCCCGGCGAACCCCCCGAGTCCGCCGATGACCTCGGGGCGGGTGGCCCTGGCGGCGAGCGGTTTGAGTAGTTCGACGGCGCGGTCCCCGGCTGCGATGTCGACCCCGGCAGCGGCGTAGGAGGCGCCGAAGTCCGCGGGGTCTTTCACCGCGCACTCATTCGATCGGTGCAGTCCGTCATCGCGCACAAGGGTACCGGTAGCGGTGCGGGCCGGCGGGGGCACGCAGCACACCGCAGCACATGTTCACCCGGCGCCCCGTCGAACGGACGTTTGCCGCGGGGCCGCACGGGGCAATCCGCACCGCGTCTCGCTCCGAATAGGCCTACGAGCGGACGACGGAGGGAGTCACGGTTGAACGCGCAGGACACGCGGTGCCTGGTCACCGGCGCGACGGGCTACATCGGCGGCCGGTTGGTCCCCCACCTGCTCGCGGCGGGTTACACCGTCCGCGCGATGGCGCGTACACCGGAGAAGCTGGCCGACGCGCCGTGGCGCTCCGACGTCGAGGTGGTCCCCGGTGACCTCGACGACGCCGACTCGCTGGTCAAGGCCTTCGACGGCGTCGACGTCGTCTACTACCTGGTGCACTCGATGGGGTCCTCGAAGGACTTCGTGGACGCCGAGCGGCGCGCTGCCGAGAACGTTGTCGCCGCGGCCCGCCGCACGGGCGTGCGCCGCATCGTCTACCTCGGCGGGCTGCATCCGAAGGACACCAAGCTCTCCGATCATCTGGCGTCGCGCACTCAGGTGGGCGACATCCTGCTCGAGTCCGGCATCGAGACCGTGGTGCTGCAGGCCGGCGTGGTCGTCGGCGCCGGATCGGCGTCGTTCGAGATGATCCGTCACCTCACCGACCGGCTGCCGGTCATGACGACGCCCAAGTGGGTGCACAACAAGATCCAGCCCATCGCGATCGACGACGCGCTGCACTACCTCACCGGCGCCGCGTCGGCGGCGGTGCCCGAGTCGCGGACCTGGGACATCGGCGGCCCCGACGTGCTCGAATACGGCGACATGATGCAGGTGTACGCCGAGGCGGCACGGCTGCGGCCCCGACGGTTCGTGGTGCTGCCGTGGCTGACGCCGTCGCTGGCGAGCCGGTGGATCGGTCTCGTCACGCCGATCCCGCCCGGGCTCGCCGGTCCGCTCATCGAATCGCTGGAGTGCGACGCGGTGGCGAGCGAACACGACATCGACGCCGTCATCCCGCCGCCGCCGGGGGGTCTCACCCCGTACCGCGAGGCCGTCGAGGCCGCGCTGCGCAGCATGCGGACCGGGGATCTCGAACCCGATCCCACCAGGGCGGCACCGGCGGACCGGCTGCCGAGCGACCCGGCGTGGGCCGGTGAAACGGTCTTCCGTGACGTGCGTTCGGCCGTCACCTCGGCGAGCCCCGACCGGGTGTGGAAGGCGATCGAGGCAGCCACCCAACAGCCCGGCGGCTGGTTCAGTTATCCGCTGGGCGTCTCCGCACGGCGGTGGACCGTGGAGGCGCACGAGCACGGCAGCCGGATACGCATGCGCGCTACGGGCTTCGGGCCGGGTGAGGCGTGGCTGGAGCTCCGGGTGACTCCGGACGACGGCGGCGCCCGCTACGAGCAGCGCGTTACGTTCGTGCCGCACGGCCTGGGTGGGCTGGCGTACTGGTACTCATTGTTGCCGCTGCACCGCCTCGCGTTCCGGCGGCTGCTCGACTCGGTGCTGCGCGACCGCTGAGCTACGGCCGCCGCAGCGCCGACGCGTTGTCGTTGACGTCCTGCAGCGGCAGCCCGGTGCGCGCCGCGGTGGCGAGCATGTGTTCGATCACGTTCTTGCCCAGCGCCGATTCGCCCGGCAACTCGATCGGATAGTTGCCGTCGAAGCAGGCCGAGCACAGCCGCGACGTCGGCTGCTCGGTGGCGGCGATCATGCCCTTCTGCGAAATGTAGCCCAGCGTGTCGGCGCCGATGGCGTGCCGCACCGCGTCGAGCATCTCCCGGTGGTCGTCGCCGGCGGTGTTGGCGGCGTTGGCGATCAGCTCGGCGGGTGAGGCGAAGTCGATGCCGTAGAAGCACGGCCACTTGACGGGCGGCGAGGCGATCCGGACGTGAACCTCCAGCGCGCCGGCTTCGCGCAGCATCCGCACCAGCGCGCGCTGGGTGTTGCCGCGCACGATCGAATCGTCCACCACCACAAGCCGTTTCCCGCGGATCACTTCCTTGAGCGGGTTCAGCTTCAGCCGGATGCCCAGCTGGCGGATGGTCTGCGACGGCTGGATGAACGTGCGCCCGACGTAGGCGTTCTTCATCAGCCCCTGCCCGAACGGGATGCCGGACTCCTGGGCGTAACCGACGGCCGCGGGCGTGCCGGACTCGGGCACCCCGATGACGAGGTCGGCATCGACGGCGCACTCCCGCGCCAGCCGGCGGCCGATGTCGACGCGCGTGGAGTGCACGGATCTGCCGCCGATGACGCTGTCGGGACGGGCGAGGTAGACGTACTCGAAGACGCAGCCCTTGGGCTGCGGGTTGGCGAAGCGGGTGGACCGCACGCCGTCGGCGTCGATCGCCAGCAGCTCGCCGGGCTCGATGTCGCGGACGAAGGAGGCGCCGACGATGTCCAGCGCCGCGGTCTCGGACGCCACGACCCAGCCGCGGTCCAGCCGGCCGAGCGACAGCGGCCGCACGCCGTACGGATCGCGCGCCGCGTACAGCGTGTTCTCGTCCATGAACGTCAGGCAAAAGGCGCCGCGGACGGTCGGCAGCAGTTCTAGGGCGGCCTGCTCCAGGGTGGCGTCGGCGGCGCCGTGCGCGAGCAGCGCGCCGAGGATGTCGGAGTCGGTGGTGGCGGCGCCGGGCACCCGCGGGTTGAGCAGCCCGGCGTCGCGCGCACGGGCGGCGAGCTCGGTGGTGTTGACGAGGTTGCCGTTGTGGCCGATCGCGACGCCGGTGCCGGCGGCGGTGTTGCGGAACACCGGCTGCGCATTCTCCCAGGTCGTGGACCCGGTGGTGGAGTAGCGGCAGTGCCCGACGGCGACGTGGCCGGGCATGGCGGCCAGCGTCTGCTCGTCGAACACCTGGCTGACGAGGCCGAGGTCCTTGAACACCAGCACCTGCGAGCCGTCGGCGACCGCGATGCCCGCCGCCTCCTGCCCGCGGTGCTGCAGGGCGTACAGGCCGTAGTAGGTGAGCTTGGCGACCTCCTCGCCCGGCGCCCAGACGCCGAAGACGCCGCATTCTTCGCGGGGCGGGTTGTCTACGTCGTGCGAGTTGGCTACGTCGTGCTCCGGCGATGCACAGGTCACGGTGCGGGCTGCTCCTCGCGAAAAAGAGGGGGTCGGCGTCTGTGAGTCTACGGCGCCCACTCGACTATTCATGCATCGTGCGACGGTGCCACCGCACACAACGTCCATCGGGCTTCCGCTATTTCCGGGCGTTAACCACTCCGGGCAGCAGCTGCGCGTTTAGGGGTGACTTGACGCGAGGCCTTCCTCGTTCAGCGAGCTTGTTCAGCGAGCCGCTACAGCGGCACGACCGGTAGCCACCGCGCGATCTCGCCCGCCCGCGAGCCCGACATCGTCAAGTGGTCGGCCGCGGCGTCCTCGACGGTCAGCAAGCCCGTCGCCAGCAGCAGCCAGGTCCGCGGATCGGCCTCGACGACATTGGGCGGATTGCCGCGGGTGTGCCGCGGGCCGGGGACGCACTGCACCGCGACGAACGGCGCGACCCGCACTTCGACGCTGGCTCCCGGTGCCGCCTGCGCGAGCGTGCGGGCGGTCAGCCGGACCGCCGCCGCCAGCTCCGGGCGACCCGGCGTGGGCTGCCGGTCGTCGTGCAGCCAGTCCGCGACCGCCGCCACCGCGGCCCGGGTCGCTGCGGGATCGACCGAACGAGGGGGCATGGCGCCGCCATCGTAGCGTCGAGGTGGCACTTGAGCCCGGTCGTCACCGCTGTCCCAGGCGTCACGAGCGCGGATCGATGTCCGCACTGCCCGCCTCTGAGCGACAGCCGGGCGTCTGTCGAGGCGGCGACTACCCTGCTTGGCCACTGACCTCCACGCCTCGGCGTTCACTTTCACACCTCGGCGTTCACTTCTACACCTCGGCGTTCGCTTCCACATGTGGGCGACGACACGCCGACGCAGGCCGCCGTGAGGTGAACGTCGAAGCCCAGGTGTGGAGCTCAGCGCCGGCGTGTGGAGATCGACACCGAGGCGTGAGAGTCGACGCCGAGGCGTGCACGTCGACACCGAGGCGTGAGCGTCGGCGCCGAGGCGTGAGAGTCGACACCGAGGCGTGCAAGTGAGCGGGCGAGTCCGTAACCGTCCGTCGACGAGCACGGGCGTCGTCGCGACGCCACACCGACGCGGAGCGCGCCTATCCCCGCTCGTTGTCGCTCGGAGGCGGGCACTCGCACGATTGGGTCCGCCGAGCGACGGGTGTGGCGCATGTGACAGCCGGCTACCGCTTACCGACGGGCTCGCCCGCGCACCCACAGCGCCGCGACGGCGCCCGCCTCGTTGGCGGCGAGGTGGGCGAGCAGCGGCGCCGCAAGGCTGCCGGTGCCGCGGCGCAGCTCCGCGAACACCCAGCCCGCCACCGCGGTCACCGCGACGGTGCCGATCACGGATTCGCCCGCCGCGCGCGCATCGGCGATGTGCCAGGTCCCGAACACCGCCGCCGAGACCAGCTGCCCGGCACGGCGCCCGAAGGCCTCCTCGGCCACCGATCCCAGCGCGCCGCGGAACGCCACCTCTTCGGTCCACGCGGTGCCAAGCGGGATGCGGACCACCAGCCACTCCCAGGCCGGCTGCGGCGTGGCCCGCGCGGCCATACCCGCGCGCACGGCGGGGATGTTCACCGCGACCGCGGCTCCGGTGCCGACCAGCGCGGCCGCCGTGATCCCGACGCGCAGTCCGCGCCACAGCTCGGGCGGTCGCAGGCCGAGCCGCGAGTGGGTGAGCCGCAGCAGCGCGGTGGCCCACGCCGCGAAGATCACCGGCCGCCAGCGCTCGGAGATCCGCGGCTTGACGGCCACACCGAACGCCGCAAGACCCCCGGCGAGCGCCAGCGCGCGGGCGACGGCGGTAGGCCGCGCCTTCATGCCGAACCGAACTGTCGCTGCTGCAGGACGGCTCGCACGCGCTCGGTGTCGGCGGCGGTCCAGCCGGCGGGCGGCGCGACCGCGGCCCAGCCGTCGAGCACCGTCAGCCCGTAGTTGTGGCCGTGGCCGCCGGGCACGCCGACCGCGTTGGTCATGTCTGCGCCGACCTGCCAGAAGGTGACGATCGGATACCACCGCATCGCGCTCGAACGCCCCGGCGGTACCGGCTCTTTGAGCCAGTCGGGTTTCTTGAACAGCAGGTCCGGCGACCACCACACGATCGGATCCGACGGGTGCTGCAGGAAGAGCACGCGGGTCCCCGGCCACGGCGGCTTCGCGACGGCCGCGATCTCCGACGGCGGATCGCCCATGCTGAAGCGCACGGTGCGGCCGCCGTCGTAGCGCGGCTCGACCTCGAAGGTGCCCGGGTCGCGCCGGTCGGTGAGCGCCCGCCACAGCGAGCTGGCGTTCGGTGGCCCCACCCACAGCACCGAGTCGAAGCCCAGCTCGGAGATGTCGGGCAGGAAGCCGAATGCGCCCTGCCCGGCCATCGATCCGAGGCTCTCGCCGTACAACGCCAGGCGGGGCCGTCGATCCGGGGGGAGCGCCGACCACCAGCGGTGCACGGTGGTCACGAGCAGTCGGCCGGCCGCGACCGCCTTGTCCTTATCGGCAAGGAACGAGATCCAGCTCGGCAAGTAGGAGTACTGCGAACCCACGATTGCGGTGTCGCCGTTGTACATCATCTCCAGCGATGCCGCGGCGACGGGGTTGATCCAGCCCGTCCCGGTGGTCGGCGAGATGACCAGGATCTCGCGGTCGGCGGCCCCGGTGCGGTCGAGTTCACGCACCAGCGTGTTCATGCGACCCTCGTCGGTGTCCGCGGTCCCCAGCCCGGCGTAGATCCGGACGGGTTCGCGGGCCCCGGGGCCGTTCAACGCGGTGAGGTCGGCGACGCTGGGTCCGCCCGCGACGAAGTTGCGGCCCTGGTAGCCGAGGCTGTCCCAGGACGCGAACGACGCCGGGCTGCCGGATCTTTCGGGCGCCGTGGGCTGCGTGACGCCCGCCCGGGTCTGTTCGTCCTGCGGCCGTGCCGCCGCTGCGGTCACCGCGAAGAAGCCGCGGATGAGCACACCGTTGACGAGCATCACCACCAGCGCGACGACGATCGCGACGCCGAACAGCAGCGCCACCTCGTCGTGCATGTGGAAGCGACGCTTGAACAGCCGGGTGAGCAGCCGGCTGAGGTCGCGCAGCACGCGCGCTATGCCGATCACCAGCGCTCCGACCGCCACCGAGACCAGGACCGTGCGCAGGTAGCCCGGCGTCTGCGGACCTTCGACGCCCATCAGCTGCGAGATCTGCCGCTGCCAGCGCGCGGCGGGGATGAGCATCAGGATGCAGGCCGCCGCCGAGACCGCGACGACCCCGGCCTTCAGCACCGACAGCACCCAGCCGGCCGGCGGCCACCACGCCCGGTCGCGGAACACGAACGCGAACAACACCTTTCCGACCAGGACACCCAGGCCGTAGCCGATCGCGGCGTTGACGCCGCCGATCAGGCCCTGGAAGAGCCAGTCACGCGGCAACAGCGACGGCGTCAGCGACAGGCAGAAGAACAACGCCCCGAACGGGATACCGACGAAGTCGAGCCGCAGCAGGCTCCACGCCCACCGCAGGAACGCACCGCGGTGTCGCTGCCGGGCGTCGGTCTCAGCGGCGGCCGGAGTTGCCGTCGTCGCCGTCGCGTCCTCGGTGGTCATCCGAACAGCGCGGGAAGGACGCCTTCCGACGTGGCCCGCAACTCCGCCAGCGCGACGGTGAACAGCCCCTGCACATCGACCGCGTCGGAGCCCTGGTCGACGACGCCGATGCGGGTCAGCGGCACGCCCCGCGCCTTGCACATCGACCGGAAGCGGCTCTCCTCGGTCCGCGGCACGGCGACGAGCACCCGGCCTGCCGACTCGGAGAACAACGTGACGAAGGGATCGGCGCCCTCGGGAATGAGGACGCGGCAACCGGTTTCGCCCGCCAGCGCCGACTCCACGACCGCCTGGATCAGCCCGCCCTCGCTCAGGTCGTGGGCCGCTGAGACCAGGCCGTCGCGCGACGCCGCCGTGAGCACCTCGGCGAGCACCTTCTCGCGGGCCAGGTCGACGGCGGGCGGCACCCCGCCGAGGTGGTCGCCGGTGACCTGCGCCCAGATCGAGCCGTCGAACTCGTCGCGGGTGTCGCCGAGCAGCAGCAGCGTCTCGCCCGGCTCGGTGCCGAGCCCGGTCGGGATGCGGCGCCGGACGTCGTCGATGACGCCGAGCACCCCGACCACCGGCGTCGGCAGGATCGCGGTGGCACCGGTCTGGTTGTAGAAGCTGACGTTGCCGCCGGTCACCGGAATGCCCAGCGCCGCACAGCCATCGGCGAGCCCGCGCACAGCCTGCGAGAACTGCCACATGACCGCCGGGTCCTCCGGAGAACCGAAGTTCAGGCAGTTCGTCACCGCGACCGGGGTGGCGCCGGTGACCGCCACGTTGCGGTAGGCCTCGGCGAGCGCGAGCTGCGCGCCGCGGTACGGGTCCAGCCGGGTGTAGCGCCCGGACGCATCGGTGGACACCGCGACGCCCCGGCCGGTCTGCTCGTCGATGCGCAGCATGCCGGCGTCGGCGTACTCGGCCAGCACGGTGTTGCCGCGCACGTAGCGGTCGTACTGCTCGGTGATGTAACCGCGGCTACACAGGTGTGGGCTGCCGATCATGGCCAACAGCGTCGCCCGCAGCTCGTCGCCGGTGGCGGGGCGAGGCAGCGCCGCCGAGGTGTCGGCGTTCAGCGCGTCCTGGTCGGCGGGCCGTTCGACGGGCCGCTGGTACACCGGGCCTTCGTGCGCGACGGTCCGCGGCGGCACGTCGACGACGGTCTCGCCGCGCCAGGTGATGCGCAGCCGGTCACCGTCTGTGACCTCGCCGATCACAGCCGCGAGCACGTCCCACTTGCGGCACACGTCGAGGAACCGCTCGACGTTCGCCGGCGCGACGACCGCGCACATGCGCTCCTGCGATTCGCTCGACAGGATCTCCGCGGGCGTCATGTTCTTCGCGCGCAGCGGTACCGCGTCGAGCTCGATGTGCATGCCGCCGTCGCCGGCCGACGCGAGTTCGCTGGTGGCGCAGGACAACCCGGCGCCGCCGAGGTCCTGGATGCCGACCACCAGGCCGGCGGCGTAGAGCTCCAGGCAGCACTCGATGAGCACCTTCTCCATGAACGGGTCGCCCACCTGCACGCTGGGAAGCTTCTTGCGGCCGGGCCCGCCGCCCTCGTCACCGCTGAAGGTGTCCGATGCGAGCACGCTGACACCGCCGATGCCGTCGAGGCCGGTGCGGGCGCCGAACAGGATGATCTTGTTTCCGGTGCCCGACGCGAACGCCAGGTGCAGATCCTCCTTGCGGAGCACGCCGACGCACAGTGCGTTCACCAGTGGGTTGCCGGCATACGACGCGTCGAACACGGTCTCGCCGCCGATGTTCGGCAGGCCCAGCGAGTTGCCGTAGCCGCCGATGCCGCGCACCACGCCGTCGAGCACGCGGCGGGTGTCGGGGGCGTCCGCGGCGCCGAAACGCAGCTGGTCCATCACCGCGACCGGGCGGGCGCCCATCGCCATGATGTCGCGGACGATGCCGCCGACGCCGGTGGCCGCGCCCTGGTAGGGCTCGACGTAGGACGGGTGGTTGTGCGACTCGACCTTGAACGTGACGGCCCAGCCGTCGCCGATGTCGACGACGCCGGCGTTCTCGCCGATACCCGCCAGCATCCCGGCGCGCATCTGGTCGGTGGTGGTCTCGCCGAAGTATCGCAGATGCACCTTCGACGACTTGTAGGAGCAGTGCTCGCTCCACATCACCGAGTACATCGCCAGTTCGGCGTCGGTGGGCCGGCGACCCAGGATCTCGCGGATGCGCTGGTACTCGTCATCTTTGAGGCCGAGCTCGCGGTAGGGCTGCGGCTGGTCCGCGGTGGCGGCGGCCCGCTCGACCGTGTCGATGGTCCTGGTGAGCTCAGACGTCACGCACGACAGTCTAGGTTGCGGGTGTCCGGGTCAGCTCGGTGACAGAAACGCCTGCAGCGCCGCGGCGTAGGCGGCGACGTCGTGGGCGCCCATCAGCTCGCGCGCCGAGTGCATGGCCAGCTGCGCGGCACCGACGTCGACGGTCGGGATGCCGGTGTTCGCGGCGGTCATGGGCCCGATGGTGGAGCCGCAGGGCAGATCGGCGCGGTGCTCGTAGCGCTGCAGCGGCACCCCGGCCTGCCGGCAGGCCAGCGCGAACGCCGCAGCCGAACGGCCGTCGGTGGCGTAGCGCAGGTTCGGCTGCACCTTGAGCACCGGCCCGCCGTTGACCTCGATCGGGTGGCCGGGTTCGTGCCGCTCGGGATAGTTCGGATGGGTGGCGTGCGCCATGTCGCCCGACGCCACCACCGAGGCGGGCAGCAGCCGCAGGTAATCCTCCCGGCCGCCGCCCGCGGCGAGCACGATGCGCTCCAGCACGGTGGTCAGCAGGGTCGACTGCGCACCGTGGTCCGACGTCGATCCGACTTCTTCGTGGTCGAACAGCGCGAGCACCGGAACGGAGGCGCCCGGCTGCGCGCCCAGCAGCGCCGCCATGCCCGCATAGCAGGTGGCCTGGTTGTCGAGCCGCGGCGCGCTGAGCATGCCGCCGTCGGCGCCGACGATCCGCGACGGCGCGGTGTCGTGGGTCATCAGGTCGAAGCCCAGGACGTCGCCCGCCGGCACGCCCGCGGTGTCGGCGACGTGGTCGACGAAGCGGCCCGCCCCGTCGCCGGTGGCCCACACGGCGTTGACGTGCCGCTGCGGGTCGAGGGTCAGCGACCGGCGGTCCTCGGCGAGGTGGATGGCCAGCTGCGGCACCCGGAGGATCGGTTCGTCGATGCGCACCAGGTGCTCGGCCACCCCGTCGCCCGACCGGACCAGCAGCCGGCCGCTGATGCCGAGGTCGCGGTCGAGCCAGGAGTTCAGCCAGACCCCGCCGTAGGGCTCCAGCGCCACGACGGCCCAGCCGGCGGCCGACCGGTCGGGCTGCTGCTTGACCCGCAGGTTGGGGCTGTCGGTGTGCGCGCCGACCACCCGGAACGGCCGGCCGGGCGCGCCGTCGCCGTTCCAGGCGACGAGCGACCCGGACCGCACCGTGAAGTACCGCCCGCCGGCCGCGGGCCAGGTGTCGGATTCGGCGAGCTCGGTGTAGCCGGCGTCGCGCAGCCGCCCGGCGACCGTCGCGCACGCGTGGTACGGCGACGGCGAGGCGTCGATGAAGTCGCAGAGCTCGGTGGGACCGGCAGCCATGGCCGTCATCCTCGCAGGACGGTCACCGCGAAGTCGGCGTCCGGGGTCCAGGGCCGCAGATCCCAGGTCGCAAAGCGGATGTCGACGGAGAGCCCGGCCGCCGCGGCGTGGGTGTCGAAGTCAGCGAGCTCGTAGCCGCGTCCGGCGCCGAAGCCCACCACCACCGGTCCCCCGGCGACCACGTGCGCCGCCACCTGCCGCAGCACGTCCACCTCGGTGCCGGGCGCCACGAACGTCATCACGTTGCCGGCCAGCACGGCGCCGTCGAAGCGGCGGCGGGACCCGTCCTCGGCGCGCAGGTCGAGTTCACTCAGGTCGCCGACCTGCCACTTTCCGCGCGGGTGGTCGGCAGCGGCCGCGGCGATCAGCGCCTCGTCGGCGTCGACGCCGAGCACCGGGTGGCCGAGGTCGATCAGCGCGGCGCCCACGCGGCCGGTGCCGCAGCCGGCGTCGAGCACCGACGCGCCCGGCGGCAGCAGCGCGTGCAGGAAGCGGGCCTCCCCGCCCAGGTCGGCGCCCTCGGCCGCCAACTTGCGGAAGCGTTCGATGTACCACTGCGAGTGCCCGGCACGGGTGTCGGTGACCCAGCGGGTAGGAGGCGCCACGGCCGGCTCAGACGGTGAGGACCGCGTCGAACACCGAGAGGAACATGCCCAGCCCGTCGTCGGACGGGCCGGTGAGCGCCTCGGTGGCGTGCTCGGGATGTGGCATCAGGCCGACGACGCGGCCGTTGGCGGAGCTGATGCCGGCGATGTCGCGCATCGAGCCGTTGAGGTTCTCGCGGAACCGGAACACGACCCGGCCCTCGCCTTCGAGCTCGTCGAGCACCGACTCGGGGGCCACGTAGCGGCCCTCGCCCGATTTCAGCGGGATCAGCAGGTCGGCGCCTTGCTCATAGCGCGACGACCACGCGGTGGTGTTGTTTTCGACGTGCAGCCAGACGTCGCGGCAGATGAAGTGCAGGTTTTGGTTACGGGTGAGCGCACCGGGCAGCAGCCCGGCTTCGCACAGCACCTGGAAGCCGTTGCAGATGCCCAGCACGGGAAGACCGCCGCGCGCTGCGTCGACGACCTCGCCCATCACCGGCGCGAACTTCGCGATGGCGCCGGCGCGCAGGTAGTCGCCGTAGGAGAAGCCGCCCGGCACGATCACCGCGTCGACGCCCTTGAGGTCGGCGTCGGCGTGCCACAGGCTGACCGGTTCGCCGCCGGCCAGCCGCACCGCCCGTGCGGCGTCGACGTCGTCGAGTGATCCGGGGAAGGTGATCACACCGATGCGCGCGCTCATACCTGCTCCCTGCTCACCGACCAGTCCTCGATCACCGTGTTCGCCAGCAGCGACTCCGCGATCTTCGCGACCGCCTCGTCGTCGATGCTGTCGTCGACCTCGAGCTCGAACCGCTTGCCCTGCCGCACGTCCGACACCCCGCCGTAGCCGAGCCGTCCCAGCGCGCGGGCGATCGCCTGGCCCTGCGGGTCGAGTATTTCCGCCTTGGGCATGACGTTCACGACGACGCGGGCCACGCGCGACTCCTACGAGTTCGGTACGGATTTGCCACCTGAGCCTACCGGCGGCGGCCGGTTGCGGCCCTATCGGCACGACCCGACGTAGGCGCCGCACAGCGGTGCGACCAGCGCGTCGAGCAGCTGCGCGTCGTCGACGGCCGGCCAGGCGACGGCCGGCGGTGACGTCGACCACATCGCAAGCTCGACCAGGCTTCCGCTGCGCGGGTGGGCCGCCACGTATTGCCGCAGCACACCGCGGACCGGATCGGTGACCACGCCGGCGAGCCGGTTCGCGCGGTCGGTGGTGACCACGGGCGGCGCGCCGCCCAAGCAGCTGCGCAGCGCCACGGCCGCGGTGCGCATCACCTGGTCGACCAGCATCCCGGTGTGCTGGGTGTCGCCACGCCAGTGCAGCACCTGGACCTGCAGCTGCCACTGCCCGGACGGTTGGGGCACCACCGCCGTGGCGGCGACGGCGTAGCTGCGCGGATCGTCGGGGCGCGGCGGCGTATAGCACCACTCGTTGAACCGGAACACCGGCGCGGCGACCGGCGTCGCGCGCTGCGCGAGCGCCGGCCACCCGTAAACGCCGTTCAGCGGCAACACCGCCGGCGCGGGCCAGGCGGAGGCCGGGATCCGGTCGCACACCGGCGGGCAGCGCTCGGGTTCGGCGACAGCGGCGCCGGCCGCCAGCAGTCCCCCCACCGCCAACGACGCCGTCACCGTGACCGCGGTCAGCCATCGGATCACTACAAGTCCCTCCCTGGCGGGAGGATACTCACCGACGACGCGGCCGCAACGTCCTTCGCGCAACCCGGCGCAGGCAGCACAATCGGCGCATGCAGCTCACTCACTTCGGGCACTCGTGCCTGCTCGCCGACATCGCCGGGACCACGCTGTTGTTCGACCCGGGGGTGTTCTCGCACGGCTTCGAGGGCATCACCGGCCTGTCCGCGGTGCTGATCACCCACCAGCACCCCGACCACGCCGACCCCAAGCGGCTGCCGGCGCTCATCGACGCCAACCCCGGCGCCGCGTTCTACGCCGACCCGCAGACCGCGGCGCAGCTCGGCGAGCCGTGGCAGGCGGTCAATGTTGGTGACCGATTCTCCGTGGGCGGACTGGACATCCGCGGCGTCGGCGGTGCGCACGCGATCATCCACCCCGAGATCCCCAACATCGACAACATCTCCTACCTGGTCGGCGACGGCCAGCACGCCGCGCGGCTCATGCATCCCGGCGACGCGCTGTACCTGCCGGGTGAACCGGTCGACGTGCTCGCGCTGCCCGCCGCCGCGCCGTGGATGCGCATCTCCGAGGCCGTCGAGTACCTGCGCGGCGTCAACCCGCGCGCCGCGGTGCCGATCCACCAGGGCATCGTCGCGCCGGAGGCCCGCGGCATCTACTACTCGCGGTTCACCGAGATGGGCCGGGCGCAGTTCCGGGTGCTCGACGAGGAGAACGGCACCGAGCTGTAGTCAGACCGCTGCGGCCGCGGCCCGGCCCGCCGCCCGGCCGGAGAAGATGCAGCCGCCCAGGAACGTGCCCTCCAGCGATCGGTAGCCGTGGACGCCGCCGCCGCCGAAGCCGGCCACCTCGCCGGCCGCGTACAGCCCGTCGAACACCTCGCCGCCGGCCTTGAGGACCCGGGCGTCGAGGTCGGTCTCGATGCCGCCCAGCGTCTTTCGGGTCAGGATGTGCAGTTTGACGGCGATCAGCGGGCCCGCCTTGGGATCGGTGAGCCGGTGCGGCGCGGCGATGCGGAACAGCCTGTCGCCGAGGAAGTTCCGCGCGGTGCGCAACGCCGCGATCTGGGCGTCCTTGGTGAAGGTGTTGACGATCTCGCGGTCGCGGGCGACGACCTCGGTCTCGACGGCGGCGTAGTCCAGCGGCACGACGTCGGGCAGCTCGTTCATCGCCGCCACCAGCTCGGGAAGCGTGTCGGCGCTGACGAAGTCGACGCCGCGCTCGACGAACGCCCGCACGGGCGCCGCGGGGCCGGGCCGCACCCGCGAGAGCACCTTGGCGATGCTGCGGCCGGTGAGGTCGGGGTTCTGCTCCTGACCCGAGAGCGCGAACTCCTTTTCGATGATCTTCTCGTTGAGGACGAACCACGTGTAGTCGTGCCCCGACCGCGCGATGTGCTCCAGCGTGCCGAGCGTGTCGAAGCCGGGATACAGCGGCGCGGGCAGCCGACGGCCGGTGGCGTCGAGCCACAGCGACGACGGGCCGGGCAGGATGCGGATGCCGTGCGACGGCCAGATCGGGTCGTAGTTGGTGATGCCCTCGGTGTAATGCCACATGCGGTCGCGGTTGATCAGGTTCGCGCCGGCCGCTTCGGTGATGCCGAGCATCCGGCCGTCGACGTGGGCGGGCACACCGGCCAGCAGCTGCTCGGGCACCCGGCCCATGCGGGCGGGCCAGTTCTGCCGCACGGCGTCGATGTTGCCGCCGATACCGCCACTGGTGACGATCACGGCCTGCGCCCCGAACGTGAAGTCGCCGACCACGTTCCGCGAGCTTGCGACGCCGCGGGCGGCCGTCGAGGGTTCGAGCACCGCACCGCGGACGCCCGTCACGGCGCCGCCGGTGACGATGAGCTCGTCGACCCGGTGGCGGTGCGCGAACCGGACGTTCGGCGCATCCCGCAGCGGGCGGGCGAACATCTCGACGAGCGCCGGCCCGGTGCCCCAGGTGATGTGGAAGCGGGGCACCGAGTTGCCGTGGCCGCGGGCGTCGTAGCCGCCGCGCTCCGCCCAGCCGACCAGCGGAAAGATCTTGAGGCCGCGGTCACGCAGCCAGCGGTACTTCTCGCCCGACGCGAAGTCGACGTAGGCGTGCGCCCATTGCCGCGGCCAGTGGTCCTCGGGCCGGTCGAAGGTGGCCGAACCCAGCCAGTCCTGCAGCGCGAGGTCGTAGCTGTCGCGGACGCCGAGCCGGCGCTGCTCCGGGCTGTCGACGAAGAACAGCCCGCCGAACGACCAGTAGGCCTGCCCGCCGAGGTTCGCCGCGTTCTCCTGGTCGAGGACGAGCACCCGCTTGCCGGCCGCGGCCGCCTCGCCCGCGGCGACCAGCCCGGCCAGCCCCGCTCCCACCACGATGACGTCGGTGTCACTCACGCGGCCCACGCTAGCCGCCGGAGTCGATCAGGCGGCGTCGACCAGCGCGGCTTGCGGCTCCCAGCGGTAGACGTCCGGCACGGACCCGTGGTGCAGCGCGAGCTCGATCGCGTCGAGCATGGCGTGGCGCACCGCCGGCTTGCGCAGCTGCTTGGCGGTGGTGGCCAGCCGGACGACACCGCCGCGGCGGGCGGTGCGCTCGACCGACAGCACCAGCGTGCGACACCACCAGGGTTCGGTGAGGAAGCCGTTGCCGATGCCGAGGACGCGGGCGCGCAGCGCGGTCTGGCGAGTCAGATCCGTGACGGCGTCGATGCCGGCCAGCAGCCGGAAACCGTTGCGCGGCAACGTTTTCACCGTTCCGGACGACACGGTCCAGCCCGGCGCCGCGAACAGCCGGGTGCGCAGGCCCAGATGCTCGAGCACCCGGTCGGCGGCCATGATGCGCAGGTTCGCCTCGTGGGCGGGCAGCGCCGCGAACTCCGGGCGCCGCTTGGCGGTGGCTGCCTCGTCGTAACCGTGCAGCACCACCGCCGCGCCGGCCGCCCGCTGGTCACGCAGCCAGGCGACGGTCGGCTCGTCGTCGGCCAGCCGGTAGCCCCCGCCCAGCCGGGGCGCCACCAGCAGCGACACCGGGACGTCGCGCGCGGCGAGCGTCTGCCGGAACTCCGCGACGTCGGCGAGGGTGCGGTCGCGGATACCCGAGATGGAGACGATCAGCTGGCCTGCCATGGCCCCGAGTGTGGCGGCGGCAGGTGACGAGACGGTGTCGCACACGCTGCCGACAGGTGATATCCGTCGCTCACCTCAGTGCGCGATCCCCCGTCGCTTCGCTCGCCTCAATGCACGATCCCCCGTCGCTTCGCTCGCCTCAGTGCGCGGGCAACACCGCCTCGATGGCCTCGATGACCTCCGGGGCGTCGGGCGCGGTGCGCGGCCGGAACCGCCCGGCCACCACCCCGCCGGGCGCGAGCAGGAACTTCTCGAAGTTCCACTGCACGTCGCCGGCCTCACCGCCGGCGTCGGGTGTCTGTGTCAGCTCGGCGTAGAGCGGATGCCGGTCGGGTCCGTTGACGTCGGTCTTCTCCAGCAGCGGGAAGGTGACACCGTAGGTGGTGGAGCAGAACTCGCGGATCTCCTCGGCGCTGCCCGGCTCCTGACCCATGAACTGGTTGCACGGCACGCCGATCACCGTCAGCCCGCGGTCGGCGTAGTCGCGGGCCAGCCGTTCCAGCGCCGAATACTGCGGCGTCAGACCGCATTTCGAGGCGACGTTGACGACGAGCACCGCCCGGTCGGCATAGGCCGCGAGCGACGTCGGTTCGCCGTCGAGGGTGGTCAACGGAATGTCGAGCAGGCTGGTCACGCGCACCTCCCGGGCGTCGGAGCCGATCGTGCGGGAAGTCTAGCGACCCGGTTAGGCTCGGTGCGGTGGTGCACCGCGTGAGCAATCCCCGATCGCGGACGACGACCGCCGGCGCCGACGACGCGCCACCGGTCACCCCGTCCGACCACGACTACCCCGACCACCTCGACGCCCGGCTGCTGCGGATCGCCGGCGTCTGCGTGCTGGCATCGGTGATGGCGATCCTCGACGCGACGGTGGTGAGCGTCGCCCAGGGCGAGTTCCAGCGCATCTTCGCCAGCACGCAGGCCGTCGTCGCCTGGACCATGACCGGCTACACGCTGGCCCTGGCGACGGTCATCCCGCTGACGGGCTGGGCCGCGGACCGGTTCGGCACCAAACGGCTGTTCATCGCGTCGGTGGCGTTCTTCACCCTCGGCTCGCTGCTGTGCGCGCTGGCGCCCAACATCACGCTGCTCGTCGCGTTCCGGGTGGTGCAGGGCCTCGGCGGCGGCATGCTGATGCCGCTCACCTTCACCATCCTGACCCGGGAGGCCGGCCCGCAGCGACTGGGCCGGTTGATGGCGGTGCTCGGCATCCCGATGTTGCTTGGACCGATCAGCGGGCCGATCCTGGGCGGCTGGCTGATCGACGCGTTCTCCTGGGAGTGGATCTTCCTGATCAACCTGCCGATCGGCGTGCTCGCGCTCGTGCTCGCGGCGGTGGTGTTCCCGCGCGACCGGCCGACGCCGTCGGAGAGCTTCGACTTCATCGGGATGCTGCTGCTCTCCCCGGGGCTGGCCAGCTTCCTCTACGGCGTGTCGTCGATCCCCGAGCACGGCACCGCGGCCGATCCGGAGGTGTGGGCGCCCGCGACGCTCGGGGTGGCGCTCATCGTCGCGTTCGTCTTCCACGCGCTGCTGCGCGCCGAGCACCCGCTGATCGATCTCCGGTTGTTCGCCAACCGGGGACTCACCGTCGCCAACGCGACGATGTTCCTGTTCGCGATCGCGTTCTTCGGCTCTGCCCTGCTGTTCCCGCTGTACTTCCAGCAGATCCTCGGCCAGGACACCTTCCAGTCCGGCCTGCACCTGATCCCACAGGGCCTCGGCGCCGTGCTCACGATGCCGATCGCGGGCCAGCTGATGGACCGCCGCGGGCCCGCCCGCATCGTGTTGGTCGGCATCACGCTCATCACGGCGGGCATGGCGATCTTCGCCTGGGGCGTCTACCACTCCTACGCCTACAACCCGGTGCTGCTCGTCGGGTTGCTGGTGATGGGGATGGGCATGGGCGCCACGATGATGCCGGTGTCGGGTGCGGCGGTCCAGACGCTCACCCCGCAGCAGGTGGCGCGCGGGTCGACGCTGATCAACGTCAACCAGCAGGTCGCCGGCTCCGTCGGGACGGCCCTGATGTCGGTGATCTTCACCAACCAGGTCAACGACAGCCCCGCCGTCGCCGAGGCGGGCCGGCTGGCCGGTGCGCTGCAGGCGGCCGAGCAGGGTCGGCCGGTGCCGTTGCCGCCGCCGGACGTGATCGCCGAGGTGTTGGCCGCCGGCCGCGACGAGCTGTCCCGGGCGTTCTTCGTGGTGTTCGCGGTGGCGGTCGGCTTTATCGCCGCGACGATCGTCCCGGCGTTGTTCCTGCCCAACCGGGCGCCGGCCAAGACCGCGCCGCCGGTGCTGCTGCCTTAGCCGCCGAACAGCATGCGGGCGATCCGCTCCGCGGTGTCCCGGGGGCTCGCCCCGGTGAAGGCCTGCGGCGCGGCGCCGTTGTTCCACAGCATCGCGAACCCGTGCACCAGCGACCACGCCGCCAGTTCGGCGCCGGCCGGATCGTCGACGGCGCGCGGATCGGTCAGCGTCGCGACGCCGCGGGAGAGCTGCTCACCGGCCGCCGCCTGGGCGCTGCGCAGCTCCGGATCGCCGACGTCGACGAGCGTCCGGTCGAACATCACGGCGTAGTGGCCGCGGTGCGTCGTCGCGAAGGTGACGTAGGCCGTCGCCTGGTTCTCGAAGGGCGCCGGCGCGGCGGCCAGCGCGTCGGCGAGCTTGCGGAAGCCTTCGGCGGCCAACGCGGTGAACAGCCCGCGCCGGTCGGAGAAGTGGTGCGCCGGGGCGGCGTGGGAGACACCGGCCTGGCGCGCGAGTTCCCGCAGCGACACCGCGTCCGCGCCGCGCTCGGCGATGGTCTTCGCCGCCTCGCCCAGCAGGACGGCACGCAGGTCGCCGTGGTGGTAGCGGCGGCGGGTCACCCGGCGAATCCTATCTTGGCAGCGCCTAGTTGGTGGGGTGCCCGTCGGCTCCCGCGGTGTCGAGCAGCCAGGCGTACTGGAACGCGGTCTCGCGCCACCGCTCGTAGCGCCCGCTGATCCCGCCGTGCCCGGCGCTCATCTGCGTCTTCAGCAGCACCGGGCGGTCGTCGGTCTTCGTATGACGCAGCGCCGCCACCCACTTGGCGGGTTCAACGTAGTAGACGCGGGTGTCGTTGAGCGACGTCATCGCCAGGATCGCCGGATAGTCCTTGGCGTCGACGTTCTCGTACGGCGAGTAGCTCTTCATGTACCGATACACCGCCTCGTCGGCCAGCGGGTTGCCCCACTCGTCCCACTCGGTGACGGTCAGCGGCAGCGACGGGTCGAGGATGGTGGTCAGCGGGTCGACGAAGGGCACCTGCGCGAGGATGCCGGCGAACAGCTCGGGCGCCAGGTTCGCAACGGCGCCCACCAGCAGCCCGCCGGCGCTGCCACCCATCGCCACGAGCTGGGCGGGCCGGGTGACTCCGGTGTCCACGAGGTGCCGCCCGACGGCCACGAAGTCGGTGAAGCTGTTCCGCTTCTTGAGGAGCTTGCCGTCTTCGTACCACAGCCGCCCCAGCTCGCCGCCACCGCGCACGTGCGCCACCGCGAACACCATGCCGCGGTCCAGCAGCGACAGCCGGGCGATCGAGAACCGCGGATCCTCGCACATCTCGTAGGCGCCGTAGCCGTACAGCAGCGTCGGCGCCGGCAACTGGGCGTCGGCGCGGTGGATGAGCGAGATCGGCACGCGCGCACCGTCGTCGGCGATCGCCCAGTCACGGCGTTCCACGTAATCCTCGCGGCGGTAATCCCCCAGCACCGGCTGTTCGCGCAGCAGTCGCCGCTCGCCGGTGACGGGGTCGATGTCGTAGATGCGCACCGGCGTCACGAACGACGTCGCGCCCACCCGCAGCACCGGCGCGTCCCAGTTCGGGTTGGCACCCAGCCCCGCCGACGTGAGCTCCGAGTCGAACGCGATCTCCTGCGGCTCGCCGTAGCCGTCGCCGGTGATCGGCCACAGCTGGATGCGGGGCAGCGCCTCGCGGCGGTAGCTGACCACCAGCTGGCCGGCGAACGCGTCGACGCCGTCGAGCCGCACGTCGTCGCGGTGCGCGATCAGCGTGCGTTGCGCGGCCGGATCCGCCACCGGCGCCTCAGTGAGCGTGAAGTTCACCGCGCCGTCGTTGTGCAGGATCAGGAAGACGTCCTCCCCGCCGGTTGCCGTTGGTTTGACGGCGTGTTCCACCGAGTACTCGACGCCGTCGCGGCGCGGCAGCACCAAGCGCAACTCGGCCGCCGGATCGGCGGCGTCGGCGACGAACACCTCGGACGTGATCGCCGAGCCCGCCGCGATCACGATGTAGGCGTCGCTGCGGGTGCGCCCGACGCCGAGCCAAAACCGTTCGTCGGCCTCGTGATACACCTGCTCGTCCGGCCCCTGCTCCCCGAGCCGGTGCCGCCACACGGTGTCGGGCCGCCACGCCTCGTCGACGGTGGTGTAGTACAGCGTGCGGTTGTCGGCGGCCCAGGTTGCGCCCGCGCCGATACCGCTGATCTCGTCGGCGTAGCGCTCACCGGTGCGCAGGTCGACGAACCGCAACGTGTACCGCTCGTCGCCGCGGGTGTCCACCGAATAGGCCAGCGTGTGGCCGTCCAGGCTCACCGTCGCCGCGCCGAGCGAGAAGAATTCGTGCCCGTGCGCTTCGACGTTCTCGTCGAGCAGCACCTGCTCGCCCGGGATCTCGGTCTGCTCGTCGAGCGTCGGCGGCCGCCAGTCGGCGGCATCGGCCACCGGGCACCGGCAGTGCACGCCGTACTGTTTGCCCTCGAAGCTGCGCGCGTAGTACCACCACTCCCCGCGGCGGGTGGGCACCGACAGGTCGGTCTCCTTGGTGCGCGCCTTGATCTCGTCGAAGATGTGCTGCTGCAACGGCAACAGGTGCTCGGTCAGCTCGTCGGCGTAGGCGTTCTCCGCCTCCAGGTGAGCGATCACCGCCGGGTCGGCCTTGTCGCGCAACCACTCGTAGGGGTCGACGAACACGTCGCCGTGGTGGACGCGGCGGTGCTCGACGCGCCGCGCCACCGGTGGGGTGCTCACTGCGTCGGTCCGATCCAGTCGGCGAACGCCCGGCCCGAGATGCGTTCGTAGGCATCGACATACCGCTGCCGGGTGGCCGCGACGATGTCCTCGGGCAACGGCGGCGGCGGGCTGTCACCGGCGCGGTCCCAGCCGGACTCCGGGCCGGTCAGCCAATTGCGCACGAACTGCTTGTCGAAGCTGTGCTGCACCACGCCCTCGCGGTAGTCTTCGGCCGGCCAATAGCGCGACGAGTCGGGCGTCAGCACCTCGTCGGCGAGCACCAGCGCGCCGTCGGCGTCGACACCGAACTCGAACTTGGTGTCCGCCAGGATCAGTCCCCGCTGCAAGGCATGCTCGGCGGCCTCGCCGTAGAGGCGCAGCGTGGCGTCCCGCAGCGCCGCGGCGCGCTCGGCGCCCACCAGCGCCACCGTGTCGGCGAACGAGATGTTCTCGTCGTGGCCGCCGAGCTCGGCCTTCGTCGCCGGCGTGTAGAGCGGTTCGGCGAAGCGGCTGGCCTCCACCAAGCCGCTCGGCAGCGCGATGCCGCACACCGCGCCGGTGCGCTGGTAGTCGAGCAGCCCGGAGCCGGTGAGGTAGCCGCGCGCCACGCACTCGACCGGCTGCATGTCCAGCCGCCGCACCACCAGCGCGCGGCCCAGCACCTCGGCCGGGATGCGCGGGTCGTCGGGCGGGCCGGCGAGGTGGTGCGGCGCGTCGAGGTGGTCGAACCAGAACACGCTCATCGCGGTGAGCACGCGGCCCTTGTCCGGAATCGGCGTCGGGAGCACGTGGTCGAACGCCGAGATGCGGTCGCTGGCGACGAAGAGCAGATGACCGTCGTCCACGCGGTAGATGTCGCGGACCTTGCCGCTGCCCACATGGTCGTAGTCGCTCAGAGCCGGTCGCACCGACTCAGCCTATCGGCGCACCGGGCGCGGTCATTGTGCTGGGATCGGGCCCATGACGCCCGGTCCTGCTGTCCCGTCGCGCCGGCTCGCCCGCCTGCTGCGCTACGCCGCGTCACCCCGGCGGCTGCTGCTGCAGCTGATCAGCGACGCCGTCGTGGTCGTGTGGACGTTCGGCTGGCTCACGATCGGCATGGCCGTGCACGCCGCCGTGTCGGCCATCGCCGAGGTCGGCCGGCAGGTGGAGAGCGGTGCCGACGGCATCGGCGGCAATCTCGACTCGGCGGGCGAACGGGCGAACGGCGTGCCGTGGATCGGCGACGACCTGAGCAAACCGCTCGAGGCCGCGGGGCGGGCCGCCCGCGACCTCGCCGACGCGGGCCATCAACTCGACACCACCGCGAGCTGGCTGGCGGTGGTGCTGGCGATCGCAGTGGCGGCGCCGCCGATCCTGGGCGTTGCGGTGCCGTGGCTGTACCTGCGGCTGCGGTTCTTCCGGCGCAAGCGCACGGTGATCGACCTGGCGGCGACGCCCGCCGGCCGGCAGCTGCTGGCGCTGCGCGCGCTGGCGAACCGGCCGCTGCGCACGCTGACCCGCATCGACCCCGACCCCGTCAGCGCCTGGCGCCGCGACGACCCCGCGATCGTCGGGGGCCTCGCGGCGCTGGAGCTACGCAGCGCCGGCCTGCGCCGCTGACTCAGAGGATGGCGCCCGGCTGGTAACGCGCGGCGTCGGGATGGCGGGCGACGAGCTGCTCGACGGCGGCGACCACGGCGTCGACCTGATCGCCCGCCGCGCCGGTGAACGCCGCCTTGTCCGCGAGCGCGGCGTCGAGCGCGGCCCGGTCCAGCGGCAGCCGGTCGTCGGCGGCGAGCCGGTCCAGCAGGTCGGGCTCTGCACCGCGCTCCCGCATGGCCAGCGCCACCGCGACCGCGTGCTCCTTGATCACCTCGTGCGCGGTCTCGCGGCCCACCCCGGCGCGCACGGCGGCGATGAGTATCCGCGTGGTGGCAAGGAACGGCAGGTACCGGTCGAGCTCGCGGGCGATCACCGCGGGGTAGGCGCCGAATTCGGCCAACACGGTCAGGAACGTCTCGAGCTGCCCGTCGATCGCGAAGAACGCGTCGGGCAGCGCCACCCGGCGCACCACCGAGCAGAACACGTCGCCTTCGTTCCACTGTGCGCCGGCCAGCTCGGCGGCCATCGAGGCGTAGCCGCGCAGCACCACCTGCAGGCCGTTGACCCGCTCGCAGGATCGGGTGTTCATCTTGTGCGGCATCGCCGAGGAACCGACCTGCCCGGGCGCGAACCCCTCGGTCACCAGCTCGTGGCCGGCCATCAGCCGGATGGTGTGCGCAAGCGACGACGGGCCCGCCCCCAGCTGCACCAGCGCCGAGCAGACGTCGTGGTCCAACGACCGCGGGTACACCTGCCCGACGCTCACCAACGCGTCCGAGAAGCCCAGGAAGGCCGCCACCCGTCGCTCCAGTTCGGCCAGCCGCGCCGTGTCGCCGTCGAACAGGTCGAGCATGTCCTGGCCGGTACCCATCGGCCCCTTGATGCCGCGCAGCGGATAGCGGGCGATCAGCTCCTCGATGCGCTGCAGCGCCACCAGCGTCTCCTGCGCCGCCGACGCGAACCGCTTGCCGAGCGTGGTGGCCTGCGCGGCGACGTTGTGGCTGCGGCCGGCCATCACCAGATCGCGATAGGACGCCGCCCGCTCGGCCAGCCGGGCCGCGACGGCCACCCCGTGGGCGTGTACGAGCTCAAGGGAGCGCCGGATCTGCAGCTGTTCGACGTTCTCGGTGAGGTCGCGGCTGGTCATGCCCTTGTGGATGTGCTCGTGGCCGGCGAGCGCGTTGAACTCCTCGATGCGGGCCTTCACGTCGTGGCGGGTGACGCGCTCGCGCGCGGCGATCGAGCCGAGGTCGACGTGCTCGACCACCCGCTCGTAGGCGTCGACCACACCGTCGGGCACCGGTGTCCCGAGCTCGATCTGCGCCCGCAGCACCGCGATCCACAGCCGGCGCTCGGCGACGATCTTGGCCTCCGGCGACCAGATGGCCGTCATCGCCTCGCTGGCGTATCGATCGGCCAGCACGTTCGGGATGCTCACGGGCGTCGAGCCTAATGCGGCAGGGTGGAGCGGTGAACTTCGTCGGACTCGACCTGGCCTGGGGTGAGAAGAAGCCGACCGGCGTGGCGGTGGTGGACGAGTCGGGTGCGCTGGTGCACGTCGCGGTCGCCGGCACCGACGACGAGATCGTCGCCCAGTTGGCCCCGTACACCGCGGGCGACTGCGTCGTCGGCATCGACGCCCCGCTGATCGTGGCGAACGCCACCGGCAACCGGCCCGCCGAGGCGGCGCTCAACCGCGACTTCCAGCCGTTCCAGGCCGGCGCGCATCCCGCCAACAAGACCAAACCCGAGTTCGCCGGCACGCCGCGCGGCGCCCGGCTGGCCGCCGCCCTGCAGCTGGATCTCGACCCGGCGTCGCGACGGCCGCGCCGGGCGATCGAGGTGTATCCGCACGCCGCCACGATCGCGCTGTTCCGGCTGCCCCGGACCCTGAAGTACAAACCGAAACCGAAGCGGCCCTTCGAACTGCTGCAGTCGGAGCTGCTGCGGCTGATCGGCCTCGTCGAGAGCCTGGCGCACGCCGAGCCGCCGCTGCACGTGACGGGGTGCGACGCCTGGGCGCAGCTGCGCCGCGACGTCGAGAACGCCACCCGCAAGAGCGACCTGCGCCGCGCCGAGGATCCCGTCGACGCCGTGCTGTGCGCCTACATCGCCCGCTACGCGACCCACCGGCCCGACGACGTCACGACCTACGGCGACCTGGCGACCGGCTACATCGTCACCCCGACGCTCCCGGCCGGCCTGACGCCGGCTCCCGGCGAACCGCGGACCGCCCGGGCGGTCGCCGAGTACGCGCGGCGCCGGCCGGCGCTGGTGGCCACCACCGAGCACTACCTGAAGCTGGTGACGGCGCTGCTCGACGACGCCGGCATCAACTACCTCAGCGTCACGGCGCGCACCAAGACCGTCGAGTCGTTCGCGGCCAAGGCCGATCAAATGGTCGACGGAAGAGTGGCTCGCCGGCTCTACAGCGACCCGCTGGTGGAGATCACCGACCAGGTCGGCCTGCGGGTGATCACCTATCTGCGCGAGGACGTCGACGCGGTGGCGACGCTGCTCGCCGACGAGCTGCGGCTGCTCGACGACCGGGACATGGGGCAGGAGACGGCGCGGGAGGGCCGCTGGGGTTACGCCAGCCGCCACCTGCTCGTCGGCGTCGAGGGTGAGCAACAGCCGGCGTCGGTGCAGGTGCGCACGGTGCTGCAGCACGCGTGGGCGGAGTTCGAACACGACATCCGCTACAAGGGCGCCATCCCGGCCGAGCACGCGCCGGAACTGGACCGCCGCTTCACGCTGGCGGCCGGGCTGCTCGAGCTCGCCGACCGCGAGTTCACCGCGATCCGGGAGCGGCTGCGCGTCACCATGACGGACCACGACGCGCAGCCGTCGACCGAGGCCGGTATCGCGATCCCGGTGCTGGCGACCTATCTGGGCAACCGGTACGCCGACGCCGGCTGGTCACGCACCGACCACTACGGCTGGATCTCCGGGCTGCTGTCGGAGCTCGGCGTCGACTCACTGGTGGAGCTGACGGCGCTGCTCGATTCGGTCGACGCCGACGCGATCAACGCCGCGATGGACTACCGCTACCCGCCGGGTGCGGTGCGGCGGCTCGACGACGTGTTGCTGGCGGTGTTCGGCGACCGCTACATCGGGTTGCGGGGCAACGCGCACCGGGTCGAGCGGCTGCGGCAGCGGCTGGCCCGGCTGCCGAACCGCTAGTCGGGGGCCGAGTCCAGCTCCGCCGGGTCGATGATGCGGGCCTCGCGGATGCCGAGTTGCCGGTTGACGAGCCGGGTCAGCAGGTACAGGACGACGCCGACGAGCACCAGCGCACCGGCGACGAGGTACTGCGACAGCGGGCGGCCCGACGTCGGCAGCACCAGGTAGGCCGACGCCAGGCACCCGATCACCGGCAACGCGGTCGGGGTGGTGAAGTGGCCGCCGCCCGCGCGCACGTCGCGCCGCAGCACCAGCACCGCGATGTTGACGACGGCGAACACGGCGAGCAGCAGCAGCGAGGTGGTGCCGCCGAGCACCTCGACCGCGCTGTCGCTGGCGAACAGCGACACGTAGACGATCAACCCGAAAGCGATGGTGGTGGTGAACAGGATCGCCACCCACGGCGAGCGGCGGGTGGCGTGCACGGTGCCGAGCGGTCGGGGCAGCACCCGCTGCCGGGCCATCCCGTAGATGAGCCGGCTGGCCATCAGCATGTTGATGAGCGCGGTGTTCGAGACCGCGATCATCGTGATGAACGGGAACAGCGTCTCTATCGGGATGCCGACGTCGGCCGCCGCCACCACGTCGACCAGCGGGGTGCTGCTGGTCCGCAGGTCGCCGACGGGAACGAGCGCGACGGCGACGATCGACACCAGGATGTAGACGAGGCCGGCGATACCGAGGCCCGTCAGCAGCACCTTGGGAAAGATGCGCACCGGATCCTTGGTCTCCTCGGCCATGTTCACCGAGTCCTCGAATCCGACCATCGCGAAGAACGCCAGCGAGGTCGCGGCGGTCACCGCGAGGAAGGCGTTCTTGTCGCCGGCGGTCTCGAAGGCGACGACGCGCGAGAAGTCGACGTCCCCGCCCTGCGTGAACGCCCACAGCCCGGCCAGCAGCACCGTGGTCAGGCCCGCGATCTCGACGATGGTGAGGACGACGTTGAGCCCGACGCTCTCGGTGACGCCGCGGAAGTTGACGGCGGCCAGCACCGCCATGAAGCCGAGCGCGACGAGCGCGACGCCGACGCGGCTGCCGTCCTCGCCGGTGATGCCGCGGAAGAGGTTCTCGCCGAACACCTGCGACGCCGTGGACGCCGAGGTGATGCCGGAGCACATGACGACGAAGGTCACCAGGAACGTGACGAAGTGGATGCCGAACGCCTTGTGGGTGTAGAGCGCGGCGCCCGCCGCCTGCGGATACTTCGTGACGAGCTCGAGGTAGCTGAACGCGGTGACGGTGGCGATCGCAAAGGCCAGCAGGAACGGCAGCCAGGCGGCGCCGCCGACCTGGCCGGCGATCTTGCCGGTGAGCCCGTACACACCGGTGCCCAGGATGTCGCCGACGATGAACAGCAGCAGCAACCCGGGCCCGATCACCCGTTTCAGTTCGGGCTCGGAGTCTTTCGTGGCGGCGGCCTGCGTCATGGCGCTCCTCGGGTCAACGGGCCTTCATCATCGACCAGCGCACGCCTCACCGCACCGGCAACCGCTGATCCGGCGGTGCCAGCGCGTCGATGACGTCGACGAGCGTGGTGCGGGCGGTTTCCCGGGCCGTCCCGCTGTCCTCGACGAGCGCCGACACGACCGCCCCGTCGACCGCGCACAGCAGCGCCGCGAGCCGACCCGCCGGCACCGAACGACCGGATCGCGCAACGACTTCCATGACCGCCTCGGCACGCAACCGGCGCAGCCGGCGCTGCATGTCCCGCAGCCGGGGCTGCCGCGCGCAGGCGATGTAGCGCTCGTAACGCGAGATCAGCTGCTCGCTCGACGGGGTGTTGCCCAGCAGCAGGTCGACGAGGACGTCGGCGATGGATTCGGCCCCGCGCCGCCGCCGCGGCAACGCGTCGACGCGCGCCCGCAGCTGGGCGGTCTCCAGATCCGACACGTGCGCTATGGCGTTGTCGATCAGGTCGTCCAGAGACGAGAAGTAGTAGGTCGTCGACGCCAGCGGCATGCCGGCGCGACGGGCGACGGCGCGGTGCCGCACCGCGTCGAAGCCACCCTCGCAGAGCAACTCGGCGGCCGCGCTGACCAGCGCATACCGCCGGCGTTCGCCCTTCGGGGTGACCGCTGCCGTCACGCGGATCATGCTGCCAGGCGGCCGGTTGCCGCACGTGCGTTTCGCGCCGAACGGCACCGGTCTGAGCTGACCCCGCCGCTGGCCGATGGCATGATTGCCCTCATGCGTCCCCTCACCCGTCGCGAGGCGTTGCGGCTCGGGGTCGGCGTCGTCGCCGGGGCCGCCGGCGCGTTCGCCGTCGGTGTCACCGTGCGCCACACCCCGACCGCCGTGCCGGTGACATGGACCGGCTTCGGGACGCCGCGGCTGCCGCTGCCCGCCGAACCCGCTGCGGGACAACCGACCATGGTCCGCGGGTCGTTCGCGTCGGCGGCCCGGGGTGGTGTCGAGACGAACTGGGCGATCGCGCGGCCGCCCGGCCAGACGGCGCCGCTGCGGCCGGTGATCGCGCTGCACGGCAAGGGCGGGGACGCGGCGAGCGTCATGGCCGGCGGGGTCGAGCCCGGTCTTGCGCAGGCCGTCGCCGCGGGCCTGCCACCGGTGGCGGTGGTGGCCGTGGACGGCGGCGGGAGCTACTGGCACCGCCGGGAGTCCGGGGAGGACACCGGGGCGATGGTGCTCGACGAGCTGCTGCCGCTGCTCGCCCACCAGGGTCTGGACACCTCACGGGTCGCGTTCCTGGGCTGGTCGATGGGCGGCTACGGCGCGCTGCTGCTGGGCGGCCGGTTGGGCCCGGCGCGCACCGCCGCGATCTGCGCGGTCAGCCCGGCGTTGTGGACGTCGCCGGGCGCGACGGCGCCGGGGGCGTTCGACAGCGCCGAGGACTACGCCGCCAACAGCGTCTGGGGTCTGCCCGCGCTGGGACAGATCCCGCTCCGCATCGACATCGGCAACGACGACCCGTTCGCCGGCGCCACGCGGGAGTTCATCGCGCAGCTGCCGAAGCCGCCCGCGGGCGGCTTCTCCCCCGGCGGCCACGACGGCGCGTTCTGGTCGTCGCAGCTGCCCGGCGAGCTCGCCTGGATCGCCCCGTTGCTGACGGCTTAGCGCTTCGGCAGCACCGACGACATCAGCTTGTTGCCCTTGGCCGTGACGGCGTCGGGCAGCAGCCGGTTGGTGTTGAACAACAGCTTCGACACCAGCGACGACGCGACGACCTTCTGCTTGTCGTCCATCAACGCCTGGAAACCTTTCGCCGCCACCTTGGCCGGGTCGTCCTTGGGCATGCGGCCCATCACGGTGTCGCCCATCCGGGCGCGGTCGAAGAAGTTCGTGTCGGTGGCGCCGGGCATGAGCGCGGTGACGGTGACGCCGGAGTCCTTGAGTTCGTCGCGGAGCGCCTCGGCGAACGACTGCACGAATGACTTCGAGGCGTTGTACACCGGCTGTTTCGGGCCGGGCATCGTCGCGGCGACCGACGACGTGAACAACACCTTCCCGGCGCCGCGCGCCGCCATGTCCCGCACCACCAGCTTCGCGAGTAGCACCGTGGACCGCACGTTGAGGTCGATGACCGCCAGGTCCTGCGCGATGTCGGTCTCGACGAAGAGGCCGCCGCTGCCGATGCCGGCGCCCAGCGCCGCGGCGTCGAGGTACCGGCCGCCCGAGGTCGCCGTTTCGTAGAGCGTCGCGGGACCGTCGGGTTCGCCGAGGTCCACCTGCACCGCCTCGATCCGGGTGCCGTTGCGGGCGAGTCTCTCGGGCACCGCGTGGATGGCGTCGTCCTCGGCGGCGACGATGACGTCGTAGCCGTGCTCGACGAATTCACGGGCGAGTTCGAAGCCGATGCCGCTCGACGCGCCGGTCACCAGTGCCCACTGCGATTGGCTCATCGCCGTCGGCTACCCCGCGGTCCGCGACCGCTAACGCCCGATGCCGACGCGGCCCTGCGCGGCGGCCAGCGCGATGTCGGTGCGGTAGTGGCCGCCGGGCAGCTTCACAGCGCCCAGCAGGTCGTAGGCCGCCGTGCGGGCGGCGGCGAGGTCGGCGCCGGTGCCGACCACCGACAACACCCGGCCGCCCGCCGAGACGATCGTCCCGTCGTCGCGGCGGGCGGTGCCGGCGTGCAGCACACCGGGCGCGTCGGCGCCGGTGATGACGTCGCCGAGCCGCGGCCGGCCGGGATAGTTCTCGGCGGCGAGGACGACGGTGACCGCGGCGCCGTCGGCGAAGCGCGGCGGCGGGGCGGTTGCGAGCGTGCCGGTGGCGGCGGCGAAGAGCAACTCGGACAGCGGCGAGTCGAGCAGCGCCAGCACGGCTTGGGTCTCGGGATCACCGAATCGGCAGTTGAACTCGACGACCGCGGGCCCGCTCGAGGTGATCGCGAGCCCGGCGTACAGCACCCCGGAGAACGGCGTGCCGCGCGAGACGAGTTCTGCGGCAACGGGTGTCACGATGTCGTCGACGATGGACGCGAACGTGTCGGCGGGCAGCCAGGGCAGCGGCGCGTAGGCGCCCATGCCGCCGGTGTTGGGGCCGCTGTCGCCGTCGCCGACCCGCTTGAAGTCCTGCGCGGGCGGCAGCGGCACCACCGTCTCGCCGTCGACGACGCACAGCAACGACACCTCGGGCCCGTCGAGGAAGGATTCGAGCAGCACCGGGTGCCCGCCGTCGAGCAGACCCGCGGCGTGCGCCCGGGCGGTATGGCGGTCGGCGGTGACGACGACGCCCTTGCCGGCAGCGAGCCCGTCGTCCTTGACCACCCACGCCTGATCGCCGGGCGGACCGAACCGGTCGAGCGCGGCATCGAGGTGAGCGGGATTGTCGACGATCTCGCTGCGAGCGGTCCGCACGCCGGCGGCGGTCATGACGTCCTTGGCGAACGCCTTGGAGCCCTCGATGCGGGCCGCGTCCGCACTGGGCCCGAAACAGGCGATGCCGGCGGCGCGGACCGCGTCGGCGACCCCGAGCACCAGCGGCACCTCCGGCCCGATCACGACGAGGTCGGCGCCGACGTCGCGGGCGAGCGCGGCGACGGCCGCACCGTCGGTGATGTCCACCGACCGCTGGTCGGCGACCGCGGCGGTACCGGCGTTGCCCGGCGCGATGGACAGCCCGTCGACCCCCGGGTCGCGCCGCAGGGCGCTCACCAGCGCATGTTCCCGAGCACCGGAACCGATCACCAGGACGTGCACGGCGTTCACCCTAACGACCCCGCCGCGAGAACACCGTTCTTGCCGTCACCAGGCCGGAAGAGCGGCGAGAACAGTAGTCTCGGCGATCGATCAGACCACCGTCAGCGGCAGCGAATGCCGCGGCTCGAACTCGAACGTCGCTCCCCCGCTGACCTTGGCCACCGCGACCTCGCCGAACTCCTCGGCGGGCGCCTCCCGTTCGACGACCCGGGCGGTCCAGTCGGTCGGTGTGCCCGCAAGCTCGACGTCGAGGCGCGGGTCGACCGCGCGGACGGCGGCCTGCAGCGGCCGCACCTCGTCCGGCGTCACCAGCGACACCCAGGCACCGTCGTCGTGGGCGGGTGACGGCCGCACCGTCACACTGTCGGGCCCGAACTCGGCGTCGACGTAGGCGGCGGGGTTGAACAGCGGGTGCACCCGCAGCACCTCGACCGCGCCGTCGACGCCTTTCGGCAGGCCGAGCGCCCGGTGGATCCGCTCGGCGGCGATCCCCGCGAGGCCGATCAGCTGTCGGGTGCAGATGTCGTGCGCCACCGCCGCTGCATCGTCCAGGCCGCCGGCGCGCTTGCGTACCGCGATCCCGAACGACAGGTTCAGCAGGTGCATCTGCAGGCACACCTCGTCGGCCATGCGGACCAGCGCCGCGTGCGAGTAGGCGGCGAAGTCGAAGTCGGACAGCAACGGACCGGAGTAGTCGGCCCGGCCGTCGCCGGCCGGCTCGATGGGGTCCAGCTCCAGGTTCGCGGCGGCGCTGGCCTGCACCTGCGCCAGGTGCGGGTGGTCGGCGACCTCCGGGTGCGACTCGTCGATGGTCACCGTCCACGCACAGTGCGGATGCCGGTCGGCGGGTACCCGCGGTGGCCGGTGGATGGGCCGGATCCGGCAGCGGCGGTTGGTGGCGACGGCCGTGGCGTCGAAGGTCGGGTCCTCGATGTCGTGGCACATGCCGCGGACGTAGTCCTCGCCCATCGGTTCGACGTCGAGCAACGCGCCGCAGTGGTCGAGATGGAACTCGCCGTGCCAACGGTCGTGGACGACGTAGCGGAAGTCCATGAACTGCGGCGGCGCGCCGATGTCGAGCTGCAGGCCCTTGAAGATGGTGATGACGTCGTCGCCGACGTAGTTCAGCGCGCGCTGCATGCGACGGGTGTAGATCGGGCTGGCACCCATCCACTCCTCGATGGCGATCTGCAGCATTTCGGGACGGCCGAACCTGCTGATGCACCACGCCATCCCGGACCGGTCGATCAGCTGCCCGATCAGCAGCAGCTCGGGCACCAGGGTGGCGAGCCGCCGGCGGGACAGCGCCGCGTACCTACTGCTCATCGAGGCTGCTCCCGGAGTGCATGTGCAGCGCGGCGTTGACGTTCGCCTTCTTGTCCTCGCCCTGCGGGGCGGCTTTCCGCCGCTGCTTGGCCACCTTCGTCACCACACCGTCGAGCTTGGACCCGAGCGGGAAGCCGAGGTAGTGGGTCAGGAAGATCGCCATCTCCTTCAGCTCGTCCTCGGTGAGCTCGTCGTTGGCGAGGGCGGCGTTGGCCTGGATCTCCGCCAGGTCGGTGATGCCGAGCGCGGTGACGACGGTCAGCGTCATGATCCGCTTGTCCCGCATCGAGAGCCCCGGCCGCGTCCAGATGGTGCCGAACAGGTGGTCGGCGGTCAGCGCGAAGTAGTCGCCCGGCATGTCCGGCATCTCCCAGCCGTACACCTCGTTCATCCTGTCGAGGCCCTTGCGGCGCAGTTCGTCCATCGCTACTCCTTCGTGTGCGGTACGCCGAGGCCGGCGGCCAAACTCTGCCGCGCCAACTGCGCCAGCGGCAGGTCCACCCCGGCGCGCTCACCGAGCGCCAACGCCAAGCCGAGGTCCTTCTCACCGAGATCGCGCGCGTGCGTGAAGGATCCGTACAGGAAATGGTCGGGCGCCAGGTCCGACATGTCGTCGCGCACCATGATCGCGCCGGGTCCGCCGGTCAACGCGTCGGTGTGCCGCACGACGCGACCGAGCTGCTGCAGGTCGATCCCGTTGGCCGCCGCCAGCGCCATCGCCTCGCAGGCCGCGGCGTAGCCGGTGAAGGACAACATGTTGCGCGCCAACTTCATCCGCGTGCCCGCCCCCGGCGCACCCGCGTGGATCACCATCGACGCGAACTGCTTGAACGCCGGCTTGACGCGCTCGTAGACCGCGCGGTCGGCGCCCACCATCACGGCCAACTCGCCGTTCGCCGCGGCCGCACCGCCCCCGGACACCGGGGCGTCGACGACGAAGATGCCGCGCGAGTGGTGCTCGGCGGCCAGCGACTCCGCGGTCTCGGGGCTGATCGTCGAGTGGATCGCGATCACCGTGCCGGGCGCAGCGTGCGCCGCCAGCTCCGCGACCACGCTGCGCACCTGCTCGTCGTCGAGCACCGTGACGCTGATGATCTCGGCGTCGGCCACGCCTGCGACGTCGGCCGCCGCCGCTGCGCCCGCCTCGACGAGCGGGGCCATCGCCTCGGCGCGCAGGTCGAAGACCACCAGCCCGCCGGGCCAGCCGGTCAGCCGCGACGCCATGGGCGCACCCATGTTCCCGAGGCCGATGTAGCCGTACGTCATGAGCGCCGTCCATTGCTCTTCGCGCAAGCGCTCATCGGGAGTCCATTGCTCTTCGCGCAAGCGCTCATCGGATGATCTGCCCGCCGTCGACGTTGAAGATCTGCCCCGTGATCCAGCTCGCCTGGTCGCTCAGCAGGAACAAGCACATGCCGACGAGGTCCTCCGGCTCACCCATCCGGCTCAGCGGGATGTTCTTGACGATGTCGGCCACCATCTCCGGTGGCGTCGTGGTGCGGTTGGCCTCGGTGTTGATGGGTCCGGGCGCGATGGCGTTGACCCGGATGCGCTGCCCGCCCAGCTCGGTGGCCAGCTGCTGCGTCAGCCCGTTGATGCCGACCTTGGCCAGCCCGTAATAGTTCGAGTACAGCCACGCCGCGGTGGACGACTGGTTGACGATCGCCCCGCCACCTCGCTTGGCCATCTTGCGGTACACCGCCCGCGTGCACACCAGTGCCCCGTCGAGGTTCACGCTCATGAAGCGCTTGTAGTAGTCCCAGTCGACGGTGATCAGGAAGTCCAACTTCATGCCGCCGAAGATCGCCGCGTTGTTCACCAGGTAGTCGATGCCGCCGAACTCCGAGAGCGTCTGCGCGGCCATCTCTTTCGCCGACTCGGGATCCGACACGTCGACCCGGACCGCGAGCGCGCTGCCGCCCTCACCCTTGATGCCGTCGACGACGCGCTGCGCGCCCTCGACGTTGATGTCGGCTACGACGACTGCGGCGCCTTCCCGCGCGAGGCCCTCGGCGTACGCCTGTCCGATGCCGCCGCCGGCGCCGGTGACGATGGCTACCTTGTCCTGAAAATCGTTGCCGTACCGGCCCACTGGCGTTCTCCTAGTTCGCTGCCCTGGCTATGGCCTTGATCTCGAGGTACTCCTCGAACCCGGCGAGCCCCATCTCCCGGCCGATGCCGGACTGCTTGTAGCCACCGAACGGCATGTCCGCCGAATACCAGACGCCGCCGTTGATGTTGACGGTGCCGACCCGCAGGCGCGCGGCGACACCGGCCGCGCGGTCCTCGTCGCCGGAGAACACGGTGCCGCTCAGGCCGTAGGGCGAGTCGTTGGCGATGCGCACCGCGTCGTCGTCGCCGTCGTGGCCGATCACCGTCAGCACCGGACCGAAGATCTCCTCGCGGGCGACCTTCGCGGTGTTGTCGAGCCCGGCGATCACCGTCGGCTCGATGAAGAACCCGCGGTCGCGGTCGGCGGGACTGCCTCCGCCGCAAGCGAACCGGCCACCCTCGGCGACCGCCGAGTCGAGGTAGCCCTGGACGCGGTCACGCTGGCGCGCCGAGATCACCGGGCCGCAGACGGTGCCGGGATCGTTCGGGTCGCCCGGCCTCAGACCCGCCATCGTGCCCGCGGCGGCGTCGACGGCCTCGTCGTACCGCCCGCGCGGCACCACGAGCCGGGTGGTGATCGCACATCCCTGGCCGGCGTGCATGGCCGCGGTGAACGCCGCCATCGAGCAGGCGCCCGCGAGGTCGGCGTCGTCGAGCACCAGGAACGCCGACTTGCCGCCGAGTTCCAGGAACACCTTCTTCAGCGTGGCGGCGCTGTCCGACATCACCGCCCGCCCGGTGTTCGTCGACCCGGTGAAGGACACCATGTCGACGCGGGGATCCGTCGACAGCAGCGCGCCGACGCGGTGATCGCTCGAGGTGACGATGTTGACGACACCCGGCGGGAAGTCGGTGTGCTCGACGATCAGCGCCCCGAGCACCGCGGCCGCCCACGGGGTGTCGGGAGCGGGCTTGAGCACCAACGTGTTTCCCGCCGCGAGCGCCGGCCCGATCTTGGCCAGGTTGATCTGGTGCGGGAAATTCCACGGGGTGATCGCGCCGACCACACCGACCGCCTCCCGCGCGACGGTGCGATGGGTCTTGATGCCCATCGGTGCTGCGATGCCGAGATCGGTGGTCCAGGAGTAGGACTCGGCGGTGTCGGCGCAGAAGCTGAGGTCTTCGACGGGCCCTTCGAGCTGGGCCGCTGAGGTCAGCATCCGCGGGGCACCGACCTCCGCGATCGTCAGCTCCCGCAGGTCCTCGATGTGGTCGCGCATCGCCTGCTGCAACTGCCGGATGCATCGCACCCGCAGCGCGGTGTCGGTGGACCAGGCCGTGGTGTCGAACGCGGTGCGCGCGGCCTCGATCGCGCGGTCCATATCGGCGGCGTCGGCGTCGGCGGCGACGCCGAGCACCTCCTCGGTGGCTGGGTTGCGGGTCTCGAACGTGCCGGCACCGCCGCCGACCAGTGCGCCGCCGATCAGCAGGTCGCTGCGGCGGTCGGGCAGCAGGGGCATGGCGGTCTCCGATCGAGGATGCTGGACAACTGTCCGGCGTAGACGGCTCGAAGATAGCCCTCACCACCAGCCTGTCGCAAGCATCAGGTGGATGAGCTGCGGGGTTGCCCTGGATATCCGGGTCCGCTAATTTGGACATGTGTCCAGCAAGCCGGTGGTGGCGATCACACGCGAGACGGGCGACCCCCGGCGCAACCGGCGTCAGCAGGAGACGTTCCGCAGGGTGCTCGCCGCCGGTGTCGAGATGCTGCGGGAGTCGTCGTATTCCGATGTGACGGTGCGCGCGGTCGCGGCGCGCGCCAAGGTCGCCCCGGCGACGGCCTACACCTACTTCTCGTCGAAGAACCACCTGATCGCCGAGGTGTACTACGACCTGATCAAGCAGGTGCCGTACTTCACCGACGTCAACGACGCCAAGACCACCCGCGTGGTCAACGCCCTGCGCACGCTCGCCCTGGTGGTGGCCGACGAGCCCGAGGTGGCGGCCGCGTGCACCACCGCACTGCTCAGCAGCAGCGACCCCGCGGTGCACCGGGTCCGCGACCGGATCGGCGGCGAGATCCACCGCCGCATCACCTCGGCGATCGGGCCCGACGCCGACCCGCGCACGGTCGCCGCGCTGGAGATGATGTTCTTCGGCGCGCTCGTGCAGGCCGGCAGCGGCGTGGTCGGTTACCGCCAGATCACCGACCGGATGGCGTATGCGGTCGGCATCATCCTGGGAGACAGTGCATGAGCGGCAACGCTGCGGGCGGCACCGTAGACCTGGTGCTCGACCCCTACGACTACGACTTCCACGAGGATCCGTACCCCTACTACCGCCGGCTGCGCGACGAGGCCCCGCTATACCGCAACGACCAGCTCGGCTTCTGGGCGCTGTCGCGGCACGCCGACGTGCTGGCGGGCTTCCGCAACAGCGCTGCTCTCTCCAACAAGTTCGGCGTCTCCCTCGACCCGGCGTCGCGCGGTCCGCACGCATCGAAGACCATGTCGTTCCTGGCGATGGACGACCCGGCGCACCTGCGGCTGCGCACGCTGGTCTCGAAGGGCTTCACGCCGCGCCGCATCCGCGAACTGGAACCCCGCGTCACCGAGATCGCCCACCACCACCTGGACGTCCTGCTGGCGAAGGCCGCGTCGTCCCCGGGGAGCACGGTCGACTACGTCGACGAGTTCGCGGGCAAGCTGCCGATGGACGTCATCTCCGAGCTGATGGGGGTGCCGCACGCCGACCGCGACCAGGTGCGCGCGTGGGCCGACGGCGTCATGCACCGCGACGAGGGCGTCACCGACGTCCCGCCGGCCGCGATCGAGGCGTCGCTGAACCTGATCGTCTACTACCAGCAGATGGTCGCCGAACGGCGCACGCACCCCACCGACGACCTGACGACCGCGCTGCTGCACGCCGAGATCGACGGCGACCGGCTCACCGACGACGAGATCCTCGGCTTCATGTTCCTGATGGTCATCGCCGGCAACGAGACCACCACCAAACTCCTTGCCAACGCCGCGTTCTGGGGCCACCGCAACCCAGACCAACTGGCGCCGGTCTACGACGACCTCGATCGGGTGCCGCTGTGGGTCGAGGAGACCCTGCGCTACGACACCTCCAGCCAGATCCTGGCGCGTACCGTCGTCGGCGACCTCACGCTGTACGACACCACGATTCCGCCGGGTGACGTGGTGCTGCTGCTGCCCGGCTCGGCGCACCGCGACGAGCGGGTGTTCGACGCCCCCGACGACTACCGCATCGGCCGCGAGATCGGTTCCAGACTCCTGAGTTTCGGCAGCGGCGCCCACTTCTGCCTCGGCGCGCACCTCGCGCGCATGGAAGCGCGGGTGGCGCTCGCCGAGTTGTTCAAGCGAATCCGCGGATACGAGGTCGACGAGGCCAACGCCGTCCGCGTCCACTCCAGCAATGTCCGCGGATTCGCTCATCTTCCGATCAGCGTGGAGGCCCGGTAATGCCCCGTTTCGACCCGCTGCCCGACCGCCGGCCCGCGATCGTGGCCGGCGCCTCCTCCGGGATCGGCGAGGCCACCGCGATCGAACTGGCCCGCCGCGGGTTTCCGGTGGCGCTCGGCGCGCGGCGGGTCGAGAAGCTGGCCGAGATCGTCGGCAAGATCAACGCCGACGGCGGCGAGGCCGTCGGCTTCCACCTCGACGTCACCGACCCGAGCTCGGTGACGTCGTTCGTCGCGCAGGCGACCGAGGCGCTCGGCGACATCGAGGTGCTCGTCGCCGGCGCGGGCGACACCTATTTCGGCAAGCTCGCCGAGATCGCGGGCGACGAGTTCGAGTCGCAGCTGCAGATCCATCTGGTTGGCGCCTTCCGGCTGGCCTCGGCGGTACTGCCGGGCATGCTGGAGCGCCGGCGGGGAGACCTGATCTTCGTCGGCTCCGACGTCGCGTTGCGTCAGCGTCCGCACATGGGCGCCTACGGCGCCGCGAAGGCCGCGCTGGTGGCGATGGTGAACAACTTCCAGATGGAGCTCGAAGGCACCGGCGTCCGCGCGTCGGTCGTCCATCCCGGGCCGACGAAGACGTCGATGGGCTGGAGCCTGCCCGCCGAGAAGATCGGTCCGGCGCTGGAGGATTGGGCGAAGTGGGGTCAGGCGCGCCACGACTATTTCCTGCGCGCCGCAGACCTTGCGCGCGCGATCACGTTCGTCGCGCAGACACCGCGCGGCGGCTTCATCGCCAACATGGAGCTGCAGCCGGAAGCACCACTGGCGAGTGCTCCCGCCGACCGCAAGCAACTGAGATTGACCGAGGAGAACCGGCCATGACCACTACCGCGACCGTCCCCCGGGTCTCCGGCGGCGCGGAGGAGCACGGCCACCTCGAGGAGTTCCGCACCGACCCGATCGGGTTGATGAAGCGGGTGCGCGAGGAGTGCGGGGACGTCGGCTGGTTCCAGCTCGTCGACAAGCACGTGATCCTGCTGTCGGGCGCCGAGGCCAACGAGTTCTTCTTCCGGTCGTCCGACGAGGATCTCGACCAGGCCGAGGCGTATCCGTTCATGACGCCGATCTTCGGCAAGGGCGTGGTGTTCGACGCCAGTCCCGAGCGGCGCAAGGAGATGCTGCACAACTCCGCGCTGCGCGGCGAGCACATGAAGAGCCACGCCACGACCATCGAGGGCGAGGTGAAGAAGATGATCGCCGGCTGGGGCGACGAGGGCGAGATCGAACTGCTCGACTTCTTCGCCGAGCTGACCATCTACACCTCGACCGCGTGCCTGATCGGGCTGAAGTTCCGCGAGCAGCTCGACCACCGGTTCGCCGAGTACTACCACGACCTGGAGCGCGGCACCGATCCGCTGTGCTATGTCGACCCGTACCTGCCCATCGAGAGCTTTCGGCGCCGCGACGAAGCGCGCGTGAAACTCGTCGCGCTGGTGCAGGAGATCATGGACCAGCGGGTTGCGAACCCGCCGCGGGACAAAGCCGACCGCGACATGCTCGACGTGCTGGTGTCGATCCGCGACGAGGACGGCAACCTGCGCTTCTCGGCCGACGAGATCACCGGCATGTTCATCTCGCTGATGTTCGCCGGGCACCACACCAGCTCCGGAACGTCGTCGTGGACGCTGATCGAGCTGCTCCGCCATCCCGACGTGTACGCCCGGGTGCAGGCCGAACTCGACGAGCTCTACGCCGACGGCCAGGAGGTGAGTTTCCATGCGCTGCGGCAGATTCCGATGCTCGACAACGTCGTCAAGGAGACACTGCGGCTGCACCCGCCGCTGATCATCCTGATGCGCGTGGCGCAGGGCGAGTTCGAGGTCGCCGGCTTCCCCATCCACAAGGGCGATTTCGTCGCCGCGTCCCCGGCGATCTCGAACCGGATCCCCGAGGACTTCCCGGACCCAGACGCGTTCCGGCCCGAGCGCTACGACAAGCCCGAGCAGGCCGACCTCGCACACCGCTGGACGTGGATTCCGTTCGGCGCGGGCCGGCACCGCTGTGTCGGCGCGGCGTTCGCCACCATGCAGATCAAGGCGATCTTCTCGGTGCTGTTGCGCGAGTACGAGTTGGAGATGGCCCAGCCGGCCGACAGCTACCGCAACGACCACTCGAAGATGGTCGTCCAGCTCGAGCGGCCGGCGAAGGTCCGCTACCGCCGGCGCCGCAAGGCCTGATGACGATGGGGTTCCGGATCGAGCTCGACCGCGACCTGTGCCAAGGCCACGCCATGTGCGAACTGGAGGCGCCGGACTACTTCCGGGTTCCGAAACGCGGCACGGTGGAGGTGTTGGCGGAGACCGGCCCCGACGAGGACCGCGACGACGTGGCGCGGGCCGTCGAGATGTGCCCGACGCAGGCGCTGCTGCTTCGGGATCAGGACTAGGGAAGGGATCGGCGATGGCGAGTCGAGAGCAGCTCGAGGACTGGGTGCAGCGGTGGCTGGACGCCAACCGTGAAGCCGAGCGCATCGGCGACTGGCGGGGGCTCGCAGAGTTCTACGCCGAGGACGCCACCTACGGCTGGAACATCGGCCCCAAGGAAGACGTCATGTGCATCGGCCGCAACGAAATCCGCGACACCGCACTGGGTTTGGAGATGGAAGGCCTGGAGAACTGGGTGTACGAGTACCAAAAGGTGCTCATCGACGACAAGCAGAACGAGATCGTCGGCTTCTGGAAGCAGATCGCCCACCGCTCCGACGGCACGCAAACCGAGATCTACGGCATCGGCGGCAGCTGGTTCCGGCTCGACCACCAGCTCCTCATCGAGTGGCAGCGCGACTTCTTCGACTTCGGCCACGTGCAGAAGGCGTTCCTGAAGCTCATCGAGTCCGGCGACCTCACGCCGACGATGCAGAAGCGCATCGAGCGCAGCCTGGCCGGCGAGAAGCTGCCCGGCTACTACCCGATCGGCGAAGCGCCCGTACCGATCTGGTGATCGGCGCCCAGTTCCGCCGCCAGCGCTTCGAGCTTCTCGTTGGCGGCGGTCAGGGCGCCCCGCATCATCTCCATCGCCCGGTCACGGACGCGCGGACGCGCCAGCGCGGGTCGGAACAATTCGGCCAGCACGTTGAGTCGTGAGCCCACCAGCCAGTCCATCAACTCCGGCTCCAAGCTCCAGCGGATCTCGTTGCGCTGCTCGCCGTGGGTCATCGGGATCCAGTCGAACCAGTGGTACGGCAGCCGGATCACCTGGCACAGGTCGTTTCTGACCGCGTCGTCGGCGTAGGCGAGCTCGACGTGCGCGATGAACGCCGCGGAGAAGATCTGCTGGCAGGCGCGCACGCTCTGCGGCGTGATCAACGGGCCGTCGAACACCGGCAGCTCCGGGCGGGGCCGCAGCCCGTCGCTGGTCGCGTCGACGAACAGCGTCGTGGCCGCGTCGGCGGGCACCGTGCCGCCGGTCAGCTCGATGCGGTCGGTCTCGATGCTGCGCACATGCCCGAGCCGCACCACGTCGGTGACCCGCCGCAGCTGCGCCACCTCGGCCTGCGTGACGGTGGCGCAGCGGTACATCGTCGGCTCGACGTTGGTGTCCAACCGCAGCAGGACGCCGCCGGCCTCCAGCCGCGCGTACAGGTCCGGCACCGACGTCGCGGCCATGATGGCCTCGGTGCGGGCGCCGACCGACGCGCGGAACTGTTCGACGAACTCGGCGCCGGGCTGCACGTTCGCCCGGTCCAGCAGCCAGGCGTCGCGGGCGACGATCCAGGTGATGCGGTCGGGTGAGATGCCGTGGCGCAGCAGCCACAGCAGCGCGTCCATGCCGGTCTTGCCGCCGCCGACGATGACGTAGCGGTCGTGGCCGCGGGCCGTCGCGGGCAGCAGGTTGACCGCGACGCAGGTGACGCGCGGTGCCACGGACCAGGCCGGCGGGCGCATCGACGGCACGACGACGTTCGAGTAGGTGGTGTCGACGACGCGGCGGGCCACGTCGACGGTGTACTGCTCGCCCGCGAGCGTGGTGAAGCGGCCGTCGCCGTCGTACTCGCTCATCGGGAAGTAGCTGACGCGGCCCGTCGCGATGAGCGCGCGCATCACGCGGTCGAAGTAGGCGCGGATCTCGTTGGCGGTCGCCAATTCGTACATGCCGGCGTTCAGGCCGTCGGTGTCGATCCGGCCGGAGTCCAGGCGCAGCGAATTCACGCCGTAGTAGGCGGACGGCTGGTGCAGCCGCACGAAGGGATAGGCGGTGTTCCAGTGGCCGCCCGGCTGGTCGCCGCGGTCGACGACCACCACCGTCGCCTCGCTCTCGGTGACGAGCGTGTCCAGGAACGCCATCCCGACCGCCCCGGCGCCGATGACGAGGTAGTCCGCTTGCAGTGTCGGCATCGCAGGCGAGCGTAACGGGTCGTTTCTTGCGTCCTCGCCGGGCGGCCAGCATGCTCGTGCGCATGGCGACCGTCTTCACCAAGATCATCAACGGCGAGCTTCCCGGCCGCTTCGTGCACACCGACGACGAGTTCGTCGCGTTCCTGACGATCGCGCCCGTGACGCAGGGGCACACGCTCATCGTGCCGCGCGCCGAGATCGACCAGTGGCAGGACGTCGATCCGGACGTCTTCGGTCGCCTGATGGCGTTGTCGCAGCGGATCGGGCAGGCCGTGATGCGCGCCTTCGACGCACCGCGCTCCGGGCTGTTGATCGCCGGGCTCGAGGTGCCGCACCTGCACGTGCACGTGTTCCCCGCCTACTCGATGGGCAACTTCGACATCTCCGGCGCCGACCCCAACCCGACGCCGGAGTCCCTCGACGAGGCGCAGGCGAAGATCAAGGCCGCCCTCGCCTGACTCCCGACTCTCCCGATGTTCCGCGAGCGTGCGTGTCTGTACGGCGACACGCCGCGGGGGCGTACACCGAGCGCACGCTCGGGGCCGACGAGCTCGCTCGCCGGTCGTCCGCGGCGGATGTGACGCGGCATACACTCGAACGATGGACGTCGGCAGGAGCCTGCTCGCACTCGCCACAGCGCCGATCCGGATCACGGTCGCGGTCGCCGACACCGGGCTGGAGATCGCGTCCGGTGCCATCGAGCTGACGCGCCGCTCGCTCGGCGACGCCGGCCGGCAGGCACCGCCGTCGATGGCGCACCTGCTCGGCCTCGACACCACCATCGCGCGGGCCAACCGCATCGCCGGACTCATCGACGACGACGCGCCGCTGGGCCGGGCACTGGCGCCCGACGGTCCGATCGACCGGCTGATGCGCCCCGGCGGGCTCGTCGACCAATTGACCGCTCCGAACGGTCCGCTGGACCGGCTGACCGCCCCGGGCGGCCCACTGGAGCGGGCCCTGGCGCCCGGCGGGCTCCTCGACCAGCTGCTCGACGAGGACGGGCTCTTGGAGCGGTTGCTCGCCGAGGACGGCCTGGCCGACCGGCTGCTGGCCGAGGGCGGGCTCGTCGACAAGCTCACCGCCAAGAACGGCCCGCTCGATCAGCTCGCCAACGTCGCGGAGACGCTCAACCGGCTGGCGCCCAACCTGCAGGCGCTGGCCCCCACCGTCGACGCCCTGCACGACGCCGTCGACGGGCTGACAAGCGTCGTCAACCCGCTGAGCAACATCGCCGACCGCATCCCGCTGCGGCCGCGGCGCAGCCGCTACGCCCCGCGTCCCGTGCGGTCCGAGCGCATCATCGCCGCCAGCGAGGACGACGAGCTCTGACCCGTTAGGCTTGCTGCGACCCATTGCCTCCTTAGCTCAGTGGTAGAGCACTCGCCTTGTAAGCGAGCGGTCGTCAGTTCAATCCTGACAGGGGGCTCCGCCCTCGCGCCGCGGTTCACACCGCGATCAGCGCAGCCACGACGCACAATGAGCGAGACCCGCAGCGGAGGGAGACGTCGTGGCGCAAGCCGGATTCTGGGTGGCGTGGGGCATCCCGACGCTCGGCCGCGAACGGCAGGCGCTCGCCTTGCTGCAGGAGTCCCGCGACTATCTACGCGGCCTCGAGGACGCCGGCACGATCGAGAAGGCGAGCATCGCGGTACTGCGCCCGCAAAGCATCGAGCTCGGCGGTTTCATCCTCATCGAAGGCTCCGTCGCCCAGATCGACGCGCTGCGCCGCGACGCCGATTTCAGCAGCTGGCTCAATCGGGTGCAGCTGGTCGCCGGCAAAGTCGGCTTCGTCGACGCCTGGGTGAACGACGGGCTGGACGAGGCAATTGACCTCTACGACCGCGCACTGCGGCGCCTCGACGGTAACGAAACCGGCTGAGCCGAGCGAAAGCCCTTGTGAAAGGTGAGCAATCTGAGCTTTCACCTGCGCCTTCCGTTGCTCGTGCGTTTCAATGCACATCGGGGAGGGTGAGGCACGCGCGACTCAAGGGGAACGGACATGGCAGCCGCAACGTATGTCGGACGGGTCGGCGGGCTGGCCGTCGCGTTGGGAGTCGGCACCGCGATCGCCACCGGAGGCGCCGTCGCGTGGGCCGACGACGCCGGTTCGTCGGCCGCCAACACCTCGAGCGCGTCGAACGACACGAAAACCTCGAACGACACCAAAACCTCGAACGACGTCAAGGACACGACGTCCGGCGGCAAGGACACGAACGCATCGGCGACCGGCGCCGACGCCAAGACGTCGGGTAGCACCGCGAACGCCGCATCGTCCGGGAGCACCGCCGACGACGCCGCCGAGAAGGCCGCCCGCGATCTCGCGAAGGAAGCCGCCGGCAGCGTCACGGCGGCCCCCACCACCCCGGAACCCCCCACCGCCCCTGAACCGACCAAGACGGCGGAGCCGACCAGCACCCCGCAACCGACCAAGACACCGGAGCCGACCACCGCCCCGCCACCAACCGGCACGCCGGAACCCGCCGCGGAACGCAAGCCCACGGCATCGAAGGCCACGGAGCCCGGCAAGGCGTCGGACCCGGCGCGCGTCACGATCGACCAGCGCACGGTCACCGTTCCCGACGCCGCCCAGACCCGCCGACTCGCTGATCCCGGCACACTCGACGCGCCGCAGACCGCCGCCATCGCGGTGTTCGGCAACGTGCAGACGCTCGCCCAGGCATCGACGGCCGACCAGCGGACGGCCACCAGCCTCCAGCCCGCCGTGTCGCCGCCATCGCCGTTCAACCCGATCGCCGCCGTCACGACCGTGGTGAGCGGCGTGGTCGACTTCCTCACCGGCGCCGTGGCCAACGTGCTCGCCGGTACCAACCCGGCAGGTGGCGCGCAACCCACCCTGGCGTGGGCGCTGCTCGCGGCCGCGCGCCGCGAGATCGACCGGTTCCTCAGCCCGACGGTCGCCACCACCTCGACGGAGACCATGGCGCTCACGGCCGCCCAGAGCGGCAACTACCTCATGGCCGCGGCGGCCGCCGCACCGGTCTGGCCGGCCGCGGGTGCGGTGGTGAGCCCGTCGACGTCGGTGGTGAACTGGCTGACCGGCCCGAATTCGGCGCAGAACACTCTCACCCGGTGGGGGATCTCCGGCACCGACGTCGGCGTCATCTGGGACAACGGCATCGCCGACAATCCGCTGACACCGCAGAACGAACACCAGGTGCTCATCGCATTCGGCGACACCTTCGGCAACCGGCTGGCCCCCGACCAGCAGTGGCGCTGGAACACGCTGTTCCGCAGCCCCGACATGAACCTCGCGGACGGCATCTTCGTGCCCGACGGTGAGTTCGGCAACGGCAACTGGTTCGGCGGGTCGGCGCTGTGGGATGTGCCGCCCGGCTACCAGGGCACCTACCGCTGGTATTCGCGGCAGCTCCTGGGCCTGGACAAGCTGCCGCCGGGCTTCCCCAGCAGCATCACGATGATCCCGACCGCCGGCGTCGCCCTGCCCTCGACCGACCCCCGCGCCGTCGGCGGCACCGCGCAGTACATGAACTTCATGGCGGTCTCGCAGTGGGGCCAGTCCGGTTCGTGGACCACCGCGTACAGCGCGGTCGCCAGGTCGTTCAACAACGGTGAAGACTGGGAAATCGTCCCGTCCACCGTCCGCTACAACCAGCCGTGGACGGGCAACCAGAACTTCCAGCAGGCCGCCTACGTCCGCCCCGGCGACGGCTACGTCTACATGTACGGCACGCCGAACGGCCGGCAGGGCGCCGCCTACCTCGCGCGGGTGCAGGAGAAGGACTTCCTCGACCTCACCAAGTACGACTACTACAGCAAGGGCACCACCGGCTGGTTCGGCAGCACGCCCGCGGGCTGGTACCGCAACAACCCCGGTGCGGCGACGCCGGTGTTCGGTGCACCCGAGCAGGGCGCCTGCGGGGCGTCCAACCCCGGTGTGAACGTCAGCGAGATGAGCGTGCAGTACAACAGGTACCTCAAGAAATACGTGGTGCTGTACGGCGATTCGGCCAACAACATCGTGATGCGGACCTCCGACACTCCGCAGGGCACCTGGTCGGCGGCCAAGGTGTTGATGACGCAGCAGACCGGTGGCATCTACGCGCCGATGATGCACCCGTGGTCGCCGTCCACCCTGAACACCGGCACCGACCTGTATTGGAACCTTTCGGTGTGGAACGACTACAACGTGCTGCTGATGAAGACCGACCTCACCAAGGTCTGACGCCATGCGCCGCTGGGGCGCGGCGGTCGCCCTCACCCTGCTCGCAGCCACACCCGCCGGCGTGGCGCGCGCCGAACCGGTTGCGCCCCAGCCCGGATCGCCGTGCGCGGCGGAGCAAACCGGTGCGCTCACCTGGGTGCCCGACGACCGCGTGCCGCTGGAATGCAACGGTGTCTGGCAGGAGTCGACGGCGGCCTATCCGGTCAGTGACCGCTGGCTCTCCTACGGGCCTGCGCTCAAGCTCTACGGCGAGGGCCGTCGCGTCGCCAGCGTCGCCTCGGGCTCGTGGACCGGCACGCCGACCAACCCTGCGAGCCGCTGCCGCGCCGAGCAGTACGCGGTGGTCTATGGGACGCCCACCGTGGGGCCGCCGCTGGTCTCCGAGGGCGCTGTCGGGCAACCGCTCGCCGTCACGATCGTTCCGCTGCTGTTCACGGTCAGCTTCAGCGGCGAATGCCTCTGGGTGAAGGACGCCGGAAACCGCTAGGAGCTGACCACGCCCCGCAACGCGTCGGCACCGAAGACCGGCTCGAGCATGGCGGAGATGTCGGGCCCACGCCGCAGACCGTGGCCGCCGTCGACGTTGATCGTCTGCCCGGTGATCCACGACGCCGCGTCACTGAGCAGGAATACCGCCAGGTTGGCGATGTCGGTGACCTCGCCGGGCCGCGGCAGCGGCGTGCACGCCGCGTAGTCGCCGCTGATCTCGGGCGACTCGAGTACCGGCGCCACCATGTCGGTCTTCGTCAGGCCCGGCCGGATGCTGTTGACGCGCACCCAGCTCGGGCCGAGCTCGTCGGCGGCCAGCTTCACCAGATGGTCGAGCGCCGCCTTGGCGACGCCGTAGGCGCCGAACCAGCGGTGGGTGTTGCTCGACGCGATCGACGAGATCGCCACGATGGAGCCGCCGCCGCCGCGCACCATCTCCCGCCCGGCGTGCTTGAGCACGTACATGCTGCCGTTGATGTTGAGATCGACGGTCTGGCGCCACAATTCGGAGTCCATCTGGGTGATGGGCCCGATGGTGGTGGCGCCGCCCGCGGAGTGCACCACGCCGTGCAACCGGCCGTGCCAGGCGGCGGCCGCGTCGACCGCGCGGCTCACCTCGTCCTCACGGGTGACGTCGGCCGGCTCGTAGCGCACCGAACCGGGTCCTCGGGCGGTGAGCTCGTCGACCGCCGCCGCGAGCTTGTCGGCGTTGCGGCCGACAAGCATCGCGCGCCCGCCCGCTTCGACGATCGCGGCGGCCGCCGCCTTGCCGATACCGCTGCCTCCGCCGGTGACCAGATACGTCCGGTCCGTCAACGACACCTGCACGCCGACTCCTTCGTCGTCGAAAACTGCAACACGTTGCAGTATCGAACCACGGCCGGGGTGGCGCCGCTAGGGCGCGTCCTTCTGCGCGGGCCGGGTCGGCGGCGCGCTGCGCCAGTCGGGCACGTCGGGCGGCTGCCCTATTGGAAAACCGTTCTCGTTCTTGGCGGCCCAGTGCGCGTGGCCGAGTTCGTGGATGTGGAAGCCGTGCTTGAGCGCTTCGGTGAAACCCATCGAGTCGGCCGCGGCGTTCACCGAGTCCTTCACCAGCATCGCCGCCATCGTCGGCACGGCGGCGATGCGCCGGGCGAACTCCAGCGTCTTGTCGGTCAGCTCGTCGGCCGCGAACACCTTGGACACCATGCCCAGCCGGTGCGCCTCGTCGGCGTCGATCGAGTCACCGGTGAGCAGCAGCTCCTTGGCCTTGCGGGGTCCGAACTCCCAGGGGTGAGCGAAGTATTCGACCCCGGGCATGCCGAGCCGCACCGCGACGACGTCGCTGAACTTCGCGTTGTCGGCGGCGACGATGAGATCGCACGACCAGATCAGCATCAGCGCCGCGGCGATCGCGTTGCCCTGCACCTGCGCGATGGTGATCTTCCGCAGGTCCCGCCAGCGGCGGGTGTTGTCGAAGTAGTAGTGCCACTCCTGGTGGTAAAGCAGCTCGACCATGCCGTCGCGGGTGGCGCCGTTCATCCGGAAGCTGGGGTGCTGGTTCGGGCCGGGCGTGCGCTCGGCGAGCTGCGCCTCCGAACCGAGGTCGTGGCCCGCGGAGAAGTTCTTGCCGCGCGCGGCGAGGATCACCACGCGGACGGTGTCGTCGGACTCGGCACGCCCGAACGCCTCGTCGAGCTGCACCAGCATGCCCCGGTTCTGGGCGTTGTGCGCCTCCGGGCGGTTCAGCCAAATCCGGGCGATGGTGCCGTCGTCGAGGGTCTCGTAGGTGACGAACTCGGGTTGTGGGCTGGTCATGCGCCACCTGCCTTCGTCGCAGTGGTCGATAGGTCCGGAAAGCACTTTACGACTGCGGGGCATAATGTCACGCCCGGCCCCATCGCCCGCAGCGGGTTGGCCGCGTCGCTTAGAGTTGTGACATGCCCGCCACCTCAGATCCCGCCGCCGAGATCGGCGACGTCGAGCCATTGGCCGACAGCACCGCGCGACAGGCGCGTCGCGTGGTCGCCACCTATGCCACCGACGCCGACGAGTGCCGGATGTTCCTGTCGATGCTCGGCATTGGACCAAAGCACGAGGCGTAGATGACCGCGGAGGGCGCGTCCGACTTCGTCGTGGTGGCCAACCGCCTGCCCGTCGACGCCGAACGCCTGCCGGACGGCAGCGTGCGCTGGAAGCGCAGTCCCGGCGGGCTGGTAACGGCGCTCGAACCCCTGCTGCGTCGCCGCCACGGCGCCTGGATCGGCTGGCCCGGCCTGACCGACGGTGACGAGGACCCCATCGTCGAGGACGGCCTGACGCTGTACCCGGTGCGGCTCTCCGAAGACGACGTCGCCCGGTACTACGAGGGATTCTCCAACGGCACGCTGTGGCCGCTGTACCACGACGTGCTGGTCAAGCCGATCTACGACCGGCACTGGTGGGAACGCTACGTCGACGTCAACCGCCGGTTCGCCGAAGCGGCCGCCCGGGCCGCCGCCCCCGACGCCACCGTCTGGGTGCAGGACTACCAGCTGCAACTGGTGCCCAAGATGCTGCGGATGCTGCGCCCCGACCTGACCATCGGCTTCTTCCTGCACATCCCCTTCCCGCCGGTCGAGCTCTTCATGCAGCTCCCGTGGCGCACCGAGATCGTCGAGGGCCTGCTGGGCGCCGACCTCGTCGGCTTCCACCTCCCCGGCGGCGCGCAGAACTTCCTGTACCTGGCGCGCCGGCTGGTGGGCGCCAACACGTCGCGCGCGTCGATCGGGGTGCGCTCGCGGTTCGGCGAGGTCCAGGTCGGCGACCGCACGGTCAAGGTCGGCGCGTTCCCGATCTCAATCGACTCCGCCGAGCTCGACGAGAAGGCCCGGCACCGCGACATCCGGCGCCGCGCGAAGGAACTGCGGGAAGAGCTCGGCAACCCGAGCAAGATCCTGCTGGGCGTCGACCGGCTCGACTACACCAAGGGCATCGACGTCCGGCTGGCGGCGTTCGACGAGCTGCTCGCCGAAGGCCGGATCGACCCGCACGACACCGTGCTGGTGCAGCTCGCCACCCCCAGCCGCGAGCGCGTCGAGGCCTACCGACTGCTGCGCGACGACATCGAGCGGCAGGTCGGCCACATCAACGGCGAGTACGGCGAGGTCGGTCACGCGGTCGTGCACTACCTGCACAAGGGCCTGCCGCGCGACGAGCTGATCGCCTTCTTCGTGGCCGCCGACGTGATGCTGGTGACGCCGCTGCGCGACGGCATGAACCTGGTGGCCAAGGAGTACGTGGCGTGCCGCTCGGACCTCGGCGGGGCACTGGTGCTCAGCGAGTTCACCGGCGCGGCCGCCGAACTGCGGCAGGCCTACCTGGCCAACCCGTATGACCTCGACGGCGTCAAGAACGCGATCGACGCCGCACTCAAGCAGGACCCGGAGGAGGGCCGCCGCCGGATGCGGGCGCTGCGCCGGCAGGTGCTCGCCCACGACGTCGACCGGTGGGCCCGAAGCTTCCTCGATGCGCTGGCCACACCCGCCGACGGCGCGTCTATAGCACCTCGATGAAGTTCACCAGCCACTTGCCGTCGACCCGCTTGACGTCCACGCGCACGCGGCTGCCCTGGAACACCGGCTCGGTGGCGCCCTTCGCCGTCACCGTCCGCGTGAGGTAGACGAGCACCGACGCCGAGTTGCGGGTCGCGTCCATCACGCCGTAGCCGGTCACGTTGATCTGGCTGTTGACCTGCCGCTGCCGTGCCTCCGGGATCACGTCCCGGTCCGCCTGCGCCCGGAACGCGCGCCGGTATTCGGGGGTGAGCAGCGGCTCCGCTTCGGTCAGGCTGCGTTCGATGGTCTGGAAGTCGAAGCCCAGCACCGCCGGCACGGCCCGCGCCGCGATGGGACCCACCTCGTCGCGCGTCGCCTGCGCACCCACCAGTTCCTCGCGCTCCCAGAACAGGTAGCCGCTGACGGCGCCGGCGGCGACGATCGCCGCCACCAGCAGCGAGCTGAGGACGACGGTGACGGCGCGCATCCTGCGCGTCATCAATTGCCGCCTTCCGGATACGTGATGTCGTTGAGCGTCATCTTGCCGTCGTCGTCCTCGTGGACGGTCACCCGCAGCTTGTAGAACTGCGTCGGCTTGTTGATGCCGTCGATGTCGGTGACCGTCACCCGCATGGACACCAGCACCGACGCGTTGTTGCTGACGGGGTCGATGCCTTCTAGCGCCGCGCCGTTGACGATGGCCTCGGACTTGGCGTTGGTGTCGCGGAACAGCGACTTGAGACCGTCGAGGTTGCCCGGCTGGCTCAGCTGGTCGCGAAGCGGCCCGCTGGTGTTCGCGTACCACTGGTCGACACCGGAGTCGATGTTGTCCTGGGTGTAGCTGAACATGCTGATCAGCAGGGAGGTGGCGGTGTCGACGAAGCGCTGTTCCCGCTCGGCCCGCGCCTCGGCGTGCCGGATCTGCACACCGAGCGCGACGATCGCGGCGATCAGCGCGGCGGCCAACACCGCCGCGAAGGCGCCCGCCGCGTTGGCGACGAGCTTGCGGTGCGCCGGCCGGCGCGGCGGCGGGCCGGCCGCGGACTTCCGCTTACCCGCCCCGCCCGTCGGCGCCTTGACGCGGACGGTGGCGGTCTCGGGCGCAGCGGTGCCGGCCGGACCGGCGGCGCGGGACGCACGGCGGCGCGTCGTGGGACGGGATTCCAGATCAGCAGTCATCAGGATTGTCTCGGGTATCGCATCAGGTCTGTCCACGTCTCCGCGGGCAGCGTGGTCACACCGGAGTCGAACACCCCACGGTCTCCGTTGGGTGCCACGAACTGTCCGGTGTTCGGGTCGTAGGTTGTGTACGCCGGTCCCGCAGCCTGCGGCACCATGCCCGCCTCGGCGGGCAGCGGCGCGTCCGGCGCGGGCGCCGGCGGTGCGGGCGGCGCGGGCGCCGGCGGCTGCAGCCCGTACGGCGGTACCGTCGGGCCGTAGTACGGCAGCGGCGGCGGCGGCGGCCCGTCAGCCGGCGGCTGCGGCAGCGGGAACGGCGCGTGCGGCGCCGGCCCGGGACCTGGCGGCACCCCCGGCGGCAGCTGCACCACCGGCGGCCCCGGGTCCGGATCGGCTCCCGGCGGAATGAACGGGAACTTGTTCGGCGGCAGGATGTTCCGGCTGTCCGGCTCGTACCGCTGGTCCTCTCGCTCGCCCATCGGCGTGCCGACCGGGATCGGGGGCCCACGCCACGGGTTGCTGCCGATCGGCACGTAGCCGGCCGGGTCGCGGCACAGCTGGACGGTGGGCGCGCGCTTGCCCGGGAACTCCATGCACGGATAGTTGCGCGCCCCGCGCACCACGCTCGGATCGCTCTGCGGTACTTTGCAGTACAGGTCCTTGGGTAGGTCACGCAGCGTGGTGTCGGCGGGCGACCGGATCTCCGTCGCCGGAACGAAGCCCGTCAGGCACGGCGGCGGATCGCCCAGGTCGATCTTGAAGTCGAGCTTGCCGCCTTCGTCCTTCGGGACGCCACCGCCGACCGTGAGCAGCGCGGCGATCAGGGCGGGGAAGATCACCAGCGCCTGCTCGATGGACTTGTTGTAGATGACGCCGATGCGGCCGAGGTTGGCGAGGTTGGCGGCCAGCACCGGGAACGACGGCCGGATGCCGCTGAATGTCGCGCTGGCCTGGTCCGCGGCGCCCGGCGCCGACGCCAGTGTGTCCCGCAACTGCGCGTCCGCGTTCCGGACGTTGCCGGTGACGCGGGCGAGGCCGTCGGCGAGCGAGCGGATGTCGTCGCCGCTGCGGACCTGCGATTCCAGGAACGGCCCGGCTTGATCGATGAGCGCGACGGTCTGCTCGTAGCTGCCGTTCGCCTCGTCGATGAGCAGCCGCGCCGACCGGATCAGCCGCGACAGCTCGGGCCCGGAACCGTTGAACGCCTTGAACGTCTCGGCCAGCAATTCCCGCAGCCGGCTGTCACCGACGCTGCTCACCAGGTCCTCCGCGGACTGCAGCAGACCCGCGATGTCTTGGCCGATCGCGGTGCGGTCCTGTCCGATGCGGGCACCTTCCCGCAGCTTCTCGGTGGACGCGTTCTCCGGCGGCACCAGGTCGACATACTGCTCGCCGATGGCTGACACGCTCTTGACGGTCGCGGTGACGTTCGCCGGGATCGGTGTGCCGCTGTTGAGCACCATCTTCGCGTCGACGCCGTCGCGGGCCAGCCCGACGGACTCGACCTTGCCGACCTCGACCCCGCGGTAGGTGACGTTGGCGTTCTCGTACAGTCCGCCGCCGGCGACGAAGTTGGCGGTGATGTCGTAGGAGCCGATGCCGAGCGCCGTCGGCACCCGCAGGTAGAAGATCGCGACGGCGCCGACGGTGACGACGGTGACGATCGCGAAGATCGTCAGCTGGATGCGTGCGAGTCGATCGAGCATGTTCCTACTGCCTCGCCGTTCCGGGCGGGATCTTGAACGGGTCCGCGGCCTGTCCGGACAGGTTCGCCAGCTGGCCGGTCAGCCAGTCGGGCGGCGTCAGCACCTCACCCATGTGCTTCATGTTGGGGTCGAGCGCCGACGTGGTGAACACCGACTCGCCGGTGCGCCGCACCGTCAGGTCGAAGGTGACGAACACGTTGAGGTAGTCGCCGCGGACGGCGTTCTTGATGTAGTCGTTCACGAACGGGAAGGTCGGCAGCAGTTTCAGGTCGCTGATGAACTCGTCACGAGAGTCGTTGAACGCCTTGACCACCGGATAGAGATCGCGGATCACCGCGGTGAGGTCGGTCTTGGTCTGCGAGAGCATCCGCGAGCCGACCTCGGAGAAGCGGCCCAGCGCCGCAAAGGCGTTCACGATGTTGTCGCGGTTGTTGTTGAGCACCTTGATCGCGTCCGGCAGCGTGTCCAGCGCCCGGGCCAGATCGTCGCGGTGCCCGGCCAACTGCCCGGCCACCCGGTTGAGTCCTTCGGCCGCGGCGATGATGTCGTCGGTTTGCCGGTTCAGCGACCGCGTGAGCTCGGCGAGCCGGGGCAGCAGGCCGTTGAAATTCTGCGTCCGGCCGACCACCGCCTGATAGGCCTCGTCGGTGATGTCCTGCAGCGCACCGAGATTGCCCTTGTTCACCACGACGCCGAGCGCCGACAGCACCTCCTCTGTGCTCGGATAGATGTCTGCGCGACCTTGCGACCGCGTTGGCGGGGAGCTCGACGTCGCCGTTGAGCGCCAATTTCACCGCCGCGTAGAACGTGCCGTCGGGTCGCTGCATCGCCTCGATGCCCGAGACGCTGCCGACGGTGACGTCGTCGACGAGCACCGGCGAGTTCTGCGGCAGGGTCGCCACGTCGGGCAGTTCGACGGTGATCTCGTAGGAGCCGGACCCGTGCCCCTGCGTTCCCGGCAGATCGAGCGAGTTGAGGCCGCCGAACGAACAGCCAGCCAACACCGCCGTGCCACTCGCGATCGCCACCGTGCGGACGGCGACGGTCGACACGCCGCCCCTCGTCGGCCGCATCATCCGGCACCTCCCGGTCCGGGTAGCGGCGCCTCGGCAGGAGCCGGACCGGCAGCCGGACCCGGTGCAGGACCGGTGGCCGCCGGCGCCGACTGGCCGGCGACCGGTGCCTCCGCGGGCAGCGGTGCGGTCGGCTGACCGGCCGGGGTGGCGCCCGTCGACGTCGCGCCCGGTGCGGCGGTGCTCTCCTGCGGCGGCAGCATCAGCGAGTCCAGCGTGGCGTCGGACGGGATCTCCGGCGGCGTCACGCCGGGTGCCGGCAACCACTGCAGGTACGGCACCGGCGTGCGCACCTTCGCCTCGGTGGCCGGGGTGTCGTAGATGATCTGCCCCTTGTAGGCCGTGATGCTGTTGATCGGGTGGAACAGCACCGGCGGATAGTTCATGGTGATGCGGCGCAACACCGGACCCATGCGCTGACGGCAGATCTCGGCCCGCTTGAAGTTGTCCGGGTTGGCGCCGGTGTCGAACGTGCCGGCGCAGATGAACTGCACGGGGTTGGCGAAGTTCGGCAGCGACAGCACGCCGCCGACGGTGCCCTGCGCCGGGTTGTAGATGTTGTAGAAGTTCGCCAATCCGTTCGGCGTGACGTGCAGGATCTGCTCGATGTCGTCGCTCTGGTTGCTCAGCAGCGACGTGAAATCGGCCAGCTTGTTCACCTGACCGATCAACGCCTGATTGCTCTCACCGAGGAAGCCCCGCACGTCGTTCAGCGCGGTGTTGAGCGTCGCGAGCGTGTTGTCGAGGTCGGTCGTGCTCTCTGCGAGCACCTGCGACACCGACGCGACGTGATTGCTGAACTGCACGATCTGCTCGTTGCTCTTCGACAGCGCGTTGATCAGCACCTGCAGGTTCTTCACGGTGCCGAACAGATCGGTACGCGAATCACCGAGCCGGCCGGCGACCTGCGAGAGCTCGCGCATCGCGCTGCGGAACGAGTCGCCGTTGCCGTCGAAGGTGTCGGCGGCCTGGTTCACCGCGGCGGTCAGCGGACCCTGCAGCGAACCCTCGTGCGGCCCGAGCTGCCGCGACAGGTCCGTCAGCTGCTCCTTGACCTCGTCCCATTCCACCGGGACGGCCGTGCGGTCCAGGCCGATCTCGGCGCCGTCGGCCAGCGTCGCGCCGCTCGAATAGGCGGGTGTGAGCTGGATGAAGCGGGCGGCCACCAGGTTCGGCGCGATGATGACCGCCTGCGCGTCCTGCGGCACCTTGATGCCGGAGTGCAGGCTCATCGTCACCCGGACGTCGTCGGCCCGCGGATCGATGGCGTCGATGCTGCCGACCGGCACGCCGACGATGCGGACCTCGTCGCCCGGGTAGAGACCGACCGTGCTGGTGAAGTAGGCGACCAGCTTGGTTCCGGCCCGATGCGGCCAGACCGTGTAGATGCCCGCCGCGAGCATGATCACCAGCGCGGCGACCAGCGTGATGCGTACGCCGCGGCGGCGTTGCGTAAACAGTGTCATGGTGACTTCGGCCTGATGATGAGCCGCTCGGCGATGAGGCCGCGCAGGTAGTCGCTGAGGCTGTCGGGCAGCTTGCCCGGCTGGAAGTACGTGTCGAGCAGCACCTCGGAGATGGTTGCCGGCGGCAGACCGTAGAGGTTGATCTGGAAGCCGGGTGCCGAACCGACGACCTCGCCCAGGGCGGTGGCGAAGGGCGGGAGCCGGCGCAGCGCCTCGCTGATGTGCTCCCGACGCTCCAGCAGGTTGTCGAGCACGGCGTTCAACTTGGTCAGCGCCGGGGTGAATTCCTTGCGGTTGTCGCCGACGAACCCGGAGAGCTGCGCCGAGACGTCGTCGATGCCGGCGATCAGCTGGCTCAGCGCTTGGCGGCGCTCGTCGAGCGCCGCGAACAGCGAGTTGCCGTCGACGATCAGCTGGTTCACCTGGCCGGCGCGCTGCGCGAGGATGCTGGTCACCGACTTGGCGTGCTGCAGCAGATCCTCCAGCGCCTGGTCGCGCGAGTTCAGGCTGCGCGACAGCGCGGTCACGCCGTCGAGCGCACCGCGCAGGTGCGGCGTGGCGTCCCGCAGCGTGTCGGTCAACACCTGCAGCGCCTGCTCGAACTGCGGCTTGTCGAGTTGGGAGGCGTTGCGGCCGAGGTCCTGCAGGGCGGTGTTCAGGGTGTACGGCGTGGTGGTGCGGTCCAGCGGGATCGACGTCGCGTTGCCGGTGCCCCGCGGGGTGACGCCCAGCGACTTCTCGCCCAGCACGGTGTCGGTCTTGATGGCCACCAGCGTCTGGTCACCGACGCGGATCTTGCGGTCGACGGTGAAGGCCACCTTGGCGACCTCGCCGGCCAGGGCGACCGACGACACCGAGCCGACCTTGATGCCGGCGATGTTCACGTCGTTGCCGGGCGCGATACCGCCGGCATCGGCGAAGAACGCCTCGTAGTTCTTGCCCTGCGGGAAGAACGGCAGCTTGGTGTAGCCGAACGAGACGAGCACCAGGCACGCCACGATCGCGATGCCGAAGATGCCGGTGCGGATCGGGTCGCGCTCCTTGGGCCTAGCCACTTTCGGAGCACCTCCCCTTGCTCGGGTCCGGCGGACCGCCGAACGGAATCAGGATGTCGCTGCCGTTGGGACCGTTGATCTTGATCCGGACCGAGCAGTAGTAGATGTTGAAGAACGAGCCGTAGGCACCGAGCGCGTTCAACCGCAGGTAGTTCTCGGCGAGCGGTTCGACGACCTTGTTGACGTCGCCTTTGCGGTCGTCCATCGCCGTCGCGAACGGCCGCACGTTCTCGATCACGCCCTGGATGGGCCGGCGGGACTGCTGCAGCAGGTCGGTCAGTTCGGTGGTGGCCGACGCCAGCGGCGGGATGGCGCCCGCGATGGGGTCACGGCCCTTCGCCAGACCCGTGACGAGTTGCTGCAGCTGGTCGACGGCGGTGTCGAACTGCGCGCTCTTGGCGTCCACGGTGCCCAGCACGGCGTTGAGGTTGTTGATCACGTCGCCGATCAGCTGGTCGCGCGCCGCGATGTCCTGCGTGAACGAGCCGGTGTTGCTGAGCAGCTCGGCCATTGCCCCGCCCTGGCCCTGCAGCAGCTGGATGACCGCATTGCTGACCTCGTTCAACTTGCCGCCGTCGAGACCCTGGAGCACCGGCTTGAGGCCGCCGAGCAGCGCGTCGAGGTCGAGCGCGGGCTGGGTGTTCGTGATCGGGATGGTGGCCCCGGCCGGCAGCTTGCGCAGGTCACCCGGGCCCGCCGCGATCTCGAGGAACCGGTCGCCGACCAGGTTCTCGTATCGGATGAGCGCCTTGGTCGAGCTGTAGAGCTGGTAGCGGTCGTTGACGTCGAAGGTCACGGCCACCTGGTTGTCGTCGGTGAGCTTGACCTCATCGACGGTGCCGACCGCCACGCCGGCGATCCGGACGTCGTTGCCCGACTTGAGCCGGGCAGCGTCGGTGAAGATGGCGTGGTAGGTCTTGCCGGAGGCGAACCGGAACTCGCCGAAGACGACGATCAGGCCCGCCGCCACCAGCAACATGACGAGCGTGAAGGCGCCGACCTTGGCGAGTACGTGCTTGTCCCGCATGGCTAGAAGTCGTCCCTTTCGGCGTACACGCCGTTGAACAGGAACTGCAGCGTCGACGGCGCGTCGAACTGCAGCTCGGTGTTCGGCTGATATGGAACGTAGGCGTTGTCGGTGACCAGGAACGGCGCGCGGTACCAGGAACCGCCCAGCTGCTTCGACGGCATGTCGGGCAGGCCGCGGCAGTTCGGCCCGCCGGTGGCGTTGACGATCGGGAGGCTCTCGGGCCAGGTGTAGGCGGGGGCGCCGGGCAGGAAATTCGACGACACGAACAGGCCCGGCCGGGTACCGCCGATGATCGGGCCGAAGTTGTCGATGGCCTTGTCGACCGCCCGGAACAGACAGCCGAACTCCGGCGAGTAGTCGCCGAGGAGCTTCGCGGGCGCCCGCAGCCGCTGCACCGCGGCGATGAAGTCGTTCTCGGCCGGGGCGAGCGCCGCGTAGCCGTTGTCGCCGACGCCGATCGCGGACAGCAGGGCGGCGTTCAGGTTGTCCTGCTGGTCGACGACGGTGTTGCTGATGGTCGGGACGTTCTGGATCACCGTCACCAGGTCGGGCGCCGCGTCGCCGTAGACGTTGGCGACGACGGCTGCCTGCGCAAAGTCGTTCTCCAACGCCGGCAGTTTGGGGTTGAGCTGCGACAGGTAGTAGTTGAGGCCCTCCAGCGAGGCGCCCAGGTCGTCACCGTTGCCCCGCAGCCCCTCGCCCAGCGCCGACAGCGTGCCGTTGAGCGCCATCGGGTCGACTTTGTCGAGCAGGTTCATCAGCGTCTGGAACAACGTGTTGACCTCGACCTGCACGTCGGCGGCCTGCACGGTCGTGCCCGGTTCGAGCGGGGTCTGCTTCGGGTTCGCGGGCTGCACGAACTCGACGGACTTCGCGCCGAAGACCGTGTTGCCGGCGATCCGGACCACCGCGTTCGAGGGGATGTAGCCCAGCTGGCCGCTGTTGAGTGCGAGCGTCAGCTTGGCCTGGTCGCCCGCGTACTCGATCTGCTGCACCTTGCCGACCTGGATGCCGCGGTACTTCACCTTGGCGCCGGTGTCGAGCACCAGGCCGGCCCGCTTGGCGAGCACCGTGATGGTCTCGGTCGGCGTGAACGCGGCCGTGTAGAGCAGGTAGGTGAAGACCACCGCGACAGCGATGACGGCCGCGAGGATCGCCGCGGCGATCCTGACGTGACTGCGTCTCGCGTCCCCGTCTGCCATGTCTCCTCGCTAACCGGAGAGGTTGAAGTTACCGGACGCGCCGTACACGGCGAGGCTGATGAACAAAGTGATCACGACGACGACGATGAGCGACGTCCGCACCGCCTTGCCCACGGCGATGCCCACCCCTACCGGGCCGCCGGAGGCGTTGTAGCCGTAGTAGGTATGCACCAGCATCACCGCGATCGACATGACGATGGCCTGCAGGAATGACCACAGCAGGTCGGTCGGGATGAGGAACGTGTTGAAGTAGTGGTCGTACAGGCCGGCGGACTGACCGTTGATGAACACCGTCGTGAAGCGCGCCGCGAAGAACGCCGCGAGCACCGAGAGCGAGTACAGCGGAACGATCGCGATGAGGCCGGCGATCAGCCGGGTGGACACCAGGTAGGACACCGAGTGCACCGCCATCGACTCGACCGCGTCGATCTCCTCGGCGACCCGCATCGCGCCGAGCTGCGCGGTGGCGCCGGCGCCGATGGTGGCGGCGAGCGCGATGCCGGCGATCACGGGCGCGACGATGCGCACGTTGAGGAACGCCGACAGGAAGCCGGTGAGCGCCTCGATACCGATGTCGCCCAGTGACGAGTAGCCCTGCACGGCGATGACGCCGCCGGAGGCCAGCGTGAGGAAGGCAGCGACGCCGACGGTGCCGCCGATCATCACCAGCGCGCCCGCACCCAGGGTCATCTCGGCGATGAGCCGGACGGTCTCCTTGCGGTAGCGGGTGACCGCCTTGGGGACGTAGCGCATCGACTCGCCGTAGAACAGCGCCTGCTCACCGAAGCTGTCGATGCCCCGCGGCAGCCCCGAGAAGAAGCGGCGCAGCCGCAGCGTCGTGTCGTAACTCATGGCCGTCCGTTCCTCGGGCTCGTCGGCCGATCGGTCACGCGCATCATCGGGACAGCACCCGCACGCCGACCGCCGTCATGATCACGTTGATCACGAACAGGCAGATGAACGCGTAGACGACCGTCTCGTTCACGGCGACGCCGACGCCCTTGGGGCCGCCCTGCACCGTCAAGCCCCGGTAACAGCCGACGAGCCCAGCGACCACGCCGAACAGCAGCGCCTTGATCTCGGCGAGCAGCAGCTCGCCCAGCCCGGTCAGCACCGTGAGGCCGTTGATGAACGAGCCGGGGTTGACCCCCTGGAGGAACACCGAGAACACGTAGCCGCCGGTGAGGCCGATGGCGCACACCAGCCCGTTGAGCAGCAGCGCGACGAAGGTCGACGCCAGCACCCGCGGCACCACGAGCCGCTGGATCGGGTCGATGCCGAGCACCCGCATTGCGTCGATCTCCTCGCGGATGGTGCGCGCGCCCAGGTCGGCGCAGATGGCGGTGGCGCCCGCCCCGGCGACCACCAGCACCGTCACGACCGGCCCGAGCTGGGTGATGGTGCCGAACGCGGTGCCCGCGCCGGAGAGGTCGGCGGCGCCGATCTCGCGCAGCAGGATGTTGAGCGTGAAGGCCACCAGCACGGTGAACGGAATGGCCACCAGCAGCGTCGGGATCAGCGAGACCCGGGCGATCATCCACGTCTGCTCGAGGAACTCACGGAATTGGAACGGCCGCTGGAAGATCTTCCGGAAGGTGTCGAGGGTCATCTCGAAGAAGCCGCCCACGGCCCGCGCCGGGACCGCGAGCTGTTCCTTCAAGCTGGTTCCCCTTCTTGGACCCGCCCCGGCCGTTCGGCCGGCCCCCCGCCGGCAGGTCTCGGGAGTGGTGATCGACGCGATCGGTGCTGATGTCGGCTGTTGCCGCGTGTGAGCCGGATCATACTAACTAGAACACGTTCGCCGTGTCAAAGCCCGCAAGATGAGACATTTGGCTCCTGTTTGTCCAGGTCAGACGCGGCCGGGTGCGCCCGCGGTGAGAACACGTTCTAGTTGCCGCCGACGGATGCCAGGCGTCGCCGTCCTGCTACCCCCGGTCGGCCGGGACGTGCGACCCCTCGACGATGGCGCTCGCCGAAAAGCCGAGCCGCGGATCCCGGTCGGCGAAGAAGGATCCCATCGACGCGGCGAGCGCGTCGATGTCCCACGCGTTGCCGTCGGCGGTGAACTGCTCGGCGATCACCGGCGCGGCCATCAGCGACACCGTCGGCCCGTAGACGATGAACAGCTGGCCGTTGACCTTCGCGGCGGCGGGCGAGGCGAGGAACCGCACCAGGGTCACGACGTGCTCCGGCGACAGGCCGTCGATCTCGCCGTCGGCCAGTTCCGGCGCCTCACCGAACACACCCGCCGTCATGGACGTCCGGGCCCGCGGCGCGATGGCGTTGGCGCGCACGCCGTACCGCTCGAGCGCGCGCGCCGCGGACAGCGTCAAGTTGGTGATGCCGGCCTTCGCGGCGCCGTAGTTGGCCTGTCCGGCCGGACCCGAGATGCCGGCCTCGGACGAGGTGTTGATCAGCCGGCCGTAGACCGTGCCGCTGTCGCTCTCCTTCGCCTTCGCGCGCCAGTAGGCGGCGGCGTTGCGGGTGAGCAGGAAGTGGCCGCGCAGGTGCACGGCGATGACGGCGTCCCACTCCTCGTCGGACAGGTTGAACAGCATCCGGTCGCGGGTGATGCCGGCGTTGTTGACGACGACGTGCAGGCCGCCGAGCGCTTCGGCCGCGGCCACCATCTCGTCGGCGGTGGCGCGTTCGCTGACGTCACCGGCCACCGCCACGGCCTTGCCGCCGGCGGCCGCGATCTCGTCGACGACATCGGAGCCCTCGAGCGCCTTAGCGATGTCGTTGACCACCACGCTGGCGCCGGAGCGGGCGAGGCCGATGGCCTCGGCGCGGCCCAGTCCGGCGGCGGCGCCGGTGACCACGGCGACCTTGCCGGAGAGGTCAGTCGAGCTGTCGTACGTCGTCACGTGAACTACTACCTCTAGTCTCTGCGGATCAGCGCCGCGCGGGGGCATTCGTTGATGGATTGTTCGGCCAGCCGCTCCAAGTCGGCGGGCACCTCGTCGACCTTCGTGACCGCGTAGTCGTCGTCGTCGAGATCGAACAGATCCGGGGCGATACCTACACACACCGCGTTGCCTTCGCAACGGTCCCGGTCTACTTCCACCCGCATGACAACCTCCCTGCGCTCGCTGGACGACATTGCGCCACCGGCCCCGATCGGCCGACCTGGACCCTAAGACTAGAACGTGTTACAACCGGATGGCCATCCGCCCAGCGGCCCGACCCGAAGGACGATTTCGATGCGGATCAGTTACACGCCCGAGCAGGAGGAGCTGCGCCGCGAGCTGCGGTCGTACTTCGCCCAGCTGGCCACTCCCGAGCGGATGGAAGCACTCAACTCGTCCTCCGGCGAGATGGGCCGAGGCACCGTCTACCGCGACACTGTCGCTCAGATGGGCCGTGACGGCTGGCTCGCACTCGGCTGGCCGACGGAGTACGGCGGCCAGGCCCGTTCGACGATGGACCAGCTGATCTTCACCGACGAGGCGGCGATCGCCGGCATCCCGGTTCCCTTCCTCACCATCAACAGCGTCGCGCCGACCATCATGGCGTTCGGCAGCGACGAGCAGAAGGCGTTCTTCCTGCCCCGCATCGCGTCGGGCGACCTGCACTTCTCGATCGGCTACTCCGAACCCGGCGCCGGCACCGACCTGGCCGCCCTGCGGACCACCGCGGTGCGCGACGGCGACGACTACGTCGTCAACGGGCAGAAGATGTGGACGTCGCTCATCGCCTACGCCGACTACGTGTGGCTGGCGGTGCGCACCAACCCCGAGGCGAAGAAGCACCGCGGCATCTCGATGCTCATCGTGCCGACGACGGCCGAGGGTTTCTCGTGGACGCCCGTACACACGATGGCCGGCGTCGACACCAGCGCCACCTACTACTCCGACGTGCGCGTGCCGGTGTCGAATCGGGTCGGCGAGGAGAACGCCGGCTGGAAGCTCGTCACCAACCAGCTCAACCACGAGCGGGTCGCGCTGGTGTCCGCGATGCCGCTCTTCCTCGCGCTCAACCAGGTTCGCGAATGGGCGCAGCACACCAAGGACGCGCGCGGCGTCCGGCTGATCGACCACGAGTGGGTGCAGCTCAACCTCGCACGGGTGCACGCCAAGGCCGAGTACCTCAAGCTCATCAACTGGGAGCTCGCGTCGTCGGACGCCGCCGCACCGTCACCGGCTGACGCCTCGGCAGCCAAGGTGTTCGGCACGGAGCTGGCCACCGAGGCCTACCGCCTGCTCATGGAGGTCCTCGGCCCGGCGGCGACGTTGCGGCAGGACGCCCCCGGCGCGCTGCTGCGCGGCCGCGTCGAGCGCATGCACCGCTCGGCGCTCATCCTCACCTTCGGCGGCGGCACCAACGAGGTGCAGCGCGACATCATCGGCATGGTGGCGCTCGGCCTGCCCCGGGCGAATCGATAGGAGCAGCAATGGATTTCAGCACCACCGAAGCCGCCGCCGACCTCGCCGGACTGGTCGGCACCATTGTCGGCGCCGTCTGCACGCCCGAACACCAGCGGCGCCTCGACGAGGCCGACCAGCGGTTCGACCGCACGCTGTGGGACAAGCTCGTCGACGCCGACATCCTGTCCACCGCCTCGCCGGAGTCGGTGGGCGGGGGCGGTTTCGGTGTGCTCGAGCAGACCGCAGTGCTCACCGAACTCGGTCGGCAGTTGGCCGCCGTGCCGTACCTGGAATCGGTCGTGCTCGCTGCCGGCGCGCTGGCCCACTTCGGTGCCGAGGAGTTGCGCCGGCAGTGGGCGGTTCCCGCCGTCGGCGGTGAACACATCCTCACGGTGGCGCTCGACGGTGAACTCGGTGAGCCTCCGGTGCGGGCCACTCCCACCGGCGACGACCATCGGCTGACGGGCACCCGCACGCAGGTGGCGTTCGCGCCGCTGGCCGATGCGTTCTTGGTGCCGGCCGAGCTCGACGGCGGCACCTCGGTGTTTGTGGTGAGCGCCGCCGACCCCGGCGTGATCGTGTCACCGCAGCCCACCACCGGCATGGGCTGCGTCGGGCTGCTCGAGCTGCGCGACGTGCGGCTGCCCGCCGGCCGGCTCGTGGGCGACCGCGCGGTGGCGGACTGGCTGGCGAGCCGGAAGGCGCTCGGCCACGCGGCGTTCCAGCTCGGGGTGCTGCAGCAGGCACTGCAGCTGACCGCCGGATACGCCCGCGAGCGCGAGCAATTCGACCGGCCCATCGGCAGCTTCCAGGCGGTGTCGCAGCGGTTGGCCGACGGCTACATCGACATCCAGGGCCTGCGGTTGTCGCTGCTACAGGCCGCTTGGCGGGTGTCGGAGGACCTGCCCGCCGACACCGAGGTGGCCACCGCCGCCTTTTGGGCGGCCGACGCCGGGCACCGTGTCGCGCACACCGCCGTTCACGTGCACGGTGGCGTCGGCATCGACACCGACCACCCGATCCACCGTTACTTCCTGGCCGCGAAGCAGACCGAGTTCGCCGTCGGCGGCGCGGTGCGCCCACTGCTGCAGATCGGCCGGGAGCTGGCCGAGACACCCGCCTGACGGCCGCTGACGGCGATGGAGCGCGTTCCGACCGTCACCGAGCTGGTGCGGCCACTGGCCGAGGTGGACGACCGCGGGGTCCACTTCGAGGGCACCTTCACCAGCTGGCGAGCCTGCGTGCAGGCCGGCGCGGACCTGGCCGCGGCGCTGCACGCGCGCCTCGACCCCGATGCGCCCCCGCATGTCGGTGTGCTGCTGGGCAATACGCCGTTCTTCAACACCGTCCTGCTGGCCGCCGCAATGACGGGGATCGTGCCGGTCGGCCTCAACCCGACCCGTCGCGGTGCGGCGCTGCGCCGAGACGCCGCCCACGCCGACTGCCAGCTGGTGCTCACCGACACGACGGACCTGCTCGACGGCGCCGTCGACGTCACGAGCCCGGCGTGGGCCGACGAGGTCCGCTCGTACGCAGGCGCGCCGGTGCGCTTCGACGATCCCGATCCGGCCGACCTGTTCATGCTGATCTTCACCTCCGGGACCAGCGGCGATCCGAAAGCGGTGCGCTGCACGCACGCCAAGGTGGCGGTGCCCGGCCGCATGCTCGCAGCTAGGTTCGGGCTCGGCCCGGCCGACACCTGCTATCTCTCGATGCCGCTGTTCCACTCGAACGCGATCATGGCGGGCTGGTCGCCGGGCGTCGCGGCCGGCGCGTCGCTGGCGCTGCGGCGCAAGTTCTCGGCGTCGCAGTTCTTGCCCGACGTGCGGCGCTATCACGCCACGTATGCCAATTACGTCGGCAAGCCGCTGTCCTACATCCTCGCCACGCCGCAGCGGCCCGACGACGCTGACAATCCGCTGAAGGTGTTGTACGGCAACGAAGGTGCGCCCCGCGACCTCGACCGGTTCGCGAAGCGGTTCGGCGTCACGGTGGTCGACGGGTTCGGCTCCACCGAGGGCGGCGTCTCGATCGCCCGCACGCCGGATACCCCCGACGGCGCGCTCGGACCGCTCGGCGACGGAATCGACATCGTCGACGTCGACACCGGCGAGCCGTGCCCGCCCGGTGTGGTCGGCGAACTGGTCAACACCACCGGTCCCGGGCAGTTCGCGGGCTACTACCAGGACCCCGACGCCGAGGCGCAGCGGCTGGCCGGCGGGATCTATCACAGCGGTGACCTCGCCTACCGCGACGAGGCCGGCTACGCGTATTTCGCCGGGCGCCTCGGTGATTGGATGCGGGTCGACGGCGAGAACCTGGGCACCGCGCCGATCGAGCGGGTGCTGCTGCGTCATCCCGACGTGGCCGAGGCCGCGGTGTACGGCATCCCCGCCCCCGACGGCGTCGGCGATCAGGTGATGGCCGCCCTCGTGCTTCGTGACGGCGCGGTGTTCGACCCCGACGCGTTCTGCGAATTCCTCTCGGAGCAGCCCGATCTGGGGCCCAAGCAGTGGCCGACGGCCGTGCGGGTGGGCACCACGCTTCCCCGCACCGTCACGTTCAAGGTGCTCAAGCGTCAGCTCGCCGCCGAGGGCCGCGATTGCGCCGACCCGGTGTACGCGCTGTCGCGCTAGCTCGGTCAGGCGCCCGCGATCCTGTCGAGGTGGCGGCGCGCCGTCTCGAACCCGTCGACCAGTTCGGCGATGATGTCGGCGACGGGGCGGATCTCGTTCATCCGGCCGACGATCTGGCCGACCGGCATGGCCACCGTCGTCGGATCGGTCGACTCGTTCATCCGTTGATGCGCCTCGCTGACCAGGATGTTCTGCAGTGGCATCGGCAGCGGCTCCGGAGCGTCGGGAGCATCCCACGCGTCGGTCCAGCGGGTCTTGAGCAGCCGGGCCGGTTTGCCGGTGTAGATCCGGCGCCGCACGGTGTCCGCGGACGTCGCGCCAAGCAGCGCCTCCTGGATCACCGAGACACCCGACTCGCGTCGCACGCCGAGGTCGTACTCGGCGGCGGTCAGCCACGCCGAACCCATCCACACGCCCTGCGCGCCGAGCGCGAGCGCGGCTGCCACCTGGCGGCCGGTGCCGATCCCGCCGGCGGCGAGTACGGGTGCGCGGCCCGCCAGGGCGTCGACGACTTCGGGGATGAGCACCATCGAGGCGATCTCGCCGGTGTGGCCGCCGGCCTCATGGCCCTGGGCGACGACGATGTCGACGCCGTTGTCCGCATGGCGCAGTGCGTGTTTCGCGCTGCCGGCCAACGCCGCGACGGGCACGCCGGCCGCGTGCGCCTGGTCGATGACGTCCTTCGGCGGCGAGCCGAGCGCGTTGGCGATGAGCTTGATCGGGTGCTTGAGCGCCACCTCGACGTGCGAACGCGCGACGGAGTGCAGCCAGCCGAGCACGCCCTCGGACTTCTGTTCGTCCTCGGGCAGCGGCGGCACACCGAGGTCGGCGAGCGTCTTGTCGACGAACTCGCGATGCGTCTGCGGGATGAGCTTGTCGATGTCGACGGCGCTGCCCTCGGTGGGGACCTTCGCGGGCATGACGATGTCGACGCCGTACGGCTTGCCTTCGGTGTTCTCGTCCATCCACTGCAGGACGTCTTCGAGGTCGTCGGCGGCGTTGAAGCGCACGCAGCCCAGGACGCCGAGCCCGCCGGCCTTGCTCACGGCGGCGGCGACCTTCTCCGACGGCGTGAAGGCGAAGATCGGGTACTCGATGCCGAAGCGGTCACACAGCTCGGTACGCATCACTTGCTCGCTCCCTGGACGTGCTTGGCGTCCACCTCGTCGGCCGGCCGCGACTCGGTCTGTTCCTTGGCCCACCGGTAGTCGGGCTTGCCGGCGGGCGTGCGCTGGATGGTGTCGGTCCACCAGATCTTGCGCGGCACCTTGTATCCCGCGATCTCGTTGCGGACGAACGCGTCGAGATCGGCGAACGACGGCGTCGCGCCTTCGCGCCGCTGCACCACGGCGGCGACGCATTGCCCGTACCGCTCGTCGGGCACACCGACCACCAGCGCGTCGAATACGTCCGGGTGACCCTTGAGCGCGCCCTCGACCTCTTCGGGGTAGATCTTCTCGCCGCCGGAATTGATCGACTGCGAGCCGCGGCCCAGCATCGTGACGCTGCCGTCGGCCTCGACTGTCGCGTAGTCGCCGGGGATCGCGTAGCGGACGCCGTTGATGGTGCGGAACGTCTCGGCCGTCTTCTTCTCGTCCTTGTAGTAGCCCAGCGGGATGTGCCCGCGCTTGGCGATCATGCCGCGCACCCCGCTGCCGGGCTGGACCTCGTTGCCGTCGTCGTCGATCACCACGACGTTCCTGTCGATCGTGACGCGCGGGCCGCCGGTGTGCGTCTGGCCCTTCGCGACGACGCTCGACCCGCCGAAGCCGGTCTCCGAGGAGCCGATGGAGTCGGTGATGATGCGGTCGGGCAGCAGCTCCAGCAGCTGGTCCTTCAGCGCCGGCGAGAACAGCGCCGCCGTACTGGCGAGCAGGAACAGGTTCGACAGGTCATACCGGGCGCCGTTGGCTTCGAGCGCGTCGAGCAACGGGCGGGCCATCGCGTCGCCGGTGAAGAACAACAGGTTCACCTTGTGCCGCTCGCAGGTGCGCCACACCTCGTCCGGATCGAATTCGGGCGCCAACACCACCGTCTGCCCGCCGAACAACGCCATCCAGGTGGCGCTCTGGGTGGCGCCGTGGATCATCGGCGGAATGGGGTACCGGATCATCGGTGCGTTCTCGGCCGCCTGCTTGGCCAGGCCGTACTCGTCGGCGATCGGCTCGCCCGTCGCAAAGTCGGTGCCGCCGAACAACACTCGGTAGATGTCCTCGTGACGCCACATGACGCCCTTCGGGAAGCCCGTCGTGCCGCCGGTGTAGAGCAGATAGATGTCGTCCGCGCTGCGCGGACCGAAGTCCCGCTCGGGCGAGCCCTGCTCCAACGCAGCGTCGAATGCCACGCCGCCGTAGCTGGAGAAGTCCTCGCTGCTGCCGTCTTCGACCACGACCACCGTCTGCAGCGACGGCACGTCGGGCAGCACATTGGCGACCCGCGGGCTGTACTGCCGCTCGTGGATCAGCGCCACCATGTCCGAGTTGTCGAACAGGTACTTCAGCTCACCCTCGACGTAGCGGAAGTTCACGTTGACGCCGATGGCGCCGGCCTTCACCACGGCCACCATCGCGATGACGATCTCGATGCGGTTCCGGGAGTACAGGCCGACCTTGTCGTCCTTTCGCACCCCTCGGTCGAGCAGGAAGTGCGCCAGCCGGTTGGCCTTCTCCTCCAGCTGGGCGTAGGTCAGCTGTTCGTCGCCGCAGATCAGGGCGACGCGGTCAGGCACGGCGTCGATGGCGTGCTCGGCGAGGTCGGCGATGTTGAGGGCCACGGCACCAAACTAGAACGTGTTACATTTCGAGACAAGTCCGTGGCACCGACGCTGGGAGGCCTGTTCCGTGAGCGAGTCCGACGACACCCCCGACGCCCTCATCGAGCAGCGCGGACACACGCTCATCCTGACGCTGAACCGGCCCGCGGCCCGCAACGCGCTCTCCACCGAGATGCTGCAGATCATGGTCGAGGCGTGGGACCGCGTGGACAACGATCCGGAGATCCGCTCCTGCATCCTGACCGGGGCCGGCGGCTACTTCTGCGCCGGCATGGATCTCAAGGCAGCAACCGCCAAGCCGCCGGGCGACTCGTTCAAGGACGGCAGCTACGACCCGTCGCGCATCGACGGCCTGCTCAAGGGGCGCCGGTTGACCAAGCCGCTGATCGCCGCGGTCGAAGGCCCGGCCATCGCCGGCGGCACCGAGATCCTGCAGGGCACCGACATCCGCGTCGCCGGCGAGAGCGCGAAATTCGGCATCTCGGAGGCCAAGTGGAGCCTGTATCCGATGGGCGGGTCGGCCGTGCGGCTCGTCCGGCAGATCCCGTACACCATCGCGTGCGACCTGCTGCTCACCGGCCGTCACATCACCGCCGCCGAGGCGCTGGACTACGGGTTGATCGGCTACGTGGTGCCCGACGGCTCGGCGCTCGACAAAGCCCTCGAGATCGCCGAGGTCATCAACAACAACGGCCCGCTCGCGGTGCAGGCCATCCTGCGGTCGATCCGCGAGACCGAGGGCCTGCACGAAAACGATGCGTTCAAGATCGACACGAAGATCGGCATCGAGGTGTTCCTCAGCGACGACGCGAAGGAAGGCCCACGGGCGTTCAAGGAGAAGCGCCCGCCGCAGTTCAAGATGCGCTGAGTGTTCGTCCTGTCGCCGAGCGTCACCTCATGGCGGGATTCACGCCGTCAGACCGCCACCAGTTGACGCTCGACGCGCCAGTGCCCGGTGAACGCGGCTCACGATGCTGCCCTCACCGTCTTCTGATGTCACGCGAATGACGATCCAGCCGAGCGCGGTGAGCTCTTCCATCCGCCGGATGTCCCGGTTGAACTGGTATGTATCGGTCCGGTGGTGGTCGCCGTCGTACTCGATGGCCACCTTGAGCTGCTTCCAGCCCATGTCGAGCACGGCGACCACTTCGCCATACACGCCGCGGACCGTGATCTGGGTTTCGACGGGCGGGAACCCATGCCGTGCCAGCAGCAGTCGCAGCCAGGTCTCCCGGGGTGACTCGGCTCCACGGTTCATGGCCGCCAACGCCTTGCGGGCTCGCCGGATACCTCGTCGGCCTGGGTACCGCTCGAGCAGTGCCTCGACCTCACGAACGTCGAGGCGCGTCGCGCGGGCAAGCGCGTCGAGGACGGCCACCGCGCGAGCGAAGGGATAGCGGCAGGCGATGTCGACCGCCGTCCGGCTGGGTGTGGTGACGCGCACGCCGTCGATGAGCATGACCTCGTCGTCGGCGACGCGGTCCTGCCACGTCACAATGCCGCCGGGCGGGCAGCGGCGGTAGTACAGCAGTTCGGCCGGCTGCTTCCCGCCGATCCACTTGGCACCGTGCAAGGCAGCCGCGGAACTACCTGCTACCACCGCCCGCCGTCGCGACCACACCCACGCGGCCCTCGCCCGCGCTTTCGCGGTCAACGGCTCGGACCCGAGGACGTAGACGTCGGGATAGATTGGTGTCGCAGTCGTGCGCAGTCGGTGCCTGGTCAGCCGACCCGTCGCCAACGCCTCGCTGCCCAGAAACGGTTCCCCCATGCCCGGCAGTATGTCGACGGGCTCCGACGGTCGTGACGAAACGGCGCTACACCACCGGCTTGCCCGGCGTGAAGACGACGGGCATGGCCTCGAGCCCGGATACGAAGTTGGCGGCCCGCAGCGGAAGCACGGCGTCGTCGGCGAGCCGCAGATCCGGCATGCGCTGCAACACCTTTGTCAGCATGAGCCGCAGCTCGAGGCGGGCGAGCTGGTTGCCCAGGCAGAAGTGGGTGCCGAATCCGAAGGCCACGTGGCTGTTCGGATTCCGGTCGATCCGGAAGCTCTCGGGGTCACCGAAGACCGACTCGTCGAAGTTCGCCGACTCGAACATCAGCATGATCTTCTCGCCGGATCTCAGCTGGGCGCCGTGGAATTCGGTGTCGGCGGTCAACGTGCGGCACATGTTCTTCACCGGCGACGTCCAGCGCAGCATCTCCTCGATGGCGCCGGGCAAGAGCTCCGCGTCCGCCACCACGCGCTCCCACTGATCGCGATGGCGCAGCAACTGCGCGGTGCCGCCCGACAGCGTGTGGCGGGTGGTCTCGTCGCCGCCGATGAGGATCAGCAGCGTCTCGAAGACGATCTCGTCATCGGTCATCCGGGAGCCCTCGACCTCGGAATTCACCAGCACGGAGAACAGGTCGTCGGTGGGCTCGGCCCGCCGCTTGCCGATGACGTCCATGGTGAAGGCGGTGTAGGCGGCAAAGGTGTCCATCAGCTTCTGGATCGTCGCCTCGTCGACGGTCGAGCTCAGCCCGCAGACCAGGTCGTCGGACCACTGCAGCAGCATGCCGCGCTCCTCGGGCAGCACGCCGAGCATGTCGCCGATGACGGCCATGGGCAGCGGCGCGGCGATGTCGCGCACGAAGTCGCACTCGCCGCGCTCGATCACCGCGTCGATCAGCGTGTCACAGAGCCGCTCGATCGACGGCACCTTGTCCATCACCCGCTTGCGGGTGAACCCGGCGTTGACGAGCTTGCGCCGCAACAGGTGCGCCGGATCGTCCATGTCGATCATGTAGGGCATGCCGGGCTGATCCGGGCGAATGCCACCGGTCGAGCTGAACAGCTCCGGGTTGCGCTCGGCGTCGATCACAGCCTGGTAGGTGGTGGCGGCGGCCAGCCCGTTGCGGTCGCGGAACACCGGTTGGTTCGCCCGCATCCAGCGGTACGCCTCGCGCGCGGCGGCCCCGTCGGCGTAGAAGTTGCCGTCCGCCAGGTCGACGTCGGGAATCGTGGTGGTCATGGCTCTCCCGGACTCAGGGCGTGACGACATGGGCGTCACCGAAGGTCATTTGGACGCGAGCGGAGGACTGCGACGCCATCGCTCGTTTGGGGAGACCGAGGGACGCCAGGTCCGCGGCGTACGGGTGGTCACCCAGCCGCAGCCGCGCCCCGCCGACCCGCACCCGCATGCCGGAATTTCGCATCTCCCAGGGGATCTCGCGGGTGACGCCGTCGAGGCAGCTGTAGGTCCGCAGGGTCTGGGGCTTCGAGGTGAGCGCCGACGGCAGCGGCACCCCGCTTGCGAAGTCGACACCCGCGATGAGCTTCCCGTCTTTGGCGACCTCGAAGCCGAACGAGGAACCCTCGCGCACCGTGAAGTCGGCCATGATCTTCGGGAAGCCCCAGATGGTGCGGCCGGCCTCGAGCGTGAAGGACTGGTCGACGGGCAGGTGGTGGATGAAGGCGGCGGCGTTGCGCAGCGCGGCCGGTCCGCGGGCGTTCGCCCCGGCGGGGTTCACCATCACCGCGGTGCCGAACTCGTTATATCTGCCCAGGTCGCCGTCGTGGTAGCGGACGAGCATGAGCATGACGACGGCCTTGCCCGGCAGGTACTCGCACACCCGCAGGCCGCTGTAGTCGATGAGCTGCTGCGCGGCCGGCGCGGACACCGAGAACATCGCGACGTGGCAGTCGGCGTGGCGGATCCGGACCGGCATCGTCAGCACCGTGCCGGCAATCGTGTGCTGAGCGGGTGTGGTCGACGTCACGCGCCCAACCTAGAACGTGTTCTAGTTCGTGGCAAGACCGTTCAGACGAGCCCGGCGAGATCCCGGATCTGCTCGGCAGAACGTGCACCGACCACCATCATCGTCACGCCCGCGGCCTCCCAGGCCTTGATCTGCTGCTGCACGTACCCCAGGTCGCCGACGATGGCCGAATCGTCGACGAGCTCGTCGGGGATCACCGTCGCCGCCTCGTCCTTGCGCCCGGAGCGGAAGAGCCTGGTCACGTCGTCGACCACCTCGGCGTAGCCCATCCGCCGGTACACGTCGGCGTGGAAGTTGGTGTCCTCGGCACCCATGCCGCCCATGTAGAGCGCCAGGTGCGGCTTCATCAGCTCCATGACCGCGGCCCGGTCGTCGGTGACGATCACCTGCGCCGTCGCGCAGATCTCGAAGGTCTCGCGGGTGCGCCGGGCGCCGGGGCGCGCGAAACCCTCGTCGAGCCACTCGTTGTACATGCCCGCAATGCGCGGGGAATAGAAGATCGGCAGCCAGCCGTCGCAGATCTCGGCCGCGAGCGCGACGTTCTTCGGGCCCTCCGCGCCCAGCATCACCGGGATGTCGGCGCGCCGCGGATGGGTGATCGGCTTCAGCGGCTTGCCCAGGCCGGTGGTGCCCTCACCGGTGAGCGGCAGCGGGTAGTGCGGGCCGGCGCTGGTCACCGGCGCCTCACGGGCCCACACCTGCCGCAGGATGTCGATGTATTCGCGGGTGCGCGCCAGCGGCTTCGGGAACCGCTGCCCGTACCAGCCTTCGACGACCTGCGGCCCGGACACACCCAGGCCCAGGATGTGCCGGCCGCCGGACAGGTGGTCGAGCGTCAGCGCGGCCATGGCGCACGCGGTCGGCGTGCGGGCCGACAGCTGGATCACCGACGTGCCCAACCGCATTCGGCTGGTCTCGCGGCCCCACCAGGCCAGCGGGGTGTAGGCGTCCGAACCCCACGCCTCGGCGGTGAAGACGGTGTCGAAATCCGCCTCCTCGGCCGCCGCGACGAGTTCTGCATGGTTCTCCGGGGGGTGCGCGCCCCAGTAGCCGAGCTGCAGTCCGAGCTTCATCCAGATCGCCTCATCACGTTCCTTGCCACGATTCTTAGAACCTGTTCTACTCTGATGCGTGAGCGTCAGCCAAGACAGCCCGGGCCTGCTCGATGCGCATGAGCCACCGCTTTCGGCCCCCCTCCGACTGTCATTCGACTACACCCGTTCGGTCGGGCCACTGCTGAGCCAGTTCTTCACCGCGTTGCGCGGCAAGCGCATCGTCGGGGTCCGCGGATCGGACGGCCGCGTGCTGGTGCCGCCGGCCGAGTTCGACCCCGTGACCTGCGCGCGGTTGAGCGAGATCGTACCGGTGAGCGCCGTCGGAACCGTCCAGTCGTGGACCTGGCAGTCGGAGCCGCTCGAGGGTCAGCCGCTGGACCGGCCGTTCGCGTGGGCGCTCATCACGCTCGACGGCGCGGACACGGCGCTGCTGCACGCCGTCGCCGCCGACGGGCCCGACGCCATCAGCACCGGCGCGCGGGTCACGGCGCACTGGGTCGACGAGCCGGTCGGCGCCATCACCGACATCGCCTACTTCACCATCGGCGAGGCCGAGGAAGCCGTCGAGCACACCACCGACGAGCGCGACCCGGTCAAGATCGTGGTCATCCCGACGGCCATCGAGATCCAGCACACCGCCTCGCTGCCCGAGAGCGCCTACCTGCGGGCGCTGCAGGAAGGCAGACTGCTCGGCGCGCGATCGGCAAAGGGCCGCGACGGCAAGCCCGGCAAGGTGTATTTCCCGGCGCGCGAAGCGGATCCGGCCACGGGTCTGCCGCTCGACGAGTTCGTCGAGCTGTCCGACAAGGGCACCGTCACGACCTTCGCGATCATCAACATCCCGTTCGCGGGCCAGCGCATCAAGCCGCCCTACGTCGCGGCGTACGTGCTGCTCGACGGCGCCGACATCCCGTTCCTGCACCTGGTCACCGAGATCGACGCCACCGAGGTGCGGATGGGCATGCGGGTCGAGGCGGTGTGGCGGCCCCGCGAGGAGTGGGGCCTCGGTATCGACAACATCTCGCATTTCCGGCCGAGCGGTGAACCGGACGCCGACTACGACACCTACAAGCACCACCTGTAAAGGCCTGGCACAGTGACTGATCGCAACGTAGCGGTGGTCGGGTTCGCGCATGCACCGCATGTGCGCCGCACCGAAGGCACCACCAACGGCGTCGAGATGCTCATGCCGTGCTTCGCGGCGCTCTACGACGAGCTCGGCATCGCGCAGCGCGACATCGGCTTCTGGTGTTCCGGATCCTCCGATTATCTTGCCGGACGCGCGTTCTCGTTCATCTCCGCAATCGACTCGATCGGGGCCGTGCCACCGATCAACGAGTCGCACGTCGAGATGGACGCCGCGTGGGCGCTGTACGAGGCCTACATCAAGCTGCTGACCGGCGAGGTCGACACCGCGCTGGTCTACGGGTTCGGCAAGTCGAGCGCGGGCATCCTGCGCCGCGTGCTCGCCCTGCAGACCGACCCGTACACGGTCGCGCCGCTGTGGCCGGATTCGGTGTCGATGGCGGGCCTGCAGGCGCGCGCCGGCCTGGACGCCGGGAAGTGGACCGCCGAGGACATGGCACAGGTGGCGCTCGACGCGTTCGCCGTCGCCGAGCGCACCGACTCCGAGCCGCCGGCCGCCGACATCGACGAGCTGCTGAGCCGGCCGTACTTCGCCGAACCGCTGCGTCGCCACGACATCGCACCGATCAGCGACGGTGCCGCCGCGATCGTGCTCGCGGCCGGCGATCGAGCGCGTGAGCTCCGTGAACGGCCGGCGTGGATCACCGGTTTCGAGCACCGCATCGAAACACCGGTCCTCGGCGCGCGCGATCTGACGACGTCGCCGTCGACGGCGGCCTCGGCGCAGGGCGCCACCGGCGGCGACACCGGCTCCATCGACGTCGCCGAGCTGTACGCGCCGTTCACCCATCAGCAGCTCATCCTCAAAGAGGCGATCGGGCTGGGCGACGGGACGGCGGTCAACCCGTCGGGCGGGGCGCTGGCCGCCAATCCGATGTTCGTCGCGGGGCTGGAGCGCATCGGTTTCGCGGCCCGGCACATCTTCGACGGATCGGCACAGCGGGTGCTCGCCCACGCCACGAGCGGGCCTGCGCTGCAGCAGAATCTGGTCGCCGTGCTGGAAGGGAAATAACCATGGCTGGACGCAAAGCAGCGGTTCTCGGCACCGGCCAGACCAAGTACGTCGCCAAGCGTCAGGACGTGTCGATGGGCGGCCTGGTCCGCGAGTCGATCGACCGCGCGCTCGACGACAGCGGGATGACGCTCGATGACATCGACGCCGTGGTGGTCGGCAAGGCGCCCGACTTCTTCGAGGGCGTCATGATGCCGGAGCTGTTCCTGGCCGACGCGGTGGGTGCGACGAACAAGCCGCTGATCCGCGTGCACACCGCCGGCTCGGTGGGCGGCTCAACCGGCGTGGTGGCGGCGAGCCTGGTGCAATCCGGGAAGTACCGCCGCGTGCTGGCGATGGCGTGGGAGAAGCAGTCGGAGTCGAATGCCATGTGGGCGTTGAGCATTCCGGTGCCGTTCACCAAGCCGGTCGGCGCCGGTGCGGGCGGGTACTTCGCCCCGCACGTGCGTGCCTACATCCGCCGCTCGGGCGCGCCGACGCACATCGGCGCCATGGTGGCGGTGAAGGACCGGCAGAACGGCGCGAAGAACCCGCTCGCGCACCTGCAGCAGAGCGACATCACCCTGGAGAAGGTGCTGAGCTCGCAGATGCTGTGGGACCCGATCCGCTTCGACGAGACGTGCCCGTCGTCGGACGGCGCGTGCGCGCTGGTGATCGGCGACGAAGAGACCGCGGACGCCCACGTCGCCGAGGGCCGTCCCGTCGCCTGGATCCACGCCACGGCGCTGCGCACCGAGCCGCTGGCCTACTCCGGCCGCGACCAGGTGAACCCGCAGGCCGGCCGTGACGCCGCCAAGGCGCTGTGGCAGGCCGCCGGCATCACCAGCCCGATCGACGAGATCGACGTCGCCGAGATCTACGTGCCGTTCTCGTGGTTCGAGCCGATGTGGCTGGAGAACCTGGGGTTCGCCCCCGAAGGTGAGGGCTGGAAGCTCACCGAGGCCGGCGAGACGGCGATCGGTGGACGCATCCCGCTCAACCCGTCGGGCGGGGTGCTGTCGTCGAACCCGATCGGCGCGTCGGGCCTGATCCGGTTCGCCGAGGCCGCCATCCAGGTGATGAGCAAGGCCGGCGCGCACCAGGTCGAGGGCGCTCGCAAGGCACTCGGCCACGCCTACGGCGGCGGATCGCAGTACTACTCGATGTGGGTCGTCGGCGCGGACAAGCCGGCATGAGCGAACATCCGGCCACGGCGGCCGGCCGCCGCTCCCGCGAGGCGGCCATGGCGCACGACAAGCAGGCATGGCTCGACAACTTCGCCGACGACGCCGTGGTCGAGGACCCCATCGGGCCGTCGCACTTCGACCCCGAGGGAAAGGGCCACCGCGGTAAGGAGGCGATCGCCAAGTTCTGGGACATGGCCATCGGTCCCAACGAGATGACGTTCCACTTCACCGACTCCTTCCGCTGCGGCAACGAGGAAGCAAACACCGGGCACATCTCGATCGTCACCAGCGGCCTGCAGGTGACGTGCGAGGGCGTGTTCACCTACCGCGTCAACGACGAGGGCAAGCTCGTCGCGCTGCGCGCGTACTGGGAGCTCGACCGCGCGGCAGCGACAGCCAAGCCGGTCTCCTAGCCGTCAGGCCTCGGACAGCCCGGCGCGGTAGCGGCGCGCCAAGTCCTCGTACTCCGGCGCATTGGTGCGCACCCAGTCGGCGGCATGGGTGCCGGCGATCGGTCCCTTGACCTTTGCCGGGGCGCCGACGACCAGCACCTCGTCGGGAATCTGCATGCCGCCGAGCACCACCGCGCCGGCGGCGATCAGGCTGCGGGCGCCGATCACCGCGCCGTCGAGCGTGGTGCAGTGATTGCCGACGAGCGTGCCCGCGCCGATCACGGTCCCGTGTACGACGCACGAGTGCGCCACGGTCGCGCCCGGACCGATGTCGGTGGGTGTGCCCGGCGAGGCGTGCACCACGGAGTTGTCCTGCACGTTCGCGCCCGCGCGCACGACGATCGGGCTGTAGTCGGCCCGCAGCACCGCGCCGAACCACACCGACGCCTCGGCCTCGACCGTCACGTCGCCGACCAGCACCGCGGTCGGGGCGATGAAGGCTTCGGGATGAACGGTCGGGGTACTCCCCTCGAAGCTGTACAGCGGCATTGCTCACATATACCTGCGGCGCCGCGGCTCGATTGCGCAGCCTGACGGTAAAACTGTAACGTGTTCTAATTGGAGAGCACTAGATGGAGGTGCGTCGTGCCCACGGAAGCCGCCGGCATTCGCGAGATCGACACCGGGACGCTGCCCGACCGCTACGCCCGCGGTTGGCACTGCCTCGGGCCGGTGACCAGCTACCTCGACGGCGAGCCTCACAGCGTCGAGGCGTTCGGCACCAAGCTGGTCGTCTTCGCCGACTCGAAGGGCGACATCAAGATCCTGGACGGCTACTGCCGGCACATGGGCGGTGACCTGTCGCAGGGCACCATCAAGGGCGACGAGGTCGCCTGCCCGTTCCACGACTGGCGGTGGGGCGGCGACGGCAAGTGCAAGCTCGTGCCCTACGCCAAGCGGACGCCGCGGCTTGCTCGCACCCGGGCCTGGACCACGGATGTGCGCGCCGGCCTGCTGTTCGTGTGGCACGACCACGAGAACAACCCGCCGCCGCCCGAGGTGCGCATCCCCGACATCCCGGAGTACGCCAGCGACGAGTGGACCGACTGGCGGTGGAACTCGATCCTGATCGAGGGCGCGAACTGCCGCGAGATCATCGACAACGTCACCGACATGGCGCACTTCTTCTACATCCACTTCGGGCTGCCGACGTACTTCAAGAACGTCTTCGAGGGCCACATCGCCTCGCAGTACCTGCACAACGTGGGCCGGGCCGACGTCAACGACATGGGCACCACTTACGGTGAGGCGCACCTGGATTCGGAGGCGTCGTACTTCGGGCCGTCGTTCATGATCAACTGGCTGCACAACAACTATGGCGGTTTCAAGGCCGAGTCGATCCTGATCAATTGCCACTATCCGGTGACGCAGGACTCGTTCGTGCTGCAGTGGGGCGTCATCGTCGAGAAGCCCAAGGGCCTTGACGAGAAGACCACCGACAAGCTGGCCCGGGTCTTCACCGAGGGCGTCAGCAAGGGCTTCCTGCAGGACGTCGAGATCTGGAAGCACAAGACGCGCATCGACAACCCGCTGCTGGTCGAGGAGGACGGCGCCGTCTATCAGCTGCGACGGTGGTATCAGCAGTTCTATGTGGATGTCGCGGACGTGACCCCGGAGATGACAGACCGCTTCGAGATCGAGGTCGACACCACCGCGGCCAACAAGTACTGGAACACCGAGGTCGAACAGAACCTCAAGCGCCGCGAGCAGGAGACGGCGGAGCAGCCCACGCAGGTGCCGTGATGACGGAGCGCGACGAGGCACCCGACGCCGATCGGTTGGCCGAGTCGATGCTGCTGCTCTACGGCGCGCACGACGACGACGATCACCCGGCGAGCGGCGGGCGCAGCACGAGCAGCTGGAGCAAGGCGCCGAGCTTCGCCTCCGATCCGGAGCGGGCGGCAGCTGTGCGGGCGGCGACGGAGCAGGACCGCGAACGCTACCTGACCAGCGGGCTGGTGCCCATCGACTGCCGCTACTGCCACGTGTCGGTGGACGTCCGCAAGCTCGGACCCGGGCACACCTCGGTCCAGTGGAACAGCGATGCGTCGCAGCGGTGCGCCCACTTCGCCGAGGTCCGCGAATCGGGCGGTGAGCCCGCGCGTAGCAAGGCGTGCCCGAAGCTCGCCGACAGCATCAAGCACGCGATCGCCGAAGGCGTGCTGGAGGAGACGTCCTCGGCGCCGTCACCCGGCGACGGCTGACACGGCGCCGCTCACAGCCCCTCGAACCGGGCTTTCACCGCCTCGGCGGTCAGGCCGTAGTCCTCGAGTCGGTAGGTGTGTTTCGGCGCGCGCGGCCCCTGCTGGCTCTCGGCGTGCATCTGCTGCATGGCCGCCTGCGCGTCGGCCGTGAGCTCGATGCCGAAGTACCCGTAGATGTTCTCGACGGTGGCCAGCGGATCGCGGATGAAGTCGAAGTAGTCGACGTCGTAGAACTGGGCTGGGTTGCGTTGTGCCCGTTCGGCTTTGAAGCGCTCCAGTCCGCGGGACCAGGTGTCCATCGCGTCGCGGCCGATCACCTCGCCGACGAAGGTGTTCGACCAGCCCTTGGTGGTGTGGTAGCTCAGTGAGCACATCGACGCCATCAGCGTCTCGGCGGGTCGGTGGCACTGCACCACGAGCGCATCGGGATACGCCGCGAACAGCGCGTCGAGCGCGAACAGGTGGCTCGGGTTCTTGAGCACCCAGCGCTTGCCGACGTCGTTCAGGCCGATCAGCTGCAAGTTCTTGCGGTGCCGCTGATAGGGCTTGGTCCAGTCCTGCTCGGCGAGCCAGTGGGCGTAGGTCGGCACGTGCGCGAGCGTCTCGTAGGACACCGAATGCAGCGACTGCCGCAGCAGCTGCCAGCACTCCTCGACCTCGTCGGCGGTCATGTAGTGCAGGCCCAGGTATTCCGGGTCCTCGTTGTGGGCCTGCGCGAACTGCGCGTCGAGCTGCTGGAACACCGGGTTGTCGGCCCAGGTCTCGCGGGGCGGGCGCGGCTGCGGAAACTCCGCCAACCACAGTTCGAGCCCCTGGTGACCGGGGTCGGCGGTCAGCAGTCGGTGCAGCGCGGTGGTGCCCGTGCGCGGCAGGCCGGTGACGAAGATCGGCCGTTCGATGGGGACGTCGGCGTGCTCGGGGTGCTGCTTCCACGCGGCCTCCGACAGCAGCCGGGCGACCAGCGCGTTGCGCAGGAAGAAGCGCGACATCTTGCTGCCGAGCTCGGTGAGGTCGGCGTCGCGCCGGTAGGACTCCAGCAGCACGCCGAGCGCTTCGCGGTAGTTGTCGTCGTCGGTGCCGAAGTCGTCGAGCCCGCACGCCTTGGTGGCCGAGGCGTGCAGGTCGTCGACAGTCCCGACGTCGGTGCGCGTCACGCTTTGTACTCCCCGCAGTTGACGTCGAGCGTCTGGCCGGTGATGCCGCTGGCAAGGTCGCTCGCGAGGAACACGATGGCCGAGGCCACCTCGTCCTCGGTGGGCAGCCGCTTGAGATCCGACGCCGCCGCCGTGGCGGCGTAGATCTGGTCGACATCCGTGCCGTACTTGTTTGCCTGATACTCGAAATAGCTCTTCAGCGTGTCACCCCAGATATAGCCCGGCGCAACGGAATTAACGCGGATACCCTGCTCCCCCAGCTCGCTGGCCAGCGACTGCGACATCGCCAGCAACGCCGACTTCGCCATCTTGTAGGCGCCGTACTTGGGCTGGGAGTGCCGGATGACCATCGAGTTGACGTTGACGACGGCGCCCTTGGACTCTGCCAGGGCCGGGGTGAAAGCCTGCGTCAGCCGCAGCGCCCCGAACACCGTCAGCTCGATCGCCTCCCGCATGTGCTCGAACGTCGTGTCGGCCAGCGGCTTCATCGACGGGACGCGAAAAGCGTTGTTGATCAACACGTCCGCCCGGCCGTACTCCTCGAGCGTCCGTGCGACGAGGTTCGCGACCTGCTCCTCATCGGTGATGTCGGTGGGCACCGCGACGGCTCGCCGGCCGGTGCCGGTGAGCTGCTGTGCCACGTCGTCGAGCCGTTCGGCGGTGCGCGCGGCGAGCACCAGGTCGGCGCCCGCCTCGGCGCATCGCCGGGCGAGCGTGGTGCCGAGCGCCGGCCCGACCCCGCTGATGACGACCACCTTGCCGTCGAGCATGTCAGCCCACCATCCTGTGCTGGATCTGCCGCTGCCGCAGCGCGATACGCGCTCGCCAATCGTCGCCGGAAATGACGTTCGCGTCGTGGTACGGCAGTGCCTGGGCGACGTCGGCCGTGTCGATTACCTCCAGGGTCGGCCCGTCGGCCTCGGCCAACTCGCGCGAGAGTCGCTGCCAGCGGAATTGCAGGTAGCCCTTGCGATGGCCCAGCGTCTCGCACCAATTGGTGACGCCGGGGTTCGCCTCGGACACCACGATGCGGATATTGCCGTCCGGGTCGGCCTGCGCCTGGGTGCCGTTGAGCGACGTCTGGTGGTTGATGTAGTCGAGCGAGATGTACCAGAGGCTGCCGAGCTGGAAACCGAGGTACGGGGCGTCGGACACCGGGATGGTGATGACGATCGCCTGGTCGGGAGCCAGGTCGTAATGCCCCACCGACGAGTACTGCGTGGCGAGGCCGCCGGGGGTGAGCCGCGGCGCGGTCAGCGTGTTGACGGGCAGCGTGTCGTAGAACCACTGCGGGAACTGCAGCCAGGTCTTGACCCGCTGCACGAGCTGCTTGCCGGCGACGGCGTAGCGCTTCTCGATGAGCTCCCTGGTGAGCGGTGGTGGCGCCGTGCCGGCGGTGTCGGTCCGGGCGATGCTGACGTATCCGCGCTGCGCCGACCAGTCGTTGTAGACCTCGCGGATGAGCAGCTGGCCGGGGCTGGTGGGGGTGACGCGCCATTCGAAGCTGCCGTCGTCGGCGATGTCGAGTTCGCGGTCGTCGAATGCCGCCTGACTGACCGGCACGTTGTCGTCGGTGTACTCGCCGCCGAGCAGCTGGAAGCTCAGGTCGGTCGTGGTGCCGCGGCGTCCGGTGACGACGTACTCATGGTTCGCCTGGACCCGGGTGCCGAAGTAGAGCGTGTCCGGATTGTCCAGCCCCATCTTGGTGAACGGACCGGTCCCCGACTGCAGGAACGGGTGATCGCGGTCGTAGTCGAAGGCCAGGTGCTCGCAGGCCGCGATGCCACCGGCCAGGTACTGCAAGCCTTCCAGCAGGTCGGCGTCGGACTCGATGAAGGGCGCCTCGGCGACGAGCCGTTCCGCCTCGGCGATCGCGTCGATGAAAGGCTGCGAATACACAGTCGTGAAACTAGAACCTGTTCTACCAAGAGTCAATATGCTGACCGCAGTGGTCCAGATATGAACCGTTGCGTAGGCTGGCCGCCGTGTCCGCCGAGCCACCGAATCGGCCATCCCCTCCCACCGACCGCGTCGTGCGTGTGCTCGACTTCCTCGCCGGCCGCCCGACGCAGCGGTTCGGGCTGTCCGACCTCGCGCGACAGACCGGGCTCAGCAAGCCGACCTGTCTGGGCATCGTCACCGCGCTGACCGACGCCGGCTACCTCGTCCGCGACCCCTGCGACAAGACCTACCGCCTCGGCCCGGCGCTGATCACACTCGGCCACCGGGCGCAGGAGTCGATGCGCATCAGCCCGGCCGCGCGTGACGAGCTCCGTCGGCTGTCGGCCCGGTTCGACGCCACGGCCGCGCTGTCCGGGGTGATCGACGACCGGATCACCGTGCTGGACCTGGTCTCGCCCGCCGGCGCCCGCCCCGGCGTCGAGGTGGGGCAGAGTTACCCGTTCGCGCCGCCGGTCGGCCTGATGTTCGTGCTGTGGGACGACGACGCCGAGCGCAGCTGGCTCGCGAAGGAGCCAACGGTGGCGCTGCGCACCGACTCCGACCGGCTGCGTCGGGTGGTCGCCGAGTGTCGTGCGGACGGCTACCTGGTGGAGCGGATCACCGCGGGCGGCCGGCGGCTGTACTCGTTGCTGGCCGGCGTCTCCACCGACCTGCCCGACGAGCTGCGGGCGCTGCTCGGCGAATTGGTGTCCGACATCGGCGAGCGGGTGTACCTGCGCAGCGAGAACCCCAACGGCCGCCGCCACGACATCAGCGTCATCTCGGCGCCGGTGTTCGACCGCGACCAGCGCCAGGCGATGGTCGCATCGCTGCACATCGGCGCCTCGCTCACCGACGGCGAGATCCGCGACCGCGCCCGGGCTGTGGTAGCGACCGCGGACGCGGTGACGCGGCAGTTGGGCGGCGTGAAGCCGGGCTGCTAGGTCACGACACCGCGGCAATAGCGAACGGCAACACCGCGGGCGCGCCGGCCTCGCGCAGCAGCCGGCCGGCCATGGTCGCCGTCCAGCCGGTGTCGATCAGGTCGTCGACCAGCAGCACCGGCCCGTCGACACCGGCCAGGTCCGGCGGCGACCACGCGCCGTGCAGGGCCGCCACGCGATACGCCGAGTTCGCGGCGGTCACCGGCCGGCGGTCCGGCGCGTAATGCAGCACCCCGAGATCGGTGAGCCGACCCAGCTGCGCGAGCCGCTCGGCCAGCGACCGGATGAGCAGCGGGTGCCGCTCGGAGTCGAGCGCCATGACCGCCGTCGGCCGGGTCTCCCACCGCCAGCCGGCGAGCACGTCGACCGCCGCCCGCACGATGTCGTCGGGAACGGGGGCGTCGGGGGCGTCGAGCAGCCGGCGCAGCGCGGCACCCCAGCCGAGGTCGGTGAGCCGCCCGATGACCCGGCCCGCGGCCGGTCCGTCGCTGATGCGCCCGGACACCTCGACGCCGAGCTTCGCCATGCCCGACGGCCACTGCCGCCGCGGCAACACCTCGACGCCGGGCCGCAGCAGTTCGTCGCGGGTGGCCTGCAGCGCCGCGGCGTCGACGTCGGCGCGATAGCGCGGTGGCGTGCAGTTGTCGCAGCGGCCGCAGCGGTCGCCCTCGCGCAGCTCCGGGTCGTCGAGCTGAGCACGCAGAAACGCCATGCGGCAGGCGTCGGTGTCCTGGTAGTCGAGCATCGCCTGCTGTTCGCGGCGGCGCGCCTCGTCGAGCCGGCGGTAGCGCTCCTCGTCGTAGGTCCACGGTTCGCCGGTCGCCAGCCAGCCGCCCTTCACCCGCCGGACAGCGCCGTCGACGTCGAGCACCTTGAGCACCATCTCCAGCCGGGTGCGCCCGAGGTCCACCAGCGGTTCGAGGGCGGGCGTGGACAGCGGACGGTCGGTGTCGAGCGCCCGCAGCACCGCGCGCACCGCCGATTCGGCGGGGAAGGCGACCGACGCGAAGTACCGCCACACCTCGCGGTCCTCGTGGCCGGGCAGCAGCACCACCTCGGCCGACTCGGCCGCTCGGCCGGCGCGCCCGACCTGCTGGTAGTAGGAGATCGGCGACGACGGCGCGCCGAGGTGGACGACGAAGCCGAGGTCGGGCTTGTCGAAACCCATGCCGAGCGCGGACGTCGCCACCAGCGCCTTGACGTCGTTGGCCAGCAGGTCGGCTTCGAGCTGTTCACGCTCGGCCGGATCGGTGGCGCCGGTGTAGGCGGCCACCCGATGGCCGCGATCGCGCAGCAGCGTTGCCACGTCGGACGCCTGCGCAACGGTGAGCGTGTAGATGATCCCCGAACCCGGGAGATCGGCCAGGTGCTGCGCGATCCAGGCCGCGCGCTGCGTGGTGGTGCCGGCCTTGACGACCGACAGCCGCAACGACTCCCGGTCGAGCGACCCGCGCAGCACCAGCGTGTCGCCGTGTGCATCGCCCACCCCGAGCTGCGCCGCGACGTCCGCCACCACGCGGTCGTTGGCAGTCGCCGTGGTGGCGAGCACCGGCACATCGGCGCCGAGGTCGGCGAGCAGCGTGCGGATGCGTCGGTAGTCGGGCCGAAAGTCATGGCCCCAGTCGGACACACAGTGCGCCTCGTCGACCACGACGAGCCCGGCGTCGGCAGCCAGCGAAGGCAGCACGCTGTCACGGAAGTCCGGGTTGTTGAGCCGCTCCGGGCTGACCAGCAGCACATCGAGGTCGCGGGCGCGGACCCGCTCGTGGATCCCGTCCCACTCGGCGACGTTGCCGGAGTTGATGGTCGCGGCGCGCACCCCGGCCCGCTCGGCCGCCGCGACCTGGTTGCGCATCAGCGCCAGCAGCGGCGACACGATGACCGTCGGCCCGTGCCCGGCGTCGCGCAGCAGCTTCGCGGCGATGAAGTAGACGGCCGACTTGCCCCAGCCGGTGCGCTGGACGACGAGCGCGCGGCGTCGGCCGACCACCAGCGCCTCGATGGCCGTCCACTGGTCGTCACGCAACCGCGCCGCCGGACCGGCGAGCTGCGTCAGGATCGCCTGGGCGTCGTCGCGCGTGATCATGCGCCCATCGTGCCCGCCGCCACCGACACGGCGGCGGGTCAGGACGTCGCGGAGCCCTCCATCTCGCGCTTGAGCTCGAGCGCGATGTCGATGAGTTGGTCTTCCTGGCCGCCGATCAGCTTGCGCTGCCCCGCGCGGTGCAGCAGCTTGTGCGCGGGCACGCCGTAGCGCTCGGACTGGCGGATGGCGTGCTTGAGGAAGCTGGAGTACACGCCGGAGTAACCCATGATCAGCGCGTTGCGGTCCAGCAGGCATTCGGCGGGCATGGCGGGGGCGACGACTTCCTCGGCGGCGTCGGCGATGTCGAAGAAATCGATGCCGGTCTTGACGCCGATCTTGTCGAACACCCCGATCAGCGCCTCGACGGGGGCGTTGCCGGCGCCGGCGCCGAACCGGCGGCACGAGCCGTCGATCTGCTTGGCGCCCGCGCGCACCGCCTCGATGGAGTTGGCGACGCCGAGGCCGAGGTTCTCGTGGCCGTGGAAACCCACCTGGGCGTCCGACCCCAGTTCGTCGACCAGCGCGGCCACCCGGTCGCGGACGCCCTCCAACACCAATGCACCCGCGCTGTCGACGACGTAGACACACTGGCAGCCGGCATCGGCCATGATCCGCGCCTGCGCGGCGAGCTTCTCCGGGCCGATGGTGTGGCTCATCATCAGGAAGCCAACGGTTTCCAGCCCGCGTTCACGCGCCAACCCGAAGTGCTGAATGGACACGTCGGCCTCGGTGCAGTGCGTGGCGATCCGGCAGATCTCACCGCCGTTGTCCTGGGCCTCGATGATGTCCTCTTTGGTGCCGACCCCGGGCAGCATGAGGAACGCGATCTTGGCGTCCTTCGCCGTCTCGGCGGCGAGCTTGATCAGCTCCTGCTCGGGGGTCTTGGAGAACCCGTAGTTGAAGCTCGACCCGCCCAGCCCGTCGCCGTGGGTGACCTCGATGACCGGCACGCCGGCGGTGTCCAGCGCGGCGACGATCGACCGGACCTCGTCGGCGGTGAACTGGTGGCGCTTGTGGTGCGACCCGTCGCGCAGCGAGGTGTCGGTGATCCGGACGTCCCAGCTGGAGTCGAAGAAGATGTCGCTGCTCATGCTTGGGCTCCCGCCTTGCTGAGGGGCTCCTTGGCGATCTCCTCGCCCACCTTGGTGGCCGCGGCGGTCATGATGTCGAGGTTGCCGGCGTAGGTCGGCAGGTAATCGCCGGCACCCTCGACCTCGATGAACGTCGTCACCACCGCCTGCCCACCGGAGTTGATGGACGGGTCGTCGAACTGCGGCTCGTTGAGCAACCGGTAGCCGGGCACATACGTCTGCACCTCGGCCACCACATCGTGGATCGACGTGGCGATCGCGTCACGGTCGGCGTCCTCGGGAATGGCGCAGAAGATGGTGTCGCGCATGATCATCGGCGGATCAGCCGGGTTGAGGATGATGATCGCCTTGCCGCGCGCCGCACCACCGATCGTCTCCACCCCGCGTTTGGTGGTCTTGGTGAACTCGTCGATGTTGGCCCGCGTGCCCGGGCCGGCGCTGCTGCTGGACACCGACGCCACGATCTCCGCATACGGAACCCCGCCGTTATCGACCAACGCGCGCGATACCGCGTGCACGATCGGGATCGTGGCCTGCCCGCCGCAGGTGATCATGTTGACGTTCGGCGCATCCAGATGCTCACGCAGGTTCGCCGGGGGGATCACCGCCGGACCCACCGCGGCCGGGGTCAGATCGATGGCCCGGATCCCGGCTTCGGCGTATTTCGGCGCGGCGGCCCGGTGCACGTAGGCGCTGGTCGCCTCGAACAACAGGTCCGGTTTGTCGTCCTGGGCCAGGAGCCAGTCCACACCCTGCGCCGTGGTCTCCAGGCCGAGGTCGCGCGCCCGCTTCAACCCGTCGCTGTCGGGGTCGATACCGACCATCCACCGCGGCTCCAGCCACTCCGACCGCAACAACTTGTACAGCAGATCGGTGCTGATGTTGCCGGACCCGACGATCGCGACTTGAGCTTTCTGGGCCATCGGCCCCTCCTCTACTCGAATGACAATCGGACCGACCCGAGGCCGGCGAAATCGGCGACGAACGCATCACCCGGCCGCGCGTCGATGGCCCGCGTGCACGATCCCGGCAGCACGATGTCCCCGGCCTTCAACCGCACACCGAAACTCTCCACCTTGCGCGCGAGCCACGCCACCGCCGTCACCGGATTTCCCAGCACCGCATCGCTGCGGCCCTCGGCGACCACCTCGCCGTTGCGCGTCAAGACGGCGTCGATGGCCGTGACATCAACATCGCCCGGCTTCACCCGCGCCTCGCCGAGCACCCAGCCCGCCGACGACGCGTTGTCGGCGATGGTGTCGCACAGCGCGATCTTCCAGTCCTTGATGCGGGTGTCGATCAGCTCGATCGCCGGCGCGAACGCCGCCGTGCCGGCCAGCACGTCATCCTCGGTGCAGTCCGCGCCCGGCAGGTCCTGCGCCAGCACGAAACCCACCTCCACCTCGACCCGCGGATACAGATAACGACGGGCCGGCACAGGCTTGTCTTCGAACACCTGCATCTCGTCGAGCAGATGGCCGTAATCCGGCTCGTCGACACCCATCATCTGCTGCATGGCCTCACTCGACAGGCCCACCTTGTGGCCCACCACCCGGGCGCCGTCGGCGACCCGCCGCCGGATGTTGATCAGCTGGATCTCGTAAGCGTCCACCACGTCGATGTCGCCGTGCCGGCCCGTCAACGGCGTCAGCGGCTCGCGGCTGCGCTCCGCCTCGGCCAGCTCCGCAGCAAGCTGTTCTCGCGTTTGGGCAGTCAACATTCTCGAAACCTTATAGCGCCGCTCTGCGGTCGGGATGGTGCACGTCAGACAGGGGCCGCTGGCGCCTGGCGCGGCCAATTCTATAACGTGTTCTACATGACCGACCAGGAGTATGACGTCATCGTCGTCGGGAGCGGCGCCGCCGGCATGGTCGCGGCACTCACGGCTGCCCACCAGGGTCTTTCGGCGATCGTCATCGAGAAGGCCCCGCACTTCGGCGGCTCGACCGCGCGCTCCGGCGGCGGCGTGTGGATCCCCAACAACGAGATCCTCAAGCGCGACGGCGTCACCGATACACCGGAGGCCGCGCGCACCTATCTGCACACGATCATCGGCGACGTCGTCCCGGCCGAACGCATCGACACCTATCTCGAGCGGGCGCCCGAGATGTTGTCGTTCGTGCTCAAGCACACGCCGCTGGAGTTGTGCTGGGTGCCGAACTACTCCGACTACTACCCCGAGACGCCCGGCGGGCGGGCGGGCGGGCGGTCGGTCGAGCCCAAGCCGTTCGACGCCAAGCGGCTCGGCGACGACCTGCAGAACCTCGAGCCGCCCTACGGCAAGGTGCCGCTCAACGTGGTCGTGATGCAGCAGGACTATGTACGGCTGAACCAGCTCAAGCGCCATCCCCGGGGCGTGTTGCGCAGCGTCAGGATCGGCGCCCGCACCATGTGGGCCAAGGCCACCGGCAAGGCGCTGGTCGGCATGGGCCGCGCGTTGATCGCGCCGCTGCGCATCGGCCTGCGCGACGCCGGGGTGCCGCTGCGGCTCAACACCGCGCTGACCGACCTCTACGTCGAGGGCGGCGCGGTGCGTGGTGTCTATGTCGTCGAGGCGGGGGACTCCGCCGGCGCCGACCCGCAACTGATCCGCTGCCGCCGCGGCGTCATCCTGGGCAGCGGCGGCTTCGAGCACAACGAGCAGATGCGCGTGAAATACCAGCGGGCACCGATCACCACCGAATGGACGGTCGGCGCAAAGGCCAACACCGGCGACGGCATCCTGGCTGCCGAGAAGCTGGGCGCCGCACTCGAACTCATGGAAGACGCGTGGTGGGGACCCACCGTGCCGCTCGTCGGTGCGCCGTGGTTCGCGCTGTCGGAACGCAATTCGCCCGGCTCGATCATCGTGAACCTGAACGGCAAGCGGTTCATGAACGAGTCCATGCCCTACGTCGAGGCCTGCCACCGCATGTACGGCGGCGAGTACGGCCAGGGGCCCGGCCCCGGCGAGAACGTGCCGGCGTGGCTGGTGTTCGACCAGCAGTACCGCGACCGCTACATCTTCGCGGGTCTGCAGCCGGGGCAGCGGATTCCGCGCAAGTGGCTGGAGTCCGGTGTGATCGTCAAGGCGGACACGCTCGACGAGCTGGCCGCCGCGACCGGACTGCCGGCGCAGGACTTCAAAGCCACCGTCGAGCGGTTCAACGGTTTCGCCCGCAGCGGCGTCGACGATGACTTCCACCGCGGTGAGAGCGCCTACGACCGCTACTACGGCGATCCGACGAACAAGCCGAACCCCAATCTCGGTGAGCTGACGCATCCGCCGTACTACGCCGCGAAATTGGTGCCGGGCGACCTGGGCACCAAGGGCGGCATCCGCACCGACGTCCACGGCCGCGCGCTCCGCGACGACGGCAGCGTGATCGACGGCCTGTATGCGGCCGGTAACGTCAGCTCGCCGGTGATGGGCCACACCTATCCCGGCCCCGGCGGCACCATCGGCCCGGCGATGACCTTCGGCTACCTGGCGGCGCTCCACCTGGCGTCCGCCGCAACGGCGCAGCAGGGCACGGTGGCCTAGCGATGCCGATCGATCTCGACGCGGCGCTGGGCGCCGAGCTGCCACCGGTCGAGTTCTCCTGGAGCAGCAGCGATGTGCAGCTCTACCATTTGGGGCTGGGTGCGGGCGCCGATCCGCTCGACCCGCGGGAACTGCGCTATCTCGTCGACAACACGCCGCAGGTGCTGCCCACGTTCGGCAGCGTGGCGGCGACGTTCCACATGACCGAACCGCCGACGGTGAGCTTCCCCGGCATCGACATCGAGCTCTCGAAGGTGCTGCACGCCAGCGAAGCCGTGACCGCGGCGGGTCCGCTGCCGCCGTCGGGTTCCGGACGCGGCGTGACGCGGATCGTCGACATCTGGGACAAGGGCAAGGCGGCGGTCATCTGGTCGGAGACCACCGTCACCACGCTCGACGGCGATCCGCTGTGGACGCAGCGCCGGTCGATCTTCGCTCGCGGCGAGGGCGGTTTCGGCGGCGAACGCGGCCCGTCGACGTCGACCGCGCCACCCGACCGGGCCCCCGACGTCGAGATCGCGGTGCCGGTGCTGCCGCAGCAGGCGCTGCTCTACCGGCTGTGCGGCGACCGCAACCCGCTGCACTCCGATCCCGAATTCGCCGCCGCCGCCGGCTTTCCGCGGCCGATCCTGCACGGGCTGTGCACCTACGGCATGACCTGTAAGGCGCTCGTCGATCGCTTCCTCGACGGCGACGCCACCCGCGTCGGCTCGTACGGCGCCCGGTTCGCCGGCGTCGTATTCCCGGGCGAGACGCTGTCGGTGCGGGCCTGGGAGGACGGCGGCACACTGACCGGGGTGGTGGTGGTGCCGGAGCGGGACGACGCCGTGGCGCTCGCAGGTGTGGAGCTCGTCGCGGCCTAGGACCGTGCCGCGGCTCAGGCGTGCGTGGCCCACCAGGTGTAGAGCTGGTCGAGGTTCGGGCCGGCCGGGGTCGACTCGGTGGTGGCGAGCACCCGCTGGGTGTCGTCGGTCCACGCCAGCGTCGGCCGGTCGCCACGGAAGCCGCACACCAGTGTGCCGCTGGCCTTCTCCGGGGTGGCGTTACGGCGCCACGGCCCCGGTGACTGCATGTTGCGCGGACAGCCGACCACGGTGATGCCGGCCATGTGGTCGCCGAGCGCGGCGGCCAGCGCCGCCGGATCGGTGGCGAGCGTGTAGGACGACGACACCGGCCCGCCGGGGTCCGTGTTGGGGCCGCACACCAGGCGCGCGTCGGCTCCGGCGGGTGCGTCGGCCGGCGTGCAACTGTCGGGTGGGTAGCCCGTCGGCAAGAATTCGCGCAGCAGGGCCTGCCCTGCCGGATCGGCTGCGGGGCGGTCACTTTCGGTGGTGCTGCCGCCGGGCTGCGATGCGGGAGCCGACGTGGCCGGCGGGTCGTCGTCGGGGCGGGTCAGCCAATACGCCCCGGCCGCCACACCCGCCAGCGTCAACACGACGGCGGCGCCGATCACGACGATTCGACCCCGGCCGCGCCGGATCCGTCGGGGCTGCGGCACGGCCGCGGCGTCGAAGTACGTGCTCCATGCCGGTGGCGGCGCCGGCGGTGGCGGCCCCCAGGCCGGGGCTGCAGCGACGGGCGGCGACGGCGGCACGACGTGCACCGGCCCGGTGTCGGCGTCGTCGGCGATCGGTTCCGGCACGGTCATCGGGAAACCACCACCCGGCTCACCATCACGCCACGCCCCCAGGTCCGCCCGTCAACGTCCGCGTCCGAGCCTAACCGGCGACGAGTCAGCCGAGGATCAATCCGGACGTGGGAACACCGGTGCCCGCGGTGACGAGCACATGCTCCACGCCGTCGACCTGGTTGACGGAGGTGCCCCGCAGCTGCCGCACCCCTTCGGCGATCCCGTTCATCCCGTGGATGTAGGCCTCGCCCAGCTGACCGCCGTGGGTGTTGATCGGCAGCCGGCCGCCGACCTCGATCGCGCCGTCGGCGACGAAGTCCTTGGCTTCACCCCAGCCGCAGAACCCGAGTTCCTCCAGCTGGATCAGCGTGAACGGGGTGAAGTGGTCGTAGAGGACCGCGGTCTGGATGTCGTCGGGCCGCAGGCCGGATTGCGACCACAGCTGCCGGCCGACCAACCCCATCTCCGGCAGGCCGTCAAGCTCGGGCCGGTAGTAGCTCACCATCGAATACTGGTTGGGTGACGCGCCCTGCGCGGCGGCTTCGATGACCGCGGGCCGGTGTTTGAGGTCCTTGGCCCGCTCGGCGCTGGTGATGACGAGCGCAACGGCGCCGTCGGTCTCCTGGCAGCAGTCGAGCAACCGCAGCGGTTCGGCGATCCACCGCGAGTTCTGGTGGTCCTCGATGGTGATCGGCTTGCCGTAGAAGTAGGCGTTCGGGTTGTTTGCGGCATGCTTGCGGTCGGCGACGCTCACGGCGCCGAAATCACGGCTCGTCGCACCGGACAGATGCATGTAGCGCTTGGCGATCATCGCCACCTGCGCCGCCGGGGTGGAGAGCCCGTGCGGGTAGGAGAACGAGTTGTCGACGCCGGTCGAATCGGCGTTCTCGACCAACCGGGTCTGCACCTGCCCGAACCGCACCCCCGACCGCTCGTTGAACGCACGGTAGGCGACCACGCAGTCGGCGACACCGGTCGCGACCGCGATGGCCGCCTGCTGGACAGTGGCGCAGGCCGCGCCGCCACCGTGGTGGATCTTCGAGAAGAACTTCAGCTCGCCGATGCCCGTGGCGCGGGCGATCGCAACCTCGGTGTTCGAGTCCATCGTGAACGTCGTCATGCCGTCGACGTCGGCGGGTGTCAGGCCGGCGTCGTCGAGCGCGTCGAGCACGGCCTCGGCCGCCAGCCGCAGCTCGCTGCGGCCCGAGTTCTTCGAGAAGTCCGTCGCGCCGATCCCGGCGATCGCCGCCTTGCCGCCGAGCGGACCGGGCATCAGACAGCTCCTCCGAGTTGAACTGTGGCGGTGGCGATCACGTGGTTGCCGAGGCTGTTGGCGCCGACCACCTTGAGCGTCACCACGTCGCCGTCGACCTCGGTCACCTCACCGGAGAACGTGACCGTGTCGTAGGCGTACCACGGCACACCGAGCCGCAGCCCGATCGAGCGGACGCGAGCATCCGGGCCGGCCCAGTCGGTGACATAGCGCTCGACCAACCCGGTGTCGGTCAAGATGTTGACGAAGATGTCCTTCGAGCCCTTGGCCTGCGCCTTGTCCCGATCGTGGTGCACGTCCTGGAAGTCGCGGGTGGCGATGGCCGTGGAGACGATGAAGGTCGGATCGCCGTAGAGCGTCAGTTCAGGCAGCGTGGCGCCCACCGCGAGCGCGCTCACGCGGCCGGCTCCCAGGCGTACAGCGTCCACGCCGGCCCCACGTCGTTGGCGGGGAAGTCGATGTACGTTGCGCGAACCGGCATTCCGATCTGCACCGCGGCGGGTTCGATGTTGCGCAACTCCCCGAGCATGCGAACGCCCTCCTCCAGTTCGACGAGCGCGATCACGAACGGCAGCGTGCGGCCCGGCACCTTCGGCGCGTGGTGCACGACGAAGCTGAACACCGTGCCGTTGCCCGACGCGACGACATAGTCGGTCGGCTGGTCCTTGTCCGCCCAGATGGCCGGCACCGGCGGATGCTGCAGGCTGCCGTCGGGCCGGCGCTGAATGCGGAGTTCGTGCGCGTTGACGCCGTCCCAGAAGAACTTGGTGTCCTTCGACGAGGCCGGGCGCATCATCGCGTCGGCGTCGAGGTCGTCCGGGACCGCCGTTGCCGCTGGCTCCGCGCCGCTCTTGGGCCGGAATTTCAGGATGCGCCAGTCCATCTCGGCGACTGGATTGCTGTCGTCGTCCCCGACGTACCAGGTCATCTTCTGGTTGATGAAGTAGCCCTCGCCCAGGGCGGTGTTCTTCGGGCCGATCACGTCGGTCAGCTCGGCGCTGATGCTGACATGCTCGCCGAGCTGCAAATAGCGGTGGTAAGTCTGCTCGCAGTTCGTCGCGACCACCCCGACATAACCGGCCTCGTCGAACAGCGCCATCATCTTGCTCAGCGGATCGTCGTCGGCGCGCCGGCCGCGCAGACCGGCCATCGTCCACACCTGGATCATCGCGGGCGGTGCGACGATGCCGGGATGCCCCGCCGCCCGCGCGGCCGCCTCGTCGACGTAGACCGGGTTCGCGTCGCCGATGGCCTCCACCCAATGCCGGATCATCGGCTGGTTCACCGGATCCGGGCCGAGGCGCGGCGCGCTCCGCCCGGCGGCCTTGATCTCCTCGGCCGCCGATCGAAGATCGCTCATCTCAGGCGCTTTCTCTTCGGGCGAGCCCTCATCGGGGGCGCTTTCTCTCCGCGCAAGCGCTCATCGGGGGACCCTCGGCACCTTCAGCCCCGACGCCGCGATCATCTCGCGCATCACCTCGTTGACGCCGCCGCCGAACGTGATGACCAGGTTGCGCTTCGTCTGAGAATCCAGCCACCGCAACAGCTCTGCGATGTCCTCGTCGGCGGGGTTGCCGTACCCGCCGACGATCTCCTCGGCCAGCCGGCCGACCCGCTGGATCCGCTCGGTGGAGAACACCTTCGTCGCGGCGGCGTCCGCGACGGCGATGGTCTCGCCGGCCGCCGCCACCTGCCAGTTGAGTAGCTCGTTGATCCGCCAGATCGCCCGGATCTCACCGAGCGCCCGACGCACGTTGTCGATCTCGATGGGCGTGACGCCGTTGCTGCCGGGCTTCGATGCCCAGGCGTGCACCCGGTCGTAGACGCCCGCGACCTTGCCGGCCGGCCCGAGCATGACGCGCTCGTGGTTGAGCTGCGTCGTGATCAGCTTCCAGCCCGCGTTCTCCTCACCCACCAGCATGTCGGCCGGCACCCGCACGTCGTTGTAGTAGGTGGCGTTGGTGTGGTGCGCACCGTCGGACAGGATGATCGGCGTCCACGAGTACCCGGGATCCGTCGTGTCGACGATGAGGATCGAGATGCCCTTGTGTTTCGGCGCTTCCGGGTCGGTGCGCACCGCGAGCCAGATGTAGTCGGCGTCGTGGCCGCCGGTGGTCCAGATCTTCTGGCCGTTGACGATCCATTCGTCGCCGTGACGCACCGCCGACGTCCGCAGCGACGCCAAGTCGGTACCGGCCTCGGGCTCGGAGTAGCCGATCGCGAAGTGCACCTCACCCGCCAGGATCGCCGGCAGGAAGCGCTTCTTCTGCTCCTCGGTGCCGTACACCTGCAGCGTCGGGCCGACGGTCTGCAGCGTCACCGCGGGCAGCGGCACGTCGGCGCGGGCGGCCTCGTTGACGAAGATCGACTGCTCGACGGGGCCGAACCCGTGGCCGCCGAACTCCTTGGGCCAGCCGACGCCCAGCTTGCCGTCGGCGCCCATGCGCTTGATGACCGCGCGGTAGGCGTCGTTGTGCCGGTCGGTCTCCATCGCCTGCGCTTCCTGCGGCGTGATGAGATTCGAGAAGTACTCCCGCAGTTCGGCTTGCAACTGCCGCTGCTCCGGCGTCAGGTCGATCAACATGGCTAGGCTCCCACCAGGTCCAGGCGCTGCGACGGTCCGCCCAGCAGCCGGGTCAGGTCCTTGATCGTCGAGTAGTAGCGGTTCATCGGATAGGTGATGTCCATCCCCATCCCGCCGTGCAGATGGTGGCAGGTCTGCATCACCGGCGGCGCCTGCGAGGTCAGCCAGTAGCCGAGCACGTCGAGGTCCTCGGCCGCGTCGCGCCCCTCCGACAGCCGCCAGATGACCGACGTCGACGCGAGATCCACCGTGCGCGAGACGATGTAGACCTCGGCCAGCTGCGCGGCGACGGTCTGGAAGGTCGACAGCGGCCGGCCGAACTGGTGGCGGTTGGCCACGTAGTCGGCGGTCAGCCGCAGCGCACCCGCGACCAGGCCGGCCGCAAAGGCGCCGATCGCGGCGAGCGCGAGCTGGTTGACCCGGTGCGCGGTGGCGTCGGCCAGCACATCGGCGTCGTCGACCGCCACGTCGGAGAACACGACCGTGTACTCGTCGGCGCCGTTCGACGTCGGAGTCGGGATGAACCGCACCCCGTCGGCGCCGGCGGCCACCACGGCCACACCGGTGTCGGCGGTCACCAGGATCCATTGCGCCGCTTCGGCATACGGCACGCCCACCTTGGTGCCGTCGAGCCGGCCAGCCGAGAGCGTCGTGGCCGGCCGGTCCGGCAGCGCCGACCCGGGCTCGTTGAGCGCGGCGGTCACCAGCGCGCCCGTCGCGACGCCGGCGAGATAGCGGTCCTGTTGGCCGTCCGTGGCGAGGCTCCGCAGCGGAATCAGTCCGAGGCCGAGGGTTGCCAGCGCCGGACCGATCACGCCGTGGCGGCCGATCTCGGTGAGCGCGGTCGCGATCTCGGCGAGCCCCAGCCCGTCACCGCCGAGCCGGTCCGGCACACCCAGCGCGGCGACGCCACCGGAAACCAGTGCGTCCCAACTGTTCTCCCGTTCGAGCACAGACGTCACCACGTCGGCGACAGCCTGCTGCTCGGGATTCGGACTGAAATCCATCCACTCCTCCTCGAGTGCGATCAGCGGCGCTGTCTACTTGCCGGCTCCGGTGTAGTCGACCTGCCAGTGCTTGATGCCGTTGAGCCACCCCGACCGTAACCGCTCGGGCTGGCCGATCGGCTTGAGATCGGGCATGTTGTCGGCGACCGCGTTGAAGATGAGGTTGATGGTCATCCTGGCCAGGTTGGCGCCGATGCAGTAGTGGGCGCCCGTGCCGCCGAAACCGACATGCGGGTTCGGGTTACGCAGGATGTTGAACGAGTGCGGGTCCTCGAACACCTCGTCGTCGAAATTGGCCGAGCGGTAGCTCATGACCACCCGCTGCCCCTTCTTGATGCTGACGCCGCCGAGCTCGACGTCCGCCAGGGCGGTGCGTTGGAACGCCGACACCGGCGTGGCCCAGCGGACGATCTCGTCGGCGGCGGTCTCCGGGCGCTCCCGCTTGTACAGCTCCCACTGCTCGGGATTGTTCGCGAACGCGATCATGCCGTGGGTGATCGAGTTGCGGGTGGTCTCGTTGCCGGCCACCGCGAGCATGATGACGAAGAAGCCGAATTCGTCGTCTGACAGCTTCTCACCGTCGAAATCGGCCTCGATGAGCTTGGTGACGATGTCCTCGGTCGGGTGCTGCTTGCGCTCCTCGGCCATCTTCATGGCGTAGGTGATCAGCTCGAACGACGACATCGCCGGGTCGACATCGGCGTACTCGGGATCCTCGCCGCCGGTCATCTCGTTGGACCAGCGGAAGATCTTGTCGCGGTCGTCCTGCGGCACGCCGAGCAGCTCGGCGATGGCCTGCAGCGGCAATTCGGCCGACACCTGCTCGACGAAATCCCCCGCGCCGTTGGCGAGCGCACTCTTGGCGATGTTCTGCGCCCGCTGGTGGAGTTCGGCCTCCAGCCGGCCGACCGCACGCGGGGTGAAGCCGCGCGAGATGATCTTGCGGAGCCGGGTGTGCTGCGGCGCATCCATGTTGAGGAGCACGTGGCGCTGCAGGTCGATCGCGTCGCGCGTCATCTCCTGCGGCCACACCGGGATGGCGCCGTCGGGCGAGCTCCCGAAGACGTCACTGCGCTTCGACACCTCCTTGACGTCGGCGTGCTTGGTGACGAGCCAGTAGCCCTTGTCGCCGAAACCACCCGTGCCGCCCGGCACGTCGACCCAGTGGATAGGCTCGGACCTGCGGAGCTCTGCCAGCTCATCGACCGGCAGCCCCGCCAGGTTGACGTCGGGGTCGAGGAAGTCGAAATCGGCGGGGATCTTGGGGGAATTCACTGTGCTCTCTCCTGGATTGCAACATGTTCTAGTGTCAGTAAAACATGGCTCCACCGCAGATCAAAGGCACGGCCGCATCCTCGCTTGTCAAGCGAATGAAACGTGTTCTAGCCTGGCGCGATGGGCAATCCAGTCATCGTCGAAGCCACCCGTAGCCCCATTGGAAAGCGCAACGGATGGTTGTCGGGTCTGCATGCGACCGAGCTCCTCGGCGCGGTGCAGAAGGCGCTCGTCGACAAGGCCGGTGTCGACTCCGGCTTTGCGGCAGAGCACGTCGAGCAGGTCATCGGCGGCTGCGTCACGCAGTTCGCCGAACAGTCCAACAACATCACCCGCGTCGGCTGGCTGACGGCCGGGCTGCCCGAGCATGTCGGCGCCACCACCATCGACTGCCAGTGCGGCAGCGGCCAGCAGGCAAACCACCTCATCGCGGGATTGATCGCCGCCGGCGCCATCGACATCGGTATCGCCTGCGGCATCGAGGCCATGAGCCGCGTGGGCCTGGGCGCCAACGCCGGGCCCGACCGTTCGGCGATCCGGGCGGAGTCGTGGGACATCGACATGCCCAACCAGTTCGAAGCCGCTGAGCGAATCGCCAAGCGCCGCGGCATCACCCGCGACGACATCGATCAGTTCGGGTTCGCCTCGCAGGCCAAGGCCAAGCAGGCCTGGGCCGAGGGTCGGTTCGACCGCGAGATCAGCCCCATCGAGGCGCCGGTGCTCGACGAGAACAAGCGCCCCACCGCCGAGCGGGCGCCCGTCACCCGCGACCAAGGGCTGCGCGACACCACGCTCGAAGGGCTCAGCCAGCTCAAGCCGGTGCTGGAGGGCGGTATCCACACCGCGGGCACGTCGTCGCAGATCTCCGACGGCGCCGCCGCCGTGCTGTGGATGGACGAAGACGTCGCCAAGGCGCACGGCCTCACGCCGCGCGCCCGCATCGTCAGCCAGGCGCTCGTCGGCGCCGAGCCGTACTACCACCTCGACGGGCCCGTCCAGTCCACCGCCAAGGTGCTCGAGAAGGCCGGCATGAAGATGGGCGACATCGACCTCGTCGAGATCAACGAGGCGTTCGCGTCCGTCGTACTGTCGTGGGCCCGCGTGCACGAGGCGGACATGGACAAGGTGAACGTCAACGGCGGCGCAATCGCGCTCGGACACCCCGTCGGGAGCACCGGCAGCCGGCTGATCACCACCGCGCTGCACGAGCTGGAGCGCACCGACGCCAGCACCGCGCTCATCACCATGTGCGCGGGGGGTGCGTTGTCCACCGGGACCATCCTCGAACGGATCTGACGGCGTGGCCGTCTCCGACGACGACCGGTTCGCCGCGGCGCGCGCCTACATCGCCGCGCTGGCGAGCCACGACGCCGACGACGTGCCGTTCGCCCCGGACTGCACGCGCGTCGAGGTGGGTATCAAGACCGGTTTCTCCGGAAAACACCTGCGCCGCAGCCTCAATCGCGGGCTGCAGTACCGCGTGATCACCGCGACCACCGAGCCCGAGCTCACCGCCGACGGCGACGAGATCCGCGCTCGCTTCGACGTGATCACCCGGGCCGCGTTCGGCGGGCGCCGCGTGGCCGCGCACGTCGACGAGACCTTCCTGATCCCCGCCGCCGATGGCAAGATCCATCACATCCGGGCCGACATCCGGCCCTTCCTGCAGCGTTAAGGACCGTCGATGGCCAATCCGCCCCGCTTCCTGAACTCCGGTGCGACGGGCGTCATCATCAAGTGGATGTCGCGGCTCAACACCGCGGTGTACAAGCGAAGCGGCGGAAAGATCGGCGGGACGTTCCTGCGAGGCGCGCCCGTCGGCGTGCTCACCACCACCGGGCGCAAGACCGGCCAGCCTCGCGAGAGCCCGCTGCTGTACCTGCGGGAGGGCAACCGGATCGTCCTCGTCGCCTCGCAGGGCGGCCGCGCCACCAACCCGATGTGGTATCTGAACCTCAAGGCCAACCCCGAGGTGTCGTTCCAGATCAACAACGAGGTGCTGCACCTGACGGCGCGCGACGCCACCCCGGCCGAGCGCGACGAATACTGGCCCAAGCTCGACGCGATGTATCCCGACTTCAAGAACTACCGCTCCTACACCGACCGCGAGATCCCGATCGTCATCTGCGATCCGTAACGGTTTGCGCCCCTACCAGGCGGGCTAATAACCCACCATGGGTGAGCTGTCGCAAAAGGTTCGCAACTCCGGCGTGCTCGCCACCGCCCTCAAGTATTTCTCGCGCGGCCACATCGCCGTGTACCAGCGCACCAACGGCCTGCTCGGTCACCGGTTGCTCTGGTTCCCCGCCGCGCTGCTCACCACCATCGGGCGCAAGTCCGGCAAGCCGCGCACCACGGCGATGCTCTACTACCGCGACGGCGACAAGGTGATCCTGCCGGCGTCGTTCGGCGGCCGCGCGAAGGACCCGCTGTGGTACCGCAATCTCAAGGCAAACCCCGACGTCACCGTGCAGATCCGCGACGAGATCATGCATCTGCGAGCCCGTGATGCCAGCCACGAGGAGCGCCGCCGCTACTGGCCGATCCTGGTTCAGATGTATCCGCCGTACCAGAACTACCGCGAGGCCGCCGAGCGCGAGAACCGGGAGATCCCGCTGGTGGTGTGCGAGCCGGCGGGCTCCTAGGTCACCCGACTGCGAAGCGGGCATCCACCGTGGCGGCGACCTCGATGTCCTCCGGCACCAACTCCAGATCGCTCGCGGCGACGCTGTCCGCGCGTGAATAGCTGCCCATCACCATGCCCTCGGGATGGCCCTTATCGCTCAGCATTCCGGCGTCTGCGATCGCCACCGGCCGGACGGCGCCTAACCCGAGTGCACCGACACCGGGCGAGCGCGAGCGTGCGCGGATTGCACACCTGTTGCGGCGTGTCGGCGTACAGACACGCACGCTCGCGCAGATGGCCGGGGACGAGCCGTCAGGTGCCGTAGACGGGCGCCGGGGGACGCGCCTTGGCCAGCAGATCTCGCACGACCGGGCCGAGTTCGGTCGGATCCCACCGCGCGCCCTTGTCGACCTGCGGCCCGTGCGCCCAGCCCTCCGCCACCCGGATCAGGCCGCCCTCGAGCTCGAACACGCGGCCTGTCACGTCGCGCGACTCCGCACTGCCGAGCCAGACCACCAGCGGCGAGATGTTCTCCGGCGCCATCGCGTCGAAGTCCCGGTCCTGGGTGCTCATCATCTCGGCGAACACCGTCTCGGTCATGCGGGTGCGGGCCGACGGCGCGATCGCGTTGACGGTGACGCCGTAGCGGCCCAGCTCCGCGGCGGCCACCAGCGTCAGGCCGGCGATCCCGGCCTTGGCCGCGGAGTAGTTGCCTTGCCCCACACTGCCCTGCAGCCCGGCGCCCGAGCTGGTGTTGACGATGCGGGCGTCGACCTGCTCGCCGGCTTTCGCCTGCGCACGCCAGTGGGCGGCGGCGTGGCGGATGGTTGCGAAGTGGCCCTTGAGGTGGACGGCGACCACGGCGTCGAACTCGGCCTCGCTGGTGTTGGCGATCATCCGGTCGCGGACGATGCCCGCATTGTTGACCAGCACGTCGACCCTGCCGAAGCTGTCCACCGCGTGCTGGACGAGGCTCGCGGCCTGCTCCCAGTCGGAGATGTCGGAGCCGTCGGCGACGGCTTCCCCACCGGCGGCGGCGATCTCGTCGACGACGCCCTGCGCGGCGCTGCCGCCGCTCGCCGGTGAGCCGTCGAGTCCCACGCCGATGTCGTTGACCACCACGCGGGCGCCTTCGGCGGCGAACGCCAGCGCATGCGCGCGGCCGATACCGCCGCCGGCGCCGGTCACGATGACCACCCGGCCGTCGAGAAATGCCATGTTGTGCTGTCTCCTCTACGTGATCGCGCTGGTGGCTTCGAGATACGGCGGCGGCTCGCCCCCACCGTGGACGGCGAGCGTCGCCCCGCTGACGTAGGACGCCGCGTCGGAGGCGAGAAACGCGGCGGCCCAGCCGATCTCGGTCGGTTTGGCGAGCCGGCCGAGCGGCACCGTCGCGGCCACCGCCGCCTGCGATTCGGCGTCGCCGTAGAACAGCTCGACCTGCTCGGTCTCGACCATGCCGACCGCGAGGGCATTCACCCGCACCTTCGGCGCCCATTCGACCGCGAGCGTGGCGGTGAGGCTCTCCACGCCGGCCTTCGCCGCACCGTAGGCGGCGGTGCCGGGGGTGGGCCGCCGGCCGCTGACGCTCGAGATCGACACGATGGCCCCACCCGAATCCTGCTGCTGCATCGCGGCATTCGCCCGCTGCGACACGTGCAGCATGCCGAGCAGGTTCAGCTCGACGATCTTCGCGTGGAACTTCGGCGACGCGTCGGCGGCCAGCGCGTAGGGCGATCCGCCGGCGTTGTTCACCGCGACGTCGATGCGGCCGTGATCGGCGACGATGCCGTCGATCAGGTCTGCCACCGACTGCGGATCCCGCACGTCGCAGGTGCGGAACTCGTACGGCGAACCTTCGACCGGCCTGCGCGCACAGGCGATCACCGTGGCGCCCTGAGCAGCGAAGACCTCGCTGATGCCCGCCCCGACCCCGCGGACACCGCCGGTCACCAACACCACTTGGCCGGCCAGTCCCAGGTCGAACGAACCGCTGCCTGACGAGTCGGTCACTGTGCTAGCGTACCAAGCAAGTGCTTGCTCAGGTAGCAACTCCCCAGAAGGACGCCCATGCCCATCGCCGCCAGCGACGTCGAGCCGGGGATCGTCTCGGTCACGGTCGACTATCCACCCGTCAACGCCATCCCCTCCCGCGGCTGGTTCGAACTCGCCGACGCGATCACCGCCGCCGGCCGCGACCAGACCACGCACGTCGTGATCCTGCGGGCCGAGGGTCGCGGGTTCAACGCGGGAGTGGACATCAAGGAGATGCAGCGCACCGCCGCGGACGCGAGGAGCAGAAACGAACCTGCGTTTGGAGCACTCATCGACGCCAACCGCGGCTGCTTCGAGGCGTTCCGCGCGGTGTACGAGTGCGCGGTGCCGGTCGTCGCCGCGGTCAACGGCTTCTGCGTCGGCGGCGGCATCGGCCTGATCGGCAACGCCGACGTGATCGTCGCCTCCGACGACGCGACGTTCGGCTTGCCCGAGGTGGAGCGCGGCGCCCTCGGCGCGGCCACGCACCTGTCGCGGCTCGTCCCGCAGCACATGATGCGCCGGTTGTTCTTCACCGCCGCCACGGTCGACGCCGCGACGCTGCACCACTTCGGCTCCGTCCACGAGGTCGTGCCGCGCGCCGAACTCGACGAGGCGGCGCTGCGGGTGGCCCGCGACATCGCCGCCAAGGACACCCGCGTGATCCGCGCGGCGAAGGAGGCGCTGAACTTCATCGACGTGCAGCGGGTCAACTCCAGCTACCGCATGGAGCAGGGCTTCACCTTCGAGCTGAACCTCGCCGGCGTCTCCGACGAACACCGTGACGCGTTCGCGGGGACCGACAAGGGATCGAAGTGAGCCAGAAGCTGACCACGCTGGACGAGGCGGTCGCCTCGATCGAGAGCGGCATGACCATCGGCGTCGGCGGCTGGGGCTCCCGCCGCAAGCCGATGGCATTCATCCGGGCGCTGCTGCGCACCGACGTCACCGACCTCACGGTGGTGACCTACGGCGGCCCGGACCTCGGGCTGCTGTGCTCGGCGGGCAAGGTGAAGCGCGCCTACTACGGCTTCGTGTCACTCGATTCGCCGCCGTTCTACGACCCGTGGTTCGCCAAGGCCCGCACCTCCGGCGCCATCGAGGCGCGCGAGATGGACGAGGGCATGCTGCGCTGCGGGCTGCAGGCCGCCGCGCAACGGCTGCCGTTCCTGCCGATCCGCGCCGGCCTGGGCAGCTCGGTGCCCGACTTCTGGGACGGCGAGCTCGCGACCGTCACCTCGCCGTATCCGTCGCCGGGCGGCGGCACCGAGACGCTGATCGCGATGCCGGCCCTGCGGCTCGACGCCGCGTTCGTCCACCTGAACCTCGGCGACGAGCGCGGTAACGCCGCCTACACCGGCGTCGACCCGTACTTCGACGACCTGTTCCTGATGGCCGCGGACCGCCGCTACCTGTCGGTGGAGCAGGTGGTGCCCACCGACGAGCTGGTGAAGGCGGTGCCGCACCAGGCGCTGCTGGTCAACCGGATGATGGTCGACGCCGTGATCGAGGCACCCGGCGGTGCGCACTTCACCACCGCCGCACCGGATTACGGCCGCGACGAGAGATTCCAGCGCCACTACGCCGAAGCGGCAACGGAGCCCGACACGTGGCGGGCGTTCGTCGAGCGCTTCCTGTCCGGCGGCGAGGACGACTACCAGGCCGCGGTGCGCGCCTTCGGGGAGGAAGCATGAGCGACGTCACCCGCGCCGAGGTGTGCGTCGTCGCCTGCGCGGAACTGTTCCGCGACGCCGGCGAGATCATGGTCAGCCCGATGACCACCGTCGTGTCGGTCGGCGCCCGGCTCGCCCGGCTCACGTTCTCCCCCGACATTCTGCTGACCGACGGCGAGGCGATGCTGCTCGCCGACACCCCGGCGATCGGCAAGCCAGGTGCCACCGAGGGCTGGATGCCGTTCGGCCGGGTCTTCGAGACGCTGACCTGGGGCCGCCGCCACGTCGTGATGGGCGCCAACCAGATCGACCGCTACGGCAACCAGAACCTGTCGGCGTTCGGGCCGCTGCAGCGGCCCACGCGGCAGATGTTCGGTGTGCGCGGTGCGCCCGGCAACACGATCAACCACCGCACCAGCTACTGGGTGGGCAACCACGCACCGCGAGTGTTCACCGACACCGTCGACATCGTGTCCGGGATCGGCTGGGACAAGGTGGATCCGGACAACCCGGCCTACCGCTTCACCGACGTCTACCGCGTGGTGAGCAACCTCGGCGTGTTCGACTTCGGCGGCCCCGATCGGCAGCTGCGGGCGGTGTCGCTGCACCCGGGCGTCACCGCCGACGACGTGCGCGCCGCTACGTCGTTCGAGGTACACGGGTTGGCCGACGCCACCGAGACCCGGGCGCCCACCGACGACGAACTGCGGCTCATCCGCGAGGTGATCGATCCCAAGTCGCTGCGCGACAAGGAAGTCCGCGCACGCGAGGAGCGAAAGGGCAGCCGCGCACGCGAGGAGCGAAGAGGCAGCAGCGCACGCGAGGAGCGGAAAGGCAGCAGCGCACGCGAGGAGCGGAAAGGCAGCAGCGCATGACAGCGCGGCTGCGCACCCCGCTCACCGACCTCGTCGGCATCGAGCACCCGGTGGTGCAGACCGGCATGGGCTGGGTGGCCGGTGCGCGGCTGGTGTCGGCCACCGCGAACGCCGGCGGGCTCGGTATCCTCGCGTCGGCAACCATGACGCTCGACGAGCTCGCGACCGCGGTCGCCAAGGTGAAGGGCGCCACCGACAAGCCGTTCGGCATCAACATCCGCGCCGACGCCGCCGATGCCGGTGAGCGCATCGACCTGCTGATCCGCGAAGGCGTCAAGGTCGCGTCCTTCGCCCTGGCGCCGAAGGCCGATCTGATCGCCCGGCTCAAAGACGCCGGCGTGGTGGTGATCCCGTCGGTGGGTGCCGCCAAGCACGCCCGCAAGGTGGCGAGCTGGGGCGCCGACGCGGTGATCGTCCAGGGCGGTGAGGGCGGCGGCCACACCGGACCCGTCGCCACCACGCTCCTGCTGCCGTCCGTGCTGGACGCCCTGCGCGACAGCGGCATTCCCGTCGTCGCCGCCGGCGGATTCTTCGACGGCCGTGGGCTGGCGGCCGCGTTGTCCTACGGCGCCGCGGGCGTCGGCATGGGCACCCGCTTCCTGCTGACGTCGGACTCGACGGTGCCCGACGCGGTGAAGCAGCGCTATCTGGCGGCCGACCTCAACGGCACCGTGGTGTCGCGCCGCGTCGACGGCATGCCGCATCGGGTGCTGCGCACCGGGCTGGTGGAGAAGCTCGAAAGCGGTTCGCGGGCGCGCGGTTTCGCCGCCGCGGTGCGCAACGCGCAGAAATTCAAGAAGATGTCCGGGATGTCGTGGAGCGCGATGGTCCGCGACGGGCTCGCGATGCGCCACGGCAAGGAGCTGACCTGGTCCCAGGTCGTCATGGCCGCGAACACGCCCATGCTGCTCAAGGCCGGCCTGGTGGACGGCAACACCGACGCCGGTGTGCTGGCGTCGGGCCAGGTGGCCGGCATCCTCGACGATCTCCCGTCGTGCCAGGAACTGATCAGCACCGTCGTCGCCGATGCGGTGGCACACCTGCGGGCGGCGTCGGCCTCGATCGTGGAGTAGCGCTCAGCCGGTGGTGGCGACGATCGGCTCGTCGACAGGCACCACCAGGCTCAGCTGCCGGCGCCGGTCGCGGCGCTTGCCGTCGCACTCGAAGCTCACCATGGTCACCACCACCGACACCGTCGCCAGCAGCCCCGCGGCCAAGGCCAGCGCGTCCGCGCCGTATCCGGTCGCCACGACGCAGAGCGTGCAGCACAGGAACGACGACAGTGCGGCGATCAGGCCGGTGGCCGCGACGAACCGCGTGCGTGGCCCGTCGGCGCCGTAGCGGGCGTCAACCACTCGGAACTCCTCGGTAAAAACGGATGGTGCCGGCCGAAGACTGCCCGTTGTTTACCGGTGGTAAACAACGGCACACGGCCGCGTCGCGACCAGCCGGCGGCATGGACGTCGAGCATATCCGCCGCTCTTTGCTGAATGCGCAGGCCCGCGTCACCCGTGCCATACTGAACGCACTATGGACGCCCGAAGCCGGTGCTCGCCCATCACCGACGAGTATTTGCCTTCCGGGCTGCGGGCACACGGACCCGGCGCGTGACCGCCGTCGGGAGCAGGCGTCGTCGGATCCGCGTCGCCGCGCTTTTCGCCGCGGTGCTGCTCGCCGGGACGGGGTGCGCGCCGCCCCCGAAGCCGCTCGCCGGGCCGTTCCTGCGGGGCGTCAACAACATGACGTTCCTCTGGTTCGCCGGCTACGACGGCCACGCCGGGAACGAGTCGGCGGCGAGCTATGCCTTTCAGGCCGCGCGCGGCGTCGACGTCGTCCGGCTCCCCATCTCCTGGGAACGCATCCAGCCGCAGCTCGGCGGGCCGCTGTCGACCGACGAGGTGAGCCGGCTGCGCACGGAGATCAACCGCGCGCAGGCCGCCGGCATCCGCGTGGTGGTCGACCTGCACAACGGCTGCCGCTACCGGCTACCCGACGGCAGCGTGGCGGTCTGCTCGCGCGGCATCACCGTCGAGCAGTTCGCCGACGTGTGGACCCGGCTGAGCCGCGCCCTGCGCGGACAACCCGGCATCCAGGCCTACGACCTGATGAACGAGCCCAACGACCTCACCGGTGACGGCACCAACACCCGAGACGATGCGAAGATCTGGGAACGGTTCTCGCAGGCCGCCGTGGACGCCATCCGCGCCGAAGGCGACCGCCGGCGGCTGTTGATCGAGGGAGTCAGCTGGTCCAACGTCGACGCGTTCGACGACCTGCACCCGACCGCATGGATCGACGACCCCGCCGGTGAGCTCGTCTACTCGGCACACCACTACTTCGACCAGTCAGGCCGCTACGCGGTGCCCGGCAGCGCCGTGCCCGAGCTGCGCTACAGCTACTGGGAGAAGCGGCTGACCGACGCCGGCACCACCGGCGACAAGTCCTTCGACGACTGGAACCTCGACCGCCTCGACCAGTTCGTGCGCTGGATCGCGCGCCACCGCGTGCACGGCGACATCGGTGAGGTGGGCTGGCCGTCGGCCGAAGCCATGACGGCGCTCGGGGTGCCCGCCGACGAGGCGCGCGCGGAGGCGCAGCGCTGGAACGACCTCGGCGAACGCTGGTACCGGGCCGCGGACGCCGCCAGCCTGTCGGTGACCTTTTGGGTGGCCGGCGGCGTGCAATTCGCGGACTTCCCCGGCGCGCCGGCCGGATCCCCCGACCCCAACGCGGTGTTCGTCCACGCCGGCGGAAACGGCGAGCTGCGCGACGGCGCCGGCCACCTCGTCGTCAACTCCGCCGGCCGGTACGAACCCCGCGACGTCGACCACGCCAACTCGCAGTACGAGGTGCTGCTCCGTCACCCGTCCAGCGGCCGGTATCCCCCTACAACCGCTCAATGATCGTGACGTTGGCCGTGCCGCCGCCTTCGCACATCGTCTGCAGACCGTAACGCCCACCGATGCGTTCCAGCGTGTTCAGCATGGTGGCGAAGAGCTTGGCCCCGGTGGCGCCGAGCGGATGGCCGAGCGCGATGGCGCCGCCGTTCGGGTTCACCTTGTCGGGGTCGGCCTTGATCTCCTTGAGCCATGACAGCACGACCGGGGCGAAGGCCTCGTTGATCTCGACGGTGTCGATGTCGTCGATCGACAGGCCGGTCTTGTCCAGCGCGTAACGGGTCGCGGGGATGGGGCCGGTGAGCATGAACACCGGATCGGCGCCGCGCGCGCTGATGTGGTGGATGCGGGCGCGGGGGGTCAGGCCGTGATCCTTGACGGCCCGCTCCGACGCCAGCAGCACCGCCGACGCGCCGTCGGAGATCTGGCTGGCGTGCGCCGCCGTCAACCGCCCGCCCTCGACGAGCGGCTTCAGCGACGCCATCTTCTCCAGCGACGTCTCGCGCGGCCCCTCGTCGACCGCGAAGCCGGTCCCATCGACGGAGACGGCGATGATCTCCTTCTCGAAGTCGCCGCCGCGGATGGCCGCGATCGCCCGCTGGTGGCTGGCGAGCGCGAACTCCTCCATCTCCTCGCGCGACAGGTTCCAGTGCTCGGCGATGAGCTCGGCGCCCCGGAACTGCGAGATCTCCTCGTCGCCGTAGCGCTGCTGCCAGTACCTCGACTCGTTGGTGGGCGAGGTGAACCCGAACTGCTCGCCGACGATCATGGCCGACGAGATCGGGATCTGGCTCATGTTCTGCATGCCGCCGGCCACGATCAGGTCGGCGGTGCCGGCCATGATGGCCTGCGCGCCGAACGAGATCGCCTGCTGGCTCGAGCCGCATTGGCGGTCGACGGTGACGCCGGGAACCTCTTCGGGGTAGCCGGCCGCCAGCCACGACAGCCGGCCGATGTTGCCGGCCTGGCCGCCGATCGCGTCGACGCAGCCGGCGATCACGTCGTCGACCGCGCCCGGGTCGACGTCGGTGCGGCCGAGCAGCCCCCGCCACGCCTCGGCGCCGAGGTCCACGGGGTGCAGGCCGGCGAGCGAGCCGTTGCGCTTGCCGACGGCGGTACGCACAGCGTCGATGATGTACGCCTCGGGCATGTCGATTACTCCTTAGCGATCCTGCGCCGCGGCGATCCCGCCGAGGACGATGGACAGGTACTGCGCGCCGACCTGTTCGGCGGTCAGCGGGCCGCCGGGCTGATACCAGCGCACCGACACCCAGGTGGTGTCCCGGATGAAGCGGTAGACGAGGTCGACGTCGATGTCGGGCCGGAAGTACCCCTCGTCGATGCCCTGGCGTAGCACGCCGACCCACATCGTGCGCTGCTCGCGGTTGCGCTGTTCAAGGTAGTCGAAGCGTGGCTGACCGACGAGCCGCTTCGCCTCGTCCTGGTAGATGACGACCTGGGCGTGCCGGTGCTCGATGGCCTCGAACGACGCCATGAACAGGCCCTTGAGCCGCTCCAGCGGGTTCGGCTCGTTGTCGATGATCTGCTGGTAGCGCGCGAAGAGCCAGTCCAGGAAGCCACGCAGCACGTCGTCGACGATCTCTTCCTTCGACGCGAAGTGGTGATAGAGGCTACCGGAGAGGATGCCCGCCGCGTCGGCGATGTCGCGCACGGTGGTGGCGCGCAGGCCGCGGTCCGCCATCATCGTCGCGGCGAGCTCCAACAGCTCGTCGCGACGGCTGGGCGCGACGCGTTCCATTCCGCGAGCATACCAACCAAGCACTTGCTCGGCAGCCTGCGCACCACGCGCCGACGCTACGGATAGTGACGCTGTCCGGCCCGGTTTGCCGCAAGAACGGTGTTCTCGGCGCCTCAGGCCCGCTGGCTGGAGACCGAGATGACCTCTCCGGTGAGATAACTGGCGTAGTCGCTGGCGAGGAACGCGATGGTGGCCGCCACCTCCCACGGTTCGGCGGCCCGGCCGAAGGCCTCCTGCTCGCTGAGCCGGTCGAGCAGCTCGGTCGACGACGTCTTGTCGAGGAACTTGTGCCGCGCGATGCTCGGTGACACCGCGTTGATGCGCACACCGACGTCGACGGCCTCGATCGCCGAACAGCGTGTCAGCGCCATGACGCCCGCCTTGGCGGCCGCGTAGTGGCTCTGCGAGTGCTGCGCCCGCCACCCGAGGACGCTGGCGTTGTTGACGATCGCGCCGCCGTGGCCCGCCTCGCGGAAGTAGCGCAGCGCCGCGCGGGTGCTGCGGAACGTTGACGTCAGCGTGACGTCCAGGACGCGGTCCCACTCCTCGTCGGTCATGTCGACGACGGGCGTCTGGCCGCCGAGGCCGGCATTGTTCACCAGCACGTCGAGCCGGCCGAGCCGGGCGGTGGTGGCGGCGATCAACGCGTCGACCTGCGCGGTCGACGTCACGTCGCACACCACGGCCTCGACGCGGCCGAGGTTCAGGTCGGCCAGCGCGTCGCGGGTCTCGCCCAGCCGCCGCTCGTGGTGGTCGCTGACCACGACGTCGGCGCCTTCGGCGAGCGCGCGGCGGGCGGTCGCCGAGCCGATGCCCGTGCCCGCCGCGGCGGTCACCACGACGACCTTGCCGGTGAGCAGGCCGTGGCCGGGTATCTCTGGCGGTGCTTCCCGCAGGTTCATCGAATGTCCTCTTCCCTCAACGTGTTTCGCGCGGAAGGCCGAGCGCGCGCTCGGCGATGATGTTGCGCTGGATCTCGTTGGAGCCGCCGTAGATGGTGTCCGCGCGCGAGAACAGGTAGAGCCGCTGCCACTCGTCGAACTCGCCGCCCGCCAGCGTCAGGCCCGCAGCACCCTTGACGTCCATCGCGAGCTCGCCGAGGTCGCGGTGCCAGTTCGCCCACAGCAGCTTCGACACCGAGTCCGAGCCGGCGACCGGTTGCGCCCGTCCGTTGATGTCCATGGTCTTGAGCGCGAAGGACCGCATGCGCCGCAGCCCCACCCACGCGCGCGCCAGCCGCCGACGGATCAGCGGATCGTCGGCCGCACCCGTCTCCTTCGCCAGCGCGGCGATGCCGGCGAGCTCGCGCGCGTAACGGATCTGCTGGCCGAGCGTCGAGACGCCGCGCTCGAACTGCAGCGTGCCCATCGCGACGCGCCAGCCGTCACCGGGCTCGCCGACCACCAGGTCGGCCGCGGTGCGGGCGTCGTCGAAGAACACCTCGTTGAACTCGGAGTCGCCGGTGAGCTGGATGATCGGGCGGATCTGCACGCCGGGCTGGTCGAGCGGCACGAGCAGGTAGGAAAGCCCGGCGTGGCGCTTGCTGCCCTTCTCGGTGCGGGCGACCACGAAGCACCACTGCGCCCAGTGCGCCAGCGAGGTCCACACCTTTTGCCCGTTGATGACCCACTCGTCACCGTCGAGGACCGCGGTCGTGGAGACGTTGGCGAGGTCGCTGCCGGCGCCGGGCTCGGAGTAGCCCTGACACCACAGCTCGGTGACGTCGAGGATGCCGGGCAGGAAGCGCCGCTGCTGCTCGGGCGTGCCGTAGGCGATCAGCGTGGGGCCGATGAGCTCCTCGCCGAAGTGGTTCACCTTGTCCGGCGCGTCGGCGAGCGCGTACTCCTCGTAGAAGGCCACCCGGTGCGCCACGGACAGCCCGCGACCGCCGTGCTCGACGGGCCAGCCGAGACAGGTCAGCCCCGCCTTCGCGAGCAGCCGGTTCCACTCGCGCCGTTCCTCGAACGCCTCGTGTTCGCGGCCGGGCCCGCCGAGGCCCTTGAGCTTGGCGAAGTCGCCGACGAGGTGGTCGGCCAGCCAGCCGCGGACCTCCGCCCGGAACTCCTCGACCTCCTGCATGGCTGTAGGCTAACCTACCAAGCACTTGCTTTGTTAGAGGAGCATCGATGACCCGCGGCGCGCTGACCATTCCCGCCGTGCTCGCGTCGACGGCCGCTCGATTCGGCGACCGCGACGCCGTCGTGACCCCCGACCGCCGGCTCAGCTACGCCGCGCTGCGCGACGAGGTGCGTCGAACCGCCGCAGCGATCATCGACGCGGGCGTGGCAGCGGGCGACCGCGTCGCGATCTGGTCGCCCAACACCTGGCACTGGGTGGTCGCCTGCCTGGCGACGCACCACGCCGGCGCCGTGGTGGTGCCGCTGAACACGCGCTACACCGCGGCCGAGGCCACCGACATCCTGGCCCGCACCCGAGCGCCGCTGCTGTTCGCGTCGGGGGTTTTCCTCGGGGCCGACAAGGCGGCGGCGCTCGACCGGGCGGCCCTGCCCGCGTTGCGCGAGATCGTCCGGGTGCCCGTCGACGAGGCCGACGGCACCTGGGACGACTTCGTGGCGCGCGGCACCGAGCTGGCTGCGGTGGACGCGCGTTCGGCCGCCGTCACGCCCGACGACGTCAGCGACATCCTCTTCACGTCCGGCACCACCGGCCGCAGCAAGGGCGTGCTGTGCGCGCACCGGCAGTCGCTGTCGGCGTCGGCGGCCTGGGCGGCCTGCGGGCGGCTCTCCGAGGCCGACCGCTACCTCTGCATCAACCCGTTCTTCCACAACTTCGGCTACAAGGCCGGCATCCTGGCCTGCCTGCAGACCGGGGCCACGCTGATCCCGCAGCTCACGTTCGACCCCGAACAGGCCATGGCCGCCGTCGCCGAGCACCGCATCACCGTGCTGCCCGGGCCGCCGACCATCTACCAGGTGCTGCTCGACCATCCGCGCCGCGGCGACTACGACCTGAGCTCGCTGCGATTCGCGGTGACCGGCGCGGCGACCGTGCCCGTCGTGCTCATCGAGCGCATGCAATCCGAACTCGACATCGACATCGTGCTCACCGCGTACGGGCTCACCGAGGCCAGCGGCTTCGGGACGATGTGCCGCCCGGACGACGACGCGGTGACCGTCGCCACGACGTGCGGGCGGCCGATCGCCGACTTCGAGCTGCGCATCGACGAGCCCAGCGGCGAGGTGCTGCTGCGCGGACCGAACGTGATGCTCGGCTACCTCGACGACCCGGACGCCACCGCCGCAGCCGTCGACGCCGACGGTTGGCTGCACACCGGCGACATCGGCACCGTCGACGACCGCGGCAACCTCACCATCACCGACCGGCTCAAGGACATGTACATCTGCGGCGGGTTCAACGTCTACCCGGCGGAAGTCGAGCAGGTGCTGGCCCGGCTCGACGGCGTCGCGGACGTCGCGGTCATCGGTGTTCCCGACGAGCGGCTCGGCGAGGTGGGCAAGGCGTTCGTCGTCCGCCGCCCCGGCGTTGACCTCGACGCCGGCGCCGTCATCGCGTACGCGCGGGAGCAGCTGGCGAACTTCAAGACGCCGCGGTTCGTGGCGTTCGTCGACGCATTGCCGCGCAATGCCGGCGGCAAGGTGGTCAAACCCCAACTGCGGGAGATGAAGTAGTGGACCTGGCATTCGACGAGGCGACCGAGGACTTCCGCGCCGAGGTGCGCGGATTCCTCACCGCCCACCGCGAACACTTCCCGACCAAGTCCTACGACACCGCGGAGGGCTTCGAGCAGCACCGCGCCTGGGACCGTCGGCTCTACGACGCCGGGCTGTCGGTGATCGCGTGGCCCAAGGAGTACGGCGGCCGCGACGCCACGCTGCTGCAGTGGGTGGTGTTCGAGGAGGAGTACTTCCGCGCCGGGGCACCCGGCCGGGCCAGCGCCAACGGCACCTCGATGCTGGCGCCCACGCTGTTCGCGCATGGGACCAAGGAGCAGCGGGACCGGATCCTGCCGAAGATGGCCAGCGGCGAGGAGATCTGGGCGCAGGCATGGTCGGAGCCGGAGTCGGGCAGTGACCTGGCGTCGCTGCGGTCGACCGCGACACGCACCGACGGCGGCTGGCTGCTCAACGGCCAGAAGATCTGGAGCTCGCGGGCGCCGTTCGGCGAGCGCGCCTTCGGGCTGTTTCGCTCCGACCCCGCCGCCCAGCGCCACCGGGGGCTCACGTATCTGATGTTCGACCTGCACGCCGACGGCGTCACCGTGCGGCCGATCGCGCAGCTCGGCGGCGAGACCGGGTTCGGCGAGATCTTCCTAGACGACGTGTTCGTGCCCGACGAGGACGTGATCGGCGAGCCGAACGACGGCTGGCGCGCGGCCATGAGCACGTCGAGCAACGAGCGCGGTATGTCGCTGCGCAGCCCGGCGCGGTTCCTGGCGCCGGCCGAGCGGCTGGTCGCCTCGTGGGCTGCGCACGGGCGTCCTGCCGCCTACACCGACCGGGTGGCCGACGCCTGGATCAAGGCACAGGCCTACCGGCTGCACACCTTCGGCACCGTCACCCGGCTGGCGAACGGCGGCGAGCTGGGCGCCGAATCATCGATCACCAAGGTGTTCTGGTCCGAGCTCGACGTGGCGCTGCACCAGACCGCGCTGGATCTGCGGGGGGCGGACGGCGAGCTCGTCGACTTTCCCGCACGCGAAGCGGACGACTACCGCTGGACCGAGGGGCTGCTGTTCTCCCTCGGCGGCCCGATCTACGCCGGCACCAACGAGATCCAGCGCAACATCATCGCCGAGCGGTTGCTCGGCCTGCCCCGCGAGAGCAAGGGGACCGACAGGTGAACTTCGAGATCGACGAGGGGCAGCGGGATTTCGCCGCCTCCATCGACGCGGCGTTGCGGGCGGCCGACGTGCCCGCCGCCACCCGCGCCTGGGCGGCCGGCGATCCCGGGCCGGGCCACGCGATCTGGTCGACGCTCGCCGAGCTCGGCGTGCCCGCGCTCGCGGTGGCCGAGGAGTTCGACGGCATCGGCGCCGAGACCGTCGACCTGGTGGTCGCGCTCGAACGGCTCGGCTACGCCGGCGTGCCCGGGCCGGTCGTCGAGTCTCTCGCGGTGGCGCCGACGCTGCTCGCGTCCGACGAGCGCAGCGCCGGGCTGGCCGCCGGTGAGTTGACCGCCACCGTGGCGCTGCCGCCGCACGCACCGCGGGCCGTCGACGCCGACACCGCCGGGCTGGTGCTGCTCGCCGAGGACGGCGCGGTGCGTGACGCCACGGCCGGTGCGCAGCACGCCTCCGTCGACCCGGCCCGCCGGCTGTTCGACGTGACCGGCAGCGGCGACGCCCAGCCGGCGGACGTGGCACGCGCTTTCGAGCTCGGAGCGCTGGCCACCGCAGCGGTGTTGGTCGGCGCCGGGCAGGCGATCCTCGACGGCTCGGTGGAGTACGCCAAGCAGCGACACCAGTTCGGCCGGGCGATCGGCAGCTATCAGGCCATCAAGCACGCGCTGGCCGACGTGTACATCGCCGTCGAGCTGGCTCGCCCGCTGGTGTACGGCGCCGCGGTGTCGTTGCAGGAGCACTCCCCGACCGCGGGTCGGGACGTGAGCGCCGCGAAGGCCGCCGCCTCGGATGCGGCGCTGCGTGCCGCCCGGACCGGGCTGCAGACCCACGGCGCCATCGGCTACACCCAGGAGCACGACCTGTCGCTGCTACTGCTGCGGGTGCAGGCGCTGCGCTCGGCGTGGGGCGACCCGGTGTGGCATCGGCGGCGGGTGCTGGAGGCGTTGAGCGCATGAGCGACGAACGGGAGTTGTTGCGGCAGACCGTCGCCGCGCTGGTGGAGAAGCACGCCGACCCGGAGGCGGTGCGGCGGGCGTTCGAGTCGCCGCGCGGCTACGACGAGCAGCTGTGGACGCTGCTCTGCGAACAGGTCGGCGCGGCCGCGCTCGTCGTGCCGGAGCAGCTGGGCGGCGCCGGCGGTGAGCTCGCCGATGCGGCCGTCGTGCTGGCCGAACTGGCCCGCAACCTGGTGCCGACGCCGCTGCTGGGCACCACGCTCGCCGAGCTGGCGCTGCTGGCCGCCGACGAAGCAGACACCGACGCGCTGGAGGCGTTGGCGGCCGGCGAGTCGATCGGGGCGGTCGTCTTCGACCCCGGGTTCGTCGTCAACGGCGACGTCGCGGATGTGGTCGTCGGGACCGCGGACGGAACGCTGTCGCGCTGGACGTCGTTCGACGCCGAACCACTGGTGTCGATGGACCCGACCCGCCGGCTCGCTCGGCTCACCCCGGGCGAGACGGCACCGCTGGGCGCCGACCCCGGTCTGGCCGACACCGCCGCGCTGCTCTTGGCGGTCGAGCAGGTCGCGGCCGCCGCGCGCTGCCTGGACCTGACCGTCGCCTACGCCAAGGAGCGGGTGCAGTTCGGCCGGCCGATCGGCAGCTTTCAGGCACTCAAGCACCGGATGGCCGACCTGTACGTCGAGGTGCAGTCCGCGACGGCCGTCGTCGACGAGGCGCTCACCGAACCGACCGCCGCGAACGTCGCGCTGGCCCGGGTGCTGGCGAGCGAGGCGTTCAGCGCGGTGGCGGCCGACGGGATCCAGATCCACGGCGGCATCGCGATCACGTGGGAGCACGACATGCACCTGTACTTCAAACGCGCGCACGGCAGTTCGCAGCTGTTGGCGCCGCCGGCGGAGTACCTGCGCCGCCTCGAAGCCGAAGTGCGCTAGCGGGCGCTCCAGCCGCCGTCCATGGTGTAGGACGCGCCGGTGACCATCGCCGCGGCGGGTGAAGCGAGCCACGCGACGAGCGACGCGACCTCGTCGGGCTCGACGAGCCGCTTGATCGCGCTCTCGGCGAGCATGATCTTCTCGACGACCTCGTCCTCACCGATGCCGTGCGTGCGGGCCTGGTCGCCGATCTGCTTCTCCACCAAGGGTGTTCGCACGTAGCCCGGGTTGACGCAGTTGCTGGTGACGCCGTGCGGGCCGCCCTCCAGCGCGGTCACCTTGCTGAGCCCTTCGAGGCCGTGCTTGGCGGTGACGTAGCCGGACTTGTACTCCGAGGCCCGCAGGCCGTGCACCGACGAGATGTTGATGATGCGGCCGAAGCGGCCCGCGTACATGTGCGGCAGCGCGGCGCGGATGAGCAGGAACGGCGCCTCGAGCATGAGGGTGAGAATCGTGCGGAACTTCGCGGGCGGGAAGTCGGCGATCGGCGAGACGTGTTGGATGCCGGCGTTGTTCACCAGGATGTCGGTCTGCAGCCGCAGCTCCTCGAGCGCCCCGGTGTCGAGCAGGTCGAGCTGCCACGCCCGCCCGCCGATCTCGTCGGCCACCCGGGTCGCGGCCTCGCCGTCGACGTCCACCACCGTGACCGTCGCACCACGGCGCGCCAGCGCGGCGCAACAGGCGGCGCCGATGCCGCTCGCGCCGCCGGTGACCAGCGCGGCGCGGCCCGCCAGTTCGGTCACAGCACACCGCTTTTCGCGAGGTCTTCGCGGTCGGCCTCGTCGACGGCCTCCAATTCGACGCCCTTGGTCTCGCGCATGAACAGGGCGGCGAGGAGGGTGACGCCGCACGCGACGGCGAGGTAGATCGCGATCGGCACCCACGTGCCGTAGCTGTCGAGCAGCTTGACCGCGATCACCGGCGCCAGCGAGCCCGCGACGATCGAGGTCACCTGGTAGCCGATCGACACCCCGGAGTAGCGCATGCGCGTCGGGAACATCTCGGCCATGATCGCCGGCTGCGACGCGTACATCAGCGCGTGGATGACCAGGCCCACGGTGATCGCCAGGATGATGAAGAGGTAGTTCGCGGTGTTCATCAACGGAAACCCGAAGAAGCCCCACGCGGCGCCGCCCACCGCGCCGACGATGTATACCGGGCGGCGGCCGAAGCGGTCGGACAGCCGGCCCACCTGCGGGATCACCAAGAAGTGCACCAGATGAGCGATGAGCAGCCACAACAGGATGTCACCGGTGTCTGCGCCCACCTCCGCCTTCAGATAGGTGATCGAGACGATGACCAGCAGGTAATACAGGATGTTCTCGCCGAAACGCAGCCCCATGGCGACGAGCACCCCGCGCGGATACCGACGCAGCACCTCCACCAGGCCGTATGACACGGCCTTGACGCGCTCCACCTCCTGCTGGGCCTCGAGGAAGATCGGCGCGTCGGACACCTTGGTGCGGATGTAGTAGCCGATCAGCACGACCACCGCCGACAGCCAGAACGCGACGCGCCAGCCCCACGACAAGAAGGCGGCGTCCGAGAGCGTCCACGTCAGCACCAGCAGCACAACGGTGGCCAGCATGTTGCCCACGGGAACCGCCGCCTGCGGCCAGCTCGACCAGAAAGCGCGGGAGCGGTTCGGGCTGTGCTCGGCGACCAGTAGCACCGCGCCGCCCCACTCGCCGCCGACGGCGAAGCCCTGCAGGAACCGCAGGATGACCAGCAGTGTCGGCGCCCAATAGCCGACCTGGCCGAAGGTGGGCAGACAACCCATGAGGAACGTCGCGGCGCCGACCAACAGCAGGCTGAACTGCAACAACTTCTTGCGGCCGTACTTGTCGCCGAAGTGCCCGAACACGATGCCGCCCAGCGGGCGAGCGACGAATCCGACTGCGTAGGTGAGAAATGCGGCGATGATGCCGTCGAGCTCGCTGCCGGTGTCGGCGAAGAACACCTTGTTGAACACGAGCGTGGCGGCCGTGCCGTAGAGGAAGAACTCGTACCACTCGACGACGGTGCCGGCCATCGATGCGGCGACGACCCGTCGCAGACCTGTCGGTACCGGTGCGCTCATCGACCACTCTCCTGTGACGGCGGACACATGCGGTTGAGTATGGCAGTCCGCCCGCGGAGGAGCGCGGGCTGTCAGGGTCCGCCGCGCCAGTGGTCGATGCGGCGGTGGTCGGGTGTGAAGCCGTGCGCCACGCCCCACAGCACGGCCTGCGTGCGGCTGCCCACCCCGATCTTGCGGTAGATCGTGCGGATGTAGGACTTCACGGTGTTGGGACTCAGATAGGTGAGCGCCGCGACCTCGGCGTTACTCTTGCCCTGGGTGATCAGCGCCAGGATCTCCGACTCCCGATCGCTGAGCCCCTCGCCGCGACCGGGCCAGTCCAGGCCGGCGACACTGCGCGCCCGCGGCGGCGGATCGCTGACCACCTTCTCCCCGGCGTGGACGGCCTCGAGCGCCGCCACGAGCTCGCGGGCGGGCAGCGTCTTCGACAGATATCCGTCGGCACCCTGTTGCTGCGCGCTGCGGATCAGATCGGGGTGGAAGTTCCAGGTGTAGACGACCACCCGGGACGCCCGGGGATTGGCGACCAGCTCGGCGATCTCCCGGTGGTCGGACTCCGGTTGCGCGAAGGAGTCGTACATGGCGATGTCCACGGTGTCGTGCAGCGACATGTTCGTATCCAGTTCGGCCACCACCACCCGGTCGCGGTAGCGGTCGAACATGTTCGCCACCCCGGCGACCACGACGTCGTAGTCGTCGATCAAGGCGACGGTGATCGGACGATCCGGCGTCGCTGTCATCAGAGCGAAGTTACCTACCCAAGGGTGTGGTGCCACCACCCTTAAGGGGGTTGGCTAGAGCCAGCGCCGGGCACCCGTCCGGCGGGAGCAGCCACGACAGGCGCTCCAGGACACGACACGAAAGAGACAACGACCATGATCGGACTCATCGTCAGCCTCCTCGTCATCGGGCTGCTCGCCGGCGCGCTCGCCCGGCTGCTCGTCCCTGGCAAGCAGCACATGTCGATCCCGGCGACCATCCTGCTCGGGATCGTCGGCTCGTTCATCGGTGGCTTCCTGGGCTACCTGTTGTTCGGCAAGGACGCGTCGAGCGGTTTCCTGCAGCCCGCCGGCATCATCGGCTCGGTGATCGGCGCCGTCATCGCGCTGCTCATCTGGACCCGCGTGGGCGCGCGGCGCGGCACGCGCATCTGACACCGACCGTAACGCCAGGGCGGCGGATCCACTCGATCTCCGCCCTGGCGTTACCGTCGGCGGCCGGTTCGGGGAGCCCGAGCCGCTACAGCCAGGTGTCGGCGGTGGTGGCGGTGAGGAACGCCTCGAGGTCGTCGCGCCAGTGCGCGGGCGAATTCTTGTCCGGCTGGATGCCGGTGTATTGGCCGCGGTAGAACAGCAGCGGTCGGGGCGCCGTCTTGGGCACGTCGGACAGCGAATGCACCGCGCCGAAGACCACGAAGTGATCCCCGCCGTCGTGCACCGACGCCACGGTGCAGTCGATGTGCGCCAGCGAGCCGCTGATGATCGGTGAGCCCAGCGGCGAGAGCTTCCAGTCGATTCCGGCGAACTTGTCGGGCTCGCGGGAGCCGAAGCGGGCCGAGACCGGCTTCTGGTCCTCGCCCAGCACGTTGACGCAGAACCGGCCGCTGGCCTCGATGGCCTGCCAGGATCGCGACGCCTTGGTGGGGCAGAACAGCACCAGCGGCGGCTCGAGCGACAGCGCCGCAAAGGACTGGCAGGCGAATCCGACCGGTACGGCGCCCGTGGCGCCTTCAGACATCGCCGTGATGACCGTGATGCCGGTGCAGAACTGTCCCAGCACGCTGCGGAACGTGCGGGGGTCGATGGCTGCGGGCACGGTCACTGCGGCTGGAAACCCACGCTGAAGTCGTGACCCCACAGGCTGACGGCCGTCGACTCGCGCGCCACCCAGTTGTCGTCGGTGACTTCCAGCCCCTCACAACCGAATTCGACGTCGAAGCCGCCCGGTGTCTTCATGTAGAACGACAGCATCTTGTCGTTGACGTGCCGGCCGAGCGTGGCCGACATCGGGACCTTGCGGCGCAGCGCCCGGTCGAGGCACAGCCCGACGTCGTCGGCGTTCTCGACCTCGATCATCAGATGCACGATGCCGCTGGGGGTTTCGCCGGGCATGAACGCCAGGCTGTGGTGGCGCGGGTTGACGCCGAGGAAGCGCAGCCACGCGGGCGCGCCGTCGGCGGGCCGGCCGACGAGCTGCGGTGGCAGCCGCATCGAGTCGCGCAGCTTGAACCCGAGCACGTCGCGGTAGAAGTGCAGCGTCTCCATGTCGTCGCGGGTGGTGAGCACCACGTGCCCGAGCCCCTGCTCCTCGGTGACGAACTTGTGCCCGTACGGGCTGACGACACGGCGGTGCTCGAGCGCGACGCCGTGGAACACCTCCAGGCAGTTGCCCGACGGATCCTGGAAGCGGATCATCTCGTCGACCCGCCGGTCGGCCAGTTCGGCCGCGGTGGCCTCCTTGTACGGCACGCCCTCGACGTCGAGCGCGTTGCGGATCTCCTGCAGCCCGGCGGCATTGGCCGTCTCCCAGCCGGAGTCCAGCAGCCGGTCGCGCTCGCCGGGCACGATGACCAGGCGGGCCGGGAACTCGTCCATGCGCAGGTACAGGGCCTCGGGGTTGGCGCCCTTGCCCTCGACCATGCCGAGCACCTTGAGCCCGTAGTCGCGCCACGCGAACATGTCGGTGGCCTCGATGCGCAGATACCCCAGCGACCGGATGCTCATCTGGCTACTCCCCCAAGAAGTTGATGGTGAGCTGGTTGAACTCGTCGAACTTTTCCAGCTGCGCCCAGTGGCCGCACTGCCCGAACACGTGCAGCTGCACCCGCGGGATCTGCTTGAGCGCCACCAGCGCACCGTCGAGCGGGTTCACCCGGTCCTCGCGGCCCCAGATGAGCAGCACGCGTTGCCGCAGCTGATAGGCCTCGCGCCACATCATGCCGAGCTCGAAGTCGCTACCCGCGAACGACTTTCCCATCGCGCGGGTGGCGGCGAGCGATTCGGGCGTGCTCGCGATGGCGAACCGCTCCTCGACGAGCTCCGCAGTGACGAGGCGCTGGTCGAAGACCATGATCCGCAGGAACGCCTCGAGGTTCTCCCGCGTCGGCTCCGTGTTGAACTTGGCCAGCAGCTTGACGCCCTCGGTCGGGTCGGGTGCGAACAGGTTGACGCTCAACCCGCCGGGGCCCATCAGCACCAGCCGGCCGGCGCGCTTCGGGTGGTCGAGGGCGAACCGCACCGCGGTGCCGCCGCCGAGCGAGTTGCCGACGAGGTCGGCGCGCTCGATGCCGAGGTGGTCGAACAGCCCGAGCAGCGCGCTCGCGCTGTAGCGGTTGTACTGCTCGTGCTCGGTGAGCTTGTCGGAGTGCCCGTAGCCGGGCTGGTCGACGGCAAGCACGTGATAGTGCTGCGCGAGCACCTCGATGTTGCGGCCGAAATTCGACCAGCTCGACGCGCCGGGGCCGCCGCCGTGCAGCAGCACCACCGTCTTGTCGTGGCTGACGCCGGCCTCGTGGTAGTGCAGCCGCAGCGTGCGATCGCCATCCCCCGCCGCCCGGGCCTGCACCTCGGCGTAGCGCGACGTCCCCTCGAAGGTGACGTCGACCTGCGTCTCGACCTGCTTGATGTAGGAGGTCATCAGACCATCGTGTCCTGCGGGGGCAGCCCGAACTCGTGGTTGCCGAAGATCAGGTAGGCCCGCTCGGGCTCGTTGGCGGCGTGCACCCGGCCGGCATGGGCGTCGCGCCAGAACCGCTGCACCGGCTTGTCGAGCTCGAGCGCCGTGGCACCCGACGCCTCGAAGAGCATGTCGATGGACGCGATGGCGCGGGCGGTGGCGCGCACCTGGTCGCGACGGGCCTTGGCGCGCAGCTCGAACGGGATCTCCCGCCCCGAGGTCAGCAGCGCGTACTCGTCGCCGACGTTGCCGATCAGCTGACGCCAGCCCGCGTCGATATCGCTCGCGGCCTCGGCGATGCGGATCTTCGCGAACGGATCGTCCTTCGACTTCTCGCCGGCGAACGCCGCCCGGACGCGCTTGCCCTGGTGCTCCACGTGTGCGGCGTAGGCGCCGTAGGCCATTCCCATGATCGGTGCGGTGATGGTGGTGGGATGCATGGTGCCCCAGGGCATCCGGTAGACGGGGGCGGTGTTGGTCTGGTAGCCGCCGGCGGTGCCGTCGTTCATCGCCTTATAGGACAGGAACCGGTGCCGCGGCACGAACACGTCCTGCACGACGACGGTGTTGCTGCCGGTTCCCTTCAGCCCCACCACGTTCCACACATCGTCGATGCGGTAGTCGGCACGCGGGATGAGGAAGCTGCCGAAGTCGACGGGCCGGCCGTCCTTGATGACGGGGCCGCCGAGGAACGCCCAGGTCGCGTGGTCGCAGCCCGACGACCACTGCCAGGCGCCGCTCACCAGATAGCCGCCGTCGACGACGGTGCCGGCCCCCATCGGGGCGTAGGACGACGACACGCGGACGGTGGCGTCGTCTCCCCACACCTCCTCCTGCGCACGCTGATCGAACAGCGCCAAGTGCCAGTTGTGCACGCCGATGATCGACGACACCCACCCGGTGGAACCGCACGCGCTGGCGAGCCGGCGCACCGCTTCGTAGAACAGCGTCGGATCGCACTGCAGGCCGCCCCATTGCTCGGGCTGCAGCAGCTTGAAGAAACCGACCTCGTCCAGCTCGGCCACCGTCGCGTCGGGCAGGCGACGCCGTTCCTCGGCTTCCGTGGCGCGCGCGGCGATGGTCGGCAGCAGGTCGTCGATGCCGGCGAGCACCGACTGCGCGTCGCGCTGTTGAATGGACGTCACGGCAACCTCCCGGGCTGGACTCACTATCCGAAGATTAGAACACGTTACGATTCGTGTCGAGCGGCGTGAGCCTGCGGCTCCTGGACCTGCGGCGCCCAATTTCTGTAACTTGTTCTAGTTATGGGCGAGAGGAGTGAGCGGTGACGGCACGCGCACCGGACGAACCGCTGGGGACCCACGTCCTGGAGCTGACCGTCGCCGACGTCATCGAGGAGACCTCCGACGCCAAGTCGATCGTCTTCGCCGTCCCCGACGGTGCGACGATCGCCCCCGAGAAGCTGCGGTACCGGCCCGGCCAATTCCTGACCTTGCGCATCCCCAGCGACCGCACCGGTTCGGTGGCGCGCTGCTACTCGCTGTCGAGTTCACCGCACACCGACGACGCGATGACGGTGACCGTGAAGCGGACCGTCGACGGCTACGGCTCCAACTGGCTGTGCGACCACGCCCGCCCGGGCATGTCGCTGCACGTGCTGGCGCCGTCGGGCACCTTCGTGCCGGCCGACCTGGACACCGACTTACTGCTGGTCGCCGGTGGCAGCGGCATCACCCCGCTGATGGCCATCTGCAAGTCGGCGCTCGCGACGGGCAGCGGCCGGGTGGTGCTGCTGTATGCCAACCGCGACGAGCAGTCGGTGATCTTCGCGGCGACGTTGCGCGAGCTGGCGGCCACCTACCCCGACCGGTTGACCGTCGTGCACTGGCTGGAGAGCGTGCAGGGCGTGCCGAACACCACCGCCTGGGCCCGGCTCGCCGCGCCCTATGCCGACCACGAGGCGTTCATCTGCGGACCGGGTCCGTTCATGGAGTGCACCCGCTCGGCGCTCACCGACATCGGGGTGCCCGCCGAGCGGCTGCACATCGAGGTGTTCCGCTCGCTGGAGGGCGACCCGTTCGCCGCGGTGACGGTGGAGGCCGATCCCGACGACGAGCGCGTCCCGGCGTCGGCGGTGGTCGAGCTCGACGGCGAGACGCACACCGTCGACTGGCCGCGCAACGCCAAGCTGCTCGACGTGCTGCTGGCGAAGGGGCTCGACGCGCCGTTCTCCTGCCGCGAAGGGCACTGCGGGGCGTGCGCGGTGCTCAAGCGCCGCGGCGAGGTCGAGCTGGCGATCAACGACGTCCTGGAGCAATCCGATCTCGACGAGGGGCTGATCCTGGCCTGCCAGGCGCTGCCGGTGTCCGATTCGGTCGAAGTGACCTACGACGAGTGACCGCCAGCTACCATTCGGCGATCCGGAGGGAGGGAAGCGTGAAGGTGCTGGCGAGGCTGTGCGCAGCGGCTGCGGTCACGGCGGCCGGACTGTTCGGCGCCCCGTCGGCCTCGGCGGCCGTGGACACCGCCGACTCGACGTTCCCCATCGACCCGGTGACGCAGCTGGAAGTGCACACCCGGGCCGACTGCCGGCTGGCCGAGAAGCGGTGCTTCTGGCAGGCGGCGGCGAACCTGCGCACCCCCGACGGCCCCACCGGCTTCCCGCCGGACCTGTGGGCGCGGCAGACCACCACGCTGCGCTCGAACGACCGCACGATCTTCCTGGAAACGGACTTCAACGCACCGAACACCCGGCTGTTCAAATCGCTCAGCCAGATCGAGTTGACGACGATCTACTTCGGCGACGGGCCGGTCGAGAAGTACCAGCTCAACGGCGACACCATCCCGACGTCCTGGTACAACGGCCAGCCCGTGACCGACAAGGACTTCATCGTCTGCGCGGAGATCCAGGTGGTGTACACCGGCGTCAACATCACCTCGCCGAGCACCTGCGCACAGGCGCGGTTCAGCTAGCGCGGCAACCCCAGCAGCCGCTCGGCGGCGAGGGTGAGCAGGATCTGCTCGGTGCCGCCGGCGATCGACAGGCAGCGGGTGTTGAGGAAGTAGCTCGTCGCCTCGTTGAAGACGACGCCGCCGTCCTGGCTGAAGTCCATCGTCGCCTCGGCGAGCGCCTGGCGGAACCGCACACCGAGCAGCTTGCGCACGCTCGACTGCGGGCCCGGGTCGTGGCCCCCCACCGCGAGCTCGGCGATCGCCCGGTCGAGCAGGCTGCCGGACTGCCCGGAGATGACGAGCGCGCCGAGCCGGTCGATCTGCAGCGGGTCGAGCTCCGTGTCCCCGAGCTGACTCAACAGGTCCTCGAGGCCTTGGTCGAGCGCGCCGCCGGTCGCCATCGCGACGCGCTCGTTGGCCAGTGTGGTGCGGGCGAGCTTCCAGCCGTCGCCCGGGGAGCCGACCACCAGCTCGTCGGGCACGAACACGTCGTCGAGGAACACCTCGTTGAACAGCGCCTCGCCGGTGATGTCGCGCAGCGGCCGGATGTCGATGCCCGGTGACGCCATGTCGACCAGGAAGTAGGTGATGCCCTTGTGTTTTGGAGCGCTCTGGTCCGATCTCGCCAGGCAGATACCCCAGTTCGCCTTCGTCGCCGAGGAGGTCCACACCTTCTGGCCGTTGAGCACCCAGCCCGGTCTGCCATTGCTCCTCGGGTGCGCACCGTCGGTCTTCGTGGCCTTCGTGCGCAGCGCCGCCAGGTCGGAGCCGGCGCCGGGCTCGCTGAACAGCTGGCACCAGTACACGTCACCGGTCAGGGTGGCCGGGATGAAGCGGTCGATCTGCTCGCGCGTGCCGTTGTCGAGGATCGTCGGCGCCGCCCACCAGCCGATCGAGATGTCGGGACGACGCACGCCGGCCTTCGCCAACTCGGCGTCGATCACCAGCTGCTCGGCGGGCGAGGCGTCGCGGCCGTAGGGCTTCGGCCAGTGCGGCGCCAGCAGGCCCGTCTCGGCGAGCGCCCGCTGACGCTCGGCGTCGGGCAGGGCGGCGATGCCGGCGACGTCTCGGGCCACGCCCGCCCGGAACGCGTCGAGGTCGCCGGCGTCGCCGAGGTCGACGGCCAGCACGCGGCGCGCGCCGCCGCGGGTGAGGTCCACCGCCCGGCGCCGCCACCGCGCGGTGTCGCCGAACGCCTTCTTGTTGGCGTACGCCCGGCGCAGGTACAGGTGCGCGTCGTGCTCCCAGGTGAAGCCGATGCCGCCGAGCACCTGGATGGCGTCCTTGGCGTTGGCGATCGCCGCGTCCAGGCAGGTGCCGCCGGCCACCGTCGCCGCGACGGCGAGCTGCTCGGGGGATGCCGTCGCGGCCCGGGCGGCGTCGGCGGCGGCGGCCTCGGCCTCCTCCGTGCGGCACAGCATGTTGGCGCAGAGATGCTTGATCGCCTGGAAGCTGCCGATCGGCTTGCCGAACTGCTCGCGCACCTTAGCGTAGTCGACCGCGGTGTGCAGCGCCCAGCGGGCGATGCCGGCGGACTCCGCCGCCGCGAGCGCGAGCCACAGGTCGGTTGCCCGCTGCGCGTCGACGTCGAGCAGCGTGGCCGGCGCGCCGTCGAACCGGACCCGGGAGAGCGGACGCGAGAAGTCGGTGGGGTCGAGCGCGGTGACCTCGGCGGTGTCGGTGTCGGTGTCGATGAGCAGCCAGCCCTGCGGCGCGGGCGCCAACAGCAGCTCGCCGGCGCGCAGACCCGGCGCGAGCGCGACGGCGCCCGACACGGTGCCACCGGCGAACGCCAGCTCCGCCGCGGTCGCGATGCCCGCGGAGCGCTGCCCCTCGACCAGCGCCGCCAGGGCGTCGTCGCCGCCGTGTCCGAGCAGCAGCGCCGCCAGCGCGGTGCTGACCACCGGCCCGGGGACCAGCGCCCGGCCGGCCTCCTCGATCATCGCCGACAGGTCCGCGACGGTGCCGCCCGCGCCGCCGCGCTCGTCGGGCACCGCCACGCCGAACAGGCCGAGCTCGGCGGCGGCCCGGAACGGCTTGAGCCACGCGTCGGGATCCCCCTGCTCGACCGCGCGGACGGCCTCGATCGAACCCGAGGTGGGGGCCCAGGACCGCACCAGATCGCGGACGGCTGCCTGATGGTCGGTCGTGCTCGCTGACGCCATGGGGATCTCCTCGCGCGGTCCGGCTCGACGGTGCGGACGCACCTGCAGCGTACTAGAACGTGTTCTAATAGACGCCGCCGCGGCGGGTTCGTCCGGGGCCATCGCAGCAGCACATCTGCTGTTGCCGTCGTCACCTCGCCGAGAAATGTCCGCCCGGCTTGCGTATCGTTTCGCGCAGAGGTCGTCACGAAGGAGCCAGGGACACACCATGTCGACACCAGCGCAGGCCAAGCCGGGCCCGTCACCCGAGCCGCGTCAGCGCCGCGTGCTGACGGTGCCCGCCCTGGCCGAATCGGAGCTCGGCTCGGAAGCGCAGCGCGAGCGGCGCAAGCGCATCCTCGACGCCACGCTCGCCATCGCGTCGAAGGGCGGCTACGAAGCGGTGCAGATGCGCGCCGTCGCCGAACGCGCCGACGTCGCCGTCGGCACCCTGTACCGCTACTTCCCGTCGAAGGTGCACCTGCTGGTGTCGGCGCTCGGCCGGGAGTTCGAGCGGATCGAGGCCAAGACCGACAGGAACGCGCTGGGCGGGACGCCCTATGAGCGGCTGCACCAGATGATCAGCCGGCTGAACCGCTCGATGCAGCGCAACCCGCTGCTCACCGAGGCCATGACCCGGGCGTTCGTGTTCGCCGACGCGTCCGCGGCCGGCGAGGTCGACCACGTCGGCAAGCTGATGGACACCATGTTCGCCCGCGCGATGAGCGACGGCGAGCCCACCGAGGACCAATTCCACATCGCCCGCGTCATCTCCGACGTGTGGCTGTCGAACCTGCTGGCGTGGCTCACCCGCCGCGCGTCGGCGACCGACGTCGGCAAGCGGCTCGACCTGGCCGTCCGGCTGCTCATCGGCGACGAGGACCATCCGAAGATCTAGGGTTGTGCGGCTGTGACCGAATCCCTGCCCGCCGACCTGCGGGATGCGCTCCGTTCGCTGGCCGGGGTGCCGCGGCTGCTGGTGGCAAGCGACTACGACGGCACGTTGGCGCCCATCGTCGACCGGCCGGGCGACGCCGTGCCGCTGCCCGAAGCGGCCGACGCGCTGGCGGCGGTCGCCGAACTGCCCGACACCACCGCGGCGCTGATCTCCGGCCGGGCGCTGCGCGACCTGCAGGCGCTGTCCCGGGCGCCCGACGCGGTAGTGCTCGTCGGGAGCCACGGCTCCGAATTCGACACCGGCTTCGTGCACCAGGTGGACGACGCCGCCGAGGCGCTGCTGGAGCGGATCGTCGACTCGCTCACCCGGATCGCCGAGCACTACCCCGGCGTCACGGTCGAGCAGAAACCCGTCAGCGCCGCGCTGCACGTCCGCAACGCCTCCGCCGAGGACGGCCGAAAAGCGTTGCGAGACGCCGAGACCGCGGCGCAGGAGTGGGACGCGCAGATCACCACCGGCAAGGCGGTCATCGAGTTCGCGGTCATCCACACCGACAAGGGGCAGGCGTTCGACATCCTGCGCGAGCAGCACGGCGCCTGCGGCGCGGTCTTCTTCGGCGACGACGTGACCGACGAGAAGGTGTTCCGCCGGCTGCGCCCGCCCGACGTCGGCGTCAAGGTCGGCGACGGTGACACCGCGGCCCGCTACCGCGTCGAGACCCCCGCCGGCGTGGCGGCGGCGCTGCGGTTCCTGGCCGACGAGCGGCGGACGCTGCGCCGCTAGTGGCCGATCAGACCGGAAGCGTGGTGCCGGTCTCCCGTTCGGCGAACTCCCACAACCGCTTCGCGGCCGCGTAGTCGGACGCCATCGCGGACCGGCCGCTGAGCGTCGGGCCGCCCTTGAGCCCGAGCCGGCTGTCGATGCCGACGTAGCTGCCGGGCGGGATCGGCTCGGACAGGCAGTACAGCGTGGGTGCCGCGCCGGCGTCGATGTCGTTGGCGAGCAGACCCGCGACCACCGTGGCCGCCTTGTGGAACGCCGCGAACACCGGGGTGTCGGCGACATTGGTGAGGTTCGACGCGACCCACCCCGGATGGGTCAAGTACGCCGACACCGGCACATGCGCCTCCCGCAGCCGGCGGTCGAGCTCGAGGCCCCACAGCATCGTCGCGAGCTTCGAGCGGGCGTAGGCCGGAAACGCCGACCACCGGCTGCTGCGCAGGTGCGGGTCGTCGAACGAGAACACCGCGCCGAGCTTGTGGGCGTCGGAGCCGACGATGACGATCTTCGACCGCACCCGCTCGAACAGCAGATTCGTGAGCGCGAACGGGCCGAGGAAGTTCGTGCCCAGCGTCAGCTCGAAGCCGTCCACGGTCTCCGTGCGCTGCTGCGCGACGACGCCGGCGTTGTTCACCAGGACGTCGACGTCCCCGTCGAGGAGGTCGGGGAAGGCCTGCACCGAAGACAGGTCGGCGAGGTCCAGCTCGACGACCGACGTGTCGCCGCCGATCTCCGCCGCGCGCTGCTCGCCCAACCCGGTGTTGCGGACCGCCAGCACGACGTGCGCGCCGGCCTTGGCCAGTGCCCGCGCGGTCGCGAAGCCGATCCCGTTGGTGGCGCCGGTGACGACGATGCGGGTGCCGGTCAGATCGCCGAGCCGCGTCGGCGCCCACTGAGATGTCACGGTCTGTGACAGTAGCGAAGGGCCCCGGGCGTGCCGAAGGTGCGCGGAATGTCAGCCCGCACGGCGTGTCGGCGAACCGACACGCACGCTCGCGGTGACCGACCAGACCGCCAGCCACAGCAGGCACGGGATGGTGACGATGACGAAGCTCGGCGGCAGGTTGAAGACCGCCGACACCACGATGCCGGTCCACACCGATGTCAAGCCGATGACAGTCGAGAGCAGGATGGCGCGGCCGGGCGCGGCGGTCAACATGATGGCCGTGGCGGCCGGGGTGACGACGAGCGCGAACAACAGCAGCGCACCGACGGCCTGCACCGCCATCGTCACGGTGAGGCCGAGCAGCGCCATGAAGATCACCGACAGCAGCCGAACCGGCACGCCCTTGGCCTCGGCGACCTGGGCGTCCACCGACGCGAACAGCAGCGGCCGGCAGATCGCCGCCATCGCGACCGCGAGCACCACCAACAGCGCCGCGAACCCGACGAGCTGTTGCGGCGTGATCGCCAGCAAGTTGCCGAACAGCACGTTGGTGAGCGTCGACGAGTTGCGGGTGGCCAGCGAGCTGAAGAACAGCCCGAAACCGGTGGCCAGCGCCAACACCGTGCCCGTCGCGACCTCGCGTTCGCCGGCCCGCTTGCCCAGCGCCCCGATCACCAGCCCGCCGCCGATGCAGAACACCGCGAGCCCCACGACGACGGGCGCCCCCACCAGCACCGCCCCGGTGGCACCCGGCAAGCCGATGTGCGCCAGCGCGTGCGCGGCGAACGCGGTCTGGCGCACGACGACGAAATAGCCGATGAGTCCGGCGGCGAGCGCCACGACGGTGCCGCCGAGCAGCGCATGTCGCATGAAGTCGGAGGTCAGGATGCGCCACCAGTTCTGCTGGTAGCCGATCACCGCGAGCGCGGTCACGGCGTCGTCCGCTTGTACAGCTGGCCCTGCAGCGTGTGCGCCACGTCGACGTCGCTGCCGTACAGGTGGGTGAGCAGGTCGGCGTCGACGACCGTGCCGATCGGCGCGTGGTGCGCGTGCCCGTCGAGCAGGTAGATCGCGCTGGTGAGCACCCCGAGCAGCGGGGCCAGATCATGGGCGACCACCAGGATCGTCATACCCAGCTCGCCGTTGAGCCGGGCGAGCAGCGCGACCAACTCGTGCTGGCTGCGCAGGTCGAGCGACGCCAGCGGCTCGTCGAGGATCAGCATGCGCGGCCGGGCCACCAGCGCGTGAGCGATCGCGATGCGCTGCCGCTGGCCGCCGGAGAGCTGCGAGAGCCGGGCGTCGGCGAAGTCGGTGGCGTTGACGGCGGCGAGCGCCTCGTCGACCCGCCGGCGGTCCTCCGCGCTGGTGCGGGCGAGCCCCCAGCGGCGGCCGGTGATACCGAGCGTCACCGCGTCGCGGGCGCGGATGGCGTCACCCGCACCGGCGACATAGTTCTGCGGCACGTATCCGATCGCGTCGTTGGCCGCTCCCGGCGGCGCACCGAACACCCGGACCCGGCCCGACGCCGGCGGCACGAGCCCCAGCACCACCTGCAGCAGCGTCGTCTTGCCCGAACCGTTCGAGCCGATGACCGCCACGATGCCGCCGGCCGGCACCTCGAAGGTGCCCTCCGACCACACCAGCCGGCCGCCGCGCACCGCGCTGACGCCGTCGAACTGCAGGGCCGCGGCCTCAGGGGGCGGCACCGAGCACCTTCGCCAGGGCGGTGAGCTGCTCGACCTGCCAGGCCGGGAACGACGCGGCGTCGGCGGGCATGGTCTCGGTGACCTCCACGACCGGCACCTGGGCCTGCTGCGCGGCGGCCCGCAGCTGGTCCTGCCCGGCACCTCGCGTCTGGGTGTTGACGATCAGCACGTCGACGCCGCGGTTGCGCAGAAGCGTCAGGAACGCATCGACGTCGGCGGGCGAGGGTTCGGATTCGTTGGACACCGCGGCCGCATACCCCGGCGGCGTCCGATTCGTCAGGCCGACCTCGGCTGCCATGTCGTCGAAGACGTTTTCGGTCGCGGCGTACCCCCTGCCCGGCGCCACGGCGCGGATGGCGTCGATCCGGGCGAAATACGGCTGCAGGGACTCACCGAAGGCGGCGCGACGCTGCTCGACGTAACCGGCGGCGTCGGGGGCCAGCGCGCCGAGTCGGGCGGTCAGCGCATCGGCGACGGCCACCACGGTGGCGGGCCGGTACCACACGTGGGGGTTCTCACCGCCGCCACCGACCTCGACGGCGTCGACGACCGGGGCGTCGGGCGCCGAGCTCTGCGCGAGCTTGGTTGCCCACTCGTCGTAGTGACCGCCGTTGACCACGACGAGCCGGGCGCCGGTGAAGGCGGCGGCGTCAGCGGGCGCCGGCTCGAAGTCGTGTGGGTCGCCGGCGGATCCGGCGAGGACCGTCGTCACCTCGACGCACCGGCCCCCGATCGCGGTCACGACGTCGCTCCACTGATTGACGCTCACCACCACGTTCACCGGGTCCGTCGGGCACTTCTCACCGGACGCGGCGGACGGCTCGGCGCCGTCGGGTGCGCAGCCGGCCCCGGCGGCGATCGCCACGACCGCGAGCATCGTCTGCAGGGGAGAACGCATGCCTTAACGATAACGGTTGTCATTTACAGGTGCGCTGCCGGCCTGGTGGATAAGGTTGGGAGCGTGGTGCGTGTGGACCTCAACGCCGACCTCGGCGAGGGCTTCGGGGTCTGGCAGCTCGGGGACGACGAAGCCATGCTCGACATCGTCACCAGCGCGAACGTCGCATGCGGCTTCCACGCGGGTGATCCGACCCGGCTGCTCGCGGTGTGCCGCGCCGCGGCGGCGAACGGCGTCACCATCGGGGCGCAGGTCAGCTATCGAGATCTCGCGGGCTTCGGGCGACGCTTCATCGACGTCGCGCCGGCCGACCTGACCGCCGACGTCATCTACCAGCTCGGTGCGCTGCAGGGGCTCGCCCGCGCCGCAGGCACCGCCGTGCGCTACGTCAAACCCCATGGCGCGCTGTACAACGCCATCGTGCGCCACGACGAGCAGGCCCGCGCCGTTGCCGCGGCGGTGGCGGCCGTCGATCCGACGCTTCCGGTGCTCGGGCTGGCCGGTTCGGCCTTCTTCGACGCCGCCGCGCGGGCGGGTCTGCACACCGTGAACGAGGCGTTCGCCGACCGCGCCTACCGTTCCGACGGCTCGCTGGTGCCGCGCTCGCAGCCGGGTGCGGTGCTGCACGACGCGGCCGAGATCGCCGATCGCGTCGCCGCGATGGTCCGCGACCGCCAAGTGGTGGCGATCGACGGTTCGACGGTGGCCGTCGACGTCGAGTCGGTGTGCGTTCACGGCGACTCGCCGGGCGCCGTGGACATCGCCCGCGCGGTCCGAAGCCGGCTCACCGCAGCGGGAATCGACGTCGCGTCCTTCTGCTGAGGCGCGTGCTCTGCATCCACTGACCACAACCGGATCACCCGGCCACCGGGCTGAGGCGCCGGACGACTTCCGCCTTCACCTTTGCCAAATCTGCATACGTGCGCATATTCCGCGCGGGCGGCGTGCCCGCAGCTGCCCCTGCCTAGCGCCGTCTGCGCTGATCAGCGCCCGTTCCCGCCGGAAACCGACGCTGATCCTGCGGGATTCCGCCGTGACGTTGCTGTGATTACGGCGCCGTGTGGTATAACTTCGCGGGAGCAAACTAGCCAACCGGCAACGGCGGCGGCGATGGCGGCGCGGCCTACCACTTGCACGAAAGGGCGTGACTGCATGCCGATGTCCCGACGTTGGACCACCGCGTCCACCTCCCACGCCCCTGCAGGGGTCCGCGGATGAAACGCACCAGCTTCGCCGCCAGGCTCAACCGGTTGTTCGACACCGTGTATCCGCCGGGGCGCGGACCGCACACCTCGGCCGAAGTCATCGCGGCGCTGCGGTCCGAGGGCGTCAACATGTCGGCGCCGTACCTGTCGCAGCTGCGGTCGGGCAACCGGACCAACCCGTCACCGGCCACCATGGCGGCGCTCGCCGCGTTCTTCCGGATCAAGCCGGCGTACTTCACCGACGACGACTACTACGCCCGGCTCGACGAGGAGCTCACCGCGCTGGCGGGCATGCGGGAAGAGGGGGTGCGTCGCATCGCCGCCCGCGTCGTCGGACTGTCCTCGCGGTCCCAGGAGGAACTCGTGCGGTTCGCCGAGGAACTGCGCCACCGCGACGACGTGGAGAAGTCGCCCGCGGTCTGACCGGGCTGGTAGACACGGCGGGGATGCCCAGCCTCACCGCGGTCAGCCGTGCCGTCGGCGCGCTGCTCGTCACGGCCGCCGTCACCCGGTGCGCATCGTCGCCGGCACCGCCCGCGCCGACGCCTGACCGGCCGGCTGCGCTCCCGAGCGCGCCGGCACCCGAACCGGCGCCGCCGCCCGTGCGCACCGTCGACGCGACCCGGCTGGGCGCGTCGTGGCGACCCGGCTGCCCCACACCGCCCGACGAGCTGCGGCTGGTCACCGTGCCGTATCTCGACGACGACGGCGTCGCCCGCCGCGGCGAACTGGTCGTCCACGCCGACCTCGTCGCCGACACCACGGCGATCTTCGACGAGCTGTTCGCGCTGCGCTATCCGATCCACCGGATGCAGACCGTCGACGCCTATCCCGGCGCCGAAGACGAGCTGTCGATGAGAGACAACAACACCTCGGCGTTCAACTGTCGGCCGTTACCCAGCGGCCGCTGGTCGCTGCACGCCACCGGCCGCGCAATCGACGTCAACCCGCTCGTCAACCCCTATCTCGACGGCGCCGGGGACCTGCAGCCCGCCACCGCCGGCCGCTACCTCGACCGCAGCCGCGACGCACCGGGCCTGCTGCGCGACGGCGACCCCGCGGTGCGGGCCTTCACCGGCCGCGGCTGGACCTGGGGCGGCACCTGGCGGGATCCGGTCGATTACCAGCACTTCGAGCGGCCGTAACACGCCGCCGCCGTACGCTGTCGCCATGCGCCTCAAGCTCGGCCGGCCGGACATCGAGCGGTACGCCGACCGCTTCGACGTGCCCGCCGCGGGCTCCGACGCGCCGGTCACCGTCACCTGGCTCGGGGTCTCGACGCTGCTGATCGACGACGGGGAGGCGGCGCTCCTCACCGACGGATTCTTCTCCCGGCCCAACCTGGCGGCCGTCGGGTTGCGCGCGCTGCGCCCCTCCGTCGACCGCATCGGCCGGGCGCTGGACCGCGCGGGCATCACCGACCTGCAAGCCGTCATCTGCGTGCACACCCACTTCGACCACGCGATGGACGCGGCCGTCGTCGCCGAACGCACCGGCGCCGTGCTCGTCGGCGGAGAGTCCGCCGCCAACGTGGGCCGCGGCCACGGCATGACCGAGGACCGGCTGGTGGTTCCGGTGCCCGGCGAGCCGGTGAGCTTCGGACCCTACGACGTCACGCTCGTCGCGTCCGAGCACTGCCCGCCGGACCGGTTCCCCGGCGCGATCACCGAGCCGGTGGTGCCGCCCGTCAAGGCCGCCGCTTACAAGTGCGGCGACACCTGGTCGGTGCTCGTCGCCCACCGGCCCACCGGCCTGCGCCTCCTCGTCCAGGGCAGCGCGGGCTTTCTGCCCGGCGCGCTGGCCGGGCAGCGCGCCGACGCGGTCTACCTGGGCGTCGGACAGCTCGGGCTGCAACCGGAGTCCTACCTCGTCGACTACTGGAACGAGACCGTGCGCGCCGTCGGCGCGCGCCGCGCGGTGCTCATCCACTGGGACGACTTCTTCCGCTCCCTCGACGAACCGCTGCGCGCACTGCCCTACGCCGGCGACGACCTCGACGTCACCATGTCGGTGCTCGCGGCGCTCGCCGAACGCGACGGGGTGACGCTGCACCTGCCCTCGCTGTGGCAGCTCGAGAACCCCTGGGCCTGAACGGCATTGCTGCTGCTGTCGGTGGCGGTGCTGGCCGCCGTGCTGATGTTCGCGGTGATCCGCCCGCGCGGGCTACCCGAAGCCGTGGTGGCGGTGCCCGGTGCGCTGCTCCTCGTCGCCGTCGGCGCCACCGACAGCCACGCCGCCACCGCCGAAATCGTCCGGCTGGCCCCCGTCGTCGGGTTCCTGGCCGCCATCCTGGTGCTGGCCGCCGTCTGCGACGACGAAGGGCTGTTCCGCGCGGCGGGTGCCGCCATGGCACGCGCCGGGCGCGGCCGGCCGGCCGTGCTGCTGCGCCAGGTCTTCCTGTTCGCCGCCGGCACCACCGCGATCCTAAGCCTCGACGCCACGGTGGTGCTCCTGACACCGGTGATCCTCGCGACGGCCCGCGCGCTCGGCACCCGCCCCCGACCCCACGTCTACGCCGGCGCCCACCTCGCCAACACCGCGTCGCTGCTGCTGCCGGTGTCCAATCTGACGAACCTGCTGGCATTTTCGGCCACCGGCCTGTCCTTCAGCCGGTTCGCGCTGCTCATGGGGCTGCCGTGGCTCGCCGCCATCGCCGTCGAATACCTGGTGCTGCGACGGACGTTCGCTACCGAACTGGACGCCGCGCCGGCCGCCGCCGCCGTGCCGCCACCCCCGCGCATACCCGTCTTCGTCGTCGTCGTGCTGGCGCTGACGCTGGCGGCGTTCGCGGTGACGTCGCTGTTCGGCTACGAGCCGGTGTGGGCGGCGTTCGCGGGCGCGCTGCTGCTCGCCGCACACGGGTTGGCGCGGCGGCGCAGCACCGTCAGCGGCCTGGCCGCCGCGCTGCACGTGCCGTTCTTGGCGTTCGTGGTGGGGCTCGGCGTGGTGGTGGACGCCACCATGCGGCTCGGGCTGTCCGACCTGCTCCGCGAAGCGCTCCCGGCAGGCCAGGGCCTGGCGACCCTGCTGGCGCTGGCCGGGATCGGCGCCGTGCTCGCCAACGTCGTCAACAACCTGCCCGCCGTGCTGGTGCTCGCGCCGCTCGTGGCGCCCGCCGGACCCGCCGCCGTGCTCGCGGTGCTGATCGGCGTCAACGTCGGATCGAACCTCAGCTATGCCGGATCGTTGGCCAACCTGCTGTGGCGGCGAGTGCTGCGCCGCGACGGCATCGAAGCCTCCGGCGGCGAGTTCACCGGCATCGGGCTGCGGACCGTGCCGGCCACGGTGGCCGCCGCCGTCATCGCGCTGTGGCTCGGTGTGCGGGCGTTCGGGACCTAGCAGCGACAGCCGGGCGATGCGCCACAGCCGGCTACTGCCGCCGCTGCCGGGCGATCTCGGCGAGCACCACACCCGCCGCCACCGACGCGTTCAGTGAATCGACCGTGCGGGCGATCGGGATGGACACCACGGCGTCGCAGTGCTCCCGCACCAGCCGCGAAAGCCCCTTGCCCTCCGACCCGACGACCACCACCAGCGGCTCGGTGCCGTCGAGATCGTCGAGCGCGGTGTCGCCGTCCGCGTCCAGTCCCACCACCCGCAGCCCCGCATCGGCGTAGTCGGCGAGCGTGCGGTTCAGGTTGGTGGCGCGCGCTACCGGCAACCGCGCTGCCGCACCGGCGCTGGTCCGCCAGGCGACCGCGGTCACCGACGCCGACCGGCGCTGCGGGATGAGCACGCCGTGCCCACCGAACGCCGCCGTCGACCGCACGATCGCCCCCAGGTTGCGGGGATCCGAGATGTTGTCCAACGCCACCACGAGCGCCGGTTCGCCCTGCCCGCGGGCCACGGCGAGCAGGTCATCGGGGTGGGCGTAGTCGTAGGGCGGCACCTGCAGCGCAATCCCCTGGTGCAGACCGTTGCTGCTCAACCTGTCGAGATCGCTGCGCGGCACCTCCAAGATGCTGATACCGGTGTCGGCCGCCAACTGAACCGACTCGGTGAGCCGCTCGTCGGCGTCGGCGCCCAACGCCACGTACAGCGCGGTCGCCGGCACGCCGGCCCGCAGGCACTCCACCACCGGGTTGCGGCCCAGCACGATCTCCGTCTCGTCGGTCTTGCGGCCCTGGCGGCGCTGCTGCGCGGTCTTGGCCGCCTTGGCCGCCCGCCTGGCCGCCGGATGGTTCGGACGCAGATGCGCCGGCGGCGTGGCGCCGCGGCCCTCCAGCCCGCGCCGCCGCACACCGCCGGACCCGACCGTCGGGCCCTTCTTGGTACCGGCCTTGCGGATCGCCCCACGCCGCCTCGAGTTGCCGGCCACTAGACGTCCCGTCGCTTCGCTCGCCCCGCTACAAATCCCCGTCGCTTCGCTCGCCCCGCTACAACACCCCGTCGCTTCGCTCGCCCTGGACTCACTTCGCGTCCCCGCTCAGCAACGACCACTGCGGCCCGTCGGCGGTGTCGGTGACGTCGATGCCCGCCCGCTTCAGCCGGTCACGGATCTCGTCGGCTTGCGCCCAATCGCGCCGCTGCCGAGCCTGCTCCCGGTGAGCCAAAGCCCACTGCACCAGCTCGTCGACCGCGGCCAGCGCAGCAGACGTCTCGTCGCGCGCGATCCAGCGGTCATCGAGCGGATCGCAGCCCAGGATGCCCATCATCGCCCGGATCGAACTCGCCTGCCGCAGCGCGGCGTCGTGGTCGCCGGCATCGAGCGCCCGGTTGCCCTCGGCGCGGGCGGCGTGCACCTCGGCGAGCGCGATCGGCACCGCGAGATCGTCGTCGAGGGCGGCCGCGAACCTCGGCGTCCACTGGCCCGGCACCACCGTGCCCACCCGGATACGCACCCGGTGCAGAAAATCCTCGACACCGGCGTAGGCCTTCGCCGCGTCGGCCAGCGCGGTTTCGGAGAACTCGAGCATCGACCGGTAGTGCGCGCTTCCCAGGTAGTAACGCAGCTCGGCGGCCCGGACCCGTTGCAGTACAGCGGGAATCGCGAGCACATTGCCCAGCGACTTGCTCATCTTCTCGCCGCCCATGGTGACCCAGCCGTTGTGCAGCCAGAAGCGCGCGAAGGCGTCGCCGGCGGCCTCGGCCTGGGCGATCTCGTTCTCGTGGTGCGGGAACACCAGATCCATACCGCCGGCGTGGATGTCGAACTCGGCGCCCAGATAGGTCTCGCACATGGCGACGCACTCGGTGTGCCAGCCGGGCCTGCCGCGGCCCCACGGCGTCGGCCAGGACGGTTCGCCGGGCTTGGCGGCCTTCCAGAGCGTGAAGTCGCGCTGGTCGCGCTTGCCCTGGGTGACGCCCTCCCCCTGGTGCACGTCGTCGATGCGGTGACCCGACAGCTTGCCGTAGTCGGGGAGGCTCAACACGTCGAAGTAGACGTCACCGTCCCCGGCGGCGTCGGCGCGATAGGCGTGGCCGCGCTCGAGCAGCCGCTCGATCAGCTCGACCATCTGGGTGATGTGCCCGGTGGCACGCGGTTCGGCGGACGGCGGCAGCACACCGAGCGCGTCGTAGGCGGCCGAGAACGCCCGCTCGAACGTGGCCGCCCACTCCCACCAGGGCCGACCGGCGTCGGCGGCCTTGTTCAGGATCTTGTCGTCGATGTCGGTGACGTTGCGGATGAACGCGACGTCGTAGCCCTTGGCCGTCAGCCAGCGGCGCAGCACGTCGAACGCCACGCCGCTGCGGACGTGACCGATGTGCGGCAGCCCCTGCACCGTGGCACCGCAGAGATAGATGGACGCGTGGCCGGCGCGCAGCGGCACGAACGGCCGCACGGCACCGGTCATGGTGTCGTGCAGCCGCAGCTCACTCGCTTGAATCACGGAGCCCGGACCATTCGCTCCGCTCACGGGAGGCCAGTTTACCGGCCTAATCGGCCTCCACCACCAGCGCGGTGGCGATCGCCGCCAGGCCCTCCCCGCGGCCCGTCAGGCCCAGCCCGTCGGTGGTGGTCGCCGACACCGACACCGGCGCCCCGAGCAGACCGGACAGCAATTGCTGCGCCTCCTCGCGCCGGGGCCCGACCTTGGGCCGATTGCCGATCACCTGCACCGCGGCGTTGCCGATGCGGAACCCGGCGCCGGCCACCAGCTCACGGACGTGAATCAGCATGTCGGCGCCCGTCACCCCGGCCCAGCGCGGCTCGCCCACGCCGAAGACCAGGCCGATGTCGCCGAGCCCGGCGGCGGACAGCAACGCGTCGCACAGCGCATGGGCCGCGACGTCACCGTCGCTGTGGCCCGCGCAGCCGTCGGCGTCGTCGAAGTGCAGCCCCAGCAGCCGGCACGGCCGCCCCGGCTCCACCGGATGCACGTCGGTCGCCAGCCCGACGCGCGGCAGTGCCGTCATCCGGCCGCCGCCAGCAGCGTCTGCGCGAGCTGCAGGTCCAGGGGGGTGGTGATCTTGAAGGCCAGCGGATCGCCCTGCACCACCTGTACCGGCACGCCGAGCGCCTCCACCGCGGCGGCGTCATCGGTGAACGTGGCGTCGCCGGCGCGCTCGTAGGCGCGGCGCAATACGTCGGCGGCAAACCCCTGCGGCGTCTGCACGGCGCGCAACCCGTCGCGCTCGGGCGTGCCGAGGACGATGCCGTTGCCGTCGACGGCCTTGACGGTGTCCGCGAGCGGCAGCGCCGGGATGACCGCCGGTTGGCCGCGGTGCAGCAGTTCGACGACGCGGGTGATGAGGGCGGGCGGCGTCAACGCCCGCGCCGCGTCGTGCACCAGCACGTAATCGGCGTCGGCCGCGGCGGCCAGGCCGGCCCGCACCGATGCGGTGCGATCGGAGCCGCCCGCCACCACGGTGGCGTGGCCGCCGAGGATCAGCTTCGCTTCGTCGGTGCGGTCGGCCGGCACCACGACCACGACGTCGTCCACGACGCCGGTGTCACGAAGCCCTGCGATGGCCCGTTCGACGAGCAATCTCCCCGCGAGCATGACGAATGCCTTCGGGCGACCGGCCCGCAGCCGGACCCCCGATCCGGCGGCGGGCACGATCGCAACCGTGCGCATGGCCGTCAGGACGCGGCGGCCAGCGCCTCGTCGAGAATGATGGCGGCCTTCGCGTCGTCGGTGTTCTCGGCGAGCGCCAGTTCGCCGACCAGGATCTGCCGGGCCTTCGCGAGCATGCGCTTCTCACCGGCGGACAGGCCGCGCTCCTGATCGCGACGCCACAGGTCGCGCACCACCTCGGCCACCTTGTTCACGTCGCCCGAGGCGAGCTTCTCCAGGTTGGCCTTGTAACGGCGGGACCAGTTGGTGGGCTCCTCGGTGTGCGGCGCCCGCAGCACCTGGAACACCTTGTCGAGACCTTCCTGGCCGACGACGTCCCGGACACCCACATACTCGGCGTTGTCGGCGGGCACCCGGACCGTCAGATCGCCTTGGGCAACCTTCAGGACGAGGTATTCCCGCGGCTCGCCCTTGATGGTTCGGGTTTCAATCGCTTCGATCAACGCAGCACCGTGATGTGGATATACAACGGTGTCTCCGACCTTGAAAATCATCAGATTCGGACCCCTTTCGCCAATCCATACTAACACGGGGCCACCGACAGGGCGGTTCAACGTTGCAGGTCAGGGGCGTGACGGGTGCTAACTGGGGGTTGACAGCCCGTCGAGAACGTGCTTACCCATCATCATTCGCGACGGCCTCCGACCGCTTCGCCCGGCGGGCCCGGGCGGCCCTGGAGTGCCGCCCGCACAGCCGACCTACTACTGTGCATAGTCGAGTCATGGCGGCCCTGGCGTCCCGCCGATCGCGCCCGTGAAGCAGGAGTAACTCCGTGAACCGCTTGCAGACCCGAGCCCCGAGATCCCGCACCGTCGCCGGCGGGCTGGCTACCGTGCTGACGGCCGCGTTGCTCGCGGGTTGCGGCGCCGGCCAGATCTCGCAGAGCGCCGATCAGAAGCCGGCCGTCAACGGCACCGGCGCGAGCGTCGGCGAGCTGCGGCTGCGTGACGTCTATCTGCAAGGCCAGCAGCGCGGCGACGCGCTACGGCCGCCGCAGCGCGTCGACCTGCGCTTCGCGGTGATCAACGACTCCGGCGTACGGGCCGACGAACTGCTCAGCGTCACCTCGGAGTACGGCGACGTGACGCTCACCGGTGAGCGCGACATCCCGGCCAACGGGCTGCTCGTGGTCGGCGCGCCCGAGCAGCTGGCGGTGCCGAAGAACGAGGGGGCCGGCTTCCGGCGCGCGGGCGACGCGACGGTGACGCTCAAGCGCGAGGTGAGCAACGGCCTGCTGTACCCGTTCACGTTCACCTTCCGGGAGGCCGGCCCGGTCGAGGTCGAGGTCCCGGTCTCGGCCGGTTACGAGGCGGAGCGGCAGGGCCCGGACTCCGACGACGGCCACACCGTCGAAGGCGCGCACTGACCCTGGCGCGGCGCCGCTAGCGGCCCTGCTCGGTAGCGGGTGTCGGACCCGCCGGTTACCGTTCCGGCGTGGCCAAGACACGCACGCAGTACCGGTGTTCGGAGTGCAGCCACGTCATGGCCAAATGGGTGGGTCGCTGTCCGGACTGCGGCACCTGGGGCACGGTCGACGAGGTTCCCGTGCTCGCCGCGCTGGGCGGTAGCGCGCAGCGGACCGTGGTGCCACGCTCGGCGGCCGTGCCCATCAGCTCCATCGATCCGGGCGAGACCAGCCACTTCCCCACCGGCGTCAGCGAACTCGACCGGGTGCTCGGCGGCGGCGTCGTGCCCGGATCGGTGACCCTGCTCGCCGGCGACCCGGGCGTCGGCAAGTCGACGCTGCTGCTCGAGGTCGCGCACCGGTGGGCGCTGGCCGGCAAGCGCGTGCTGTACCTCTCCGGCGAGGAATCGGCCGGCCAGATCCGGCTGCGGGCGGCGCGCACCGGGTGCAGCCACGACGAGGTGTACCTGGCCGCCGAATCCGATCTGCACACCGCGCTCGCGCACATCGAGGCCGTCAAGCCCACGCTGGTGATCGTCGACTCCGTGCAGACCATGTCCACCACCGACGTCGACGGCGTCACCGGCGGCGTCACCCAGGTCCGCGCGGTCACCACCGCGCTGACGTCCTTCGCGAAAACCGCCGGCGTGGCGGTGGTGCTCGTCGGCCACGTCACCAAGGACGGCGCGGTCGCCGGCCCCCGCTCGCTGGAGCATCTGGTCGACGTGGTGCTGCACTTCGAGGGCGACCGCCAGTCGGCGCTGCGCATGGTCCGCGGGCTGAAGAACCGGTTCGGGGCCGCCGACGAGGTGGGCTGCTTCCTGCTGCACGAGCAGGGCATCGAGTGCGTGGCCGACCCGAGCGGGCTGTTCCTCGACCAGCGCCCCGAGCCCGTCGCCGGCACCGCCGTCACGGTCGCGCTCGACGGCAAGCGGCCGCTCATCGGCGAGGTGCAGGCGTTGCTGCTGCGCAGCGAGCACGGCACGCCGCGCCGGGCGGTCAGCGGCATCGACCACTCCCGCGCCGCGATGATCAGCGCGGTGCTCGCCAAACGGGCCGGCATGGGATCGCTGACGTCGTGTGACATCTACCTGTCCACGGTGGGCGGCATGCGGCTCACCGACTCCTCGTCGGACCTCGCCGTGGCGATCGCGATGGCCTCGGCCTACCAGGACCGTCCGCTGCTCTCCACGACCGTGGTGATCGGCGAGGTCGGCTTGGCGGGTGATCTGCGGCGGGTGAGCGGCATGGAGCGGCGGCTGGCGGAAGCGGCCCGGTTGGGTTTCACCACCGCGCTGATCCCGCACGGTGTGAAATCGGTGCCGGACGGCATGAGTGTCATGCCGTCGAAGACGCTGAACGGCGCGCTGGCCCTGCTGCAGGAGCTCACGGCCCGGCCGTTCGCGGTGAAGGAGGGACCATGACATCCCCCGATCGCGACAGCGCACCGCGCGTGCACCCCGCGCTGCGGGACACGCTCCTGCGGCTGGCGCCGGGGACCGCGCTGCGCGACGGCCTCGAACGCATCCTGCGCGGCCGCACCGGCGCGCTGATCGTCCTGGGCTACGACGAGCGCGTCGAGGCCATCTGCGACGGCGGCTTCTCGCTCGACGTGCGGTTCGCGCCCACCCGGCTGCGGGAGCTGGCGAAGATGGACGGCGCGCTGGTGCTGTCCACCGACGGCTCGCGGATCGTGCGGGCCAACGTGCAGCTGGTGCCCGACCCGTCGATCCCCACCGACGAATCCGGCACCCGGCACCGCTCGGCGGAACGCACCGCCATCCAGACGGGCTATCCGGTGGTGTCGGTGAGCCACTCGATGAGCATCGTGACCGTCTACGTCGCCGGGGAGCGCCACGTCGTCGCGGACTCGGCGACCATCCTGAGCCGCGCCAACCAGGCGGTCGCCACGCTGGAACGGTACAAGAGCCGGCTCGACGAGGTCAGCCGCCAGCTGTCGGCGGCCGAGATCGAGGACTTCGTGACGCTGCGCGACGTCATGACGGTGGTGCAGCGGCTGGAGATGGTGCACCGCATCAGCCTGGAGATCGAGGAGCACGTCGTCGAGCTCGGCACCGACGGCCGCCAGCTGCGGCTGCAGCTCGAGGAGCTGGTGACGGGCAACGACACCGCCCGCGAGCTGATCGTCCGCGACTACCACGCCCATCCCGACGCCCCGGACTCCGAGCTCGTCGCCAGCACGCTCGAACAGCTCGACCAGCTCTCGGACACCGACCTGCTGGACCTCACCACGCTGTCGCGGGTCTTCGGCTATCCGTCGACCGCCGAGGCGCAGGACTCCGCCGTCAGCTCCCGCGGCTACCGCGCGATGGCCGGTATCCCGCGCCTGCAGTTCGCCCACGTCGACCTGCTGGTGAAATCGTTCGGGTCGCTGCAGGGACTGCTCGCGGCCAGCGCCGCCGACCTGCAGTCGGTGGACGGCATCGGCGCGATGTGGGCCCGCCACATCCGGGAGGGCCTGTCGCAGCTCGCCGAGTCGACCATCGCCGACCGGATCCGCTGACCGCCGCTAGTTGCCCTGCGCGGGTGCCGGCTCGGCGGGCGGGCCGGCCTGGGCCGGGGCGGGCTGTTCGGCGGCCGGCGCCGGGTCGGCCATGACGAACGGCACCGCCGACGAGCGCAGGTTGCCCAGCTGCACCACCAGGTTGTAGGTGCCGGCGCCGATCGGCTGCCGCGGCAGCGGGCACTCGGGCGCCGAACCCATGCCGGTCCAGGTGACCTCGGTGGTCACCTGCTCGCCCGGGTTGAAGGTGCGGACCAGCGTCTCGTTGGACGGCGCACAGTCGAGGTTCGACCACAGCCGCTTGTTGTCCAGCGAGTAGACGTAGGCCGCCAGGACCGCCGCGCCGACATCGCGCTTACAGGCCACCAGCCCGATGTTGGTGACGACCATCGTGAACTTCGGCTGGTCACCGACGGTGTACTGCGGTTTGCTGGTCAGGCCCTTGACGGCCAGCGTCGAGTCGGGGCAGTCATCACCGGGGTTCAGGACCGGCGGTGGCGTCACCGCGGCGGTCGGGGTGGGCGACGGCGGCGGCAGTTCGGCGGGCGGCGGCAGGACCGGCGATTTGACCTCGGCCTGCGGCGGGGGCCCGGAGGACGACGACGGGGTCGCCGTGTCGGCGGTGTTCGTGGTGTCGCCGCCGGAACCGCTGGCCGCGAAACCGATGACGATCACCACGACGGCGATCACCACGACCGCGGCGACGCCGATGGCCAGCGCGCGACGCCGTCGGTAGATTTCCGGCGGCAGCGGGCCTTGCGGTTCCAGATCCAGCACGAATTAAACGGTAAGGCCAGCTCACCGCCGAACGGCCGACCGCGCCCGGCGTGTCGCCTCCGGTCAGGACTCGCCGACGTCGCCGACGACGTCGCGGCGCGTCACCCGGCCGTCGGCCAGGTGGTAGGTCGCCCCGACGATCGCCAGCGTGCCCGCGGCGACCCCGTCGGCGATCGCGGCGGACCGTTCGGCGAGTTGCGCCGCGGTCTCCGAGACGTGCCGTGCCTCGAATTCGTCGACCCGGCTCAGGCCGTCGCGGCGCCCGCCGAGGATCGACGGTGTCACGCGCTCCACCACGTCGCGGACGTAGCCGCCGGGCACGATGCCGTCATCGATCGCCGACAGCGTGGCCTTGACCGCCCCGCAGCTGTCGTGGCCCAGGACGACGATCAGCGGCACGTCGAGGACCGTGACGGCGAACTCGACCGAGCCGAGCACCGCCGAGTCGATGACGTGGCCGGCGGTGCGGACGACGAACATGTCGCCCAGACCCTGGTCGAAGATGATCTCGGCGGCGACCCGGCTGTCGGCGCAGCCGAACACCACCGCGGTGGGGTGCTGACCGGACGCCAGGCTCGCCCGGTGCTCGATGCCCTGGCTGGGATGCTCGGGCTTTCCGGCAACGAAGCGCTCGTTACCCTCCTTGAGTGCCTTCCAAGCTGACGTGGGACTCGTATTGGGCATGGCCGATATTGTGCCCGAGCCGGCGATGACGATCAGCGCGGGTGACCTGATCGGTTGGTTCGACCGCGAGGCGCGCGACCTGCCGTGGCGGCGGCCCGGCGTGACCGCGTGGCAGATCCTGGTCAGCGAGTTCATGCTGCAGCAGACGCCGGTCGCCCGGGTCGCGCCGATCTGGACCGAGTGGGTGGCGCGCTGGCCCACCCCGTCGGCGACCGCCGCCGCCGGCGCCGCCGACGTGCTGCGCGCCTGGGGGCGGCTGGGCTATCCGCGCCGGGCCAAGCGGCTGCACGAGTGCGCCACGGTGATCGCCCGCGAGCACGGCGACGTGGTGCCCACCGACGTCGAGACCCTGCTGACGCTCCCGGGCGTCGGCGCCTACACCGCCCGCGCCGTCGCGTGCTTCGCCTACCGGCAGCCGGTGCCGGTGGTGGACACCAACGTGCGACGGGTGATCGCGCGGGCGGTGCATGGTCGCGCCGACAGTCCGGCGAGCGCGCGCGACCTCGTCGACGCGGCCGCCTTACTACCCGAACCCGATGTCGCGCAACGGTTTTCGGCCGCGCTGATGGAGTTGGGCGCGGTGGTGTGCACCGCGCGGTCGCCGCGCTGCGGCGGGTGCCCGCTGCTGCGCAGCTGCGCCTGGCGTGCCGCCGGCCGTCCCGCCGCCGACACCCCGGCGCGGCGGCCCCAGCGCTATGCGGGCACCGACCGCCAGGTCCGCGGCCGGCTGCTGGAGGTGCTGCGCATCAGCGACGTTCCGGTGCCGCGTGAGCGCCTCGACGTCGTCTGGCTCACCGACCCCGCGCAACGCGACCGCGCGCTCGACTCACTGCTGGTCGACGGGCTCGTCGAGCAGACCCCCGACGGCCGCTTCGCGCTGTGCGGCGAAGGCGAACCTCAGGCCACCGAGCCGCAGGCGAAGCTGCGCCGGTAGTCCGACGGGGTGACGCCGATGATGCGGCGGAAGTGGTGGCGCAGCAGCGTCGCCGAGCCGAAGCCCGACCGCTCGGCGATGCGGTCGATGTCGAGGTCGGTCTCCTCGAGCAGCCGCCGGGCGTAGAGCACCCGCTGGTCGGTCACCCACTGCATGGGGGTGCGGCCGGTCTCCTCGACGAAGCGCCGCGCGAACGTGCGGGCGGACATGTTGGCGCGTTTCGCCAAGGTGGCCACCGTGTGCGGCTTGTCGAGGTTGGCGAGCAGCCAGTCGAGATGCGGCGCAAAGCCCTCCGAACAGCGGACCGGGATCGGCTGGTCGATGTACTGGCGCTGCCCGCCGTCCCGCTGCGGCGGCACGACCATCCGGCGGGCGATCTTGTTGGTGATCGCGCTGCCCAGTTCCCGACGCACCAGGTGCAGGCAGGCGTCGATGCCCGCGGCCGTGCCCGCGCTGGTGATGAGGTTGCCGTCGTCGACGAACAGCACGTCGCGGTCGACCTTGGCCGTCGGATAGCGCGCCGCGAGCTCGTCGGTGTACATCCAGTGCGTCGTACACCGCCGGCCGTCGAGCAGTCCGGCCGCGCCGGCGACGAACGCGCCCGAGCACACGGTGAGGATGATCGACCCCGACGCGGCCGCCTCGCGCAGCGCCGCCAGCGCGGGTTCGGGGAAGTCGCGGCCGCCGATCGCCGGTACCGCGACGAGGTCCGAGCCGGGAAGGTGGCTGACGTCGCATTCCGGGATCAGCTGCGCGCCGACCGAGGTGCGGATGGGTGCTCCGGCTCGCGGCCCGCACACGCTGAAGTCGAAGTTCGGGACGCCGTCGGCGGACCGGTCGATGCCGAACACCTCGCAGATGACCCCGAACTCGAAGACCGCCAGGTTGTCGAGCACCAGCGCGGACACCGTTTTCAGCATGGCAGCATTTTATCGCAGCGGGTCTCTACTGCCACTGTTGGCGCCGATCGGTGCGTCGAAGACTTGCTGCCATGAACACCCTGGTTGCGCTCCTGGTTCTCGTTGCCCCGTTCGGCATCACCTACGCGTTGAGCCGGCTGGCCCGCCGCGACGGTGTGCTGCGCGTGCACCGCGGCCAGTTCACGGTGTCGGCCCCGATGACGGGCCGGCTGTTCGACGACCCGGACAGGCGCCGGCTGGCCCACGAGCTCGACGCCATCCGCACGCGCTTCGAGACCCAGCCCGCCTGGCCGGTGTCAGGGGCGACGGGTGAACGGCGCTAGGAAGTCGGTGACCTCGCGGCGGTAGGCGTCGGGCGCCTCGTCGTGCACCAGATGCCCGGCGTCGATCAGGCGGTAACTGCTGGCAGCGCTGAGCTCGTGCATGCGCCGCAGCTGGCCCGGCGGCGTCACCGACACCTCCGCCTCGATCAGCAACGTCGGCGCCTGCACCCGCGCCCACTGCTCCCAGTAGTCGCGGCGGCCCCACTCGGCGGCGATCTCGACCCAGCGGCTGACGTGGCCGTGCAATCGCCACCCGGTGGGCGTGCGGTCGAAGGCCGCCAGGAAGTACCGGCCGGCGACCGGCCCGAACACGTCGAACACCGCCTGTGCCGTGCGGAACTCCTCCGGCAGCGCTTCGAGCCACGGCTCCCACGGCCCGGTGGTGCGGCCCCGGAAGTCCGGCGCCATGTCCTCCACCACCAGCGCCCGCACCAGTTCCGGCGCCTCGGCGGCCAGGCACCACGCGTGCAGACCGCCCATCGAATGGCCGACCAGCACGGCGGGCTCCCCGACCTCGGCCACCGCGTCGGCGAGGTCGGCGACGAACGACTCGGTGGTCACCGGCCGGTCGTCGGCGACGTCGCGGCCGCGGTGCCACGGCGCGTCGTAGGTGAACACCGCACCCAGCGCCGTCAGCCACGGCAGCTGCCGGGACCAGGTGCTGCCCCGCCCCATCAGTCCGTGCACCAAGACGATCGGCACGCCGGCCCCGCCGCGGGGCGTCAGCAGTGAACCGGCCACGGCAGCCATCTTGCCCTGCGCGCACCCGCAGCCGGGAGGTGTCGGGCCGCCGTCGCGGTAGCCTGAAGGCCATGTCGAGCCCCGTGGTGAAGATCAACGCAATCGAGGTACCGCCCGACGCGGGCCCGGAGCTGGAGAAGCGGTTCGCCCACCGCGCGCACGCCGTGGACAACCAGCCCGGCTTCCTCGGCTTCCAGTTGCTGCGCCCGGTGAAGGGCGAGAACCGCTACTTCGTCGTCACGCAGTGGGAGTCGGAGGAGGCGTTCCAGGCGTGGGCGCAGGGTCCGGCGATCGCCGCGCACGCCGGGGAGCGCGCGAACCCGGTGGCCACCGGTGCGTCGCTGCTGGAGTTCGAGGTCGTACTCGACGTTGCCGGGACCACTTCCGCGTCGTAGGCGGCGACGGCCCCGGCCGGGTGTCGCGGCGCTGCTCGCCGTCGCCGTCGCCCTCACCGGCTGCGAAGCGCCCGCCGCCTCCCTGGCGCCCACCACCAGCGCGCCGATCAGCACCAACACTCCGCAGGGGCTGCGCGCCAAGCAGATCGTCGACATGCTCAACTCCGATTGGCCGATCGGGGAGAACGGGGTCAAGACGCTGGCCGCGCCGGACATGGTCCAGCCGATCAGCAGGTTGATGGACGGCCTGTGGTGGGACCGCCCGTACACCGTCTCCAGCGTCGACGTCGGCGCCGGGACCGCCACGCTGCACCTGCGGACGTCGTTCGGCGGCCACCAGGTCATCACCATCGCACTCGACGGCGACCGCATGGTGCGCCGCTTCCAGCCCACACTCGAGCGCCCGGTCGTGCGGTCGTGGGAGGACGTCGACGCGACGCTGCGCGAGACCGGCGCCCGCTACGCCTACCAGGTGGCCAAGGTCGACGACGGCCGCTGCGAGCGGGTCGCCGGCACCAACACGTCGCTGTCGCTGCCGCTGGCGTCGATCTTCAAGATGTATGTGTTGCTCGCCGTCGCCGACGCCGTCACCCACGGCACGCTGCGGTGGACCGACCAGCTCACGATCACCGCCGAAGCAAAGGCACTCGGCTCGTCGGGCTTCGACAAGCTCGCCCCCGGCACCAAGATCAGCGTCCGTACCGCCGCCGAGAAGATGATCTCGACCAGCGACAACATGGCGACCGACCTGCTGATCGCGCGGCTGGGTCCGGGTGCGGTCGAGCGCGCGCTGGTGGCGGCGGGCCACCACGACCCGGCGAGCATGACGCCGTTCCCGACGATGCACGAGATCTTCTCGGTCGGCTGGGGCACGCCCGACGTGCGGGAGCGGTGGAAGGCCGCCGACCACGCCGGCCGGGTCGCCCTGCTGCGCGAAACCGACTCCCGCCCCTACCGGCCGGACCCGGAGCGCACGACCACCCCGGCGTCCACAATCGGCGCGGAGTGGTACGGCAGCCCCGAGGACATCTGCCGGCTGCACGCCGCGCTGCAGCGCTCGGCGGTGGGCAAGGCGGCGCCGGTGCGCGACATCATGTCCGCGGTCCCGGGCATCGACCTCGACCGCGCGGCCTGGCCCTACATCGGCGCCAAGGCCGGCAACCTGCCCGGGGACCTGACCTTCAGCTGGTACGTCGAGGACCGCACCGGCCAGCCGTACGTCGTGAGCTTCCAGCTGAACTGGCCCCGCTATCACGGGCCGAGCGCCGGTGGGTGGCTGATGTCCATCATCACCCAGGCCTTCGCCCTCATCACCCCGAGATAGCAGGCCGGCGCGGCTCAGCCGGTGAAGCGCAGGGTCCAGCCGCGGGCTCGGCGGTGCAGCAGCGTGCGGGTGGCGGGGGCGACGTCGATGCGCCAGAAGGACGCCGGCGGCGCGTCGAGCGCGACGAGCACGGCCGCGCGGACGACCGCCGGATGCGTCACCGCCACCACCCGCGCCCCTTCGCCGGCGACCGCGTCGAGCCAGCACCGCACCCGCTCGATCACGTCGAGCACCGACTCGCCGCCGTGCGGCGCGCCGCCCGGATCGGTGAGCCACACCGCCAGGTCGCCGGGCGGCACGCGCTCGAGCGCCAGGCCCCGCCACCGCCCGGCGTCGAGATCGGCCAGCCGCGGCTCCACCGCCGGCGACAACCCCAGCACCTGCGCGGTCTGCACCGCCCGCCGCTCCGGCGCCGCGAGCGCCAGCTCGAAGCGCCCGACCTCCAATTCCGCCGCCCGGCGTCGGCCGGCGGCGGTGAGGGGCTCGTCGACGGGGAACCGGCCGGCAGCGGTGGCGTCGGTCATGCCGTGCGACACCAGCGTCAGCCGGGCGACCCCGTCAGGCGTCGACGGTCTGGGCCCGCCGCGAGGCATGCTCGCCGAGGAGCCGGGCCGACAGCGCCGCGAACACCAGGCCGATCGCGGTCCACAGCACGACCTGCGTGCCCAGCGAATACAGTCGGAAATCGTAGAGATCGTCGGCGGGGAAACCGTCGAACACGATGGTTCCGCGCTCGTCGCGCAGCGGTCCGGGCGTCTCGTCGACGGTCGGCAGCACCAGCAGCAGCGCGGCGATCACCGCCGTGTAGGCGCCGAGCCCGGCCAGCGTGGCGTTCCACGCGCCGAGCCGCGGCGCCAGCCGCCGACCGAGCCACAGCGCGCCGACCGCCAGCGCCACCGAGAGCACCGTCAGCAGCACGTAGAGCAGGGTCCGCTGTCGCAGCGTCTCGTCCAGGCTGACCGCCGGCGGGTTCGGCGGATACTTGAGGAACGGCACCAAGTAAACCGAGACGAAGGCGCCCGCGGCGAGCACCACCGACAGACCCCGCGCGCCCAGCCCGCCGAGGCGGCCGTAGAGCACCGCGAACGCCACGGCGAACAGTGCACCCATCGCGAGGCTGAACAGCAGCAGGCCGAAACCGAGCCCCACGGTGGACTGCACGCCGCGGGTGAACAACTCGACACCGTGCTCGTGGCCGCCGTGCTCGGCCTCGTGGGCCGCGGTGACGCCGTCCTCGTAGGCGATGGCACGCTCGATCACGGGCTCGACGAAGATGCGGGCGAAGCAAAAGGCGAGCACCCCGGCGACCGCGCCGGCGACGAGGCCGCGCGCGATGATCCGCTTTTCCATGATCGGCCGACCCGCCTAGTGGCAGGGGAAGCCGAGCAGGTGCCGCGCGTCATGGACGAACTCGTGGATGTAGGTGTTGCTGCCGAACACCGACGTCGCACCCTGGTCCAGGCCGACGAAGTACAGCGTCAGCAGCGCGAGGAACGCGGTGCCGGCGAGCCACAGCGCCGCGCGCGCCGCAGACAGGTCGAGCGGACGCGCGAGGGCTTGGGTTTCGGCCATGTCTGGTCCTTTCCGGGATGTCGCGTCCCGATGGGTGAGGCGGGACGAGGCCAGGTCTGACTGTGAACAGTGGCGCGACCGTCCTGGATTCTCACCAGGTTCTGGCATCCGTCCTCCGATGACAGGCCGGAGCCTATCACCGGGTCAGCGGCCCCGAACGCGACTCGGGCGGCCACCCGCGAAGGGTGACCGCCCGAGGTCGTCGTGCCGGGACTACTCGGCGGACGTGCCGGCCTGCGCCAGATCCGGCTCGATCGCCGCACGCTTCGGACCACCGGAGAAGGTGAACCGGGCGTCCTCGCCGGCGCCGGTGCCGTCCCAGTTCTCGACGTCGACCGTGACCAGCTGGCCTGGACCGACCTCCTCGAACAGGATCTTCTCGCTCAACGCGTCCTCGATCTCCCGCTGGATGGTGCGGCGCAGCGGCCGCGCACCCAGCACCGGATCGAAGCCGCGCTTGGCCAGCAACGCCTTGGCGTTGTCGGTGAGCTCCAGCTCCATGTCCTTGGTCTTGAGCTGCTTGGCGACCCGGCCGATCATCAGGTCGACCATCTTGATGATCTCGTCCTGCGTCAGCTGGTGGAACACGATGATGTCGTCGATGCGGTTGAGGAACTCCGGGCGGAAGTGCTTCTTCAGCTCGTCGTTCACCTTGAGCTTCATCCGCTCGTAGTTGTTCTCGCCGCCACCCTGGGTGAAGCCCAGCCCGACCGCCTTGGAGATGTCCGACGTGCCGAGGTTCGAGGTGAAGATCAGCACGGTGTTCTTGAAGTCGACCGTGCGGCCCTGGCCGTCGGTGAGGCGGCCGTCCTCGAGCACCTGCAGCAGCGTGTTGTAGATCTCCTGATGCGCCTTCTCGATCTCATCGAACAGCACCACACTGAACGGCTTGCGACGCACCTTTTCGGTGAGCTGACCGCCCTCCTCGTAGCCGACGTAGCCCGGCGGGGCGCCGAACAGCCGCGAGGCGGTGAAGCGGTCGTGGAACTCGCCCATGTCGATCTGGATGAGCGCGTCATCGTCGCCGAACAGGAAGTTCGCCAGCGCCTTGGACAGCTCGGTCTTACCGACGCCGGACGGGCCGGCGAAGATGAACGAGCCCGACGGGCGCTTGGGGTCCTTCAGGCCGGCGCGGGTGCGGCGGATGGCCTTCGAGACCGCCTTGACGGCGTCCTCCTGACCGATGATCCGCTTGTGCAGCTCCTCCTCCATGCGCAGCAGCCGAGTCGTCTCCTCCTCGGTCAGCTTGAACACCGGGATGCCGGTCCAGTTGCCCAGCACCTCGGCGATCTGCTCGTCGTCGACTTCGGCGACCACGTCCAGATCACCGGAGCGCCACTGCTTCTCCCGTTCGGCGCGCTGCGCGACGAGGCTCTTCTCCTGATCGCGTAGCCGCGCGGCCTTCTCGAAGTCCTGCGCGTCGATCGCGGACTCCTTCTCCCGACGCGCCTCGGCGATCTTCTCGTCGAACTCGCGCAGGTCGGGCGGCGCCGTCATCCGGCGGATGCGCATGCGCGCCCCGGCCTCGTCGATCAGGTCGATCGCCTTGTCCGGCAGGAACCGGTCGTTGATGTAGCGGTCGGCCAGCGTCGCGGCGGCCACCATCGCCGAGTCGGTGATGGAGACGCGGTGGTGCGCCTCGTACCGGTCGCGGAGCCCCTTGAGGATCTCGATGGTGTGCTCGACGGTCGGCTCGCCCACCTGGACCGGCTGGAAGCGGCGCTCCAGCGCGGCGTCCTTCTCGATGTACTTGCGGTACTCGTCGAGCGTGGTGGCGCCGATGGTCTGCAGCTCCCCGCGGGCCAGCTTCGGCTTGAGGATGGAAGCGGCGTCGATCGCGCCCTCGGCGGCACCGGCCCCGACCAGCGTGTGCAGCTCGTCGATGAACAGGATGATGTCGCCGCGGGTGTTGATCTCCTTGAGCACCTTCTTCAGGCGCTCCTCGAAGTCGCCGCGGTAGCGGCTGCCGGCGACCAGCGAACCCAGGTCCAGCGTGTAGAGCTGCTTGTCCTTCAGCGTCTCGGGGACCTCGCCGTGCACGATCGCCTGCGCCAAGCCTTCGACGACGGCGGTCTTGCCGACGCCGGGCTCGCCGATCAGCACCGGGTTGTTCTTGGTGCGGCGGGAGAGCACCTGCATGACCCGCTCGATTTCCTTCTCGCGGCCGATGACGGGATCGAGCTTGCCCTCCATGGCTGCCGCGGTCAGGTTGCGGCCGAACTGGTCGAGCACCAGCGACGTCGACGGGTTGCCGGACTCGCCGCCGCGGCCACCGGTGCCGGCCTCCGCGGTCTCCTTGCCCTGATAGCCGGAGAGCAGCTGGATGACCTGCTGGCGCACCCGCGTCAGCTCGGCGCCCAACTTGACCAGCACCTGCGCGGCGACGCCCTCACCCTCGCGGATGAGGCCGAGCAGGATGTGCTCGGTGCCGATGTAGTTGTGGCCGAGCTGCAGCGCCTCGCGCAGGCTGAGCTCCAACACCTTCTTGGCGCGCGGCGTGAAGGGGATGTGACCGGACGGGGCCTGCTGGCCCTGGCCGATGATCTCCTCGACCTGGCTGCGCACGCCCTCCAGGGAGATGCCGAGCGACTCCAGCGACTTGGCGGCTACGCCCTCGCCTTCGTGGATGAGTCCCAGCAGGATGTGCTCGGTCCCGATGTAGTTGTGGTTGAGCATCCTGGCTTCTTCTTGAGCCAGCACGACGACCCGTCGGGCACGGTCGGTAAATCTTTCGAACATCGGTGGTTACCTGCTCTCCCTCACCTGGGCAGCGGCGCCTACCGCTGACCTGCCGTCCACTGTAATGGGCGGCTCTGCTCGCCGTCCTGCGGCAGCGGGGGCGCCACCACATCGGCGCACCGCCCCACGTGCGGCTCGTACTGCACAAACGCCTCGGCACCGGGATTCGTTTCCCGGTGCCGAGGTATTCCCGTTCGCCGCTGGCGAAAACTCGCCACCGGGGGCCGGCGAGGCCGGTGCTGGAACTAGGTCGCCGCGTGGAAGGCGTCGATGACGTCGGCCGGGATGCGGCCGCGGGTCGAGACGTTGTGACCGTTGCGGCGGGCCCACTCGCGGATGGCGGCGCTCTGCTCGCGATCGATGGCGCCGCGCCCGCGACCACTTCCGCTGCCCGACGAGCCGCGGCCCCGGCGCCTGCCGCCGACCCGCCGGCCGTGGTCGACCCATTTCTTCAGGTCGTTGCGGAGCTTGTCGGCATTCTTCGAAGAAAGGTCGATCTCGTAGCTCACGCCGTCGAGGCCGAATTCGACGGTCTCGTCGGCGGGCGCCTCGCCGTCGAAATCGTCCACCAACGTCACGGTTACCTTCTTGGCCACGATTTACTCTCTTTCTTCAAGAACGCGCTGGTGCCGCCCGGGTATTGAGCGATGCTCCCCGACGGCACCAATCTGCCATATCACCCCGAAGCGTTCAACAACGCCCCTGGAAAAGCCAGCTCAGTTGCCGTGTCGCCGAACAATGGGGAACAACTGGGTCTCGCGAATTCCGTGCCCGGTCAATGCCATCAGCAAGCGGTCGATACCCATTCCGGTGCCCGTGCAGGGCGGCATGCCGTACTCCATCGCCGCCAGGAAATCCTCATCGAGCACCATCGCCTCGTCGTCGCCGGCGGCCGCGGCGCGGGCCTGGGCGGCGAAGCGCTCGCGCTGGATCACCGGGTCGACCAGCTCCGAGTAGCCCGTCGCGAGCTCGAACCCGCGAACATACAGGTCCCACTTCTCCGTCACCCCCGGGATGCTGCGGTGCTGCCGGGTCAGCGGGGAGGTCTCGACGGGGAAATCCTTGACGAACGTCGGCGCGTGCAGCTGCCGGCCCACCAGGTGTTCCCAGAGCTCCTCGACCAATTTGCCGTGGCCGTAGCCGCGGTCGGTGGGCACCTCCACACCCAACCGCTCGGCGTGCGCGCGCAGCGACGTCACGTCGGTTTCGGGTGTGATCTGTTCGGAGAGTGCGGCGGAAAGTGACGGGTACATCTCGAGGGTCGCCCAGTCGCCGTCGAGATCATAAATACTGCCATCGGCCAGCGGCACTTTCCGGGTGCCGAACGCGGCGTCCGCGACCTCCTGAATCATTTCGCGGATCATGCGGGCGGAATCGTCGTAGGTGCCGTACGCCTGATATGTCTCGAGCATCGAGAATTCCGGCGAATGCGTCGAATCGGCACCCTCGTTGCGGAACACCCGATTCAGCTCGAAAACCCGCTCCAGACCGCCGACCACGCACCGCTTGAGGAACAGCTCGGGCGCGATCCGCAGGTAGAGATCGGCGTCGAGGGCATTGGAGTGCGTCACGAACGGCCGCGCGGCCGCCCCGCCGGCGAGGGTCTGCAGCATCGGCGTCTCGACCTCGAGGAAGCCGCGCCGCTCGAGGGCATCGCGCAGCGCGCGGACCGTCGCCACCCGCTGCCGCGCCATCGTGCGGGCGGCGGGCCGCACGATCAGGTCGACGTAGCGCTGCCGTACACGGATCTCGTCGCTGAGCTCCTTGTGCGCCACCGGCAGCGGCCGCAGCGACTTCGACGCCAGCTGCCACCCGTCGGCCAGCACCGACAGCTCCCCGCGCCGCGAGCTGATGACCTCGCCGTGCACGTAGACGATGTCGCCGAGGTCGACGTCGGCCTTCCACGCGTCGAGCGCCTCCTGCCCGACGCCGGCGAGGCTGACCATCACCTGCAGCTGCGTGCCGTCGCCCTCCTGCAGCGTCGCAAAGCACAGCTTTCCGGAGTTGCGGGCGAAGATGACGCGGCCCGCGACGCCGACGACCTCACCGGTGGCGGTGTCGGCGGCCAGCTCGGGGTGGGCGGCGCGGACCTGCGCCAGCGTGTGGGTGGGCCGGATGTCGACCGGATAGGGGTCGCGGCCCTCGGCGATGAGCCGCTTGCGCTTGGCCTGCCGGATCCGGAACTGCTCGGGGAGGTCGGCGGCGTCGCTCGCGGGGGTGCTGCTCACGGGCTGCCAGCTTAAATCAATCCGCGGGCGCGCCCGACCACGGCGCACGCCGTCAGCGGGGTTGCCGCAGCCGCCCCCGCTGACTGTCGCGGTTGCGCTCGAACACCATCCGGAGGCCGTCGAGGGTGAGGTGGCGGTCGTGGTGCTGCACCGTCGTCAGGTGCGGTAGCAGCAGCGGGGCGCCGTGCCCGGTGGCGACGACGGCGACGTCGCGCCCGCCGAACCCGTCGACGTCGGCGCGGATACGGCTCACCAGACCGTCGACCAATCCCGCGAACCCGAACACCGCACCGGCCTGCATGCACTCGACGGTGTTCTTGCCGACGACGGACCGCGGGCGCGCCAGCTCGATGCGCCGCAGCGCCGCCGACCGGGCCGCGGCCGCATCGCTGGACACCTGCACGCCGGGCGCGATGGCGCCGCCGAGGAACTCGCCCTTCGCCGACACCACGTCGACGCAGATCGACGAGCCGAAGTCGACGACGATCGCCGCCGACCCGTACTTGTGGTAGGCGGCCAGGCAGTTGACGATCCGGTCGGCGCCGACCTCTTTCGGGTTGTCCACCAGCAGCGGGATGCCGGTCCGGACGCCGGGCTCGATCAGCACGTGCGGCACCGACGGCCAGTACTGCTCCAGCATCACCCGGACCTCGTGCAGCACCGACGGCACCGTCGAGAGCCCGGTCGCGCCGGTGAGCCGCTCGACGTCGTCGCCGATCAGCCCGTCGATGGTGAGCGCGAGCTCGTCGGCGGTGATCTCCGCCTCCGTCCGGATCCGCCACTGCTGCTCCACCGTGGCGTGGTCGCCGGCGCCGGAGATCAGCCCGACGACCGTGTGGGTGTTGCGGACGTCGATCGCGAGCAGCACGCGCGCTACCGCGGCGACACGAGGTCGGACACGCCGGCCGGCACGTACGCCGGGTCGGACCCGAGGTCGACCTGCCGGTTGCGCTCGTCGACGAACACGATCCGCGGGCGGTAGTCGCGGGCCTCCGCGTCGCTCATCGTGGCGTAGGCGATCAGGATCACCAGGTCGCCCGGATGCACCAGATGCGCTGCGGCGCCGTTGATCCCGATGACGCCGCTGCCGCGCTCGCCGGTGATCGCGTAGGTGACGAGCCGGTTGCCGTTGTCGATGTCGACGATGGTCACCTGCTCGCCCTCGAGCAGGTCCGCGGCGTCCATCAGGTCGGCGTCGATGGTCACCGAACCGACGTAGTGCAGATCGGCCTGCGTCACCGTCGCGCGGTGGATCTTCGACTTGAGCATGGTGCGCAGCATCAGTTCCTCCAGGGTTGGTGCGAGTGGCCGTCGGTGCCGACGCCGGGATGTCCTTCGATGGCCGGACCGCCGATGTCGAGCGCGATGTTGTCGAGCAGGCGGGTGGAACCCAGCCGGCCGGCGACGAGCATGCGGGCCGGTCCGTGCGCCGGCGCCGGCTCCAGGCCGGGCCCCCGCACGACCAGGTAGTCGACGGCGAAGGCGGGCACCTCGTCGAGCACCGCCCGTGCCGCGTCCAGCGCGGCTTCGACGCCGCCCTCGGCCTGGTAGGCGCCGGCGAGCAGCGCGGCCGACAGCGCGCCGGCCTGATCGCGCTCCTCGGAGCCCAGGTAGCGGTTGCGCGACGACAGCGCCAGCCCGTCGGCCTCACGCACCGTGGGGATGCCGACGATCTGCACGCCGACGTTGAGGTCGGCGACCATCTGCCGCACCAGCACGAGCTGCTGGTAGTCCTTCTCGCCGAAGTAGGCGCGGTCTGGCCGCACGATCTGCAGCAGCTTGAGCACCACGGTGAGCATGCCCGCGAAGTGGGTGGGCCGGGCGGCGCCCTCCAGCTCGGCGCCGAGCGGCCCGGGATGGACCGACGTGCGGGGGCCGTCGGGATACATGCCCGCCGCCGTCGGGGCGAACACCACCTCGACGCCCTCGGCCCGCAGCAGCTCCAGGTCGGCGTCCAGCGTGCGCGGATAGGCGTCGAGATCCTCGCCGGCGCCGAACTGCAGCGGGTTGACGAAGATCGACACCACGACCACCGCGCCGGGCGTGCGCTTGGCGGCGCGCACCAGCGCCAGGTGGCCGTCGTGCAGCGCGCCCATCGTCGGCACCAGCAGGATCCGCCGGCCGGTGTGCCGCAGCGCGCGCGACACCTCGCCGACCTCGGCCGGCGTGCGGTAGACGTTGAGCTCGCCGGGCGAGAACTTGCGCCTGGGCCGGGTCATTCGATCTCCTCGCCGTCGCCGTGCCGCTGCAGCACCTCGAACACCTCGCGGGGCGCCCGCGCGCGCTGCGCCGTCCGCCACGAGCTCGCCGAATACGCTTGCGCGAGTTCGGTGTCCACATCGGCGAGGGCCCGCAGGTGCCCGGCGACCACGGCGGCGTCACCGCGGGCGACCGGCCCCGTCAGCGCCGCCTGCCCGCGCTGCAGCACGTTCTCCAGCGAGGCGCGGGCCAGCGGGCCGACCACCCGTTCGGCGATGCCGCCCGGCGTGTGCTGCACGAGCTCCTGTCCCAGCAGCTCCTGTCCGCGCAGCGCCTCCCGCAGCGCCTCCAGCGCGTCGGCGACCACGGTCACCAGATGATTGCTCGCGTGGGCCAGCGCGGCGTGGTACAGCGGCCGGCGGTCCTCCGGCACCCGGAACGGCTCGCCGCCGATCTCCAGCACCAGGGCCTGACCGATCGCGTAGCCGACCTCGTCGGCGGCCGTCACGCCGAAGCAGGCGTCGGAGAGCCGCGCGACGTCCTCGTCGGAACCGGTGAACGTCATCGCCGGGTGGATGGCCAGCGGAATGCAGCCCTGCTGGTGCAGCGGTGCGAGGACGGCGACGCCGTTGGCGCCGGAGGTGTGCACGACGATGGTGCCCGGCCGCACCGCCCGGGTGGCCGCGAGGCCCGCGACGAGCGAGCCGAGCTCGGTGTCGGGCACCGCGATGAGCAGCAGCTCGCAGCGGGCGGCGACGTCCTGCACCGGCAGCACCGCCGTGTCCGGCAACCGCCGGCGGGCTCGCCGCTGTGACGCATCAGACACCGCGCTGCAGGCCGACACCACATGGTCGGCGCGCTCCAGCGCCACGCCGAGCGCGGTGCCGACCCGGCCGGCAGACACCACGCCGACCGTCAACCGGGCCGGTCGCAGCCCGTCGAACTGCACCATCGCAGACGACCTCACACGGATTCGCTATACGTTCCAGTCCCGCGTGGCGGGTACCGGACGGTCCGGAGCAGCCTACCTAATCGTCGCGGCGGCGACGACGTCCGCCGCCGCCGGTGGCCGCCCCGAGCCGGGCCAGCAATTCGGCGACGGACTGCCCGCCGGTGTGTTCCCCGGAGTCGGCCTCGTCGTCGGGGTTTCGGTGCCGACGCGGCGGTGGCTGCGGTGGCGATGGAGGTGGCGGCGGTGAATCCGCCGCGGCGTCTTCCGGAGCCGGTGAGTCGGGGGTCCAGTGGCGGCCCCGGCGCGGCCCGGCGGCCGGCGCTTCGGGGGCGGGCTGAGGCTCGGCGGGCGGCCCGGGCTCCTGCGGCGCGAACGGGTCTGCCGACGTCGAGCGCCACGGCGTCGGGCGGTCGTCGCCGTAGTGCCGCTGTCGGCGTTCCGGGGCGGGTGGCGCCGGAGCGGGTGGCGGCGCGGGCGCTTCTTCGGGAGCCGCCACCCAGTTGCTGCCCGGCGTCCCCGGCGGCAGCCACTGCCCTTCGGCCGGTGCCGGCCGCCAGTCGTCGGCGACGGCGGGCCCGGGTTGCGGCGGCGGCGCGGCCGGTCGCTGATACGCGGCGTAGCCCGGTGGCGGCGCGGTGTGCGGCCGCTCCGCATCGCGGCGGTGCGCGCCGCCGCCGGCAGGGTCGGACAGGTCCGGCGGCGGCTCGGGTTCCTCCGGCACGTCGATGATCGGGCTCTCGTCGGTGCCGGCTTCCATGTCGTCGTAGGTGCTCGGCACCCGCGGCGTGACCGTGGTGTCGTCGTCGCGCGCCCAGTCGCTGTAGGCGCGCACCGGCGGCCGCTCGGTCTCGATGGCGGGTCGGCTGACGAGTTCGGTGTCGAAGAGGATCTCGAGGTTGGTGCGCAGCGCGGCCAGCTCGGCCCGCAGCGCCGCGACCTCGTCGGCCGCTTGTGCTTGGGCCTCGGACGCGAGTTCGCGGCGCAGCTGCGCCTCCAGCGTCAGCTCGTACTCGCGGCGGGCGGAGATCTCGCGGTCCAGCTGCAGGTCGTAGACGAGCTTCAGGTCGCGCGCCTTGGCGGCGTCGACGTCGCTCTGGCGGCGGTAGATGACGGACACGAAGGCCGCTGCCACCGCGGCCCAGACCGACAGGATCACGGCGAGCTTGAGGAGCTCGGTCCGGTTCGTGAAGACGAGCGCGGAGCTTGCGCAGATGGCCAGTACCAGCAACACCGTGAGCAGCATCCAACCGGGCCTGCGGCCACCGCGCCTGGTTCGGGCGCCGCGGTACAGATCGGTCATGGGGCGACTGTACCTGCGAGGATCCCCGTGCGCGCCGACCGGCGGCGGCGATTCTCCCGCCGTTGGGGCGAGGTCAATCGGGCTCGGCGGGCGGTTCCCCGGGGGATTCGCAGCAATGCTGCAGCCACAGCGCGGCGACCGTCAGCGCCGCCGCGCAGCACAGCGCGACGACCGCTCCGGGCGTGTCCGCGGCAGCCACTCGCAGCGCGTCGCGTCGCGGGATCAGATAGGCCAGCACGCCGACCCACCAGCCCGTCATGACCGCCCCCGCCCACGCCGAGGCCTTGGCGGCGATCACCGTGCGGGCGACCGCCAGCGGATGCAGGCGCCCACGGCCGGGCCCGATCTCGGCGGCCGCGATCTTCGCGCGCACGAAGCGGCCCCACAGCGCCTCGGCGACCGCCAGCACCAGCAGCGACAGCCCGGTGAACGCGGTGACGGCCGGGAAGGCGTCGTCGTAGACGGCGAGCACCACGAGATAGGACAGCACCGCGACGGCCAGGGCCGCCGCGAGGAGATCGCGTTTGCGGGTCGGCCCCACCTCAGCGCTCCGCGGGGTGGGGGCGCAGTGGCAGGTTCGTCTGCTCGACGCCGCGGCGATCCGCGGGATCGAGCTGCGCCAGGAGCGCCGCGAGCGGAACCTTCGTGTCGCCGACGAGCAGGCGGGCGTCGGGTTCGACGGCCAGCCAGGGCACCAGCACGAAGGCCCGCAGGTGGGCGAACGGGTGCGGCAGGGTGAGCTCCGGATCGCGGACCACCAGCTCGGTGTCGCCGTCGGACACCGTGATCACGTCCACATCGAGCGTGCGCGGCCCCCACCGCTGGTCGCGCACCCGCTCGGCGGCCCGCTCGCAGGCCTGGCCGCGGCGCAGCCAGCCGTACCCGTCGAGCGCCGGGTCCTCGGCGATCAGCACCGCGTTGAGGAACGGCCCCTGCTCGATCCCGCCCCACGGCGGCGTCTCGTACACCGGCGACACCGCCGTCACCGCCGGCCCCAGGTCGTCGACCACCGACTGCAGCCGGGCGAGCCGGTCTCCCAGGTTGGAGCCGATGGACAGCACCGCCCTCACGGTTGGCGGCCCGTCCGGCGCGAGCGGCGTGCCACGACCGCGACGTCGGCGAAGTCCAGCGGGATCGGCGCCTGCGGCTTGTGCAGGACCACTTCGACGGCGTGCGCTCGCTCGTCGGCCATCAGCTCGTCGGCGATCTGCCCGGCGACGGCCTCGATCAGGTTGCGCGGCGGGCCGGCGACGATCTCGGCCGCCCGCTTCGCGATCGCGCCGTAGTCGAGGGTGTCGGCCAGGTCGTCGGTCTGCGCGGCGCGGCGCAGGTCGATCCACACCGTCACGTCGATCACGAAGTCCTGCCCGTCGCGGCGCTCGTGGTCGAAGACGCCGTGGTGGCCGCGCACCGTGAGGCCGCGCAGCTCGATGCGATCCGCCATCAGGCCGTGTTCCCGTCTGCGTCGCCCACGCTCTCCGGCGCGCTCCCGGAAAGCGCGCTGCCCGCGACCCAGGCGGCCGCGACCTTGACCGCGTCGATAGTGCCGCGCACGTCGTGCACCCGCACACCCCACGCGCCGTGCAGCGCGGCGAGCGCCGAGATCACCGCCGTCGCCGTCTCCCGGCCGTCCGGCGGCCGCGGTTCACCGTCGGGCCCGGCGAGCAGCGCGCCGAGGAACCGTTTACGGGAGGCGCCGACCAGCACCGGGAGCCCGGTCGCCACCAGGTCGGGCAGCGCGTGCAGCAGCGCCCAGTTGTGCTCGGCCGTCTTCGCGAACCCCAGGCCCGGGTCGATGATCAGCTGCTCGGCGGCCACACCGGCGGCCGTGGCGCGGTCGGCACCGGCGAGCAGCTCGGCCGTCACCTCGGCGACGACGTCGCGGTAGCCGGGCACCGCGTGCGGCGCGTCGGTGTTCACCGGCCGCCAGTGCATGAGCACCCACGGCACCCCGGCGTCGGCGACCACCCGCGCCATCCGCTCGTCGGCGCGCCCGCCGGACACGTCGTTGACGATGCGCGCGCCGTGCGCGATGGCCGCCTCGGCGACGTCGGCGTGCATCGTGTCGATGCTGACGGTGACCCCGCTCGCGGCGAGCCCGGCGATCACCGGCAGCACCCGCGCCGTCTCCACCTGCGCGTCGATGCGGGTGGCGCCGGGCCGGGTGGATTCGCCGCCGACGTCGATCACCTCGGCGCCGTCGGCGGCCAGGGCGAGCCCGTGGGCCACCGCGCGGTCGGGGTCGAGGTAGCGGCCGCCGTCGGAGAAGGAGTCGTCGGTGACGTTGACGACGCCCATCACCAGGAGCTGTCCCGCGGTCACTTGCGCAGGATCAGATCCAGAGCCTCGGCCCGCGACGCCTTGTCGGTCTTGAACTGGCCCCGCACCGCCGAGGTGGTGGTCACCGCACCCGGCTTCCGCACGCCCCGCATCGCCATGCAGAGGTGCTCGCATTCCACGACGACGATCACGCCGCGCGGCTTGAGCTTGCGCATGATGGCGTCGGCGATCTGGCCGGTGAGACGCTCCTGCACCTGCGGGCGCTTGGCGTACAGGTCGACGACGCGGGCCAGCTTCGACAAGCCGGTGACCCGGCCGTCCTCCCCGGGGATGTAGCCGACGTGGGCGACGCCGTGGAACGACACCAGGTGGTGCTCGCAGGTCGAGTACATCGGGATCTGCTTCACCAGCACCAGCTCGTCGTGCTGCTCGTCGAAGGTGGTCTCCAGCACCGAGTCCGGGTCGGTGTAGAGACCCGCGAACATCTCGTGGTAGGCGCGCGCCACCCGGGCGGGCGTGTCCTGTAGCCCTGGCCGGTCCGGATCCTCACCCACCGCGTACAACAGCTCCCGCACCGCGGCCTCGGCCCGCACCTGATCGAAGACCGGGTAGCGCTTCGTCACGGTCGCAGAGTTGTTGTGGTGGGTCTCGAGCTGCGCCATTGCCACTCTTTCGTTGTCGCGGGTGTCACGCCGGCGGGTGCGGCCGGCCGTTTCCCTCGTTCGCGTCGCCGTGGGCGGGCCGGTCACCGGCCTGCGGAGGACCCTGCTGCGGATACGGCTGCGGCGGGTAGGACCCCGGCTGCTGCTGTCCCGGATGCCACTGCTGCGGCGGGGGCGGATACCAGTAGGGCGGCTGGCTGGGCGGCGGCCAGCCGGGCGCATGCCAGCCGGCGGGTGCGCCGTAATCGGGTTGGGTGGTGCCGGGCGCCGGGTGCTGACCGCCATGGGCGCCGTTGCCGTTGCCGTTGCCGCCGGGCGCGCGCGACCCCTGTGCCTGGGCGGCGTTGGCCGACGCCTGCGCGATGGCCTTCTTGAACGCCGGCTCCGGCACCGGCGGCGGCCACGGCTCGCCGCGCTCCATCGCGAGCTCGCCGGGGGTCTTGATCGGAGGCTTGTCGCTGGGGATCCGGCCGCCGAAGTCGTCGAACACCGTGAGCCGCGGGCGCTTCTTCACCCCGGAGAAGATGGCCTCGAGGTCGGCACGGTGCAGCGTCTCCTTTTCGAGCAGCTCGCCGGCCAGCGTGTCGAGCAGGTCGCGGTACTCGGTGAGGATCTCCCACGCCTCGGTGTGCGCCGCCTCGATGAGCTTGCGGATCTCGTCGTCGATGTCGCGGGCCACTTCGTGGCTGTAGTCCGATTGGGTTCCCATGCTCCGGCCGAGGAACGGGTCGCCGTGCTCGGTGCCGTAGCGCACCGCGCCCAGCTTGCTGCTCATGCCGTACTCGGTGACCATCGCGCGGGCGATCTTGGTCGCCTGCTCGATGTCGGATACCGCGCCCGTCGTCGGCTCGCGGAACACCAGCTCCTCGGCGGCGCGCCCACCCATCGCGAACACCAGCCGGGCGATCATCTCCGACCGCGTCATCAGGCCTTTGTCGTCCTCGGGCACGGCGACCGCGTGCCCGCCGGTGCGGCCGCGCGCCAGGATGGTGACCTTGTAGATCGGCTCGATGTCGGGCATCGCCCAGGCCGCGAGCGTGTGGCCGCCCTCGTGGTAGGCGGTGATCTTTTTCTCCTGCTCGCTGATGATGCGGCTCTTGCGCCGCGGCCCGCCGATCACCCGGTCGACGGCCTCTTCGAGCGCCGGGCCGGTGATGACGGTGCCGTTCTCGCGGGCGGTCAGCAGCGCGGCCTCGTTGATGACGTTCGCCAGGTCGGCGCCGGACATGCCGACGGTGCGCTTCGCCAGGCCGTCGAGGTCGGCGTCGGGGGCCAGCGGCTTGCCCTGCGAGTGCACCCGCAGCACCGCCCGGCGGCCCGCGAGGTCGGGGTTGGACACCGGGATCTGGCGGTCGAAGCGGCCGGGCCGCAGCAGCGCCGGGTCGAGGATGTCCGGCCGGTTCGTGGCCGCGATCAGGATGACGCCCTGGCGGTCGCCGAAGCCGTCCATCTCGACGAGCAGCTGGTTGAGCGTCTGCTCGCGCTCGTCGTGCCCGCCACCGAGGCCGGCGCCGCGCTGCCGGCCGACGGCGTCGATCTCGTCGACGAAGATGATGCAGGGGCTGTTCTGCTTGGCCTGCTCGAACAGGTCGCGCACCCGGGAGGCGCCGACGCCGACGAACATCTCGACGAAGTCGGAGCCGGAGATCGTGAAGAACGGCACACCCGCCTCGCCCGCGACCGCGCGGGCCAGCAGCGTCTTGCCGGTGCCGGGCGGGCCGTAGAGCAGCACGCCCTTCGGGATCTTGGCGCCCAACGCCTGGTAGCGGCTCGGGTTCTGCAGGAAGTCCTTGATCTCGTAGAGCTCTTCGACGGCCTCGTCGACGCCGGCGACGTCGGCGAATGTGGTCTTCGGCATGTCCTTGGACAGCTGTTTGGCGCGCGACTTGCCGAAGCCGAAGCCCATCCGCCCGCCGGTCTGCATGCGCGAGAACATCACGAACAGGCCGACGAGCAGCAGCAGCGGCAGCATGTAGATGAGCAGCGTGCCGAAGATGCTGCCCTGGTTGACGACGGTGTTGGTCTTGACGCCCTTGGCGCTCAGCGCGTCGAACAGCGGGACGGCGTAACCGGTCGGGTACTTGGCGATGACCTTGTCGGAGTCGGCGGTGTCGCCGTTGCCGTTCTTCAGGTCCAGCCGCAGCTGCTGTTCACGGTCGTCGATCTGCGCGTTCTCGACGTTGCCGCCGGTGATCTGCGCCATGGCGACCGACGTGTCGACGGGCTTGTACCCGCGGGTGTCGTCGCTGAAGTAGAAGAACGACCAGCCGAGCAGCAGCACGACCGCGACGACCATCAGCGTGCGGATAAGTGTTTTGCGGTTCATCAAGCATCGGCCCTCGTAAGGCCAGGTCCTTCCAGATACGCAGCGGGTACTTCAGGCTACCGCTAGACCAACGTCCCGTAGTTCCCGACGGGTTTCCGGTGACCGCCCGCGGTCGGCCGTTCAGTCACCCTTCCTCGGGCCCTTGCCGTTGCCCTCGTTGCCCTTGCCCTTGCCCTTTCCGCTGCCCGGCGCGGCGGGCACGGGCTGTTCGACGACCGGGGCGACGGTCGGCGCCTGCGAGGTCGGCGTCGGCGGCGTCGGGGTCGGCGTCGGGGTTGTCGTCGGCGGGGGCGCCGAGCTGGTGCTGACGGTGTGCGGGGTGGTCGACGGCGCGTCGAGCGCCAGCGCCAGGGCGGAGACGACGAACGCCACGGCCGCCGCGGCGGCGAGCAGCACCTTCGTGCGGGTGCTGCGACGCGGGCGCCGCGGCGGCGCGAGCGGTGCCGGCGGGGGGATCGGGAGCGACGTCATGACCTTCGTCGCGGGCCGCGCGGCCGGGGGCGACACCGGGGCGCCCGCGAACGCGGCCCGCAGCTGCCGGGCGTCGGCGAACCGTTGCCGCGGGTCGGTGGCGAGCGCGCGGTCGACGACCGCGGCGAGCTGCGGGTCGACGTCGCGGCGGCGGCTCGCGAGCGGCGGCGGCGGACCGGCCGTGATCGCCCGGGCCAGCGTGCCGGGATGGTCGAACGGGTAGGCGCGCTCGCCGACCAGCGCCTCGTAGGCGGTGACGCCCACGGCGTAGAGGTCGTCGGCAACCGACGCCGGGGCGCCGTTGAGCCGTTCGGGGCTCAGGTATGCGATGGTCCCGACGAGCTGGCCGGTCGCGGTCAGCGCGGCGCCCGCCGTCTTGGCGATGCCGAAGTCGGCGAGCTTGACGCGGTCACCGTCGCCGGTGAACAGGATGTTGCCCGGCTTGATGTCGCGGTGCAGCACGCCCGCCGCGTGCGCGGCCGCCAGCGCGGCGAGCACGTCGTCGAGCACGCTGCGGACGACCTCGGGCCGCAGCGGACCCGCGGCGATGCGGTCGGCGAGCGATTCGCCCGGCAGCCGCTCCATCACGATGTAGGGCGTGCCGTCGTGCTCGCCGTAGTCGTGGACCGCGACGATGTTCGGGTGGTTGAGGGCGGCCGCCGAGCGTGCCTCGTCGCAGAACCGCCGCCGCGCGTCCTGCTGCGCGGTGAGCGCCGGATGCAGCAGCTTCACCGCCACCGGCCGGTGCAGCCGCCGGTCCCACCCGTCGCAGACCTGCGCCATCCCGCCGCTGCCGAGCGCGCCGCGCAGCTCATAGCGCCCGCCGAGCAGTTGCATGGCCGCCGGGTAGCCGCGCCCGCCGCCCCGGTAAACCACCGCCGCGCTGTGATTGGCTGGCGCCATGCAACAGACCGAACGGCTCGTCGACCTCGGGAACGTCACGCTGCGGGTGGTCGAGGCCGGTGAGCCGGGCGGGCCCGTCGTGGTGCTCGCGCACGGCTTCCCCGAGTTGGCCTATTCGTGGCGGCACCAGATTCCGGCGCTGGCGGCGGCCGGCTATCGCGTGCTCGCCCCGGACCAGCGCGGCTACGGCGGCTCCTCGATCCCGGCGGAGGTCGAGGCCTACGACATCCACGCGCTGACCGGCGACCTCGTCGGACTGCTCGACGACGCGGGCGCCGAGCGGGCGGCATTCGTCGGCCACGACTGGGGCGCCCTGGTGGTGTGGCAGCTGGCGCTGCTGCACCCCGAGCGGGTGGCCGCGGTGGTCGGGATGAGCGTGCCGCCGATCCCCCGGCCGCGTAGCCGGCCCACCGAGGCGTGGCGGGCAAAGCTCGGCGACGACTTCTACATGCTGCGCTTCCAGGAGCGCGGCCCCGCCGACCAGGCCATGGCCGCCGACCCCACCGCGACCATGCACCAGCTGTTCGCCGACCTGTCGGCGGGCATCGGCGGCGCATCCGACCCGGACCGCCTGCCGCCGCTGCCGGACTGGATCACCGCCGACGAGGTCGCCCACTACGGCGAGGTGTTCGCGCGGACGGGCTTCACCGGCGGGCTGAACTGGTACCGCAACTACGACCGCAACTGGGAGACCACCGAACACCTCGCCGACGCCCGCATCGTGGCGCCGGCGATGTTCCTGGGCGGCAGCGCCGACCCGGTGCTGCTGTTCACGCGGCGCGACCGCGCGGCGGAGGTGATCGGCGGGCCGTACCGCGAGGTGCTGCTGGACGGCGCCGGGCACTGGGTGCAGCAGGAGCGGCCGCAGGAGGTCAACGACGCGCTGCTGACGTTCCTCGACGAGACGGTGCGTTCGGGCCGAAACCGGTGATGCGGTGAGGCGCTAGGGTGCCAGCCATGGTCCGTGTGCGCCGCTTCCTCGCCTGTCTCGCCGTCGGGTCGTCGGCCGCCACGCTGGTGGCCTGCGATGCGCCGGGCGGCTCGGGGTCGCTCACCCCGAGCGCGGACAACCGCCAGGTCACCGTGGTCGGCGAGGGCACGGTGTCGGGCACGCCGGACCTGCTGAACGCGTCGGTGGCCGTCGAGATCGCCGCGCCGGACGCCCGCACCGCGATGGACCAGGCCAGCGAGCGTCAGCAGCGGGTCATCACCGCGCTCACCGACGCCGGCGTCGACCGCAAGGACATCAGCACCGCCCAGTTGAGCCTGCAGCCGCAGTACGGCCCGGCCGCCGACGCGACGGGCAGCACCACGCAGAGCACCGGCACCCCGGTGCCGCCCGCGCCCAACGGCCAGACCATCGTCGCCTACCGGGCCGTCAACGGCATCGACGTCACCATCCGCGACATCCGCGACGCCCCGCAGGTCATCGCGATCGTCACCAACACCGGCGGCGACGCCATCCGCATCAACTCGGTCGGCTACACGTTCAGCGACGATTCGCGGCTGGTGCAGGACGCCCGTGCCCGCGCCTTCAACGACGCGAAGGCCCGCGCCGAGCAGTACGCCAAGCTGTCGGGGCTGTCGCTCGGGAGGGTCATCTCGATCTCGGAGTCGGGTGGCCCGCCGCCGGTCGCGACGAAGACGCCGGCGCCCGCGATGAGCGAGGCCGTGCCGCTCGAACCGGGTCAGCAGACCGTGTCGTTCGCCGTCACGGTCATCTGGCAGCTGGACTGATCAGGGCTCGTAGACGCGCGGCTCGAGCGTGCCGATGAACGGCAGGTCCCGGTAGCGCTCGGCGTAGTCGAGGCCGTAGCCGACGACGAACTCGTTGGGGATGTCGAAGCCCACGAACGCGATGTCGACGTCGGCGCGCACGGCGTCGGGTTTGCGCAGCAGCGTGCACACCTGCAGGGAACGCGGCCGCCGCGTCGCGAGGTTGCGCAACAGCCACGACAGGGTGAGCCCGGAGTCCACGATGTCCTCGACGATCAGGACGTCGCGGTCGTGGATGTCGCGGTCGAGGTCCTTGAGGATCCGCACGACGCCCGACGACGACGTGGACGAGCCGTAGGAGCTGACGGCCATGAACTCCAGCTGCACCGGCAACGGGATGGACCGGGCGAGGTCGGTGACGAACATGACCGCGCCCTTGAGCACCGTGACGAGCAGCAGGTCCTGTCCGCCGCTGGTGGCGCGGTAGTGGTCGGCGATCGCGGCCGCCAGTTCGGCGGTCCTGGTGTCGATCTGTTCTTTGCTGAGCAGTACCGACTTGATGTCATCGGGATAGAGCTCCGCCGATTGCTCCTGCACGCCCTCAGCGTGCCATGCGCGCGCGGGGCGCGGCGAGTCAGACTCCTTCGACGACCAGCGTCAGCGCGCCGTCGCGGCGGCGGGCGACGAGCCGCTGCCGGCGCCGCGGGGAGCCGACGGCCACGCCGCCCTGTCCGCGCCAGGCGGTGACCAGTTCCTCGACACCCCGCAGCTGCACGTCTTTGAGGTCGACGGCGCCGCGGGCCAGGAGCCAGCCGCGGATGATTCGCCGCCGGACCGCGGCGGGCTGGTCGATCAGCTCCGCGACCGCCAGCTCGTCGCCGGTGTGGCCGGCCGCCAGCGCGTCGAGTGCGTCGCCGTCCTCCTGCAGCGCCGTCGCGGTGCGGGCGAGCGCTTCGGCCACCCCGCCGCCCAGCACGTCCTCCAGCAGCGGCAGCACCTCGGATCGCAGCCGGACCCGCCGGTACCGCGGGTCGTCGTTGTGCGGGTCCTGCCACGGCGTCACGCCCAGCTCGGCGCAGGCGGCCGCGGTCACCGTGCGCCGCACCCCCAGCAGCGGGCGGCCCCACGGCGGCCGGTACGGCCGCATCCCGGCCAGCGACCGCGGGCCGGCGCCTCGGCCCAGGCCCAGCAGCACGGTCTCGGCCTGGTCGTCGAGGGTGTGGCCCAGCAGCACCGGCGCGCCGTCGCGGGCGGCGTCGAGCGCGTCGTAGCGCGCGGCGCGGGCTGCCGCCTCCGGCCCGCCCGGGCCGCCGACCGTCACCGTCAGCAGCTGTGCGGCAACGCATCCCAGCTGGGACGCTTGTTCGCGCGCCCGGGCGGCGACCGCCGCCGAGCCGGCCTGCAGCCCGTGGTCGACGATCAGCGCCACCGTGGGCCGGACGGCGGCGGCCGCGGCGGTGAGCGCGAGCGAGTCCGCGCCACCGGACAGGGCCACGCACCAGCTCCCCTCCGGGATGCCGGGGCGCGCGGCGAACTCCGTCACCGCGCGCCGCAGCTGCGCTAGAGCACCCGGTCGATCCACCGGCGCGGCTCGTCGATCTCGTCGGGCAGCGGCAACGTGTCGGGGTTGGTCCACACGGTGTTGAAGCGCTCCATGCCGACGTCTGCGACGACGGCGTCCACGAACGCCTTGCCGCGGGTGTACTGGCTCATCTTGGCGTCGATGCCCAACAGCGCCCGCAGCAGCCGCTGCAGCGGTGACTGGTGGCGGCGCCGACGTTCCTCGAAGCGGTGCCGGATGGTCGCCACCGACGGCACGACGGCCGGCCCGACGGCGTCCATGACGTGGTCGGCGTGGCCTTCGAGCAGCGTGCCCAGCACCAGCATCCGGTCGAGCGCCTCGCGCTGCGGTTCGGCCTGCACGGCGCGCAGCAGCCCGATGATGCCGTCGGAGCCGTTGTCGCGCTTGCCGTTTCGCCGGTCGCGCAGGAAGTCGCCGAGCCGGCCGACCATGGCGCCCATGTCGTCGGCGGCATCCTCGGTGAGCACCCGCAGCGTCGACGACATATAGCCGGCCAGCCAGGGGTTGGCGGCGAACTGCACGCGGTGCGTCACCTCGTGCAGGCAGACCCACATCCGGAAATCGGTGGGGCGCACCCGCAGCTGGCGCTCGACGGCGATGACGTTCGGGTACACCAGCAGCAGCACACCGCCGCCGTCCGGCCCGCCGGAGCCGAACGGGTCGTATTGCCCGAGGATGCCCGACGACACGAACGCGAGCACCGCGCCGGTCTGGGCGCCGGTGAGGCGGCCGCGCAGCAGTCCCGGCGAGTCGTCCGCGGAGCCGCCGGTCATGGTCCGCATCGAGTGTGCGGCGGCCCGGACCCACTGCGGCCGGTCGACGATCCGGGCGGCGGGCGCGTCGCCGGGCACGGCGAGCCGGGTGACGTCGCGCACCGGCTGCTCGGCGCGCCGCGAGGCCTCGGCGAGCTCGGCGATCGACTGCTCGCGGGTGTAGTCGGTGGTGGGCGGTGCCGGCCGGGCCAGCCGGGCGCCGGTGGCGGCGGCGAAGTCCCAGTCGACGACGGCGCCGACGGACAGCGACCCGCCGCTGCGCGGGCTCACTGGCCGCACCCGCAGGTGCGCAGGGTGGCGGCGAGGGTGTCGAGCGCGGTGCGGCCGGTGGGTCCGGCGTCGTTGGAGATGATCGCGAACGTCAGCACCCGGCCGCTGCGGTCGGTGACGACGCCCGCGAGCGCGTTGACGGCGCTCAGCGATCCGGTCTTGGCGCGCAGCCAGCCGGCGGCGTCGCGGCCGAGATCGGTGTCGTGATAGCGGTTGGACAGCGTTCCGCTCCCGCCGGCGATCGGCAGCGCGTCGAGCAACAGCCGCAGTCGCGGTTGCCCGGGCCCAGCGGCCGCACCGACCACCTCGTCGAGCGTCCGGGCGGCCAGCCGGTCGTTCCAGGACAGCCCGCTGGAGTCGACGAGCACCGCCCCGGTCAGGTCGACGCCTGCCTGGCGCAGGTGTTCGCCGACGGCGGCCGTCGCGCCCGCGAAGCTCACCGGCTTGCCGGACGCCGCCGCCACCTCGCGACCGATGCTCTCGGCCATCACGTTGTCGGACTGGTTCATCATGTCTCTCAACCGGTCTACCAGTGGCGGCGACTGAACGGCCGCCAACCGGCGGGCGTCGGGCGGCGCGGCGCCCAGCCGCACGGTGGCCGGGTCGGCGCCCAGCGCGACGGCCAGCGCCCGCCCGGCGTCCAGCGCCGGCGTGGTGGACCGCGCCGAGTCGACGCTGACGGGCTGGGTGCGCCCGCCGTCGAGCATGACCGCTTCCATCGGGGCGATGTCGCCGCCCTCGATGTCGGCCGGGTCCCAGCCGGGCGCCATGGTCGGCCCGGTGTAGGCGCCGGTGTCGACGACGACGTCCCTCGCCGGCACGCCGGTGGCCTTGACCTGCGCCGCGAGGTCGGAGATCCGGGCGGCGTCGCGATACCAGGTGTCGTCGTCGCCGGGCGCCGCCGACAGGGTCGGGTCGCCGCCGCCGACCAGCACCACGACGCCCGGCCGGTCGCCGCTGGTGACGGTGGTGGTGAACCGGGCGTCGGTCGGCAGGGTCAGCAGCGCCGCCGCGGCGGTCAGCACCTTGTTCGTCGACGCGGGGAGCAGCGGCTCGCCGGCGTTGCGGTCGAGCAGCTCGTCGCCGGTGAGGGCGTCGGCGACGCGGACGCCGAAGCGCCCGAGGTCGGGATTGTCGAGCGCCGCGAGCAGCGCCGCGGCGAGGCCCTGGCGGGTCGGTTCGGGCGCGGTGTCGGCGACCGGCACCACCGCCGGATCGGCCCGCACCGGCGCCGGCGCGGCGGGCACGGCCGGGGCGTTGCCGCGCGACGGGCTGCCGCCGGCGATGAACGCGGCCACGCCGATCAGCACTGCGGTGAGCACCAGCACGGCGGCGGCGAGCACCACGTGGGTGACGCGGCGGCGTCCGCGGATCCGACGCATGGGTCCCCTGTCCTCATCCGCGCGGCCGAGCGGCCACGGCGCGCTCACCAGCAGGGTAACGGCTCCACTATGGTTGACCCCCGGACGCCGCCGGACGCAAAGGAGCCCTGTTCGTGGAATTCGACGTGACCATCGAGATCCCCAAGGGTCAGCGCAACAAGTACGAGGTGGATCACGAGACCGGCCGGGTGCGGCTCGACCGCTATCTCTACACCTCGATGGCCTACCCGACCGACTACGGGTTCATCGAGCACACCCTGGGCGAGGACGGCGATCCACTCGATGCGCTGGTGCTGTTGCCGCAGTCGGTGTTTCCCGGCGTGATCGTCGAGGCGCGTCCGGTGGCGATGTTCAAGATGGTCGACGAGGCGGGCGGCGACGACAAGGTGTTGTGCGTGCCTGCGGGCGACAAGCGTTGGGACCACATCCAGGACGTGGGCGACGTGCCCGCCGAGGAGCTCGAGGTCATCAAGCACTTCTTCGTCCACTACAAGGACCTCGAGCCCAACAAGTACGTCAAGGCGGCCGACTGGGTCGGTCGCGAGGAGGCCGAGGCCGAGGTCACGCGCTCGCAGGAGCGGTACGCGCCGCAGCACTGAGCGGGTGTGCTACGGGCGCGTTACGCGTCGTTAAGCGCGCGTCAATTTCGGCTCGGGGGGATGGCGTGCCGACTGTGCAGAACTGATCATGAAGTGCACAGGAGGTATCCCATGCTGCTGCACCAGGGTCTGGGTCTGGAGACCTTCAACGCCATGCCCTTCCAGAAGGCCGTGCACGCGCTGTACGAGTGCTGCAACTGCGTGACGCTGGCCGGCGACCTCGCCCGGGGCCGGCCCTACGCCGACCGCGAGGCGCTCTACCGCCGGGCCGACGACCTGTTGTTCGCGCTGCCCGAGGAGACGGTCGACACGATCCTCGAAGCGTATCCGGACATCGGGCGGCGGCCGGGCAGCGTCCGCTCGCGCCACGAGCCGTGCGCGGTGCGCGACGACCGGTCGGAGACCATGGCCGAGCTGCACGACACCGCCCGGCGCTACCGCGAGCGCTTCGGGTCGCCGTTCGTGATGTACGTCGACGGGGCCGACGCCGACGCCGTGCTGGCGACGGTCGCCGGCCGGCTGCACAACGACTACGAGACCGAGCGCAAGGTCATCCGCAACGAGCTGGCGAAGATCAACCGCACCCGGCTGGAGCGGATGCTCGGGCCCGACGGCGGCTACGACAACTGGGGCGGCTGACGCCTTGACCCTCTGACGCCTTGACCCTCTGACGCCTTGACCCTCTGACGCGCGAAACCCCCGGGCGTAACCCGGGGGTTTCGTCGTTGCGGCAGAAATCAGCTGTTCTCGGCCCGCCGCTTGTCCTTCTCGGCGTCGGCGAGCTCCTCGACCCGGTTGGCCTCGGCCCGCTTCTGCGTCGCGGCGACCCGCTTGTCGCGGGCGTCGTCGAGCTTCTTGTCGGCGGCCTCGGCGGCCCGCTCCTCGATCTTCTCGGCGCGCGCCTGCTCCTGACGCTTGTTCTTCTCGGCGGCCTTCACCCGCTGCTCGGCGAGCTCGTCGGCCTGCTGCTTGGCCGCGGCGGCACGCTTCTGCGCGTTCGCCTCGGCGGCCTTCTTGCGGTCCTGCGCGTCGCTGTAGGCCTCCTTGACCTCGCGCTGCGCCTCCTCGCGGGCCTGCTTCTGCTCCTCGACGACCTCCTCGCGGGTGGCCTTGAGCGATTGGTCGGCCTGGTTGCGCTTCCGCTTGGCGTCGGCCTCCAGCTGCGCGGCGCGGCTCAGGGCGTCACTGCGCTCGAGCAGCGCGGCACCGCGCTGGGCCAGCTCGTCGTCCTTCAGCGCGCCGCCGACGGTGGCGTCGAGCATGCCCAGCGACCGCTCGTAGAACAGCCGGGCCGGCGTCTCCTCGTTCAACCGCGAGAACACCCGGGTCTCGATGAGTTCCAGCGGGTAGCGGGCCAGCGAATATTGGAAGCGCAGTACCGCGAACGGCACATCGGTGATCTTCATTGATTTCTCCTGTGGGGTGGTAGGTCAGCTGAGCTTCGCGTCGTCCGACAGGCTCTCGGCCTCCCGGCGCAGCCGCTCGGCCTCGGCTTCGGCGTTGTCGGCGGCCTTCACCTGCGCGCGGTGCTCGTCGGCGGCGTCCACCAGTTCTTCGGCGGCGTCGCGGATCTCGGCCCGCTCCTCGGCGGTGACGGCCTGCGCCTTGCGCTGCGCCTCCACCTCGGCCTGCGCCTTCTGCCGGGCGGCGTCCTGCTGGCTGGCCTGCTCGGCCTGGCGCTTGCGGGCCTCGGCGTCGGCCTTGGCTGCGCGCTCGGCCGCCGCGGCGTCGGCGGCGGCCTCGACGCGCTCCTGGGTGGCAACCTTACGGGCCTCGGCGACCTGCTCGCGCGCCTCCTGGCTCTCGGCGTCGGCCAGCGCCGCCTTGGTGTCCGCCTCGCGCCGCTGCTCGGCCTGCGCCTGCTCCAGCTGGCCCTCGGCGGTCAGCGAATCGTTACCCGTGACCGCCCCGGCGACCTCCTTGGCCTTGCCCTTCACGGTGTCGATGAGACCCTTGCGGGCCTGCCCTGCCTGATCGTGCTGTGTCATGCACCCTCCCTGACGTCTGGTTTCGAGCTCTCGCGGCGAGGCTCGTGCACTGGCCCTGAGGTTCCACGCTGCCCGGGCGTGTCAAACCCCGCTGTGACCCGTGCCACGTCCCAGGGAGGCGCCTCAGGCGGCGCGGGCGACCGGTAGCCGGTCGGGAAGTCGGGCGAGCACGGCGGTGGCCCACCCGCGCACGTCGTCGCCGGCGACCAGCGGCAGCAGCGTCACGCCGTCGGCGACCGCGGCCATGAAGATGTCCGCGATCAGCCCGGTGAGCCCGTCGAGGGTGCCGACGTAGCGCAGCCCGTCCGCCGCGCTGTCCGAAAGCCCCAGCGCCCGGCGGCGGGCCGTCGGGTAGTCGTCGGCGATGAGGACGCGCAGGTCCGCGACGGCGTCGCCGGCGATCTCCCTACCGGCGCGTTGCGCCTGCTGCAGGTCGGGGGCGCCGAAGCGGGTGACGGGCGTGCCGCCCGCGGTCAACTCGTCCCAGCCCGCGGCCTCGTCGACGAAGATCCGCAGTGCGCGCGTGCTCATCGCGGCCACGCTAGGCCCGGCCGGAGCAGCGGTCACCGATTGTGCTCATGGCGACCGCAACCCCGGCCCGGGCGCCGCTATTCCGACGAGGTGTCGGCGGCTTGCGCTTCCTCGGCCGCTTTGAGCAGGTTGCGGGTGCGGTAGAGGCTGGCGACGGTGGTGACGATCAGCGTGACGACGATGACGCCCAGGGACAGCAGCGTCGGGATCTCCGGGACGGGCACGTGCTCGCCGCCGTTGATGAACGGCAATTCGTTCTCGTGCAGCGCGTGCAGCACGAGCTTCACGCCGATGAACGCGAGGATGAACGCCAGCCCGTAGGACAGGTAGACCAGCCGCTTGACCAGCCCGCCGAGCAGGAAGTACAGCTGGCGCAGGCCCATCAGCGCGAACACGTTGGCGGTGAAGACCAGGTACGGCTCCTGGGTGAGGCCGTAGATCGCCGGGATCGAGTCGAGCGCGAAGATCAGGTCGGTGGTGCCCAGCGCGACGATCACCAGGAACATCGGCGTCATCAGGCGCTTGCCGTCCTCCTTGACCCACAGCTTCAGGCCGTCCCAGCGGTCGGTGAGCGTCAGGTGGTTGCGGGCGAACGTGACGACGCGGTTGTCGCCGTCGTCGTCGTGGTCGGTGTCGCGGGCCAGGTTGATCGCGGTGTACACCAGGAACGCGCCGAAGATGTAGAACACCCACGAGAAGTTGTTGATGGCGACCGCGCCGAGCGCGATGAAGATGCCGCGGAAGATCAGCGCCAGGATGATGCCGACCATCAGCGCCTCCTGCTGATACTTCCTGGGCACGTTGAAGCTCGCCACGATGATCAGGAAGATGAACAGGTTGTCCACGGACAGGCTGTATTCGGTGAGCCAGCCGGCGAAGAATTCGATGCCGTAGTTGCCGCCGTGGAAGAACCACACCCACACGCCGAAGATCACCGCGAGTCCGACGTATACGGACAGCGCGATGGCGCATTCCTTCATCGACGGTTCGTGGGGGCGGCGGGCGATGGCCACCACGTCGAACAGCAGGACCGCAATGGTCACGCCGATCGTGACGGCCCACTCGAGGTTGGAAACGTTCAACGGGTACCTCCGGTCGTCGACAGCACGCCGAAGGTCTCTTCCACCGCCGCTGGCGGCCCGCGCGCCGGTCGGCCTCCGATGGCCGACGTGATGACGACGTCGCGGCGAAGGAATACTCCCCTCCCCCTACAGTGTGGCAGGCACCGCGGCGCGGTGCGGCACCGGGCGTTGCCGCTCGATGACGATCGGGTCAAGCCGCTGTGGCGCTGCCGGGACCGCGAGCGGCGGCATGAGTAGGTTCTCTCCTCGTGGCGATGAGCGAGATACCGGCGCAGTACCTGCGGTCGCGGTCCGCGCCGACGCCCCGGACCCTCGTCGACATCCTGTACGACACCGCCGCGCGCCACCCCTCGGCGCCCGCCATCGACGACGGCTCGGTCCAGCTCACCTACGCCGAGCTGATCACCGACATCGAGGAGAGCGTGCGCTGGCTCGCGGCGCGCGGCATCGGGCGCGGCGACCGCATCGGCATCCGCATGCCCTCGGGCAGCTATGCGCTCTACGTCGCCATCCTCGCGGTCCTGGCGACCGGCGCCGCCTATGTCCCGGTGGACGCCGACGATCCGCCCGAGCGCGCCGAGCTGGTGTTCGGCGAGGCACAGGTGGTCGCGGTGATCACCGAGCAGGGCCTGGTGCGACGCCCGGGCGCGTCGCGGGGCTGGCGAGCGTCGCCGCCGCTGTCCCGCGACGACGCCTGGATCATCTTCACCTCGGGCTCCACGGGCACGCCGAAGGGCGTCGCGGTGACGCACCGCAGCGCGGCGGCCTTCGTCGACGCCGAGGCGACACTGTTCTGCCAGGCGGATCCGCTCGGACCCGGCGACCGCGTGCTGGCGGGGCTGTCGGTGGCGTTCGACGCGTCCTGCGAGGAGATGTGGCTGGCGTGGCGGCACGGCGCCTGCCTGGTGCCCGCACCCCGCTCGCTGGTGCGCAGCGGCATGGACCTCGGACCGTGGCTGGTGGCGCGGGAGGTGACGGTGGTGTCGACGGTGCCGACGCTGGCGTCGCTGTGGCCCGCCGAGGCGCTCGAATCGGTGCGGCTGCTGATCCTGGGCGGCGAGGCGTGCCCGCCGGAGCTGGCCGAACGCCTCGCGGTCGGTGACGCCGGCCGCGAGGTGTGGAACACCTACGGCCCCACCGAGGCGACGGTGGTGGCGAGCGCGGCCCGGCTCGACGGCCGCGCGCCGGTGAGCATCGGGCTGCCGCTGCCCGGCTGGGATCTCGCGGTCGTCGACCGCAACGGCGAGCCGGTGGCCGACGGCGAGGTGGGCGAGCTGGTGATCGGCGGGGTCGGCCTGGCGCGGTACCTCGATCCGGCCAAGGATGCCGAGGCCTTCGCGCCGATGGAGTCGCTGGGCTGGAGCCGCGCCTACCGCAGCGGCGACCTGGTGCGGCTGCAGCCCGACGGGCTGGTGTTCGTCGGCCGCGCCGACGACCAGGTGAAGGTCGGCGGCCGGCGCATCGAGCTCGGCGAGGTCGACGCCGCCCTGCTGCGCCTGCCCGGTGTGACCGGCGGCGCCGCGGCCGTGCGCACGACGGCGAGCGGGACGCCGCTGCTGGTCGGCTACGTGGTGTCGACCGATCCGCATTTCGACCTCGCGGCGGCCCGCGACGCTCTCACCGCCTCGCTGCCCGCCGCGCTGGTGCCGCGGCTGGTGCGCGTCGATGAGCTGCCGACCCGCACGTCCGGCAAGGTCGACCGCGACGCGCTGCCGTGGCCGCCGCCCGGCGCGGACGCCGCCGACGACGCCGTGCCGGACCTCGGCGGCACGCAGGGCTGGCTGGCGACGCTGTGGCGCGACGTGCTGGCCACCCCGGTCGACGGTCCGCAGGCCGACTTCTTCGCGTCCGGCGGCGGTTCGCTGTCGGCCGCGCAACTCGTGGCGCGGCTGCGGGAGCGCTTCCCGCAGGTGACGGTCGCCGACCTCTACGACCACCCGCGGTTGGGTTCGCTCGCCGAATACCTCGACACGCTCGCCCCTCCCCCGCCCGTCGAAGCGCGCGTGGTGCGCCCGACGCCCCGCCTGATGCAGGCCGCGCAGCTGCTGGCGGCCGTGCCGCTGGCCACGCTGACCGCGCTGCAGTGGCTGACCTGGCTCGCCGTCGCCAACAACGTCGCGGACGCGCTGCGGGTGGTGCCGTGGACGGTCACCGTCGACTGGCGGCTCGTGCTGATCGCGTTCCTGCTCGTCGTCACGCCGCCGGGCCGCATGGCGATCGCGGTGTTCTTCGCCCGCATCTTGGTCGGCGCGCTGGAACCGGGCAGCTATCCCCGGGGCGGGAGCGTGCACCTGCGGGTGTGGCTGGCCGAACGGCTCGCCGCGGCCAGCGGCGCGGAGAACCAGGCCGGCGCCCCGTGGCTGGTCTACTACGCCCGCGCGCTCGGCAACACCATCGGCAAGGGCGTCGACCTGCATTCGGCGCCGCCGGTCACCGGGCTGCTGACGCTGGGCCATCGCTGCTCCGTCGAACCCGAGGTCGACCTGTCGGGCCATTGGGTCGACGGCGACCGCTTCCACGTCGGGCGCATCACGATCGGCAACGACGCCACGATCGGGGCGCGCAGCACGCTGTTCCCCGGGGCGGTGATCGGTAAGGACGCCGACGTCGCCGCCGGATCGGGTGTGGTGGGCAAGGTGAAGAGCGGTCAGCACTGGCGCGGCTCGCCGGCCGTGAAATCGGGCAAGGTGCGCCATCCCTGGCCGCAGCGGCGGCCGCCGCGGGCACCGGCCTGGGCGGTGGCCTACGGCGTGACGTCGCTGCTGCTCGGCGGGCTGCCGCTGGTGGCGCTGGCGGCCGGCCTGGCGGTGGTCGGCTGGGCGGTCCGCGACACCGATCGGCTGGCCGACGCCGTCGTTCCGGCGCTGGCGTGGTCGCCGGTCGCGACGCTGGTGGCGCTGGCCACCTACGCCGTGCTGACCGTCGTCGGCGTGCGGCTGCTGGCCGTGGGCCTGCGCGAGGGCTACCACCCGGTGCGCAGCCGCGTGGGCTGGCAGTTGTGGGCCACCGAGCGGCTGCTCGACGCCGCCCGCGACTATCTGTTCCCGCTGTACGCCAGCCTGCTGACGCCGGGGTGGCTGCGGCTGCTCGGCGCGAGGGTCGGCCGCGGCACCGAGATCTCGACCGTGCTGCTGACCCCGAAGTTCACCGTGATCGAGGACGGCGCCTTCCTCGCCGACGACACGATGGTCGCCTCCTACGAGCTCGGCGGCGGCTGGATCCACGCCGCGACGGCCACCGTCGGCACCCGGGCGTTCCTCGGCAACTCCGGCATCACCCAGCCGGGCCGCCGCGTGCCGGATTACGGCCTCGTCGCGGTGCTGTCGGCGACGCCCGCCAAGGCCAAGACCGGTTCGTCGTGGCTGGGGAGCCCGCCGATCCGGTTGCGCCGCAAGGTGACTCAGACCGACGACAGCCGCACGTTCCACCCGTCGGTGGCGCTGCGGGTGCGCCGCGGCGCCGTCGAGACGTGCCGGCTGATCCCGGTGGTCGTCAGCTTCGCCATCGGGCTCGCGGTGCTGGGCGCGTTGCAGGCGATCGCGGGCGCGGCCGGCTACGGCTGGGCGGCCGCCGCGGGCGGGCTCGTGCTGCTGGCGGCGGGCGCGGTCGCCGGCGCGGCGGCGGTGATCGCGAAGTGGCTGCTGGTGGGCCGCATTCGGCCGACCGATCACCCGCTGTGGTCGTCGTTCGTGTGGCGCAACGAGGTGTCGGACACCTTTGTCGAGACGGTGGCGGCGCCGTGGTTCGCGCGCGCCGCGGCGGGCACACCGGTGATGAACCTGTGGCTGCGGGCGCTGGGCGCCACGGTGGGCCGCGGCGTGTGGTGTGAGACGTACTGGCTGCCCGAAGCCGACCTGGTGACGCTGAGCCGGGCGGCCACCGTCAACCGGGGTTGCGTCGTGCAGACCCACCTGTTCCACGACCGCGTGATGCGGCTCGACACGGTCGTGCTGGAGCCGGGCGCCACGCTGGGGCCGCACTGTGTGGCGCTGCCCGCCGCCCGCGTCGGGATGGGCGCCACCGTCGGCCCGGCGTCGCTGGTGATGCGCGGCGACGTCGTGCCGGATTCCACACGCTGGCAGGGCAATCCGATCGCGCCGTGGAACGAGCGCGGCAAGCGGGCACGGTCGGCGCCGAGGGCCGCCGCGGCGGGCGCCGCCGCGTGAAGAAGCACGCCGACGGCATCGATCCGTACGTGCCCGGCAGCGGCAACGCCGGGTACCGGGTGACGCACTACGACCTCGACCTGGACTACAAGGTGCCGGCGAACCGGCTCACCGGCACCGCGACGATCTCCGCCGTGGCCGACAGCGAGCTGAGCGGCTTCACCCTCGATCTGGCCGACTCGCTCTCGGTGTCCAAGGTGTCGGTGAACGGTTCTCGGCCGCAACGGTTCTCGGTGTCCGGCGGCAAGCTGCGGGTGGCGCTGAAACACCCGGTGCCGGCCGACGAGGAGCTGCGCGTCGCCGTCCGCTACGGCGGCAGCCCACGGCCCATCCGATCACCGTGGGGCGACGTCGGTTTCGAGGAGCTGACCGACGGGGCGCTGGTGGCCGGCCAACCCAACGGCGCGCCGTCGTGGTTTCCCTGCGACGACCATCCGAGCTCCAAGGCCGGCTACCGCATCCGGGTCACCGCCGACTCGCCCTACCGCGTCGTCGCCAACGGCGAGCTGGTGTCGAAGCGGGTGCGGGCAGGGCACACCACCTGGACCTATGAGCTCTCCGAACCGACGTCGACCTACCTGGTGACGCTGCAGATCGGGCGCTACGAGCAGCACCGGCTCGCGTCGTCGCCGGTGGCGATGTCGGCCGCCGTCCCGAAGCGGCTGCACCGCGACTTCAGCCACGCCTTTGCGCGTCAGCCGCAGATGATGGAGGTGTTCGTCGAGGCGTTCGGGCCGTATCCGCTGGGGAGCGGCTACACCGTGGTGGTCACCGACGACGACCTCGAGATCCCGCTCGAAGCCCAGGGCTTGTCGATCTTCGGCGCGAACCACTGCGGCGACGACCGGGCGTCGGAGCGGCTGATCGCCCACGAGCTCGCGCACCAGTGGTTCGGCAACGCGGTGACCGTGCGCCGGTGGCGCGACATCTGGCTGCACGAGGGCTTCGCCTGCTACGCCGAGTGGCTGTGGTCCGAGGCGTCCGGCGGCCCGGGCGCCGACGAGCTCGCGAAGCGGTATCACCGGCGGCTGCGCGACTCCCCGCAGGACTTGGTGCTCGCCGACCCCGGTCCCGCCGACATGTTCGACGACCGCGTCTACAAGCGCGGCGCGCTGACCCTGCACGCGCTGCGCGCCCGGCTCGGTGACGACGACTTCTTCGCGCTGCTGCGGCAGTGGGTGTCGCGACACCGCCACGGGACCGTCGTCACCGACGACTTCACCCTCCTGGCCGCCGAGTACAGCAGCGAGTCGCTCGACGCGCTGTGGGACGCCTGGCTGTACGCGACGCCGGTGCCCGACCTGCCGGAGCGGCGGTGACCGACGCCGGCGCGACGCCCGGCCCGGTCACCCGCTCCAGCGTCGCGCGCGTCGGGGTGGCCACCGTGCTGCAGGCGCTGTGCGGCTATGCGGTGCTCTACCTGGCGGCGCGGGACCTGGAGCCCGCCGGGTTCTCGGTGTTCGGCGTGTTCTGGGGTGCGTTCGGACTGGTCGCGGGCGCCGCGAACGGACTGCTGCAGGAGACCACCCGCGAGATCCGGCTCACCGGGCCCGACGTTCCGCCCGGCCCGCAGGTCCGTCCGCTGCGGGTCGCGGCGGGCGTCGGCGTGGCCGCAGCGGTGGCGATCGCCGGCACCGCGGTGCTGTGGGCGAAGCCGGTGTTCGTCGAGGAGCCGCGGCTGAGCGTGGCGCTGCTGGCGGTCGGGCTCGCCGGGTTCTGCATCCACGCCACGCTGCTCGGGGCGCTGGCCGGCGTCGGCCGCTGGAGCGAGTACGGCGCGCTCATCGTCACCGACGCGGCGCTGCGGGTCACCGTGGCGGCGGCGACCTTCTTGCTCGGCTGGGGGCTCGCCGGCTTTCTGTGGGCGACGGTGGCCGGGGCGGTGGCGTGGCTCGTCCTGCTGCTGGTGTCGCCCGCGGCGCGGGCCGCGGGCCGGCGGTCAGCGGCGGGCACCACGTGGAGCTTCCTGCGCGGCACCGGCCACGCGATCGCCGCCGCGGGAGCCAGCGCCGTGCTGGTCATGGGGTTCCCGGTGCTGCTGAAGGTGACGTCGGGGCGCGCGGACCTCGGGGCCACCGGCGGCGTGGTGATCCTCGCGGTGACGTTGACGCGCGCACCGCTGATGGTTCCGCTCACCGCCATGCAGGGCAATCTCATCGCGCACTTCGTCGACCGGCGCGCCGACCGGCTGCGAGCGCTGGTCGCGCCCGCGGCGGTGGTGACCGCGCTGGGCGTGGTGGCGGTGGCGGCTGCCGGGTCGATCGGCCCGTGGCTGGTGCACGTCGCGTTCGGCGCCGACTACGACGCCAGCGGGCCGCTCTTGGCGTGGCTGACCGCCGCGGGCCTGGCGACCGCGCTGCTGACGCTGACCGGCGCGGCGACCGTGGCGGCGGCCATGCACCGCGCCTACTCGGCGGGCTGGCTGGTGGCGACCGCGGTGTCGACGGGGCTGCTGCTGCTGCCGACCGAGCTGGAGACACGCACCATCGTGGCGATGTGCGCGGGCCCGCTCGCCGGGATCGCGGTGCACTCGGTGGCGTTGTGGCGGTCGCCGCCCGCCGCGCTGCCGGCCGATGCCCGTGTACCTTGATCGGCATCGACAGCCGCTATGACGATGTGTGGATCGTCGTTCCCGCGTTCAACGAGGGGAGCGTCGTCGGAGACGTCGTTTCCGAGCTGCGGACGGTGTTTCGCAACGTGGTCTGCGTCGACGACGGCAGCCGCGACGACACCGGCCCGGCCGCACTGGCCGCCGGTGCGCACGTGGTCCGTCATCCCGTCAACCTCGGGCAGGGCGCCGCCATCCAGACCGGCGTCGACTACGCCCGCAGCCGCCCCGGCGCGGCCGTCTTCGTGACGTTCGACGCCGACGGCCAGCACCAGGTGAAGGACGTCGTGCGGATGATCGACCGGCTCGGCGCCGGGGACGTCGACATCGTGATCGGCAGCCGGTTCTCCCAGCAGCACGCGGCTACGCACACCCCGCTGCTCAAGCGGCTGGTGCTGCGCACCGCGGCGCGGGTGTCGCCGGACAGCCGCCGCCTCGGGCTCACCGACGCACACAACGGGCTGCGGGTGTTCAACCGCACCGTCGCCGACGGCCTGAACATCACCATGAACGGCATGAGCCACGCCGGCGAGATCATCGCCACCATCGTCGAGAATGGCTGGCGCGTCGCCGAGGAGCCCGTCGAGATCCTCTACACCGAGTATTCGATGTCCAAGGGCCAGTCGCTGATCAACGGGATCAACATCGTGTTCGACGGGCTGCTGCGCGGCGGGAGGATGTCCCGGTGAACTGGATTCAGGCGCTGCTGATCGTGTCGATCCTGGCGCTGCTGGTCTATCTGCTGAAGTCGCGGGCGAGCGCCCGGTCGCGGGCGTGGGTCAAGGTCGGTTTCCTGCTGTTCGTCGCCGCCGCCATCTATGCGATCCTGCGGCCCGACGACACGACCGTCGTCGCCAACTGGCTGGGCGTCGACCGCGGAACCGACCTGCTCGAATACGCGTTGATCATCGCGTTCGCCTTCACCACGCTCAGCACCTACCTGCGCTTCAAGGATCTGGAGCTGCGGTACGCGCAGCTGGCCCGCGCGGTCGCGCTGCAGAGCGCTCAGCAGCCCGAAGAGCGCTAGGCGTTGGTGCGGAAGTAGTCGACCGTGCGGGCGACGCCCTCGTCGATGTCGACCTGCGGCCGCCAACCCAGCACCTCAGCGGCGCGCGAGATGTCCAGGCACGAGCGGCGCAGGTCGCCGAGCCGCGGCGGGTGCAGTTCCGGTTCGTCGGGCGCGCCGGCCGCCTTGGCGATGGCGGTATGCAGTTGTCGCACCGACGTCTCGGTTCCGGTGCCGATGTTGAAGCGCTGGCCGTTGCCCGCGGGGCCCGAGGCCTTCACGAAAGCGTCCACGACGTCGTCGACGAACACGTAGTCGCGGGTGTCGGTGCCGTCGCCGAAGATCTTCGTCGGCTGCCCGGCCAGGAGCGCCTTGGAGAAGATGGCGACGACGCCGGCCTCGCCGTGCGGGTCCTGCCGGGGGCCGTAGACGTTGCCAGGCGCGATGAACGAGCACTCCAGGTCGTACAGGTGGCGGAAGGTGTTGAGGTAGATCTCGCCGGCGACCTTGCTCGCGGCATAGGGCGACGCCGGGTCGACGGGCGTGTTCTCGTCGGTCGGGTAGTGCGGCGGGGTGCCGTAGATCGACCCGCCGCTGGAGGTGTGGATCACCTTGCGGACGCCCTGGCGACGGGCGGCTTCCGCCAGCCGGATGGTGCCGACGACGTTCACGGATGCATCGAATTGCGGGTCGGTCACCGAGTGGCGTACCGAAATCTGTGCCGCCAGATGGAAAATGACCTCCGGCCGGTGCCGTTCGATGATCGCGTCGAGATCAGCGGTGACGATGTCGGCTTCCTCGAACGTGAAGTCGTCGGACGTCCGGGCGCCCTCGAGGTTGACGCTTCGCCCTGAGCTCAGATCGTCGATACCGGCGACGACATGTCCGTCGGCAAGCAGGCGATCCACCAATGTCGAGCCGATGAAACCGGCCGCCCCCGTAACCAGTGTGCGCATCGGCATAACCCTAGTGGCGGCCGTTTCGAATAGTTAGCCGGAGTCAGACCGAGACGGCGTCCGGGCCGTCATTTCCTTGCGGGTTCACATAGTCGCCGCGGGCGCCGTAGCCGCCGGCTCCCGCTTCACCCGCCCCCACCTCCGCGGCGAGGCGATTGAGTGCGGCGGCGTTCTGCCGTTCGGTTTCCTCGAGCATCTGCAGCGCCTTCTCCGACTTGACGAGATCGTCCGTGGCGCGCTCCTGCAGCTTCTCGGCCCACATCTTGGCTTGCGCGGCCTGCGTCCGGGCCACCTTCGCCAAGGCGAGGTCGATCGGCGAGGTTCCGGTGGCGGTCGGCACCGGGCCTTCCACCGCGACCGACCGGACCGCTTCGGCGATCTTCGCGATCTCGCTGCGGGTGAGTTCCGGATCGACCTTTATGTGGCCGCTGTCTGCCATAGCTCCTCCTCTTTCTGCACCTGGCGGGCCGCGTAGACGACGTCGGCGAACGCGGGGCTGTCGCCCCGCCACAGCGACAGCGCCTCCATCGCGCGATCGATGTTGTGGTGGGCGCGGTAGAGCGCGGTCGCCGACGGATCGGTGGACGGTTCGACGTCGATGAATCCGGGCCGCAGATAGAGCGACTTGCCGTTGTACAGCGCGTTGTTCAGCGCTTCCCATCGTTCGTCGGCGATCGCGGTGTGCTTCGCGAGCGCGTCGGCGATCTCGCGGACGACAGCCGGGACCTCGGCGTGCAGCCGCTCCGCCCGGGTCAGCGCTGTGGCCACCGCGTGGGTGGTCGCCTGCCACGCCTGTGCGGGCAACTGCGGGTCGGCCTGCTGCGTGCGGGCGTACTCCGTCGGATCGATGACCGCCAGGCGGTGAGCTCGGGTGTCGTCGAGCTCCGGCGTCGGGTCCGTCGGCCCGAAGGGCGACTGCGTGGAGTCGCAGTCCTGGTAGTGCGGCACCTGTGCGCGGCGGGCCGGCAGCACCGACGAGCCGCCCGGGTCCGTCGTAGCCGCGACCGCGAACAATTCGACGTTGGGGTCCAGCACCGCCCGGTCGGCGGCGTAGGCCACCATGGTCGCCGCGGGGTTCACCCAGCCGAACCACGTCCGTTGGAAGGACGCGTCGAGCAGTGGATCGGCGAACAGCACCCGCGCCGACCGCGGCACGAACACGTTCGGCGGGATGTAGCCCGCGCCGTCGTTGGTCGTGATGACCGTTTCGAACCCGGTGGCCGTGCGGAACACACCGACACACCAGTGCAGGCCCGGGTACATCCGCGATTGATGCAGCAGCTCGTAGGCCAAGGCGACCGCCTCGTCGAGCCGCTGATGCGTCGTCTCCGAGCTCACCAGCGCCGCTCCGGTGCCCGTCGCGCTCAGCCCGGCCGCCGCC
>NZ_JAJQJI010000020.1 GCF_021213805.1 Mycobacterium sp. MYCO198283
TCCAACGCGGCAGTGAAGCGTTCGAGGTAGTCCGCCGGGCCGCCGGGATACAACGACCGCAGCGTTTCAATGTCGAACACCTCGCCCGAACCGAACAGGAACGACATCAGCGTTTCCGTCGGGGCGAGACCCGATGTCCGCGCGATGGGCACGTCGACCCACGGGGTGCGCACGCCGCCGCGAGCGAGGCCGTTCGCGTCGAGGTCCAGTGCGGGCGGGTCGCCGTCGGTGAGCGCCATGGGTTCCGCGGCGGGTGCGGGTGTGCCGGTACGGACCCAACCGTCGACGTGGGCGATTGCGGCCTGCAGGACGTAGTGGTGTTGCGGCGCGAAGTTGATGCTGTAGGAGAGCCGTTGCCCCATCAACTCTTTCGTGGGCGCATAGACGGAGGCGAGCTCCTCGATCGACGCTCGACCACTGTCGATGAAGCCGCCGCGGATCGTATAGGTATCGGCATGCGCGGTGCCGGGGATCTCCCACACCCGCAGCTTGTCGTCGTCCGGCTGCCTGGCTCGGTAGTAGCCGGCGCGGAAGCCGCCGATCAGGTCGGTCTCGGTGATGACGGTCAACACCGGAACCCGCAGATCGGGACGGAACGGCACCACCTCGGGCTCGGCATTCCCGCCAAAGATGCTGGCGCCGTCGAGCGGTGCGGCCGCCCCGAACCGGGAGTGCACGAGGAATCCGTCGTAGGCGCCGGCCGACGGGTCCACCTCGTTGACGTATGTGGTGAGAAACGCCGCCGACTGCGATTCACCAACGGCCAGCACCGCTTCCGCTTCGATCCCGTCGACAGCGCCCTCGCGGACCAGGCGACCGACCTGG
>NZ_JAJQJI010000021.1 GCF_021213805.1 Mycobacterium sp. MYCO198283
CGCGAAGCCCTGCAGCAGCCGCGCCAGGATCAGCACGATCGGCGCCGCCATGCCGATGCTCGCCTGCGAGGGCACCAGCGCGATCACCGCGGAGCAGAACGCCATCAACGAGACGCTCGCCGTCAGCGCTGCACGTCTCCCCCGGCGGTCGGCGAAGCGGCCGAAGAACCACGATCCGACCGGCCGCATCAGGAACGTCACCGCGAAAATCGCGTACCCGTACACCGTCGAGTTCTTCTCCGACTCGTCGAAGAACTGGCCCTCGAAATACGACGCAAAGACCGTGTAGATGTACACGTCGTACCACTCGACGAGGTTGCCGGAGCTCCCGCGGATCGTGTTCCAGATCGCCCGCCGGGTCTCGGCAGGCGTGGACCGCGGTGATGGAGCGTCCGTCGTTGCCGTCATCGCCGACCTCCCAGACAGTGCGGGTCGACGGTCACGCTAGCCCACCGCGCCGTCTCCCGGACCGAAGTCGCGCCCGCGACCCATCCGGCACCATGGCAGCTATGGAGACGGCGATCGAACCGATGCCCGGCGCGCCGAACCTGCTGCTGGGCGCCTACGACATCGCGACGATCGGCTACCGCGCCGACGAATACCTCGTGACGGGGACGGCGACCGCGATGAGCGACGAATCGACCGCTGAGTACGCGACCCGCATCGTCGCCCTCCGCCCGACCGACCCCGCGTCGTTCAACGGCACCGTCATCGTCGAATGGCTGAACGTCAGCGGAGGGATCGATGCGCCCGCGGTATGGCTGATGGCGCACCGGGAGATTACCCGGGCGGGCTTCGGGTACGTCGCCGTGTCGGC
>NZ_JAJQJI010000022.1 GCF_021213805.1 Mycobacterium sp. MYCO198283
GGCGAGCCGTGGAACATGAACTGACCTGTGGTGTGTGGCAGGCCCCCGGCCCATCGGCCGGGGGCCTTTCCACAGCTCCGGCCGGTGGACGAGCAGCGGCTGGCCGGCTCCGCGGTGTGATCTATATCACAGTGAGGTAGGCGCTGTGGAGCGGCTGCCGTCGGCGCACTGTGACGCCAGCTAACAACGTGACGTATGTGACGGCTGTGCAAATTAGCCATTTCGGACCGATCTTCGGAGAGCAAAGCGGTTCATACGCAGTCGAATCGACGCGCGATCCGCGCTTTCCGGTGGTGGAACGCCGTTACGGCCACCCGTCCGGGCGCTCGGGCATGCGCCCGCGGCAACGCCGGCCGATTTTCGTCAGCCTGAGCCGGCTGCTTGACCTTCCTGTTGCCGCGACGAACCTCCCCCGTTATGTTCTCCGTGTCGTTATGAGTGTGGCCTTAGTGCGCGATGTGAGAACTTCTCATCGACAACGACGGCGACGCAGGTCAGCGGGATCGGTCAGATTGGGGAAACACATGAAGGCAATCGGTCGGGTGCTCGTAGCTCTGGTCGCTGCGGTCGCGGCGTTGTTCGTGAGCACGGGTACGTCGCA
>NZ_JAJQJI010000023.1 GCF_021213805.1 Mycobacterium sp. MYCO198283
TGGCGGATCGGCTTTGCGATCGGCGGTGTGGCGGCGGTGGTCGTGTTCTGGCTGCGGCGGACCATGGACGAGTCGCTGTCCGAAGAGGTACTCAGCGAGGTCGCCGAGGGCCGGGATCCGGGCGCCGGGTCGCTGCGGGCGTTGTTCACGACGTACTGGCGGCCGCTGCTGCTGTGCTTCCTCATCACGATGGGCGGCACGATCGCGTTCTACACCTACAGCGTCAATGCCCCTGCGATCGTCAAGACCGCGTACAAGGGCGAGGGGATGACCGGCACGTGGATCAACCTGCTCGGGTTGATCTTCCTGATGCTGCTGCAGCCCGTCGGTGGGCTCTTGTCCGACAAGGTGGGCCGGAAGCCGCTGCTGGTGTTCTTCGGTATCGGCGGCGTCTTGTATACATACGTGCTGATTACCTTGTTGCCTGAAACCACCTCGCCCGTCACGTCGTTCGCGCTGATGGGTGTGGGATACGTCATCCTCACCGGCTACACGTCCATCAACGCGTTGGTGAAGTCCGAGCTCTTTCCGGCGCACATCCGGGCACT
>NZ_JAJQJI010000002.1 GCF_021213805.1 Mycobacterium sp. MYCO198283
ACCCTGCACCGCCGCCGCGCCGACATCCTGGCATTCTTCGACCACCACACCTCCAACGGACCGACCGAAGCCATCAACGGCCGCCTCGAAGCCCTACGCCGCAACGCCCTCGGCTTCCGCAACCTCACCCACTACCGACTCCGCTCACTACTGCACAGCGGCGCACTACACGCACTGATCAATGCACTCTGAATTACGAAGAGCCGGTTTGCTGCGTCTAAATCTGGTCGAATTGGGTCATGAGGCGCAGGTTGTCTTTTAGAGCCTCGGAGATATTGGCGTCGTCGATGCGCCGCTTAGTCCGCTCGGGTTCGGCCAACTTTCGCCGACGTGCGTTGTGTTCCTCACGTTCACGGACCCCGGCGCGGAATTCGTCAAGCTGCGCTTGTGTCGTGATACGGATGGCGGTCACGCGACCGGGTGATCGGGACGGGTGTAGACGTTGGCTTCGATCCACGCCTCGATGTCGGCACGGCGGTAGTAGACCCTGCCGCCGAGCTTCACATAGCGTGGGCCAGTTCCTTTGTGCCGCAACACATTCCACGTCTGCGCCATGGTGTCCTTGAAGTCTTCTAGCGACGGCATGTCACGGGCGGGGATCAAGACACCAGGCGGGTAGTCGGTCAGTTGCTTGCCCATCGGTCTACTACACTGTGTTCGGGTTTTGCTGAATTTATACCGTTATTACTATGAACTTTGTTATTTTGCAAGATTCGTCTAGAATCTGCATCATGGCGACAAGGCGAGTGGAGATAGGTCTCACCGGCCATTGCAGGAAGCACTGAATGATGTTCTGCAACGACAGGTTAGAAAGAGGGCAAAGAAGTGAGACTGACATCGTTGACCAAGGCAGAGATTCGTGCAAACTTTGAAGTGGCCTTGGATCGTGCTGTGACACTTGGGGATTCGCCATCCTCTATTGCAGGATTTCACTACAAGGTTGAGGGCGCACTTTTTGACCTGGCCTTCCAATACCCGAATACGACTAAGGCTGCAATCGATAAAGCGCGCAAGCTTTTTGAGCAACAAATGGACGGCACGCTAGCGAGAGAGCAAGCGGCCAGCGCCGAGGCGACTTTGCGGGCACGCGGATACGCATAGCCGAGTCCTCTTGCGCCACGCGGGGAGGCCGGTCTAATATGGTGCCCAAGCGGCGGCCCTTTGCTGCAACGACAAAGGTTAAATAACAATGCAATCCGATCCAATCTTCGCTCTGTAGCCGTTCCCTCCCTATGGTTTTGAGGATGGCGATGGTGACGGAAAATCTGGCGGTAATGAGGGCGGCAACCAAAACGGCGATTCGTCCAATTTGCAAGGCCAACAACAGAATTCGTCTTCATCAGGCCAAAACGGCTCGGGCAACGATGATGAGGACGATCCGTACAAGGGTCTATCAGCCAAGGCGCGAGGCGTTGCGACGTAGACGACCTGATGATGTTGGCCGAGGGGTTGGGAGTGTCCCCGATAGCTCTGCTGATGCCGAGCGCGACGTTAGACGGTGAGCCGGTCGTTACCGGTGACGAATTGGTGCAGGCAACAGGTCGGCCGTTAGAGGGAGCCGAAGTCTTGTGGAGAGAGGGACTGCTCGCAGAGCTTCCCGACTTCGGCGACACCACCGAGATGACGCGGTATATGGTTCGCTACCGCAAGCCAGACCGCAAACAGACGATGAAACGCGGCTTCAAGACCAAGCGTGATGCCCAAGAGTTCGCCAACCGGGTTGAATCAAGAAACTCAGCGGCGATTACGTTGCGCCCGCGCTCGGTCAGATCACCGTGAGCGAATTGAGCACCGAATGGCTTTCCCGCCAGGTTCACCACAAGGCCAGTTGGTCGGCGCGGCTGGAATCAGTGTGGCGGGTTCACGTCGAACCGAAATGGGGCCATCGGCGCATCGCTGATATTCGACCCAGCGAAGTGCAGTCTTGGGTAGCGCAGTTGACGCTCTCGGCGTCGTCGGTGGCCCACGCGCACACTGTCTTGGCGGGCATTCTCGATGATGCGGTGGCCGACCGGCGCTTAGCGACGAACCCGGCGCGCGTGTGAAGCTGCCGCGCAAGACGACAACGAAAGCGCGGAACTACCTGACCGCTGCGCAAGTGCAAGCGTTGGCCGACGAATCGAAACATCCGGACATCGTCTTGCTGCTTGCAACGACCGGCCTGCGGTGGGGTGAGATGGCCGCGCTTCGCGTGCGTGACATCGACCTCGGTCGCGATCGTATCCGTGTCGAACGCTCGGCGTCCAAAGTGAACGCCAAGACGATCATTGGCACCACCAAGACACACGCCGCGCGTTCGGTGGCGGTGTCGCGCCATCGGTGCTCAAACTGATGGCCCCGGCGATGGTCGGCAAGTCTCCCGATGAGCTTCTGTGGAGTCGGGGCGATGGGCAGCCGTTGCGGCCACCGACCACAACGCGTTGGTTCGGCGCGGCGGTCAAACGCTGCCAGGCCGCTGCCTACAACGCCCGTGCCGCTGAGCGCGAAGCGCACCCGAGCGTGATCCGGCCACGCCTGCGTTCCCTCGCATCACCGTCCACGAACTACGTCACACTGCGGCGTCGTTGATGATCGCCAGCGGCGCCAACGTCAAGACGGTGCAAAGCCAGCTCGGGCACAAGACGGCCACGATGACGCTCGATCAGTACGGCCACCTGTTCCCCGATGACCTAGATGACGTGGCCGACAGAATGGACGACCTAGTGGCCGGGTCAGCGGAAAAGTGTGCTCAAAATGCGCTCACAACGGAAACAGGCCAGGCCAAAAGTAAGGCCTGACCTGCTTGTTCAGTTGTGGAGCTGCCGGGAATCGAACCCGGGTCCTCCGGCATGTCCTCAAGGCTTCTCCGTGCGCAGTTCGCTATGCCTCTACTCGGATCTCCTGATCTCGCGAACAAGTCAGGATGACGATCCCAGTCGCTGTGGTGTGTCCCGATACATCCCGCGACCGGACGTATCGGTGGATCCCTCTAGCTGATGCCAGGATCCGGGCCGAGGGCACTCCCGGTCTGACAGACTAGCTATCGCTTAGGCAGCGAGAGCGTAGTCGCGCTGATTGGAATCGGCGCTTAATTGGTTGCAATGACGCTTACGGTGGTCTCTTGCCTGCACCGGCACGCTTCCCTTGATTCGATACTCGAAGTCGAAACCGTTCAGCCCCTTCTCCCGCCGACTGTCGGCAGGACTGTTGATCCTACGCCTTCCTCAACGGCCGACTCCAGTCGTTTCTTCCCGCGGCGCGTCCCGCTGACACCCACCGGCGCAGCGCCGTCAGCCGGCAGCGATCAGCGCAACGGCCGCCAACGCCAGCACCATGCCGATCCCCTGCCAGCGGCTGACCCGTTCGCGCAGCACCGCAAGCGCGAGCACCACCGTCGCGGCCGGATACAGCGACATCAGGACTCCGGCAAGCGACAGCAGCGACGCCTGCAGGGCCAGCAGCATGCAGACGTTCGCTGCGGTATCGAGCAGCCCGGCGACCAGCGCCAGCCGCAGCGGGTCGCCCGTCGGCGCACGCAGCTGCGAGCCGGCCACGGCGATCCCGACCACCAATAGAGTCGCGGCGCTGCGCGCGAAGACCAGTGGCCACAGCCCGGCGTCCGCCGGGGCCTGCCCGATCAGCACATAGTTCAAACCGAACGCCAGGCCGGCCCCGACCGTCAGCCAGGCGACCGCCGGGGTCAGCCGCCGGGCGGCACCGTCCTCGCGCTGCCGGCTGACGAGCACCACGGCGACCATTGCCACCACGATGCCCGCGGCGGCGACAGGGCCGGGCCGCTCCCCCAGCGCGACGCCGACACCCACGGGCAGGGCGGCGACGAGCACCGCCGTCAGCGGCGACACCACCGCGATCGGCCCGCCGGCGAGCGCGGCGTAGAACCACCAGACGCCGAAGCCCTGCGAGATTCCGCAGAGCACACCCCACAGCACCGCCGACGACGAGATCCGCCCCCCGACGACGGCGGCGGCGCCCGAGAGCAGCACCAGGGCCACCGGGTAGGACACCAGCACCACCCGGATGGCGGCCACGCGGCGCGAAGCCACCCCGCCGACGAAATCGCTGAGCCCGTAACTCAGCGCCGTGGCCAGCGCGAGCGCAACTCCGATCAGGTCATGCCCTTGGCGTGCCGGCCCAGCGCGCGGGTCACTTCGCGCTGCGCATCGCGCTTGGCGAGGTCCTGCCGCTTGTCGTAGGCCTGCTTGCCCCGGGCCAACGCCAGCTCGACCTTCACCTTGCCGTCGAGGAAGTACAGCGACAGCGGCACCAGCGTCAGGTTGCCCTCGCGGGTGCGGCCGATCAGCGTGTCGATCTCCCGGCGGTGCAGCAGCAGCTTGCGGTTGCGGCGCGGCGCGTGGTTCGTCCAGGTGCCGTGGTGATACTCCGCGATGTGCAGGTTGCGGAGCCACACCTCGCCGTCGTCGACGGTGGCGAACGCGTCGACGAGCGACGCCCGGCCCTCGCGCAGGCTCTTCACCTCGGTGCCCAGCAGCACGATGCCGGCCTCGAACACGTCGAGGATCGAGTAGTCGTGGCGCGCCTTGCGATTGGTCGCCACGACCTGCCGGGCGGGTCCCTTGTCGGCCTTCCCGCCGCCCTTCTTCGCCACCGCTAGCGCCGCACGTAGAGGCGCAGTGTCACGTAGGCGGTCACGGCGGCGATGGCGATCCCGGTGAGCAGCAAGAACGGTGAGATGTAAAGGATGTCGGCGTAGTCGAGCGGGGCGATCAGGTTCGCCTCGTAGAACTGGTCCAGCGCGTCCTCCAAGAACCAGGCCCGCACCACGAGCAACCCGACGATCGCGATGACGACGCCGGCGAGCGCTGCGATCACCGCCTCGAGCAGGAACGGCAGCTGGGTGTACCAGCGGCTCGCGCCCACCAGCCGCATGATGCTGACCTCGGTGCGACGGGTGAACGCCGACACCTGGATCATGTTCGCGATCAGCAGGATGGCGCCGACCGCCTGCACCAGCGCCACCGCGAATGCCACATTGCGCAGCCCGTCGAGCACCGAGAAGAGCCGGTCGACGAGGTCCTTCTGGTTCTTGACGTTGACGACGCCGGGGTATTGGCGGACCTCTGCGTCGAAGGCGGTGTTGGCGTCAGGCTCCTTGAGCTTGACCATCATCGTCGCCGCAACGGCATCGCGGCTCGCCACCTCGGCGAACTGCGGCAGCCGCTTGATCAGGTCGTTGTAGGTCTCGTCCTGGCTCATGAATCGCACGGACTCGACGTCGTCGCGGTCCTCGATGGTGGCGAGCAGCTGCTTGCAGACGGGGCCGTCGCAGGTGGCGTCGTTGGCCGAGATGTCGGGGTTGAGGAACACCTGCGATTCGACGCGTTCGAGGTAGATCTGCTTGGAATGGTCGGCCAGCCGCACCACGAGCAGCCCGCCGCCGAACAACCCGATGGAGATCGCGGTGGTCAGGATCATCGCGATCGTCATCGTCAGGTTGCGGCGCAGGCCGGTGAGGACCTCGCTGACGAGGAAGTCGAAGCGCACTAGCGGTCCATCCCGTAGACGCCGCGCTGCTCGTCGCGCACCAGCCGGCCCAGCTCCAGTTCGATGACCCGCTGCCGCATGGAGTCCACGATGTGGTGGTCGTGGGTGGCCATCAGCACCGTCGTGCCGGTGCGGTTGATGCGTTCGAGCAGATCCATGATGTCCTTGCTGGTCTCCGGGTCGAGGTTGCCGGTGGGTTCGTCGGCCAGCAGCACCAACGGTCGGTTCACGAACGCCCGGGCGATCGCGACGCGCTGCTGCTCGCCGCCGGACAGCTCGTCGGGCAGCCGGTTGGCCTTGCCCGACAAATTGACCATCTCCAGCACCTCGGGGACCACCCGGTTGATCACCTCGCGCTTCTTGCCGATCACTTCCAGTGCGAACGCGACGTTGTCGAAGACCGTCTTCTGCTTGAGCAGTCGGAAGTCCTGGAAGACGCACCCGATCACCTGACGCAGGCTCGGCACGTGCCGGCCCGCCAGTTTGTTGACATGGAACTTCGACAGCCGGATGTCGCCGGAGGTGGGCTGCTCCTCGGCGAGCAGCAGCCGCATGAACGTCGACTTGCCCGATCCCGATGGGCCGATGAGGAAGACGAACTCACCCTTGTCGATCTTGAGGCTGATGTTGTCGAGGGCCGGTCTGGCCGACGACTTGTACTGCTTGGTGACCTTGTCGAGGGTGATCATCACGGCACGCCAGTGTAGCGGTGAGCCACCGCCGCCCCGGTTGGCTAACGCGGCGGCTGCAGCGGCTGGTTGGGCACCGGGCCGACGGTCGACGTGGGGGTCGGCGGCTGACCGGGCACCGCGGTGGTGGTCGTCGGGGGCGGCTCGACCGTTCTGGTCTGGGCCGGCAGCGGACCGGGGCCGTCGGGATCGACCACCGTCGTCGTCGGCGGCGCCGGCGTCGTCGTGGTGGTCTCGGTGACCGTCGGCGACGTCGTCGTGGTCGGTGCGGTCGTCGTCGGCCGGGGCCGGCGGGTCGTCGGTTCCGCCACCTGGGTGCGCGGCACCCAGGTGTAGTTCGGGTCGGGCACAAATCCCGGCGGGACGACGGCCGTCGCGGGCGCCTCGGACGCCTGCGGCGTGTCGGGCTGCACCGATTGGTACAGCCAGTTCACCAGCACGAACGCCACGATCAGCACGGCCGTCGAGGTGCGCATGCGGCCGCCGAACAGATGGCTCGGCCAGCGACGTCTCGCGACGCGGCTCACGCGTCGGCCCCCTGCTGTCGTTCACCGGTGGCGGCCGGATGAGGCATGGCGCTCAGCACCGGCGCCGTGTCGGCCGGGCTGACGACACCCGCGCGGCTCAGCGCCGCGATGACCAGCACCCGCAACTGGCGGCCCACCTCGAACTGCTTGCCGGGCAGGGTGCGGGCCACCATCCGCAGGTTGACGTTGTCGATGCCGATGCTCTCCACGCCCATCAGCTGCGGGGGATCGAGCAGCAGCTCGCGAAGCCGCGCGTTCTCCATGGCGGTCTCGGAGACACCGTGCAGCACCTCGTTGACCTGATTGAGGTCGGCGGTCACCGGTACCGGGATATCGATGACGGCGCGCGCCCAGTCCTTCGACAGGTTCACCGTCTTGACGATCTGGCCGTTCGGGATCGTGAACATCTCACCTTCGGAGCTGCGCAGCTTCGTGACGCGCAGCGTGACGTCCTCCACCGTGCCCTCCGCGGGCGCGGCGATACCGGCCACCGTCAACGCCACCAGATCGCCGAAGCCGTACTGCTTTTCGGTGATGATGAAGAATCCGGCCAACAGGTCCTGCACGATGCGTTGTGCGCCGAAGCCTAGCGCGGCGCCCAGCACGGCCGCCGGCGCCACCAGTGATCCGATGGGGATCGCCAGCACGTCGGTGATCTCCACGCCGACCACCACGCACAACACGGCGATGCTCACCCAGGAGATCACCGAGGCCACGGCCTGGCGGTGCTTGGCGCTCTCGGAGCGCACCAGCGCGTCGCTCTCCTGGAAGTCGGCGTCGATGCGCCGGGTGATCTTCTGCGCCGACCAGTTGATGAACCGGGCCGCCAGGATCGCCGCGATGATCAGCAGCAGGATGTTGAGGCCCTTGGTCAGCACCCACTCGCCGATGTCGTCGCGCCAGAAGCTGCTCCAGCTGTCCGTCAGCGGATTCGCTATTACGTCAGTCTTCGTCATCTCGTCTGTTACGCCAACGGATCCCCGCTTCGAGGAACCCGTCGATATCTCCGTCCAGTACCGCGGCCGGGTTGCCGACCTCGTATTCGGTGCGCAGGTCCTTGACCATCTGGTACGGGTGCAGCACGTAGGAGCGCATCTGGTTGCCCCACGAACTGCCGCCGTCGCCCTTGAGCGCATCCATCTCAGCGCGTTCTTCTAACCGCTTGCGTTCCAACAACTTTGCCTGAAGTACGCGCATCGCCGACACTTTGTTCTGCAGCTGCGACTTCTCGTTCTGGCAGGTGACCACGATACCGGTCGGGATGTGCGTCAGTCGAACCGCGGAGTCCGTGGTGTTCACCGACTGTCCGCCCGGTCCGCTCGACCGGTAGACGTCGACGCGCACGTCCGCCTCCGGGATGTCGATGTGGTCGGTGGTCTCGGTGACGGGCAGCACCTCGACCTCGGCGAAGGACGTCTGCCGGCGGCCCTGGTTGTCGAACGGGCTGATCCGCACCAGCCGGTGCGTGCCCTGCTCCACCGACAACGTGCCGTAGGCGTACGGCGCGTGCACCGCGAACGTCGCGCTCTTGATGCCGGCTTCCTCGGCGTAGGAGGTGTCGAAGACCTCGACGCCGTAGGAGTGCTTCTCCGCCCACCGGACGTACATCCGCATGAGCATCTCCGCCCAGTCGGCGGCATCCACGCCACCGGCGCCCGACCGGATGGTGACCAGCGCGTCGCGCTCGTCGTATTCGCCCGACAGCAGCGTGCGCACCTCCATCGCCTCGATGTCGGCGCGCAGCGCGGCCCGCTCGGCGTCGGCTTCGGCGCGGGCGGCGTCCGCGGCCGGGCCGTCCTCCTCGGCGGCCAGCTCGTAGAGCACCGGCAGGTCGTCGAGCCGGCTGCGCAGCTCCTCGACGCGGCGCAACTCGCTCTGGGCGTGCGACAGCTCGCTGGTGACGCGCTGGGCGTTCGCCTGGTCGTTCCACAACCCGGGATCGGCGGCCTGCTGTTCCAGCTTCTCGATGCGGCGGCGCAGTTCCTCCAGGTCGATGACGCGCTCGACGGACGTCAGCGTGGTGTCGAGCGCCTCGATATCGGTCTGTAGGTCCGGATCCACAACGGTTGAGCCTACCGGCGGGCGCGAGCCGCATTGTGGCCCGCCGAAAGGCCCAACTCACTAGCATCGGGTCGTCATCGACATGTTCCGCGCACAGCCCCGCCTCGACGGCCGGTTCAGCCCCATGACCGGCCGCGATGCCGTGCGCTTCTCCGCTGCCCCGCGCACCGCCAGCCCGCCGCGCGCGGTCAGCCGCACCGAAGAGGTCTGCAAATGTCTCCCTACCACGTGGCGATCGTCGGCTCAGGACCCTCCGGATATTTCGCTGCCGCGTCCCTGCTGAAGGCCGCCGACATCGACGTGCGCGTCGACATGCTGGAGATGCTGCCGACCCCGTGGGGGCTGGTGCGCTCCGGCGTCGCGCCCGACCATCCGAAGATCAAGTCGATCAGCGCGCAGTTCGAGAAGACGGCGCAGGATCCCCGGTTCCGGTTCTTCGGCAACGTCGAGGTCGGTCGCCACGTCAGCGCCGCCGAGCTCGCCGAGCGCTACGACGCGGTGGTCTATGCCGTCGGCGCCCAATCCGATCGCGCGCTGAACATCCCGGGCGAGCAGCTGCCCGGAAGCGTCGCCGCGGTCGACTTCGTCGGGTGGTACAACGCCCACCCGCACTTCGAGCACATGGCGCCCGACCTGTCCGGCGAGCGCGCCGTCGTCATCGGCAACGGCAACGTCGCGCTCGACGTCGCACGCATCCTCATCACCGACCCCGCCGCGCTGGCGCGCACCGACATCGCCGACCACGCGCTGCAGTCCCTGCAGCCCTGCGGGGTCCAGGAGGTCGTGATCGTGGGCCGCCGCGGCCCCCTGCAGGCGACATTCACCACGCTGGAGCTGCGGGAGCTCGGTGCGCTCGAGGGACTCGACGACGTCGACGTGATCGTCGACCCGGCCGATCTCGCAGACATCTCCGACGAGGAGCTCGAGGCGGCCGGCAAGACGGTCAAGAACAACATCAAGGTGCTGCGCGACTACGCCGAGCGCCCCGCGCGGGACGCCGCCCGCCGCATCGTCTTCCGGTTCCGCACCTCCCCCATCGAGATCAAGGGCGACGGGCGCGTCGAGTCGATCGTGCTCGGCCGCAACGAGCTGGTGAGCGACGCGGGCGGCCGCATCGTCGCCAAGGACACCGGTGCGCGCGAGGAACTGCCCGCGCGGCTCGTGGTGCGGGCCGTCGGCTATCGCGGCGTCGCCACCCCCGGCCTGCCGTTCGACGAGCGGTCCGGCACCATCCCGCACACCGATGGCCGCGTCGAGGGCAGCGACAACGAGTACGTCGTCGGCTGGATCAAGCGCGGCCCGTCCGGGGTGATCGGCAGCAACAAGAAGGACTCGCAGCTCACCGTCGACACCCTGCTCGCCGACCTCGGCGGCCGACCCGGCCGGTTCGCCGACGGCCACGCCGACGAGCTGGCCGACTGGCTGCTGTCGCGCCAACCGGATCTCGTCACCACCGAACACTGGCTGGCCATCGACCGCCACGAGCGCACCAGCGGGGAACCGCACGGCCGGCCCCGCGTCAAGATCGCGAGCCTGGCCGAGCTGCTGCGCGTCGGACACGGCTGACTGACCGCGCTGATCAGGTCGAACCGGTTGTCAGCGGGTAGTGGTGCTGCTTGAATTGGCCGATCCGGGGGATCGGACTCGGCGCGAGTCAGGAAGACGTTTGATTCGTGGGGGCGACCGATTCGGCGACGCGGCGCCGGTGACCGGCGGCGCCGCGGGCGCCGACGCCGTCACGTCCGCCGGCCCCGCCGAACAGCGGTACCGGCACCTCATCGAGAACAGCCCCGACGCCATCTGCGTGCACCAGGCGGGCCGCCTCGTCTACCTCAATGCGGCGGGGGTGCGCTGGATGGCGGCGACGTCGGCCGACCAGCTCGTCGGCCGGCCGATCACCGACTTCGTGCATCCCGACTCGGTGCCGCAGCTGCTGGCCAGCATCGCGAGCCTGCGCGAGTCGGGGGATGCGTCGCAACCCACCGACGCGGTGATGCTCCGGCTCGACGGCACCACGCTGGAGGTCGAGGCGATCAGCGTGCTCAGCGTGTGGGACGGCCGGCCCGCGTTCCAGGTGGTGTTCCGCGACCCCAGCGCGGAGCGGCACGCGCAGGCCGCGCTGCGTTTCCAGGCGGCGCTGGTCGACCACGTCAGCGACGCCATCATCGCGACCACCGCCGACGGGCTGGTGACCGCGTGGAATCGGGCCGCGGAGCAGATCTACCGCATCGCCGCCGACCGGGCGCTCGGACGTCCGGTGAGCGCCGTCGTCGGCTGTGCGCTCGACCCGGCGCGACTCGTCGCCGCCGGTGGCCGCGAGACCGCCACCCACTGGGCCTCCGACGGCGGTTGCCTGGCGATACGGGTGTCGGCCGCGGCGATGGACGACGGCTTCGTGCTGCTGTGCACCGACCAGACCGCCCTGCGACGGGCCGAACAGCACTTCGAGACGGTGGTCACGTCGCTGGAGGAGGGTGTGGTGGTGATCGACGGCCGGCGGCGGCTGCAGTCGATCAACCCGGCCGCGCGGCGCATCCTCGGCATTGACACCGACGAGCTGATGGACGAGTACCTGCGCGGCGAGCGCGACATGCCGGTCTACGACGTCGACGGCAACCGGATCAGGCTGCGCGACCAGCCGATCATGCGCACGCTGCGCAACGCGGTCACGGTGACCCGCCACGTGCTCTGCGTCGAGCGCCATGACGGCAACCGCGTCTGGCTGTCCCTCAATTCGCGGCCGCTCAACCCCGCCGAGCACAACCGGTCCGCCGTGCTGCTCAGCTTCAGCGACATCACCGCGCAGCGGTCGGCCACCGAGCGGTTGGCCTACGAGGCGACCCACGACAGTCTCACCGGCCTGCCGAACCGCGCCAGCGTCGTCAACCGGCTGTCCCGGCTCGCCGAGACCGGCGACACGCTCGCCGCGGTGCTGTTCATCGACCTCGACGACTTCAAGACCATCAACGATTCGCTCGGCCACGACGCCGGCGACACCGTCATCCAGATCGCAGCCGAGCGGTTACGGCAAGCGTTGCGCGCCGACGACGTCGTCGGCCGGCTCGGCGGCGACGAGTTCGTGGCGCTGGTGCTCGGGCACATCGACCGGCTGCGGCTGCACCAGCTGGTGACACGGCTGCACGACATGCTGTCCGAACCGATCGCCATCGCGGGCACGACGGTGTACATCGGCGCCAGCATCGGCGTGGTGCCGATGGCCGACCGGCTGTCCGCCGAACCGTTGACGGTGCTGCGCGAAGCGGACCGGGCCATGTACGCGGCGAAGGCGAAGGGCCGCCGCACCAGCCACTACGCCGTCGACTGATCGACCGCCGGCGGCTCGGGCGGGGCGAACCGCCAGTTGTCGGGGTTCTTCGGCGAGTAGACGACCGGAAGGAGCTGGCCGATCGTCGGCCACTCGTTCACGTCGACCGCCAGCTGCTGGTACACCACGTGTTCGTCGACCGTCGGGCCGTTGATCACGCCGGCGATGGTGACGAACTGCTCACCGGCCGCGGCGGGGCGGGGGCTGACACCGGTGACCAGCAGCGTGCCGGCGACCGCGTCGGAGGGGCCGCGATTGCGCATCAGCCGCGGCACGACGAAGGACGCGAGCACGCCGACCAGCACCAGCACCATCACGAATTCCCACATTCGGCCATGGTAGGACTGCTGCTGTGAGCGACGCCGAGCGCGACGAGACCGGATCCGGCGCCGAGCACGTCGACATGACCCTGGCGCTCGCGCTCGCCGATCACGCCGATGCGCTGACCATGAACCGCTTCGGAGCCCTCGATCTGCGCGTCGACACCAAGCCGGACCTCACGCCGGTGACCGACGCCGACCGCTCGGTGGAGGCCGCGCTGCGGCAGGTCCTGCACCGCGAGCGCCCCGGCGACGGCGTCCTCGGCGAGGAGTTCGGCGGTACGACCGCGCTCGGCGGCCGGCAGTGGGTGATCGACCCGATCGACGGCACGAAGAACTTCGTGCGGGGCGTGCCGGTGTGGGCCAGCCTGATCGCGCTGCTGCACGACGGTGTGCCGACCGTGGGAGTGGTCAGCGCCCCGGCGCTGGGCCGCCGGTGGTGGGCCGGGCGCGCACTCGGGGCGTTCGCGACGGCGAGCGGCGGCCCGCCGCGACGGCTGCGCGTCTCCGGGGTCGCGGACCTCGGCGCCGCGAGCCTGGCCTTTTCCAGCATCTCCGGGTGGGGCGACCGCGGGCTGCGCGAGGCATTCCTGGGACTGACCGATGCGGTGTGGCGGGTGCGCGGCTACGGCGACTTCTGGTCCTACTGCCTGGTGGCCGAGGGGGCCGTCGACATCGCCGCCGAGCCCGAGGTGAAGCTGTGGGACCTGGCGCCGCTGGACATCCTCGTCCGCGAGGCCGGTGGCGTGTTCACCGATCTGGGCGGCCACCCCGGCCCGCACGGCGGCAGCGCGGTGGCCACCAACGGGCTGCTCCACGACGCGGTGCTCGACCGGCTGCACGTGTGAACTGGCTAACGATCCTCGTATCTTACTTTCGAGTAAGATAGGCTGGCCGGCATAAGCCCCACTGCTACGGACGAGGCTGCGTCATGACGAACACCCTTCCCGCGAAGTCGACCAACCGCACCGGCCGAGAGAGCGCCGTCGGGTTGCAGAAACACAAGCGCACGCTGACCGACGTCGGGCTCGCGCTGGTCACCCCGCTGGTCGGCCAGGAGTTCCTCGACCGATATGGGTTGCGCGACCCGCTGAACCGCGGCCTGCGCTACGGCGTCAAGACGGTGTTCTCCGCCGCCGGCGCCACCACCCGGCAGTTCCGGCGGGTGCAGCGCGGCGGTAAGCCCACCCGGCTGGCGGCGAACGGCGCCGCAACGGGCTCGGACTACTTCGACCTCACCCCCGACGACGACCAGAAGCTGATCGTCGAGACGGTGAACGAGTTCGCCGAAGAGGTGCTGCGCCCCGCCGCGCGGGACGCCGACGCGGCGGCCACCTACCCCGAAGACCTGATCGCCAAGGCCGCCGAGCTCGGCGTCACCGCCATCAACATCCCGGAGAACTTCGACGGCATCGCCGAGCAACGTTCCACCGTGACCAGCGCACTCGTCGCCGAGGCGCTGGCCTACGGCGACATGGGGCTCGCGTTGCCGATCCTGGCGCCCGGCGGCGTCGCGTCGGCGCTGACGTACTGGGGCAGCGCCGACCAGCAGGCGACGTATCTCAAGGAGTATGCCGGCGAGAACGTGCCACAGTCGTGCGTCGCGATCGCCGAACCGCACGCGCTGTTCGACCCGACGGCCCTGAGAACCACCGCCGTGCGCACCCCCAGCGGGTACCGACTCGACGGTGTCAAGTCGCTGGTTCCCGCCGCCGCGAACGCCGAACTGTTCATCGTCGGCGCCCAGCTGAACGGCAAGCCCGCGCTGTTCATCGTCGAGTCGTCGACACCGGGCCTGACGGTCAAGGCGGACCCCAGCATGGGCGTCCGCGCCGCGGCGCTCGGCCAGGTCGAGCTCGACGGCGTGCGGGTGCCGCTGCACGCGCGCCTCGGTGAAGACGGCGCGACCGACGACGATTACCTCGACGCGGTCGCACTGTCGCGGCTGGGCTGGGCCGCGCTGGCGGTCGGCACCTGCCACGCCGTGCTCGACTACGTCGTCCCCTACGTCAAGGAGCGCGAGGCGTTCGGCGAGCCCATCGCCCACCGCCAGTCGGTGGCGTTCATGTGCGCCAACATCGCGATCGAGCTCGACGGGCTGCGGCTCATCACCTGGCGCGGCGCCGCGCGCGCCGAGCGGGGCCTGTCGTTCCGGCGCGAGGCGGCGTTGGCCAAGCGCCTCGGCGCGGACAAGGGCATGCAGATCGGGCTGGACGGCGTGCAACTGCTCGGCGGGCACGGCTACACCAAGGAACATCCGGTCGAGCGGTGGTACCGCGACCTGCGGGCCATCGGTGTCGCCGAAGGCGTCGTCGTCCTCTAAGTCGGCTGCGATTCGAGAGAAGAGAACACTCATGGCGATCAACCTGGAACTGCCGAAGAAGCTGCAGGCCGTGGTCGAGAAGGCGCATCAGGGCGCGGCCGAGATGCTGCGGCCGATCTCGCGCAAATACGACCTGCGGGAGCACGAGTACCCGGTCGAGCTCGACACGCTGGCCACCCTGTTCGAGGGCATCTCGGAGGCCAAGACAATCTCGTTTGCGGGCGCCGAGGCGTTCCGCGACGCGACCGGGGCCGAAGGCGACAAGAAGGCGAATATCAATGGCGGCAACATGTCCGCGGTCGTCAACGTCATCGAGATCAGCTGGGGCGACGTCGGGCTGATGCTGTCGGTCCCCCGCCAGGGCCTCGGGAACGCCGCGATCTCCAGCGTCGCCACCGACGAGCAGCTCGAGCGGCTCGGCAAGGACGTGTGGGCGGCCATGGCGATCACCGAGCCGGGCTTCGGCTCCGACTCGGCCGCCGTCAGCACCACCGCGACACTCGACGGCGACGAGTACGTGATCAACGGCGAGAAGATCTACGTCACCGCCGGTTCACGCGCCACCCACATCGTGGTGTGGGCGACGCTGGACAAGTCGCTGGGCCGCGCCGCCATCAAATCGTTCATCGTGCCGCGCGACCACCCGGGCGTGACCGTCGAGCGGCTCGAGGACAAGCTCGGGATCAAGGCGTCCGACACCGCGGCCATCCGGTTCGACAACGTCCGCATCCCGAAGGACAACCTGCTCGGCGATCCGGAGATCCACGTCGAGAAGAGCTTCTCCGGCGTCATGGAGACCTTCGACAACACCCGGCCCGTCGTCGCCGGGATGGCGGTCGGGGTGGCTCGCGCCGCGCTGGAGGACCTCCGCAAGCTGCTGGAGTCGGCCGGCGTCGACATCTCCTACGACAAGCCGGCGCACGCCCAGAGCGCGCCCGCGGCGGAGTTCCTGCGCATGGAGGCGGACTGGGAAGCCGGCTACCTGCTCACGGTGCGGTCGGCGTGGCAGGCCGACAACGACATCCCCAACTCGAAAGAAGCCTCGATGGCCAAGGCGAAGGCCGCCCGCGTCGCCAGCGACATCACGCTGCGCGCGGTCGAGCTCGCCGGCACCCTCGGCTACTCGGAGCAGACCCTGCTGGAGAAGTGGGCGCGCGACTCGAAGATCCTCGACATCTTCGAGGGCACGCAGCAGATCCAGCAGCTCGTCGTCGCCCGCCGCCTGCTGGGCCTGACCTCGGCTGAACTGAAGTAGCGGCACCGGCGGTAGCGTCGGCACGATGACGACTTTCTCCGCCGTAGTGGCCCGACAGGACGACGACCGCGTCGTCACGGGCGTCGAAACGCTGGACACCTCGGCACTGCCGCCCGGCGAGGTCACCATCCGCGTGCTGTATTCGAGCGTCAACTACAAGGACGCACTCGCCGTGACGCCGCGCGGCGGTGTGGTGCGGGCCTATCCGATCGTGCCGGGCATCGATGTCGCGGGCGAGGTCGTCGAATCGGACTCACCCGAATTCTCCCGCGGCGACCAGGTGCTGGCCCACGGCTACGACATCGGCACCGGCCGGCACGGCGGCTATGCCGAATTCGTGCGCGTCCCCGCCGATTACGTGGTGGCGCTCGGATCGCTGAGCCCCCGTGACGGGGCGGCCATCGGCACCGGCGGGTTCACCGCCGCCATGAGCGTGCAAGCCCTCATCGACCACGGCATCACACCCGACGACGGCCCGATCGTCGTCACCGGCGCCACCGGCGGCGTGGGGTCGGTCAGCGTCGACCTGCTCGCGGCGGCCGGCTACCGGGTCGTCGCGTCGACCGGCAAGCCGCAGGCCACCGACCGGCTGACCGCGCTCGGCGCCGCCGAGGTCATCGGCCGGTTGCCCGAAGATCCCGACGCCAAACCGCGGCCGCTGAACACCGCGCGGTGGGCCGGTGCGGTCGACTGCGTGGGCGGCGCGACGCTGGCCGACGTGCTGTCGGCGATCGACTACGGCGGCGCCGTCGCGGCGAGCGGGCTCACCGGCGGGCCGGCCCTGCACACCACCGTCATGCCGTTCATCCTGCGCGGCGTTTCGCTGCTGGGCATGGACTCGGTGCAGATGCCGATCGAGCAGCGCCGCGCGCTGTGGCGCCGCCTCGCCGACGACCTGCGGCCGCCGCACCTCGCCGACCTCACCACCGAGATCGACGTGCGCGACGTGACCGCTGCGCTCGACGCCATCAAGGCCGGCACGGTCACCGGGCGAACCGTCGTCCGCGTCGCGGGCGGTTTCTGAAACAAGCCGCCGCGGTCGCCGAACGTGCGGCTACGGCGAGAATTCCGCCGAGAAGTCGCCGTACGCGCACACTCGGCGCAGAGACGACGAACGCCGGGTGCGCGAGATGCGCACCCGGGGTCGCCGGTGTCATGCGATCAGAGCAGGACGCGCTGCAGATCGGGCTTCATGGCCTGCAGCTGCTGACCCCAGTACTGCCAGGTGTGGGTGCCCTCGGGCGGGAAGTTGAACACGCCGTTGTTGCCGCCGGCCGCCCGGTACTGCTCCTCGAAGGTGCGGTTGGTGCGCACCGTCAGGCTTTCCAGGAACTCCTGCGGCAGGCCGCCGCCACCGAGCTCGCCCGGCTTGCCGCTCCCGCAGTACACCCATAGGCGGGTGTTGTTGGCGACGAGCTTGTCGATGTTGACCATCGGGTCGTTGCGCTTCCACGCCGGGTCACTGGACGGACCCCACATGTCATCGGCCTTGTAGCCGCCGGCATCGTTCATGGCCAGGCCGACCAGGAAGGGCCACCAGCCCTCCGAGAGGTTCGGGAAGCCGGACAGCGAGCCGGCGTAGATGAACTGCTGCGGGTGGTAGATCGCCAGCGTCATCGCGGCCGAGCCCGCCATCGACAGGCCGACGGCCGCGCTGCCCGTGGGCTTCACGCCCTTCTGCGACGACAGGTACTGCGGCAGCTCGGAGGTCAGGAACGTCTCCCACTTGTAGGTGGAGCAGCCGGCCGCGCCGCAGGCGGGCCGGTACCAGTCGCTGTAGAAGCTGGACTGGCCGCCGACCGGCATGACGATCGACAGGCCGGAGTCGAGGTACCACTCGAAGGCCTGGGTCTCGATGTCCCAGCCGTTGAAGTCGTCGCGCGCCCGCAGGCCGTCGAGCAGGTAGACCGCGGGCGAGCCCTGCCCACCGCTCTGGAACTGCACCTTGATGTCGCGGCCCATCGACGGCGACGGGACCATCAGGTACTCGACAGGCAACCCGGGCCGGGAGAACGCCCCCGCCGTTGCCGATCCGCCCACCAGGCCGATGAAACCCGGGAGCGCCATTGCCATGAGGGCGATGGTGGCCAGGCGCCGAATGCTCGTGCTTCGCGTGCCACGCAAACCGTCGAAAAACCGCATATGTGTTGATTCCATCCAGTTGTCATGCCGGACATCGCAAGTACTGCGCGCGCACGGCAGCTGTCAATCCAGGGATCCGCCGGCGTCGGGCTCGACCGGGCACGAGAGAGGCGAATCACATCTTCGGTTGTCGCAGCCTTAGTAGACCATGCACAAGCTTTCCTGAGAAACCCGTGAGCGAATCGTAATGTTGTGTCATTGTCGAATCGAAACCAACGTCAGTTTTACTTATTCCGTTCCGGGAGGCGTCATGGAGTCCTTCGTCCACCTGCGCAAAGGCCGCACCCCGCGCCGGCTGCACGCCGACCTCGACGGCCTCAAGGACGACGAGCTGGGCCGCGGCGGATTCACCGGCCGGACGGCGAACATGTACCGGCGCCACGACCCCACCGCCTACCGGGCTGTCGGCCCGCTCCGGCCCCTCGACGTGCTGGCCGCAGAGCTGAAGCCGAGCGATGCCACCGACGCCCGCGGCGGTCCGCTGCTGATGTTCTCGAACACCGACTGCGAGGTGCTGCTGTCGCGGCGGCGAGAGCCGATGCCGTTCTTCGTCCGCCACGTCGACGGCGATCTGCTGCTGTTCGTGCATCGCGGCCACGGCGCACTGCACACCGAGTTCGGCCCGCTGGCCTACCGCGACGGCGACTGGATCTACCTGCCGAAAGCCTGCACATGGCGGCAGGTCCCTGATCCTCGGGGGCAGGAGCGGAGCGACCGGGGGGACGACACAGCCGAGACCACGCTGCTGATGATCCAGGCGACCGACGAATTCCGTGTGCCGCCGCCGGGACCGCTCGGCCGGCACTTCCCGTTCGACCCGTCGCAGGCCGTGATCCCCGAACCGCAGCCCCTCGACGACCCGCCGCCCTCGGGCGAGGAGTACGAGGTGCGGCTCGTCCATGCCGGCGGCCCGACCACGCTGTACTACCGGCACCATCCGCTCGACGTCGAGGGCTGGCGCGGCGACAACTTCCCGTTCACCTTCAACATCGCCGACTACAACGTGGTGACGTCAGACAGCGTGCACCTGCCCGCGACCGCCCACCTCTTCATGCAGGCGACCGGCGTCTACGTGATGAATTTCTTGCCCAAGCCCGCCGAGGGTGTGCCCGGCACCGAGCGCACGCCCTGGTACCACCGCAACGTCGACTTCGACGAAATCGCCTTCTTCCACGGCGGCTCGCTCTACGGCATCCCCATGCCGCCGGGGTTGATCAGCCATGCGCCGCAGGGCGTGCACCACGGTGCGCCGGAGAAGGCCCGCGAGCGCGCCCGCCGGATGTTCGACGAGCACACACGGGTGGACTGGCAGGTCATCGCCATCGACACCCGGCGCCGGCTGGTGCCGTCGGCGGAGGTGCTGGCGGGCGACCTGGGGCAGCATTCGTGACGCACGCCTACGACCGGATCCCCTACCTCGTCGCGTTCGAGAACACCTCGGGCGTGCGCGACGTCTACGGCGGCGTCGCCGAGATCACCGTCCTGGAGAGCCACCTGCTGCGGCCGCGGGACACACCCTCGCAGACCGTGCTGGTGTTCATGCACCCGATCGGTGGCGGCGCCTACCTGCCGATGATCAACGCGCTCGCCAAGGCCGGCCATCACGTCATCTACTGCAACAGCCGGTTTCGGGGCACCGACTCCGCGCTGTTGATGGAGAAGGTCGTCGAAGACCTCGGCGAGTGCGTCCGCGACGCCAAGGAGCGGCTCGGCTACGCGAAGGTGGTGCTGGCGGGCTGGAGCGGCGGGGGCTCGCTGTCGCTGTTCTATCAGCAGCAGGCGCAGCACCCGACCGTCACGGCGAGCCCGTCGGGCGACGGCCCGGACCTGACGCGGCTCGGGCTCATCCGGGCCGACGGCATCATGTTGCTCGCCGCCCACGTCAGCCGGCACGGCACCCTGACCGAATGGCTCGACGGGTCGATCCTCGACGAGGCCGACCCGACGCAGCGCGATCCCGAGCTGGACCTGTACGACCCCGCCAACCCGAACCAGCCGCCCTACACCAGCGAGTTCCTGGCGCGGTACCGCCAGGCGCAGCTCGACCGGAACCGCCGCATCACTGCCTGGGTGAAGCAGAAGCTGGCTGACCTCAAGGCGAACGGACGGCCGGCGGACGAGTTCGGGTTCGTCGTGCACGGCACCATGGCCGATCCCCGCTGGCTCGACCCGACCGTCGATCCGAACGAACGCGCCCCCGGCACCTGCTATCTGGGTGATCCTGCAGTGGTGAACAACGGCCCCGTCGGCCTGGCGCGGTTCTGCACGCTGCGCAGCTGGCTGTCGCAGTGGAGCTACGACGACGCCCACGCCGACGGGGTGCGGGCGGGCGCCGACATCGCGGTGCCGGCGTTGGTGATCGGCAACCTCGCCGACGACGCCTGCACGCCCAGCCACACTCGCCGGCTCTACGAGAGCATCGGCCACCCGGACAAGGAGATGTACGAGATCCCCGGCGCCAACCACTACTACTCGGGGCCGGGTCAGCGCGAGACGCTGCGCGCCGCGGTCGACATCTGCACCGACTGGTTGGCGCGGCACGGCTTCGTGGGGACCGCGTGAGCCCTTCCGGGCGAGCGGAGCGACGGGCAGAGCCTTCCGGCGCGCTGGACGGCATCCGCGTCCTCGAGCTGGGAACGTTGATCGCCGGGCCGTTCGCGGCGCGGCTGCTCGGCGACATGGGCGCGGAGGTCATCAAGATCGAGCCGCCGGGTGCGCCCGATCCGCTGCGCACCTGGGGGCAGGCCGAGGTCGACGGCCACCACGTGTTCTGGACGGTGCACGCGCGCAACAAGAAGGCCGTCACGCTCGACCTGCGCACGCCGGCCGGCCGCGAGCTGTTCCTGGAGTTGGTCGAGCGCTGCGACGTCGTCGTCGAGAACTTCCGGCCGGGCACGCTGGAGAAGTGGGACCTCGGCTACGACGTGCTGCGCCAACGCAATTCGGGAGTCATCCTGGTCCGGGTGTCGGGCTACGGCCAGACCGGGCCGGACGCCGGCAAGGCGGGCTACGCGTCGGTCGCCGAGGCGGTCAGCGGGCTGCGCCACCTCAACGGCTTCCCCGGCGGCCCGCCGCCGCGGCTGGCGCTGTCGCTCGGCGACACCCTGGCCGGCATGTTCGCCGCGCAGGGGGCGCTGGCCGCCCTCTACCGCCGGACCGTGACGGGCATCGGGCAGGTGGTCGACGCCGCGCTCACCGAGAGCTGCCTGGCCGTGCAGGAGTCGACCATCCCCGACTACGACGTCGGCGGGGTGGTGCGCGGCCCGTCGGGCACCCGGTTGGAGGGCATCGCGCCGTCGAACATCTACCGCACCGCCGACGGCAGCTGGGTGGTGATCGCCGCCAATCAGGACACCGTGTTCCGCCGGCTGTGCACTGCGATGGACCGCCCGGATCTGGCGACCGACGCCCGGTTCGCCGACCACCTGGCGCGCGGACGCCACCAGGACGAACTCGACGCGATCATCGGGGCCTGGGCCGCCGAGCGGATGCCCACCGACATCATCGACGTCCTCAGCGCCGCCGGGGTCATCAGCGGGCCGATCAACACCGTCGCCGAGGTGGTCGAGGACCCGCAGCTGCGCGCCCGCGGCATGATTGCCGACCACTTCGACGAGCGGTTGCAGCGCAACGTCAAGGGGCCCGGTGTGGTGCCCGTGCTCTCGGAGTCACCCGGCACGATCCGCAGCGCCGGCCCGGCCCGGCCCGGCCAGCACAACGACGACATCTACACCGGCCTGTTGGGGAAGACCCGCGACGAGCTCGCCCGTCTGGCGGGCGAAGGAGTGCTGTGACCGAACACGTCACCATCCGCGAGGTGTGCCTGCGCGACGGCCTGCAGATCGAGACGCCCGTCCCGCTGCGCGCCAAACTCGACCTGCTGGCGGCGGTCGCAGCCACCGGGGTGCGGGAGGTGGAGGCGACGGCGTTCGTGTCGCCGTCGAAGGTGCCGGCGCTCGCCGACGCCGCCGAGCTGGCCGCGGCCCTCGGCGACTTCCCGGGCATCGATTTCTCGGCGCTGGTCGCCGGGCTCGGCGGCGTCAAGCGGGCGATCGCGGCGGGCATGCGGTCGCTGGAGTACGTGGTGTCGGCGGCCGACGGCCACAGCCGCGCCAACGTCGGCCGCGACACCGCCGAGTCCACCGCGCTGATCGCCGACATCGTGGCGCTCGCCCACGACAGCGGCGTGACGGTCGAGGTGATCGTCGCGACCGCGTGGGACTGCCCGTTCGACGGGCCGACGCCGCAGCGCCGCGTGCTCGATGTGGTCGCGGCAGCCGTGGCGCAGGGCGCCGACCGGCTGGCGCTCGCCGACACCATCGGCACGACCACCCCCCGGCGGGTCACCGACCTGGTGACCGCGGTACGGCCGCTCATCGGCGACCTGCCGCTGGGCGCGCACTTCCACAACACCCGCGGCGCCGGGCTCGCGAGCGCCTACGCCGCGGTGCAGGCCGGGATCGATCGGCTCGACGCCGCCGTCGGCGGGCTGGGCGGCTGCCCGTTCGCGCCCGGTGCGAGCGGCAACATCGCCACCGAGGATCTCGTCTACCTGCTGCGCGACTGCGGGATCACCACCGACGTCGACCTGCAGGCCGCGATCGAGGCCGCCCACGTGGCCGCCGCGGTCGTCGGCCACGATTTGCCCGGCGCCCTGGCGCGCGCCGGCGACCGGCTGCCGGGTTGACGGTGACCTCCCCTGCGCCCACGCTCGGCGCGAAGGGCCGCCAGACCCGGTCTGCGATCGAGCACGCCGCGCGCAAGCTCTTCGCCGAACGCGGCTTCCACGGCACCACGCTCGCCGACATCACGTCAGCGGCCGGCAAGTCGCCGGCAGTGTTCTACCGCTACTTCGCCGACAAGGAGGACCTGCTGTCGGCGCTCGCGCAGTCGTTCCTGCACGACGTCGTCGAACCGTCCGGCGGCTCGCTGCGGCTGCCGGAGTCACCGGACGACGACGAGTTCTTCCTCACCGCCGTCACCGGCTACTGGAACATGTTCTCCCAGCACATCGGCATCATGATCGCGGTCGCGCAGCTCGGCGTCACCCAGCAGCGGTTCGCGGCGGTGCAGAACGAGTTCCGCCGCTTCGGCATGGACGTCGTCGCCGCCTCGGTGCGCCGCGCCCAGCAGCAGGGCTACGCCGCCGACCTCGCGCCGGATTCGGTCGCGCTCGCCATCGCCCTGCTCTTCGAACAGTTCACCGCCGTGCTGTTGCGCCCCGACGCGTCGGGGTTGGGCGTGACCATCGACGACCGCGACGCGATCGCCACCCTCGCCACCATCTGGAAGAAGACGCTCTACGGCCGGTAACCGAACCGGCCGGGAAGGAGACCAGCGTGGATTTCGCACTGCCCGACCATCTTCCGCCCCTGCTGGCGGACATGGACGCGTTCATCGAGGCGGAGATCCTGCCGCTCGAACGCGAGCACCAGCAGTACTTCGACCGGCGCCGCGAGTTCGCCCGCACCGACGTCGAGCGCGGCGGCATCCCCGCCCGCGAGTGGGAGGACCTGCTCGACGAGATGCGCCGGCGCGCCGACGCCGCCGGGTGGCTGCGCTACGGGCTTCCCGCCGAGTTCGGCGGCCGCGGGGGCAGCAACCTCGACATGGCGGTGATCCGCGAGCACCTGGCGCATCGCGGGCTGGGGCTGCACAACGATCTGCAGGACGAGTCGTCGATCGTCGGCAACTTCCCGCAGGTCATCATGATGGACCGATTCGGCACCGCCGAGCAGAAGCGCGACTGGATCGAGGCGATGCTCACCGGCGAGCGCTCGATGGCGTTCGGCCTGACCGAACCGGACCACGGCTCGGACGCCACCTGGCTGGAGACCCGCGCCGAGCGCGACGGGACGGACTGGGTCATCAACGGCCGCAAGCGGTGGAACACCGGCGTGCACCGCGCGACGCACGACCTGATCTTCGCCCGCACCTCCGGTGAACCCGGACAGGCGACGGGCATCACCGCGTTCCTGGTGCCCACCGACGCGCCCGGCTTCTCCGTGCCGTTCTACTGGTGGACGTTCAACATGCCCAGCGACCACGGCGAGGTGCAGCTGCGCGACGTGCGGGTGCCGGCCGACGCGGTGCTCGGCGAGGTGGACCGCGGTCTCGAGGTCGGGCAGACGTTCCTGCACGAGAACCGGATCCGGCAGGCGGCCAGCAGCCTGGGCGCCGGGCAGTACTGCATCGACCGGGCGGTCGAATACGCCGGCGCCAGGCTGGTGTTCGGCAAGCCGCTGGCGGTCAACCAGGCGATCCAGTGGCCGCTGGTGGAGCTGCAGACCGAGGCGCAGATGGTGCGGCTGCTGGTCTATTACGCCGCCTCACACCTCGACCAGAACCACCACATGGAGGTGTCGGACAAGGTGTCGATGGCGAACTACCGCGCCAACCGGCTGGTGTGCGACGCCGCGGACCGGGCGATGCAGGTGTTCGGCGGGCTCGGGTACAGCCGCCACGAGCCGTTCGAGCACATCTACCGCCATCATCGCCGCTACCGGATCACCGAAGGCGCCGAGGAGATCCAGATCCGCCGGGTCGCGCAGCGGCTGTTCCGGTTCGGCAAGCGCACATGACCGACGTCGCGAGCAAGCTGCCCGACGTCCTGGCCGGCGTCGTCCCGGGGCCGGTGCAGGTGGCCGGGCTGCGGTTGCTCACCGGCGGCGCGAGCCGCGAAACCTGGGCGTTCGACGCTGTGACGGCCGACGGCGTCCGGCCGCTGATCCTGCGGACCGGCGAGCCCGACGGCCTGCACGCGGGCATGGAGTTGGAGGCGCACGCGCAACGGCTGGCCGCCGAGCAGGGCGCGCCGGTGCCGACCGTGCTGGCCGCCGACGATTCCGGTGGGCCGCTCGGCGTGCCCTATCTGCTCTGCGACTTCATCGCCGGCGAGACCATCCCGCGCCGGATCGCCCGGGCGCTGCGCGACGAGGACCGCCCGGCCCTGCTGCGGCAGTGCGCGCAGGCGCTCGCCGCGATCCACCGGGCCGACGTCACCGCCGGGGACATCCCGCCGCAGGACCAGCTCGCGCTGTGGCGGACCAGCCTCGACGACATGGGCGACACCACCGCCACCTTCGAGTGGGCGCTGCGCTGGCTCGTCGCGAACCGCCCGGCGCCGACGCCGAGCGTGCTCGTGCACGGCGACTTCCGGATGGGGAACCTGATCGTCGACGGGGGCCGGCTCGCCGCGGTGCTCGACTGGGAACTCGTTCACGCCGGCGAGGCCGCCGAGGACCTGGCGTGGTTCTGCATCCGCGCGTGGCGGTTCGGCGCCCCCGCCGCCCTCGGCGCGGCCGGCCTGGGTGGGGTGTCGGAGTTCCTCTCGGCCTACGAGGCGGCGGCGGGCGCCGAGGTGGACCGCGCGGCGTTCCGGTGGTGGCTGGTGCTCGCCACGCTGCGCTGGGGAGTCATCTGCCGCTATCAGGCGCACCGGCACCTCTCCGGGGCGCACCGGTCGGTCGAATTGGCGACCATCGGGCGGCGGGTCTGCGAAACGGAGTGGGACCTGCTGGACCTGCTGACGGAGGCGTCATGACCACCCCCGAACGACCTCCGATCCACGGCCGGCCCACCGCGGCAGAACTGGTCGCCGCCGTCGCGGAGTTCCTCGACACCGAGGTCCGCGAGCACTGCACCGGCGCGGTGGCGTTCCACGCCCGGGTCGCCGCGAACGCGCTGCGCATCGTGGAACGCGAACTCGTCGCCGCCGACGCCGCCGCCGCCGACGACGTGGCCACCGCGCTCGGCTGGCTCGGCTATCCCGACGAGCCCGCGCTGGCGGCCGCGATCCGGCGCGGCGAGCTCGACGGCCGCGACAAGGAGGTCACCGACGTGCTCCGCATCCTGGTCGGCCACCGGCTCGCGGCCGCGCATCCCGGCTACGAGCACGGCTGAGCGGTCATCGTCGGCGCAGCCGCACCAGCCATGCGGGCTCGTCGACTTCTGTGCCGACCGGCAACCCGAGGGCTACGGCGTGGAGGTCGGTGACCACACCGCGGTAGCTGGTCGTCGTCAGTTCCTCGATGTCCCAGTCGCGGCCGCCGAAGGCCTCGCGGATCTGCGCCTCGCTGACCTGCGGGCCGAAGCCGCGCCCGGCGTCCGAGAGCGCGAGTACGTGCACCGCACCGCCCGGACCGGTGACGCTGTGCAGGCTGCGGACGTAGCGGCGGCGGTCGGCGTCACCGAACACATGGAACAGCGCGCTGTCGACGACCGTGTCGAACAGCATGTCGCCCGGGAGGTCCAGCGCGTCGGCCACGGCGAAGCGGACATCCACCCCGCGCGCCGCCGCGTTCGCGCGGGCGCGCTCCACCGCGTGCGGGGCGAAGTCGACGCCCAGCACGTCGTATCCGGCACGCGCCAGCAGGATGCTGTGTTCACCGGTCCCGCAACCGATGTCGAGAACCTTTCCGCGGATGTGTCCGTCACGCTCCAGCGCGACGATCGCCGGTTGCGGTTCCCCGATCACCCAGGGCGCCGTGCCGTGGGCGTAGAAAGCGTCGAATCGTTGTACGGCTGTGTCAGTCATGTCAGCAGTCTCATACCTCAACGAATGTTGAGGTCAAGGGTGCGACCCGGCGGATATGGCTCCGCTGCTGTCGCCGCGTCTCTAACATTGCGGCCGTGCCAGATCCCGAACCGCTGCGGATCCTGGTCTACAGCGACGATCCGCGGACGCGCGAACAGGTGATGCTGGCGCTGGGCACCCGCATCCACCCCGACCTTCCGGAGCTCAGCTACCTCGAGACGGCGACCGGTCCGATGGTGATCTCGCGCATGGACGCCGGCGGTATCGACCTGGCGATCCTCGACGGCGAAGCCACGCCGGTCGGCGGACTGGGTCTTGCCAAGCAGCTCAAGGACGAGATCGCCGACTGTCCGCCGATCCTGGTGCTCACCGGCCGCCGCGACGACGCCTGGCTGGCGACGTGGTCGGGCGCCGAGGCGGCCCTCCCCCATCCGATCGACCCCATCGCCCTGGCCGAGGTCGTCGCCTCGCTGCTGCGGCCGGCCGCCGGCTGATCGCCCGCTGACGAGGCGAAACTGCCTGCCGCAGTTCGCCTTTTTGGCGACGCGCACACGACGGCCGCGATTTCGGAGCGACCGAGCCGATCGACGGACTACGCTGTGCTTCACCTCACATTGTCAGTCCAATGAGAGAGTGGTCACAAACTTGAACGCCTATGTCCCGATCCTGGTGCTGGGGGCGATCGCGGCCGCCTTCGCGGTGGTGTCCGTGGTGATCGCCACCGCAATCGGGCCCCGCCGGTACAACCGGGCCAAGCTCGCGGCCTACGAATGCGGCATCGAGCCGCTGCCCCGCCACGGCGGCGCGAGTCAGCAGCGGTTTCCGGTCAAGTACTACCTCACCGCAATGCTGTTCATCATCTTCGACATCGAGATCGTCTTCCTCTATCCGTGGGCGGTGTCCTTCGACTCGCTCGGCCTGTTCGGCCTCATCGAGATGGCGCTGTTCCTGCTCACCGTGTTCGTCGCCTACGCCTACGTCTGGCGGCGCGGCGGGCTGGACTGGACCTGATCGATGGGCCTGGAGGAACAGCTGCCCGGCGGCATCCTGCTCTCGACGCTGGAGAAGGTGGCGGGCTACGTGCGCGCCGGGTCGCTGTGGCCGGCGACGTTCGGGCTGGCGTGCTGCGCGATCGAGATGATGGCCACCGCCGGGCCGCGGTTCGACATCGCCCGGTTCGGCATGGAGCGGTTCTCCGCCACACCCCGACAGGCCGACCTCATGATCGTCGCGGGCCGGGTCAGCCAGAAGATGGCGCCGGTGCTGCGCCAGGTCTACGACCAGATGGCCGAGCCGAAATGGGTGCTGGCCATGGGGGTCTGCGCGTCGTCGGGCGGGATGTTCAACAACTACGCGGTGGTGCAGGGCGTCGACCACGTGGTGCCGGTGGACATCTACCTCCCGGGTTGTCCGCCGCGGCCGGAGATGCTGCTGAACGCAATCCTCAAGCTGCACGCCAAGATCCAGGAGATGCCGCTGGGCGTCAACCGCTCGGAGGCAATCGCCGCCGCGGAGGCAGCCGCGTTGGCGGCCCCGGCGACCATCCCGCTGACGGGGCTGCTCCGACCGTGACCGAGGCGCCCGACACCGCGACCGACGCCGAGGTGATCGGCGTGCGCCGGGGCATGTTCGGCGCCACCGGCAGCGGTGACACGTCCGGCTACGGCCGGCTGGTGCGGGAGGTCGCGCTGCCGGGCAGCTCACCGCGGCCCTACGGCGGCTACTTCGACGACGTCGTGGACGCACTCGGCGAGGCGCTGGGCGCCGAGGTGTTCGCTGCCGCCGTGGAACGTGTGGTCGTCTTCCGCGGCGAGCTGACGCTGCACGTCCGGCGCGGGCACCTGGTCGAGGCCGCCCGCACGCTGCGCGATGCGCTGCGATTCGAGCTGTGCCTCGGGGTGTCCGGCGTGCACTACCCCGACGAATCCGACCGCGAATTGCACGCCGTGTATCCGCTGATGTCGATCACGCACAACCGGCGTCTCCGGCTCGAGGTGGCGGTGCCGGACGCCGATCCGCATGTGCCGTCGCTGTTTTCGGTGTACCCGACCACCGACTGGCACGAGCGGGAGACCTACGACTTCTTCGGCATCGTCTTCGACGGGCATCCGGCGCTGGCGCGCATCGAGATGCCCGACGACTGGGTGGGACATCCGCAGCGCAAGGACTATCCGCTTGGCGGCATCCCGGTCGAGTACCACGGCGCGTCGGTGCCGCCGCCGGACGAGCGACGGGCTTACCGCTGATGGGCGCCGACACCGTCGTCATGGTCGGCGGCCAGGACTGGGACACCGTGGTCGCCGCGGCGGCCGAGTCCGGTGCCGGCGAACGCATCGTCGTGAACATGGGCCCGCAGCACCCGTCCACCCATGGCGTGCTGCGGCTCATCCTGGAAATCGACGGCGAGACCATCACGCAGGCGCGCTGCGGAATCGGCTACCTGCACACCGGAATCGAGAAGAACCTCGAATACCGGAACTGGACGCAGGGCGTCACCTTCGTCACGCGCATGGACTATCTGTCGCCGTTTTTCAACGAGACGGCCTACTGCCTCGGTGTGGAGAAACTCCTCGGCGTCACCGACGAGATCCCGGAGCGCGCCACGGTGATCCGGGTGTTGCTGATGGAGCTGAACCGGATCTCCAGCCACCTCGTCGCGCTGGCGACCGGCGGCATGGAACTCGGCGCGATGTCGGCGATGTTCTTCGGGTTCCGCGAGCGCGAGGCGGTGCTGAGTGTGTTCGAGACCATCACCGGCCTGCGGATGAACCACGCCTACATCCGCCCCGGCGGCCTGGCGGCGGATCTGCCGGACGAGGCGATACCGCAGCTTCGCGAACTGCTGCGCACCATGCCCGGCCGGCTGCGCGACCTCGAAGACCTGTTGCGGGAGAACTACATCTGGAAGGCGCGCACCCGAGACGTCGGCTACCTCGATCTCGCGGGCTGCATGGCGCTGGGCGTCACCGGGCCGGTGCTGCGCTCCACCGGGCTGCCGCACGACCTGCGGCGCGCTCAACCGTACTGCGGCTACGAGCACTACGAGTTCGACGTGATCACCGACGACGGCTGCGACTCCTACGGCCGCTACCTGATCCGCGTGCTGGAGATGCGCGAGTCGCTGAAGATCGTCGAGCAGTGTCTCGACCGGCTTGCGCCGGGGCCGGTGATGATCGCCGACGGCAAGCTCGCGTGGCCGGCCGACCTGACATTGGGCCCCGACGGCCTGGGCAATTCGCCAGAACACGTCGCCAAGATCATGGGCGGGTCGATGGAGGCGCTGATCCACCACTTCAAGATCGTCACCGAGGGCATCCGGGTGCCGGCGGGGCAGGTATACGTCGCGGTCGAATCGCCGCGCGGCGAGCTCGGGGTCCACCTGGTCAGCGACGGCGGCACGCGGCCGTACCGGGTGCACTTCCGCGATCCGTCGTTCACGAATCTGCAAGCGGTGGCGGCGATGTGCGAGGGCGGCATGGTCGCCGACGCCATCGCGGCGGTCGCGTCGATCGACCCGGTGATGGGTGGGGTGGACAGGTGAGTGTCCCGCTGACGCTCGGGCCGCGGCCCGACGAACCGACGCCGCCGATCACGGCCGGACCGCGGCGCTACCCCGAGGACGTGACGGCGCGGCTGCGCGAGGAGGCGGGCGCGATCATCGCCCGCTATCCCCGCGCGCGGTCGGCTCTGCTCCCGCTGCTGCACCTGGTGCAAGGCGAGGACGGCTATCTCACCCCGGCCGGGATCGCTTTCTGCGCAACGGAATTGGACCTGTCACCCGCCGAGGTGACGGCCGTCGCGACGTTCTACTCCATGTACCGCCGCACCCCGACGGGCGAATACCTCGTCGGCGTCTGTACCACCACGCTGTGCGCGGTGATGGGCGGCGACGCCGTCCTCGAAGCGCTGGAGAACCACCTGGGCATCGCCGTGGGCGGCACCACCGACGACGGGATGGTGACGCTCGAGCACGTCGAGTGCAATGCCGCCTGCGACTACGCGCCGGTGGTGATGGTGAACTGGGAGTTCTTCGACAACCAGAATCCCGCCACGGCGCGGCAACTGGTCGACGACCTGCGCGCCGGCAACCCGGTGGCGCCCACCCGAGGCTCGGCGCTGTGCACGTTCCGGCAGACCGCCCGGGTGCTCGCGGGGATCGTCGCGCCCGCGGACACCGCGTGGCAACCCGGCGGCCCGACCGTCGCCGGGCTCGATGTCGCCCGCGCGCAGGGGATGTCGGCGCCGCGGACCGACCAGCCGCCGCAGCCGCGCGACGAGCCGGTCGCGTCGGCCGCCGATGCGGTACGCGACCAGCGCGCTCCGGCACCGTCGGAGCAGGTGCCGCCGAACGGGAACGGGCAGCGCTGATGGCGACTTCGCTGACGCCGGTGCTCAGCCGCTACTGGGACGACCCGGACTCGGCGGCGCTCGACACCTATCGCCGCCACGGTGGTTACCGCGCGCTCGACACAGCGCTGGCCATGGCGCCCGACGACGTCATCGCGCTGGTGAAGGAGGCGGGTCTGCGCGGCCGGGGCGGTGCGGGCTTCCCGACGGGACAGAAGTGGTCCTTCATCCCGCAAGGAGATTCCGGCGCGGCGGCCAAGCCGCACTACCTGGTGGTGAATGCCGACGAATCCGAACCCGGGACGTGCAAGGACATCCCGCTCATGATGGCCACGCCGCACGCGCTGGTCGAGGGCGCGATCATCGCCGCGTACGCGATCCGGGCGCACCACGCGTTCATCTATCTGCGGGGCGAGGTGGTGTCGGTGCTGCGGCGGCTGCAGATCGCGGTGGCCGAGGCGTACGCCGCGGGCTATCTGGGCCGCGACATCGGCGGCTCGGGCTTCGACCTCGAGCTGGTGGTGCACGCCGGTGCCGGCGCCTACATCTGCGGCGAGGAGACCGCCCTGCTCGATTCGCTGGAGGGCCGCCGCGGCCAACCCCGGCTGCGACCGCCGTTCCCCGCGGTCGCCGGGCTGTACGCCTGCCCGACCGTGGTCAACAACGTCGAGTCCATCGCCAGCGTGCCGCCGATCGTGCGCCACGGCGTCGACTGGTTCCGGTCGATGGGCAGCGAGAAGTCGCCGGGGTTCACGCTGTACTCGCTGTCGGGGCACGTCACCCGGCCCGGCCAGTACGAGGCGCCGCTGGGCATCACGCTGCGCGAGCTGCTCGACCACGCCGGCGGCGTGCGGGCCGGCCACCAGCTCAAGTTCTGGACGCCGGGCGGGTCGTCGACGCCGCTGCTGACCGCCGAACACCTCGACGTGCCGCTCGACTACGAGGGCGTGGCCGCCGCGGGGTCGATGCTCGGCACCAAGGCGCTGCAGATCTTCGACGAGACCACCTGTGTGGTGCGGGCGGTGCGGCGGTGGACGCAGTTCTACGCCCACGAGTCGTGCGGCAAGTGCACGCCGTGCCGCGAGGGCACGTACTGGCTCACCCAGATCTACGCCCGGCTCGAATCGGGTGAGGCGTCGGCGGCGGATCTCGACACGCTGCTCGACGTGTCAAACGCCATCCTCGGCAAGTCGTTCTGCGCGCTCGGCGACGGCGCCGCGAGCCCTATCGTCTCGTCCGTCACATACTTCCGCGACGAGTACCTCGCCCACCTCGACGGCGGGTGCCCATTCGACCCGTACGCCTCGATGCTCGGCGAGGAGGTGGCGCACGCATGACGCTCGCCGAGGAGGACACCGGCGTCGAGCTGGTGTCGCTGTCCATCGACGGCCACCGGATCAGCGTCCCGAAGGGCACGTTGGTGATCCGGGCCGCCGAGCTGATGGGCGTCTCCATCCCGCGGTTCTGCGACCATCCCCTGCTCGAGCCCGTCGGCGCCTGCCGGCAGTGCCTGGTGGAGGTCGAGGGTCAGCGCAAACCGCTGGCGTCGTGCACCACGACGGTCACCCCGGACATGGTGGTGCGCACCCAACTCACCTCGGAGATCGCCGACCGGGCGCAGCGCGGAGTGATGGAGTTGCTGCTGATCAACCATCCGCTCGACTGTCCGGTGTGCGACAAGGGCGGCGAGTGCCCGCTGCAGAACCAGGCGATGTCCCACGGCCGCAGCGACTCCCGCTTCACCGACGTCAAGCGCACCTTCCCCAAGCCGATCAACCTGTCGTCGCAGGTGCTGCTCGACCGCGAGCGCTGCGTGCTGTGCGCGCGGTGCACCCGGTTTGCGAACCAGATCGCCGGCGACCCGTTCATCGAGCTGCTGGAACGCGGTGCCCTACAACAGGTCGGCATCGCGGGCACCGAGCCGTTCGACTCCTACTTCTCGGGCAACACCGTGCAGATCTGCCCCGTCGGGGCGCTGACCGGGACCGCCTACCGGTTCCGGGCCAGGCCGTTCGATCTGGTGTCGACGCCGAGCGTCTGCGAGCACTGCGCCTCGGGCTGCCCGCAGCGCACCGACCACCGCCGCGGAAAGGTGCTGCGCCGGCTCGCAGGTGACGACCCCGAGGTCAACGAGGAGTGGAACTGCGACAAGGGCCGCTGGGCGTTCGCCTACGCCGGCCTGGGCGACCGGATCACCACGCCGCTCATCCGGGACCGCGACGGCGGCCAGCGGCCGGCGTCGTGGTCGGAGGCGGTGGCGGTCGCGGTGCGGGGGCTGGCCGCGGCGGTGGGTCGCGCCGGGGTGCTGGTCGGCGGCCGCGCCACGCTCGAGGACGCCTACGCCTACGCCAAGTTCGCCCGAGTCGTGCTGCGCAGCAACGACATCGACATGCGCAGCCGCGCCGCCGGCGACGAGGAGGCGCAGTTCCTGGCCGCCGCGGTGGCGGGCCGTCCCATGGCGGTGACGTACGCCGACGTGGAGCGTGCGCCCGCGGTGCTGCTCGCTGGGTTGGAGCCGGAGGACGAGTCGCCGATCGTATTCCTGCGGCTGCGGAAAGCGGTGCGGCGCAACGGGCTTCGCGTGCTGTCGGTGGCGCCGTTCGCGAGCCTCGGGCTGACGAAGCTGGCGGGCACCCTGATCGCCGCGCTGCCGGGCGGGGAGGCCGCCGCCATCGACGCGCTGTCCGGCGAGCCGGCATTGTCGGCAGCCGGGGCGGTGATCCTCGCCGGTGAGCGGTTGGCCACCAGCCCCGGCGCGCTGTCGGCGGTGCTGCGGCTGGCCTCGGCGACGGGCGCGCGGGTGGCCTGGGTGCCGCGGCGGGCCGGCGAGCGGGGCGCGCTGGAGGCCGGCGCGCTGCCGAACCTGCTGCCCGGCGGACGGCCGGTGACCGATGCGGCCGCGCGGGCGCACGTGGCCGCCGCCTGGCACGTCGACGAGCTGCCGGCCGGCATGGGACGCGACACCGCAGGCATCCTTACCGCCGCGGCGGACGGAACGCTGGGCGCGCTGCTCGTCGGCGGCGTGGAACTCGACGACCTGCCCGACCCCGCCGCGGCCGCGGCCGCGCTGGACGCCGCGCCGTTCGTCGTCAGCCTCGAGCTGCGACGCAGCGCCGTCACCGACCGCGCCGACGTCGTCTTCCCGGTCGCCCCCGTGACCGAGAAGGCCGGCACTTTCCTTGACTGGGAGGGGCGACCGCGTCGGTTCGAGGCGGCGCTGCCGCCGAACGCCACCGCCGACGCCCGGGTGCTGGCGGCGCTGGCCGACGAGGCCGGCGTCGACCTGGGCCTGCGGGACGCCGCCGGCGCCCGCGCGGAGCTCGCGGCGCTGGGCACCTGGGCCGGAACGCGCGCGCCGGCGCCCGAGATGCCGGCGGCCGAGCCGCCCGCGGCCGGTCCCGGCGAGGCGCTGCTGGCGACGTGGCGGCTGCTGCTCGACCGCGGCCGGCTGCAGGACGGCGAACCGCACCTGGCGGGGACGGCGCGCCCCGCGGTGGCCCGGCTGTCGGCAGCCACGGCCGCCGAGATCGGCGCCGTCGAGACCGTCACCGTCAGCACGGCGCACGGCTCGTTGACGCTGCCGCTGCAGATCACCGCGATGCCCGACCGCGTGGTGTGGGTGCCGGGCAATTCGCCGGGCTCGTCGGTGTATCCGGTGCTGCGGGCGACGGCAGGCGCGGTCGTGCGCGTCAGCTCCGGGAGCCCGTCGTGACCTATCCCGACCTTTCGGCGTTCGGCCGCGACCCGTGGTGGCTGCTGTTGGCCAAGGCCGTCGCCGTATTCGCGTTCTGCCTGCTGACGGTCCTGGTGGCGATCCTCATCGAGCGAAAAGTGCTCGGGCGCATGCAGATGCGGTACGGGCCGAACCGGGTGGGCCCCCACGGCCTGCTGCAGAGCCTCGCCGACGGGGTGAAGCTGGCGCTCAAGGAGGGCCTCATTCCCGCGGGGGTCGACAAGCCCATCTACCTGCTGGCGCCGGTCATCTCGGTGATCCCGGCGATCATGGCGTTCGCGGTGATCCCGTTCGGGCCGATGGTCAGCGTGTTCGGGCACTCGACGCCGCTGCAGCTGACCGATCTGCCGGTCGCGGTGCTCTACATCCTGGCGGTCACCTCGATCGGCGTGTACGGCATCGTGCTCGCCGGCTGGGCGTCGGGCTCCACCTATCCGCTGCTGGGCGGACTGCGGTCCAGTGCGCAGGTGATCTCCTACGAGATCGCGATGGGGTTGTGCTTCGCGGCGGTGTTCCTCTACGCGGGCAACATGTCGACGTCGGGCATCGTGGCCGCGCAGCGACACCTCTGGTACGTCGTGCTGCTGCTGCCGTCGTTCCTCATCTACCTCACGTCGATGGTCGGTGAGACCAACCGCGCGCCGTTCGACCTACCCGAAGCCGAGGGCGAACTGGTCGGCGGCTTCCACACCGAATACTCGTCGCTGAAGTTCGCGATGTTCATGCTCGCCGAATACGTCAACATGACCACGGTCTCGGCGCTGGCGACCACGCTGTTCCTCGGCGGCTGGCAGGCGCCGTGGCCGCTGAGCCTGTGGGACGGCGCCAACTCCGGCTGGTGGCCGGTGCTGTGGTTCCTGGTCAAGGTGTGGGGTTTCCTGTTCCTGTTCTTCTGGCTGCGCGCCACGCTGCCGCGGCTGCGCTACGACCAGTTCATGGCGCTGGGCTGGAAGGTGCTCATCCCGGCGTCGCTGGTGTGGATCATGACCGTCGCGGTCGTGAAGACGCTGCGCGCCCAGGGCTACGACCGCTGGTCGGTGGTCTTCCTGCTCGCCGGGGTGGCGCTGGCGGCAGCACTCGCGGCGTATCTGGCGAAAGCGTTGCGGCGCAGCACCATTAAGCCCCCGCCCGTGCGCGCAGACTTCCCCACGCCGCCGCTGCCTACCCCGCCCACGACCACGACCACCACCACCACCACCAAGGAGCCCGCCGATGTCTAGGTTGCGCGACGCGCTGGCGGGGTTCGGCGTCACGTTCACGACGATGTTCAAACGCCCGATCACCGAGCAGTATCCGGACGTCAAGCCGCCCACCGCGCCCCGCTACCACGGCCGCCACCAGCTGAACCGCTACGCCGACGGGCTCGAGAAGTGCATCGGCTGCGAATTGTGCGCCTGGGCGTGCCCGGCCGACGCCATCTACGTCGAAGGCGCCGACAACACCGACGCCGAGCGCTACTCCCCCGGTGAGCGCTACGGCCGCGTCTACCAGATCAACTACCTGCGCTGCATCGGCTGCGGATTGTGCATCGAGGCATGTCCCACCCGCGCGCTCACCATGACCAACGACTACGAGCTCGCCGACGACAACCGCGCCGATCTGATCTACGGCAAGGACGAGCTGCTCGCCCCGCTGCAGCCGGGCATGACCGCGCCGCCGCACCCCATGGCCGAGGGCAGCGTCGACGAGGACTACTACCGCGGCGCCATCAGCGCCGACGGGCTGACCGTGCGCCCGGAGGCGGCGCGATGACCGCGACGATGCTCGCCGCCGACGCGGCGACGCGCACGTCGACCGCGGAGGCGGTGGCGTTCTGGGTGCTCGCCGCGATCGCGGTCACCGCCGCCATCGGCGTCGTCGCCGCCCCGAAGGCCGTCTACTCGGCGCTTTGCCTGGCGTCCGGCATGATCGCGCTCGCGGTGCTCTACATCGCGCAGGATGCGCTGTTCCTCGGCGTGGTGCAGGTGGTCGTCTACACCGGCGCGGTGATGATGCTGTTCCTGTTCGTGCTCATGCTGGTGGGCGTCGACAGCTCGGACTCGCTCGTCGAGACCATCCGCGGTCAGCGGGTGGCCGCCGTCGTCGCCGGCGTCGGCTTCGGGCTGCTGCTCGTCGCCGGCATCGGCACGATGTCGACCGCCGGCTTCACCGCCGGGCCCGGCGACGCCAACGGTGGAGACAACGTCGAAGGGCTCGCGGCGCTGATCTTCACCCGCTACCTGTGGGCGTTCGAGGTGACCAGCGCGCTGCTCATCACCGCCGCGCTCGGCGCCATGGTGCTCGCCCACCGCGAGCGCTTCGACCGGCCCAAGACGCAGCGCGAGCTCGCGGTCGAGCGGTTCGCCGCGGGCGGCCATCCGACACCGCTGCCCGCACCGGGCGTGTACGCCCGCCGCAACGCGGTCGACACCCCTGCCCGGCTGCCCGACGGCAGCGACGCCCCGCTGTCGGTGAGCGCGACGCTGCGGCCCCGCCCCGCCGCCGAGGCGGACGGTCACCGGCCGTGAATCCCCAGAACTATCTCTACCTGTCGGCGCTGCTGTTTTGCATCGGCGCCGCCGGAGTGCTGTTGCGGCGCAACGCCATCGTCATGTTCATGTGCGTCGAGCTGATGCTCAACGCCGCCAACCTCGCGTTCGTCACGGGCGCCCGGCTGCACGGCGAGCTCGACGGCCAGGTCGTCGCGTTCTTCACGATGGTGGTCGCCGCCTGCGAAGTGGTCGTCGGGCTCGCGATCATCATGAGCATCTTTCGCACCCGCCGCTCCGCTTCGGTGGACGACGCCAACCTGCTGAAGCACTGACATGACCGGACTGCTCTGGCCGCTGCTCGCGCTGCCCGCCGCGGGCGCGGCGGTCCTGCTGCTGGGCGGCCGGCGCACCGACCGCTGGGGGCACCGGCTGGGCTGCGCGGCCGCACTCGGCGCGTTCGTCGTCGGCGCCGTGCTGTTCGCCGAGCTGCTGGGCCGCCCCGCCGAGGGCCGGGTGATCGACCAGCGGCTCTTGCGCTGGGTGCCGGTCGCGCAACTGCAGGTCGACTTCGGGTTGCGTCTCGACGCGCTGTCGGTGTGCTTCGTGTTGCTGATCACCGGTGTCGGATCGCTGATCCACCTCTACTCGGTCGGCTATATGAGAGAAGACGCCGGTCGCCGACGGTTCTTCGCCTACCTCAACCTGTTCCTCGCGGCGATGCTGCTGCTGGTGCTCGCCGACAACTTCCTCGGCCTGTACCTCGGGTGGGAGGGCGTCGGCCTGGCGTCGTACCTGCTGATCGGCTTCTGGTCGCATAAACCGTCGGCGGCCACCGCCGCGAAGAAGGCGTTCGTGGTCAACCGCGTCGGCGACATCGGCCTGGCGGTCGCGTTGATGGTGATGTTCGCCGCGGTCGGAAGTGTCAGCTTCAGCGGTGTGTTCGGCGCGGCGCCGGCGATGGACGAGGGCACGCTGAACCTGCTCGGGCTGCTGTTGCTGCTGGCGGCGTGCGGCAAGTCGGCGCAGGTGCCGCTGCAATCATGGCTGGGCGACGCGATGGAGGGCCCCACACCGGTCTCCGCGCTGATCCACGCCGCAACCATGGTCACCGCGGGCGTGTACCTGATCGTGCGCTCCGGCCCCGTCTTCGATCTGGCGCCGGTGGCGCAGCTCGCCGTGGTGACCGTCGGGGCGGTGACGTTGCTGTTCGGCGCAATCGTCGGCTGCGCGAAAGACGACATCAAGAAGGCGCTTGCGGCGTCCACGATGTCGCAGATCGGCTACATGGTGCTGGCCGCCGGTCTCGGCCCGGCCGGCTACGCCGTGGCGATCATGCACCTGCTGACCCACGGCTTCTTCAAGGCCGGGCTGTTCCTGGGCGCCGGCTCGGTGATGCACGCGATGGCCGACGACACCGACATGCGCCGCTACGGCGACCTGCGCCGGGTGCTGCCGGTGACCTTCGCGACGTTCGGGCTCGGCTATCTGGCGATCATCGGCGTACCGCCGTTCGCGGGCTTCTTCTCCAAGGACGCCATCATCGAAACCGCCTTCGCCGCGGGCGGAGTCAAGGGCTGGCTGCTGGGCGGGGCGGCGTTGGTCGGCGCCGGGCTCACCGCCTTTTACATGACGCGGGTGATGCTGCTGACCTTCTTCGGCGACCGCCGTTGGGACACGCACCACCATCCCCACGAGGCGCCGGCCATCATGACCTGGCCGATGATCCTGCTGGCCGTCGGCTCGGTGGCCGCCGGCGGGGCGCTGGCGGTCGGCGGCACGCTGTCGCACTGGCTGGAACCCGTGGTGGGCAGCGCCGAGAGCCACCCGACGATCCCGGTATGGGCGATGACGGTGGTGACGCTGAGCGTCGTGGCGGTCGGCGTGATCGTCGCCTACCGCGCCTACGCCGCCCGCCCGGTGCCAAAGACCGCGCCGACCGACGTGTCGGCGGTGACGGTGGCGGCGCGGCGAGACCTCTACGGCGACACGGTCAACGAGCAGGTGTTCATGCGACCGGGCCAACGCCTCACCGCCGGTCTGGTGACCTTCGACGACCGCGGGATAGACGGCGTCGCCACCGGGTTGGCGGCCCTCGTCGGACGCGGGTCGGACTGCCTGCGGCAGCTGCAAACCGGGTTCGCGCGGTCCTACGCGCTGGCGATGCTCGCGGGCACGGTGCTGGTGGTCGGCGCGCTGGTGGCGGTGGGCACGTGGTGAGCGGCATCGGCTGGCTCAGCGCGCTGTGGGCGGTGCCGCTCGCGGGCGCGGTCGTCGTCATCGGGCTGCCCGCCGCCGCGCGGCGCCTGGCGCGCTACGCCGGGCTGGCGGTCTCGGTCGTGGTGCTGGCGATTGCGGTGCTGCTCGCGGTGCGCTTCGACCCGGCCGGCCCGCAGTACCAGTTCGTCGAGGACCTGCCGTGGATCCCGTCGTTCGGCACCGGCTACCGCCTCGGCATCGACGGCATCGCGTTGGCGCTGGTCGTGCTGACCGCCGTGCTGGTGCCGCTGCTGCTGATCGCCGGCTGGCGCGACGGCGGCGAGCGCGCCCGCTCGGTTCACGGCTACGTCGCGCTGATCCTCGCGGTCGAGGGCATGGTGCTCATCTCGCTGACGGCGCTCGACGTGCTGCTGTTCTACGTGTTCTTCGAGGCGATGCTCATCCCGATGTACTTCCTGATCGGCGGCTACGGGTGGTCGGCGTCGCGCGACCGTTCCAAGGCGGCGGTGACGTTCCTGCTGTACAACCTGTTCGGCGGTCTCGTCATGCTCGCCGCGGTCATCGGGCTCTACGTCGTGACCGCCGGCAGCGACGCCTTCACCGCCGGCACGTTCGACGTCCGCGCCATCGTCGCGGCGGTGCGGAGCGGGCAGCTCGCGATCGACCCGGCCGTGGCGAACCTGCTGTTCTGCGGGTTCCTGTTCGCGTTCGCGATCAAGGCGCCGCTGTGGCCGTTCCACCGCTGGCTGCCCGACGCCGCCGTGGAAGCCACCCCGGCGACCGCGGTGCTGATGATGGCCGTCGTCGACAAGGTCGGCACCTTCGGCATGCTGCGCTACTGCCTGCAGCTCTTTCCCGACGCCGCGACGACCTTCCGGCCGCTGGTGATCACGCTCGCCGTGATCGGCATCCTCTACGGCGCGGTCGTCGCGATCGGCCAGACCGATGTGATGCGGCTGATCGCCTACACGTCGATCTCGCACTTCGGGTTCATCATCCTCGGCATCTTCGTCATGACCAGCCAGGGCCAGGCCGGCTCGACGCTGTACATGGTCAACCACGGCATCTCCACCGCGGCGCTGTTCCTGATCGCCGGATTCCTGGTATCGCAACGGGGATCGCGGGCGATCAGCGCCTTCGGCGGTGTCCAACAGGTGGCGCCGGTGCTGGCCGGCACCTTTCTCGTCGCGGGCCTGGCCACGCTGTCGCTGCCCGGCCTCGCGCCGTTCATCAGCGAATTCCTGGTGCTCATCGGCACGTTCACGCGCTATCCCGCGGTCGCCGTGGTCGCCGCCGGCGCACTGGTGCTGTCCGCCGTGTACATCCTGTGGCTGTACCAGCGGATGATGACCGGACCCGTCGCCGACGGCAACGAGCGGCTACATGACCTGCGGCCCCGCGAGATGGCCGTCGTCGCACCGCTGCTCGCGCTGCTGCTGGTGCTCGGGCTCTATCCGAAGGTCGCGCTCGACGTCATCGACCCCGCGGTCGGCCACACCATGACCACCGTCGACATGACCGACCCGCCGCCCCGGATCGCCCAGGAGGGTCGCTGATGCCGATACCGGCGCCCAGTGTCGAATACGGCTGGCTGTCACCGATGCTCATCGTCTTCGGCGCCGCGGTCGCCGGGGTGCTCGTCGAGGCGTTCGCGCCGCGCCGCCGCCGCTACGCCGCCCAGCTGGTGCTGAGCGTGGGGGCGCTCGCGGCGGCGCTCGCCGCGGTCGTCGTCCTCGGCACCCGGCTCGACGGCTCAGCCGGCACGCTGGCGGCGATGGGCGCGGTGGCCATCGACGCGCCGGCGCTCTACCTGCAGGGCACCGTGGCATTGCTCGGTGTCCTCGGGGTGCTGCTGGTGGCCGAGCGGCTGCCCGTGCCCGAAACCGCGGGCGCCGCCGCGTATTCCGGCGGCCTCGATGCCTTCGCCCCGCAGGCGGCGACCGTCGCGGGCAGCGTCGTCGAGAAGGAGGCCACCCGCAGCGGCGTCATGCAGACCGAGGTGTTCCCGCTGCTGCTGTTCGCCGTCGGCGGCATGATGCTGTTCGGCGCCACCGACGACTTGCTGACGATGTTCATCGCGCTGGAGGTCCTGTCGTTGCCGCTCTATCTGCTGTGCGGGCTGGCGCGGCGGCGGCGGCTCATCTCGCAGGAGGCGTCGCTCAAGTACTTCCTGCTCGGCGCGTTCGCGTCGGCGTTCTTCCTCTTCGGCATCGCGCTGCTCTACGCCTACGCCGGCACGCTGACCCTGCGCGGACTGCGGGACGCGCTGACCGCCGACCCGCCCCCACTCGCGCTGATCGGGGTGGCGCTGCTGCTCGTCGGGCCGCTGTTCAAAGTCGGTGCGGTGCCGTTCCATTCGTGGATCCCGGACGTGTACCAGGGGGCGCCCACCCCGGTCACGGCGTTCATGGCCGCCGCCACGAAGGTTGCGGCGTTCGGTGCGCTGCTGCGGATCTGCTTCGTCGCGCTGCCGGGGGTGGCCGCCGACTGGCGGCCGCTGCTGTGGGCCGTCGCGATTGCCACGATGCTCGTCGGGACGGTCACCGCTGTCACCCAGACCGACGTCAAGCGCATGCTCGCCTACTCGGCCGTCGCGCACGCGGGCTTCATCCTGACCGGTGTGATCGCCGCGAACGATGCGGGGCTCGCGGCGACCCTGTTCTATCTCCTCGCCTACGGGCTCTCGACGCTCGGCTCGTTCGCCCTGGTGGGGCTGGTCCGCGACGACGCGGGACGCGAGGACACCGCGTTGGCCCGCTGGGCCGGTCTCGGCCGGTCCTATCCGGTGACGGGCGTGGTCTTCTCGTTGTTTTTGCTGGCGTTCGCCGGTATCCCGCTCACCAGCGGCTTCGTCAGCAAGTTCGCGGTGTTCAAGGCGGCCGGTGAGGGCGGCGCGCTGCCCCTGGTGGTGGTCGGCGTGATCGCCAGCGCCGTGGCCGCCTACTTCTATGTGCGGGTGATCGTGCTGATGTTCTTCACCGACCCGCCCGCCGACGGGCCCGCGGTGATCACCCCGAGCCCGCTGACGATCACCGCGATCGGTGCGACGGCCGTCGTCACCTTTGTGCTGGGCGCCCTGCCGCAGCCGCTGCTCGACCTCGTCGACGCCGCGACGCCCTTCGTCGGCTGATCCTTACATCCGCGCCAGGCGGGCCGATGCGAAGCTGAACGCGCCGTACGCGACGAAGCCGAGCGCGGCGAGCACCAGGAACGCCTTGCCCCACGACGTTTGGCCCAGCAGTTTCACCGCGACGTCGAGCCCGGCGGCCTGCGCGGGATCGGATCGCAGTGTGGCGAGGATGACGAGCACCCCCACCCCGCCGATCGCGATGCCGCGCGCCACGTAGCCCGTCACGCCGAGCGGGACGACGACCGGCCCGCCCTGCACCGTGAGGTCGTGGACGAACGTCCGTGCCACGCCCTTGTACACGTGGTAGCCGCCGATCACGACGATCAGCGCGCCGAGCCCGATCAACGCGATCCGGCCGGCGCCGGATTGCATCAGCCGCGCGCTGAGCCCGGCGTTCTGCGCTCCGGCCGACGTGCCGCCGCCCATCGCGAATTGGGCCGCCGACCAGGCCAGCGCGAAGTACACCGCCGCCAGCCCGGCCGCCTTCAGCCGTTCGAATGCGCGTCGATCGTCGGCCCGCTGGTCGTTCGGATGGGTGCCCGTCACGATCTCGGCGGCCCGGAACAGCCCGATCGCGGCGAACGCCGCACAGGTGGCCCACAGCATGGCCGCGCCGCCGCGCCCGGCGGCCATCGTGGCCAGCGCACCCGACTGGTCTGCGCTCGGCAGGCTCCGGTCGGCCGAGATGGTCAGCCGGACCACGATGTAGGCGAGCAACAGGTGCAGCACCCCGGTGGCGAGGTAGCCGGCGCGGGCGGCCACCCGGAACGCGCGGTTGCCCGCGGCGCGATCCATCGCGCCGTCGACGTCTCCGACGGTCACAGCCACGCGCAGTCCTCGGACACCACGGCCGTCTTGTCGACCGGCGACGTCGGGCAGACGCTAGAACCCGCGGCCCGGCGACGGGCCCTCCGGCGGCTGCCCGTACTGGCCCTGCTGGCCGTACTGGCCCTGCTGGCCGTACTGCGGAGGCTGCCCGTACTGACCGCCGCCTTGGCCATATTGGGGAGGCTGGCCGTACTGACCGCCCTGGTCGTACTGCGGAGGCTGGCCGTACTGACCGCCGCCCGGCTGGCCGTAGGGATCGGGCGAACCGCCGTAGCCGGGTGCCGTGCCCGGCGACTGCTGCTGCGGCGGCTGCGCCTGCTGCGACGGCAGCGCGTACGACGCCGTCGACGCCTGCCCGGCCGGCATGCCGGTGGGCGGGGTCTCGCCGCGCTGCGATTTCACCTGCTCGCGGATCTTGCGGCTCTCGTCTTCTGCCTGGTCGAGGTAGCGCTCCCACCGGTCCTGCATCGGCTTGATGAGCCCGCCGCCGACACCGACGATCAAGATGCCACCGACGGTCCCGAGCACCGCGATCAGCACCGGCAGCGTCACCGTCACCGCCACCCCGATCTGGTTCAGCGCCGCGATGATGCCGAGCCCGAGGATGAAGACGCTGGCGATGTTCGCGAGCAACTTGCCGTAGGAGAGCCCACTCAGCACGTTCGACACCAGGTCGCGCACCGCGGCGGCGATGGCCGCCGCCACCACCACGATGATGAGCGCGACGAACAACTTGGGCAGGAAGGCGATCACGCCGGTGATCAGGTCGCTGATGGCGTTCGGCCCGAAGACACCGAACGCCAGCTGCAGCACGAAGAGCAGCAGCGCGTAGTAGACGATCTTGCTGGCGATGTCCGACGCGTCGTACTGGCTCTTGGCCAGCGCCCGCCGCACGCCGCCGCGCTCCACCGCGCGGTCGAATCCCACGCGCTCGAGCACCTTGTCGATCGCCTTCGCCAGCACCTTGGCGACGATCCAGCCGATGATGAGGATGACGAGGAAGGCGACGAGCTTGGGCGCGAACGTCGCGACCGACGACCACATGTCTCGTAGGGCGTCTCGCATGATGACTCTCCTTTGAGTACACCCGGCCGGAGCCGGCCAATGGATACGAAGCGGCTACCCGGATTGACGGCGAGGAAACCGCTCGCGCGGACAGCCGGTCAGCAAGCCCGACCGGCCGGTCAGCGCCGTCGGATCAAGCCGACGACGCGGCGGCCGCTCACATTCCCGCAGCGGTCCGGCCCGCTCGGGCGCCATGCCCGCGATGCCCGCCTCGCCGCGACTGGCCGGCGCGCACCGCACGGTGCGGTCATGTCGCCACGCCGTGCACGACGATCGCGGAGGTCTGGTCCACCCAGGCGTCGTCGAGCGCCACGTCCGGCCGCAGCAGCAGCCGCAACATCGTGGCGCCGCCGACGATCTCGACGAGCCGATCGGGGTCGACGTCGGCGTGCACCTCGCCGCGCGCGATCGCATCGCGGATGCGGACGTCCACCGCCGCGAACAGTTCGGTGAAGCGCGCCATCACCCGGGCGTTCAGGTGGGCGTCGGCGGCCATGTCGGCGACCAGCCCGGGTAACGCCGCGCGGACCACGGGGCTGGTGAACACGTCGCGGGCGGCGGCGATCATCGCGCGGATGTCCGCGGCGATGTCCCCGGCGGGCATGGCGAGCGCGGTCGGCGCGGCGGGGAACGCCGCCTCGTGCACCAGCTCCGCCTTGCCCGACCACCGGCGGTAGAGCGCCGTCTTCGTGGTGCCGGCACGCTCGGCGATCGCCGCCATCGTCAGGTTCGCGTAGCCGATCTCGACAAGCAGATCCGCCGTCGCGCGGAGTATGGCAGCGTCGATGCGCGGGTCCCGGGGCCGCCCGGCGGTCGAGGCCTTGTCAACCGAAATCACGTCTGCTTTCATAACGCTACCCACCGTATCGTAATCCGTCAGGGGATGAGGCCCATGTCCACTCGACCGGCCGTCGAAGACGTCAGCCGACTGCAGCATTCCAGCCGCGACGTCACCATGCTGCCGGGTGTGCTGGCCGATTGGCTCGCAACCGTGTTGCCGGGCGGCGTGCGCCCCGAGGTCACCGTCGAGAGCGGGATCGATTCCAACGGAATGAGTTCGGAGACCATCGTCCTCACCGGACGCTGGCAGGAGGACGGCTCGGAGGTCACGCGGCGCTGGGTGGCCCGCGTCGCCCCGACGCCGCAGGACGTGCCGGTGTTCCCGGCCTACCGGATGGACCACCAGTTCGAGGTCATCCGGCTCGTCGGCGAGCTCACCGACGTGCCCGTGCCGCGGGTGCGCTGGCTCGACACCACCGGCGAGGTGCTGGGCACCCCGTTCTTCCTCATGGACCACGTCGAGGGCGTGGTGCCGCCGGACGTGATGCCGTACACCTTCGGCGGGAACTGGTTCTTCGACGCGCCGCCCGAGCAGCGCCGCCTGCTGCAGGACAGCACGGTGCAGGTGCTCGCCACCCTGCACGGGATTCCCGACGCCGCAACCACCTTCGCGTTCCTCGGCGACGTCGACCCGCCCGGCGACACCCCGCTGCGCCGGCACTTCGGCTGGCTGCGGGAGTGGTACGAGTTCGCGGTGCCCGACATCGGGCGCTCGCCGCTGGTCGAGCAGGCGCTGACCTGGCTGGACGACCGCTTCCCCGCCGGCACGGCCGCCTCCGACACGGTGCTGGCGTGGGGCGATGCCCGCATCGGCAACGTCATGTACCGCGACTTCCGGCCGGTCGCCGTGCTCGACTGGGAGATGGCCACCATCGGCCCGCGCGAGCTCGACGTGTCGTGGCTGATCTTCGCCCACCTGGTGTTCCAGGAGCTCGCCGGGCTCGCCGGTCTGCCCGGACTGCCCGACGTGCTGCGCGAGGACGACGTCCGCGAGACCTACCGCGCGCTCACCGGCGTCGAGCTCGGCGACCTGCGGTGGTTCTACGTCTACTCGGGCGTCATCTGGTGCTGCGTGTTCATGCGCACCGGCGCCCGGCGCGTGCGGTTCGGCGAGATGGAGCGACCCCAAGACGTGGAGTCGCTGTTCTACCACGCCGCCCTGCTGCGACGGCTGATGGCGGACGACGCCTGATGCTCGGTCCGCTCGATGAATACCCCGTCCACCAGCTCCCACTGCCCATCGCCCGGCCGGGCACGTCGGACCGCAACTTCTACGACCGCTCCTACTTCAACGCCCACGACCGCACCGGCGACATCTTCCTCATCACCGGCATCGGCTACTACCCGAACCTCGGCGTGAAGGACGCCTTCGTCCTGGTGAGGCGCGGCGATACCCAGACCGCGGTGCACCTGTCCGACGCGCTCGACGCCGACCGGCTCAATCAGCACGTCGGCGACTACCGCGTCGAGGTGCTGGACCCGCTGCGCTCGCTGCGGATCAGCCTGGCGGACACCGAGGGCATCGCCGTCGACCTCACCTGGCAGGGCCTGTTCGATCCGGTGCAGGAGCAGCCGCACGTCCTGCGTGCCGGTAATCGCGTGACGCTCGACGCGCAGCGGTTCGCCCAGGTCGGCACGTGGGCCGGCTCCATCACGGTCGACGGCGAGCGCATCGACGTCGACCCGGCCACCTGGATTGGCACCCGCGACCGCAGCTGGGGCATCCGCCCGATCGGCGAGGCCGAACCCGCGGGCCGCCCCGCCGATCCCCCGTTCGAGGGCATGTGGTGGCTCTACGTGCCGATGGCGTTCGACGACTTCGCGCTGGTGCTGATCATCCAGGAGGAGCCCGACGGGTTCCGCTCGCTCAACGACTGCACGCGCGTGTTCCGCGACGGCCGCGTCGAGCAGCTCGGCTGGCCGCGCGTGCAGATCCACTACCGCAGCGGCACCAGGATTCCCACCGGCGCCACCATCGATGCCACCACCCGCGACGGCTCGCCGATCCGGTTCGACGTCGAGTCGAAGCTCGCGGTGCCGATCCACGTGGGCGGCGGCTACGGCGGCGACCCGGACTGGACCCACGGCGTGTGGAAGGGCCAGCAGTTCACCGAGCGGCTGACCTACGACATGACCGACCCGGCCGTCGTCGGCCGGGCCGCATTCGGCGTCATCGACCACGTCGGGCGCGCGGTGTGCACCGAGGCCGGGAAGACGTCGGAGGGTCACGGGCTCTTCGAGCACGGCGCGCTCGGCCGCCACGACCCGTCGGGCTTCACCGACTGGCTGACCGTCGCCCCCTGACCCGCCTCCCCCACCCCGCCGAACGTTCATTACCCGTCGCCATATTGCGGAAATCCGGGCCGGTAATGAACGTTCGCGGGAAGCGGGAAGCGGGAAGCGGGAAGCGGGAAGCGGGTCAGGGCAGGGCGTCGATGATCTCGGCGAGCGTGTGGTAGCCGATCGGGGCCGGCTGGTAGATGCACACCGTGTCCGCCACCCCGTCGACCCGGTCGGCGATGTGCGCGGCGATCTCCTTCGGCGTGCCGCAGGCGGCGATGGTCGTCAGCACCTCGTCGTCGATCAGATCGCCCATCTCCTGCCAGCGGCCCTGCTTCGACAGCGCGTGAAGCTCCGGCTGCAGGTCACCCCATCCGTGCGCCTCCAGCACCGGGCGGTAGGCGGGCGTGGACCCGTAGAACGCCAGCAGCCGACGGGCCGAGGTGTGATCGTCGCCCGCCGACACGATGATCTCCGGCACGACCGCGAACTCCGTCCGGCCCGCGGCGGCGAGCCCTTCCCGCACCGCGGGCATGGTCACCTGCTGCAGGAAACGCTTGGAGCCGAACGGCATCACCAGCAGGCCGTCGGCGTGCCGGGCCGTGGCGCGGGTGAGCTGCGGGCCCAACGCGCCGACGTAGATCGGCGGCGGCGGGTACGGGCTCGGTGCGGGCGTGAAGTTCGGCGTCATCAGCGTGTGCCGGTAGAACTCGCCGCGGAAGTCGAGCCGCTCGCCGGTCGACCAGGCGTCGAAGATGGCGCGCAGCGCGGCGATCAGCTCCACCATCCGCCCGACGGGCCGCTCGAAATCGGCGCCGAAGCGCTTCTCGATCTGGGTGCGGATCTGCGTCCCGAGCCCCAGCGTGAACCGCCCGCCGCTGAGCACCTGGTGGTCGTGCGCCTGGTGCGCGAGGTGAATCGGGTTGCGCGGGAACGCGATCGCCACATTCGTCATGAGATCCAGGCCGCCCACCGTCGACGCCAGGGTGAGCGGCGCGAACACGTCGTTGGGGCCTTCGAAGGTGAAGACGCCGGCCGCTCCCGCCTCCCGCAGCGCCTGCGCCCGGTCGATCGCGTCGGTCGGCTGATACAGCGCGGTGAGCACCTTCATCCCTGGCACCCTAGCGATTTCGGCGTGATTTCCGTGGGCCGGCGATCGAAACCACGCCGAAGTCGCAAGATGGTCGTGTGGTGGACGTCGTGGTCGTCGGTGCGGGGTTCGCGGGCCTGGTGGCGGCACGCGAGCTGACCCGTCGCGGCCGCGACGTGCTGGTGGTGGAGGGCCGCGACCGCGTGGGCGGCCGTTCGCACACCGGCAGCGTCGGCGGGGTGCCGGTGGACCTCGGCGCGACCTTCGTCGGCCCGACGCAGGACGCGGTGCTGGCGCTCGCGCGCGAGCTCGGCTGCCCCACCACCGCGACCTTCGACCAGGGCCGCAACGTCATCCGCTGGCGCGGTCGCACGCGCACCTACTCCGGCACCATCCCCAGGCTGTCGCTACCGAGCCTGCTCGACATCGGCCGCGTGCGTTGGCTTTTCGCGCGGTCGGCTCAGCGCGTTCCGGTGGCCGAGCCGTGGACCGCCCCGGACGCCGGACGCCTCGACGGGATGTCGCTCGGCGGCTGGCTGCGGTCGGTGCATGCGTCGCGCAGTTCGCGGGACCTGATGGCGATCGCGGCGCGGGTGACCTGGGGCGCCGAACCCGACGAGGTGTCGATGCTGCACGCGCTGCGCTACGTCAAGGCCGCCGGCGGCCTGGACCGCATGCTCGACACCGGCGGCGGCGCGCAGCAGGACCGGCTGGTCGCCGGCACGCAGGACATCGCGGTGCGCATGGCCGCGGAGCTGCACCCGCGCGTGCGGCGCAACGCCCCGGTGCATGCCGTCGACCACCGGCCCGACGGCGTGACCGTTCACACCGGCGACGACGCGCTCGACGCGCAGCGGGTGATCGTCGCGATCCCGCCCGCGCACCGCGCGGCCATCGCCTTCCGGCCGGCGCTGCCCCCGCCGTACGCCGGGCTGCAGCAGCGGTGGCCGCAGGGCGTGCTGAGCAAGGCCTACGCCGTCTACGACCGGCCGTTCTGGCGTGACGACGGCCGGTCCGGGCAAGGACTGTCCGACGAGGGTCCGGTGTTCATCACCTTCGACGTGAGCCCCGCTCCCGCCGGGCCGGGGGTGCTGCTCGGATTCGCCGACGCCCGCACCTTCGACCCGCTGCCGCCCGCCGAACGCCGCCGCCAGGCGCTGCGGGGTTTCGCGGCGCTGTTCGGCGATCGGGCGCTGACGCCGCTCGACTATGCCGACCACCGTTGGGGCGCAGAGGTATTCGCGCCCGGCGGCCCGACGGCGGCCGTGCCGCCCGGGTCATGGACCCGCTTCGGCCCGTGGCTGCGCGCACCCGTCGGGCCGATCCACTGGGCGGGCACCGAGACCGCGGACACCTGGACCGGATTCCTCGACGGGGCCGTACGCTCCGGTCAGCGCGCCGCCGCCGAGGTCGACGCGACGCTGTCCGGAACCGAAGGAAAGATCCATGGAGCCCGCTGAACACCACCGCGTCGTCGCCGCGACCTTCACCGAGCGCGTGCAGGGGACGACCGACTGGCACGCCCCCGCACCGGTCCCCGGCTGGGTGGCCCGCGATGTGGTCGACCACCTGGTGACGTGGTTGCCCGGGCTGCTCGCCTCCGGCGGTGTCACGCTGGCGGCCGGTCCGCCCGTGGCCGACGACCCGGTGGCGGCCTGGCGCCACCACACCGCCGCCGTGCAGGACCTCCTCGACGGGCCGCTGGCCGCGAAGCCGTTCTCGCACGAGCACATTCCCACCCAGCCGCTGACACAGGTGATCGACAACTTCTACACCGCCGACGTGTTCATGCACACCTGGGACCTGGCGCGGGCGACCGGTCAGGACGACCGGCTCGATCCGGGCTACTGCCGGGCGCTGCTGGCCGGCATGCAGCCGATGGAGGAGGTGCTGCGCGCGTCGGGCCAGTACGGACCGGCGGTCGATGTGCCCGCCGATGCCGACGACACCGACCGGCTCGTCGCGTTCATCGGCCGCGACCCGCGGTGGCGCCCGCCGACCTAGGAGCTGAGTCTCGCTGCGCCGCCCGCGTTCTCGATGAGCGCCCGCAGCCGGCGGTTGACCTCGTCGGGGCGCTCGAGGATGGCGCAGTGGCCGCCCGGCAGGGTGACGAACTCGAACAGGTCGGGCAGCTCCGCGGCGATTTTGCGCGACTGCCCGACGGGCAGCAGCCGGTCGCGCTCGCTGCCGATCACCAGCGTCGGGACGGTGAGGTTGCGCACGCCGATCCGGCGGCGGGGGCCGAGCCCGTCGACGAGCGCGCGGGCGCAGCCGCCGCGACCGGCCGGCGGCGTCGTGGCGTAGAGCTCGTAGACGAACTGGGCGATCGCCGGATCGGCGTCGCGGCCCACCGCCAGCGCCGAGACGAAACGCCGCGTCGGCGCCTCGGTGCGCGGCAGCACCGGGATCGAGCCGAAGGTCTTGAGCATCCGCCCTGCCGCGGCGACCCGCGCCGCGGACAACCGCGCCGGCATCCGATACAGCTGCACCTCCTCCAGGAGTTCACCGGTGGTGGTGTTGATCAGCGCGGCGGCGTCGAGCCGCTGGGCGACGCGGTGACGGTAGCGCTCGGCCCACGCCGTGATCGCGATACCGCCCATCGAATGCCCCGCGACCACCGCCCGCTCGCCCGGCCGCAGCGCCGTCGACAGCACGGCGTCCAGATCCGCCGCGAGGTGGTTCAGGCTGTACCGTCCGCGGCGCGGCACGTCGCTGCGGCCGTGACCCCGGTGGTCGAAGGCGATCACGCGGTAGTCGCGCGACAGGTCGCGGATCTGCTCGTGCCACACCCGCAGCGCGCAGGTGATCCCGTGCGACAGCACCACCGGGTAGCCGTCGGCGGGTCCGAAGACCTGGGTGTGCAGGCGGGTGCCGTCGGCGGATCGGACGTCCAGCGTGCGGCCCCGCGGCAGGCTCGTCGGCCCTGGATAGGTGTTCGCCGGCACCAGTCGCTGTGCGCTCATCGGATCTCCGTTCCAGTGGCCCCGTTGCCGTGCGCGAGATCCTAACCGCGCATCCGCGTCGGCGGCCGCGTCTTCTCCGACGGGCGGGTTCAAGTCGGCGGACAAGGGGAACACCTCGCGCACTGACCTCGGTGACACAGAGGGAGTCGACGATGACCGCGGATGCCGAGCTGGGCACGGTGACCACCAGGGTGCCCGCCCGCCTGGATCGACTGCCGTGGTCGAGGTTCCACTGGCGCGTGGTGATCGGCCTGGGCGCCGCGTGGCTGCTCGACGGCCTCGAGGTCACCATGGTCGGCAACGTCGCCGCCCGCCTCACCGAGGACGGCAGCGGCCTGCAGATCACCGAGGGCCAGATCGGCCTCGCCGCGGCGGTTTACATCGCCGGCGCGTGTCTCGGCGCGCTGTTCTTCGGGCAGCTCACCGACAAGTTCGGCCGCAAGAAGCTGTTCCTCATCACGCTCGGCCTCTATCTGGTCGCCACGGCGCTCACCGCCTTCAGCTTCTCGCCCTGGTACTTCTTCGTCATGCGGTTCTTCACCGGAGCCGGCATCGGCGGGGAGTACGCGGCGGTGAATTCCGCTGTGGACGAGCTGATCCCGGCGCGGGCCCGCGGCCGCGTCGACCTCGCGATCAACGGAACCTATTGGCTGGGAGCGGTGCTGGGCGCGGCCGGCTCACTGGTCCTGCTGAACACCGCGCTGTTGCCACTGAACGTCGGCTGGCGGCTGGCGTTCGGCATCGGCGCCGTGCTCGGGGTCGTGGTGCTGCTGGTGCGGCGCCATGTGCCGGAGAGCCCGCGGTGGCTGTTCATCCACGGCCGCCAGGAGGAGGCCGAACGCATCGTCGACGCTATCGAGGGCGAGATCACCGACGCCGGCGACGTGGCGCTCGACCAACCCCGGGGTTCGCTGACGGTCCACCAGCGCACGACGATTCCGTTCCGCGAGATCGCGTCGATGGCGTTCCGGAAGTACCCGAAGCGGGCGATCCTCGGGCTGGCGCTCTTCATCGGGCAGGCGTTCCTCTACAACGCGGTCACCTTCAACCTCGGCACGCTGCTCAACGGCGTCTACGGGGTCGCGTCGGGCGTGGTGCCCGCGTTCTACATCGTGTTCGCCGCCGGCAACTTCGCCGGCCCGCTGCTGTTGGGCAAGCTCTTCGACACCGTGGGCCGAAAGCCGATGATCACGCTGTCCTACGTCGGATCTGCTGTCGTGGCGGTGGCGCTCGCGCTGGTCGTCACGAACGAGCGCGCGGGCATCTGGGTGTTCATGGGTGTGCTGTTCGTGTGCTTCTTCCTGGCCTCGGCGGGCGCGTCGGCGGCCTATCTGACCGTCAGCGAAATCTTCCCGATGGAGACGCGCGCCCTGGCGATCGCGTTCTTCTACGCCGTCGGCACCGCGATCGGCGGCATCACCGGCCCGCTGCTGTTCGGCGGCATGATCGAGTCGGGCGACCGCGGGCTGATCGCCACGGCGTTCCTGATCGGGGCGGGCGTCATGGCGCTCGGCGGTGTCGTCGAGCTGCTGTTCGGGGTGCGCGCCGAGGGCAAGCAGCTGGAGGACATCGCCGCGCCGCTGACCGCCGCCGAGTCTGGCTCCACATCGTGACGTGGCGCTGCCACGTCGTCGGCCACCGCCCGGTGTTCCGCGCCGACGGGGCAACCCTGCGGTGGGAGTGTCGCCACGGCTGCGGTGAAGGCGGCGCGAAGACCTACCCCACCGCGGAGCGGGCCCGCCGCTACGCCGAGGCGTTCAACCGCGGTGACGGCTCGAACCTCGGCGAGCGCGCGCCGCTGCTCGGGTTGCTGCCGCTGCGAGTCTGGCGGCTGATCCGCAACCGGCGCGCCGTGTCGGACGACTCGCCTACGGTAAACCCATGAAGTATCTCGAAATCGACGGCGTGGGACGGGTCAGCCGGATCGGCCTGGGTACCTGGCAGTTCGGCTCCCGCGAATGGGGCTACGGCGACGAGTACGCCTCGGGAGCCGCGCGGGACATCGTGCAACGCGCGCTGGCGCTCGGCGTCACGTTCTTCGACACCGCCGAGATCTACGGAATGGGCAAAAGCGAGCGCATCCTCGGCGAGGCGCTCGGGGACCGGCGCACCGAGGTCGCGGTGGCCAGCAAGATCTTCCCCATTGCGCCGGTGGGCCCCGTCGTCAAGCAGCGCGCCGAGGGCAGCGCTAAGCGGCTCGGCCTCGACCGCATCCCGCTCTACCAGGTGCACCAACCGAACCCGGTGGTGCCCGATTCGCTGATCATGCCCGGCATGCGGGATCTGCTGGAGCGCGGCCGCATCGGCGCGGTCGGTGTCTCCAACTATTCGCTGTCCCGCTGGCGCAAGGCCGACGCGGCGCTGGGGAGGCCCGTCGTCAGCAACCAGGTGCACTTCTCCCTCGCCCACCCGGACGCGCTCGACGACCTGGTGCCGTTCGCCGAGCGGGAGGGCCGCGTCGTGATCGCGTGGAGCCCGCTGGAGCAGGGGCTGCTCGGCGGCAAGTACGGCCTGCACAACCGCCCGGGCGGCGTGCGCGCCGCCAACCACCTGTTCGGCACCGAGAACCTACGGCGCATCGAGCCGCTGCTGCAGACGCTGCGCGACGTGGCCACCGAGGTCGGCGCCCAGCCGGCGCAGGTGGCGCTGGCGTGGCTCATCAGCCTGCCGGGCGTCGTGGCGATCCCCGGCGCCTCGAGCGTCGAGCAGCTGGAGTTCAACGTCGCCGCCGCCGATATCGAGTTGCCGGTGCCCGCGCGCGACGCCCTCACCGACGCCGCCCGCGCGTTCCGGCCCGCGTCGCTCGGCCGCTTCGCGATCGACACGCTGCGCGAGAAGCTGGGCCGCTGAATTCGCTGATCGAAACCTCGTGCGAAGCCGCAGTCCTAGACTCGTTTGACGGTGCAACCGGCTCGACGAGGAGCGTGACGCCATGGTGATGGCAGCGGAACGGACCACCCCGACGGCATTCGACCAGGAGGTCGACGCCACCCGGGCATTCATGACGAGCGCTCGCTTCGACGGCGTCACGCGGCTCTACACCGCCCGGCAGGTGGTGGAGCAGCGGGGCACGATTCCCGTGGACTACACCATTGCGCGGGAAGCCGCCGAGGCGTTCTATCCGCGGCTGCGGGAGCTGTTCGCGCAGGGCAAGAGCATCACCACCTTCGGCCCGTACTCCCCCGGCCAGGCCGTGACGATGAAGCGGGTCGGCATCGAGGGCATCTACCTGGGCGGCTGGGCCACGTCGGCGAAGGGCTCGAAGGACGAGGATCCGGGGCCCGACCTCGCCAGCTATCCGCTCAGCCAGGTGCCGGACGAGGCCGCCGGCCTGGTGCGGGCGCTGCTCACCGCCGACCGCAACCAGCAGTACCTCCGCATGCGCATGTCCGAGGAGCAACGGGCGAACACGCCGCGGTACGACTTCCGGCCGTTCATCATCGCCGACGCCGACACCGGTCACGGCGGAGATCCGCACATCCGCAACCTCATCCGCCGCTTCGTCGAGGCCGGGGTGCCCGGCTACCACATCGAGGACCAGCGGCCCGGCACCAAGAAGTGCGGCCATCAGGGCGGCAAGGTGCTCGTGCCGTCGGACGAACAGATCAAGCGGCTCAACACCGCCCGCTTCCAGCTCGACATCATGGGTGTGCCGGGCATCATCGTCGCCCGCACCGACGCCGAGGCCGCCAACCTGATCGACAGCCGGGCCGACGAGCGGGATCAGCCGTTCCTGCTCGGCGCCACCAATCTGTCGATTCCGTCGTACAAGTCGTGCTTCCTGACGATGCTGCGCAGCTTCCACGATGCCGGCGTCACCGAGCTCAACGGCTTCCAGATGTACTGGCTGCCCGACGGCGAGTACCAGACCGCCCGGGAATGGCTGCAGCGCAACGGCATCGCCGACGTGATCGCCGACGCGGCCGGCCGGTGGCGCGCCGACGGCGACCCCACCAACGACGCGATCTACGACGAGGTGGAGTCGAAGTTCGTCGCCGCCTGGGAGGAGGACGCCGGGCTCAAGACGTACGCCGAAGCGGTCGCCGCTCGGCTCGAGTTCGCCGAACGCGACGGCGAGTCGTACGACATGAGCGTCGCGCAATGGCAGGACTTCGCCAAGCGCGCCTCCCTGTACACCGCCGGCAGAAAGGCCCGGGAGCTCGGCGTCGAGGTCGCCTGGGACTGCGAGCTGGCCAAGACCCCCGAGGGCTACTACCAGCTGCGCGGCGGCATTCCGTACGCGATCGCCAAGCAGCTCGCCGCGGCGCCGTTCGCCGACATCCTGTGGATGGAGACCAAGACCGCCGACCTCGCCGACGCCCGCGAGTTCGCCGAGGCCATCCACGCCGAATTCCCCGACAAGATGCTCGCCTACAACCTCTCGCCGTCGTTCAACTGGGACACCACCGGGATGACCGACGACGACATGCGGGCGTTCCCCGAGGAACTGGGCAAAATGGGCTTCGTCTTCAACTTCATCACCTACGGCGGCCACCAGGTCGACGGTGTCGCCTCCGAGGAGTTCGCGACGGCGCTGCGCCAGGACGGCATGCTGGCGCTCGCCCGGCTGCAGCGCAAGATGCGGCTGGTCGAATCCCCTTACCGCACACCGCAGACGCTGGTGGGCGGGCCGCGCAGCGACGCCGCGCTGCTGGCGTCGTCGGGCCGCACCGCCACCACCAAGGCGATGGGCAAAGGGTCGACGCAGCACCAGCACCTGGTGCAGACCGAGGTGCCGAAGAAGCTGCTGGAGGATTGGCTCGCGCTGTGGAGCGAGCACTACGACATCGGCGAGCAGTTGCGGGTGCAGTTGCGGCCGCGGCGCGCCGGTGGCGAGGTGCTGGAGTTGGGCATCTACGGCGACGGCGAGGAGAAGCTCGCCGACGTGCTGGTCGACCCGATCAAGGACCGCCACGGCCGCAGCATCCTGACGGTGCGCGACCAGAACACCTATGCGGCGAAGATGCGGCAGAAGCGGTTGATGACGCTGATCCACCTGTGGCTGGTGCACCGCTTCAAGGCCGAGGCCGTCTACTACGTGACACCCACCGAGGACAACGTCTATCAGACCGAGAAGATGAAGTCCCACGGCATCTTCCGCGATGTCCACAAGGACGTCGGCGAGATCATCGTCGCCGAGGTCAACCGCCCGCGCATCGACGAACTGCTGGCCCCCGACCGCGAGGCGCTGCAGCGGCTGATCCGCAAGGAGGACTGACGAACCGGGTGTGTGCCGGCCGTGCCGCATGCTGCTGATCACCGGACCGACCGGCAACGTCGGCGCTGAGCTGGTCGACCTGTTGGCCCGCGACCACGACGGCCCATGGCGGATCGCGAGCCGTCGGCCGGTGTCCCCGGCCGACCCGGCCACGCCGCCGGAGCTGGTGACGTTCGACTTCTTCGACCGGACCACTTGGGACGCGGCGCTCGACGGCGTCACATCGCTTTTCCTGCTCTTCCCCCTCCCGGGCAACCGGGCGGCGCGTCAGGCGATCGTGCCGTTCGTCCATGCCGCCGACCGCGCCGGCTGCCGCCACGTCGTCTACGTGTCGGTGTTCGGAGCCGAGAAGATCCCGTTCATCCCGCACCATGCGGTCGAGGCGGCGCTGCGGGCCAGCACCATGATGACGACGATCCTGCGGTGCAGCTTCTTCATGCAGAACCTGCACCGCAGGATCTCGACTCACGGCACCGACATCACCGAGCGGGGCGAGTTGTTCATCCCGGCCGGCCGGGGCCGCACGACGTTCCTCGACGCCCGCGATGCGGCCGCCGTCGCCGCGCAGGCGTTGCTGCGGCGAGATGGGCCCCGCGACGCCGTCCACCACCTCACCGGGCCGGCGGCCCTGTCGATGACCGAAGTCGCCGAGGCGCTCACCGACGCGCTCGGCTACCCGGTGCGCTACACCGCGCCGTCGCTGTGGGCCTTCGTGCGGCGGCTCCGTCGACGCGGCGTCGGATGGGACACCATCGGCTTCATGTCGGCCGTCTACACGCTGACGCGCCTGGGGCGTAACCAGCCGATCACCGACGAGGTGCAGCGGCTGCTCGGCCGGCCGCCGCGCAGCCTCGACGCCTTCCTCGACGACACCGCCTGGCGGTGGCGAGCGGCCGCCTGGACCTGACGTCGCCGCGCGGTGCCGAGCTCGAGGCGCGGCCTCGGGGATGATCGATCCGTGACCGTCGCACTGTCGGTGGCCGTGGTGATCGAGCTGGCCGGCCTCATCACCCTCGGGGTCCTGCTGCTCGTCTCACGCCGCCGCCTCGCCGCCAAGAGCAAAGAGCTGCGCCGGCGCCAGCGCAGCGGCGAGCCGCGAGCACGCCGCCGCACGCCCATCGGGCTCGCGCCGCTCGCCGTCAAGACGGTGGCGAACACCGTGCACCACGCCGACGCCATCCTCCGCAAGCAGCTCGCCGGTTCCGTGCGCACCTCGATCGAGGATCTCGCCGGGTGGGCGCGGGTTGAGCGCCCGGACCTCGCCCGGATGACGGCCGACGGTCCGGTCGTCCTCGTCTTCTCCGACATCGAGGGATCGACACATCGGAACGCCTCGCTGGGCGACCGCGAATGGGTGAAGGTCCTGGAGCGGCACGAGCAGCTGGTCCGGCGGTGCGTCGCGGAGTACCGCGGCTACGTCGTGAAGAACCAGGGCGACGGCTTCATGATCGCTTTCCCCGATCCCGCCGCCGCGGTGCGGTGCTGCATCACGGCGCAGCGGGCACTGTCCAGCGACACCGCCGACGGCGTGCGGGTGCGGATGGGCGCGCACATCGGCACCTCGGTGCGGCGCGGAGACGACCTCTTCGGCCTCGACGTCGCGCTGGCGGCGCGGGTGGCCGACCTCGCCGACGGTGGTGAGATCCTCGTCAGCGACGCCCTGCGGCAGGCGATCGGCCCGTCTGACGACATCCGGTTCGGCAGGGGTCGCGACGTGGAGCTGAAGGGTCTTCCCGCCACGCAGACGGTATACCCCGTCGAGAGCCGCTAGTCCTCGGCTGCGACCAGCGAGCGCAGCCGCACCCCGAGCTCGCGTTCGACGTTCTGCAGCCGCCACTTCGTGGAGAACACCGCCAGCACGACGCCGTCGGTGCGAGTGAACACCTCGACCGACGCCTGCTTCTGCAGCATGGCGGCATCCGCGGGGTCGGCGGCGCGCGCGACCGTGTACGGCAGCGGCTCCAAACTGATCGGCGCGTTGAACTCGCCGGCCATGCGATGGCTGGCCACCTCGAACTGCATGGGCCCGACCGCGGCGAACACCGGCGCCTGGTCGCCCCGCCGGTCCGACCGCAGCACCTGGACGACGCCCTCCTGCTCGAGCTGCTCGATCCCCTTTCGGAACTGCTTGTGCTTGCTGGGGTCGGTGCCCCGCGCGACGGCGAAATGCTCTGGCGAGAAGCTCGGAATCGGCGGGAACTGCACCGGGATGTCCCGGTAGAGCGTGTCGCCGGGGCGCAGCGACGCGGCGTTGGCCAGCCCGATCACGTCGCCCGGCCACGCGGTGTCCAGCGTGGAGCGCTGCTGGCCGAACACCGACTGCGCGTACTTGGTGACGAACGGCTTGCCGGTGCTGGCGTGCGTCAGGACCTCACCGCGCTCGAAGGTGCCCGAGCACACCCGCGCGTAGGCGATCCGATCGCGGTGCGCCGAGTCCATGCCCGCCTGCACCTTGAACACGAACGCGCTGAACGGCGCGGTGACGTCACGCCGGTTGCCGTCGACGTCGAGCTGGCCGCGCGGGGACGGCGCCCATCGAGCGAGCACGTCGAGCAGTTGGTTGACACCGAAGTTGAGGACGGCCGAGGTGAAGAGGACCGGCGTCGAGCTGCCGCGCAGGAAGGACTCGTGGTCGAAGTCGGCGCCGTCGGCGCTGAGCAACTCCGACTCCTCGACCGCGGTGTCCCAGTCGTCGCCCGCGGCGTCGTGGGCGGCCGAGGCGGCGATGTGCTCCTCGGGCGCGGCGGTGGCGCCGCCGGCGGTGCGGGTGTAGCGGATGAACGTCCCGGTGCGCCGGTCGAGGACGCCCTTGAAGTCACCGGCGATGCCGACCGGCCACGTCAGCGGGGTGGTCTGCAGCTGGATCCGGTCGTGGATCTCGTCCATCAACTCCAGCGCATGGCGACCCGGGCGATCCCACTTGTTGACCACCGTGATGATCGGGATCCCGCGGTGGCGGCAGACCTGGAAGAGCTTCAACGTCTGCGGCTCAAGGCCTTTCGCGGCGTCGATCAGCATCACCGCGCAGTCGACCGCCGTCAGCACCCGGTAGGTGTCCTCGGAAAAGTCGGCGTGGCCCGGGGTGTCGAGCAGGTTGACGATGCAGGTGTCCCCGGCCTGCGTGCGGTACGGGAACTGCAGCGCCGTCGACGTGATGGAGATGCCGCGGGCCTTCTCCATCTCCATCCAGTCCGACACCGTGGCGCGCCGGCCCGCCTTGCCGTGTATGGCGCCGGCCTCGGTGATGGCCTTGGCGTGCAGCACGAGCGCCTCGGTCAGCGTCGACTTGCCGGCGTCGGGGTGGCTGATCACGGCGAACGTCCTGCGACGCTGCGCTTCGGCGGAGATGAGGTGCGCCCGCGACTCGGTGGACGTCGACACACCTGAGGCGGTAACTGTCATGACTCCGACGATGGTATGGGGCCCGCCGCCGAATGGGTAATCGCCGGGACCCGGCCGTCAGTTCACCACGGCGCGAGGTCGTACGGCGGCTCCCCCACGCCGCTGACCATGAGCTGGCCCGACGGGATCCGCTCCACCAAACGTACTGCGGCACTTCGCTGCCCGATGTGCAGCTGCGCCGGCTTACCCGCCGCGAGCTCGTCCGGCGCTCCGTAGGCGAGGCCCTGCCAGTGGTAGCGCCCGTCGATCGGGTTCAGGCGACCGGCAAGGCGCACCCGCACTCGACAGCGCAGGCCGGCGACGTCGAGCTCGGCGTCGCCGTCGAACACACCGGACTCGTCGACGGTCACAGGAAGTTGCTCCGCCGCCACATCCGACGGCCGATCCGGCTCATCAGCCCGACCTCCTCGAGGAAGGCCGCCAGCGGCGCGAAGCCGGCGCGCTGCGATTCGTGGAAGTACGGGTTGGCGCGGGCCTGCCGACGCGCCTCGCGCCCATCGAGCCCGGCGCGGCGGTATACGGCCGGATTGGTGAACAGGTAGCGGTAGAACGGCCCGCCGGCGCCGTGGATGGTGCCGAGCAGGTACCGGTTGAACGGCCGCATGCCGGGGACGTCGCGGCGGGCGCCGTCGCGGGCGAATTGGATGTGCCGCGCCTCCTCGGTGACGTGGATCCGCATCACGCGGCGCACGATGGGCTGCAGATCGGGGTCGTCGAGGATCTGCCGCTGCAGGGCGTCGAAGATCTCCTCGCCGACCAGGGCGGCGATCCACAGCACCGTCTTCTGGAACAGCAGCGGCAGCGTGTTGATGACCATTCGCTGGAATCGCGTCGGCTGGAACGCCTTTCCGCCGACCGCCTCGATGGTGCGGCCGAACATCACCATGTGGCGCGTCTCGTCACCGAGCTCGGTCAGCGAGTAGTGCGTGGACGCCGCCGTGACATCGGCGTGCATGAGCCCCCGCAGCAGCGCTTGGTTGAGGATGTTCTCGAACCACACGCCGGCCGACAACAGGTTGATGAATTCCTGGCGGGACAGCTCGATCTGCTGTTCGCGGGTCATTCCCGCCCACAGCGGTGTGCCGTAGAGCGACACCACCCGCGGCGGCAGGAAGAACTTGTCGGGGACGACCGGAGTGTCCCAGTCGATGTCGACCACCGGCGCGTAGGACTTCTTGGCCGATCCCCGCAGCAGCCGCTCGGCGAAGTCCTCCCGGCTGGGCGCTGTTCCGGTTGTGGGAGCCATGGCCATGGGGGCCTCCTGTTGGTGGAGCGACTGGTCTGCGGCGCCCGCGTCCGGGCGGCGCCACAGGTACTGAAGATACATTCTGAGTTCGTTTGTATCAACGCTCTCACCCGGGTCCTAGACTGCGGGGAACACCGCCGTCCGCAGCGGCCCCGCCGAGGAGAACCGATGAAATACACCGGCCTGCTCGCGAAGGCGGTGCAGCGTTTCGGGTCGCCGACGGCGGAGGGCAACGCCGAACGCATCCTGGACGCGGCGCTCAAGCAGTTCGAGCTGTTCGGGATCCGCCGCTCGACCGTGGAGGACATCACCCGTCGTTCCGGGTTGGCGCGCGTCACGCTGTACCGCAACTTCGCGAACAAGGACGCGATCGTCGAAGCGGTGCTCCTGCGGGAGCTCGAGCGGTTCCTGTCGGACCTGGCCGCCGAGGCCGGCGGTTACGACGGGGCGCAGGACAAGCTCGTCGAGGGGTTCGTCTTCACCTTGACCACGCTGCGAGACCATGCGCTGCTCCAGCGGCTGCTCGCGACCGAGCCCGAGACCGTGCTGCCGTTCTTGACCGTCGAGGGCGACAGCGTCGTGCGGACGGCCTCGGCGTTCCTGGCTCACCAATTGGCGGTGGCGCTACCCGAGGACAGCCGCACGCAGCTCGAGCTGCTCGAGGTCGCCGAGGTCACCGTCCGGGTGATCGTCTCGTTCGTGCTGACGCCGTCACAGAATGTCGCCCTCGGGGACGACGACGCCGCCCGATCGTTCGCTCGGCGCTACCTCGTCCCCCCGCTGCTGGGACTGGCCCGATAGCCGCACTGCGCTGACGGTCAGTCGTCCACGCCCGGTTCGTTGAGAACTGCGAGCTCGGGGTCGATGACGGTGCGCGTGCGGTTGCCGCCCCGCTTCCGTACGTCGAACATGGCCGCGACGGCGATCGTGAGGAGCTCTTCGACGACGTCGTACGCAGCCGGCTTGACGAGCGGGGCCAACGGAGTGCACACCACACCGACGCTCGCCGTCAGTCGATACTCGGCGGTGGCGACCGCGCTACGGAGTCGTTCCGCCAGGGGCGAAGGATCGACGGTATCGAAGACGTCGGCCACCCAGAACTCCGCGTCGCCGGGATGGGCCACGACGGCGTCTCGACGGGCAGTCTCGCGCAACGCGCGCGCCACGGCGACGCGGGCGCGGTCCAGGCCGGCTATTCCGTGGAGGCTCGACAGCAGGGAGTAACCGTCGAGACTGAGGACGACGACGACCAGTCGCAGATCGTCGCCGCGATTCCGGGCGCCGAGCAAGGTGGCGACCGCGTCGTAGAAACCGTCCCGGTTGAGCAGTCCGGTGAGCGGGTCGAGGTCGTTGTGCGGTGTGTCGTCGGCGATCAGCCGGATCACCATGCGGCAGGCAAAGACCGCGAAAGCGTTCACCATCACCAACAGCAAGACGATGCCGAGTGTCATCGAGACGTCCACCTCGGCCAATTCGACGGCGAGGTGCGCCGTGACGACGGCTGCGACCAGCCACACGAATGCCAGCAGTCGCAGCGAGTGGAAGAACGCCACGTAGGACGCCAAGATCGCGAACGCGGCGGTCCCGATCATCCCCAGGAGTGGAGTCGGCGCAAGCTCGCAACTCGCTGCGGCACATGCGCTGCCCACCACTACACACACCTGGGACGTGCTTCGGCTGGGCCAACTCGACCGCAGCCACAGGGCCGCCATGGCGACACAGCACGCGCCGGTGATCGCCAATGTCACCAGTCCGGCGGTGCCCCGGACGCCATAGGGGCCGGTGGCGATGATCGGCCCGATCAAACCGAGCCCGAGAATTGTCGCTGCGACCAACCGACAAGTGCGCCGTTGCAGATCGCGGGCCGCCAGGAATGCCGTCAGCCAGTAATAGTGATCACCGCTGCGCCGCCACTGACGGGTTGTGGACTTCATGCACCGCCCGAAATGTCGCAGGGGTTGCGCCGTTGCACGCTCGAACCTATCAGGGGGCGCCGGAGCCGCCGAATCGAAAGCAGGCAAACCGCTTGCCGGATGTCAGTGAAACGTCACAAAGTTCCGCTCACGCCGTTGTTGCGTAGGCAAATAGCAGAGGGACAATACCGCGCGGCTCCGCCGATTGTGCGCATCCGCAATTGCCGGGCGTCGCCGCGAAAGGAGCCGAGGTGTTGACGTGTCCGATGGCGGCCACGGCTGCGTCGGGTGCGGCCCCCATGGCCGGTGCTGATCGGCGATGCCATGCTTTCTGGCGGACGGCAGTCAGGATCGGTGGAGCCTGGGCCCGCGGTCGGCCGAACGCTCGACGAGGAAGGGACAACGGTTGCGGACCTTGGTCACCGGCGGTGCCGGGTTTCTTGGCTCACACCTGTGTGACGCGCTCGTCGACCGCGGCGACTCCGTCGTGTGCCTCGACGATCTCTCCTCAGGCCGGACCGCGAATGTTGCTCACCTGCTCTCCCACGACCGCTTCACCCTCGTCGAGGCGGACGTGCGCGCGGAGATCACGCTGCGCGGCGATTTCGACGCCGTCGCGCATCTCGCCAGCCCGGCGTCGCCACCTGACTACCTCAGCCGACCCGTCGAAACACTCACCACGGGAAGCCACGGCACACTCAACGCACTCAATTTCGCGCGAGACAACGCCGCTCGCTTCGTGCTCGCCTCGACCAGCGAGGTCTACGGTGATCCGCTGGTGCACCCGCAGCCGGAGACGTATTGGGGCAACGTCAACCCCATCGGACCGCGCAGTGTCTACGACGAAGCCAAGAGATTCGCCGAGGCGCTCGCCACCGCATATCGCAGCGCGCGAGACGTGAACGTCGGGATCGTGCGCATCTTCAACACCTACGGCCCCCGTATGCGCCCCGATGACGGCAGAGCGATAACGACCTTCATCGTTCAGGCGCTGCGCGGCACTCCGTTGACCGTGTACGGAAATGCGCAGCAGACCCGCAGCTTCTGTTATGTCGACGATTTGATTCGCGGCATCATCGCGATGCTCGACTCGTCGGAGGCGGGACCGATCAACCTCGGCAATCCGTCCGAGATGACAATTCAAGAAGTGGCCGAACACGTCATCAGGCTCACCGGATCGTCCTCGCGCATCGAACATCACCCCCTGCCGGTGGACGACCCGACGCGGCGAAAACCCGACATCGAGCGCGCCGCACAACGGCTCGGGTGGGCGCCCAGCGTGCCGATCGAACTGGGACTGCAGCGCACCATCGCGTGGTTTCGGCACCATCATGCGGAGGCCTTGGCGAGCGGCCTCGGCTCACCGCAGTAGTGCCACCGCGACCAACGCGCGTCCGGTGAAGCTAACCGATGTTCGCCTCGACTGCCGCGAGCGCCGCATCCAAGGTCGGACGCACGGTGAACAGCATCGTCAATCCGATGAGCCGCAGGGGTCGACTGGTAGCGGGTCCGTCCGCCACCACCGCGAATCCAGCCTGCCGGTGCAGTGTCTGATGTGCATCCACCAACACCTGCATTCCCGCCGCGGCGAGAAAGACGACGCGGGACAAGTCGATCACGAGCGCGGTCAGCGGCGCAGTTTGCGCCTCGTCGATCGCGCCGGCCAGCCGCGGCGCGCTCAACATGTCCAGCGTGCCGGCAACCTCGACGATGACGGTCGAACCGCGTCGGCGCGTAGACACCAGGCAGTAGGACTCTCGGTCTGTCATCGCGGCCTCCGGCTCTGCTGGTCGAATCGCCATCACATCCGCCTTCCTTTCACGAAGCGGCGTGGCAACCGATACGGCTGGTGACGCAGACAGACTGCACGTCTCCTAGTCGGAGACCGTCGAATATTAACGGCTGGGCGCAGCTGACCGGGCGGTCGTTTCGTGACGACTTCGGGACAGCCAGCAGCGCGCCGATGACGAACGCTTGCGCATGGAGCCGGCGGGTGATGGGGCCGGAATTGCGCCTGCCGCGGCTGAACGACGCTGGCGGCCACCAGCGGTGGATCAGTCCTGACGCGCGAGAGGCGTTGATGGCGGAGATGGCCGAGTCCCGCGCGTGTGAAGCCGAAGATGCGATCGTGCCGTGGCGGAACGACGCGGATCGGGGTGAGGCGATTCAGCTCCTCGTCCAACTTGGGGCTGGAATCCCTCTGGGACGGCGACGTGACCGGCTCCTATCTCGACCTGAATAGCTGGACACTCACGCTTTCCGTCAGCGACGGCCAGCCTCCGGTGCGGGTGCAGGGTCCAGCTGCGCCGCTGGTGTCCTTGTGGACCGCTACCGCGGCGCCCGGGGAAGTGGGTGCAGGATCCCCGTTTGGCCGCGCTGCTTCGTTGACTCCGCCGCCCGGGGGCGACCCATCTTGGGCGGGTGTATCCGAGCCCCGCGCAGATAGGATCAGGCTCGTGTCTGCGGCAACCGAGGTCGACACGGAGGCCACCGGGGCCGGCCTGGCCACCTCGGCGCAGGATCGTTTGACGGCTATCGCCGGTACCGACATCACGCTCCCGCACGGCGGCTATGTGGGCGCCACGAACACGCTCGCCGCTGAACTCATCGCTGCCCGGGTGGCTGATCTTGCGGACCGAGTCACCGCCGTGGCGACCGCCGCGCGGAGCAGTGTCGCCGCGGACGAAGCAACCGAGCAAGCGAACGCTGCCGCGCTGACCACGTAGGTGGGCACAAGGGAGGGGCGAAGAATGAGCACCGGCACACCCGCCTGGCCGCCAACCGGTGGTGGCGCCCCGCCGCACCAGGCTCCGCCACACAACATCCCGCCGTACGGCTGGAATCCGCCGCCGGCCGCCGGGGCCCCCGGTCCTGTCCCGCAACGCACACCGCGGCCACCGCGCATGTGGCTGTGGGCACTGGCCACCGCCGTCCTGACCGTGGCCGCCATCGCTGCGACAGCGGCCATCACCTACTCGATCGCACACACCGCGCCGAGCGCACAAGCCCCACCGCCCACCGCACCGCCGGCACCCACCTTCACCGCGGCCCAACAGGCCGACGCCAAGCAGGCCGTCTGCCACGCATTCGACGTGTCGACGGCTGGTCAGCACGCTCAAGGTGGTGTCGTCGTCGATGGCCAACCGAACCTTCCAGTGCAGCTCCGGAAGGTGTCGGGATCCTTATCCATTATCCAGGCGCTCGCCCCAGCTACGCCCGATAGCGTGGCCTCACCAGCGCGCCGGTATGTCACGGCGAACCTGGAGTTGGTAAATGCCAGCTTGGGACAGGGCAGCCTCGACGAGCTCAAGAAGCTCAATGCCGCATCAAATGACGCCACATACGCGCTGGCCGACGCGTGCGGGCTGCCGCACTGATGCCTGCGGCAAGTGACGGCGGCGACGCCACCGCTGACAACGTCAGTAAGGAAGCCGACCAGATCAAAACGTCGGCGGTGCGGGCCAATTCCGAGGCCGCCGAGCTCCGGAAAGTCTTCAATGCCGTTAAGCCGACGTCTCCGGACAACTACAAACCGTCTTTCGGCATGCCCGGCGGCGGTGACATCCACCTGCAACCCGGCCTGTACACCGGCCACTTGATCCGCCCCGGCGTCTGGCCGACCGAATCCGAGACCGAGCTTGCCCAAAGCGCAGCGAGACTCAAGAAACTCAGCGAACACCACCAAGACGCGGCAGCAGCTGCTGAACGCTCAAAGGATGAGGTATTCGCACCAGGAGGTCACTGGCCCCATGGCGACGGCGCAGACGCTGCTTTCGAACACTATGAAGCGGAGGAAAAAGCGCACAAAGCACTCGTCGGCGTTCTGGACCGAGTGGCTGCGACCCTAAACCGCCTGAGCGATCTCATCAGACTCGGAAAGCGCAATATTCGCGACGCCCACGACGCAGCGCACCGAGAGAGATCGAGGACTACCTCAACGCGCCGGGCGGCGTTCCAACCGCCCGTATCGGCGTCATCACAATGAAATACCGAACCCTGATTTATAACGCCTCACGGCGAACTGGTGACTGAGGCGCGGACGATTCTTGCTTCGCTGGCGCTGACCGAACGCCAATTCCGTGGCCACCAACACCGCGGTCAGCGGCAAGGCGGTGATGTCAGCCCGAAGCCCTGTCCGCCTCGCTCGGCCGGCAGTCCGACTTCGCGGTCGGAGTGGCCGCTCGCTGCGTCCGTGGCCGACATTCGATGCCACCGGTTCCGGCGCGTCCTCGAAGTCCCGGTACCTTTGCGCTCCTTATCGAGCCACGCTGTCGCGGACGATCCGCAGGGCCTGCGGCCATACGGCGCGGTTGGGATGAACTGTCCGCGGTCGGCCTGGCAGTCGCCGATGGCTGCTGACGCGTCCGCCTGGCTGATTTTTGCTCCTCCGACACCGTGGATGCCAGAGGCCTCACCGACGCGTTCGTCCGCCGTATCTGGGTTGCCGACGGCAACGGCGATCGGGCCCCAAACGGAAGAAGCCGCAGACCTTATCTAGGTCTGCGGCTATTCCGATGTCTTGCGACATCACTTGGTAGCGGGGACAGGATTCGAACCTGCGACCTCTGGGTTATGAGCCCAGCGAGCTACCGAGCTGCTCCACCCCGCGTTGCATCGGCAACGTTACCCAAGCGGGGGGTCGACTGCCAAATCGCGCCCTGAACAGCACCGCCAGCCGCTGCGCCACATCGTCGTCTGTCGCCCGCGCGCCGCAACTCCACGCGCTGACGGCGGTGGAGCAGACCGGTTGCGACGAGCCTGTGTGCTGACCTACCCGTCGACCCTGACGAATGTGCGCTCGCAACACAGTGGCGCCGGCGTGTCGACGTGCAGACACGCACGCTCGCGGAGATACGCGCGGCGGACACGCACGCTCGCGGGGTTGGCGCCGGATCAGCTGGTGCTGTTGTACTTGTCCATCGCGTCGTTGAGCCGCTGCAGCGCCGCGCCGTAGTCACCGAAGTTGCCGTTGCGCTGCGCCTGCTGCAGCTCGGCCATCGCCGCGTCGAGGTCGCGCAGGGCGGCGGCCTTGGCGGGCGAGAGCTGCACCGGCCCAGTGGGTGCGGGATTGGCGGCGGGCGCCCGGCTGGGAGGCGCCGCAGCGGCCTGCTGGCCGTTCGGCGGCGTGGCCGGCTGTTCGGGCTGGCCGTCGTCCTGGTTGGTCGACGAGCTGCCGTCGGCGGGCGCGGGGCCCGTCGCGGTCGCCCCCGCGCCGGCACCGAAGATCTGCGTCAGCGCCTCCGCCACGGTGGCGCCCCAGCCGATCTTGTCGTTGTACATCATCGCCACCCGGATCAGCCGCGGATACGACGACGCCGCGTCCGTGGTGCCCGGCGAGGCGTACACCGGCGAGACGTAGAGCAGCCCGCCCTGTGCCACAGGCAGCGTCAGCAGGTTGCCCCACCGGATGCGGTTCTGCCCGTCCCGCCCGATCTGCCCGAGCAAGGTGGTGACCTCGGTGTCGGTGGTGATCGCGGTGTTGGCCAACTTCGGACCGTTGACCTGGCCCGGAATGGTCAACACCGTGATCTTGCCGTACGTCTCGGGATCGGAGCTGGCGCTGACGTAGGCGGCCAGGAACTCTCGCTGGATCCAGTTCATCGCGCTGGTCAGCTGGAACGACGCCGAATTGTCGCCCTTCGCCAGGTTCTTCGCGACGATGTAGTACGGCGGCTGGTAGCTGCTGGCGGTGGGGTTGGGGTCCAGCGGGACGTCCCAGAAGTCGGCGTTGGTGAAGTACTTCACCGGGTCGTCGACGTGGTACTTGGCCAGCAGCATGCGCTGCACCTTGAACAGATCCTCCGGGTAGCGCAAATGCGCCGCCAGGTCCGCCGAGATCTCGCTCTTCGGCTTGATGGTGCCGGGGAACACCTTCATCCACGCCTGCAGCACCGGGTCGCTCTCGTCGTGCGCATACAGCGTGACGGTGCCGTCGTAGGCGTCGACGGTGGCCTTCACCGAGTTCCGGATGTAGGACACCTGCTTGTCGGGCGCCAGCCGGTTGACCGCCACCTCGTTGGAGTCGGCGGTCGCCGAGGACAGCGTCGTGAGCTGCGAGTACGGGTAGTTGTCGAGCGTGGTGTAACCGTCGACGATCCACACCATCCGCTTGTCGACGATCGCGGGGTAGATGCTGGTGTCGGTGGTCAGCCACGGCGCGACGGCCTCCACCCGCTTCGCCGGGTCGCGGTTGAACAAGATCCTGCTGTCCTGCCCGATCACGTTGGACAGCAGGAAGTTCCGCTCGGCGAAGTTCGCCGCGAACACCGCCCGGGTGAACCAGTTGCCGATCGAGACGCCGCCGCTGCCGGTGTAGGTGTAGTTGCGGGTCTCGGTGTTGGTCTCGTAGTCGTATTCGCGGTCGGGCCCGTTGCGGCCGACGATCGCGTAGTCGTCGGCGGTGCTGGCGATCACCGGCCCGAAGTAGATCCGCGGCTGGTCGAGCGGCGCCGGCCCGTCCTGCTCGACGGTGCCGTTGGGGCCGACGACGGTGGTGTCGAACTCCGGGTAGCCACCGTTGGCGGCGGGGTCGTTGGCGATGCCGCGCACGGTGTTGGCCGGCGACGCGATGAACCCGTTGCCGTGCGTGTAGACGGTGTGCCGGTTGATCCAATCGCGCTGGTTCTCGACCAGGCGGTCGGGGTTGAGCTCGCGGGCGGCCACGACGTAATCGCGCAGGTTGCCGTCGGCGCCGGTGTAGCGGTCCATCGACAGCTGCTCGGGGAAGTAGTAGAAGTTCTTGCCCTGCCGGAACTGTGTGAAGGCCGGGCTGACGATGTTCGGGTCGAGCACCCGGATGTTGGACGTGGTGGCCCGGTCGTCGCGGACCTGCTGAGCGGTGGCCGGAGCGTCGCCGCCGTAGCTGCGGTAACTCACCTTCTCGTCGGTCAACCCGTACGCATCGCGCGTCGCGGTGATGCTGCGCGCGATGTACTCGCTCTCCTTTTGGGCGGCGTTGGGCTTGACGCTGAACTGTTCGACGACCAGGGGCCAGCCTGCGCCGATGATCACCGAGCTCAGCAGCAGCAGCGCCAGCCCGATCGCCGGGATACGCAGATCGCGCAACACGATCGCGGAGAACACCGCCACCGCGCAGATCACGGCGATGACGAGCAGGATGAGCTTGGCGGGCAGCACCGCGTTGATGTCGGTGTAGCCGGCGCCGGTGAACGGCTTGCCGCCGCGGGTGTGGCTGAGCAGCTCGTAACGATCGAACCAGTAGGCCACCGCCTTGAGCAGCACCAGCACACCCACCAAGGACACCAGCTGGATACGGGCGGCGCGGCTGAGCGCCCCCGCCCGGCCGGCGAGCCGGATACCGCCGAAGATGTAGTGGCTCACCAGGTTCGCGACCAGCGCGAGGAACACCGCGACGAACAGATAGTTGAGCAGCAGCCGGTAGAACGGCAGGTCGAACGCGTAGAAGCCGAGGTCCAGGCCGAACTGCGGATCGGTGACCCCGAAGGCGCCGCCGTGCAAGAAGAGCTGGATGCGCACCCAGTAGCTCTGCGCGACGATGCCGGCCAGCACGCCGATCACCGTCGGCACGCCGATGGAGATGAGCCGCAGCCGGGTCAGCACCGCGGTGCGGTAGCGGGCCACCGGGTCGTTGGGGCCGGAGGTCGGGACGAACACCGGGCGGGCGCGGTAGGCCAGCGCCAACCCCGCGAACACGATGGCGCCGACCAGCGCCCCGACGACGAGGAACACCGCGAGGCGGGTCAACAGCACCGTGGTGAACACCGAGCGGTAGCCGAGCTCGCCGAACCACAGCCAGTCGACGAAGGTGTCGACGAAACGCGGCCCGATCAGCAGCAGCAGCACCGCCACCACGGCAATGCCGATGAGAATCCGGCTACGACGTGTCAGCTTCGGCATCCGCGCCGCCGGCCGCATTCCCACTGATAACGCTCCCGCTCAAAGGGTCGAATGATGAGCCAACTCTACGCATCGCTCGGACGGGCGATCCGCTCAGCAGCGGGCAGGTTCGCCACCGGCAGAAAGCGTTTCCAGCGACGTCACGGCCGCGTCGAGCGTCTCGACCCTGACCAGCCGCAGCCCGTCGTCCGCCGACCGCGCCTCGGCGCAGTTGCCCGCGGGCACCAGGAAGACCGAGGCGCCCGCCTCCTTGGCCGCCAGGATCTTGTGGGCGATGCCGCCGATGGCGCCCACCCTGCCCAACGCGTCGATGGTGCCGGAGCCGGCGACGAACGCGCCGCCGTTGAGTTCGCCGGGCGTGAGCTTGTCGACGACCGCGAGGCTGAACATCAGGCCGGCCGACGGCCCCCCGACGTCAGCCAGGTTGAACGTGATCCGGAACGGCGCCCACGGCGCGTCGATCAGCCCGACGCCGAGGAAGCCGTGACCACGCTCGGGGTGCTCGCCGAGCGTGATGCGCGTCTCTCCGGTGGGTTCCTTGTCGTCCTTGCGCCGGAAGTCGACGAGGATCTCCTGACCCGGTCGGGTCGCCTGCAGGATCGTCTCCAGATCGGACATCTTCGCGACCGGTTTGCCGTCGACGCCGTCGATCGCGTCGCCCGGTTGCAGCTTGCCCGCCGACGGGCCGCCGTCGTTGACCGTCTGCACCGTCACCGCCGACGGGTACTTCAGGTGACCGAGGGCGGCGTACTCGGCGTTGAACTCCGACTGCGCAAAGTCCGCGGAGTTGTCCTCGTTCACTTCCTCGGTGCTCTTGCCGGGCGGGTAGATCAGCTCGCGGGGCACCAGCTGCTCGCGGCCGGACGCCCACAGTCCGAGCGCCTCGGCGAGGCTCAGGTTGTCGAGGATCGACACCGTGGTCATGTTCAGATGGCCCTTGGTCGGATACTGCTCGACGTCGTCGCCGGAGATCTCGACGACGTCCTTGCCGTCGACCTGTCCCAGGGTGTTGACCGTAGGACCGGGCCCCTCGGCGACGAACGGCACCCGCACGCCCACCAGCAGCACCCCGAACACGACGATCGGTATCAGCGCCACCACCAGCGTGGCCATCCGCCTGTTCACGCCGCCAACCTTAGACATCGGGGCGGGGCCCGCCGTTCACCCACAGCTGATCGCGCACCTCACCGCGGCCGGGGCCAGTGGGTACCGTTGAGTCATGTCCGACCTGCCCTTCGGCTTCTCCAACGACGACCCCGACCGCGAGAAGCGCGAGAAGGAGCCGCAGCCGGATCCGTTCGGCTTCTCCGCCGGCGGCTCGGCGTTCGACATGGCCGAGCTGGGCAAGATGTTCACCCAGCTCGGACAAATGCTCAGCGGTGCCGGCGGCGCGATGGCCGGCGGCGGGTCGGCGGGTCCGGTCAACTACGACCTGGCGCGGCAGCTGGCGTCGAGTTCGCTGGGATTCGCGGCACCCATCCCGGAATCCACCACACGAGCGGTCACCGACGCGGTGCGGCTGGCCGAGACGTGGCTGGACGGCGCGACCGCGCTGCCCGCGGGCGCCAACCGCACCGCGGCGTGGACCCCGAACGACTGGGTGGACAACACCCTGGACACCTGGAAGCGGCTGTGCGACCCGGTCGCCGCGCAGATCTCGCAGGTGTGGGTGTCGGCGCTGCCCGAGGAAGCCAAGGCGATGGCCGGGCCGCTGGTGTCGATGATGACGCAGATGGGCGGCATGGCGTTCGGCTCGCAGCTCGGCCAGGCGCTCGGCACGCTGTCCCGCGAGGTGCTGACCTCCACTGACATCGGGCTGCCCCTGGGGCCGAAGGGCGTCGCCGCGCTGCTGCCCGACGCCATCGAAGCGCTGTCGGCCGACCTCGAACAGCCACGCAGCGAGGTGCTGACGTTCCTGGCCGCCCGCGAGGCCGCCCACCACCGGCTGTTCAGCCACGTCCCATGGCTGGCGAGTCAGCTGCTGGGCGCCGTCGAGTCCTACGCCAAGGGCATGAAGATCGACATGAGCGGCATCGAGGAGGCCGCCCGCGGGATCAACCCGATGGCACTCGGCGATCCCGCCGCCATGGAGCAGCTGCTCAGCCAGGGGCTCTTCGAGCCGAAGGCCACGCCGGAACAGGCGCAGGCCCTCGAGCGCTTGGAGACGCTGCTCGCCTTGATCGAGGGCTGGGTGCAGACCGTCGTCGACGACGCATTGGGCGAGCGCATCCCGGGCACCGCAGCGCTGAGCGAGATGCTGCGCCGGCGCCGCGCCACCGGCGGTCCCGCCGAACAGACCTTCGCAACCCTGGTGGGGTTGGAGCTGCGGCCGCGCAAGCTCCGCGAGGCCGCAGACCTGTGGCGCCGGCTCACCGAGGCCGTCGGGGTCGATGCCCGCGACGCCGTCTGGCAGCACCCCGACCTGCTGCCCGGTGGTGACGATCTCGACGAGCCCGCGGGCTTCATCGACCGCATCGTCGGCGGCGACACCAGCGGCATCGACGAGGCCATCGAGGCGCTCGAACGCGACGCCGACGAGGACGGTCCCGCCACCGCCTAGCTTGTGGATAACGGCTCTGCGCGCTCGTTCCCGCGTGCCAGAGTCGGCGCATGGCCAGCCACTACAGCATCGACCCGGCGCTGCCCGTCCTGCTGCGGCCGGACGGCAGCGTGCAGGTCGGCTGGCATCCGCGCCGGGCGGTACGGGTTCGGCCGCCCTGCGGTGTGAGCGCCCCGGGGTTCGCCGCGCTGCTGCGCTCGCTGCACTGCCGCACACCCGTCGCGACCTGGCAGCGGCGCGCCCAGGCGGCCGGCGTCGCCGATCCCGCCGAACTGGACGCCCTGGTCACCGCGCTCGTCGAGGCCGACGTCGTCATCGCGCACCGGCGCCCACGCACGCGCCGGTCGGCGGCCATCCGCATCCACGGCCGCGGCCCGCTGTCGGATCTCGTCGCCGCCGGGCTGCAGTGCTCCGGTGCGCGGATCCGCCGCAGCGACCACGGCACCGCGACCATCACCGCCGACGGCACCGACCTGGTCGTGCTGAGTGACCTGCTGGTCGTCGAGCCGCGGGTGATCCGGCAGCTGCACGCCGCTGCGATCCCCCACCTGGCCGTCCGGATCCGCGACCGCACCGGGCTCGTCGGCCCGATGGTGATCCCCGGCGTCACCAGCTGCCTGTCGTGCGCAGACCTGCACCGCGCCGACCGCGACGAAGCGTGGCCGGCGCTTGCCGCGCAGCTGCGTGACACCGTCGCGACGGCGGACCGGGCCACCGTGCTGGGTACCGCGGCGCTGGCACTCCATCAGATCGACCGGGTGATCCGCGCCATCGGCGGTGGCTCCGCGGTGCCGCGCCCGCAAACTCTCGACACCACGCTCGAATTCGACGTCGCGACCGGCGCGGTCCTGACGCGGACGTGGCGGCGACATCCCGAATGCGGCTGCTGACACCGGCGTTCCGCTTCGATGACGGCCGACCCGGCGCCGTGGTGGATGATGGTGAGGTGGCAGAGATCAGACGGGGTCGCGCAGCGCGCAACGCGAAGCTGGCGACGCTCCCGGTGGGGTTCGCGGGCCGGGCGGCGCTCGGCTTCGGCAAGCGGTTGACCGGCAAATCCCGCGACGAGGTCAACGCGGAGCTGATGGACAAGGCCGCCAACCAGCTCTTCACTGTGCTGGGCGAACTCAAGGGCGGCGCGATGAAGGTCGGGCAGGCGCTGTCGGTGATGGAAGCGGCCGTGCCCGAGCAGTACGGGGAGCCGTACCGCGAGGCGCTCACCAAACTGCAGAAGGACGCCCCGCCGCTCCCGGCCGCCCGTGTCCACCGCGTGCTGGACGCGCAGCTCGGCACCCGCTGGCGGGACCGGTTCACCTCGTTCGACGACACGCCGGTGGCGTCGGCCAGCATCGGCCAGGTGCACAAGGGCGTGTGGTCCGACGGCCGGGAGGTCGCCGTCAAGATCCAGTACCCGGGCGCCGACGAGGCGCTGCGTGCCGACCTGAAGACCATGCAGCGCATGGTGAGCGTGCTCAAGCAGCTCTCCCCGGGCGCCGACGTGCAGGGCGTGGTGGACGAGCTGATCGAGCGCACCGAGATGGAACTCGACTACCGGCAGGAGGCGGAGAACCAGCGCGCGTTCGCGAAGGCGTACCGCGACGACCCGCACTTCGTCATCCCGGCGATCGTCGCCAGCGCGCCGAAGGTCGTCATCGCCGAGTGGATCGACGGCATCCCGATGTCGGAGATCATCCGTTCGGGCACCGCAGCACAGCGCGACCTGATGGGCACCCGGCTCGCCGAGCTGACCTACGGCGCGCCGCGGCGGCTGGAGATGATGCACGGCGACGCCCATCCCGGCAACTTCATGCTGCTGCCGGACGGCCGGATGGGCGTCATCGACTTCGGCGCCGTCGCGCCGCTGCCGGGCGGGCTGCCCGAAGACCTCGGGTTGGCGATGCGCTACGCGGTCGAAAAGGACTACGACCGGCTGCTTCCCACGCTGGAGGACATCGGGTTCATCCAGCGCGGGGAGCAGGTGTCGGTGCGCGAGATGGAGCAGCTGCTGCGGCAGTACGTCGAACCGGTGGAGGTCGACGTCTTCCACTACACGCGCAGCTGGCTGCAGAAGCTCACCGCCGCCAACGTCGACCGGTCGGTCGCGCAGCTGAAGACCGCGCGCCAGATGGACCTGCCGCGCGAGCTCGCCATCCCGATGCGGGTGATCGCGTCGATCGTGGCCATCTCGTGTCAGCTCGACGCGCACGTGCCGGTGAAGGCGCTGGTGTCCGAGCTGGTGCCCGGCTTCGCCGCCTGACCCCGGCCGCGACCCTCAGGCCGCGGCCGGGCTGGGCCGGGGATGCTTGCGCGGCCGGCCCCGCGGACGCTTGCGCGCGACGACGGTGCCGTCCTCGAAGATCTGACCGCCCCACACGCCCCACGGCTCGCCCCGCTCCAGCGCGGCGGCCAGGCATTGCACCAACACCGGGCAGTCGGCGCACAGCGCCTTTGCCCGTTCCAGCTCGTCGGGGCTCTCGGCGAACCACAGGTCCGGATCCTCGACGCGGCAGGGCAGTTCCGTCGCCTGACCCCGTGTCTGCCGGGACATCTCTCTCACCTTTCGTTGCATGCGATTCGGGCTGCAGTGCCGGAGAGCCGGGGCGACGTCGAGGTGTCGGAAAACGACGAAGGCCACGGATCTCGACTGCGATCCGTGGCCGGTGTCGGCGGAGGCGGGGCTGGTTAGAAGCCGGCCTCCCTCACGGATGCGCAGTGCGCGGCGGCGGCGTGGCGGCGACGCGCTCGCGCGGCGGCCGCGGCGGGCGAAGCGGCGGCTACCGGTGCACCGGCCACGGCACGGAGATCCCGCGCGGCGACGAACATCGTCGTGTCTTCCATCGTCGGGACCTCCTCTCGCCGTGAGTAGTCGTGAGCGTGCACCGAGGCTAACCGGTGGCGTCGGGCCGCCACAACCCGTTTTCTACCTGCGGTGATCGGTCAGCGAGCCCGGTCGCGGACCAGCGCCAGCACATCGGCGCCGAACTGCTCGAGCTTGCGCGCACCGATCCCGGGGATCGCGACCAGCGCCGCGTCGTCGGTGGGCAGCGCCTCGGCGATCGCGATCAGCGTGTTGTCGGAGAACACCACGAAGGCGGGCACGCTCAGCTCCTTTGACGTCCGCAGCCGCCACTCCTTGAGGTCGGCGAGCAGCTGTTCGTCGATGTCGGACGGGCAGGTCTCGCAGCGGCGCAGCATCACCGCGGCCGGCTTCGTCAGGGCGGCGTTGCAGATGCGGCACCGGGGCGTGCCGCCCCGAGCGCGCCGCCCGGACCGCTCGGCGGCGGGCGGACGGCTGTCGGGCGCGATGCCGTTGAGGAACCGCGACGGCCGCCGCGACTGCCGCCCGCCGGCGTTGCGGGCGAGCGCCCAGCTCAGGTGCAGATGGACGCGCGCTCGGGTGACGCCGACGTAGAGCAGTCGGCGCTCCTCTTCCACCGCTTCGCTGTCCGGGCCGTGGGCCAGCGCGTGGCTGATGGGCAGCGTGCCGTCAGCCAGCCCGACCAGGAACACCGCATCCCACTCCAGTCCCTTTGCCGCGTGCAGCGACGCCAGCGTCACCCCCTGCACCACCGGCGGGTGCCGGGCGTCCGCCCGCATCCGCAGCTCCGCGAGCAATGCGGGCAGGTCCAGCGCCGGCCGGGCGGCCACCTCGTCGTCGACGAGCGCGGCCAGCGCGCCCAACGTCTCCCACCGCTCGCGGGCGCGGGTGCCGGCCGGCGGGTCGGCGGTGAGGCCGAGCGGCTCGAGCACCTGCCGCACCAACTCGGGCAGCGGCAGGTCCGACCCCTCGCCGCGTTCGGCGGCGCGCTGCAGCGCGAGCAGGCCCTGCCGGATTTCCTGGCGGGTGAAGAAACCCTCGCCGCCGCGCACCTGGAACGGCACGCCGGCCTCGGTGAGCGCCTCCTCGTAGGCCTCCGACTGCGCGTTGATGCGGTACAGCACCGCGATCTCGGCGAGCGCGGTGCCGGCGTCGAGCAGCTTCTTGATCGCGCGGGCCACCGCCGCCGCCTCGGCCGCCTCGTCGGGATGTTCGGCGAATGCCGGCGGCGGTCCGGGCGGCCGCTGGCCGACCAGGTGCAGCTTGCTGCCCGCCACCCGGCCGCGGGCGGCGGCGATCACGCGGTTGGCCAGCGACACGACCTGCGGCGTCGACCGGTAGTCGCGTTCCAGCCGCACCACGGTGGCGTCGGGGAAGCGGCGCGGGAACTCCAGCAGGTAGTTCGGGGTGGCGCCGGTGAACGAGTAGATGGTCTGGTTGGCGTCGCCGACGACAGTCAGGTCGTCACGGTCGCCGAGCCAGGCGGTGAGCACCCGCTGCTGCAGCGGCGTGACGTCCTGGTACTCGTCGACGACGAAGCAGCGGTAGCGGTCGCGGAACTCGGTGGCGACGGCCTCGTCGTTCTCGATGGCGGCGGCGGTGTGCAGCAGCAGGTCGTCGAAGTCGAGGAGCATGAGATCGGTCTGGCGCGCCTTGAGCGCTTCGTACCCGGCGTAGACGGCGGCGACCTTCGCCGGGTCCATGGGGGTGTCGCGGGAGACCTCCGCCACCACCGCCGCGTACTGCTCGGGAGTGATCAGCGACGCCTTCGCCCACTCGATCTCGCCCGCCAGGTCACGGATGTCGTCGGTGGCGGTGGACACCCCCGACCTGCTGGCCGCCTGCGCGACGACCGAGAACTTGCTGTCGAGCAGCTGCCAGCCGGTGTTGCCCACCACCCGAGGCCAGAAGTAGCGCAACTGACGGCGCGCCGCCGCGTGGAAGGTGACCGCCTGCACCGCCGACGTTCCGGTTCCGGCGTCGAGCTGACGGAGCCGGCCGCGCATCTCCCCCGCCGCCCGGGCGGTGAAGGTCACCGCCAGCACCTGGCCGGGCGCCACGTGACCGGACGCGACGAGGTGGGCGATGCGGCGGGTGATGGTGCGGGTCTTGCCGGTGCCCGCGCCGGCCAGCACGCACACCGGGCCGCGGGGGGCGGTGACGGCGTCGCGCTGCTCGTCGTCGAGCCCGTCGAGGCTCTCGGAGGCGGCGGCCACGGACATGGGGTTCATTCTGTCAGCCGGGCCCGACATCGGTGGCCGCGGGAAGAGACCTGCGCGGCGATGCGTTCAATAGGTCCATGACGACGAGCGAAGCGCCGCTGACGATGTACACCACCTCCTGGTGCGGCTACTGCATGCGGTTGAAGAAGATGCTGCAGTCGGCGGGCATCGACTACGCCGAGGTCAACATCGAAGAGGATCCGGCCGCCGCGAAATTCGTCGAGCAGGCCAACGGCGGCAACCGCACGGTGCCGACCGTCAAGTTCCCGGACGGCAGCACGCTGACCAATCCGAGCCTCAAGGACGTGCAGGCCAAGCTGGGCTGAGTCAGGCCGGCGCGGCGGCCGGACGTCGGATGACGATGTCGCCCGAGCCGGTGCGGGCGCGCACGGTGAGCGTGCGTTCGGCGTCGCCCGGCCCGTCGGCGATGTCGAGGGTGTTCGTCACCGCACCCGAGCTGGTGGTGACGTTGAGATGACCCGCGGTGCCGTCGGCAATGCCGACGTCGAGTCCGCCCGAGCCGCTCCGCGTCGAGATCTCGCCGGCGGTGGCGGTGACGATCCGCACCGACCCCGAGGCGCTTTGCGCGGTGACCCGCCCCTCGAGGTGCTCGATCGTCAGGTGCCCGCCGGCCGTCGAGTAGGTCAGCTCGCCGCGCATGTCGGCGATCGACAAGTCGCCCGACGAGGTGGAGACCGTCACCTCGCCGTCGACCGCGGCCACGGTGACGTCGCCCGAGGCGGTGTCCGCCCGCAGCGCGCCGGCCACCGCGCCGACGGCGCAGTCGCCGCTCGCCGCCGCCAGTCGGGTGTCGGCGTATTCCCCGTCGGCCTGCAGCGATCCCGACGCGAGCGACGCCTGCAGCCGGGAGCGGCGCGGCAGTTCCACCGTGACGTCGACGGCGCCGGTCCACAGCTGGCCGAGGCCGGTAGTGCCGGCGCTGACGACCAGGGTGTCGCGGTCGAACCGGACCTTCGCCTCCTCGGCGGCCTTGACGTCGCGCGGGCGTGAGGGGTTGTGGGGCCGGACCGTCACGGTGGTGTCGGTCCGCTCCGAGGCGGTGAGGTGGATGCGGCCGGCGGCGATGTCGATGCGTGCCGTGATCGGCCCTGGTGAGGCGAAGATGGACATGGACGCTCCGTTCTCGGTGGTGTGTGCGCTGCTAGTGGACCCAGCCGCGCAATTGCCGGGTGGCGGTGCGCGACGAGGTGGCGCCGCCCTGCGCGGCGGCCGCCGTGGCGGCTCTGACGAGCCAGGCGTTGAGCGAGATGCCCTCGGACCTGGCAGCGGCCTCGATTCGGGGGCGTACGGTCTCCGGCAGCCGCAGCGTCACCCGCCAGGTGCCCCCGTCCTCGGCCGCGACGGGTGGAGCCGGCGGTTCGGGCTCCGCGTCGGTCGGCGCGTCGACGACGACGAACTCTGCGTCGAGCCCCCGCAGCCGCACCTCGACCGAGACCGGGGCCAGGGCGCGGGTGACGTCCTCGGCGCCCGCCGTGAGCGCCTCCAGAATGGCGAGCCGGATCGCCGACTGCAGGGGCGCGCTCAGCCGCTCCGCCAGCGCGATCATGTCGTCGCCGCCGACCGCGGCGGCCGCCGCCAGTTCGTGGGTGACCCGATCCACATACGGCTGAAGATCCATACCACCATCATGACACCATTGTGGTGTCACATCGAGTGCTGGGTGGTGCGGCTAGGGGTCGGCCAGCGCCCAGGACTCGATGATCTCGCGGGCGATCGAGACGGCGCCCGGCAGCAGCAGCGGCGCGTCGGCACCGCTGGTCCAGTCGCCGAGCGCGAGCGCGTCGAGGATCTCGTCGCGGCCGAACCAGGCCGCTTCGGCGATCTCACCGTCGTGGAAGACGAACGGTTCGCCCGGATCGGCGACCGCGTGGAAGCCGACCATGAGCGATCGCGGGAACGGCCACGGCTGGCTGCCCAGATAGCGGATGTCGCTGACGGTCAGCCCGATCTCCTCGGCGATCTCGCGGGCCACGCACGTCTCGAACGATTCACCCGCCTCGACGAACCCGGCGAGCAGCGAGAAACGGCGCTCCGGCCACGACTGCTGACGCGCCAGCACCACGCGATCGGCGCCGTCGTGCACCAGGCAGATCACCGCCGGATCGATGCGGGGGAACTCCTCGGCTCCGGTCAGCGGGTTGACCCGCGCCCAGCCGGCCCGCGCCGGCACCGTTGGCGTGCCGTCCACCGAGCTGAAGCGGGCGTGATCGTGCCAGTTCAGCAGCGCGGTCGCCGACGCCACGAGCTGCGCGCTCGCGTCGTCGAGCACCGGACCCGCCATCCGCAGGTCGAGCACCGCCACGTCGCCGTCCTCGGGTGGCACGAGCCGCGCGCGGACCGCCCAGACATGGCGGCCGTCGCGCAGCCGGCCGAGGAACACCGCGTGTGCGGGCGGTGCATCGGCGATGTCGGCGGCGCGGCCCAGCACCACCCGGCCGTCGGCGATGAGCACCCGGTTGCGCTCGTCGACGCGCAGCAGCGCGGCGTCGGCCCAGCCCGCCGCGGCGGCGTCGGTGTCGGTGCGCAGCTCGTCGGAGCGGTCGGCGCCCACCCGGGACAGCAGGGGGATGTTGCGGAGCCGGAAATCCCTCATCGGTCCGCGTCGGCGTTGCGGATGTAGAGCAGCCGGTCGGTGGGCTCCATCGCGTCGACCAGCGGATCGTCGACGCGCAGCAGCTTGCCGTCGCGCACCACGCCCAGCACGATGTCGGCGAGGTGGCGCGGCGAACCGCCCACCTCCTTGGGCTCGACCGGCCGCTCGGCGATCGCGAAACCGGCATGCGGGGTAAGCAGGTCCTCGAACATTTCGACGACGCTGGGCGTGCTGGTCGCGATGCCGAGCAGCCGGCCGGCCGTCTCCGACGTCACCACCGTCGAATCGGCGCCCGACTGCTGCAGCAGGTGCTGGTTCTCTGCTTCCCGCACCGCGGCGATGATCTTGGCGCGCGGCGCGATCTCGCGGGCGGTGAGCGTGGTGAGCACGGCGGTGTCGTCGCGGTTGGTGGCGACGATGATCGCCTTCGCGTGCTGGGCACCGGCGAGTCGCAGCACGTCGGATTTGGTGGCGTCGCCGCGGACCGTCACCAGCCCGGCGGCCGCGGCCCGCTTCAGGGCGGCGTCCTCGTTGTCGACGACCACGATCTCCTTGGGCGGCGTGCCGTCGCCGACCATCGCCGAGACCGCCGTGCGGCCCTTGGTGCCGTAGCCGACGACGACGGTGTGGTTGCGCACGGTTCTCCTCCAACGCTGGATTCTCAGTGCATCGCGCGAGTCCTTGGTGAGCGTCTCGACCGTGGTGCCGATGAGCACGATCAGGAACGCCACCCGCAGCGGGGTGATCACCAGCACGTTGATCAGCCGCGCGGACTCGGTGACGGGCGTGATGTCGCCGTACCCGGTGGTCGACAACGACACCGTCGCGTAGTACAGGCAATCGAGGAAGGACAGCGGATCGCTCTCGTCCGGGGTCGCCGCCACGTCGCGGTAGCCGTGCCGGTCGAGGTAGACGATGACCACCGCCACGAACAGCGCGGCCAGCGCGTACACCACCCGCAGCGAGATCTTGCGCGCCGGGCTGACGAAGTCCGTGGGGATGGTCAGCGTGTCGGTGAGGAGGCTGTCGGGACGGGCGGTCAGCGTCTGGTCGATCGCCGCGAGCCGTCGCCGGAGTCTTCCGCTAGCCACGAGGTTGGGTTATCCCGCCGGGACGCACGTCACAATGAAAGCATGACCACCCCTTCGCCCGAACTGCAGCGGATCGTCGACAACACCCCGGCCATGCGGATGGCGGCGATGCTCGCCGGCATCGGTGCGCTCCACTTCCTGGCCCCGAAGCCGTTCGACAGCATCGTGCCGACCGAGCTGCCCGGCAGCCAGCGGTTCTACACCTACGCCTCGGGTGTCGCCGAACTCGGCACCGCCGCGCTCATCGCCGCGCCGCAGACCCGCCGCGTCGGCGCGCTCGCCGCGGTGGCGCTGTTCGTCGCGGTGTTCCCCGGCAACCTCAACATGGTGCGGCTCTGGTGGGACAAGCCGTGGCCGATGAAGGCGGTCGCCATCGCCCGGCTGCCGCTGCAGATCCCGATGATCACCTCCGCGCTCAAGCTCTATCGCAGCACCTCCTCCTGAACCGGCTCGGCGAGCAGCACCGCCAGCTCGTCGGCGCCGGGCAGCGAAGCGGGCATGACCGTCGTCCCGGACGCGACGTAGTGGAACGCCGCACGCACCGCTGAGGCGGGCAGCCCGTGCAGTGCCGCCCACGCCAGCCGGTACACCGCGAGCTGGATCTCGACGTGGCTGCGTGCCGCCGAAACCGTCGGCGGCGCACCGGTTTTCCAGTCGACGACGGTGACGCCGCCGTCGGGGTCGGCGAAGACGGCGTCGATGCGGCCCCGCACCACCGTGGCGCCGATCTTCATCTCGAACGGCACCTCGACGGCCACCGGCGTGCGGGCGGCGAACGGCGACGCCTCGAACGCCGCCCGCAGCGCGGCCAGTTCGTCGACGTCGACGCCCGAGGTGTCGGTGGCGCCGGGCAGGTCGTCGAGGTCGAACAGCCGCTCGTCGCCGTAGAACCGTTGCACCCAGTCGTGGAAGGCGGTACCCAACGCGGCGTGCCGGTCGGGCCGGGCGGGCAGCCGGCGCCGCAACCGCTGCCGGGCACCGACCGGGTCGGCGTGCAGGTCGACCAGCCCGCTGACCGAGACGTGCGCCGGCAACGGCTCGAGAACCGTTGCAGGCTGCGCGATTTCACGCAGCAGCGCGTCGACGTCAGCGGCCCAGCCCTCCGGGTCGTCACCATCCGCTGCGGGCGGCCCGGCGGCCATCGCGGCCCGCACAAGCTCGGCGCCGCGGTCCACCTCGGCCCGCCGCGGCCCCTCCGGGTCGACCGGCCACACCGCGGTGGCGACGTCGTCGCGCAGCGGATTGGGTTCGCCGTCCGCGGGCGCGTCCGCCCACTGCTCGACCACCCCGCAGGGCTCGCCGGCCGCCGCCGACGCATCGACGATCTGCTTCAGTTCGGTGAGAAACTCCGACGGCCCGCGGGCCTTCGTATCGCCCGCACCCCAGTGGTGACCGGAGAGCAGCAACGTCTGCTGCGCCCGGGTGATGGCGACGTAGAGCAGCCGCCGCTCCTCGTCGACACGGCGCTGCGCGAGGTGCCTGCGGTGCTCCTCGATGGCGTCAGCCAGTTGCTTGCGGTCGCTCACCCGCGACGTGTCGAGCACGGGCACGCCGGCGAGGTCGTCCTGGGCGCGGTCGCCGCGCAGCAGCGGCGGCAGGTCCGCCGGATCGGTCAACCAGGTGCGGGTGGACGCCGTGGACGGAAAGATCCGCGCCGACAGCTGCGGCACCGCGACGATCTCCCACTCCAGCCCCTTGGCGGCGTGCACGGTGAGCACCTGCACGCGCCCCGCGGCGACCGACAGCTCGGCCGGCGCGAGCCCACCCTCCACCTCGGCGGCCCGGTCGAGGTAGGCGAGCAGCCCGGCGAGCGTCGGGCTCCGGCGCTCGGCGTAGCGGGCGACGACGTCGGCGAAGGCGTCGAGGTGCTCGGTGCCCGACCAGCCCGCGGCGGGCGGCCGCGCCGCGCACACTTCGAGGTCGATGCCCGTCACCCGGCGCACCTCGGCGACCAGGTCGGGCAGCGGCGCCGACAGCCGGCCCCGCAGGGCGGCCACCTCTCGGCCGAGGGCGACGATCCGCCGGTAGCCCTCGGCCGAATAGCGGTCGGCGGCACCGGGATCGGCGATCGCGTCGGCCAGGCAGGCCGCATCGGGGTCGGCGGCCTGCGCCGCGATCTCCGCGGCGGTGGCGGGCCGGGCGGCCGCGCCCGCGCCTTCCCCCGTCGCTTTGCTCGCCCAGGTCAGCTCGGCCGCCCGCCACCACAGCGCCGCCAGGTCGCGAGCGCCGAGCCGCCAGCGCGGCCCGGTGAGCACCCGCACGGCCGCGGCGCCCGCGAGGGGATCGGCTACCAGCCGCAGCATGGCCACCACGTCGGCGACCTCCGGCACGCCGAGCAGCCCGCCGACGCCCACCACCTCGGCGGGCACGCCGTGGGCGGCCAGCGCCTCGGCCATCGGGGCGGCGTCGGCGTTGCGCCGGACCAACACCGCGGCGGTGGGCGGGGCGTCCTCGGCCGCGGCGGCGGCGTACCGGTCGGCGATGGCTGCGGCGACCCAATTGCGTTCGGCGACCACGTCGTTCAGCAACGCCAGTCGCACCTCCCCCGGCTCGGCGCCGGGCCGGGGCTGCAGCGTGCGCACCGCGACCGATCGCCGCCGCGCCTCCGCGGACACCGCGTTGGCCAGCTGCAGCGCGCGTGGCGGGTTGCGCCAGCTGGTCCGCAGCTCCAGCGTGGGCGCGGGCGTGCCGTCGGCATGGCAGAAGTCGGTGGCGAACCGCGGCAGGTTGGCCGCCGAGGCGCCCCGCCAGCCGTAGATGGACTGGATCGGGTCGCCGACGGCGGTGAGCGCCAACCCGTCGTCGACGCCGCCGCCGAACAGCGCCGACAACGCGATGCGCTGCGCGTGTCCGGTGTCCTGGTACTCGTCGAGCAGCACCACGCGATAGCGCTCGCGCAGTTGCTCCCCGACCTCGGGGTGCGCGACGGCGAGCCGCGCCGCCGCCGACATCTGCTCGCCGAAATCCATGGCCCGCTGCGCGCGGAGCTCGCGGTGCAGCGCGTCGACCAGCGGCACCAGCCGGGCGCGTTCGGTCTGGGTGGCCAGCATCTTGAGCAGCCACTGGCTCGGTCCGCGGTCGCGCTGGGACGGGCCCGCGGGCAGCGTGTGCACCAGCCGTTCGAGCTCGTGGTGGGTGTTGCGCAGCGACGCGGTGTCCACCAGGTGCTCGGCGAGCTGCGAGGACAGCCGCAGCACCGTCGCGGTGACCGACGCCGGCGTCTTGTCGGTGTCGAGCTCGCCGTCGTAGTCGCACACCACGCGGTAGGCCAGCTCCCACAGCTCGGTCTCGGTGAGCAGTCGCGTGTCGGGCTCGATGGGCACCAGCAGCCCGTATTCGCGCAGCAGCGTTCCGGCGAAGGCGTGGTAGGTGGCGACCGACGCGCCGGCCGAGCCGCCACCGGCCGGTTCGGTGCGCAAGAGCCCGGCGCCGGCGAGCCGCGCCAGCCGCGACCGCACGCGGCGCAGCAGTTGACCGGCCGCCTTGCGGGTGAACGTCAGGCCGAGCACCTGGTCGGGGCGGGCGTAACCGTTGGCGACCAGCCACACCACCCGGGCCGCCATGGTTTCGGTCTTGCCCGCACCCGCCCCCGCGATCACCACCAGCGGCCCGGGTGGCGCGGCGATCACGGCGGCCTGCTCGGCGGTGGGGGCGAACACCCCCAGCGCGGCCGCGAGGTCGGCGGGGCTGTAGGTGGCGGTCATGCGCTCTCCCCGTCCCCCGCCGCCGCGGTGCCGGCGTGGGCGGGGCAGCCGGTGCGCATCGGGCAGTGCGTGCAGCCCTTGTTGACCCGCGCGGTGAACTGCGGCCCCAGGCTCGCCGCTGCGGCGGCGTGGACCTGCCGGCGCCACGCCGCGGCGGTCTCGGGGGTCAGCGGATCCTGGTGGCGTTCGGTGGCGCCCGTCGCCGACGGCTTGGCGACGTACACCAGCCGTCCGCCGCCGGGGATGTCGCCGTCGGGAAGCAGGCCCGCCGCCACCGCGAGCTGATAGAGCGCGAGCTGCGCATGGCGCTGCGCCTCGTCTTTCGTCGCGGGCGTCTTGCCGGTCTTGACGTCGACGATCACCAGCCGGCCCTGGGCGTCACGCTCGAGCCGGTCGAGGCGGCCCCGGACGCGGACATCCGGCAGCGCGCCGTCCGGATCGTGGAGCACGCCGTCGACGTCGATCTCCCGGCCGACCTCGGTGAGCTCGTGACGGGTCTGCGCCCACCACTGCGCGAACGTCGAGAGCATCGCCTGGTGGCGGGTGAGCTCGTGGCGGGCATACCAGGCAGCGTCGAACGGCATTGCGTCCCACACCGATTCGAGCTCGGCGAGCAGTTGCTGCTCGCTGCGGCCGCCGTCGGCGACCAGCGCGTGCAGCACCGTGCCGAGCGCCGACCGCACGTCACGCCGGTCGGATCCGCCGTGGCGTTCGACCAGCCAGCGCAGCGGGCAGTCGACGAGGGTCTGCAGCGTGGACGGCGAGAGCGGGACCACCTCGTCGGCGTCGCGCAGCGGCTCGCAGGTGCTGACCGGTCGGCTGCCGTACCAGGACGACGGGTCGGCGCCGGGCACACCGGCGGCGGCGAGCCGGGCCAGTTGCGTTGCGGCGCGCGCGCGTTGGGCGTCGTCCACGGCGCCGGCGGGTGCGCAGACCACCGCGCGCAGCCGGCCCACCACGGGGACCGGCGCGAGCACCCGCGGCGCCGGCTCGACCGGCGGCGGGGCGTCCTCGCGGCCGACGAGCGCCGCCAGCTCGGTGAAGAACGCCGACGGCAGCAGGGGCTGCTCCCCCGCATCGCTGTCGACGGCGGTGACCAGCACGCGGCGGCGCGCCCGGCCCAGTGCCGCCACCAGCAGCCGGCGCTCCTCGGCCAGCAGCGGCGCGCGGTCGGAGACCGCGGCGTCGTCGACGCCGTCGAGCAGGTCGAGCAGTCGCTGCGTGGCCAGGATGCCCCCGCGCGGCGCGACGTTGGGCCACAGCCCGTCTTGCAGACCCGCGACGACCACCGTGTCCCATTCGCGGCCGAGCGCGCCGTGGACGCTGGTCAGCGTCACCGCGTCGGGAACGGCGGCCGGCTCGCCGACCGGCGTCGTCAGCGACAGCTGCTCGACGTGGTCGAGCAGGCCGCGCAGCGTGGCGCCGGCGGTGCGGGACACGTACTGCTCGGCGACGTCGAACAGCGCGGTCACCGCGTCGAGCGCCTGATCGGCCGCGGCGCCGGCCGCCCCGCCGCGGCCCGCGGTGGTGAGCCAGCGCCGCTGCAGGCCGCTGCGCTGCCATGCCAGCCACAGCGTGTACCGCGGGTCGTCGCCCGTCGCCGCGCTGCGCCCGGCGGCGCCCAGTACGCCGCGGAGGCGCCGCAGGGCGGCCGCGGCGGGCACGGCGCCGGGATCGTCGGTCAGCGCCGCGACGAGCAGGGCGCCGATGTCGCGCGGCCCGTCGGCGGCGCGGGCCCGTCGCAGCGCGCGGTGCAGCTGGCGCAGCGTGACCGGGTCGACCCGGCCCAGCGGCCCGGTGACCAGCGACACCGCCTGGTCGGCCGTGAGCCCGTCGAGCGTCGCGCGGAGCACCGTGAGCAGCGCCTCGACCGCGGGATGGCCGGCGGCCGGCGGCGGCGGGGTGATGACCGGGATCCCGGCCGCCGCGAGCGCCCGCGGCAGCACGGCCGCCGCGCGCGGCACCGATCGCACCACCACGGCGAGTTCCGACCACGGCACCCCGTCGACCAGGTGGGCGCGCCGCAGCGCATCGGCGACGATGGCCGCCTCGGCCTGGGGCGTCGCGGCCAGGCGGGTGCCGACGGCCCCGGCCTCCCCGGTGCCGTCGATGTGGCGGCCGGGCGCCGATCGGGGAAGCCGCGCCGCGACGGCGCTCACCGCCGCGGCGATGGCGGGCGCGCACCGGTGCGAGCGGCTGAGGACCAGCGCACCAGGCTCGGCGAGCAGCCGCGCGTCGGCGCCCCGGAACCCGAAGACGGCCTGCGTCGGATCTCCGGCGATCACGGTCGGCGCGTCCCGGCCCGCCGCGAGCGTGCGCACCAGCAGCGCGGCCTGCGGGTCGAGTTGCTGGGCGTCGTCGACCAGCAGCAGCGCCAGCCGGGCCCGCTCGGCGGCCAGCAGGTCGGGGTCGACCGCGAGCGCCTCCAGCGCGCCGCCCACCAGCTCGGCGGCGCCCAGGGCCGGAACGGTGGCCTGCGGGGCGGCCGTGCCGACCGCGGCGCGCAGCAGCATGATCTGCTCGTACTGGCGGGCGAACCGCGCCGCGGCGACCCACATCGGCTGCCCGGCGCGCAGGCCGATGCGCCGCAGCTCCACGTCGTCGATGCCGCGTTCGGCGCAGCGCGCCAACAACTCTCGCAGCGCAGCGGCGAAACCGGCGGTGCGCAGCGCCGGCCGCAGCGTCGCGGGCCACGCCGCCTGTTCCTCCTCGGTCGCGAGCAGCTCGCGGATGACGGCGTCCTGCTCGGCGGCCGTGACGAGCCGGGGCGGCGGATCGCCGTTGCGGTGGGCGGCGCGCCGCAGCACCGCGAACGCGTAGGAGTGCACGCTGCGCACCAGCGGCTCGGTGACCACGTTCACGCCGCCGCCGAGCACCGCGGCCGACAGCGCGCCGCGCAGCCGGGCGCTCTGGCGGGCCGACCCCGTCAGGAGCAGCACCGACCCCGGATCCGTGCCGGCGCCGAGCCGGGCGGCGGCGATGTCGAGCAGCAGCGTGCTCTTGCCGGTGCCCGGCCCGCCGACGACGCGGTGGGTGCCGCGCAGCGCCGGATCGAACAACGCGCGGACCGGCGGATCCCAGCTGCGGGGTGGCGGTGCGGCGACGGGGGAAGCGGACATGCCGGTATGACACCACCGGGGTCCGACATGTCGGTTCCGGCTGGCAGGATCACCACCGTGACCAGCGATCTGCACGTGTACCGCTACGGACCGGACGAGCCGGTACGGGTGCTGGCCCTGCACGGGCTGACCGGCCACGGGCGCCGCTGGGAGCCGTTCGCCGAGCAGCAGCTGCCCGGAATCGGTGTCGCCGCACCGGATCTGCTCGGGCACGGCCGGTCGTCGTGGTCGGCGCCGTGGACCATCGACGCCAACGTCGCAGCGCTCGCGGCGCTGCTGCGCGGTGCGGCCGACGGCGCGGTCGTGGTGGTGGGCCACTCGTTCGGCGGCGCGGTGGCGCTGCACCTGGCGGCGGCCCATCCAGAGCTGGTGCGCGCGCTGGTGCTGCTGGATCCGGCGGTCGGTCTGGACGGGGACCGGATGCGCCGGCTCGCCGAGCAGACGCTCGCCAGCCCCGACTACGCCGACCGGGCCGAGGCGCGGGCCGACAAGCTGGCCGGCTCCTGGAGCGAGGTCGACGGCGCGCTGCTGGACGCCGAACTCGACGAGCACCTGGTCGACTGGCCGGGCGGCCGCGTCGGCTGGCGGATGTCGCTGCCGGCCGTCATCGCCTACTGGAGCGAACTCGCGCGGCCGGTCGTCGTTCCGACGGTGTCGGTGCCGACCACCGTGTTGCGGGCGGCCAAGGTGCAGCCGCCGTACGCCACCGACGCGCTGCTCGACGCGCTGCGCCGGCGGCTCGGCGAGGCGCTGGAGGTCCGCGAGCTGGATTGTGACCACATGGTGCCGCTGGCCCGGCCCGACGAGTCGGGCGCGGCGGTGCGCCGCCACCTGACCTGACCGCCGTGGCGCCCATCACCGACGACCAGGTCGAGCGGGTGCGGGCGCTGGTGGCCGCCATCCCACCCGGGCGGGTGTCCACCTACGGCGACATCGCCGACGCGGCGGCACTGTCGAGCCCCCGCATCGTCGGCTGGATCATGCGCACGGACTCCTCGGACCTGCCGTGGCACCGGGTGATCACCGCGACGGGCCGGCCCGCGCCGCACCTGGCGACCCGCCAGCTCGCGGCGCTGCGGGCCGAGGGCGTGCTCGCGGTCGACGGCCGAGTGGACCTCACCGCGGTGCGGCACCGGTTCTAACGAACCGCCGGCACCCGGGTGAACCGCGAGACGACCAGCTCGACGAGCCGCGGATGCCCGGCCAGCGGGGCGGCCACCCCGGTGGCGCCGCAGGACGCCAACCGGTCGTGGAACAGCCCGGGGGCCAGCAGATATGACGCGACGAACACCCGGTCGTGCTCGCGACGCAGCCCGGCGACCACGTCGGCCACCCGCGGCTTCCCGGTCGCGACGTAGCCGACCGCCACCGGACCCACCCGACGCGCCAGCAGGTCTGCGGCGGCGGCGACGTCACGGCGCGCGCGCGGATCTGACGACCCCGCCGCGGCCAGCACCACCGCGTCGCCCGGACGCCGGCCGGCGTCGGCCAGCCGAGCCGCCATGACGTCGGCCAGCACCGGATCCGGTCCCAGCGGCGCGGTGACGGTGACGGCGGGGTGACCGCTGCGGGCGACGTGGGCGGGGAGGTCGGTGTGCACGTGGTAGCCGGCCGCGAGGAAGGCCGGCACCACGACCGCCGGGCCGTCGACCGTCGCGAGCACCTCGCTCGGGCTGGGGCCGAGTACGTCGACGAACGCCGTCCGCACCGGCCCGATGTGGGCGCTGACGGCGTCGGCGAGCGCGCCCACGGCGGCCACGCCGACGGCCGAGCGCGTGCCGTGCGCCACGAGCAGCGGCGCGGCGGTCATGGCAGCTGCGCCGGGTCGAGAGCCAACCGATAACCGCGTTTGACGACGGTCGCGATGATCCCGGGCGCGCCAAGCGCCGACCGCAGCCGTGCCATCGCCGTTTCGACGGCGTGCGTGTCGCCGCCGCCGCCGGGCAGCTCGGCCAGGAGCCGTTCCCGCGACACCACCCGGCCGGGGTGGACGAGCAGCCGGCGCAGCAGCGCCATGCCGGTGGGCGGCACCGGGCGGAACTCGCCGTCGACGATGACGCCGCCGCCGCGCACGCTCACGGAGTGTCCACCGGCGACGTACACCGGTGCGCGGGCCGGTAATTCGTCGGTGAGGAGCCGGGCGAGCGCGCCGAGGCGGTACCGCTCGGGGTGCACGGCCGGGATGCCGAGCCGCTGCAGCGGGGAGGCGGTGACCGGCCCGACGCACGCGGCCAGCACCCGGCCGCGCAGCGCGGCCGCGAACTCGTCGAACGCGCCGAGCGCCTTGGCCCGCTGCAGCACCGACGCGACGGCCGGTGCGCTGGTGAAGCTGACGGCGTCGAGTTCGGCGGCGACGGTCATGCCGATGAGCCGGTCGACCGGGGCGAGGTCGGCGGGCGTGCGCCACCGGTAGACGGGCACCCGCGTCACCGAGGCGCCGGCCGCGGCGAGCGCCTCACAGATGTCGGCGTCGGGCTCCCACTCACTGGCCGCGCCGTGCAGCTGCACCGCGACGCGCAGCCCGGCGGCACCGTCGTCGAGGAGCCGCGCCAGCACCTCGGCCGACGCCTCCGACTCGGGGCTCCACTCCTCGCTCAGGCCCGCCTGCCGCACCGCGCCGCGGGCCTTGGGGCCGCGGGCCAGGATGCGCACCCCGGCGAGCGCTTTGATCAGGTCGTCGGCGAGCGCCCAGCCGTGCGCCGCCTCGATCCAGCCGCGGAAGCCGATGCCGGTGGTCACCACCACCACGTCGGGTGGCGACGCGATCAACGCCGCGGTGACGCGCCGCAGCTCGTCGTCGTCGACCAGCGGGATGATGCGGATCGACGGGGCGTGCACCACCTCCGCGCCCCGCCGCTGCAGCAGCGAGATCAGCTCCTCGGCCCGCCGCGCCGCCGTCACCCCCACCGTGAAACCGGACAGCGGCTCAGGTCGCTCGGATCTCAACGCACTCACCTGCCACCCGGACGTCGAACACCGGCAGGGCCACCGCCTCGTCGTCGAGGCAGCGGCCGTCGACCAGCGAGAACACCTGCTTGCCCAGCGGCGAGGCGACGGTGGGTTCGCCGCCGCGATCGCCGGTGAGGCCGCGCGACATCACCGCGGCGCGCCCGAACGGGTCGATATTGCCGACGGCCGCCAGGCCGCCGTCGGGCAGCAGGAACAGCGCGGCCTGCTGCCCGTCGGGCAGCAGCACCGCCGCGCCGCGGCCCGGTATGAGCGCGGACAGCGCGCAGGCGGCCACCCAGCCGGTGTCGCAGACGCTCGTCCGCGGTTCAGCGATCACAGTCATGGTCGTGCTCCTTCCCGTCCTGCTTTGGTACGCCCGTCGTGTTTCACGGTCGTTACCTGACGCTTTCGGCCGCGTCACCGTCGCGCGCCGGGATGGCCGGCGTCGGCAGCAGCACCGGGACCTTGCGCGGGCCGGCGTCGTCGAAGGCCACCGTCGGGTCGGCCACGTCGGGCGCGTTGACGAACGACACGAATCGGGCGAGTTTGCGTTCGTCGGCGAGCACGCCGGCCCACTCGTCGGTGTAGCCGTCCACGTGACGGGCCATGGCCTCGTCGAGTTCGGCGGCGATGCCCAGCGCGTCGTCGCAGACCACCGCCCGGATGTGGTCGAGGCCGCCGTCGATGGTCTCCTGCCACACCGCGGTGCGCTGCAGCCGGTCGGCGGTGCGCACGTAGAACATCAGGTAGCGGTCGATGTAGCGGACCAGCGTGTCGCTGTCGAGGTCGCCGGCCAGCAGCTGCGCGTGTTTCGGGGTGGCGCCGCCGTTGCCGCCGACGTAGAGGTTCCAGCCCTTCTCGGTGGCGATGACCCCGACGTCCTTGCCGCGGGCCTCGGCGCACTCGCGCTGACAGCCCGACACCCCGAGCTTGATCTTGTGCGGCGCCCGCAGGCCGCGGTACCGCAGCTCGAGCGCGACGGCCATGGCCACCGAGTCCTGCACGCCGTAGCGGCACCACGACGAGCCGACACAGCTCTTCACGGTGCGCAGCGCCTTGCCGTAGGCGTGGCCGGACTCCATGCCGGCGTCGACGAGGCGCCGCCAGATGAGCGGCAGCTGCTCCACGCGGGCGCCGAACAGGTCGATGCGCTGCCCGCCGGTGATCTTGGTGTAGAGCCCGAAGTCGCGCGCCACCTCCCCGATCGCGATCAGCTTCTCCGGCGTGATCTCGCCGCCGGGTAGCCGCGGCACCACCGAATAGGTGCCGTTGCGCTGGATGTTCGCCAGGAACTGGTCGTTGGTGTCCTGCAGCGCGACGGTCTCGTCGTCGAGGATGTGGTCCGACGACGTGGACGCCAGGATCGACGCGACGGCGGGTTTGCACACGTCGCAGCCGGTGCCGGTGCCGTAGGCGGCGATGAGCTCCGAAAACCGCCGGGTACCGGTGGCGCGCACGATCTGGAACAGCTCGGCGCGCGACTGCGAGAAGTGCTCGCACAGCGCCTTGGACTGGGCGACGCCGTGCGCCGCCAGCAGCCGCTTGAGCATCGGCACGCAGCTGCCGCACGACGTGCCCGCGCTCGTGCACGCCTTGAGCGCCGGCACGTCGGTGGCGCCGGCCGCCACCGCGTCGCCGATGGCGCCCTTGGTCACCGCGTTGCAGGAGCAGATCTGCACGTCGTCGGGCAGTGCCTCCAGGCCGACCGCCGCGCCCGCCGGGGCGATCAGCGACGCCGGGTCGGCGGGCAGCGGCCGGCCCACCAGCGGCCGCAGTGTGCCGTAGGCCGACGCGTCGCCGACCAGCACACCGCCGAGCAGCACCGCGGCGTCGTCGGAGACCACCAGCTTCGCGTAGGTGCCGCGGGTGGCGTCGTTGAGCACCACCTCCAGCGCCCCGGGGGTGGTGGCGTGCGCGTCGCCGAAGCTCGCGACGTCCACGCCGAGCAGCTTGAGCTTGGTGGACAGGTCGGCGCCCGGGAACTCCGCCGAGCCGCCCAAGAGCCGGTCGGCGACCACTTCGGCGGTCGCGTACCCCGGCGCGACCAGCCCGTAGCAGCGACCCTCCACCGCCGCGACCTCGCCGATCGCGTAGATGTGCGGGTCGCGGGTGCAGCAGCTGGCGTCGGTGAGCACGCCGCCGCGCTCGCCGGTGTCCAGGCCGCAGTCGCGGGCCAGCTCGTCGCGGGGCCGCACCCCGGCCGAGAACACCACCAGCGAGGCGTCGATGCCCGTGCCGTCGGACAGCGTGACGGCCAGGCCGCGGTCGGCCGGGTCGATGCGGGTGGTGGACACCCCGGTGTGCACGTGCAGGCCCAACTCGCGCACCAGCCCGGCGAGCACCGCGCCGCCGCCGGCGTCGACCTGCAGCGGCATGAGCCGCGGCGCGAATTCGACGATGTGGGGGGTGACGCCCAACAGGCGCAGCGCGTTGGCGGCCTCCAACCCCAGGAGCCCGCCGCCGACCACCACGCCGACCGGCTCCGGCCCGGCGTCGCGCGCCGCGGCGCGGATGCCGTCGAGGTCGTCGAGGGTGCGGTAGACGAAACACCCGGCCAGGTCGGCGCCGGGCACCGGCGGCACGAACGGATAGGAGCCGGTGGCCAGCACCAGCGCGTCGTAGGCGATGCGGTCGCCGCTCGACGTGGTGACCTCACGGCGGTCGCGGTCGATCGCGACGGCCCGCTCGCCGAGGCGCAGCAGCACCGCGTCGTCGCCGGCGTAGTCGTTACCGGGCAGCGCCAGTGCGGCGCGGTCCCAGCTCTCCACGTACGACGACAGCGCAACCCGGTCGTAGGCGGGTGCGGTTTCCTCACCGAGAATCACCACGCGCCACCGGTTCTCGACGTCCCGGTCGCGCAGCGCCTCGACGAAGCGGTGCGCCACCATGCCGTGGCCGACGACAACAACGGTGCGCTGGGAAGCGGGGTGCAACAGGGGCATGGGCGTCACGGTAGGAAGGCGCTGTTGCGCCGACGCTGCCCGCGGCTCACCCCGGTGTCACAACCTGCTCACACGCGTCACCGGCGCGCTGTGAGGCGGTCAGTAGACGTCACGCAGGTAGCGGTGCTCGGCGATCAGCTCCCGCTTGTAGTCGCGGGCCCGCTCCGCCGACAGGCCGCCGTGGCGGGTGATGATCTCGGTGAGCGCCGCGTCGACGTCCTTGGCCATCCGGCGGGCGTCGCCGCAGACGTAGAGGTGCGCACCGTCTTGGAGCCACCGCCACAGCTCGGCGCCGGCGTCGAGCATCCGGTGCTGCACGTAGATCCGGCGCTGCTGGTCGCGCGAGAACGCGAGGTCCAGCCGGGTGAGGAAGCCGTCGTCGACCATCGGCTCGAGATCGTCGCGGTAGTAGAAGTTCTCGGCGCGGTGCCGATCACCGAAGAACAACCAGTTGCGGCCGGTGTGCCCCAATGCGCGGCGCTCCTGCAGGAACCCGCGGAACGGCGCGATGCCGGTGCCCGGCCCGACCATGATCATCGGCGTCGCGGCGTCCTGCGGCGGCTTGAAGTGCGGTGAGCGCTGCACGAAGACCGGCACCGACCGGCCGGCGGCGCGGTCGGCGAGGAACGTCGTCGCGACCCCGCCGCGCGGACCGCCGTCGCTGCCCCGGTAGCGCAGCACCGACACCGTCAGCTGCACCTCGTGCGGGCTGACGAGCGGGCTGCTGGAGATGGAGAACTGCCGCGGTGTCAGCCGCACCAGCACGTCCTGCCACTGCTCGACGTCGGCGCACACCGGGAACTCGCGCACCACGTCGATGCCGTTGCGGCCGACCAGCCACGCGTCGAGCTTCTTGCGCGGGCCGAGCAGCACCTTGGTCGCGGTGCGGTCCGGGCACAGTTCGGCGACGAAGCGCAGCAGGTCCGGCGTGACGCGGCAGATGTCGTAGTCGCCGATCAGCGCGTCGCGCAGGGTGCGTTCGGCGCCGTCGACCTCGACGGGCTCCTCGCCGCGCAACCCGGTCGCCGCCAGCCACGCGTCGGCGGCGAAGTCGCTGTTGACGGCGTGGACACCGAGCGAGTCCCCCACCGCGTAGCTGACGTCGTGCTCGGAGATGTCGAACCCGAACTGGCGCACCTCTTTCGCCGCGGTCGGCGGCGTCAGGAGCACGTTGCGGCACAGCGGGGCCCGCACCGGGCGGTTGCGGGTGAACAGCTCCGCGGGCCGTGCGGCGGGCGGTGCCGCGGTCGGTGCCGGCGCGGCCGCCGGGTCGCCGATCAGGGTGGTGACCTGCTCGGCCCACCGCGCCATCGGTTCGTCGTCGTAGGCCTCGACCTCGGCGCGGTCGAGCAGCTGCTGCGCGCCCAGGTCGGCGAGGCGGCGGTCGATCGACTTGGCGTAGCCGCAGAAGTTGTCATACGAGCGGTCGCCGATCCCGAGCACCGCGTACCGGACGTGATCGAGGGCCGGAGCGTCGGTGGCCGCGAGCCGGTCCCAGAACTCGGCGCCGTTGTCCGGCGGGCCGCCGTCGCCGAAGGTGCTCGTCACCACCACGACGTCGCGGGCCGCGGCGAGCCGTGCCAGCGGGACGTCGTTCATGCTGGCCAGCTCCGATTTCCCGAGCCGCTCGGCCACCCGCGCCGCGACCTCCTCGGCGTTGCCGGTCTGCGACGCCCACAGCACCAGCGGGGCGTCCTCGGTCGCCGCATCGGTCGTCGTATCCGCCGCCGCGGCGCCCGCCGCCGGGAGGCGCGAGTACCGGCCCGCGAGCAGGCCGTCGACCCACAGCCGGATCTCCGGGCGTACCGGCGCGGCGGCCGGCAGCACCGGCACTCCGACCGGGTGCTCGCCCATGCCGGCGAGAAACGCTGCCAGATAGCGCTTCTCGTCGTCGTCGGGGACCGGCGCCCGCACGTCGGCCGCCTGCAGTACGGCGGCCAGCGGATGGGCGGCCGCCGCCGTCTCGACCGGCCGCAGGCTGACCGCACTCACCTTGAACTCCGGCTGCAGGGAGTCCGGGTCGACGGCGTCGTTGGTGACGGCGTTGATCGTCAGGTGTTCGCCGTGTTCGTCGTTCCAGTGGAACGGCACGAAGCAGTTACCGGGCATCACCCGGTCGGTCACCACCGCCGGGAGCACCGCGCGGCCCCGCCGCGACGCCAGCTCGACCGAGCGGCCGTCGACGATGCCCAGCGCGGCGGCGTCGGCGGGGTTCACCTCGACGAACGGTGCGCCGTTCAGTTTGGTGAGTTTTCCGACCTTCCCGGTCTTGGTCATGGTGTGCCACTGGTGTTGCAGCCGGCCGGTGTTGAGCACCACCGGGTAGTCGTCGTCGGGCAGCTCGGCCGCCTCGACGTGCGGCCGCGGCACGAAGACGGCGCGCCGGGACGGCGTCGGGAAGGCCAGCCGCGGCCGGTGCCCGGCCTCGTCGACGAACAGGTCCTGGCTGACGCCGTCGTTGAGGTAGCGGATCGGATGGCGGTCGAGGTCGCCGCCCGGTTGGTTCTCGGGCGGGACGGGCCACTGCAGCGGGGTGCGCCGCAGCCGCTCGTAGCTCGCGCCCCGCAGGTCGAAACCGGTGCGCGGATTGCTGAACGCGCGGATCTCGTCGAACACCTCGGCGCTGGAGCTGTAGGCGAAGTGTTCGCCGAAGCCGAGCTGCGCGGCCATGTCGCAGATGAGCTGCCAGTCGGGCCGCGCATCGCCGACGGGCGGCACGGACTGCGCCAGCAGGGTCAGGTTGCGCTCGGAGTTCACCATGACCTGGTCGGACTCCGCCCACAGCGCCGCGGGCAGGACGATGTCGGCGTAGCGGTTGGTCGCGGTGTCCCGGTAGGCGTCCTGGGTGATCACCAGCTCGGCGGCCTGCAGGCCGGCGATCGTCGTCGTCCGGTTCGGCATGGTCGCCACCGGGTTGGTGCAGATGATCCAGCAGGCCTTGATGTCGCCGGCGGCGAGCCGCTCGAACATGTCGACGGCGCCGGCGGAGAACTCACTGCGGATGGTGCCGGGCGCCAGGCCCCACCGGTCCTCGACGAAGGCGCGGTCCTCCGGCGAGGTCACCGAGCGCTGTCCGGGCAGTCCCGGCCCCATGTAGCCCATCTCGCGGCCGCCCATGGCGTTGGGCTGCCCGGTGAGCGACATCGGCCCGCTGCCGGGGCGGCAGATGGCGCCGGTCGCGAGGTGGAGGTTGCAGATCGCGTTGGTGTTGGCCGTGCCGTGCGTGCTCTGGTTGGCGCCGACCGCCCAGCACGTCATCCAGTTCGGCGCCTCGGCGATCAGCTCGGCGGCCCGCCGGATGTCGGCCTCGGCCAACCCGGTGAGCTCGGCGACCCGGGCGGGCGGGTAGTCGGCCAGAAAGGCCGGCATGGCGTCCCAGCCCTGCGTGTGCTCGGCGATGAAGTCGGCGTCCACCGCGCCGGCCTCGACGAGCAGGTGCAGCAGTCCGTTGAGCAGCGCGAGGTCGGTGCCGGCCCGGATCGGCAGGTAGAGGTCGGCGCCTTCGGCGGTGGTGGTGCGGCGGGGATCGACGACGATGAGCTTGGCGCCCGCCTTGCGCCGGTCCATCATCCGCAGGTACAGGATCGGGTGGCAGTCCGCCATGTTCGAGCCGATCACCAAGAACAGGTCCGCGGCGTCGAAGTCGGTGTAGGAGCCGGGCGGTCCGTCGGCGCCGAGCGACTGCTTGTAACCGGTGCCCGCGCTGGCCATGCACAGCCGGGAGTTCGACTCCAGGTAGCGGGTGCGCAGGAAGCCCTTCGCGAGTTTGGTGGCGAGGTACTGCGATTCGAGCGACATCTGGCCGGAGACGTAGATGCCTACCGCATCCGGGCCGTGCTCGTCGACGACCGCCCGCAGGCGGCGGCCGGCGTCGGCGATCGCGTCGTCCACCGGCACGGGCAGGAGCTCGTCGCTGCGCCGGGGCCGCAGCAGCGCCGACGTCAGCCGGCCCTCGGCGGCGGCCATCAACTCGGCGTGCGTGGCACCCTTCGTGCACAGCCGCCCGAAGTTCGCCGGGTGCAGCTTGTCGCCGGACACCCGGGCGATGACGGGCCGGCCGGTGTCGGCGTCGGGCGCGGTCTGCACCTCGATGCCGCAGCCGACGCCGCAGTACGAACACGCCGTCCTGGTCACCGCCACGGGTTCGCCCGAACTCAGGACGTCGCCGGGGCCGGCACGCGGCCGGCGTGCCCGCCGGTGTCCATCCTGGCGGTGTTGATCCGCAGGAACACCAGCCACGTCACCACGGCGCACACCACGTAGAAGCCGAGGAAGACCCAGAACGCGTTGGTCGCCGACTTGGCGTCGCCGACGTAGGAGGCACGCAGCACGACGTTGATGAACACGCCGCCGAGCGCGCCGACCGCGCCGGCGAACCCGATCAGCGCACCCGACATGCTGCGCGACCAGGCGGCCTTCTCGGCGCGGCTCCAGTCCTCGCGGCCCTGCGCCTTGGCCTCGAAGATCGACGGGATCATCTTGTAGGTCGAGCCGTTGCCGAGCCCGGACAGCACGAACAGCAGGATGAACCCGGCGACGTAGGCGGCCAACTGCCCGTCCGTCGCCGCGCCGGGGGTGGCGTCGTCGAGCGTTCCGGCGGTCACCAGGATGCCGCCGGCGAAGATCATCGCGATGAACACGTTCAGCGTCACCTTGCCGCCGCCGATGCGGTCGGCGAGCTTGCCGCCGAACGGTCGGGCGATCGACCCGAGCAGCGGGCCGATGAACGCGATCTGGGCGGCGTGCAGCGACGCCTGCGCGGGGGTGTCGCCACCGGCGAGGTAGTTGATCTGCAACACCTGGCCGAAGGCGAACGAGAACCCGATGAACGAGCCGAACGTGCCGATGTAGAGGAAGCTCATCACCCAGGAGTGCTTGAACCGCAACGCTTCTGCCAGCGCACCCAGGTTGGAGCGCTGGTCGGCGAGGTTGTCCATGAACAGCGCGGCGCCGGCCGCGGCGACGGCGATCAGCACCAGGTAGATGGCGCAGACGACCTCGGGCGCGGTGTTGCTGACCGTCGCGATCACCAGCAGGCCGATCAGCTGTATCACCGGCACGCCGATGTTGCCGCCCCCGGCGTTCAACCCCAGTGCCCAGCCCTTGAGCCGCTGCGGGTAGAACGCGTTGATGTTCGTCATGGACGACGCGAAGTTGCCGCCACCCACGCCCGCGAACGCCGCGACCACCATGAAGGTGGTGTAGGAGGTGCCGGGCCGCGTCATCGCCCACAGCGTCAGCAACGTCGGGATCAGCAGCAGCAGCGCGCTGACCACCGTCCAGTTGCGGCCGCCGAACTTCGCCGGCGCCACCGTGTACGGGATGCGCATGATCGCGCCCACCAGCGTGGGGACCGCCACGAGGTAGAACTTGCCGGCCGCGTCGATGTGGTACGTCGACTGCGGCATGAACAACACCATGACCGACCAGATCGACCAGATGGAGAAGCCGACGTGTTCGGCCACGATCGACCAGATCAGGTTGCGCCGGGCGATGCGCGCGCCCCCGGCTTCCCACGCCGCCACGTCCTCGGCATCCCAGTGTTCGATGGTGCGGTTTCGCCTCACAATGCTCACGAGAGCAGGTTTACGGGGCGCTGATTCGCCGTCCGTTGCCCCGGGATATCGGATGTGTCAACAGCACCTCACAGTCCGGGTCGCCGGGGCGTGAGGCTCGCGGCGGGGTCAGAGCGCGAGCCGCACCAGGGCGGCGGTGCGGGCCAGCCCGGGGAACGCGGCGGCGGTGGAGCGGGGGTGCAGCGCGTGCACCGCCAGCCGGAACATCAAGGCGCGCAGCAGCATCTGCGGCCACTCCGGCATGGAGCTCCAGCGCTCGATGAGCCCGTCGTCGGCCTCGCCCCAGGACAGCGCGTCGACCACCGCGACGGCTGCTCCCCACGACGCCGGGCGCCAGTACGGCGTGATGTCGGTGAGGCCGGGGGCCGCCGTCCCGGAGAACAGCACGGTGCCGTACAGGTCGCCGTGCACCAGCTGGCTGGGGCTGCGGGTGGGCCGGCGCAGCGTCGCGAGCTGGTTGATCAGCTCGATGGACCGCTTGCCGTCGGCCGACCCGGGAGACACCTCGGCGCCGGGCGGCAGCGACTTGAGCGGCCGCTCCTCCCAGGCCGCGCGGTCGGCGGCGATGAACACGTCGACGTCGGCCCACGGCACCTGCGGCGGCTGGGTGAGGAAGCGGGGCCGCTCGAGTTTCGCGGTGGCCTCGTGCAGCCGCACCGCCACGCTCACCACCTCGTCGTGGCGGGGCTCGGGCGTTCCGGCGACGAAGGTGTCGGCGCGCCACCCGGCCACCACATACCGGCCGTCGGTGGAACGCACGGGCCGCGCGAGCCGCACGCCGTCGACGAACAGCGTCTCGCGGACCTTTGCCGACCAGGCCGCGCGGGCGTGATCGGCCACCTGCGTGAACACCACCTCGCCGCACCGCCAGCCCCCGTCGACGATGACGTCGAGCGGTTCGGGCACCGCCCCGGCCAGCCCGAACGCCGCCAGCACGTGCTCCGGAGGCGATTCGGCGGTCACGGGGATCACGCTACCGAGCAACCACTTCGACGCCCTTCGGTGCCGGCGGAGTGTCGCCGCACCGTTACCGGAGTGTGCTCAGTACATCACCATGTCGGGTTCGAACTGCTTGGCCCACGCGGTGATGCCGCCCTGCAGATGCAAGGCGTCGGCGAAGCCCGCGTTCTTCACCGCGGCCAGCGCCTCGGCCGAACGCACGCCGGTCTTGCAGTACAGCACCGCGGTCCGGTCGTGCGGCAGTTTCGCCAGCCCGTCGCCGGACTCCAGCGAGGACTTCGGGATGAGTTCCGCGCCGGCGATGTGGTTGATGTCCCACTCGACCGGCTCGCGGACGTCGATCAGCGCGATGTCCTTGCCGGCGTCGAGCATCTCGCGCAGTTCCCGCGGCGTGATGGTCGAGCCCTTCGCGGCCTGCGCGGCGTCGTCGGACAGCACCCCGCAGAACGCCTCGTAGTCGATGAGCTCGGTGATCTTCGGCGTCGCCGGGTCCTTGCGGATCTTGATGGTGCGGTAGCTCATCTCGAGCGCGTCGTAGACCATCAGCCGGCCCAGCAGCGGCTCGCCGATGCCGGTGATCAGTTTGATCGCCTCGGTGCCCATCACCGACGCGATCGACGCGCACAGGATGCCCAGCACGCCGCCCTCCGCGCACGACGGGACCATGCCCGGCGGCGGCGGGACCGGGTAGAGGTCGCGGTAGTTGAGGCCCCGCCGCTCCCCGCCGGGCCCGTCGGGGGCGTCCTCCCAGAACACCGACACCTGGCCCTCGAAGCGGTAGATCGAGCCCCACACGTACGGCTTGCCGGCCAGCACGGCGGCGTCGTTGACCAGGTAGCGGGTGGCGAAGTTGTCGGTGCCGTCGAGGATCAGGTCGTAGTCGCCGAACAGCTCGACGGCGTTGTCGGGTTCCAGCCGCACCTCGTGCAGCACCACGTCCACCAGCGGATTGATCTCGCGGATCGAGTCGCGGGCGCTCTGCGCCTTGGGCCGGCCGATGTCGGACTGGCCGTGGATGATCTGCCGCTGCAGGTTCGACTCGTCGACGACGTCGAACTCGACGATGCCGAGGGTGCCCACCCCGGCCGCGGCGAGGTAGAGCAGCGTCGGTGAGCCGAGCCCGCCGGCGCCGATGACCAGCACGCGGGCGTTCTTCAGCCGCTTCTGGCCGTCGAGCCCGAGGTCCGGGATGATGAGGTGGCGGCTGTAGCGGGCGACCTCGTCACGGGTCAGCTCGGCGGCGGGTTCCACCAGCGGCGGCAGCGGTGAGGACACCGGACACTCCTCGCACGAAGGGTTGGGGCACTTCGGATCAACCGTAGATCGCCGGTGAAGCTTCCCGGGGTCAGGCGATGGGATAGGGCCAGGGGTTGAACCGGCACACGCGGTCGTTGGGCTGCACCCACTCGGGGTCGAACCGCGCGGCGTCGTTGTTGTTGGTCGAGAAGGTCTGCTGCATCATGATCGGGGCGAGCGCGCCGTTCTCCGCGCACGGCTCGTGGCGCTGATAGCCGATGGCGTGTCCCACCTCGTGGTTGACCAGGTACTGCCGGTAGGAGCCGACGTCGCCCTGGAAGGGCACCGCGCCCCGCACCCACCGCGCCTCGTTGACGAACACCCGCGGCTGTGCGTCGGCCCCGAACGCCGGGTTGTAGCAGGACGCCTCGAGCGGGATCTCGTAGCCGCAGCCCTCGCGCACCGTCATCGGCGAGGTGAGCGAGACCCGGAAGTCCGGCGGCTCCGGCGACCCGCCGTCGACCCGCAAAAAGGCGAACTGCGGATTGTGGGTCCAGCTCTTGGGGTTGTCGAGCGTCTCGCTGACCATCCGCCCGAACGCCTCGTCACCCCCGAACGACGTGGTGTCGACGCCGTCCTCCACCTCGACGGTGTAGCGGAACACCTTCGCCGTGCCCTGCCCGACCTGCTGCGTCGTGCCGGGCACGATGTGCCAGGTCCGGGCGCCGGCCTCGGAGTAGGGCCCGCCGGCGGGCAGGATGCCCGTCGGCAGGTTCGCGTCGAACTGCGTCAGTCCCTTGGGCGGTGCGCCGACGATCGCGGTGCCCGACGCGCCGAGGGTCGGCGGCCCCTGCACCGGCCCCTCCGCCACGGCCCCGTCGTCGGATTGCCCGGCGCCGGTGAGGGTCTGGGCGATCACCAGCACGGTGATGACCGCCAGCACCGGCAGCGCGTAGGCCCGCCAGCCGTAGGTGGCGACGAAGCGGCCGAGCCAGCTCTGCTTGCGCCACTGCCGGCGCTCGTCGCGGTTGGATCGCGTGCGCCCCGAGTCGTCCGCGACCGGATCGCGCTGCGCGCGCAGCGGCTCGCGCCACTCACTGTGCAGCGCGGGCACGCGGCCGGGCCCGCGGCGCTCGGGACCCGCTGGTCCGCCTCGCGCCCAGGGGTCGTAGGTCACCGAACCAGCATTCCACAGGCCTCACGCGGCCCGCGGCAAGCGCGCCGAGCGCCTGCCACCCGGGGGTGGCGGAGTAAGGTCGGGCTTTCGACACCCGCGAAGAGCACCTAGAGATGCTGAGGTCTTGATGAGCGATCTCACCAGGACGACCGACCGCCGACCGACCCGTGCGGCCCGCGTCGACGACCTGGCCGGCGAGCAGAGCGCCACCAATCGTCGCGGCAACCGGCTCCCCCGCGGCGAACGCCGCGGTCAGCTGTTGGCGGCTGCCAGTGAGGTTTTCGTCGACCGCGGCTACCACGGTGCCGGCATGGACGAGATCGCCGACCGCGCCGGGGTGAGCAAGCCCGTGCTGTACCAGCACTTCCCGGGCAAGACCGAGCTCTACGCCGCCGTCATCACCAAGCACCGGGAGAACCTGGTGTCGGGGGTGCGCCAAGCGCTGCGCACCACCACCGACAACCGGCGCCGGCTCTCCGCGGCCGTGCAGGCGTTCTTCGACTTCATCGAGCACGACAGCCAGGGCTACCGGCTGATCTTCGAGAACGACCTCGTCGGGGAACCCGAGGTCACCCGGCTCATCGAAGGCGCCACCGACGACTGTGTGGACGCCGTGTTCGACCTCATCAGCCACGACTCCGGTCTCGATCCGCACCGCGCCCGAATGATCGCCGTCGGGCTGGTCGGCATGAGCCAGGTATGCGCCCGCTACTGGGTGCAGGCCGACCGGCCCATCTCGAAAGAAGCCGCGGTCGAGGGCACGGTCGCCTTCGCCTGGGGCGGGCTGTCACACGTGCCGCTCAACCGCGGCTGACAACGCCCGCGCTCAGCTGGTGAAGCCCACCCGGCGCACGTCGGCGGCGCCGATCTCCACGTAGGTGATCTTGGCGGTCTGCACGAGGAAGCGTCGGCCGCGCTCGTCGGCGAGCTTCAGCACGTCGCTGCCCCCGGCGAGCGCCTCGGTGACCAGCTGCTCCACCTCGTCCTGCGTCTGCGCACTGGCGACGACGAGCTCCCGAGGGCTGTCTGCGACACCGATCTTGATTTCCACGCTGGGGGCCTCCATGGCTCGATCCGACTTATTGGCAGGCTAGTGGACGGCCGGCGGGCCGCTCGCCGGCTGGGCGAGGGTTCAGGCGAGCCCGAGTTCGGCCATCCGCTCGGCGTGGGTGCGCTGCAGCCGGTCGAAGAACTCGCCGAGCTGGGTCAGTCCGCCCGAACCCGACAGCACCAGATCGGTCAGCTCGTCGTGTTCGGCGAGTACGTACTGCGCCTGGGTGATCGCCTCGCCGAGGAGCCGCCGCGCCCACAGCGTCAGCCGGTTGCGCTGCTGGCCGCTGGTCGTGACGACGCCGCGCACCTCGGCGAGCACGAACTGCGAGTGGCCGGTCTCGGCGAGCACGGCCCGCACGACGCCGGCGACCTCGTCGGGCAGCACGTCGGTGATCTCGCGGTAGAAGTCGGCCGCCAGCGCGTCGCCGATGTAGGCCTTCACCAGCGCTTCGAGCCAGGTGCTCGGGGTGGTGAGCCGGTGGTAGTTCTCCAGCGCCGAGGCGTACCCCGCCATCGCCGGGATGACGTCGATACCGCGGCGCTCCAGCGCATCGCGCAGCAGCTCGTAGTGCGCCATCTCGGCGGCGGCCATGCTCGCCATCGCGATCCGGCCGCGCAGGTCGGGCGCCATGCGCGCCTCGTCGGTCAGCCGGTAGAACGCCGCGATCTCGCCGTAGGCCAGCAGCGCGAACAGCTTGTCGACACCCGGGTGGTCGGCGGCGATGCGCGGCCGCGCCTCGTCGAGTGATCCCGCCGACGACGCTGCTGGCTGACTCGACGACATGGCCACACTGTAACGGCCGGCATCCCCTTCCCCGGTGCCGACGGCCGGAGCCGGTAGACTGGGCACAGGTAGAACCTCTACCAGGCAATGTGCGTGCACGCAGTTCGGGCCGCCCCGGAGATTCTCCGGAGCGCCGGCCCCGCCGATCGGCAGCAGTTCCGTCAGCTCGTGCGCGCGGAGAACCGCTCACGAATTGACCATCGGAAGGCTGTACCGAGCCCATGGCAGACACTGAAACCACCACCACCACCCCGCCGACGTTCGCCGAGCTCGGCGTGCGCGAGGAGATCGTCCGCGCCCTCACCGAGAAGGGCATCGAGCACCCGTTCGCGATCCAGGAACTGACCCTGCCGCTGGCGCTCGCCGGCGACGACCTCATCGGCCAGGCCCGCACCGGCATGGGCAAGACCTTCGCGTTCGGGGTGCCGCTCCTGCAGCGCATCACCACCGACACCGACCGGCCACTCACCGGGGTGCCGCGCGCCCTGGTCGTGGTGCCCACCCGCGAGCTGTGCCTGCAGGTCTTCGGCGACCTGACCACCGCGGCGCAGTACCTGCGCGCCGGCGACCGCCCGCTGTCGGTGGTCTCCATCTACGGCGGCCGGCCCTACGAGCCGCAGATCGAATCGCTGCAGCGCGGCGCCGACGTCGTCGTCGGGACGCCGGGCCGGCTCCTCGACCTGGCGCAGCAAGGCCACCTGCAGCTCGGCGGGCTCTCGGTGCTGGTGCTCGACGAGGCCGACGAGATGCTCGACCTCGGCTTCCTGCCCGACATCGAGCGCATCCTCAAGCAGATCCCCGCCAGCCGGCAGTCGATGCTGTTCTCGGCCACCATGCCGGACCCGATCATCACCCTGGCCCGCACCTTCATGAACCGCCCGACGCACATCCGCGCCGAGGCGCCGCACTCCGCGCAGACCCACGACACCACCGAGCAGTTCGCCTACCGCGCGCATGCGCTGGACAAGGTCGAGCTGGTCAGCCGGATCCTGCAGGCCGAGGGCCGCGGCGCGACGATGATCTTCACCCGCACCAAGCGCACCGCGCAGAAGGTGTCCGACGAGCTCGCCGAGCGCGGCTTCAAGGTGGGCGCCGTACACGGCGATCTCGGCCAGATCGCCCGCGAGAAGGCGCTGAAGGCGTTCCGCACCGGCGAGATCGACGTGCTCGTGGCCACCGACGTCGCCGCCCGCGGCATCGACATCGACGACGTCACGCACGTCATCAACTACCAGATACCGGAAGACGAGCAGGCCTACGTGCACCGCATCGGCCGCACCGGCCGCGCGGGCCGCACCGGCGTCGCCATCACGCTGGTCGACTGGGATGACATGCCGCGGTGGGCGATGATCGACAAGGCGCTGGGCCTCGGCACGCCCGAACCCGTCGAGACCTACTCCAGCTCGCCCCACCTGTACGAGGAGCTGAAGATCCCCGCCGACGCGGGCGGTTCCATCGGCACGCCGCAGCGCACGTCGTCGCGGCGGGCGCCGGCAGCCAGGCCCGCGTCGGAGGACGGCGCCGCCCGGTCCCGCCCGGCCCGCGACCGCAACCGCCGCCGCACCCGCGGCGGGCAGTCCGCCACCGGTCACGTCGCCGCGCCGGACACCGCGGCGGACGCCGCACCGGCCGAGGCCCCGGCGGAGTCGGCCGACGGGACGCGCAGCGGCAGCAGCCGGCGCCGCCGCCGCCGCGGTCCCCGCAAGCCCGCCGACTCCGCGGCCGGCACCGGCTAGTCCCGCGGCGGCCCGCGAAGAGCCATGATCAGACCCGAGCGCCGCACCCGGGGCGACCTCGTCGCGGCGGCCGCCATCGCCCTCGTCGTCGTCCTCGTCGGCGCCGGCATCTGGTGGACCAGCGACGCCCGCGGCACGGTCAGCCGGCCCGCCGCCGCGCCCGCACCCGCCCTCACCGACGCCGGCGCGGTACCGGGCCGGCTCCGACCGCTGTGGAGTGCGGCGTCGCCGGAGACCACCTCACCCGTCGTCGTCGGCGGGACCGTCGTGACCGGTGCGGGCCGCGAGGTGGCGGGCCGCGACCCGAACACCGGGTTGGCGCGGTGGACCTACGCCCGCGACCGCGAGCTGTGCGGCGTGACCTGGGTGTACGACTACGCGCTCGCCGTCTACCCCGACGACCGCGGCTGCGGCCAGGTGAGCGGCATCCGCGGCGACGACGGCCGGCGCGGCCCGTCGCGCACCTCCTACGCCGACCCGGCCGTGCGGCTGTCCACCGACGGCACCAGCGTGCTCAGCGCCGGCGACACCCGGCTGGAGCTGTGGCGCTCCGACCTGGTGCGGTCGCTGTCCTACGGCACGCTCGACGCCCCGGTCAACCCGTCACCGTTCCCCGGGCCGGCGTGCCGGTTCGTGTCGAGCGCCGGCGCCACGTCGGCGGTGTCGGTGCTGGAGGACTGCCCCGACGCCGCGGACCTGCGCCTGACGCTGCTGCGGCCCGCCGACGACGAGGACAAGCCGACGCGCAAGACCGTGCCGCTGCCCGGGGTGCGCCCCGACTCCGGCGCCGCGGTGGTCGCGGTCGCCGACGTGCGCACCGCCGTCTACCTGCCGACGCCGAGCCCGCACGTCGCGGTCTACGACGACACCGGCACCGTCATCGCCGACACCCTGCTGCCCCGCGCGCCGACGGCCGGCGGCGTCACCCGTGCCGGCAACCTCGTCACCTGGTTCACCGGGGATTCGGTGATGGTGTTCGACTACTACCTCACCTACAAGTTCACCGTCGCGTCCTCACCGACGTCGGCGCCGGTCGGACCCGCGACCATGATGGCCGGGAAGCTCTTGGTGCCCGTGACCAACGGGGTGGCCGTCCTCGACGCCGCGACCGGTGCGGGCGGCGGCGTGATCCCGCTGACCCGCGAGCCGGGAGTCCGCGTGGTCCCGGCGGTCGCCGGGACCACGCTGCTGGAACAACGCGGGGACATGCTGGTGGGGCTGGGGCCCTGACCGGTCACATCTCCGGGGTGAACGTGGCGAGCGGCTTGCCGGACTTCCAGTGCTTGCGCAGCGCGGCGGCCAGTTCGCGGTAGGCCATGGCGCCCTTGTTCTTGCGGCCCGCCAGCACCGACGAGCCCGACGCGCTGGCCTCGGCGAACCGCACGGTCCGCGGGATCGGCGGCGACAGCACCGGCAGCTGGTAGCGGTCGACGACGTCGAACAGCACGTCGCGACTGTGGGTGGTCCGCGAGTCGTACAGCGTCGGCAGCGCCCCCAAGAGCGTCAGGTCCGGATTGGTGATCGCCTGCACGTCGGCCACCGTGCGCAGGAACTGGCCGACGCCGCGGTGCGCCAGCGTCTCGCACTGCAGCGGCACGATCACCTCGTCGGCGGCGGTCAGCCCGTTGAGGGTCAGCACCCCCAGCGACGGCGGGCAGTCGATGATGACGACGTCGTAATTGCTGCTGATCTTGGTCAGCGCCCGCTTGAGCGCGTGCTCGCGGCCGGCGCGCATGAGCAGCATGGCCTCGGCGCCCGCCAAGTCGATGTTGGCCGGCAGCAGCGACATGCCCTCGGCGGTCTCGACCAGCGCCACGTCGGGCTCGACCTCGCCGAGCAGCACCTCGTGGACCGACACCGGCAACTTGTCCGGGTCGTGGCCCAGCGAGAACGTCAGCGAGCCCTGCGGGTCGAGGTCGACGAGCAGCACCCGCAGCCCGCTCTCGACCATCGCCGCCCCCAGCGACGCCACCGTCGTCGTCTTGGCGACGCCACCCTTCTGATTGGCCACCGCCAGCACCCGGGTCACGGTGCAATCCTGGCATGGCCGGCCCGGCGGTGCCCCGCCCTTGCGGCACAATCGGTGCGGTGAGTCCCGACGCGCACCGGTTGGTCCTGCTGCGCCACGGCGAGACCGAGTGGTCCAAGGCAGGGCGGCACACCAGCCGCACCGATCTCGACCTCACCGCCGACGGCCGTCGCAAGGCGGCCGCCGCGGCGCCCGCGGTGGCGGCCCTGCAGCTGACGGACCCGTGGGTGGTGAGCAGCCCGCGGCGACGCGCCCGCGACACCGCACAGCTCGCCGGGCTGCATGTCGACGAGACGACCGAGCTGCTCGCCGAGTGGGCCTACGGCGACTACGAGGGCACCACCACCGACGACATCCGCCGGACCGTGCCCGACTGGCTGGTCTGGACGCACGGCTGCCCGGGCGGCGAGAGCGTCGCGCAGGTGTCTGCGCGCGCCGATCGCGCCGTCGACTACGCGCTGGCCCGGCTGGCCGAGCGTGACGTGGTCTTCGTCGGGCACGGTCACTTCTCGCGCGCCGTCATCACCCGCTGGGTGGAACTTCCGCTGGCCGACGGCATCCGCTTCGCCATGGGCGCCGCCACACTGGCGGTGTGCGGCTTCGAGCACGGCACCCGGCAGGTGGCGGCGCTCGGGATCTCGTCGTGAGCTTCCTGCTGCTGGGCCCGTCGCAGACCGTGGTGGCCGACGGTGCGGCCGCCCGATATCCGGACATCGCCGACGCGCAGACCGCCCTGCGGGCCGGCCGGGCGCCGATGGTGGTGGGCGCGTTGCCATTCGACGTCCGCCGGCCCGCCGCGCTGGTGACGCCGCAGAGCTACCGCGTCACCGCGACGGCCGCCCGGCGGGCCGCCGGTACGTTGCCGGCGGTGCGGATCGACGCCGAGATCCCCTCCCCCGCGCAGCATCTGGACCGGATCCGGGCGGCGCTCGACGCGCTGCGCGACCCGGCTCGCGGGCTGCAGAAGGTGGTGCTCGCCCGCTCGCTGCGGCTCGGCTGCGACGCCCCGCTCGATCCCCTCACCCTGCTGTACCGGCTCGCCGCCGCCGATCCCGAAGCCCACGCCTACCTCGTCGACCTGTCCGCGGCCGGTGGGAGGCACGGTGGCCGAACGCTGGTCGGCGCGAGCCCGGAGCTGTTGGTGGTGCGCCGCGGCGACACCGTGTGCTGCCGGCCGTTCGCGGGCTCGGCGCCGCGCGGGCCGACACCGGAGGCCGACGCCCAAAGCGCTGCGGCGCTGGCGTCGTCGGCGAAGAACCGCCACGAGCATGCGTTGGTGGTCGACGCCGTCCGCGCGGCGCTCACGCCGCTGTGCCGGGAGCTGGAGATCCCCGACGAGCCGCAGCTGAGCCGGACCGCGGCGCTGTGGCACCTGGCCACCCCGATCACCGGCCGGCTGCGCGAACCGGCCACCACCGCACTGGATCTCGCGCTCGCGCTGCACCCGACGCCCGCTGTCGGCGGCGTGCCCACCGCGGACGCCGTCGACCTGATCGCCGAACTGGAGGGCGATCGCGGGTTCTACGCGGGCGCCGTCGGCTGGTGCGATTCCGGCGGCGACGGCCGCTGGGTGGTGGCCATTCGCTGCGCGGACGTTGCCGCCGACGGGCGGTCGGCGCACGCCTATGCCGGCGGCGGCATCGTCGCCGAATCCGATCCCGACGACGAACTCGCCGAGACCGCAACGAAATTCCGCACCGTCCTCACCGCGCTGGGAGTGCCGACATGACCGTGACGATCCGCCGGGCCGTGCCCGGCGACGAGGTCGAGCTGACCGCGCTGGTCCACGAGCTCGCGGCGTTCGAGGACGCCGCCGACGAGTGCACCCTGACCGCCGAGGCGCTGGCGCGGGCGCTGTTCGGCGAGACGCCCATCGTCTGCGGCCACGTCGCGGAGGTCGACGGCCAGGTGGCCGGCGGGGCGCTGTGGTTCGTCAACTACTCCACCTGGGACGGCGAGGGCGGCATCTACCTGGAGGACCTGTTCGTGCGGCCGCCGTTCCGCCGCCACGGCGTCGGCCGCCGCCTGCTGTCGGCGCTGGCCCGCGAGTGCGTCGACCGGGGCTACACCCGGCTGACGTGGGCGGTGCTGGATTGGAACACCGGCGCGATCGCGCTGTACGAGGCCGTGGGCGCCCGCCACCAACGCCAGTGGCTGACCTACCGGGTGTCGGGTCCGGCGCTGTCGGAGCTGGCCGGCTGATCGTCCACCCCGGCCGCCCAGCGCACCGCGGCCGGGGAGAACAGCAGCGCCAGCGCCAGGACCGCGACGATTCCCACCGGGATGCCCAGCTCCGGCCGGTGCGAGCCGACCGCCATGTACCAGCAGACCGGCAGCAGCAGCAGGTTCGCGAACACGGCGATGCCGCGGCCCCACCGCCGCCCGGTCCACAGCGCCCAGCCGCCGGCCGCCACGGCACCGGCGACCAGCACGAACCACAGCGCCGTCCCGAACGAGATCTGCTGATCGTGGCCGGCGAACCCCAGCGCCGCCAGCAGCACCGCGATGCCGATGCCCACCGCACCCTCCGCCGCGACCACGCCGCCGGCACGGCGGACAACAGCCGGTGGGCGCGGGTTCACCGCATCAGCGTACGACCTCGATAGGGTGGTGCTCCGTGCGTGCCGTGCTGATCGTCAACCCGAACGCCACGTCGACCACACCGGCCGGGCGCGACCTCCTGGCGCACGCGCTGGAGAGCCGGGTGCAGCTCACCGTGGCCCACACGGACCGCCGCGGGCACGCCGTCGACATCGCCGCCCAGGCCGCCCGCGACGGCGTCGACGTGCTGATCGTCCACGGCGGCGACGGCACCGTGAACGAGGTGGTCAACGGGGTGCTGGGCGCGCCGGGCACCCCGGCGCCGCCGCACGCCCCGGCGGTCGCCGTGGTGCCCGGCGGCTCGGCGAACGTCTTCGCGCGTGCCCTGGGCATCAGCGCCGACCCGATCGAGGCCACCAACCAGCTCGTGATGCTGCTCGGCACCCAGCCGCCGCGCCGGATCGGCCTGATGGACTGCGGCGAGCGCTGGGCGGTGTTCACCGCGGGCATGGGCGTCGACGGCGACGTGGTCGCCGCGGTCGAGGCGCAGCGCGCGAAGGGGCGCAAGGTGACCGCCTCGCGCTACATCCGGGTGGCCGTGCGGGAGATGCTGGCCAGCGTGCGGAAGGAACCGACGCTCACCCTCGAGCTGCCCGGCCGGAAACCCGTCGCGGGCGTGCACTTCGCGTTCGTGTCGAACGCGAGCCCGTGGACGTACGCGAACAAGCGACCCATCTGGACCAATCCGGGCACCACCTTCGACACCGGGCTCGGGGTGTTCGCCATCACCAGCATGAACGTCGTCGCCAACCTGCGGCTGGCGCGGCAGATGTTCGCCAAGTCGCCCAATCCCGTTGCGCGGCACCTGATCCGCGACGACGACCTGGCGCAGGTGCGGGTGACGTCGACCACACCGGTGGCGTGCCAGATCGACGGCGATTACGTCGGATTGCGTGAAACCATGTCGTTCCGGTCCGCGCCGGCTGCGCTGGCGGTCGTCGCACCACGGCCCGAAGGCAGCTGACCAGCGACGATGTGGTTCACGAACCGGAATTCGGGCGCAGGTAGACTGGAGCGTAGCCCATCGGGGTAGCCACGCGGTGAACGCCTCCCCCGAGTGAGATAGACCACGTGTGATCGAAGCGCTCTTGACATCTGTTGAGCCTGTGAAAATATCGGATGCAACAGTGCAGAAACATTACGAGTGCACGCGTTAACAACAGCCGAAGAAATCGACCGTGTGCTCTGCTGCGCACGCATAAGGAGAACTTTCATGGATTGGCGCCACAAGGCGGTCTGTCGCGACGAGGACCCGGAGCTGTTCTTCCCGGTGGGAAACAGCGGGCCGGCACTCGCCCAGATCGCTGACGCAAAGCTCGTCTGCAACCGTTGTCCGGTGACCACCGAGTGCCTGACCTGGGCGCTCGAGTCCGGTCAGGACGCCGGGGTGTGGGGCGGCATGAGCGAGGACGAGCGGCGCGCGCTGAAGCGCCGCAACGCGCGGACGCGGGCCCGCACCGGGGTCTGACACTCCGCAGCGCTTTTCGGACCAGCCGGCCGGTGACACGTTCACCGGCCGGCTGTTTCGTGCGTGGGTGCGGCGGTGGCTACGGGACGGTCCGGGCCGCCGCGCGCCGCCCGATCGGTATGCGCAGGGTCACCTCGGTGCCGCCGGCCGGCCCGTCGTGCATGCCGAGCGAACCGTCGAGCTCGGCGGACACCAGGGTGCGGACGATCTGCAGGCCCAGCCGGTCCGCCTTCTCGAGGCTGAACCCCGTCGGGAGGCCGCGGCCGTTGTCGGCGACCACCACGTCGAGCCAGCGGGCCGACCGCTGCGCGCGGATGGTGACGATTCCCTGCGCGGTGTCGTCGAATCCGTGCTCGAGCGCGTTCTGCACCAGCTCGGTGATCACCAGGATCAGTGCGGTGGCCCGGTCGCCGTCGAGCAGCCCGAGCGCCCCCTCCCGGTTGATCCGCATCGGCGCGTCGACGCTCGCCACGTCGTTCATGATCGGCAGGATGCGGTCGATCACCTCGTCGAGGTTGACCTCCTCGTCGACCGACATCGACAGCGCATCGTGGACCAGCGCGATGGACGACACCCGGCGCACCGATTCCAGCAGCGCCTCGCGGCCCTCGGCGTTGTTGGTGCGCCGCGCCTGCAGCCGCAGCAGCGCCGCCACGGTCTGCAGGTTGTTCTTGACGCGGTGGTGGATCTCGCGGATGGTCGCGTCCTTGGACAACAGCGCCCGGTCGCGGCGCTTGACCTCGGTGACGTCGCGGATGAGGACCGCGGCGCCGGCGGCTTCCCCGTGCACCACCAGCGGCAGCGTCCGCATCAGGATGGCCGCACCGCCGGCCTCGACCTCCATGCGCATGCTGGAGCCGCCCGCCAGCGAATCCCGAATGTGGGTGGCCAGTTCCTGCGCCTCGAACGGATCGGAGATGAGCGGGCGGGTGACGGCCACCAGGTTGTGGCCCTCCAGCTCCGACGACAACCCCATGCGGTGGTATGCCGACAGCGCGTTGGGGCTGGCGTACACCACGGCGCCGGCGCCGTCGAGGCGGATGAAACCGTCACCGACCCGCGGGCTGGACCGCGACATCGCGGCGTCGCCGACATTCGGGAACGTCCCCTCCGACAGCATGTGCAACAGGTCGGCGGCGCAGTCGAGGTACGCCAGCTCCAGCGGGCTGACGCTGCGCCCGTCGGCCAGCGCCGTGCGGTGGGTGAGCACCGCGACCACCCGGTGGCCGTGCCGCACCGGCACCGCCTCGACGTTCAGGCCGATTCCGCTCGAGGACTGCTCGCCCGCGGTCCGCCGGATGACACCGGAGGTGAAGGCCGCCTGTAACACAGGTTGTTCGGCGGGTTCGGCGACGGTGCCCACGGCGTCGGACAGCACGGCCGTCGGTGCCGTGTTCGGCCGGCACTGCGCCACGCACACCAGCGACCCGTCATCGCGCCGCACCCACATCAGGTAGTCGGCGAACGACATGTCCGCCAGCAACTGCCATTCCCCCACCACGGCGTGCAGGTGGTCGACGGCGTCGCCGGGCAGCACCGTGTGCTCGGCGAGCAGTTCACCGAGGGTCGACATGGCTCAGCGGCGGGCGGGGTGCGGCGCGTTCAGGAGATGACGGCGATGAGGTCGCCCGCCTGGATGACGTCGCCGACCGACACGTTGACGGCGGTCACGGTGCCGGCCACCTCGGCGATCACCGGGATCTCCATCTTCATGGACTCGAGCAGCACCAGGGTGTCGCCCTCACCGATCTGGTCGCCCTCGTGGACGACGACCTCGAGCACACTGGCCACGATCTCCGCGCGCACGTCCTCGGCCATCTCACCCCACTTCGCTAAGCCCGGCCCTGCTGTCGACCCAATCGAACCACAACCCGCCCGGGCGGGGTTGTCGCCAGGTCGTGAGACACTGGGATGAACCCGCCCGCTCCGGGCGCCCGCGACGAGACGAAACCGAGGTGCAGCCATGGCCAAGCGTGGCCGTAAGAAGCGCGATCGCAAGCACAGCAAGGCCAACCACGGCAAGCGGCCCAACGCCTGACCGGCCGGCGACGCCCGAGGCTCAGCCGCGCCCGACGATGGTGGTGCGGCTGATCTCGAGCATCAGCCGCTGCCGCAACCCGTCCGGCGCGCGCTCCCCGCTGCACTTGGTGGCGATGAGCTTCTTCAGCCGTTCCTCCAGGCCGTAGTGCCGTAGGCAGGCCGGGCATTCCTCGAGGTGGTGCCGCAGCTGGTCGCGGGTCTCCGGCGTGCATTCGCCGTCCAGCAGCGTCCACACCTCGGCGAGCACGGCTGCGCAGTCCGGGTGCTCCGGATCGACCTGGGGGCGCGGCGCGCAGTCCTTCTCGTCGCGGATCTCGTCGCTCATGACGACACCTCCGTGCGCGTGCGGTTGAAGCCACGTTCCTGGGCGACGTCGGCCAGCAGCTCCCGCAGCTGCCGGCGGCCGCGGTGCAGCCGGGACATCACGGTCCCGATGGGCGTATCCATGATCTCGGCGATCTCCTTGTACGGGAAACCCTCGACGTCGGCGTAGTAGACCGCCATCCGGAAGTCCTCGGGCAGGGCCTGCAGCGCCGCCTTGATGTCGTCGTCGGGCAGCGTCTCCAGCGCCTCAACCTCGGCCGAACGCAACCCTGTCGAGGTGTGCTCGGCGTTGGCCGCCAGCTGCCAGTCGGTGATCTCCTCGGTCGGGTACTCCGCCGGTTGCCGCTGCTTCTTGCGGTAGGAGTTGATGTAGGTGTTGGTCAGGATGCGGTAGAGCCACGCCTTGAGATTCGTGCCCTCGCGAAACGACCGGAAACCCGCGTAGGCCTTCACCATCGTTTCTTGCAGCAGGTCCTCGGCGTCGGCCGGGTTGCGGGTCATCCGCAGCGCGCCGCCGTAGAGCTGGTCGACCAGCGGGATGGCGTCGCGTTCGAAGCGCGCCGTCAGCTCGGCATCGGTCTCGACGCGTTCGGCGCCGGCATCCGATGCGCCGGGCTCGCCGTCACCGTCGGTCATCGCGGTCCCTTCTTCGGCGGCGGCTGCGGCGTCCCACGTGTTCGCCGGACGCTCGAGTATCACCGTCGACACTGCAATCCCCTTCGTCGATCCTACGGGCGACACCGCTCACGGCACGGCCAACCCCTGATCGATCGGCATAACAGCGCCGGGCGCGCCGCTGTTCCCCCGACATTCGCCGCGACCTAGGCTGACCTCCATGGCACACGGACCGCTGGCCGGTAAGACGATGTTCATCTCGGGTGCGAGCCGCGGAATCGGGCTGGCGATCGCCAAACGCGTCGCCGCCGACGGGGCGAACGTTGCGCTGGTCGCCAAGACCGCCGAACCCCACCCCAAGCTGCCGGGCACCGTCTACACCGCGGCGCAGGAGATCGAGGACGCCGGCGGCCGGGCGCTGCCCATCGTCGGCGACATCCGCGACGGCGACTCGGTGGCGGCCGCGGTGGCCAAGACGGTCGAGGAGTTCGGCGGGATCGACATCTGCGTGAACAACGCGTCGGCGATCAACCTCGGGTCGATCGAGGATGTGCCCCTGAAGCGGTTCGACCTGATGAACGGCATCCAGGTGCGCGGCACCTACGCCGTGATCCAGGCGTGCATTCCCCACCTCAAGGGCGGCGACAACCCGCACATCCTGACGCTGTCACCGCCGCTGCGCCTGGAACCCAAGTGGCTGACGCCGACGCCGTACATGATGGCGAAGTTCGGCATGACGCTGTGCGCGCTGGGCGCCGCGGAGGAACTGCGGGAGGCGGGCGTCGCGTCGAACACGCTGTGGCCCCGCACCATGGTCGCCACCGCCGCCGTGCAGAACCTGCTCGGCGGCGACGAGGCGATGGCCCGCTCCCGCAAGCCCGAGGTGTACGCCGACGCCGCCTATGCGGTGCTGACCCGACCGGCCCGCGACTACACCGGCCAGACGCTGCTGTGCGAGGACGTGCTGCTCGACGCCGGTGTCACCGACCTGTCGCAGTACGACTGCGTGCCGGGCTCGGAGCTGGGCGTCGACTTCTGGGTGGACGGCCCGAACCCGCCGGGCTACGCGGGCTGACGCCACCGGCGATCAGGTTGCGGCGATCAGGTTGCGGCAGAAAGGATTCCGCGCCCGATCGCCTCGCGGACCACGGGGAGGGCGGCGTCGGCCAGCGCACCGGCGTCCACACCGTGGTGCGCGGCGAGCAGGTCGATCAGCGTGCCGAGCGGCACCTCGCCGCGGCACCCCGCCAAGAGCGCCCGCGACACCTCGTCGACGCCCAGGACGGCGCCGGGACCGCCGGGCCGGCGCACCGCCGCGCCGACCACCTGCCAGCCGTCGGGGCCCGGCAGCGACTGCTCCTCCAGGAACACCGGCGCCGTCGACAGCCGCGCCGCCAACAGCTGCGCGTTCGACGTCTCGTGCAGGTACTCGCGGCGGGCGAAGAACGCCTCGACCTCCGGGCCGGTCAGCGCCTCGTCGGCGCCGGTGATCGCCTCGACGACGTGCTCGGGGTCGCGGTGCTCGCCCGGGCGCGGGGCGCGCAGCACCACCACGCCCATGCCGACGCCGGCGATGCCCTCGGCCTCGAACCAGTCCAACCAGTCCCGGCCGCGCCGCGCGGCCGCCTCGGGCGGTTCACCGGCATCGGACGTCCACAGCGAGACGTAGCTGATCGGGTCGGCGAATTCGCGCTGCACCACCCAGGCGTGCAAGCCGGTGCCGGCGAGCCACCCGGTGACCCGCTGCTGCCAGTTCGCGGGGTCGCGCACGATCCAGTTGGCCATCAGCTGCGCGGTGCCGCCGGGCGTCAGGTGGTCGTGGGCCTCGCGGATCAGCTGCTCGCTCAAGCCGTCTCCGACCATGCCCGAATCCCGGTACTGGTAGTCCAAGGCGCCGGTGCCGACGACGAACGGCGGATTGGACACCACGAGGTCGAACCGCTCGCCGGTCACCGGCTCGAACAGGCTGCCGGGCCGCAGGTCCCACGCCATGCCGTTGAGCCGCGCGGTCGCGGCGGCCAGTGCCAGCGCCCGCTCGTTGGTGTCGGTGGCGACGATCTCGTCGCAGTGCGCGTGCAGGTGCAGCGCCTGGATGCCGCACCCGGTGCCCAGGTCGAGCGCCCGCTGCACCGGGCTGCGGATCACCGCGTGCGCCAACGTGATCGACGCGCCGCCGATGCCCAGCACGTGGTCGCGGCTTACGGCGCCGGGGCGGGTGGCGGCGTCGAGGTCCGACACCACGAGGAAGTCGCGGGCGCCGTCGCCGTGAGGGCGGATGTCGAGCGCGGCCCGCAGCGTGCCGGTGCCGCCGGACTCGAGGACGCCAGCGTCCCGCAGTGCGTCGAGATCCACGGTCGGGAAGGCCGCCGCGACCCGGTCCCGCGGTTCGTCGGCGCCGAGCAGGAACAGCCGCACCAGCGTCGCCAGCGGACGGTCGGTGCGTTCGGTGACGCGCTGCGCCGACCACCACAGCCCGCGGCTGAACGCGGCGCTCGCGTCGGCACCCAGCAGTGCCGCGACGCCGTCGGTCGTGTAGTCCGCGGCCCGCAGATCCGCTCCGAGGGCGTCGACGACCGCGGCGGAACCCAACGGCGTCACAACAGGGTCGCCTGCTCGGGTTCGGGTTCCCCGGTCGCCGGTTCGATCAATTCCGGTCCGTTGTTGCGGATGTTGTTGACCAGCGTCGACACCTGCCGGATCTCGATGCGGTCGAGGTCGCCGTGGCCGCGCAACAGCCCCTCGTCGACCGGCGCGTCGGGGTCGAGCCAGCGGTCCCAGTCGGCGGCGCTGACGGTCAGCGGCATGCGGTCGTGGATCTCGGCGAGCGGACCGGCGGCGTCGGTGGTGATGATCGTGCAGCTCAGCAGCGGCGGTGTGTCCGGTGACGCACCCTTCGGCCGCCACGTCGACCACAGGCCCGCCATGAACAGCGGCTCCCCGTCGGCGGCGTGCAGAAAGAACGGCGTCTTCGACCCCTTCGCGCCCTTCCACTCGTACCAGCCGTCCATCGGCACCAGGCAGCGCTTGGCCTTCGCCGCCGACCGGAACGCCGGCGAGGTGGTGATGGTCTCGGCCCGGGCGTTGATGAGCAGCGGTCCCTTGGTCTGCGGTGCGCCGTCGGCGGTGGCCGCGGCCCACGGCGGGACGAGGCCCCACCGCATGAGCCGCACTCGCCGGGTGGGGTCGTCGTCGGGCTCGCTGTGGCGGCGCACCACGGTGGCGATGGTCGTCGTGGGCGCGACGTTGAAGTTGGGCGCCGGTGGCTGCGCCTGCTGATCGGTGGCCTCGTCGATCGCCTGGATCTTCTGCGCCAGCAGGGCCGGATCGGTGGTGACCGCGAATCGACCGCACATGACTTCATGGTGGCAGAGCGCTCGCGCGCCGCGCAGCCCCGCTTGGCAGGATGGAGGCCGTGAGCGAAGCGACGGCGACCGGGTGGTGGCCGGCGCCCACCGCGTCGGGACCCGTCGACGCGACGGTGCAGGTGCCGGGCTCGAAGTCGCAGACCAACCGCGCGCTGGTGCTCGCGGCGCTGGCCGACGGCACCGCCACCGTCACCGGCGCGCTGCGCAGCCGCGACACCGACCTGATGATCGGCGCGCTGCGGACCCTCGGTGTGCGGATCGAGGGCGACGGGCCCGATCTCACCGTCTCGGGCGGCGTGGCGCCGACCGGCACCGCCCGGGTCGACTGCGGGCTCGCCGGCACGGTGCTGCGGTTCGTGCCGCCCCTCGCGGCGCTCGGCACGGCCGCGGTGACCTTCGACGGCGACGAGCAGGCCCGCGCCCGCCCGATCGCACCGCTGCTCGCCGGGCTGCGCGACCTCGGGGTGGACGTCGCCGGCGACGGGCTGCCGTTCACGGTGCACGGCCACGGCGGTGTCGTCGGCGGCACCGTCGCCATCGACGCGTCGGCGTCGTCGCAGTTCGTCTCCGGGCTGCTGCTGGCCGCGGCCGGCTTCGCCGACGGGCTCACCGTCCGCCACACCGGGCAGACGCTGCCCTCGGCGCCGCACATCGCGATGACGGTGACGATGCTGCGGGAAGCGGGTGTCGACGTCGACGACTCCGAGCCGGCGACCTGGCGGGTGGCGCCCGGCGCGGTGGCCGCGCGGAACTGGGTGATCGAGCCGGACCTGTCGAACGCGGTGCCGTTCCTGGCGGCCGCGGCGGTCACCGCCGGCACGGTGCGCCTCGCCGGGTGGCCCGACGTCAGCGTCCAGCCCGCCGACGACATCCTCGCGATCCTGCGGTCGCTGGGCTGTACGGTGCGCCGCACCGGCCGCGAGCTGGAGGTTCGGGGCAGCGCCGGGTACGGCGGCCTGGACATCGACCTGCGCGACGTCGGCGAGCTCACCCCGGCGGTCGCCGTGCTCGCGGCGCTGGCAGCCCCCGGAGCGGTGTCGACGTTGCGCGGGGTGGCGCACCTGCGGGGCCACGAGACCGACCGGCTCGCCGCGCTGCGCGCCGAACTGACCGGTCTCGGCGGCGACTGCGAGGAGACCGCCGACGGGCTGCGGATCACCGCCGTGCCGTTGCACGGCGGCGCCTGGCACTCCTACGCCGACCACCGGATGGCGATGGCCGGCGCGATCGTCGGGTTGCGGGTGCCCGGCGTCGCGGTCGAGGACATCGCGACGACGGCCAAGACGCTGCCGGACTTCGCCGGGCTGTGGCTGGACATGCTCGCGGGACGACCGCGGTGACACGCCCCTACGACGAGTCCGACGTGCGCGTGCGCCCCGGGCGGGGGTCGCGGCCGCGGACCAAGATCCGGCCGGATCACGCCGACGCCACGACGGGCATGGTCGTCACCGTCGACCGCGGCCGGTGGGGATGCGTCCTCGGCGGCGACCCGGCCCGCCGGGTCACCGCGATGCGGGCCCGCGAACTGGGCCGCACCTCGATCGTCGTCGGCGACGACGTCGACCTCGTCGGCGACCTGAGCGGGCGGCCGGACACGTTGGCCCGCATCGTGCGTCGCGGCGAGCGGCGCACCGAGCTCCGCCGCACCGCTGACGACACCGATCCCACCGAGCGGGTGGTGGTGGCCAACGCCGACCGGCTGCTCATCGTCGTCGCGCTGGCCGATCCGCCGCCGCGCACCGGCTTCGTCGAGCGCGCCCTGGTGGCGGCCTACACCGGCGGACTCGAACCCGTCCTGTGCCTGACGAAGACCGATCTGGCGCCCGCCGAGCCGTTCGCCGCCCAGTTCGCCGGCCTCGACCTCACCATCATCACCGCGGGCCGCGGCGATCCGCTCGACGCGCTGACCGCGCTGCTGGTCGGGCAGGTGACCGTGCTGCTCGGGCATTCCGGCGTCGGCAAGTCGACCATGGTGAACCGGCTGGTGCCCGACGCGGGCCGGGCGATCGGCGACGTGTCCGGCGCCGGCAAGGGCCGCCACACGTCCACCCAGTCGGTGGCGCTGGCGCTGCCGTCGGGCGGCTGGATCATCGACACGCCGGGGGTGCGGTCGTTCGGGCTGGCCCACATCGCGCCCGACGACGTGTTGCGGGCGTTCTCCGATCTGGCCGCCGCCATCGAGGACTGTCCCCGCGGCTGCGGCCATCTCGGCCCGCCGGCCGATCCGGAGTGCGCGCTGGACACCCTGTCCGGCGCGGCGGCCGACCGCGTGCAGGCGGCGCGCCGACTGCTGGTCGTGCTGCACGAGGCGACGAGTTACTGACCAGCGGGGGTTTGTCCGCGCGACGCGCCGGGCACGCAGCTCACTCGCGCTACCAGGAGGTCATCCGTGACAGACGTTCCCCGCATCACCCTCAACGACGGCAACACCATTCCGCAGCTCGGGTTCGGGGTCTACCAGATCGATCCCGCCGGCACCGCCGACGCGGTGCGCACCGCCCTGGAGGTGGGCTACCGCCACATCGACACCGCGCAGATGTACGGCAACGAGGCCGGCGTCGGGCAGGGCATCCGCGACGCCGGCCTGGATCGCGGCGAGGTGTTCGTCACGAGCAAGCTCAACAACAACCACCACCGGCCCGACGACGCCCGCCGCAGCTTCGACGCCACCCTGGCCGAGCTCGGATTCGACGGCGACGACCGCTATGTGGACCTGTTCCTCATCCACTGGCCGCTGCCGACGCGTTACGACGGGGATTTCGTCTCGACCTGGCAGACGTTGGAGGAGTTCGCCCGCGACGGGCGCGCCCGCAGCATCGGCGTGTCGAACTTCCAGGTGGCGCACCTGGAGCGGCTGGCCGCGGAAACCGACACCGTGCCGGCGGTCAACCAGATCGAGGTGCATCCGTACTTCACCAACGACGACGTGCGGACGTACGGCGCCGCGCACGCGATCGTGACGGAGGCGTGGTCGCCGATCGCGCAGGGCAAGGTGCTCGACGATCCGGTGGTGGTGCGCATCGCCGAGGCGGTCGGCAGGAGCCCGGCGCAGACCGTCCTGCGGTGGCACATCCAGCGGGGCGACGTCGTGTTCCCGAAGTCGGTGACGCCGCAGCGGATCCGCGACAACTTCGCGCTGTTCGACTTCGAGCTCTCCGACGCCGACATGGCGGCGCTCACCGCGCTCGACCGCGGCGAGGACGGCCGCACCGGCGGGCATCCCGACAGGTTCGACTACCTGCCGGACTGACGACGTCGCACCCCGCGAGCGTGCGCTGCGGTACGCCGTGCGCGGCGTGTCCGCGTACAGACGCGCACGCTCGCGGGGAAGGCGGACGCGGTCAGGCGGCGAGCGGCCGCTGCTGGTCGGCGAGTTGGCGCTTGGCGCGCCGGCGGCTGCGGGCGGCGTTGATCGCGCTGCGCAGTCCGCGACGCTTGCCCGTGGCGGGGTCGATGCGGCCGAAGCCCGGGCCGAGGTCGGCGAACATCCGCTCGCTGCGGGTCTCCGGCGCGTTGTCCGCGGTGGCGCTCAGGTAGCGGTCCGGCAGCGACAGCTTGGCGATGGTCCGCCAGGCCTTGCCGTACTGGACGAGGAACGAGCCGGTGGTGTAGGGCAGGTCGTACTTCTCGCAGACTTCCTGCACGCGGAGCGAGATCTCGTACAGCCGGTTGCTCGGCAGGTCCGGGTACAGGTGGTGCTCGATCTGGTGGCACAGGTTGCCGCTCATGAAGCGCAGCACCGGGCCGTTCTTGAAGTTGGCGCTGCCCAGCATCTGCCGCAGGTACCAGTGGCCCTTCGACTCGCCGACCATGTCGGTCTTGGTGAACTTCTCGGCGCCGTCGGGGAAGTGGCCGCAGAAGATCACCGCGTTGGCCCACACGTTGCGGATGACGTTGGCCAAGGCGTTGGCGGTCAGCGTCGACTTGTAGGTGGCGTGCGGCGACAGCGCGGAGATCGCCGGCCATGCCACGTAGTCCTTGGCGACCTGCCGGCCGGCCTTCACGGCGAACTCCCGAGCGCGGACCTTGCTCTCGTCGCGGTCGTGGCGGCCCTGGAAGATCTTGCCGAGCTCCACGTGCTGCAAGCCCACGCCCCACTCGAAGCCGAGCATGAGGATGGTGTTGTAGAGCAGGTTGCCGAGGTTGAACGGCTTCCACTTGGCGTCGCGGGTCACCCGGATCAGGCCGTAGCCCACGTCGTCGTCCATGCCGAGGATGTTCGTGTACTTGTGGTGGGCGAAGTTGTGCGTGAACCGCCAGTGCTTGGACGCCCCGCTCATGTCCCACTCCCACGACGAGGAGTGGATCTCCGGATCGTTCATCCAGTCCCACTGGCCGTGCATCACGTTGTGGCCGATCTCCATGTTCTCGATGATCTTGGCCACGCCCAGCGTGGTGGCGCCCGCCCACCAGGCGCTGCGCTTCGCGCTGAAGGCGAGCAGCAGTCGCCCGGTCATCTCCAGCGCGCGCTGCGCCGCGATGGTGCGGCGGATGTAGCGGGCGTCCCGCTCTCCGCGGGAGTCCTCGATGTCCTGCCGGATCGCATCCAACTCAACAGCCAGGTTCTCGATGTCGGCGTCGGTCAGATGAGCGAATTCCTCGATATCGGTGATCGCCATGGCTCTGCCTCTCGTCGGTTCGTACCTACGCTATCGTAACCTACGATACCGTAGGTTACTAGTGGGTAGCAGTTAGACGTCGAGCACACAATCGCCGGATGCCGCCGACACACAGGTCTGGATCCGGGTGCCCGGTTCGTGCTCGGCACCGGTCCGCAGATCACGGACGTACCCCTCGGTCAGCCCCACGACGCACGATTGGCAGATCCCCATGCGGCAGCCGAACGGCATCTGCACGCCGGCCTGCTCGCCGGCGTCCATGAGTGGGGTCGCGCCGTCGACGCGGGCGGTCTTGCCGCTGCGCGCGAACCTCACCGTGCCGCCCGCGCCGTGCACGGCCTTGGCCACCGCGAACCGCTCGAGGTGCAGCTGGTCGGCGAGCCCGGCGTCGGCCCACACGCGCTGCGCCTCATCGAGCATGCCCGCGGGACCGCAGGCCCACGTCTGACGCTGCCGCCAGTCGGGCAGCTCGGTGTCGAGGGTGGCCAGGTTCAGCCGCCCGTCGGTGCGGGTGAGTCGCAGTCGCAGCGAGTAGCTCGGATGGTCGCGGGCCAGCGCGGCGAGCTCGTCGGCGAACAGCACGTCGGCGGCCGTCGGCGCGGAGTGGATGTGCACGATGTCGGTGATTTGGTCGCGGCGGGCCAGCGTCCGCAGCATGGACATCACCGGGGTGACGCCAGAGCCGGCAGTGAGGAACAGCACGGCCGGCGGGGCGGGATCGGGCATCACGAAGTTGCCCTGCGGTGCGGCCAGCCGCACGACGGTGCCCGGGGCGACGCCCGAGACCAGGTGGCTGGACAGGAAGCCCTCCGGCATGGCCTTGACGGTGATCGAGATGTCCTTCGCGCCGGACACCGGGCTCGACGTCAGCGAATACGACCGCCAGCGCCACCGGCCGTCGATCAACAGCCCGATGCCGATGTACTGCCCGGGCTGGTAGTCGAACGTGAAGCCCCACCCGGGCCGGATCACCAGCGTGGCGCTGTCCTCGGTCTCGCGGCGCACCTCGACGACGCGCCCCCGCAGCTCGCGCGCCGACCACAGCGGATTGACCAGGTGCAGGTAGTCGTCGGGCAGCAGCGGCGTGGTGACCCGGTAGGCCAGCCGGCGCAGCGCGTCGACCGCCGGGTGCTTGGCGCGCGGCAGGCTGGGCGCCTGCGTGTCGGCGACGATGCCGTGCGGTTTGGAGGTTTTCCTGCTCATGAGTCGCTCCTGGAAGTCACCGGGGCAGGACGCAACCTACGGTACCGTAACCTACGCGTCGGTAACAACGATCCCGGAGCACATCACAGCAGGTCGAGCAGGAACGGCAGCTCCTGCACCGCATACCACGCGAGGTCGTGGTCCTGCGCGTCGCCGACGACCAGCTCGGCGTCTTCGTCACCCAGGTCGGCGTCGTCGACCACCTCGAGCGCCCGGCGGACCGCCTCCTCGGCGGCCGCGTTGTCCACATACGCGGCGACCACGTCCGCCCATGCGACCGGCCCGGAGAGCCGGACGACGGCGTCGTCGAGATCGGGCCGCACCGTGGCGTCGGGCACCTCCGCCAACAGCACCGCGCGGCGCAGCGGCAGCCCCGTCGCTTCGCTCGCCCCCGGCTTATCTCCCGTCGCTTCGCTCGCCCCCGGCTCATCTCCCGTCGCTTCGCTCGCCCCGGCGAGCAGCCGCAGCGACCCGAGCGCCGCCTCCCGCAGCGCGACCTCGGCCAGCTCGTCGTCGTCGCCGTGCGCGTAGGCCTCGCGCAGCCCGGGCGTCACCGCGAAGGCGGTGCCGCCCACCGCCGCGAGTGCGCCGTCGGCGACCAGCCGCTGCAGCATCTCGAGCGTGACGGGGATGTAGACGCGCACGCTCACCGACTGTAGCCGCCGTGAGCGCAGCGCTTACGTCGTCGCAGCGTCGCTCCCTCACCAGCGCGACCGGTCCGTCAGCGCGCCACCTCCAGCAACTCGTCGAGGGCTTCGCGCAGCAACGCCGGCAGCACCTCGACGTCGCTCATCGCCTCGCGGTCGGCGTTGATGCCGTAGTAGAGCATCCCGTCATAGGACGTCACGCCGATCGCCAGCACCTGGTTGTGCAGCAGCGGCGGCACCGCATAGGTCTCGAGCAGCTTGGTGCCGGCGACGTACATCTGCGTCTGCGGCCCCGGCACGTTGGTGATCAGCAGGTTGAACACCCGCGCCGAGTACTGGGTGGCCACCCGGATGCCCATCGCGTGCAGGGTCGGGGGCGCGAAGCCGGAGAGGGTGACGATGGTGCGCGCGTCGACGGGCCGAGCGCCGGTGGCCGGCGACTCCGTGGCGTGCGCGATCTGCGACAGCCGGATGACGGCGTTGCTCTCCCCCACCGGCAGGTCGATCAGGAACGGCGCCACTTCGCTGATCGGCTGGCCGGGGCACGACGACTCGTGGTCGTCCTCGGCGTAGACCGACATCGGCGCCATTGCCCGCACGCTCGACGCGGTGGTCACGGCCTCGCCGCGTGACAGCAGCCAGTTGCGCAGTGCACCGGCGATCACGGCCAGGATCACGTCGTTGACGTCGCAGTCGTAGCGCGCCCGCAGGAAGCGGTAATCCTCCAGCCGGCCGCTGGCGACCGTGAAGCGGCGGTTGCGCGACACCGTCGTGTTGAGCGGACTGTTCGGGGCGGGGCCCCGCACCAGCGCGCGGGCCGCGTCGGACACCCGGGAGCCGAGGTCGAGGAGCCGCCCGACGTCGGTCACCGACGACCGCACCGCCGCCAGCTGCGCACCGGGCCGCGCCAGCCAGTCACCGACCGCGCCGAGCAGCAGCTGGCCGGTGGTGGGTTCCCGCGCCGGAATCCACAGGTCCTCGTCGAACTGCGGCGGGCGCCGCGTGCGGTCGGTGATCACGTCGGTGAGCTCCAGCGCCGACATGCCGTTGACCAGCGCCTGATGGCTCTTCGTGTAGAGGGCGACGCGGTTCTTCGCCAGGCCCTCGACGAGGTACATCTCCCACAGCGGCCGCGACCGGTCGAGCGGCCGCGCGGCGAGCCGGGCGATGAGCTCGTGCAGCTGGGCGTCGCTGCCCGGACTGGGCAGCGCCGAGCGGCGGACGTGGTAGGTGATGTCGAAGTCGCGGTCGTCGATCCACACCGGCCTGGCCAGCCCGAACCTCACCTCGCGCACCTTTTGCCGGTAGCGTGGGATCTGCGGCAGCCGCTGTTCTACGGTGGCGAGCAGGGTCTCGTAGGACAGTCCGGCGCGCGGCTTGCGCAGAATGGACAGCGACCCGACGTACATCGGGGTGGAGGTGTTCTCCTGCTGGTAGAACGCCGCGTCGGACGCGGACAGCCGGACCGCCACGGTCGAGTTGCCCCCTCTCCTTCCAGGTCGTCCCCTCGACACCGTAGTCGCCGGGACCGCCGCCGCGCTTGGTGGGTCGAGCGCCCCGCGGACGTGGGAGACTGATGCGGTCAGGTCTGCAACTTCCCGGCAGGCGTCGTCGTCGTCGACCCTCGGGGAGCCCGCACGTGACGTCCGAACACCCTGCACTGCCGTCCGCCGTCTCACCGGTGACCGATTACGAGCCGCCGCCGGCGGCCGCCGCCTGTCCCGGTCACCCGGCGCCCAGCGGGCCGCACCGCAGCACCGCCCGCCGCCGCCACCTGCGCCACGTTCCGGCGCCCGAATCGGGCGTTGCCGCACCCACCGGCGCCGCCGCGGCGGCCTTCGCCGACACCGCACTGCGCTGTGTGCTCGAGGTGCTGGACCGGCGCCGGCCCGCCGCTCAGCTACGGGGTGTACTGGTCCCCGGGCTGGTCGACGGGATCGTCTCGGTGCTGCCGTCACCGCGCGTTCCCCGCACCGCCGCGCGGCTGCGCCGGGTGCGGGTGCGGCCCGCCGACGAGGACGGGACCGCCGCCGAGGTGTTCGCGACCTACCAGCGCGGCGCGCGGGTGTGCGCGCTGGCCGGGCGGGTGGAGCTCATCGACACCCCGGCCGGGCCGCAGTGGCGGCTGGTCGCCCTGCAGGTCGGGTGACGCCTCAGCCTCGGCGCACCGACTTCGACGCCTTGGCGCCGCGACCACCCCGGCGTGCGGCCTCCCGGCGCTCCCGTCGCGTCCCCCCCGGTGCGGCCGCCGCGCCACCGTCACCGTGGCGCCGCTGCACCGCCGCGCTGCCGTCCTCGGCGGGGCCGGTGTAGGTCAGTGCCCGCGACGACGGGTCGCCCGAGTCGTCGTCGATGCCCTTCGCCCGCAGCCCCTGGCGGCCCGCGTCGCCGTTGTCGGCGCCCAGGCCCGCCAGGCCGGCGGGCGTGGCCTGCGGCGTGACCGCCGGGGCGGGCGCGGCTTCGACCTGCACGTTGAACAGGAAGCCGACGGACTCCTCCTTCAGGCCTTCGAGCATGCCGACGAACATGTCGTAGCCTTCGCGCTGGTATTCCACGAGCGGGTCGCGCTGGGCCATCGCCCGCAGGCCGATGCCCTCCTTGAGGTAGTCCATCTCGTAGAGGTGTTCGCGCCACTTGCGGTCCAGCACGTTGAGCAGCACGTTGCGCTCGAGCTGGCGCATCGCGCCCTCGCCGGCGAGCTCCTCGAGCTGGCGCTCCCGCTCGGTGTAGGCGCGTTCGGCGTCCTCGACGAGCGCGGCTAGCAGGTCGTCGCGGGTGAGGTCGTCCATGTCGTCGTGGCGCCGCGCGAGATCCTGGTAGGAGATCCCGACCGGGTACAGCGTCTTGAGCGCGGTCCACAGCGTGTCGAGGTCCCAGTCCTCGGCGTAGCCCTCGGCCGTGGCGCCGTCAACGTAGGCGGTGATGACGTCGACGAGCATCTGGCGGGCCTGCCCCTCGAGGTCCTCGCCTTCGAGGATGCGCTTGCGTTCGGCGTAGATGACCTTGCGCTGCTGGTTGAGCACCTCGTCGTACTTCAGGACGTTCTTGCGGACCTCGAAGTTCTGCTGCTCGACCTGCGTCTGCGCGCTCTTGATCGCGCGGGAGACCATCTTCGCCTCGATCGGCACGTCGTCGGGCAGGTTCAGCCGGTTGAGCAGCGCTTCGAGCGTCTCGCCATTGAAGCGGCGCATCAGCTCGTCGCCCAACGACAGGTAGAAGCGCGACTCGCCCGGATCGCCCTGGCGGCCGGAGCGGCCGCGCAGCTGGTTGTCGATGCGGCGGGATTCGTGGCGCTCGGTGCCGAGCACGTAGAGGCCGCCCGCCTCACGCACCTGGGCGGCCTCTTCCTCCGCCTCGCCCTTGACCTTCTGCAGCTCGGCGTCCCACGCCTGCTCGTATTCTTCGGGCGTCTCGATCGGGTCGAGGCCGCGCTCGCGCAGCCGCTTGTCGGCGAGGAAGTCGACGTTGCCGCCGAGCACGATGTCGGTGCCGCGGCCGGCCATGTTGGTGGCGACGGTGATCGCGCCGCGCCGGCCGGCCTCGGCGATGATGTTCGCCTCCTGCTCGTGGTACTTCGCGTTGAGCACGTTGTGCGGGATGCGACGCTTCTGGAACTGGCGCGACAGGTACTCGGAGCGCTCGACGCTGGTGGTGCCGATGAGTACGGGCTGGCCCTTCTCGTAGCGCTCCATCACGTCGTCGACGACCGCGATGTACTTGGCTTCCTCGGTCTTGTAGATGAGGTCGGCGCGGTCCTCGCGGATCATCGGCCTGTTCGTGGGGATCGCCACGACGCCGAGGCCGTAGATCTCGTGCAGCTCGGCCGCCTCGGTCTCGGCGGTGCCGGTCATGCCGGCGAGCTTGTCGTAGAGCCGGAAGTAGTTCTGCAGCGTGATCGTGGCGAGCGTCTGGTTCTCGGCCTTGATCTCGACCCGCTCCTTGGCCTCGATCGCCTGGTGCATGCCCTCGTTGTAGCGCCGGCCCAGCAGCACGCGGCCGGTGAACTCGTCGACGATGAGCACCTCGCCGTTGCGGACGATGTAGTCCTTGTCGCGGTGGAACAGCTCCTTGGCCTTGAGCGCGTTGTTGAGGTAGCTGACCAGCGGCGAGTTGGCGGCCTCGTAGAGGTTGTCGATGCCCAGCTGGTCCTCGACGAACTCGACGCCGATCTCGTGCACGCCGATGGTGCGCTTGCGGATGTCCACCTCGTAGTGGATGTCCTTCTCCATCAGCGGCACGATGCGGGCGAACTCGGTGTACCAGTGCGACGCACCGTCGGCGGGCCCGGAGATGATCAGCGGCGTGCGCGCCTCGTCGATGAGGATCGAGTCGACCTCGTCGACGATCGCGAAGTTGTGGCCGCGCTGCACCAGCTCGTCGAGCGAATGGGCCATGTTGTCGCGCAGGTAGTCGAAGCCGAACTCGTTGTTGGTGCCGTAGGTGATGTCGGCGGCGTAGGCGCGGCGCCGCTCGTCGGGCGTCATCCCCGACAAGATGACGCCGACCTCCAGGCCGAGGAAGCGGTGAACGCGGCCCATCCATTCGCTGTCGCGCTTGGCGAGGTAGTCGTTGACCGTGACCAGGTGCACGCCCTTGCCCGACAGCGCGTTGAGGTAGGCGGGCAGCACGGCGGTCAGCGTCTTGCCCTCGCCGGTCTTCATCTCGGCGACGTTGCCGAAGTGCAGCGCCGCGCCGCCCATCACCTGCACGTCGAACGGGCGCTGGCTCAGCACGCGCCACGCCGCCTCGCGCGCCACCGCGAACGCCTCGGGCAGCAGGTCGTCGAGCGACTCACCGTCTTGCACGCGCTGGCGGAACTCGTCGGTCTTGGCCCGCAGCTCCGCGTCGGTCAGTGCCTCGACGTCGTCGGAAAGGGTGCCGACGTAATCGGCGACCTTCTTCAGCCGCTTGACCATGCGGCCCTCGCCGACTCGCAGCAATCTGGTGAGCACGCTTATCCCCTGCTTCGGATTCGTTTGCGCAGCCGATCCGGCCGCGTCCCTCGAACCATGGTAGGGGACATGGCTGATCGCCCGGGGTCTGCGCGCGTCCCAGGGGCGAGCGAAGCGGCGGGAAGGTCCAGGGGCGAGCGAAGCGACGGGGAGGGTCCCGGGGGTCAGCCCTCCGGCGGCGCGAGCCGGATGAGTCCGTAGTCGAAGGCGTGGCGCCGGTACACCACCGAGGGCCGGTCGGTGTGCTCGTCGTGGAAGAGGAAGAAGTCGTGGCCGACGAGCTCCATCTCGTAGAGCGCGTCGTCGACGCTCATGGGGCGCGCCGGGTGGTCCTTGACGCGCACGATGCGGCCCGGCTCGTGGGGCACGACGCCGTCGTCGAAGGCTTCGCCGGCCGCGGCCCCGTCGGCGGGCCGCGAACTGAAGTCGGCGGCGAATTCCGTGGAGTCGGGCGCCAGGGCGGTCGCCTCGGCCAGCGACGTCGGGGTCTTGTCGCCGTAGTGCACCTTGCGGCGATCCTTACTGCGGCGCAGCCGGTTCTCGAGCTTGCTCACCGCGGCCTCGAAGGCGCCGTAGAAGCTGTCCGCGCAGGCCTCGCCGCGCACCACCGGCCCCCGCCCGCGCGCGGTGATCTCGACGTGCTGGCAGTTCTTGCGCTGCCGCCGGTTCTTCTCGTGGTCGAGTTCGACGTCGAACAGGTAGATGCTGCGGTCGAACCGTTCGAGACGGGCGAGTTTCTGCGAGACGTACGTGCGGTAATGGTCGGGAATCTCGACGTTGCGGCCCTTCACCACCACATCGGCGGCGGGGCGGCGCTCCTCCGATTCGTCGAAGGAGTCGGGGTCGATGGTGAATCCTGGGGCTTCCACAGACTTACTGGACATACGTGACAGCTCGTTTCTGCTACGGCGGTCGCACGCGAAGGTGCGCGTGCGGAACTGATGCGGACGATGCGCCGGCAGTCGAGACAAGCGAACGTGTAGGTGTGCAGCGGCCGGCGCGAGAGGGTGATAACCACCTCCTCACCGTGGTCGGATGACACTTGGAATCCGGTTTGCGGACCGGACCCGTTCTTCTCACGGTCGATTCATGTCGAAGGTAGTCGGAGTTCACCCTGGCGGCCACCGATTCGGCTCGACGACAGCGTCCGACCGCGCTCAGGCGTGCGCGACGACCAGGACGCCGAGGACGGCGGCCCCGCCGGCGGCGAGCATGCGGACCGACTCGGCGGCCGTCGCACCGGTGGTGACGATGTCGTCGACGAGGAGCACCGGCGCGCCGGGCAGCCGCGCCGCCCGGCGCAGCACGACGTTGCCGGCGATGTTGTGCTGGCGCGCGGCGCCGGAGAGCCCGACGGAGTCCTTCGTGAACGCCCGCAGCCGCAGCACGGGCGACACGGTGGTGTGCGGGAGCCGCCGGGCCGCCGTGACCGCGAGGCGGGTGACCGGGTCGCCGCCGCGGCGCCGCGCCGAGAGCCGGCGGGTCGGCGCAGGCACCAGGACGAGCGGCGGGGTGACCAGCCGCCAGGCGTAGAGCCGGCGCAGCCCCGTCGTCACCGCGTCGGCGAGCGGGGCGGCGAGGTCGGCACGGCCGTGCTCCTTGAACGCGACGATCGCCGCCCGCCGCGGGCCGGCGTAGCGGCCGAGGCTGAACACCGGGACACCCGGGTCGACGCGCGGCGTGACGAGCCGGGGCGCGTCGGGCGCGGGCGCGAGTGTTCGCGCGCAGGCCGCACACCAGCGCGTGGCGGGCGCGCCGCAGCCGCCGCACGTGAGCGGGAGCACCAGGTCGAGCACGCCGCCAGTGTTGCGGTGGCCACCGACACGTCCCGCGAAACTGCATTCCCGGTCGTCATTCGGCGCCGGCAACGACCGGGAATGCGATTTCGGCGAGGGTCAGCCGGGCAGTACCGGAACCGTGCCGGCCTGCATCAGCGGGCGGACCTCGGTCCACTGCTGGTCGCCTTCGGCGGCCGAGCCCGCGAGCTGCAGCACGCCGCGCCGGTCGGCGACGAAGATGTTCGACGGGTTGGCGGCGATCGCGGTCACCGGCGCGGTCAAGCCGCGGCTGGGGCCGTCGGAGTTCACGCCGTCGAGGTTGACGTAGGACACCGGGTGCTGCGGGTCCGTGCGGCCGACGACGATGTCGTCGCCGGTGCGCCAGGACAGCGACACCACCGACTGGCCGAGACCGAAGCCGAGCCGGCGCGGGTGGCTCAGCGCGTAGCCGCCGGTAGGGGTCTGCGCGACGTTGGCGAGGATCACCTGGCCCTCGATCACCATGGCGGCGCGCGTGCTGTCGCGCGACAGCTGCAGCTCGGCGATCGGTCCGGGGAAGCGGGCCGCCACGGCGCCGGCGTCGACGGGAATCCGCGCGGGCTGGCCCGAGGCGACCTCGCGGATCACCCGCACCACCGCGTTGCCGTCGACGACCACCCACACCGCGTCGTCGAGCGCCCAGGTCGGCCGGGTCATGGTGCGCGCCCGGGTGGCCTCGACGGCGCCCCCGCCCAGCTCCCCGACCCACAGCGCCGCCGACTCGTCGGGCGCGCCGGGTCGCTCGACCACCACCGACGCCACTTCGCGGCCGCTGCGCGACAGCATGGCCGATCGCTGGCCGGCCAGCTGCCCGAACTGGCCGGCGACGCTCACCGTGCGGTTGGCGTCGAGCGCCACGAGCGAGCCGCCGAGCAGGGCGTGGACGCCGGCCGCGACGCCGTCGACCGCACCCGGATCGGTGGCCGCCACGTCGGCGGTGTCCCAGCCGTCGGCGAACCGTTCGTCGAGCGCGGCACCGTCCACGGTCAGCACGTAGGGCCCGCGGATGTCGGAGCGCGACAGCGTCCAGACGAGTTGGGCGGCGAGCAGCTGGCGGCTCTGCGGGTCGGTGGTCTGCAGGTTCTGCAACTCGACCCGGGCTCCGCCGTACCCCTTGCCGATCCCGGTCTTGCCGCCGTCGGCGCGCGTGACGGGCCCGCGCAGCGCGAGCGGCGGGGCGAGCAGGTTGCGCACCGCGTCGGCGATCTGCGGGCGCGGTCCGCCGATCAGCTTGGTGACGAGCTCGGTGGCGAGCTGGTCGGGAGCCGACACCGCCACGTAGCGCGGGTCCGGCACGACGGTCTTGCCGGTCGGGTCGACGAAGTACAGGGTGTGGCGCTTGTATGTCTCCTGGAACTGCTGCCAGTCGAGGAACACCCCGTTGGGCAGTTCGTCGATCCGCCAGCCGTCCGGGGTCTTCACCAGCTCGATCGGGCCGGGGTCGGGCAGCGGCCCGGCGCCGGTCTCGAACACCCCGATGTCCGACAGCGAGCCGAGCACCTCGGCGCGCATCGTCACGCTCACCCGGTCGCTGGTGCGCGTCTCGACGAACACCACCCGGTCGATCAGCAGCGCGCTGCCGGCGTCGTCCCAGGCCCGCGACGCCGCCGGGGTGAGGAATTGGCGCGCCGCCAGGTGCCGGTTCGCCGGGTCGGCGGTGGCCTTGAGGAATTCGCGCAGCAGCACGTCGGGATCCATGCCGGGCGTCGGTTCGGGCAGGCTCGGCGGGGCGGGCCGCTCGACCGTGCCGACGGCCTGCGGCGCCGACGAGTCCGGCACACCGGCACAGCCGGCGCAGACCACCGCAAGGACCATCGCTAGAGCCGCGACGAGCTTCACGACGACTCCGCCGGCTCGCGGTGGCGGTGCCGGCGCTCCGAACGCTCGGGCGCCATCGGCTTGAGCGGCAGCGGGCTGGTGGTCACCTTGTGGCCGCGCACCAGCGGCAGCGTCAGCCGGAAGCAGGCGCCGTTGCCCGGTTCGCCCCACGCCTCCAGCCGCCCCTGGTGCAGCCGGGCGTCCTCGATGCTGATGGCCAGCCCCAGCCCGGTGCCTCCCGAGCGGCGCACCCGCGACGGGTCGGAGCGCCAGAACCGGCTGAACACCAGCTTCTCCTCGCCGGGCCGCAACCCGACGCCGTGGTCGCGGACGGTGACGGCCACGGTGTCGACGTCGGCGGCCATCCGGATCCGTACCGGCTTGTGCTCGGCGTGGTCGATCGCGTTGGCGATCAGGTTGCGCAGGATCCGTTCCACGCGGCGCGGGTCGACCTCGGCGATCACGCCGTCGTCGGGCAGGTCGACGATCAACTCGACGCCGGCGTCGTCGGCGAGGTGGCCGACGTTGTCGAGCGCGCTGCGGACGGTGTCGCGCAGGTCCACCGATTCGACGGACAGTTCGGCGACGCCGGCGTCGTGGCGGGAGATCTCCAGCAGGTCGGCGAGCAGCGTCTCGAACCGGTCGAGCTCGGACACCATGAGTTCGGTGGAGCGCTTGAGCGCGGGGTCGAGCGCGTCGCGGTCCTCGTAGAGCAGGTCGGCGGCCATCCGCACCGTGGTCAGCGGCGTGCGCAGCTCGTGGCTGACGTCGGAGGTGAAGCGGCGCTGCAGGTTGCCGAACTCTTCGAGCTGGGTGATCTGGCGCGACAGGCTCTCTGCCATGTCGTTGAACGACATCGCCAGCCGGGCCATGTCGTCCTCGCCGCGCACCGGCATCCGTTCGGTGAGGTGGCCCTCGGCGAACCGTTCGGCGATGCGGGACGCCGACCGCACCGGCAGCACGATCTGCCGGGAGACCAGCAGCGCGATCGCGGCGAGCAGGCCCAGCAGCACCACGCCGCCGGTCGCCATGGTGCCGCGCACCAGCGAGATCGTGCTCTCCTCGTTGGACAGCGGGAAGATCAGGTACAGCTCGAGCGCGGTGACCGCCGTCGACGTGGTCGGCGAGCCGACGATCAGCGCGGGCCCGGAATAGCCGTCGGTGTGCACGGTCGCGTACTGGTAGCTGACCTGGCCGGCCTGGACGAATTCACGCAGGGACTGCGGGATCTCGCTGACCGGTCCGGCGGCGGTGGCGGCTCGCGGACCGTCGCCGGGAACGATCAGCACGGCCTCGAACGCGCCCGCCAGCCCGCCGCCGGTGGACGGGTCGGTGAGCCGGTCGGTGAGGGTGTTGCGGGCGAGCTGCAGGCTGGAGTCGAGCGACCGGCTCTCCTCACCGCCGACGATGCCGGTCACGGTGTTGCGGGCGCGCTCGATGTCCTCGGTGGCGGCGCGGACCTTGACCTGCAGGATCCGGTCGGTGATCTGGCTGGTCAACACGAAGCCGAGCACCATGATGACGGCCAGCGACAGCCCGAGGGTGAGCACGACCACCCGGAGCTGCAGCGAGCGCCGCCACAGGTGCGCCACCGCGCGGCCGAGCGCGGTCATGCCGCGCAGCACCGGCCCCGAACGCCCCCACCGGCCCCGCCGACGGGAGCCGCGGATCACGGCCGCCGCCCCGCGTCAGGCCTCACGAGCACATCACGGAGGTCCGGCCTTGTATCCCACTCCTCGAACGGTGAGCACCACCTGCGGGTTCTCCGGATCCTTCTCGACCTTGGCCCGCAGCCGCTGCACGTGGACGTTCACCAGCCGGGTGTCGGCAGGGTGGCGGTAGCCCCACACCTGTTCGAGCAGCACATCCCGAGTAAACACCTGCCGTGGTTTGCGTGCCAGCGCCACCAGCAGGTCGAACTCCAGCGGCGTCAGCGAGATCTGTTCGCCGTTGCGGGTGACCTTGTGGGCGGGCACGTCGATGTCGACGTCGGCGATGGACAGCATCTCCGCCGGCTCGTCGTCGTTGCGCCGCAGCCGGGCGCGCACGCGGGCGACGAGCTCCTTGGGCTTGAACGGCTTCATCACGTAGTCGTCGGCGCCGGACTCCAGGCCCAGCACGACGTCGACGGTGTCGGTCTTGGCCGTCAGCATGACGATCGGCACCCCCGAGTCCGCCCGCAGCACGCGGCACACGTCGATGCCGTTCATGCCGGGCAGCATCAGGTCGAGCAGCACCAGGTCGGGCCGCAACTCGCGCACCGCCGTCAGCGCCTGGGTGCCGTCACCGACCACTGCGGTGTCGAAGCCCTCGCCCCGCAGCACGATGGTCAGCATCTCGGCCAGCGATGCGTCGTCGTCGACGACCAGGATCCGTTGCCTCATGGCGTCCATGGTGTCACCACACCGCGACAAAACCCGGCTACGAAACACCGGCGTGTGGTATCAGCCGGCGAGTTCTGCCACGACGTCAGCGGCCAGCGCGTCCGGTCCCACCCGCAGCCAGCGCCCACCCCAGCCGGCCGCGGCGAGCTGCCGGTACACCTCGCCGGTGCGCCGCTGCAGGTCGGCGTCGCGTTCGTAGGCGTCGCGGTCGCGGCCCACCTCGGCGGTCTCGCGGTGGCGGGCGCGGGCGTCGGCGACGTCGACCGGGACGTCGAGCAGCAGCTGCACGTCGCACACCGGCAGCCCGAGCCGGTCGTGTTCCAGCCGCCGCACCCACTCCACCGCCTCACCGGCGCCGTCCTGATGCAGCCGGGCGGCGCTGTAGGCGGCGTTGGACGCGACGTAGCGGTCGAGGATCACGACGTCGTGCGCGGCGCGCAGCCCGTCGAGTTCGTCGCGGGCGTCGGCGCGGTCCAGCGCGAACAGCGTCGCCATCGCGTACACCGAGTCGGCGAGATCGCCGTGGTGGCCGCGCAGCGCCTCGGCGGCCAGATCCGCCGTCACCGACCGCCCGTAGCGCGGGAACGCCAGCGTCGCCACCGTGCGGCCCCGCGCCACCAGCACGTCGCGCAGCCCGGTCGCGATGGTGCGTTTCCCCGCGCCGTCGACTCCCTCTATCGCGAGGAGCACGCCATCAGTAGCGGTAGTGGTCCGGCTTGTAGGGGCCCTCGACGTCGACGTTGATGTACTCCGCCTGCTCCTTGGTGAGCTTGGTGAGCGTGCCGCCCAGCGCCTCCACGTGGATCCGCGCGACCTTCTCGTCAAGGTGCTTGGCCAGCCGGTAGACCTCGTTGTCGTACTCGTCGTTCTTGGTCCACAGCTCGATCTGCGCGATCACCTGGTTGGAGAAGCTGTTGCTCATCACGAACGACGGGTGGCCCGTGGCGTTGCCCAGGTTCAGCAGCCGGCCCTCACTGAGCACGATGATCGAGTGGCCGTCGTCGAAGGCCCACTCGTCGACCTGCGGCTTGATGTTGATGCGGGTGGCACCGGAGCGCTCCAGCGCCGCCATGTCGATCTCGTTGTCGAAGTGGCCGATGTTGCCGAGGATGGCCTTGTCCTTCATCGCCTTCATGTGGTCGAGGGTGATGATGTCCTTGTTGCCGGTCGAGGTGATGACGATGTCGGCGTGGGAGATGGCCTGCTCGACGGTCACGACGTCGAAGCCGTCCATCAGCGCCTGCAGCGCGTTGATCGGGTCGATCTCGGTGACCTGCACGCGCGCGCCCTGCCCGGCCAGCGACTCCGCGCAGCCCTTACCCACGTCGCCGTAGCCGCAGATCAGCACCTTCTTGCCGCCGATGAGCACGTCGGTGCCGCGGTTGATGCCGTCGATCAGCGAGTGCCGGGTGCCGTACTTGTTGTCGAACTTGCTCTTGGTCACCGAGTCGTTGACGTTGATCGCCGGGAACGCCAGCGTGCCCGCGGCCGCGAACTGCGTCAGGCGCAGCACACCGGTGGTGGTCTCCTCCGTGACGCCCTTGACCGACTGCGCGATCTTGGTCCACTTGTCCTTTTCGGTCTCGAAGCGCGAGCGGACCAGCGCCAGGAAGACCTTCCACTCGGCCGGGTCGTCGTCCTCGGTGGGCGGCACCACGCCGGCGGCCTCGAACTCGGCGCCGCGCAGCACCAGCATGGTGGCGTCGCCGCCGTCGTCGAGGATCATGTTCGCCGGCTTACCGGGCCAGGTCAGCATCTGCTCGGCGGCCCACCAGTACTCCTCCAGCGTCTCGCCCTTCCAGGCGAACACCGGCACGCCCTGGGGCTCCTCGGGCGTGCCGTACGGGCCGACGACCACGGCCGCGGCCGCGTGGTCCTGCGTGGAGAAGATGTTGCAACTGGCCCACCGGACCTCGGCGCCGAGCGCCGTCAAGGTCTCGATGAGCACCGCGGTCTGCACGGTCATGTGCAGGGAGCCCGAGATCCGCGCGCCCTTGAGCGGCTGCACGTCGTGGTACTCGCGGCGCAGCGCCATCAGGCCCGGCATCTCGTGCTCGGCCAGCCGGATCTCCTTGCGCCCGAACTCGGCGAGGGACAGGTCGGCCACCTTGAAGTCGATGCCGCCTCGGTGGTCGACGGTGAGCCGCTGCTCGGTTGTGGTCATGCGGGCCTTCCTCGAAATGGGCTTGGTGTGGGACCGGCCGCGGGCGCGTGTCGTCCACCTCGGCGGTCAGTGCTGGTACACACCGTATCGCTCGGCGAACGGAGTCAGTAATCGCGCCAGGTCCGCGGCGACGGCCTCGCTGGTGACGTGGTCGGCCTCCGGTGGCATCGAGACGTAGCTCATCGCCAGCCGCACGATCGCCCGCGCCAGCACGCCGGCGTCCTCGGCGGCGGCTTTCACCCAGCTGTTCTCGAACGACTCCTGCAGCCGCTGCGAGCACCGGGCGATGATCGGCCCGCTGCCGGTGGTGATCAGCTGCAGCAGGTCGGGTTTCGCCGCACCGGACAGCAGCGACACCACCAGCGGATCCGACGCGGTTCGGGTGAAGAAGGCGCCGAACCCCTGCGACAGCGCGGCGGCGATGTCGCCTTCGTTGTCCTCGATCGCGGCGTCGACGGCGTCCACCAGCCGGTCCGCCAGCCGCATCGCGTAGGCCTCGGCGAGCCCCTGCCGGGAACCGAACTCGTTGTAGATCGTCTGCCGGCTGACGCCGGCGGCCTTGGCGACGTCGGCGAGCGTGACCGCCGACCAGTCCCGGCGGAGCAGCAGGTCGTGCATGCCGTCGAGGATCGAGTCGCGCAGCAGCGCCCGCGACGCCTCGGCGTACGGCACCCGGATGCCGACTCTGCGCGCTGCCACAGCGGCGACCTTCGCATCGGCGGCTCCGGTGCGTCAACCCGCTCCCGCGGCGGTCAGCGGACCACCTCGACCATCGCGAAGTCGCGCTTGGCGGCGCCGCAGTCCGGGCAGCTCCAGTCGTCGGGGACGTCGTCCCAGCGCGTTCCGGCCGCGATGCCCTCGTCGGGCCAGCCGAGTTCCTCGTCGTATTCGAAGCCGCACAACATGCACCGGAACATGCGGTACCCGGCGGTCATCGGGCCGGTTCCGCTCGGCGCCCGTGGCGGGCCAGCACCGCCGCCCGCTTGCGGGGGTCGATGTTCACCCGGGTGATGTCGCCGTCGTAGTGCGCGAGCACCCGGTGGTCCATCACCTTGCGCCACAGCGGCGGCAGGTAGGCCAGCGTGACCATGGCGGCGTACCCGCTGGGGAGGTTGGGCGCCTCGTCGAAGGTGCGCAGCGTCTGATAGCGCCGCATCGGGTTCGCGTGATGGTCGCTGTGCCGCTGCAGGTGGTAGAGCAGCAGGTTGGTCACCAGATGGTCGGAGTTCCAGCTGTGTTCGGGCGCGCAGCGTTCGTAGCGGCCGCTCGGCAGCCGGCGACGCAGCAGCCCGTAGTGCTCGGTGTAGTTCACGGCTTCGAGCAGCGTCACCCCGCACCAGGCCTGGATGAGCACCAGCGGCAGCAGCCCCGGCCCGAACGCCGCGACGAGCACGGCCCAGAAGATCACCGACATCAGCCAGCAGGTCAGCACGTCGTTGTGGCGGCTGAGCACCGGCACGCCGTCGCGACGCAGCCGCGCGGCCTCCAGCCGCCACGAGGACCGCACCCCGCCGACGATGCTGCGCAGCCAGAACGCCCAGAGACTCTCGCCGAAGCGGGCGCTCGCCGGATCCTCCGGGGTCGCGACACGGACGTGGTGGCCGCGGTTGTGCTCGACGTAGAAGTGGCCGTAGAACGTCTGCGCGAGCGTGATCCGGGCCAGCCGGCGCTCCAGGTCCTCGCGCTTGTGTCCCAGCTCGTGGGCGGTGTTGATCGCCAGGCCGCCGAGGATGCCGACGGAGATCGCCAGGCCGAGTTTCGCCGGCCACCCCAGCGGCCCCGGATGACCGATCCAGGCCAGGTCGGCTGCGGTGAACAGGTACGCCGAGACGACGACCGTGACGTACTGGAACGGGATGTAGGCGTAGATGCACCAGCGGTAGTGCGGGTCGTCCTCGAGTTCGGCGATGACGTCTTCGGGGGGATTGCGGCCGTCGACGCCGACGCGCCAGTCGAGCAGCGGGATGACGACGTGCATGAGGAAGGGGCCCGTCCAGCACAGCCAGCCGAGGACGCCGGGGTGGCCGAGCGCGGCGCCGACGAAGTACACCGGCGCCAGCAGGATCGGCATGGTGGGCGCGATCAGCCCCATCAGCCACAGGTGCCGTTTGCGGTCGTACCACGGCGTCCCGACCGAACGGGTCGCGGACGGCACCTGGAGCATCTGCATGAACCTGCCCTTCGTTGATCCGACAGCAATCTCTGCGGTGTTAACTCGACTGCCACGCCGGCCCAGCCGGCGCGTCGCTTTCGCGACATCACTGTGACCGATTCGCTACCTTTGGTCAAGCGCTATGCAGTGCGCTTCAACACAGACAAGTGTCGGCAACGCGCAATTTCAGCAAACCGCAACCCGTCGTCAGCGACTGACGGCGGCGTCAGAAAAGTGGTTTCCTGGCGCTGCTATGGCAAGCCCCTACCTCGTCCGGTGATGCACACAGCAGAACGCCCATGCGCTGTGCAGCGCATGGGCGTCGGGGCGATGACCGCGGGTCAGCCGGTGTAGCGGGCGAGAATGCGCTCCCGGCGGCGAGGGTCGATGTTCACGCGCGTGATGTCGCCGTCGTAGTGCTCCAGCACGCGACGATCCATCACCTTCCGCCACAGTGGCGGGATGTAGGCCAACGTGATCATCGACGCGTAGCCGCTGGGCAGGCTCGGCGCCTCGGCGAAGCTGCGGAGGGTTTGGTAGCGCCGGGCGGGGTTGGCGTGATGGTCGCTGTGCCGCTGCAGGTGGTACAGGAACAGATTCGTCACGATGTGGTCGGAATTCCAGCTGTGCTCGGGCCGGCACCGCTCGTAGCGGCCGCTGGGCAGCCGCTTGCGGAGCAGGCCGTAGTGCTCCAGGTAGTTCACCGTCTCCAGCAGGGTGAAGCCGTAGACCGCCTGGATGACGACGAACGGAACGAGCTCGACGCCGAACACCGCGATCAGCGTTCCCCACAGCACCGCCGACATCGCCCAGGCGTTGAGGACGTCGTTGTCCCACCGGAACGGACTCTTGTTGCGGCGCCTGAACTTTCGTGCCTCCAGCTGCCATGCCGAGCGCAGGCTGCCCCAGACGCTGCGCGGCAGGAACTCCCAGAACGTTTCGCCGAACCGGGCGCTGGCCGGGTCCTCCGGCGTGGCGACCCGGGCGTGGTGGCCGCGGTTGTGCTCGACGTAGAAGTGGCCATAGCAGGTCTGCGCCAGCGTGATCTTCGACAGCCAGCGCTCGAGTCTTACTACCTTGTGTCCGAGTTCGTGAGCGGTGTTGATGCCCACCCCGCCCAGCACGCCCACCGAGAGCGCCAGCCCGATCTTCGCCGGCCAGCCCAGCCCGCCGTCGAATCCCAGCCAGCCGAGGTCGTCGGCGGTGAACAGATAGGCCGCCAGGAGGACCGCCGCGTACTGGCACGGGATGTAGGCGTAGGTGCAGTAGCGGTAGTAGCGGTCGCGCTCCAGCCGCTCCATCGCCTCCTCGGGCGGGTTCTGCCCGTCCGGCCCGAATCGCAGGTCGAGGACGGGGAGCAACACGTACACCAGCAGTGGGCCCACCCAGAAGGGCACCTGCGCGGCGGCGTGCCAGCCGGCCCGGTTGAGCGCCCACACCACCGGGAGCATCACGAACAGCGCCGTCGGGGCGATGAGCCCCAGCAACCAGAGCCGGCGTTTCCGGTCCTGCCACCGGCAGACGGCCGTGGGGTCGCTCGTCGTCGTCATGCGCTTGACTTTAAGCGTCACAGTGTCGGATGTCTAGACATCCGACGGCATTTTGTAAACGGCGAGTCAGTGCACCTCGGCGGCCTCCCGGTGCGCGAGCGCCGAATGCCGGCGGCCGTAGACCAGGTACACGATCAACCCGAGCGCCATCCAGCCGCCGAACCGGATCCAGGTGAGCCCGGTGAGGTTCAGCATCAGCCAGCAGCACGCGACGATCGACAGGATGGGCAGCACGGGCACCAGCGGCGCGCGGAAGCCGCGCTCGAGATCCGGCCGGCTGCGCCGCAGCACGATCACGCCCGCCGAGACCAGCACGAACGCGAACAGCGTGCCGATGTTCACCATTTCCTCGAGCCGCTTGATCGGGAACACCGAGGCCGCGACCGCCACCACCACGCCCACGATGACCGTGATCCGCACCGGGGTGCCGCGGCTGCCGGTCTGCGCCAGCGACCGGGGCAGCAGCCCGTCGCGCGACATCGCGAAGAGCACCCGGGTCTGGCCCAGCACCAGCACGATCACCACCGTGGTCAGGCCGGCCAGCGCGCCGATCGAGATGATCTTCGCGGCCCAGTCGACGCCGACCGCGGAGAATGCCGTCGCCAGGTTGGCATCGCCGCCGGCCTCCCGCAGCTGCGTGTAGCTCACCATGCCGGAGAGCACCAGCGCGACCGCGACGTAGAGCACGGTGACGATGGCCAGGGACGCCAGGATGCCGCGGGGCACGTCGCGTTGCGGGTTCTTCACCTCCTCGGCGGTGGTGGCGACGATGTCGAAGCCGATGAACGCGAAGAACACGATCGACGCGCCGGCCAGCAGGCCGTACCAGCCGTAGTTGCTCCCCACGGCGCCGGTGAGCAACGAGAACAGCGATTGCTCGGCGCCGCTCCCGCCCGCGTCGGCCGGCTCGGCCGGCGGGATGAACGGGCGGTAGTTGTCGACGTCGATGTAAAAGGCGCCGACGACCACCACCAGCAGCACCACGGCCACCTTGACGACGGTGATGGCCAGGCTGAAATTCGCCGACAATTTGGTGCCCATCGCCAGCAGCACCGTGACCGCAGCGATGATGAGCAGGGCGCCCCAGTCGAGCGACAGTCGGCCGACCTGCAGCACGCCGCCGCCGAACTCGAAGACGGTGCCGAGGTAACTCGACCAGCCCTTGGCCACCACGGCGGCGGCCACCGCGAACTCCAAGATCAGGTCCCACCCGATGACCCAGGCCACGAATTCGCCGAACGTCGCATAGCTGAAGGTGTAGGCGCTGCCCGCCACCGGCACGGTCGAGGCGAACTCGGCGTAGCACAGCGCGGCGAGCCCGCAGGTCACGGCGGCCAGCACGAATGACAGCGAGATGGCCGGGCCGGTGATGTTGCCGGCGGTGGACGCGGTGATGGTGAAGATGCCGGCACCGATCACCACCGAGACGCCGAACACCGTGAGGTCCCACCAGCTGAGATCCTTCCGGAGGCGGGTGCCCGGTTCGTCGGTGTCCGCGATGGACTGTTCGACCGATTTCGTCCGCCCACCGGTGATTCGCATGGCCGAAAATGTACCGACTACAGTGCGTCCGATGGGGTGGAGTACCGATCATGCCGTGGTCATCGGGGGCAGCATCGCCGGCATGTGCGCGGCACGCGTGCTGTCCGATGTCTACGACCGGGTGACGGTCTTCGAACGCGACGAACTGCCCGAGCAGCCGGCGAACCGCACCGCGGTGCCGCAGGGCCGCCACGTGCACCTGTTGATGGCACGCGGGGCGGCGGAGTTCGACGCGCTGTTCCCCGGCCTGCTCGACGAGATGGTCGCCGCCGGCGTGCCCATGCTGGAGAACCGGCCGGACTGCATCCACTTCGGCGCGGCCGGACATGTGCTCGGCACCCAGCACACGCTGCGAGAGGAGTTCACCGCCTACGTGCCGAGCCGGCCGCATCTGGAGTGGCAGATCCGCCGTCGCGCGCTGGCCATCCCGAACGTCGAGCTGGTGCGCCGCGGGGTCAGCGAACCGGCCTACGACCCCACCGCCCGGCGGGTGACCGGCGTGGTCCTCGATGCCGGGGGCGAGCGCAGCGACGGGGAATGCGTCGGGGGCGAGCGCAGCGACGGGGAATGTGTCGGGGGCGAGCGCAGCGACGGGGAATGCGACGCGGGCGAGCGCAGCGACGGGGAATGTGTCGCGAGCACCGTGGCCGCCGACCTCGTCGTCGACGCGACGGGCCGCGGCACCCGGCTGCCGGTCTGGCTGGAGACCTGGGGGTACGGCCGCCCGCGCGAAGACACCGTCGACGTCGGCATCACCTACGCGACGCACCGCGTGCACATCCCCGAGGGGCTGCTGCGGGAGAAGGTGGTGGTCGCCGGCGCGTCGCGCGAACAGCCGATCGGCCTCGGGGCGCTGTATTACGAGGACGGCAACTGGAACGTCACCACGTTCGGCACCGGCAAGGCCGAGCCGCCGCGCACCTTCGACGAGATCTGCGCGCTGGCCGACGAGATCCTGCCCGCCCACTTCGCGCACGCGATGCGCCAGGGGACGCCGCTGGGCGAGATGGCGTTCCACAAGTACCCGATGAGCCGCTGGCGTCGGTACGACAAGATGGCCGAGTTCCCCGAGGGCATCATCCCGTTCGGCGACGCGGTGGTGAGCTTCAACCCGACCTACGGCCAGGGCATGACGATGACGTCGCTGCAGGCCGGCAACCTGCGCACCGCGCTCGCCGCCGGGCCCGCGGGGCTGCCGCGCCGGCTGGCGAAGGCCACCGCGAAGACGACGTTCCCGGTCTGGATGATGAACGCGATCGGCGACCACGCGCTGCACAACGCGTCGGGTCCGGCGCCGCGCTGGTACGGCCCGGTCGGTGGACTGTTCGACCAGTTCCTCGGCGCCGCCGAGACCGATCCGGTGCTGGCGGAATGGTTCCTGCGCCGCTTCAGCCTGCTCGACAGCCTCTACATGGTGCCCTCACCCAAGGTGCTGGGCCGCACCATCCGGCACAACATGGGCGCGCTGATCGCCGAGAAGCGCGCCGCCCGCCGACGCAGGCAACCGGTGGCCGCCGGGCGCTGACCGGCCGTCAGTGCTCGGCGCGCCGCAACGGCAGCGCGTGCACCACCGCGAGCACCAGCGCCCCGACGACCAGACCGATCACCGCCGACGCCGCGGTGTTCACCAGCCACGAAAGCACCGCGCCGACACCGGCGACCGCGGAGTGGACCGCCTCCTGGGCATGGTGCACCAGTTCGTAGGGCGGATGCAGGCCGAGCTCGTTGCTGCCGACCAGCAGGATGTGGCCGCCCACCCACAGCATCGCGACGGTGCCGATCACCGACAGCGCGGCCAAGAGCTTCGGCATCCCCACCACGAGGCCGCGGCCGAACCGCTGCGAGAACCGCGAATCCCGTTGCGCCAGCGCCAGTCCGACGTCGTCCATCTTGACGATCGCCCCGACGACGCCGTAGACCGCGGCGGTGATCACCACCGCGACGACCACCAGGATCAGCAGCCGCGGCACGAAACGCTCGGCCGCCACCTCGTTCAGCGCGATCACCATGATCTCGGCGGACAGGATGAAGTCGGTGCGGATCGCGCTGCTGGCCATCTGGTCCTCGGCGTCGCGGCCGGTGCCGGTGACCGTTGCCGCATGGGCGTCGTGGCCGCCCGTTCCGAGGATGCGGGCCAGGACCTTCTCCGCGCCCTCGAAGCACAGATAGGTGGCGCCGAGCATGAGGATCGGGGTGAGCAGCCGCGGCGCGAATTGGCTCAGCAGCAGCGCGGCCGGGAGGATGAACAGCAGCTTGTTGCGCAGCGAGCCGACCGCGATGCGCTTGATGATCGGCAGCTCGCGCTCGGCGGCGATGCCGCTGACGTACTGCGGGGTCACCGCCGTGTCGTCGACCACCACGCCCGCGGCCTTGGCGGTGGCGCGGCCGGTCGCGGCGCCGATGTCGTCGACCGATGCCGCCGCGAGCCGCGCCAGCGCCGCGACGTCGTCGAGCAAACCGAACAGACCGGCGCTCACATGCCCTCCCCTGTCGTCAGCGGATCAGATACCGACGGTCGCCCGGAACAGCCGGGCGGGCCGGTCGGCGACCATCCGGATCGGGCCGTCGTCGGCCGCCACCCAGGCCGCTTCGCCCCGCCGCAGCGTCAGCGAATCCGTCTTGGCGTGGACGTGCACCGAGCCGGCCAGGCACAGCAGGATCTGCGGCCCGTCGTGGCGCACGGCCGCGTCCACCTCGTGACCCAGGAGCTCGCCGTCGAGGTGGACGCACGACGCGGCGAACTCCGCCGCCGGCGTGGTGTAGAACGACTCCGCGCCGTCGCGCACGGTCTGCGGCCGCAGCGACGCCGGCGTGGCCGGCTGGAAGTCGAGGACCCGCAGCAGCTCCGGCACGTCGACGTGCTTGGGGGTCAGCCCGCCCCGTAACACGTTGTCGGAGTTGGCCATCACCTCCACACCGATGCCTTCGAGGTAGGCGTGCAGATTGCCGGCGGGCAGGTAGATGCCCTCCCCCGGCGCCAGGGTGAGCCGGTTGAGCAGCATCGCGGCCAGCACCCCCGCGTCGCCCGGATACCGCTCGCCCAGCTCGAGCACCGTGCGGACCTCGGCGCCGAATCGTGTTGCGCCCGAACGCAGGTAGGCGATCGCCCCGTCGATCACCGCCGGGATCAGCTCGTCGAGGCCGGGCTGCGGCATCGTGATCCAGGTGGTGAACAGCGCGCGCAGGCCGTCGGCCGGCGACGAACCCGCCAACAGCGCCACGTACGGGTCCAGCCGCGGCACCGCCAGCGCAGTCAGCAGCGCGACGGTGTCGGCCGGGTCGCGGAACCCGGCGAGCGCTTCGAACCGCCCCAGCGCCACGATGAGCTCGGGCTTGTGGCTGGCGTCCTTGTAGTTGCGCGTCGGCGAGTTGATCGGGATGCCTTGGGCCTCTTCGCGACGGAAGCCCTCGGCGGCCTGGGCGGCGCTGGGGTGGGCCTGCAGCGACAGCGGCTCGTCGGCGGCGAGCACCTTGAGCAGGAACGGCAGCCGGTCCCCGAAGCGGCGCCGGGTGGCCGGACCGAGCTGGCCGTCGGGATCGGCGTTCACCGCGTCGATCAGGCTCAGCTCGCCGGACTCGGTCTCCAGGTACGCCGGGTCTTGCGGGTGCGCCCCGAACCACAGCTCCGCCTCGGGATGGGGCGTCGGTGTCTGACGCCCGGTGAAGTCGGCGATCGCCGTGCGCGATCCCCAGGCGTAGGTGCGCACCGCGCCGCGCAGCCGGTTCACACCGGGCTCCGCAGCAGCCGCAGGTACACCGCCGCCATCTCCAGCCGCACCGCCAGCACGGCCGGCTCGTGGTCTCCGCGGACGACGGTGTCGGCCTCGTCGACGTCGAGGAAGTCGACGTCCGGCACGGCGGCCAACCGGGCGGCGACCACCGCCCGCTCGTCGCGGGCCGCCAACGCCAGCACGCGGGTGCGGCCCGGCCGCGGCCCGTCGAGCTCGTCGTCGTGGAAGATGTCGGTCACCGCGCGGGCCGTGGCGAGCATGCCGTCGCGCGAGGCCGTCACCACGTCGGGCAGCTCCGCCGCCGGCACCGCGGCCCCGGCGATGCGCAGCAGCGTCGCGCTGCCGTGCCGGGCGACCGCGAGTAGCGCCGCACTGTCGGCGGTGAGCACCGCCGGGTCGCCGGACAGCCGCTGCGCCAGCGCCTTGGCGGGGTTGGTGAACATCTCCGCCGCCGGGGCGTTGCGCAGCGCCTCGGCGTCCAGGGCGTCGGCCAGCGCCGCGACGTCGACACCGCCGACCGGGTCGACCGCGGCGAGCGTCACCAGCCCGACGGCCAGGTAGCGGCTCAGGTTGAACGCATCGGGCAGCCACAGCCGGGGCGCGAGCACCGCCGCCCGGCCCGCGGTCGCGTCGCGCAGCGGTCCCTCGAACGGCGCGGCGACCACCACCCGGGCGCCGCGGCGCACCGCACCGGAGGCGGCGGCCACCAACGCCGGGTCGCCGGGATCGTCACCGGCGACGACGACGACGTCGAGCGGACCGACCCACGGCGGCACGCCACTCGCGGGCGCGATCGGGGCCACGCTCGTCGCACCCCAGCCGGCCGCGAGCAACGCCCCGGCGGTTCCGGCGGTGCCCCGCCCGGAGATCCACACGACGCTGCGCGGGCGGGAGTCGCGCAGCGCGTCGAGCCCACCCTCGGCGGCGGTCGCGGCGACGGCGCGCACGCTGGCCCCGGCCGTGGCGACCGCCCGCAGCAGCCCGTCGCGATCGGCGGCGGCCAGCCCCTCGGCGTCGTCGAGGTCGGGTGCGGAGCTCGGTGCGCTCACGGCGCCGCCCGGTCCAGGGCGGCCGCCGCCTCGACCTGCGCGCCGATGGCGTCGACGAGCGCCGCGACGTCGGCCGCGGTGCGGGCTTCGACGTTGAGCCGCAGCAGCGGTTCGGTGTTGGAGGTCCGCAGGTTGAACCAGGTGCCGCCACCGAGGTCGACCGTCACCCCGTCGAGGTGGTCGACGTCGGCGACCCGGCTGCCGAAGTGGGCGAGCACGGCGTCGACACAGGCCGGCGCGTCGGCGACCCGGAAGTTGATCTCCCCGGAGGCGTGGTAGCGCTGGTAGTCGGCCATGAGCTCCGACAGCGGCCGCTGCTGCTCGCCGAGCGCCGCGAGCACGTGCAACGCGGCGAGCATGCCGGAGTCGGCGCCCCAGAAGTCCCGGAAGTAGTAGTGCGCGGAGTGCTCACCGCCGAAGATGGCGCCGGTCTGCGCCATGAGCGCCTTGATGTAGGAGTGCCCGACGCGCGAGCGCACCGGCGCGCCGCCCCGCTCGGCGACCAGCTCGGGCACCACCCGCGAGGTGATCAGGTTGTGGATGACGGTGGCGCCGGGTTCGCGGGCCAGCTCGCGGGCGGCGACGAGCGCGGTGACCGCCGACGGTGACACGGCGTTGCCCTGCTCGTCGATGACGAAGCAGCGGTCGGCGTCCCCGTCGAAGGCCAGGCCGATGTCGGCGTTGACGGCACCGACGAATCGTTGCAGGTCCACCAGGTTGGCCGGCTCCAGCGGATTGGCCTCGTGGTGGGGAAACGAACCGTCGAGCTCGAAGTACAGCGGTTCGAGCGTGATGCCCGGCAGCGGGCCGAACACGGCCGGGGCGGTGTGGCCGGCCATGCCGTTACCGGCGTCGACCGCCACCGTCAGCGGCCGGCTCACGGTGAGGTCGACCAGCGACCGCAGAAAGGCGCCGTAGTCCTCGAGCACGTCGACGTCGGTGATCGTGCCGGGCGCGCCGGCGAACGCGGGGACACCGGCGACGACGTCGGCGGCGACGGTGCGCAGGCCGGTGTCGGCGCCGACGGGCTTCGCGCCGGCGCGGCACAGCTTGATGCCGTTGTACGCCGCGGGGTTGTGGCTCGCGGTGAACATCGCGCCGGGGCAGTCGAGGTGCCCGGATGCGAAGTACAGCTGGTCGGTCGAGGCGAGCCCGATGCGGACCACGTCGAGGCCCTGGCTCCTCACCCCGTCGGCGAATGCCGCCGCCAGCGCGGGCGAGCTGGGCCGCATGTCGTAGCCGACGGCGACGCGGCGCGGCGCCGCCTGCTCGTCTCGGACCAGCCGCGCGAAGGCACCGCCGACGGCGGCGACGAAGGCCTCGTCGATCTCCTCCCCCACCAGCCCACGGACGTCGTAGGCCTTGATGACGCGGTCGACCTGCGCGGCGGAGAAGGACATGGGCGAGCAACACTCCTGACGGGCGGACGGCGAGCTTGCGCCCAGCGTAGCGGGCGGTCCACGGCCGCACCCGACCTCTGGCCCGGTGAGCCGATCCGCCGGCCTCCGCCCGAAATTGGCACCGGCGCCGGCAAACCCACCGCCGGTGCCGGCGAGCGGATCTGCGATGCTGTGCGGCGGCGGAGATCCCACCGCTCCGGTCGCGCATCGGCCGGCTCAGACGACGCGACGGACGAGGGTGACGATGACGGATTCCCCCTACGAGACCGGCGAGTACCTGGCGCACAACCCGGACTGGCACGCCGCCGACGCACCCTTCAAGGCGCAGTGGATCGCCGACATCCTGCAGCGCAACTCCGTGCCCACCGACCACATCGTCGAGGTGGGCACCGGATCCGGCGAGATCCTGGTGCACCTCGCGGACCGCTTCCCGAACGCGCGGCTCACCGGATACGACATCTCACCGCAGGCCTATGCCATCGCGGCGCCCAAGGCCACCGACCGGCTGCGGTTCCACCACGCCGACTACCTTGCCGTCGACGCCGAGCCGCCGGACGTGCTGCTGGCCATCGACGTGTTCGAGCACATCGACGACTACATGTCCTTCCTGCGGGCGCTGCGGCCGCGGGCGCCGCGCCACCTGTTCCACATCCCGCTCGACCTCTCGGTGCAGGGCCTGCTGCGCGGCCGCTCGATCATGGGCGCGCGCAAGAGCATCGGCCACCTGCACTACTTCTACAAGGACACCGCGCTGGCGACGCTCGCCGACTGCGGCTACCACGTCGTCGACTGGAACTACACCCACGGCGCCGAGCTGCTGCCGAACCGCGCGCTGCGGACGAAGGTCACCAGCGTCGGCCGGCGAGCGCTGCGCGCCGTCAACGAAGACTTCGCCATCCGCCTGCTGGGCGGCGCGTCGATGATGGTGCTGACCGACTGACGGCCGTCAGTCCTGCGGCGGATCCGGCAGCACGCGCAAGTGACCGCGACGACGCCCCGGACTCTGCCGACCCAGCGGCGCCGGCTGCGGCGCGGCCCCGGCCGGCATGACGGGCGCGGTGCCGTAGGTGCCCGGCGCCGGGTCCGAGAAGCCGGCGACGATTCGCCCGCCGCCGGCGGTACCGTTGCCCTCGCGGACCGCGTTGGCGAGCGCGATCAGGTCGTCCTCGTCGGGGTTCTCCGGCAGCGGGCCGGCGTGGCGCACCAGTTCCCAGCCGCGCGGCGCGGTGATCCGCCCGGCGTGGCCGACGCACAGGTCCCACGAGTGCGGCTCGCGCACGGTGGCCAGCGGCCCGATCACCGCCGTGGAATCGGAGTACACGAACGTCAGCGTCGCCACGGCATAGTGCGGGCACCCGGGCCGACAGCAGCGACGGGGAACATTCACGTCGGTGAGGCTATCGCGGCGCAGCGCGGCTTCGGGGCGGGACACGCAGCGCCGCTGGGGCCGGTGCGCAAACCGTTACGATCGGCCGGTGAGTGATCGGCGCCGGGGTGGGCGGCCGGCGGGCCGGCGCCGCGGCCGCGGGATGCGGGGGCCGCTGCTGCCGTCGACCCTGCCGGGCTGGCGCAGCCGCGCGGAGCGGTTCGACATGGCGGTGCTGGAGGCCTACGAACCGATCGAGCGGCGGTGGCAGGACCGGGTGGCCTCGCTCGACATCGCGGTCGACGAGATCCCGCGGATCTCCCCCAAAGACCCGGAGTCGGTGCAGTGGCCGCCGGAGGTGGTGGCCGACGGGCCGATCGCGCTGGCCCGCTTGATCCCGGCGGGCGTGGACGTGCGGGGGAATGCGACCCGGGCGCGAATTGTGTTGTTCCGCAGGCCGATCGAGCGTCGGGCGAAGGACGCCGACGAGCTCGCGGACCTGCTGCACGAGCTGTTGGTGGCGGAGGTGGCGCAGTATCTGGGCGTCGAGCCGTCCGTCATCGACCCGACGATGGGCGACGACTGACGCCGGTGGCCGGTGGCGGCGCGGGCGTCAGATGATGCCGCGCTTGAGGCGCCGGCGCTCCCGCTCCGAGAGCCCGCCCCAGATGCCGAAGCGCTCGTCGTTGGCCAGTGCGTACTCCAGGCAGGCGTCCTTCACCTCGCAGCCCGAGCAGATGCGCTTGGCCTCGCGGGTGGAGCCGCCCTTCTCCGGGAAGAACGCCTCGGGATCGGTCTGCGCGCACAGCGCGCGCTCCTGCCACAGGTCGTCCCACTCTTCCCCGACGGGCTCGATCACCGGATCCGTCCGGTCGGAGACCAGGCTGAGATGCGGACGCCGCATGGCGTCCACAGCAGCCGGGCTCGCCGGAATCTGCGGTGTGAGGTCCATCGAGTGCGAGAAACTCTCGAAAGTCACGTTTTCGCCCTCCTCGATTCGTTGATTTCCCTGATGTCGTCGACGCGGAACACTATGAAGATGTGATCGTCGGCCACTTCGAACAAGTGATCGAATCTCGGTCTGCGACACCGGAACCGGCTGGCGAACCGGGAAATGACACTGATGTGATTAGACACGGCTGATCTTGTCCGGTCAAGCGCCAAAACCAGAATTATTACCATTGACCACCGACAATTCGGCGCGTCGTGATTCTCGGCGTGTCTTTCGCTCCGCCGCCCGGGGCGCGTGCCGGCACCGTCGCGACGGTTAGGGTCGAGCGCTGTGAAGGTCACCGTTCTGGTCGGCGGCGTCGGTGGCGCCCGGTTCCTGCTCGGCGTGCAGCACGCGCTCGGCCTGGGCCGGTTCGGCGGCTCCGCCGACTCCCATGAGCTGACGGCCGTCGTCAACGTCGGCGACGACGCCTGGATGCACGGCGTGCGGATCTGCCCGGACCTCGACACCTGCATGTACACCCTCGGCGGCGTCGTCGACCCGGACCGCGGCTGGGGGCACCGCGACGAGACCTGGAACGCGAAGGAGGAACTCGCCGCCTACGGCGTGCAGCCCGACTGGTTCGGCCTCGGTGACCGCGACCTGGCGACCCACCTGGTGCGCTCCCAGATGTTGCGCGCCGGCTATCCGCTGTCGGCGGTCACCGAGGCGCTGTGCCACCGCTGGTCCCCCGGCGCCCGGCTGCTGCCCGTCAGCGACGACCGCTGCGAAACCCACGTCGTCGTCACCGACCCGGAGGCCGACGACCCGGACGCCCGGCGCGCCATCCACTTCCAGGAATGGTGGGTGCGCTACCGGGCGCAGCTCCCGACACACAGCTTCGCGTTCGTCGGTGCCGAAAAGGCCACTGCCGCACCGGGCGTCGTCGAGGCGATCACCGGCGCCGACGTCGTGTTCCTGGCGCCGTCCAACCCGGTGGTGTCCATCGGCGCCGTGCTGGCCATCCCGGGGATCCGCGCCGCGCTGCGCACCACCGCCGCGCCCGTCATCGGCTACTCCCCGATCGTCGCGGGAAAACCGTTGCGCGGCATGGCCGACGAGTGTCTGCGCGTCATCGGGGTGGCACCGACCTCGGAGGCGGTCGGCGCGCACTACGGCGCCCGGTCGCGCACCGGCGTCCTCGACGGCTGGCTGGTGCACACCGGCGACGCCGCCGAGATCGACGGCGTGGCCGTGCGATCCGTGCCGCTGCTGATGACCGATCCGCCGACCACCGCTGCGATGGTGCGGCACGGACTCGACCTCGCAGCGGAGCTGCGGTGACCCGCGACCACGGCACGGCCGGCGCCGTGGAGCTGTTGCCGGTGACCGGGCTCCCCGAGTTCGGGCCGGGTGACGACCTCGCCGCAGCGCTCGCGACGGCCGCACCCTGGCTCGCCGACGGCGACGTGGTGGTCGTCACCAGCAAGGTGCTCTCCAAGACCGAGGGCCGCATCGTCGCCGCACCCGCCGATCCCGAGGAGCGAGATACGTTGCGGCGCAAGCTGATCGACACCGAGGCCGTGCGGGTGCTGGCGCGCAAGGGCCGCACGCTGATCACCGAGAACGCGCTCGGCCTGATCCAGGCCGCGGCCGGCGTCGACGGCTCCAACGTCTCTTCGACCGAGTTGGCGCTGCTGCCGCTGGACCCCGACGCCAGCGCGGCCGCCCTGCGCGACCGGCTGCGCGAGCTGCTGGGGGTCACCGTCGGCGTGGTCGTCACCGACACCATGGGACGCGCGTGGCGCACCGGGCAGATCGACGCCGCGATCGGCGCGGCGGGGGTGCCCGTGCTGTTCGGGTACGCCGGGCAGCACGACCGGTTCGGCAACGAGCTCGTCGTCACCGAGGTGGCCGTGGCCGACGAGATCGCCGCGGCGGCCGATCTGGTCAAGGGCAAGCTCACCGGCGTGCCGGTCGCGGTGGTGCGCGGGCTCGACCTGCCCGACGACGGTTCCACCGCCCGGCAGCTGCTGCGGCCCGGCGAAGAGGACCTGTTCTGGCTCGGCACCGCGGAGGCCATTGCGCTGGGCCGCCGCCAGGCGCAGCTGCTGCGGCGCTCGGTGCGGCGGTTCACCGCCGACCCGGTGCCGCCGGAGCTCGTCGAAGCCGCGGTCGCCGAGGCGCTCACCGCGCCGGCGCCGCACCACACCCGGCCGGTGCGGTTCGTGTGGGTGCGCTCCGCCGACCGGCGGCGCCGGCTGCTCGACACGCTGGCCGCCCGCTGGCGCGCCGACCTCACCGCCGACGGACTGCCGCCCGAGGCCGTCGACCGCCGCGTCGCCAGAGGCCGGCTCCTCTACGACGCACCGGAACTGGTGATCCCGTGCCTGGTGCCCGACGGCGCGCACCACTACCCCGATGCGCGCCGCACCGCGGCCGAGCACACGATGTTCACCGTCGCGGCCGGCGCCGCCGTGCAGGGGCTGCTGGTGGCGCTGGCGGTGCGCGGCGTGGGCAGCTGCTGGGTAGGGTCGACGATCTTCGCGCCCGCCGACACCCGCGACGTGCTCGAGCTGCCGGCCGACTGGGAGCCGCTGGGCGCCGTCGCGGTCGGCTACCCCGAGACGCCGCCCGAGCCCCGCGAGCCGGCCGGCGTCGAACCCCTGCTGGTGCAGCGGTGAGCCTGCACGACTCCACCGTCGCGGTGCTGCGCGACTGGGCGCCGCCCGACGCCGCGGCCGACGCGCTGCGCCACGCGGTGCTGGCGTTCGTGCTGGCCCGCCCCGACGCCTGCCGGCGCGACTGCGAGCCCGGCCACGTGACGGCGTCGGCCGCGGTGCTCGACGCGGCCGGCGAGCGCGTGGTGCTGACGCTGCACCCGCGGATCGGGCGCTGGGTGCAGCTCGGCGGCCACTGCGAGGACACCGATCCCGACATCGCCGCGGCGGCGCTGCGCGAGGCCACCGAGGAGTCCGGCATCGCGCGCCTGACGCTCCACCCGGCGCCTGTCGGGCTCCACGTGCACCCGATCACCTGCTCGCTGGGCGTGCCGACCCGTCACCTCGACATCCAGTTCCTGGCGGTCGCGCCGCCGGGCGCCGAACCCGTGCTCAGCGACGAGTCGCTGGACCTGCGGTGGTGGCCCGTCGACGCGCTGCCGCCGGAGTCCGACGCCGCGCTGCGGGCGCTGGTCGCCCGCGCCGCCGCCCGCCGCTGACCCCACTTCCGCCGAACGTGGATTACCCGTCGCCGACAGGCCGCGAAAGCCGACGGGTAATCAACGTTCGCGGGGGTGTCAGACGTCGGTCGAGAAGCGCAGGCCGCCGTCGGGCAGTGTGACGCCCGGCCACACCCGGGCGCCGCGCAGCAGCTCGCAGCGGGCGCCGATGTTGGCCCCGTCGCCGATCACGCCGTCACGGATGAGGGCCCGCGGGCCGATGCGGGCGCCGAATCCGACGATCGAGCGTTCGATCACCGAGCCGGCCTCGATTTTGACCCCGTCGAAGATGACCGCCCCGTCGAGCCGGGCGCCCGGCCCGATCTCCGCGCCGCGCCCGACGACCGTGCCGCCGATGAGCAGCGCGCCGGGCGCCACCGCGGCGCCGTCGTGCATGAGGAACTCGCCGCGGTGCCCGCCGAGCGCGGGTGAGGGCGCGATGCCCCGGACCAGGTCGGCGGAACCGCGCACGAAGTCCTCCGGCGTGCCCATGTCGCGCCAGTAGGTCGCGTCGACGTAGCCGTACACCCGCAGCCCGTCGCTGAGCAGCTGCGGGAACACCTCGCGCTCGACGGAGACGGGCCGGTCGCGCGGGATCGCGTCGATCACCGAGCGGCTGAACACGTAGCAGCCGGCGTTGATCTGGTCGGTCGGCGGATCCTGCGTTTTCTCCAGAAAGGCGGTGACCCGGCCGTCGGCGTCGGTGGGCACGCAGCCGAACGCCCGCGGATCGCCGACCCGCACGAGGTGCAGGGTGACGTCGGCGGCGTTGGCGGTGTGGGTGTCCAGCAGCGCGCCGAGGTCGGCGCCCGACAGCACGTCGCCGTTGAACACCAGCGCGGTGTCGTGGCGCAGCTTGTGGCGCACGTTCGCGATGCCGCCGCCGGTGCCCAGCGGTTCGGTCTCGGTGACGTAGTCGATCTGCAGGCCCAGCTTGGAGCCGTCGCCGAACTCGGCCTCGAAGACCTCGGCCTTGTAGGAGGTGCCCATGACGACGTGCTCGATGCCCGCCGCCGCGATGCGCGACAGCAGGTGGGTCAGGAACGGCAGGCCGGCGGTGGGCAGCATCGGCTTGGGCGCCGACAGCGTGAGCGGCCGCAGCCGGGTGCCCTTGCCGCCGACCAGCACCACGGCGTCCACCTTCGCCGGATCAGCCATGTCATCCTCCTTGCGCGCGCTGCCGTCGCGCTTGCCGGACCACCAGCGCGGCGCGCGCCCGCAACGCAGCCCGAATCGTTCCCCGCAGCGGAGCCTGCCACACTCCGGGGTGCCGGTCCGCCAGATAGGTGTAGGTGCTGCGATGGTGTGCCGCCAGGTTGGTGGCCGGGTCGCGCCCGGTGGCGTGGCCCTTGTCGTGCAGCACTTCCGCGCTCGGCACGTAGACGTTCTGCCAGCCGGCGCGGCCGAGCCGGTCGCCGAGGTCGACGTCCTCCATGTACATGAAGTAGCGCTCGTCGAACCCGCCGACCTCGTCGAAGGCCTTGCGCCGCAGCAACAGGCAGCTGCCCGAGAGCCAGCCGACGGGACGTTCGCTGGGTTCCTGGCGCTCCTGGCGGTAGGCCACGGTCCACGGGTTCGACTTCCACAGCGGCCCGACGACGGCGTGCATCCCGCCGCGCACCAGGCTGGGCAGGTGGCGGGCCGACGGATACACCGATCCGTCGGGGTCGCGGATCAGCGGCCCCAGCGCGCCGGCGCGCGGCCAGCGCAGGGCGGCGTCCAGCAGCGCGTCGATGCTGCCCGGGCCCCACTGCACGTCCGGGTTGGCGACGACGACGAACTCGTCGGCGGGCGTGTGGGCGACACCGCGGTTGGCGGCGCTGCCGTAGCCCAGGTTGCCGCCGGTGCGCAGCAGCTCGACGTTCGGATAGCGCTGCACCGCCGCCTCCACGCTGCCGTCGACCGAGCCGTTGTCGGCCAGCACCACCGACACCTCGCGGGTGGTGGCGTGCCCGAGCGACGCCAGGAACCGGTCGAGGTGCGGCCCCGGTGAGTACGTCACCGTCACGACGGCCAGCCGGCCGGGCAGCGCGTCGTCGGTCACGGCGTAGAGGGTAACGGTGGCCCCGCGGGCCCTCACATCCCGTGGCCGGCGGCGGCCAGCGCCTCGGCGAGCGCCGCCCGCCAGGACCGCAGCGGCCGCAGGCCGGCCCGGGCCGAGCCCGCCGAGGACAGCGCCGAGTACGGCGGCCGGGGCGCGGGTCGCGGATGGGCGCTGCTGTCGACGGGCCGCACCCGCGCCGGATCGGCGCCCACCAGCTCGAACACCGCCCGCGCGAGCTCGTAGCGGCTGGTGGCGCCCGCCCCCGCGGCGTGCAGCACCGGGCCGGGCAGCGTCTCGTCGACGATCTGCAGCAGCGCCCCCACCAGGTCGACGACGTAGGTCGGCGAGCCGACCTGGTCGGCCACCACGTCGACGGCATCGCCGCCGGCGGCCTTACGGCGCATCACCGCGACGAAGTCCCCGCCGTCGCGGCCCTCGTAGAGCCAGGCGGTGCGGACGACGCGCGTGTCCGGCAGCGCCGCCAGCGCCGCCCGCTCGCCCGCCAGCTTCGTCCGGCCGTACGCCGAGATTGGCGCCGGCTCGTCGTCGACGTCGTACGGCCGGCCCGCCGACCCGTCGAACACATAGTCGGTGGACAGCTGCACGAGGCCGGCGCCGGCGGCCGCGCAGACCCGCGCCACATGGCCCGGCCCGTCCCCGTTGACCCGCTGGGCGCCGGCGGGGTCGGCCTCGGCGGCGTCCACCTGCGCCCACGCCGCGCAGTTCACCACCACGTCGCCCGCCCGCACCCGGTCGAACCCGGCGGCCGGATCGGCGACGTCCCACTCGGCGTGGCTCAGCGCCGCCACCTCGCGCCCGGCGGCCCGGGCGTGAGCCGCGAGCGTCCGACCGACCAGGCCGGCCGCACCGGTGATGACGATCCGCGGCGACATGGCGGCAAGTCTGGCACGCCGGTCCCGGCTTACACCGCGCGCGGCGCGGCCCCCAGTAGCCTGAACTGATGCCTGCCGACGTTGCGCACCGCACCGCCGTCGGTGCCCGCGGCGTGGTCCGCGCCGCCGCCACGCTGCTCGCGCTCGCCATCGTGGTGAGCACCGGGGTCGCGTGGAGTCGCATCCGGTCGTTCGAGGACGGCATCAACCAGATCAGCAGCCCGCTGTTGGGCGAGGGCGGCGAGGACGGCGCCGTCGACATCCTGCTCGTCGGGCTGGACAGTCGCACCGACGCGCACGGCAATCCGCTGTCGGCGGAAGAGCTGGCGACGTTGCGCGCCGGCGACGACGTCTCCACCAACACCGACACCATCATCTTGGTCCGCATCCCGAACAACGGGCGCTCCGCGACCGCCATCTCGATTCCCCGCGACACCTACACCGCCGCACCGGGTCTGGGGAAGACGAAGATCAACGGCGTCTTCGGGCAGGTGAAGGCCGAGCGCATGACCGAGCTCGTCGAACGGCAGGGCGTCGACCCGGCGCAGGCCGAGCCGCGGGCCACCGAGGCGGGCCGCGAGGCGCTCATCGAGACGGTGGCCGACCTCACCGGCGTCACCGTCGACCACTACGCCGAGATCGGGCTGCTCGGCTTCTCGCTGATCACCGATGCGCTCGGCGGCGTCGACGTCTGCCTGAAAGACGCGGTGTACGAACCCCTTTCGGGTGCCGACTTCCCGGCGGGCTGGCAGAAGCTCGACGGGCCGCAGGCGCTGAGCTTCGTCCGTCAACGCCACGGCCTGCCGCGCGGCGACCTCGACCGGGTGGTGCGCCAGCAGGTGGTGATGGCGTCGCTGGCCCACCAGGTGATCTCGAGCAAGACGCTGTCCTCGCCCGCCACGCTGAACCGGCTGCAGGACGCCATCCAGCGCTCGGTGGTGTTGAGCGAAGGCTGGGACATCATGGACTTCATCGACCAGTTGCAGTCGCTGGCGGCGGGCAACGTGGCTTTCTCCACCATCCCGGTGATCACCGAATCCGGGTGGAGCGACGACGGCATGCAGTCGGTGGTGCGCGTCGACCCGGTCGCGGTCAAGGAGTGGGTGACCGGGCTGCTCGACGGGCAGGCCGAGGGCAAGACCGAGGAACTCGCCTATTCGCCCGACAAGACCACGGTCGACGTCCTCAACGACACCGACATCAATGGGCTGGCCGCGAACGTGTCGACGGTGTTGACCGACAAGGGGTTCACCGCGGGCAACGTCGGCAACAACGAGACCGGGGCGGTCCCCCGCACCCAGGTCCAGGCCGCCAGGGTCGACGACCTCGGCGCGCAGGCCGTCGCCAAGGACCTCGGCGGGCTGCCCGTCGTCGCGGTGCCCTCGGTGCCGGAAGGCACGGTGCGCGTGGTGCTCTCGGACGACTACGCCGGACCGGGCTCCGGTCTCGACGGCAGCGACCCCACGGTGCCGCTGGTGTCGGCCACGACGGAAGACGCCACCGCCACCGACGCGCCGCCGCCTCCCCCGGCCATCCTCACCGCGGGCTCCGACGACCCGGCCTGCGTCAATTGACCGAGACGCTCACCGGGCTGCTGCTGGAGCCGCTGGTGCGGTCGGACCCCGTCGGCCCGCGCATCACCTACTACGACGACGCCACCGGCGAGCGGATCGAGCTGTCGGCGGTGACGCTGGCGAACTGGGCGGCCAAGACCGGCAACCTGCTGCGCGACGAGCTGGGCGCCGCGCCCGGCACCCGGGCCGCGGTGCTGCTCCCCGCGCACTGGCAGACCGCAGCGGTGCTGTTCGGCATCTGGTGGATCGGGGCGGAGGCGGTGATCGGCGGCGGTCCGGCCGACCTGGCGCTGTGCACCGCCGACCGGCTCGACGAGGCCGACGCGGCGGCGGGCGGCGGCGAGGTCGCGGTGCTGTCGCTCGATCCGTTCGGCAAGCCGGTGCCCGACCTTCCGATCGGCGTCACCGACTACGCCACCGCGGTGCGGGTGCACGGCGACACCGTCGCCGCCGAGCGGAATCCCGGCCCCGCGCTGGCCGGGGCATCACCGGCGCAGGTCGCAGCCCAGGCGACCACGGTCGCCGAGGCGAGGGGCTACACCGCCGGCGACCGGATCATGTCGACCGCCCCGTGGCGCGACGCCGACGAGGTGGTGGCCAACCTGCTGGCGGTGTTCGCGGCGGGTGCCTCGCTGGTGCAGGTCGCCCATCCCGACGCCGCCGCGATGCCGCGCCGCCGCACCATGGAGAAGGTCACGGCGCTGCTGGCGTAGCGCGGCTCACCTCAGCAGTGCCCGCGACATCACGACGCGCTGGATCTGGTTGGTGCCCTCGTAGATCTGGGTGATCTTCGCGTCGCGCATCATCCGTTCGACCGGGAAGTCCTGCGTGTAGCCGTAGCCGCCGAACAGCTGCACCGCGTCGGTGGTGACCTCCATCGCAACGTCGGAGGCGAAGCACTTCGACGCCGCGGAGATGAAGCCGAGGTTGCCTTCGCCGCGCTCGGCGCGCGCCGCGGCCGAATACACCATCAGCCGCGCCGCCTCGACCTTCATCGCCATGTCGGCGAGCATGAACTGCACGGCCTGGAAGTCGCCGATCGGGCGGCCGAACTGCTTGCGCTCCTTGACGTACTGCAGACAGGCGTCGACCGCACCCTGGGCGATGCCGACGGCCTGGGCCCCGATGGTGGGGCGGGTGTGGTCGAGCGTCGCCAGCGCGGTCTTGAAGCCGGTGCCCGGCTCGCCGATGATCCGGTCGCCCGGGATGCGGCAGTTCTCGAAGTACAGCTCGGTGGTCGGCGAGCCCTTGATGCCGAGCTTGCGCTCTTTCGGCCCGACCGTGAAACCCTCGTCGTCGGCGTGCACCATGAACGCCGAGATACCGTTGGCTCCCTTGTCCGGGTCGGTGACGGCCATGACGGTGTACCAGGTGGACTTGCCGCCGTTGGTGATCCAGCACTTGGCGCCGTTGAGGATCCAATCGTCGCCGTCGGCCTTCGCGCGGGTGCGCATCGCGGCCGCGTCGCTGCCGGCCTCCCGCTCGGACAGCGCGTAGGACGCCATCGCCTCGCCGGCGGCGATCGACGGGAGCACCTGCTTCTTCAGCTCCTCGGAGCCGCGCAGGATCAGGCCCATGGTGCCGAGCTTGTTGACGGCCGGGATCAGCGACGCCGAGGTGTCGACCCGCGCCACCTCCTCGATCACGATGCAGGCGGCCACCGAGTCGGCGCCCTGCCCGTCGTACTCCTCGGGGACGTGGATCGCGCTGAACCCGGACGCGTTCAGCGCGTCGAGCGCCTCCTGCGGAAACCTGGACTGCTCGTCGACCTCGGCCGCGTACGGGGCGATCTCCTTCTCGGCGAGCGCGCGGATCGCGGCGCGCAGTTCGTCGTGCTCCTCGGGGAGCTTGAATGCGTCGAACGACGGATTTCCGGCCCAACCAGCCATCTCGGCCTCCTTGCGCGTGCGTGTCGCGAGCGAGCTACTCGTCGGTAACTTTACGCGTCCCCATCGGCGCCCAATAACCGGTCGCGCAGCGCCCGGTCCTTTTCCAGCACCAGGTCGGAGAGCTCGCGCTGGAACCGCTCGATGCGGCCGCGCAGCGCGGGGTCCGAAGCGCCCAGGATGCGCACCGCCAACAGGCCGGCGTTGCGGGCGCCGCCGATGGACACCGTGGCCACCGGGACACCGGCCGGCATCTGCACGATCGACAGCAGCGAATCCAGCCCGTCGAGGCGAGCCAGTGGCACCGGCACCCCGATCACCGGCAGCGGCGTCGCCGACGCGACCATGCCCGGCAGGTGAGCGGCGCCGCCCGCGCCGGCGACGATGACCTCGATGCCGCGGCCCGCGGCGCCGGCGGCGTAGTCGAGCATGCGCTGCGGCGTGCGGTGCGCCGACACCACGCCCACCTCGAACGGCACGTCGAACTCCGCGAGCGCCTGCGCCGCGGCCTCCATGACCGGCCAGTCGCTGTCGCTGCCCATGATCAGCCCGACGCGCGGACCGCCGCGGGCGGGCACATGCTCTTCGCGCACGCGCTCATCGGGTACCATGCGGGTCCCATCCGTCCGTCCACTCGGCGTGCGACACGAAGTACGCCGCCCGCTGGGCGCGTTCTCGCAGGTCCGCGATGTAGGCGTCGTCGACCGTGCGGCCCGGCTCGCCCAGCAGGTTGACGTGGCCGATCTTGCGGCCCGGCCGCTCGGCCTTGCCGTAGAGGTGCACCCGCACGTCCGGCATCCGCGCGAACAGGTGGTGCAGCCGCTCGTCGGTGCTCATCGCCGGCTGCTGCGGCGCACCGAGGATGTTGGCCATCACCGTCAGCGGTGCCAGCGGCGTGGTATCGCCCAGCGGATAGTCGAGCACCGCCCGCAGATGCTGCTCGAACTGGCCGGTGCGGGCACCGTCCATGCTCCAGTGCCCCGAATTGTGCGGCCGCATCGCCAGCTCGTTGACCAGCAGGCGGCCGTCGGGCGTCTCGAACAGCTCCACCGCCAGCAGGCCCACCACGCCCAGCTCGGCGGCCAGCCGCAGCGCCAGCTGCTCGGCCTCGGCGCCGAGAGCCGGGTCGATGCCGGGCGCCGGGGCCAGCACCTCCACGCAGATGCCGTCGCGCTGCACGGTCTCCACGACCGGCCAGGCCGCGCCCTGCCCGAACGGCGACCTCGCCACCAGCGCCGCCAGCTCGCGGCGCATCGCAACCCGCTCCTCCACCAGCACCGCGACCCCGCCGGCCAGATACCGCGCCACCGCCTCGTGGGCCGCCGCCAGGTCGTCGGTGAGGCTGACGCCGCGGCCGTCGTAGCCGCCGCGGGCGGCCTTGACCACCAGCGGGCCCCCGACCTCGCGCGCGAACGCCTCGAGATCGTCGGGACCGGTCACCGCCGCGAACCGCGGCACCGGCGCACCCAAAGCCGAGAGCCTGCGGCGCATCACCAGCTTGTCCTGGGCGTGCAGCAGCGCAGCCGGCGGCGGATACACCGGCACGCGCTCGGCGACCAGCTGCTCCAGGAGCTCCGGCGGGACGTGCTCGTGGTCGAAGGTCAGCGCATCGGCGCCGGCGGCGGCTTCCCGCAACGCGGCGAGGTCGGTGTGCGCGCCGATCACCACGTCGGGAGACACCTGCGCCGCCGGGTCGTCGGGAGAGACCGCGAGGATCCGCAGCGACTGCCCGAGCGCGATCGCCGCCTGATGGGTCATCCGCGCCAGCTGCCCGCCACCGACCATCGCCACCTTGGGGGTTCGACCGCCACGGGGATTCGACACCGGGACATGCTTTCATGCGGTCGACCCGCGGCCGGTGCGCGGGCCGTTGACCGGCCGCTACCGCGTCGCAAGCGCTCGCAGCTGGGCGTCCGGGGAGATCTGACCGTACACTCGCGTGCTGTGTCCTTCACCGATGCGACGATCGCGCGCCTGCCTCGCCCGATCCGCCCCTTCGCTGAGCGGCACCACGAGCTCATCAAGTTCGCGATCGTCGGCGCGACCACCTTCGTCATCGACAGCGCCATCTTCTACACGCTGAAGCTGACGGTGCTGGAGCCCAAGCCGGTGACCGCCAAGATCATCGCGGGCATCGTCGCCGTCATCGCGTCCTACATCCTGAACCGGGAGTGGAGCTTCCGGGACCGAGGCGGCCGCGAGCGGCACCACGAGGCGCTGCTGTTCTTCGGCGTCAGCGGCGTGGGCGTCCTGCTCAGCATGGCGCCACTGTGGTTCTCCAGCTACGTGCTGATGCTGCGGGTGCCCGAGGTCAGCCTCACCGTCGAGAACATCGCGGACTTCATCGCGGCGTACGTGATCGGCAACCTGATGCAGATGGCGTTCCGGTTCTGGGCCTTCCGCCGCTGGGTGTTCCCCGACGAGTTCGGCCGCAACCCGGAGAAGGCGTTCGAGGCGCTCACCGCGGGCGGCATCGCCGAGGCGCTCGAGGACCACCTCGAGTCCGGCCGCGGCGACGGCACCGTCACGCCGCTGCGCCGCGACAAGCGGCCTCAATCGCGGCGGCGGACCCCGGACCGGCTGTCGGACTCGTCGCCGCCCAGGGTGTCGAAAACCTCGTGATAGAGCAGCGCGTGGACCCGCTCCACGCGCGGGATGTCGGAGAACTCCAGCGGGTCCTGCGAGGCTGACTCGACGATCAGCGTGCCGGTGCGCAGGATGCGGTCGGTGAGGCCGTGCCGGAACTCGACGCTGTTGATCCGGGCGAGCGGGATGTCGATGCCGGCGCGGGTGAGCACCCCGTGGCGGTACATCACCCGCCGGTCGGTGATCACGAAGTGCGTGGTCGACCAGCGCAGCACCGGCCAGAGCGTCAGCCAGCCGACCACCACCAGCCACACCGCCCCGATCACCAGGGACACCACGCGGACGGCGGTCGCATCCCAGTCGAGGGTGTTGACCCAGCCGGCCCCGAAGGTCGCGAGCGCGGTCGCGAGCAGCAGCACCGCGACCGGTCCGACCAGCCGCTTCCAGTGCGGATGGCGGTGCAGCACCACCTGTTCGTCGGCGGCGAGCACATTGTCCGGGTAACCCACCCGGGCACTGTACGACCTCCCCGTCGCTCCGCTCGCCCCCGTACGACCCTCCCCGTCGCTCCGCTCGCCCCCGTCGCTCAAGCCCGACGCAGATGCACCACGTCGCCGGCCGCCACCGCCACGGTGCCGCCGGCGTCCTCGACCAGCAACCGCCCCGCGTCGTCGACATCACGCGCCGGCCCCACCACCTCGCGCCCGCCCGGCATCACCGCGCGCACCCGCGACCCGATGGTGGCGCTGCGGACCCGGTAGTCGGCGATCAGCCCGGCGCCACCCGCGGTCCGCCACTGGTCGATCCGCCGGGCGAGCTCGTCGAGCACAGCGAGCAGCACCGCGGTCCGGTCCGGCTCCTCGACCCCCAGCAGCAGCAGCGAAGTCACCGGCAGCGCGTCGGGATCGGTGATGTCCACGTCGGTCCCGGAAACGGTGATGTTGATCCCCATACCGAGCACCACCGTCGACGCCGACGCCACCTCGGCCAGCAGCCCGGCCACCTTGCGTCCGTCGGCGACGACGTCGTTCGGCCATTTGATGCCCGCCGTGACGCCGGCGGCGCGCTGCAGCGCGTCGACCACCGCGACACCGGCAGCCAGCGGCAACCATCCCCAGGCCGCCGCCGGAACGCCCGCCGTGTCGACGCCGACCGACATCGCGAGCTGCGTCCGCGCCGGCGTCGTCCACGCGCGGCCGTTGCGGCCGCGGCCCGCCGTCTGCTGCTCGGCGATCAGCACCGTGCCGCCGATCGGGACTCCGGCCGCGGCCCGCGCCACCAGATCGGCGTTCGTGGAACCCGTTTGCTGCACGACGTCGACGGAACGCCACGGGCCGCCTTCGACGCCCGCCCGGATCGCGGTCAAATCGAAAGGCGCGCACTGTGTCACGCGCGTCAGGATAGGACAGCAGCGCCCCGGCGCGAACTGCGCCGCTTTCCCGATATGTCTTTACACCACGGTGCTAGAGTCGCTCGCACCGCTGGTGGGAGACGACACGAGGAGGCTGCGGCGTGACCGACGCACCACCCCAGAAGAGGCCCAACGCGCTGTTGTCGCTCATCGTGTGGTTGCTTCCGCCAAGCCGCTTCAAGATCTGGGCGCTGCGCCGGCTGGGCAACACCATCGGCGAACGCGTCACGCTCGGACCCACCCTGGTGCTCAACTGCGGACCGTTCGAGATCGGCGACGACGCGGTCTTCTATCTCTTCAACACCTTCCGCAACCTCGCCCGCGTCCGGCTCGGCCGCCACGCCATCATCGGCTCCTTCAACCAGCTCACCGCCGCGCCGGACTATCAGCGATTCAGTCCCTGGGTCGGCTGGTTGATCCTCGAGGAGCACGCCGCACTGACCAACCGCCACTACGTCGACTGCTCCGGTCAGGTGATCCTCCACCCGTACGCGACCATCGGCGGCATCAAGAGCATCGTGCAGAGCCACGAGATCGACCTCGTCGACAACAAGACGACGCTCGGGCGGGTCGTGCTCGGCGCCTACGCCATGTCGGGTACCGCGGTGATCCTGCTGAAGGACGCGTATCTGCCGGAGCGAAGCGTGCTCGCGGCGGGCTCGGTGGTGCTCAAGCGACGGGAGGGCGCAGAGCTGCCGACGTCCACGCTGTACGGCGGCGTGCCGGCCAAGCCGTTGCGCCCGGTCCCCGACGATTTCGCGTGGTACCACCGCGAGAACCACGTCACCCCGGCGACGGCCTTCGACGACACGCAGTTCCGGCTGACCTGATTCAGTCGGTGGCCGGCGGAACGATGCCGGCGCGCTCGATGCCCGCGGACACCCGCGAGGCGTAGTACTCGTTACCCGCAGCGCTGAGATGGATGTTGTCCGAGATGACCAGTGACTGCAGGTCCACATCCGTGTACCAGCCCTCGGCCACCGGATCGATGACGCTCGCCTTGATCTCTGCGGCCGTGGTGTCGATGGCGGTGGACAGCACCGGGTAGTTCGGCGGTGTCGTCGGCTGCACGTAGAGCGGCTTGATCACGACGATGGCGGCCGCGGGCCATGCCTGCCGGGCGCCTCGCAGGTACTCCTGCATGCGCGGGATGGTCTCGGCCGGGTCGACGTCGAGGTCGTTGCGTCCGGCGTCGACGATCAGCAGGTCGACCGGATAGTTGGCCTGTTCGGCCGGCAGGCGTTCGATGAGACCGGGCAGATGGACGCCGTTGCGGTCCCGCGAGACGTACCCGGATCCGCCCAGCGCATCCAGGCGCACGCTCCAGCCGTACTTCTCCGCCAGCAGCTGCGGGTAGTCGACGACGCCGGGGGTGCCGGTCCCGCCGACGAACGAGTCCCCCACGATCAGGACATCGGTGCGCCGCGGCGCCGTGTCGGCCGCATGCGCCAGGTCCGCCGGGAAGCTCGGCGTGTGCGGCGCAGCCACGGGCGGTGCGTCGGGACGATCGGCGGTCACCCGGTGCCAGCCGGTGACTCCGAGAGCGACGAGCACGAGACTCAGGGCGAGCACGGTGGCGTGCGTCAGCCCGGGAAAACGACGCCTGGTCATGGCTACCCTTCTGGCGGTCACTGCTTCGCCGCGCCGCAGCCATTCACCGCGGGAGTGCCGCCCCGGCAAAGAATCCAACGCCGGCCGCGTCCTGTCAAGGAGTACCTCGCGCAGGCGTCGACGCGAGACGCCGCCGCCGACCGAACCCGAGGCGTCCTTCACTCGCATTTGATGACGGAACCGACGAATCTTTCGGCAACCAGCGGTGAGCTGGATGTTTGCCGACCGCCGACCGGCAAGCACTCGGCACGTGTTCGTTGCTGAACCGCTACGGTCCGAGACGCGCCGCTCGGCGTGTGTCACGAAAACAGAGGCTGGCCTGATCCTTGTGCAGTCCGCCGCAAATCCAGCAAATATATTGCGGGGACGGTTGCTTCAGAAAGAAATACGGACAGGTCGTCGCAAGACCTGTCCGCGCGGGCTTCGCCAGGGACCGGCCACGCCGGTCTGACCTGCCCCTCCCTCCCCGACAGCGAACGCGCGCCGCACAGCGCAATGCGACGTCTCACGGCCCGCAGCCACGGCCGGCCGGTCACGCGGAGTGCCGCCGGGCAACCGGAAATCTCAGGTGACGGCGGTCGCCGCAAAACGCACGGTGCCACCGGCCGCTGCCAGGGCAGCCGGTGGCACCGGTCGACGGCGGCTCAGACGTACATCGTCTCCCGGGTCGCGGTCTCCTTCGCCTGGTTGACGACGACCCCGATCACCGGCGTGTCGAGCGTCGCCATGGCGGTGTGCATGTTGCCCAGCGCGGCCCCCGTGGTGCGGCCGGGGCGTACGACGATGAGGACCGCGTCGGCGACCTCGGCGATCATCTGCGCCTCGGCGGCCTCACCGAAGGCCGGACCGTCGATGATGATGAAATCGACCCGCTGCTTGAGGTCGTTGATCGCCCGCCGCAGGCCGCGCTCGGTGAACGCCTGATTGTCGTCCCGCAGCGGAACGTAGGTCACCCCGGCGACGTCCAGCTCTCCGCCGGCCATGGCGCTGCTGTCCAGCCCAGGCTTACCCAACCGGTCGGCGTCGATGAAGCCGACGTCGTGGCCCCGATCCGCGAGCGCCTTCGTCAGCGCGGCCGCGACCACCGACTTGCCGTCGGCACCCTGCACGCTGGTCACCGCCATCGCCGGTGCCCCTGAGACGCCCCCGAGCTGGCGCAGCAGGTGGTCGACGTTGATCGAGAGCCGGCGCGCCGCCTCGGCGAACTCCGCCGACTCGTCGTAGGTCTGGGCGACGGTCGCCGTGTCGAGCGCACGCGTGATGGGAAGCGACCCGATGACGGGGCGGCCGGTCAGCTCGTCGATCTGCTTGCGCGACCTCACCTTGTTGTCGTAGCGCTCGAAGAACCAGACGAGCAGCAAGCCGATGACCAGTCCGCCGACGCCACCGGCGGTGGCCAGCATCCACAGCTTGTATCCGCCGCGCTGGGCGTCGTCGGCGTTGGCCGCCCGCACCACCAGGACCAGCGGCGGCACCCCGGGATCGTTCTGGACGTTCTCGACCTTCGCGACGTATTCCCCGAAGACGTCACCGTAGGCGTTGGCGATGTTCGCCGCTTGCTGTGGGTTCGGATCCTCGACCGACACGGTGATCAGCACCGTGTCCTTGACGATGGCGGCGCTTACGTGGTCGGTGAGTTCTGACGGCGTCTCCGAGAGGTTCAGCCGGTCGATCACCGACTGCGCGAGGTCGTCGCTCTCGAACATCTTGACGTAGCTCTGCGCCCGCTGCCGCGAGAACAGGTCGCCCTGGTAGGCACTGGCGGAGCTCTTCACGTCGGGCGCCCGCAGGAACAAGTCGATGGTTGCGGTGTAGTCCTTACGCTGCTGGGCGTTGTAGATGCTGACGCCTACCAGTGCGACGACGATCGGGATCAGCAGCGCCGGCCAGCGCCGCCGCACCACCAGCCATGCGCGCTTGAGCATCTCCATCAGGGCTCCATCCTTTCCACGGCACTCATCGCCGGCTGGACATTCACGATTCGACCTCGATCCGCTCGAGCGCGTCGGACTCGAACACCAGGATTCCGCCGATGTCGACGCTGGAGGCCAGCGCCAACAGTCGTTGGGCGTCGAGCACGTCGTCGCGGGACGCCCGCGGCGGACAGACCAGCGCGTGCGCGCCCGTGCAGGACGCCAGGTCGACGGCGTCGGTGGACTCCAGGACTGCCGGCCCCACCACGAGCACCGCGTCGAACATCGCGGACAGGTCGTCGATGACGGTGCGCATCGCCGGCCCGGCGAGCGCGGCGGTGACGTTGGCCGGCGCGGCGCCCGCCGGCAACACCCCCAGTCGACCGGTGTCGTCCCGGACGATCGCCGATCCGAGGTCCGTCCTGCCGGCGAGGACGTCGCCCAGGCCCGGCCCGGAGCGGCCCTCGACCTGCTGGGTGAAGTCGGCCATGACGACCACCACGCTGGTGCCGACCTCGGCCATCGCCTTTGCGAGCTGCACGGCCGTCTCGAAGACCACCGGCGTTGACCGCGGTGCGGTCAACAGCGCCTTTCCGTTGGCGTTGCCGTGCAGGGCGGCGGTCAGCGACACGCGCAGGAACCGGGCGTCGGAGCCGACGTCCATGACTTCGCCGACCTCGTTGCGCTCGTTGAGCGTCAGGACGCCCAGCAGGTTGCCGACGTCCTCGGCCGACGCTTCGCGCCGCTGCTGGCGGGTCTCCCGGAACGCGACCCAGGTCAATCCCACGATGAGCCCCACGGCGCAGCCGGCCAGGATGTTGGGGACGACGCGCGGGGAGATCGGCGAGGTGGGCACGTCGGCGGCGCGCAACACCAGCGGCTGGATCGGCGACACCGAGTTCGACGCCGGCCGCTCCAGCTCCTTGATGTACTCGCTGAGCTGCTGCGCGACCGCGTCGGCGATCTGCGCCGCGCGCGGGCCGGAACTGTCGCGTGCCTCGACGGACAGGATGACGGTGTCCGGTATCGACCGCGTGGTGACGTGCGCGGCGAGCTCGGAGGGAGTGGTGTCGAGGTTCAGCCGCTCGATCACCGGCTGCAGCACGCCCGGGGTGTCCGCCACCCGTTGGTAACTCGCCATCCGCATCTGGCTGAACTCGTCGCCGAAGGACGTCAACCGCTGTCCGGCGTTGGGGTCGCCGACCGATGTCGAGTCGTTCCAGTCCGGCGTGGCGACGAAGATCTGCGCGCTGGCCGAATAGGTCACCGGCAGCAGCAGGTTGAGCCCGGCGGCGGCGACACCGCCGAGGAGCAGGAAGATCAGCAGCGTCGCCCACCGTCGGCGGGTGATGGCGAACAGATCGCGCAGTTCCTGCATCACGAGCTCCTGTCGCCGAGCGGGGTCGCCAAGCCGGCGCGCTGGATCGCGTCGGCGATCCGGTCCGCGTAGTACTTGTGTCCCTCGTTGCTCAGGTGGACCTTGTCGGAGTACAGCAGCGAGTCGAGATTCTCGACGTTGAACCAGCCCTCGGCGACCGGATCCACCACCAGGGCGTTGTTCTGGGCGCCGACGCGGTCGAACGCCTCGGACAGCATCGGGTAGTTCTCGGCGACCTTCGTGGTGGCGTAGGCCGGTTTGATCATCACGATCTTGGCGTCCGGCCACGCCTTGTGGACGTCGGCGACGTAGCGCTCGATCTCCGGGATGACCTCCGACGGATACACCCCGAGGTCGTTGCGTCCGGCGTCGATGACGATGTAGTCGGCGTCGAACGAGGCCCGGTCCTGGGCGAGTCGCTCGCCGACGCTGGGGATCTTGCGGCCCTCGAACATCTTGGAAACGAAGCCCGAGCCGCCGACGGCGTCGACGCGGACGTTCCAGCCGAACCGTTCACCGAGCACCGTCGGGTAGGTGACGATGTTCGGGTCCCCGTTGCCGCCGGCGAACGAGTCGCCGATCACCAGCAGCGTCGCCGGCCGCACCATCCGCTGGTCCGGTGGCGCCGCCAGGTCGCCGACCAGCGACGAGTCATCCGCGTTCGCGCGCGAGCGGTTGGCGCGCTCGACACCGTAGTAACCGAGCCCGGCCACGGCCGCCACCAACACCAGGATCGCTGCGGCGCGACCGAGTTTGCCCATCACCATGTCGTGCTCCGATCCGTCCTGCTCCAGGGTGCGCCGCGCCCGGCTGCTGCGCTGCACACCGTCGCGACAGCGCCGCCGTGACGCCCGTCGCCGCTACACATGGGTCATCTGCTTACTCGGCGCTTCGGCGCCCGCGACGGCGGCCTGACCGTTCACCGGCCGGCCGTCGCCGTCGGGCCGCGGCGGTGCTCTGTCGGGGACCGCCCCGGTGGCCGCGGCGCTGTCTTCGCGTCGGGACCGGCGCGTCACGTAGAAGGCGCACAGCAACGTGAAGAACAGGTACGGCGCCGCCTGCAGCAGCGATCCGCGCAGCAGGATCAGCATGTAGAACGGCAGGATGCAGCCGAGGATGCTCGGCATGCTGTAGAGCGCCAGCTCCCGGTTCAGCTTGCTGTCCCAGCGGTGCAGGAAGAAGCCGCAGGCAAACATCGCGAGCACCAGCACCACCCAACCCCCGTTGAGGAAGAACTCGATGAACAACGGGGCGGACAGGTTGGTGAAGGGGTAACCGCGGCCGTTGGCGATCAGGATGCCGGTGTCGTAGGCCTTGCCGGTCCAGATGGCGCGCGGGATGAAGAACAGCATGACGCCGAGGATCTGGTTGCCGACCTCGATGCCGTCGCGGATGCCGACGGTGTAGCCGTTGATGATCTGCGCGAAGGAGTCGTAGTCGGGCGTCAGCAGCGACTCGATGGGGTTCGACAGCTCGACGTTGGCCTCGGCCGAATACCGGAAGGCGTCTGCCTGCGGGAAGATCACGAGGAGGCCGATCAGGAAGCCCCAGGCGGTCAACCGGAATCGCAGGCTCGTCGCGAACAGCCCCGCCGCCGCGATCACCGCGAGCACCGCGGTGCCCGACAGGTAGCGGGGATTCGACACCGGGTTGAGGCTGTTGGCCAGCAGCACCCCCACCACCAGGATCAGGATGAGGTTGAGGTTCATCCGCGCCTTGGATTCCGGCATGCCCCGGCGCGCGGCGATGCGGGCCTCGCGCCGGTACCGCACCAACGCCACGCAGCTGACGATGAGGCTCATGTAGGAGCCGGCGCGGATGAAGACCGCCAAGCTGAGCGGCGACCAGGCCGCGGTCAGGGCCTGCAGGGCGTCGTCGCGGCTCTTCATGAACTGGATGACGCCCACCTTGGACAGGTAGTACAGGTTGAGCGCGATGGTCAGCACGGTGAGCACCATCAGCCGGTTGTAGTTGATGGTCATCTTGAGGTCCGCGCGCACCGCGCCGCGGCGTTTGGGCTGGGGATCGTACTCGGGTCGCCGCCGGATCAGCTGCCGGTCCAGGCCCACGCCGATCAAGAAGGCGGCCATGCCGACCAGCACGATGATCGCCGCCCAAAGCGCGTAGGTGCTGTCGGTGCGCGGCACCGTGACGGGCCAGGAATCGCGGAAGAGCTGCGCGAGCGGTGCCAGGCCGAGGAAGGCGTAGGTGAAGGACCAGAACATCATCTCGAACAGCCGGCGTTCTCCGGTGCCCATGATCCAGGAGAACCGGCCCGCCGCGATCATCGTGATGAGCAGCGGCCCGATCCAGGTCGGGTCGCGGGGGATGGGCGTCAGCTGCGTCAGGTACAGCGGCGCCAGCACGCCCATGACCACGAAACTCCACAGCCCGATGAGCGCCGGGTTGGGGCTGCGCGGCACCCACCGGCGAACCGTCACCGCGTGCAGCCGTCGCGGCAGGGTCGTCGCCGGGCGGACCGCGACGAACGGCCACGAGCCCTTCGCCGTGCGCTGCCCGTCGGCACCGACGTGGCCGTTGGTCGCGGCGGTGGAGCCGACCGGCGGCGCGGCGCGTTCGATCCCGTTCAGCACGGTGGTGTCGTCGCTCAGGCCGGCGAAGTCCGCCGCGACGTTGAGCGGCTCGATCGGTTCGGCGCCCGCGGCGATGTCCACCGACGCCGCCCGCGGCCGCGGCCGCCACGGGGTGAACCAGGCGTAGGACACCCCGGCGACCAGCACCGACGACAGCGCGATGCCGATCGCGACGCCGACTCCGGACTTGAACGCCCAGGCGGTGATCGCGACGCCGGCGAGCATGGTGACCGACAGCGCGACCTTCAGGCTCAGCGCCGACCCGCTGCGGTTGAACGTCCGCAGGTAGATGGCGAGCGCGACGATCGCCGACGCCGACACGTACTCCAGCACCATGAGCGGCAACACGTCCTGCGCGAGCGTCCAGGACTCCCCCAGCAGCAGGTAGCCGACCTTCGACGGAAGCAGGAACAGCAGCAGCCCGACGACCGTGGTGGCGAACGCCACCAGCACCGACAGCCGCACCAGCGCCTGCCACACCTGTTTGGGCTGCGCCGATCGCCGGGTGCTCTCCGGGATGAGCACCAACTGCACGGCGGTGCCGAACATGCCGATCGGCGCCAGCAGCGCCGTGGCGCCGCGCAGTGCGGCCGTGGCGGTGGCGGTCGCCAGCAGCGTGGTCAGGCTCAGCAGCAGGAAGACGGTGACCTGCTCCAGACCGGCGTCGAGCCCGTAGCGCACCCGGTGACCGAGGCCCGCGCGCAGCCAGGCGGCACTGCCCCGCAGGCCGGGCAGGATCCGGACGTCCGATGCGAGCCCGAGGAACGCCAGGACGCCGAGCGCGCCCCAGCCGGCGAGCAGCACGGTGGTGGTGACGACCTGCGGAACCAACCACGTCGCGACGAAGGCCGCTACGGTGCCCACGCACCACACGCCGTCCCAGATCGCCGCGACGTGCGGCCGGCCCTCGGCGATCAGCACGTAGCGCAGCACGTCCTGGGCGACGACGAACGGCGCGGCGACGCCCAGGCACAACGCCGCCGTGCCCAGGCCGCGACCGAAGACGATCATCCCCAACCCCAGCAGCGGGCCGATGATCAGCGCGGCGGTCAGGGCGTAGGAACCCTCGCGGCGGATCCGTTCGCGGGATTGGTCGGCTTTGAGCAGCAGCGGGGTCCCGAGCATGCCGCGCAGACACCCGAGGACCGCGACGAGCGCCGTCATCAGGATGGTGATCGAGCCGAACTCCTGCGGAGTGGACGCCACGGCCACGGCGAAGATGATCACGCCGTTGCTGGTACTCGAGAACAATTGGTCGAGCACGCCCGAGAGTGCCCGGCTCCGGCGTCCGGTCCGCGCGGGCGCCATCAGTCCCGGCTCCGCGAGTCGGCCCACAGCTCTTCGAAGCCGCCGATGGAGTCGGTCAGGCCGTGGTTGGAGTAGACCTCGAACGTGGCGTAATTGCCCTGCCACTGGCTGATGCGGGCATCCTCGACGACGCGCTCCTGACCGTCGGGCAGGTGCAGCTTCACCCTGGCCCCGTCGATCTCCGCCGACACGGTGTAGGCGGTGCGGCCGTCCTCGACGAGCGGCTCCTTGTGGTCGCCGGCGGCGATGATCTCCAGCGGCGTCTGCTCGTCCTTGCCGACGGCGAGGTTCCAGTTGACGGCGGTGACCACGAAGTGCAGCGGGATCGGCGGCACCGGCCACGGCAACTCGCCGCGCACACCGCGGGAGATCAGCAGCGTCACCGCACCGTTGGTGCCCTGTCCGGGGTAGAAGACGAACCGCGCGCCGAGTGCGTTCACCGGGGCGCCCATGTTCGGCGTGCTGTAGTACGCCGCGCTCACGTCGTTGGTGGTCGGCTTGTAGGTCAGTTTGCCGTCGCGGACCACGAAGTTGGATCCCGGATCGGTGGCCGACTGCGAGGTGGTCGCCGGCTGCCCGGTGTCGAACGCCGACGGCGGGGCGCCGTCAGCGGCCTTGGACACCTCGAGCGCCACCCGCATCCCCTCTGCGGCCTTCTGGGCGGGATCGCGCAAGAACCCCCACCACAGCGCCACAGCGAGCACTGCCGTCAACACCACGGCGAGCACGATGCCGGCGATCCGCGAGCCGTCGCGTTGCAGGTTCACGCGGAAGACCCCCTATGTCCGGACAACACAGCACCGTAAACCTGTTCCAATTCCCGACCGACGCCGTCGATACCCAACTCGGCTTCGACGGCTGCACGCCCCCGCTCGCCCATCGCCCGCGCGGAGGCAAGGTCCGACAATAGCTCGGTGATTGCCTCAGCGAACGATTGTACCGACCCGTCGACGACAACGCCGCAACGATGCCGCTGCACGAAAGGCGCAAGACCACCGTCGCGACCGATGACGACGGGCACCTCGAGCGTGAGCGCCTCCAGGATCGTCATGGCGAACGGCTCCCGCACCGCCGGCAGCACGTAGACCGACGCGCGCGACATCCGGTCCAGCGCCCGTTCGGGGGGCACCGGCGGCTCGCGCCGCAGCGCATCCTCACCGAACCCGCGAGCCCGCGCCTGCTCCACCACCGCGTCCACCGCCGTCTCCGCGCCCTCCGGCGGCCCGACGACGCTGAAGCACGCGCGCACGCCCGCCGACAGCAGCTGCAGCGCCACCTCGGCGAACACCTCGGGCCGCTTGCGCTCGTGCAGCCGCGCCATGAACAGCACCTCCGGTACGCGGTCGCGTTTGCTGTCGGCATCCGGCGGTATCTCCGGCATGGGGACGCCGTTGGGTAGTAGCCGGACTTTCACGCTGTCGCCGCCGACGCCACGCAGGTCGTTCTCCTCACGTTCGGTCAATGCCAGGACGGTCGCCGCATCCCGCAGCAGCCGGGACGTCCAGATCCGGTCGACGGGAGCCGACAGCGGGTGGCCGCCGGGCCGGATCATGCCGTGCGTTTGGAACACCATCGGCATGTGCCGCCGCCGCAGTTGGAAGGCGGCCGGCACCACGACGAGATCACGCGCCAGGTGGACGTGCGCGATGTCGAACTCGTGGGCGTTGGCGGCGATCCACGGCCGCATCGTCGGCGCCCAGGTACCGGCGTAGCCGAAGCCCGGCACGGCCGTGCGGGCGGGGAACAACTGCACGGGGACGTTGCCAATGCGGTCGGGCAGCGTGTCGTACCCCCTGGCTCCGGCGGCGATGGTGACGTCGTGGCCGAACGAGCGCATCACCTCGGCCTGGTTAACCGCCACCCGCACCGGACCGCCGTAGGCGCCGTCCGGCGAGATCAGCGTCACCACATGGAGGATCTTCATCGCTGCTGCCGTCCGGTCGTCGGCCTCATACCGTCGGTCGCCGTCCCCGCCGCTAAAGCGGCCGCGGTGTCGTCGAGCACCGCGGTGATCAGCGACTCGTCGAACCGGGACGGGTAGAACGACGCGTTCAGGTGCAGCTCGGAGCCGATCCGCACCGGCGACAGCGTGATCTGGTGAGAGCTGTTCACCGCGAGCATGCTGACGAAGACCCGCGGCTGGGCGTCGTCGAACGGCAGCTGGTCGATCGCGTCGCGAACGGTGTTGTCGGTGACGCAGATGCGGGCGTCGGTGCTCGCCGACGCCTGCTGCAGCCGGTCGCCGGGCCGGCGGGCCAGGCGGATCAGCGAGGACGCACAGTAGCGGGTCAACGCCTTGCCCCCGGTCGTCGCCTCGGCCAGGGCCGCGGTCATGGCGGCCGCGTCGGCGGGATCGGTGACGTCCACGACGGTCGATCCGACGAAGTTGCCCAGCGTGCCCACCTCGGGCGGAAGGTGGCGGCGCAGGTCGACCATGAACTCCACCGCCGGCTCGAACGTCACGCCGTGGCGCCGCAGGCTCTGCAGGAATGCCGTGGTGTAGCGCGCGGCGGTCGAGATCCGGCCACCCGCCGGGTCGTGCGTGCCGAGCGACGCCCGTCGGTGCACCGTGACACTCTGCTCGCGAAACGGCACGGGCGGCGCGGCGTCGGCGGCTGCGGGCGGGCGCGAGCGGGGCAGCCGCGGCAGCGTCCGCAGCATGCCGGCCCGGCGCCGGGCGGTGGTGTGCAGGACGGCGCGGGCCAGCGGATGCCGGGTGAGCGGGCCGGTGTGCAGCAAAGCGGGGTGGGCCTGCGGGGCCGTCAGCGCGGCAACGGTCCGCAGCATGAGCCGGCTGTCGCCGAGACCGTGGTCGAAGCCGATGAACAGCCAGGGATGCGCGAGGTGGATGCGCAGCGGGACGGTCGCGGCGGCGTCCGGGATGACGGCGGCCATGGTGCGGGCCGGGTTATCGGTGTCCAGGTCGACGGGACCCTCGGTGACGACGGCGTCGTCGCAGCGCGGATCGAAGGCCCACCGCCTCGTCGATCGCCGCGGCTGCAGCCCGATGCGGTAATCCGGTCCCCCCGCCGCCAGCGCCCGCAGCCGCTCGCGGATGTCGGCGGCGCTGCCCAGCGTGCGCAGCGGGCCGATGAGGTAGCGCGACTGGTATCCGGCGAAGAAGGTGTCGGCGCGACTCGTCGACACGGTGATGGAACCCGCCGTGGTCCTGACCGTCGCCGCCATGCCGCTCATGCCGCCCCCGGGCCCTGATCGCGCAGCGAATAGCACCATTTCTCGTAGTGGTCGATCGCGGTGGCGGTGTCGAGTGTCGAGCGCGCGTACTCCTGGCCGGACGCGCCCATGGCGCGCGCGGCGTCCTCGTCGCCCACGATCGCCCGGACCGCGTCGAGCAGCGCCGCCGGATCTCCGGGCGGCACCAGCACACCGCCGCCCGAGTTGCGGATCTCGTGGGCCGCGCCGCTGCTGGCGTCGGTGGCGGCCAGCACCGGCCGGCCGCTGCTGAAGTACGAGGTCAGCTTGCTCGGCACGGCCATCTCGCCCACGCCCGGCTTCTCGTTGACCAGCAGGACGTCGGCCGCCTGCAGCACGCGGGTGAACTCGTCGGCGGGCAGCGGGTCGACGAAGTCGACGGTCGGCACGCCGTCGCCCTGTCGTTCGAGCGCGCGGCGCTGGTTGCCGTCGCCGATCAGCACGAACCGCACGTCGCCCGGCGCACCGGCGGTGTCGTGGGCGAGTTTGCCGGCCGCTACCACGTTCTCCAGGCCCTGCTTGGCGCCCATGTTGCCGCTGTGCACGACGATCGTCTCGTCGGGCCGCCAGCCGTACCGGCGACGTACCTCGTCGACGGCCAGCCCGGTCGGCGCGGTGATATGGGTCCAGTTCCGGTTGACCGCGATCTTGTCGCGGTCGAGCCCCAACCGGGTGATGACGTCGACGAATCGCTCGTGGATCACCGAGACACCGGTGGCTGCGCGCAGCACCCCGGCTTCGAACCGCGCCGCCGCGCCGGCGGTCCGTCCCCCCATCGCGCCCGTCTCGACGACACCGCTGGAGTAGAGGTCCTGCACGATGATCCCGACCGGCACCCGCCGCAGCCGCGCCTCGGCGATCACCGCGGCGGAGGCGAGCAGGGACGGGCTGACGGTGATCACGAGATCGGGGCGGCGCCAGGAACTCCGCAGCACCGCCTGGGCGAACGACGCTTCCAGGACCACCCGGCCGCGAGGCGTCAGCCGCGCCGGGACGTGGTGGCGCACCCGGTCGACGGTGACGCCGTTGATGTGCTCCGACCGCCGGCGCCATGACCGGTAGGCGTCGGCGATCCGCCACTCCGGATAGTGCGGCAGCCCGGTGATGACCTGGACCTGGTGGCCCCGCTCGGCCAGCCCTTGTGCCAGCCCCGTGGTGTAGGGCGCGATCCCGGTGACCTCGGGGTAGTAGTTGATACCGGTGATGGTGATCCTCATCGGCGGCACACCTTCTCCGCACACGTTCAGCGGTGACGGGTCTCGATCTCGTTCGGCTGCGTCGACGCTCGTCATGTCGCTCCCGGGCAAGTCGACTGTGGAGTCTTACCCGCAAATCGGTCGGTCACCCATTCGGCGACCGCCGGACCGGGCATCAGGTCCGCGTGGCCGGCGTTCGGATCTTCGCGGTGCTCGATGATCCCGCCCAACCGACAGCTGCGCGCGACCGCGAGGGTGACCCAGTCGGGCAGGATCGTCTGGTCGCGCAGCCCGTTGAGCACCAGCATCGGCACCGTCAGCGGCCGCTGCGGCAGCGCGATGCGGCGAAGCGCGTCCGTCAGGACGTTGGCCTCGACGGTAGTGGTCGGCCCCACGTCCGTGGGGCGGATCGTCTCGCCGCGCAGCCGGTTCGCCTCGGGGTTGCAGCCGACCAGCTTCGGCAGCCGCTGCAGCGCGGCGCCGCGCACGTACGTCGCGATCGAAATCGACGGGTCGTACCGGGACAGCCCGTCGATCACCATGGGCGTCACCATCAACTGCTCCTGGCTCAGGCGCTTCTCGTAGGCCAGCTCCGACAGTCCGACGATGTCGGCGGCCGGCGACAGCGCCACCGCGCCGACCAGCTCCAGGCCGTCGCCGTAGGTTCCGTTCAACTCGGCGGTGGCCCAGGCCGCTTGACCGCCCTGGGAGATGCCGTACGCAAGCCACCTGGTGGAGACCGACGGATACAGCCGCCGCATCGCCCGCACCGCGTCGACGGTGTTGAACGCCGCGGTCTTCGGCTCCAGGTACGGGTGCCGGCCGGGCAGGCCCAACCCTTCGTAGTCCGACAGCGCGACCGCGTATCCGACGCTGAGCACCGCCTTGACGGCACCCCAGTAGCCGAACAGGTCCTGGCGCGACGACAGGTCGCAGTCGGTGCCCAACCCGGTGGTGCCGTGCGCCAGCGCCACGACCGGCCAACCGCCCTGCGGCGGTTCACCTTTGGGGAGGAAGAACGAGCCGGAGACCTCCGTCTGCGCGCCGGTGGCCGCCGACACGGAGCGGTACGTCGCCCGCATCGGCGCTTCGGTCGCGTCGCGCAGGTCCTCGGTGAGGTCGGTGAACGGCTGCTGCGCGACGATGTCGCCGCGCCGGCCCCAGACCTCGGGCGCGACCGGCGCCGGCGGGACGACGATCGGCGGGTCCGCCGCGAGTTGCTCGTCGGACAACGTCGTCGAAGCGGGCCGGCTGTGCTCCAGCAGCGAGCAGCCGGCGACGACGGCCGCCAGCAGCAGGAGGGCCGTCCCCGCCCGCAGGCGGTGGACAACTGCGGTGAGACTCATCGATGGTCGCCGCTCAGGTCCTGACCGTCTCGCGGTGACCTCGGAACCAGCCGACGGTGTCGGCCACTCCGTCGGCCAGCGAGATCGCGGGCGCCCAGCCGGTGCCGCGCAACGTGGAGACGTCCAGCAACTTCCGCGGGGTGCCGTCGGGTTTGCTGGTGTCCCACTCGGTGGTGCCCTGGTAGCCGACCTTCTCGGCGACCAGCTCGGCGAGTTCCCGGATGGTGACGTCCTCACCGGTGCCGACGTTGACCTGGCCCGGCCCGTCGTAGTGCTCGAGGAGGTGCAGGCACGCCGCGGCCATGTCGTCGACGTGCAGGAACTCCCGGCGAGGACTTCCGGTGCCCCAGTTGATGACCTTCGGCTCCCCGGCGATGCGCGCGGTGTCGTAACGCCGGATGAGGGCCGGCAGCACGTGCGAGGTGGTGTCGGAGAAGTTGTCTTCCGGCCCGTAGAGGTTGGTCGGCATCGCCGATATCCACGGCAGCCCGTACTGCCGCCGCACCGCCTGCACCTGCAGGATGCCGGCGATCTTCGCGATCGCGTACGCGTCGTTGGTCGGCTCGAGGGTGCCGGTGAGCAGCGCGTCCTCGGGGATGGGCTGCGGCGCGAACTTCGGGTAGATGCACGACGAACCCAAGAACAGCAGCCGTCGCGTGCCGTATTGCAGCGCGGCGTCCATCACGTTCACCTGGATCTGCAGGTTGTCCGAGAGGAACTGCACCGGCGCGGAGCTGTTCGCGAGGATCCCACCGACGCGTGCCGCGGCCAGGACGACCAGCTGCGGACGGTGCTGGGCGAAGAAGTCGAAGGTCGCGGCGCGGTCCGTCAGGTCGAGTTCGGCGTGGGTGCGCAGCAGCAGGTTGTCGAATCCGCGGGCCTGCAGCGCCCGGCGGATCGCCGAGCCGACCATCCCGCGGTGGCCCGCCACATAGGTGGGCGCCGAGGGGTCGAGGGGGTGGGGCGGCCGATGGGCGTTCGTCACGGCGTCAGCTCCTCGACGCGAAGAGTGGGGTGTCGATCCACGGGGAGCCCTGGCAGGCCAGCGCGGCGATGTCGGCGTCCACCATGATGCGCGCCAATTCGAGCGCGTCCACGGTGGCACGCCAGCCCAGGTCCCGTTCCGCCTTGGACGCATCGCCCACGAGCGCGTCGACCTCGGTGGGCCGCAGGTACCGGTCGTCGAAACGCACGTACTCCTGCCAGTCGAGGCCGGCGTGGCTAAAGGCGGCCGTCAGGAATTCCCGGACGGTGTAGCGGCCGCCGGTGGCGAGCACGTAGTCGGTGGGTTCGTCCGCCTGCAGCATCAGCCACATGCCCTCGACGTACTCCGGGGCGTATCCCCAGTCGCGGACCGCGTCGAGGTTGCCCAGATACAGGTAGTCGTCCAGGCCGGCCTTGATGCGCGCCACCGCCCGGGTGATCTTGCGGGTCACGAAGGTCTCTCCGCGTCGGGGCGACTCGTGGTTGAACAGGATGCCGTTGACGGCGAACATGCCGTAGGCCTCGCGGTAGTTCCGCGTGACCCAGTACGAGTAGACCTTCGCGGCGCCGTACGGCGAGCGTGGATAGAACGGCGTGTTCTCGTCCTGCGGCGGCGGCGAGGCGCCGAACATCTCCGAACTCGACGCCTGGTAGAAGCGGCAGTCGACCTGACCGATCCGGACCGCTTCGAGCAGCCGGATGGACCCCATGCCGGTGGTGTCACCGGTGTGTTCGGGCTCGTCGAAGCTGACTCTGACGTGGGATTGCGCGGCGAGGTTGTACACCTCGTCGGGTGCGATCTTCGACAGCAAGGTGACCAGGCGCGCGCCGTCGCTCAGGTCGCCGTAGTGCAGGAACAGTCGCGCGTCCGGCTCGTGCGGATCGACGTAGAGGTGGTCGATGCGATGGGTGTTGAACGTCGAGGACCTGCGCACGAGTCCGTGCACCTCATAGCCCTTGTGGAGAAGCAGCTCAGCGAGATACGACCCGTCCTGTCCGGTGATACCCGTGATCAGAGCCTTCTTGATAGCGCACCCCTTTGGTGATGATGACGACGCAATACGACAACGGTGTCCTGCCAAGCCTCTCACCGGCTCGCAGGTCGGGTCAGTAGGCGCCTTCGCGCCCGAACACCGCACCCACCGTCTTCAGAATGATCAGCAGATCACCGATCATCGACCAGTTCTCGACGTAGGACAGGTCGAGGCGGACGGACTCTGCCCACGAGAGGTTCGACCGGCCACTCACCTGCCACAGGCCCGTGATACCCGGCTTGACCAGCAGCCGACGCCGGACGTCGCCGTCGTAGTTCTCGACCTCGCTGCGCAGCGGCGGCCGCGGCCCCACCACGCTCATGTCCTGCTTGAGCACGTTGATGAACTGCGGCAGTTCGTCCATGCTGCATCGGCGCAACCACCTGCCGACGGGCGTGACCCGGGGGTCGTCGCGCATCTTGAACAACACGCCGCCCTCGAACTCGTTTCGGTCGACCAGCGTCTGCAGCTGCTTGTCGGCGTCCTCGACCATCGTCCGGAACTTCAGCATCGTGAACGGTTTGCCGTCCAGCCCGATGCGCTCGGCGCGGTAGAACACCGGGCCGCGGCTGGTGAGCTTGATCGCCGCTGCCGCCACCAGCAGCAGCGGGGACATGACGATCAGCGCCGTGAGCGCGAAGCAGAAGTCGAACGCCCGCTTGGCGAACCGCGCGGCGCCGTGGTACTGCGGCTTCTCCACGTGGATCAGCGGGAAGTTGGCCACCGGGCGCATCACGAGCCGGGCTTCGGCGATGTCCATCACCCCGGGCGAGACCACCAGATCCACGTCCATCGACTCCAGCTGCCAGGTGAGTGCCCGGATCCCGCGGACGCCGAAGTGCTCGGTGTCGGTGATGACGACGGTGTCGGCACTGCAATCGGCCACCGAGGCGATTGCCCGTACCTCGTCGCCCAGGACCGGGACTTCCTCGCCGTTGATGGTGATGGTCTCGCCGCACGGTTCCCCGTAGCCGGGGATGCCGAAGCCGACGACCCGGTATCCGCAGGCCGGGTTACGGGTCAGTTCGGTCGCCATCCAGGTCACCGCGTCGATGTTGCCGATCGCGAGGACCCCGTTGACGCAGTGTCCGCGCGCGCGGGCGCGGGACAGCCGGATCCGCCACACGTAGCGCCCGAGCAGCAGGCCCAGCGTGCCGGCGGGGAAGGCGACCGCCAGGTATCCGCGGGCCATCTCCAGCTGCAACAGCAGCGTGACGATCGCGATGGCGCCGAAGGTCCAGAAGGACGCGCCGACAACCCGGCGGTACTCCTCGATGCCGCCGCCGACGATGCGATGCGACCGCGTGCGGAAGATGGTGAGGGCCGACAACCACAGCAGCGTGAACAGCACCGAGAACCCGGTGAGCGGCTTGCTGGCCTGACTCTCGAAGTTCGGTGAGAGGCCGAACCGGACGTACTGGGCCGAGAAGACCGCAGCCGCGACCACGACGGCGTCGGTGACCAGCAGGCCCAGCACGTAGGTGTGCTGCCACCTGTTCCGGCGCTGTCCGACGCTCGGCTTCGCGGCGATGGACGTCACGGACCAGTTACCTCCCTCGGATTCCGGGCATGCCCGTCGCTGACTCAACGTGTCATCGGGAGCGTGGCCGCCATGGCGGCCTGGCCTGAGCAAAGATTCTGTCACATACTTCTCGGAGTCCGCCAGCTTTCGCAACAGGGTGACCTCATTTGCTCAGCGAACTGACCTGTGGTTGTCGGCCACCGGCACGAAGCTTCTCTCGATACGGCGGCCCTGGCGCGTCGAGAACTCGCCGTGCCGAACGGTGGTCCGTCCATCTATCGCCGGCGCGCGCCGATCCGTTACAGCGCCGCCCTGCGAACCGGATAACCGCACGTCAGCCGCCCGGCATTCATCGGCGGGCGACCAGCGACGATGTCAGCATGCCACAGCGCCCGGGGCCGCGCCGTTCGTCGGCCCGGACCGTCCGCCCGCGAACCGCTCCGGCGGCCGAGCCCGCCGAGTCCTTGCCCGGCCGCGGCCGCGAACCCGTCCGCCGAAGCGCCGCCGGCAAACCCACAACTCCGGGCGAAGGGCTCATCTGGTCACGCTTTCCTTGCACAGTGAGCTACTGGCTAAAGAACGCCGGCCGCGCCCGGCCATCGGCGGCGCGCCGGCCGCGACGCGCCGACACGTCACACCACCAGGAGTCGGATGGCGGTGGTGGCGACGAACGCGGTCAGCGCAAACGCCGCTCCGCACCACACGCGGCACGCCACCGCGGCGGCGGCCCGGCACGACAGCCGCGCCGCATCGCCCAGGGTGCGCACCGACGGCCGCCGGAACCACCTGGCGAACGTCATCGGGGTTGCCGCGCCGAAGCCCGCGACGGCCCCGACGTAGAGCCAGTCGACGCTCCATGCGCCACTTCCGGCGAGCACTCCCACCGCCGCGCACGCCACTGCACCGAGAACCACGCCCGGCCCGTCGGCCGACGGGCGCCGCAGCGACAGCAGGTGGATCGAGGCACCCGCCAGCGCCCCCAGCACCGTGGCCACGATCACGGTCACGACCTGCAGCCTCGCCCGACGCGGCGGACCGCCACGACCGCCGCCGCGCCGACGAAGACTCCGCAGCCGGCGCTGACGGGAAGGAGCGCCAGACACAGCGCTCCGTCGGCGGTGCGCATCCCCAGTGCGGCGACCACCACGACGGCGACACCGACCTGCGTCGCCGCACAGGTCGCCACGACGGTGGTCGCGACGGTGGCGCCGAGGGCGTCGACGGCTGCGGTCATGACCGCCATGGACAGCGCGACCGCGAGCAACACCGCGGCCGGGTCGTCGGCGGCATCCGGCAGTGCCGTGCACACCCCCAGCCGGACGATCCCGCCGGCGACACATCCTGCTGCGACGCCCATCGCTTCGAACAGCGGGCGGACCGGCGATTCGCTCACCGGGGCACCCTATCGGCGAGGTCCGGCCGCGACGGCTTACCGCAGCCCGCCCGCCACCACGTACTGCAAGTCCTGGACGTAGGGGGCGTCGACCACTTCGTAGGGCGACTGCACGGCGGTCACCTGCCGCCCGTCGCGCCACATGGCCGCCGAGACCATGCCCGTCGCCAGCGGGAAGCTGCAGATCCCCATCCCGGCCGGCACCTGGCATCGGTGCTGCCGGGCTCCGGCGCTGACCGTCAGTTGTGACGGCGCCGTGGCGAAGCTCACCACCTCGACGGTGTCCTGCGCCGGGGTGGTGTCGGGCACCAGCTCCATCGTCTTGGTCTGCGGATAGACCGGACGGGCCGCGGCCGGTTGGGTGCGGTGGGAGACGTAGAGCGCGTCGCGGACCACCGGTGGTTCGAACCCGTACTTGTAGGTGGCGATGTCGTAGGCGTTCAGGTCGAGCAGCCGCCAGCCGTGTTTGACCGAGGGAGCGATCGCGGTGTTCTCGGCGTAGTCGTTCCAGGTGAGCAGCTGCACCCACTCCGCATGCTGTTCGGTGGCGATCTGCCAGGCCAGTCGGTTCGTCCGGCCGTTCTGCGGCTCCTCGTAGAACCCGACTTTCGGCCGGCTGTCCTGGTAGGCGACCGCCTGCATCCAGATCTTGCCGAGGTGGCGACTGCGCTGGATGAGGTCGACGGGGTAGGTGCTGCCGGCGAGCGTGGTCGGCAGCGACGCCGGATTGCGGCCGCCCCAGTTGCTGAAGCCGAAGCTGATCGGCGCGAAGGCCTCGAGGTTCGGGTCCGCATGCAGGAAGGTGGGCACGAAGGCCGCGTCGATGCGGTAGGTGGTGCGCAGCTGGTCGAGTGCCTGTCGCCACCATTCGACGGGTTGCGCCTCGGCGTAGAACGCCCCCAGGACCGGGCGTCCGTCGCCGAGCCGGAAGGCCCCGGGTTCGTCGAGATAATCGGCGAACTCCGCCGCGAACTGTGCCGGTGTCAGTTGCGCCAGCGGTCCGGCCATGTCCGCGGTGACGAACACCGTGAAATCGCTGAACGTCCGCGCCGCCGCGAGCATGCGCGCGGGGACGTCGGACGCGGTGCGCGGCAAGATGATGTCGACGGCGAACCCGTCGATGCCCACGCTGCGCGCCTGATCGATCTCGGTCCGCAGGTCGCGGTCACGCCAGTCGGCGGCGTCGAGTGGCGCCCGCGGCAGCGGACGGTCGCGCAGGTAGCCGCCGTAGGCCGCATGGATGCCGCCTTCGCCGTCGGGCCGCAGATATTGGGTGGTGTAGTAGTCGCTGTCGGCCGGCTTGTTGTCGAGCGAGATCGGGAAGTTCGGCATGTAGTGCGCGAACACCTTGCGGTCGGTCGGCAGGGCCGGCATGTCGAACGGCAGGTAGGGAGTGGCCCGCACGGGCGCCGACGCCTCGGGACCCGACGGCGCAGCGGGGCGCGACGGCGATCCGGATTGGGCGATGGCCAGGCCCGCGACCGCCAGCGCGACGACGGCACAGGCGGCCGTCAGCTTAGGCCGCACTCCCCTACGCAGGCGCTGCAAGGCGGCCCCCCTGGATGATGCCAACTGCTGGCAGCGTACCGGAACGGCCCGTTCCGTCCGGGCGCTCGCGGCGCAGGTCAGCACCCCCGGCGACGGACGCGAGGCGCGGTCAGCAGTCGCCGTCGACGGCGGCCTTGCCCAGCGCCGCGAACTGGTAGGCGTAGATGTAGGCCCACACGGCCAGCGACAGGTCGTATCGCCGGGGCACCGCCCGCATGGCCACGTCGGCGCTGTCGCCGTAGCACTGCGCGAAGATGTAGCGGGCGCGCACCAGGTGGTAGCGCCAGGTGACGACCACGATCCGCGACCAGTGCCGTTCCGCGGCGAGGCGGCGCGCCATCATCGCCTCGCCGCGGGTGGTGGAGGGCTCCGGCCGCCGGCACACGACGGCGATCCCGTCGAACGTGTGCCCGCACAGCGGTGTCATGACCGGATCGTCGGGCACGTACGGATCGGAGAGCAGCACCGTCTTCGCCGACACCTGCCGCGCCACCGTCAGGCCGTAGCGCTCGCGCCCGTCGTGTTCGCCGCCGAGGACGATCACCGCGTCCGCGGCGGCGACGGGGTCGTCCTTCGCCGAACCGAGCAGCAGCGTGCCGCCCACCACCGTCGCCGACATCACCAGGCCCAGGACGAGCGCCGTCGCGACGGTCAGCCGGACCGCAAGCGGCGCGCGTCGCCCACGGCGCCGAGGCCGCGGCGCGCCAGTCACGCTCGTCCCCATCACCCCGCGTTATCACCCCGCGCTGCCCTTGACGACAGGCGCCGCCACCGATCGGCGTCAGTGTAAGGACGCCGGAGACCGACCGGGCCGCAGCCGCGGGCGCGGCCCCGAATACGATGACCGCCATGACGAGCGTGACAGAACCCTCGGCCGAGCACGAGATCGACGTCCACACCACCGCCGGCAAGCTCGCAGAGCTCCGGAAGCGCAGGGCGGAGGCGGAGCATCCGGTCGGCGAGGCGGCGGTCGAGAAGGTGCACGCGCAGGGCAAGCTGACGGCGCGCGAGCGGATCTACGCGCTGCTCGACGAGGGTTCTTTCGTCGAGCTCGACGCGCTCGCCCGGCATCGCAGCACCAACTTCGGGCTGGCCGAGAAGCGGCCGCTCGGTGACGGCGTGGTCACCGGCTACGGCACCATCGACGGCCGCGACGTCTGCATCTTCAGCCAGGACGTCACGGTGTTCGGCGGCAGCCTCGGCGAGGTGTACGGCGAGAAGATCGTCAAGGTGCAGGACCTCGCGGTGAAGACCGGCCGCCCGCTCATCGGCATCAACGAAGGCGCCGGGGCCCGCATCCAGGAGGGCGTCGTCTCGCTGGGCCTGTACGGCGAGATCTTCTTCCGCAACATCCGGGCGTCCGGGGTGATCCCGCAGATCTCGCTGATCATGGGCCCCGCCGCCGGCGGCCACGTCTACTCCCCGGCGCTCACCGACTTCGTGGTGATGGTCGACAAGAGCAGCCAGATGTTCATCACCGGACCCGACGTCATCAAGACGGTCACCGGCGAGGACGTCACCATGGAGGAGCTGGGCGGCGCCCACACCCACATGGCGAAGTCGGGGCTGGCGCACTACGTCGCGTCGGGTGAGCAGGACGCGTTCGACTACGTCCGCGAGCTGCTGAGCTACCTGCCCAGCAACAACGCCGCGGATCCGCCGCGGTTCGCGGTGCCGGTGCCCGACGGGCCCATCGAGGACAACCTCACCGCCGAGGACCTCGACCTCGACACGCTGATCCCGGACTCGCCGAATCAGCCCTACGACATGCACGAGGTGATCACCCGGATCCTCGACGACGACGAGTTCCTCGAGGTGCAGGCCGGCTACGCCCCCAACATCATCGTCGGCTTCGGCCGGATCGACGGCCTGCCGGTGGGCATCGTGGCCAACCAGCCGACCCAGTTCGCGGGCTGCCTCGACATCAAGGCGTCGGAGAAGGCCGCGCGATTCGTGCGGACCTGCGACTGCTTCAACGTGCCGATCGTCACGCTGGTCGACGTCCCGGGCTTCCTGCCGGGCACCGACCAGGAGTACAACGGCATCATCCGGCGCGGCGCCAAGCTGCTCTACGCCTACGGCGAGGCCACGGTCGCGAAGATCACCGTCATCACCCGCAAGGCCTACGGCGGCGCCTACGACGTCATGGGGTCCAAGCATCTGGGCGCCGACGTGAACATCGCGTGGCCGACGGCGCAGATCGCGGTCATGGGGGCGTCGGGCGCGGTCGGCTTCGTGTACCGCCAGCAGCTCAAGGACGCCGAGAAGAACGGCGAGGACGTGGAGGCCCTGCGGCTGCGGCTGCAGCAGGACTACGAGGACACGCTGGTGAACCCCTACATCGCCGCCGAGCGCGGATACGTCGACGCCGTCATCCCCCCGTCCCACACCCGCGGCTACGTGGCGACGGCGCTGCGGCTGCTCGATCGCAAGATCGTGCAGATGCCGCCGAAGAAGCACGGGAACATTCCGCTGTGAGCGAAGCGAACGATCCAGCACCGGTGAGCGAAGCGAAGGATCCGGCCGCCACGGACATCGTGGTGCTGCGCGGGAACCCGACGGACGAGGACCTGGCCGCGCTGGTGGCGGTGCTCGGCGCGACGGGCACCGGGCCGCCGCCGGTGAACACCGGGGAGCGCAACCTGTGGGGCCAGCCGATCGACCGGCTGCGGTATCCGGTTTTCAGCTGGCAGCGGGTGACGCTGCTGGAGCGCAACAAGCTGCGGCGCTGACGGCTTGTCGCAGCGATGACCCGGGTGGTGCTCGGATCGGCGTCGGCGGGCAGGCTGGGCGTGCTTCGGCAGGCGGGCATCGCACCGCTGGTGGTGGTGTCGGGCGTCGATGAGGACGCGGTGATGGCCGCGCAGCCGCCGGGGTCGCCGCCGGGTCAGGTGACGACGGCGCTGGCGACGGCCAAGGCGGACGCGGTGGCGGGCGGTCTGACACCGGATGTCGCCGCCGATTGCGTGGTCATCGGGTGCGATTCGATGTTGTCCATCGACGGTGAGCTGCGCGGCAAGCCGGGCTCGGCCGAGGCGGCGCACCGCGCTTGGGGCCAGTTGGCGGGTCGCTCGGGGGCGTTGCACACCGGTCATTGCGTCATCCGGCTCCGTGGGGACGAGGTGGCTCGCGCGGCCGCGGCCGCGGTCACCTGGGTGCGGTTCGGTACGCCGTCGCCGGCGGACCTGGACGCCTATGTCGCCAGCGGTGAGCCGCTGGGCGTGGCGGGCGGGTTCACCATCGACGGTCGTGGCGGCTGGTTCGTCGACGGGGTGGACGGTGATCCGTCGTCGGTCGTGGGCATCGGGCTGCCCACGGTCCGGAGGCTGTTCGAGGCCACCGGGTTGTCGCTGGCCGGGCTGTGGCGCGACAACCCCGTCCCCTGATCGCTGCCGGCAGGTCTCGCTTCGGGCACGATCCGGACGCGACAGCGGGCGTCGCCGGTTGGCTCCTCCGGGCAACGGGTAGGCACGGGGGGACAGAGGGAAGACGACACGAGTCCGGAGGAGTTGTCCTGTGACCGGTGCGCTACTGCTCGGGTATGCCGTGGGGTGGTTGCTCACCTCGCTGATCCTCTTCACGGAGAGCCGCGTCGCTCGCGATCGTGACCATCCGGCCGCCCATCCGGTCGCGCTGGCGGTGCTGACCGGCGCGGCCTGGCCCATTGTGCTGCTCGGCTTCGTCGAAGCCGGTTCGTTGCTGATCGCCGCCAAGGCGCTGGGCCGGCCGAACGGACATCCCGTCGGCTGAGGGCGTCGCCCGCGCCCGCATCCGCAGTAGGCTCGGGATGTGCCCGTACCTCCCGATCCCAGCCCCGCCTTGGCGTCCTACGCCCACCCGGAACGCCTCGTCACCGCCGACTGGCTGTCGGCTCACCTCGGAACGCCCGGCCTGGCGATCGTCGAGTCCGACGAGGACGTGCTGCTCTACGACGTGGGCCACATCCCCGGCGCCGTGAAGATCGACTGGCACACCGACCTCAACGATCCCGCGGTGCGCGACTACATCACCGGCGAGCAGTTCGCGCAGCTGATGGATCGCAAAGGGATTGCCCGCGACGACACCGTCGTCATCTACGGCGACAAGAGCAACTGGTGGGCGGCGTACGCGCTGTGGGTGTTCACGCTGTTCGGCCACCCCGACGTGCGCCTGCTCGACGGCGGCCGCGACCTGTGGATCTCCCAGGGCCGCGACACCACGCTGGACGTGCCGTCGAAGACCGGCAGCGGGTATCCGGTGGTCGAGCGCAACGACCCGGCGATCCGGGCGTTCAGGGAGGACGTGCTCGCCCACCTCGGCAGGGGCCCGCTGATCGACGTGCGCTCGCCGCAGGAATACACCGGCGAGCGCACCCACATGCCGGACTATCCGGAGGAGGGCGCACTGCGCGGCGGCCACATCCCCACCGCGAGGTCGATCCCGTGGGCGAAGGCGGCCGACGAGAGCGGCCGGTTCCGCAGCCGCGCCGAGCTGGCGGAGATCTACGGCTTCGTCTCCCCCGGGGACGAGACGGTGGTGTACTGCCGGATCGGCGAACGCTCCAGCCACACCTGGTTCGTGCTCACCCATCTGCTGGGCATCCCGAACGTGCGCAACTACGACGGCTCGTGGACCGAGTGGGGCAACACGGTGCGGGTGCCGATCGTCGTCGGTCCCGAGCCCGGGGACGCGCCGCACCGATGACCCTGCCCGCGCCGCTGGCGGAGGTGGTGTCCGATTTCCGTGAGGTCGACGGGCAGGACAAACTGCGGCTGCTGCTCGAGTTCGCCGAGGAGCTTCCCCCGCTGCCCGCCGAGCTCGGGGAGGCGGCGATGGAGCCGGTGCCCGAGTGCCAGTCGCCGCTGTTCCTCCACGTCGACGCCGCCGACCGAACGCACGTCCGCCTGTACTTCTCGGCGCCGGCCGAGGCGCCGACCACGCGGGGTTTCGCCTCGATCCTCGCCACCGGCCTCGACGGCCAGTCCGCCGACGACATCCTCGCCGTGCCCGACGACTTCTACAGCGAACTCGGGCTGGCGGCGTTGATCAGCCCGCTGCGACTGCGCGGCATGTCGGCGATGCTGGCGCGCATCAAGCGGCGGCTGCGCGACGGCTGACCGGCGGCCGCAACGTGCGCGAAAGCTACCGGCGGGTAGCGGCACCGCTCGTCGAGGCCCCGGGCGCTCCGCCTAAACTGCCCGCGATAGGTTCTTAAAGACGTTCTTAAATACGCCATTCCAGGAGGCGCTGTGGCCGCACATGCCAGCTCGAAGATCTCCAAGGTCCTCGTCGCCAACCGTGGCGAGATCGCCGTCCGGGTGATCCGGGCCGCCCGCGATGCCGGCCTGGCGAGCGTGGCGGTGTACGCCGAGCCCGACGCCGACGCGCCGCACGTGCGGCTGGCCGACGAGGCGTTCGCGCTGGGCGGGCAGACGTCGGCCGAGTCCTACCTCGACATCGGCAAGCTGCTCGACGCCGCCGCGAAATCGGGCGCCAACGCCGTGCATCCGGGCTACGGGTTCCTCTCCGAGAACGCCGACTTCGCGCAGGCCGTCATCGACGCGGGCCTGATCTGGATCGGTCCGAGCCCGCAGTCCATCCGCGACCTGGGCGACAAGGTCACCGCCCGCCACATCGCGGCCCGCGCGCAGGCGCCGCTGGTGCCCGGCACCCCGGACCCGGTGAAGGACGCGGACGAGGTCGTGGCGTTCGCCCGCGAGTACGGCGTGCCCGTCGCCATCAAGGCGGCGTTCGGCGGCGGCGGCAAGGGCATGAAGGTGGCCCGCACCATCGAGGAGATCCCCGAGCTCTACGAGTCGGCCGTCCGCGAGGCCACCGCGGCGTTCGGCCGCGGCGAGTGCTTCGTCGAGCGCTACCTCGACAAGCCGCGCCACGTGGAGGCGCAGGTGATCGCCGACCAGCACGGCAACGTCATCGTCGCCGGCACCCGCGACTGCTCGCTACAGCGCCGTTTCCAGAAGTTGGTCGAGGAGGCGCCGGCGCCGTTCCTCACCGACGCGCAGCGCAAGGAGATCCACGAGTCCGCCAAGCGGATCTGCAAGGAGGCCCACTACTACGGCGCCGGCACCGTCGAGTACCTGGTCGGCCAGGACGGGCTGATCAGCTTCCTGGAGGTGAACACGCGGCTGCAGGTGGAGCACCCGGTGACCGAGGAGACCTCCGGCATCGACCTGGTGCGCCAGCAGTTCCGCATCGCCAACGGCGAGCCCCTGGACATCGCCGAGGACCCGACGCCCCGTGGCCACTCGATCGAGTTCCGCATCAACGGCGAGGACGCCGGACGCAATTTCCTGCCGGCTCCCGGCCCGGTCACGAAGTTCGTGCCGCCGACCGGTCCCGGTGTGCGGCTGGACTCCGGCGTGGAGACCGGCTCGGTGATCGGCGGGCAGTTCGACTCGATGCTCGCCAAACTCATCATCTCCGGCGCCACGCGCACCGAGGCGCTGGAGCGCTCGCGGCGAGCGCTCGACGAGTTCGTCGTGGAGGGTCTGGCCACGGTCCTCCCGTTCCATCGCGCGGTGGTCAGCGATCCGGCGTTCATCGGCGACGACAACGGCTTCACCGTCCACACCCGCTGGATCGAGACCGAGTGGAACAACACCGTCGAGCCGTTCACCGGCGGTGAGGCCGTCGAGGAGTCCGACACGCTGCCGCGCCAGACCGTGGTGGTGGAGGTCGGGGGCCGGCGCCTGGAGGTGTCGCTGCCCGGCGATCTGGCGATCGGCGGCGCCGGCGGACCGGCCGACACCAACGTCATCCGCAAGAAGCCCAAGCCCCGCAAGCGCGGCGCCGCGGCCGGTGCGGCCGCCTCCGGCGATTCGGTGACGGCGCCGATGCAGGGCACCGTGGTGAAGGTCGCGGTCACCGACGGCCAGCAGGTGTCGGCGGGCGATCTGATCGTCGTGCTGGAGGCCATGAAGATGGAGAACCCGGTGACCGCCCACAAGGACGGCACCGTCGCCGGGCTCGCCGTCCAGCCGGGCGCCGCGGTCACCCAGGGCACCGTGCTGGCCGAGATCAAGGACTGATCGCCCCCCCCCCCCCCCGCGCCCAAACCGACGTATGGGCGCGAAAGTGCGAGAAGATCGCGCCATTTCGTCGATCTCGGCGCGGGAAGGTCACGGTGCAACCGGTCGAGATCAACGCCGGCGCCTGGTATCTGCGGGCGCTGCGCGACGACGACCGGATGGACGACCGGCCGTCGCTGGCGGGGCTCGGCGAGACCGACCCCGGATACGTCGCGCGCCGCACCGCGCAGTGGTCGGCCGACACGCACTACAGCTGGGCGGTGTGCGAGCCGACGACCGGCGAACTGCTCGCCGAGGTGGTGCTGGACGCGGCCGACAGGACCGTCAGCGTGCGGGCCCGGCCCGGCTACGACGACGCCGCGCGCGCCGGCGCCCGGGCCGTCGAGCGGTTCGCTGCCGCGGCGCTGCCCTGACGCGTCACACCGGGTCGATGTTCTGGTCGATGTCGACGCCGGTCGCGAGGTCCTCGCAGTCGACGAGCAGCACGTCGTCCCGGCGGCTCAGGAACGGCCCGGCGCCCGCGTCGCCGCGGGCTTCGGACACGATCGCCGTCCAGTGTTCGCGGGCCACCACCACCGGATGCCCGGGCCGCTCGCCGTAGCGGGCGCGGGCGATCCCGGCGGGCGCGGCCCGGGCCGCGTCGAGCACCCGCGCCACCACGTCGGAGCCGACGTCGGGGGTGTCGACGGTGTGCAGGACGGCGTAGCCGGCGGCCGTGTCGGCGGCGGCGGCCAGACCCGCCCGCAGCGACGCGCTCAACCCCTCCTGCCACCGGGGTGCGGGCACCGCGCGGGCCGGTGGGGGCGGGTCCACGACGGCCGCGCCGAGCACCACCAGCACGTCCGAACAGCCGCCGCGTGCCAGGGCCTCGACCGCCCCGCGCAGCCACTCCCCCTGCGCCGCAAGCACTTTGGGCATGCCGAAGCGGGTGCCGGCACCGGCGGCCAGCACTACGCCCACCGCGGCAGCCATGGCGGTCATTCCAGCTGGTCGCGCAGCCGGGCCAGCGTCCGCGACAGCAGCCGCGACACGTGCATCTGCGATATCCCGACGCGTTCGGCGATCTGGCTCTGCGTCATCGAGTCGAAGAACCGCAGCACCAGCACCGTGCGCTCGCGTTCGGGCAGCGCCTCGAGCAGCGGCCGCAGCGCTTCGCGGTTCTCGATCTGGTCGAGGTTGGCGTCGCGGCCACCGAGGGTCTGCAGGATGGACGGGGTGTCCTCGTCGTCGTCGCTGCCGCTGTCGATCGACAGCGTGTTGTAGCCACTGCCGGCGATCAGGCCCTCGACGACCTCTTCCCGGTCCAGCCCGAGTTCTTCGGCCAGCTCGGTGGCGGTCGGTGCGCGACCCAGCCGCTGCGACAGCTCCCCGGTGGCCGCCCCGAGCTGCAAATGCAGCTCCTTGAGCCGCCGGGGCACCTTGACCGACCAGCTGTTGTCACGGAAGTGCCGCCGGACCTCACCCATGATGGTCGGCACCGCGAACGACACGAAATCCGATCCGGCTTCGACGTCGAACCGGTTGACGGCGTTGACCAGGCCCAGCCGGGCGACCTGCGCGATGTCGTCACGCGGTTCGCCGCGGCCGTCGAACCGCCGGGCGATGTGCTCGGCCAGCGGCATGCAGCGGGTGACGATGCGGTCACGCTGCCGGTTGTATTGCGGCGAACCCACTTCGCACGCCGCCAGCTCCTTGAAGAGCTCGGGGACGTCGGCGTATTCGGAGTTCGATCGGGTGGACGAGCGGTCGCTCACGTGCTGGGGCCCACCCGACGCGCCGTCATCGTGATACCGAACAGTTGCCCTCCCAGCTGCACGCCGTCGTGCCCGTCGTGGAAGGTGTCCAGGCTGTCGGTGAGCGAGCTGATGACGTGCCAGCTGAAGCTGCCCGGGGTCAGCACGTCACCGTCGGCGCACGTGGTCGACGCGGACACCACCAGCTTGCCTTCGCGGGGTTCGGCCACCACCGACAGCACCGAGTCCGGCGTGGATGACCGGATCAGCCGCGTGCACGCCTCGTCGATGGCCAGCCGCAGGTCGGCGACGGCGTCGAGATCGAGATCCTGGAACGTCCCCACGGCGCTGATGAGGGTGCGCACGATCGCCAGGTTGTCGAGCTGCGCCGCTACGCGGAACTCGACGGCCTGTCCCAGGGGACGGGAATGGATCTGCGCAATCCCGTTTTCCGACATGTGACCTCCCAGCGGTCTCGGGCCGAGGCTATACCACGGCAATCGCCTGCTTTTCACCGCTTGGCCCGGCGGCAGGGTGCGTGTAAGCGGCGCGGCGCAGGGGTATGCCGCTCGCGTGATTCGACCACCTGCCGCGCACGGACGGGCGATCCTGTTCCGGCCGTCGGAGACTGACGCCGTCGGCGCCCGTTGCCGTCCGATGCGATGACCATCGCACCACGTCATACCCACCGGTGTGGACGGCGTAACGCATGAGACTGCGCAGGAGCAACGTGCGGGGGCCGGGCATCCGGCGCGTCAAGCGCGGTAAGGGGTTCTCCTACTACGGTCCGGACGGCGCGCCGGTGGACGACAAGACCAGGGCGCGCATCGAGGCGCTGGTCATCCCGCCCGCGTGGAAGAACGTGTGGATCTCGCCGCACCAGAACGGCCACATCCAGGCCGTCGGCACCGACGCCGCCGGCCGGCGGCAGTACTGGTACCACCAGCAATGGCAGCGTGAGCGGGCCGAGGAGAAGTTCGAGCGGGTGCTGCGCATGGCGAAGCTCCTGCCGGACTGGCGCGCCCAGGTGCTCAAGGACCTGGACGCCGACGGGCTCGGGCGCGACAAGGTGCTCGCGATCGCGCAGTACCTGGTGGATCACGGCTACTTCCGGTCCGGCGGCGAGGAATACGCCCAGGAGAACAACAGCTTCGGGCTCGCCACGCTGCGCAAAGACCACGTCAGGGTGGGCCCGACCTGCGTCGAGTTCGACTATCCGGCGAAAAGCGGTGTGCAGCGGACGATTTCGTTGGCGGATCCGCTGATGGTCAAGGCGGTGGGCGAGCTGCGGCGCGCCGACACCGCATGCGACCGGCTGCTCTGCTACCGCACCGACGACGGCGGCTGGGCCGAGGTGCACGCCGACGAGATCAACGCCCGGTTCCACGAGATCCTCGGCCCCGAGTACAGCGTGAAGGACATGCGCACCTGGCACGGCACGGTGCTGGCCGCCACCGCGTTCGCCGTCGCGCCGCCACCGACGTCGAAGACCGCCATCAAGCGGGCCAACGCCGCGGTGATGAAGGCGGTGTCCGGTGAGCTCGGCAACACCCCGGCCGTGGCCCGGTCGTCCTACGTCGACCCGCGGGTGGTGCGGGGCTACGAGAACGGCCTGACCATCGCCCGGACGCTGCAGCGGGCCGATCAGATGCGCAACGAGGACAAGCGGCAGGACGCGCTGGAGCGGGCGACCGTCCGGCTCATCCGCCGCGTCGACAAGCTGAAGTGATCGTCAATAGCCGGTGGGGCTGCCGTTGCCGAGGTAGCGCAGCCCGCTGTCGGTGAGGCGGGCGGCGCCGACGACGTTGCGGGTGTCGAGCACGACGGCGTCGGGGGCGTCGCGGCCGATCACCTCCCAGTCGAGCTCGGCGAACTCCGGCCATTCGGTGAGCACCACGACGGCGTCGGCCTCCTTCGCGGCGACGTAGGCGTCGGCGGCCAGCGACACCCCGGCGGCCGCGAGCGCCGCCCGGTCCACCGAGTCCTGCCGCGGGTCATAGGCCGTCACCGATGCGCCGCAACCGCGCAGCCGGGTGCACACCGCCAGCGCCGGGGAATCCCGGACGTCGCTGGTGCCGGCCTTGAACGTCAAGCCCAGCACCCCGATCCGCACCTCGGTCAGCGGGCGGGTGAGCACGCGCCGCAATGTCGCGATGATCCGCCCGGCCTGCGCGGCGTTGGTCTCCCGGGCGGCCTCGACCTCGCGCAGCGCGACGCCGAACTCGCGGCCGGTGTTGACCAGCGCGGCGGTGTCCTTCGGCAGGCAGGAGCCGCCCCAGCCCGGTCCCGGCGCCAGGAACTTGTCCCCGATGCGCGGATCGGCGCCCATGCAGGCGGTGACGTCGCCGATGTCGGCCGCCACGCCGGCGCACAGCTGCGCCAGCGAGTTGACGAACGACAGCTTCACGGCCAGGAACGCGTTGCTGGCGTACTTGGCCACCTCGGCACTCTCGGGGCTCATGAAGAGCACGGTGTCGGTGTCACCGGCGTACAGCGCCGCCACGGTCCGCGCGGCCGTGTCGTCGTCGGCACCGATGACCACCCGATCCGGATGCTCGAAGTCGTAGATCGTGTGGCCTTCGCGCAGGAACTCCGGATTGCTCACGGTGTGGATGCGGCGCGCGGCGAGGAAGCCCGCCACCCGCCGCGAGGTGCCGACGGGCACCGTGGATTTCATCGCGACCACCGCGCCGTCGTCGAGCACCTCGCCGAGCCGCCGCACCGCCGATTCGACGGCCGAGAGGTCGGCACTGCCGTCGGCGGTGGTGGGTGTGGGCACACACACGAACACCACGTCGCAACCGGTCAGCGCCTGGTAGTCGACCTCGAACCGCAGGGCGCCGGAGTCGAGGCCCGTCCGCAGCCGCTCGGGGAGCTGCGGCTCGTCGAGCACCGGCTCGCCGCGGCGCAGCGCCGCCACCTTGTCCGGGTTGGCGTCGACACACACGGTGTCGAATCCCTTGTGCGCGAGGCACACCGCGCTGGTGAGCCCGACGTAACCGGCGCCGACCACTCCGAGCTTCACGCTGTCCATCCCCGTGGGTCCTTTCTCATGCGCAGGCCGCGACCTGTTGCCGGGCGGCGTCGACGACGTCTGCGACCGTGATCGCGAGCAACCCCGGATGCACTCGCGCGGCGTGTGGGTCGCCCGTCTCACCGGCCCACAGCACCCGGTGGGGTCCACCGCGGGGACCCCACAGCTGCGGCGGAGTGGGGCCGAACAGCAGCACCGACGGTGTGCCGGTGGCGGTGGCGATGTGGGCGACGCCGGTGTCGCCGCTGATCAGCAATTGCGCGTCGGCGATCAGCGCCACCAGGTCTGGAACGTCCAGGGCGCCGGCGAGCACGGCCGCCTCGGGGAGCCCGGCGCCGGCCGCGACCTGGTGTGCCAGCGGCGTTTCCGCGGCCGAGCCGGTGATCACCACGCGCTGCCCAGTCTCGGCGAGGGCGGCGGCGACGGCGGCGAACCGCTCGGGCGGCCAGCGCCGGGCCGGCGACGCCGCACCGGGATGGACGACGACCACTCCGCGGTGGCGCTGCGGCCGGTCGGGCCGGGCGATCCGCAGATCAAGTGCGTCGCAACGGATCCCGGCGGTGGCCAGGAGCGCGCACCACCGGTCGAGCTCGTGCAGGTCGGCCCGCCACGGCGGCCCCGTCAGCTCGGGATAGCGCGGATGGGCATGCGTCACCACCGCTTTCGGTGACGTGGCGAGCAGGTCGGCGATGCTCTCGGGGCCGCGGCCGTGCAGGTTGACCGCGAGGTCCGGCGCAGGTCCGTCCCACCGCAGTGCGCCGAGCCCGGCCGTCGGCAGCACCTCGTCGACCGCCCCGCTGAGCAGCGCGAGGTCGGCGAGCGGCGCGGGGGTGGCGAGCACGATCCGCGCCCCCCGATGGTGTGCCCGCAGGCCGCGCAACGCCGGGATGCCGGTCAGCAGGTCACCGAGCCCCAGCGCGCGCAGCACCAAGACCGTGTCGACCGCCGCGCCGGCCGTCACGGCCACGACGACTCTTCCGACGAGCAGACCACCAGCTCCCGGATCTCCGAGCCGGCCGGCTGGCGCAACGCGAACACGACGGTCTCGGCGACGATCGCGGGATCGTTGAGCTTGGCGTCCGGTCCCGGCTTGTACTGCTCGGTGCGGCCGTCGAAGAACGCCGTCTGCATGCCGCCGGGGATGAGCAGCGTGACGCCCACCTCGCCGGCCAGTTCGGTCGCCAGCGCACGGGTGAAGCCGACAACGCCGAACTTCGACGCGCAGTACGCGGTGGCGTCGCTGACGGCCTTGATGCCCAGCGTCGACGCGCAGGTGACGATGCGGCCGTTGGTGGCCTTCAGGTACGGCAGGGCGCTGCGGATCACCGCGGCGGTGCCGAGCAGGTTGACGTGCAGCACCCGCTCCCACTCCTTGGCGGGCACGTCCGCCAGCTTGCCGCAGCGATCGGTGCCGGCCGGCGTGAAGACGGCGTGCAGCTCCCCGCCCACCGATTCGGCGAGCTCGGTGACCGCCGACTCGACGGTCGCGCTGTCCGCGAGGTCCGCCCACGCGTAGGGCACCTCGCCGGATTTCCCGTCGCCGCGGGAGCCGGGCTTCGTGATGTCGATGACCAGCGGGTTGCCGCCGTGGCGGCGCACGGCGTCCACGGCCGCCGCCCCCAGACCGGACGCGCCGCCCGCGATCAGCACGTTGCCCAGCGGGCGCAGTTCCGGTGTGCTCATGGGTCCCTACCTCATTCTTCCGGTGCCGCGCCGATCAACGGGCGGCGGCGATCAGCTGCGATGTCGAGTAGCCCGGCACGGTGGGCAGCACGACGACGTCGCCGCCGTGCCGCTGCACCACCTCCGCTTCGGGAAGGGTCACGCCCGAGTAGTCCCCGCCTTTGACCCAGATGTCGGGCCGCAGCGCCTCCAGCGCCGCGGCGGGCGACGACTCGGTGAAGATCGCGACCCCGTCGACGCAGCCGAGCGCACCCAGCACCCGCGCCCGGTCGTCCTCGGACACCACCGGCCGCCCCTCGCCCTTGAGCGCCCGCACCGAGTCGTCGGAGTTGATCAGCACCACCAGCGCGTCGCCCAGGGCCCGGGCCCGGCGCAGCAGCCGGATGTGCCCGGTATGCAGCAGGTCGAAGCAGCCGCCGGCCGCCACCAGCGTGCCGCCCCGCTTGCGGACCCGCTCGGCGAGCTCGAGCACCGCGGGCATGCCGGTGACCGCGGTGTCGGGGCGCGGCACGCCGAAGCCCGGCAGGTCGGCGGGGCTCGACACGCCCGCCGCTCCCCCGCTCGCCACGAACCGCGACGCCGCGTCGACGGCGCGGGTGGCGGCCCGCAGCGGATCGTCGCCGTCGGCGAGCGCCAGCGCGGCGGCCACCGCGAAGCGGTCCCCCGCGCCGCAGGTGTCGGCGCGGCCGTCGGCGGCCACCTCCGGCGGCGGGATGTGGTTCACCGCGTCGGGGTCGGCGACCACCGCTCCCCGCGAGCCCAGGGTGACGCTGACCGCCCGCGCTCCCCACTGCCGGCGCAGCGCCTCGGCGCGGTGCCCGGGAGACGCGGTGTCCGGCGAGAACCGCTGCGCCTCGGCCGAGTTCGGGGTGACGAGCGTTGCGCCGGGGATGGGCGGCCCGCCGCGGGGATGCGGGTCCCACACCACCGGGATGTCGGCCGCCAACTCGATGAGCAGCGCGCGCAGCTCCTGGTGAGCGGCGACCCCGTGACCGTAGTCGGCGACGCAGATCGCAGCCGCCGCCCGCAGCGCGTCACGCGCCTGCGCGGGCAGCGGCTCGTCGGCGGCGTAGCCGTCCCCGTGGTCGACCCGCACCACCGATTGGCCGGCGGCGCGGATGCGCACCTTCGCCAGCGTCGTCCCGGTCAGCGGCAGGCCGATCACCCGGATCTGCGGGTGCTCGGCGGCGAACAGCCGGGCCAGCGCCCGTCCGCTCGGATCGTCACCGGTGGCGGTGACGAGCACGACATCGGGATGCGCGCGCGCCGCCAGCACCGCCGCGAGCCCGGCGCCGCCGGGACGGTGCCACACCCGCTCCGGCTCGACGACGGGCACCGGCGCTTCCGGCGACAGCCGCTGCGCCGAGCCGTCGATGTCGACGTCGAGCATGAGGTCGCCGACGACCACCAGCGCGCTCATCGCTGCGCCGCTTCCCGGCTGAGCCACACCTCGTCGAACGAGATGCACAGCGAATGCAGGAGCACCAGGTGCAGCTCCTGCACGGTGGCGGTGGTGGGAGCGTCGATGCAGATCGCGTCGTCGCACAGCGCCGCCAGCGGGTTGGGCGCCGCGCCGGTGAGCGCCCAGGTGATCATCCCCGCCTCCTGCGCGGCCTTGGCCGCGGCGAGCACGTTGGCGCTGGTGCCGCTGGTGGACATCGCCACCAGCACATCGCCCGGCCGGCCGTGGGCCCGCACGCCGCGCGCGAAGATCTCCTCGATGCCGTAGTCGTTGCCGATCGCGGTGGCGGCCGAGGTGTCGGCGTGCAACGCGATGGCGGACAACGGTTTCCGCTCGTCCTTGAACCGGCCGACGAGTTCGGCGGTGAGGTGCTGCGCCTCGGCGGCGCTCCCGCCGTTGCCGCACGCCAGCAGCCGGCCGTCCGAGGCGAACACGTCCGCGAGCCGGGCACCCCACTCGGTGACCCGGCCGATACTGGCGCGGGTCTGCGCGAGCGCGGCATCGAGTGCGGCGAAATGCTCCTCGACGAGTTGGGTGGTCATGCTGCACCTCGATCTCTCACGGCGGCCACGGCCGCCACGACGTCCTGGTCGGTGATGCCGTCCAGGCAGGGATGGCCCGGCACCGGGCAGGCGCGGGCGCGGGTGTCGCGGCACGGTGCCCGCTGATCGCCCAGGACCACGACGGGCGTGCCGTAGGGCGCCCACTTCGCCGCCGGCACCACCGGCGCGAACAGCGACACCACCGGCGCACCGACCGCGGCGGCCAGGTGAGCCGGCCCGGTGTTGGGCGCCACCACGGCGGCCGCGCCGGCGAACACGGTGGCGAGCTGGCCGAGCGTGGTGCGCCCGGCGATGTCGAGCGCCGCGTCCCCGGCGACGTGCGCGGTGCGGGTCCGGTCGGCGGCCGTGCCGGTGACGACGACGCGGTGGCCCGCGGCCCGCAGCGCCCGAACCATGCCCGCGCACCGGTCGGCGGACGGCTGGCGCGCCGGCACCGCGGCGGCGGGATGGAACGCGACGTAGCCGCCCGGACCGATGTCGGCGGCGACGTCGGCCGGCAGCGGGTCGAGCGTGCGCAGCCGCAGCCTGCCGTCGTCGCCCGGCGGCAGCGCGAAACCTGCCGCCGCGGCCAGCGACAGCGCGCGCTCGGGTTCGGGGATGAGCTCGTCGACCCGGTGACGCAGGTCGAGCAGCGTGCCGGGGTAGTCCTCGCAGGTGGCGCCGATCCACGGCACGCCCGCCATCCGGCAGATCAACGCCAGCGGCAGCGGCGACTGGTGGAACGAGGTGAAGATCAGCACCGTGTCGGGCCGCTCCTCGGCGATGAGGCCGACGAGCCGGCTCACGTCGTCCGCGGTGAGCTGCGGGGCGTCGAAATCCACCCAGGCCGCGGCCCACTCGATCACCCGGTCGACGGCGGGCAGCAGCCCCGCGGCCGCACTTCCGCGCGGACCCGCCAGGAATACCGTGCGGTCGTGGGCCGCCGCGACCGCGCGCACCGCCGGGCCGGTGATCAGGACGTCACCGACGCTGTCGAGGCGAGCGACCAGCGCGGTGCTCACCGGCGCTCCCGCAGCACCAGGTCCACCGCGCCGACGAGCGAATCCGCCACGGCCGCCGTCTTTCTCGCGAGGCTGACCTCTTCGGGCAGCGTCCGCTCGGTGGGCACCAGGACGGCGCGGGCGCCCGCCGCCAGCGCCGCCTCGACGTCGCGGCCGATGTCGCCGATCACCACGCAGCGCTGCGGCGGCACCCCGAGTTCCTCGGCGGCGGCGAGCACCATGCCCGGTGCGGGCTTGCGGCAGTCGCAGCCGTCGCCGGCGTCGTGGACGCAGACCTGCCACGAGCCGAACGGCCCGAGCAGCTCGTCGACGCGGGCGTTGACCGCGGCCAGCTGGTCGGCGGTGATGAGTCCCTTGGCGATGCCCGACTGGTTGGTGACGACCCCGAGCAGCAGGCCCGCGTCGCGCAGCCGCTGCAGCGCGCGCCGCGCACCGGGCATCGGCTCGACGCCGGCCGGGTCGTTGAGATAGGGCCGATCGCGGATCAGCGTGTCGTCCCGGTCGAACAGCACGGCCAGCGGCGGGTCGACCGGCACGTGCCGGAACCGCCACCAGCCGCGCAGCCGGTGGCCGACCGCGACCGGCGGGACCAGCGCGCTGCTGGCGGCCATCGCGGCGATCTCCCGCGGGGTCTTCGGTCCGCCCGCGATCCGCCGGGCGGTGAAGTCCGCCGTCAGCGCCAGCCAGCCCGCGGCCGCGGCGAGCGCGGTGCGTCGCCGGCCCGTCGCCCCGGCGAGCCCGCCCAGCAGCGCCACCGCGGTGGTCGCCGCGTGCAGCCGGATCCGGCCGCGGCCTTCCCCGATGGCATCTCGCCAGCCGGGGCCGAACTTGCGGCGCAGCAGCGCGTCGTCGGCGTTGCCGCGCTGCGCCCGCACGCTGCCGAGCACCGAGGTGGGCGCGGCGGCGGCGACGGGATGCGTGCAGCCCCGCGACCCGCCGACGATCCGGCCGCCGGCGCGGGTGACGCGCAGCGCGATGTCGGAGTCCTCGCGGTAGGCGCGCGGAAAGCGCTCGTCGAAGCCGCCGCACGCGACGAGCGCGCTGCGCCGGTACGCCATGTCGGCGGTGATCCACCGGGCGGTCTCCAGCCGCAGCGTGCGGCGTTCGTCGTCGGTGGCGGCGCGCCCGGCCGGCGCCGGCACCGCGATCCGGCCCTGCGAACCCGCCACCGCAGGCTCCGCGTCGGCCGCTGCCAGGTCGTCGGCGACCCGCGCCCGCCAGTCGGCATCCGGCACCACATCGTCGTCGAGGAAGCAGACCCACGGCGTGCGGGTGGCCCGCCAACCGGTGTTGCGGGCGGCGGCCGGCCCGCGGCCGCCGGAGCGGCGCACGGTGATCGGCAGCGTCGTCTCGGGCAGCGGGAGCGCCGCGTCGCCGGGCCGGTCGTCGACCACCACGATCGCCTCGGGCACCGGTCCGTCACCGGCGTCGAGCGCCGCCAGCAGCCGGGCAAGCGAGGGCCGACCGATGCTGGGGATGACGATCGAGAACGCCGGGACCTGGGTCAACAGCGCCGCCCTCTGCTCTTCGCGCAAGCGCTCATCGCCTCCTCCGGCGCACGAGGAACGGTCCCAGCGCCAGCACGTCGATGGGCGCGCTGCCGAAGCACTCCAGCGCGTCGCGGGGACTGTCGACCATCGGCCGGCCCGCGGTGTTGAAGCTGGTGTTGACCACGACGGGCACCCCGGTGAGGTCGGCGAAGGTGCTGATCATGCGGTGCAGCACCGGCTGGCTGGCGTCGACGGTCTGGATGCGGGCGGTGCCGTCGACGTGGGTGACGGCGGGGATGCGGTCGCGCCAGGCGGGCGCGACGTCGTGGACGAACAGCATGTACGGGCTGGGCAGCGGGCCGCCGCTGAAGATCTCCGCCGCGCGGTCGGCCAGCACCATCGGCGCCACGGGCCGGAACTGCTCACGCCCCTTGACGTTGTTGAGCCGTTCGAGGTTGGCGGCGTGGCGCGGGTCGCCGATCAGCGACCGGTTGCCCAGCGCGCGCGGGCCGTACTCGGAGCGGCCCTGGAACCAGCCGACGAGCTGGTTCGCCGCCAGCGCCTCGGCCACCGCGACGGCGATGTCGTCGGGCCGCTCGTAGACGATGTCGGCAGTGTCGAGGATCTCCGCGATCTCGTCGTCGGACCAGCCGCGTCCCAGCGACGCCGAGGGCATCGGCGAGATCGGTTCCCGGTGCTCGGCGGCGAGCGCCAGCGCCGCGCCCAGCGCGGTGCCCGAATCCCCGGCGGCGGGCTGCACCCAGATGGTCTCGAAGTCCCCGGCGCGGTGCAGTTCGGTGTTCGCCACACAGTTGAGCGCGACGCCGCCGGCCAGGCACAGCGTGCGCGACGACGTGCGGCCGGCCAGCCAGCGCACCAGGTCCCCGAGTACCTCCTCGACGACCGTCTGCACGCTGCAGGCGAGGTCGGCGTGCACCGGGTCGAGGTCTTCTGCGCCGGGTGCGCGCGGCGGCGTGAACTCGTCCCAGTCGACGCGCTCAGTACGGAAGGTGCCGTCGTCGCAGGCGTACACCAGTTCGCGCAGCCGCTCGGCATACGCGGGCCGGCCGTAGGACGCCATCGCCATCACCTTGTACTCGTCGCTGGAGCGTTGGAAGCCCAGCCGCTCGGTGAGATCCTCGTAGAGCAATCCCAACGAATGCGGAAGTTCAGTCGACGCCAAGATGTCCAGTTTCCCGTCGCGGTATTCGCCGGCGAGCATCGACGTCGCCTCGCCGCGGCCGTCGACCACCAGCACGGCGCTGTCCGGCTCCGGCGACGCCAGCGACGCCGACGCGGCGTGGGCGACGTGGTGGCGCACGTGCGACACGATGCCGGGGTCCAATCCGGGCAGCGCGGCGGACAGGAACTGCGGGGCGCGGCGGGCGTACAGGGTGCGCAGGTACTCCCAGTCGCGGTCCTGGCCGGGGATCGGCCCGCCGGGAACGTCGGCGAGCGCCGGGTCGTAGGAATAGCCGACGGCGTCGAGGTCGGCGGGTGTCAGCCCCGCGAAGTCCAGGCACCAGCGCGCGGCCTGCGTCGGGACCTCCCAGGTGGAGAACGCCACGGCCTGCTTGCCGTGCTTGCGGCGGGAGAAGCGCTCCTCCTCGGCTGCGGCGACCACTTCACCGTCGATGACGAGTGCGGCGGCGGGATCGTGGAACACCGCGTTGATGCCGAGTATGCGCATGGTTCACCCTCTCGAAGAGACCGTGCTGACGGCAGGGAAAAGCGCGCCCACATTTCTTGAGGCGAGAAGTGCTTTACCCTCACGTCTACCTGCTAAACGGTCGCGGCGCCAAAACGCCGCGCCGCCGGACCCCGCCGCGACCGATCGATCGCGGCCGCCGACCGTGCTCGGCGTGCGCACCGCGACCGGGCCGCAATGTCGTTGGCTGGCAATCGGATTCGTGCACCGCACCGCGGCGGGCGACTACGCCGGAACGCGCGCCCGTCGACCGCTGACCATTCGGTGACGTCGGGCCGGACCATTCGCGTCAACCGGACTGGCGGTCGTCGGTGGCGCCGGTGATCCGGTCGGCGTCCGCGTCGGCCCCGCCGTCCGCGCGCAGCGGGAGCACCCGCTGGTAGGCGCGCAGGGTGTCGGCGGCGATGCGGTCCCAGGTGTACCGCGACACCGCCCGGCGCCGGCCTGCAGCGCCCCACTGCGCCAACCGATCCGGGTCGCCCAGCAGTGACGCGGCCGCCTTGGCCACCGCGCGATGGTCGCGGGGCGGCACGAGCACGCCGGTGGCGCCGTCGACCACGGTGTCGAGCAGCCCGCCGACCGCCGCCGCCAGCACCGGCACCCCACACGCCATGGCCTCCAGCGGCACGATGCCGAACGGTTCGTACCAGGGCGTGCACGCCACCAGGTCGGCCGAACGCAGCAGGGCGGGCATGTCGGCGCGCGACACCGAGCCGGTGAGCTTCACGCGGTCGGCCACACCGACATTCGCCGCGAGCTTGCAGAGCCGCCGCGCCTCGGAGTCGGAGAACAGTTGCCGGGGTGCCGGCCCGCCGACGATCATCAGCTCGGCGTCGGGCACCGTGGCCATGGCGCGGATGAGGATGTCGAAACCCTTGCGCGGCACCAGCCTTCCGACCGAGACGATCCGGGGCCGGTGCGAGCGGGCGGCCCGCGGACCGTCGGGGGTGAAGCGGTTGGTGTCGACGCCGCAGGGCACCACCGAGACCTTCGAGCGGGCGCGTCCCAGCCGCACCAGCTCGAACACCTCGTCGGTGCAGGTGGCCGCCACCCAGTCCGCGGTGCGGGCGAGCTCGGCCTCCAGTCGCAGCCGGTCGGACGGGCTGGTGTCCTGCGCACCCTGGTGGCGCTTCTTCACGACGCCGAGGGCATGGAAGGTCTGCACCATCGGGATGCCGCGGCGCTGCGAGGCGTACTGCGTCGCCAGGCCCGACATCCAGAAGTGCGCGTGGCTGACGTCCGGGCGCTCGGCGGCCCAGAGCGTGTCGAGGTGTGCGCCGAAGGCCGGCATGTGTGCCAGCAGATCGTCCTTGGGCAGCACCGTCGGCGGTCCGGCCGGCACGTGGACGACGCTGTAGCCCGCGCCGGTGTCCACCTGGTCGGGCAGCGCCGGATCGTCCCGGCGGGTGTAGACCGTCACCCGGTGGCCCCGCCGCGCCAGCGCCGCCGACAGCTCGGCGACGTGCACGTTCTGCCCACCGGCATCGACGCCCCCAAGCGCCGCGAGCGGGCTGGCGTGCTCGCTCACCATGGCGATCTTCAACGGCATGTCCTTCCCGCCGGCGCGCGCGTGGGCCTGCTGGCGCGGCGTCACCGGCACATCTCCTCGATCAGCCGATCCCAGTCGGCGAGGAACCGGGCTAAACCGTAATGCGCCAGCACGAACGCGCGGGCGGATTTTCCGGCAGTTCGCGCCAGTTCGGGGTCGGCGACGTAGCGGGAGAGCGCTTGGGCCAGCGTGTCGGGATCGGCGCTGACGACGCCGGCCTCGCTGGGCACCGCGAGCGGCGCCATGGTGGAGGCCACGGCGACCACGGGCATCCCCAGGTGCATCGCCTCCAGCAGCGACAGGCCCAGCGACGTCCAGCGGGCGGTGTGCACGTACACGCGGCGGCGACTCACCTCGTCGTGCAGGGCAGGCGGGGCGAGGTCGCCGTGCCCGCGCACGGTGCCGCCGTGATCGTCGAGTTCTTCGGTGCCCATGCCCCACACGTCGACGGGCACGGCGGCGCCGAGGCGGGGCAGCAGGTCCGTGCCGACCACCCGCCCCCGGCGCACCGGTTCGTTGATCAGCGCCGCGGCGGCCGGCAGTTCGCCGGTGTAGCGCTCGCCGGGGTCGATGATGCCGTGGTCGATGGTCAGCGTCGGCGCGCGGCCGTTGTCCCACATCAGCCGGTTGAAGTCGGTGACGTGGACGAGGGGGATGTCCGCCCGCTCGGCCAGCGGGTGCACGCTGTCGGTGGGCGAGGGCCGCGGCGCGTTGTGCTCGACGAAGACGGCCGGCACGTCGATGCCGGGCCGCCGACCGAGCCATCGTTGCGCCAGGTCGAGTTCGGCGGGCCGCTGCAGGATCACCAGGTCGACCGGTTCGTCGGCGAGCCGATCGGCCGGTACCTCGCGCGCATTCGGCCAGTGCCGCCCGCACAGGCCTCGCCCGTCGGCGTCACCTGCGGCGTTGCGTGGGATCAGGTAGTCGTGGCGACCCTGGACGAACGACTCGGTCCACGAACCGTGGACGTGCCACAGCACAACGCTTCGCCCCGCGGCCGAGTCGCGCATGAGAGGTGTTCTTCCCTTCCCCCGTTCGGGCCAAACCTGGCCCACCCGCGGCAGGTACCGCGGCGTACCTGCAGTCTGCCGCCTCGGACGGGGTGCTCGCTGCCAGGCTGCGCGGCGTTTCGCGCGGGAACCGCCCGGGTACGGCACGGCCGTGACAACAGGCCCCGAACCGTTCGACGAAGAAGTCCCGATCGCCGACGCGCTCGAGCAGCGCCAAGCCCTCGACGAGGAGCCGCCGGGCGCCGACGGCACCCCACCGCCGGCCGAGAGCGACCCGGCCGACTGGCAGGAGCAGGTGGCCGACGCCGGACCCGAGGACGACGACTACGACCGGGCGCAGCGCCCCGGGGCGGAGGACGCATGAGTGACGGGAAGAACGCCATCCCCTATCCCGGCCACACCGCCGAGATGGCCGACGCGCCCCGCGACGAGATGCGCGACTACGAGGGCCGCGGCCTGCTCGCCGGGAAGCGGGCGCTGATCACCGGCGGCGACTCCGGGATCGGCCGCGCGGTGGCGGTCGCCTTCGCCAAAGAGGGCGCGGACGTCGCGATCGCCTACCTCGACGAGCACGACGACGCCGCGCACACCGAGCGGCTCATCACCGACGCCGGACGGCGCGCGCTGCTGCTGCCGGGCGACCTCGCCGATCCCGCGCAATGCCGCACGATCGTCGAGCGCACCGTCTCCGAGCTCGGCGGACTCGACGTGCTGGTGAACAACGTCGCCTACCAGAACCCGGTCGACGACTTCACCGAGATCCCCGACGACCAGTGGCGCCGGACGTTCGCGGTGAACATCGACAGCTTCTTCTACGTCACGAAGGCGGCCGTGCCGCACCTGGAGGGCGGCGGCGCCGTCATCAACACCGCCTCGATCAACGGGCTGCGCGGCAACGAGAAGTTGATCGACTACTCCGCCACCAAGGGCGCGGTGCTCGCGCTGACCTACTCGCTGGCGCAGTCGCTGCTCGAACGGGGAATCCGGGTCAACTGCGTGGCGCCCGGCCCGGTGTGGACACCGCTCATCCCGGCGACCATGTCGGCCGCCACCCGCGACGAGTTCGGTCGAAGCGTCCCCTACGGCCGGCCCGCCGAAGCCGACGAGATCGCGCCCTCGTACGTGTTCTTCGCCTCGGCGCGGATGTCGTCGTACTACAGCGGCGAGGTGCTCGCGCCGATCGGCGGCGAGACACTGCCCGGCTGACGGTCGCGTCACCCGGGCGCGTTTCATGTGCGGGCGAGACGGGCACACCTGTCGACGACGGGCGGCCGATCCGGTGGGCACTTCGGTGCCGGACGGCGGCTCCTCATCAATCCCGGATACACCGACCAGGAGGTAGTTCCATGGCTGACGACAACAGCGGCCCCGCCGAGGGCATCAAGGGCGTCGTCGAAGACGTCAAGGGCAAGGCCAAGGAGACCATCGGCACGGTCGCCGGCCGCGACGATCTGACCCGCGAGGGCAAGGCCCAACAGGACAAGGCCGAGGCGCAGCGCGACGCCGCGCAGAAGGAAGCCGAGGCCGAGGCCGCCCGCGGTGGCGCGAAGGCCGCCGAGGAGCGTCAGAAGTCCGAGCAGTAGTCACGAGCACGTAAGTGGCCCGGTCCGATGTCGGACCGGGCCACTTCACGTTCGGGGTGTCAGGGAGCGTCGGATCGATCCGACAGCGCGGCCGCGGCGCGCTTGGCGTTGCGCCGGCGATGCAGGTACAGCCAACCGCCGGCAACACCGCCGACCAGTACCGCGCCGGCGAACAGCGACACCGCCACCGTGCCGTTGGCGGCGGCGGCAGCGGCCAGCCCGCAGACGAGCAACAGCACGGCGACCGCGACGCCCACGTAGCCGGGGATGAACGTGGTGTCCTTCAACGACTCCCCCATGCGGGGCCGGTGGGTGCGCGAGTAGTCGATCGGGTCTTGCGAGGTGTCGGGCATGATGTCGCTCCTTTTGCGGTCGTCAGTTGTACGCCGGATAGCCGTTGTCGCGCAACAGTTGTGCGAGATGCGCTGCGTTGCGCGCGGCGTTGGCGGTGGTGGTCGCGACGGCGTCGGGAACTTCGTCGAGATCGTTGTAGTCGGGTCCCTGCATCGCTTCGCCGTTCCAGTAGGTGCAGCCCTGGGCGGGGATGGAGAAGCCGATGTCGTTGAGCGCCTGGAACAGGTCCGCGACGATCTTGTGGGCGCCGTCCTCGTTGCCCACCACCACCGCGACGGCCACCTTACCCAGCATCGACGGCCGTCCGGCGTCGTCGGTCTCGCCGATCTCGGCGTCGAGCCGCTCCAGGACGCGCTGCGCCACGCTCGACATGTGACCGACCCACGTCGGCGTCGCCATCACCAGGATGTCGGCCTGCCGGATCTCGTTGCGGATGCGTGGCCACTCGTCCCCGGTGCCCATGTCGCCCTCGGTCCCGGGCAGGATCGAGTGGTCGACGCAGCGCAGCGATTCGCATCGCACGCCATGGGCTTCCAGTTGATCCAGGAGCTGCCGCGCGAGGAGTTCGCTGCTCGAAGGTTCCGGGCTGGGCTTGAGGCTGCACACCAGCGCGAGGGCGCGCAGGGGCCGCGCCCCGTGACTCGTCATGTGCGCGAGGTACCCGAGCGGTCTGGGCGCAAAACGGTGATCCGCGTCGCGGTCACCGACGTGTCACCCCAGCGCCGGCGGCACCGCCATCGTGAGCACGACGAGCATCAGGACCAGCAGGAACCAGCCCGCGCCCTGCCAGACCCACCAATTGCCGGCGCCCGAACGCCACAGCCGGTAGGTCCGGACGAAGCCGGCCACGCCGCCCGCGAACAGCACCAGCGACGGCCCGATCGCCAGCAGATTGCGCTGTACCGCACTGCAGTGCGCCAGCGGGTCGGTCGCCGAATCGGTGCGGCACGTCGACAGCCACCACAGCGCCAGACCCAGCACCGCGAGCGCTGCCACGGCGACCGCCGCGACGAACCGCACGGCCGCGGCGTAGGCGCGGCCCTCACCGGCGTGGCTGCCGGTCTTCGGGTCGGTCATCGCGGACCTCCGGGCGGTCGGAGGCCACGGTCACAGCAAGCCATGGTCGCGCGGTTACCCCGGCGGTACCGCGCAAAACGCGGCGCGCAAGGCTTCCGCTCACCGTGCGTCGAACGCTACCGCCGAAACCGTTGCGCCACAATTGAACTCATGAGACAGCACGGCTGGCCGCCCGCTGAGCCGTGGACTACCATCCTGCCGTGAACGTTCCGCCGCAGGACGTCGAGCCGACCTCCGTCGTCGTGGTCGGCGGCGGGTTCAGCGGCGCCATGGCAGCGGTGAACATCGCCCGGCTCAGCGAGCGCCCGCTGCGGCTGACGGTGCTCGACCGCCGAGGCTCCCTGGGCGCGGGGTCGCCTACGCGCCGCAGCGCGACGAATTCCTGCTCAACGTGGCGGCCCGCAACATGTCGGCGTTCGCCGACGACCCGGGTCACTTCGTCGCGTGGCTCCGCTCGCAGCCGGAGTTCGCCGACCGACCGGAGGCGGAGTACCGCGAGAGCTTCGTGTCCCGCCGGATCTACGGCGACTATCTCGAAGACCTGACGCGGCGGCACCTGCTCGACGCGGCCGCCGCCGCGCCCGCCCGCTGTGACGTGGTGACCGATGAGGCCGTCGACATCGAGCCGCGGGGCACGCGGTGCGCCGTGCAGCTCGCGGACGGATCCGCCGTCGAGGCCGACCGCGTCGTGCTGGCGACGGGCAACGAGCCGCCCGCACCGCTGCCCGGCGCCGACGACCTGACCGACCACCCCGGCTGGATCGCCGATCCGTGGGAGCCGTGGGAGCACCGGCTGCCCGGCGACCACGGCGTCGTCGTCATCCTCGGCACCGGGCTGTCCGCCGTCGACACCATCGTGGCGCTGCGGGCGCAGCGGTTCGCCGGCCGTATCCACGCCGTGTCGCGGCACGGATGGTTTCCCCACGCCCATTTCCGCGGTGTCGACTATCCGGACTTCCCACCGCCCGACGTCGACCTGACAGCGCTCGACCTCGACGAGCTGGTGGCGTTGATCGAGCAGCACTGCGCCGTCCTGCAGCGCCGCAATGCCCACCCCGCGATCATCGTCGACCGGCTGCGCCCCCACACCCAGCCCATCTGGGCGGGGCTGAGCCGCGACGACCGGCTGGCGTTCGCGCGAGACCACGCCGCGCGCTGGAACGTGCACCGGCACCGCATCGCCCCGGAGATCCACTCGGCGGTGGTCAATGCGCAGTTCAGCGGCCAGCTGCAGGTGCACGCGTCGGCTGTGGAGTCGCTGGCGCCGGCGGGCGACCGCATCACCGTGGCACTGGAAAGCGGTGACCGCTTCACCGGCGATCTGGTGATCAACGCGACGGGTCCGGCCAACCGGCTGACCCGCACCCGGTCGCCGCTGCTACAGAACCTGCTGCGGCGCGGCCTGATCACCCCCGACGACACGGACATGGGCGTTCGCGTCGATGGCCGTCACGTCGCGCTGATCGCCGCGGGCGGCCTGTCGCCCTACCTGGTGGCGCTCGGCCCGCTGCTGCGCGGAACGCTGTGGGAGACCATCGCCGTGCCGGAGATCCGGTCGCAGGCCCGGCGGGTCGCCGACACGGTCCTCGAGCTCGTCGGGCGCGACGAGGAGCAGCAGCGGGTGCTCGAGTACATGGTCTGACGCCGGCTCAGCGGGGCGGCTGCGCCAGCCCGTCGATCGCGGCGTGGTGGTGGCGGTCTACGGCCGGCCCGAGCGGCCTCAGCGCGTCCTTGTCGGTGCCGTTGGGCACCATGGACAGATGACGTCCGGCGAGTCACTCACACGGTTCAGCGAGCTGACCCGGGAGTGGTTCGCGGGCACCTTCGCCGCGCCCACCCCGGCGCAGGCCCAGGCCTGGAGCGCCATCGCCGACGGCGACAACACGTTGGTCGTCGCGCCGACCGGTTCCGGCAAGACCCTCGCGGCGTTCCTGTGGGCCATCGACCAACTCGCTCATGAGCGCTTGCGCGACGAGCATGACGGCACCCGGGTGCTGTACGTGTCACCGCTCAAGGCGCTGGCCGTCGACGTCGAGCGCAACCTGCGCACCCCGCTGACCGGCCTCACCCGCGTCGCCGAGCGGCTCGGCCGCACCCCGCCCGCGGTCACCGTCGGCGTCCGCTCCGGTGACACCCCGGCCGGCAAGCGCCGCGAACTCATCAGCTCGCCGCCGGACATCCTCATCACCACCCCCGAGTCGCTGTTCTTGATGCTCACCTCGGCCGCGCGCGAGACGCTGTCCGGTGTCCGGACGGTCATCGTCGACGAGGTGCACGCAGTCGCGGCCACCAAGCGCGGCGCCCACCTGGCGCTGTCACTGGAGCGACTCGACGAGCTCCTCGAGCGGCCCGCGCAGCGCATCGGGCTGTCGGCCACCGTGCGCCCGCCCGAGGAGGTGGCGCGGTTCCTGTCCGGGCAGGCGCCCACCACCATCGTCGCGCCGCCGGCGGCCAAGACCTTCGAGCTCGCGGTGCAGGTTCCGGTGCCGGACATGGCGAACCTCGAGGACGGCAGCATCTGGCCGCAGGTCGAGGAACAGGTGGTCGACCTCATCGAGGCGCACCGGTCGTCCATCGTGTTCGCGAACTCGCGGCGGCTCGCCGAACGGCTCACCGCCCGCATCAACGAGATCCACGCCGAACGCAACGGCATCGACCTCGGCGGGCAACGCAATCCCGGCGTCGCGGGCGGCGCCCCCGCCGCCGTCATGGGCAGCGGGCAGACCTTCGGCGCCGAGCCGCTGCTGGCCCGCGCACACCACGGCTCGGTGAGCAAGGAGGCCCGCGCCGAGGTCGAGGACCAATTGAAGACCGGTCGGCTGCGGGCGGTGGTCGCCACCTCCAGCCTGGAGCTCGGCATCGACATGGGCGCCGTCGACCTCGTCATCCAGATCGAGGCGCCGCCGTCGGTGGCGAGCGGCCTGCAGCGGATCGGGCGCGCCGGCCACCAGGTCGGCGAGATCTCGCAGGGTGTGCTGTTTCCCAAGCACCGCACCGACCTGATCGGCTGCGCGGTCAGCGTGCAGCGCATGCTCGCCGGTGAGATCGAGACGCTGAAGGTGCCGGCGAACCCGCTCGATGTGCTGGCGCAGCACACCGTCGCGACGTGCGCGTTGGAGCCCGTCGATGCCGACCGGTGGTTCGACGCGGTCCGCCGCAGCGCGCCGTTCGCGACGCTGCCGCGCAGCGCCTTCGAAGCCACGCTCGACCTGCTGTCCGGCAAGTACCCGTCGACGGACTTCTCCGAGCTGCGGCCGCGGCTGGTGTACGACCGGGACGCCGGCACGCTCACGGCGCGGCCCGGCGCGCAGCGGCTCGCCGTCACCTCCGGCGGCGCCATCCCCGACCGCGGCCTGTTCACCGTCTATCTCGCCACCAACGCCGACACCGACAAGCCGTCGCGGGTCGGCGAGCTCGACGAGGAGATGGTGTACGAGTCGCGGCCCGGCGACGTCATCTCGCTCGGCGCGACGAGCTGGCGCATCACCGAGATCACCCACGACCGGGTGCTCGTCATCCCGGCGCCCGGCGAGCCCGCGCGGCTACCGTTCTGGCGCGGCGACGGCGTCGGCCGGCCCGCCGAACTGGGCGCCGCGATCGGCGCGTTCACCGGCGAACTCGCCCGCCTGGCCGGCGAAGAGTTCGACGCGCGCTGCGCCGGCATCGGGTTCAACGACTACGCCACCGCGAACTTGCGGCGGCTGCTCGACGAGCAGCGCGAGGCCACCGGCGTCGTCCCGTCGGACACCACGCTGCTCGTCGAGCGCTTCCGCGACGAGCTCGGCGACTGGCGGCTCATCCTGCACTCGCCGTATGGGCTGCGCGTGCACGGGCCGCTGGCGCTGGCGGTCGGCAGGCGGCTCGCCGAGCGGTACGGCATCGACGAGAAACCCACCGCCTCCGACGACGGCGTCATCGTGCGGCTGCCGGATACCGAGGACACTCCGCCCGGCGCCGACCTGTTCGTCTTCGACGCCGACGAGATCGAGCCGCTCGTCACCGCCGAGGTGGGCGGGTCGGCGCTGTTCGCGTCGCGGTTCCGCGAGTGTGCGGCCCGCGCGCTGCTGCTTCCCCGCCGCCAGCCCGGCAAGCGGTCGCCACTGTGGCATCAGCGCCAGCGCGCCGCCCAGCTCCTCGACGTGGCCCGCAAGTACCCGGACTTCCCGATCGTGCTCGAAGCGGTCCGCGAATGTCTGCAGGACGTCTACGACGTGCCGGCGCTGACGGCGGTGATGAGCGGTATCGCGCAGCGTCGCATCCGCGTGGCGGAGGTCGAGACGGTCACCCCGTCGCCGTTCGCCGCGTCGCAGCTGTTCGGCTATGTCGGCGCCTTCATGTACGAGGGCGACAGCCCGCTCGCCGAACGCCGCGCCGCCGCGCTGGCGCTCGACAGCACGCTGCTCGCCGAGCTGCTGGGCCGGGTCGAGCTGCGCGAACTGCTCGACCCGGATGTCATCGTCGCCACCGGCCGGCAGCTGCAGCATCTCGCCGAGGACCGCCGGGCGCGCGACGCCGAGGGCGTGGCCGACCTGCTGCGGCTGCTCGGGCCGCTGACCGAGGCCGAGATCGTCGAGCGCAGCGAGGCCGACGACGTCGGCGGCTGGCTCGACGGGCTGCGCGCCGACCGGCGGGCCGTGCCGGTGTCGTATGCCGGGCACACCTGGTGGGCGGCGGTCGAGGACATCGGCCGGCTGCGCGACGGCGTCGGCATCGCGGTGCCCGTCGGCGTGCCGGCGTCGTTCACCGACACGGTCGCCGATCCGCTGGGCGAGCTGCTCGGCCGCTACGCCCGCACCCACGGCCCGTTCACCACCGCCGACGTGGCCGGCCGCTTCGGGTTGGGCCTGCGGGTCGCCGCCGATGTGCTGGGCCGGATGGCCGTCGACGGCAGGCTGGTGCGCGGCGAGTTCGTCGCGGTGGCCGCCGAACGCACCGCGGGCGCCGAGCAGTGGTGTGACGCCGAGGTGCTGCGCATCCTGCGCCGCCGATCGCTGGCGGCACTGCGCGCGCAGATCGAACCGGTGAGCACCACCGCTTATGCGCGGTTCTTGCCGGCATGGCAGCAGGTCGGCTCCCGGGTGAGCGGCGTCGACGGGCTCGCCGGGGTGATCGAGCAGCTCGCCGGCGTGCCGATCCCCGCCTCCGCGGTGGAGCCGTTCGTGCTGCGGCAGCGGGTCCGCGACTATCAGCCGGCCATGCTCGACGAACTGCTGGCGTCCGGCGAGATCATCTGGGCGGGCGCGGGTCCGCTCGCCGGCGGTGACGGCTGGGTCGCCTTTCATACCGCCGACACCGCCCCGCTGTCGCTGGCCCCGCCCGCCGACCTGGAGTTCACCGACGTCCACGAAGCGATCGTCGAGCTGCTCGGCCGGCCCGGCGAAGGGCACGGCGCCTATTTCTTCCGGCAGCTCGCCGGCGAGGGCAGCCGCAGCGAGGAGTTCAAGGCGGCGCTGTGGGAGCTGATCTGGGCCGGTTGGGTCACCGGCGACACCTTCTCGCCGGTGCGGGCGCTGATCAGCGGGGGCCGCCGCTCGGGCACCAAGCGGCCCGCGACGCCGGCTCACCGTCACCGCCGCGCGCCCCGGCTGTCCGGCTACCGGGTCGCCGGCGGGCAGGCCCGCACCGTCGACCCGACCGTCGCTGGGCGCTGGTCTGCGCTGCCGGCCGCCGAGCCGGCGTCGACGGTGCGCGCACACTTCACGGCCGAGCTGCTGCTGCACCGCTACGGCGTGCTGACCAAGGGCGCCGTCATGGCCGAGCAGGTGCCCGGCGGCTTCGCGACGCTGTACAAAGTGCTGTCGGCGTTCGAGGACGCCGGCCGCTGTCAGCGCGGCTACTTCGTCGAGTCGCTCGGCGGCGCGCAATTCGCGCAGGCCGCCACCGTCGACCGGCTGCGCAGCTATCTCGACGGCGTCGACCGCGAACGCCGCGACTACACCGCGACGGTGCTGGCGGCGGCCGATCCCGCCAACCCCTACGGCGCCACGCTGCCCTGGCCCGCCGCCGGTGACGGCGAGAGCGGTCGGCGGCCCGGCCGCAAGGCGGGCGCGCTGGTGGTCCTCGTCGACGGCGAGCTCGCCTGGTTCCTCGAGCGCGGCGGCCGCACGCTGCTCAACTTCACCGACGACGTCGACGCGCAGCACGCCGCGGCTGCCGCGCTCGCGGGGCTCGTCGCCGACGGCCGCATTCCGTCGATGCTCGTCGAGAAGGTCGACGGGACGGCCGTGCTCGAACCGGCGGCGGCGGGCGGCCCGGTGCCCGCCGCGCTCGTCGAGGCCGGCTTCGCCCGCACGCCGCGCGGCCTGCGGCTACGGCGATGACTCTGCCGCCGATCGGTAGCGTCGCGTCGGGTTCGACGGGCGGCGGGTAGCCGATGCCGGAGGGCGACACCGTCTACAAGACCGCCGCAAAGCTGCGCGACGCGCTGGCCGGTCACCCGCTCACCCGCTGCGACGTGCGGGTGCCGAAGTTCGCGACCGTCGACCTGACCGGACGCGTGGTCGACGAGGTGCGGAGCCGCGGTAAGCACCTGTTCATCCGGGTGGGCGACGCCAGCATCCACTCGCACCTGATGATGGACGGCAGCTGGTTCGTCTCCCCGGTCAGCCGACCCAGCCGCGCCGGCCACCGCATCCGCATCATCCTGGAGGCGGGTGGCATGCACGCCGCCGGCATCGACCTCGGCATCCTGGAGATCCTGCCGCGCGACAGCGACCTGGCGGCGGTTGCGCACCTGGGGCCGGACCTGCTCGGCGACGACTGGGACGCCGAACTCGCGGCGGCGAACATCACCGCCGACCCGAACCGCCCGCTCGCCGAAGCCCTGCTCGACCAGCGCAACCTCGCCGGCGTCGGCAACGTCTACGCCAACGAGCTGGCGTTCGTCACCGGGCTGCGGCCCGCCACGGCGGTCAAGGAACTGCGGGACCCGCTCCGGCTCGTCACCACGGCGCACAAGATGCTGATGCTCAACCGCACCACCTGGAACCGGACCATCACCGGCGACACCCGCCGCGACCGGCAGGTCTGGGTGTACGGCCGCGCCGGCCGGCCGTGCCGGCGCTGTGGCACCGCCATCGAGTCCGACACCGCCGGTGAACGCATCACCTTCTGGTGTCCGCACTGTCAGCGCTGAGCCGAATCCACGCCCTGCAGCGAATATCGATGCCCCACAACCACACCCACATGCCCGGACGGCGCGCGACTCGCCGCGAGTCGGTCACTCGACGGAAAGGGTTCGTTGGCTCACGAACTCGCGTCGCGCGCCGCTGATCGGGTCGACGAACGCCAGCCGCCGCGCCAACAGCCGCAGCGGTGTCGAGAAGTCGTCGGGCGCGACGTCGACGACCTCGGGGTACAGCGGATCGCCGACGATGGGCAGCCCGACGGCCGTCATGTGCACCCGCAGCTGGTGCGTGCGCCCGGTGCGCGGCGTCAGCCGGTAGCGACCGTCGCCCAGCGCCTCGATGACGGTCTCGGCGTTCGGTTCGCCGGCTTCCTCGACGGCCTGCAGCCGACCCCGGCGTTTGACGATCCGGCTGCGCCGCGTCACCGGCAGGTCGACCCGCGGATGTCCTTGCGACACCGCGAGATAGGTTTTCTCGACGGCGCCGCGGGCGAACATCGTCTGATACGGCCCGCGCAGCTCGCGGCGCGTCGTGAACAGCAGCACCCCGGCGGTCAGCCGGTCGAGCCGGTGGGCGGGCGACAGCTCGGGCAGGCAAAGGGACCGCCGAAGTCGCACCAGCGCGCACTGGGCGACATGGCGGCCGCGCGGCATCGTCGCGAGGAAATGCGGTTTGTCGACGACCACGATGTCGTCGTCGCGGTGCAGGATCGGAACGTCGAATGGCACCGGGACCTCGTCGGGCAGGTCGCGGTACAGGAAGACGTGTGCGCCGGGCGGAAGCACCGTCCCCGGTGTGACCACCGTGCCGTCGGCGTCCACCACCTCGCCGGCGATCACCTTCTCCGCCGCCGCCGCGCCGAAGCGGTCAGCGAGCTCGACCAGCACCGCACCACCGCGCAACCGCACCCGCGCCGGCCCCAGCCCGTCACGCACGGGCAGCGGCGCGGGTCGCCTCATGTCAGCGGCACAGGTTCGAGGATCTCCGCCCGCGCTTCCGGCGCGGCGGCACGCAGGGCATCGGCCGAGGCGTCGTCGGGCTGCTGCTGGGAGCGCACCTCGGCGTCGACCCGCGCGGCGTATGTGTCGACCTCCCGGTCGACGTCCTCGTCGCGCCAGCCCAGGATCGGCGCGACGATCTCGGCGACCTCGCGCGCGCAGTCGACGCCGCGGTGCGGGTACTCGATCGAGATGCGCATCCGCCGCGCCAGGATGTCCTCCAGGTGCAGGGCGCCTTCGGCGGCGGCGGCGTAGGCGGCTTCCACCTTCAGGTAGGTCGGCGCCGCAGGAATCGGCGTCAGCAGGTCCGGCTCCTTGTCGGCGAGCGAGAGCACCTCGCCGATCAGCGAGCCGTAGCGGTCCAGCAGGTGCCGCACCCGGTACGGGTGCAGGCCGTGCTGGGCGCCGACCCGCTCGGCCTGGTTGATCAGCGCGAAGTAGCCGTCGGCCCCCAGCAGCGGCACCTTCTCGGTGATCGACGGCGCCACGCGGGCCGGCGTGAACTCGGCTGCCGCGTCGACGGCGTCGGCGGCCATCACCCGGTAGGTCGTGTACTTGCCGCCGGCGATCGCCACCAGCCCCGGCGTCGGCACGGCGACGGCGTGTTCGCGCGACAGTTTCGACGTGTCGTCGCTCTCACCGGCGAGCAACGGGCGCAACCCGGCGTAGACCCCGTCGATGTCGTCGTGCGTCAGCGGCGTGGCGAGCACGGTGTTGACGGTGTCGAGGATGTAGTCGATGTCGGCCTTCGTCGCGGCGGGGTGGGCGAGGTCGAGGTTCCACTGGGTGTCGGTGGTGCCGATGATCCAGTGCGTCCCCCACGGAATGACGAACAGCACCGAGCGTTCGGTGCGCAGGATGATCGCGACCTCGCTGACGATGCGGTCGCGCGGGACCACCACGTGCACGCCCTTCGACGCCCGCACCCGGAAGCGGCCGCGCTGCTTGGACAACGCCTGGATCTCGTCGGTCCACACTCCGGTGGCGTTCACCACAACGTGGGCGTGGACGTCGGCGACCGCGCCGTCTTCGGAGTCGCGCACCCGCACGCCGGTCACCCGGTCGCCCTCCCGCAGCAGGGAGACGACCTGCGTCGACGTGCGCACCACGGCGCCGTAGTGCGCGGCCGTGCGGGCGACCGTCATGGTGTGCCGGGCGTCGTCGACGACGGTGTCGTAGTACCGGATGCCGCCGATCAGCGAGCTGCGCTTGAGCCCCGGCGCCAGCCGCAGCGCACCGGCCTTGAACAGGTGCTTCTGTGCGGGCACCGACTTCGCGCCGCCCAACCGGTCGTAGAGGAAGATGCCCGCGGCGACGTACGGGCGCTCCCACCACCGCTTGGTGAGCGGGAAGAGGAACGGCAGCGGCTTGACCAGATGGGGCGCCAGCGTGGTCAGCGACAGCTCACGCTCGTGCAGCGCCTCGCGCACCAGGCCGAACTCCAGCTGTTCGAGGTAGCGCAGCCCGCCGTGGAACATCTTCGAGCTGCGGCTCGAGGTGCCCGACGCGAGGTCCCGCGCCTCGACCAGTGCCACCCGCAGGCCGCGGGTCGCGGCGTCGAGCGCGGTCCCGGCGCCGACGACGCCGCCGCCGATCACCACGACGTCGAACTGCTCGGACCCCAGCCGCCGCCACGCATCGGCCCGCTGCGGGGGGCCCAGGAAGGTCTGCCCGCTGCCCGGGGCGGGTACCGGCTCGCTCACGCGGCGCGCTCCTCTTGTTACTCGTCGGTACCACCAGGCTACGGGGTCGTTCAGTCGAGGTCGTCGTGCTGCATCAGCTGCCGCGCTGCCTCGGTGATCGAGCCCGACAGCGACGGGTAGACCGACAGCGTGAGCGCCAGGTCGTCCACCGAGATGCGGTTCTGCACCGCGAGCGCGATCGGCAAGATCAGCTCCGACGCGATGGGCGCCACGACGACACCGCCGATCACCACGCCCGTCGCCGGCCGGCAGAAGATCTTGACGAAGCCCTTGCGCAGGCTGGACATCTTCGACCGGGCGTTGGTGTTCAGCGGCAGCATGAGCGTGCGCGCCGGCACCGAACCGTCGTCGATCTTGGCCTGCGGCACGCCGACGGCCGCGATCTCGGGTCGCGTGAACGTCGCGGACGCCACGGTGCGCAGCCGGATCGGGCTGACCCCCTCACCGAGCGCGTGGTACATCGCGATGCGGCCCTGCATCGCGGCGACCGAGGCCAGCGGAAGCAGGCCGGTGCAGTCACCGGCGGCGTAGATGCCCGGCGCGGACGTCCGCGACACCCGGTCGACGGGCAGGTAGCCGTGGTCGAGGTCGATGCCCACCCGCTCCAATCCCAGGCCGCTGGTGTTGGGCACCGAACCGACCGTGATCAGCGCATGGCTGCCCTCGACGCAGCGGCCGTCGGTCATCCGCACCTCGATGCCCTGTGCGGTGCGTTTGACGGCGTCGGCGCGGGCGTTCTTGACCAGCGTCACGCCGCGCTCGGAGAACACCTCCTCGAGCACGGCGGCCGCGTCGCTGTCCTCGTGGGGCAGGATCTGGTCGCGGCTGGCGACGACGGTCACCGTGACGCCGAGTTCGGTGTAGGCGTTGACGAATTCGGCGCCGGTGACGCCGGAGCCGACGACGACGAGGTGGTCGGGCAGCCGGTCGAGGTCGTAGAGCTGGCGCCAGTTGAGGATCCGCTCGCCGTCGGGCACCGCCGTCGGCAGCACCCGCGGGCTGGCGCCGGTGGCGATGAGCACCACGTCGGCGGTGAGCTCGCTCACCTCGCCGTCCCGCGAGGTCACCTTCACCCGGTGCTGCGCCATGCCGGGCAGGTCGTCGATCAGCTCGCCGCGGCCCGCGACCAGCGTGACGCCCTCGCTTTCCAGCCGCTCGGCGATGTCGGCCGACTGCGCGGCGGCCAGCTTCTTGACGCGTTCGTTGATGCGCGGCAGGGAGATCTCGGCGTCGGAGAACTCGAGCGCATAGCCCAGGTCCGGGGCGCGCCGCAGCTCGGTGCGCACGCCGGTGGAGGCGATGAACGTCTTGGACGGCACGCAGTCGAACAGCACGCACGCGCCGCCGATGCCGTCGGCGTCGACGATCGTGACGTCGACCTCCGGCCGGTGCGCCGCGGCGACCAGCGCCGCTTCGTAGCCGGCGGGCCCACCGCCGATGATGACGATGCGGGTTGCCACGCACCCAACCTAGCCAACCGCGGACTCGGCCGCCCGTTTCGGCGGCGACGCACTACTCTTTTCGCGTGCCGCTCTACGCCGCCTACGGGTCGAACATGCATCCCGAGCAGATGCTGCAGCGGGCGCCGCACTCGCCGATGGCGGGCACCGGCTGGCTGCACGGCTGGCGGTTGACGTTCGGCGGCGAAGATCTGCACTGGGAAGGCGCCCTGGCCACCATCGTCGAGGACCCCGACTCCAAGGTGTTCGTGGTGCTCTACGACATGACCCCGGCCGACGAGCAGAACCTCGACCGGTGGGAAGGCGCGGAGTTCGGCGTGCACAAGAAGATTCGATGTCGCGTGCACCGGCTGTCGTCGGACACCACCACCGACCCCGTGCTGGCGTGGCTGTATGTGCTCGACGGCTGGGAGGGCGGGCTGCCGTCCGCGCGCTACATCGGCGTGATGGCCGACGCCGCCGAGATCGCCGGCGCCCCACCCGAATACGTCCAGGACCTACGCACCCGCCCGTCGCGCAACGTCGGACCGTAGCTTCTCTCGGTTGCGCCGCGAGCGTGCTCGGTTGCACCGCGAGCGTGCTCGGTTGCGCCGCGAGCGTGCTCGGTTGCGCCGCGAGCGTGCGTGTCTGTACGGCGACACGCCGCACCAGGTGTGCCGGGAGCGCACGCTCAGGCGGCGGCAGCGCGACGCCGCAGCACGGTCTCGATGCGCCCGACGAGCTCCCACGGCCGGCGCAGGTCCTCGGCGACCACGGACACCACGACCCAGTCGACAGCGAGCAGCGCCGACTGCCGCCGGCGATCGCGGCGCATCGCGTCGACCCCGCCGTGCCACTCCTCGCCGTCGTACTCCGCAGCCACGCGCCGATCCGGCCAGGCGAAGTCGAGCCTGCGCAGCCTGCCGTCGCCGTCGACCAACTCGTACTGCAGCTCCGGCACCGCGAGCCCGCCGTCGTGCATGACGCAGCGGACCACGCTCTCCATCGGCGATTCGGCACGCGGGTCGGCGAGCGGGAGGAGATCGCGCACCGCCACGATGCCGCGCCGGCCCGCCTGCTCGATGGCCGCCCGCCACAGCTCCGGCCGCGTGCAGGTCTGGCTGCGGAGCGCGGCGTCGAGCGTGGCCAGCGCCCGGCCACGGCGCAGTGAGCGGGCGACCTCCACCGCGGTCCACGCCGGCGTCGTCGCGAGGCGGCCGTCGACCATCCGCAGCGGCGCGCCGTCGCGGCGATGGACCACCAGGCCGTCGGCGTTGCGCAGCTGCCGCCGCGGCGGGTTGAGCACGTGCAGGTCGTCGGTGGTCTCGGTGTCGAATCCGTACAGCGCGGCCGCGGTGCCCAGGCACACGGGCACGCGCACGCCGGCGGCGAGGTCCAGACCCCGCAGCCGCAGCGTGGCATCCGGTTCGCCGAGGCAGTAGACGCCCGTCCAGATCCGTTCGATCTCGCCGCGTTCGACGGCGGCAGCGAAGCGGCGCCGGCTGAGCCGGCTGAGCAGTTGCGCGCTCGTCGCGACGCCGCCCTGGTCGCAGAACAGCTGTGTGACAGCGGGATCCATGCGGTCGATCGTCGGCGACCGCGGACCGTTCGCCCGTCGACAACCGGGCCGCTTGGGGATGAACGGCCGGCTGTGCACAACGGCGGACCGCGAGGGTGCGCGGAATGCACGCGATCTGCGGCGCGTCGACGTACAGACACGCACGCTCGCGCAAACCACGCAACGCACACCACGCACGCAACGCGCGCGCTCGGGGCGCTACACCAGGGCCGCTTGCTTGACGATGTTGGCCAGCACGCGGACGCCGACGGTCAGCGCGCGCTCGTCGATGTCGAACGTCGGCTGGTGCAGGTCGCGCTGCGGGCCGTGGCCCGGCCACACGCCGAGGCGCGCCATCGCCCCGGGCACCTGTTCGAGGTACCAGGAGAAGTCCTCGCCGCCGCCGGACTGGCGGGTGTCGGCGAGCGCGCCGGGGCCGAGCGCCTCGATCGCGTGGCTGAGGATGCGCGTCGACACCTCTTCGTTGACCACCGGCGGCACGCCCTGCCGGTAGGCCAGCGAATGCCCGATCCCCAGGGGCGCCAGCAGCGCGGTGACGATCTCGCGGACCAGGGTCTCCAGCGTCAGCCAGGTCTCGCGGCTCGACGTGCGGATGGTGCCCGCCAGCGTGCCGGCCTGCGGAATCGCGTTGGCGGCGACCCCGGCGTTGACGGCGCCCCACACCATCACCGTGCTGTTGCGGGGATCGATGCGACGCGACAGCACGCCGGGCAGGCCGGTGATCAGGGTGCCGATGCCATACACCAGGTCGGCGGTCAGGTGCGGCCTCGAGGTGTGCCCGCCCGGCGAGTGCAGCGTGATCTCCAGCTGGTCGGCCGCCGACGTGATCGGCCCGGGGATGACGGCGGTCTTGCCGACCTCCAGACGCGGATCGCAGTGCAGCGCGAAGATGCGGCTGACGCCGTTGAGCACCCCCGCCGCGATGGCGTCGATCGCGCCGCCGGGCATCAGCTCCTCGGCGGGCTGGAACACCAGCCGCACGCCCACCGGCAGCGACGGCGCCGACGCCAGCGCCAGCCCCGCACCCAGCAGCATCGCGGTGTGGGCGTCGTGTCCGCAGGCGTGCGCCACGCCGGGCACTTCGGAGGCGAACGGCGTCCCGCTGTGGTCGGGCATCGGCAGCGCGTCCATGTCGGCGCGCAGGGCGATCCGCGGCGCGTCGTCGGGTCCGATGTCGCACGTCAGGCCGGTGCCCGCCGGTAACACCTTCGGGTTGAGCCCGGCTTCGGCCAGCCGCGAGGCGACGAACTGCGTCGTCGCGAACTCTTGGCGGCCCAGTTCGGGATGGGCGTGGATGTGGCGGCGCCAGCCGACGAGGTCGTCGAGGTGGTCGGCCAGCCACCGGTCGGCGATGCTCATCGGCGTCCCGCCTCGGCGCGAGCCGTCTGGCGGGCCAACACCCGCTCCCGCTGCCCGTCGTCCTCGGCGAGCGCGACGACCGTGCGCGCGAGCATGGTCGCGCCGTCGACGACGGCCTCGTCCGCACTTGCCGTGACGGCGGCCGCCGCGAACCCCGGCTGGTGCAGGGTCGCGCCGCCCGCGTCGATCGCGACGACCGGGTGGATGGCCGGCAGCGTCTGCGTCACGTTCCCCATGTCGGTGCTGCCGAGCGGAAGCATCGCCTCGACGTCGGCCGGGACGGGCTCCCGGCCCAGCGTTTCCATCTCCCGCCGGCACGCCTCGGCGAGCCAGTGGTCGGGCGTCAGCTCCAGGTAGGTCGGCGACGTCTCGGCGATCTCGAACGAACACCCGGTGGCGACCGCGCCGGCCCGGAAGCACTCGGCCAGCCGGGCCTCCAGGGCGCGCAGGCCCGGCGAGGTGGTGGCCCGCATCGTGTACTGCAGGCCCGCCCGGCCCGGGATGACGTTGGTGGCCTGCCCGCCGTCGCTGACGATGCCGTGCGCCATCTGCCCGGGCGCGAACTGCTGGCGCAGCAACCCAATGGCGACCTGCGCGACGGTGACGGCGTCGGCGGCGTTGACGCCGAGGTGCGGCGCGACGGCGGCGTGGGATTCGCGGCCGGTGTAGGTGATCGCGAAGTCCGACAGCGCCAGCGAGCGGGCAGCGGCGATGTCGGCGTTGCCGGCGTGCACCATGACCGCCACCGCGATGTCGTCGAACACCCCGGCGTCCAGCAGCAGCGCCTTGCCGCCGCCGGATTCCTCGGCGGGCGTGCCGATCAGCACGACGGTGAGGCCTAGCGCGTCCGCGACGTCGGCCAGCGCGAGCGCAGTGCCGACCGCCGCCGCGGCAATGATGTTGTGCCCGCACGCGTGCCCGATGCCCGGCAGGGCGTCATACTCCGCGCAGACGCCGACGACCAGCTCGCCGCTGCCGAATACCGCCCGGAACGCGGTGTCGAGCCCACCCGCCGAGGTCGTGACGTCGAACCCCCGCTCGGCGGCCAGCGCCTGCGTCTTCGCGCAGCTGCGGTGCTCGGCGAATGCCAGTTCGGGCTCGGCGTGGATGTCGTGCGACAGCGCGACCAGATCAGCGCGCCGGTCGGCGACGACGTCTGCGACGCGAGCCGACGCGGTGGCGGTGGGCATCCTCGCAGTATCGCATCGACGTGCCGCGACCTTCACGTCAGCGCCGGTCGCCCGGCTAACCTCGCGACATGACCGACACCCCGGCGGCGGCGCAGCAGGCCGCGGCCGTCATCGCCGACCGCACCGGCGTGACGGGTCACGACGTGGCGGTGGTGCTCGGGTCGGGCTGGGCGCCCGCGGCCGACGCGCTGGGCGCACCGACCGCGCAGCTGCCGATGGCCGAGCTGCCCGGATTCTCCCCGCCCGCCGCGGCGGGCCACGGCGGCACGGTGTCGTCCGTACCGGTCGGGGACTCCCGGGTGCTGGTGCTCGCCGGTCGCATCCACGCCTACGAGGGCCACGACCTGCGCCACGTCGTGCATCCGGTGCGCACCGCCTGCGCGGCGGGCGTCCGCACGGTGATCCTCACCAACGCCGCGGGCGGTTTGCATCCCGATTACCGGGTGGGACAGCCGGTGCTCATCAGCGACCACCTCAACCTGACGGGCCGTTCGCCGCTGGTGGGCCCGCAGTTCGTCGACCTGGTCGACGCCTACGGCGCCCGGCTGCGCGCGCTGGCCCGCGAGGTGGACCCGTCGCTGGCCGAGGGCGTGTATGCGGGCATGCCCGGACCGCAGTACGAGACGCCGGCGGAGATCCGGATGCTGCGAACGCTCGGCGCCGACCTGGTCGGCATGTCCACCGTCCACGAGACCATCGCGGCGCGTGCCGGCGGCGCCGCGGTGCTCGGTATCTCGCTGGTGACGAACCTGGCGGCGGGCATCACCGGCGAACCACTCGACCATTCGGAGGTGCTGGCGGCGGGCCGTCAGTCGGCGACGCGGATGGGTGCCCTGCTGGCGGAGGTCTGCGCGCGGCTCTGAGCGCCCCGGCCGCCGAGCCGCAGCACGACGTGCGCCAGCAGCGGCGCGGTGAACAGCATCAGCAGCACCCGGATGACCTGGGCGGCAATGACGAAGGTGACGTTGGCGCCGGTCTCGACCGCGGTCGCCAGCACGGCGTAGATGCCGCCCGGGCTGGTGGCGAGGTAACCGTCGAGCAGGCTCATCCCGGTGATCTGCGACAGCAGCAGCCCCAGGCCGGCCGCGGCGACGTTGAGCGCCACGATCAGCGCAAAGGCGGCCGGCAGGATGCGCTCGACGGTGCGCAGCGCCTCGCGGGTGAAGGCCAGCCCGGCCTGCCAGCCGATGAGGACGTATCCCGCCGCGACCAACGCGATCGGCACGTTCAGGCCGAACGACGCGCCCGTCAGCTGCAGGGCGATGGTGATGGCCATCGGCCCCAGCAGCCCCGCTCCGGGCAGGTGGATGCGGCGGCCGGCGTAGGCGCCGACGACGACGATCGCCACCAGCAGCGGCAGGGCGAGATACAGCGGCGCCGCACCGCCACCACCGTCGGCCGCCATCGCGGAGTGCGACTTGTCCGCGTGGTAGATGACGGTGACGACGATCGGCATCGACGCGGTGATCAGCGCGACGCGCAGATATTGCACGACGGCGACGATGCGGTCGTCGCCGCCGAGCTCGCGGGCGATGGCGACGAGCCCCGACGCACCGCCCGCGACCAGCGACAGCGCGCCGGTCAGCGGGGTGACCTCGCGGTGCAGACCGAGCAGTGCGCCGCCGGCGACGCTCACCGCGAGCGTGCCGACGGCGACGGCGAGCACGACGGGCCAGTCGGAGCCGAGCGCACCGAGCGCGTCGCGCTGGACCATGGTGCCGATGTAGACGCCGAGGACGCCTTGGGCAGCGACACCGAGCCGACGCGGCACCCGCCCGGGGGCCAGCGGCGACAGCGCAAACCCGATGCCGACGACGAGGGCGGCGAACAGCGGCGCCGACGGCACGCCGATGAGCGCCAGCGGCACCGTCGCGGCCACCGTGGCGGCCAGCAGCAGCAGCCAGTTCCGCAGGTGTGCTCGGTGGGTGGTCGTCCGGGCCATATTGCAAGGCTACACTTGGCGTCGCCGGCCGTGCACTCGGCATAACGCGGCAAAACACAAGGAGAGACTTGGTGATGACGACGTCCGTGGCCGCACCGCGACGGGACACCCCGGCCGCTGCCACCGAGCTCCGGGAGGCCGTCATGGCGCTGGCCCGGCAGCTGCGCCGCCACCGTCCGCACCACGGGCTGACGCTCACGCAGCTGGAGCTGTTGGCGGAGATCCACCGCACCGGCGTCACCACACCGGCCGAGCTGGCCGGCCGGTTGAACGTGCGGGTGCAGTCGCTCACCGAGAGCATCAACGTGCTGCAGGACCGCGGCCTGATCGCGCGCCGCCCCGATCAGGCGGACCGGCGTCGCCAGCTGGTCGAGCTGACGGACGCCGGCGCCGACCTGCTGGCCGTCGACCGCGCCGAGCGCGACACGTGGCTGCGCGACACCATGCGCGAGACGCTGACCGCGCTGGAGTACGACCTGCTCATGCTCACCGCCCCGGTGCTGCGCAAGCTCGCGGCCGCCGACCTGACCCATGACTGATCTCGCCGACGCCGTCCGGCAGTGGCTGGCCGGCGATCCCGACCCGTCGGCCGCCGCCGAGCTCGCGGCCTGCTCCCCCACCGAGCTGGCCGACCGGTTCGCCGGGTCGCTGACGTTCGGAACGGCGGGCCTGCGCGGGCCGCTGCGCGCCGGGCCCAACGGGATGAACCTTGCCGTCGTGACCCGCACGACGTGGGCGCTGGCGCAGCTGCTGGCCCGACGGGGACGCCACGGTGACCCGGTGATCGTCGGCCGCGACGCCCGCACCGGCTCCGAGCAGTTCGCCGCCGCGACCGCCGAAGTGCTTGCGGCGCACGGCTTTGCGGTGACGCTGCTGCCGGAGCCGCTGCCGACGCCGGTGCTCGCCTACAGCGTCCGGCACACCGGCGCGGTGGCCGGCGTGCAGATCACCGCCTCGCACAACCCGGCCACCGACAACGGCTACAAGCTGTATCTGGACGGCGGCATGCAGATCGTCGAGCCCACCGACCGCGAGATCGAGGCCCTGATCGCCGCGGCGCCGCCCGCCAACACGGTGCCGCGCGTGCCGGTGGAACCGTCGGGGGCGCACCTCGTGGACGCCTACGTCGACCGCGCGGCCGCCGTGCGGCGCGGCACCGGCGGTGTGCGGGTCGCCCTGACCCCGCTGCACGGTGTGGGCGGGGACACCGCCCTGCGGGTCCTGCGCCGCGCCGGATTCGACGACATCGCCACCGTCACAAGTCAGTTCGCCCCCGACCCGGCGTTTCCGACCGTCGCGTTCCCCAATCCCGAGGAGCCCGGTGCGGTCGACGCGCTGCTGGCGCTCGCCGCGGAGGTACACGCCGACGTCGCGGTGGCACTCGATCCCGACGCCGACCGGTGCGCGCTCGGCGTCCCGACGCCGGCCGGCTGGCGGATGCTCAGCGGCGACGAGACCGGCTGGCTGCTCGGCGACGACATCCTGTCCGCGGCGCCTGGGCCGGCGACGGTCGCCAGCACCGTCGTGTCGTCGCGCCTGCTGGCCGAGATCGCCGCCTGCCACGGCGCCCGGCACGTCGAGACGCTCACCGGCTTCAAGTGGCTCGCCCGGGCGGCCGGCGACGATCTGCGCTACGCCTACGAGGAGGCCATCGGGCACTGCGTCGACCCGGCCGCGGTGCGCGACAAGGACGGCATCAGCGCCGCGGTGCTGGCCTGCGACCTCGTCGCCCGGCTGCGGGACGCCGGCTCGTCGGTGCCCGACCGGCTCGACGCGCTCGCGCGCCGCCACGGCGTCCACCACACCACCGCCGTGTCCGTCCGCGTCGGCGATGCCGCGGCGGTCATGTCCCGGCTGCGGGCGCATCCGCCGGCGCGGCTCGCCGGTGTCGACGTCGCCGTCGAGGACTTGCGCGAACGCACCGACGCGCTCATCTTCACGGGCCGTCGCGGCGGCACCACGCTGCGCGTCGCGGTGCGGCCGTCGGGCACCGAACCGAAGGTCAAGTGCTACATCGAAGTTCGGGTGCCGGTCGAGGACGATCTGGTCGCCGCCCGCGAGCACGCCCGGCGCTGGGCCGACGAGTTCGCGGCGGCGGGCACCGATCTCCTGACGGGCTAACGCGGACCGAACTGCCGGTCGCCCGCGTCGCCGAGTCCCGGCACGATGTAGGCGATGTCGTTGAGGCCGTCGTCGATGGCGGCGGTGAACACCCGCAGGCCGGGGACCGCGCGTTCCAGCGCCGCCAGCCCCGCCGGCGCCGCCACCACGCAGATCACCGTGATGTCCTGTGCCCCGCGGGCGGTGAGCAATTCCAGCGTGTGCACCATCGACCCGCCGGTCGCCACCATCGGGTCGAGCACCAGCACCGGCCGCCGGCGCAGGTCGTCGGGCAGCGACTCCAGATACGGCGTCGGTTCGTGCGTCTCTTCGTTGCGGGCCACGCCGACAAAGCCGACCTGCGCCTCGGGGATGAGGCTGTGCGCCTGATCCACCATGCCCAGCCCGGCCCGCAGCACCGGCACCAACAGCGGCGGCGCGGCGAGCCGGTACCCGATGGTGTCGGCCAGCGGGGTGCGCACCGGCAGCTCGGCCACCGGCGCGTCACGGGTCGCCTCGTAGACGAGGAACAGCGTGAGGTCGCGCAGCGCGGCGCGGAACACGGCGTTCGTGGTGCGCTCGTCACGCAATGTAGTCAGCCGCGCGGCGGCCAGCGGGTGGTCGACGACGCGGACGTCCATGGCACGCGACCTTAACCCTGGGGCGCCAGGAACCGCGCCGGACGACGAGACGTCCAAGCCGGGTATGCACGCTGACACCGACGCCATCCGCGGGTTCGGCGCCCGCACCACCGTCCTGGCCGAGGACATGCGGGCGGCGGCGAGCCCGCTCGCCGACCTGCGCCTTGACGCCTCGGTGTCGGCATTCGGGCCGGTCGGCGCCCGCTTCCTCGGCGCGTTGCACGCCGCCGCCGGCTCGGTCGCCGCCCGGATGACGGCGATCGGGGACGACCTCGACCGGTCCGGGCGGCTCGTCGAGGCCGCAGCCGTCGCGTTCGACGCCACCGAGGCGCGGTCGCGCGCGCACCTCGGGGCGCTCGGGTGACCACCGCGCTGGGCGCTGCGCTGCTCGAGCCGGTGCTTGCGCTTCGTGAGCTGGTGGGGACCGGGCAGTTCGACGAGCCCGGGGCCGATCCGGCCGCACAGCTGCGGGCCGCGCAGGCGGCGCTCGACGACCTCGCGCAGACCGGACGCACCGCCACCGACGGGCTGACCGACTTCTGGTCGGGTGCCGCAGCCGACGGCGCGGCCGGCGCGTCGCACCGCGCGGTCACCGCCCTGGGGTCCGACGCCGACCACGCCGGCCGGCTCGCCGCGGTGGCGTCGGGCGCCGCGGACGAGGTCGCCCACGCGCGGTCGCGCCTCGACGCCATCGCCGACCGGTTCGAGCGCACCGTCGGCGAGCTGGAGCCGCACCTCGACGAGCCGGGGGTGGCCGAGAAACTGGTGGCGGCCGCGGAGCAGGCGATCCGGGAGGCGATCGAGGTCGTCGACGAGCTCGAAGGGCGGCTGGACGCCGACGCGTCGGCCGCCGCCGCTCCGCCACCGGACCAGGCTCCGCCACCTGGCCAGGCTCCGCCGACCACTCCGGCGACCGCCGCCACGCCCGCGATGGCGTCCCCGGCCATGGCGCCGGCGGGCCTGGGTGGCGGCGGCGCCATGTCGCCCACGATGGGGCCGCTGTCCGACATCGCCGGCGCCGCCATGGACCCGATGAGCGCGCCGGCCGATCCGGCCGCATTCGGTGAGGGCGAGCTCATCGAGCTGCCCGACGGCAGCACCGCCACGGCGCCCAACGCGGTCGCCGCCGACGCGGTGCGCAACGCCCTGACGCAGCTCGGCGTGCCCTACGACTGGGGCGGCACGACGCCGGGCGTCGGCCTGGACTGCAGCGGGCTGACGCAGTGGGCGTACCGCGAAGCGGGGCTGGACATCCCGCGGCTGGCGCAGGAGCAGGACATCGGCGCACAGGTGCCGCAGAACGGGTTGTTGCCGGGCGATCTGGCGGTGTGGGACGGGCACGTCGCGATGGTGATCGGCAACGGCATGATGGTCGAGGCCGGCGACCCGGTGCAGATCAACCCGGTGCGCACCACCAACATCGGGCAGGGATTCCATGGCTTCTTCCGACCCACCGCCTGAGGTCGCCGCCATCGTGACCAACGCCGAGCACACGCTGCGGGTGTGGGTGTCCGACCGCGGGCTGCCGCTGCGCGTCGACATCGCCGCCGACCTCGCGCGCCGCGGCGGCCGGGTGCTCGCCGACGAGGTGCTGGCCGCCTGCCGCGCGGCGCGCTGATGGACGCCGATCTGGCGGCCGCCGCCCGCCGCTTCGACGACACGATGGCCCGCAGCGCTCGGACCCTTCGCGTGCTCGCCGAAGCCAGCACGGGCCTGCCGGCGCTGCGCGGCACCGCCGAAGCCGACGGCGTGGTCGCCGAGGTGGACGCCGCGGGGGCGCTGACCGGCCTGCGGATCGATGACGACGCCGTCCGGCTGCCCGTGCACCGCCTCGGCGAACTGATCGTCGCCGCCGCCGCGGCCGCCTCCGCCGACGCAGCGCACCGCCGCGCCGCCCTGCTCGCCGAACTGGTCCGCGCGCTGGGGACATGACCGGGCGGTGCGGTCGCCGTCGCTACGCTGTGCCGCATGGCTGCAGACATCGTGGCGATCCAGCTCGGGCTCACCGAGGGCGACCTGTACACGCTGTGGGCGCCCCGCTGGCGTGACGCGGGCGACGAGTGGGAGGGCTTCCTCGGCAAGGACGAGGACCTTTACGCGTTTGCGTCGGTGGCCGACCTGGTGGCGTTCGTGCGGACGAGCACCGATCACGACCTCGCGGATCACCCCGCCTGGCAGGAGCTGGCCGACGGCCCCGCCGAGCGCTGCGAGCCCAGCGACACCCGCCGATTCGACCTGGTCGGCGTGCCGGAGCTGCTGGCCGACGACCCCACCGCCGACTCCGTGGCACGGCTCAACAACACGCTGGCCGTTGCCCAATCCCTCGGGACGGTGTGCGAGCTGCCCGCAGTCACCAAATTCTTCAACGGGAACCCAGTGCTGACGACGCTGGGCGGCGGGCCGGAACTGTTCACCGGCCGCGACGGGCAGAAGCGCTGGGACGACATCGGCGCGCTGGTGCTGCGCAGCTGGGACGGCGTGCTCGACGCCATCGACGCCGTGGTGACGGTGCCAGAGGTGGACGCCGAAGCCGCCAAGCGAGCCGAGACCGAACTGGCCGAGGCGGCCGAGCGCCGCGCCGCCGCCGCCGAAGCGGGCGAGCTCGACGAAGACACCGAGGACTCCGAGGACACGGAGGACACGGAGGACACCGAGGTGGTGGAGGCCGAGGCCGAGGCCGAGGCCGAAGCGCCCGCCGCGCCGGCCGCGACCTCCGACGACGTGGTGCTCGGCAGCGACGCGGACTTCTGGGAGAAGGTCGGCATCGACCCCGTGCGGATCATCGCCGGCGCGGGCACCTTCTACACGCTGCGCTGCTACTACGACGACCGGCCGATCTTCCTGGGCCGCAACGGCCGGATCAGCGTGTTCGGCTCCGAGCGCACGCTGGCCCGCTACCTCGCCGACGAGCACGACCACGACCTGTCGGATCTGGCGACCTACGACAACATCCGCACGGCCGCCACGGACGGCTCGCTGCACGTCGACGTCATCGACGACAACGTCTACGTGCTCACCGGCATCGCCGACGACCTGTCCGACGGCGCGGTCGACAAGGACCAGTTCGCGCTGGCGGTCGAGCTGCTGCGCGACGTCGGCGACTACAGCGAGGACGACACCGTCGACAAGCTGCTGAAGCCCGACCAGCCGCTCGGCTCCTACGTCGCACACCTGCTCGACGGCGGTCCCAAGCCCACGGCGTCACAGGCCGACGCCGCCAAGCAATGGGAGAAGGCCGAGACCTTCGTGGAGTCCCGGCTGCGCCGGGAATAGCGCCTTGCACCGCGGTGATGGCAACAGCTCGTAGCGAGTCCACTCGGATCGCTTGGGTGCCAAGCGTGTTCGCGGGTGCCGGCCTCGGGGGAGCGATGTGGGCAGTCGTTGTGCGACTGACGGTCTTTTCGCCGTCGCCGCCGTCCACCGGTACGGCCCGGCTCGTCATCGGCGCCGGATGTCTCGTCATGCTCGTCGTGGGCGTCGCGATGATGACGCTTGGTCGGCGGACACTTCTTCGGAGCGCCGGGGTGGTGCTGTCGATCGCGCCGTTGACCGGGGGCTTGCTCATCGGCTTGGGTGCGCTGCTGACCGCGATCGGGTCACTATGGCAGTGACGTCTCACCGCCCGTTGCCGCTACTCGCGGGCCTTTGTGTCGGCACGATGTCCCTCATGCTGGGCTTCGGCTTTCTGTGGCCGCTGGCTCCGGCGCTACCGCTAGCACTCGCCGCCGTCACGCTGCCGTGGGAACGCACCAAGTCGTTCGGCGTCGGTGCGTTGGCCGCCGCATTCGGCGCCGGTGTCGCGGTGCTCACCGAGTACGTGCTGCTGGGCTGACCCGACCGATCAATCGTCTCGGCGATCGCCGCTGGACATGCCGGGTGCCCTTCGCCTCGGGGGTGTGGCCGCCCACTCACCCGACCAGCACGGCGTAGCGCGGCTTGATGACGTCGTCGATGATGGCCAGCCGCTCGTCGAAGCCGATGAACGCCGACTTCATCGCGTTGATCGTGAACCGCTGCAAGTCGCTCCAGCCGTAGCCGAACGCCTCGACCAGCCGCAGCATCTCCTGGCTCATGGTGGTGTCGCTCATCAACCGGTTGTCGGTGTTGACGGTGACGCGGAACCGCAGCCGCGCGAGCAGGTCGAACGGATGGTCGGCGATGCTCGCGACGGCGCCCGTCTGCACGTTGGACGACGGGCACATCTCGAACGGGATCCGCTTGTCGCGCAGCAGCGCCGCCAGCCGGCCGAGGCGGGCGGAGCCGTCGGGCGCCGGCTCGATGTCGTCGGCGATCCGCACGCCGTGCCCGAGCCGGTCGGCGCCGCAGTAGGCGATCGCCTCGTGGATGGACGGCAGGCCGAACGCCTCCCCGGCATGGATGGTGAAGCGGCCGTTGTGGTTGCGCAGGTACTCGAAGGCGTCGAGGTGGCGCGACGGCGGGTAGCCGGCCTCGGCGCCGGCGATGTCGAAGCCGACGACCCCGGCGTCGCGGAACCGGATCGCGAGCTCCGCGATCTCCCGCGAGCGGGCGGCGTGACGCATCGCGGTCACCAGACAGCGCACCGTGATCGCGCGGCCGTCGGCGGCCGCCGCCCGCTCGCCGTCGGCGAACCCGGCCAGCACCGCGTCGACGACGGCGTCCAGCGTCATCCCGCGATCGATGTGCAGTTCGGGCGCGAAGCGGATTTCGGCGTACACCACGGCGTCGGCCGCCAGGTCCTGCACGCATTCGTAGGCGACCCGGTGCAGCGCCTCGGGCGTCTGCATGACGCCGACGGTGTGCGCGAACGGCTCGAGGTAGCGCTCCAGCGACCCGCTGTGCGCGGCGGTGCGGAACCAGTCGGCCAACGCGGCCTCGTCCGTCGCGGGCAGCGCGTCGTAGCCGGTCTCGGCGGCCAGCTCCAGCACCGTCGCCGGGCGCAGGCCGCCGTCGAGGTGGTCGTGCAGCAGCGCCTTGGGTGCGCGGCGGATGTTGGGCAGGTCGAGCGGTGTGGTCATGACGTGATCCGATCGATGACGAGCGGCCGAACCGGCGGTGCGTCGGGCCCGACCGACCAGCCGCCGTCGAGGGCGGCCAGCGCGACGGGCAGCCGTTCGGGGGTGTCGGTGTGCAGCGTGAACAGCCGCGCACCGGCGGCGACGGGCTCGCCGGGCCGGTGGTGCCACCGCACGCCCGCGCCCGGCTGCACCCGCTCACCCGGACGCGAGCGACCGCCGCCGAGTCGCCACGCCGCCATTCCCACCGCCATCGCGTCGATGTCCCCCATGATGCCGCCCTCGGAGGCGGTGACGGTCTCGGTGTGCGCGCCGATGGGCAGGGGTGCGGCAAGGTCCCCGCCCTGCGCAGCGACGAGCGCCCGGAAACAGTCCATCGCCGAGCCGTCGCGCAGCGCGTCGGCGGGATCGCGGTGGTCGAGCCCGGCCGCGTCGAGCAGCTCAGCGGCCAGCGCGAGCGTCAGCTCCACCACGTCGGGCGGCCCGCCGCCGGCCAGCACCTCCAGCGACTCCGAGACCTCCAGCGCATTGCCGGCGGTGTAGCCGAGCGGCACGTTCATGTCGGTGAGCAACGCCCGGGTGGGCACGCCGCCATCGCTGCCCAGCGCCACCATGGTCCGCGCCAGCTCGTAGGACTCGTCGAGCTCCTTGAGGAACGCTCCCCGCCCCACCTTGACGTCGAGCACCAGCGCGGCGGCGCCCTCGGCGAGCTTCTTGCTCATCACCGAGCTGGCGATCAGCGGCAGCGACTCCGTGGTGCCGGTGACGTCGCGCAGCGCGTAGATCTTGCGGTCGGCGGGCGCGAGGTCGCCGGCGGCGAAGATCGCGGCACCCACGGCGGACAATTGGTGACGCACCCGGGCGACGGGAAGCTCCGCGCTGAACCCGGCGATCGATTCCAGCTTGTCGAGCGTGCCGCCGGTGTGGCCCAGCCCCCGGCCGGCCGCCTGCGGCACCACCCCGCCGCACGCGACCACCAGGGGCACCAACGGAATGGTGATCTTGTCACCGACCCCGCCGGTCGAGTGCTTGTCGACCGGGGTGACCGGGCGGCCGTCGCGCCGAAGGTCGGAGAAGTCCAACCGCTCCCCCGACGCGATCATGGCGGCGGTCCAGCGGGTGATCTCGGCGTGGTCCATGCCGCGCAGGAAGACCGCCATCAGCAGTGCCGACATCTGCTCGGGCGCGACGTCGCCGCGGGTGAAGGCGTCGACCACCCAGTCGATGGCCGCGTCGTCGAGGCGGTGGCCGTCGCGCTTGGTGCGGATGACGTCGAGAACTGACGGTGCCGTGACGTCGGCCATGCCGTCCGGTACGGCGCGCAGCCCTTCGGGAATCACCCCGCCATGGTAGGAGTCAGCGGTTCAGGTCGTGGCGGCCGAACGCGTCGGGAAGCAGCTCTGCCAGCGGTTTCGGCCCGTCGGGATGGTCGATCAGCAGCTCGGGGCCGCCGTGCTCCAGCAGCACCTGGCGACACCGCCCGCACGGCATCAGCGGGGCTCCGGCCGCGTCGACGCACGACAGCGCGATCAGCCGACCGCCGCCCTGGGCGAACAGGGCGCACACCACAGCGCACTCAGCGCAGAGACCCAGGCCATATGAGACATTTTCCACATTGCATCCGACGACGATGCGCTGCTCAGCGGTCAAGCCCGCCGCTCCGACCGCGAAGCGGGAATAGGGTGCATACGCATGCCGCGACACGGCGAAAGCGCTGTCGCGCAACGATTTCCAGTCGATTTCGGCCATCTGTCACGCCATTCTGGGGCGACCGTACCGATTCGGTCGAAACAATTCGCTCACCTCGGTTGTTGATGCAGGTAACCCTAACTTCGACGCCCCGGGTCAGACCGGCAATTTTCGCGGTGCTTACGTCGACGACAATGGGTCTAGAGTCGCCCACGGTTAGCCCAACCGACAAGCGTCCACCGAAGGCGTTGGAGGCCTGATGAGTACTCCCACCACCGCTCGGCCGGCTGCGAATTCCCAGACGTCCGAGGGTCCCGTCGCACCGGAGAAGCCGAGGCGCCGGCGCACGCTGTACCGCGGCGACCCTGGCATGTGGTCGTGGGTGCTGCACCGGATCAGCGGCGCGACGATCTTCTTCTTCATGTTCGTCCACGTCGTCGACACGGCCCTGGTGCGCGTCAGCCCGGAGGCCTACAACTCCGTCGTCGAGACCTACAAGACGCCGATCGTCGGGTTGATGGAGATCGGCCTCGTCGCCGCCGTGCTGTACCACGCCCTCAACGGCATCCGGGTGATCCTGATCGACTTCTGGTCGGAAGGTCCCCGCTACCAGCGGCAGATGCTCTGGGTCGTCGCCGGCATCTTCCTCGTCGTGATGATCGCCTCGCTGGGCGTCATCGGCATCCACATGTGGGAGCGATTCGCGTGAGCGCACCAGCAGCCGAGAACAAGCGCGGCCCCGAAGCCCCGGTGTTGCAGCGCAGCCACGACCGGCCGCCCGCGCTGGACAACCCCCGCGCCCCGCGGCGCGCGAGCGGCCTGCCGAACTTCGAGAAGTACGCCTGGCTCTTCATGCGCTTCTCGGGCATCGTGCTGGTGTTCCTGGCGCTCGGCCACCTGTTCGTCATGCTCATGTGGGACAACGGCGTCTACCGCGTCGACTTCAACTACGTGGCGCAGCGCTGGGCGTCGCCGTTCTGGCAGACCTGGGACCTGCTGCTGCTGTGGCTGGCCCAGCTGCACGGCGGCAACGGACTGCGCGTCATCATCGCCGACTACGCCCGCAAGCCGGTCACCCGGTTCTGGCTCAACGCCCTGCTGGCGACGTCGCTGATCTTCATCCTGGTGCTCGGCACGTACGTGCTGGTCACCTTCGACCCGAACATCGGGTAAATCGGGAGCCGCACACCATGATTCAAGAACACCGGTACGACGTCGTCATCGTCGGCGCGGGCGGCGCGGGGATGCGCGCCGCGGTCGAGGCGGGCCCGCGCGTGCGGACCGCCGTGCTGACCAAGCTGTACCCCACCCGCAGCCACACCGGCGCCGCGCAGGGCGGCATGTGCGCGGCGCTGGCCAACGTCGAGGACGACAACTGGGAGTGGCACACCTTCGACACCGTCAAGGGCGGCGACTACCTCGCCGACCAGGACGCGGTGGAGATCATGTGCAAGGAGGCGATCGACGCCGTCCTCGACCTGGAGAAGATGGGGATGCCGTTCAACCGCACCCCCGAGGGCCGCATCGACCAGCGCCGGTTCGGCGGGCACACCCGTGACCACGGCAAAGCCCCCGTGCGCCGCGCCTGTTACGCCGCCGACCGCACCGGCCACATGATCCTGCAGACGCTGTACCAAAACTGCGTCAAGCACGACGTGCAGTTCTTCAACGAGTTCTACGCGCTCGACATCGCGCTGACCGAGACGTCGTCCGGCCCGGTCGCGACCGGCGTCATCGCCTACGAGCTGGCGACCGGCGACATCCACGTCTTCCACGCCAAGTCGGTCGTGTTCGCCACCGGCGGCTCGGGCCGCATGTACAAGACCACCTCCAACGCGCACACGCTCACCGGCGACGGGCTGGGCATCGTGTTCCGCAAGGGACTTCCGTTGGAGGACATGGAGTTCCACCAGTTCCACCCGACGGGCCTGGCCGGGCTCGGCATCCTCATCTCCGAAGCCGTGCGCGGCGAGGGGGGCCGGCTGCTCAACGCCGACGGCGAGCGGTTCATGGAGCGCTACGCGCCGACCATCGTCGACCTCGCGCCGCGCGACATCGTCGCCCGCTCGATGGTGCTCGAGGTGCTCGAAGGCCGCGGCGCCGGACCGAACAAGGACTACGTCTACATCGACGTGCGGCACCTGGGCGCCGACGTGCTCGAAGCCAAGCTGCCCGACATCACCGAGTTCGCCCGCACCTACCTGGGCGTCGACCCGGTCAAGGAGCTGGTGCCGGTCTATCCGACGTGCCACTACGTCATGGGCGGCATCCCGACCAACGTCAACGGCCAGGTGCTGCGCGACAACGACAGCGCCGTGCCCGGGCTCTACGCCGCCGGCGAGTGCGCGTGCGTGTCGGTGCACGGTGCGAACCGGCTGGGCACCAATTCGCTGCTCGACATCAACGTGTTCGGCCGCCGCGCCGGCATCGCGGCCGCCGAGTACGCCGAGCACCACGACTTCGTCGACATGCCGGAGAAGCCGGCGTCGATGGTCGTCGGGTGGGTGTCCGACATCCTCTCCGAGCACGGCAACGAGCGCGTCGCCGACATCCGCGGCGAGCTGCAGCAGTCGATGGACAACAACGCCGCGGTGTTCCGCACCGAGGAGACGCTCAAGCAGGCGCTCACCGACATCCACGCGCTCAAGGAGCGCTACGGCCGGATCTCGGTGCACGACAAGGGCAAACGCTTCAACAGCGACCTGCTCGAAGCCATCGAGCTGGGCTTCCTGTTGGAGCTGGCCGAGGTCACCGTCGTCGGCGCGCTGAACCGCAAGGAATCGCGCGGCGGCCACGCCCGCGAGGACTACCCGCACCGCGACGACACCAACTACATGCGCCACACCATGGCGTACAAGCAGGGCACCGACCTGCTGAGCGACATCGCGCTGGACTACAAGCCCGTCGTCCAGACGCGGTACGAGCCGATGGAACGGAAGTACTGATCATGACCGCTGACGAGCGCTCGCGCGAGGAATCATGACTGCAGTGATCGAACCCGACACCAGAAGCCCCGAACTGCCGCCCGTCCCCGACGGCGCGGTGATGGTGACGCTGAAGGTCGCCCGCTTCAACCCGGAGGACCCGGACGCCTACGCGGATTCCGGTGGCTGGCAGAGCTTTCGGGTGCCGTGCCTGCCCACCGACCGGCTGCTGAACCTGCTGCACTACGCCAAGGGCTACCTCGACGGCACGCTGACGTTCCGCCGGTCCTGCGCGCACGGGGTGTGCGGGTCGGACGCCATGCGCATCAACGGCGTCAACCGGCTGGCGTGCAAGGTGCTGATGCGCGACATGCTGCCGAAGAACCCGAAGAAGCAGCTCACCATCACCATCGAGCCCATCCGCGGCCTGCCCGTCGAGAAGGACCTCGTGGTGAACATGGAGCCGTTCTTCGACGCCTACAAGGCCGTCAAGCCGTACCTCATCACCAGCGGCAACCCGCCGACGCGCGAGCGCATCCAGAGCCAGACCGACCGGGCGCGCTACGACGACACCACAAAGTGCATCCTGTGCGCCGCGTGCACCACCGGCTGCCCGGTGTTCTGGAGCGAGGGCAGCTTCTTCGGGCCCGCCGCGATCGTCAACGCGCACCGGTTCATCTTCGACAGCCGCGACGAGGGCGCCGCCGAGCGGCTGGAGATCCTCAACGAGGTCGACGGCGTGTGGCGCTGCCGCACCACCTTCAACTGCACCGACGCCTGCCCCCGCGGCATCCAGATCACCAAGGCGATCCAAGAGGTCAAGCGCGCGCTGATGTTCTCGCGGTAGGCCAATCCCTTTTCCGCGGCTGCGCCGACACTTAACCCGTTGCGACGACACGCCGTACGGGCTCGCACTGGCTTACGTCTCGGCGACATGTCGGTGGTCGGCGGCAAAGTGCCGGCATGGAGAAGGTCTTCGTCGGAAGCGACGCCGTCCGCGCGGGTGCTGTCACGCCGTACCAGTTGCGGTCGCGCTTCCGCGCCGTCTGCCCCGGTGTCTATGCGCCGTTGTCTGAGCCGCTTTCACTGCGGGATCGCACCGTGGCGACGTGGCTGTGGTCCGGCAGGCACGGGGTGATCGCGGAGCTCGCTGCCACGGCGCTGCACGGGTCGAGCTGGGTCGACGACGACGTGCCGATCGCCGTCGTCTCGCGCAACACCAACCCGCCCGTCGGCATCGTGACCCGCAACTATCGCCTCGCCGCCGGCGAGGTCACCACCGTCTGCGGACTGCCGGTCACGACGTCGGCCCGCACGGCCTACGACCTGGGCAGACTGCTCCCGCGCAGCGACGCGATCGCGCGTCTCGATGCGCTGCGCCGGGCGAAGCCGTTCCAGGCGGCCGACGTGCTGCGGATCGCCGCCGCCCACCCGGGTGCGCGCGGCGTCCGCCAACTTCGGTCCCTGTTGCCGCTGGTCGACGCGGGTGCCGCGTCGCCGAAGGAGAGCGAGCTCAGGCTGCTCCTGCTCGACGCGGGCCTCCCCCGACCCGAGACGCAGATTGCCATTGTCGAACGCTTCCGGCCCATCGCGTTTCTCGACATGGGTTGGCAGGACTACCAGGTCGCGGCGGAGTACGACGGTGACCAACACCGCACCGACCGGCGGCAGTTCAGCAAGGACGTTCGACGCCTAGAGATGTTGCAGAGCCGAGGCTGGCTGATCGTGCGGGTACTTGCCGGCGACCGGCCCGACGACGTGGTCGCGCGGGTGCGTGCGGCACTGCTCAGCAGGGGCTATCGCGACACTTAATGCATTGCGACGACACGCCGACGGGTATCGCACTGCAACACGTCTCGGCGCGGGCGGCGGCGCGGCGGCGGGCGCTGTCACATTCGAGCGGGCTGCGTCGTCAACCGGATATGACCACCACACGCATCGCACCCCTGCCGCCTCAACGCGCCTCGCTGCTCACCCGGCTGCTGTACCGCTACGCCCGCCGCCGCTTCGGCGAGGTGCCCGAACCCTTCGCCGTCTACGCACACCACCGCAAGCTGCTGGTCGCCGGCGCCGTGCACGAAGGCCTGCTCCAGCGGGCGTCGACAACCCTGCCCGCCAGCGTCCGCGAGCTCGCCGTGTACTGGACGGCCCGGCGCGTCGGCTGCTCGTGGTGCGTGGACTTCGGCGCGATGCTGCAGCGCCTCGACGGCCTGGACGTCGACCGGCTGACGCACATCGACGACTACGCCACCTCGCCGGCCTACACCGACGACGAGCGTGCGGCGATCGCCTACGCCGACGCGATGACCACCGATCCGCACACCGTCACCGACGAGCAGGTGGCCGACCTGCGCACGAGGTTCGGCGACGCCGGCGTCATCGAGCTGACCTACCAGATCGGCGTGGAGAACATGCGGGCGCGCATGAACGCCGCGCTGGGCATCACCGAGCAGGGCTTCAGCGCCGGGGCGTGCCGGGTGCCGTGGCAGGCAGCGGAGAACCCGTGAACTTGTCCGGGTTGGCGACGTCCCAGATCGCGGCGACGCGGCCGTCGCGCACGGTCAGCGCCTGGATGCGGGGCGTCAGCTCCGGCCACTCGTCGGTGGCCGGCAGGCCCGCGCTGAGCAGGCCGAGCTCGCCGTTGACCCGCACCAGCTCACCGGCGGAGAAGAACCGCGGGCCGTAGCGGCGGGCCAGCCCGAACAGGAAGCGGGCCACCTTGTCCGGCCCGCGAATCACCTGCGGCGCGGTGGGCGCCCGCCGGTTGCTGTCGCCGGTGAACGTGACGTCGGGATGCAGCAGCGCGACCACGCCGGCCAGATCGCCGGCCGCCATCGCCGCTAGCAGCTTGCCGACCACCTCGTCGTGCGACGCGGTCGGTGGCGGCGCGGCGGCGACCACCCGCCGGGCCCGTGACGCCAGCTGTCGCGCCGCGGCGGGGCTGACGCCCAGCACGTCGGCGACCTCGCCGAACGGCACGGCGAAGCCGTCGTGCAGCACGAACGCCACCCGCTGGTCGGGCGTCAACCGCTCGAGCACCACCATGGCGGCGAACCGCGCGTCCTCGTGCGCGACGACGACCGCCAGCGGGTCGTCGCGGTCAAGCGGCGTCACGACCGGTTCGGGCAGCCACTGGCCGGCGTAGTGCTCGCGGCGCCGCGGCGCCGACCGCAGCCGGTCGAGCGCCAGCCGGCTGACGACCGTCGTGAGCCACGCCCGCGGCTCGGCCACCTCGGCGGGCGCCGACGACGCCCAGCGCAGGTACGCGTCCTGCACCAGGTCCTCGGCGTCGGCGAACGTGCCGGTGAGCCGATAGGCCACCGCCAGCAGGTGAGGCCGCTGCGCCTCGAACTCGGCGACCGACGTCATGGGACCATCGTGCCCCTATCCTCCACGTCATGACCACGACGGAATCGCCGCCCGCCGCCGGCGCTAAGGGTCTGCAGGCCGGCGCGCTGGGGCTGGTCGGCAACATCGTGATCGGGCTGGGGGCCGTCGCACCCGCCTACAGTCTGGCGGCGACGCTGGGCTACGTGGTGCTCGCGGCGGGCGAGAAGGCGCCGTCGATGTTCGTGGTGGCGTTCATCCCGATGCTCCTCGTCGCGTTCGCCTGCAAGGAGCTGTCGCAGGACACGCCGGACTGCGGCACCACCTTCACCTGGGGCGCGAAGGCGTTCGGGCCGTGGGTCGGGTGGATCGGCGGCTGGGGCCTGGCGGTGTCCGCCATCATCGTGCTCGCCAACGTGGCCGAGGTCGCGGCGATCTACCTGTACCGCTTCCTGGGCGACGTGACGGGGAACGGCGAGCACAACCTCTTCAACACCCTCGCCGACGACCTGCTCGCCAGGATCCTGCTCGGGTCGTTCTTCATCGTCGCGATGACGTGGGTGAGCGCCCGCGGCATCGTGCTGGCCGAGCGCATCCAGACCGTCATGATGGCCATCCAGTTCGGCGTGCTGATCTGCGTGAGCGTCATCGCGTTGACGCGGGTGCTCACCGACACCGCCGGCGACCAGGCCATCACGCCGTCGTGGGGCTGGTTGTGGCCGAGCGGACTGGACTCGTCGTCGATCGCCGCGGCGGTGATCCTGTGCATCTTCATCTACTGGGGCTGGGACGCGTGCCTGGCTGTCGGCGAGGAGACGAAGGACCCCGGCCGTACGCCCGGGCTCGCCGCGGTCATCACGACGTTGATCCTGCTGTGCACCTACGTGCTGGTGGCCTACGCCGTGCAGAGCTTCGCCGGGTTCGGCGACACCGGAATCGGCCTGACCAACGTGCGCAACGCCGACGACGTGCTGACGATCCTCGGCGACCCCGTCGCGGGCACCGTGGCCGCTGCGGCGCTCCTGCTGACGGTGTCGGTGTCGGCGCTGTCGAGCACGCAGACCACCATCCTGCCGACCGCGCGCGGCACGCTGTCCATGGCGGTCTACGAGGCCATCCCGAAGCGGTTCGCGCGCGTCCACCCCCGGTTCATGACGCCGGCGTTCGGCACCGTGGTGATGGGCGCGTCGGCGCTCGGCTTCTATCTGGTGCTCAGCCTCGTCAGCCAGAACGCGCTGCAGGATTCGGTCGCCTCGCTCGGGCTCGCGGTGGCGTTCTACTACGGCATCACCGCCTACAGCTGCGTGTGGTACTTCCGTCGCACGCTCCGCACGTCGGCGCGCAACCTGTTCTTGCGCGGCGTCTTTCCGCTGCTCGGGGCGCTGGCGATGACGTGGGCGTTCGTGCAGAGCGCGGTCGACATGATCGACCCGGCGTACGGCGAGACCGCCTACGGCCCGCTCGGCGGGGTGTTCGTGCTCGGCGTCGGCATGCTGGTGCTCGGTGTCCCGCTGATGCTGCTGTGCTTCGCGTTCGGCACGAGACGGTTCTTCCGCGGCGAGACCCTGAGCGTCACCACCGACCTGCCCGCGGTCGTGGCCCCGGGCAGCGGCCGCTGAGCGGTTCCGACGGCGACCGAAGCGGTGCACAATCGTGCGCATGGCTGACACCGGAGTACACGCCGGCATCCGCACGCCGCCGTTGCGGACCGCGTCCGGGGCGAGGCCGTCCGTCCAGCTCGACGACCTGTCCAAAGCGATCATCGAAGAATTGCAGGCCGACGGCCGGCGCTCGTATGCCGGCATCGGCAAGGCGGTGGGGCTGTCGGAGGCCGCGGTCCGCCAGCGCGTGCAGCGCATGGTGGACTCCGGCGTCATGCAGATCGTGGCGGTCACCGATCCGATGCAGCTCGGGTTCGCCCGGCAGGCCATGATCGGCATCCGCTGCAGCGGCGACACCACCAAGGTCGCCGAGCAACTGGCAGCCATCGATGCCGTCGACTACGTCGTCCTCACCGCCGGGTCGTTCGACGCGATCATCGAAGTCGTGTGCGAGGACGACGGCGACCTGCTCGAGCTGCTCAACACCCGCATCCGCGCGGTCCCCGGCGTGACCTCCACCGAAACCCTGGTCTATCTGAAACTCGTGAAGCAGCAATACGACTGGGGTACCCGGTGACCGCCAAACCCCGCTCCATCGACCCGGTGCGCTGGCGGCCGCCGCCGGTGACTCCGCTGCCGGAGCCCGACGTTCACGCGCCGCTGCGGGTGCTGCCCGTGCCGGGGCACGCCCCCGAGGACGTCGTCGTCGACGCTGGCGGCGCGCTGTGGACCGGCGTCGACGACGGCCGGATCCTGCGCATCGAGGGTGACGACGTGGCGGTGGTCGCCGCCACGGGCGGACGTCCGCTCGGGCTGGCCACCACCCGCGACGGCCGGCTGCTGATCTGCGACAGCCACCGCGGGCTGCTGCGGCTCGATCCCGCCACCGGCGAGCTGGAGACGCTGGTGGCGCAGGTCGCGGGCCGTCCGCTGATGTTCTGCTCCAACGTCGTCGAGGCGTCCGACGGCACGATCTACTTCACCGAGTCCACCGACCGCTGGCGCTACGAGTACTACAAGGGGGCGGCGCTCGAGGGCCGCGCGAACGGGCACCTGTTCCGGCTCGGCACCGACGGCAGCGTCGACGAGCTGCTGCACGGCCTGATGTTCGCCAACGGCGTCACGCTGACGGCCGACGAGTCGGCGCTGGTGTACGCCGAAACGCTGGCCGCCCGGCTTTCGACGTATCACCTCACCGGGCCCGACGCCGGCCGCGTCACCCCGCTGGCCGAACACCTGCCCTGCCTGCCCGACAACATCTCGACCGCCCCCGACGGCGGGATCTGGGCCGCGATGGTCGCCGCGCGCAACCCCGTCAGCGAACTGCTCGCGCCGCGGCCGCCGATCCTGCGCAAGCTGCTGTGGCTGCTGCCCTACGACAAGCTGCCCAAGCTGGCGCCGACGGTCTGGGCGGTGAAGTTCGACCCGGGGACCGGCGAGGTGCTTCGGCAGCTGCACACCGAACACCCCGACTTCGCAGCGGCGACCGGCCTGGTGGAGCACGCGGGCCGGCTGTGGCTGGGATGCATCGGTTCGGCCGCGCTGACGTCCGTCGACCTCTCCTGACCGCGCGGCTCCGGGCTTTCGGCCGCTCGGTCGCCTACTGTGTCGAGGCGATGGGAAAACGCTCGGCTCTCGGTCCGCGCGCTGCCGCGGTGGCGCTGACACTGCTGCTCACGCTCACCCCGGCCGTCGCGGTCTCGACGGTCGTCGACCCGGCGACGGCGGCCGCCGAGCCCGCCGTCTCCGACCCCGACGCCTGCCCGTACCGGGTGAACACCCCGCCCGCCGTCGACGCATCGGAGGTGCCGACGGCCGGCCCGCCGCCCGAACCGCTGCCGGTGCCCGACCGCCCGGTCGGCGGCGACGCCCTGGCCAGCTGCGGCGTCGTGGTGGCGCCGGACACCCCGCCCGTCCCCGGCGACGTCTCCGCCGAGGCGTGGCTGGTCGCCGACCTCGACACCGGCGACATCATCGCCACCCGGGACGCGCACGGCCGGCACCGGCCCGCCAGCATCATCAAGGCGCTCATCGCGATGCAGGCGATCGACGAGCTCAACGGCAACACCCGAGTCGTCGGCACCGCCGAGGACGCGGCCGCCGAGGGCACCAAGGTCGGCGTGGACGAGGGCGGCGTCTACACCGTCAACCAGCTGCTGCACGGGCTGCTGATGCATTCGGGCAACGACGCCGCGCACGCGCTGGCGCGACAGCTCGGCGGCATGGACGTCGCGCTGCAGAAGATCAACACGCTCGCCCGCAAGCTCGGCGCCACCGACACCCGCGCGGCCACGCCGTCCGGGCTCGACGGGCCGGGCATGAGCACGTCGGCCTACGACATCGGGCTGATCTACCGGTACGCGTGGCAGAACCCGACGTTCGCGAACATCGTCGCCACCAGGACGTTCGACTTCCCGGGCCATGGCGACAGCCCCGGATACGTCCTGGAGAACGACGTCCAGTTGCTGTACCACTACCCGGGCGCGCTCGGCGGCAAGACCGGCTACACCGACGACGCCGGCCAGACGTTCGTCGGGGCCGCCGACCATGACGGGCGCCGGCTGATCGCGGTGCTGCTGCACGGCACCCGCCAACCGATCGCGCCGTGGGAGCAGGCGGCCCGGCTACTCGACTACGGCTTCGCCACGGCGCCGGGCACCCGGGTCGGCGAGCTGATCGACCCGGATCCGTCGCTGCGGCGGGCGTCGCTGCCCGAGGTGGTCGGCGGCGCCGCCCAGGCCGTCGCTCCGGCGATCCCCGCCGCCGACGCACTGCCGGTGCGAGTGGGCGTCGGCATCGTGGGCGTCGTGGTGGTGCTGGGCCTGATCCTGGCGGCCCGGGCCGTCAACCGCCGGTCACGAACCTGAGCGCCGCCGGCCCCGCAGCCGCGCAAGGCCCACGCCCGCGGCCACACCGGCCGCCGCGGCCGCGACCGTGCCCACCGCGCTGGGCTCGTCGCGGGTGCGCACCGACGTGGTCACGATCGCCGGTCCGGGCGGCGAGACCGTCATGTTCTCCGGCGACGTCGCCGCCCAGGCGGTCGCGAACAGCACCAGCCGGGCCGTGATGTAGGCGAACACCATCAACCCCAGCACCGGCCCGAACGTCGCGCCCGCCGGCCCCTGCAGCACCGAGCGCAGGTACACCGTCCCGACCTGTTTGAACACCTCGAACGCGACGGCCGCCAACAGACCGGCGCGCGCGGCACTGCGGTAGGTCACCTTCTCCCGCGGCAGCCGGGCGATCATCCAGGTGAACAGCAGCCACGAGATGCCGACCGCGATCAGCATCGACAGCACCTTCAGCCCGCCCGCCAGGCCCGGGATGTCCTCGATGCCCGCATAGCCCAGCACCCGGGTGATCAGCCCGCGGTCCCCGAGTGCGGTGAGGCCCACGGTGACGACGATCGCCAGGAACGCCGACAGCAGCGCCGCCAGATCCGACAGCTTGGTGCCGAGGAAGTTGCCGGTGCCGCTGTGCTGCTCCCACATGGCGCTGAGCGCCTCGCGCAGATTGTTCATCCAGCCCAGCCCGGCCCAGGCCGCCGTCGCGAGACCGAACAGGCCCAACGACGTCCGCGAGTCGATCGCGGTGTTCATCAGGTCGACGAGCTGCTGCCCGACGTCCCCGGACACCGTGGCGGTGATGCGGCGCTCCAGCCGGTTCAGCACGTCGGGCTGGCTGGCCAGGACGAACCCGGTGATGGCGAAGCCGACCATCAGCAGCGGGAACAACGCGAACACCGTGAAATAGGTGATGCCCGCGGCGAAGAAGTCGCCCTTGGTCTCCTGATAGCGCTCCTGGGCGCGCATCACGTGGTCGAACCACGGATAGCGGGCCCGGAGCCGGTCGAGCACACCCGGCTTGTCGTCGCCGCTTCCCGGCATGTGCCCGCCTTCCCGCCCGACGACCGCTACGACCCGAGGAAACCCATCCGGTCATATACCCGCGCGAGCGTCGCCGCAGACACCCCGCGGGCGCGCTCGGCCCCGGCCGCGAGGATCGCCTCCAGCTCGGTGGGATCGGCGAGCAGCTCGTCGACGCGGGCCTTGATCGGCGTCACGAACTCGACGACGGCGTCCGCGGTGTCCTTCTTCAGATCGCCGTAGCCACGCCCGGCGTACTGCGCCGCCAGCGCGTCGACTCCCGTACCGGTGACCGCGGCCTGGATGGTCAGCAGGTTGGACACCCCGGGCTTGGCGACGGGGTCGTAGCGAATGTCGCGCTCGCTGTCGGTGACGGCCGAGCGGATCTTCTTCGCCGACACCTTCGGGTCGTCGAGCAGGCTGATCAGCCCGGCGTCCGACGCCGCCGACTTGCTCATCTTCGCCGTCGGGTCCTGCAGGTCGTAGATCTTCGCGGTCGCCTCGGGGATCAGCGCATCCGGGACGACGAACGTGTCGGCGAAGCGGCCGTTGATGCGCTGGGCGAGGTCGCGGGCGAGCTCCAGGTGCTGGCGCTGGTCCTCGCCGACGGGCACCACGTCGGTGTCGTAGAGCAGGACGTCGGCGGCCATCAGCACCGGGTAGGTGAAGAGGCCGACGGTGGTCGCCTCGGCGCCCTCCCGCTGCGACTTGTCCTTGAACTGCGTCATCCGCGACGCCTGCCCGAAACCGGTGAAACAGCCCAGCACCCATGCCAACTCGGCGTGGGCGGGGACCTGGCTCTGCACGAACACCGTCGCGCGCTGCGGATCGACCCCCAACGCCAGATACTGCGCGGCGGTCACCAGCGTGCGCCGCCGCAGCACCGCCGGGTCCTGCGCGACGGTGATCGCGTGGAGGTCGACGACGCAGTAGTAGGCGTCGTAGTCGTCCTGCAGCGCCACCCACTGCCGCACCGCCCCGAGCGCGTTGCCGAGGTGCAGTGAGTCGGACGTGGGTTGGGCGCCGGAGAACACGACCTTCCGCGCGCCGTCAGCTGTGCCCGTCATGATGCGCCCATCTTTTCACGCGTACTCGACGGTCACCGGCGCATGGTCGGACCACCGCAGCGCATAGGCGTCGGCCCTCTCGACGCGCGCCGTTACCGCGCGGGCGCCGAGGCGCGGCGTGGCCAGCTGGTAGTCGATGCGCCAGCCGGCGTCGTTGTCGAACGCCCGCCCGCGCCACGACCACCAGCTGTACGGGCCGGGCACCCCGGGATGCAGCGCCCGCACCACGTCCACCCACCCGGAGGCCAGCAGCCCGGCGACCCACGCCCGCTCCTCGGGCAGGAAGCCGCTCTTCTTGACGTTGCCGCGCCAGTTCTTGATGTCGAGCTCGGTCGGCGCGATGTTCCAGTCCCCGCACAGCACGGCGTCACGTCCGTCGCGCAGCCGCGCCATCCGGTCCCCGATCGCCGCGCAGAACCGCTCCTTTTCCTGCTGGCGCGCGGTTCCCGCCTCGCCGGTCGGTATGTAGATGCTGGCGACCGTCAGCTCGCCGAGGTCGACCTCCAGGTAGCGGCCGTGCGCGGCGAACTCGTCGGCGCCCGGCACGCCGATGCGCATCGCGTCGGGCGCCCGCCGCGACAGCACGGCCACCCCGTTGCGGCCCTTGAGGTGCGGCCCGGCGGCCGACAGGAACCAGCCGTCGGTGAGCGCCGGCGCCAGCGCGTCGGCGAGCTGGTCGTCGTCGGCGCGGGTCTCCTGCAGGCACACGACGTCGGCGGTGGTGGCGGCCAACCACGGCAGCAGCCCGCGGTTCTCCGCCGAGCGATGCCTCACTGCGGCGCGGATGCCGTTGACGTTGACGGTCGTCACTATCATGGCGCCGAACCCTAGATCACGATGTTGCGGTACCGGGGGTATCACCCTACTGTCGCGACATGAGAGAACGCCCCCCGATCCACGTAGGAACCGGTGAGCCGGTCCTGCTCCTGCACCCGTTCATGATGTCGCAGGCGGTGTGGAAGAAGGTGGCGCCGCTGATCGCCGACCGCGGCTACGAGGTGTTCGCGCCCACGATGCTGGGGCACAACGGCGTCCGACGCGGCACGTTCTTCCTCGACAGCGCGTCGCTGGCCGACGACGTCGAACACCGCATGGACCAGCTCGGCTGGAACACCGCCCACGTCGTCGGGAACTCGCTCGGCGGCTGGGTCGCATTCGAGTTGGAACGGCGCGGCCGCGCCCGGACGCTGACGGGCATCGCCCCCGCCGGCGGTTGGCGGCACGTCACGCCCGCCAAGTTCGAGATCGTCGGCAAGTTCCTCGGCGGGCTGCCGCTGTGGCTGTTCTGTCTGGCCCTGCGCGACAAGGTGCTGCGGCTGCCGATCACCCGTTACCTCGCGTACCTGCCGGTCAGCGGCACGCCCGACGGGCTCACCGACGAAGACCTCGCCGACATCATCGACGACGTCGCCCACTGCCACGCCTACTACCAGCTGCTGGTCAAGTCGCTCACCCTGCCGGGCCTGCTGGAGCTGGCCGAGGGCAAGACGCCGACGCACCTGGTGATCTGCGAGAAAGACCGCGTGCTCCCGCATCCGCGGTTCACCCGCCACTTCATCGAGCAGCTTCCCGACGACACCAAGATCACCCACCTCGACGGGGTCGGCCACATCCCGATGTTCGAGGCGCCGCAGCAGATCGCCGACCTCATCGTCGACTTCATCGAGGAGCACCTCGGCAAGGTGGCGCAGGACTCGTCGGCGTCCTAGCAGGGCGGCGGTTCGTCCCCGGGCGCTGCCGGCGTCGATCGGGGACGGGCGGCTTGGCTCGCCCGCCGTCTGGAGCGTCGGCACCGGCGCGGTCGGGGCGGCCAGCGCCGGGAACAACATGGCGCTGCCCGGCAGCGTCACATACCGCCCGCCGGCCGGCGACGTCCACATGACCGACTCAGCGATCCGCCCGATCAGTCCGCCGAACCCTCATGGTCGAACATTTGTTCGATTCTACTCCGCTCCACCGACGAGTCGGCCGGTGCGCGCCCCGCCGATTTGGCGGCGATCGCGCAGCGTGCGCTACGCTGCGAATCGGTCATGAGCGCCAGCGACAAGCCCCGGCTTGCTGGCCGGCAACCCTCCAACCGCGGTGGGGTGCCCCGGGTGATGACCAGGTTGAGTAACCGGCCTCGCGCAGGCACGGATACACGGCAAGCGCGGGTCCGCCAGTCGGGCCCCGGGATGAGAACAGGGACACCTGATGCGGAGGCCTCCACGTGTGTAGCTGTTGCTGAACGCCGGACGCCCCCATCACTGGTTTGCGGCGCACGAGGTGCGCCTTCCCCTGAACTGGAGAACCCACCATGACCGAGACCCCCGCCGTCGAGGACCCCACCGCCTCCTGGTCCTTCGAAACCAAGCAGGTCCATGCCGGCCAGACGCCGGATGCGGCCACCGGCGCCCGGGCGCTGCCGATCTACCAGACCACGTCGTATGTGTTCGAGGACACCAACCACGCCGCCGCGCTGTTCGGCCTGCAGGCCGAGGGCAACATCTATACCCGCATCGGCAACCCGACCACCGACGTCGTCGAACAGCGCATCGCCGCGCTGGAAGGTGGTGTGGCAGCGCTGTTCCTGTCGTCGGGCCAGGCCGCCGAGACCTTCGCGATCCTCAACCTCGCCGGCGCCGGCGACCACATCGTCTCCAGCCCGCGGCTCTACGGCGGCACCTACAACCTGTTCCACTACACGCTGCCGAAGCTCGGCATCGAGGTCAGCTTCGTCACCGACCCCGACGACGTCGACTCGTGGCAGCAGGCCGTGCGGCCCAACACCAAGGCGTTCTTCGCCGAGACCATCTCCAACCCGCAGATCGACGTCCTGGACACCCCGGCCGTCAGCGAGGTGGCGCACCGCAACGGGGTGCCGCTGATCGTCGACAACACCATCGCGACGCCGTACCTGATCCAGCCGATCAGCCAGGGCGCCGACATCGTCGTGCACTCGGCCACCAAATATCTCGGCGGGCACGGCTCGGCGATCGCCGGCGTGATCGTCGATGGCGGAACCTTCGACTGGACCAACGGCAACTTCCCCGGCTTCACCACCCCGGACCCGAGCTATCACGGGGTGGTGTTCGCCGAGCTCGGCCCGCCGGCCTACGCGCTGAAGGCCCGCGTGCAGCTGCTGCGCGACCTCGGCTCGTCGGCCGCGCCCTTCACCGCGTTCCTCATCGCCCAGGGCCTGGAGACGCTGAGCCTGCGCATGGAGCGCCACGTCGCCAACGCGCAGCGGGTCGCGGAGTTCCTGGCCGGCCGCGACGAGGTGCGCAGCGTCAACTACGCCGGGCTGCCGTCGTCGCCGTGGCACGAGCGCGCACAGCGGCTGGCGCCCAACGGAACCGGCGCCGTGCTGGCGTTCGAACTCGCGGGCGGCGTCGACGCCGGCAAGGCGTTCGTCAACGCGCTGACGCTGCACAGCCATGTCGCGAACATCGGTGACGTGCGCTCGCTGGTCATCCATCCGGCGTCCACCACGCACGCTCAGCTGACTCCTGAGGAGCAGTTGACGACGGGCGTCACGCCGGGCCTGGTGCGGCTCGCGGTCGGCATCGAGGGGATCGACGACATCCTGGCCGACCTCGAGCAGGGCTTCGCGGCCGCCCGCGTCTACGGCGGCGCCACCTCCGATCCGCATGCGGCCGCGGCCTTCTGACGATGGGTGGGGTCTTCAGTGACTGTCTCCGATGAGCGCCTCCTGACGCTGCCCGCCGAGGGCGAGATCGGCATCGTCGACATCGGCTCGCTGCGCACCGAGAACGGCGCCGTCATCGACAACGTCTCGATTGCCGTCCAGCGGTGGGGCGCGCTGTCCCCGGCGCGCGACAACGTGGTGATGGTGTTGCACGCCCTGACCGGCGATTCGCACGTCACCGGTCCGGCCGGCCCGGGCCATCCGACGCCCGGCTGGTGGGACGGCGTGGCCGGACCGGGCGCGCCGATCGACACCGACGAGTGGTGCGTGGTCGCCACGAACGTGCTGGGCGGCTGCCGCGGCTCCACCGGTCCGAGCTCGTTGGCGCCGGACGGAAAGCCGTGGGGCTCACGGTTTCCCATCATCACCGTCCGCGACCAGGTGGCCGCCGACGTGGCGGCGCTCGCCGCGCTCGGCATCACCGAGGTCGCCGCGGTGGTCGGCGGATCGATGGGCGGTGCCCGCGCGCTCGAATGGATGGTCACCTACCCCGACCGGGTGCGCGCCGCGCTGGTGCTGGCGGTCGGCGCCCGCGCCACGGCCGACCAGATCGGCACGCAGAGCACGCAGGTCGCGGCGATCACGTCCGATCCGGACTGGCAGGGCGGCGACTACCACGGCACCGGCCGGTCACCCCGCACCGGTATGGAGATCGCCCGCCGCGTCGCGCACCTGACCTACCGCGGCGAGGAAGAACTCGACCTGCGCTTCGGCAACGCGCCGCAAGCGGGTGAAAGTCCGCTCACCGGTGGGCGTTACGCCGTCCAGAGCTATCTGGAACACCAGGGCGCCAAGCTGGTGTCGAGGTTCGACGCCGGCAGTTACGTGGCGCTCACCGACGCGCTCTCGAGCCACGACGTGGGCCGCGGTCGCGGCGGCGTGCGGGCGGCCCTGCAGAGCTGTCCGGTGCCGGCGGTCGTGGGCGGCATCACGTCAGACCGGTTGTATCCGTTGCGGTTACAGCGCGAGATCGCGGACCTGCTGCCCGGCTGCACCCGGCTGAACATCGTGCAGTCCGACTACGGCCACGACGGTTTCCTGGTGGAGACCGAAGCGGTGGGCGAGCTGGTACGCCACACGCTGGCGCTCGCGAAGGGCGATCGCCGGCGGTGAGCCACCCGCGGCAGGAGCGTTCGCTCTCCTTTGGCGCCGAGGCCGCCGCCTACGAGCGCGGCCGGCCGTCGTACCCGCCGGACGCCATCGATTGGTTGTTGCCGCCGCATGCGACCAGCGTGCTGGATCTCGGCGCCGGCACCGGCAAGCTCACCATCCGGCTCGCGGAGCGCGGCCTGTCGGTGGTCGCGGTGGACCCGCTGCCGGAAATGCTGGAGGTGCTGCAGCATTCGCTGCCCGAGACGCCGGCGCTGTTGGGCACGGCGGAGGACATCCCGCTGCCCGACGACTCCGTCGACGCGGTGCTGGTGGCGCAGGCCTGGCATTGGTTCGACCTGCAGCGCGCCGTCAAGGAGGTCGCGCGGGTGCTGCGGCCCGGCGGCCGGCTCGGGCTGGTGTGGAACACCCGCGACGAACGGCTGGGGTGGGTGCGCGACCTCGGCCGGATCATCGGCCACGAGGAGGACCCGTTCACCCGCACCGTGGAGCTGCCGCCACCGTTCGGCGCCGTCGAACGCCACCACGTCGAGTGGACGAACTATCTGACGCCGCAGGCGCTGATCGACCTCGTCGCCTCGCGCAGCTACTGCATCACCGCACCCGCCGACGCCCGCACCGAAACCCTGGCCAAGGTGCGCGAACTGCTGGCGACGCATCCGGCGCTGGCGAACTCGACGGGTGTGGCGCTGCCGTACGTCACCGTCTGCATCCGGGCGACCCTGGAGCAGTAGTGTCCGAAATAGCCAATTTGGCTACACTGGGGGCATGTCCGGTCTGACCTACCGCAACAGCGACGGCGAGCTCGTCGACGTACCGACCGTGGCCGCCACCCGGTTCAAGAACGAATTCGGTGCCATCTTCGAGCAGGCGACCGTGCGCGGCGCCGTGGCGATCACCAAACACAACACCCCAAGGCCGTGCTGGTGTCCTACGCCGAATTCCAGGCGCTGGTCAAGGCCCGCTCGCCGGTGCTAGACGAGCTCACCGAACAGTTCGACGCGCTGCTCGACGGCATGCAGACATCGGCCGCGCGGTCGGCCATGGCGGCTGCCTTCGACGCCGATCCACAGCGGCTCGGTGAGGCGGCGGTCGAGGCGCACCGCTGACCGCCGGCGCCCAGGACGCGCCCCGGCTGTACGTGCTCGCCGGCGTCAACGGCGCCGGCAAGAGCAGCATCGGCGGCGCCATGTTCCGCGTCGCGGGCACCGACTACTACAACCCCGACGAAGCCGCCCGCGCACTGGTCGCGGCGAACCCGGGCCTGGAGCAGGTCAAGGCCAACGCCGCGGCCTGGCGGCAGGGCAAACGGCTGCTGACCCGCGCGATCGCCGAGCGGCTGGACTTCGCGTTCGAGACGACGCTCGGCGGCTCGACCATGACCGCGCTGCTCGCCGACGCCGCGGCGCAGGGTTTCGAGGTGCGGATCTTCTACGTCGGGCTCGCGAGCCCGCAGGACCACATCGCGCGGGTGCACTCGCGGGTCGCGGCCGGCGGCCACGACATCCCCGAAGCCGACATCCGGCGACGGTGGAAGCACAGCCGGCTGAACCTCATCAGCCTGCTGCCGGTGCTCACCGAGCTGCGGGTCTACGACAACACCGCCGCCGGCGATCCGCGTGCCGGCGTAGCCCCGCGGCCGGTGCTGGTGCTGCACATGGTGCGCGGCGAGATCGTCGGGCCGCCGGACCTGCGGGCGACGCCCGAGTGGGCGAAACCGATCGTCGCGGCGGCGCTGCGGCTGCGCTAACTCGTGCCCAGCGGGTCGATGGTCCAGGCGATGTAGACCACCACGGCCGCCACGGACGCCGTCGTCAGGAAGTCGACGCCGCGGCTGCGCACCGCGAGCAGGCCGGCGCGGTCGTCGGACAGCAGCAGCCGAAGGGCCGCGGCGAGCGCCACCCCGATGCCGATCAGCAGCGCACCCCGCCGCCAGAATCCGGCCATCACCAGCACGAACGCCGCGACGAACACCAGCGCGACCGACAGGATCGGCCACTGTTTGGAGACGACGTCGCGAACGCTCATGCGCTGCGTTCCGCCCGCTCCACCACGTTGGTCAACAAAAAGGCGCGGGTCATCGGGCCGACACCGCCGGGGTTCGGCGACACGTGGCCGGCGACGTCCCACACGTCCGGCGCGACGTCGCCGACGAGCGCGCCGTCGACGCGGCTCACCCCGACGTCGACGACCGCCGCGCCGGGCCGCACCATGTCGGCGGTCACCAGGTGTGGCACACCCACTGCGGCGACGACGATGTCGGCCTGGCGGGTGAGCGCCGCGAGGTCACGGGTCCCGGTGTGGCACAGCGTGACCGTCGCGTTCTCCGACCGGCGGGTCAACAGCAGCCCGAGCGGTCGGCCGACGGTGACGCCGCGACCGATCACCACCACGTGCGCGCCGGCGATCGGGACGTCGTAGCGACGCAGCAGCGCCACGATGCCGCGCGGCGTGCACGGCAGCGCCGCGGCCTTGCCCAGCACCAGCCGGCCGAGGTTCGTCGGGTGCAGGCCGTCGGCGTCGCGATCGGGATCGACCCGCTCCAGCGCGGCGTTCTCGTCGAGGTGGCCGGGCAGCGGCAGCTGAACGATGAAACCGGTGCAGGCCGGGTCGGCGTTGAGCTCGTCGATGGTCTCGTCGAGCGTGGCCTGGCTGATGTCGGCGGGCAGGTCGCGCCGGATCGAGGAGATGCCGACCTTGGCGCAGTCGCCGTGCTTGCCGCGCACGTAGGCCTGCGATCCGGGATCGTCGCCGACGAGGATCGTGCCCAGCCCCGGCGTGCGGCCCTGCTCGGTGAGCGCCGCCACCCGCCGCTTGAGGTCGACGAAGATCTCGTCGCGCGTCACTTTGCCGTCGAGCGTTATCGCACCCACGGCGGCCATTGTGGCAGGCTGCTGCTATGAACACCCAGCCCAAAGTGTTCACTGACGTTTTCAGTGAGGCCACGCTCGGCCCGATCACGCTGCGCAACCGCATCATCAAGGCCGCGACCTTCGAAGCGGCCACGCCCGACGCGCTCGTCACCGACGACCTCATCCACTACCACCGGCTGCCCGCTGCCGGCGGCGTCGGCATGACCACCGTCGCCTACTGCGCGGTGGCGCCCGGTGGCCGCACCGACGGGTGGCAGCTGTGGATGCGGCCCGAGGCGGTCCCCGGCCTGCGCCGGCTGACCGACGCCGTGCACGCCGAGGGCGCGGCGATCAGCGCGCAGATCGGCCACGCCGGCCCGGTGGCGAACTCGCGCACCAACAAGGCGACCGCGCTGGCGCCGGTGCGGTTCTTCAACCCGCTGTCGATGCGCTTCGCGAAGAAGGCCACCCGCGAGGACATCGCCGACGTCACCGCGGCCCACGCGAACGCCGCCCGGCTGGCGATCGACGCGGGTTTCGACGCCGTCGAGATCCACCTCGGCCACAACTATCTGGCCAGCGCGTTCCTGTCCCCGCTGCTGAATCGGCGCACCGACGAGTTCGGCGGCTCGCTGGCGAACCGCGCCAAGGTGGCGCGCGGTGTGGTGCGCGCGGTGCGCGACGCCGTCGACTCACACGGCGCCGGCCGGATCGCCGTCACCGCCAAGCTCAACATGACCGACGGCGTGCGCGCCGGGATCCCGCTGGAGGAGTCGCTGCAGACCGCGAAGTGGCTGGAGGAGGACGGCGGGCTCGACGCCCTCGAACTGACTGCGGGCAGCTCGCTGGTCAACCCGCTGTACCTGTTCCACGGCGACGCCCCGGTGAAGGATTTCGCCCAGGCCTTCGCCCCGCCGCTGCGCTGGGGCATCCGGCTGGCCGGGAAGAGGTTCTTCCGCGAATACCCCTACCGCGAGGCGTTCCTGCTGGACAAGGCCCGGAAGTTCCGCGCGGAGCTCACGATGCCGCTGATCCTGCTCGGCGGCATCACCAACCGGGAGACGATGGACCTGGCGATGGCCGAGGGATTCGAGTTCGTCGCGATGGGTCGCGCGCTGCTCGCCGAGCCGGACCTGATCAACCGCATCAAGGCCGACGGCAGCGGCAGCGTGCGCTCGATCTGCAACCACTGCAACAAGTGCATGGCCACGATCTACAGCCACACCCGGTGCGTGCTCACCGGGGCGCCCGACACCGTCACGGTCTGACGGTCCGCAGCCCGCGGCGGACCTTTTCGCGCGGACGGGTCGAAACCGCGAACCCGGCTCCGTCCCCGGTATGTCAGCGACGATGTCTGACAGACCGAAAGGAACTGATCATGAAGTATCTGCTGCTCAAGCACTTCCGCGGCGGACCCGCCCCGGCCGTCGACCATCCCCCGATGGACCAGTGGACGCCCGAGGAGGTCGATGCGCACCTGTCCTACATGAACGACTTCGCGTCGCGGCTGGTCGAGACCGGCGAGTTCGTGGACAGCCGGGCCTTGTCACCCGACGGCGCGTTCGTGCGCTCCGACGGCGAGGGCCGCCCGCCGGTGACCGACGGCCCGTCCGCCGGCCTCGCCGAACGCGACCACCTCACGCGGCAGGCGGCGCGGCTGCACGAGGCCGCGTGTGAGTGACGGGCGCGACGATAGAGTGAGCCCCGATGAGCCGACCTGCGACTGCATCGCCGCCCGCGCTGACCGTCCGATACGACGGATCGCACCACACCTTCGCCCCCGGGCACGACGTCGTCATCGGCCGTGACCTGCGGGCCGACATCCGCGTCGCCCACCCGCTCGTATCCCGCGCGCACGTCACGATGCGCTTCGCGCAGGGCCGCTGGACGGCCATCGACAACGGCAGCCTCAACGGCATGTTCGTCGACGGGCGCCGCGTCTCGACCGTCGACGTCCGCGACGGACAGTCGCTGACGATCGGCAATCCCGACGGCCCGCGGCTTTCCTTCGAGGTCGGTCGCCACCAGGGGTCGGCCGGGCGCCCGCCGCTGCAGACCACCGCCGTCCCGGCTGCCGCGCGCTCCGGCCAGCTGCGTCCACCGCAGCAGCCCTACAGCGGGCCGCAGCAGCGCTACGGCGCACCGCCCGGCACCTCCCAGCCGATGTACCCGCCGCAGGGTCCGCGGCCGCCGGTAAACCGGCCGCCCAACCGCCCGGAGGTCTCCACTCCGCTGTCGCACGCAGAACCGGCCACCGCGCTCGGGCCCGCCGCGGCCCCGCGCTCCGGCGACGGCAACCTCGCGACCAGCATGCTCAAGATCCTGCGGCCCAACCGGACGCCGGAGACGCCGGCCGGCTCGATCACGATCGGCCGCGCCACCGACAACGACATCGTTGTCGCCGACGTGCTGGCCTCGCGCCACCACGCCACGCTGGTGCCCGGCGGCAGCGGGCTGGAGATCGTCGACAACCGGAGCATCAACGGCACGTTCGTCAACGGCGAGCGCGTCGACCGCGCGCCGCTGCGTGAGGGCGACGTGGTGACCATCGGCAACGTCGACCTGGTGCTCGCCGGCGGCACGCTGGTGCGCCGCACCGAGACCGCGGCGGCCACCGGCACCGGCGGCCTCGACGTCCACGGCGTCACGTGGACCATCGAGAACAACAAGACGCTGCTCGACAACATCTCGATCGCCGCGCGGCCCGGAACGCTGACCGCGGTGATCGGCCCTTCGGGTGCCGGCAAGTCGACGTTCGCCAAGCTGGTGGCCGGGTACACGCACCCCACCAGCGGCACGGTGACGTTCGAGGGACACGACATCCACGCCGAGTACGCGTCGCTGCGCTCCCGGATCGGCATGGTGCCGCAGGACGACGTGGTGCACGGCCAGCTCACGGTGATGCAGGCGCTGATGTACGCCGCCGAGCTGCGGCTCCCGCCCGACACCACCAAGGACGACCGCCGGCAGGTGGTCAACCAGGTGCTCGAAGAACTGGAGATGACGCGGCACGCCGACACCCGCGTCGACAAGCTGTCCGGCGGCCAGCGCAAGCGCGCCTCGGTGGCGCTGGAGCTGTTGACCGGCCCGTCGCTGCTCATCCTCGACGAACCCACCTCCGGCCTGGACCCGGCGCTCGACCGGCAGGTCATGACGATGCTGCGCCAGCTCGCCGACGCCGGGCGCGTCGTGCTGGTGGTCACCCACTCGCTGACCTACCTCGACGTGTGCGACCAGGTGCTGCTGCTGGCGCCGGGCGGCAAGACCGCGTTCTACGGTCCGCCCGGCCAGATCGGCGCGGAGCTCGGCACCACGAACTGGGCCGACATCTTCAGCAGCGTCGCCGGCGATCCCGAACAGGCCAAGTCGCGCTACCTGTCGATCCACGGCGCGTCGCCGCCACCGCCGCCCGCCGAACAACCCGGCGACCTGGGCGAGCCGACGCGGACCAGCCTGCGGCGGCAGTTCTCGACCATCGCGCGGCGCCAGCTGCGGCTCATCGTCTCCGACCGCGGCTACTTCATCTTCCTGGCGCTGTTGCCGTTCATCATGGGGTCGTTGTCGATGTCGGTGCCGGGCGACGTCGGGTTCGGGGTGCCCAACCCCCTGGGTGACGCCCCGAACGAGCCGGGCCAGATCCTGGTGCTGCTGAACGTCGGCGCCATCTTCATGGGCACCGCGCTGACCATCCGCGACCTCATCGGTGAACGCGCCATCTTCCGCCGCGAACAGGCGGTCGGGCTCTCCACCAGCGCCTACCTGCTGGCGAAGGTGTGCATCTACACCGTGCTGGCGCTGCTGCAGTCGGCGATCGTGGTGGCCATCGTGCTGTGGGGCAAGGGCGCCCCGGAGAACGCGGTGCTGCTCGGCAACCCGGCGCTCGAGCTGTACGTCGACATCGCCGGCGCGTGCGTGGCGTCGGCGATGGTGGGCCTGGCGCTCTCGGCGCTGGCGAAGACCAGCGAGCAGATCATGCCGCTGCTGGTGGTGGCGGTGATGAGCCAGCTGGTGTTCTCCGGCGGCATGATCCCGGTGACCGATCGCATCGGCCTCGACCAGCTGTCGTGGGCGACGCCCGCCCGCTGGGGCTTCGCGGCGTCGGCGTCGACCGCCGACCTGATCCGGCTGGTGCCCGGACCGCTGACGCCCAAGGACCGGCACTGGGAGCACACGCCGGGGGCCTGGCTCTTCGACATGGCGATGCTCGCGGTCATCAGCATCGTGTACGTCGCGTTCGTGCGCTGGAAGATCCGGCTCCCGCGGGCCTGACGCGCATGGCGTGAGCCACCCGTCATGTCGCCGAAACACGAAACACTCCGGAAACACGCCCGCCGCGCCGCCGAAACGCGTCCGCGCCACGCTGTCGGCACCGTCGAAGGAGTGCCCGCGTGATCGATCCCGCCGCCACCGCCTGGCTGCTGGCCAGCACCGCCCTCGTCCTGCTGATGACGCCCGGTCTGGCGATCTTCTACGGCGGGATGGTCCGCACCACCGGCGTGCTCAACATGATCATGATGAGCTTCATCGCCATCCCGCTGGTCACCGTCGCCTGGCTGCTGCTCGGTTACAGCCTCGCCTTCTCCGGTGACACCGCCGGCGGGCTGATCGGCGACCTCGCCCACGTCGCGATGGCCGGTATCGGCCCCGAAACCGCCCACGGGTCGGTGCCCGAGCTGCTGTTCTCCACCTTCCAGCTCACCTTCGCCGTCATCACCGCGGCGCTGGTGAGCGGGGCGATCGCCGACCGCGCGCGGTTCTCGGCGTGGATGGCGTTCGTCCCGGTCTGGGCGATCGCCGTGTACGCGGTCGTCGCGCACTGGGTGTGGTCGCCGGCGGGCTGGCTGGGCCGCCTGGGCGCACTGGACTACGCCGGCGGCCTGGTGGTCGAGATCGTCTCGGGCGCCTCGGCGCTGGCGCTGGCCCTGGTGCTCGGCCCGCGCATCGGCTTCCGGCAGGAGGCGATGCGGCCGCACAACCTGCCGTTCGTGCTCTTGGGCGTCGGGCTGCTGTGGTTCGGCTGGTTCGGTTTCAACGCCGGCTCCGCGCTGGCCGCCGACGGCAAGGCGGCCGCCATCTTCCTCAACACGCTGGTCGCCGGCTGCCTCGGCATGCTGGGATGGCTGACCGTCGAACGCTTCCGCGACGGCAAGCCCACCACCTTCGGCGCCGCGTCGGGCGTGGTGGCCGGCCTGGTCGCCATCACCCCGGCCTGCGGCACCGTCGACACCCTCGGCGCCGCCGTCGTCGGCCTCGCGGCCGGCGTCACCTGCTCATACGCGATCGGGCTGAAGTTCCGGCTGGGATACGACGACTCGCTGGACGTCGTCGGCGTGCACTTCGTGGGCGGCGTCGTCGGGGTGGTGCTCATCGGGTTGCTCGCGACGGGCGCGATGACCGGCGGCGCCGAGGGGCTGTTCTACGGCGGCGGGTTCGGTCAGCTCGGCAAGCAGGCGCTGGGCGCCGTCGTGGTGGCCGCCTACGCGTTCACCGTGTCCTTCGTCCTCGCCAAGCTCATCGACCGGCTGCTGGGGTTCCGGTTGAGCCCCGAGGACGAGACCGCCGGCGTCGACTTCAGCCAGCACGCCGAGACCGCCTACGCCGAGGGCGTGCACGGGCACGTCCCGACCCGCCGGCCGACGCTGGGTGGGCTCGGCGACCGGGCGGCCCACCCTCGCGACACGTAAAGGGTTGCGACGACACGCCGTACGACGGCGCAACCACACACGTCTCGGCGGCGAAGCCGTCAGCCGCGGCTGGACGCCAAGGTCTGCAGGGCGTACTCGGCGACGGTGATCAGGGCCCCTTTGGCCGACTCCCGCTGCCGGGCGTCGATGCTGATGAGCGGCACGGTGTCGGTCAGCGCCAGCGCCTTGCGGATCTCGTCGGCCGGGTAGCGCGGCGCGTCGTCGAACTCGTTGATCGCGACGAGAAACGGCAGCCGGCGGGCCTCGAAGAAGTCGACCGCGGCGAAGCTGTCCTCCAGCCGCCGGGTGTCCACCAGCACGATCGCCCCGATCGCGCCACGCACCAAGTCGTCCCACATGAACCAGAACCGCCGCTGTCCCGGTGTCCCGAACAGGTACAGCACCAGGTCGTCGGCGAGCGTGATCCGCCCGAAGTCCATCGCGACGGTGGTGGTGCTCTTCTGCGACGAGGCGCCGAGCTCGTCGACGCCGACCGAGGCGTTGGTCAGCATGGCCTCGGTGCGCAGCGGCATGATCTCCGACACCGCGCCGACGAACGTCGTCTTGCCGGCGCCGAACCCGCCGGCGATCACGATCTTCGTCGACTTGGCGCCGCTACCGGAGTGCGCGTAGGCCACGGAGTGTCCTTCCTATGAGTTCGCGGCGCTCGGCGACGCTCGAATGATCGGTCAGCGTCTGGTGGACCCGCAGGTGGCCCGCCGCCACCAGGTCCCCGACCAGCACCCGCGCCACGCCGAGCGGCAGGTTCAGCAAGGCGGCGATCTCAGCCACCGAGGGCCCGTCCGCGCACCGGGCGACGATGTCACGCCGGACGTCACCGGGCGGCCACCGCTGCGCGAACGCCGACGGCAGCGCCTCGACCGTCGCCTCCAGCGGCAGCTCGACCGCCGACGTCGTGCGTCCCGCGGTCAGCCGGTACGGACGGACCAGGCTGGGCGCGGCGGCGGCGTCGTCCGGTCTGTCCATCGCGGCTGCGGTGCTTCACGAATGCTGTGGGGTGCGCCGGGTGGACCTCACGGCGTTCCCCACCCGCTCGACCAGGACCGCCATCTCGTACCCGATCTGCCCGATGTCGCAGTTGCTCGCCGCCAGCGTCGCCAGGTGGGAGCCGTCCCCGACCCGCATCAGCAGCAGGTAGCCGTTCTCCATCTCCACCACCGACTGCAGCACCGCGCCGCCGTCGAAGAGCTGTGCTGCTCCGGTGGACAGGCTGGCCAGCCCGGAGCTGACGGCGGCGAGCTGGTCGGCCCGCTCGGGCGGCAGGTGTTCGCTGCCGGCCTGCAGCAGACCGTCGGCGGACACCAGGATGGCGTGGGTGACGCCCGGCACGTCGCGGGCGAAGGCGGAGACCAGCCAGTCCAGCGAGGTGTCCGGCGTGGACCGGGGCGCCTGGGTCATTCGTCGTCCATTCCTCCGGAGCTGTGGCGGGCGTGGGTTCGTCCCGCGCGCACCCCTCCCATGTGGCTCGACAGCGACGCGCGCACGGCCTCCGGATCGCGGTAGGAGGCGGACCCGCCGCCCGATGCTACCGCGTCGTCGTCGTCGGCCCGGTGGTGCGCCGGACGGCGGGCCGACGTCCCGAAGCCACCCGCCTCGGGTGATCCCGGCACCAGCCGGGCCCCCGGCGCGCGCACCGGCAGGCCCTGCTCGGTGCGGGCCTCGACGGGCAGTTCGGCGGCCTGCTCCGCCGCCGCCCAGCCGTTGTCCCACACCGATTCCCACGATTGCGGCGGCTTGGTCAGCGTCTCCAGGTCGATGAGCCACTCCGAGACCATGCGCTGGTAGATGACGTCGGTGTCCTCGAGCGGGTTGCGCTCGCGCGCCGGCGGTTCCGACGCCTCCCGCGGCTGCGCCGACGAGCTGAAGAACGCCGACGTGTCCGACGGGCTGCGGGTGGGCGCCGGCGCAGCCTCGGGTTCGGGCGCCGGTTGCGGGGCCGGCGGCTCCGGCGGCTCGGGCGTCCTGCCCGCGGCCGGGTTCGGGATGCCGGTGATGCCGCTCGCGCCCGGGCTGCGGCGCGGCAGGCTGAGCGGGCCGTCGGGCCGGTCGTCGTGCCCGGTGCCGTTGCGGTACGGCGGCGGCGTGGCCGGCGGTTCCCGGAAGACGGGCACCGCGGTGGGCAGCGGCCGCTCGATCCGCTCGGGGATCTCGTCGAGCGTGCGGGCGGTCGCCGCTGCAGATCGCGCGTCGTCGGCGGCGTCGGGTCCGGCGTCGAGGATCAGCTCGGCCGGCACGAACACCCCTGCCGTCGTCCCCGCGCCGTGCGCGTCGCCGGCACGCAGCCGCACCACCAGGCCGTGCTGGCGCGCCAGCCGACCGACCACGAACAGGCCCATGTGGCGTGCGGTGTAGGGCGTCACCTCACCGCCGGCCTGCAGCCGGGTGTTCGCGATGCGCAGGTCGGCCTCGGTCATCCCGATGCCGCTGTCGGTGATCTCGATGATCAGGCCGCCGCCGGAGGCCAGCACCGCCGACACCTCGACCTCTGAACCGGGCGGCGAATAGCGCAGCGCGTTGTCGATGAGCTCGGCGAGCAGGTGGACGACGTCGCCGGCCGCCGAGCCGTCGACCGCGGCGTCGGGCACGCGGGTCGTCACCACCCGCGGATAGTCCTCGACCTGGGACGCGGCGGCGTTGATGAGGTCGGCCACCGCGACCGGCTCGCCGGCGTCGCGACGGGGTTTCGCGCCGGCGAGCACCAGCAGGTTCGCCCCGTTGCGGCGCATGCGCGCGGCGAGGTGATCGAGCCGGAACAGGCCCTCGAGGCGTTCGGGGTCCTGCTCGTCACGTTCGAGGCGGTCGATCACCGACACCTGCTGGTCGACCAGCGAGCGATTGCGGCGCGACAGCGTCTCGAACATGTCGTCGACGTGCGCCTGCAGCTGCGCCTGGTCGCCGGCGAGCAGCAGCGCCTGCTCGTGGAGCTCGTCGACGGCGTGGGCGACCTGCCCGATCTCCTCGCTGGTGTGCACCGGGATCGGCGCGATCGGCGGCGGCTCTTCGCCGTTGCGCACCCGCTCGACCTCCGCGACCAGATCCTCGTGCGCCACCCGCAGGGCGCCGCTGCGCAGGATCCGCAGCGGCCGCACCAGCGAGCGGGCCACCACGAACACCACGGCCATCGCGATCACGAACACGGCGAGCACCAGCGCGACGTCCCGGAAGGCGGCACCGCGGGCGGCGTCGGCCTTGTTCACCAGATCGGTGGTGACCTCCGAGCCGGTGCGCTCGATGACCTGGGTGGCGATGCCCTCGGTGACCTGAATCGCCTGCAGCAGCTCCGGGTTGCCGGCCAGCGAGACCGTCGGATTCGACATCAGGTCCATGCGGGTGAGCATCTGCTGCTGCAGCTTCTTCGCCTCGTCGGAGTCGACGCCGAGCACCTGGCTCATGCCGAACAGCGTCGAGGGCTCCGTGCCCGCCAGCGTGACCATCGAGATCCGCAGTTCCTCGGGCGACAGCTGCCCGCCGACGAACAACAGCAGCTTCTGCATGAACATCTGCCCGCGGGCGCCCACCGCCCGGCTCACGCCCGCCGCGTCGGCGCGGACCTCGGCGTCGTCGAGGCGCACGGAGCCGTTGATGGCGTCCTCGGCGGTGAGCAGGATCGGCGCGTAGCTGGTGATGAGCTGCCGCAACGGCACGCTGGTCGAGGACACCTGGTCCAGCAGGCGCTGGCCGTCGCGCAGCAGCGTCGCGGTGCCGCCGCGCACGTCGTCGGCCAGGTCGACGGCGTCGAGGCGTTGCTGGAGTTGCGCCTTGTTGGCGTCGTACTGGCCGCGTGCCGCCGCCGGATCGTCCCCGGTGGCCGTTGCCAGGATCGCGTTCTCCAGCGAGCCGACGTAATCGGCGACGGCGGGGATCACCTGCACCCGGTCGGCGGCGAGCCGCAGCTCGCGGTAGTTGTCGACGGCGTCGGAGATCCGCAGGGCGCCGAACGTCGCCGCGAGCACCAGCGGGACCAGCGCGATCGCCAGCACCTTCCAGCTCACCGGCCAGTTCGACAGCCACCAGCGCGACGGCCGCCGCCCGCGGGTCGGTGCGGGCGGCGCGTCGGCCGGCTCGGCGTAGCTGGTCATCGGACCGGTCCCGGCGGTGTGCTGGCGAACGAGCGTAGCGCGTCAGTCATCGAGCTTCCCTGTAGGTGACCCATCGTCGGATCCGTTGCCCGGACGGCGGCGGGCGGGTGCCCGCCTGGCAATTTGTCGAGTATGACAGTTGCCGTGCGGGGGTTCCACAATTCTTACTGAACAGACAGAGTTCCGTGGACCCCGCGGCGCACGCCGCGGACCGCCCGAGCAAACCGGGATGACATCATCGACGGCGTGTTCCGGGTGCTGTTCTACTCGCCGCGGATCGCGCCCAACACCGGCAACGCGATCCGCATGGTCGCGGGCACGGGCTGCGAACTGCATCTGGTCGAACCGCTGGGCTTCGACCTGTCCGAGCCGAAGCTGCGCCGCGCCGGCCTGGACTACCACGACCTGGCGTCGGTCACCGTGCATCCGTCGCTGCCGGCGGCGTGGGACGCGCTCGGCCGCAGTCGGGTCTTCGCGTTCACCGCGCACGCGACGCGGTCCTTCGCCGACATCGCCTACGAGGCCGGCGACGTGCTCATGTTCGGCCCCGAACCCACCGGCCTGGACGCCCAGACGCTGGCCGACCCGCACGTCACCGCGACCGTGCGCATCCCGATGCTCGCCGGCCGGCGCTCGCTGAACCTGTCGAACGCCGCCGCGGTCGCGGTCTACGAGGCGTGGCGCCAGCACGGCTTCGACGGCGCGGTGTAGGTCACCAGCTGTCGAAGTGCGTGATCGCCTCGAGCGGCAGCCGTTTGGCGGGCTTGAAGTCGGTGCCCTTGGTGTAGGCGATGGGAAAGAGCCCGCCCTGGCGGTACCGGTCGAACGGGATGCCGAGGATCTCTGCGGTGCGCCGCTCGCCGTCGCCGGGCAGGTGCAGCGTCGTCCACGCCGAACCCAGTCCCCGCGACCGCAGCGCGAGCATGTAACTCCACGCCGCCGGCAGCAGCGATCCCCAGAACGACGCGCCGGCATCGCGGCTGAATTCGACGCTGCCCTCCAGGCACGGGATCAGCAGCCACGGCGCCCTTTCCATGTTGTCGGCGAGGTACTGCGCCGACGACACCACCGCGTCGCGGCGCTCACCGCGCGCGTCGCCTTCGGCGTACTCGGGTCCGGGCGCCGTGCGGTAGCCGTTCCAGTTCTCGCGGTAGATCTCGGCAATTGCGACCTTCTTCGCCTGGTCCTGCACGAACACCCACTGCCAGCCCTGCTGGTTGGAGCCCGTCGGCGCCTGGATCGCCAGGTCGAGGCATTCGAGCAGCACCTCCCGCGGCACCGGCCGGTCGAAGTCCAGCCGCTTGCGCACCGAGCGCGTGGTGGTGAGGAGTTCGTCCACCGTCAAGTTCAGGGTCATGCGCCGGAGATTACTCTGGCAGCCGTGAGTGCGGAGATGACCGACGACGTGCGGCAACGGCTGACAGCGGACGAGTTCGGCTGGTTGACGACCGTCACGGGATCCGGTCAGCCGGTGCCGAAACTGGTGTGGTTCTTCTTCGACGGCGCCGACATCGTCGTGTACACCCTGCCGACGACGGCCAAGGTCCGGCACGTGCGGCAGCACCCGCGGGTGAGCCTGAACCTCGACTCCGACGGCCGCGGCGGCGGGATCATCGTGATCGGCGGCACCGCCACGGTCGACGCCGAAGGGGCCGACCCCCGCGAGGACGGTCCGTACTGGGAGAAGTACCGCGACGTTGCGGCGGCCGCCGGGCTCGCCGACGTCATGGGCAACTACGACACGCGGCTGCGCATCAGTATCGACCGGGTGTGGACGACGCCGACGGCCTGACCGCTCAGCGGAAGTCGCGCGACCGCGACCCGACGCGCAGCGTCAGTGGCTCCAGGTGCTCGGCGACGACGGTCACCGCGCCGGTCGCGTTCTGCACGACGCCGCGGATCACCATGGCCGGCGCCGTCTGCGCCACCCGGCGGTGCCGCGCCCACAGCCCCGGCGAGCAGACCACGTTCACCATCCCCGTCTCGTCCTCCAGGTTCAGGAACGTCACGCCCTGCGCGGTGGCGGGCCGCTGGCGGTGAGTCACCGCGCCCGCCACCAGGATTCGCGTGCCGTCGGGCAGGCCGAGCAGCCGGTCCGCCGGGACGATTCCCCGCTCGTCGAGCTCGGCGCGCAGGAACTGCGTCGGATAGCTGTCCGGGGAGACGCCGGTGGCCCACACGTCGGCGGCGGCCAGCTCCAGCTTGGTCATGCCGGGCAGCGACGGGACGTGGGAGCTGGTGCCGACGCCCGGCAACCGGTCGGGCCGCTCGGTGGCCGCCGCCCCGGCCGCCCACAGCCCCTCGCGGCGGGTCACGCCGAAGCAGCCCAGCGCACCCGCGGTCGCCAGCGCCTCGGTTTGCGGCACCGTGAGCCGGCAGCGTCCGGTGAGATCGAGCAGGTCGCGGAACGGGCCGTGCGCCTGCCGGTTTGCGACGATCTGCTCGGCCAGCTCGGTGCCGATGTGCCGCACGTCGCCGAGCCCCAGCCGCACCTCGGTGCCGGCGTTCTCCAGCGTCGGATGGGCCAGGCTCGCGTTGACGTCGGGGCCGTGCACCGTGACGCCGTGGCGGCGGGCATCGGCCACCAGCGACTGCGGCGAGTAGAAGCCCATCGGCTGGGCGCGCAGCAGCGCGGCGCAGAACGCGGCCGGATGGTGCAGCTTGAACCACGACGAGTAGAACACCAGCGACGCGAAGCTCAGCGAATGGCTTTCGGGGAAACCGAAATTCGCGAAGGCCTCCAACTTGTCGTAGATGCGGTCGGCGACGTCGCCGGTGATGCCGTGCGTCTCGCGCATGCCGTCGTAGAACCGGTCGCGCAGCCGGCGCATCTTCTCCGTCGACCGCTTGGAACCCATGGCCCGTCGCAGCTGGTCGGCCTCGGCGCCGGAGAACCCCGCACAGTCGACGGCGATCTGCATCAGCTGCTCCTGGAACAGCGGCACGCCGAGGGTCTTGCGCAGCGCCGGCTCCATCGACGGATGGTCGTAGGTGACCGGCTCTTCGCCGTTGCGGCGCTTGATGTACGGGTGCACCGAGCCGCCCTGGATCGGACCGGGCCGGATCAGCGCCACCTCGACCACCAGGTCGTAGAACAGCCGCGGTTTGAGCCGCGGCAGGGTGGCCATCTGCGCGCGCGACTCCACCTGGAAGACGCCCACCGAATCGGCGCGCTGCAGCATCTCGTAGACGGCGGGCTCACTCAGGTCCAGCGTCGCGAGGTCGACCTCGATGCCCTTGTGCTCGGCGACCAGGTCGATGCAGTAGTGCAGCGCAGAAAGCATGCCCAGCCCGAGCATGTCGAACTTCACCAGACCGATTGCCGCGCAATCGTCTTTGTCCCACTGCAGCACGCTGCGGTTCGCCATCCGCGCCCACTCGACCGGGCACACGTCGGCGATCGGCCGGTCGCAGATCACCATGCCGCCGGAGTGGATGCCCATGTGGCGCGGCAGGTTCTTGATCTGCATCGCCAGGTCGATCACCGGCTCGGGGATGTCTTCGACGTCGGGCGAATCCGGCAAGCCGTTCCACCGGCTGAGCTGCTTGCTCCACGCGTCCTGCTGGCCTTGCGAATAGCCCAGCGCACGCGCCATGTCGCGCACCGCGATGCGCCCGCGGTAGGTGATGACGTTGGCGACCTGGGCGGCGTAGTCACGGCCGTAGCGTTCGTAGACGTACTGGATGGCCTGCTCGCGCAGGTCGGATTCGATGTCGATGTCGATGTCGGGCGGCCCGTCGCGGGCGGGTGAGAGGAACCGTTCGAACAGCAACCCGCCCGCGATCGGGTCGACGGCGGTGACCCCGAGCGCGTAGCAGACCGCCGAGTTGGCCGCCGACCCGCGGCCCTGGCACAGGATCTTGTTCTCGCGGCAGAACCGGGTGATGTCGTAGACCACCAGGAAGTAGCCGGGGAACTTCAGCCGCGAGATGACGGCGAGCTCGTATTCAATCTGCCGGTAGGCCTCGGGCGCGTCCTCGGGCGGGCCGTAGCGCCGCCGGGCGCCTTCCAGCGTGAGCTGACGCAACCAGCTGTCCTCGGTGTGGCCGGGCGGTACGTCGAAGGGCGGCAGCTGCGGCGCGATCAGCGTCAGGGCAAAGGCGCACTCCTCCCCCAGCTCGGCGGCGGTGCGCACCGCCTCGGGGCTGATCAGCCGGGCCAGCTCGGCGCCGCTGCGCAGATGCGAACCACCCAGCGGCGCAAGGTAACCCGCCGCCTCGTCGAGCGATTGCCGGGCGCGGATGGCACCCATCGCCATGGCCAGCCGGGCGCGCGACGGCTCGGCGAAGTGCGCGCCGGTGGTGGCCACGCATCGCAGGCCGAACCGCGCCGCCAGCTCGACGAGCGCGGCGTTGCGTTCGTCGTCGAGCGGATGGCCGTGGTGGCTCAGCTCGACGGCCACGCGGTCGGAGCCGAACCGGTCGACCAGGTCGGCGAGGGCGTGCGCCGCTCCCTGTGGGCCGTGCTGCTGCAGCGCTTGTCGCACCTGGCCTTTGCGGCAGCCGGTGAGGATGTGCCAGTGCCCGCCGGCCGCCTCGGTCAGCGCGTCGTAGTCGTAGCGCGGCTTGCCCTTCTCACCGCCCGCCAGGTGCGCCTTCGACAGCTCACGCGAGAGCCGCCGGTAACCCTCCGGGCCGCGCGCCAGCACCAGCACGTGCGGGCCGGGCGGATCGGGGTGCTCGGTGCGGGCGGTGTTGGACAGCGACAGCTCGGCGCCGAAGATCGTGTTGACGCCCAGCTCCTGCGCCGCCTCGGCGAACCGCACCACACCGTAGAGCCCGTCGTGGTCGGTGAGCGCGATCGCCTTGAGGTCCAGCCGCGCCGCCTCCTCGACGAGTTCCTCCGGCGTGCTCGCACCGTCGAGGAAGCTGTACGCCGAATGCGCGTGCAGCTCCGCATAGGGGATGGCCGCCCGGACCCGCTCGGCGTCGTCGGGCGGGGTGTACTGCCCGCGTTTGCGCGACCAGGCCGGGCTGTCGCCGCCGTCGCCGGGTGGTTCGGCCATGGGCATGCCGGCGCGGCGGGGCTTGCTGTTGAGCACCCGCGACATCTCCGCCCAGGTGGTCGGTGGGTTGAACCAGCCGCTCACCCCGCCAGTGTATCGAACGCACGTTCGACGGGCGCGAGCGTGCGCCGCGGGTACGCCGATCGCGGCGTGTCGGCGTACAGACACGCACGCTCGCGCAGAATTAGGGGACGTACTCCGCGGTGCCGTCGTCGAGCACCACGCGGGGCTCCAGCTCGCCGTCGCCGGACGCCTCGGTGCGGAACACGGCCGTGCCCTCGCCGGTGCGCCAGATCGACGTCGTCAGCGTCTCGCCGGGGAACACCGGTTTGGTGAACCGGGCGCCGACGGCGGTGATCCGCGCGGCGTCGTCGGCGGCGAGCTCCCGCAGCACCGCCCGGCCCGCCACCCCGTAGGTGCACAGCCCGTGCAGGATCGGCTTCGGGAAGCCGGCGAGTTCGCGCGCGAACCACGGGTCGCTGTGCAGCGGGTTGCGGTCGCCGGAGAGCCGGTAGATCAGTGCCTGGTCCTCGCGCGTCGGCAGCGCCACCCGGGCGTCGGGCTCGCGGTCGGGGAACTCCGGAGCGGGCGGGCGCTCGCCCTGCTGCCCGCCGAAGCCGCCCTCGCCGCGCAGCACCAGCGTCGTCGTGGTCTCGGCGACCAGCTCACCGGACTCCGGGTCGCGGCCCCGGCCCGTCAGCAAGACGATCGCGTTCTTGCCCTCGCCCTTGTCCTGCAGGTCGGTCACCTCGGCGGTGACCTCGAGGCGGCCCGCCGGGGCGAGCGGCCGGTGCAGCCGGACGGCCTGCGACCCGTGCAGCAGCATGCCGAAGTTGAACGTGCCGATCTCGCCGATCGCGCCGAACGCGGGCGCGGCGATGACGGCGTAGGTCGGCAGCACCTGCTGCGCAATGCCGTGGCTGTTCTCGGTGGTGTAGGCGAGGTCCGCGGTGCCGGCACCCACGCCGAGCGCGTAGAGCAGGGTGTCGCGGTCGGTCCAGGAGAAGGTCTGCGGCGCGGACACCGCACCGATGGCGGCGGGGTTGATCGGCATGGTCGGACCCTAACCCGCGCCCGGCCCCCGCCTCTGGCTAGATAGCAGCCATGCCGGAGAGCCTTCCCGAGATCCTGCGCCTGCTCGAGCTCGTGGCCGACGGGCCCAACCGGTTCCTCGGCCCGCAGCCCGCGGACGCCGAGCACCTCAGCCGGGTGTTCGGCGGGCAGGTCGCCGCGCAGGCGCTGATCGCGGCGGGCCGCACCGCGCCGGACCGGCTGCCGCACAGCATGCACCTGTACTTCCTGCGGCTCGGCGATCCGCGACAGCCGCTGCGGTATGCGGTGACCAACCTGCGCGACGGCCGGACGTTCTCGGCACGCGCCGTCGTCGTCACCCAGGGCGACGATCGCGTGGTGCTCGAGGCGCTGGTGTCGCTGACCGAACCGCTCGACGGCATCGACTACCAGCAGCGGCTTCCGGACGTGCCCGCACCGGAGTCGCTGCCGCCGCTGGAGACCGAACTCGCCGACTACGCCGACCAGCTCGGCGGCTTCTGGGTGCAGCCGCGGGCCTTCGAGATGCGCTACGTCGACCCGCATCCGCTCAAGGCCGCCGACGGCGAGCCGCCGGCCGAGCTCACCGCGCGGCTGTGGCTCCGACTGCGCGACCCGGCGCCGCCGGACCCGCTGGTGCGCAGCGGGCTGCTCACCTACCTGTCGGATTGGACGGTGCTCGATCCGGTGCTCTACGCCACCCGGCGCCCGCCGGTCGCCGGTGCGATCGCGTCACTGGACCACGCGATGTGGTTCCACCGCCCACCGGAGTTCGGCGACTGGCTACTGTACGAGCAGCGCTCGCCGAGTGGCATCGGCCGGCGCGGTTTGGCAAACGGCGCAATCTACAACCGGGCGGGTTCGCTCGTTTGTACGGTGGCGCAGGAAGGCTATCTGGGAAGGGGCTGAACCGATGGCGCACGGACACCGGATCGCGAAGCTGGCCGCGAAGCTGACGGCCGCGGCCGCGGCCGCTCTCGTCGTCGGCGCCTGCAGCACCCCGACCCCCGAGGATCCGACCATCACCGTGACGTTCGTCCGCCACGCCGAGTCCGAGGGCAATGCCAGCGGGCTGATCAACACCGCCGTGCCCGGGCCGCCGCTGACCCCGAAGGGTCAGCAGGAGGCCAAGGCGCTGGCTCAGCAGCTGCGCGGCGAGGACTTCGACGGCGTCTACGCATCCACCATGGTGCGGGCCCAGCAGACCGCCGATCCGCTCGCCCGGGCGCTCGGCGAGCAGGTGACGGTGCTGCCGGGCATCCAGGAGATCGGCGCGGGCATCTTCGAAGGCGATCCGGTGGCCACCGCCGGTCCGCCGTACTTCCTGGCACCGCAGGCCTGGGTGACGGGCGACCGCGAGTCCAAGGTGCCGGGCGGTATCAGCGGCACCCAGTTCAACGAGGAATTCACCGGCGCGGTGCAAACCGTCTACGACAGCGGCGACAAGAAGCCCGTCATCTTCTCCCACGGCGCGTCGATCATGACGTGGACGCTGATGAACGTCCGCAACCCGAAGCTGAGCCTCTACACCACCCGCCCGCTGCCCAACACCGGCCGCGTGGTGATCGAGGGCAACCCGGTGGCCGGCTGGACGCTCAAGAGCTGGGACGGGGTCACCGACTTCACCGAATGAGCTCCCGAAGCGCCGTCACCGGCGCGGGTAACCTCGCCCGGTGAGCGAATTCGAGTCCGCCATACCGGTTTTCGCCGACGTCGACACCGGCGTCGACGATGCGTTCGCGCTGGCCTATCTGCTCGGCAGCCCGGATGCGGAGCTGGTGGGCATCGCCGCCACGGCGGGCAACGTCGGGGTCGACCAGGTCTGCGCCAACACGCTGGGTCTCTTGGAGTTGTGCGGGGCGGCGGGCGTGCCGGTGTCGCGGGGCGCCGACGGCCCGCTGGCGAGCGCGCTGCAGACGGCCGAAGACACCCACGGCCCCGAGGGGCTTGGCTATGCCACCGTTCCGACCGCCTCGCACACCGTGACCGCCCACGACGCCGCCGCGGCATGGGTGCGGGCGGCGCGGGCCCACCCGGGGCGGCTCGTCGGGCTGGCGGTCGGTCCGCTGACGAACCTGGCGCTGGCCTTGCGCGCCGAGCCGGCGCTGCCGACGCTGCTGCGCCGGCTGGTGATCATGGGCGGGTCGTTCGACTACCGCGGCAACACCACGCCGGTCGCCGAGTGGAACATCAGCGTCGACCCGGAGGCCGCCGCCGAGGTGTTCGCGGCCTGGGGTGAGCGCGCCGACGACACCGCTGGCCTGCCGATGGTGCTCGGGCTGAACCTCACGGAGTCGATGGTGCTGACGCCCGCGCTGCTGTCGCGGCTGGCGGAGGCAGCGGGCTCCGCGAGCGTGGCGATGAGCGTGCTCGACGCCCGCGGCACCCGCTCGGCGGCCGAGAACCCGCTGATCCGGGTGCTCGAGGACGCGATGCGGTTCTATTTCGAGTTCCACTTCGACACCGGCGAGGGCTACCTCGCACACCTGCACGATCCGCTGGCCGCGGCGGCGGCGCTCGATCCCGCGCTGATCTCGACCCGACCGGCCACGGTGGACGTCGAGCTGACCGGCAGCCTGACGCGCGGCATGACCGTGGCGGACTGGCACGGCCGGTGGGGGCGCCGGCCGAACGCGCTGGTGGGTGTCGGTGCGGACCCGGGGCTGTTCTTCGACCGGTTGGTCGAGCGGATCGGCGCGGTGGCCCGGCGGCTGACCTACTCATAGACGCCTTCCAGATACCAGCGCCGTTGCCGGTAGCACAGCAGCAGCGCCGTGGGATCGGGTCCGTCGGTGAGCACCTGGGCTCGGGCGGTGCGGCCCGCGCGCGCCTGCTCGGGATCCCACCACCGCTCGTCGACCGGCCACGGCCCGGCCCACCACCGCAGCTCACCGCCGTGACCGCTGCCCACCACGCGGGCCGGATCGGTGGAGAACAACCCGCGCGCCGTCACCTTGACCGGTTCGCCGGCGGCGTCGAGCAGTTCGACGGGGTCGTCGAGCAGCACCGCCGGTGACGGTTCGGGCAGCCGGCCCGGCCACGGCTGCTGCGGGTCGGCGCGGGGCACCACTTCGTCCCCGAACGGCACCAACGTGATGCGTTCGGCCGGTCCGCGCCCGCCCGACACGGTGGCGACCTGCACGGCGTCCGGCCCGAGCAGCCCCTGCACGCGCACCAGCGCCCGGCGCGCCCGCAGCCGGTCCTCCTCCCCCATCCCGCCCCACAGCGGCAGCTGCAGCGCCTCGGCGGAGACCAGCTCGACGGGATGCAGCCGCAGCACCGTCACCGGGGCGGTGGGCCGGTCGGCGGCCCGGCGCCGGTTCAGCCAGCCGTCGAGCTGCCAGCGCACCCGGTCGGCGGTGGCGTCCTCGGTGAGCGGCTCGGCGCACCGCCACACCCGGCTGAGCTCCTGGCCGTCGGCGGTGACGGCGGAGATCGCGAGCCGGGTGCAGCCGACCCCGGCCGCCATCAGCGCCTCGTGCAGCGACCCGGCCAGCGAGCGGCCCGCAAAAGCGGCGGCGTCCACCCGATCCAGCGGCGGATCGCAGTCCATCATCACCTCGAGCTCCGGCGACGGCTCGCGCCCGGACGGCAGGCGTTCCGGCTCGCCGCGCGCGAACCGGTGAGCCAGGACGGCGTCGGCGCCGAACCGCGAGGCCACGTCCGTGCGGGACAGCGCCGCGAACTGCCCGACGGTGCGGATCCCCAGCCGCCACAGCAGGTCCGCCAGCTCGGCGCGGTCCGGCCCGGCCAGGCTCGGTTCGGTGGCGAGCTGGCGGATGGACAGCGGCGCCAGGAACGCCGCATCGCCGCCGGGATCGACGATGCGCCCCGCGCGGGCGGCGAAGACCGCGGTGGGCAACTGGTCGGCCACCCCGACCTGGCATTCGGCGCCCGCGGCGGCCACCGCGTCGACGAGCCGTTCGGCGGCGGCCTGCTCGGATCCGAAGTAGCGGGCCGCCCCGCGGATCGGCATCACCAGCAGGCCGGGCCGCAGCACCTCGGCGCGGGGCACCAGGTCGTCCACCGCCGCGGTGACCGGCTCGAACACCCGGGCGTCACGCCCCGGGTCGGCGGTGACCACGTGCAGCTGCGGACAGCGCGCCTGGGCCTCCCGTCGGCGCAGCCCGCGCGTCACCCCCACCGACCGGGCCGCCGCCGAACAGGCCACCACCCGGTTGGCCAGCGTCACCGCCACCGGCGCCGTGGTGGGCAGGCCGCTGGCCGTGGCGGCGGCGACCGCGGGCCAGTCCATGCACCAGACCGCCAGTACGCGCGGCATCAGGGCCCCTCACCCGCAGGCGCCGAGGCGGGCCTGGCCGAACGACCGGCCCCGCGCCCGCACCGCCAGCCGCACCCGGTCGATGCGGCCCCGACCGGGTGCGCCGGTCAGCTCGTACCCGCACACCCGGGCGTCCACCCGCACCTGCGCGCCCTCCCAGTCGCCGTCGGTGACCAGCAGCGTGCAGTTCTTGGTGCGGGCGCGGGTGGCCATCACCTTGGCCCGCGACAACGGCACCCGTCGCCCCTGCATGCCGAGCACCACCAGGTCCATCCCGTCCATCAACACGGCGGCCACCTCGACCGGATCGGTGCCGGGATCGGGGATGAGTGCCAGCCGGCTGAGGTCCGCCCCCATCTCCACCGCGGCCAGCAACCCCACCTCCGGCCGGCCGACGATTGCGGCGTGCCCGCCCGCGGCCGTGACCGACGCGACCAGCTGCAGCGGCAGCGACCGGGCGCCCGACAGCACCGCCACCGAGCCGCGCGGCAACGCGCCGCCGAGCGCGTCGTGCAGCGACTCGGGCACCGGCAGCAAAGATTCTGGGGCTGGCAGCAGCTCGTCGGCCACGGGCGGGGCGGTGTGTCCCCGGCCAGCCTTCCCGGACACCGCCGCCATCTGTCGGCGAAGCTGTTTAAGCTGCTCATCACGGTCGGCACGGCGTTTCTCCACAGGCATCGCAGCAGTCACAGCAGCACCTCCAACCCCAGCAGAATCATCCGTTATTCGAATGTGTGTTCGATGCACTCAGTAAACACCGGGCCGCCGACAGCGTCAACCCCGGCTAGAGCGGTGAGGCGCGCCGGCGATCGAAGCAACCGTCAATGGTGTCATTGACAAATGTCAGCATTCGGGGTTGCATTCGACGATGCAACGAAGCACGGCTGAGCCACCGGTCCGAGGGTCCCGACGGTCCCGGGGAGCCGCGGCCGTCAGCGGCCTCACCCTCCGGCAGATCAGCGCCGTGCTGCCACCCGACCGGGCATGGGGACTCTGGACGTCGCGGCAGATCGTCGCCGGCATCATGGCCGGCTTCGGCCCGTCGCTGTCGGGGGTGACCGCCGAGCCCGTCGACACCCGCCTGCCCGACGGCCGCCGGCTGCGCGGCGAGTGGGTCACGGCCGCCGGCGTCCCGGGCCCCGACACCTCGCACGGCGCCGTCTACTACGTCCACGGCAGCGGTTTCGCGCTGTGCTCACCCCGTACCCATCGACGCCTGGTCGGTTGGCTGTCGCGGCTCACCGGCGTCCCGGTCTTCAGCGTCGACTACCGGCTGGCGCCGCGACACCGCTTCCCCACCGCCGCCGACGACGTCCGCACCGGATGGGACTGGCTGACAACCCGATTCGCGCCCCACAAGCTGGTGATCGCCGGCGACAGCGCGGGCGGCCATCTCGCCGTCGACCTGCTGCTGCACGACGACGTCGCCCATCCGGCGGGCATGGTGCTGCTGTCGCCGCTGATCGACCTGCGCTTCGACCTCGCCCGCAGCCGGGAACGACGCCGTCGGGACCCCGCGATCCGCGCGGCCGACGCCGCCAAACTCGTCGAGTTGTATTGCGGCGATATCGATCCCGAGCATCCGCGGCTCGCGATGGCCGTCGCCGCCGGCCGGCCGCTGCCCCCGACGCTGATCCAGGCCGGCGGCGCCGAGATGCTGGCCGCGGACGCCGAACGACTCGCCGAGGACCTGCGGGCCGCCGGCGGCCACTGCGAACTGCAGCTCTGGCCCGACCAGGTGCACGTGTTCCAGGCCCTTCCGCGGCTCACCCCCGAGGCCCGTCCCGCGATGGCACGGGTGGCCGCCTTCGTCACCGACGCACTGGCCGGCGCCGAGCGCGAGCGGGTCGCCGGATGATCGGCTTCCCGCCGTGGCGATCCGATGTCCGCAGCCGCCGCGCCGACGCCGTCGTCACCGGTGCCGGCAGCGGCATCGGTCGAGCGTTCGCCGCCGAACTCGCCGCCCGCGGGGGCCGGGTGGTGTGCAGCGACGTCGACGCCCGCACCGCCCGCGCCACCGCGGACGACATCACCGCCGCCGGCGGACACGCCACCGCCGTGCACTGCGACGTCTCCCGCCTCGACGACGTCGCCGAGCTCGCCGAGCAGGCGCAGCTGTTCTTCGGCGGCCCGCCCACCCTGGTGGTCAACAACGCCGGCATCGGCGCCGGTGGCCACTCGATCGGCGACATCGGCTGCAAGACCTGGGAATCGGTGCTCGGCGTCAACCTGTGGGGACCCATTCACGGGTGCGAGGTGTTCGCACCGATCCTGCGCGACGCCGGCCCCGACCGGCCGCGCGGCATCGTCAACGTCGCCTCCGCCGCCGCGTTCGGAGCGGCGCCCGGCATGGCGGCCTACAACGTCAGCAAGGCCGGCGTGCTGTCGCTGTCGGAGACCTTGGCCGCCGAGATGTCCGGCACCGGAATCGGTGTCACCGCCCTGTGCCCCACCTTCGTCAAGACGAACATCCTGGACTCCGGCGCCATCACCGAGGAGGCGACGGCGCTGGCGTCGCGGCTCATGCGCTGGACCGGCCTCTCCGCCGAGCGCGTGGCACGGATGTGCCTGGACACCCATGACCGCGGCGGCCTCTACTGCCTGCCGCAGCTCGACGCCCGCGTCGGCTGGCACGCCAAACGCCTTGCGCCGCAGCTCTACACCCGCGCGATCGGCTTCACCCGAGCCGGCCTCACCTAAAGGAGAACACATGGCCATCGACATGGACGTCATGCTGGAGAAGATCAAGGACCGGCAGTGGGCGCTCGCCGACATCGACTGGGACGCACCGGGCGCCGAGACCATCTCCGACGAGTTCCGGCCCAAGCTCAAGGCTTTCATGGCCGACCTGTGCTGGATCGAGAACGTCGGTGCGCGCGGGTTCGCCGCGCTGGCGAAGAAGGCGCCCACCCCGACCATCGCCGAGATCTACCGCTACTTCCACGCCGAGGAGCAGCGGCACGCCAATGCCGAACTGGCGCTGATGAAGCGCTGGGGCATGCTCGACACCAAGGCGAGCGACGCGACGGGAGAGCCGGAGCCGGAGATGCCCGAGCCGAACGTCAACATCCGGCTGGCGATCGAATGGCTGGACCGCTACGCCGACGACATGTCGCTGTCGGTGCTGGGCACGGTGATCCCGATGCTGGAGGTCGCCCTCGACGGCGCGCTGCTGAAGTTCCTGCTCGACGAGGTGCACGACCCGGTGTGCCACCAGGTGTTCGAGAAGATCAACAACGACGAATCCCGGCACATCGCGGTCGATTTCGAAGTGTTGAACATGATCGGCCACGCCAAGGCGCGCAAGCTCGCCATCGACTTCGTGGGAAGCTTCGCCAGCCCGGGTCTGGTGATCGGGATGATCATGTACATGCCGCTGCTGAACCGCATGCGCAACAACATCGTCGACATGGGCCTGGAGCCCGAGCGGCTGTACAAGGCGATGAATCGGTTCAAGGAGCTCGGCGGGCGCGCCGAATACACCTGGCGCGTACCCACCTACCAGATCCTCAAGCTGCACGCGCGCCTGGTGGTCAATGCCCGCAACCCCTACCACTGGATCGCCAACCCGATGGTGAAACTGTCCGACCGGTATCCGCGGAAGCTGCTGCGCCCCATCCCCAGCTGGTTCAAGGAACTGACCTACGAGCCGGCGGCCTGACGTGGCGCACACCTACGACACGCTGATCGTCGGCGCCGGGTTCACCGGGCTGGGCACCGCGATCAAGCTCCGCGCGGCCGGCGTCGACGACTTCGTGATCGTCGAACGCAGCGACCGGGTCGGCGGCACCTGGCGCGACAACACCTATCCGGGTGCGGCCTGCGACATCCCGTCGCTGCTGTACTCGTATTCGTTCACCGGCGAACCGAGCTGGACGCGTGCCTACTCCGGCGCCGACGAGATCCGGGCGCACATCGAAGAGCTGGTCGAGCGGTTCGAGCTGCGCGAAAAGCTGCGCTTCGGGGTCGAGGTCAACGGCCTACGGTTCGATGGCGACGCCGGCGTGTGGTCCGTGGACACGATGGGCGGCACGACCTTTCGCGCCCGCACCGTCGTGTTGGCGTCCGGCCCGCTGCCCGACCACAAGTGGCCCGACATCCGCGGCATCGACAGCTTCCAGGGCACGAAGATCCACAGCGCGCGGTGGGACCACGACTACGACGTCACCGGCAAGAAGGTCGCCGTCATCGGCACCGGGGCCAGCGCCGTGCAGATCGTGCCCGAACTGGTGAAGACGGCCGCCTTCGTCAAGGTCTTCCAGCGCACCCCCGGCTGGGTGCTGCCCCGGCTGCCGCTCACCACACCGCCGCCGCTGGCCAACGTGCCCGGCGCACAACGACTCACGCGACAGGCGTTGTTCTGGGGTCACGAGCTGACGGCCACCGCGCTGGTGTGGGACACGCCGCTGACGTCGCTGGTGAGCCGGCTGGGCCGGGCGCACCTGCGGCGCCAGGTGAAGGATCCGTGGCTGCGGCGTCAGCTCACCCCGGATTTCCGGCCCGGCTGCAAGCGGATGCTGGTGTCCAACGACTACTACCCCGCATTGCAGCGCGAGAACTGCAAGCTCATCGACTGGCCGATCGCGACCATCAGCCCGGTCGGCATCCGCACCAGCGACGGCATCGAACATCACCTCGACTGCATCGTGTTCGCCACCGGGTTCGACGTCCACCTCACCGGGCCGCCCTTTCCCGTCACCGGGCTCGACGGCAGGTCGCTGGCGGCGGACTGGGCGGGCGGCGCGCAGGCGTACAAGAGCGTCAGCGCGCACGGCTACCCGAACCTGTTCTTCATGACGGGACCGAACTCCGGGCCGGGCCACAATTCGTTGCTGGTCTACGTCGAGGGCCAGATCGACTACGCGGTCCGCGGCATCACCACTGTGCTGGCCGAGGGGTTGCGCTATCTCGACGTGCGCGAGGACGTGCAGCGCCGGTACAACGATCGGCTGCAACGGCGGCTCGCGAAGACCACCTGGATGTCGGGGTGCAACAGCTGGTACCTCACCGCCGACGGGTTCAATGCGTCGATGTACCCGGGGTTCGCCACCCAGTATCTTCGACAGATGCGGGATTTCCGGGTCGACGACTACCACGCCGCGGCACAGCCCGCCCGGCTGTCGGTTGCCCCCGCATGAGCACGTGACCGATCGCTCCGACCTGCGACCGCAGGCCGGAGCCATCTCGACCATCCTGTCCAACGTGCGCCGGGCGCCGCGCCGGGTGCGGCGCGGCTCGCGGGACGTCATCGAGGCGGCGGTGGCGCAGCTGTTCGACGCGGCGGTGCAGCCGCACGGCGTCGAGGCCGCCGGCGAGTACCGCATCGATGAGCTGGCCCGGCTCGCCGGCACCACCACCCGCAACATCCGGGTGTACCGCGACCGCGGGCTGCTGCACCCGCCGCTGCGGGTGGGCCGCATCGCGCTGTTCAACGACACGCATCTGACCAGGCTGCGGCTGATCACCTCGATGCTCGACCGCGGCTACAACATCGCCCACGTCCACGAGATGCTGAGCGCCTGGGAGCAGGGCAAGGACCTCGGCGACATGCTGGGGCTGGAGTCGGCCATCGCCGGCAGCTGGGCCGTGGAGAAGCCGGAGCGCATGCCCGAGGCGGAGGCGCGGCGGCTGGTCGACGACGACGCCGGATTCGACCGCATGGTCGGTCTCGGCGTCATCAAGTTGAACGAGGACGGCTCCGGTGACGCCACGATCATGCGCCCCAAGCTGATCGAGACCTTCACCGAGATGCGGCAATTCGGCGTCGCGACCGGCACGCTCATCGACATCCACGAACAGATCGCCCCGCTGATCGACCAGATCAGCGCCATCCTGGTGCGCGCCGGCGTCGAGCACGTGGCCGACCGGCTGGCGCCGGGGACGGCGCTGCCGCCCGATCCCGAGGTGGCCGAACTGATCACCATGCTGGTGCGGTTCCGGACGCAGGCCGTCTCCGCGGTCACCGCCACGCTCACCCAATCGATCGAGTCGACCATCGAATCGGCCGTGGCGGGCATCCTCGCGCAGTCCATCGACTCCGCCGCCGCCGACGCGGACTGACCGCTCGGCGCGTGTCGACCCTGCCGCTGTGGCGTTGAGATTTCCGCCTACGCTCGACCGGTGCTCGACGACCTCTGGACCGCAGCCACACACCACCCGTTCCTGCTCGGCATTCGTGACGGCGACATCACCCGCGCAGCGTTCGACCGCTGGCTGGTGCAGGACGCCAGCTACGTCGCCGACCTGCTGACGTTCCAGGCACGGCTACTCGCCCGCGCACCGCGGCACGCCCAGGCGGTGCTCGCCGGCGGCTGCGTCGCGCTGGTGGCCGAGCTCGACTGGTTCGACGACCAGGCGTCGCGTCGCGGGCTCGACACCGGGCAGCCGCCGCTGCCGGCGACCCTGGCCTACCGCGAACTGCTCGGCCGGCTCGACGCCGCACCCTACGACGCGGCGGTGACCGCGCTGTGGGTCATCGAGCGGGTGTACCTGCTGGCGTGGTCGGCGGCCGCACCGGGCGCGGCGGAATACCGCGAGTTCGTCGAGCACTGGACCGATCCCGGCTTCGTCGACTACGTCGCCGGGCTGGGCGCGCTCGCCGCTCCCGAGGGCCACGGCGAGCTCGTCGCCGAGGTGTTGCGCCACGAGATCGCGTTCTGGGACATGGCGCTCGCCTGACGCCGCCGCGTCACTCCCACTCGATGGTGCCGGGCGGCTTGCTGGTGATGTCGAGCACCACCCGGTTCACCTCGGCCACCTCGTTGGTGATGCGCGTCGAGATCCGCTCGAGCACCTCATAGGGCACCCGCGTCCAGTCGGCGGTCATCGCGTCCTCGCTCGACACCGGCCGCAGCACGATGGGATGGCCGTAGGTGCGGCCGTCGCCCTGCACGCCCACCGAGCGCACGTCGGCCAACAGCACCACCGGGCACTGCCAGATCAGCGCGTCGAGGCCGGCGGCGGTCAGCTCCTCGCGGGCGATCTGGTCGGCGCGGCGCAGCGTCGCGAGCCGGTCGGCGGTCACCTCCCCGACGATGCGGATGCCGAGCCCCGGGCCCGGGAACGGCTGGCGCGCCACGATCTCCTCGGGCAGGCCGAGTTCGCGGCCCACGGCGCGCACCTCGTCCTTGAACAGCAGCCGCAGCGGCTCGACCAGCCGGAACTTCAGGTCGGCCGGCAGCCCGCCGACGTTGTGGTGGCTCTTGATGCTCGCCGCCCCCGCGCCGCCGCCGGATTCGACGACGTCCGGATACAGCGTGCCCTGCACCAGGAAATCGACCGGCGGCCCGCTGTCGCCCACGACGTCGAGCACCGCGCCCTCGAACGCCCGGATGAACTCGCGGCCGATGATCTTGCGTTTGCCCTCGGGGTTGTGGACGCCCGACAGGGCGGTCAGGAACGTGTCGGCGGCGTCGACCGTCACGAGCCGGGCGCCCGTCGCGGCGACGAAATCGCGCTCGACCTGGGCGCGTTCACCGGCGCGCAGCAGCCCGTGGTCGACGAACACACAGGTCAGCCGGTCACCGATCGCCCGCTGCACCAGCGCCGCGGCCACCGCCGAGTCCACCCCGCCCGACAGCCCGCAGATGGCGCGGCCGTCGCCGATTTGCTCGCGGACCGCCGTGACGAGGGCGTCGGCGATGTTCGCCGGCGTCCAGTGCGCACCGATGCCCGCGAAGTCGTGCAGGAACCGGCTCAGCACCTGCTGGCCGTGCGGTGTGTGCAGCACCTCCGGGTGGTACTGCACGCCGGCGAGCTTGCGGGCGCGGTCCTCGAACGCCGCGACGGGCGCACCGGCGCTGCGGGCCACCACGTCGAAGCCCGCGGGCGCGTCGGTCACCGCGTCGCCGTGGCTCATCCACACCGGCTGGATCTCCGGCAGCCCGGCGTGCAATTCGCCGCCGGTGACGCTGAGCTCGGTGCGGCCGTATTCGCTGGTGCCGGTGCGGGCGACGGTGCCGCCGAGTGCCTGCGCCATCGCCTGGAAGCCGTAGCAGATGCCGAACACCGGCACGCCCAGCTCGAACAGCGCCGGGTCGAGTTGGGGCGCGCCGTCGGCGTACACGCTGGCCGGCCCGCCCGACAGCACGATGGCCCGCGGCCGGCGCTGCGCGATCTCCTCGACGCCGACGGTGTGCGGCACCACCTCCGAATACACCCGCGCCTCCCGCACCCGGCGGGCGATCAGCTGGGCGTATTGGGCGCCGTAGTCGATCACCAGCACGGGACGTTCGGGGGCAGATCCGGCCGTGCTGACCGCGGGTTCCGTCACGGGCACAGTCTAGAAGTGCGCCCGGCGGCCGCCGATTCAAGCGGTCCGCTCAATCCGATTCGGCGGCGTCGCCCGCCGGCGCTCGGGCAGGATGACCGCATGAGCACCCCCGAGCCGCAGCGCCGGACGGTGCACACGTTCTGCCGCTACTGCCTGGCCTCGTGCGGCATCGACGTCACCGTCGCGGACAACCGGATCGAGAAGATCTCGGCGGACCGGCGCAACCCGCACAGCTGGCACGACTTCTGCGCCAAGGGCCGCACCGCCGGGCAGCTCGTCGAGCATCCGCGGCGGATCCTGCACCCGATGCGCCGCGTCGGCGACCGCTACGTCGAGGCGTCGTGGGACGAGGCGATCGCCGACATCGCGGCCCGGCTGAACGCCCTGATCGACGCGGACGGCCCGGACGCGGTGGGCGTCTACTACGGCAACCCGGCGGGCTTCTCGTCGTCGAACATCGTCTTCATGAACGGCTGGCTGGACGCCGTCGGCACCCGGAGCCGCTACTTCGTGGGTTCGGTCGACCAGAACGCGATGCACGTGGTGGCGCAGGCGATGTACGGCTCGGAGCTCATGTCGCCGGTGTCCGACATCGACGCCTGCGACTACTTCCTGCTGGTCGGCACCAACCCGGCGGTGAGCGCGTGGAACTGGCTGGAGACCGTGCCGGGCGGCTGGCGGCGGGCGCTCGCCCGGCAGGCCGCGGGCGCCACGATCGTCGTCGTCGACCCGGTGCGCACCGAGTCGGCGGCGAAAGCCGACCTCCACCTCGCGGTGCGGCCGGGGCAGGACTGGGCGCTGCTGCTCGGGCTGGTGAAGGTGATCCTCGACGAAGGCCTCGAACACGACGAGGACTGCCGCACGCTCGCGACGGGCGTGCCGGAGCTGCGCGCGCTGGTCGCCGAGGCCGACCTCGACGACCTCGCGGCCCGCTGCGAGCTCTCCCGCAGCGACATCGAGCGCGTGGCCCGCGACTTCGCGGCCGCCCGCGGCGCCATGGTGGTGACCCGCACCGGCGTCTCCTTGCACGAGGCCGGCACCGTCGGTGAATGGCTCGGCCACGTGCTCAACGTCATCACCGGCCGGATGGACCGCCCCGGCGGCCGCCGCTTCGAGCCCGGCTACGTCGACGCCCTGCGGATGTTCGACCTGGCCAAGGCGCCCGAGCACCGCAGCCGGCTGCGCGGCCGGCCGATGGTGGCGGGCGCCCACGCGCTGGCCGAGCTACCCGACGAGATCACCACCCCCGGGCCCGGGCAGCTGCGGGCGCTGATCGTCAACTCCGGCAACCCGGTGATTTCCGGCCCCGACGGCGCGAAGCTCGACGCCGCGCTGGCCCAGCTGGAGCTGCTGGTGGCCGTGGACCTGGTGCAGCGCGAGAGCCACCGGCACGCCCACTGGCTGCTGCCGGCGGTGCACTGGCTCGAGCGCGACGACCTGCCGGCCTTCACCAGCAGCATGCACGACGAGCCGTTCGTGCAGCTCGGCGCCAAGGCGGTCGACCCGCCACCGGGCGCGCGCGAGGAGTGGCGCATCTGGGTGGACTTGGCGATCGCGATGCGCCGGCCGCTGTTCGGCGCCAAGGGGCTCAACCAGGTCGTGCGGGCTACCCGTCGGCTGGCCCGCCTCACCCGCCGGCCCGGCCTGGAGTTCACCCCGCGCTGGCTGGACCGGCTGCTGATCGCCACGTCGCGCAAGGTCGGCGGTCGCCGCGTGCGGTGGCGCGATCTGGTCGCCCACCCGCACGGCATGGTGCTGGGCCCACGCGAGTTCGGGCACTTCCGCGCCGCCCTGCGCACCGAGGACAAGCGGGTGCACGCCGCGCCGCCGGAGTTCGTGGCCCGCGCCCGCGAGCTGCTGAGCGGGCCGGCGCCCGCCGCGCCGCAGCGCTATCCGTTCACGCTGGGCAACCGGCGCCACCGGCACTCGATGAACTCCTGGCTCAACGACCTGCCGGGTCTGCACCCGGCGGGCAAGGGCACCGACGTGCTCATCCATCCCGCCGACGCGGCGCCGCTGGGCATCGGCGAGGGCGATCGGGTGCGCGTGTCCTCGGCCGTCGGGGAGGTCGAACTGCAGGCGTCGCTGTCGGACGCGGTGCGCCGCGGCCTGGTGGTCATCGACCACGGCTGGGGTTCGCGCGTGTTCGACCCGCGCGGCGGCGGGACACCGCTGTCGTTCGGCGTCAACCGGAACCTGCTGGTCGACGGCGAGACGCTGGACCCGCTGTCGCAGACCTCGGCGCTCAGCTCGGCCTATGTGGCCGTCGAGCGGGTCAGCTCGCCGAACTGACCGGCGCGATCGGCAGCCACCGCAGCGCGCCCGGCGCCTCCTGCGGCACCACCGGATGCTTCGGCGGCACCGGCTGCAGCCGCTCGTAGGGCGCGCCCTGCGGCGGCCGCTGATCTTGTTCGCCCTTGTTCGGCCACAGCGACGCCGCCCGCTCGGCCTGCGCGGTGATCGACAGCGACGGGTTGACGCCGAGGTTCGCCGAGATGGCGGCCCCGTCCACGACGTACATGGTCGGGTAACCCCACACCCGGTGGTAGGGGTCGATGACGCCGTGCTCGGGACTGTCGCCGATCACCGCGCCGCCCAAGAAGTGCGCCGTCAGCGGGATGTTGAACAACTCGCCCCAGGTACCGCCGGCGACGCCGTCGATCTTCTTCGCGATCTCGCGGGTCACCCGGTTGCCCACCGGGATCCAGGTCGGGTTCGGCTCGCCGTGGCCCTGCTTGCTCAGGTAGCGACGGATGCCGAACCGGTTGCGCTTGGTGTAGGTGGTGATCGAGTTGTCGAGATGCTGCATGACGAGCGCGATCATCGTGCGCTCGCTCCACCGGCGCGGGTTCAGCAGCCGCAGCGTGCCGCGCGGATCCTGCCGGGCCGCCTGGATGAGCTGCTTCCAGCGCGGCACGTCGGTGCCCTCGGGCCCGGCGCCGTCGGTCATCAGCGTCTGCAGCAACCCCATCGCGTTGGAGCCCTTGCCGTAGCGGCACGGCTCGACGTGCGTGTCGGGCGTCGGGTGGATCGAGGACGTGATGGCGACGCCGTGCGTGAGGTTCAGATCGTCGCTCACCGTCAGCCGGCCGGCGCCCACGATGGACTCGGAGTTGGTGCGGGTCAGCACACCGAGCCGGTCCGACAGCTTCAGCTTGCCGGTGTCGCGCATCTTGAACAGCAGCCGCTGCGTGCCGTAGGTGCCGGCGGCCATGACGACGGCGTTCGCGGTGAACGTGCGCTTGCCGCGGCGCAGCTTCCGCCCGGTGCGCACCGTCGTGACCTGCCACCTGCCGTCGGCGCGCTGCTCGACGTCGGTCACCGTGGTCATCGGGATGACCTCGGCGCCGGCGCGCTCGGCCAGCCCGAGATAGTTCTTCACCAGCGTGTTCTTGGCGTTGTGACGGCAGCCCGTCATGCACGAGCCGCACTCGATGCAGCCGGTGCGGGCCGGGCCGACGCCCCCGAAGTACGGGTCGTCGAACGTCTTGCCGGGCGCCTTCTCGCCGCCCGGGCCGAAGAACACCCCGACCGGCGTGGGCACGAAGGTGTCGCCGACGCCCATCTCGTCGGCGACCTCCTTCATGATCCGGTCGGCGTCGGTGAAGGTCGGGTTGCGGACCACGCCGAGCATGCGCTGCGCCTGGTCGTAGTGCGGTGCGAGCTCGGCGCGCCAGTCGGTGATGTGCGCCCACTGCCGGTCGGAGAAGAACGGCGGCGGCGGCACGTAGAGCGTGTTCGCGTAGTTCAGCGAGCCGCCGCCCACCCCGGCGCCGGCGAGGATCATGACGTTGCGCAGCAGGTGGATGCGCTGGATGCCGTACATGCCGAGCTGCGGCATCCACAGGAACTTCCGCAGGTTCCACGAGGTCTTGGCGAAGTCCTCGTCGGCGTAGCGGCGGCCCGCTTCGAGTACCCCGACGCGGTACCCCTTCTCGGTGAGCCGCAGCGCGGTGACGCTGCCCCCGAAACCCGAACCGATGATCAGGACGTCGTAGTCAGGCTCCATCCGAGCATTATGGAGCTACCCACCGGTAACCGGCTAGAAAGGCTGGCCTAACTTCGCGCTCAGGCCGCGACGGCCGTCCCGCACACCCCGCAGACCTCGACGTTCCGCCGCTTCCACCGGGCGACCGGGATGAAGAACAGCGAGAACTGCTTGTACTCGCGGACCCGCGTCCACTGCGTGGTGTTGGAGCAGCGCGGGCAGGTGCGCACCTCCCCCGCACCGAGGACCTTCTGCTTGGTGCCGAAACTGAAGAAGAGCAGCATCGCCTCAGCGTAGGGGCGGCGCCGGTCAGCACCCGACGGTGAGGCCGACCTTCTGGAACTCCTTGAGGTCGCAGTACCCGGCCTTGGCCATCGACCGGCGCAGCCCGCCGACCAGGTTGAGCGACCCGAACGGATCGTCGGACGGGCCGGCCAGCACCTGGTGCAGCGGCGCCCGTTCGCCCGGCGCCACGTGCAGCAGCGCCCCCCGGGGCAGCGACGGGTGCGCGGCCGCGGCGGGCCAGAACCAGCCGTCCGCCATCGCCTCGGCCGCGGCGGCGAGCGGGGTGCCGAGCACCACGGCGTCGGCGCCGCACGCAATGGCCTTCGCGAGGTCGCCGGAGGTGTGGATGTCGCCGTCGGCGAGCACGTGCACGTAGCGGCCGCCCGTCTCGTCGAGGTATTCGCGGCGGGCCGCGGCGGCGTCGGCGATGGCGGTGGCCATCGGCACGCTGATGCCCAGCACCTCGTCGCTGGTGGTCACGCCGCGCGTCGAGCCGTAGCCCACGATGACGCCGGCCGCGCCGGTGCGCATGAGGTGCAGCGCGGTCCGGTGGTCGAGCACGCCGCCCGCGACCACCGGGATGTCGAGTTCGGAGATGAACGTCTTCAGGTTCAGAGGTTCGCCGCCCCCGTGGTTGCGGGCCACCCGTTCGGCGGTGACGATCGTCCCCTGGATGACCAGCAGGTCGATGCCTGCCGCCACCAGCGACGGGGTGAGGGCCTGCGCGTTCTGCGGGCTCACCCGCACGGCGGTGGTGACCCCGGCATCGCGGATGCGGGCGACCGCCGCGCCGAGCAGGTCGGGGTCGAGCGGTGCCGCGTGGAGCTCCTGCAGCAGCCGGATCGCGGCCGACGGGTCGGCGTCGGCCGCCGCACACTCGACGACGCGGGCGACCTTCTCCTCGACGTCGGCGTGCCGGCCGATCAGGCCTTCGCCGTTGAGCACGCCCAGGCCGCCGCACCGGCCCAGCTCGATCGCGAAGTCCGGCGACACCAGCGCGTCGGTGGGGTGGCTGATCACCGGGATCTCGAAGCGGTAGGCGTCGAGCTGCCAGGCCGTCGAGACGTCCTGCGACGACCGCGTGCGCCGCGACGGGACGATGTTCACCTCGTCCAGCTCGTAGGTGCGCCGAGCGGTCCGGCCCAGGCCGATCTCGACCAAGTCACGCATGCGGTGTCCTCAGGTTCGTGTGCGCGGCGGGCGCGGTCAGCGCGAGTAGTAGTTCGGCGCTTCGGCGGTCATGGTGATGTCGTGCGGGTGGCTCTCCTTGAGGCCCGCCGACGTGATCTGCACGAACTGCGCTTGCTGCAGCGCCTCGATGGTGGCGGCGCCGGTGTAGCCCATCGCGGCCCGCAGGCCGCCGGTGAGCTGGTGGATGACGGTCGCCAGCGGGCCGCGGAACGGGACCCGGCCCTCGATGCCCTCCGGCACCAGCTTGTCCTCGCGCAGCACGTCGTCCTGGAAGTAGCGGTCCTTCGAATAGGACTTCGCGGCCCCGCCTTCGCTGCGGCCCTGCATCGCCCCCAGCGACCCCATGCCGCGGTAGCTCTTGAACTGCTTGCCGTTGACGAAGATCAGCTCGCCCGGCGCCTCGGCGGTGCCGGCGAGCAGCGAGCCGAGCATCGCGGTGGACGCCCCGGCGGCCAGCGCCTTGGCGATGTCTCCGGAGTACTGCAGGCCGCCGTCGGCGATCACCGGCACGCCGAACGGCGCGCAGGCCGCGACGGCTTCGAGGATCGCGGTGATCTGCGGCGCACCGACACCGGCGACGACGCGTGTGGTGCAGATCGAGCCCGGCCCGACGCCGACCTTCACCGCGTCGGCGCCCGCCTCGACCAGCGCGGCCGCCCCGGAGCGCGTCGCGACGTTGCCGCCCACCACGTCCACCCGGTGGCCGACCTCGGCCTTGAGCTTGCCGACCATCTCCAGCACCAGCCGGTTGTGGGCGTGGGCGGTGTCGACCACCAACACGTCGACCCCGGCGTCCACCAGACCCATCGCCCGCGCCCACGCATCCTCACCGACGCCGACGGCGGCCCCGACCAGCAACCGCCCGTCGCTGTCCTTCGTCGCGAGCGGATGCTGCTCGGTCTTGACGAAGTCCTTGACGGTGATCAGGCCGGTGAGCTTGCCGCGCCCGTCGACGATCGGCAGCTTCTCGATCTTGTTGCGCCGCAACAGCCCCAGCGCGGCGTCGGCGGTGACCCCCTCCTGCGCGGTGATCAGCGGCGCCTTGGTCATCACCTCGGCGACGCGCTTGCTCTGGTCGACCTCGAAGCGCATGTCGCGGTTGGTGATGATCCCCACCAGTGCGCCCGACGCATCGACCACCGGCAGCCCGGAGATGCGGAAGCGGGCGCACATCGCGTCGACCTCGGCGAGCGTGTTGTCCGGCGTGCAGGTGACGGGGTTGGTCACCATCCCGGCTTCGGACCGCTTGACGGTTTCGACCTGACCGGCCTGCTCGGCGGCGGGCAGGTTGCGGTGCAGCACCCCCATGCCGCCGGCGCGCGCCATCGCGATGGCCATGCGTGCCTCGGTCACGGTGTCCATCGCCGAGCTGACCAGCGGCACCTTGAGCCGGATGCGGCGCGTGAGCTGGCTGGAGGTGTCGGCCCGTGCCGGAACGACGTCCGACGCGGCGGGCAGCAGCAGCACGTCGTCGAACGTCAGCCCGAGCATGGCGATCTTGTTCGGGTCGTCGCCGCCGGTGCGCATCGGCATGCTCGCCGCGGCGGGCTGTTCGGTCGGCACCACGGCAGCCACCGGTTCGGCGCCCAGCAGGATGCGGTCGCTGGCGTCGGTGAGCGTCGCGGGGTTCGACATGAAGCCTCCAAAAGGGGGTGGAGCTGAACATTCATCCTATCGGCTCCACGCCGCCGGCCTGGGTCCCCGCCGCCGGCGGGGGGCATCCCGGCCAGCCGTGCGGCGGCTGGCGCGACACCAGCCGCGCTGCGTACGCTAGGGGCGTGCGTGACCACCTACCACCGGGTTTGCCGCCCGACCCGTTCGCCGACGATCCGTGCGACCCCTCGGCCGCGCTGGACGCCATCGAGCCCGGGCAACCGCTGGACCCGCAGGAGCGCACCGCGGTCGAGGCCGACCTGGCCGATCTGGCGGTCTACGAGGCGCTGCTCGCCCATCGCGGCATCCGCGGGTTGGTCGTCTGCTGCGACGAATGCCAGCAGGACCACTACCACGACTGGGACATGCTGCGCGCCAACCTCTTACAGCTCCTGGTCGACGGCACTGTCCGTCCGCACGAGCCGGCCTACGATCCCGAGCCCGACGCCTACGTCACCTGGGACTACTGCCGCGGCTACGCCGACGCCTCGCTGAACGAGGCGGCGTCGGAGCGCGACGGCTTCCGCTGAGCCGCGGCTACCCTGCGCCGCTGACGTTCGCGGCGACCGGCGTGGTCGTCACGACGGGCTGATCCTGCGCTTGCCGCGCCACCGGAGCCGACGGCTGCACCGCTGACGGCGCCGCCGGGGTGGTCAGTGCCGGAGTGGTCGGCGCGGGGGTCGGTCGCGGGGCGGCCGTCGGTTGCGATGTTGCTGGCTGCTGCGAGGTCGCCGGCTGCTGCGGGGTGGGCCGCGGCGTCGGCTGTGCCGTCGGGCTCGGTTGCGGCGTCGGGCTCGGCTGCGGCGCGCTCGTCGGCGTCGGGCTCGGTTGCGGCGTCGGGCTCGGCTGCGGTGCGCTCGTCGGCGTCGGGCTCGGCTGCGGCGCGCTCGTCGGCGTCGGGCTTGGCTGCGGCGCGCTCGTCGGCGTCGGGCTCGGCTGCGGCGCGCTCGTCGGCTCCGCGCTGGGGACGGACGTCAGCTGCGTGGCCGGATCGGTCGACGGGGTGGCCGCCGGGTCGACGCCGGACGGGGTCGCCGCCGTCGGATCGGGGCTGTCGGTCACGACGACCGGGGGCGGCGCCTGGGCCGGACTCGGCGGGAGCGTCACCGCGGGGTTGCGCGCCTCGATGTTCTCGTTCAGCACTGCGACCCAGCCGTCGAGGTTCTCGCGGGTGGTGTCGTCGCCGACCCGCTCCACGGTGTTCGACAGCGCGGTCAGCTTCTCCTGCGCGGCCGCCCACTGGCCTTCGTTGATGAGCTGCTCGACCTGCTTGAGCTCGGTCTGCGCGGCGAGGACCACCTGCTGCTCCGACGCGGTTTCGCCGAAGATGATCGTGCGCAGGCCGTAGAGGGCGTCACCCGGCTGGGCGTCGGATACCACCACGCCGAAGCCGCCGAACACCAGCATCGCCGCGGCGACGGACCCCACGACCCGAAGGCCGACGCCGCGTCGCGCGGACGGCGCGGGGCGACTGCCCTGTTCGAGCGCGGCCACCGCGTCGGCCAGACCGATTCCGGCGCTCGGCGCGAGCGGGGTGTGGCGGACGTGATCGCGCCAGCCGGCGAGCAGCCAGGCAATCTCGTCGTCGGCCGAATCGGTAGGCGGCACCGGGCGACCCGTCGCCAGCGCGTCCAGCATCCGGTCCGTCCGCGCGATCGCCTCGACGTCGGCGTCGCCGCCCCCGAAGCGGCGGTTCATGTCACTCATAGCCCCGCCCCGTCGCCAAGATCTCGTTGCGCAGCCGAGCCAGCGCCCGGTGCTGCGCCACCCGCACCGCACCGGCGGTCGTGCCGACCGCCTCGGCGGTCTCCTCCGCCGACAGCCCCACCACCACGCGAAGGATCACGATCTCGCGCTGCTTGGCCGGCAAGGTGTTGAGCAGCGCGTCCATCCGCGCCGCGGCGTCCGCGTCGATCGCGTTCTGCTCCGGACCCGCCTCGACGGACATCCGCTCGGGCAGCACCTCGGTCGGCTCGGCCCGGTTGCGGGCGAACGCGCGGTGGGCGTCGGCCACCTTGTGTGCGGCGATGCCGTACACAAAAGCCAAGAAGGGCCGCCCCTGGTCCTGATAGCGGGGCAGCGCCGATATGGCGGCCAAGCACACCTCCTGTGCCACGTCGTCCGCTGACAGGCCACTTCGTTCGCCGGTGCCGAGCCGAGCTCTGCAGTACCGCACCACAATCGGACGAATGGTCTCCAGCACTTCCCGGAGCGCGTCCCGATTGCCGGCCACTGCGTGAGCAACGACAGCATCGAGGCGGTCTCCCGGATGTGTCATCGACGAAAGCGTCCTCAGCGTTACGAGCCGGGCCTCATCCCGGCATGCAGCAGACAATATCGACTGGTGGCGCACCGGCTCCACGAGCCGCTTTCAGCGGTGACGCCACCGCCCGCCGCGTCGCTCGACCGCCACCGCGCACGCCTCGTTGATCGCGAGGAGCTCGTCGCGCGTTCCACGGGCGCTGCCGATGTCGGCCAGCAGACCGGAAACCGCCCAGCGCAGCGGCAGCAGCCCGTGACGCTCGGTGGCGTCGAGCACCTGGTCGCCGTGGCCGCGGGCGTCGTCGAGCCGCCCCGTGCTGCACAGCGCCGCCGCGAGCACCAGCCGCGTCTTGACGACGTGCCGTGCGGACCCGAACTCCTCGGCGACGTCCAGCCCGGCCTCGGCGCTGCGCACCGCGTCCGCACCGTGACCGGTGGCCATCGCCAACTCGGCGCTCACCCACGCCAGCCGCACCCGCACGCGCAGGTCGGTGGGCGGTCGGCGGGCCCGCCCCAGGAGCTCGCCGGCAGCGGCGAACCGCCCCACCCCCAAGGCGTCGGCCGCCAGGCCGACGAGGCTGTCGGCGTGCGCGGGCCCGCCGTCGGCGAGCGCGAGGGCGCGCCCGTCCCACCGGCGGGCCAGCAAATGCCACCCGAGTTGACGCAGCAGCGACGCCTCCGTGCTGTGCGCCAGCGAGTCGAGCGCCGCGCCTCCTGGCGCCCGCCGGATCTCCGCCAGTTCCGTGCGGGCCGAGGCGTAGCGGCCCTGACCGGCAGCGGCGACCGCCCGCCACCATCGCTCGACGGGCGTGGCCGCCGGCGGCAGCGGCCACCGGCCGGGTGCGGCGCCGAAGGCGGCGGCGTACAGCGGCGAGGGTTCTGCGTTCATCGGTTAACAGTTTGTGCTGCGCATGTTAACGCCAGGTCAACGACTGGTCTGTCGTCGGGAAATCGCCCGCCGACGATCGCGCGCTGAACTGGACAATTGCGTCCGGCGTGAGCGTCAAGCGCCGTTTCGAGCCCCACTCCTGCCGCCCGCGGGTCCCCCGGATGAACGTGACGTAAATTCTCGACCTGCGGTTATGTCGTTTCGCACACCGGGGAAGTGTTGACGCATTTCGCCGACCGCCCCTAATTTGATTTCACGAGCGGTCACCGGCGACATGTTTCGAAAGATCGTTTCACGACTTCTGCGTCCCCGCTGTCCGGCGGCGGTGCAGAGAGGGGTTCCGATGCCACAACCACAGCAGCTTCCCGGGCCGAACGCCGACGTGTGGGACTGGCAGATGCAGGGCCTGTGCCGCGGCGTCGACTCGGCGATGTTCTTCCACCCCGACGGCGAGCGCGGCCGCGCCCGGGCCCAGCGGGAGATGCGCGCCAAGGAAATGTGCCGTCGCTGCCCGGTGATCGCCCAGTGCCGCTCGCACGCGTTGGCGGTCGCCGAGCCCTACGGCATCTGGGGCGGGCTGAGCGAATCCGAGCGCGAACTGCTCTTGAAACGAGGCATCCGCCGCACGGCTTGAGTTACACAGCAAACGGCAGTCTCCGCCCGCGGTGGCGGGCCAGTGCGCAGAGGTGAGCCGTGCGTACGGAGTTCGGGCGTGCGGCGTACCCATCGCTCCCAGTAGGCACGTGCAGCCGATGTGGTGAGCGCGTGGAAAGGCGGCACCCCCGGCTCCACTGAACCCGGGGGTGCCTGCGTCCTGCTGATCAGTGCGCGTGGCCGTGATGGCCGTGGCCGTGCTCTTCTTCCTCGGCCGGCTTGTCGACGACCGCGGTCTCGGTGGTGAGGATCATCCGCGCCACCGACGCCGCGTTGACGACGGCCGAGCGGGTGACCTTGACCGGGTCGATGACACCGTCGGCCAGCAGGTCGCCGTAGGTCAGCGTGGCGGCGTTGAAGCCCTGCCCCGCCGGCAGTCCGGCGACCGTGTTGACCACCACGGCGCCGTCGAGCCCGGCGTTGGTGGCGATCCAGTAGAGCGGCGACGACAGTGCTGTGGAGAACACGTCGACGCCGACCGCCTCGTCACCGGACAGCGACGACCGCAGTTCATCGAGCGCCGAGCGCGCCTGCAGCAGCGCGGAGCCGCCGCCGGGGACGATGCCTTCCTCGACCGCCGCCTTGGCCGCGGCGACCGCGTCCTCGACGCGGGCCTTGCGCTCCTTCAGCGCGGTTTCGGTGGCCGCGCCGACCTTGATCACCGCCACGCCGCCGGCGAGCTTGGCCAGCCGCTCCTCCAGCTTCTCGCGGTCCCACTCGGAGTCGGTGGTCTCGATCTCGCTCTTGAGCTGCGCCACCCGGTTGGCGATGGCCTCCTGCGTGCCGCCGCCGTCGACGATGGTCGTGGTGTCCTTGGTGACCACCACGCGGCGCGCCGTACCGAGCACCTCCAGGCCCACCTCGCGCAGCAGCAGGCCCACGTCGGGGTTGACCACCTGACCGCCGGTGACGATCGCGAGGTCCTCCAGGAACGCCTTGCGGCGGTCGCCGAAGAACGGCGCCTTGACCGCGACGGCCCGCAGCGTCTTGCGGATCGCGTTGACGACCAGCGTCGACAGCGCCTCACCCTCGACGTCCTCGGCGACGATCAACAGGGGCTTGTTCGCCTGGGCGACCTTCTCCAGCAGCGGCAGCAGGTCGGGTAGCGAGCTGATCTTTTCGCGGTGCAGCAGCACCAGGGCGTCCTCGAGCACGGCCTCCTGCCGGTCGAAGTCGCTGATGAAGTACGCCGACAGGTAGCCCTTGTCGAACTGCACGCCCTCGGTGACCTCGAGCTCGGTCTGCAGGGTCGACGACTCCTCGACGCTGACCACGCCGTCCTCGCCGACCTTCGTCATGGCCTCGCCGACCAGCTCGCCGATCTCGGGGTCACGCGAGGACACGGTGGCGATGGACGCGATGCCGCTTCGCCCCGACACCGGGGTGGCCGCGGCGAGCAGCGCCTCGCTGACCGCGTCGGCGGCCTTGCTGATGCCCGACCCGAGCGCAATCGGGTTGGCGCCCGCCGCGACGTTGCGCAGGCCGGCCTTGACCAGGGCCTGCGCCAACACCGTGGCGGTGGTGGTGCCGTCCCCGGCGATGTCGTTGGTCTTGGTGGCGACCGACTTGACCAGTTGGGCGCCCAGGTTCTCGAACGGGTCCTCGAGGTCGATGTCGCGGGCGATGGTGACGCCGTCGTTGGTCACCGTGGGTCCGCCCCACGACTTGGCCAGCACGACGTGGCGGCCGCGCGGGCCCAGCGTCACCTTGACCGCGTTGGCGAGCTTGTCGACGCCGACCTCCATGGCCCGGCGCGCGGTTTCGTTGAATTCGATCTGCTTGCTCATGAATGTCCGTCCTGACGTCGAACGCATGCCGCCCCGGAGATCGGCCGCAACGCGTGCGAGATCCCCGGGGCGGACACCGCGATTACTTGTTGACGACCGCCAGCACGTCGCGCGCCGACAGGATCAGGTACTCCTCGCCGTTGTACTTGATCTCGGTGCCGCCGTACTTGCTGTAGATGACGGTGTCACCCTCGGAGACGTCCAGCGGAATTCGCTTCTCGCCCTCGTCGTCCCACCGGCCGGGGCCGACGGCGACGACGGTGCCTTCCTGCGGCTTCTCCTTGGCGGTGTCCGGGATGACCAGACCCGACGCGGTCGTGGTCTCGGCCTCGTTGGCCTGTACGAGGATCTTGTCCTCGAGTGGCTTGATGTTCACGCTCGCCACGATGGAGCCCTCCACTTGCTTGGGATACGGTCCGGGGCGTTCCCCGGGCCTCTTCGTTTTCCGATGTATCAGGTGTTCGGCGTACGCCTTCTCCGCGCCGTCGTCGCGGGTGCCGACACGGGGATCGTCGCAGCCACCTAGCACTCTATACATGCGAGTGCTAGCACTCAAGGACGAGGGCAGGCTAATTCGCCGGGTCGACGAGCAGGTGCTGCGACACGTCGCCCACCATCTCCAGATCGACGCGGCGGGCGGTGAAGTACCAGCCCGCGCCGTCGCGCGCGAACTCGTCGGCGTAGCGGCCCACGACGATCGGCTGCAGTGGCAGCGCCTCGGTGGCCTGCACGACGCAGAACGTGGAGCGGGCTCGCGCAGTACCGCCGTCGACCTCGACGATCGGGTTGAGCACCAGGTGACGGGTCTTCGGCGTACCGGTGTCGTCGTAGCGGCGGGTGGTCGCGGCGAACAGCCCGGCGATGGCCCGCTCGCCGCGCACGCCGGCGAACGATCCGCGCGCCAACAGCTGCCCGACCCCGTCGAAGTCCCCGGCGTCCACCAGCTCGGCGTAGCGGTACAGCAGGTCGGTCACCGCCAGCCGGTCCTGCAGCGTCACGCGACCTGGCCCGTCAGCACCGGCAGCCCGGGATCAGTGGCGACATCGAGCGGCGAGGGACCGGCGCCGGCCGCGACCAGGTGCGCGGCGAACGACGCGATCATCGCGCCGTTGTCGGTGCACAGCCGCGGCCGCGGCACCCGCAGCGTGATGCCGTGCGCGGCGCAGCGCTCCTCGGCGAGTTCGCGCAGCCGCGAGTTGGCCGCCACCCCGCCGGCGATCAGCAGCGTCGACACCCCGAGATCGGTGGCGGCCCGCACGGCTTTCATGGTCAGGACGTCGGCGACGGCCTCCTGGAAACCGGCCGCGACATCGGCGACGTCGTGGTCGGGGTGGCGCTCGACGTAGCGCGCCACCGCGGTCTTGAGCCCCGAGAAGCTGAACGCGTGGCGGTCGTCGCGTGGGCCGGTCATGCCGCGCGGAAATGCGACCGCGGTCCGATCGCCCCGGCGCGCGAGCTCGTCGAGCACCCGCCCGCCTGGATAGCCGAGCCCCAACAGCCGCGCCACCTTGTCGTACGCCTCGCCCGCGGCGTCGTCGACGGTGCTGCCGAGCTCGACGATCGGCTCGGCGAGCGATCGCAGGTGCAGCAGGTTGGTGTGCCCGCCGGAGACCAGTAGGCCGATGCACTCGGGCAGCGGGCCGTGGTCGTAGACGTCGGCGGCCAGATGCCCGCCGAGGTGATTGACGGCGTAGAACGGCACTCCCCACGCGGCGGCGTACGCCTTGGCCGCCGCGACCCCGACCATCAGCGCGCCCGCCAGCCCGGGACCGATGGTGGCCGCCACCACATCTGGTCTGGCGTCGGGGCCGTCCAGGCCCGCCGCGGCCAGCGCCCGCCGCATCGTCGGGCCGAGTGCCTCCAGGTGTGCCCGCGACGCGATCTCGGGCACGACGCCGCCGAAGCGGGCATGCTCGTCGACGCTCGACGCCACCTCGTCGGCGAGCAGGGTGACGGTGCCGTCGGCGCCGAGCCGGGCGATGCCGACGCCGGTCTCGTCGCAGGAGCTCTCGATCGCCAGGATGGTGGTCATGACGCCTCTCTGCGCATCGTAAAGGCGTCGGCGCCGCTCATCCGGTAGTAGCGCCGGCGGCGGCCGATCACCTCGAAACCCGCGCTGCGATAGAGGGATTGCGCGACCTCGTTGTCGGTGCGCACCTCCAGGAACACCGTCGCGTCGCCGGCGACACCGAGCAGCGCGTCCAGCAGCGCCCGGCCGATGCCCCGGCCGCGGTGCGCGGGATCGACGCCGATGGTGTGCACCTCGTACTCGTAGGGCGGCGACGCGCCGAGCCGGGCGATGCCGGCGTAGCCCACCAGCTTGTCGCCCTCGCGCGCGGCGAAGTAGCGGTTGTGCGACGCCCGCAGCGCGTACCGGAACGCCGACGCCGGCCACGGGTCGTCCCCGTCGAACAGCTGCGCCTCCAGCTCTGCGCAGCGGGCGACGTCGGCCTGCGTCAGCGCGTCGATCGTGACGGTCATCGGGCGCCGCGCTCCGCTAGCGTCCTGGCGTCCGGCCGGCGCAGGTACAGCGGCGCCGGCGGTTGCGGATCGTCCCAGTCGGTGACCGACGCGACGAGCCCGGCGGGATCGGGATGCACGTGGTCGATGCGCGGTAGCGCGAACAGCGCGGCGTGGTCGGGCGAACCGGCCACCGCGCGCACGCCGTCGACCGGCACGTCGGCCGGGGCCGCCACCTCCGGCCCGTCGACGCGACGGCCGGCCCGGTACCGCGCCCAGTACACCTCCCGGCGGCGGGCGTCGGTGACGACGAGGACGTCGGCGGGCTCATCGGCGGTCAGCGCACCGATCCCGTCGAGGCTGCACACGCCGTGCACCGCGATGCCGAGCGCATGCCCGTAGGCGGCGGCGGTGGCCATCCCCACCCGCAGGCCGGTGAACGGCCCGGGGCCGCAGCCGACGACGACCGCACCCAGGTCGGCCATCGACAGCCCGGCGTCGCGCAGCGCGCCGAGCACGTTGGGCGTGAGTTGTTCGACGTGGGCGCGGGGGTCGACGGTGACGCGCTGCCCGAGCACCGCGAGATCGTCGCGGCGCACGACCGCCGCCGTGACCGCGGGTGTGGCGGTGTCGATGACGAGGACGGTGCTCACGCGGTGCTCCACGACCAGGTGGCGGTGCGGACGTCGGAGTCGGTGAGCCGCTCGAGCCGGATGTCGAGGTGCCGGTCGGCGAGCCGTTCGGCGAGCCCCTCCCCCCATTCGACGACGACGACCGCGTCGGCGAGGTCGGTGTCGAGGTCGAGGGAGTCGAGTTCGGCGAGCAGGTCGGTCCGGTCGTGGTCCAGGAGCCGGTAGACGTCGACGTGCACCAGCGCCGGGTCGCCTGGCCGGCGGGCGGGATGCACCCGCGCCAGCACGAACGTCGGCGAGGTCACCGGGCCGGCGACGTCGAGGCCGGCCGCGATGCCCTTGGTGAGCATCGTCTTTCCGGCGCCCAGCGGGCCGGCGAGCACCACGACGTCGCCGGCCCGCAGGTCGGCGGCGAGCCGGCGGCCCAGCGCGACGGTGTCCTCGGCGGTCGCCAGGGTGGCGGTGCCGGCGGCGGTGCCCGACGTGCTCACCGTGCGCCGGCCTCGCGGTACACGCGGGTGATGCGGCCGCGGGGGCTGGTCACCACCTCGTAGTCGATGGTGCCGATCAGGTCGGCCCACTCTTTGGCGGTCGGTTCGCCGTCGAGGCCGGGACCGAACAGGATCGCCTCGTCGCCTTCGCGGACGTCGGCGGCGTCGGGCCCGAGGTCGACGACGAATTGGTCCATGCAGATGCGCCCCACGCTGCGCCGTCGCCGGCCGCCGATCACCACGTCGAACCGCCCCGACAGCGACCGGAAGACGCCGTCGGCGTATCCCGCGGGAATCAGCGCGACGGTGGTGTCGTGCGGCGCGATCCAGGTGTGGCCGTAGGACACCCCGTCGCCGGCCCGCAGCGGCTTGACCATGGCGACCGTGCACCGCAGCGTCATCGCCGGGATCAGGCCGGCACCCCCCGCGGCGGGCACCGGGTCGAGGCCGTAGACGGCGATGCCGGGCCGGACCAGGTCGAATGCGAGGTCGGGTCGGTTGAGCGCGGCGGGCGAGTTCGCCAGGTGCGCCACCTCGTAGCGCACGCCGCGACGGCGGGCCTCGGCGAGCATGCCGGTGAACCGCTGCGCCTGCCGGGAGTTGGTGGGGTGCTGCGGTTCGTCGGCGCACGCCAGGTGGCTCATGATGCCGCGCACCCGGACGGCGTCGGCGGCCTGCGCGGCGAGCACGGCGTCGAGCAGCTGCGGGTAGTCGGCGGCGGCGATGCCGTTGCGGTTCAGGCCGGTGTCGACCTTCAGCGTCAGCTCCGCCGAGGCGCCGGTGCGGGTGACCGCGTCGAGCACCTCGTCGAGCTGGCGCACCGAGCTCACCCCGATGCCCAGCCCGGCCCGCAGCGCGGGGGCGAAGTCGGTGCCCGGCGGGTGCAGCCAGCACAGCACCGGCGCGCTGATGCCGTCGCGGCGCAGCGCGAGCGCCTCGTCGACGGTGGCGACGCCGAGCTCGGCCGCGCCGGCCGCGAGCGCCGCACGGGCCACTGCGGTGGCGCCGTGGCCGTAGCCGTCGGCCTTCACCACCGCCATCACCGCGGCGCCGCCGGCCCGCTCCCGCAGCACGCCGACGTTGTGCGCGATCGCGCCGAGATCGACCACCGCCTCGGCGGCAGCGGGGCTACGGGTTTGCAGCGGCTGTGTTTCGGTCACCGCCGCTCATTGTCTCACCAGCCGGCCACCGCATTTCGCCGCGCGGCCCGCGACGTCACCGATCTCAGAGCGCGGCGACCGCGGTGCGGATGTGGCGCAGGATGGCGGTCGCCGAGATCGGCGCCGGCGCGGGCCCCGGATCGTCGGCCGCCAGCCCCGCGGCGCGGGCGTGGACGAACGCCGCCACCGCGGCCGCCTCGCCCGGCGGCAACCCCGCCGCGAGCAGCGCACCGATGATCCCGGTCAGCACGTCGCCGGAGCCGGCCGTCGCAGCCCACGCCTGCCCGGCCACGTTGAGGTAGGTGACACCGCCCGGTTCGGCGATGACGGTGACGTTGCCCTTGAGCAGCACCGTGGCGCCGAGCCGGTCGGCGAGCGCGCGGGCGGCGCCGACGCGGTCCTCGCCGACGTCGCGGCCGGCCAGCCGGGCGTATTCGCCGGCGTGCGGCGTCAACACCGTCGGCGCCTGCCGCCCGTCCAGCAGCTCGGGGTGCGCGGCCAGGATGGTCAGCCCGTCGGCGTCGACCACCACCGGCAGCTCGGTCTCCAAGGCGAAGATTAGCGCGGCGGCGCCCGCGTCGTCGGTGCCAAGTCCCGGACCGACGGCCCAGGCCTGCACGCGCCCGGCCGAGCGGAAGTCCGGTGTGGCCACCACCTCGGGCCAGTGGGACACCACCTCGGCGGCCGCGCTGCCGGCGAACCGCACCATGCCGGCGGTAGCGGCGACGGCGGCGCCGGTCGCGAGGATCGCCGCACCGGGATAGGCCGTGGAGCCGGCCAGCACGCCGGTGACGCCCTGGCTGTACTTGTCGTCGGTGCGGCCCGGCTTCGGCCACCGCGCGGCGGCGTCGGCGGCCTCGATGCCGCGGAGGTCGCTGGGCGCCAGGTCGAGCCCGATGTCGACCAGCTCGACGCGGCCGCAGTCGCCGAGCGCGTGAACGGGTTTGAGCCCGCCGAACGTGACCGTGAGCGCCGCCTGTACCGACGGGTCGTGCGCCACGCCGGTCGCGACGTCCACGCCGCTGGGAATGTCGACGGCCACCACCGGTGCCGTCGCCACGGCGAACACCTCGGCGGCCGCGGGCCGCAGCGGCCCGGAACCCGACAGGCCCACCACGCCGTCGATCACCAGATCGGTCGCCGCCGGCACGGTGTCGACGACCTTGCCGCCGGCGCGCCGGAACGCCGCCAGCCCGGCGGCGTGCACCCGATCCGGGTTGAGCACGACGGCGCTGGCCGACACCCCGCGGCGACGCAGGAACGTCGCCGCCCAGAGCGCGTCACCGCCGTTGTCCCCGGAGCCGACCACTGCGCACACCCGCCGGCCGGCCAATCCGCCGGTGCGCGACCGCAGTTCGCGGCCGATCGCCGTCGCGAGCCCGTAGGCCGCCCGCCGCATCAGCGCGCCGTCGGGCAGGCTCGCCAGCAGGGGCTCCTCGGCGGCGCGGATGGCGTCGGCGGAGTAGTAGTGCCGCATCGGCTTTAACACTAGCGACGGCCGGCTGGTCGCTATTCGACGGTGACCGACTTCGCGAGGTTGCGGGGCTTGTCGACGTCGTAGCCGCGGGCCTGCGCCACCGACGCGGCGAACACCTGCAGCGGGATCGTCGACAACAGCGGCTGGTACAGCGTCGAGGTCGCCGGGATCTCGAACAGGTAGTCGGCGTAGGGCCGCACGGTGTCGTCGCCCTCTTCGGCGATGACGATGGTGACCGCACCGCGCGCCTGGATCTCGCGGATGTTGGACAGCAGCTTGGCGTGCAGCGTCATCGCGTTCTTCGGCGACGGCATCACGACGATCACCGGCAGGTCGGTGTCGATCAGCGCGATCGGGCCGTGCTTGAGCTCGCCGGCCGCGAACCCCTCGGCGTGCATGTACGCCAGCTCCTTGAGCTTGAGTGCGCCCTCCAGCGCCACTGGGTAGCCGACGTGGCGGCCGAGGAACAGCACCGTCTGCGACCTCGCGAACCGCCGCGCGATCTCGGCGACTGGCTCCATGCCGGCGAGCACGCGTTCCACGAGCGCCGGCATGGCCTCCAGGTCGGCGTACTCGCGGGCCACCTCGTCGGGGTACTTGGTGCCGCGCGCCTGCGCCAACGCCAGGCCGACGAGGTAGTTCGCCGCGATCTGGGCGAGGAACGTCTTCGTCGCGGCGACACCGATCTCCGGCCCGGCGCGGGTGTAGAGCACTGCATCGGCCTCGCGGGGAATCTGGCTACCGTTGGTGTTGCAGATCGCCAGCACCTTGGCCTTCTGCTCCTTGGCGTGCCGCACCGCCTCGAGCGTGTCGGCGGTCTCGCCGGACTGCGAGATGGCGACCACCAGGGTGCTGCGGTCGAGCACGGGGTCGCGGTAGCGGAACTCGCTGGCCAGCTCGACCTCGACGGGCAGCCGCGTCCAGTGCTCGATGGCGTACTTGGCGAGCAGCCCGGAGTGATAGGCCGTGCCGCAGGCCACCACGAACACCTTGTCGACCTCGCGGAGCTCCTGGTCGGAGAGCCGCTGCTCGTCGAGCACGATGCGCCCGTCGACGAAGTGTCCGAGCAGCGTGTCGGAGACGGCCGCGGGCTGCTCGGCGATCTCCTTGAGCATGAAGTAGTCATAGCCGCCCTTCTCGGCGGCCGACAGGTCCCAGTCGATGTGGAACGCGCGGGACGGCGCGTCGGCCCCGGTGAAGTCGGTGACGCGGTAGCCGTCGGCCGTGATGACGACCGCCTGGTCCTGGCCCAGCTCCACGGCGTCGCGGGTGAACTCGATGAACGCCGCGACGTCGGAGCCGACGAACATCTCGCCGTCGCCGACGCCCACGACGAGCGGGGTGGAGCGGCGGGCGGCGACGATGGTGCCCGGGTCGTCGGCGTGGGCGAACACCAGCGTGAAGTGGCCCTCCAGCCGGCGCAGCACGGCCAGCACCGACCCGACGAAGTCGCCGGCCTGCTCGCCGGCGCGGAACTCGCGGGCCACCAGGTGCACGGCGACCTCGGTGTCGGTGTCGCTGGCGAACTCGACGCCGCCGGCCTCCAACTCGTGCCGCAGCGCCGCGAAGTTCTCGATGATGCCGTTGTGGACGACGGCGAACTTGCCGCTCGGGTCGCAGTGCGGATGGGCGTTGCGGTCGGTCGGCGCGCCGTGGGTGGCCCAGCGGGTGTGGCCGACGCCGCTGGTGCCGGCCAGGCTGCCGGCCTGGCAGTCGGCGAGCACGGCGTCGAGGTTGGCGAGCCGGCCCGCCTTGCGCTGTACCGTCAGGCCACCGTGGCCGTCGAGCAGCGCGATGCCGGCCGAGTCGTAGCCGCGGTACTCCATCCGCCGCAGCGCCTCGACCACGACATCGCAGGCCGGCCGTCGTCCCACGTACCCGACGATTCCGCACATAGCTGACCAGGGTACGGCAGCGTGTGGTCCGCCCGTCCCGCGCTGAGGGTGTGGGTTACCGTCGACACATGGCCAAGACGAAGAAGCTCTTCGGCGCCCTGACCCGTCGCGGCCCGCACCGCGTGCTGCGTGGTGACCTGGCCTTTGCCGGTCTGCCGGGGATCGTCTTCACCCCGGCGACCGGCCTCAACCTCCCGGCGGTGGCGTTCGGCCACGACTGGCTCACCCGCGCCGACCGTTACGCCGGCACGCTCGAGCACCTGGCGTCGTGGGGCATCGTCGCGGCGGCCCCCGACACCGAGCGGGGGCTCGCGCCGTCGGTCCTGGACTTCGCGACCGACCTGGGCGCCACCTTGGACATCGTGTCGCGGGTCCGGCTGGGTGCCGGCGAGATCAGCGTGCACCCGAAGAAGCTCGGCGTCGCCGGGCACGGCTTCGGCGGGTCGGCGGCGGTGTTCGCCGCGGCCGGGCTGGGCGGCCGGGCCAAGGCGGTGGCGGCGCTCTTCCCGAGCGTCACAACGCCGCCGGCCGAAGCGCCCGCCGCCACGCTCACCGGCTCGGGCCTGATCCTCAGCTCCCCCGGCGAGCCGATCACGCTGCGATCCAACGCCGTCGAGCTGGCCCGGGCCTGGGACGGCGCGGCGCTGCGGATCAGCAAGAAGGCCAAGGGCGACGGCCTGGTCGAGGGCCGCCGGCTGGCCCGCGCGCTCGGCCTGCCGGGCGCCGACAAGCGCACGCAGAAGTTGGTGCGCGCGCTGCTCACCGGCTACCTGCTGGCCGAGCTCGCCGGCGACAAGACCTATGCGGACTTCGCCGACCCCGAGGCCTCACTGCCCAAGACCCAGCCCGCGGATCCGGCGGCGGATCCGGTGGCGCTGGAGGACAAGGTCGTCGCACTGCTGAAGCCGTGACCCGCCGAGCGGCCAACCAACCGGTTGGGTGTATAACTCGGTGATGCGTACCGGCGTCATGCTCAACTACTCCGGCGGGTTCTTCGAAGGCGTCGAGCAGGTGGTCGCCATGGAACAGGCCGGTGCGGACATCGCGCTCGTGCCGGAGGCGTACTCCTATGACGCCGTGAGCCTGCTCGGCTATCTCGCCGCCAAGACGTCGCGAATCGAGCTCGGGTCGGGCGTCTTCCCGATCTACACCCGCACGCCGTCGCTGCTGGCGATGACGGCGGCCGGCCTCGACTTCGTGTCCGACGGCCGGTTCCGGCTGGGCATCGGCACGTCCGGTCCGCAGGTGATCGAGGGCTTCCACGGCGTGCCGTTCGACGCACCACTGGGCCGCACCCGCGAGGTGGTGGAGATCTGCCGGCAGGTGTGGCGGCGCGAGCGCGTCGTCTTCGACGGCCGCTACTACCAGCTTCCGCTGCCGCCCGATCGCGGCACCGGGCTCGGGAAACCACTGCAGCTGATCAACCATCCGGTGCGCGACCGCATCCCGGTGTCCATCGCGGCGCTGGGGCCCAAGAACGTGACGCTGACCGCCGAGATCGCCGAGGGCTGGCAGCCGATCTTCTTCGATCCCGAGCGCGCCGACGAGGTGTGGGGCGACGCGCTGCGCGCCGGGCTGGCCAAGCGCGATCCGGCTCTGGGGCCGCTGGACGTGATGGTGGGTGTCGCGCTGGGCATCGGGGACGACGTCGACGATCGGCTGGCGTGGGTCAAGCCGCAGCTGGCGCTCTACATCGGCGGCATGGGCGCCAAGGGCAAGAACTTCTACCACGCGCTCGCGACGCGCTACGGCTTCGGCGAGGTGGCCGACCGGATCCAGGAGCTGTTCCTGGCCGGTCGGAAGGCCGAGGCGATCGCGGCCGTGCCCGACGAGCTGGTGCGCAACGTGTCGCTCGTCGGCCCGCGCGGCTATATCGCCGAGCGCGTCGAGGCGTTCGCGGCCGCGGGCGTGACGACGCTGCTGGTCAATCCGCTGGCGGCCGAGCCGCGTGAGCAACTGGCCTACGTCGAGGAGCTGCGCGCGCTGCTCTGAGCGTCGGAGCCGAAGGTCGGCGGCCGGTAGCCGCGCTGCCGGTCCGCCGGCCGCAGCACCGTGCGCTCGCCGGTGTCGGCGGCCGGCGCGCTCGGCGCCGCGGTGTCGATGGCGTCGAGCGTCGATTCGTAGCGCGCCAGGATGTCGGCGAGCCGGGCGTCGGTGTCGCTCACTGTCCGGCCTGCGGCAGCTCGTCGGCGGCGATCTCGCAGGGCGTCGCCGCAGCGTCGGCCGGTGGCGCCGGCGGTGGGCCGGCGGCGTCGGCACCCGGTGGCGGCACGTCGCCGGGTGCGGGCGGCGGTGTCGGGGCGGGCTGGTCGTGGCAAGCATCCTCCTCGGCGGGCTCGGCCCCGGGTTCGCCGCCCGCGGCGTCCGCTGTCGCCTCGTCGTCCGGCTCGTCCGAGCCCTTGCCCTCCGGGTCCTCCGGCTTTCCGTCCGGGTCCTCTGGCGTACCGTCCAACTCCTTGTTCTCCGGGTCGTCCTCCGGGTCCTTGTCGTCGTCCGGCCCGCCATCGTCGTCCGGCCCGCCATCGTCGTCCGGCGCGTCGCCGGCCGCCGCCGGGGCGTCGTCGATGCCCGCCTGCGGATCGCCCGGGCCGCCGTCCGGGTGGCCGAGGCTCGAAGCGCCGGTGCGCGGGTCGTCGCCCAGCCCGGGCAGCCCGCCGCCGGGCGACCCACCGAGCGCCGACGCGGGCGCGGTCAGCAGGCCGCCCAGGGCGTCGCGCAGCTGACCTGCGAAGCCCGACAACCCGCCGAGCGCACCGCCCATGCCGTCGGCGCCGGCCGGAGCCATCGCCGGGGCGGCGGGCAGCGGCGGAGCGGTCATGGCGCCGGCGGGCTGACCGCTTCCGGTCGGCAGCGGCGCCGACATCGGGGCAGCGCCCGGCGGCGCTGCGGCCGGCGACATGGCGACCGCCGGCGCTGCGGCCGGCGACATGGCGGGCGGCGGCGCGGCAGACGCCGCGGGCGCGCCCGATCCGCCGCCGCCCGACGATCCCCCACCGGACCCCGGTGCTGCTGCCGAGGCGCCTCCGGTCGGTGGGGCGGCGGCGTCGCGCGCCGGTGCTGGTCCCAGTTCGCCGGGCACGTCGAACGCGACGGGCGGCCGCGACGTCAGGCCTTGTGTCGTGGCGTCGTACGACTGGCCGACGGTGGACAAGGTCTCGCGCATCACCCGCAGCCAGTCGTTGCGCACGTCGGCGTCGACGTAGGGCTTGATGTGCTGCTCGACGGTCTCGTGCGCAACCTGCTGGTCGCCCGCGCCGGTCAGCACCGAGGTCGCCGCCGCCAGCCAGGCGTTGCGCTCGGCCGCCCGGCGGTCGTCGATGCCGACGACGGCGGTCACCTTGCCGTCGACGATCCGCCACAGCGCGTCGCGCAGCGTCGCCACGGTGTCGGCGGCCCGCCGCACGTTCTCGGTGGTGGCCGCGGCGGCGTCGCAGTGCCGGCGCAGGAACTCGGCCGCGGCGTCGGCGCCGCCGCCCTGCCAGGCCTTCGCGACGGCATCGAGCTGCTCGCGCTGCACCTGCAACGACGCGTCGAGCGCCGTCGCCGCGTCCCGCAGCGCCGCGCAGTCGCCGTCGAGCACGCGAAGGTCCAGGCGGTCCTCGCTGTCGTACCAATCCCGCAGCTGCGCGGGATTGGTGGTCAGGTCGGCGTGCCGGTAGCCGATGCGCTGGCTGGCGGCGACGTAGGTCTGGGTGTGGTCGACGGCCGGGCGCCCCTCGGCGAGGCGCCCCGCGACATCCAGCGCGTCGGCCACCGCTCAGCCCAGCCCGGCGGCGTTGCGGGCGTCGGCGTCGGCGTAGCGCCGGGCACCGCTGCGCAGGGCGGCGGCCACTTCCGCACTGGCGCGCGACCAGGCGGCCACCTCACCGGTCAGGTGCTGCAGCGCGTTGCGCAGCGCGTCGCCCTTGGCGACGTACATCCGGCCCGCGCAGGCGCCGTCGAAACCGAGCTTCTGCAGTGGGCCGCTGAGCACGGCCTCGACGTCGGCGGCTGAGCGCTCGAATCGGTCAGCGGCGGCCTGCAGGCCGGCGACGTCCACGCGGGCGGTCGGTGGGTTCCCCATGGTGGGTGGGACGCGACCGGTCCCGCGACGGTTCCGTCAGCGCTGGGCGCTGACCGAGTTGGCGACGCGCACCGCGAGCTGGCGGGCGGTGTCCTCGTCGGCGGCCTCGACCATGACGCGCACCAGCTGCTCGGTTCCCGACGGCCGCAGCAGGATCCGGCCGGTGTCGCCGAGTTCGCGTTGGGCGGTCTCGACCGCTTCGCGCACCGACGGCGCCCGCGCAACCGTCGCCTTGTCGGCCACCTCGACGTTGATGAGCACCTGGGGCAGGGTCGTCATCGCGGACGCGAGGTGTGCCAGCGGCAGGCCGGTCTGCGCCATCCGCGACATCAGCCGCAGCCCGGTGACGATGCCGTCGCCGGTGGTGCCCAGCGCGGGCAGCACGATGTGGCCGGACTGCTCGCCGCCGAGGGTGTACTCGCCGGCGCGCAGCTCTTCGAGCACGTAGCGGTCGCCGACGGCGGTGGTGCGGACGGTGATCCCGGCGGCGCTCATGGCGTGGTGCAGGCCGAGGTTGCTCATGACGGTCGCCACCACGGTGTTCGACGCCAGCTCGCCCGCCTCCTGCATGGCTTGCGCGAGCACCACCAGGATGGCGTCGCCGTCGACGATCCGGCCGTCGGCGTCGACGGCCAGGCAGCGGTCGGCGTCCCCGTCGTGCGCCAGCCCGAGGTCGGCGCCGTGCGCGCGGACGGCCGCCTGCAGGCCCGCCATGTGAGTGGACCCGCAGCGGTCGTTGATGTTGCGGCCGTCGGGGTCGGCGTTCAACGCGATGACCCGCGCGCCCGCGGCCGCGTAGGCGCGGGGCGCCGCAGTCGACGCCGCGCCGTGGGCACAGTCCACCACGACGGTCAGCGCGTCGAGCGGGGCGGTGACGGCCTTGGCGATGTGGCGGAGATAGCGGTCGAGCGCGTCGTCGGCGTCGACCACGCGGCCGATGGCGGCGCCGGTCGGCCGGCTGCCGGGACCGCGCGCCAGCAGTTCTTCGATGCGGTCCTCGGTGGCGTCGTCGAGCTTGTGCCCGCCCGCGCCGAAGATCTTGATGCCGTTGTCGGGCATCGGGTTGTGGGACGCCGAGATCATGACGCCGAAGTCGGCGTCGTAGGCGGACGTCAGGTAGGCCACCGCGGGCGTGGGCAGCACCCCGACGCGGAGGGTGTCGACACCTTCGCTGGTGAGCCCGGCGATGACGGCGGCTTCGAGCATCTCGCCGCTGGCCCGCGGATCACGGCCGACGACGGCCACCCGGCGCCGACCGGGCGTCGCGGTGCCCAGCCGCGCGGTGGCGGAGCCCAGCGCGAGCGCGAGTTCCGCGGTGAGCTCCCGGTTGGCGACCCCACGCACCCCGTCGGTGCCGAACAGTCGACCCATGCCGACAAACCTCCCCCACTGCGCCCGGGCAGAAAACAGTGTCCACGGCGGCGGGCGGTGTGGGGCACCGCCACGCCGCCGCGGAGCACTCCGATCAGCGCTTGCTGTACTGCGGCGCCTTGCGGGCCTTCTTCAGGCCGTACTTCTTGCGCTCGATGGCACGCGGGTCGCGGGTGAGGAACCCGGCCTTCTTCAGCGCGGGGCGATCGTCGGGGTTGACCAGGATGAGCGCCCGGGCGATCGCGAGCCGCAGCGCGCCGGCCTGCCCGGACGGGCCGCCGCCGTCGAGGTGGGCGTAGACGTCGAACTGGTCCAGCCGGTCGACCGTGACGAACGGCGCCTTGATGAGCTGCTGGTGGACCTTGTTCGGGAAGTAGTTCTCCAGCGTGCGGCCGTCCAGGTGGAACTGGCCGGTGCCGGGCACCAGGCGGACGCGGACGACGGCCTCCTTGCGGCGGCCGACGGTCTGGATGGGGCGGTCGACGACGTAGGCGTCCGGGTTGGCCGGCTCGTCGGCGTAGACGGTCTCGGCCGGTTCGAAGGTGTCGGTCACTGGGCCACCTGCTTGATCTCGTAGGCCACCGGCTGCTGCGCGGCGTGCGGATGATCCGGCCCGACGTAGACCCGGAGGTTCTTCTGGATCTGCCGGCCGAGGCGGTTCTTCGGCAGCATGCCGACGATCGCCTTCTCCACCACGCGGTCGGCGTGGCGGGCCATCTCGTCACCCACCGAGCGGGCCCGCAGGCCGCCGGGATAACCCGAGTGGCGGTAGATGAACTTCTTCTGCAGCTTGTCGCCACCGATGGCGACCTTGTCGGCGTTGACGACGATGACGAAGTCACCGCCGTCGACGTTGGGGGTGAACGTCGGCTTGTGCTTGCCGCGGAGCAGTTTGGCTGCTTCGACGGCGAGCCGGCCGAGCACGACGTCCGTGGCGTCGATGACGTGCCACGTCCGCGTGGTGTCACCCGCCTTCGGCGTGTATGTGGGCACAGCGACTACCTTCTTGCTTCTCGGATGGATCCCGGGGACCGGGTGCCGGTCAAGACGTGGTCTCGCCGGATCCCGGCGACCGACGGTGACCCGGAACCGGCATACGTCGACGCACGCCGACGGCCGACTTTACCGGCGGACGTCCGCGCAGGTCAAAACGCGTCCGGCCGGTGAAACCGTTCGCGCTTCTTCGCCTTGAGCCGCAGGGCCATCACCGCCTCGCCGCCGAACTGGAATCCGAGCTGGCTCTGGTACGCCGCGCACATCGCGATCCGGGCCTCGAGGAGCGCGGCGTCGAGGTTGACGACGACGTCGGCGTCGGCCGGCGCGTCCGACGTGCGGTCGGAGTACGGCCAGTCCTCCCAGAGCAGCAGCCGCCCGTCGGGGACCACCCGTTGCAGCGCCTCGCGGACCACCAGGTGGTCCACGTGCCCGCCGATGCCCAGCGGGCCGAGCACCAGGTCGGCGGTGGCGACCAGCCGGGACAGGACGGGCACCAGGTGCTCGACCGCGTCGTCCCCGGGCAGCCGGTCGCCGAAGAGCTCGGGCGCGCCGCCGTACCCGCGGTGCGGCGCCTCGAGGAACTGCAGGTGTTCGACGTCGGCGTCGATGACGGCCCACGCGCGCTCGTCCTCGGCCCGCCGCAGCGCCATGTAGTCGACGTCGGGCCCGAGGCCCTTGTCGAGCTGGCAGGCCAGCGCGAAGCCCCGCGGCTGCTCGACGTTGCCGGTGAAGCAGGTGACGACGGTGACGCGGTCGCCGAGCCGGGCGTGGCGGGCCAGGGTGCCGCCGGCGGAGAACGCGGCGTCGTCGAGGTGTGGCGACACGGCCATGACGTGCATGGCGGTCACAGCAGGTGCGGTTCGGCGCGGAACCGGCACGGCGCGACGGGCAGGTCCTCGGCGACGGCGGCGCCGACGGGCCGGGACCGCACCTGGTCGTAGACCCCCCTGATCTGCCGGCCGACGGCGGTCCAGCTGTACACCCGGCGGCATTCGGCCAGCGCGGCGTCGGCGAGCTTGTCGCGCAGGCCCGCGTCGGTGACCAGCCGGGACAGCGCACCGGCCAGCGCGGGCACGTCGCCGGGCTCGGTGAGCAGGCCGTTCTCCCCGTCGCGCAGGCAGTCGACGACACCGACCGACCGGCAGGCGGCGACGGCGTGCCGGCTCGCCATCGCCTCGAGGATGGTGTTCGAGAACCCCTCGGCGTAGGTGGGCGACACGAACACGTCGTGCGCGCGGTAGAGGTCGGGGACGGCGTCGTAGTCGGCATAGCCGGTGAACGTCACCCGGTCGCCGAGCTGCAGTTCGGCGGCCAGCGCGTGGGCGGCCGCGACGTCGGGGCCGATGCCGGAGACCGTCGCCACCCACTCCCCCGCCACGGCCGGCAGCGCCCGCAGCATGTCCAGCACGCCTTTGCGGCGGTCGACGCGGCCGTGGTAGAGCAGCCGCACCGGGCCCTCGGCCGGCGGGCCCGGGGTGAAGCGGGTGGTGTCGACGGCGCCCGGCACGATCGTGAACCGCTCGACGGGCGTGCCGAGCCGGTCGCGGACCTCCTCGGCGAAGCTGCGGCCGCCGATGAGCAGCGCGTCGGCGCCGTCGAGCACCCGGACCATCGCCAACCTGTGCGTCTCGCAGCACGACCCCACCCAGTGCCCGTCGCCGCCCTGGACGGACACCACGCACGGCACGCCCAGCCGCCGGGCGGCGATCAGCGTGGCCCAGCCGGTCGGGTAGCCGTACTGCGCGTGCAGCACGTCGAACGGCCGGTGCCGGTGCTCGGCCGCGATCGTGGCGGCCATGGTCTCGACGTCGCGTTCGAAGTCGCCGCCGTCCTGCTCACCCACCGCCTCCAAGCCGATCACCTTTACGCCGGGCACCGGCGGCGGCGGTCCGCCGCCGTAGACGGCGCGGCGGGCGGGGTCGCCGTAGAACTGGCTGATCATGGTGACGTCGTGGCCGGCCGCGACCAGCTCGCGGAGCAGGTTGATCGCGTAGATCGACATGCCGGAGATCGCCGGGAAGAAGCGCCGCGAGACGAAGCAGACCCTCATCGCTGCGCCGCCTTGAGGTAGTCGATCGCCTCGGGGATCGCCTGGTGCGCCCGCGGACTCTCCCGCGACAGCTCGACGCACACCAGGCCCCGCCACTCGACGTCGCGCAGCGCCGCCAGCACCGCGGGAACGTCCATGTCGCCCTCACCGAACGGCAGGTGGGTGTGGTCGCCGCGGCGCATGTCCTCGATCGCGACGCTGCCGAGCGCCCCGGCGCAGCGGCGGACGGCGTCGTGCGGTGAGACGTCCTGGGTGACCAGGCAGTGACCGGTGTCGAGCGCCAGCCGCAGGCTCGGGTGCCGCGCGGCGAGGCGTTCGTAGTCGCCGACGGTCTCGACGAGCATGCCGGGTTCCGGCTCGAAACTCACCGACACGCCCGCGCTGTCGGCGTACGCGCACACCTGCGCGAGCCCGGCGTCGAGCCAGCCGAACGCGGCGTCGCGGTCGACGCCCGGTTTGGGCACGCCCGCCCAGCAGCTGACGGTCTCGGAGCCCAGCACCGCCGCGACGTCGACCGCGCGGCGCAGGAAGTCGACGCGACGGGCGCGACCGGCCGGCTCGGCGCTGACGAGCGTCGGCTGGTGCTTGTCGCGCGGATCGAGCAGGTACCGCGCGCCGGTCTCGACGACGCTGCCCAGCGACAGCGAATCCAGCAGCGCCGCAACGCGTTCCGCCTCCCGCCGCCAACCGTCGGCCAGCGGGTCGAGGTGGTGGTGATCGAGGGTGAGCGCGACGCCGTCGTAGCCGGCGTCGGCGATCAGCCGGATCGCGTCGTCGAGCCGGTGGTTCGCGGCGCCGTTGGTGTTGTAGGCGTAGCGCACGTTACGCAGCCGCCCGGGTGTGGAACAGCATCTCGTGGGCGCCGGGCTCCCGGTAGAGCGGATAGAGCGCGCCCACCTTCGCGTCGACGGCCGCGGTGTCGAGCAGCGGCACCCCGCCGAGCCGGTCGTAGGCCTCCGGCGGCAGCCGCACCGGGCGCCGGGTGTCGGAGGGTTCGCCCATGCGGATCAGCGGGCTGTCCGCGGCGATCAGCTTGGCGGTGTTGCGCTCCCCGATCCGGTGGTAGCTCATGGTCTCCACCTCCAGGCCGGGCACGATCACCCGCACGGCGTGCATGGCGCTGCCCGGCGCGGTGAAGTCGACGATCAACGGGTCCAGGCCGGCGGCGCGGAGGCGGCGGGCCGCCTCGTGCCCCTTCTCGACCGGCGAGCGCACCGTGCTCGCCGGCAGGGTGCCGAAGGATCGCGACGAGCGCACCGCGAACACCGGGTCGGCGAACAGGTCGCGCAGCCCGTTGCCGTCGAGGGCGAGCCAGCGCCGGAACGCCTCGACCTGCCGTGGCTCGGTGGCCCGCGCGGCCCGGTCGCAGCACACCCGCGCCCGTTCCCAGTAGCCGGGCGGCATCACCGTCGCGACGAGCTCCAGCGGACCGAACACGAACGCCTTGCGCGCCCGGGCGTGGGCGTACTCCAGCACGGCCTTGCGCAGCGCCGCCCCGCGGTCGAGGTCGGCGGCCTCCCCAGCGCCGGTCATCGCGATCGGGATCCGCAGCCCGGCCGGGTCGTAGTCGGCGCCGACGACGTAGAGGTTGGCGAAGCCGAACTCGTCGGTGGCGAACTTGGGCAGCAGGTCGATCCCGGCGGCGGCGATCCGGTCCGCCACGGCGCCGACCTGCGGCGGCAGCCCGCCGTCGTCGAACGTGAGCCGGACACCGGCGTCCATGGCGCGGAACACCAGGCCGTTGCCGTCGCGCTGCAGACATTCGAAGATGCCGTGCGCCGCCGCCCAGGACCGGGACGGTCCGGCGCCCAGACCGTTGGTGATCAAGGTGGTGAACGGCCGGTAGCCGGGCGGGAGGTGGTCGGCGGTCAGCGCCGCGACGTCGACCGGCACGAGCACGGGTTCGCCGGTGAACCAGCGCGCCGCGGTGACCCACCGCAGCGGCGTGTCGCGGTCGACGGCCGACCCGGCGGGCAGGCACAGCGTCAGCGGGTCGACGACGCCGTCCCCGCCGCGCTCCCGCGCGAGGTCGGTGTAGCTGCCCGACACCTGCGGCAGCGCAGCAAAACCCAGGCGCGCGCGCACCTCCTCGTGCACCTCCGCGGTGGCGGCGATCATCGCCTGCTCGGGCTCGGCGCCGTACCCGGTGCCCTGCTGCATGTCGCAGCCGGCCGCGGCCGGGTCGTGCGGGAAGAACGCGGCCTTCCACGCCGGCACGCCGGTCACGTCGAGCGGGCTCATGTCGAAGAAGAACCAGTCGCCGGGCGGCAGTGCGTCGATGTAGGCGGCGACGACGTCGGGCACGGGATGGTCGGAGACGATCACCGCAGCGCCTCCAGCGCGACGGCGCGGACGGCCGGCGGGTGCGCCAGCTGGTCGTCGAGCGCGGCGAGTGCGAGGTCGCGGCCGATTTCGGGCGCGTACTCGAACGGGGTGAGCACGGCGTCGAAGTCGAGCGGCGCGATCACGTCGCGGTAGCGCCGGATCTCGTTGTGCGTCAGCGGGATCTCCTTGTGGAACGCCTTGTGGCTGCTGATGGCGGAGCTGCGGCCGTGCTCGTCCTGGTCGATCTTGAACATGTCGCCGCAGAACAGTCGCCGGCCGGGCGCATCGTGCAGCGCCGCGTGGCCCTCGTAGTGGCCGCCGGTGTGGTGCAGCGTGTAGCCGGGCGCCAGTTCGAGCACGTCGTCGTAGGGCCGCGTGACCCGGAACGCCTTGGTCATCCGCAGGTCGTCGCGGTGGATGGCGACGACGGGCGGGTCGAATGCGCGCTGCAGCTGCCACAGCGCGCCGTAGGCGTGGGCGTGGCTGGCGGCCAACACCGCCACACCACCGAGATCGGCGATGGCGGAAAGCATCTCGTCGCAGTAGTACGGCGCGGCCTCGAACGCGATGTTGCCCTCGGGCCGGGTGATCAGCCAGCCGGTGCCGCCGAGACCCAGCGACGGCTGCGTGGTGCAGGCGTAGAGGTTCTCGGCGACCTGCCGCACCTCGCCGGTGTGGCCGGCGCGCACCTGCTCCTCGGGCAGGAAACACCAGCCGTCGGCGGGCAGGTCGTTGCGCACGTCGGTACACACCGGGCAGTCCGGCGGCGCGAAGTGGTGTTGCCAGAAACCGCAGTGCGCGCAGGCGAAATGGCTCAACGGCATGCGCACGCCTCCTTGTAGGCTCGGTCGAACAGGCGCATCAGGTCGAGGTCGCGGGTGATCGAGAAGTCGTGCGGCTCACCGGCGGCCGCCCGCTGGAACGCGGCGGCCTGTGCGGTGAACGGGGAAGCGTCGCCGAAGCCGATCAGGTCGGCGCCGTCGTCGCGGGTCAGCGTGAGCGTGCCGCCGGCGGTTTGGCCCATGGTGTCGACGGCGGTCAGCAGCCCCGATTCACCGAGCACCTCGAGCCGGCGCCGGGGCAGCTGCTCGCAGCAGTTGTAGGCGACGTGGCTGCTCACCAGCACCCCGGTGGTGGTGCGCCCGGACAGCACGCCGCCGTCGTCGACGGGGTAGGAGTGCAGGCGCTGCTGGACGTCGATGTGCAATCGCTGCAACGGTTGTCCGACGAGCAGCTGCGTGAGGTCAAGGCCGTGCAGCGCCAGGTCGATGACGGCGCCGCCGCCGGCCGCCGTCGGGTCGACCCGCCAGTTCGGGCGCTCGGAGCCGTCCGCCGACCACTGCGCACCGACCCAGCACGCGTAGACGATCCGCACGGCGAGTGGGCGCCCGACGGCGCCGTCGGCGATCAGCTCGGCGAGCCGGCGGTGCGCCGGATGGTGGCGCTGGTCGAAGGCGGTGCCGTACAACACGTTCGCGTCGGTCACCGCGGCGGCGATGGCCTCGGCGTCGGCGAGCGTGGCGGCCATCGGCTTCTCGCACAGCACCGGCACGCCCGCCGCGCAGGCGGCCAGCACCGGCGGCAAGTGGGCGTTGTTCGGGGTGGCGACGTAGAGCAGGTCGACGTCGCCGCGCGCGAGCATCGCGCCCGCGTCGTCGTAGGCGGCGATCCCGGCCGCCTCCGCCGCGGCCCGGGCGCGTGGCGACGGGTCGGCGACGGCGACGAGCGTGCCGCCGGCGGCCGCGATCGCCGGCGCCATGTAGTCGCGGGCCACCCAGCCGAACCCGGCGATCCCCCAGCGTGTGCCCGCCATCGTCACCACCGCTCCGGGAGGTCGACGAGACGGCGGCTGCGGACCGGGTCGAACGCCACGTCCTGCCATGGGCTCGTGGCGTACTCCTCGCGGTAGCGCGCCGACGGCCAGCGCACGGTGTCGCCGTCGAGCAGCGGGTGCGGCTGTAGGTGGGCGTCGGCGGGCGGCTCGGCGACTCCGCCGGCGACCGCGCGCGCCGGCCCGGCGGGTTCGACGAGCGACCACGCCTCGATCGCCGGGTCCTCGGCCCAGCCGACGGGCTGCGGCGTGCCGGCGTCGAGCAGCGCGTCGAGCAGGGTCCGCTCGTCGTACACCGCGGCGGCCGGGAAGAGCGCCGCCCACTCGGCGGCCGATCGTGCCGGCCCCTTCGCCCCGCCCGCGTAGCCGGCGTTGTGGACGTGGCTGACCGCGAGCGTGCCGCCGGGTGCGACGGCGTCGCGCAACCGCGCCGCGACCTCGTCCTGCCGGGGCAGGAAGTAGAACGCGTCATGGCACTGGACGAGGTCGAAGCGCGCGTCGCCGATCGGCCACCGCAGGGCGGCGTCGAACACCAGGTAGTCGGCGTCGGGCGCCACCCAGTGCCGCGCCACCCAGCACTTGGCGAACACCACGTCGGCGCCGGTGCAGCGAACCCCGCGCCGCGACAGTTCCCGCACGAAATGACCGATGCCGCAGGCCAATTCGAACGCCGTGTCCGGCGCCTGCCAGTGCGCCTGCAGCAGCGCCAGCGCGCCGAGATAGGTGGGATCGCCCCAGCGGTAGGTGAAATAGTCGGCGACCGGGCCCAGCTGCAGCAGCGCCAGCGCCTCCCGCAGCGTCAGCGACGCCCGCTCGGCGACCAGGCGCCGCAGCGCGGCGGGCTCGGCGGTCGGGCCGGTCCACCAGTCGTCCTGGTCGGCGAGCAACGCGACGAGCGCGTCGTCGGACCGGCCGGCGTCCAGGTGCGCCAGCGCCGTCGCGACCAGGTCGTCGCGCCCGCCCCGCAGGTAGGGGATGCCGTCGACCACCGGCCAGCGGCCGCCCGCGCCGTCGGCGAGCGAGTGCGGGGTGTCGGACCGCAACGGTTCGCCGGTGGCGGGCGAGACGAGCATGCTCACGCCAGGCCGGTATCCGCCAGGATGCGGTCGTGGAACGCCTTGACGGGTCCGTCGTGGACGAGCCCGTAGGTGTCGAGCACATCGGTCATGGTCACCGACGCGGTCCGCAGGTGCTGCTGGATCTCCAGCACCCGGTCGAGCACGTCGCCGACGTGGAACGCGCGGGCTTCGGCGGTGGCGTCGCCGCCGATCGGGGCGAGCGCGGTGCGGATCTGGTCTGCGAGCGCCGGGTCGAGCTGGGCCAGCGCGTGGTCGCGGGCGCGGCTCACGACGCCGTCGAGCGTGCCGCCGAGCAGGATCTCGCCGCTGAACCCGGAGTCGGGCATCGCCGCGTTGTGCAGGTGGTGGGCCAGCGACGCCACGAACACCGGCGTCGGATCGGCGTGGTACCACGGCGCGACCAGCACGCCGTACACCGCGACCAGCAGGCAGTGTTCGGCGTGGTTCTCGAACGGCGCCAACATGATCCGCGGCCGGCCCGGGCTGGTGACCCCGGCGCGTGGCTGCCGGGCCAGCGCGTCGACGAACGGCGGTGTCGTGCCCGATGCCGGCGCGCCATCGGGCAGCGCGCTCCGGAGCCGGCCGGCGAGCCCACCGTCGATGTCGCCGGTCACCTCGTCGAAGGCGTCCTGCAGGACGGCCTCGGCGTCGTCGCGGAGCCCGAGCGTGCGCAGGGTGCGCAGGTCGAGCCCGCCGAGCCGGGCGGCGGCGAGCGCCGCGGCGACGGTGCGTGCCATCACGTCGGTGTGCGGTTCGCCGCGGACGATGCCGGCCCACGCGTCGCGGAACAACCGCTCGGCGAGGGACCCGTCGCGGTCGGCGGTGCGGATCCGCTTGAGGTCTCCCAGTTCGCGGAACAGCGGGAGCACCGCCGGCGTCAGCTGGTGCGCCGGCGCGGCGACACCGGTCACCGCGCCGCCAACCACGCGTCCAGCGTCGCCTGCTGGGCGAAGAACTCGTGCTCGGGCTGGCCGCCGCGGGTCTGCGGGGACTTGAAGAACACGCCGAGCTGCTCCTGCACGCCGCCCTCGCCGCGCTGCTGCGCCAGTGTCAGGCAGCGCGCGATCTCGATCGCCAGCGGCGCGGCGAGCACCGAGTCCTTGCACAGGAAGTTCAGCTTGAGCTGCATCTTCTGGCCGAGGAAGCCGGTGAAGTCGACGTTGTCCCAGGCTTCCTTGTCGTCGCCGCGCGGTCGGTAGTAGTGGATCATCACGATGTGGTCCTCGACCGGATAGCCGAGCAGCTGGTCGAGCACGGAGAGCTTCGTGCCGACCTTGCTCTCCAGCGACTTCGGGTCGTCGAGCGCGAGCCCGTCGGAGTTGCCCAGGATGTTGGTGGAGAACCAGCCGTCGACGTGCAGTGCCCGATCCCGCAGCGCGGGGGCGATGACGGTCTTGAGCAGCGTCTGCCCGGTCTTGCCGTCCTTGCCCGCCACCGGCACGTTGCGCTGCGCGGCGAGGTCGGCGAGCGGCTTAACGTCCGCCGCCACCGACGGCGTGAAGTTGGCGTACGGCGTGTCCTGCGAGATCGCCGCGTAGGCGTACATCATCGCGGGGCTGATCGCGGGGTCGTCGCTGTCGAGTCCGCGCTCGAAGGCGGCCACCGATTGCAGCGCCTCGGCGTCGGCGTCGGCCTTGCGCTCGGTGGAGGCGAGGTTGAGCACGACCATCCGATCGAGGTTGTTGCCGCGCTTGAAGCCCGCGAGGTCGGCCTGGATGCGTTCGACGGCGGCGCGGTGCCCATCGGCGGCGATCTTGTTGGCGCCCTCGATGTTGGCGCAGAAGTCGCGGCTGCCGACCGCCGCCCACGGCCGCATCTCGTGCAGCGCCGACGCGCCGTCCTTGAGCTGGGTTTCGCCGATGACGCCGTGGCGCATGGCGGCGGTCGCCAGGTCGTCGGGGCTCAAGTCCCAGCCCGCGAAGACGATGTCGCGGTAATCCGGCAGCCCGTCGACCTGCTTGTCGGCCAGCGGAAGCCCCGACAGGTCGCTGGAGCCTTTGCGGATCATCTCGATCCCTGCCACCGCTGTGGTCGCGACCGCACCGCCGAGGCCGATCACCGCCACTCCCAGCCGTTCGGACATATCTTCGGCACCCCTCGTCGCGCGCTCGGTTCAACCGACCTCTGCCGGTCCCCGGCTGAATAACCGCGCGACCGCGGTTCACGCGCTGCGGCTCATGTCCGAATTCTTACGCCCGCCGCCGTGGTTGCGTCCGCTGCAGACAGAACTGTGCGGTCCCGAAGGCTCCCCTCCTATCGGGACCGCACAGGGTCTCTGCTGCGCCGGCGCGGGCTACCCCCAGGCGCCCGCGGCGCGGCGGTCGGTGGCCGCCACCTCGTCGGAGCCGTCGCGCACGGCGTTGCCGAGGCGGAACAGGATGTCGTTGAGCGCGGCGGCCGCGGAGTCCCAGCTGGCCTGCTGGGCGCGGTAGGCCTCGGCGGCTTCGCGGGTCCACACCTGCTGTAGCGGCGCGATCTGCGACCGCAGGTCCTCCAGCGCGCCGTTGAGCCGGGCGGAGGTGGCGTGGATGTCCTGACGGACGGTGAACTCGATTTCGTCGAAGTTGTACGACAGCACGGGGTCCATGAAGTGCTCCTGATTCGGTTTCGGTGGTCAGATGCCGGAGGCGACGGAACCGAGCTGCTGCGAGTGCGCCTCGGCGGCCGCGGCGAGGGCCCGCTCGTTGCTGCGGATGGTTTCGGCGATGCCCTGCAGCGCCTGGTGGAGCTTCAGCGATTCGGTGTTCCAGCGGTCGACGACGCCGCGGAAGGCGGTGGCGGCGGCGCCGCCCCACACCGTGGCGGGCACGCTGGTCATGCGGCCGATGAAGCTGTGCAGCATGGCCCGGATTTCCTCGTTGCGCGCCTCGGCCTGGCCGGCCACGTGGCGCATGAGCTCGAAGTCGGTGGTGAGTGTGTTCGATGCGGCGGCACTGCCGCCGGCCGGTGTGGTCATGGCTCCCCCTGATCGGTTGTGAACTACTGGGTTGGACTGCGCACCAACCGATTCGGTTCCGCTCAGCTGCGCGGCAGCGCCCGGGCGGACGCGACGGCGCGCGTGCAGGCCGATTCGATCGCCCGCTCCTGCCCCGCGGCGCTCTGGCAGCCGATGCCGATCCGCACCGGCCCGTCGACGAACACCAGCCACTGCACCGTGCGGCTGGGTCGCACTTCGCGGTAGGAGATGACGTCGCGGTCGCCGCGTCGGTCGTCAAAGCGGTAGTCGAGGAAGGTGCCGGGCGCCGTGTCGATCGCGGTCTGCAGCGCGGCGGACACATCGCCCAGATCGTCGCCCGGCGGCAGCGGCGCCTGGGTGAGGTGGAGCGCGGTCTGTCGATCCGCCGGCGAGGTCACCTGCACCCGCGCCGATCCGGTACCGCCGGTGATGCGCTCGACGGTCCAGTCGACGGGGATCTCGACCGCGACCCGCCCCTCGACGAACAGGGCGGTGGGCATCGGTGCCGGCGGGGTGCGCTGAGCAATCGCGAGGAACGGCGCGCCCACGAGGGCTGCGGCCGCCAGCGCGGCGATCACCACGAGCCGCCGCCTCGGCCACTGCGTGGCAGTGCCGACGAACTGCCGCTTCACCGGCGCGTCCGCCGGCGGGACCGCGAACAACCGGTCGTCGCCGACCGTGGTCGCGCACCGGCCACGCTCGCGCAGGCGCGCGCCGATCATCGTCGCCAGCACGGTGGCGCCGGGCACCTCGTCGGGGCAGTCGATGCCCACCGCGCCGCGAACGTGGCGGGCCGCCACCTTGACGACCGCGTCCGCGACGTCGGCGGGCGGGGCGTCCCGGCTGACCAGGTCGAGGACCGTCGGTTCCGGCGCGACCGTGCAGATGCACACCGCGTCCGGCCCGATCTCGACGATCAGCGCCGCAGCCGGTTCCGCGAGCAGTTCCGCGCGGCGGTGCACGGTCACGTCCGCGGTCAGCTGCCGGGCGACGGCGGCGACCGTCTCGCACCGAGCGGCGGGCCATGCCGTCGGGAAGACGAGTGCCACGCCGCCGGTGATGCCGCGCAGGGCGCCCGCGAAGATGCCGTGCCACAGCGCCTCGACCGCAATCGGCTCGTCGTCGAGCAGCACCACGTCGTCGTCGACTCCGGTCAGCGCGGCGTCGACCACCTCGGCGTCGAGTCGGTCGCACTCCCCCGCACCGGCCCGCCGGACGCAGACGGCACTCGGTCCGACGGCGATCACGGCCCGCCACGTCGTCGCCGCGGTCATTCGGGGCTCCAGGCGACCTGGAGCACCTGTTCGCCACCGCGGCGGGTGACCAGGGTGCCCCGTCCCGGCGGCAGGACGGCCGGTCGCACGCCGCCGATCAGCACGCCCTCGTCGGCGCCACCGCTCATCATGAGCCCGGCGCAGCCGACTTCGCGGAGCCGCCCCAAGAGCGGATCGAACATGGCGCGGGCGGCACCGCCGGTGCGCCGAGCGACCACCAGGTGCAGGCCCACGTCGCGGGCCTGCGGCACGAACTCCAGCAGCGGCAGCAGCGGATTGCCACCGGCGGTGGCGACCAGGTCGTAATCGTCGACGACGACGTAGATCTCCGGTCCGCTCCACCAGCTCCGGTCACGTAGCTGCGCCTGCGTGACGTCGGCGCCGGGAAGCCGCGAGCGCAGTTCCGACGTCAGCGCGGTGACGTGTGACTCGAGGGCGGTCGCGGACATCGCGTAGCCGAAGAGGTGGTCGGTCTCGACGACGCCGAGCAGCGTGCGCCGGTAGTCCACGACCAGCACGCGCGCCGCGCCGGACGCGTCGTGGCACAACGACCTGCACACCGTGCGGAGCACCGCTGTCTTGCCGCAGCCGTTGTCGCCGAGGATCAGCAGATGGGACTGCTCGGTGAAATCGAGCCAGACCGGCGCGAGGTCGCCCTCTGCCAGACCCAGCGCCAGCCGAACCGCCGAGCCCTCGCCCGCCGGCGCGGCGAACTCGACGACCTCCGGGAGCAGGCGCACCGGTGGCGCCGCCTCGTCGCCGTGCCGGGCGCGCAAACCGTCGGCGGCCTCCCCGAGCGCTGCTGCGAGATCCGCCGCGTCCGCGCGGCCGTCCAGGCGTGGCAGCGCGACCTGCAACTGTTCGCCCGCAGGGGTGATCCCGCGCCCGGGCCGATCGGCGGGCACCAGCGCGGCGGCCTTGCGGTCGAGCTCGGAGTCGGCGCTGTCGGCCAGCCGCAGCTCGATGCGGGTACCGAGCTGATCCTTGACGGCTGCCCGCAGCTCGGCCCACCGCGACGCCGCGATCACCACGTGGATGCCGTAGGACAGCCCGCGGGCGGCGAGGTCGGTGATCGTCGCTTCGAGCGATTCGTGCTCCTGGCGGATGGCTGACCAGCCGTCCACGACGAGGAAGGCGTCGCCGGACCGCTCCCCCGCGACGGCGGGGTCGCCCGCGGCGCAGCGGCGCCGGAACTCGGCCATGGAATCGATCCCGAGCTCGCGGAAGCGGTCCTCGCGGGCGCGCAGCAGCATCGTCATGTCGGCGACCGTGCGCCGCACCAGGTCGGGTTGCCCGCGGCCCGCCACGGCGCCCACGTGCGGCAGCCCGGCGAGCGCCGCGAGCGATCCGCCCCCGAAGTCCAGGCAGTAGCACTGCACGTCGGCGGGGCGGTGGCAGCTCGCGAGCGCCAGGACGAGCGTCCGCAGCGTCGTCGACTTGCCGGCCTGCGGCGCGCCGACGACGGCCACGTTGCCGGCCGCGCCGCCGAGCTCGACCAGCAGCGGATCGCGGCGCTGGTCATACGGCCGGTCGATCACGCCGACGGGCACCGCGAGCGGGCCCGCGTGCTCGAGCAGGCGGTCCAGCGGCGGGGATTCGGCCAGCGGCGGCAGCCACACGCGGTGCGCGTCGGGACCGTGCCCGGTCAGGCAGCCGACGACGGCGTCGAGCACGGTCCGGTTGCCGGCGTCCGGCGCCGCGGCCGACGGCGACGCGGCCGACGGCGACGCGGCGGCCATGCTGACGCTGCCGACGGGGGCGGCGCAGAACCGCGTCACGCGCGGGCGGGCCGGCGCCGTCGTGGTCGCCCGGGCGGCCGGCGCGGCGTAGGTGCCCGAGACGTAGGCCGCCTGGAAGCGAGTCAGCTCACCCGACGGGGTGCGGAGGTAGGCGGCGCCCGGGTTGCCGGGCAGGGTGTGCGCGTCGGGCACACCGAGCACCGTGCGGGATTCGTTGGCGGAGAACGTCTTGAGGCAGATGCGGTAGGACAGGTGCGACTCCAGGCCCCGCAGCCGGCCCTCGTCGAGGCGCTGGCTCGCCAGCAACAGGTGGATCCGCAGCGACCGGCCGAGCCGCCCGATCGCCACGAACAGCTCGGCGAACTCGGGGTGCTGGGTGAGCATCTCGGAGAACTCGTCGACCACGATGAACAGCGCCGGCAGCGGCGGCAGCGCGCGACCTGCGGACCGTGCGCGGTCGTAGTCGGCGACGCCCGCGCAGCCGGCCGCGCGCAGCACCTCCTGGCGACGGTTCAGCTCCCCCGCCAGCGCGTCCCGCATGCGGGCCACCAGCGGCGCCTCGTCGGCGAGGTTGGTGATGACCGCCGACACGTGCGGCAGCCGGTCGAACCCGAGAAACGTTGCGCCGCCCTTGAAGTCGACCAGGATGAGGTTCAGGGTGGCGGGCGAATGGTTGGCCACCAGGCCGAGCGTCAGGGTGCGCAGGAACTCCGACTTACCCGTTACGCAATAAGTGCACAGTTTCGGCTTGTGGCCGCCCAGCACGCTGGCAGGCGCGCCGGGAGGCTTGAGCGGCAGGGCGACCGAGGCTAGCGTGGCGTTTGCTGAGCAGCCCGCAGCGGGCCGCCACCCACCGGAAGGAAACCCACAGTGAGCAGCAACTACACGACCCCCGCGTGCAGCGGCCACGCAGCGCCAAAGAGTTCGCCACGGCACACCGTCAAGCGACGGGCCGCGTCCACGCCGGAACCCGCCGCCACTACCGGGGCAGCCCGGCGGGCCTGGCACCAGCCGGTGCAGCTGGCGTTCGAGCAGTGGCGGGATGACGCCAACCAGTGGCGGGCACGCGGCGGCGGGCGCTACGTCTACCGCATCACCCGCACAGGCGACCGTGAGTACCACGCGGCGCAGAAGGGAGGCAGCGCCTTCACGCCAGTGGGAGGCGTGTGCACCACCAGGGCGCAAGCCGAGGACCTGGCGCAGCGGTACGAGAACGGCGCGCCGCAGCTGAGCCACCGGCAATACCGGGACCTGCCCTACAGGGAGGCTGTGGCGAAGCTGGAGGAGTGACGCCCCAGCGGCCCGCCGCTCACCCCCTGCCTACATCACCCCGGCCTGCGCGCCGGGGTGATGTGCTTTCAGCTGCCGGTGAGGTCCTCTGGGCTGCCGCCCAGCTGGCGCAGCGCGTCCATGGCCGCCGGGTTGTCGAGCGTCTCGCGCCGGGGCTTGCCGATGGGGTTGGGGCGCTTGGCGTGCAGCGCGCGGTCCCACGCCTCATCAGCGCTAACCTCCCGCTGCTCCTCGGCGCGCATGGCCCGCGCCAGCGCGTCGTCATCGCTCATCCTGCGCCCGCGCCGCCGCACCGGCTGGGGTGGCCTCTGCACAGGCTGGGGTGGTTGTCGCCGCGCAGCTGCGGCGATCACGTCTTCCTCGAACGCCGTGCAGTCGCAGTCGGCAGGTTCGCACCTGCCGAGGTTTTTGCCGTCGTCAGTGTCCCGGTGGAAGCCCTGGGGGTGGCCGCACGTGCAGGGGTGTTCGGCTGACAGCCAGATTTGGAGCATCTTGGCGTTGGCCGCCCCTTCACGCTTGTGGTGTCCTGCCCAGGGGCTACGTTTCGGCATTCGGCTAACTTCCGTCGCGGATGTTTCTACGGGGTGGGGGCGCAGTTAGACCTGGCCGGTACACCGCCAGCAACTATGGTGCCTCACCCACCGCTCGATTCGGGCGGCGCCACGCCGGGACTGCCCAGCGCGCTTAGCAGACGGCTTACCGCCCGCGCGCCCCGGGGGTCCCCGGCACAGGCGGCCCGGTACGCGGCAGCGAAGGCTGCCGCCACGGCAGCCTGGTCCAGCCCGGCGGCCAGCTGGCGCCGCACCGCCTTGACGACACCGCGCAGGGAGAGGTCCAGGCCGGGCTGCGCCGCCATGGCGCGGTAGCTGTGGCCCGCCAGGTACAGCCGCAGCAGCTGCGCATCACGGGCCGCCCGCGCCGCGTCGTCGTAGAGCCTCGGCATCGCGCCCTCCCTCTGGTACACACCCAGAACCGACTGCGCGCCGGGTGTTCACTTTGGTGGTAAACGCCCAGCCGCTCCGACTGACGCCGTAGCCGGGCGAATCCGGCCAGATCACGGCTGTTCTAGGCCCCGCCAGCGGCCTCCCAGCTGACCCCGCCAGGCCGGTGTTGCGCGTTCACCATGGCGGGGGGAGAAAACCGGAGCCGGATCGGTCGGGGGCTGGCCAGGTTGGGGACTTTGAGCACCCCCTTACCCCCCGTGGGTCGGCGCGGTGGTGGCGGTGTTGGGCTGCCGCTGTGGTCGCCGCTGGCGCTCGTTGGCGTGCCGCCTGGTGTGGTTGCTTGGCCGTGCTGCGCGGCCCGGTGGGCTGGACGCGGTAGGGGCCGGTGGTCTGGCCTGGCGGTGCCGCGCAGCACGGTGCTCGGTTGGGTGGCGGTGCGGGCCGCTGGTCTGGACCCGCACCGCACACCCTTGCCGCCGCCACGACTGACGAGGAGGCACGCGGCGGCAAGCTCTCCTACACGGCGCCGGACAGGATGGCGGGCTGCACCAGGGTGACGCCGTAGGCGTGACGGCTGCGCAGGGCACGGCGCCGCACCAGGTCGAGCACACGCTCGGGTGTGATGCCCATGCGCTTGGCGCACTGGCTGATCTCCAGCCACTCGCCGCCGTCGTCCTGGTCCCACACGTTCACGGGCGCTGCTGCTTGCGCAGCCACCGGCGCCCGGCAGCCAGCGCCAGCGCCTCCGTCTTGTTGGTGTCGTGCGCCGTGTGGACCGCACCCCACGGTGCGCGCCAGGTCCAGCGCCACCGCCCGTTACCGGTGGGCACCGCCGTGATCCCGTCCTCGGTGGCAGGCATTACGGCGTCAGGTCGATAACGGCGATGGCGCTGGGCCGCAGCACGCCCAGCCCGAAGCGGCCTTCCCCGCGGGCGATGAACTGGTTCTTGGTGAACAGTTCGCCGGACATGTCCAGCAGCACGTTGACTGCCTCCCGCACGTACAGCCGCACCACGCTCCAGTCGGCAAGCAGTGCGGTGCCTGCCGGGACGCTGGGGCTGATGACGCGCTGGATCTCGGGGCCGCCGAAGATGTTGGCGCTGGTGCCGAATCCGGCGCCGGGATCGTTGGCGTAGCCGCCGGTGAGGAACCCGCCGTCTGTGCCCCAGCGGGTGAGGTCCACTGTCTCCGCGTCCGTGGGGTGCATCACCACCGCGTTGGGAGCTTCGCCGGCCAGCTGCAGCGCGGACAGCGCCTTGCGCATGGTGGTGGGCACGCTGGTGGCGTAGGCGACCTGTGTGGTGCCGGGCACCGCACGCACGCCCAGCATGTTCTCCCCGGTGCCGTTGCCCACGATGACCTGGCGCTCCAGCGCGTCCAGCACGCCCTCTGCCATCTCGGTGGCCAGCCACTGCTCCAGGCCCTCCACGTCCTGCAGCAGCCGGATGGGGGCGGGCTCGGACAGGTGGGCGATGACGCGGGCACGGTCCTGCACCGCGGTGGTGGTCAGCACGCTGGTGGGCTTGAGCGCGTTGTCGGCCACCGGTGCCGCGTTGTTGGTGCGCACGGTCTGCCGGAAGTACTCGAAGGCGTTGCCCTCCAGTTGCTTGCGGTTGACCAGCAGGTCGATGAGCCGCTTGGGCCGGGCCATGGGCGTCACGGTCGGCTCCACCAGGCGGGGCACGTCCACTGCGCCGCTGGTGAGTGCGCGGCCCTCCCCGCCCATGCTGTGGATGGCCTGCGCTGCGCGTTGCGCCCACGCCGCGCTCTCGGACTCTGCGCCACCGCCGGGCTGGCCGGACGCCTGGCGCACGCGCTGCGCATCGTGGTTGAGCTTTCCGCTGCGCTGGAGTTCGCCGCGCTGGTGTTCGATCAGTTCGTCCAGTTCTGCGATGTGGGCGGTGCGCTGCCGCCACTCGGTGGTCTCTTCCGGCGTGAGGTGGGTGCGGCCCTCCCCCTCGGCGTTGTCGAGGATGGCGGTGACCTTGGCGGCGGCCTGATCGCGCAGCGCCACCAGGCGGTCGAGTTGTTCCTGGATGCCAGACATTGGCGTGTCTCCTGTGGGTAGGCGCGCGCGACGAATCGCGTTTCCGCGCAACGCATGTGCATAGCTGATTGAGTGGCCCGCGTGCCCTGTGCCAGGGCGCCTACGGGCCGCCGCCAGCCGGTTCGGCCTGTCCGTCGCGTCCGACGCGCTCACGTTCCAGCTGGCGATGGGCGCCCCGCCGGACCAGCCCGTCAGCGGACCAGCGGTTTGCCTTGCGCCGGATGCTACGCCCGCCCGCCGACACCCGTCTAGCGGTCGCGCTGGCGCGGCGTGTTGCCGTAAGTGCCCAGCGCGCTTGGCATTTCAGCTATCCGCGGGCGGCGTGCTGATTTCCTTCCACGTGGGCAGCCCGCGCAGGTCCGGTGGCGGCTTGCCCTCCCGCGCCCGCCGGTTCTCCTCCGCGGCGATGATCTGGAACCGTGCCTCCTCGTTGGCCCGCACCCACGCCCGGCGGTCGAACTCGTCCACCAGCGCCTCCACCAGCTGGCGGCACCACTGCGCCAGGGCCGGGATGGGCGAGCAGCACCAGCGGGACTGCCCGAAGTGGTCGCGCAGCACCACCAGTTCGCCAAGGCGCAGGGTGTCCAGGCCGGGCGGGTCCAGGTGGCGCTGGTCCAGGCCTAGGTCCCACTGGATGCGCCAGCACCAGCCGTCAGCCCAGGCGGCGGCGGTGTGCGCGGTGGGCAGGCGGGACAGCATGCTGAACTCCGCGTCCAGCTGCATCACGGCCTCGGCGGGCAGCTGGCGCAGCTGCCCCGGCAGATCGGTCATGGCGTTCCCCTCTGGTTGTTGTTTGGCGCCGTGGCGCCACGGTGCAGGGTGGTGGCGCGGAGGCGGCCCTTACCGTCTGCGGCCACGATGGTGTGCAGGCCGCGGCAGTCCCGCGAGCACGGCGCAAGCTCGTACCCGGCTTCCCACGCTTCGGCGGCACAGGACCAGTGCGTGATCTCCGCGCGGGCCTCGGTATGGCACACCAGCGCGGCGGGCGGCTGCGCAGCATGCTGTGCCGGGTGGCGTCGTGCCGCCGCGTCTTTCGGCGGCGGCGGCGCCCACCGCAGGTTCGCCAGGCGGCAATCTCCAGGATCGTCATTGGCGTAGGCCGGGCGGCAACCCGGCGGCGCCTCACCCACGAAGGTGCGCAGCACCAATACGGCCAGCCGGTAGGTGGTGGTGCGGCCTGCCGCGGAGAAGCTGACTTGCAGCTGTCCGTCGCGGGTCCACACGGCGCTCAGCAGTTGGCCGTGGCGTGTGCGTGTCTCCCCCAGCTGGTGCACCGTGCGGTCCAGGCTGCGGACACGGGCCAGGTCGGACACCTCGTACAGCTGCTCCCAGCCCGGCACCGGGCGCCACTGCTCAGACGGCATCCGGTTCCCGGTCCTCCTGCAGCACAGCGCGCTTCGCGGCCTCCGCGTGGCGCCGTGCCGCCGCTGCATTGGCCGCCGTGACCGCAGACCCCCGGATGACGTAGGCCACCAGGGCTGGCCAATCCGTGTCAGCCACCCACCGCCGGGTGGTGAGGGCGGCGCTCATGCGCAGCAGCCGCCGCACAGTGCGCAGTTCCTCCGCGCGTATGCGGGCGTCCCCGCGGGCCTGGCGCCGCACCCGGTCGCAGTCCGCGTGCACCAGGCGCCAGCGCAGCGGCGGCAGGTGCTGGCCTGCCACCCCGTGCTCTGCGCGCCACTGCGCCAGCGTGGCGGTGCGGCGCATGGCGGCGTGGCGGTCCACCGCGGCGTAGCCCCGGCGCTGCGCGGTGATCTCCTCGCGGCACACCATGCACACCAGGTCGAACGTGTCGCGGCCCGGCCACGGCGGCGGCAAGTGCGCCGGGTCTGCCGCTGCAGCAGCAGCTGCCCCCTCGACCCGTTCGCGGTGGCGGTCCCCTGGGCTGCGCATGCGGCGGCCCACGCACGGCTGGCCCACCTCCGCGTGGCACACCGGGCACGGCACCAGCAGCGCCGGGTCCTTGGCGGGATTGCCGGCGACAGGCGGTGTGGTCACCGGCGGGCTGCTGCTGTCCAGGTTGGTTCGCCCCAGGCAGCCGGGTCACTGCGGGCCGGGTCGATAATCTCCTCGACCCGGCATCGCTCGCCGCAACCGACGACCCAGGCCGCTTCCCAGCGCTCCTGCTCGTCCTGCCCCGCCTGGAGGGCCAGCACCCTTGCCTCCTCCAGGCCTGACTGAGCGGTGATGCCGCGCATGCCGTCCCGTACGGCAACGGCGTGATAGTGCGGCTTGCCATCCGCGGTAAGACGCGCGGCGGCGATGATGCTGTCGGCCAGGTCAATGTTCCGGCCATCCGCGGCGGCGGCGAACAACTGCTCCTCGCTGAACGCGCACGTCCCGTCGCCCTGTTGGTGGCCGACCAACCGGCTCAGGATGAGCACGTGCAGCACGTCTCTGTCGAGGTCGGGGTCGTTGAGGAAGTGGCTTTCGTGTAACTCGTCTATCACCCGTCCCACCTGCGCGAAGTCGCACTTGAGAGTGCCCGTGTCGTAGACAAGTACTCCGTCTCGGTGGGAGATGTGGTCGGGTAAGGGTGGCGAGCCAGGCGCGGGTGCGCCGTTGGTACGGGTCATCTGTATTCCCTTCTATCGGTTGGTGTTTCGTCACTCATCTCTGCGATGCGGGCAGCCACGGCGGCGGCCCGCAAGAGTTGCTCGCGTCGCTCCCGCATGGCGGGTGTGGTGAGCCGGTCGTTCTTTCGAATTAGGGTGCACTCCGCGCAGCAGCTGGTGCGGTTGGTGCGCAACAGCTGCGTGCCGCAGTCGTCACAGCGCCTCACGCTGGCCACCTGCCGTGCGTGGCGCCATGGCGCAATGGTGTTGCGCCTGTTGGCATTGCGCCATGGCGCCAGCGCTGTATGGCCTCCAGCGTCGCCGTAGTCGCCCGCCGGGCACGGCCACACCAGGTGGACCCCGTTAGGCCGCCAGCTTTGACGTGGGGCCGCAATGCCGCGCTCACAGAGCCGCCGCCTGGTGGCCCACCACGCTGTGGTCGCACTTGCGCCCCGTGCCATCCGGTAGGTCCTCGACACCCCGGCCCTCGCACCTGGGGCAGTTCTCCCGCAGCGCCCTCGCGGCGGCTGCCGCCTCCGCAGCTGCGCGCTCCTGCTCGCTGTCCCACTGCTCGCACCGCTTGCGGGCTCGTAGGCAGCCGCCGCAGTTGTCCGTCGTCCCGTCCGGCATGTGCTTCGAGCAGTAGGGGTCTGGGCGTGTGCGCTCGCGCGCGCCCGCGCGCAACACACCTGTAGAAGTACCTGTAGAAGTACCTGTAGGGGTGCATTGCTGCAGGTCAGAGGCCACTTTGTGTAACGCTGGCGTACCAGGTTTCACACGCTGGCGTACCAGGTTTTGCACGCTGGCGTACCGGGTTTCCTCGGAAACCTGCTCCGCTGGCGTACCAGGTTTCGGCGGCCCGGCAAGGCTGTGCGCCCGCTTCGCAAACTGCGCACGGCCACCGCCTGACCGCGATGTCTCCACCAGGTAGCCCATCTGGACGAGCCGCGCGAGCAACTGCTTGAGCCGCGTTACAGACAGACCGCTTGGCGGCACCGCAGCGAGCGTGGTCAATGGCACCTCCCAGCCGGTGCCGTCAGCCCGCGTGAACTCGACGCATATGGCCGCGCCTATCCGCGCCTCCCTGTCGGTGAACCGCGGGTCGCGCAGCAAGGCCTTGAGCCAGCCGAATTTGTCGAAGCCACTCACCCGGGCGCCGCCTTGGTTGCCGGGCAATGTCGGGCGTGTGTGTCATGCTGGGCGCGTCTCCCCAGACGCTTTGCAGGCCGCCGCGCTCCCAGCGGGCGGCTTGCTTGCGTTGGTGGGCTATTACTCACCGGGCACCACCGCCGGTGCGCAGCAGGGCCGCCAGGCGCTCGACCTGCTCGTCTGCCAGTGGCGGCGCTTGGGCGACATTGCGCCGCACAGCGTCTCGGCACTCTGGGGAAAGCCTCGCCAGCCACGGCGGCAGGTGTTCGCCGGCCCTTTCCGCGGCGGTCATCGGGTGCCGCCGTTGGCCATGAATTGCTCCAGGTCGGACAGCCGGATGCGCAGCCGCCTGCCCACGCGGAAGCTGTGCAGGCTGCCGGTTTCGAGCAGCTTGTAGAGGGTGTTGAGGCTGCAGCCGAGAGCGTTGGCCGCCTGCTGGGTACTGAGGGTCTGCGGGGCGATGCCGTCCACGGGCATGGGACCGCCTTTCGGTGTTAACCGTCTGACGGCCCCTTGTGGGCTGGCTGCTGAGCGTGACGTGGTTGGGGTGGGTGGTGTTTAGTTGTGGCACGGACGGTACCAGGCAGTGGTGCGCGTCTCTGTTGAAAGCTGTTGCGTTACAGGGGATGCCAAGCGCGCTTGGCGCGGCTTACCTGGGAGTTGGCACCTGGTGCAGAGTTCCGTACGTGTGGGGCTGCGGCGTGTTGCCCTCTACCAGGTCGCTACACAGATCAGCGCGCCCGGCAGCAACTCGGGCTACGCGGCGGGACCGCGCCAGTCGATGCGGATGCAGTCCGGTTTGAAGTACGCGCCGCCTGGTGCGCGGCCAAACGGGGCGGGCAGGATCGTCACGTCGCACAGCAGCCGCAGCACCTCCCGGCGGGCGCCCAGGGACAGCCCGCCCGCACGGTCACCGTCAGGGCCGCCAGGCCCGAACCACACCAGGCCCACGTCCGCACCGGTGGTGAACTGCGCCAGCGGGCTGCTGGTGCCCGCCTGCGCCAGCTGGCTCTCTACGGCGTCGATGCGTGCCCGCGCGTCTGCGGTGATGGTGGCCAGCTGCGCCCGCGTGATCTCCCCGGCGGTGAACATCTGGGCGGCCTCCGTGAGCAGGTCGCGCTTGGCGGCCAACTCGGTGCGCAGCTTGGGTGCGTCCACATGTCCCTGGTCCAGGGCCTTGGTGATGCGGCGAAGCACCTTGGGGTCGCTCAGGCGCTCCACCAGCGTGGCCTCCACGTAGGCGTCCAGCAGGGGGGCGTCCCGGCCCACGTGGGTGGCGGGGTCCCCCTTGATGCGGTTGGCGCAGCGGTACCGCTTGCGGCCCTCCGTGGTGAGGCGGGCACGCATGTGCTCAGCGGAGCCGCACACCCCGCAGTGGTAGATGCCGCTGCCCAGCCACTTCACGGCACCGCCCACGTGGTTGGTGCGCCGCGCGGGGTCAGTAAGGGTGCGGTGCACCTTGTGCCAAACGTCGGGCGCGATGATCGCCGGCCACTCGGCCTCCCCCACGATTTCCCCACGGTAGGAGCACAATCCGGCCTGCCGGGGGCTGATGAGCGCGCTGCGCAGGGTGGCGCTGACCCATGGCTTGCTGCCGGTGGTGGTGGGCACCTTTCGGGCGTTGAGGTCGGCCACGACGGCGCGCAGCGAGATGCCCTCTGCGATCTGCTCCGCGGCCTTGCGTAGCTCCGCAGCCTCGGCCTCCCGTGGCGTGAGACCGTCAGGTTCCCAGCCGTAGCAGCGGCGCCCGCCGTGCCAGCCGCCACGCTTCACGGCGCGCTGCTCGTTGGCGGCGCGCACGCGGCTGGCCCGGTGCTCGGACTCGTAGCGGCTGAACCCTCCCACCACACGGGCGTTCAACCTACCCGCGGGGGTGGACAGGTCCCACTGCCCGGCCTGCACGGTGTGGGTGGTGACGCCGTGCGCCTCCGAGAGGTCGATGTACGTCTCTAGCTCCCTGGGGCTGCGGTGCAGCCGGTCAGGGTGCCAGGCCAGCACGCCTGTGATGAGGCCGCTGCGCATGGCGGCCAGCAGCGCCTCGTAGTCCGGTCTCCGCTTGCCGCTGTAGGCGCTAACGTCGTTGTCGGCGTATACCTTAATCACGTTCCAGCCCAACCGATTTGCCAACGCGCGGCAATCGGCTTCCTGGCGCTCCACGCCCAGTCCGGCGCCGGTCTTGTCCCGGCTGATTCTGCAGTAGATGGCCGCGTTGGCGGCGGTGCGTGTACCCACGGCTTAATTGTGTACTAACTGCCGGACAGGATTCCCCGATCCCGTGGCGCCGACGCAGAGCCCGTGCGGCCCCATGCCGTGCTCGGCGGCCTCCTTGAGGTCGAGTTCGACGACGGCTCCGGCGGCCGTCACGCCGATCGGCACCCGTAACCGGTTGCGCGGCGGTTGGTCCCGCCACCGCGCGGCGGGATCGAAGCCGGCGGGGTCGGGCAGGTCGACCAGCGCCGTCCAGTCCGGCCGCTCGGCGGACGCCGATGCGCCCGTGACACCGGCGGCGGGCGGACGGTAGCGCGCGAGGCGGCGGGCGCACACCGCCGCTTCGGGCAGGCTCAGCTGGTCGGGTCGGGCGAACCGCTCCGCCCCGTCGATCGTCCGGACCGCGAGCGACTCGGCGTCGACGGTGAGCCGAATGCCGTTGCGGGAGGCGATGTCCCCACACCGCTCACCGATCTCGACGACGGTGACTCCGGCGGCGCCCCCGCCTGCCACGCTGCGTTCGGTCCCCAGCACCGCACCCGGCTCGGCGGCGTCGACGAGGACCAGGAGATGGGGCACGTCGCCGCTGTGCCCGCCGAACGCGGGCCGGCCGGCGAGCGTGTCGCCGAGCGTCGACTCCGCCGCCCGCAAGCTCGGGAACATGAGCCGCCGCGCTCCGCAATCGTCTGCGGCCCGGTCGAATTGGTGGTGCGGCAGCCACTTCAGCCAGTCCCAGTGCGGCAGCCGAAGCCGGTCGACCACTGCGACCACGACCAAGTCCCGCGGGCTGTGCCACACCGCCGCCTGGCAGACCACGGCCCGCAGCATCCCGCGCGCCGCCTGGGCGTCGCCGGTGACGGCGACCGCGGCGAGGTCGCGCAGCGCCAGCGAGATCGGGACGTCGGGGACGGCGGTATGCGCCTGCACGAACTCCCGCAGCGCCATCGCGCCGACCGGTTCGAGGTCGTCGACGGGCCCCAGCTCCGGCGGCAGCAGTCGGGCGGCCAGCCGCTGCGGCCCGGTGCCGACGCGCACGCTCATGAAGTCGGAGTCCGCCACGCTGCGCTCCCACATCCGCCGGTCGCCGGCGAAGGTCCACAGCGTCGCCGGATCGGGATGCAGCCAACGCAGCGACGCCCGCTGCGCCTCGGCGACCTCTACGGCCCGGTCGCGCTGCGTCGCCAGGTAGCGCAGGTAGTCGCGGCGCTCGCCGTCGAGGTCGGCCGTCGACCCGCCGCGGCCCTGCTGGGCGAGCATGCCGACCGTCGAGACGAGCATCATGACCGGGAACAACAACGTCATCGGACTGCGGGACGCCGCCGCGCCGGAGGTCAGGAACACCGCGCCCGTCCCGAGTACCGCCGCCACCATCACCAAGCCCATGAGCCGGGTGCGCAGCGGCGCCGGCGACGGGCGCGGCGGGTCGGGCGGGGCGGCGAGCACGATGTCGTCGAGCGGCACCGGCGGCACGGCCAACCGAGGCCCCGGCACCACCACCGGCTGGGCACCATTGTGCGACAACACATCACCTCCGCATCGACCCGTCCCGCCGACGCTAGGGACACCGCGGCAGGGCCGGCAAAGCGTTATCCACAGCGCTGCGGATCGGTGCACCGGCGCGGCGCAGGCGTCGCCTAGCGTGAGGAGACGCCAATCACGGGGGGGTGACCGGTGTCCGAGATGCAGGTGCCGAATACGTTGAGCCGCTTGACCATCGCGCACGGCGCGACGGCCGTCGACCTGGCGCTGCCCGCCGGCGTGCCGGTTGTCGAGCTGCTGCCGCCGATCGTCGACATGCTGCACCGCCGGCCGGGTGCGCCGCGGTGGCAGGCCGGCGGGCGGTGGCAGCTCAGCCGGCCGGGACAACCGCCGCTAAACGTGTTCGCCACGCTGGCCGGCAGCGCGGTCGCCGACGGCGAACTGCTGGTGCTGGACACGGCAGCGCAGCACCACCGCGGGCCGGTGTTCGATGCTGTCGCCGAGACGGTCGCCCGCGCGTCGACGCGCGCCTTTGACGAGCACAGCGCGCGGCGGCTCGCCGACATGGCGGCGGTGCTCTTCACCGCGCTGAGCGCCGTCGTCACGGTGATCGCCGCGGGGCGGCAGCCCGACCCGGGTCTCGCGGTCGCGCCGGCCGTCTTCGCGATCACCTCGCTCGCGGCCGCCGGGGTGGCGCGCCGCCGCTGCGGCACCCCGATCGCCGTCCTGCCCTGGTGCAGCGTGGTGTTCGCCGGCGCTGCCGGTGCCACCGCGGTGCCCGGATCGCCGGGTTCGGCGCACGCGGTGCTGGCGGCGGTGGCTGCCGGGTGCGCGGCGGTGGTCGCGGCGCGACTGCGCGAACTGTCCGCGGTTGCTGCGCTCGCCGTCGTGATGACCGCCGGGGCGATCGCCGCGGCGGCCGCGCTCGACACGTCGATCGGTGTGCCGTGGCGCAGCAGCGCGCCGGTGGTCGCGATCGGCGGCGTACTGCTGCTGGCGGCGGCGCCCGCGATGGCGTTGCGCGCAGGTGGCACGCCGCTGCCGACCGCGCATCCCGTCACACCACCGGACGCCGAGCTCGCCACGGCCGCGGCCCGGACCAGGACGCTGTTCACCGGGCTGGTGTGCGGCGCGGCGGCCACCGCGGCGGCCGGAAGCGGGTTGACGGTGCTCACCGCCGACGGTCACCTGGCCGCGATGCTGTGCGGTGCCACCGTGTCCGCCGCGCTGCTGCTGCGGTCGCGGTCGCACACCGACGCGGTGCAGCGCATCGCGGTCACCGCGGCCGGCGGTGCGCCCGCCGTGGTGCTGGCCGGCACCGCACTCCCCGCGCCGTGGGCCGCCGTCGCCGCTGGGGTCGCCGCGGCGGGCGCACTGGCGCTCGGCTACCTGCGGTCGGCCCCGGTGACACCGGTGGGCCGTCGCGCCGTGGACCTCGTCGAATACGCCGCGGTCGCGGTGGCGGTCCCGATCGCGTGGTGGGCCGCCGGCGTGTTCGACGCGCTGCTGCGACTGGACGTGCGGTGAACCACGCCGGCATCGCGGTGCGGGTGGCCGCGGCGACGCTGTTGGCCACGAGCTGGCAGCTCGCGGCCGCACCGCCGGTCGCCGCCATCGCTCCGCCCCGGGCGGACGACCGGTTCCTGCCCGCCGCCGCGGCACCCGCCCCACCGGAGCGCACCCAGCAGCGACACGACTGCGCGAGGTTGCGGCTGCGCGCCGAGCGGCGTGCGGTGAACAGCACGGCGGCAACGGGATACGACCTGCCGTCGATCTGGCGGTTGACGCGCGGAGCGGGACAGCGGGTGGCGGTGATCGACACCGGCGTCGCCCCGCATCCCCGCCTGCCGCGCCTGCGGCCCGGCGGTGACTACGTGTCCGACGGCGACGGGCTCGACGATTGCGACGGTCACGGCACCCTGGTCGCCGGGCTGATCGCCGCGCAACCGGCGCCCGGCGACGGGTTCAGCGGCGTGGCGCCGGACGCGGAGGTCCTCTCGATCCGGCAGTCGAGCGGGATGTTCGGCGCCGCTTCGGGTGCCGAACCCGGATACGGCGACGTCGACACGATGGCGGCGGCGGTGCGGACGGCCGCGGACCTCGGGGCGACCGTCATCAACATCTCGTCGGTGGCCTGCCAGCCGGTCGACGCCGAATTCGACGACCGCGCGCTGGGCGCGGCGGTCGCCTACGCCGTCGACGTGAAGGACGCGGTGGTGGTCACCGCCGCCGGCAACGCCGGCAGCACCACCTGCCCCGAGCAGAATCCCGCCGGTGATCCGGCCGCCGCGGGCCGACCGCAGTGGGACACCGTCGCCGTGGCGGTGACACCGGCCTGGTACGACGAGTACGTGCTGGCCGTGGGGTCGCTGTCGGCACAGGGCACGCCGTCGGCGTTCACCATGACGGGCCCCTGGGTCGACGTCGCGGCGCCCGGCGAAGGCGTCGTGTCACTCGATCCGGGAGGCACCGGGCTGGCCGACGTCATGACGGCCGACGACGGCGAGCGTCCCATCGTGGGCACCAGCTTCGCCGCGCCGCTGGTGACCGGGGTCGTCGCGCTGGTGCGCTCCCGCTTCCCCAGCCTGTCGGCGCGCGAGGTGATGTCGCGCATCGAGCACACCGCGGTCGCGCCGGCGGGCGGCTGGACACCGGCGGTGGGACATGGCCGCGTGGACGCCGGCGCGGCGGTCAGCGACGTCGCCGCCGGCGCATCGGCGCCCGCGGTCGCCGGACCCGTCGTCGTCGACCGGCCCGCGGCGAGTGCCGACCGCGCCGGCAGGCACGCGCTCGTCGGCGTCGGCGTCTGCCTGGCCGTGACGGCCGGGATCGTCGTCGCCGCCGGGTCAGCGCGCCGGTTGCGGTAGCGGCACCGCCCCGCGGTCGACGCCCACGGCGTCGTGGGCGAGCAGGGCGGCGCCCCGGCTCAGCTCGGGTCCCGCCGGCAGCAGCTTGAGCAGCGGCCACGGCGCGGCGACCGGTTCGGCGGGCAGCCCCAGCATCGCGGCGGTCGCCTGGTCGGGGACGCCGAACCGGACGCCGGTGTCGGTCACGACCTGCAGCGGCCCGGAGTCGACGGCGGCGCGGGCGTACACCGAGCGGCCGGGCGGCAGGTACGCGGCGTCGGCGGCCGGTCCGGGGCCGTCCGCCTGGGCGAGCGCGACCGCGGCGCGCCCGGCCGGCAGCGGAAGCCGTGGTGCGACGGCGATGTCGGCGGGCCCGTCCGCCGCCGTCCAGGTGACGCACAGCGCGGCGCCGTCGACGGGCCGCGTCGCCGTCGTGGGGTAGGCGTCGACCGCGACGCCGTGGACGAGCGGTATGCGTGCCAGCACGTCGGGCGCCACCTCGACGGCGTCGGGCGTACCGCGGGAGTCCGCGGCGCGCAGCAGATCCGCCGCCACGCGGGAGACCGGTTGCACGCCGTCGGCCAGCACCACGGCGTACTCGTCACCGCCGGTTCGGCGGACGCGCAGCACCGTTCCGACCGGCAGTGCGGACAGGCCGGCGGGACCGGGACGTCCGGCACCCGGCACGGCCGGGGTGGTGATCGGCGGCTGCTCCGGCACCGCGTTGAGCAGTGCCGCGGACACCGGCCGCGGCGCCACGCCGTCCAGCTGCAGGATGCGCGTCACCGCGGAGTCGGTCAGGTCGACCCGGGCGCGCCGGCCGTCGTAGAGCAGATAGGCGGCACGTCCGCTGCTCACCAGCACCGGCCCGTCACCGGCGGCGGGCCGCTCGCCGCCGGCCAGCACCGTCGTGCCGACGACGGCCGCGGGCGCACCGGCGACGACGTCGCAGACCGACCACGGCCCGGCGTCGGTGGACGTCGTCAGCACGTCCGGGGCACCCGGGATGCCGAGCAGCGCGCCGCGGGTCGTGTCGGCGAGCGCATCCCCGCGCACCGCGGCCGGCGTGTCGGGACGCCCGGCCACGAGCCGTGCCGACGCCAGGTTCAGCACCGGGTGCACGGCCGCGCCGACCCGCACGTAGAGCGCGCCGGTGCTCCGGTCCAGCAGGATCGGGTGATCGGTGAGCTCACCGCGCGGCCGGACGACGGCGAACGCGGTGCAGCCGAGCAGCCCGACGGTCGCCAGGGCCGCACCCACCGCCAGTGCGCGCGAATGGCCGCGGTCGTCGGCGGCGTGCGGATCGTCGCGCAGCAGCGCCGTGCGGAGCCGCCGCATCAGGAAGCGGTGACCGCTCACCTGCAGCGGCGTCGTCGGTTGTCGTGCCACAGATCCCCCCGAATCCGGCCCTGACACGACCCTAACGTGGGGACGCGGCCGCACCGCGCGGCAATTCAGCTGTCGCCGGTGGCCGCCCGCCGCTCGCGGTAGGCGGCCACGTGCTGGCGGTTCCCGCAGTTGCCGGTGTCGCAGAAGATGCGCGAGCGGTTGCGCGACAGGTCGAGCAGCACCGCCTCGCAGTCGGGCGCCGCGCAGATCTTCAGCCGGCGCAGCTCGCCCGCGCGGATGAGGTCGGCCAGCGCCATGGCCAACTCGGCGCCCATGCGCTGGGCCAGCGGGTCGTGTGCCGAGGCCAGGTGCAGATGCCACTCGGGCATCTCGGGGTGACGGGTGAGCCACGGCGAGGCGTGGGTGTCGGCCAGCAGCGCGTTGACCTGCTCGACCGCGCGTTCCTCGTCGTCGGCGCTCGCCCAGATGCGGCCGAGCCGGCCGCGCAGCGCCTGCACGGCCGCCAGCTCGGCGTCGTCGCGGTCGCGCCGGCCGGTCCAGCCCCAGCCGTCGAGGTAGTCGCCGAGCTGTTCGGTGTCGCCGAGCTGCTCACCGTCGATGCGGTCGGTGTTGATCAGCGCTGCGGCGGCCCGCAACGTGAGCTCGGTGTCATGACTGAAAAGCATTTGACTCCTGACTTTACCGGTCGCTAGCGTGGCGTCAGTACCAAAACTATTTTTGCTCATGACAGGAGGTGTGATGTGGCGGGTCACCGGTTCCGCGTCGGGCTGGCCTTCGCGCTGACGTCGGCGCTGGCGTTCGGCTTCTCCGGCCCCTTCGCCAAGGCGCTGATCACCGCCGGCTGGACCCCGACCGCCGCCGTCACCGCCCGGCTCGCGGCCGGCGCGCTGCTCATGGCCGTGTTCGCAACAGTCGTCCGCCGCCGCTGGTGGCGGGAGGCGGCGACGCACGGCCGCACCGTCGTGATGTACGGCGTCGCCCCGATCGCCGGGGCGCAGGTCTGCTACTACAACGCCGTCGCCCACCTGCCCGTCGGCATCGCGCTGCTGCTCGAATACCTCGCGCCGGTGCTCGTCGTCGCCTACCTGTGGCTGACCACGCGCCACCGGCCCGCCACCCTCACGCTCGCCGGTGCGGCGCTGGCGGTGGCCGGCATCGCCCTGGTGCTCGACGTCATCGGCGGCGCGGGCACAGGCCGGATCGATCCGGTCGGCGTGGTGTGGGGGCTCGGCGCGGCGGTGTGCGCGGCCTGCTACTTCCTGCTCTCGGAGCGGGCGGCCGGCGCGCCCGACGGCGGGTTGCATCCGATCACGCTGGCCACCGGCGGGCTGATCGTCGGCGCTGCCGTCGCCGGTTCGCTGGGCGCGCTCGGCGTGCTGCCGATGCGCTTCACCGCCCACGACACCGTCGTCGCCGGGTACACGACCTCCCCGGCAGTGCCGGTCGCCGCGCTGGCCGTCGTGGCGACGGCGGTCGCCTACACGCTCGGCATCGTGGGCATCGCGCGGCTGCGGCCCGGGTTCGCGTCGCTGGTCGGCTTGAGCGAGGTGCTGTTCGCCGTCCTGGCGGCCTGGGTCCTGCTCGGCGAGGGCATCACCGCGACGCAGGCCGCCGGCGGGCTGGTGGTGCTCGGCGGGCTCGCACTGGCGCGCATCGGCGACCGCTCCGACCAGTCGGCGGCCACCCCGGAACTCCCGGACACCGACGCGGTCGACGCCGCGGCGTGTCGCTGACGCCCGCCGCGATTCGGGTTCGCCGCGGTCGGCGTGTGAGGATGTGCTCCCATGAGCGAGGTCGCTGGTTTTCCGGGTGAGCAGACGCCGCCGCGGGCGGGTCTCCGGCTGCTGACGGCGCTGCTCACCACCACCGTGGCCGGCGCCGCGCTCGTCGCCGTCGTCGCCGCGCCGCGGGCCGCGGCGGCACCCTGTCCCGACGTCGAGGTGGTGTTCGCGCGCGGCACCGCAGAACCCGCCGGCCCCGGCCGCGTCGGCGAGGCGTTTGCGGCGGCACTGCGGAACACCCTCGGCGGCCGCACCGTCGAGCTCTACGGCGTCGAGTACCCGGCGTCCTACGACTTCCTGACCACCGCAGCCGGCGCCACCGACGCCAGCGCCCGCATCGCCGCCACCACCGCGGCGTGCCCGGGCACCCGCTTCGTGCTCGGCGGGTACTCGCAGGGCGCGGCGGTGGTCGACATGCTGGCCGGTGTGCCGCCGCTCGGCGACAAGGTCGGCACCATCGGGTCGGCGCCGCCGCTGGCCGCTGCTGCCGCCGCCAAGATCTCGGCCGCCGCGGTGTTCGGTAACCCGTCGACCAAGTTCGGCGCACCGATCAACACCACGGGCCTGTTCGCCGGCCGGGGCGTCGACCTGTGCAACGACGGCGACCCGATCTGCTCGGACGGCCGAAACCCGTTCGCGCACCGCAGCTACGAAGGCGAGCCCGCGGCGCAGGCGGCCGGCTTCGTCGCCGCCCTGGTCTGACGCCCGCCGCGACTGGTACGGCCGCACCACTGCTCGGGCCGTGAGCCGTACCCCACCTGCGGTGTTGAGTGAAGGCTTAGGATCTGCTCATGCCCTTCGCGGTCCGTGCCCTCCATCGGTCGACCGGCGTGGCGCTCGCGGCGGTCTTCGCGCTCGGCCTCGTCGCCGTGTCGATCGCCGCCCCGGCGCCGCGCACCCTGCCCACCGCGTCCGCCGCGCCCTGCCCGCAAGCCGAGCTGATCTTCGCGCGCGGCCGCATCGAGCCCGCCGGACCCGGCCGCATCGGCAACGCCTTGCTCAGCGCACTGCGCAGCAAGACCGGGAAGAACATCTCGCTCTACGCGGTGAACTACCCCGCTGACACCGAGATCGACATCGGCGCCAACGACATGAGCTCCCGCATCCAGGACATGGCGGGCCGCTGCCCCGACACCCGGCTGGTGCTCGGCGGCTACTCCCTGGGCGCCGCGGTCACCGACGTCGTGCTCGCCGCCCCGATCGCGGCGTTCGGCTTCGACAAGCCGCTGCCGCCGGGCACCGACAACCACATCGCCGCGGTCGCCCTGTTCGGCAACGGCTCCGCGTGGGCGGGACCGATCAGCACCTTCAGCCCGCTCTACAGCGAGCGGACCATCGAGCTGTGCCACGGCGCCGACCCGGTCTGCAACCCGGCCGATCCCAACACCTGGAGCGACAACTGGGGTGACCACGCCGCGAACGCCTACATCAACGCCGGCATGGTCAATCAGGCGGCCGACTTCATCGCGCCGCGGATCTGAAGCGGGGTCAGCGCACCCGTAGGTCGCGGGTGACGACGGCGCGCGCCGCGAGCTGCTCGTCGGGCGGATAGTCGACGCCCACCAGCGTCAACCCGCGTGCCGGCGCCGCCGCGAAACCGCTCGAGCGGCGGGTCGCGGTCAGCAGCCCGGCGCACCACGCCACCGACCGCCGGCCCTCCCCCACGGCCAAGACGGCGCCCACCAGCGAGCGCACCATCGACCAGCAGAACGCGTCCGCGGTGACGTGAGCGGTCAACCGGTCGCCGTCGCTCACCCAGTCGAAGCGCTGCAGATCGCGGATGGTGGTGGCGCCGTCGCGGTGCCGGCAGAACGCGGCGAAGTCGTGCAGGCCGAGCAGCTGCGCCGACGCCTGCGCCATCGCGTCGACGTCCAGCGGGCGCGGCCACGCCACGAGGACGTGCCGCTCGACCGGATCGGCGCCGTAGGGCGCGCGGGTCAGCCGGTACTCGTAGTGGCGGCGCAGCGCCGAAAACCGGGCGTCGAACTCCGCCGGCACCCGCCTGATCGCGGTCACCCGGACGTCCGCCGGCAGCAGGCGCCCCAGCCTGCGCACCAGCGGGCCGAACTCGTCGTCGTCGGGGCGGCGCGTCCGCGGCTGGGCCAGCGGCAGCGCGTCCGCCGGCACGTCGACGTGCGCGACCTGACCGCCGGCGTGCACCCCGCTGTCGGTGCGGCCCGCCGCGAACACCTGCAGCGGCAACCGAAACACCGTCGAGAGCCCCTCGGCGACCACGCCGGCGACCGTCCGCTGCCCCGCCTGCACCGCCCAGCCCGCGAAATCGGTGCCGTCGTAGGCGATGTCGAGCCGGAGACGAACAAACCCGCCACCGGGAGCGGCGGCGGGTTCGTTCATGACAGCGTCAGGACGTGGCGTCGTCGGCCCCGGACTCGGTGGCGTCGTCGTCGGCGACCGCCTCGGTCTCGACCGTCTCGGTCTGCGAATCGCTTGCGGTCTCGTCGGCTGCCGTCGTGTCGTCCTCGGCCGAGGCCTCGTCGGTCGGCCCGTCGGCCGCTTCCGGCTCCACCGCGGCCTGCGGCGCAGCCGCCGCGGCGACCTTCTGCGGCGCCGCGGTGGCCGCCCCGCCGCTGCGGCGCGCGCGGTCGGCCTCCGACGTCACCGTCTTCTCCTGCACCAGCTCGATCACCGCCATGGGCGCGTTGTCGCCCTTGCGGTTCTCGACCTTGATGATGCGGGTGTAGCCGCCGTTGCGGTCGGCGTAGAACGGCCCGATCTCCGCGAACAGCGTGTGGACGACGTCCTTGTCGCGGATCTTCTTCATCACCTCGCGCCGGTTGTGCAGCGTGCCCTTCTTGGCGTGGGTGATGAGCTTCTCGGCGTACGGCCGCAACGCCCGCGCCTTGGGCTCGGTGGTCCTGATCCGGCCGTGCTCGAACAGCGACGTGGCGAGGTTGGCCAGGATCGCCTTCTGGTGCGAGGACGACCCGCCGAGACGAGGCCCCTTGGTGGGTTTGGGCATGGCGACTATCTCCTTGTGGGGCCGGTCCCCGTATCAGGTAGGACCGGGACTGTGCTGGCTAGAGCTGTTCGGTCTCGGCGTAGTCGGCGTCGGCATCGGCGTCGTAGCTGCTGTCGCCGTTCCAGGTGCCGGTCGCGACGTCGTAGCCGGCGACCTCCGACGGGTCGAAGCTGGCCGGGCTGTCCTTGAGCGACAGACCGAGCTGGTGCAGCTTGATCTTGACCTCGTCGATCGACTTCTGACCGAAGTTGCGGATGTCCAGCAGATCGGACTCCGTGCGCGCCACCAGCTCGCCGACGGTGTGCACGCCCTCGCGCTTCAGGCAGTTGTACGAGCGGACGGTGAGGTCCAGGTCGTCGATCGGCAGCGCGAACGCCGCGATGTGATCGGCCTCGGCCGGCGACGGCCCGATCTCGATGCCCTCGGCCTCGACGTTCAGTTCCCGGGCCAGCCCGAACAATTCGACCAGCGTCTTGCCGGCCGACGCCAGCGCGTCACGCGGCGTGATCGAGTTCTTGGTCTCGACGTCGAGGATCAGCTTGTCGAAGTCGGTGCGCTGCTCGACGCGGGTGGCCTCCACCTTGTACGTCACCTTGAGCACCGGCGAGTAGATGGAATCGACCGGGATGCGGCCGATCTCGGCGCCCGACGCCTTGTTCATGACGGCCGGCACGTAGCCGCGGCCCCGCTCGACGACCAGCTCGACCTCGAGCTTGCCCTTGTCGTTCAGCGTCGCGATGTGCATGTCCGGGTTGTGGACGGTGACGCCGGCCGGCGGCACGATGTCGCCGGCGGTGACCGCACCCGGGCCCTGCTTGCGCAGGTACATGGTGACGGGCTCGTCCTCGTCGGAGGACACCACGAGGCCCTTGAGGTTGAGGATGATGTCGGTGACGTCTTCCTTCACCCCCGGCACGGTGGTGAACTCGTGCAGCACGCCGTCGATGCGGATGCTGGTGACCGCCGCGCCCGGGATGGACGACAGCAGCGTGCGCCGCAGCGAGTTGCCGAGCGTGTAGCCGAAACCCGGCTCCAGCGGCTCGATGACGAAGTGTGAGCGATTGTCGGCGATGACCTCTTCGCTCAGGGTGGGTCGCTGAGAAATCAGCATGGTGTTATCTCCTTCTTCCACGACACCCGCTATTTGATGCCGTGTGCCCAAGCCGTCATCCGGACGGCCGGGTGCGTTACTTCGAGTAGAGCTCGACGATCAGCTGCTCGGTGAGCGGCACGTCGATCTGGGCGCGCTCGGGCAACTGGTGGACGAGGATCCGCTGCCGATCGCCGACGACCTGCAGCCAGCCGGGGATCGGCCGGTCGCCCGCGGTCTCCCGCGCGATGACGAACGGATCGGTGTTGAGCGACTTCTCGCGGACGTCGATGATGTCGTACTGCGACACTCGGTAGCTGGGGATGTCGACCTTGACGCCGTTGACGGTGAAATGGCCGTGGCTCACCAGCTGCCGCGCCATGCGACGCGTGCGGGCCAGGCCGGCGCGGTAGACGACGTTGTCCAGCCGGCTCTCCAGGATGCGCAGCAGGTTGTCACCGGTCTTGCCGGGCAGCCGGTTGGCTTCCTCGTAGTAGCGGCGGAACTGCTTCTCCATCACGCCGTAGGTGAAGCGGGCCTTCTGCTTCTCCTGCAGCTGGGTGCGGTATTCGCTCTCCTTGATCCGCGCGCGGCCGTGCTGGCCGGGCGGGTAGGGGCGCTTCTCGAACGACTGATCGCCGCCGACCAGGTCGACGCCGAGGCGGCGCGACTTGCGGGTGACGGGTCCGGTGTAACGAGCCATGGTGGTGTTCCTCCCTCGACCTAGACCCGGCGGCGCTTCGGCGGACGGCAACCGTTGTGCGGCTGCGGCGTGACGTCGGAGATGGCGCCGACCTCGAGTCCGGCGGCCTGCAGCGAACGGATCGCGGTCTCGCGGCCGGAGCCCGGACCCTTGACGAACACGTCGACCTTCTTCACGCCGTGCTCCTGGGCCTTGCGGGCGGCGTTCTCGGCGGCGAGCTGCGCGGCGAACGGCGTCGACTTACGCGAGCCCTTGAAGCCCACGTGACCCGACGACGCCCACGCGATGACGTTGCCCTGCGGATCGGTGATCGACACGATCGTGTTGTTGAACGTGCTCTTGATGTGCGCGGCGCCGTGCGGGACGTTCTTCTTCTCGCGCCGGCGGGCGGTCTTGCCACCGCGGCGGGCAGCCGCCGGCTGGCCGGCCTTCTTAGCTGGGGGCATCGTCGATTACCTGGCCTTCTTCTTGCCGGCGATGGTGCGCTTGGGGCCCTTGCGGGTGCGCGCATTGGTCTTGGTCCGCTGGCCGCGCACCGGCAGGCCGCGGCGGTGGCGCAGCCCCTGGTAGCAGCCGATCTCGATCTTGCGGCGGATGTCGGCCTGCACCTCCCGGCGCAGGTCGCCCTCCACCTTGAGGCTGCCCTCGATGTAGTCGCGCAGCTGGGTCAGCTGATCATCGGTGAGATCGCGGCTGCGCTGGTCCTTGTCGATGCCGGTCGCGGCCAGGATTTCCTGCGACCGGGTACGGCCGACGCCGTAGATGTAGGTCAGAGCGATCTCCATGCGCTTGTCACGCGGGAGGTCGACGCCCATAAGTCGGGCCATGGGTGTGCCATTCCTTCTTCACTGGCGGAGGTCTGTTCCCAGTCCGTTCCCGGCGAACTGCGCACTGCCGGGGCCCGGCCTCCGATCCGGGCGTGGGTGAGCGGCGTATCCGATCACTGGTACTGGGAGGTCATCATTCAGTTGTGCTGCGCGTCGAGCGGTCTGACTAGCCCTACCTTTGGGTCTTCGCGCGAGCGCTCATCCCTGCCGCTGCTTGTGACGCGGATCGGGGCAGATCACCATGACCCGCCCATGCCGGCGGATCACCCTGCACTTGTCACAGATGGGCTTGACGCTCGGGTTCACCTTCACGGCTTACTCGGTCCTTCGTGTCGTTACTTGTAGCGGTAGACGATGCGGCCCCGGGACAGGTCGTAGGGGGAGAGCTCCACCACCACCCGGTCCTCGGGCAGGATGCGGATGTAGTGCTGCCGCATCTTGCCGCTGATGTGCGCGAGAACCTTGTGGCCGTTCTCCAGCTCAATGCGGAACATCGCATTGGGCAGAGGCTCGACCACCCGACCCTCGACCTCTATGGCGCCGTCTTTCTTGGCCATAAACTCTGCGAATCCTCCGCGGTTCGTGCTTGATTGATACTCGTCGGTACTGTCCTGGAGCCGGTACGGCCAAAGACGACCGACTGCAGAACGTGAACCGGCAGCGGGAAATTCCGGGAAATCCGTCGCTGGGCACGCAAAGCGTCGGCGGCGGAAGCCGCACCGTTGGTCCACCTTACCCGCACGGCGGCGCGGACCAAAATCGCTGCGACCGGCGGCGGGCGCATACTTGAAGGCGATGACGACAGGCCCGGCCGCTGCGCCGAGAAAACCCATCATCCTCACCGTGGACGACGATCCGGCGGTGTCGCGCGCCGTGGCCCGCGACCTCCGGCGCCACTACGGCGACGGCTACCGGATCGTGCGCGCCGAATCGGCGGTCGACGCGCTCGACACGCTGCGGGAGCTGAAGTTGCGGGGCGACACCGTCGCGGTGTTCGTCGCCGACTACCGCATGCCGGCGCTGAGCGGCATCGAGTTCCTCGAGCGCGCCATGGACATCTTCCCGATCGCGCGCCGGGTGCTGCTCACCGCCTACGCCGACACCCACGCCGCGATCGACGCCATCAACGTCGTCGACCTCGACCACTACCTGCTCAAGCCGTGGGATCCGCCCGAGGAGAAGCTGTACCCGGTGATCGACGCGCTGCTGGACGCCTGGCGCGCCGACGGCGAACGGCCCATCCCGGACACCAAGGTGGTCGGTCACCGGCTCAGCCGGCGGTCGTCGGAGGTCCGCGAATTCCTCGCTCGCAACCGGCTCTCCTACCACTGGCTGCCCGTCGACGAGGCGGAGGGCAGGCGGATGCTGGAGGCGGCCGGGCTCGACGCGCAGCGGCTGCCGGTCGTCATCAGCGGCGAGGGCGAACCGATGGTCGAGCCGACGAACGCCGAGCTCGCCGACCGGCTCGGGCTCTCGACCACCCCGGCCGCCGAGTTCTACGACCTGGCCGTCATCGGCGGCGGCCCGGCAGGGCTGGCGGCGGCGGTCTACGGAGCCTCCGAGGGGCTCGCGACGGTGCTCATCGAGGCGGTCGCCACCGGCGGCCAGGCGGGGCAGAGCTCGCGGATCGAGAACTACCTCGGTTTCCCCGACGGGTTGTCCGGCAGCCAGCTCGCCGATCGCGCCCGGCGCCAGGCCGAGAAGTTCGACGCCGAGCTCATCACCGCCCGCAAGGCCACCCGGCTGGAGGTCAACGGCGCCGCCCGCACCATCCACTTCACCGACGGTGGGTCCATCGACGCCCGCGCCGTCATCCTCGCGACCGGTGTCACCTACCGCGAGCTGGCGGCCGAGGGCTGCAACGGCAGTGGCGGCGAGCACCTCAACCTGACCGGCCGCGGCGTCTACTACGGCGCCGCGGGCTACCTCGCCGCCGAGTGCCAGGACGAGCGGGTCTATGTCGTGGGCGGCGCCAACTCGGCGGGCCAGGCCGCCATGAACCTGTCGCGGACCGCCGCGCAGGTCACGATGGTGGTGCGCGGCCCGTCGCTGGCGGCGTCGATGTCGCACTACCTCATCCAGCAGATCGAGGCGACCCCCAACATCGACGTGCTGACGTGCACCGAAGTGGTCCGCGCCCGCGGCGACGGGCGGCTGCAGCACCTCGAACTGCACAACCGGGAGACCGGCGAGACCACCGAGGTCGGCTGCGCGCGGCTGTTCATCTTCATCGGCGCCGCCCCCAAGACCGACTGGCTCGACGGCGTGGTGGCCCGCGACGGCCACGGCTTCGTGCTGTGCGGGCCGGACCTGCGTGACGGCAGCGGTTGGCCGCTGCAGCGGCCGCCCCACCAGCTCGAGACGAGCGTCCCGGGTGTCTTCGCCGCCGGTGACGTGCGGGCCGAATCCGCCAAGCGGGTGGCCGCCGCCGTCGGCGAGGGCTCGATGGCCGTGATGCTCGTGCACCGCTACCTGGCGGAAGCCTGACGGCCGGCGACGCGGAGGAGAAGCGATGGGTCAACACTGCCTGCCCGACGAACTGCGCACGCTGTTCCTGTTCGAGCACCTGACCGACCAGCAGTTGCAGCGGCTCTGCGACATCGGGCACATCGAGTCCTTCGAGCCCGGCACCATCTGCGTCGAGGGTGAGCCGGCGACCTGCTTCTACGTCCTGCTCGACGGCGAGCTGGTCATGTCCAAGCGGTCCGGCGCGCTGGACGTCGAGATCAACCGGACCTCGCAGCGCGGCGTCTACTGCGGCGCCTGGTCGGCCTACGTCCCCGGCGAGCGCCACCTCTACGAGGCGTCGGTGCGCGTCACCCGGCCGTCGCGGTTCTTCGTCCTCGACGCCGACGCCTTTGCGCGTTTCATGCGCGCCGAGTTCCCGATGGCGGTGCACCTGCTCGAAGGCCAGAAGGTGGGCGGCCTGCGGCAGCGGCAGATCCTCGGCCAACGCGAGAAGCTGCTGGCCCTGGGCACCATCACGGCCGGGCTCACGCACCAGCTCAACAATCCGGCGGCGGCCACCGCCCGGGCGGTCGCCGACCTGCGCGAGGGCGTCGGCAAGATGCGGCACAAGCTGGCGATGGTGGCCGACGGCGCGTTCACGCCCGCGGCGCTGCGGGTGCTGATCGGCATCCAGGACGAGGTGGCCGAGCTGGTCGCGAAGTCCGCCACCGTGGAGCTCTCGGCGCTGGAGGCCGCCGACCGCGAGGAGCGGATCGGCGACTGGCTCGACGAGCACGGCATCAGCGGCGGCTGGGACTACGCGCCGACCTTCGTCGAGGCCGGCCTGGACGTCGACTGGCTGGAGCGGGTGTCGGCGTCGATCGCGGAGGTGGACGCCGGGGACCTGCTGCAAAGCGCCATGGGCTGGCTGAAGTACACCATCGACACCGAGCAGCGGATGAACGAGATCGCCGAGGCGAGCCGGCGGATCTCCGCGCTGCTCGCCGGCGCCAAGCAGTACTCGCAGATGGACCGCGGCGAATACCAGGCGGCCAACGTGCACGAGCTGATCCACAGCACGGTGAAGACGATCTTCGGCGGCGTCGTCGGCGCGGACAAGCCCGTCCGGCTGGTGAAGGACTTCGATCGCTCGATCCCCGAAGTGCACTGCTATCCGCGGGATCTCAACCAGGTGTGGACGAACATCATCGACAACGCCGTGCAGGCGATGGGCGGCCGCGGCACGCTGACGCTGCGCAGCCGGCGCATCGACGACGACACCATCCGCGTCGAGATCAGCGACGACGGCCCGGGCATCCCCGAGGACGTCATCGGCCGGATCTTCACGCCGTTCTTCACGACGAAGGCCGTCGGCGAGGGCACCGGGCTGGGGCTGGACCTGGCGTGGCGCATCGTCGTCGAGAAGCATCACGGCGATCTGCAGGTCGCGTCGCGACCCGGCGAGACGACCTTCACGATCACCCTGCCGCTGGTGGCACCGGCGCCGCAGGCCCCCGTTCCACCGGAATGACCGCGCACCCGGAATAAGCGGTCCGCGGTGCCGGGTTGGGCATGCCATGACCAAACCTGCGCTCGGCCGCTACGGCGTCATGGGTCTGTACACGCAGTTCGCGGCGCTCCCGCCGCAGCAGTTGCGCGACATCGAGGCGCTCGGCTACGGCGCACTGTGGGCGGGCGGCTCGCCTCCGGCCGAGCTCGACTGGGTGGAGCCGATCCTCGCCGCCACCGAGACGCTGCAGGTCGCCACCGCCATCGTCAACATCTGGACCGCCGCCGCCGACGCGGTCGCCGAGAGCTTCCACCGCATCGAGCGCGGCTATCCGGGCCGCTTCCTGCTCGGCATCGGCGTCGGCCATCCCGAGGCCCACCAGGAGTACCGCAAACCGTACGACGCGCTCGTCGACTACCTCGACCGGCTCGACGAGCTCGGCGTCCCGGCCGACCGCCGGGTGGTGGCAGCCCTCGGGCCGCGCGTGCTGCGGCTCGCGGCGCGCCGCAGCGCCGGCGCCCACCCGTACCTGACGACGCCCGAGCACACCGCGCAGGCCCGTGAGCTGATCGGCCCGTCGGCCTTCCTGGCGCCGGAGCACAAGGCGGTGCTGACCACCCAGCCGGACACCGCCCGCGCGATCGGCCGCCGGGCGCTCGACATCTACCTCGGCCTGCAGAACTACCGCAACAACTGGCTGCGCCTCGGATTCACGGATTCCGATCTCAGCAAACCGGGTAGTGACAAGCTGATCGACGCCGTGGTGGCCCATGGCACGGCTGACGCGGTCGCCGCCCGGCTCGCCGAACACCTGGCGGCCGGCGCCGACCACGTTCCTGTCCAGGTGCTCACCGGACCTGAGAAGCTGGTGCCGGCACTGGCAGAGCTGGCGGGGCCGCTGGGCCTGGAACCGTTGCGGGCGCAGCGCCGACGAGAGGACGAGGGATGACCGACGCAGTTTCGCTCAAGCCGAACCTCGGCACGTTCGGGGTGTGGACCGGCGGGCCGGTCACGCCGGAGCAGGCCGCCGAGATCGAGCGGCTCGGCTACGGCGCCGTGTGGGTCGGCGGCTCCCCCGCGGCGGATCTGGAGTTCGTCGAGCCGATCCTCGAGGCCACCGAGCACCTGCAGGTCGCCACCGGCATCGTCAACATCTGGACGGCGCCGGCCAAGGAGGTGGCGGCGTCCTACCACCGCATCGAGAAGGCGTTCCCGGGCCGCTTCCTGCTCGGCGTCGGCATCGGTCATCCCGAGCACACGCAGGAGTACCGCAAGCCCTACGACGCGCTCACCGAGTACCTCGACGAGCTCGACGTGGCGAAGGTTCCCACCAGCCGCCGGGTGCTGGCGGCGCTCGGCCCGCGGGTGCTCGAGCTCGCGGCGCGCCGCAGCGCCGGCGCGCATCCCTATCTCACGATCCCGGAGCACACCGGCCAGGCGCGCAACCTCGTGGGCAACACGGTGTTCCTGGCACCCGAGCACAAGGTGGTGCTCACCGACGACCCGGAGCAGGCCCGCACGATCGGCCGCGAGACCGTCGGCTTCTATCTGGGGCTGTCGAACTACGTCAACAACTGGAAGCGGCTGGGGTTCAGCGACGACGACGTCGCCCCGCCGGGCAGCGACAAGCTGATCGACGAGGTGGTGGCGCACGGCACGCCCGAGCAGATCGCCCACCGGCTCCGCGAGCACCTCGAGGCCGGCGCCGATCATGTCGCGATCCAGGTGCTGGGCGGCTGGGACGAGCTGCTGCCGACGCTGGAGGAGCTGGCCGGGCCGTTGGGCCTGCAGCAGTCCTGAACCGCGTCGGCGGCCGCGTTTAGGGTGGTGCGCATGCGGCTGCTGGTGACCGGTGGCGCCGGGTTCATCGGCGCGAACTTCGTGCACCGCAGCGTCCGCGAACGGCCCGACGTCGCGGTGACGGTGCTCGACGCGCTCACCTACGCCGGCAACCGGGAATCGCTGGCGCCCGTCGCCCACCGGATCCGGCTCGTCGAAGGCGACGTCACCGACCGTGCCCTCGTCGATCGCCTGGTGGCCGACTGCGACGCCGTCGTGCACTTCGCCGCGGAAACCCACGTCGACAACGCGCTCGCCGATCCCGACCCATTCGTGCGCTCGAACGTCGTCGGCACCTGCTCGGTGCTCGAAGCGGTCCGGCGCCATGGGGCGCGGCTGCACCACGTCTCCACCGACGAGGTCTACGGCGACCTGCCGCTCGACGACCCGCGGCGCTTCACCCCGGACACGCCGTACCGGCCGTCGAGCCCGTACGCCGCGACCAAGGCCGGCGCCGACATGCTGGTGCAGGCGTGGGTGCGCAGCTACGGCGTGCGCGCGACGATCTCCAACTGCTCGAACAACTACGGGCCCTACCAGCACGTCGAGAAGTTCATCCCGCGGCAGATCACCAACATCCTCACCGGGCGGCGGCCCAAGCTCTACGGCAGCGGCGCCCACGTGCGCGACTGGATCCACGTCGACGACCACAACGACGCCGTGTGGCGGATCCTGGAAGCCGGAGAACCGGGCCGCACCTATCTGATCGGCGCCGACGGCGAGCGCGACAACCTGTCGGTGCTGCGCACCATCCTGGAGCTGATGGGCCGCGACGCCGACGACTTCGACCGCGTGCCGGATCGCGCCGGCCACGACCTGCGCTACGCGATCGACCCGGGCGCGCTGCGCGACGAGCTCGGCTGGGCGCCCCGGCACACCGACTTCGCCGACGGCCTGCGCGCCACGATCGACTGGTACCGCGCGAACGAGGCGTGGTGGCGGCCCCGCAAGGACGCCGCCGAACGCCGCTACGCCGAGCGGGGGCAGTGAGTGCGGGCGCGCGAACTGGCGGTGCCCGGCGCCTGGGAGATCACGCCCGACGTGCACACCGACCACCGCGGCGAGTTCTTCGAATGGTTCACCGACGCCAGGTTCCGCGGCGTCGCCGGCCACGGCTTCCCGCTGGCGCAGGCGAACTGTTCGGTGTCGGCGGCGGGCGTGCTGCGCGGGCTGCACTTCGCGCAGGTGCCGCCCGGCCAGGCCAAGTACGTGTCGTGTCCGCGCGGCGCGGTGTACGACGTCGTCGTCGACATCCGCGTCGGCTCACCGACGTTCGGGCGGTGGGACGCCGTCCGGCTCGACGACCGTGACCACCGCTCGGTGTACCTGGCCGAGGGGCTCGGGCACGCCTTTTTGGCGCTCGAGGACCACTCGACGGTGGTGTACCTGTGCTCGACGCCCTACACCCCGGCCCGCGAGCACACGATCTGCCCCACCGACCCGGCGATCGGCATCGACTGGCCACTCACCGAGGTCATCCTCAGCGACCGCGACCGCGCCGCCCCGACGCTCGCCGAGGTCCAGGCGCAGGGCCTGCTGCCCACCTGGGCCGGCTCCTGACCGCCCAACCCGACCACCGGGCGCGGACGTGCGAGAAGCATCCGGCATGTCGTCGATCTCGGCGCAATAGCAGCGGAGTCCTTGCGACGCCCGTCACACCCTTACTAGGATATGCAAGTATTTCCGGCTCGACCTCAAGGACTTCCATGACCCGACAGATCCACCACTACCTCGACGGCCAACGCACACCCGGCCGGTCCACCCGCACGGCCGACGTGCTGAACCCGAGCACCGGCGCGGTCCAGGCGCAGGTGGTGATGGGCACGCAGGCCGACGTCGACGCCGCCGTCGCGTCGGCCAAGGAGGCGCAGCGGGTATGGGCCGCCTACAACCCGCAGCGACGCGCCCGCGTGCTCATGCGGTTCATCGACCTGGTCAACCAGCACGCCGACGAACTGGCCGAGCTGCTCTCGCTCGAGCACGGCAAGACCGTCGCCGACTCCAAGGGCGACATCCAGCGCGGCCTTGAGGTCATCGAGTTCGCCGTCGGCATCCCCCACCTGCTCAAGGGGGAATACACCGAGGGCGCCGGTCCCGGGATCGACGTCTACTCGTTGCGCCAGCCGCTGGGCGTCGTCGCGGGCATCACGCCGTTCAACTTCCCCGCGATGATCCCGCTGTGGAAGGCCGGCCCGGCGCTGGCGTGCGGCAACGCGTTCATCCTCAAGCCCAGCGAGCGCGACCCGTCGGTGCCGGTGCGCCTCGCCGAGCTGTTCTCCGAGGCGGGCCTGCCCGACGGCGTGTTCCAGGTGGTCCACGGCGACAAGGAAGCGGTCGACGCGATCCTGCACCACCCCGACATCGCCGCGGTCGGCTTCGTCGGCAGCTCCGACATCGCGCAGTACATCTACGCCACCGCCACCGCCAACGGCAAGCGCGCGCAGTGCTTCGGCGGCGCCAAGAACCACATGATCGTGATGCCCGACGCCGACCTCGACCAGGCCGTCGACGCGCTGATCGGCGCCGGCTACGGCAGCGCCGGTGAGCGCTGCATGGCGATCAGCGTGGCGGTGCCCGTCGGCGAAGAAACGGCGAACCGGCTGCGCAACCGGCTCGTCGAGCGCGTCAACAACCTGCGGGTCGGCCACAGCCTGGACCCGAAGGCCGACTACGGCCCGCTGGTCACCGGCGCGGCGCTCGAGCGCGTCAAGGACTACATCCGCCAGGGCGTGGAGGTCGGCGCCGAAGCGGTGGTGGACGGCCGCGAGCGTGGCAGCGACGACCTGACCTTCGGCGACGACAGCCTCGAAGGCGGCTTCTTCGTGGGGCCGACGCTGTTCGACCACGTCACGCCGGACATGAGCATCTACACCGACGAGATCTTCGGGCCGGTGCTGGCGATCGTCAGGGCCCCGAACTACGAAGAGGCGCTGCGACTTCCGTCCGAGCACGAGTACGGCAACGGCGTGGCGATCTTCACCCGCGACGGCGACACGGCCCGCGACTTCGTCGCGCGCGTGCAGGTCGGCATGGTGGGCGTCAACGTGCCGATCCCGGTGCCGGTGTCCTACCACACGTTCGGCGGCTGGAAGCGGTCCGGCTTCGGCGACCTGAACCAGCATGGGCCGCACTCGGTCCTCTTCTACACCAAGACCAAGACCGTCACCCAGCGCTGGCCGTCGGGCATCAAGGACGGGGCCGAGTTCGTCATCCCCACCATGCAGTGATGCGGTACTCACAGCTGGACGACGACGAGCGCGTCATCGTCGACACCGCCGCCGCGTTCGCCGCGAAACGCCTTGCGCCGCAGTCGCTGGAGTGGGACCAGACGAACCACTTCCCCACCGACGTGCTGCGCGAGGCCGCCGGGCTCGGCATGGCCGCCATCTACTGCCGCGAGGACGTCGGCGGGAGCGGGCTGCGCCGCCTCGACGGTGTGCGGATCTTCGAGGAGCTGTCCTATGGCGATCCGCCCGTCGCCGCGTACCTGTCGATCCACAACATGTGCGCCTGGATGATCGACCGCTACGGCACACCCGAGCAGCGCAAGTCCTGGGTGCCGCGGCTGGCGTCGATGGAGCTGATCGCCAGCTACTGCCTCACCGAACCGGCCGCCGGGTCGGACGCCGCGGCGCTACGCACCCGCGCGGTGCGTGACGGCGACCACTACGTGCTCGACGGCGTCAAGCAATTCATCTCCGGCGCCGGCGAATCCGACGTCTACGTCGTCATGGCGCGCACCGGCGGCGAGGGTCCGCGCGGTATCTCGACGTTCGTCGTCGAGAAGGGCGCCAAGGGGCTGTCGTTCGGGGCCGACGAGCAGAAGATGGGCTGGCACGCCCAGCCCACCGCCCAGGTGATCCTCGACGGCGTGCGGGTGCCGGCGGACGCGCTGCTGGGCGGCCAGGACGCGCTCGGCACCGGGTTCGGCATCGCGATGAACGGCCTCAACGGCGGGCGCCTCAACATCGCGGCCTGCTCGCTGGGCGGCGCGCAGGCCGCCTACGACAAGACGGTCCGCTACCTCGGCGAGCGGGAGGCGTTCGGGCGCAAGCTGATCGACGAGCCGACCATCCGATTCGCGGTCGCCGACATGGCGACGGGCCTGGAGACGTCGCGGCTCATGCTGTGGCGCGCCGCGTCGGCGCTCGACGACGACGACCCCGACAAGGTCGAGCTCTGCGCGATGGCCAAGCGCTACGTCACCGACACCTGCTTCGACGTCGCCGACACCGCGCTGCAACTCCACGGCGGCTACGGCTATCTGCGGGAGTACGGCATCGAGAAGATCGTGCGCGACCTGCGGGTGCACCGCATCCTGGAAGGCGCGAACGAGATCATGCGGGTGGTCGTCGGCCGGGCCGCCGCGGCGCGAGCCGGCAACTCGGCGTCAGCGGCCCGCGTCACCGGAAAGGGTTGAGCGTGACCACGATTGCGTTCCTGGGGCTGGGCAACATGGGCGGCCCGATGTCGGCGAACCTCGTCGCGGCGGGTTTCGACGTCCAGGGCTTCGACCCCGTGCCGGCAGCCGCCGACGCCGCGGCGGCCAAGGGCGTGCACGTCGTCGCGACCAGCGTCGAAGCGGTCGCGCACGCCGATGTCGTCATCACCTCGCTGCCCAACGGGACGCTGGTGCGGCAGGTCTACGACGACGTGCTGCTGCAGGCGCCGCCCGCGACGCTGTTCATCGACACCTCGACGATCTCGGTCGACGACGCCCGGGCCGTCAACGCACTGGCCGTCGAGCACGGCTACCAGCAACTCGACGCACCGGTGTCGGGCGGCATCAAGGGCGCCACGGCGGGCACGTTGGCCTTCATGGTCGGCGGCACCGCCGAGGCGCTCGAGCGGGCGCGGCCGGTGCTGGAACCGTTGGCGGGCAAGATCATCCACTGCGGCGACACCGGCGCGGGCCAGGCCGCCAAACTGTGCAACAACATGGTGCTGGCGGTGCAGCAGATCGCGATCGGCGAGGCGTTCGTGCTCGCGGAGAAGCTGGGGCTGGAAGCGCAGTCACTGTTCGACGTGATCACCGGTGCCACCGGCAACTGCTGGGCGGTGCACACCAACTGCCCGGTGCCAGGACCGGTGCCGACGTCACCGGCCAACAACGACTTCAAGCCCGGCTTCGCCACGGCGCTGATGAACAAGGACCTGGGGCTCGCGATGGCCGCCGTGCAGTCGACGGGCGCCAACGCGCCGCTGGGCAGCCACGCCGCCGAGATCTACGCGCGCTTCGCCGAGCAGCACGGCGCCTTGGACTTCAGCGCCGTCATCGAGCTGCTGCGCGGCTGAGGAGGGCGGCGACTACGCCGCGGGCGCGCGGTGGGTCTGCCACCACAGCGCCAACTGCTCGCGACACTCGTCGAGGGTGAGCGGGTCGCTGCCGCCGTAGTCGGCGCGGATGGCGCTGGGCGGGAAGCCGCGGGGGGCGTCGCACGGCGCCGCGACGAGCATGGTCGCCAGGCCGGCGCTCTGCGCACCCCGCACGCCGCTCATCGACGCCGCGACGGTCAACGCCTGCGTCTCGCCGGCCCGCAGCCGCTGCGTCGCGAGCCGGTAGGCCGGCGCGCCGCCGGCTGTCGCGTCGTCGGCGGTCACCAGCGCATCGACGCCGCGGCCGTCGAGCAGCCGGTGCAGCACCGGTTCCACCCAGCTGCGCGTGCCCGTCGACACCACGCCCACGCTCACCCCGGCTGCGGCGGCGTCGGCGATCAGGGTCGTGACGCCCGGCCGCGCCGCGATGTCGGCGCCGACGATCATCTCCTCGAACATCAGCGTCTTCGTCAGGTGGATCTCGTCGGCGAGCATGTCGGTGAGCACGTCGCATTCCGACGCGATGCCCCGCGCCCGCAACTCGGCCGCCACCCGCTGCCGCTCGTCGGGCAGCGCCAACAGCTGCCGGTAGCGCCGCACATCCCACGCCACGTCGAGTCCGTGCGCGGCGAAGGCGGCGTTGAACACCAACCGGTGCCCGTCGCATTCGATGTCGGCCACCGCGTCGAGGTCGAACACCAGAGCCCGCAGGGTGGGCGCGTCGTACCGGTCGGGCACGACGCCGCCGAATCGGCCCGCCCGCCACGTAGTCGAGGTCAACATGGGCTCAACTGTGGCTCATGTCACCGCGCCGGCGCGTCCCCCCTACGGGGGATTGCGCGGACGAGGCGGACGGCGAATCCGGTTCCCGGCGGGTCACCCGGCTCTAGGGTGTGGGGCATGTCCGACCCCGTGCGGCTGGTGCTGGTCGACGACCACGAGATGGTGATCGAAGGCCTCAAGGCCATGCTCGTGGCGTTCGACGACCGGGTGCGGGTGGTCGGCCAGGCGGTCGGCGCCGAGCGGGCCGGCAGCGTGGTCGAGGAGCTGGCGCCCGACATCGTGCTGTGCGACGTGCGGATGCAGGGCGCCAGCGGGTTGGACCTGTGCCGCGAGCTGCGCGAGCGCGACCCGCAGCGCAAGGTCGTGATGCTGAGCGTCTACGACGACGAGCAGTACCTGTTCCAGGCGCTGCGGGTGGGCGCCTGCGGCTACCTGCTCAAGAGCATCGGCAGCGACGAGCTGGTGCGGCAGCTGGAGCTGGTGCACGCCGGCCAGATCGCCATCGACCCGGGCATGGCGGCCCGCGCGGCCGACACCGCGGCGCGGTTGCAGCGCGACGAGTTCTGGCCGGGCGCGCGGCAGGGGCTGACGCAGCGGGAGAGCGAGATCCTGTCGTTCGTGGTCGGCGGGCTGTCCAACCGCGGCATCGCCACCAAGCTGGTGATCGGCGAGGAGACCGTCAAGACGCACCTGCGGGCCATCTACCGCAAGCTCGGCGTCAGCGACCGCGCCGGCGCCGTCGCCACCGCCCTGCGGGAGGGCATCTACGTATGACGCCGTCGCGCGACGCCGTCGGCGGGCTGAGCTACGAGCTCTCCGCCGACCGGGAGCTCGCCCTGCTGCGCGAGCTCATCCAGGCGGCGTCCAGCGGGCCGGGCGTCGAACCGCTGGCCGCCGCGGCGGCGCGGATGATCACCGCCGCCACCGCCACCGACGTGTGCTTCGTGCACGTGCTCGACGACACCGAGCGGTCGCTGACCCTGACCGGCGCCACACCGCCGTTCGACAGCGAGGTCGGCAAGATCCGGCTGCCGCTGGGCCGCGGCATCACCGGCTGGGTCGCCCAGCACCGCGAACCGGTCGTCATCCGCGCCGAAAAGGAGTCCGACCCGCGGTATCTGCCGTTCCAGTCGCTGCGCGGCTCGGACTTCACGTCGATGGTCTCGGTGCCGATGGAGACCGATCCGGGCGGTCTGGTCGGCGTGCTGAACGTGCACACCGTCGCCCGCCGCGAGTTCGCCGACCACGAGGTGCGGCTGCTGCTGGTGATCGGCCGGCTGATCGCCGGGGCGCTGCACCAGGCGCGGCTACACCGCCAGCTGGTGGCGCGCGAACGGGCGCACGAGCACTTCGTCGAGCAGGTGATCGAGGCGCAGGAAATCGAACGCCGCCGGCTCGCCGGCGACATCCACGACGGCATCTCGCAGCGGCTCGTCACGCTGAAGTTCCGGCTCGACGCCGCCAGCCGCGCGGTCGGCGATCCGGCGCTGCTGGCCGAGCAGCTGGAACGGGCCCGCGAGCTGGTCGACCTGACCCTCGGGGAGGCGCGCGCGGCGATCAGCGGGCTGCGGCCGCCGGTGCTCGACGATCTGGGGCTGGCGGGTGGGCTCGCGAGCCTCGCGCGGTCGATCCCCGACCTGGAGACGGAGGTGGACCTGGTCGAGCGCCGGCTGCCCGAGCACATCGAGCTGGCGCTGTACCGGATCGCCCAGGAGTGCCTGCAGAACGTCGTCAAGCATGCGCGGGCGACGCGGGCGAAGCTGGCCTATTCGGTCGCCGACGGGGTCGCTCGGCTGGAGATCAGCGACGACGGCGTCGGCTTCGACACCTTCGAGCATCCGCTGGGCTCCGACGAGATGGGCGGCTACGGGCTGCTGTCGATGGCCGAGCGCGCAGAGCTGGTCGGCGGGCGGCTCAACATCCGCTCGCGGCCGGGCGCCGGCACCGCCGTGATCGCGACGATCCCGCTGACGCCGACGCTGCCGTAGCGCTCACCGGCCGCGAGCGTGCGCCGCCGCCACGCGCGCAGCGGCGTGTCGGCGGGCAGACACGCACGCTCGCGGAGCGACGGGCGTCAGAAGTCCCCGGCGGAGCGGCGCAGCGTCTCGATCGACGCGACCAGCGCGCGGGCCTCGTCGTCGGACATGCCGATGTCGGCGAACACCTGCTCGTTGAGGGTCACGGTGGCATCCTCGACGGTGGCGCGGCCGAGGTCGGTGATCTGCACCAGCGTCGTGCGCCCGTCGGTGGGATGCGGCAGCCGCTGCACCAGCCCGGCGGCCTCCAGCCGGCGGATGGCGTGGGTGACGCTGGTGACGTGCACCTGCAGCCGATCCGACGCCTTGGTGATCGGCAGCGCGCCGGTGCGGCTGAACGCCAGCAGCCGCAGCAGCTCGAAGCGCGAGAAGCTCAGGTCGTAGGGCCGCAACGCGTTCTCCACGCGGGCGAGCAGGATCTGGTGGGCCCGCATCACCGACGTCACGGCCACCATGCCGTCGGCGACGTCGTCCCAGCCGGCCCGCTCCCAGTTCAGCCGGGCCTGCGCGATCGGGTCGCGCTGCGAAGATGTCACGAGGATCAGGCGACGCCGGCTAGCCCAGCGCGGTCAGCACGCGCGGCCCGTCCTCGGTCACCGCGACGGTGTGCTCCCAGTGCGCGGCCCGCGAGCCGTCGGTGGTGACGACGGTCCACTCGTCGTCGAGCACGCGGGTGCGGCGGGTGCCGAGCGTCAGCATCGGCTCGATCGCCAGCACCGACCCGGGCGCCAGATACGGCCCCTTGCCGGGCACGCCCTCGTTGGGCAGGAACGGGTCCATGTGCATCTGCCGGCCGATGCCGTGCCCGCCGTAGCCCTCGACGATGCCGAACGCCCGGTCGAAGCGGCGCTCGGCGGCCCGCGTGCCGCTCTCGATCGCGTGGGAGACGTCGGTCAGCCGGTTGCCGGGCAGCATCGCCGCGATACCGGCCTCCATCGACGATTTCGTGGCCTCCGACAGCGCCTCGTCGGCGGGGATCAGCGCGCCCACGCCGAAGGTGACGGCCGAGTCGCCGTGCCAGCCGTCGAGGATCGCGCCGCAGTCGATGGACACCAGGTCACCGGCGGCCAGCACCTCGGTGGCCGACGGGATGCCGTGCACGACGCGGTCGTTCACCGACGAGCAGATGGAGCCCGGGAAGCCGTGATAGCCCAGGAACGACGGCACCGCGCCGGCGTCGCGGATCACCGCCTCGGCGATCCCGTCGAGCTCCAGGGTGGTGACGCCGGGCCGGGCCGCGTTGCGCACCGCCAGCAGCGCCGCGGCCACCACCGCGCCCGCCGCGGCCATCGCGTCGAGCTCGGCGGCACTGCGCTGGGCCACCGTCTTGCGGCCGCGCAGACCCGGCAGGGGCGACATCTACTGGCCGAGTGCCCGCAGCGTACGCGCGAACACTTCGTCCATCGAGCCGACCGCGTCGACGGTCTGCAGCTTGTCGCGGTAGTACTCCAGCAGCGGCTCGGTCTCTTTGCGGTAGACGTTCATGCGGTTGAGGATGACGTCCTCGGTGTCGTCGGCGCGGCCGCGGGCCTTGAGCCGGCTCAGCAGCTCGTCCTCGGTGACGCGGAACTCGACGACGGCGTCGAGGCGCTGGTTGCGCTCGGCCAGCATGTCGCGCAGCGCCTCGGCCTGCTCCACCGAGCGGGGGTAGCCGTCGAGGATGAAGCCGTCGGCCGCGTCCTCCTGATCGATCCGGTCGGCGACCATCTTGTTGGTCAGCGAGCTCGGCACCAGATCGCCCGCGTCGAGGTAGCGCTTGGCCTCGACGCCCAGCTCGGTCTCCTCGCCGATGTTGTGGCGGAACAGATCGCCGGTGGAGATGTGCGGGACCCCCAGCTTGTCGGCCAGCTTCGCCGCCTGCGTGCCCTTACCGGCCCCGGGCGGGCCGAGCAGAACGAGTCTCACTTGAGGAACCCTTCATAGTTGCGCTGCATGAGCTGGCTTTCGATCTGCTTCACCGTGTCCAGGCCCACGCCGATCATGATGAGCACCGCGACGCCGCCGAAGGGCAGGTTCTGCAGCGTCGCGCCGCCGCCGCCCATCCGCAGGAAGACGTTCGGCAGCACGGCGATCATGCCGAGGTAGATCGAGCCCGGGAGCGTGATGCGGTTGAGCACGTAGCGCAGATGGTCGGCCGTCGGCCGGCCCGGCCGGATGCCCGGGATGAAGCCGCCGAACTTCTTCATCTCGTCGGCCCGCTCGTCGGGGTTGAACGTGATCGAGACGTAGAAGTAGGTGAAGAAGATGATCAGCGCGAAGTAGATGCCGATGTAGGCGGGGCTCGCCGGGTTGGTGAGGTAGTTGCCGACGAACTTGTCCCACCACGAGTTGCCGGTGCCCGGGCTGCCGCTGCGGATGAGCTGGGTGACCAGCTGCGGGATGTAGATCAGCGACGACGCGAAGATGACGGGGATGACGCCGGCCTGGTTGACCTTCAGCGGCAGGTAGGTCGACGTGCCGCCGTACATCTTGCGGCCCACCATGCGCTTGGCGTAGTGCACCGGGATGCGGCGCTGCCCCTGCTCGACGAAGACCACGCCGACCAGCACCGCAAGCGCCGCGACGCAGACGACGCCGAAGACGAGCCCGCCCTTGTTGTGGAGGATCATCTGGCCCTCGGACGGGATGCGGGCCGCGATGCCGCCGAAGATGAGCAGCGACATACCGTTGCCGACGCCGCGTTCGGTGACCAGCTCGCCCATCCACATCACCAGCGTCGCGCCGGCGGTCATCACGATGACGATGACGATGAGGGTGAAGATGCCGGCGTCGTCGATGATGTTGACGCTGCAGCTCGGGAACAGCCCGCCGTTGGCGGCGAGCGCGACGATGCTGGTGGCCTGCAGGATCGCCAGCGCGACGGCGAGGTAGCGGGTGTACTGCGTCATCTTCGCCTGCCCGGCCTGGCCCTCCTTGCGGAGCTGCTCGAAGCGCGGGATCACCACGGTCAGCAGCTGCACGATGATGCTGGCCGTGATGTAGGGCATGACGCCGACCGCGAACACCGACAGCTGCAGCAGCGCCCCGCCGGAGAACAGGTTGATCAGCGAGTAGACCTGCGCCGAATCACCGCCGCTGACCTCGCCGATGCAGGTCTGCACGTTGGGGTAGTTCACTCCCGGGGACGGCAGCGAGGCGCCCAACCGGTAGAGGACGACCATGCCCAGGGTGAACAGAATCTTGCGTCGCAGGTCGGCTGTTCGCAGAGACGAGATGAAAGCCGAAAGCACTCTTCCTCCTGCGCAAGCCGATGCGTGTGGTTCGGCGTGCCGATGGGGCTGGATGCACCAGCGCGGATACGTCGTCGATAAGCGCGTCCCGGAAGGTCATGACCTGCTCATGACCAGCTTGAAGGCACGTGCCAAACAGTCTACGAGAGTAACAGTCTGCTTCGTGCCACCCGCAATCGCGCGAAGCGTACAGTCGGGACCTGCTACTTATATTTGCTAACTATTGGAGGTGGGCATGGCCCGGACCGACGACGACAGCTGGGACCTGGCGACCAGCGTGGGGGCCACCGCGACGATGGTCGCGGCGGCGCGTGCGATGGCGAGCCGTGCCGACAATCCGATGATCTCCGACCCGTTCGCCGAACCGCTCGTGCGCGCCGTGGGCATCGACCTGTTCACCCGGCTCGCGACCGGCGAGCTGTCCGCCGAGGAACTCGACACCGACGAGCTCATGGGCATGCGGCGCATGACCGACAACATGGCCGTGCGCACCAAGTTCTTCGACGATTTCTTCCTCACCGCGACCGGCGGTGGCGGCTTCGCGACCGAGACGGCCGCCGGCGTCACGCAGGCCGTCATCCTGGCCGCCGGCCTCGACGCCCGCGGTTACCGGTTGCCGTGGCCCACCGGCACCGTGGTGTTCGAGATCGACCAGCCCGACGTGATCGCCTTCAAGTCCCAGGTGATCGGGGAGCTGGGCGCCGAGCCGACCGCCGACCTGCGCCACGTCGCCGTGGATCTGCGCGACGACTGGCCCGCCGCGTTGCGGGCCGCCGGGTTCGACCCCGCCACGCCGACCGCGTGGAGCGCCGAGGGGCTCTTGGGATACTTGCCGCCCGACGCCCAGGACCGGCTGCTCGACACCGTCACCGAGCTCAGTGCGGTGGGCAGCCGGATCGCCACCGAGAGCGCCCCGAACGTCGACCCCGCCGCCGAGGACGAGATGCGCGAGCGGATGAAGGCCATCGCCGACCGGTGGCGCGCGCACGGCTTCGACCTGGACTTCGCCGAGCTGGTCTATTTCGGCGAACGCAACGTGCCCGCCGAGTACCTCACCGAGCGCGGCTGGCAGATGACCGGCAGCACGCTGCGCGACCTGTTCGTCCGGCACGGACTGCCGCCGTTCGACGACGACGACCAGACCGGCTTCGCCGACATGCAGTACGTCAGCGGCACGCTCGTCGACAAGATCGCGCGATGAGCCGCAGCGACACCGATTCCTGGGATCTGGCGTCGTCGGTCGGCGCCACCGCCACCATGGTCGCGGCCGCGCGTGCCCTGGCAAGCCGCGAGCCCGAACCGCTGATCGTCGACCCGTACGCCGCCGACCTGGTGCGCGCGGTCGGGATGGACTTCTTCACCACCCTGGTCGACGACGGCCCGCCCGCCGATCCCGGCGGTGAGGTGGTCCGCATGATGACCGGCGTGATGGCGGTCCGCACGAAGTTCTTCGACGACTTCTTCGAGCAGTCCACGGGGTGCGCGCAGGCGGTGATCCTGGCGTCCGGACTCGATTCGCGGCCCTACCGGTTGGCGTGGCCCGCCGGCACCGTGGTGTACGAGCTGGACCAGCCGCAGGTGATCGACGCCAAGGCCGCCGCGATGGCCGAGATCGGCGCGACACCGGTCACCGGGCACCGCACCGTCGGCGTCGACCTGCGCGACGACTGGCCCGCCGCGCTGCGCGACGCCGGGTTCGACCCGTCGCGGCCCACCGCGTGGAGCGCCGAAGGCCTGCTGATCTACCTGCCGCCCGACGCCCAGGACCGGCTGTTCGACCACATCACCGCGCTCAGCGCCCCCGGCAGCCGGCTCGCCACCGAGTTCCACCCGGACGGCGGCGGCGGTATCGCCCAGCGCGTCAAGGCGATCGGTGACCAGTTCCGCGACTCCGGCTTCTCGGTGGACCTGACGCAGCTGTTCTATGACGGCGAGCGCAACCCCGTGGACTCCTACCTGGCCGATTCCGGCTGGGAGGTCAGCGTGCGGAGCCGACGCGAGGTGTTCGCCGACTACGGCCGGCGACTGCCCGACAGCGATCTCACGGGCCCGCTCAGCGGATCGCTGGCCGTCACCGCCGTCCGGAGCCCGCGATGACCCGCACCGAGAACGACAGCGGCGTCGCCCGTCGCTTCGCTCGCCCCGGTTGGGACCTCGCCTCGGGCGTCGGCGTCACCGCGACGGCGGTCGCGGCGTCGCGCGCGCTGGCGTCACAGGGTCCCGACGCGCTGCTCGCCGACCGCTTCGCCGATCGCCTGGTGCGCGCGGTCGGCATCCAGCGCTTCGTCGACCTGCTCGACGGCCGGCTTCCGGAGCGGGAGCCGGGGACCCGCGCGGCGATGCGCTAGCAGATGACCGTGCGCACCCGGTTCTTCGACGACTTCTTCGTCGCCGCGGCGCACGCCGGCATCCGGCAGGCCGTCATCCTCGCCGCCGGGCTGGACACCCGCGCCTACCGGCTCGACTGGCCCGCGGGCAGCACGGTCTTCGAGATCGACCAGCCCGACGTCGTCGCGTTCAAGGCGCGCGTGCTCGGCGCCCACGGCGCCGCGCCCGCCGCCGAGCACCGCACGGTGGGCATCGACCTGCGCGACGACTGGCCGGCCGCGCTGCGGTCCGCCGGGTTCGCCGCCGACCAGCCGACGGCGTGGATCGCCGAGGGGCTGCTGGTCTACCTGCCGCCCGACGCCCAGGACCGGCTGCTCGACGCGGTCACCGCACTCAGTGCGCCGGGGAGCCGGCTGGCCACCGAGCACATGGACACCGCCGAGCTGCCCGCCGACTGGGCGCAGCGGCTCACCGAGCGGTCGCGCCGGCTGGGCTCGGATCTGGACCTGGCGGCGCTGTTCTATCCCAGTGAGCGCCGCGCCGCCGGCGCGTATCTGCGCGAGCGGGGCTGGCGCGTGTCGGTGACGTCCACCGCGGACGCCTATGCGGCGAACGGGTTCGACGTGCCCGACGACGAGCTGGCGCAGCTGGCCGGGGCCGGTGGCTACCTCACCGCCGAGCGGGGCTAGAACCGGTAGTCACCGGCCAGCAGCAGCTGCACGCCGGTCACCGACCGCTCGGCCCGCTCCAGCACGCCGGCCACCGACCGGCCGAGCAGCGACCCGATGGCGTCGGGCACCGACGCCGCGGCCGGCTGCGACGACGGCTTGGGGTGCAGCAAGTCGGTGAGCGACGAGCCCGGGTACGCGACCAGGCGCACCTCGGTGTCGGTGTCGAAGCCGGCGAGCACCTTCGCGCGGTCGATCGCGGTGCGCAGGCCGCCGAGTTCGTCGACCAGGCCGCGGGCCTGCGCGTCGGCACCGGACCACACCCGGCCCCGGGCCACCCCGTCCACGGTCGCGACGTCGAGCCTGCGACCGACGGCCACCCGCTCGACGAAGTCGGTGTAGAACAGGTCGGCCTCGGCCTCGACCTGCGCGCGCTGGGCGTCGGTGAACGGCGAGTCGACCGACCACGCGTCGGCGTTGGCGTTGGTGCGGACCGCCCCGGTGCCGACGCCGAGCTTCTCCTTGAGCTCGCGGGCGACGAGCTTGCCGGTGACGACGCCGATCGAGCCGGTGATGGTGCCCGGGTTGGCGACGATCGCGTCGGCGGACATCGCGACGTAGTACCCGCCCGAGGCCGCCACCGCGCCCATCGACGCGACGACCGGTTTGCCGGCGTCGCGGGCGCGGACCACCTCGCGCCAGATGGTCTCCGAGCCGGTGACCGAGCCGCCGGGGCTGTCGACCCGCAGCACGATCGCCGACACGTCGTCGTCGGCCGCGGCCTCCCGAATCGCCGCGGCGACGGTGTCGCCGCCGACACTGTTCGGGCCGAGCGGCGGCATCGCCGGTCCGCCGCGGCCGCTGACGATGGGGCCGGCCACGGTCACGACGGCCACCGTGGGCTTGGGCGCGCGTCCGGGCAGCGCCGGCATCGCGGGGCCCGGCCGCGGTGCGCTGGCCCGGGCGTAGCGGGCGAGGAAGAGCCGCGGCGGCCCGTCGCCGGAGTCGGCCGCCGCCTCGTCGTCTCCCACGAGCGAGGCCATGCGGTCATAGGCCTCGTCGCGGAAGCCGATGCGGTCCACCAGCCCGGCGTCCACCGCGTCGTCGCGCAGCAGCGGCGCCCGGTCGGCGAGCGCATCGATGGCGCCGAGGTCGAGCCCGCGAGCCTCGGCGACGGCCTGCCAGACCTGCCCGCGCAGGCTCTCCAGCAGCGCCGTATCGGCCTCGCGGTGGGCCTCGGTGTAGCCGTCCTGGGTGAACAGGTTGGCGGCGGACTTGTATTCGCCGCGCGCGACGAACTGCGCCTCGATACCGGCCTTGTCGAGCGCGTTGCGCAGGAACAGCGAGCTGGTGGCGAACCCGATGAGGCCGACGGTGCCGGACGGCTGCAGCCACACCTCGCGAAACGCCGACGCCAGGTAGTAGGACATGGTGCCCGGATAGGTCTCCGCCCAGGCCAAGGTCGGCTTGGCGGCGCTGACCGCGGCGATCGCCTCCCGGAGCTCCTGCACCGGCCCGGCGGACGTCGGCCCGAGCTGGACGCGGGCGATCAGGCCGGCCACCCGGTCGTCGTCGGCGGCGCGGTGCAGCGCAGCCACGGTGTCGCGCAGCGTCAGCGGCCGCCCGCCGCTGCTGAGGAACGCCAGCGGGTCGAACCGGACGGTCTCCGGCGGCGCCGACAGCAGGTCCAGTTCCAGCACCACACCCGCCGGGACGCCGCGGTGGCGGGCGGTGTCGACGCGGCGCGCCAGCGTGCGCACCCCGTCGGCGCCGGGCAGGTCGGACAGGAAGGCGTACATGGGTTTCGAGCCTACCGATCGTCGCGTCACCGGCCCGGGGCGTGCGACCGTACGGTGAACGGCGTGCGGTACGCGATCTCGATCCCCCAGTTGTTCCCCGGCGCGTTCGACGCCGACGGAGTGCGCGACTACCTGCGCCGCGCCGAGGAGCTGGATTTCGAGGCGGGCTGGACCATCGAGCAGATCATCGGGCCCTCCCCCGCGCTCGCGCCGCTGGAGCTGCTGGCCTATGCGGCGGCGTGCACTACGCGGCTGCGGCTCGGGGTGGCGGTGCTGCTCACCGCGCTGCACGACCCGCTGCAGCTCGCGTCGTCGGTCACCGCCGTCGACCGGCTGAGCCACGGCCGCCTCGAGCTCGGCGTCGCGTCCGGTGGCCCGAACCGCCGCTTCGAGGCGTTCGGCGTCGACCGCTCGACCTATCTGGCGCGGTTCACCGAGGGCTTGGTGCTGATGAAGCTCGCCTGGTCGGATGCGCCGCGGGTGACGTTCGACGGCCGGTTCCGCCGCCTGGACGACCTGCCGATCGCCCCGAAGCCGGTGCAGCGGCCGCATCCGCCGCTCTGGTTCGGCGGCACCGCGCCCGCCGCACTGGCCCGCGCGGTGCGGCTCGGCGACGCGTTTCTGGGCGCCGGGTCGGCGACCACCGCGACGTTCGCCGAAGCCGTCACGGTGGTGCGCCGCGAGCTGGCGGCGCAGGAGAAAACGGGCTTCACCATCGGCAAGCGGGTGTACCTGATGGTCGACGACGACGCCGCGCGCGCCCGGGAGCGGGTGCTGGCCGGGCTGCGGCGCATCTACGGCGACATGCGCGGCATCGACGCCGTGCCCGTCGCCGGCACGCCCGCCCAGGTCGCCGACGGGCTGCGCGCCGTGATCGACGCCGGCGCGCAGTACCTGGTGCTCAACCCCGTCGGCGCCGACGTGCCCGAGGACCACGAGCAGCTGGAGCGCCTGGCCGCCGAGGTGATTCCGCAGTTGGACTGACACGTTTCCGCTCGAGGGGCTCACCAGCGTCGACTCGCACGCTACGGCTTCGACTCTCGCGTCATGGCTTTGACTCTCACGTCATGACTTTGACTCTCGCGTCATGGCTTTGACTCTCGCGTCATGGCGAGCAAAAGCCCGAAATCCCGCCCTCAAGCGAAAGTCAACGCCCAGATCACAGCGTCAACCGCCGCCGACCCACGCCGACATGCAACAGCGCCGAGCGGAGAACCAGGGCGGACATTCCCGAGGAATTCCGCAGCGATTCTCCGCTCGGCGCTGGACGCTGCGCGCTAGGACGCTTCGGTGGCCGAGCCGCCGGCGGCGGTGATGGCCTCGCGCGCGCTGGCGCTGAACTTGTGGGCGGTGACGTCGACGCGCGCGGTGAGCTTGCCGTCGCCGAGCACCTTCACCAGCGTGTTCTTGCGCACCAAGCCCTTGGCCACCAGGTCGTCGATGCCGACGGTGCCGCCGTCCGGGAACGCCTTGCCCAGCTCGCCGACGTTGACGACGGCGTACTCGGTGCGGAACCGGTTGCGGAAGCCCTTGAGCTTGGGCAGCCGCATGTGGATCGGCATCTGCCCGCCCTCGAAGGTGGCCGGCACGTTCTTGCGGGCCTTGGTGCCCTTGGTGCCGCGGCCGGCGGTCTTGCCCTTGGAGCCCTCACCGCGACCGACGCGGGTCTTGGCCTTCTTCTCCCCGGGTGCCGGGCGCAGGTCGTGCAGCTTGATCGGCGTCATGACTGAACCTCCTCAACGTCGACGAGGTGGTGCACGGCCCGGATCAGGCCGCGCGTCTGCGGGTTGTCCTCGCGGATCACGGACTTCCGGATGCCCTTGAGCCCCAGCGTGCGCAGGCTCTCACGCTGATTCCACCGGGCGCCGATGACGCCGCGGATCTGGGTGATCTTCAGTTCGGCCATGACTAGGCGTTACCTCCCCGCGCCGCGGCGGCCGCCAGCGCGGCGCTCTCGCGGCGCGCCTTGAGCATCGCCGCCGGGGCGACGTCCTCGATGGGCAGGCCGCGGCGGGCCGCGACCTCCTCGGGACGCTGCAGCAGCTTCAGCGCGGCCACGGTGGCGTGCACCACGTTGATCGCGTTGTCGCTGCCCAGCGACTTGGCCAGGATGTCGTGCACGCCCGCGCACTCCAGCACCGCGCGCACCGCACCGCCGGCGATCACACCGGTACCGGGGCTCGCGGGGCGCAGCAGCACGACGCCGGCCGCGGCCTCACCCTGCACCGGGTGGGTGATGGTCCCGCCGATCAGCGGCACGCGGAAGAAGTTCTTGCGGGCCTCTTCGACGCCCTTGGCGATGGCGGCGGGCACCTCTTTGGCCTTGCCGTAGCCGACACCGACCATGCCGTTGCCGTCGCCGACGATCACCAGCGCGGTGAAGCTGAAGCGCCGGCCGCCCTTGACGACCTTGGACACGCGGTTGATGGTGACCACGCGCTCCAGGTAGTTGTTCTTGTCGCTGTCGCCGCCGCGGCCGCCACGGCCACCGCGGTCGTCGCGACGGCCACGCCCGTCGGAGCGGCCGCCCCGGTCGTCGCGGCGGTCACGAGTTTCGGTCCGGGTCTCGGCGGCACCGGTCTCCGGGGCGCCGGCCGTCGCCTGTGCGGCGTCGGGCGCGCCTGCGGGCTGCTCCGCCATCATGCGGTCCTTCCAGTGTTGTTGTGCATCAGAACTGCAACCCACCCTCGCGGGCCGCGTCGGCCAGGGCGGCGATCCGCCCGCCGTAGGTGTAGCCGCCGCGGTCGAACACCACGGTGTCGATACCGGCAGCCTTGGCGCGCTCGGCGATCAGCTGCCCGACCCGGGCGCTGTGCGCCTTCTTGTCGCCCTCGACCGCCCGCACGTCGGCCTCGATGGACGACGCGGCGGCCACCGTGGTGCCGGTCAGGTCGTCGACGAGCTGCACGTGGATGTGGCGCGACGAGCGGTTGATCACCAGCCGCGGCCGCGCGGCGGTGCCGCTGACCTTCTTGCGCAGCCGGGCGTGCCGGCGCAGCCGCGAGGTGCGGCGGGTCGCCGAGATGTTCTGGCCCACCGGCTTGTGGACCGTCGATGTCGTTTCAGCCATGACTACTTACCTGTCTTTCCGACCTTGCGGCGGATCGTCTCGCCTTCGTAGCGCACGCCCTTGCCCTTGTAGGGGTCGGGGCGGCGCAGGCGGCGGATGTTCGCCGAGATCTGGCCGACCTTCTGCTTGTCGATGCCCGTGATCGTGAACTTCGTGGGCGACTCGACCGTGAAGGTGATGCCCTCGGGCGGCTCGATCACGACGGGATGGCTGTAGCCCAGCGCGAACTCGAGGTTCTGGCCCTTGAGCGCGACGCGGTAGCCGACGCCGTAGATCTCCATCTTGGTGGTGTAGCCCTGCGTCACGCCGGTGACCAGGTTGGCGACCAGCGTGCGGGACAGCCCGTGCAGCGAGCGGTTGCGCCGCTCGTCGTTCGGGCGGCTCACCACGATGGCGCCGTCGTCATCGCGCGCGACCGTGATCGGCTCGGCCACGTCCAGCGACAAGCTGCCCTTGGGCCCCTTCACCGACACGCTCTGGCCGTCGATGGTGACGTCGACGCCGGCCGGCACGACGACCGGCTGCTTACCAATTCGCGACATGTCTTAACCCCTCACCAGACGTAGGCGAGGACTTCCCCACCCACGCCCTCTCGCGCCGCCTGGCGATCGGTCTTCAGCCCCGCCGACGTGGAGATGATCGCCACGCCGAGGCCGCCGAGCACCCGCGGCAGGTTGGTGGATTTCGCGTAGACCCGCAGGCCGGGCTTGGAGACCCGGCGCAGGCCGGCGATGCTGCGCTCGCGGCTGGGGCCGTACTTGAGCTGGACCACCAGCGACTTGCCCACGCGGGCGTCCTCGGTGCGGTAGTCCGTGATGTAGCCCTCGCGCTTGAGGATCTCGGCGATGTTCGCCTTGATCTTCGAGTGCGGCAGCGTCACCTCGTCGTGGTACGCCGAGTTGGCGTTGCGGATGCGCGTCAGGAAGTCCGCGATCGGATCGGTCATCGTCATGCTAGGTCCTCTGCTCTTCGCCCGAGAGGCTCATCGCCCGCCTCCTACCAGCTGCTCTTCTGGACGCCGGGCAGCTCGCCCGCGTGCGCCATCTCGCGCACGCAGATGCGGCACAGCCCGAACTTGCGGAACACCGAATGCGGGCGGCCGCATCGGTTGCACCGGGTGTAGGCGCGCACGGCGAACTTCGGCTTCTTGTTGGCCTTGTTGATCAGGGCTTTCTTGGCCATGGTCAGTTCTCCTTGAACGGGAAGCCGAGCTGACGCAGCAGCGCCCGTCCCTCGTCGTCGGTCGTCGCCGTGGTGACGACGGTGATGTCCATTCCGCGGGGCCGGTCGATCGAGTCCACGTCGATCTCGTGGAACACCGACTGCTCGGTGAGCCCGAAGGTGTAGTTGCCGGTGCCGTCGAACTGCTTGGGGGAAAGTCCGCGAAAGTCGCGGATACGCGGCAGCGCGATCGAGATGAGCCGGTCGAGGAACTCCCACATCCGGTCGCCGCGCAGCGTGACGCGGGCGCCGATCGGCATGCCCTCGCGCAGCTTGAACTGGGCGATGGACTTGCGCGCCTTGCGGATCTCGGGCTTCTGGCCGGTGATCTTCGCCAGGTCGGTCACCGCGCCGTTGATCAGCTTGGCGTCCCGGGCTGCGTCGCCGACGCCCATGTTGACGACGACCTTCACGACGCCGGGGATCTGCATGACGTTGGCGTAGCCGAACTGCTCCTGCAGCGCGCCGCGGATCTCCTCGCGGTACCGCTGCTTGAGGCGGGGCAGCGTCTTGTTCTCGACGGTAGTCATCAGATGTCCTTGCCGTTGCGCTTGGAGATGCGGACCTTCTTGCCGGTCTCGGCATCGATCCGGTATCCGATGCGGGTGGGCTTGCCGTCGGAGTCGACGACCATCACGTTGCTCACGTGGATCGGCGCCTCCTGGGTGACGATGCCGCCCGAGCTGGCACCGCGCTGGTTCGCCGACTGCGCGGTGTGCTTCTTGATCCGGTTGACGCCCTCGACGAGCACCCGGTTGCGGGTCGGGAAGGCCTTCAGCACCTTGCCTTTCGCACCCTTGTCCTTACCGGCGACGACGAGGACGGTGTCGCCCTTGTGCACCTTCACCTACAACACCTCCGGGGCGAGCGAGACGATCTTCATGAACCGCTTCTCCCGCAGCTCGCGGCCGACGGGGCCGAAGATGCGGGTGCCGCGCGGATCGTTGTCGTTCTTGATGATGACGGCGGCGTTCTCGTCGAACTTGATGTAGCTGCCGTCGGCGCGACGGCGTTCCTTCACGGTGCGCACGACGACGGCCTTGACGACGTCACCGCGCTTGACGTTGCCGCCGGGGATGGCGTCCTTGACGGTCGCCACGATGATGTCGCCGATGCCGGCGTAGCGTCGCGACGAGCCACCCAGCACCCGGATGCACAAGATCTCCTTGGCGCCCGTGTTGTCGGCGACCTTGAGCCGCGATTCCTGCTGAATCACTCGATCTCCTGACCTATGAACGTGTGCACGCCCGAGCGCCAGCCCTGTGCAGGCTGACAACCTGACGTACGCGGTCTTCGTTGCTGAAAGGCACGCAGGGTCGAACGAGCCGACCGAGGTCTGCCCACGGCAACCCCGCAAGTCTAGGGGACACCGGCGTCGGCACCAAATCACCGCACGTCGGAGCCGGCGGAGTGGCAGGCGCGCGCGAGGGGTATGGAACGACTGGGCGCCGACCGGCGTCGCCGTGCGGCGGGAAGGGCCACGGACGTCTGATGATCGCCGCGATCGCGTTGGGCCTGGGCGCGGCGCTGCTCTATGCGTTCGCGGCGGTGCTGCAGCAGCGGGCCGCGCGCCGGGTGGTCGGCGAGAACCTCGACGACGACATCGCGGCGCTGCGCCGGCCGACCGCGCTGGCCCGGTTCGCGCGCGGGCTGGCCCGCAGCCGGATGTGGCTCGCCGGCTGGGTCACCAACGGCTTCGGCTTCGGGCTGCAGGCCACCGCGCTGCAGGCCGGGTCCGTCGCGGTGGTGCAGCCGCTGGTGAGCACGCAGCTGCTGTTCGTGGTGGCGGTGGCGTCGGTGCGCGACCGCCGCTGGCCGAACCGGCGCGACTGGGCGTCGGCGCTCGCGGTGTGCGGCGGGCTGGTCGCGGTGGTGGTGACGGTCGGGCTGTCGCCGCTGACCGACACGCCGCACCGCGACCGGGTGCTGGTCGCCGCGGCCTGCGCAACGGTGCTGGTGGGCGCGGTGCTGCTGCTGGGGCGCCGGCGCCGGGCGGCGCTCGCGAGCCTGCTGCTGGGTGTCGCGGCGGGCCTGTGTCACGCGTTCACGGCGGTGTTCCTGAAACTTTCCGGCGGCGTGCTGAGCAGCTCCGGGCTGGCGGCGACGCTCACCGACTGGCCGGTGTACCTGCTGCTGGCGTCGACGTCGGCGGGGCTGCTGCTGGTGCAGGTGGCGTTCGCCGCGGGCGCGCTGCCGTCGTCGGTGGCCGCGTTCACCGTGACCAACCCGGTGACGAGCATCGTGCTGGGCATCGTGGCGTTCGACGCGCCGGCGCCGCTCGGGTTACCGACGCTGGCGGTGTCGACGCTGGGCGGCGTGGTGCTGGCGCTGGGCATCGTCGGGCTCGCGACCACCGAGGAGGCCCGCAGCTTCTACGGCGGCCGGCGCCGGGCGCCCGCGGCCGCTTAGCCGTCGGCCACGCAGCGAAAGCCGATGTGCGTGGTGGCGCTGTCCTGGGACTGCGGCGAACGCGCGGCGGCGCGGTAGCGGTGGCAGTAGTCCGGCGCGCACAGGTGCGAACCGCCCTTGAGCGCCTGGCTGATCCGCGGGTCGGCGGTCGACGGGCAGCACGACTCGTGCCGCTCCCCCGGCCGGTGGTGGCCGAGGAAGCGCGTCGACGTCCACTCCCAGACGTTGCCGATCATGTCGACCAGGCCGAACCCGTTGGCCGGAAACGTCCCGACCGGCGACGTGCCGCGCCAGCCGAGCGCGCCGTCGTTGCGGTACGGGAACCGGCCCTGCCAGGTGTTGGCCATCAACGCACCACCGGGCGCGGCGTCGTCGCCCCACGGGTACACCGTGTCGCTGCCGGCGCGGGCGGCGTACTCCCACTCGGCTTCGCTGGGCAGCCGGCGCCCGGCCCAGGCGGCGTAGGCGGCGGCGTCGGGGTAGGCGATCTGCACCACGGGGTGGTCGGGGAGGTCGTCGAGGCTGTCGGGGCCGTCCGGGCCGAAGGGCCGCCGCCAGTGCGCGCCGGGCGTCCAGGTCCACCACCGCCGCCAGTCCCGCAGGTCCACCGGCCCGGCGGTGGGCGTGAACGTCAACGCGCCGGGCACCAGGTCGGCGGGGTCGGCGCCGGGGAAGTCGGCCGGGTCGATGGCGCGTTCGGCCACCGTGACGTATCCGGTGGCGGCGACGAACGCCGCGTACTGCGCGTTGGTCACCGGATGGGTCTCCACGGCCAGCGGGCCGACGGTCGCGGTGTGCGCCGGCGCCTCCTCGGGATAGAAGCGCGTCGAGCCCATCCGGAAGGTGCCGCCGGGCAGCGGGACGAGTTCGGTCAGCGCACTCACGGGATCGTGATCGAATAGTCCTGCAGCAGCTGCTCTTTCGCCGCATCGAAGCCCGGCGCACCCTTGGGCGCCTGCACGTGGATGGCCACCAGGTAGCTGCCGGTGTTGGTCCAGATGTGGTTGACCCGGTCTTCGTAGACCACGTCGCCGTCGGGTCCGCCGGACCACGAGCCGATGATGCGCTGCCCGCTGTAGCCGCAGAAGTCGGCCGGGAGCAGGCTGACCGAACCGATGGGGGCGCGGGCAAGCTGCTGGTTGCTGTAGCGCTCGAACGCCTCGGCCGGCGGCAGGTCGGTGCGGGCGATGGTGATGCGGCCCGTGAGGCCGTCGGGACCGGTGAGGGCGATGGCCGTGGCGTCCCGCGGGTCCGGTGTGGCCGCCCACCCGCTCGGCGCGCTGAGCACGATCCTCGGCGCCGCCGGATCGCCGACCACCGCGGCGATGCTGACGCCGCCGCCGTTTCGGGGCAGTTGCAGACACACCAGGGCGTTGGGCGGCACGGTGTCGGGCAGCGTCGACACCACACCCATCGTGGGCGGCGCCCCCGTCGGCCCCGCCGGCGCCGACGTGCTCGCCGCTGCCTGCGGGGATTCGGGCGCCTGCGCGGCACCGTCGACCACGCGGGTGCAGCCCACCGCCAGGGCCGCCGCGCACAGCCCGGCCGCGAGCACCGCCATCCGCTTCATGGGTCCAGTATCGCCACCGGCGGCGGTCGGTCGCGCGCGAATGCGGCCGCGAACCGCGCCGCGAGTCTCACCTGTCGGCGTTCATCGTCACACCACGGCGGCGCATCGGCCGAAATACCGCCCGCACGTGCGGGTGAACGCGCGGGCGCGGATATCAACGCCCAGGCGCGGCAGTCAACGCCGGCAAGCGACGGTCAGGACTGCGCCGGCGGCGCGAGGACGCGATACAGCCGCCAGGTGGGCTGCGAGTCGCCGTCGTTGGGGATCTCGAGTTCCAGGGTCGCGACGTCGGCGCCGGTGTCATACAGCGTGGGATAGCGCTGGTTGAGCGCATCGGACACACCGCGGCCCTCCGGCGGCACCGCGAGCAGGTACCGAACGCCGTTGCCGCTGGGGTCGTTGAGCAGCGCGGTGAAGTCGGGATCGGAGGGGACGACGAACATGCGCGGCCGCTGGGATGCGGCGATGATCGCGAAGCCGTAGACGGTGTCGACGATGACGGAGCTGTCGGGCAGCTCCAGGCTCGCGAGGTGGTCGGCGATCACCCGCTCCGTCGAAAAGGTCGCGGCGACACGGCGTTCCACCATGGCCCGCGAGTCGGTGGCATCGGGATCGGGCGCCAGCACCGCGGCCAGCGCGTACTCCTGCGGCGCATACCGGGGCAGGCTCATCCCGTGGGCGGTCACCGGCAGCGTCACCGCGAGCGCCGCCGCGACGGCCACGTACGCCGGCCAGCCCGCGCGTCGCGCCGGCGCGTCCACCAGCGCGGGTGCGTGCCGGCCGCGGCGCTTGGCGGGCGCGAGCCGGCCGTCGGGCACCGCCAGCATCGCCAGGCACGCTGTCAGCGGGATGGCGACGATGTAGAACCGCAGGAACGGAAACGTCGAGCCGGTCGCGTAGCTCACACTCTGGAAAGCCAGCGCGGCGCCGTAGATCGCCAGCGGAACGGCGAGCACCGGCCAGGTCGGTGTCCCCCAGCGCCGGACCGTGCCCCACGCCGCGATCGGCACCAGCGTGGGAGCCAGCAGCACGGTGCAGGTCAGCGCGAACGACAGGCCGCTTACGAAGGTCGGGGTGACCTGCCCGGACTGCTCGAGGATCGCCGCGTTGCCGTACTGGGAGGTGAACTGCGCGAACGCCTCTCCGGTGATCAGCCAGCTGACCGCCGCCCAGCCGAGGAACGCCGCCGCACCCGGCGCGCTGACCATCAGCAGGTCCAATAGCGCCCGCCGCCACCGCGGCGGTTCGGGCGCCCGCAGGTAGGTCGTCACCCCGACCAGCAGGCCCGCCGCGGCGATGCAGGCGACGGCGTCGTACCGGGTGAGGTACGCCAACCCCATCGCGATGCCGCCGGCGGTGATGAGGTGGTGTACGTCGTCGTCGGCCATCCACGAGACGAGCCGCCGCACCGCCCAGGTCATGAAGAACAGGAACGGCGCCTCGCTCATGCCGTTCGCGCCGTAGAACACGATCATCGGGTTGGCGGCGAACAGCGCCGCGATGGTGAGCGCGTAGCTGCGCGGCAGGCCGCGGTCGGTGCCGATGCCGAGGATCTGCACCGCGGCGCCGGCCATGAACACCGCGCTCATCAGGCTGCCGGAGAACGCCCGCTCGGTAATCTCCGGCCACAGCGGGCTGACGAGGATGGCGGGCAGCTGCACCATCGCGGTGAGCGGGGTGAAGATGAAACCGATCGCCGCCAGGTGCGGGTCGCGGCTGAACAGCACCGACTGAGCGGCCGACACCCGCGACAGCGCGTCACCGAGGATGAACCCGTGCCGGACCTGCAGCCAGTACCCGGCGCCCGCGTACACCACGGCGCAGGCGACGAAGAACGCCGTCTTCAGTCGGAAGACCTCCCGTCCCGGTCGGTCGGTCACGGCTCGGCGGTCTGCGGTTTGGTGGCCAGTCCGTGGAAGGTCTTCTCCCAGTAGGACGGGTTGCGGATCATCTGGTAGCAGCCCTTGGCCGCCGCGACGCTCATCATCAACCAGAACAGCGGCACGGTCAGGGCGGCGCCGAGCAGGTCGGCCCGGTCGTCCTCGCGGATCGTGATCACGTTCATGTACAGCGTGGCGGCGTTGCCCAGCACCAGCGCGACGAGCGCCGGGAAGTAGATGTAGGTCGGGAACACCGTCTCGATCACCGCGGGTTGACCGAGGAACCACACCAGCGTGATCAGCCAGAACACCAGGTTCAGCACCGCGACGATCGGAGTGCCGGCGAGCACCAGGTTGAACCGGACGAAGCTGCGCAGGCCCAGCGTGCGGAACAGCCGCCGCGGCCGCCGCATCTGCACCAGCCAGGTCTGCAGATACCCCTTGTACCAGCGGGATCGCTGGCGCACCCAGTTGATCGGGTCGCTGTTGGCCTCCTCCTGGGTCGACGAGTCGATCACGGCGGTGCGGTAGCCGCTCGCCGCGATCCGCAGGCCCAGGTCGGCGTCCTCGGTGACGTTGAACGGGTCCCAGGCCCCGATCTCGTCGAGCACCGCGCGCCGCAGATGGTTCGACGTGCCGCCCAGCGGAATCGGCGACGTCGAGCGCATCATGCCCGGCAGCAGGTAGCCGAACCACAGCGCGTACTCGGCGGTGAACCACGCGGTGAGCAGGTTCTGCCGGCCGTTGTGGTACACGAGCTTGGCCTGCACGCACGCGACGTCGTCGGGCAGTTGCCGGAACGCCGCCACCACCCGCCGCAGCTGCAGCGGCTCGGGCAGGTCCTCGGCGTCGAAGATCGTCACGAACTCGCCCGTCGCGAAGTGCAGGCCGTAGTTGCACGCCTTGGGTTTGGTCCGGGGATCGGCGGGCGGCACCAGCACGATCGTGATGGCGTCGGACTCGGCGCAGGACCGGGCGGCCTCGATGGTGACGTCGTCGTCGGCTTCGAGCAGCAGCAGCACCTCCAGCTTGTCGGCGGGATATTCCAGCGCGGCCATCGCACCGATGAGGTCGCCGACCACCTCCGGCTCGTTGTAGGCCGGCACCAGGATCGTGTAGACGGGCAGCTCCTCGTCGGGCAGAGCGCGGGCCGCCTCGTCGGAGACCGCGATGGCGCGCGACGCCAGCCCCTCCCGGAAGATGAGCACCCGGTCGAGCATGGTGAGCAGGTAGACCAGGGTGCAGAGGCCGATCAACACCGTGGCGGTCGGCAGCGGCCGCCAGAGCGCGCCCGCGACCACCACCGCGAGCAGCCCCCAGAGCACCGGCCGTTGCCAGCCCATCACCGCCACCGACGCCGAGCTCAACGGGTCGTCCTGGCGGAGCCCCTCGATGGCGCGGTGCAGCGCGTACCGCCGCTCGGCCTCGTCGGGGGCGGCGGCGCGGCGCGGGCCCGCGCTCACGGGCCGGCCCCGATCGGCTGCTGCGCCGCCACCAGGGCGCGGCCGAACTCGGTGAGCAGTTCGCCGTCCTTGAACACCGGCGTGCGCTCGTCGAGGACGGCGTTGCCACGGAACAGCAGCGTCAACAGCGTGCGGACGGTCGGCAGCAGGTTGGTCGTCGGCTCCGGGAACGGTGCGTCGGGCAGGTGGTTGTCGACGGCGAGCACCGTCACGCGCTGCGCGAGACGGTCGCTGCCCCACGCGAACTGGATCGAGTTCCAGGTCACCAGTAAGTCGTCGTCCACGACGGACAGCATCCTCGCGGTGACGCCGTGACCGAGGTCGACCATCCGCAGCTCGCTGAGCCGCGCACTCGTCAGCCCGTAGAGCACCCTGGCCGGATACACGTCGAAGGCGAACGGTCGCCGCGCGACGATGCTGTCGACGATCAGGGTGCGGGGACGGGCCTGCTTGTCGAACCGGATGTCGCCGCGCTCGGCGACCATCCGCTGCCGCACCAGCACCGCGGAGTCCCCGTAGAGCCGGTCGACCTCGGGATAGTCGACGCGGCGCTCGGTGCGCCACCCCGGCGGCGCGAGCAGCGCCTGACCGAACGCGAGCGGGTGCGGGGCGGGACCGCCGATCGGCGTGGTGCTGACCTGCGCCGGCAGCGGCAGCACCGCCAGGAGCAGCGCCGCGATCACCACCAGGGGCACCGCGGCCCACACCTGCTTGGCGGCGAGCGGCTCGACCTTGCGGTCGAGCAGCTTCTTCGGTGCGCCGCGGCGCGCCCGCCAATACATCGCCATGCCCACCAGGCAGATCGCCGACAGCGCCGGCAGCTGCTGGTAGACGATCAGCGGCACGTCCGGGAAGAACTGGTCGACTGAGATCAGCACCGCGAAGCCGACCGCCCACGACCCGAGCGACCCGAGCAGGCCGCGCCGCATGGTCCGGCCGACCGCGATGCCCGTCGCGATGCCCGCGATGATCAGGGTCGCCGCGCCGGCCGCAAAGGCGCCGCCGTCGAGGAACACCACCAGCAGGTAGTACGGCAGCGAGAACACCATCGCCAGCAGCAGCCACACCCAGCTGAACCGGATAACCGGGCGCAGCCCGAACAGCACGATGCAGCAGCTGACGACGAACAGCCACATCGCCAGCAGATCGAGCCGCAGCAGGTGGAAGTACAGGGCGTAGCGCGGCGACAGCACACCCTGGATCAGCAGCGCCAGCACCATGCACATGCCGCCGACGATGATGTCGGTCTGCCGGTCGTGGATCGGCAGCTCCGTGCGATGCCGCCGCGCCACCCCCACCGCGACGAGTGCCGCGGCGGTCGGCACGGTCCACACGTAGCCGCCGATGCCGCCGTGCTTCGTCGTCTCGGCGACGCTGGCGATCGACGCGTGGAAGGCCACGCCGGCGGCGCCGAGGATGAGCGCCCACCGGACCGCCAGCCGATACGTCGGGTGCAGCGCGTAGTACCAGCGCAGGAACGCCTCGATCGGACGGGCCGGTGCCGTAGCGGTGTCCGGGGCGTTCGTCGTGGCGGTCGCCATCACCGCCGCCTACTTCGGGACACGGCGGCGCCGGAGCGTCACCACACCGACGGCGACCACCACGACGAGACCCGCGGCGATGCAGGCGGCGATCAACAGCGTCCGCGGCGCGTCGCCGTCGTCGGCCGCGGTGACGGGCTCGGCGGTGGTGTCGAAGGTCAGCGGCTGGACACCGGCGGGTCCGAGCAGCGCGTCTCCGGTGAGCCGCGACCAGCGCCGCGGTTCGTCGTCGAGCCAGTTCAGCAGCGAGTCGAGTTGATCTGGGGCGCCGTTGGACGTCGCGACGAGCACGGTGCGGTTCCCGTCGAGCACGGTTTGCAGCGAACCGAACCGGACCTGCGGGTCCAATGTGAGGGCCACCGGCCCCCCGTCGTCACCCATCCCGGTGATGCTGACGGCACCTTCGTCGGGTGAGCTCACCGGCAACGGCACGGCATCGGAGGTCCAGCTGCCCGCCGAGATCAGGACCGCCGGGTTCGGCGAGTCGATCGCGGTCGGCAGCGGCACCACCGCGGTGTCCAGTGGCAGGGCGCTGAGCCGTTGCAGCCCCTCGACGATCGCCGCGGCGCGGACCGTGTCGGGCAGCGCATCGCCGCCGGCCCCGATCCCGATCTCCAGCCGCGGCATGAGCGCCTGCGGCAACGACTGGAACCCGGTGACGACGGGCGGCTGGGCGCGCACGCTGGACACGGTCGACTCGCCGTCGATGGTGAGGGTGAGCGGTTGCGAGGCTCCGCAGCCGCCGGTGTTGCCGGCCGCGTTCAGTGCGACGTTCACCGCGGTGTAGCGCTGCAGCAACCCGTTCGGCACGTCGACCCAACGGTCGATCGCACCGCTGGGCTCGGCGGGCCAGCGCGCCACGGTCTCGTCGCCGACGGTGATCACCACCTGGCCGTTGAGGTTCGCGGGCAGCGGCGTGTAGGAGCCCTGCAGCCGGATGCGCAGATCCTTCGCCGAGCGGCCCAACCGCGCCTGGTCGAGATTGATGGTGACGCGCGGGTTCGCGACCGCGGTGGCGTTGACGCCCGGCTGGCCCAGCCGTCGGATGGTGGTCACGTCGGGGGGCAGCTGCGCGGTGGTCGCGAGCGGACCGACCACGGCCTTGGAGCTGATCGCCAGCCGCGAGACGTCGCTGGCCACCAGCCGCACCTGGTTCTGCAGTTCGTTCGCTGGCCCCCCGAACACCAGGTCGGGGACGCCCGGCGCCGGCTGCAGCGCGATCCCGGCCGGCGCGTCCTCTCTGATCACGATCCGGCGGGTCAGCGGCGGCGCGGGCGGTTCGGGGACCGGTGCGGCAGCGGGCAGTTCGGCCACGGCGATGTCGGGGTGCTGCGCGCCGTAGCGGGCGGTGACGGCGGCGGTGAGCCGCACGGCGGCGTCCGACTCGGCCGGGGTCGGGTCGGCCGGCACAAAGATGGTGAGGCCCTGCAGCACGGGCGGCAGGAAGTCCGCCACGGTGGTGGGCGGCAGCTCGTCGCCGTCGTAGGCGACCTCGGCGGCGGCGAACCGCAGCGGGTCGCCGGGGTCGTCTATGCAGGCGCCGTCGATGGGCACCAGCGTCATCCGCAGGTCGACGGTGACCGCGTTGTCGCGGACCACCGCACCGCCCAGCGGGACGACGATGGGGGCGCGGTCGGCGTCGGGCAGCGGTACCCGGGAGACCACGCGGTTGTCCTGAACCACCGTGACCACACCGAAGCGCAGTGCCACGGGTCGCTCGACCACGGCCCGCAGCTCGGTCGGCCGCAGTCCCTGCAGCACCGGGATGGCCAGGGTCTGGACACTCTGCAAGCCGTGGAAGGCAAGTCCGTCGGCGCCGGTCAGCGTTTGCAGGGCGAGGGTCGGCGAGCGGGAGAGCAGCCCGCCGTCGCCGGGCGCGGCCGTTGCCAGGACTCCCGCTGCGGTCAGCCCTCCGGACCCGCCGAGGAGTATCACGACGAACGTTGCGGCACCGAATCGCCGTACCCACCGCGTAGACATCGACGGGATCGTAAACAGAAACGGCCGCCGCTCGCAGGCGGTCGGCCGATCTGCTATTCAGCTAGTTTTGCTGCGGACGAGAAGACTGCGGTCAGCGACGCGCGGCCGGCGGTGTTGCCCGCCGCGCGGCGAGCTACTTGGCCTTCTCCAGGATCTGCACGAGCCGCCACCGCTTGGTGGCCGACAGCGGGCGCGTCTCCATCAAGGACACCCGGTCGCCGACCCCGGCGTCGCCGTTCTCGTCGTGCGCCTTGACCTTGGTCGTGGTCCGGATGATCTTGCCGTAGAGCGGGTGGCTCCGGCGCGACTCGAGCTCGACCACGATGGTCTTCTGCATCTTGTCGCTCACGACGTAGCCGATGGCCGTCTTGCGGCGACCGCGCGGCTTGTCGGCCTTCGGTGTGCGCTTCGGACCGGGCTCGGTGCCCTGCTTAGTCTCGTTCTCTGCCATCACGATTCCTCACCGGCGGGTCCGGCGGCCAGACCCAGCTCACGTTCCCGCAGGATGGTGTACACGCGCGCGATGTCCTGGCGGACGGTGCGCAGTCGTCGGTTGTTGGCGAGCTGTCCGGTGGCCAGCTGGAAGCGCAGGTTGAACAGCTCCTCCTTCGCCTCGCGCAACCGCTCGACCAGTTCGTCGTCGGTCAGCTCGCGCAGTTCGCCGGCGGACGTTCCCACGGCCATCAGAACTGCTCCTCTCGGGTCACGATGCGTGCCTTGATCGGCAACTTGTGGATAGCGCGGGTCAACGCCGCCCGCGCGGTCTCCTCGTTCGGGTAGCTCAGCTCGAACAGGATGCGGCCGGGCTTGACGTTGGCGACCCACCACTCCGGCGAACCCTTACCCGACCCCATGCGGGTCTCGGCGGGCTTCTTGGTCAGCGGGCGGTCGGGGAAGATGTTGATCCACACCTTGCCGCCACGCTTGATGTGCCGGTTGATGGCGATACGGGCGGACTCGATCTGCCGGTTCGTCACGTAGGCGTGCTCGAGCGCCTGGATGCCGTAGTCGCCGAAGCTCACCGAGGTGCCGCCGCTGGCCACGCCCCGCTGCCTGGGGTGGTGCTGCTTGCGGTGCTTGACCTTGCGGGGAATCAACATGGCTAGCTCCCTGGATTCTCGGTGGTCGAATCGGCGGACTCGGCGGCTGCCGACGCCGCCGAATTGGCCGCGACGCTGCCAGCCGGGGCGGTGCCGCTCTCGGAGCCCCCGGAGGCGGCACGACCCGCTTCGGTGCTGGTGGCCGTGGTGCCCGCGGCGCCGCTGCGGCGCGGCCGGGTGCCCGACGGCCGATCGCGGCGAGGCCGGTCGCCGGCGGGCGTCGACGCGGTCAGCTCCCGCTTACCACCGACGATGTCGCCCTTGTAGATCCACACCTTCACGCCGATGCGGCCGAAGGTGGTCTTGGCCTCGTAGAGGCCGTAGTCGATGTCGGCGCGCAGCGTGTGCAGCGGCACGCGACCCTCGCGGTAGAACTCCGAGCGGCTCATCTCCGCGCCGCCGAGGCGACCCGAGCACTGCACCCGGATGCCCTTGACGTTGGGCTGGCGCATCGCGGACTGGATGGCCTTGCGCATCGCGCGGCGGAACGCCACGCGGTTGCTCAGCTGCTCGGCGACGCCCTGAGCCACCAGCTGCGCCACCGACTCGGGGTTCTTCACCTCGAGGATGTTGAGCTGGACCTGCTTCTTGGTGAGCTTCTCCAGGTCGGCGCGGATGCGGTCGGCCTCGGTGCCGCGGCGGCCGATCACGATGCCCGGACGCGCGGTGTGGATGTCCACCCGGACCCGGTCGCGGGTGCGCTCGATCTCCACGTCGGCGATGCCGGCGCGCTCCAGCCCGCTCGCGAGGAGCTTGCGGATCGCGACGTCTTCCTTGATGTAGTCGGCGTACTGCTTGTCGGCGTACCACCGCGACTTCCAGCCGGTGGTGATGCCGAGCCGGAAGCCGTGCGGGTTGATCTTCTGGCCCACTACTCCGAGCCTCCCTTCGCTGGCTGTGCAGCCTTCTCGGTGGCGGCGCCCGTCGACCGCGTGCTGGCCTTGCTGGCGGCGGCGCGGCGCGACCGCGCGGACTGCGGCGAGGCGCCCCGGTCGGACCGGCTCGGCCTACTTTCTACGATCACGGTGATGTGGCTGGTGCGTTTGCGGATCCGGAACGCCCGGCCCTGCGCGCGCGGCCGGATCCGCTTGGCGGTCGGTCCCTCGTCGGCGAAGACGGTGGCCACCACCAGGGTGTCGGGGTCGAGGCCCTCGTTGTTCTGGGCGTTGGCGGCGGCGCTGGCGATCACCTTGGCGACGGGCTCGCTGGCGGCCTGCGGCGCCCAACGCAGCAGGTCGAGCGCCTCGGCGACGGGCTTGCCGCGCACCAGGTCGATCACCCGGCGGGCCTTGGTCGGCGAGACCCGCACGAAGCGCGCGACGGCCCTGGCCGACGGATATTCACTCACTGTGGTGGGCATCGCCTATCGCCTCTTGCTCTTCCGGTCGTCCTTGATGTGGCCCTTGAACGTCCGCGTCGGGGCGAACTCGCCGAGCTTGTGGCCCACCATCGCCTCGGTGACGAACACCGGCACATGCTTGCGGCCGTCGTGGACGGCGAACGTGTGGCCGATGAAGTCCGGGATGATGGTCGACCGGCGCGACCAGGTCTTGATGACCTGCTTGGTGTTCTTCTCGTTCTGGACGTCGACCTTCTTGAGCAGATGGTCGTCGACGAACGGGCCCTTCTTCAGGCTGCGTGGCATCGCTGGTTACTCCCTAGCGCTTCTTGCCGGTGCGCCGGCGTCGGACGATGAGCTTGTCGCTCGCCTTGTTCGGCTTGCGGGTGCGGCCCTCGGGCTTGCCCCACGGGCTCACCGGGTGGCGACCGCCCGAGGTCTTGCCCTCGCCGCCGCCGTGCGGGTGGTCGACCGGGTTCATCACGACACCGCGGACGGTGGGGCGCTTGCCCTTCCACCGCATGCGGCCGGCCTTGCCCCAGTTGATGTTCGACTGCTCGGCGTTGCCGACCTCGCCGACGGTGGCGCGGCAGCGCACGTCGACGCGGCGGATTTCACCGGACGGCATCCGCAGCGAGGCGTAGCTGCCTTCCTTGCCGAGCAGCTGGATGCTGACACCGGCCGAGCGGGCGAGCTTCGCGCCGCCGCCGGGCCGCAGCTCCACGGCGTGGATGACGGTGCCGGCCGGGATGTTGCGCAGCGGCAGGTTGTTGCCCGGCTTGATGTCGGCGTTGGCGCCGGACTCCACGACCGCGCCCTGCTTCAGGCCCTGCGGCGCGATGATGTAGCGCTTCTCGCCGTCCAGGTAGTGCAGCAGCGCGATGTTCGCGGTGCGGTTCGGGTCGTACTCGATGTGCGCGACCTTGGCGTTGACGCCGTCCTTGTCGTGGCGACGGAAGTCGATGACGCGGTAGGCGCGCTTGTGGCCGCCGCCCTTGTGCCGGGTGGTGATCCGGCCGTGGGCGTTGCGGCCACCGGTGCCGTGCAGCGGGCGGATCAGCGACTTCTCCGGCGTCGACCGGGTGATCTCGGCGAAGTCGGAGACGCTCGAACCGCGGCGACCCGGGGTCGTCGGCTTGTACTTGCGAATGGCCATGGCTCTTGGGTTCCTTACTCCCGGCCGGTCAGGCCGGTGCTCCGAACAGATCGATCGGCTTGCTGCCCGGCGCCAGCGTGACGATGGCGCGCTTGGTGCTCTTGCGCTTGCCGAAGCCGCTGCGGGTGCGCTTGCGCTTGCCCTGCCGGTTGGCGGTGTTCACGGAATCGACCTTGACCGCGAAGATCTTCTCGACCGCGATCTTGATCTGCGTCTTGTTCGAGTCCGGGTGGACGATGAACGTGTAGACGTTGTCCTCGATCAGGCCGTAGGACTTCTCCGAGATCACCGGCGCGAGGATGATGTCGCGGGGATCGGTGATGGTGGCCATCAGGCGGAGACCTCCTGTGTCCGGTTCGCCGAGATGTAGGCATTGAGCGCCTCGACGCTGAACACCACGTCGTCGGCCTTGAGCACGTCGTAGGTGTTGAGCTGGTCCGGCGCCAGGACATGCACACCGGGCAGGTTGCGGACGCTCTTGGCGCCCACCTCGTCGGCGCGCCCGATGACGACCAGGATCTTGCTCTGCTCGATCGTGCGGTCGGGCAGCAGCGTCGTCAGGAACGCCTTGGCGCTCTTGGTCGACGGCGTCTGACCCTCGACGAGCTCGGTGACGGCGTGGATCCGGTCGTTGCGGGCCCGGTCCGAGAGCGCCTGGCGCAGCGCGGCCGCGATCATCTTCTTCGGCGTCCGCTGGCTGTAGTCGCGGGGCTTCGGGCCGTGCACGGTGCCACCGCCGGTGAACTGCGGCGCCCGCGTCGAGCCCTGCCGGGCGCGGCCGGTGCCCTTCTGCCGGTACGGCTTCTTGCCGCCGCCGCTGACCTCGCCGCGGGTCTTGGTCGAGTGCGTGCCCTGCCGGGCCGCGGCGAGCTGTGCGGTGACGACCTGGTGCATCAGCGCGATGTTGGGTTCCACGTCGAACAGCTCGGCGGGCAGCTCGACGGAACCGTCGGTGGTGCCGGCCGGGGTCACTACGTCAATGGATGCCATCGTTACTTCTCGCCTCGCTTGATTGCGCTGCGGACCATGACGAGCCCGCCGGTGCGGCCGGGGATCGCGCCCTTGATCAACAGCACGCCGTTCTCGGCGTCGACCTTGTGCACCACCAGGTTCTGGGTGGTGACCTTGTCATTGCCCATCCGGCCGGCCATCCGGGTGCCCTTGAAGACGCGGCCGGGGGTGGCGCAGCCGCCGATGGAGCCGGGCCGGCGGTGCACGGCCTGCGCACCGTGGCTGGCGCCCTGGCCGCGGAAACCGTGCCGCTTCATGGTGCCGGCGAAGCCCTTGCCCTTGCTGGTGCCGGTGACGTCGACGTAGCTGCCGTCGGCGAAGATCTCGGCGGTCAGCTCCTGGCCGACCTCGTAGGCGGCGGCCGCCTCTTCGCTGTCGAGCCGCAGCTCTGCCAGGTGGCGGCGCGGATTGACACCGGCGGCGGTGAACTGTCCGGTCAGGGGCTTGTTCACCTTGCGGGGGCTGATCTCGCCGTAGGCCAGCTGCACGGCGCTGTAGCCGTCGCGCTCGGGCGTGCGGATGCGGGTGACGACGTTGGGGCCGGCCTTCACCACCGTCACCGGGACGACCCGGTTGTTCTCGTCGAACACCTGCGTCATGCCCAGCTTGGTGCCCAAAATGCCTTTTCTCGCCATTTTCTGGGATCTCCTACTGGATGTTGACGTCGACACTGGCCGGCAGGTCGATGCGCATCAGCGCGTCCACCGTCTTCGGCGTGGGGTCGAGGATGTCGATCAGCCGCTTGTGCGTCCGCATCTCGAAGTGCTCCCGCGAGTCCTTGTACTTGTGCGGGGACCGGATGACGCAGTACACGTTCTTCTCGGTGGGCAGCGGCACCGGGCCGACCACGCTGGCGCCGGTACGGGTCACCGTCTCGACGATCTTGCGCGCCGAGGCGTCGATGGCCTCGTGGTCGTAGGCCTTGAGCCGAATGCGGATCTTCTGTCCCGCCACGCTTTCCTACCTCACTCCTGCTGGGGCCTGGTTCGTCCGGCGCCGTCGTTCGCTGCGCTGGTGTCTGGTGCCGCCGCTGTTCATCTGTCCTGGTGCACCGGCCCACGCGTTCGGGTGGGTCGCCCGCTCGCATACTCGTCCGCAGCTGCGTGATCCGTCGCTGACTGACAAGGTGGACCGGACGCGTCCGTGGGGACGCCGGTCGTCTGCCCGGCCCGGCACCGCACACGGCGGCAAACCCGGCTCAAGGCAACCCGAACAGTATGCCTGAAGATCCCGACCGGACCAAATCCCGCCGCAGGTCTGCTGACCTGCACATCTGCGCGTGCGAGCCGGGCCGGCGGTCAGCGGCGGGCGTTCCAGTACGCGCACTGGTGGCCGGCCCGGTAGTCGGTGACCGCCGGCCCGGCCGGCGACAGCGACCGCCACGGCGCGCCGTTGCCGTCGAGCGCCGGCCAACCCGGGTCGCCGTCGCGCACGAACCGGCCCCACGCGGCGATCATGTCGGCCGCCAGCCGCGACTGCGCCTCCTGCAGTGGCGGCGCACCGCCGACGTCGAACAGGTACCGAAGCTCCAGCCCGTGCGTCGCCCCGACCGGGAACGGCAGCGTCCGCAGCGGTTCGGGCGCGGGGGCGTCGCGGTCGGCGAATTCGTAGCCGAACACCGGCGCGCGGCGCACCAGCCCGGTCGCCATGCGGTCGGCGGGGCAGGCGAACGCCCAGTCGGTGACGGCGGCGGCGAAGGCCAGCGAGCCGCTGCCGCCGTGGCGTGCCGGCGGGTAGCGCGCCGCCACCTCGCCGGCCGCCGCGCCGAAGGTCTGCTGCAGCGCCTGCCCGAGGTCGGGCTCGACCCCGGTGCGCAGGTACTGCAGCGCGACGAACAGGGTGAACTCGTCGAGGTTGGTGCCGATCAGCACCGGCACCGCCTGGGCCCGGCCGTCGGCGATGCCCGCCATCGGGTCGACGGGCAGCGCGGCGGTGCCGGTGACCGGTCCCGTCAGCCGCTCACCACCCAGCGACAGGTAGAAGGGCGGTTCGGTGAGCCTGGTGACCGGGAGCGCCCGCAGGCAGGCCGCCGCCGCGGCGGCGTCGCCGCAGCCCACCCGTGCGGCGTAGGCGATGCTCGCCTGCCGGGCGACGGTGGCGCCGACCTGCGCCTGGCAGGGCCCGCTGGAGATGATGGCGGCCCGGAACAGCCCGGTCGACGCCGGGGCGACCAGGTGGTCGCACACCGACATCGCCCCCGCCGACTCCCCGGCGAGGGTGACCCGCGCCGGGTCGCCGCCGAACGCCGCGATGTTGTCGCGCACCCAGCGCAGCGCGGCCTGCTGGTCGGCGAGCCCGTAGTTCCCCTCCCCAGCGACGGGTGGGCGAGGAAGCCGAGCGCGCCCAACCGGTAGTTGACGGTGACGACCACGATGTCGCCGGCCACCGCGAGCCGGCGGGCGTCGTAGACGTCGCCGCTGCCGTTGACGAAGGCGCCGCCGTGCAGCCACACGAGCACCGCGTGCGGGCCTCGCGCCGCCGCCGTGGGCACCCAGACGTTGACCGACAGGCAGTCCTCGCCGATGGCGCGACCCAGGTCGGGATCGGCGGAGGTGTCCTGCACGCACCGCAGGCCGGGCCGGGTGGCGTCGCGCATCCCGGTCCACGGCGCGGGCGGTTCCGGGGCCCGCCAGCGCAGCGGCCCCACCGGGGCTGCGGCGTACGGAACGCCCTCGAAGGCCACGTGATCGGGCGCGATCAGCCCGCGGACGGCGCCGGCCGCGGTGCGCGCCACCCCGTGCAGCAGCTCTGCCGGCGCCGCCGGTGGGGCGGGGGCCGCGCAGCCGGCGACCACCAGCGTCGCCATGGTCACCGCGGCCGCGAGGCGGGCGCACACACGCCCGCGTCGGTGGACAGCACGGGCGGCGGGCACCCGCGGAAGCCTAATGACCCCGGCCCCTTGCCGCCGCAGCGTGCGCTGGGTCACATTAGGCTGTTGACACCCGTCAAGCGCGAGGAGCAGCGATGAGCACCACGATGGACCGAGCCAGTGACGAGGCCGCCCGCGTCCTGGCCGACCCCAGCGCCTACGCCGACGACGACCGCCTCCACGAGGCGCTGACCCACCTGCGCCACCACCAACCCGTGGTGTGGGTGGACTTCGCGCCCTACCGGCCGTTCTGGGCCGTCACCAAGCACGCCGACATCATGGCGATCGAGCGTGACAACACCCGGTGGCTCTCCGAGCCGCGACCGCTGCTGAGCCAGGCCGAGGCCGACGACGCGCTCAAGGCGCAGGTCGAGGCGGGCATCGGCATCCGCACCCTCATTCACATGGACGATCCGCACCACCGGAAGGTGCGCGCCATCGGCGCCGACTGGTTCCGCCCGAAAGCCATGCGCGCGTTGCAGGTTCGAGTCGACGAGCTCGCCGAGCAGTACGTCGACCGGATGCGGGACATCGGCCCGGAATGCGACTTCGTCACCGACATCGCGATCAACTTCCCGCTGTATGTGATCCTGTCGCTGCTCGGGCTGCCCGAATCGGATTTCCCGCGCATGCTCCAGCTCACGCAGGAATTGTTCGGCGGCGCCGACGAGGAGCATCAGCGGGGCGGCACCACCGAGGACCTGCTCGCGGTGCTGGCCGACTTCTTCGCCTACTTCTCGGCGCTGACGAGGTCGCGGCGGGAACACCCGACCGACGATCTGGCGTCGGCGATCGCCAACGGCCGCGTCGACGGCGAGCTGATGTCGGACATGGACACCTTGTCCTACTACGTGATCGTCGCCAGCGCCGGCCACGACACCACCAAGGACGCGATCTCCGGCGGGCTGCTGGCGCTGATCGAGAACCCCGACCAACTCGCCCGGCTGCAACGCGATCCGGCGCTGCTGGGAACCGCGGTCGAGGAGATGATCCGCTGGTCGACCCCGGTGAAGGAGTTCATGCGGACCGCCGCGCGCGACACCGAGGTCCGCGGCGTCCCGATCGCCGCGGGCGAGGCGGTCTACCTCGCCTACGTGTCGAGGAACCGCGACGAGGAGGTCTTCGTCGACCCGTTCCGGTTCGACGTCGGCCGGGATCCGAACAAGCACGTGTCGTTCGGCTACGGGGTGCACTACTGCCTGGGGGCGGCGCTGGCGCGGATGGAGATGCGGAGCTTCTTCGGCCAGCTCCTGCCGCGGCTGGCGGCCGTCGAGCTCGCCGGCGTCCCGCAGCGCACCGCCACCACCTTCGTCGGCGGCCTCAAGCACCTTCCGATCCGGTACCGGGTGCGCTGACGCGCGCGTGCGTGTGCAGGAAGCCGTCGACGGCGGCCCGCGCACACGCGTGGTAGTCGAAGTCGGGCAGCGTGGAGAGCCGGCCGAGGATGAGTGGGCCGATCAGCAGCGCCACCGCCTGCACGCGGTCGACGTCGTCGAGTTCGGCCGCGGCCTGCGGGCTGTCGAAGATCGCGTCGAACGGCACCGCGTAGAGCGCCAGGATGCGCTCGCGCAGCGAGCCGACGGCATCGGAGTGCGTGCCGCTCCGCCAGCTCTGCAGGTCGGGTCCCGACGCCAGCCACGTCATCGCCGTCAGCGTCGTCGGGACCTCGGCGATGGACTCGGCCCAGCCGACGACGACGGCGGTCAGCCGGTCGCGCAGGCTGCCGTGCGCCGGAGGCATCGGCGGTGGCGGCAGCATCCCCTGGAACGCGGCGGCGAGCAGATCGTTGGCGCCGCCGAAGTGGCGGTACAGCGTGGCGCGGGCGACGTTGGCGCTGCGGGTCACCGCGTCGATGGTGACCGCGCTCGGCCCGCCGGACCGCAGCAGCGCCGTTGCCGCGGCCAAGAGCCGGGCCCGCGAGCGGGCGGGCCGCGGATCGGATCCGATCGCCACCGTTTGATCCACCTCCCGCGGGGGAACTGCCCACAACGAGACTATGAGTCTCAAAACTTCGTTCGAAGGAGCCCGCCGGTGTCTGACACCCGCTCCGAGCCCGATCAGGATATCGACCCGGCGCTCGCCGCCCTGTCACCGCGGGCGCGGACCTGGCTGCTGATCGTCGCCTGCCTGGGCGTGTCGACGGTCATCTCCTCGATGGTGGCGCTCAACACGGCGCTGCCCGACATCGCGCGCCAGACCTCGGCCACCCAATCCCAGCTGACCTGGGTGGTCGACGGCTACACGCTCGTGCTGGCCTGTCTGCTGCTGCCGGCGGGCGCGCTGGGCGACCGCTACGGCCGGCGCGGGGCGCTGCTGACGGGCCTGGCCATCTTCACGGCCGCCTCCGCCGCACCCTTGGTCTTCGACAGCCCGTTGCAGCTCATCGCGGCCCGGGCGGTCGCCGGGGCGGGCGCGGCGTTTGTGATGCCGGCGACGCTGTCGCTGCTGACGGCGGCGTATTCGAAGGCCGATCGCAACAAGGCGGTGGGAATCTGGGCGGGTGTCGCCGGCTCCGGCGCGATCTCCGGATTCCTGGTGACCGGCGTGCTGCTGCACTTCTTCGGCTGGCAGTCGATCTTCGTCGCGTTCGCCGCGGCCGGGGTCGGCCTGTTCGCGCTCACCTGCACGGTGTCGTCGTCGCGCGACTCCGAGGCCGCCCCGCTCGACTGGCCGGGCGCGGTGCTGATCGGCGCGGCGGTCGCGGTGTTCGTCTTCGGCACCGTCGAGGCGCCGGCGCGCGGCTGGACGCATCCGCTGGTGTGGGGCTGCATGGCCGGCGGGGTGGCGTTGACCGCCGTCTTCGCGGTGGTGCAATTGCGCCGCCGCCACCCGCTGCTTGACGTGCGGTTGTTCGCCCGGCCCGACTTCGCCACCGGATCGCTCGGCGTCACGTTCCTGTTCTTCGGCAACTTCGGGTTCTTCTACGTCGTCATGCAGTACATGCAGCTGGTGATGGGTTACAGCGCGCTGATGACCGCGGTGGCACTGGTGCCGCTGGCCCTTCCGGTGCTGGTGCTCAGCGCCGCGCTGCCCCTGTGGCTTCCCCGCATCGGGTTGCGGCTCTCCACGGCGCTCGGGCTGGCGCTCATCGCCGTCAGCCTGGTGTCGCTGCGCGTCCTCGACATCGGCTCGCCCTACCTCGACCTGATGTGGCCGCTGCTCATCATGAGTGCGGGCATCGGCCTGTGCACCGCACCGACCACCTCGGCGATCATGAACGCCGCACCGGACGAGAAGCAGGGCGTCGCCTCCGCGGTCAACGACACCACCCGCGAAGTGGGTGCGGCACTCGGGATCGCGGTCGCGGGCTCCGTGCTGGCGGCCCGCTACGAAGACGTCCTGGCACCGCAGCTGGGTGCCATCCCCGAGCCTGCGCGTCAGCCGGCGCTGAATTCGCTGGCCGAAGGTCTCGGCGCCGCAGCACAATTGGGACCGCAGGGACCCCAGCTGGCCGAGTTGGCACAGCGCGCCTTTCTGGACGCCATGGATTCCTCGCTGCTGATGCTGGCGATCGTGCTCGGTGCCGCCTCGGTGGTGGTCGCCGTCATATCACCCGGCCGTGACGGCCGGCAGTGGCGGCCCGTGCGGCGGCTGCGGGCGGCAGGTGCCGACGGCTCAGCCGGCGACGAACCCGGCGATGCGGTGGGCGGCCATCACGATGGTGGCGTGCACGCCGCGGCCGGTGATCGCCGGTAGTACGGAACCGTCTGCCACCCAGACGTTCTCGATTCCGCGGAGCCGGCCGCGGGGGTCGACGACGGCGTGCGGGTCGCCGTCGACGCCCATCGGCGCGGTGCCGCACAGGTGTTGTGACGTCGACCAGGACGGCTCGCCGACCACCGTCATCCGCCGGCCGAGCTCGGCGGCCAATGCGCATCCCTCGCGCAGGGCGGTAACGTCGGATGGCGCACTGTCGTAACGGTGTTCGATCCGGGGCGGTGCGTCCGGATCCGCCGAGCGCAGCGCGACGCGGCCCCGCGACGCGGGGTGCATGACCGCGACGCCGAGGTGCGGCCAGTCCGGCCGGCCCGTGCCGCCGTCGCCCACCATGGCGACGAAACCGCCGGTGTAGGGCCGTATTTCGACATCTGCAGTGCTGAGCACCACCTCCAGGACGGGCCGACCGGTTCGGGTGCGCCACTGCGTGGGCATCACCCACTCCGGATGGTCGCTGGTGCGCTGCCCGACCGCCAGCGCGGTGTGGCACTCGACGCCCACCGCAGCGAGCGCCGCCGGATCGCCCACCCCGGAGAGCAGCAGCAGCTGCGCGGTGGCGATGGCGCCCGCGGTGAGCACGAAGCGGTCTGCGGTGCGGTACTGCCCGCCGGCCGGCCCGTCGACCTCGACCCCCACCGCCCGGCCCCCGCGGAACCGCAGCCGCCGGACCCGGGACTCGCTGGCCAGCCGCAGGTTCGGCCGGCTCAGCGCCGGTGTGAGGAACGCCGCGCCGGGTCCCATGCGCCTGCCGTCGACGACGTTCAGCGGCACGGCGCCGATCCCGGTCGGCAGGTCCGGGCCGCCGGCGTTGAGGTCCGCCAACCACGGGTATCCCGCAGCCGTTGCCGCCGACACGAAATCCGCTGTGCCGCCTTCGAAGCCGGATGTCCGCCGCACGGTGATGGGTCCGGTGGTGCCGTGCGGCGGCTGCGGGAAGTCGAGGTCGGTCTCGATGGCGGCGAACGCCGGAACCACCTCGGCCCACGACCACCCGGGTAGGCGCCAGCCGTCGAAGTCGGCCGGGAGCCCGTGGCAGAAGTAGCCGCCGTTGACCGCGCCGGAGCCACCGGCCACGGCGCCCCGGACGATCGCGGAGCGGCGCGGGGGGTGCTCGGTGAGGGTGGTCTCGTAGCGCTGCACCAGCCGGCTCGCCGCCCCGACGGGCAGCACGGTGGCGTCGGCGATCAGCGCCCCGACGCCCGGATCGGTGGGCGCCGGACCGGCCTCGAGCACCGTGACGGCGCACGACAGGTCCGCCGACAACCGTTCGGCCACGACCGATCCGGCGCTGCCGGCCCCGATCACCAGGACGTCGCTGTGCACGGACTCAGGTGGTGACCTGCGGCCGCAGCGGGCCGAGGCTGCGCTCGCCCGCCACACCGGCCCAGAGCCCGGCGCCGTAGGCGAGGTCGTCGAGCCGCTTCAGCACCAGGTAGGGCAGCACGCCGATGCGCTGCTGGGCGTCGTCGGCTTTGCCGTAGCGGGTGAGCCAGTCCGCCACCCCGTCCGCGATGGCCGCGACGATCACCACGTGCCGGCAGCGCCGCGACAGCAGCGCGGCCAACAGCGCCAGCGGCCAGTAGGCGCGGCACAACGCCGACGCGAACTGCAGCGCCGATTGGCCCAGCCCCCGCAGCGCGACGGTGAGGACGTCACGGGCGCTGGTGTCCGCACCGGCCATGGCCGCCGCGATCCGGCCGGCCGCCCAGCCGGCCAGCACCAGCGACGCGAGGTAGCCGAGGGCCGAACCGATCGCCATCAGCAGCCACGCGCCGAGCATCGGGGCCGACATCAGCAGCGGCGCCGTCTTGTCGGGGTGGCGCCGCGCCAGCGGTGCGGCGGACCGCCCGTAGAAGGCTCTGCGACGCAACCACTCCCACAGCTGGGTGCGGTGATCGTGCGCCACCAGCGCGATCGGCTCGTAGCGCATCCGGGCGCCCGCCTCGACCAACCGCCAGCACAGGTCGACGTCTTCGCCGCAGTGCAGCGTCTCGTCGAAGCCGCCGACGTCCCGCAGCGCCGAGCAGCGGCAGATGATGGCGGCGCTCGGGACATAAGACACCGGGCCGTAGGGCACGACCGGTGCTTCCCGGCGGCCGAGGTCCAGCGCGCTGCGCACCGACTCGTAGCGGGCCACGACCGAGTCCGACGGCGACAGCGCGACGATGCGCGGCGCCACGAGCGCCACCGCGGGATCGGAGAAGTGGCCCAGCAGCGCCTCGAGCCAGCCGCGCCGCGGCACCACGTCGGAGTCCAGGAAGGCCACGAATTGCGTTGCGCAGGCGGCAAGTCCGGTGTTACGGGCGGCGGCCGGGCCGCGCCGCTGGTCGTGGCGGATGATGGTGAGATCGCAGGTGCAGCCGGCGAAGTCGGCGTCGGTGAGCGGTATCCGTGAGCCGTCGTCGACCACCACGACCCGCAGGCCGCGCAGCGACGACACCAGCCGGCTGACGCCGAACGCGTTGTCGCACACCGGGATCACGACGGTGACGTCGAGGTGCGACGGCCCCGACGTCGGTCGCGGATGGGCCACCGTGGCGTCGAGCAGCGTGCGGGCCAGCTGGGCGCTGCGCGCATCGTGGACCTCGAGCCGGCCGCCGTCGAGCATCGACTGCGCAGCGGGCGCGAGCCGCAGCAACCGGGTGGGCGAACCGCCGAGCAGCGCCGCGCCGGCACCGAGCACCCGGACCCGGCGGTCGACCTGTACCGCGAAACCGTCGGGCAGTCGTGGCTGCGTCATCTCAGCCTCCCGTCGTCCGCCGGCTGCCAGCGCTCGATCGCCCGCACGCAGCCGTCGACCATGTCCGCGAAGATCCGCTCCCCCGCGGCCGCGCTCGCCGTGGTCGGATCCCCCAGCACTCCCACCTCGCTGACCGCGAGCAGCCCGCCCCGCCGCATCCGGGGCATCAGCTCCGCCAGCGGCGCCAGGTTTCCCGGCTGCCACTCCTGCACCCGGACGGCAGCCGGCGAAAGGTGCAGCAGCAGCGACGTTTCCGTGTGTCCGGCATGCGCGTCGGCATCGGGCGTCCAGCATGCGCACCAGCCGGCGTCGCGGCCTTCCGCGCGCAGCGTCGCGCAGGCTTGCCGCAGCGCGCTCACGTTTCCGCCATGACCGTTGACGAAGGCCAGCCGACCCGCCCAGCGCAGCGCCGATCTGCCGTATTCGACGAGCAGCGAGCACAGCGCCACCGTACCGATCGAAACGGTGCCAGCAAAGCCCTCGTGCTCTCCGCTCGCCCCGTAGTTGATTGTCGGGGCAAGCAGGTGATCGCCCGCGGGCAGCCGGTCGACCGCCGCGTCCGCGACCGCCGCGGCGATCACGCAATCGGTGTCCAGCGGCAGGTGGGGACCGTGCTGCTCGGTGGCGCCCACCGGTATGACCAGTGTCGGCGACGCCGTCCCGAGCTGGCTGGCCGTCGCCCTCCCGAGCTTCTTGGGAAGGACCACCCGCTGATGGTAAGGCGGATCATTGCCTGGCACGCCAGGAGTTGACGGAATCCGTCAAATCAAAGTCGCTGTCAGCTAATCACGACCGCGTCATTCCGCCGGGACGCCCAGCGCCCGGACGAAATCGGGCGGCACGACGACGTCCTGCGGCCCCAGGTCGGCAATGGCCGCCTTTCCCAGCCCCATCAGCGCCGAGTCGATGCCGCCACGCAGCACGTCGAGCACGTTCTCGACGCCGGCCTGGCCGTTGGCCGCCAGGCCCCACAGGTAGGCACGCCCGATCATCACCGCCCGCGCACCGAGCGCCACGGCCTTGATGACGTCGCTGCCGCGGCGGATGCCGCCGTCGAGCAGCACCTCCACCTGGTCCCCGACGGCGTCGGCGATGGCCGGCAGCGCGCGGATGGACGCCGGGGTGCCGTCGAGGTTGTTGCCGCCGTGATTGGAGACCGAGATCGCGGTGCAGCCGGCGTCGACCGCCCGCTTCGCGTCGTCGACGCGCATGACGCCCTTGAGCATGAACGGGCCGCCCCACAGCTCGCGCAGCCAGGCGATGTCCTCCCAGGTGGGCGGCGGGGTGCTCATCCACTCGCCGTAGGCGGCGAAGAACGGCGGACCGGCCTCGCCGCGCGCGGCCTGATTGGGCACCCGCAGGGTCGGCGGCCGCATGGTCTTGGCCCACTGGAACAGCCAGCCGGGCCGCGTCAGGCCGATCGGCATCATCCGCACCGCGGTCCTGGCGTTCATCTCCGCCGGGACCTTGGGGCTCCCCCAGTCCCGGCCGTGCGAGAAGCTCCAGTCGGTGGTGACGATGAGGCCGACGGCGCCGGCCGCGCGCGCCCGCTCCACCCGGGCGGCGATCGCGTCGCGGCCGCCGAGCCAGTAGATCTGGAAGAACAGCTTGGGATTCGCCGCGATGACCTCTTCGATCGGTTTGCTCGCGAACGACGACAGTCCCATCGCGGTGCCCCGCGCGGCGGCGGCGCGCGCGACGGCCACCTCACCGTCGGGGTGCACGGCCTGTACCCCGGTGGGCGAGATCAGCACCGGTAGCGAGATCTCCTGCCCCATCACGGTTGTCGCCATGTCGCGCTTCTCGAGCGCGCCGATGACGTGCGGCGCGAAGCCGAGTTCGCTGAAAGCGTCGACGTTGTCGGCGACGGTGATGCCGCGCTCGCTGGCGGCGAGCAGCGAGGAGTACACCGGTGCGGGCAGCCGCCGCTTGGCCCGCTGCTGCGCGAAAGCGACTGTCTCGAACCATTTGTCGGCCATGACTACACCGGGCTTTCGTGACACATGCGCGCCGGCGGAGTGCTCGGCGGGCGGACGGTGAGGGTGAGGGGCACCGGCTCGGCGCGCCGGCGGCCGGTGCGCGAGTGGTCGACGCTGGGCTTCGGCTTGTCCCGCTCGCCGGCCAGCGCCGAAGCACCATAGCCCTGAACGCATTCCGGGTCGGGGCCGTCGAGCGGCAGGCCGGTGAAGAACTTGGCGGCCATGCAGCCACCCCGGCAGCTGTCGTAGTGTCCGCAGCTGCCGCAGGCGCCCGCGGACTGCGGTGCGCGCAGCTCGGTGAACAGTGGCGAGTGTTGCCAGACTTCTCCGAAACCGCCGTCGCCTAGCACGTTTCCGGCGAGGAACGTGTCGTGGATGGCGAACGGGCAGGCGTAGACGTCGCCCACCGGGTCGATCAGGCAGACGACGCGGCCGGCGCCGCACATGTTGAGGCCGGCGAGCGCGCCGGGCGCCCCGAGCGCCGAGAGGTGGAAGAACGAGTCGCCGGTGAGCACGTTCTCGCCGTGGCCCACCAGCCAGTCGAACAGCTGGACCTGCTGATCGGCGGTGGGGTGCAGCTCGTCCCACACGTCGGCGCCGCGGCCCGACGGCCGCAGCCGCGTGATGCGCAGCGTCGCGCCGTAGCGGTCGGCCAGCGCCTTGAACTGGTCGAGCTGGCCGACGTTGTGGCGGGTGACGACCACCGAGATCTTGGCGTCGGAAAAGCCGGCGGCGGCAAGGTTTTCCAGCGCCCGCACCGCCATGGCGTAGGAGCCGTCGCCGCGCACGGCGTCATTGACCTCGGCCGTCGCGCCGTCGAGCGAGATCTGCACGTCGACGTAGTCGCTCGCCGCGAGCCGCCGCGCCACGTCCGGGGTGATGCGCACCCCGTTGGTGGAGAACTTCACCCCGACGTGGTGTTCGGTCGCGTAGTCGACGAGCTCCCAGAAGTCCGGTCGCACCGTCGGTTCGCCGCCGCCGATGTTCACGTAGAACACCTGCATCCGCTCGAGCTCGTCGATGATGTCCTTGCACTGCCGGGTGGAGAGCTCCCGCGGATCGCGCTTGCCGGACGCCGAGAGGCAGTGCACGCACGCCAGGTTGCAGGCGTAGGTGAGCTCCCAGGTGAGGCAGATCGGCGCGTCGAGGCCGTGCTCGAACTGCTCGATGAGGCTGGGGACTGCGGTCGATACCGCTGCAGACGTCATGGGTTCTCCTCGCGGACCAGCATCGCGGACTGCGCGAGCATGGCCAGGGCGTGCAGGTAGGGGTGCTGCCGGGCCTCGTCGACGCCGGCCGCCCGCAATGCCGAGCGGACGTCGGCGTGGTCGGGCAGCGACTGCACCACCGAAAGGATGGTGCGGTTCTTGAGGAACGACAGCTTGCGCGTGCCGAAGTGGTAGAGCAGCGCCCCGAACGGCTCGGGGCGGACGGCGACCTGCGGGTGCAGGCGCCAGCCGGCGTCCGGGTCGAACGCCACGGCGCAGGGGTCGCCCACCGGCCGAGCGGCGGTGCCGGCCGGCGCCTGCTGCGCGGGCACGGTCAGTAGACCCCGCACATGCCGTCGATGGAGACCTCTTCGACGAGGGTCTCGGTGACCAACTCGGCGTCCTCGTTCACCTGCTGCTGCGGCTCCATGGCATTGCCTTTCGTTGTGCTGGTCATCACACTTGTGACTTGGATCGCAACTTTATGGCATCGGGTGCCGTAACGGAAGGGGGGATATGGCCGCCGAGGCCGTGTCGCGGGTTGGGCGGCGCCGTTCGACCACCGGGGACCACATCACCGAGGTCGCCCTGCGGCTGTTCGCGGCCCGCGGCTTCGACGAGGTCAGCGTCGAGGACGTCGCGCACGCCGCCGGCATCTCGCGACGCACCCTGTTCCGCTACTACCCCTCGAAGAACGCGATCCCGTGGGGCGAGTTCGACGCGCACCTGCACCACATGCGCACGCTGCTGGCGGCCGTGCCGCCGGCGACGCGCACCGGAGACGCGCTGCGCGAGGCGCTGCTGGCGTTCAACACCTTCGACCCCTCGCAGACCGCCATCCACCGCGAGCGCATGCGCGTGATCCTGGAAACCACGGCGCTGCAGGCGCATTCGATGACGATGTACGCCGGGTGGCGCGAGGTGATCGCCGAGTTCGTCGCGCAACGCGCGGGCCTGAAGGCGACCGACCTCTTGCCGCAGACGGTGGCGTGGACGCTGCTCGGCGTCGCGCTGTCCGCCTACGGGCACTGGTTGCGCGACGAAACCGTCCCCCTGCCGCAGGCGCTGGGCGACGCGTTCGACGTCGTCCGCCCTGCGCTCGACGGGCTGGCCTGAGAGGTATCGCGGAAGAACGCGTCGGAGTTCGGGCCGCTGGGACGACGATAGGGTCGTGGGCGCCGAAACCGACCGACCGGAGGCTCCGCGGGCGCTGCTGGACCTGTACGACGCGGCGCTGCCGACGGTGTACGGCTACTTCGTGCGGCGATGTCCGGACCGGAGCACCGCCGAGGACCTGACCTCCGAGACGTTCCTGGCGGCGATGGACAGCGCGCGGAAGCCGGATCCGCCGACGATGAGCGTGCCGTGGCTGATCGGGATCGCGCGCCACAAGCTCGCCGACCACTACCGGCGCCGGCAACCCCCGCAGCCGGTCGACGAGCTGCCGGAGCCGGCGGATCCGCCCGACACCTGGGACGCCGAGCTCGACCGGATCGTGGCCGAAGCCGTGCTGGCGCGGCTCGCCGAACCGCACCGGGTGGTGCTGATGCTGCGCTACTTCGACGGCTGCCCGGTGCCCGAGTGCGCGGCGCTGCTCGGCCGGACCGTGCACGCCACCGAAGCCCTGCTCGTCCGCGCCCGCCGCGCCTTTCGCGCCCAATACCCGGAGGGAGGTCCGTCATGACCGGGCAACATCGCGATCCGCTCGACGTCCTGCGCATCGACGACCCTCCGGTTGCTCCCGACCCGCAGTTCGCGGCCCGGCTGCGCACCCGGCTCGAGGCGGCCGCAGCTGTGCCCACGTCGCTACCCACCGAAGGAGTCGTCATGAGTCGATCCGACGCCGCTCGCGCTGCGCTGCACCAGGATCCGGCGCCCGAGCCGCCCGCCCCGCTGATCCCCTATCTCGCGATCCACGACGCGCGGGCCGCGATCGCGTGGTACGCCGACGCGCTGGGCGCCGAATCGGTCGGCGACCCGATCGTGATGGACGACGGCCGGATCGGTCACGCCGAGCTCCGGCTGGCGGGCGCCACGCTGTACCTGGCGGACGAGCACCCGGAGCTCGGGCTGCGCGCCCCCGCACCCCGGGCGGTGTCGGTGAGCCTGCGGCTGGCCGTCGACGACACCGACGCCGCGCTGCACCGGGCGCGGGCGGGCGGGGCGACCGTCGAACGCGAACCGTACGAGGCGTACGGCAGCCGCACCGCCACGATCCTCGACCCGTTCGGCCACCGGTGGATGCTGGCGGGTCCCGTCACCGGCAGACCGGCGCCGATCCGGCGCGGCGACATCGGCTACGTCTCGGTGTGGACGCGCGACGTCGACCGCGCGGCCGCGTTCTACGGCCACGTACTCGGCTGGGCGTACGACAGGCCGGCGGCGACGGCGGACGGAACCGGCCGGCAGGTCGTCAACACCACGCTGCCGACCGGCATCTTCGCCGGCGACGGTCCGGGCACACTGTTCTGCTGCTACGCGGTCGACGACCTGCAGACCGCCCGCGAGCGCATCGTCGCCGCCGGCGGATCGGTCGGCGCCACCACCGAACACGAGTTCGGTACGACGCTCGACGCCGCCGACCCCTTCGGTCAGCCGTTCGCGGTGTTCAGCGCGTCGCGGCGCACGCCGCGGCCGCCGCTCAACGGCAGCGGGCCGGGTGACCTGTCCTACGTCACCCACGAGGTCACCGACTCCGCGGGATTCCGCGCCTTTTACGCCCGGGTGCTCGGCTGGTCGTTTACCCCCGGCCGGGTGAAAGACGGCTGGGAGGTGCACGACTGCCATCCGATGTCCGGCGTGGCCGGCGGCCGTCCCCGCGCGGTGACGGTGCCGATGTGGACCGTGACCGACATCGAGGCGGCCGTCGATCGGGTGCGCGACGCCGGCGGCACGGTGGTGCAGCTGCCGTCGCGCCAGCCCTACGGGGTGATGGCCGAGTGCGTCGACGACCAGGGCGTCCGGTTCTACCTCGGGGAGTTCTAGCCGAGGACGTCGCCGATGGGCGCGCCGGCGGCGATCTTGGCGCGGGCCTTCATCACCTTGCCCGGCATGCCGCCACCGACCACTCCGGCGACCACGCCGTCGCGCTCGTAGTAGGCCAGGAACTTGCGGCCGTCGTCGACGACCACGTGCACGACGTCGTCGGCCTCCGGTTCGCCCAGGCACTGGATCTTCACGTCGTACTGGTCGCTCCAGAAGTACGGCACCACCACGACATCCGCGGGAACGTCCTGGCCGAGCAGCGCGGGGACCAGCACGCGGGCCTGTTCGGCGACGTTGCTCCAGTGCTCGACGCGGGCCTGGTGGCCGGTGGCGTCGGTCCAGGACGCCACGTCACCCAGCGCCCACACGTGCGGGGCGGAGGTCTTGCCGACGTGGTCGCAGACGACGCCGTTGTCGACCGCCACGCCGCTACCCGCGAGCCAATCGGTGGCCGGCCGCGAACCGATGCCGACGACGACCAGGTCGGTGCGCACCTCGGTGCCGTCGGACAACACGACGGTCTCCACGTGGCCGGCGTCGTTGCCCGACACCGACGCCACGCCGACGCTGGTGCGCACGTCCACGCCTTCGTCGCGGTGCAGTCGCGCCACCAGCGCGCCGACCTGCCGGCCGAGCACCGACGCGAGCGGTTCGGGCTGCGGCTCGACCAGCACCACCTCGACGCCCAGCTCGCGGAGGCTGGACGCCACCTCGCAGCCGATGAAGCCCGCGCCGACGACGACGGCGTGCCGGCAGGAGCCGGCCTTCCGGCGCAGCGCCAGCGACTCGTCGAGGGTGCGCAGCACGTGGATGCCGTCGAGATCGGGGAACGACGGGATCCGCCGCGGCAGCAGCCCGGTGGCGATGATGAGCTCGTCGTAGCGCAGCGTGTCGCCGTCGGCGAGGGTCACCGTCTGCGCGGCGGTGTCGAGCGCGGTGGCGGCCGAGCCGAGCCGCAGCGTGATGTCGTTGTCGTCGTAGAACTCGCGCGGCTTCAGCGTCACGTCGTCGAGCTGGCTGCGCAGCACCGCCTTGGACAGCGGCGGCCGGTCATAGGGCAGGTGCACCTCGTCGCTGACGATCGTGACCGGCGCGCGGTAGCCCGTCTTGCGCAGCTGCTCGGCGGCCCGGGTGGCGGCCAGCCCGCCGCCGACGATGACGATTCCGTTGCTCACGTCCGTTGTTCTTACACCACGGCGGCGCATTACGGCCGCTCACGGTGGTGTAAACACCGCACGTTCGGCTGCCGGGCCCGGCCCGGGCGGCTAGGTTCACTCGAATCGGTACGGCGCACCTCGGAGGCCCCATGGCAGGCGACGATCAGGTACGGCAGCCCACCTTCGCCCAGCAGCTGACGCGGCGCAGACCGGTGTTCGGCGCGCCGGTGGCGCACGGTGCCGACGACCAGCTGCAGCGCACCATCGGCACCTTCCAGCTGACGATGTTCGGGGTCGGCGCGACCGTCGGCACCGGCATCTTCTTCGTGTTGTCCGAGGCGGTGCCGGAGGCCGGGCCCGCCGTGATCGTCTCGTTCCTGCTCGCCGGCCTGGCCGCCGGACTGGCCGCCATCTGTTACGCGGAGATGGCGTCGGCGGTGCCCGTGTCGGGGTCGACCTACTCCTACGCCTACACGACGCTCGGCGAGTTCGTCGCGATGGGCGTGGCCGCCTGCCTGCTGCTGGAGTACGGCGTGTCCACCGCCGCGGTGGCCGTCGGCTGGAGCCAGTACCTGAACAAATTGTTGGAGAACGTCTTCGGGCTTTCGCTGCCCGGCGCCGTCACCGCCGCGCCGTGGGACGCCGACCCGGGCGTGATCAACCTGCCGGCGGTGGTCCTGGTGGGCATGTGCATGGTGCTGCTGATCCGCGGCGCCTCGGAGTCGGCGTTGGCGAACACGGTCATGGTGATCATCAAGTTGGCGGTGCTCGGCGGTTTCGCGCTGATCGCATTCACCGCGTTCCGGGCCGACCGGTTCGCCGACTTCGCGCCGCTGGGCACCGCCGCCGTCGGCCTGGCCGCCGGCACCATCTTCTTCTCCTACATCGGCCTCGACGCCGTCTCCACCGCCGGCGACGAGGTGCGCGATCCGCAGCGCACCATGCCGCGGGCCATCATCGCCGCGCTGCTGATCGTCACCACCTTCTACCTGCTGGTCACCGTCGCGGCGCTGGGAGCGCAGGACTGGCAGCTCTTCGAGGGTCAGACCGCGGGCCTGGCCGCGATCCTGGAGTCGGTGACCGGCGACGACTGGGCCGGCACGGCGCTGGCCGCCGGCGCCGTGATCTCGATCTTCTCGGTGACGCTGGTGACGATGTACGGCCAGACCCGCATCCTGTTCGCGATGGGCCGCGACGGCCTGCTGCCGTCGATGTTCGCGAAGGTCAACCCGCGCACCATGACCCCGGTGAACAACACCGTCGTGGTGGCGATCGTCGTGGCGTTGCTGGCCGGGTTCATCCCGCTGGACAAGCTCGCCGACATGGTCTCGATCGGCACCCTCACGGCCTTCATCGTGGTGTCGGTCGGCGTCATCCTGCTGCGGGTCCGCGAGCCCGACCTGCCGCGCGGCTTCCGGGTGCCCGGCTATCCCGTCACACCGGTGCTGTCGATCGCGGCGTGCGCCTACATCCTGTTCAGCCTGCGCTGGTACACCTGGCTGGCGTTCGGCGCGTGGGTTGCCGCGGTGCTCGTCTTCTACCTGGTGTGGGGCCGGCGGCACAGCGCACTGAACGACGGCGGCGACCGCGTCATCGCGACGGCCACGCCCGGCGTCGAGATCGTGGCGCCGCGGGACCCGTCGTGACCGTCGTCGTCGGGTATCTGGCCGGCAAGGGCGGGCACGCCGGGCTGCACCTGGCCGTCGAACTCGCCCGCGCCCTGCACCTGCCGCTCACTGTCGCCACCGTGGTGCCCCGGCCGTGGACCACGCCGTCACCGGCCCGCATCGACGCCGAATACGCCGAGTGGGCCGACCGGCTCGCCGCCGACTCGGAGGCCGAGGCCCGCGCGTTCCTCGGCGAGATCGCCGACGGGGTGGCGGTGAGCTTCCGCAAGGTGGCGCACCGCTCGGTGCCGGGCGGGCTCGTGCAGGCGGCGGAGGCGGCGTCCGCCCGGGTGCTGGTGCTCGGTTCGGCGGCCGACGGCCAGCGGGGGCAGGTGGTCATCGGCTCCACCGCCGACCGGCTGCTGCACTCGTCGCCGGTGCCGCTGGCCGTCAGCCCCCGGGGCTATCGCGGCGCGGCGGCGGGCCGGGTCACCCGGATCACCGTCGGCTATCCCGCGACACCGGAGGCGGTTGCGGTGGTGCAGCGGGTCGCCGCCCTCACCGACCAGCTGGAGGTGCCGCTGCGGGTGGTGACGTTCGCGGTGCGGGGCCGCACGATGTACCCGCCCGAGGTGGGACTGCACGCCGAGGATTCGATCCTCGCCGAGTGGGCGTCGGAAGCGCGAAAACTGTTGGCGCAGTTGAAGATCGACGGGATCGTCGGGCCGGACGTCGAGCTGCAGGTGGTGACGGGCAACGACTGGGGGCAGGCGCTGGACGCCACCGAGTGGCGGGACGGCGACGTGCTGGCGCTCGGCACCTCGCCGCGCTCGGGGCTGACGAGCGTCTTCCTCGGGTCCCGCGGCGCGAAGATCGTGCGCCACAGCCCGGTGCCGGTGCTCGTGCTGCCGGCGTAGAAACTCAGTACTTCATCACGCCGCGGTCGACCGCGATCTGCGAACCCGAGATGGTGGCCGAGCCGTCGCCGGCGAGCCACGCGACGACGTCCGACACCTCCTCGGGCGTCATGAACTCCTGCAGGCCCTGCTTGCCCTCGTGGTTCACCGGGTGCAGCGGCATCGGGGCGAAGCTGTGCAGGAAGTTCGGGTGTTTCGCGAAGACAGCCATCATCGCGTCGCGCTCCACCATCGGGGTGTCGATGGAGTAGGGGTGGATCGAGTTCACCCGGATGCCGAACTCGCCCAATTCGAGCGCGAGCGCGTTGGTGATCGCCACCAGGCCGTGCTTGGACGCGCCGTAGTGGCTGTTGCCGGGGGTGGCCTTGAGGCCGGCCGACGAGCTGACTACGACGATGGACCCGCCGTTGCCGGCCTCGATCATCGCGGGAATGGCTGCGCGCAGCGTCCGCCAGGTGCCCGACAGGTTGACGTCGATGACGGTGTCCCACTGCTCCTCGGTGAGTTCCCACAGCCGGCCCCAGCTCAGCACGCCCGCGTTGGCGACGACGATGTCCAGCCGGCCGAATTGCTCGACGCCGTCGGCGACCAGCTGCTGCAGCGCGGCGAGGTCGCGGATGTCGACCTCGCGGGCCAGTGCCTTGCGGCCGGTGGCCTCGACCGCCGCCACCGTTTCGGCGAGCTCGCCGGGCGTGGCGGCCGGATAGGTGATGGTGTCGGACACCGGCGCGCAGATGTCGAGCGCGATGACGTCGGCCCCCTCGGTGGCCAGCCGGATCGCATGCGCCCGCCCCTGGCCCCGCGCGGCGCCGGTGACCAGCGCTACCCGTCCCTGCAACGATGCGGTGTGTGGTGCTGCCACCGGGGCCCCTTTCGCCGAGCTGCCGCTCAGGCTACTAGAACGTGTTCTAGCTTTGGTATCGGTGCCACGGCTCGGCGCTGATCGGTGCGCGCTTGGTGCTCTACCCCCAGCAGCCCCACCCGTCACCGCCTGGAGCGTGCGACGCGATTGCCCACCTCCGAGCGACACCGGGCCGGTCGCCGGCGTGACGATGGCGTGGCGCTGGCTTCCACGCCACGGCGCTCGCTTCCACGCCACGGCGCTGACTTCCACCTGATGTCGGCCCGCATGGGCGTGTCGCCGCCGTGGTGTGAGAGTCAACGCCGCGAATGCAATGTCACCAATTCAATACGCCGCCGCGTGGTCGACCGCGCCGACATGCGAAAGCGGCGCCCACCCGAAGGTGAGCGCCGCTTCCTGCGACTGCAGTCAGATCACTTGATGATCTTCGTGACCCGGCCGGCGCCGACGGTGCGGCCACCCTCGCGGATCGCGAAGCGCAGACCCTCGTCCATGGCGACGGGCTGGATGAGCTTGACGGAGATGTCGGTGTTGTCACCGGGCATCACCATCTCGGTGCCCTCCGGCAGCGTAACCACGCCGGTCACGTCCGTGGTCCGGAAGTAGAACTGCGGACGGTAGTTGTTGAAGAACGGCGTGTGGCGGCCGCCCTCGTCCTTGGACAGGATGTACACCTGGCCCTCGAACTCGGTGTGCGGCGTGGTGGTACCGGGCTTGACCACGACCTGGCCGCGCTCGACGTCCTCACGCTTGATGCCGCGCAGCAGCAGACCGACGTTGTCGCCGGCCTGGCCCTGATCGAGCAGCTTGCGGAACATCTCGACACCGGTGACCGTGGTCTTGGTGGTGCCGGGGCGGATGCCGACGATCTCGACTTCCTCGTTCACGTTGATCACGCCGCGCTCGACACGACCGGTGACCACGGTGCCGCGGCCGGTGATCGTGAAGACGTCCTCGACGGGCATCAGGAACGGACGGTCGGTGTCGCGGACCGGGTCCGGGATGGACTCGTCGACGGCCTCCATGAGCTCCTCGACGGACTTGACCCACTCCGGATCACCCTCGAGGGCCTTGAGCGCCGACACCTTGACGACCGGGGCATCCTCGTCGAAGTCCTGGGCGGCCAGCAGCTCGCGGACCTCCATCTCGACGAGCTCGATGAGCTCCTCGTCGTCGACCATGTCCGCCTTGTTCAGCGCGACCAGGATGTACGGCACGCCGACCTGGCGGGCCAGCAGCACGTGCTCGCGGGTCTGCGGCATCGGGCCGTCGGTGGCGGCCACCACCAGGATGGCGCCGTCCATCTGCGCCGCACCGGTGATCATGTTCTTGATGTAGTCGGCGTGGCCGGGGGCGTCGACGTGCGCGTAGTGCCGCTTCTCGGTCTGGTACTCGACGTGCGAGATGTTGATCGTGATGCCGCGCTGACGCTCCTCGGGCGCATTGTCGATCTGGTCGAATGCGCGCGACTCGTTCAAATCGGGGTACTTGTCATGCAGCACCTTGGTGATCGCTGCGGTCAGCGTGGTCTTGCCGTGGTCAACGTGACCGATGGTCCCGATGTTGACGTGCGGCTTCGTCCGCTCGAACTTCGCCTTCGCCACTTGTGTGTCCTCCTGGACTTGTTGGTGCTTGGTTAAGCAGTTGGTTGTTCAGTGCTGGCTGTCCTGATACCGACGGGCCAGAGTACTGACCCGCCGGCGTCCCGATTACTGGCCCGTCGCCTTCGCGATGATCTCCTTCGCCACGTTCGCCGGAACTTCGGCGTAGGAGTCGAAGACCATGGAGTAGTTCGCCCGGCCCTGCGTCTTCGACCGGAGGTCGCCGACGTAGCCGAACATCTCCGACAGCGGCACCTGCGCCCTGACGACACGCGCACCGCTGCGCTCCTCCATGGCCTGGATTTGGCCACGGCGGGAGTTCAGGTCGCCGATCACGTCGCCCATGTAGTCCTCGGGCGTCGTGACCTCGACAGCCATGATCGGTTCCAGGATGACCGGCTGCGCCTGCTGCGCCGCCTTCTTGAGCACCTGCGAACCGGCGATCTTGAAGGCCATCTCCGACGAGTCGACGTCGTGGTAGGCGCCGTCGAGCAGCGTCACCTTGACGTTCACCAGCGGATAACCGGCCAGCACGCCGTACTGCATGGCGTCCTGGGCGCCGGCGTCCACCGACGGGATGTACTCCCGCGGGATGCGGCCGCCGGTGACCTTGTTCTCGAACTCGTAGGTCGCGCCGTCCTCGCCGGTGAACGGCTCGAGGTTGATGATGACCTTCGCGAACTGGCCCGAGCCGCCGGTCTGCTTCTTGTGGGTGAACTCCACGTTCTGCACCGGCCGCTTGATGGTCTCGCGGTAGGCGACCTGCGGTTTCCCGACGTTCGCCTCGACCTTGAACTCGCGGCGCATGCGGTCCACCAGGATGTCCAGGTGAAGTTCGCCCATGCCGCCGATGACGGTCTGGCCGGTCTCCTGATCCAGGTGCACCTTGAAGGTCGGGTCTTCTTCGGCGAGCTTCTGGATCGCGGTGCCCAGCTTCTCCTGGTCGCTCTTGGTCTTCGGCTCGATGGCCACCTCGATCACGGGATCGGGGAAGGTCATCGACTCGAGCACGATCTGGTTGTTCGGGTCGCTCAGGGTGTCACCGGTGGTGGTGTCCTTGAGGCCGATCACCGCGTAGATGTGGCCCGCCGACGCCCGCTCCACCGGGTTCTCCTTGTTGGAGTGCATCTGGAACAGCTTGCCCAGCCGCTCCTTCTTGCCCTTGGTGGCGTTGATGACCTGCGAGCCGGAGTCCACGGTGCCCGAGTACACCCGGACGTAGGTCAGCTTGCCGAAGAACGGGTGCGAGGCGACCTTGAACGCCAGCGCCGAGAACGGCTCGTCGACCGACGGCTTGCGGGTGATCTCCACGTCCTCCTTGCCGGGGACGTGGCCCACGGCGGGCGGAACGTCGAGCGGCGACGGCAGGTAGTCGATGACCGCGTCGAGCATGGGCTGCACGCCCTTGTTCTTGAACGCGCTGCCGCAGAGCACGAGGTAGGCCTGCGAGCTGATGGTCAGCTTGCGCAGCGCGCCCTTGATCTCCTCGACCGTGAGCTCTTCGCCGCCGAAGTACTTCTCGAGCAGCGCCTCGTCGGTCTCGGCGACCGCCTCGAGCAGCTTGGTGCGGTACTCGTCGGCCTTCTCGGCCATGTCGGCGGGGATCTCGACGACGTCGTACTTCTCGCCGAGCTTGGCCTCGGCGCTCCACACCTTGGCCTTCATCTCGACCAGGTCGACGACGCCGGCGAAGTCGCCCTCGGAACCGATCGGCAGCTGGATCGGGATGACGTTCGCGCCGAGGCGCTCCTGCATGGTGCGCACCGAGAAGTAGAAGTCCGCGCCGATCTTGTCCATCTTGTTGACGAAGCAGATGCGCGGCACGTCGTATTTGTCGGCCTGTCGCCAGACCTGCTCGGACTGCGGCTCGACCCCCTCTTTGCCGTCGAACACCGCGACGGCGCCGTCGAGCACGCGCAGGCTGCGCTCCACCTCGACGGTGAAGTCGACGTGGCCGGGGGTGTCGATGATGTTGATCTGGTTGTCGTTCCAGAAACAGGTGGTGGCGGCGGAGGTGATGGTGATCCCCCGCTCCTGCTCCTGCTCCATCCAGTCCATGGTGGCCGCGCCGTCATGGACCTCACCGATCTTGTAGCTGATCCCGGTGTAGTACAGGATCCGCTCGGTGGTCGTCGTCTTGCCGGCGTCGATGTGCGCCATGATGCCGATGTTGCGGACCTTGTTCAGGTCGGTCAGCACGTCCTTCTGTGCCACAGAAGTTCTTCCTCTTCGCTTGCTTGCTCGTCGGGTGGTGCGGTCACGCCGTCGGCGGCGTCATCCGGCGAAGCCGGCAGCCGACCCAGGGGTCACCAGCGGTAGTGCGCGAAGGCCCGGTTCGCCTCGGCCATCTTGTGGGTGTCTTCCCGTCGCTTGACGGCGGCACCCAGGCCGTTGCTGGCGTCCAGGATCTCGTTCGCCAGGCGCTCGACCATGGTCTTCTCGCGGCGGGCCTTCGAGAAGCTGACCAGCCAGCGCAGCGCCAGCGTGGTCGACCGCTCCGGACGGACCTCGACCGGCACCTGGTAGGTGGCACCACCGACGCGGCGGCTGCGCACCTCCAGCGCCGGCTTGACGTTGTCCATGGCCCGCTTCAACGTGACGACCGGATCGGTGCCGGTCTTGTCGCGGGCTTGTTCGAGCGCACCATAGACAATGCGTTCGGCCAGCGATTTCTTCCCGTCGAGCAGCACTTTGTTGACCAGCTGGGTGACCAGCTGCGAGCCGTAGACCGGGTCGTTGACCAGCGGACGCTTGGGTGCGGGGCCCTTACGAGGCATCAGCTCTTCTCCTTCTTGGCGCCGTACCGGCTGCGGGCCTGCTTGCGGTTCTTGACGCCCTGGGTGTCGAGCGAGCCGCGGATGATCTTGTACCGCACACCGGGCAGGTCCTTCACACGACCGCCGCGCACCAGCACCATCGAGTGCTCCTGCAGGTTGTGGCCCTCGCCCGGGATGTAGGCGGTGACCTCGACCGCGCTGGTCAACCGCACGCGCGCGACCTTGCGAAGCGCCGAGTTCGGCTTCTTCGGGGTGGTGGTGTACACGCGGGTGCACACGCCGCGGCGCTGCGGGCTGCCTTTGAGGGCCGCGGTCTTCACCTTGGTGACCTTGTCGTGGCGACCCTTGCGGACCAGCTGGTTGATGGTTGGCATGTACCGGCTTTCTCGTGTTGCGCTGTCGTCGTATGGCGGTTGTCGTTATCGGTCTGTCGTCCTGCGGTTCGTCCGGCCCCGGTCACCCCGGGTCCGGCCGTGTCGCACGCGCCCGCCGCGGCGTCAACGCGTCGGCACTTACCAGGACTGGCGACATGCAAATTGCCCGGCGTGCGCTCGTGCTCTACAGACCGCAAGCGCCTTGACCGCCAGGCTCGATCTCCTACCATACCAGGGGCATTGCGGCCGGAACAAACTCACGGACCGACCGCAATCCGCAGGTCAAGCGGTGTTCAACTGCACCATCTGCTCTTCGCGCGAGCGCTCATCGGTGCCGCCGGCTCTTCGCGCGAGCGCTCATCGGTGCCGCCGGCTCTTCGCGCGAGCGCTCATCGCGCTTCGAGTCCGGCCGTCAGCCGCAGCACCATGTCCGAGTAGACGGCGTCGACGTCGACATCGCCCATCACCCCGGTCATCTCCAGCAGGACGAACCCGTGCATGGCCGCCCAGAACTCCAGCGCGGCGTAGAACGCCAGCTCGCCCGACAGCCCGTAGGACGCCAGCACCGCGATGACGGGCTCGGCCGCCGCCCGGGTGGCGGCCGTGTACTCGGGGTCGTCGCCGCCGAGCGGCATGCGGGTGAACGCGGAGTACCGCCCCGGGTGGTGGTGGGCGTAGCTGCGGTATGCGCCGGCCATCGCCAGCACGGCGTCCTCGCGGGTGCGGCCCTGCCCGACGGTGTTGAGCATGCCGATGATGTCGCCGATCACCCGCACCCGCACCATGCGGCGCAGGTCTTCGAGGCTGTCGACGTGGTTGTACAGCGACGGGCCCTTGGTCCCGAGCTGCGCGGCGAGCGCGTTGATGGTCAGCGCGTCCCAGCCCTCGCGGTCGAGGAACGTCATCGCCGCGTTGACGATGCCCTCACGGCTCAGGCGCGGTGGCTTGCCGAGGGGACGCGACGCGGCGCGCGCCCGGCCGTTCGCCGGGCGCGGCGGCGGCCCACCTGCCGGCCCAACTGCCATCGGATTGTGCCTTCCCACGGACCCGGAAGCGGGTCAGCGCCCGACTCTATCCCGGGTGACGGGCCGTTCAGTTGACGCGGTCCTGCGTGGCCTGCGCCAGCCGGTCGACGATCGAGCACAGGTCGGGCAGCGCCGAAGGATCCAGGGTGGAGACCGACCACGCGATCACGTCGGCGCCCTTGGCGACGTAGACGCTGCAGGCGTTGTCGTCGTGGGCCCGGAACGCCTTGTTGCCCCGCAGGGTCAGCTCCTCGACCGTTCGACCGACCGCGGACTCCAGCTCCCGCTCGGCGGCCAGTGTGCTGCCCCGGTACCACCACGTCGAGATGCCCGAGCCCAGCCCCACCGAACCGATCGCGGCGTCTTCCTGCCAAAAGCACCCGACGTCGTTGTCGACCTTCCTGGTGTAGGCCGACTGCGCCGCGGCGACCACCTCGGCGTCGGAGACGCGGTTGCATTCGCCGCTGCGGAAGCCGGCGCCCGCGGCCGGCGGGTCCGGCGGCGTCGTCGCGCCGGTGCCGCAGCCGACGGCGACCAACAGGAGGGCCAGGCCGGAGCCGAGCGCGCGGCGCACGGTCACATCTCCGTCGAGAGCGTCGCCGTCAGCAGCCGCTCGGCGTCGGCGCAGGGGTCGCCGCTGCCGCCGCCGCGGAACTGCACCCACCAGCTCGCCACTCCCGGGTCGGTCGCGGCGGTCACCGCGCACGCCGTGCCCGCGGTGCGGACGACGATGGCCTCGCGCCGGACGACGACGGTGTCGGTCGGCTGCCCGCCGCGCTCGGCGGCCACCGCGCGTTCGCGCGCCAGGGTGCCGGTCTCGAACCATGCGAAGGTCGTGTCGACCACCGCGCCGCCCCGATCGACGATGTACTGGCAGACGGCTCCGTTGTAGACGCGGTCGACGTCGGTGCCGGCGAGCAGTTGCTGAACGGTGTCGTCGGACAGCAGCCCGCAGCGGTCGTCGGCGTAGCCGTAGTCGCGCCCGGCCGGCCCGGCCGCGTCGCGGGTGGCGGAGCCGTCGACGGTCTGGGTGCACGCACCGGCCGCCACGGCGATCGTCGCCGCCACGACCAGCGTCTTTCGCAGGCCCACCGGGCACACGGTACGTCGCGCCGCCGATCCCGGCGAGTTCACCAACGGGCCCCGGCGACAGCGCGGCCCCGCGTAGGCTCTTGTTCGTCCTTCGGCCCTGCGGGTATGAGGTGAGCCATGAGCAAGTCCACCGCGGTACGGGCGGCACGGGTGTGTGCCGCCGCGGCGCTCGGGGCGGCCCTGTCGGCGGCGCCCGCCGCCCACGCCAAGCTCGGCGACACCCACATCACGGGACAGGGCATCGTGCAGACCATCGACTGCAACGATGCGACGCTGTTCGTCAACGGCAACAACATCAACGTCACCGCGCTGGGCAATTGCTACGCGGTGACGGTGCAGGGCGCGGGCAACGTCATCGTCGCGGACACGGTGACCAACGACATCACGGTGTACGGGTTCGACCAGACGGTGTTCTACAAGTGGGGTGACCCGGTCGTGTGGGACCGGGGCCGCGAACTGGGGCTGCTCAACCGCGTCGAACGGGTGATGGCGTAACGGCCTATTCCGTCGCGCCGTGCCGACCGGCGCCGGCGGCGAACCGTTGCGCGCCGGCCACCGACTCGTGCTTGACGCGCGAGAGGCTGCCGAACTCGAAGTCCATCGCCTCGGCTTCGGGCTGCCCCCACTGGCGCAGCGTCGACAGCCGGTCGCTGCGCAGGCACAGCTGCGGGAACTCGGCCAGCTGCGCGGCGAGCTCCTCGGCCGCCCGCCGCGACGTTCCCGGCGGCACGACACGGTTGGCCAGCCCGATGGCCAGCGCCTCGGCGGCGTCGACCGAGCGACCGGTGAGGATCATGTCCATGGCCCGGCTCTGCCCGATGAGCCGCGGCAGCCGCACCGTCCCGCCGTCGATCAGCGGCACGCCCCAGCGGCGGCAGTAGACGCCGAACACCGCGTCCTCCTCGGCCACCCGCAGGTCGCACCACAGCGCCAGTTCGAGCCCGCCCGCGACGGCGTAACCGCTGACCGCGGCGATGACGGGTTTCGAGAGCACCATCCGGGTCGGGCCCATCGGGCCGGGACCGCTGCGGTGGGTCGGGTTGGCGTCGGGCGTGCCGAACGCCTTGAGGTCCGCGCCCGCACAAAAGGTGCCGTGGTCGCCCCACAGCACCGCCACGGCCGCCGAATCGTCGGCGTCGAAGTCTCGGAATGCCTCGTACAACGCGGCGGCGGTGGGGCCGTTGACCGCGTTGCGGGCCGCGGGCCGGTCGAGGATCACCGTGGTCACCGCGCCTGCGCGCTCGACCCGTACCGGCTCGGTCATGTGACGCCTTTCGTCAGTTCGATCTGATGGCGGCGCGCCGCCAGCTCGGCGGCGAACTCGGCGTAGGCGCGCCGCAGCTCGGCGCCGGGCCATGCGGGCGGCAGCAGCGCGTCGGGCAGCACGGGGTCGGTGACGACGTGACGGACGATCGCGGCGGCGGTGACGAAGCGGGCGGGCATATCGGCGGCCGACATGGCCGCCAAGAGCTCCCGGCCCGTCGCCGCCCAGCCCTGCAGATCCCAGAGCCGGGCGGCCAGCTCGTGCGGCCGGTCGTCGGTGGCGCGCAGCATGCGCACCTGGTGATCGACCGCCGGCGGCAGCGTGCCGACTAGGTTGTCGGGCCGCAGCCACACGCCTTCGCGCAGCTCGCCGTACCGCAGCTGCTGCAGGCCGGTCCGCAGCGCCGCGCGGTCGCGGGGGGCGTTGCCCACAGCGGTGATCACCAGCACGAGCCAGCCGCCGTCCCACGGCCGGACGCGGGGCGCCAGCGCGTCGTCCTGCCGGCGCTGCCGAGCGAGCAGCCGGTCGGAAAGCCGGTAGCCGTCGTCGTCTCGCACCAGATCGCCCGCCGCCACCAGCCGCGTCAGCGCCACGCGCACGGTGGCCTCGCGGATGCCGAAGTCGGCGACGAGCTTCACCAGCTCCGCGGCCGTGGCATGGGCGGGATGCGCGCCGAGCAGCACGCTCAGCAGCACCGACCGCGCCGTCATGCGGCCCACACCGTGCGGCATCAGACCTCGGAGGCCCGTCGCCCGTGGTCGCCGAACGGTTCGTCGCGGCGGCGCACCGCCTCGCGGAAGCCGTGCTCCCGCGACAGCGCGACGAAGTCGTGGCCCTCGGGCGTGTGCCGCGCGATGCCGTCGAACACCGTGCCGAGCACCCGGCTGGTCGCGACGCCCTGCTGCAGCAGCACGGAGTTCATCGCGAGCTTGATCATCATGAGCTGGTTGATCGGCATCGCCGCGATGCGCGCGACCAGCCGCTCGGTGCGCTCGTCGAGCTCCTCGGGGTCGGGCGCCTCGACGGCCAGCCCCCATTCGGCGGCCTGCGCGCCGGTGATGCTGTCGCCGGTGAGCAGCAGCCGTTTGGCTCGCTGGTCGCCGAGCCGGTGGGCCCACAGGCCCGTCGCGGGCACCCCCCAGACGCGGGTGGGCGGGTAGCCGATCTTGGCGTTCGAGGCGGCGATCACCTGGTCGGCGTGCAGCGCGATGTCCGTGCCGCCGGCCACGCAGTAGCCGTGGATCTTGACCACCGTGGGCTTGTCGCAGTGCATGAGGCTGGCGAAGCCGCGCACGAACCGGCTCATCATCTGGTAGTCGATCATCGGGTCCCACGGCTGATCGGGCCGGTGGTTGGGGCCCTGCACCTTCCCCGACAGCACGGTGTCGCGATACGGGCTGCCGCCACCCGCCGACGACGACCCTTCGGCGTAGGCCGACAGGTCGAAGCCCGCGCAGAACCCCTCGCCGCGGCCCGACACCAGGATGACGTGCACGTTCGGGTCGAGATCAGCGCGCTCGACCAGCGCCGACAGCTCCAGCGGCGTGTCGGCGACGATCGCGTTGCCCTTCTCGGGCCGGTTGAAGGTGATGCGGGCGACGCGGTCGGTGACCTCGTAGGTCATCGTCTTGAGGTCGTCGAAGTCGACGGGCCGGATCGCGTGGGTCACAGCGTGCTCCCCCTCCCCCGCGAGCGTGCGTGTCTGCACGCGACACGCCGCGCAGCACCGGCATGCTGCGCACGCTCGCGACCACCGAGAGTCATGCCGTGACCATCGCACGCTCGAGGATCGGGTCGAGGTCCAGGCCGACGGGCAGCGTGCCGAACGCACCGCCCCACCGGCGGTCCAGCCGGGTGGCCAAAAACGCCTCGGCGACCGCCGGATGCCCGTGCCGCACCAGCAGCGACGCCTGCAGCGCCAGGCAGATGTCCTCGGCGACCTTGCGGGCCCGGTACTGGACGGTCTCGACATCGCCGAGCGCCTGCTTGAGCGCGTCGACGTGCACGCCAAGGCGCGGGTCCTCCCCGGAGGTCTGCGCGAGCTCGTCGAACAGCGCCTCGACGCTGTCGGGCTTGGTCACCATGGCCCGCAGCGTGTCCAGGGCGCTGACGTTGCCCGAGCCCTCCCAGATGCCCATCAGCGGCGCTTCGCGGTACAGCCGCGCCATGCCGAAGTCCTCGACGTAGCCGTTGCCGCCCAGGCATTCCATCGCCTCGGCGGCGTGCGGGGTGGCGCGCTTGCACACCCAGTACTTGCTCGCGGCGAGGCCGATGCGCCGCAGCAGCGCCTCGCGCTCGTCGCCGCGCACCGCGTTGTCGGTGGCGCCGGCCATCCGCATCGCGACCATGGTCGCGGCCTCGGCCTCCACCGCCAGGTCCGCGAGCACGTTGCGCATCAGCGGCTGGTCGATCAGGTACTCGCCGAACGCCTTGCGGTGCCGGGCGTGGTGGATGGCGCGCGTCAGCCCGGTGCGCATGCTCGTCGCGCTACCCAGCGTGCAGTCGAGCCGGGTGAGGTTGACCATCTCGATGATCGTCGCGACGCCGCGGCCCTCCTCGCCGACCAGCCATGCGGTGGCGCCGTCGTACTCCACCTCGCTGGAGGCGTTGGCGTGGTTGCCGAGCTTGTCCTTCAGGCGCTGCAGGAACATCCGGTTGCGGGTGCCGTCGGGCAGCACGCGCGGCAGGAAGAAGCAACTCAAGCCGCCTGATCCCCCGTCGCTTCGCTCGCCCCGGCTGGGCGCCTGCGCCAGCACCAGGAAGATGTCGCCCATCGGCGCCGAGGTGAACCACTTGTGGCCGGTGAGCCGGTAGGTGCCGTCGCCGTTGGGGACGGCCTCGGTGGTCCCGGCCCGGACGTCGGAGCCGCCCTGCTTCTCGGTCATCGACATGCCCGCGGTGATGCCGGCCTTGGTGCTGGGCACCTTGAGTTCGGGGTCGTAGACCCGGCTGGTGAGCAGCGGCTCGTAGGTCGCGGCGAGCTCGGGATGGGCACGCAACGCGGGCACGACGGCGTAGGTCATCGAGATCGGACACATGTGGCCGGGCTCCGGCGTCCACACCGAGGTCTTGGCCGCGCGGACGACGTGCGCGCCGGGCCGGTCGTCGGCCCACGGCGCCGCGTGCAGCCCGTGGGCGATCGCCACCCGCATCAGCTCGTGGTAGGCGGGGTCGTATTCGACCTCGTCGACGCGGTGGCCGTAGCGGTCGTGGGTGTGCAGCACCGGGCGGTGCCGGTCGGCGAGCTCACCCCAGCGCTGTGCCTGCGCACCGCCGGACAGCGCGCCGAGCTCGGTCACCTCGTCGAGCCCCCACTGCCCGCCCTCGCGGATCAGCGCCTCGACGAGCACCGGCGACGACGCCGGGTTGTGGTCTGCGAGCGGCGGGACCTGATTGGTGACGACGTGCGTATCGGGCATGCCGCCGAGTGTTACACCGTCTCGACGGTTGCACAAGATCGGTAATACCGTGGCGGGTCAGCCGACGTGTTCGCGCAGGAACGCGATGTCGTCCTTGCGGCCGGCGTCCGAGGTCTCGCAGATGACGGGAGCGTCGGCGGTTTCCACCACCGCGACGAGCAGCTGCGGATCGATCTGCCCGTCGCCGAAGTTGGCGTGCCGGTCGGCGCCCGAGCCGGCGGCGTCGCGGGAATCGTTGCAGTGCACCAGGTCGATGCGCCCGGTGAGCGCGCGGATGCGGTCGACGGCGTCGATCAGCGCCTCACCGGCCGCCCACGCGTGGCAGGTGTCGAGGCAGAAACCGACACCGGTGCCGCCGATGTGGTCCCACAGCCGGCCGATGGTGTCGAAGTGGCGGGCCATGGCGTGGTCGCCGCCCGCGGTGTTCTCCAGGTACACCGGCACGTCGGTCTCCAGGTACTTCAGCGCCTTGACCCACCGCTCGAAGCCGGCCTCCAGGTCGCGGTCGTCGGCGTGGCCGCCGTGCACGATCACCGCCGTCGCCCCGACCTGGGCCGCGGCGTCGCAGGTGTCCTGCAGGATCTTGCGCGACGGGATCCGCACCCGGTTGTTCGCCGACGCCACGTTGATCAGGTACGGCGCATGCACGTACAGCGGGATCGGCGACGCCTTGAGCAGCTCGGCGTCCGCTCGCGGCTTCGGCTTCTTCCAGCTCTGCGGGTCGCCGAGGAAGAACTGCACGACGTCGGCGCCGTCGGCGTCGGCGGCGGCCAGCGGGTCCTCGGAGCGGACGTGGGATCCGATCAGCACGGTGGTCAGTCTAGGCGGGGGTGGTCGGCGAAGAACCGCCACAGCCTGCCGACCGGCACCGGCCGTCCGGCGCCCACGCCGTCGACCGCGAGCAGCTCCACCGCCCGCCCGTCGGGACAGTCGGCGGTCACCGACAGCAGCGGCGGCGCGGCGTCGACGGTCGGCGGGCCGCAGCGGTCCACTGCTCGCCAGTACTCGGTGGCGCGGGCCGCTGCGGCGTCGTTGGGGCCCGCGGCCAGTGCGAGCACCGACGTCGGCCGCGGCGCCGGACAGCTCGCGGGCGGCGGGGCCGCCACGACCGCGATGGCGGCGAAGGTCCCGGTGGCGCACACCGCGGCATAGGCGGGCGTGCCGCCGACCGCGAACACCCGCCGCGGGTCCACCGACACGTTCGCCGACACGTCGGTCACCACGGCGTCGGCCGCCGCGGCGTCCCCGCCCTCGGCGTAGGCGACGACGAAGCGCTGCGCGTCGGCGAGGCGCTGCCAGCGGTCGTCGCTGCCCAGCACCACCACGAGCGGCGCGCTGGGCGCCACGCCGGCGGGAACGTAGACGCGGTAGTCGCGCCCGGCGGTCCGCGTCGACAGGCCCGCGGGCAGGCCGTTCGCGGCGGTGCCCGGCGCGGAACAGCCCACCGCCAGCAGCACACCCACCACCGACAGCCAGCGCAGCACACGCCCAACCTAACGCGGAACGCGAAAAGCCCCCGCTCGCAAGCGGGGGCTTTCCGTCGTCGAACTACCGGTAGTCGGAGTAGCCGTAATCGTCCAGCGGCACCGCGGCACCGGTCGCCTGGCCGAAGTCCGGGCTGTAGTACTGATCCTCGTAGGACGGGATCGTGTACGCCGCAGCGCGGGCCTCTTCGGTGGGCTGCACCTGGATGTTGCGGTAGCGGTTGATACCGGTGCCGGCCGGGATCAGCTTGCCGATGATCACGTTCTCCTTGAGACCCTGCAGCTTGTCGCTGCGGCAGTTGATCGCCGCATCGGTCAGCACGCGGGTGGTCTCCTGGAACGACGCCGCCGACAGCCACGAGTCGGTGGCGAGGCTCGCCTTGGTGATGCCCATCAGCACCGGACGGCCGGCAGCCGGCTCGGCACCTTCGGCCACCACGCGGCGGTTCTCCGCCTCGAACTCCGAGCGCTCCGTCAGCGAACCGGGCAGGAACTCCGTCGCGCCCGAGTCGATGATCGTGACGCGCCGCAGCATCTGCCGGACGATCACCTCGATGTGCTTGTCGTGGATCGACACGCCCTGCGCCCGGTAGACCTCCTGCACCTCGTTGGTCAGGTGGATCTGCACGTCGCGCGGGCCCTGCACACGCAGCACCTCGTGCGGATCGGCCGAGCCCTCCATCAGCTGGTCGCCGACACGCACGTGGTCGCCGTCGGACAGCAGCTTCTCGGTGCCGTCCTCGTGCTTGATCACGCGCAGCCGCTGCCGCTTGGAGAGCTTGTCGTAGACCACTTCCTCGCTCCCGTCGTCCGGGATGATCGTGATCTTGTAGAACCGCTCGCCCTCCTCCAGCTGCACGCGGCCGCTGACGTCGGCGATGGGCGCCTTGTTCCGCGGGATGCGGGCCTCGAACAGCTCCTGCACGCGGGGCAGACCGCCGGTGATGTCGCCGCCGACGCCGCCCTGGTGGAAGGTGCGCATGGTCAGCTGCGTGCCGGGCTCGCCGATGGACTGCGCGGCGACGATGCCGACCGCCTCACCGATGTCCACCAGCTTGCCGGTGGCCATCGAGCGGCCGTAGCACATCGCACACACCCCGGACGCCGACGCGCACGTCAGCACCGACCGCACCTTCACCTGGCTGACGCCGGAGGCGAGCAGCAGGTCGATCGCCGGATCGCCGAGGTCGTGACCGCGGGCCACCAGCACGTTGCCGTTCTCGTCGACGGCGTCGGCGGCCAGCGTGCGGGCGTACGCCGAGGTCTCGACGTGCGGGTGCCGCACCAGCGAGCCGTCCGGCTGCCGGTCGGCCAGCGCGACGGTGATGCCGCGCTCGGTCTCGCAGTCGTGCTCGCGGACGATGACGTCCTGGCTGACGTCGACCAGGCGACGGGTCAGGTACCCCGAGTCGGCGGTGCGCAGCGCGGTGTCCGCCAGCCCCTTGCGGGCGCCGTGGGTGTTGATGAAGTACTCCAACACCGTCAGGCCCTCGCGGAACGACGACTTGATGGGCCGCGGGATGAACTCACCCTTGGGGTTGGTCACCAGGCCCTTCATGCCCGCCAGCGTCCGCGTCTGGGTGAAGTTACCCGTGGCGCCCGAGTCGACGATCGTGATGATCGGGTTGTCCGCCGGGTAGTGGGCCCGCAGGGCCTCACCCACCTCGTCGGTCGCCTTCTTCCAGATGTCGACCAGGGCGTCGGTGCGCTCCTGCTTGTTCAGCGCGCCACGCTGGTACTTGCGCTCGATGCCGTCGGCCTCGCCCTCGTAGCGCTCGAGGATCTCCTGCTTCTCCGGCGGCACGAGCACGTCGGCCATCGAGACGGTGACACCCGAGCGGGTGGCCCAGTAGAAGCCGGCGTCCTTGAGCTTGTCGACGGTCTGCGCCACCACGATCATCGGGTAGCGCTCGGCCAGATCGTTGATGATCGTGGCCTGGACCTTCTTGTGCATCTGCTCGTTGACGAACGGATAGCCCCGCGGCAGCAGCTCGTTGAACAGCACGCGGCCCAGCGTCGTCTCGACGGTCCAGGCGTCGCCGTGCTGCCACCCACCGTTCTCGGAGGAGCCGAAAAGTGAGGCCTCCACGTCGGCCGGCGGACGCAGCTGCGTCAGCCGGACCTTGATCTTCGCCCGCACACTGAGCGCGCCGCGGTCCATCGCCATGATGGCCTCGGCCGGCGAGCTGTACACGCCGGTCTCCGGCGCATCGGCCGTGGCCGGGGCGTACTCGCCGGTGTCGCCCTCGATCATCGTGGTCAGGTAGTAGAGCCCGGTGACCATGTCCAGTCGCGGCATGGCCAGCGGCTTGCCCGACGCCGGCGACAGGATGTTGTTGCTGGACAGCATCAGGATGCGCGCCTCGGCCTGCGCCTCCGCACTCAGCGGAAGGTGCACGGCCATCTGGTCGCCGTCGAAGTCGGCGTTGAACGCCTCGCAGACCAGCGGGTGCAGCTGGATGGCCTTGCCCTCCACCAGCTGCGGCTCGAAGGCCTGGATGCCGAGGCGGTGCAGCGTGGGTGCGCGGTTGAGCAGCACCGGATGCTCGGCGATCACCTCTTCGAGCACATCCCACACCTGCGGGCGCTGCCGCTCCACCATGCGCTTGGCGCTCTTGATGTTCTGCGCGTGGTTGAGGTCGACGAGCCGCTTCATCACGAACGGCTTGAACAGCTCGAGCGCCATCAGCTTCGGCAGGCCGCACTGGTGCAGCTTGAGCTGCGGGCCGACCACGATGACCGAACGGCCCGAGTAGTCGACGCGCTTGCCGAGCAGGTTCTGACGGAACCGGCCCTGCTTGCCCTTGAGCAGATCCGACAGCGACTTGAGCGGACGGTTGCCCGGCCCGGTGACGGGGCGGCCGCGCCGGCCGTTGTCGAACAGCGCGTCCACCGACTCCTGCAGCATCCGCTTCTCGTTGTTGACGATGATCTCGGGCGCGCCGAGGTCGATCAGTCGCTTGAGGCGGTTGTTGCGGTTGATGACGCGGCGGTACAGGTCGTTGAGGTCCGACGTCGCGAACCGGCCACCGTCGAGCTGCACCATCGGACGAAGTTCCGGCGGGATCACCGGCACGGCGTCGAGCACCATGCCCATCGGCGAGTTGCCGGACTGCTGGAACGCCGCCACGACCTTGAGCCGCTTGAGCGCCCGCAGCTTCTTCTGGCCCTTGCCGTTGCGGATGACCTCGCGCAGGGAGTCGGCCTCGGCGTCGATGTCGAAGTTCTCGATGAGCTTCTGGATGGACTCCGCGCCCATCGCGCCCTCGAAGTACTCGCCGTAGCGGTCCTGCAGCTCGCGGTAGAGCAGCTCGTCGATGATCAGCTGCTTGGGCGCCAGCTTGGTGAACGTCGTCCAGATCTCGTCGAGCCGGTCCAGCTCACGCTGCGCCCGGTCGCGGATCTGGCGCATCTCGCGCTCGCCGCCGTCACGCACCTTGCGGCGGACGTCGCTCTTGGCGCCTTCCTTCTCCAGCTCGGCGAGGTCGGCTTCGAGCTTCTGGCTGCGCTCGGCGAGGTCGAGATCACGCTGGTCCTCGACGCCCTTGCGCTCGACGGCCATCTCCGCTTCCAGCGTCGACAGCTCGTTGTGGCGCATCTCGTCGTTGACGCCGGTGATGACGTAGGCGGCGAAGTAGATGATCTTCTCGAGATCCTTCGGCGCCAGGTCCAGCAGGTAGCCCAGCCGCGACGGAACTCCCTTGAAATACCAGATGTGCGTGACGGGCGCGGCCAGCTCGATGTGGCCCATCCGCTCACGACGCACCTTGGCGCGCGTCACCTCGACGCCGCAGCGCTCGCAGATGATGCCCTTGAAGCGGACGCGCTTGTACTTGCCGCAGTAGCACTCCCAGTCGCGAGTCGGTCCGAAGATCTTCTCGCAAAACAGGCCGTCCTTTTCCGGCTTGAGGGTGCGGTAGTTGATGGTCTCCGGCTTCTTGACCTCGCCGTAGGACCAGTTGCGGATGTCGTCCGCGGTGGCCAGGCCGATCCGGAGCTCATCGAAGAAGTTGACGTCTAGCACGTAACTCCCTTTCCCCTTTCGGGACTAGAAAAAATTAACTACGGCCGCGAGCAATGCGCGCGGCTACGCGAGGTCCTCGACGGAGGCGGATTCGTTGCGCGACAGGTTGATTCCCAGGTTCGCCGCTGCGCGCTCCAGGTCCTCGTCGTCGCCGTCGCGCATCTCGATCGCGGCGCCGTCACTGGAGAGCACCTCGACGTTGAGGCACAGCGACTGCAGCTCCTTGAGCAGCACCTTGAACGACTCCGGGATGCCCGGCTCGGGGATGTTCTCGCCCTTGACGATCGCCTCGTACACCTTGACCCGGCCGACGGTGTCGTCGGACTTGATGGTCAACAGCTCCTGCAGCGTGTACGCCGCGCCGTAGGCCTGCATGGCCCAGCACTCCATCTCGCCGAACCGCTGGCCACCGAACTGCGCCTTACCGCCCAGCGGCTGCTGGGTGATCATCGAGTACGGGCCGGTGGAGCGGGCGTGGATCTTGTCGTCCACCAGGTGGTGCAGCTTGAGGATGTACATGTAGCCGACCGTCACCGGGTACGGGAACGGTTCGCCGCTGCGGCCGTCGAACAGGTTGGCCTTGCCGTCGGCGTTCACCATCACCTCGCCGTCGCGGTTGGGCAGCGTCGAGCCGAGCAGGCCCTGCAGCTCCGCCTCGCGGGCACCGTCGAACACCGGGGTGCTGACGATGCTGTCCGGCTGCGACGAGTGCAGCTCCTCCGGCAGCGCGGCGGCCCACTCTGGCGAACCGTCGATCTGCCAGCCGGCCTTGGCCACCCACCCCAGGTGGGTCTCCAGGATCTGGCCGATGTTCATCCGTCGCGGCACACCGTGGGTGTTGAGGATGATGTCCACCGGCGTGCCGTCGGGCAGGAACGGCATGTCCTCGATCGGCAGGATCTTGCCGATGACGCCCTTGTTGCCGTGGCGTCCGGCGAGCTTGTCGCCGTCGGAGATCTTGCGTTTCTGCGCGACGTACACGCGCACCAGCTCGTTGACGCCGGCGGGCAGCTCGTCGTCGTCCTCGCGGGAGAACACCCGGATGCCGATGACCTTGCCGGACTCGCCGTGCGGCACCTTCAGCGACGTGTCACGGACCTCGCGCGCCTTCTCACCGAAGATCGCCCGCAGCAGCCGCTCCTCCGGGGTCAGCTCGGTCTCGCCCTTCGGCGTCACCTTGCCGACCAGGATGTCGCCGTCGCGGACCTCGGCGCCGATGCGGACGATGCCGCGCTCGTCGAGGTCGGCCAGCACCTCGTCGGAGACGTTCGGGATGTCCCGGGTGATCTCCTCGGCGCCCAGCTTGGTGTCGCGGGCGTCGATCTCGTGCTCCTCGATGTGGATCGAGGTCAGCACGTCCTCTTCGACCAGGCGGTTGGAGAGGATGATCGCGTCTTCGTAGTTGTGGCCTTCCCACGGCATGACGGCAACCAGCAGGTTCTTGCCCAGCGCCATCTCACCGTTCTCGGTGCACGGCCCGTCGGCGATGACCTGGCCGGCCTCCACCCGCTGACCGGCGTCCACGATCGGACGCTGGTTGGCGCAGGTGCCGTGGTTGGAGCGGGCGAACTTGCGCATCCGGTAGGTCTGCCGGCTGCCGTCGTCGGCCATGACCGTGACGTAGTCGGCGCTGACCTCTTCGATCACACCGGTCTTGTCGGCGACGATGACGTCACCGGCGTCGATGGCGGCACGCAGCTCCATGCCGGTGCCCACCAGCGGCGCCTCACTGCGCACCAGCGGAACGGCCTGACGCTGCATGTTGGCGCCCATCAGCGCGCGGTTGGCGTCGTCGTGCTCCAGGAACGGGATCATCGCGGTCGCGACCGACACCATCTGGCGCGGCGAGACGTCCATGTAGTCGACCTCGGTCGACGACACGTACTCGACCTCGCCACCCTTCCGGCGCACCAGCACGCGGTCCTCCACGAACTGACCGCTGTCGTCGATCGGCGAGTTGGCCTGCGCCACGACGTGGCGGTCCTCCTCGTCGGCCGTCAGGTAGTGGATCTCGTCGGTGACGACACCGTTCTCGACCTTGCGGTACGGCGTCTCGATGAAGCCGAACGGGTTGACCCGCGCGTACACCGACAGCGAGCCGATCAGGCCGATGTTCGGGCCTTCCGGGGTCTCGATCGGGCACATCCGGCCGTAGTGGCTGGGGTGCACGTCGCGGACCTCGAGGCCGGCGCGCTCACGGGACAGCCCGCCCGGGCCCAGCGCCGAGAGCCGACGCTTGTGGGTGAGCCCGGAGAGCGGGTTGTTCTGGTCCATGAACTGCGACAGCTGGGAGGTTCCGAAGAACTCCTTGATCGCGGCGACCACCGGGCGGATGTTGATCAGGGTCTGCGGCGTGATGGCCTCGACGTCCTGGGTGGTCATCCGCTCGCGGACCACGCGCTCCATGCGGGACAGGCCCACCCGGATCTGGTTCTGGATCAGCTCGCCGACCGTGCGCAGGCGCCGGTTGCCGAAGTGGTCGATGTCGTCCACCTCGACGGGCACCTCGACACCGCCGGGCACCGTCATGGTGGCGTCGCCGTCGTGCAGGCGCACCAGGTACTCGATGGTGGCGACGATGTCCTCTTCGGTCAGCGTCGTCGTGCTGGTCTTGCTCGGCTCGGCCGACAGGCCCAGCTTCTTGTTGACCTTGTAGCGGCCGACGCGGGCCAGGTCGTAGCGCTTTTCCTTGAAGAACAGGTTCTCCAGCAGGGTCTGCGCGGACTCCTTGGTGGGCGGCTCGCCCGGGCGCAGCTTGCGGTAGATGTCGAGCAGCGCCTCGTCGGGGCCGGCGGTGTTGTCCTTCTCCAGCGTGCCCATCATGATCTCGCTGAAGCCGAACCGCTCGGTGATCTGCTCGTTCGTCCAGCCCAGCGCCTTGAGCAGCACGGTGACCGGCTGGCGGCGCTTGCGGTCGATGCGCACACCCACGGTGTCGCGCTTGTCGACGTCGAATTCCAGCCACGCACCGCGACCGGGGATCACCTTGACGCTGTGCAGCGTCTTCTCGGTGGACTTGTCGATGTTCTCGTCGAAGTACACGCCCGGCGAGCGGACCAGCTGGCTGACGACGACACGCTCGGTGCCGTTGATGATGAAGGTGCCCTTGTCGGTCATCATCGGGAAGTCGCCCATGAAGACCGTCTGGCTCTTGATCTCGCCGGTGTTGTTGTTGATGAACTCCGCCGTGACGAACAGCGGAGCCGCGTACGTCATGTCCTTGTCCTTGCACTCCTCGACGGGCGCCTTCACCTCGTCGAAGCGCGGATCGGAGAACGACAGCGACATGGAGCCGGAGAAGTCCTCGATCGGCGAGAGCTCGGCCAGCACCTCTTCGAGGCCGCCGGTGGGGTTCTCGTCGCCGCGGCCCGAGGCGATGGTGCGCCACCGCTCGGAGCCGATGAGCCACTCGAACGACTCGGTTTGCACGTCGAGAAGCCCCGGAACCTCGAGCGGTTCGCGGAGCTTTGCAAAGGAAATTCGGTTTGGTGCTCCTGGCACGGAGTTTGAAGAATTAGTAGCTGTCCTGCTCTGGGCGACTGCCAAGATGCATCCTTCCAGCACCTCATGCGACCCACGGAGCCGGTCAAAGCCGCTGCCGTCGAGTGCGCGTTATCTGCGTCGGTTCGGCTGGACTGACCTGTCCGGGAACCCGACACATTCGGCACACGTCTAGATCACTGAGCAGAACTCAGGAGGTCGATCACACGTGCGGGGCGGATGCGGAAGGTGAGTGGGCAGGAGGCAGCCAGCGCAACGTCCAACAGTAGCGCAGGACGGGCTATTCCTCAACCGCCGCGTTTCAGCACGCGCGCCGCAGGGTAACGGCGCTGGCTGGCGTCTTGATACTTCTCATCCCGTCACACATCGCTGCCCAACAGACTGACGGCTCGCGGTCGTCTCGTCAATAGTTGACGCGCGGTTTCCCGCGGGGAGTCCGGCGGCGGTCGTTCCCGCTGATCCGAGCATGTCCCCGAGCGACTCCGCGCAGGTCGCGACGTCGCGCTCGGCGGCCGAGGCGAATAGCACCTTGCTGAGTGCGGAGCCAGCCGCCGGCCTCCGGCGGCAATGGCCGGCCCGCGACGAAGGTCCGGTTTCTAGTCGACGGCGGCGCCGCAGCGCTCCACGCGCACCGGCACGCCGGTGAGCCGCGCCATTCCGGCCAGCGCCTCCAGGTCCGCCGCGGCGCTCGACATGAGCTGGTTGACGTTCACGCCGCCGGCGGCGTTCGCCAGCCGCCAGCCGCCGGTGCCGCGGTGGCCCCAGCCGTGCGGCACCGCGATCACACCTTCGACGATGTCCTCGGTCGTGGTGACGGCGAGCTCGATGCGCCCGTGCTCGCTCACCACACCGATCCTGTCGCCGTCGGAGACGCCGACCACTGCCGCGTCCTTGACGTGCATCAGCGCCGTCTGGCCGCGATGCCCGCGCAACAGCGTCGGCGCGTTGTGCATCCAGGAGTTCTCCGAGCGCAATTCCCGCTTGCCGATCAGCCGCAACGGGAACTGCTCGGGGCGCCGCCGATCGCCCAGCGCGGCCACCTCGTCGCCGATCACGTTGTGAGCCAACCGCACCCGGCGGCCCCGGTAGGCGGACACGACGTCGAGCATGCCCGCCCGCAGTTGCGGCGCCAGCACCGTCCCGTGCGGGTGGTCGGCGAGCAGCCGCCGCAGCGTCAGCCCGCCGGGGCGCAGCCCGAACCGATCGCCGCCGGCGGAGAGCCGGATGAGCGCGTCGAGCAGCAGTCGCGGCGACAGCCGAGTCCCGAGCGCCGACAACGCCTTTCGCATCACCGCCATGCCCGCCAGCGCCGGGGTGCGCCGCCACAGCCGCTGCGCCAGCGCGTCGATGATCTCCCATTCGGGGCGGGCCTGGCCGGCCGGCGCCACCACGGCCTCGGTGGCCTGCCGGAACGGTGTGGTGTTCAACAGGGTGAAGGGCAGCGGGAAGTCCTCCCGCTCGTACATGGTCGTGGCAGGAAGCACGTAGTCGCAGTGCGCGGTGGTCTCGGTGACGTAGAGGTCGATGCCGACCATCAGCTCCAGGGACCGCAGCGCGTCCTCCAGCTCCGCGCCGTTGGGCACCGACAGCACGGGATTGCCGGCGCTCACGACGAGCGCCCGGACCTGGCCGCGGCCCGGTGTGGTGATCTCCTTGGCCATCACGCCGGCGGGCTCGGACCCCAGCACCGAGCCGAAGCCGCCGATGCGCGAACGGCTGCGGTCGTAGCGGCGACGCAGCACGGCACCGGCGGCCGCGAGCAGCCAGCGCTCCCCCGGCAGGCCGAAGCTGCCGAACATCGCGCCGCCCTCGACGTCGAGGTTGCCGGCGATGAGGTTCACCGCGTCGAGCAGATAGGTGGTCAGGGTGCCGTTCTCGCCGACGCTCGTGCCGACCCGGCCGTAGACGGCGGCGCGGCGGGTGGCGGCGAGGTCGCGCGCCAGCCGGCGGACCACGCCGGGCTCGACGCCGGTGTGCGGCGCGGTGACATCCGGTGGAAACGGTGCGACGAGCCGCTGCAGCCAGCCGAGCCCGTCGACGCGGGCCGCGACAGCGGCGTGGTCGACCAGCGACTCGTCGAACATCACCTGCAGCAGCGACAGCAGCAGGAACGCATCCCCGTCGGGAACGATCGGCAGCCACTCGAATTGAGCCGCGGTCTCGGTGCGCCGCGGGTCGACGACCACCACGCGGCCGCCGCGGCGGACGATGTCGTGCATCCGGTCGCGGATCCGGGGCTGGGTGACCGCGCTGCCGTGCGACACGACCGGGTTGGCGCCCAGCACCACCAGCAGGTCGGTGTGGGGGATGTCGGGCACCGGGATCGCGAGCGGCGACCCGTAGAGCAGCTGGCTGGCCACGAACCGGTTGTTGATGTCCTGCGAGCCGGCCGTGAACAGGTGCATGCGCGGCCCGAAACCGGCCACCAGCGCGCCCAGCCACAGCAGGTGCGAATAGCTGAAGGTGCCCGGGTTGCCGAGGTACCACCCCAGCGCCCCCGCGCCGTGGCGACGGTGGATCGCCGCGAGCCGGGTGGCGATGTCGTCGAGCGCGGTGTCCCAGTCGACCGGCTCGAACGTGCCGTCGGGCCGACGCCGCAGCGGGGTGGTGACCCGGTCGGGGTCGTTCTGCACTTCGGCGAACGCGATGCCCTTCTGGCAGGCGAACCCGGCCGACAGCGGATGGTCGCGATCGGGGCGCAGCGCGGTCAGCCGACCGTCCTCGACGGTGGCGACCATGCCGCACAGCGGTTCACAGATCCGGCAGAAGGTGACCTTCTGCTCGGCCTGCGTCACGACCGCGCCGTCGTCAGCGCTCGCGCGTCACCGGGATCGACGCGGTCGGCGAGTCGTCGCCGTCGTAGCTGCGGCGCGACGTCGTCTGCTCGCCGTTGCCACCGTTGCTGCGGTTGCCGAAGCCGCTGCCCTGGCCGCTCTTCTCGAGGTCTTCGAGGATGGCTTCCTGCGCGCTCTTGGGCAGCGTGTGCAGGGTCTCGCGGACGCGGGCCTGCCGGCGGGCGACGGCCTTGCGCTCCGGCATGCCGGGGGTGGCCATGACCTGCGGGGGCACCCCGACGATCTCCTCGACGCCGCCGTCGTGATGGCCCTCTTCGACCATCCGCTGCTCCTCGGCCATCTGCGCCTCGTCCTTCTCCTCGGACATGCCGATGGGGCCGACGCGGCGGCCGTTGAGGAACTGGCGGACGACGGGCTCGTCGCTGGTGAGCAGCACCTCGCGCGGGCCGAACATGACGAGCTTGCGGCGGAAGAGCATGCCGATGTTGTCCGGCACGGTGCGGGCGATGTTGATGTTGTGCGTGACGATGAGGATCGTCGCGTCGATCTGGGCGTTGATGTCGATCAGCAGCTGCGACAGGTACGCCGTACGCACCGGGTCGAGACCGGAGTCGGGCTCGTCGCAGAGGATGATCTCCGGGTCCAGCACCAGCGAGCGGGCCAGGCCGGCGCGCTTGCGCATACCGCCGGAGATCTCACCGGGGAACTTGTTCTCGTCGCCGTCGAGGCCCACCAGCGCGAGCTTCTCCATGACGATGTCACGGATCTCGCTCTCCTTCTTCTTGGTGTGCTCACGCAGCGGGAACGCCGTGTTGTCGTAGATGTTCATCGAGCCGAACAGCGCGCCGTCCTGGAACATGACGCCGAACAGCGTGCGGATCTCGTAGAGCTCCTTGGCGGAGCAGTCGATGATGTTGGTGCCGTCGACGTAGATGGCGCCGCGCTCGGGGCGCAGCAGGCCGATCAGGGACTTCAGGAACACCGACTTGCCGGTACCGGACGGCCCGAGCAGCACGCTGACCTCGCCCGCCGGGATGGTCATGGTGACGTCTTCCCAGATGCGCTGGGACCCGAAGGACTTGGTCAGCCCTTGAACGTCGATTGCAATCCCCACGGCGTTCCTTTCACAAAAACCAATGTCGCCACGCACACCCCGGCTGTGGCTTGAGTCACTGTAGCTTACGCGGCCTGCACTCGGCACTGGCGGTGCGCAAGCCCACCGACAGCGAAGGCCGCCCCTTCGCCAGGGGCGGCCTTCACGGGTCGTACTACTTGACGGTGACGGTGGCGCCGGCAGCCTCGAGCTTTGCCTTGGCGTCGTCGGCCGCGTCCTTCGGAGCCTTCTCCAGGATCGGCTTCGGGGCGCTGTCGACCAGGTCCTTGGCCTCCTTGAGGCCCAGGCCGGAGACGATCTCGCGGACCACCTTGATGACGCCGATCTTCTTCTCGCCGGCGGACTCGAGGATGACGTCGAACTCGCTCTGCTCCTCGGCGGCCTCGGCCGGGGCACCACCGGCGGCGGGGCCGGCAGCGGCGACGGCGACCGGGGCGGCCGCGGTGACGTCGAACGTCTCCTCGAACTGCTTGACGAACTCGGAGAGCTCCAGCAGCGTCATCTCTTTGAACGCGTCGAGCAGCTCTTCGTTGCTGAGCTTGGCCATGGTGTTTCCTTCCTACTTCTTACGGGTCTTGGTCGGGGTTGGTCGTGTCAGTCGGCAGCCGGCGCGTCGGCGGCCTTCTTCTCCTGCAGCGCGGCCGCGAGGCGGGCCACCTGCGACGCCGGAGCGGCGAACAGTCCGGCAGCCTTGGAGAGGTTGCCCTTCATCGCGCCGGCCAGCTTGGCCAGCAGCACCTCGCGCGACTCCAGGTCGGCGATGCGCTCGACGTCGGCGACCGAGAGGGCGCGGCCCTCCATGTAGCCGCCCTTGATCACCAGCGCCTTGTGCTCGCGCGAGAACGTCCGGATCGCCTTCGCGGCGTCCACCGGCTCGCCCTTGACGAACGCGATCGCGGTGGGTCCGGCGAACAGCTCGTCGAGGCCCGTCACCCCGGCCTCCGCGGCGGCACGCTTCACCAGCGTGTTCTTCGCCACGGTGTAGGTGGCGGAGTCGCCGAGGGATCGACGCAGCTGGGCGAGGTTGGCCACCGTCAGCCCGCGGTACTCGGTGACGACCGTGGCGGTCGCCTCCTTGAACTGCTCGGCGATGTCGGCGACCGCGGTGGCCTTGTCAGCCTTGGCCATGCATGCCTCCTTGTCGTATGCGGTCAGCTCCCCCGAATACGACGAACGCCCCGACGCAGACGGCCGGGGCGCACAGAGTTCGCTGCTCGACGCAGCGGTTGCCTCGTCCTCCTGCGTGGGCCGCCGGGATAACCCGGACCTTCAACCGATGTGCTTCGAGCTGCTGGGCAGCTCATCTGAGCTACTTACTCTTCGCGCAAGCGCTCATCGGTGACCGACGGTCTTCGGTGGAGCAGTGCCAGGCTAGCGCAACGCCGCCCGATCAGCCAAAACGCCTCCCGTCGCACCGCGAGCGTGCGTGTCTGCACTCCGACACGCCGCACATCGCGGGCACTGCGCGCACGCTCGCGCCCGAACACAACGGCAACTCAGGCCAGGTCGACCACCAGCGCGCGGTGGTCGGAGATCGGCAGCGCCGGCGCCTGCACGGCGACGGCCCGCAGCCCGGGGTCGTCGGTGAGGATGTGGTCGAGCTGCCGGCTCGGCGAGCCCGCCGGAAAGGTGTGTGCCGACGCCAGCGCCCGCATGCCCGACCAGGTGGCGGCGGTGTCGGGCAGCATGTTCAGGTCGCCCATCAGCACGTGGGGCCCGGCGAAGCCGAGCAGGTCGCGCACCACCCGCCGCAGCTGCAGCCGATTCCAGCCGGGCACGAAGGACAGATGGGTGTTGGCGATGGTCAGCGGCCCGGCCGGGGTGTCCAGCTCGGCGACGACGACCGCGCGCGGCTCCTCGTCGATGATCGCCAGCCGGCCCGGCTCGGGCAGGTACATCGGGAACTTCAGCGGAATCCGGGGCAGGCGCAGCACGTGCCACTGCGTCACCGGGTAGCGCGACAGCAGCGCGATGCCGTAGGCCGCCGTCCCGGGCTGCTCGTCGCCGGTTGCAGCCATCCAGGTGGCGCCGGGCGTTCCGGAGATCGCAGCGACGAAGCGGTGGCTTCGCGCACCCATCGCATCGGCGGCCACCGCGGTCAGGTCGGCCATCCCGGAGCGCGGCTGGTCGAGATCGACCTCCTGCAGCGCCAGGATGTCCGCGTCGAGCTCCGCGACCGCCGCTGCCAGCCGGTCGACGCGCACGTCGCCGTCGCGCACGCTGCGGCCGTGCAGGATGTTGAAGGTAGCCATCCGCATGGGTATGAGGTACCCCCGACCCCACTCCGACGACACCGGGACGCGGCCGAATGCTGAATCGCAACGACCAGTTGCGCGACGCGCTCAAGCGCGCCGCATCGGCGCTCAAGGCGCACGGCCCGGAGTTCGCGCTCGCCGGAAGCTACGCGCTGTGGGCGCACGGCGGCCCGGAGCCGGTGCACGACGTCGATCTGGTGGTCGCCGAATCGGACGCGGACACCGCCGCCGACACCCTGGCGGCGGCGGGGTTCCGCATCGACCGCACGCCGGAGGACTGGCTGCTCAAGGCGTGCGCGTCGGACGGCGACGAGGTGGTGGTCGACGTGCTGCACCGCCTCAACGGCGTCCCGGTGCGCGTCGAGGACATCCGCGAGGCGCAGGAGCTGGAGGTGCTGGCCATCCGCATGCCGGTGCTGTCGGCGACGCAGGTGGTGACCGAGAAGCTCAAGTCGCTCAACGAACACCACTGCGACTTCGCGATGCTGCTGCCGGGCGTCCGGGCGGTCCGCGAGCAGGTCGACTGGGACGCCGTGCGCCGCGACACCGCCGGCAACGACTTCGCGGTGGCGTTCCTGGTGCTCACCGACCGGCTGCGGATCACGGGCTGACGGCGCGCCGCACCCGGTCGGCCACCCGCCGCCCCGCCGCGACCACCTCCGGCGGCTCCAGCACTTCGAAGTCGGCGCCGACCATCGCCAGCCACAGCACGATCCGTTCCGGGTCGTCGGCACCGGTGGTGACGATGCAGGCGTCGGACCCGTCCCGTTCGATCGTCACCGCGGCGGGCGAGAAGTGCTGCGCGACATCGGTGCCCGACGTCCGATAGCGCACCTTGGCGACGTAGCGGTACGGCGAGGCGGTGATGGAGCGGCGGACGTAGGCGGCGGCGTCGGGCGCTTCGCGTGGGACGAAGGTGGTGCCGGCGGCGCGCACGTCGGTCATCCGGTCGAGTCGCAGGCTGCGCCAGTCGAGGCGGTCGCGATCCCACGCGAGCAGGTACCAGCGTCGCCCGGTGGTCACCAGCTGGTAGGGCTCCAGCCGGCGCCGGGACGCCGCGCCCGAGCGGTCGACGTAGCCGGCGGTGACGTGCTCGTGGTCGCGGCTCGCGCGGGCAAGCGTCGTCAACACGTCCGGCTCGACCGGCGTGTCGACCGCGTCATGGGTCAGGGTGACCGTCGTCTGGTGCAGGGCGGCGACCTGTGACCGCAGCCGGGCCGGCAGCACCTGGTCCAGCTTGCCCAGCGCCCGCAGCGCCGACTCGCCGACGCCGGCGACGCTGCCGCCCGCCGCCAGTCGCAGGCAGACCGCGACCGCGACGGCCTCGTCGGGGTCGAGCAGCAGCGGTGGCAGCGCCGCCCCGGCGCCCAGCTGGTAGCCGCCGCCGTGGCCTCGGCTCGCGGCGACGGGATAGCCGAGGTCACGCAGCCGGTCGACGTCGCGGCGCACGCAGCGGGTGGTGACGCCCAGCCGCTCGGCCAGCTCCTCGCCGCTCCACGCGCGGCGGGCCTGGAGCAGCCCGAGCAGTTGGAGGACGCGCGCGGTGGTCTCGGGCATGCCGACAGCGTGTCACCTTTTTAGGACCGAACTCGTCCGCTACGGGTGCAATCGTCATGGACGTGACCGAGAACCTCACCGAACACGTGGCCTCTCAGCTCGACGAGCACTGGCGGCAGCAGCTCCGCCCGCGCCTCGACGGCCTCACCGACGACGAGTACTTCTGGGAACCGGTGCCCCACTGTTGGACCGTCCACCCCGACGGGGGAGTGGACTTCGCCTATCCCCCACCGCAACCCGAGCCGTTCACCACCATCGCGTGGCGGCTGGCGCACGTCATCGTCGGGGTCTTCGCCATGCGCAACCACAGCCACTTCGGTGGACCGCCCGCGTCGTACGACACCTGGCGGTACGCCACCGACGCCGCGACCGCGCTGCGCCAGCTCGACGACGCCTACGCCACCTGGATCGGCGGCGTCCGCGCGCTGCGCGACGACGACCTCCGGCGCCCGTGCGGCCCTGCCGAGGGCCCGTTCGCCGACCATCCGCTGATCGACCTGGTGCTGCACATCAATCGCGAGGTCATCCACCACGGCGCGGAGATCGCCTGTCTCCGTGACCTTCACATCCATCGGAAGGACAGCTGACATGCCCGCACTCGCCTCTCCCGTCCGCGACGAACGCGACGGCCTGCGCCAGTTCCTGCACCTGCACCAGACGGCGTTCCTGGCGGTGGCGTACGGCTTGACCGACGCCCAGGCCCGCGCCACCCCGACGGTCAGCGCGCTGTCGATCGGCGGGCTGATCAAGCACGCGACCGGCGTGCAGCGCGGCTGGCTGCAGCGGGCCCGCTGCGCGCCCGGCGTGCCGCCCGCCGACGACCGCCCGTTCGCCGAGCGGGTCGCCGAGTACGAGGACGAGTACCGGATGCGCGACGACGAGACGCTCGCGGCGCTGCTTTCCGAGCTGACCGCGCAGAACGCCGCGACGCTGCGGGCGCTCGACGAGCTGGACCTCGACACGCCAGTACCGGTGCCGCGCGACGCGCCGTGGTTTCCGGCCGACGTCGAGCACTGGTCGGTGCGCTGGGTGTTCCACCACCTCAGCAGCGAGCTGGCCCGGCACGCCGGCCACGCGGACATCATCCGCGAATCCCTCGACGGCGCAACGATGTACGAGCTGATCGCCGCCGCGGAGGGCTGGCCGGAGACCGGCTGGCTCACGCCGTGGCGGCCGGCGGATCAGCGCTGAAGCACCAGCGCCAGCGCGTGGTCGACGACGGCGTCGAGGTCGTCGCCCAGCGCGCCGGCGAGCCACTGCTGCGCCAGCTCGGCCATCGCGCCGGTGTACATCGCGGCGCCGACGCGGGTGAGCACCGCGTCGGCGCCCGGGCGCACCCGGCCCCCTTCGGTGAGCACCGCTTCCCGCAGCCGGTCCTGTGATGCGGCGCGCCGGGCCGCCAGCACCGGGTTGGTGCGCGCGTCGGTGAACAGCAGCCGGCCCCGCCGCGGATCGGCCGAGCTGTAGTGCAGCACGGCCGCCATCCCGGCGCGGGTGCGCGCTCGAAACGACGTGTCCGCCGCCGCCATCGCGTCGTCGACGGCCGCCGCGAGGCCCGCGTTCACCTCGTCGTACGCCGCGCCCAGGAGCTCGTCGACGTCGGCGAAGGACTCGTAGAAGTAGCGGGTGTTGAGCCCGCTCTCGCGGCACACCGAGCGCACCGACACCGCCGCCTCCCCGCCGGCACCGAACAGGCGGAACGCCGCGGCGACGAGCAGGGCGCGCCGTTCGGCGCGGCGGTCGGTCAGCGGTACGCCGGCCCAGCGGGTCGCGCTCGACGTCGCCTTGGACGCCCGGGGAGCCATCTGCCGAGCGTACGCAGCCCGGCTGTGACCTGATCCACAGGTTTTTGGGCCCGCTCGCGCCCTTTTGAGACACTGCGTACATGAGTTCAACCACGAAGCACCGCGAGGTCGCCAAGCTCGATCGGGTGCCGTTGCCCGTCGAGGCCGCCCGCGTCGGCGTGACGGGTTGGCAGCTCACCCGCACCGGCGCCCGGTTCCTCGCGAAGCTGCCGAAGCGCGGCCCGTGGCAGCAGAAGGTGATCAAGGAGATCCCGCAGACCTTCGCCGACCTCGGTCCCACCTACGTGAAATTCGGCCAGATCATCGCCTCGAGCCCCGGCGCGTTCGGCGAATCGTTGTCCCGGGAGTTCCGCGGGCTGCTCGACAAGGTCCCGCCGGCGGATCCCAAAGCCGTGCAGAAACTGTTCAAGGAGGAGCTCGGCGACGAGCCCGCCAACCTGTTCGCCAGCTTCGACGAGACCCCGGTCGCCTCGGCGTCCATCGCGCAGGTGCACTTCGCGACGCTGCACACCGGCGAAGAGGTCGTCGTCAAGATCCAGCGGCCCGGCATCCGCCGCCGGGTGGCCGCCGACCTGCAAATCCTCAAGCGCTTCGCGCAGCTGGTCGAGCGGGCCAAGCTGGGGCGCCGGCTGTCGGCGCAGGACGTCGTCGCCGACTTCGCCGACAACCTGGCCGAGGAGCTCGACTTCCGGCTCGAGGCGCAGTCGATGGACGCCTGGGTGGCGCACATGCACGCCTCGCCGCTCGGCAAGAACATCAGGGTGCCGCAGGTCTACTGGGACTACACCAGCGAGCGGGTGCTCACCATGGAGCGGGTCAGCGGTGTGCGCATCGACGACGTCGCCGCGATCCGCAAGAAGGGCTTCGACGGCACCGAGCTGGTCAAGGCGCTGCTGTTCAGCGTCTTCGAGGGCGGGCTGCGGCACGGCCTGTTCCACGGCGACCTGCACGCGGGCAACCTGTTCGTCGACGACGAGGGCCGGATCGTGTTCCTCGACTTCGGGATCATGGGCCGCATCGACCCCCGCACCCGCTGGCTGCTCCGCGAGCTGGTGTACGCGCTGCTGGTGAAGAAGGACCACGCCGCCGCCGGCAAGATCGTCGTGCTGATGGGCGCGGTGGGCACCGTGAAACCCGAGGCGCAGGCGGCGAAGGATCTGGAGCGCTTCGCCACGCCGCTGACCATGTCGACGCTCGGCGACATGAGCTACGCCGAGATCGGCAAGCAGCTCTCGGCGCTGGCCGACGCCTACGACGTCAAGCTGCCACGCGAGCTGGTGCTCATCGGCAAGCAGTTCCTCTACGTCGAGCGCTACATGAAATTGCTCGCCCCGCGCTGGCAGATGATGAGCGACCCGCAGCTCACCGGCTACTTCGCCAACTTCATGGTGGACATCAGCCGCGAGCACACCGACGAGTTGGAGGTCTGATGGAGATCCGCGAAGGCAAGGCGCTGTCCGGTGACCTCAAGATCCACTACGAGGACATGGGTGATCCGGCCGACCCGGCCGTGCTGCTCATCATGGGCCTCGGCGCCCAGCTGACCTTCTGGCGCGAGGGGTTCTGCCAGAAGATCGTCGACCGGGGCTACCGCGTCATCCGCTACGACAACCGTGACGTCGGCCTGTCCAGCCACCTCGACGGCCGGCGCACCAAGGGTTCGCAGGTCGGCAACATGGTCCGCTCGTTCCTCGGCATCAAGAGCCCGTCGGTGTACACGCTCGAAGACATGGCCGACGACGCCGCCGCGCTGCTCGACCACCTCGACATCGACAAGGCGCACGTCGTCGGCGGCTCGATGGGCGGCATGATCGCCCAGATCGTGGCGGCCCGGCACGCCGACCGGGTCCGGTCGCTGGCGGTCATCTTCTCGTCGAACAACCAGCCGCTGCTGCCGCCGCCCGGCCCCCGTCAGCTGCTCGCCGTCACCACCGGTCCGCCGCCGAACGCGCCGCGCGAGCAGATCATCGAGAACTCGATCCGCGTCAGCAAGATCATCGGCAGCCCGCGCTATCCGCTCAGTGACGACGCACTGCGCGCCGACGCCGTCGCCTCCTATGACCGCGCCTATTACCCGCAGGGCATCGCCCGGCAGTTCAACGCGATCGTGGGCAGCGGCAGCCTGTTGCACTACGACCGTCAGATCAGCTGTCCGACCGTCGTCATCCACGGCACCGCCGACAAGCTCATGCGCCCCAGCGGCGGGCGCGCCGTGGCGAAAGCCATCCGCGGCGCGCGGTGGGTGACCTACGACGGCATGGGCCACGAGCTGCCCGAGCCGCTGTGGGACGACATCGTCGCCGAGTTGGTCACCACATTCGAACAGGCGTCCTGACCAGCAGCGATAAGGCCGTTTGGGTAACCGGCGACGGCGTCGGATACCATGCCCGACGGGTGCTGCCGCGCTTTGCGCGCACGCAGACGAACACCGCCGATGGCGGTCGCAGCGTCGAGATCGAACAGCCGGAGAGGCACATCAGCATGGCGAGAACCAACCGCGCGGCGTCCAAGGACATGACGCCGCACTTCGACGACGTGCAGGCGCACTACGACCTCTCCGACGATTTCTTCCGGCTGTTCCTGGACCCGTCGCAGACCTACAGCTGCGCCTACTTCGAGCGCGACGACATGACGCTCGAAGAGGCGCAGCGCGCGAAGGTCGACCTGGCCCTCGGCAAGCTGGGCCTGCAGCCCGGCATGACGCTGCTCGACGTCGGGTGTGGCTGGGGCTCCACGATGATGCGGGCGATCGAGCGCTACGACGTCAACGTCATCGGTCTGACGCTGAGCGAGAACCAGAAGGCGCACGTCGAGCGGCTGTTCGACGCATCCGACAGCCCTCGGAGCAAGCGGGTGCTGCTGCAGGGCTGGGAGCAGTTCGACGAGCCGGTCGACCGCATCGTGTCCATCGGCGCGTTCGAGCACTTCGGCCGCGACCGCTGGGACGACTTCTTCACCATGGCCTATCGGGTGCTGCCCGACGACGGCGTGATGCTGCTGCACACCATCACGGCGCTCACCATCCCGCAGATGGCCGAGCGCAAGATTCCGCTGACGTTCTCCGTCGCACGGTTCATCAAGTTCATCCTCACCGAGATCTTCCCCGGCGGATACCTGCCGACCATCGAGCTGGTCGGCGAGCACGCCGCCAAGGCCGGGTTCACGCTCACCCGCACGCAGTCGCTGCAGCCGCACTACGCCAAGACGCTCGACCACTGGTCCGCAGCGCTCGAGGCGCACCGCGACGAGGCGATCGCCATCCAGTCCGAAGAGGTGTACGACCGCTACATGCGCTACCTGACGGGTTGCGCGGACGCGTTCCGCAAGGGCTACACCGACGTCTGCCAGTTCACTCTCGAGAAGTAGGGCGTCGCTCGTGGCAGAGATGACGCCCCACTTCGAGGACGTGCAGACGCACTACGACCTCTCCGACGAGTTCTACCGGCTGTTCCTCGACCGGACGCAGACCTACAGCTGCGCCTATTTCGAGCGCGACGACATGACGCTCGAGGAGGCGCAGCTGGCGAAGATCGATCTCTCGCTGGGCAAGCTCGGGCTGCAGCCCGGGATGACGCTGCTCGACGTGGGCTGTGGCTGGGGCGCCACGCTGCTGCGCGCCTTGCAGCGCTACGACGTCAACGTCATCGGGCTCACGCTGTCGGAGAACCAGTACGCCCACGTGCGTGCGGCGTTCGAGGCGTCGGACCATCCGCGCTCGAAGCGGGTGCTGCTGCAAGGCTGGGAGCAGTTCGACGAGCCCGTCGACCGCATCGTGTCCATCGGCGCGTTCGAGCACTTCGGCGCCGACCGGTGGAAGCCGTTCTTCGAGATGGCCTATCGGGTGCTGCCCGACGACGGCGTCATGCTGCTGCACACCATCACGCGGCTGATGATGGCCGACCTCAAGCGGCGCGGCATCCCGCTGTCGATGGACGTCGCGCGGTTCACGCTCTTCATCGCCAAGGAGATCTTCCCGGGCGGCCAGCTACCGGCCATCGAGGACGTGGAGACGCACGCCACGGCCGTCGGTTTCTCCGTCGAGCGCATCCAGTCGCTCCAGCCGCACTACGCGCGCACCCTCGACCAGTGGGCCGCGTCGCTGGCTGCGCGCCGCGAGGACGCGATCGCCCTGCAGTCGGAGGAAGTGTACGAGCGGTACATGCGGTATCTGACCGGCTGCGCGGACCTGTTCCGCCGGGGATACATCGACGTCAACCAGTTCACCCTGGCCAAGTAGGCGACGGCGAGCGGAACCCGCCGCGAACCGCCGACGACAGCCCCGCGCGCCGTGCTGCCTGTAGGGTTTCTGCAAACGAAAAGCACCCGCGGGGGGCGTGGGCACTACCAGGAGGACCACCATCACGATGTCTGACACTTCGACCGGCACCAAGGACCTGCGGCCGCATTTCGAGGACATCCAGGCGCACTACGACCTGTCGGACGACTTCTTCGGCTTGTTCCAGGACCCGACGCGCAAGTACAGCTGCGCCTACTTCACGGGCCCGAACGTCACGCTGTCGGAGGCGCAGGTCGCCAACGTCGACCAGCACCTCGACCGGCTCGACCTCAAGCCGGGGATGACGCTGCTGGAGGTCGGCTGCGGCTGGGGCCTCACCCTGCAGCGCGCGATGGAAAAGTACGACGTCAACGTCATCGGGCTGACGCTCAGCAAGAACCAGCAGGCCTACTGCAATCAGCTGCTCAGCAAGGTCGACAGCGAGCGCACCTTCGACGTCCGGCTGGAGGGCTGGGAACAGTTCCACTCCCCCGTCGATCGCATCGTGTCGATCGAGGCCTTCGAGCACTTCGGGTTCGAGCGCTACGACGACTTCTTCAAGACCTGCTTCGACATCCTGCCCGACGACGGCCGCATGACCATCCAGAGCAGCGTCGGATTCCATCCATCCCGACGACCTGCAGGCCCGCGGCAAGAAGTTGACGTTCGAGCTGGCCCGGTTCGTGAAGTTCATGATCACCGAGATCTTCCCGGGCGGTCGGATCCCCAGCACCAAGATGATGGTGGAGCACGGCGAGAAGGCCGGCTTCGTCGTGCCCGAGGTGCTGTCGCTGCGCAACCACTACATCAAGACGCTCGGCATCTGGGCCGCCCGCCTGGAGCAGCACAAGGACGAGGCGATCGCCGCCGCGGGTGTCGAGAACTACGAGCGCTACATGAAGTACCTGACCGGTTGTCAGTTCTACTTCCTCGACGAGGCCATCGACGTCAGCCTCGTGACGTACCTGAAGCCCGGCGCCGCGGCCTGAGCCGCCCCCGGTAACGCGACGTCCCCCGCACTTCGGTGCGGGGGACGTCGCGTTTTGGTCAGGCGTCTCGTTTTGGTCAGGCGTCGCGTTTCGGTCAGGCTGCGGGCCGGTCTTCGGCCGGCTGCTGACGGGTGGCGGTGGTGTCCGTCGCCGCGGCGCCGGTGGCGTGGTCCTCGGTCGGCGTGGCGGCGCCGGCCGGGGCCTTACTCGCCGCGACGTCGGCCGGCGTCGCGCCCTGCGGCCCCTCGCCCGCCGCGACCTTGTCGCGTTCGCGCTTCAGGTCGACGACCTCGGCGTGTGTGCCGTTGTCGGACGTCTTCTCGCCCGGCTGGGGCGCCGGCAGCGGATCGGCCGCGTGCTTCTCGGCGACCTTCTCCGCGGCCTTCGGCTCCGTCGCGGCCTTGTCCGCCGCCACCTTCGGCTCCGCCGCCGCCCGGGCGCCGGCCGCCGGGCTCGCGACCGGCGTCGCGGGCGAGGTCCTCGTCGTGCTCGGGGCGGTCTCGGGCGGGTTGAGCGGCGACAAGCTGGTGCCACCGCCGAGCGCGTTGCCGACGCCCGTGACCACGGCCCCGGCGAGGTTCGCGGCCAGCGCCACCGGGTTCAGGGTGAAGGGGTTGAACGGCAGCGGCGACAGCGGCGTGGAGACGCCCGGGTTGCCGGTGTAGTCGTAACCCAGCTCCGCCAGCACCCGGTAGGCGGGAGCCACCAGCTCGAGCATCGGTTTGATCAGCGGTCGCAGCGGCGCCGGGGCGGAGCTGTAGATCAGGTCCGCGATCGGCAGCGACCGCGCGGGGATGACGATGTACTCGTTGCCGCGGTCGTCGGTGCGGCAGTTCGGGTTCCCGGTGCACACCAGCTGCGGCGCGAGCGAGTCGTCGTCGTAGCCGTAGGGCAGTGTCTCCCGCGAGGTCTCGCTGCCCGGCGGGCCGTAGGGCGTCAGGTAGTACCCGTGCACGGTCTGCAGTGCGGCGATCGCGTTGAGCATCGCGAACGGGTTGCCCCAGTAGCGCGGCGCGTCGGCCACCGGATCGAAGTGGAAGGCGTAGCTGGTGTAGTGCACGTCGGGATCGGGTTGCATCGCCGGGGTGAGCGTGACGTCGAGGATCGGGATGTGGCCCAGGAACGCCAGCCGCGACCACAGCCCGCCGTCGGGCGTCTGGATGCCGCCGATGGTGACGACCTCGATGCGCCGCTGGTCCTCGTCGGGCAGCCCGTTGATGTACTCGGCGAGCGCATCGGAGACCACCGCACCGCCCTGCGAGTAGCCGAAGACGACGATGTCCTGGTCCGTGTGCTCCACGTAGTTGCTGAGCTGGCCGACCAGCGCCTCGGTGCCCTTGCCCACCGACTCGTCCCACTTGTCGCAGCCGTTCGGGCCCGATCGGCACCAGTTGGGGAAGATCACCAGCGGCCAGAACGACGCCGGATATTTGATGCCGACGAGGTTGCCGTCCGGGCAGCCCTGCCCCGTCGGTCCGCACGCGGTGCCGGTGAGATACCGGTCCCGCGCCTGCTCCAGGTAGCCGGCTTTCTCCGGCAGCGTCGGATCCGGGGTCCCGGTGCCCGGCACGATGAGCGCCACCGCGCCGTGCGACAGCGCCGCCGTGAACGCCGCCGCGACGGTGAGCACCAGCGTCGCCAGCAGCACGCCGGCGGCCACCAGGATCGTCTGCAAAGCCTTACGCATACGTCAAAGATCACACACGGTCGTGGTTGCTGATCGCGGATTGGACAAGTCCCGTTGTCGGATTTCTGACGACCCGTTCGTCGGTCGGGTAGAGAGGGGATCGACGGGTTCCCCTCCCCCACCGAGAGGATCGCCATGTACTACTTCGCGCTGCTGCTGGGCCCCGAATCGACCGAGCAGCCCGACGCCGACACCGGGGCGGCCGTCTTCGCGGCATACGAGAAGTTCCATGCGAAGGCGGGCGCGGCGATACTGGCCGGCGATGCGCTGACGGGTTCGCAGGAGGCCGTCCGGATCTCGGGGGGACCCGATGCGCCGGTGGTCACCGACGGCCCGTTCGCCGAGTCGGCCGAGATCGCCAACGGCTTCTACGTCATCGAGGCCGACGACCTCGACGGGGCGCTCGCCCTGGCCCGCGACATCCCTGCCTGCCGCAGCGGCGCGGTGGAGGTCTGGCCGATGGTCGAGTGGAACACACCATCGCGCCCGCTGGGCGCCGACACCTGGCTGGCCCTGCTGCTGGAGCCGCCCGAGCGGCCGCTGCGGCCCGGCACCCCGGAGTGGGACGAGGGCGTGGCCCGCCACATCGCGTTCGGGGCCGCCGCCGGCGACCGGCTGAGCGGCGGGGCGGCACTGCATCCGCCGTCCACCGCGACGACGGTGCGCGTCCGCAACGACGAACTCGTCCTGACCGACGGTCCGTTCGTCGAGGGCGCCGAGGTGGCCAACGGCTTCTATCTCATCTCGGCGGCCGATCGCGACGAAGCGGTCAAGGTGGCGTCGATGATCCCGGCGACCACCGTCGAACTGCGGCGGCTGGCCGGCATCTCGGGTCTCTAGGGCCCGTTGTCCCCCCTCGACGGCGTCTTCCGGCGCGAATGGGGTCCGGCCGTGGCGGCGCTGGCGCGCTGGTGCGGTGACCTCACCGTGGCGGAGGACGCCGTCTCCGAGGCGTTCGCCGACGCGCTGCGGACCTGGGCGCGTGACGGCGTCCCGGCCAACCCGGGCGGATGGATCGTGACCTCGGCGCGCAACCGCGCCCGCGACCGGCTCCGGCGGGAGACGGTCCGACCCGGAAAGGAGCTGACCGCGGTGGTCGACGAGATCCGCGCCCGCACCGACAACGTCGACGTGCACCCCGTCCGCGACGACGAGCTGCGGATGATGTTCATGTGCGCCCACCCGGCGCTCGACCGGACGTCGCAGCTCGCTCTCACGCTGCGGCTCATCTCGGGTCTGACGGTTCCTGAGATCTCCCGGGCGCTGCTGCAGTCGGAAAGTGCTGTCGCGCAGCGGATCACCCGCGCCAAGGCGAAGATCCGGGCCGCCCGCATCCCGCTGCGCGTGCCGCCGTCCGAGCTGTTGCCCGAGCGGATGCCGCACGTGCTCGCCGGCATCTACTCGGTGTTCACCGAGGGCTACTGGTCGACCGCCGGCCCTTCGGCGGTCCGCGACGAGCTGTGCGCCGAAGGGGTGCGGCTGGGCGGTGAGCTGTGCGCGCTCCTGCCCGCCGAACCGGAAACCCACGCCCTCGCGGCGTTGATGCTGCTGCACGATTCGCGTCGGGGGACCCGCGTCGACGCCCGCGGCGCGTTGATCCCGCTCGACGAGCAGGATCGCGGCGCCTGGGATCGCCGGATGATCGCCCGCGGGCTCGACCGGCTGCAGCGGGCCGCGGGATCGCCGGGCCCGTACCTTCCGCAGGCGGTGATCGCGGCGGTGCACGCGACGGCGCCGACTTTCCGCAACACGGACTGGGCGACCATCTGCACCGCCTACGACCGGCTGTCGACCATCACCGACTCGCCGGTGGTGCGCGCAAACCGTGCGCTCGCGATCGGTTTCCGCGACGGCGCCGACGCAGGGCTCGCCGCACTCGACGCCGTGGCCGCCGATCCCCGGCTGACGGGCAGCCCGCTGGTGCCGGCGGTGCGCGCCGACCTGCTGCGGCGCGCGGGCCGCCTCGGTGACGCGCTGACCGCCTACCGGATCGCGGAGCAGCGGACGACGTCGGAGCCGGCCCGGGCCTTCCTGCGGCGACGCGTGGCCGAGTGCGATCGCTGAGCGCCGGTAGGGTGGCTCGGCATGGACAGCGACGCAGCGCGCCGATCCGCCACTGCGCCGATGGACCGGGTGTGGTGCCGGCTGGACTCCACCGAGATCCTGCGTGACGACAAGATCGGCGAGTTCGCGAACCTCGACATCGACTACCGCGAGCAGTGAGGTTCGTCGGCTACGCCGCGATGGCCCTGGCCGTCGCCGGGCTCGTGGTGCGCTTTCTTCCCACCAGCACGCTGCCGGTGTTCCTGCTGTCGGCGGTGTCGCCGTACCTGATGGCGTGCGCGCTGGTGGCGGCGCTCGGGTTCGCGATCGGCCGGCGGTGGCGGCCATTCGCCGCAGCGCTGGCGCTGGCAATCGCCGGGGTCGCGACCTTGCAGCCGTTCGCCGCCCACCGGGTTCCGGGCACCGGCCAGGCCGTCCGGATCCTGTCGGCGAACCTCGGAAAGGGTTCGGTGGAGGTGTCGTCGTTCGCCGACTGGGCGACCCAGCACGCCGACATCGTCGCGGTGCAGGAGCTCACGCCGTACGCCACGCAGGAGTTCGAACGGTCCGCGCTGGCGGAGGTCTTCCCGTACAAGCGCATCGACCCGCAGCAGGAGTCGCGCGGCGTCGGCATCTACAGCCGGTATCCGCTGCGACAAATCGACGAATCCCCGCTGCTGATCGCCGCAACCGTCGCCGTCCCGGGCACCTCGGCCGGCATGACCGTCGGCGCCCTGCGGATCCCGAACCCGCTCAGCTCGTCCATCGGCGACTGGCGCGCCGGACTGCGGCGCGTCGCCGACCAGTTCCGTGATCCCCCGACCGGCTGCTTGACGCTGGCCGGCGACTTCAACTCCACCGTCCACATGCGTGACTTCCGCGAACTGCTGGCCGCCGGGTTCGCCGACGCCGCTCAGCAGGCGGGAGACCGCTTCGTCGCGACCTTCCCGTCGGTCAACGTCATGCCGCCGCTCATCGGCATCGACCACGTGCTCACCCGCGGGTGTGTGGCGACGTCGGTGTCGACGGTGAGCGTCATGCGGTCCGATCACCGCGGCCTGGCGGTCGCGGTCGAGGTGCCGCGCTGAGGCGGCCTGGCGGCCTACGCCTCCGCGACGATGGTCGGCTCCGGCCTGGCGGCCTACGCCTCCGCCACGATGGTCGGCTCCGGCCTGGCGGCCTACGCCTCCGCGAAATTCCGGGTGACCGACGGGTCCACCGGAATGCCCGGGCCCGTGGTCGTGGAGACGGTGACCTTCTTCAGGTAGCGGCCCTTGGACGCCGACGGCTTGGCCCGCAGGATCTCGTCCAGCGCGGCGCCGTAGTTCTCCGCGAGCTTCTTCTCGTCGAAGGACGCCTTGCCGATCACGAAGTGCAGGTTGGCCTGCTTGTCGACGCGGAAGTTGATCTTGCCGCCCTTGATGTCCTGCACGGCCTTCGCGACGTCCGGCGTCACGGTGCCGGTCTTCGGGTTCGGCATCAGGCCGCGCGGGCCCAGGATGCGGGCGATGCGGCCGACCTTGGCCATCTGGTCGGGGGTCGCGATCGCGGCGTCGAAGTCGGTCCAGCCACCCTGGATCCGCTCGATCAGGTCGTCGCTGCCGACCTCGTCGGCGCCGGCGGCGGCGGCCTGCTCGGCCTTGTCGCCGACCGCGAACACCACGACGCGGGCGGTCTTGCCGGTGCCGTGCGGCAGGTTGACGGTGCCGCGCACCATCTGGTCGGCCTTGCGGGGATCGACGCCCAGCCGGATCGCCACCTCGACCGTCGCGTCCTGCTTCTTCGAGGCGGTTTCCTTGGCCAGCTTCGCCGCTTCGAGCGGCGTGTACAGCTTCGTCTTGTCGATCTTCTCCGCGGCTTCGCGGTAGGCCTTGCTCGTCTTGCTCATTCGTCTCTCCTGAATGTCAGAGGTTGTGGTCGGTACGGGCCGAAGCTGGCCCTCCCACGGCGGTGCCGAACTACTCGGCTCCGGTCTGGTCGATCCGCAAGCTACTCGACGGTGATGCCCATCGACCGGGCGGTGCCGGCGATGATCTTCGACGCCTGCTCGACGTCGTTGGCGTTGAGGTCTTCCTTCTTGGTCTCCGCGATCTCGCGGATCTGGTCCCAGGTGACCTTGGCGACCTTCGTCTTGTGCGGCTCCGCCGAACCCTTTTGCACACCGGCGGCCTTGAGCAGCAGCTTGGCGGCGGGCGGGGTCTTCAGCTGGAACGTGAAGCTGCGGTCCTCGTAGACGGTGATCTCCACGGGGATGACGTTGCCGCGCTGCGATTCGGTCGCGGCGTTGTACGCCTTGCAGAACTCCATGATGTTGACACCGTGCTGGCCGAGCGCCGGACCCACGGGCGGGGCGGGGTTGGCCTGCCCGGCCTGGATCTGGAGCTTGATCAGCCCGGTGACCTTCTTCTTCTTCGGGGGCATTGTTCCTCTTTCGTGTTCACGCGATCCGGGCGGCGCTCGGCGCCGGGGTCGCTAGATCTTGGAGACCTGGCCGAACGTCAGCTCGACGGGGGTCTCGCGGCCGAAGATCGACACCAGCACCTTCAGCTTCTGTTGTTCGGCGTTGACCTCGCTGATGGACGCCGGCAGCGTGGCGAACGGCCCGTCCATGACGGTGACCGACTCGCCGACCTCGAAGTCGACCAGCACCTCGGGCCGCTCCAGCGTGGCCTCCGACGTCGCGGCGCCGGCCGTCGATGCGGGCCGGCCGGACTTCTTCGCCGCGCCCTGCGGCAGCAGGAACTTCACCACGTCGTCGAGGCGCAGCGGCGAGGGCCGCGAGGTCGCGCCGACGAAGCCCGTGACGCCCGGCGTGTTGCGGACGGCGCCCCACGACTCGTCGTTGAGCTCCATACGCACCAGGATGTAGCCGGGCAGCACCTTGCGGTTGACCTGCTTGCGCTGGCCGTTCTTGATCTCGGTGACCTCTTCGGTGGGCACCTCGACCTGGAAGATGTAGTCGCCCACGTCGAGGTTCTGCACGCGGGTCTCGAGGTTCGCCTTCACCTTGTTCTCGTAGCCGGCGTAGGAGTGGATGACGTACCACTCCCCCGGCTTGCTCCGCAGCTCCTTCTTGAGCGCGGTCGCCGGGTCGACGTCCTCCTCAGGAGCCTCCGCAGGCGCGGCCTCGGGGGCCGTCTCCTCCGGAGTCGTCGCGTCAGTCGTCACGTCAGCAGTCGTGGTGTCGGTCTCGTCGATGACGTCCACCGAGTCGCCGGTTTCGCCGTCCAAGCTCGTCACGGTAAATCGGTCCTTCCTACAAACCTTTGGGGGCGGTCAGTCGCCGAACACCAGCTGCACGAGCTTCGCGAAGCCCCAGTCGACGCCGAAGACCAGCGCGACCATGAACGCCAGGAACACCAGCACCACGGTCGTGTAGCTGACCATCTGCTTGCGGTTCGGCCAGATGACCTTGCGCAGCTCGGCGACCACCTGCTTGATGTAGGTGACGACGAACAGCAACGGGTTGCGCGACGGGCCGGACTTGCGGGCCGTCTTCGCCTTCTTGCCCGACCCGTTCTTGGTGACACCGGAGTCGCCGTCGGTCTCCGGCTCGGCGGCACTGCCACCGTCGGTGCCGGCGACGGCCTGCCGCGACCGCTTACCCGTCGGACGCAGCGGCCGGTTGGCAACGGCGGTGCGTCCGCCGGCCGGAGCCGGGCTGCCGTTATCGCTGTCGCTGCCGTCGCCGGGGGCGCCGGCACTGTCGCGCTCGTCGCTCACCGCATGCCCTTCCCATCCGTAGTCGTGTGCTGTCTCTGGTGTTCACTTCCCAGTGTCCACACGCTGTCGAGTCCAGTGTGCAGGGGCGACAGGACTTGAACCTGCAACCTGCGGTTTTGGAGACCGCTGCTCTGCCAGTTGAGCTACGCCCCTTCGGGGGAGCCGTCGGGCCCACCCAGGTGGGGCCCACATGACTTGCGCGCTCCCCGTTCGGCCGATCGGAACCGACGGACAGCGCGCATGTACTGGGAGAACCCCGAGGACAGAGTGTACCTCCACCCGCCTACAGGTACTAATCCACTACGCGCCGACGGCGGTGCGGACGACCTGGCCGGTCGCCGGGTCCCACTTGGCCGAGATGGAGTTGTCGCCTTCGTGCCCCATCAGCGTGGTGAACGACTCCATGACGACCTCGCCGTTGGGGTCCTCCAGGACGTTGCGGGTGGTCACGATGTCGGCGCCGAACCGCTCGTCGACCGTCTCGATGTACATCGTGCCCGTCAGGGCGTCGCCGACCTTGATCGGCCGGTGGAAGAGGAACTTCTGGTCCACCTGGACGATCTGCATCGTCTCCAACCCCACGTCCACATGCTGGAAGAAGTGGTTCTGGATCATCACCGCGAAGATGGACATGAAGGTCAACGGCGCCACCAACGAGTCGTGACCCGACTCGGCCGCGGCCTCTTCGTCGACGCTGACCGGATCAGCGGACTTCACGGCCTTGGCGTACTGCCGAACCTGCTCGCGGCCCACGACGAAGGCGTCGGGGTACTTCCACACCATGCCCTGGATGTCAGCCTTGAGTGCCACGGTTACGCCAGCTTCGCCGTCGCGACGGCACGGCCGAAGATCTTCTTGCCGCCGGTCGTCGCGGACAGCGCGATGGTGACGGACTTGGTCTCCGGGTCGGTGGACTTCACGCGGCCGTTGAAGGTGATCTCGGCGCCCTTGCCGTCGTTGGGCACCGGCACCACGGCGGTGAATCGCACGTTGTACTCGGTCACCGCGCCCGGGTCGCCGACCCACTCGGTCACGTAGCCGCCGCCCAGCCCCATGGTGAGCATGCCGTGGGCGATCGCGGTGTCCAGCCCGACCTGCTTGGCGATCTCGTCGTCCCAGTGGATCGGGTTGAGGTCCCCGGACACGCCGGCGTAGTTGACCAGGTCGGCCCGGGTCAGCGGGATGACCTTCTCCGGGAGTTGGTCGCCCACCTTGACCGAATCGAATTCACGCAATGCCATCGCTGAAGCCACTCTCTCCGTTTTCCTCGCTCCGCCCCGCCAGGGTGGTGTAGGTCTCTTGGACCACGTCACCGTTGCCGTCGCTGACGACGGTCTTCAGCACGATGATGTCCGTGCCGTGTGCCTGCCGGACGGCGTCCACCGAGACGTCGCAGTACAGGGCGTCGCCGTCGACGACCGGGCGGATGAATTTGAAGACCTGGTCGACCTGCACGATCTGGCGATCCGAGATCCCGATGTTGGCGTTGGCGAAGAACGCCGTCTGCGCCTGGTATCCGACGATGGAGGTGAAGGTGAGCGGCGCGACCAAACCGTCGTAGCCGAGGTCGGCGGCCGCTGCCTCGTCGTGATAGGCCCCGTCGTCGTTCTTCACCGCGACGGCGTACTCGCGAATCTTCTCGCGCTCCACCTCGTAGCGGTCGGGGAAGCGGTATCGCTTCCCGACGATGTCTTCGGACAACGGCACGGTCGAAGAACCTACCTAGTCGGATCTGGTACCGAAAATCGGCAGGAGAAGCTACCGCGACTCGCGGTGCGGCCGGTGGGTGCCGCAGTTCGGGCAGAACTTCTTCAGCTCCAGCCGGTCGGGGTCGTTGCGGCGGTTCTTCTTCGTGATGTAGTTGCGGTGCTTGCACACCTCGCAGGCCAGCGTGATCTTCGGCCGCACATCGGTGCTGGACGCCATGTCGGCTGTCTCCTCTTGGTACGTCTTCGTTGCCTGGTAGCGATGGCCGGACTCGAACCGGCGACCTAACGATTATGAGTCGTTCGCTCTAACCGACTGAGCTACACCGCCGCGGGGCGTCTACCGATGGGCGACCAGTATTGCGGCCACCCGGAACACCCGAGCCCCCTAACGGAATCGAACCGTTGACCTTTTCCTTACCATGGAAACGCTCTGCCGACTGAGCTAAGGGGGCCTGACCCTACTGACGGGCCTCGTAGAGATTACAGCGTCGGCAATCAGGGCGCCAAACCGCTGGTCAGCCGCGCACCGCCGCCGAATTCACGCCCGGCCCGGCAGGATCAGGTGCCAGTACATCGGCGGCAGTGCGTAGCGGTCCACCGCCCAGGTCGCCCGGTAAGCCTTGAGCGGGTCGACGAACGACGGCAGTGACGAGCTCAGCTCGCCGCGGCGGTCGAATTCGCCGAAGATCAACCGGTGCGCGTCCGTGGCGATCGGCGCGACGGTGTAGCCGTCGTATTCGCTGAACCCGCCGCCGCGCCGGACGGCGAGGATGTTGTCGGCCAGGATGGCGGTCTGGCGCCGCAGCGCCCCGCCGGACGGATCGGTGTCGACGGTCGCGCAGTCGCCGATCGCCCACACACCGGCGTGGCTGCGGTGGCGGAAGGTGCGCGGATCGACGTCGACGAGACCGTGGCTGCCGTCCGCGGTCAGGCCGGATTCCGCCAGCCACCGCGGCCCGCGAAACGGCGGGACGAGATGCAGCATGTCGTAGTCGACGGTCTGCGACGTCCCGTCCGGGCCGATCCAGGTCACGGCCCGCCGGTCCGGGTGGACCCCGGTCACCCGTCCGTGCCGCAGCTCGACGCCGAGTTCGTCGAGGTGGCGGCGGAGCCGGTCGTCGAGGGCCGCAACGCCCAGCAGGTCCGGTCGATCGACGATCAGCGACATCCGCACAGCGGGCAGGATTCCGGTGCGGCGCCAGTGCGCCGCCGCGAGGAACAGCGGCTTGATCGTGGTGCCGGTGCAACTGACCGGCGGGCGGGGCACGGTGAACACCGCGTGCCCGCCGGCGGGCAGTGCCTTCACCAGCTCCCAGGTCTTCTCGGCGAGGTCGACGTAGTTGCTGGCCACCGCCGGGCTGCGCAGCGCCGCCGAGAGATCGGGCAGCTCGTCGGTGTCGGGCACCAGCCCGGTGGCGACCACGACGTCGCGGTAGCCGTAGGACGTTCCGTCGGCGCACGTCACCGCGCGGGCGGCGGGGTCGACGGCCGTCGCCGGCTCGCGGATCCAGGTGGCGCCGCGCGGAATTACGGAGCGCTGGGTGCGTTCCGCATCGCGCAGTGACGCCTCGCCACCGCCCACGTAGGACAGCAGCGGGCGGTAGGTGTGCACGCCCTGCGGTTCGATGATCGCGACGTCGGTGACGCCGCGGCGGATCAGCCGCGCCGCGGCGCTGACGCCGGCGTTGCCGCCGCCGACGATCAGGACATCGAACGTGCGTTGCACTGCTGCCATGCTCGTCGCGTACCCGCGACGTGACCGCTGATTTGGTACGCATCGATGACGGATCGGCTTTTTGCCTAGGGTGAGGCGCATGGCCGATTCCGACCGTCTGTACTTCAGGCAATTGCTCGCGGGCCGCGACTTCGCCGCCGACGACATGATCGCGCAGCAGATGCGCAATTTCGCCTATCTGATCGGCGACCGCGAGACCGGCGATTGCGTCGTGGTCGACCCCGCGTACGCGGCGCCGGAGCTCGCGGCGGCCGCCGAGGCCGACGGCATGCGGCTGTCGGGTGTGCTCGTCACGCACCACCATCCCGACCACGTCGGCGGGACGATGATGGGGTTCACGCTCAAGGGCCTGGCCGAACTGCTCGAGCACACCAGCGTGCCGGTGCACGTGAACGCCCAGGAGGCGGACTGGGTGTCGCGCACCACCGGCATCGCGCGCAGCGACCTCACCGCCCACGAGCACGGCGATCGGGTGCTGGTCGGCGACATCGACATCGAGTTGCTGCACACGCCCGGCCACACGCCCGGCAGCCAGTGTTTCCTCGTCGACGGCCGGCTGGTGGCGGGCGACACCTTGTTCCTGGAGGGCTGCGGCCGCACCGACTTCCCGGGCGGCGATTCCGACGCCATCTACCGGAGCCTGCAGCAGCTGGCGAAGCTCGACGGCAACCCGACGGTGTTCCCGGGCCACTGGTATTCCGCCGAACCCAGCGCGCCGCTCGAAGACGTCAAGCGCACGAACTACGTCTACCGCGTCAGCAGCCTGGAGCAGTGGCGCGACGCCATGGGCGGCTAGCAAAGTATTCAAATGGTTGCTGTACATCGGTTGACCGGCGGGAGTGCGCGGTAAGGACGCCTGGCCACGACCGCTCGAATTTTCCCAGTCCGCGATGCGGCAACCAAGTCGGTGGCTCGAAACTGTGATATAAGCAGCACATGGGTGTGGCGCAATGGGCTGGCGACCGCTGGGACGAGCTGACCGGTGTGCGGTCCGGTGCATGGCTGGCCCTCGCGGCGTGGCTGGCCGTGCTGCTGGCGGTGGCGGCCTGGCTCTACGCCCACCGGCAGATCCGCCGCGTGCACGCGCTCAACGCTGCGCAAGCGCAACCGAACGTCGTGATGTTCATGGAGCCCAACGCCGCCGACTGGCACGTCATCGAGTTGGTCGTCAAGAACTACGGACGCACGCCGGCCTACGACGTGACGCTGCACTTCGACAATCCGCCGACCGTCGTGGCCTACGAGGACACCTACGAGGGCCGGCAGAGCGAGGTCGTCGCGGTGCAGCTGCCCGACGTCATCCCGGTGCTGGCGCCGGGCCAGGAGTGGCGCACGGTGTGGGACTCGGCGATCGACCGTGAGCAGGTCGGCACGGCGGTCGCGTCGCGGTTCGAGGGCACCGTGCAGTTCTTCGACCGGCCGGGCAGCGCCCGCCGCCGCAAATCGCTGCGCTCCGAGGTCGTGCTCGACTGGGCGGCGCTACAGCCCGTGCAGCGGCTCGAACTGCTCACCGGCCACGAGCACGCCAAGCGCGAGAAGCAGAAGCTGGAAATGCTCCGGAGCCTGCTGACGTACTTTCACTACGCCGCCCAGGAGACCCGCCCGGAGGTTCTCCGGCGCGAGATCGACAAGGTCAACCGATCCGTCGAGGAAATCCAGGACCGGTGGCGCCGACACCGGCTCGACGACGCCACCGATGTGCACGCGGTCGTCAACGGCAACGGTTCGGCGCGCCATCGTCGTCCGGCGCAGTCCGGACGGCGGAACAAAGTCGGCGCTTTGTAACATCACCGCTCATGAGCGCACCGGTGAGCTACCAACTCGACGACGACATCGCGACGATCACGCTCGACGACGGCAAGGTCAACGTGCTGTCGCTCGAAACGCAGGGCCACCTCCGCGACGCGTTCGACCGCGCGGAATCCGACGGCGCCAAGGCCGTGGTGCTCGCCGGCAACGCCAAGGTGTTCAGCGCCGGGTTCGACCTCGCGGTGTTCCAGTCCGGCGACCGGCAGGCGTCGATCGACATGCTCAACGGCGGGTTCGAGCTGACGTTGCGCATGCTCACCTTCCCCCGGCCGATCGTGGTGGCGCAGACCGGCGCCGCGGTGGCGATGGGCGCGTTCGTGCTGCTCGCCGGCGATCACCGCGTCGGGGCGGCGAAGCACAAGATCCAGGCGATCGAAGTGGCGATCGGGATGACGATGCCGTTCGCGGCCCTGGAGATCATGAAGCTGCGGCTCACCCGGGCCGCCTTCCAGCGCGCGGTCGGTCTGGCGTCGGTCTACCGCGGGGACGCCGCGGTGGCCGCCGGCTGGGTCGACGAGCTGACCGAACCGGAGAACGTGCGCACTCGCGCCGCGGAAGTGGCGAAGGAGCTGTCGGCGCTGCCCACCACGGCCCATCTGCAGAGCAAGCTGCGTGCTCGCGAGGAGGCGTTGGCCGGCATCCGCCACGGCATCGAGATCATGGATTCGGAGTTCGAGTTCCAGCCCTGAGCGCTAGGCCGAGACGCTCACCTGGGGCTGGACGTCGAGCGGTGTGAGCTCGGTGGAGAGCCCGGCGGCCCGCCGCAGTTCGACGAACTCGGCGATCATGGCCTCGGTCAACTCGTGCGGGTCTTCGAGGGTCGCCGGTTCGCTCAAGACCGAGATGCTCAGCTGGTCGACGTAGCTCCACACGGTGATGTTGAGGCCCGCGGCGGCGGTGAGCGGGCCGACGGAGTACAGCTCGGTCACCAGCGCGCCGCCCACCTTTCCGTAGGAGCGCGGCCCGGGGACGTTCGAGATCGTCAGGTTCTGCAGCTTGTTCTGGCCGTCGCGGGTGGCGAGCCAGCCGAACATCGCCTCGGCGGCCGACGGCGGCAGGTAGTTCGTCCAGCGGCTCACCAGTTCGGGCCCGAGCAGATAGTTGCTCTCCTTGGCGGCGGTGGCGGCGTCGTGGGCGTAGCGGACCCGCTCGAGCGGATCGGTGAGGTGCGTCGGCAGCGCGACCAGCATGCCGGTGAACTTGTTACCCGAGATGCGGTCGGAGGTGTCGAACGCCACGGGCACCGATGCCACCAGCGGATCGTCGGCGACGCCGTCATAGCGCAGCAGGAGCTGGCGCAGCGCGCCGGCGGAGATACTCAGCACCAGGTCGTTGATGGTGACGCCGAGGTGCTTGCTGGTCTGCTTGACGTCGGCCAGGGGCAGCGTCGCGGTGGCGAACGTCCGCTCCGGGCGCAGCATGTGGTTCATGAAGGTCGGTGGCGGCTCGACGGGCCGGGACAGTTCCAGCCCCATCTTCCGGCCGCTTTGCCGGACCCGCCGCACGCCGTCGTAGGTGTACTTGAACAGCCCCGGCAGTCGGCCGATGCCGCGCATGTGGTCGCGGAACGCCTCGTTGACCAGCTGGGTGCTGCGTGGCACCGGGTCGGTGACGTAGATGTCACGCTCGTCCTGCAGGCCGGTGTCGATGTCCATGCCGCGCGCCATGAGATTGCCCGACGCGACACCGTCGGCCAGCGCATGGTGCACCTTGCCGACGACGGCGATCTTCCCGTCGGCGAGGCCTTCGATCAAGTACATCTCCCACAGCGGCTTGCTGCGGTCGAGCGGGGTGCTCGCGATCTCGCCGATCGCTTCGTCGAGCTCCCGGCGGCCGCCCGGCGCGGGCAGCTTCCACGGCCGCACGTGGTAGTCGAGGTCGACGTCGACGTGCTCCCGGAACATCGGGTGGTGGAACTTGCCCGGGATCTCGACGAGCTGGTAGCGGAACGGCTCGAGCTTGTGCAGCCGTCGGCGCAGTGTCCGGCGGAAGACCTTGACGTCGAATCGGTCGGAGATCTCGCTGACGTCGATCACCGCGACCTTCAGCGTGTGCATGTGCACGTTCGGCGTCTCGCTGTAGAGCAGGACCGCGTCCCAGCCGCTCAACCGCTTCACGTGCCCCACCTCTTCTAGATGAGTGATCCAGCTCTCCGGCTTGTATAACCGGTTGCGGGGCTCTCACACGCCGATTCGGCCGTGTTCCGTCCACTCGGCGGAATAGGTGACATGTCACCGATGTTGTGTCCGCCGTAAGCGATCGGCACAACTCGGACAGGCGGCATCATGAACCAACTCAGCGGTAAGACAGCACTGGTCACGGGCGGCACCTCGGGCATCGGCCTGGCGACCGCACAGCGGCTCGCCTCGGAGGGAGCGCATGTCTTCCTCACCGGACGCGACCAGGCCCGGGTCGACGCGGCCGTCGCGTCGATCGGCGACGGCGCCACCGGGGTCCGCAGCGACGTGTCGGAGCCCGACGAGCTCGACGCGGTGCTGGCCGCGGTGCAGGAGCGCGGCCGTGGCCTCGACGTCGTCGTGGCCAACGCCGGCGGCGGCGAGTTCGCCACACTGGCCGAGACCACGCCCGATCACCTGCAGCGCACCTTCGCCACCAACGTGTTCGGCACCGTCTACACCGTGCAGAAGATGCTGCCGGTGCTCAACGAGGGCGCGTCGATCGTGCTCACCGGGTCGACCGCGGCCCACAACGGTACGCACGCATTCGGCGCCTACGGTGCGTCCAAGGCCGCCATCCGGCTCTTCGGCCGGACCTGGGCCAACGAGCTGGCCGACCGCGGCATTCGGGTGAACACCGTGACGCCGGGGCCCATCGAGACGCCGGGACTCAAGGGGCTGGCACCCAGCGGTCAGGAGGACGCACTGCTCGAGACCATGAAGGCCGGCGTGCCGCTGGGCCGCATCGGTCGGCCCGACGAGGTGGCGTCCGCCGTGGTGTTCCTGGCGTCGGACCAAAGCAGTTTTATTACTGGCACCGAGCTCTTCGTCGACGGCGGTCAAGAGCAGATCTGATCAGTCACGCGGCGGCGGCCGGTCTTCGTCGATGACCGGCCGCGGCAGCGTGCCGTGGCGCAGGATCGACTCGTAGGCCACCTCGAGGATGTCGGCGAGCTCGGCGAGCTGGGTGTCGGTCAGGTCGGTGAAGAACAGTTGCTTGACCCACGCCGCGTGCAGCGGAGCGGCCGAGGCGAACGCGGTCTCGCCGTCGCCGGTCAGCACGGCGTCGGTCGCCCGGCCGTCGGTCTCCGACGGTTGACGGCGCACCAGCCCACGCCGGTTCATCCGCTCCAGATGATGCGACAGCCGGCTGCGCTCCCAGCCGATCGTCGTCGCCAACACATTCAGCCGCGCGCGGTGCTGCGGCGCATTCATCAGCGCGTTCATCACGGTGTAGTCGCCCAACGACATGCCGCAATCGGTCTGCAGCTGGCGGTTCATCTCGTACTCGAGACGGTGATACACGCGCATGTAACGCAGCCAGGCGCGATGCTGAGCCGGCTCGAGCCCGTCGCGCCTCGGCATGCGGAGAGCTTAGGCCGTCAGCAGCGGGTGAGCTCCTTGTCGATGATCGGCAGCGGCGGCCGGTCCGCGGGCGGACGATGGGTGAAGCGCTGCTGCAGGACGACGCCGTTGGCGCGCCGCATCGAGGCAGACACCAGACGAGTCGCGTGGGTGCGCGCCCAGCGGAGCGACGCCACGGCGTCGTCGGTGCTGGTGGCCGTCGCGGACCGAAGTCCGGTGGCCCACTCGTTCACTAACGCGGTCATGAGGTACTCCTCGAACTTCTCGGAAGCGTCCAGGCGGATGCTTCTCATCAATACAACGTCCGCCGGGCCGGGTAGGTACCCGGCGAAACCCGGCGATCACCGTGACGCTCACCACGTCGCACACCGAATGCGACGGCGCTCACCTCACCGCCGACGTACACAGCAAGGCATTCGTTGCCGCGGAGCTGTCGGCGCCCCTCGTTATGGTGAGACCGGGGAGGGATCACATTGACGGCACAGACCACGCTCACCGAGCGGTTCCGCGACGCCTTGGTGTACGCCGAGGCCAAGCACCGCGCGCAGACACGCAAGGGCGGCACCATCCCCTACGTCGGGCACCTGCTGTCGGTGGCCGGGCTCGTGATCGAGGCCGCCGGCACCGAGGACCAGGCGATCGCCGCGCTGCTGCACGACGCCGCCGAGGACCAGGGCGGCGAGGCCACGCTCGCGGAGATCAGGGACGTCTTCGGAGACGCTGTCGCGACCATCGTCCGCGAGTGCAGCGACACGGTCGTGACGCCCAAGCCGCCGTGGCGGCAGCGCAAGCAGCACTACATCGACCACCTCGGCGAAACCTCCGAGGAAACCCTGCTGGTGTCCACGGCCGACAAGCTCGACAACGCCCGTTCCATGGTGCGCGACTATCGCCGGCACGGCGACGCGCTGTGGGAGCGCTTCACCACCAAGGACCCGCAGGACCACCTCTGGTACTACCGCTCGCTGCTCACCGTGTATCGGCAGCGCAGCACCAGCTGGCTCGCCGACGACCTCGAGCGCACGGTCGACGAGCTCGAAGAGCTGCTCAACGCCGCGCCCTGACATGGCGTTCCAGCTCCACCGCGCCGAGCGCACCGACCTGCTGGCCGACGGCCTCGGTGCACTGCTGAGCAGGCCGCTGCCGGATCCCTTCGCTCGGGAGCTGGTGATCGTGCCGGCCAAGGGCGTGGAACGCTGGCTGAGTCAGCACCTGTCGCGCATTCTCGGTCGCGCCGACGGCACCGACGGGGTGTGTGCCGGCATTGCGTTCCGCTCCCCCCACTCACTCGTCGCCGAGATCACCGGGACGACGGAGGACGATCCGTGGTCGCCCGATGCCATGGTGTGGCCGCTGCTCGACGCGATCGACGCCAGCCTCGCCGAGCCGTGGTGCGCGACGCTCGCCACCCACCTCGGCGAGTGCCACGACGGCACCGAGCGAGAGCTGCGCCGCGGCCGCCGCTATGCCGTGGCCCGCCGGCTCGCGGGGCTGTTCGCCTCCTACGCGCGGCAGCGGCCGCAGCTGCTCGTCGACTGGTCGGCGGGTGGCGACGGCGGGGTCGACGCCGACCAGGCGTGGCAAGCCGCGCTGTGGCGCGCGCTCACCGCGCGGGTCGACGCCGAGGCCCCGCACGTCCGGCACGCCGGTGTGGTCGCGCGGCTGACGGAATCGCCGGCGGACCTGCCCGAACGGCTGTCGCTGTTCGGTCACACCCGACTGGCGGTCACCGAGATCGAACTGCTCGTCGCGCTCGCCACCCACCACGACCTGCACCTGTGGCTGCCGCATCCCAGCGACGCGCTGTGGCGCCGTCTCGCCGGCCGCAACGGGCCTGTCGCGCGCCGCGCCGACGACAGCCACCGCGCCGTCGGCCATCCGCTGCTCGCGACGCTGGGCCGCGACCTGCGGGAGCTGCAGCGGGCATTGCCCGAGGTCGCGGCCGACGCGCACCACGCGGGCGGGCAGCATCCCGACACGCTGCTGGGATGGTTGCAGTCCGACCTCGCGGCCGATGCCCTGCGGCCCGACGGCCGGCGCATCGCGGCCGACGACCGATCGGTGCAGGTGCACAGCTGCCACGGCACCGCCCGGCAGGTCGACGTGCTCCGCGAGGTGCTGCTCGGTCTGCTCGCGGACGACCCGACGCTGGAGCCGCGCGACATCCTCGTCATGTGCCCCGACATCGAGACGTACGCGCCGCTGATCGTCGCGGGCTTCGGCCTCGGTGACGTGGTGCACGGCGCGCATCCGGCGCACCGGCTCCGCGTCAAGCTCGCCGACCGCGCGCTCATGCAGACCAATCCGCTGCTCGGCGTCGCGTCGCAGCTGCTCGCGCTCGCCGGCGGTCGGGCCACCGCCACCGAGGTGCTCAACCTCGCCGAGGCACCGCCGGTGCGCGCCCGGTTCGGGTTCACCGACGACGACCTCGACGCCATCGGCGACTGGGTGCGCGAGGCCAACATCCGCTGGGGCTTCGACGTCGAGCACCGAAAGCCGTACGGCGTCGGCTTCATCCAGAACACGTGGCGGTTTGGCATCGACCGCGTGCTCGCCGGGGTGGCGATGTCCGACGATTCGCATGCGTGGCTCGACACCACGCTGCCGCTCGACGACGTCGGCAGCAATCGGGTGGAACTGGCCGGCCGGTTCGCCGAATACGTCGACCGCCTGCACGGTGTCGTCGGATCACTGGGCCGCACCCAGCCGCTCACCGGGTGGTTGCGGGCGCTCGCCGACGGCATCGAGGCGCTCACCGCGGTCGACGACGCGGACGCCTGGCAGCGCAGCCAGGTGGACCGGGAGTTCGCGACGGTGCTCGCGGCGGCGGGGCCGCGGGCGGAAACCCGGCTGCGGCTCTCCGACGTCAAGGCGATGCTCGGCCGTCACCTCGCCGGCCGGCCGACCCGCGCGAACTTCCGCACGGGCACGCTGACGGTGTGCACCATGGTGCCGATGCGGTCGGTGCCGCACCGGGTGGTGTGCCTCGTCGGCCTGGACGACGGCGTGTTCCCGCGACTCGGCGTCGTCGACGGCGACGACGTGCTGGCCCGCGACCCGGTCACCGGCGAGCGGGACATCCGTTCCGAGGACCGTCAGCTGCTGCTCGACGCCATCGGCGCGGCGACCGAGCGGCTCGTCATCACCTACACCGGCGCCAACGAGTTCTCCGGCCAGCGCCGGCCCCCGGCGGTCCCGCTGACGGAACTGCTCGACGCGCTCGACGCCACCACTCCCGAGCGGGTCCGCGACCGCGTGCTGATCGAACATCCGTTGCAGCCCTTCGATGTTCGCAACGTCACGCCCGGCGCGCTCGGCAACCCCGCGCAGCCGTTCACGTTCGACACCACCGCTCTGACGGCCGCCCGCACCGCCGCCGGCCAGCGCATCCCCCGTCCCCGGCTCCTCGATCGGCCGCTGCCGGCCCCACCGCCCGGCGATGTCTCGCTCGACGATCTGCTCGACTTCTTCAAAGACCCGGTCAAGGGGTTCTTCCGAGCCCTCGACTACACGCTGCCGTGGGACGTCGACACCGTCGATGACGCGATGCCGGTCGCCGTCGACAACCTGCAGCAGTGGCAGATCGGCGACCGCATGCTGGACGACCTGTTACGGGGCATGACGCCGGAGGCGGCGCGCGAGGTGGAGTGGCGGCGCGGTTCGCTGCCCCCGGGGCGGCTCGGGTGGCGGCAGGCCGGCGAGATCTGTCGTCGAGCCGCGGGTCTGGCCGCCGCAGCGCAGGCGCATCGCCGGTCGTCGCCGCGGGCCTATGACGTCGACATCGACCTCGGCGCCGGGCGGCGGCTCACCGGCACCGTCCCGCGCGTGTTCGGCGAGCGGCTGGTGGAGGTCACCTACTCGAAGCTCGACGGCAAACACCTGCTGGCGCCGTGGATTCAGTTGCTGGCGCTGGCCGCTGCGCATCCGCGCCGCGACTGGAGCGCGGTCTGCATCGGCCGCCCCCGGCACGGCGAGACGCCGCGCGAGCGCCGGCTCGGTCGGCCCGCCGAACCGGCGACCGAGCTGCTGCGCGACCTGGTGGCGATCCACGACGCCGGCCGCTGCGAGCCGATCCCGTTGCCGCTCAAGACGTCCTACACGTGGGCGGCGGCGCGGGAGGAGCGACGCGATCCGCTGCTCGACGCAGGCTACGCGTGGAACTCCGGCAAATACCCGGGTGACAACGAGCAGCCCGCGCACGCCGAGGCCTGGGGTGTCGGTGCGCCGCTGGACGTGCTGCTCGGCCCGGTCCGGTCGGGTGAGGAGTACGGGGGCGAGACCACCCGGCTCGGCGCCTACGCCGCCCGGCTGTGGCTGCCGCTGCTGCGAGCCGAACAGGACGCGTGATGGAACCGTTCGACCTCCTCGGCCCGCTGCCCGCCCCGCGAACCACGACGGTGCTGGAAGCGAGCGCCGGCACCGGCAAGACGTTCGCGCTGGCCGGTCTGGTGACGCGGTACGTCGCCGAGGGCGTGGCGACGCTCGACCAGATGCTGCTCATCACCTTCGGCCGCGCCGCCAGCCAGGAGCTGCGCGAGCGGGTGCGGTGCCAGCTCCTCGACGCGCTGGTGGCGTTCGACCGCCCCGACGCCGTCGGTCACAACCAGCTCGTCGCCCACCTGCTGACCGGCAGCGCAGAAGAACTGGCCCTCCGACGCCTACGGCTGCGGGATGCGCTGGCCGGCTTCGACGCGGCCACCATCGCCACCACGCACCAGTTCTGCCAATGGGTGCTGCGGTCGCTGGGCGTGGCCGGCGATTCCGACAGCGGGGTGACGCTCGTCGAGAGCCTCGACGACGTGGTGGCCGATATCGTCGACGACTGCTACCTGCGGCTCTTCGCCGGTCAGCGCGACGATCCCGCCCTCACCCGGGACCAGGCGCTCACCCTCGCCCGGGCCGCGGTAGGGAACCCGAGTGCCGACGTGCGGCCGGCCGATCCACCCGCCGGCTCGGCGGCAGCGGTCCGCGTGGCATTCGTCCGGGAGGTGTGCCGGGAGCTCGAGCAGCGCAAGCGCAGCCTCGGCATCCTCGGCTATGACGATCTGCTGATCCGGCTCGCCGCGGCGCTGGAGCCCGCCGACTCCCCCGCCCGCACCCGCATGCAGCAGCGCTGGTCCATCGTCATGGTCGACGAGTTCCAGGACACCGACCCGGTGCAATGGCAGGTCATCGACCGGGCCTTCACTCAGGTATCGACGGTGATCCTGATCGGCGATCCGAAGCAGGCCATCTACGCCTTCCGCGGCGGCGACATCGCCGCATACCTGCACGCGGCGGCCACCGCCGGCACCCGCTGCACGCTGGCGACGAACTGGCGCAGCGACGGCGTGCTCGTCGAGCGACTGCAGTGCGTCCTGCGCGGCGCGCAGCTGGGCGATCCGCGCATCGTCGCGCACGCGGTCGAGGCACACCACCGCGGCCACCGGCTGGCGGGCGCGCATCGCAACGATCCGTTCCGGTTGCGGGTGGTCTCCCGAAAAGCGTTCGGCAGCAGCGGAACCCGCAGCGTGAAGATGGACCGGATCCGCGACTACATCGCGCGGGATCTGGCCGCCGACATCGCCGCGCTGCTCACCAGCGGCGCCACCTACGACGGGCGCCCGCTGCAAGCGCGCGACGTGGCGGTGATCGTCGAGGCGCACCGCGACGCGCGCGCCTGCTTCGACGCCCTGCATGCCGCCGGCGTTCACGCCGTCTACACCGGCGACACCGACATCTTCGCCTCGGACGCCGCGGCCGACTGGCTGTGCCTGCTGGAGGCGTTCGACCAGCCGCACCGCTCGGGGCTCGCCCGCGCGGCCGCCACCACGATGTTCTTCGGGCACACCGCCGAAGACCTGGCCGCGCAGGGCGACTCGCTGACCGACCGGGTCTCCGACACGCTGCGGCGGTGGGCCGACTTCGCCCGGGAGCGCGGTGTCGCCGCGGTGCTGGAGGCCGCGCAGCTGGCCGGCATGGGCAAGCGGGTGCTGGGTTGGGTCGACGGGGAGCGCCACATGACCGACGTGACGCACCTGACCCAGCTGCTACACGACACCGCGCACCGCGAGCATCACAGCCTGCCGGGGCTGCGCGACTGGTTGCGCACGCAGCGGCAGGAGCGTGGTGCCGTCGAACGGGCGCGCCGCCTCGACAGCGACGCCGCCGCGGTGCAGATCATGACGGTGTGGGTGAGCAAGGGCCTGCAGTTCCCCGTGGTCTACCTGCCGTTCGGCTTCAACAAGCATGTGCGGCCGCGTGAGACCGTGCTCTTCCACGACGGCACGCAGCGCTGCCTGCACATCGGCGGTGAGTCCAGCCCGGACCACGGCGCCGTCGTCGAGCTGGGCCTTCGCGAGGAAGCCGGCGACAACGTCCGGCTCACCTACGTCGGGATGACGCGCGCCCAGTCGCAGGTGGTGACGTGGTGGGCGCCGTCCTGGGACGAGCCGCACGGCGGGCTCTCACGGCTGCTGCGCGGCCGCGCGCCGGGCGAGCCGGTCGTCCCCGAGAAGTGTCAGCCGTCGAAGATCAGCGATGCCGACGCGCTCGCGCGGCTGCAGGCATGGGCCGATGCCGGCGGCCCGGTGCTCGAGGACGCGGTCATCGCGCCGCTGGTCGCCGTGCCCGCCGGCGACGGGCCTGCGGACCTTGCGGTGCGCCATTTCCACCGCCAGATCGACACGTCGTGGCGCCGGACGTCGTACTCCGGGCTCATCCGCGCCGCGGAGGCGACGGGGGTGTCGAGCGAACCCGAGATCGTCGAGCTCGACGACGAGAGCGGCGACGTCGTCGTCCACGAGCCCTCGACCGTCGGCGCCGACGTGCCGTCACCGATGTCCGAGCTGCCGACCGGCGCGCAGTTCGGCACGCTGGTGCACGCGGTACTGGAGACCGCCGACCCCTTCGCCACCGATCTCGCCGCCGAAATCGAATCGAAGGTGCGCGAGCATGCGGTGTGGTGGCCCGTCGACGCCGCGCCCGAGGCGGTGGCCGCCGCGCTGGTCCCGATGCACGACACCCCGCTCGGTCCGCTGCTGCCCGGCGCGACGCTTCGCCGGATCGGTCTGCGAGACCGGTTGCGGGAGCTCGACTTCGAGTTCCCGCTCGGCGGCGGGCGGCTCGCCGGCGTGGGCCGGTTGCTGCGCCGACACCTTCGGGCCGATGACCCGCTCGCGCCGTACGCCGACCGGCTCTCATCCGGTGCGTTGGGCGAACAGTCGCTGACGGGCTATCTCAGCGGCTCGCTCGACGTCGTCCTGCGCGTCGACGGCCGCTTCCTGGTGGTCGACTACAAGACCAACTGGCTCGGCGAGCCGGGTCGGCCACTGACGGCTGCCGACTATGCCGCACCCCGGCTCGCCGAAGCGATGCTGCACAGCGACTACCCGCTGCAAGCGCTGCTGTATTCGGTTGTGCTGCACCGGTTCTTGCGATGGCGGCGGGCCGGGACATCCGGGTACCAGCCCGACGGGCACCTCGGCGGCGTGCTGTACCTGTTCGTCCGGGGCATGTGCGGGCCGGACACGCCGATGGTCGACGGGCATCCCGCGGGGGTGTTCAGCTGGCGACCGCCCGCGGCGCTGATCGTCGAGCTGTCCGACCTGCTCGCGCGTCCGGAGGCACCATGAGCGTGCCGGCCCAGCGGGCCGCGGGGTTGCTCGCGCCGTTTTGCGACGCCGAGGTGTTCGAAGCGTCGGACGTCCACGTGGCGCAACGGCTGACAGCGCTCGGCAAGGACGCGAGCGAAGCGGTGGCACTGGCGGTGGCGTTCGCGGTGCGGGCGCTGCGGGGCGGCTCGGTGTGTGTGGACCTGCGCTCGGTCGCCGACCAGGTCGGCCTGCGTGAGCTGCCCTGGCCGGATCCCGACGCGTGGCTCGCCGCGGTGCGAGCCAGCCCGCTGGCCGCCGATCCGCCGGTGCTGCGGCTCTCGTCCGACCCGGCCCAGGACCTGCTGTACCTCGACCGCTACTGGCGGGAAGAGGAGCAGGTGCGCGACGACGTGCTGACGCTGTTGGCCACCCCCCTGCACGTCGAGGCGCCGGGGCTGCGGCGATTGTTTCCCGACGGCCGGGAGGAGCAGCGGCGGGCCGCCGAGGTGGCGTTGACGCAGTCGCTGACGGTGCTGACCGGCGGGCCGGGCACGGGAAAGACCACCACCGTGGCCCGGCTGCTGGCGCTCTTGGCCGAGGAGGCGGAATGCGCGGGCCGGCCGCCGCTGCGCATCGCGTTGGCTGCTCCGACCGGCAAGGCCGCCGCGCGCCTGCTCGAGGCGGTACGGCTGGAGGTCGCCGTGCTCGACAGTCAGGACCGGCAACGGCTCCCCGCGCTGTCGGCGTCGACCCTGCACCGGTTGCTGGGCCGTCGGGCAGACAACTCCTCACGGTTCCGGCACCACCGAGGCAACCGGCTGCCGCATGACGTGATCGTCGTCGACGAGACGTCCATGGTGTCGCTGACGCTGATGGCCCGGCTGTTGGAGGCGGTGCGGCCCGACAGCCGGCTGCTGCTCGTCGGAGACCCCGATCAGCTGGCGTCCGTGGAGGCCGGCGCGGTGCTCGCGGACCTCGTCGACGGGCTCGGCGCCCGCACCGACGTCCGGGTGGCCGCACTCGAAACGCCACACCGGTTCGGCGAGTCGATCGGTGCGCTGGCTGCGGCCATCAAGGCGGCCGATGCCGACGCTGCGGTGGAGCTGCTGCGCGCCGGCGGCGAGCACATCGAGTGGGTGGCCACCGACGATCCCGCCGACGCGCTGCGGGCGGTGCTCGTTCCTCATGCGCTGCGGCTGCGCGAGGCGGCGATCCTGGGCGACGCCGAAACCGCGCTGGAGACGCTCGACGAGCATCGGCTGCTGTGCGCGCACCGGCGCGGCCCGTACGGCGTCCACTACTGGAACCGGCAGGCCGAGCGGTGGGTCATCGAGCGCACCGGCGAGCCCCTGCGGGCCGACTGGTATCCGGGCCGGCCCATCCTGGTGACCGCGAACGACTACGGGCTGGGCCTCTACAACGGCGATACCGGCGTCTGCGTCGGCACACCCACCGGACTCGCCGCCGCGGTCGGTACCCAACGCCTTGCCACGAGCCGCCTCGCGGACGTCGACACCATGCACGCGATGACCATCCACAAGAGCCAGGGCAGCCAGGCGGCGGAGGTGACAGTGCTGCTGCCACAGCAGGATTCACGCCTGCTGACGCGTGAATTGTTCTACACCGCCGTCACTCGCGCGAAGACCAAGGTACGGGTGATCGGCGCCGAGGCGTCGGTGCGGGCGGCCATCGAACGGCGGGCGGTGCGGGCGTCCGGCCTGCGCCACCGCCTGGCCGCCGTCCCGGGCCGAATGTCGTCACCAGCTGTTAACCAGAAACATTAGGTTCCGCGGGCGCTGCGGCGTACGGTCAAGTCAGGTTGAGATATCACAGCCGAGAAACGTCTCAGGCGTACCGGGTTTCGATTCCCTGCCGTGCGCACGTCTGACGCGGCCCTGAAATTTCGAAGAAACGATTTTCTCATGACTGCTTTTGCAGCTCTACCAATTTTCGATCGTGCATCCTTTGTTTCGCAACGCCCGAACGACCGTGTCGTCACCATCTACGTGTCCGGTGACGTCGACGCATCCAACACCCAGCGATTCGCCGATTACGTCAACGAACAGTGCACCAGTTGCCGCTGGCTGGTCCTCGACATGTCCGGGGTGACGTTCTGCGGCGTCGAGGCCGCGTTGGTGCTGCAGTCGCTGGACAGCCGGTGCACCGCAGCCTCGGTGCAGATGACGCTGGTGACCAGCAGATCGGTGTCCCGCGTCCTCACGTTGTGGGAGACCTTCCCCGAACTGGCGCAAACCGCCTGATCTCCGGCGCGGTTCCGCCCGCAACGTGAACGCTCCCGCTACAGTGGCCGAGGTGCCGTCTTCCCGCCGCCCGACAGGGTAAAGAAGTCACGCGGGCACACGGGAGGTTTCGTCAGCGCCGTTGCAGGTGAGCGGTGACGGCAGTCGGGCCTCGGCGGCATCCAGCCAGTCGGCACGGTCACCCATCGTGCCGCGCGAAGAGGATGCCGATGAGTCGTTTTACCGACACGATGTACGCCAATGCGATGACAAGTGCTCGGGGCTTCGTCACCGGTGAACCGCACGCGCCGGTGCGTCAGAGCTGGGCCGAGGTCCATCAGCGCGCTCGGCGCATCGCCGGCGGCTTGGCCGCAGCGGGCGTCGGGCACGGCGACGTCGTGGCGATGTTGGCCGGCGCTCCGGTGGAGATCGCTCCGGCCGCGCAGGCGGTGTGGATGCGGGGCGCGTGCCTGACGATGTTGCACCAACCGACGCCACGCACCGATTTGATGCGATGGGCGGAGGAGACCGCGACGGTCATCGACATGATCGACGCCCACTCGGTCGTCGTCTCCGATCCGTTCCTGGCCGCGGTGCCGGTCCTGGAAGCGCGTGGGCTGCGGGTGCTCACCATCGCCGACCTTGCGAAAGGCGACGCCACCGAGCCGGTTTCGACGTCGGAGGACGACCTGGCGCTGCTGCAGCTGACGTCGGGCTCGACCGGATCGCCGAAGGCCGTCCACATCACCCACCGCAATGTGGTGTCGAACGCCGAGGCGATGTTCGTCGGCGCGCAGTTCGACATGGACAGCGACGTGATCGTGAGCTGGTTGCCGTGCTTCCACGACATGGGGATGACCGGCTTCCTGACGGTGCCGATGTATTTCGGCGCCGAACTGGTCAAGGTGACGCCGCTCGACTTTCTGCAGGACATCCTGCTGTGGCCGCGGCTCATCGACCGCTACCGCGGAACCATGACGGCGGCGCCGAACTTCGCCTGGTCGCTGCTCGCCAAGCGGCTGCGGCGCCAGGCGACGCCCGGGCAATTCGATCTGTCGAGCCTGCGGTGGGCGCTGTCCGGCGCCGAGCAGGTCGACCCCGCCGACGTCGAGGAGCTTTGCGATGCCGGCGCGCCGTTCGGGCTGCGACCGGAGGCCATCCTGCCGGCTTACGGCATGGCCGAGACGACGGTCGCGGTGTCGTTCTCCGACTGCGGCGCGGGCCTGGTGGTCGACGAGGTCGACGCCGACCTGCTGTCGGTGCTGCACCGAGCCGTGCCCGCCACGCGCGGCCGCACCCGCCGGCTCGCCACACTCGGCCGGCTCCTCGACGGTTTGGAGATCCGGGTCGTCGACGAGGACGGCGCCCTGCTGCCGGCGCGCGGTGTGGGCGTGCTGCAGGTGCGCGGCGAACCGGTGACGGTCGGTTACACCACGGTCGCCGGGTTCGTCCCCGCGCAGGACGGGCAGGGCTGGTACGACACCGGCGACCTGGGCTATCTCACCGAGTCGGGCGCCGTCGTGGTGTGCGGGCGGGTGAAGGACGTGATCATCATGGCGGGCCGCAACATCTATCCCACCGACATCGAGCGCGCGGCCGCGCGAGTGAGCGGTGTCCGGCCGGGTTGTGCCGTGGCGGTTCGGCTCGACGCCGGACTGCACCGCGAGAATTTCGCCGTCGCGGTCGAATCGAACAGTCACGACGACGCCGACGAGGTCCACCGCATCCAGCGGCAGGTGGCGCACGAGGTGCTGGCCGAGGTCAACGTGCGGCCGCGCAACGTCGCGGTGCTGGCGCCGGGGATGATTCCGAAGACGCCGTCGGGCAAGTTACGCCGCGCGCATGCGGTGGCGTTGGTGAGCTGAGGGCCTCAGCAGGAGACGCGGGAGAAGAAGGCGCCCGCGACGATGCCGATGACCAGCGCGACGGTCGCTTCGCCGAGCGCCAGCGCGACGGTGACACCGGCGATGGCCGAGACGCCGATCAGCACCAGCAAGACGCTCAGCAGCGTGTGACGGCCGTCGACCGCTGAGCCGCGAGGGCTCCGCGATACCAGTCGAGCCCGCTCCATCCGACCGTCTTGCGCACTGACCATCGCCCGCCCTCTCGCTGTGATTGAGAGCACACTGTAGCGCAGCAGTGAGTCAGATCACAGCGGAGAGGTTGGGGTCCTCCGAGCGGCTCAGGTGTCGAGCCACCGCAGCACGCGGTCGGCGAGTTCTGGCCCGCAGTCCTCCTGCACGAAGTGGCCGCCGTCGATCCGGGCGTGGGGTTGTCCCGCCGCGCCGGGGACGTGTTCGATAAGCGGGCGATCGGCGCGGCCGAGGATCGGATCCTTTGCGCCGAAGACGCAGAGGAACGGTTTCGCCCACTGCCCCAGCGCATCCCAGGCAGCACGGTTCGCCGGGATCGCGGGGTCATCGGGTGACGTCGGGACCAACCGTGGCATCGCGCGGGCGCCGGCCTGGTAGCGCCGGTTCGGAAACGGCGCGTCATACGCCCGGCGCACCGCCGCCGAGATCTGGTGCGCGGTGCCAAATTGCACGATCCGGCCCGCCGGAAACACGGGCGTGGACACCGCGAACACTCGCCACAGCGCGAACGCCGGCGGCGCCTTCCGTTGAGCCGTGGGCAGAAACCCGTTGGCGACCACGATGCGCGCGATCCGGCCGGACCGCTCGGCGGCGATCCGCAGGCCGATCAGTGATCCCCAGTCCTGCACGAACAGCGTGACGTCGGTGAGGTCAAGTTGCGTGAGCCAGTCGGTCACCCACTCGACGTGGCGACGATAGGTGTAGTCGGCGATGCGCGACGGCTTGTCCGAGCGGCCGAAGCCGATCAGATCGGGCGCGAGCACCCGAAGGCCGCCGTCGGCGAGCGGCGGAATCATGGTGCGGTACAGGTAACTCCAGGTCGGCTCGCCATGCAGCAGCACAATCGGCCGGCTCTCGCGCGGACCCTCATCCAGATAGTGCATGCGGACGCCGTCCGTGTCGCTCGCGCGCACGTGGAGGTAGTGCGGCGAGAACCGGTAACCGTCGAGGTTCTCGAATCGCGCGTCCGGGGTCCGCAGGATCTCCATGAGCGCGCACAATACGAGGGTGACTGTCGCGGCGAGCGCGGATCCACTGCTCCTGGGGCAACGCTTGGTTGCGGTACTCGAAACCGGGCTGCGGACCGCCACCTACAAGCTCGCGACGCTGATGAGCTTGATCGAGCACTGCCTCGAGAATATGCCGGAAGATCCGGCCTCCTCATTGGACGTCCCGCTGCCGGCCTTGGCCCACCGGGTGTTGGAGATCTACTGGCCGCAGGTCCGGCCGTTCGACGGTCACGAGCTGCGCCAGTCGACCCAGCCGCGGGCGCGAATCCCAGCTGCGGTGACCATGCTGCGCGCAGCGGCAGGCGTTGGTGACCACAGTTGGTCGGTGGACGTCGCACGGCTTCGCGCACCCGAGGCCTATCTGCGAGCTCTTGACGACGTGACGCTGTGTCTGGCGCAGCAGCCCTTGCACCGGCTGCAACGGCTCCGAGGCGGACACGCAAACGACCCGTTTCTGTACGACGACTCGTTCTTGCACGACCAGATTTCTCGCTCGGCGCTGCGCGCTCGCGGCGACGCCATTACGCTCCGGCCCGGCGTCGCGCACGGCCTCGCGAGGCTGGGCGGTCTGCTCAAGCCGGCGCTGGAAATTATGTGGGTCGAGGACGTGCGGCGGATGAACAAGTTCCTCGACGCACGGGTGCCCGATGTCGCCGGTCATCTCTTCGGGCGCGAGCGGACGTCGCTCGGGGCGGTCCGCGGGCCGCTCAAGGAAACATTCGGACCGCACTGCTTTTACTGCGGCGCGCACCTACCAGCGGACAACCCGATCGACCATGTGCTGCCGTGGTCGCTGGTCGGCATCGATGGCCTGGCGAACCTCGTCCCGGCTTGCGTCCGCTGCAACGGCGACAAGAGCAACGCCCTGCCCGCCGTCACGGTGGTCGACCGGGTACTTGCGCGCGACGCTGAGGTCCTCGAGCAGATTGCCACCGACTTGCAGTGGCCCACTCAGCGCGAGCGGGTGATCGCCGCGGCGCGCGGAATTTATCGCGGCCAACCGGCGGGCGTGCCGACCTGGTCGGGCTACCGCCGCGTCGAACGTTTGGACATCAGTTTCCCGCCGACGTGGATTCGTCCGCAGTAGGCACCAACTCGGCGACGACGCCGCAGAGCTGCTCGATCTCCGCGACCGAGGGCTGCAGCTCGTAGGCGTGAAGGTGACAGGCGTTGCTCAGCCGCAACCAGGCCGACGCGGCGCCGTTGGCAACGTCGGGAGTGTCGAGGGACCGCAGGATCAGCAGCTTGCTGCGCGTGGTTGCCGACGGCGCCGAGGCCTTCAGCAGCGCGCACCGGCTGCTCGATGATGTCTTCGAGCGCGCGCCGCGCGAGGAACGCCGCCATGCGCGGCGACAACGCGCCCATCGTGCGCGTGGCCAGGATGCGCTGGGCCTGGCCGAGCAGTTCGACGGCCCTCATACCAGCGCCAGCACCGCCTGGACAGTGCGCTCCAACTCCCGCGCTTCGGGAACGCCGACACCTCTCGCCTCGCTGTGTACGGCGTTGCAGAGGCCGAGCGTCCGCTGCCGCTCGGACGGGCCATGAGCCAGCCGCTGAGATCGGCGCCGGCGTCGCCGTGGACGGCGAGCGACAGCCGAGAGCGCGTCTTTCTCGCCGACGCCCATGCCGCTTCCGATTCGGTGCGCGATCTACCCGCCAGCGCCTGCCGCGTGTAGAACGCCTGCCTGGCGGCCGCTTCGACGGCCACACGGAACAGCCCGGGCAGTACTCGTGCGCGGATGTCGTCGGGCAGCCGTTCGTCCTTGATGAGCGCGAAGACGTCGTTGACCTGGCGGATGGCTGGATTGATGTTGTCGCGCACGCTGACCCTGGAGCCGCTCTCCCGGACCACCTCGATGAGCCTGGCGTCGACACCGGTCTCCCGGATTACCGACGCCAGCCGGTCGTCATGCGAGAACACCACCACCTGATGCGTCCCCGCGAAATCGGAGAGCACTTGCACGAACCCGTCGATCTTCGACGGGTCCATCGCTTGAATTGGGTCGTCGAGCACAACGAACCGGAACGGGCTTTGTGCCGCAGTGGCTCGCGGTAGAAACAGCGCAAGCGCCAGCGCGTGCAGCTCGCCTTGGCTCATCACCGACAGCGCCTTGGTCGGCTCGCCGTCGACCGACCCACTCAGTACGGCTCGGCGCTTCGTCGCCGTCCCGGTCAGCGTGATGTCGCCAAGCTCGACGTTGCTCTCCTGCCGCAATTGATTCCATATCGTGCGGGCCTGCGCGGCAACCGGTTTGAGCCGGAGATTGCGGAATTGCCCGGCGTGGTCGTTCATCCACTTCTTCGCGGCGGTCATCGTCTTCACGGTGCCGTCCAACTCGCGGGCTGCCTCCTCGGCAGGCACCCATGCGCCGAGCTGCACCGCCAACGGCACCCACACACTCTCCCGCTGCTTCAGTGCCACGTCCGCTTGGTTGCGCAGCGCCTCGGCGGTGGCGATCACCGCAGGTACCGTCGCTTCCAGGTGTGCCGCCAACTCGGTCTCGCCGTCGGGCGCCTGCCTCGCGGCCGCGACGGCGTCATTGAAGGTAGCTAGCGCGGGCAGCTCGACGCCGGCCACCTCGTCGACCATGTCGAGGCCGGCGAGCAGGGCCATCGCGTCGCGTCGCGCCTGGGCGAGAGCCGTTGCAGCGCCGCGATACTCCTGCAGCGACTGCTGCGTCTTTGCGATCGCCTCCCGGGTGCTCGCCGCCCACCCGCGGTCCAACGTCCCTTCACCGCAGACCGGACACTGCGTGTCGCCGGTGTGGTCGTGAAACTCCAGCGCTGCCTGTAGCAACGCGACCCGTTCACGGGTGCCGTCGGCGAGGGCGCGGGCAGCCGTGTCGACGGCATTGACGCCATCCCGCAGTTGGGCCACCGCGCTCCCGACTTCGTCGAGCGACGGCGCGTCGAGCTCGTTCAGCGCCCGCAGCGCGGGCGTCACCTGCAGATCGCCAGATCCGGTGGCCAGCCCCTGCACCGTCGCGAGGTCGGCGCCGCCGTGCTTTTTCAGTGCCTTCGCTGCGAGCAGCGCCCGCTCGTCGTCGCATCGGGCCAGCACCGCGAGCAGCCGCTTGCGCTCGGCGTCGGCCCGATCGCGTGTCGACCTTGTTTCCTTCAGCCGCGCGGCGAGCCGCTTCTCGGCGTCCGACAGCACTTCCAAGCCGAGCAGCTTGGCCAGCGCGTCGTAGAGCGCCGCCGGGCCGCCGTCGAAGAGCCTGCCGAGCTCGTCGTAGGACAGCACAGGTCGCCACAACTCCAGCGGGCGTGACCAGCCGAGGTGGTCGGTGCCGGCGATGCGCTTGCCGGAGCCGGCCTTCGTCCACGATGTGTGGTCGCTGAGCGCGGCGTCGTCGTCCCAGTCGATCCCGACCTCGAATGGCCCGGTGCCTTCAGCCGTGAAGCCGACGCGGATGGCGCACGGAGAGGGGTGGTGCAGGTTCCGCCACGCTTCCTCCCACAGCTTCTCCTTCTTGAGCCAGCGGTAGCTGGTGCCGGTCAGCGCCAGCTCGAGCGCTTCGGCAAAGCTCGATTTGCCCGAACCGTTGCGCCCGCTGACCACCGTGAGCCCCGGCGCCGGATAGAGGTCGAGCCGCGCTTGTGGCCCGACCCCGCGGAAGCCGACGACGGAGATGCTCGTCAGGAACGTCGGCGCCACATCGTCGTGCTGGGTCTCGGCGTTGTCGACGACCTCGGACAGCGCGTCGAGCACCGCGTCCTTGACCGCGGCGTTCAGGCCGGCATCCTCGTCGAGCAGCTCCATGATGACGTCCTGCACGGACAGTTCGGCGGTCTCGCTCTCCCCCATCGGCTGATTGAACAACGCGCCGCCGACATGCGGGCAGTTGCGGTCAGATCCCGCCCCAGGATCGTCAGCACCGACGCCGAATCGGTGTTGAGGATGACCGCCACCGGATCACCGTGCCCGCCGGCTGTTCGCTGCCGCTACGAATAGTCGGCGCTGAGCCAGCGCTGCGGCCGCATCCGGATTGCGATGGACGTCGACGTGAACATCTGCTTCACATACCCGTCGACGTCGGGCTCGCCGTAGCGGGCAGCCAGCTTCCGGACGTCGTCTTCGGTCGCCGGGGTGATGCCGGTGACGTCCCCCTCGGCGGTGACGTACCGGTACGGCGGTCGCTCGTCCTGAACGGTGATCGTGAACCGGCCCGCGGCGCGGATCACGTGGTGCTTGACGCTGTTCGCGTCGGTCCACAGCAGCACCTCGCCGCCCGGCTCGTAGAAGTACCAGATGGGCACGGCCAGCGGCGCGCGCTCGGGACGTTCCACGGCGATCACGCCGACGTGCAGATCGGCCAGGAATTGCTCGCGTTTCTCAGGGCTCATCGTCGCCATACCGAAGCCAACCGCAGCGACCGGTGTCTGATTCCGCCGCGGCAGCGCCACCGGTCGCAAGTCTTTGCTGCGGCCGATTTTTCGCCGTGGCGACGGGTCACGGGCAGCGCGAGAGGCGTATCGTCACCCCCGTGTTGAGCCGATCAACACCACCAGCATGTCTCCAGATGCTCTAGGACGGACAGTGGCAGATACCTCCAGCGCAGCACCCCAGGCTCAGTCCGCGTGGCTGGCGAAATCCGCGTCGCAGACGCGGGGCTCGGACAAGAAGGAAGTCCAGTTCCACTACGACATCTCCAACGAATTCTTCAAGCTGTGGCAGGACCCGACGCAGACCTACAGCTGCGCCTACTTCGAGCGGGACGACTACACCCTTGAACAGGCGCAGATGGCCAAGATCGATCTGGCGTTGGGCAAGCTCGGGTTGCAACCGGGCATGACGCTGCTGGACATCGGCTGCGGCTGGGGCTCGACCATCATGCGCGCCGTCGAGAAGTACGACGTGAACGTCATCGGCCTGACGCTGAGCGAGAACCAGAAGCGCCACATCGAGGAGCACTGGTTCGCGAACTCCACGAGCAAACGCCACATGGAGGTGCGGCTGCAGCCGTGGGAGGACTTCGACGGCAAGGTCGACCGCATCGTGTCGATCGGCGCGTTCGAGCACTTCGGGTTCAGCAAGTACCCGGACTACTTCAAGAAGACGTTCGACTGGCTGCCCGACGACGGCGTGCAGCTGCTGCACACGATCATCATCCCGAGCGACGAAGAGATCAAAGCCAAGAAGCTGCCGCTGACCATGTCGCGGGTGCGCTTCATCAAGTTCATCATGGACGAGATCTATCCCGGCGGCCGGCTGCCGTTGGCCGCGCAGGTGCAGCAGCACGCCGTCGAGGCCGGGTACACCGTGACCCGCGTGCAGAAACTGCAGCCGCACTACGCGCGCACGCTCGACACATGGACCGCGAACCTCGAAGCCCACAAGGACGAGGCCATCGCGATCACCTCCGAGGAGATCTACGAGCGGTTCCACAAATACCTGTCGGGTTGTGCGGACCTGTTCCGCCAGGGCTACACCGACGTCGCCCAGTTCACCCTCGAAAAGCAGCCCGCTTAGGAGCGCAGCACATGACGGACACCGGGTCGGGGGGCTCGACGACGATGAAAGTGGCCTACGACGACGTCCAGGCGCACTACGACATCTCCAACGAATTCTTCGGGTTGTTCCAGGATCCGTCGCGGACCTACAGCTGCGCGTACTTCGAGCGCGACGACATGTCGCTGCAAGAGGCGCAGCTCGCCAAGATCGACCTCGCGCTCGGCAAGCTGGACCTGCAGCCGGGCATGACGTTGCTCGACGTCGGCTGCGGCTGGGGCTCGGTGATGAAGCGGGCGGTCGAACGCTACGACGTCAACGTCGTCGGCTTGACGCTCAGCAGGAATCAGGCGTCGCTCGGTCAGGAGATCCTCGACGGCGTCGACACCTCGCGGTCTCGGCGAATCCTGTTGCGCGGCTGGGAGGAATTCGACGAACCCGTCGACCGGATCGTGAGCATCGAGGCGTTCGAGGCGTTCCCGAAGGAACGTTATAAGGCGTTCTTCGATCTCTGCCATCGGATCATGCCGGACGACGGCCGGATGGTGCTGCAGACCATCATGGGCCACCCGCTGAAACGTTGGCCGGAGCTCGGCATCCCCATCGTGATGAGCGACCTGAAGTTCATGCGGTTCGTCGCCAAGGAGATCTTCCCGGGCGGGTCGGTGCCCTGCGACGACGACGTCGTTGCCTACGCCGGTGACGCCGGCTTCACCGTCGAGCAGCACCAGGACCTGACGCCCGATTACGTTCGGACGCTGGACATCTGGGCGGCTGAACTGCAGGCGCATCGCGAGCAGGCCATCGCCGCGACGTCCGAAGAGGTGTACGACCGGTACATGCGGTACCTCACCGGCTGCTCCGACTTCTTCAACCGCAACGTCAGCTACGTCGGACAGTTCACGCTGGTCAAGTCGTAGTCAGGCATCGATCAGCTCGAATACCGGGATGAGCCGGTCGGTCTTCTGCTGGTATTCGCCGAAGCCGGGGGCCTGCTCGACGATGGCGGGGTACACCTGGTCGCGTTCGTGACGCGGCAGTTCGTGCGCGACAACGGCTGTCGGTGGGTCAGCGCCGATCTCGACGGTGGCGTGCGGGTCGGCGCGCAGGTTGAACACCCAGCCGGGGCTGGCGTCGCGGCCAGCCGCCGAGCCGACGATGAACAGCTTGTCGCCGATGTCGAAGTACGCCACCGGGTTGACGCGTTCCTGGCCGCTCTTCGCGCCCTTCGTCGTCAGCAGCAGCAGCGGAAAGCCCTCGAACTGGCCGCCCACCTTGCCGCCGTTGGCGCGGAACTCCTCGATGACGCGGGTGTTGAAGTCGTGCTCGGCTTGCGGTTCGTCGGCCATGCGCTCATCGTGGCACGGATCGGCTCACATGGTCAGGGCACTTTCGGCGAGCGGCGGCGCGATTACGGCAGCACCGTCTTCATCAGCATGACGTTGTAGGCCGACCACAGCGAGAGCGTGTAGTACAGCTCCTTGCCGGTGGACCAGGGGTGGAGGTAGGGCGCGTAAATGCCGCCAGGGTATTGAGACGATGGCACCAGCAGTTGCTCGGGTCCCCATGGCCCCTGCGGTGCCGGTGCCGTGCGCGCGACGACGTCGTTGTCGCCGTTGCAGTACAGCGCCAGGTATTGCTTGAGGTGAGTGTTGTACTGCGCCGACAGTTCACCCACCGGGCCGGGGATCACCGGTGTTGCGGTGCCGGGATACATCGGCACCCAGCTGTTGCGGTCGCCGTTCCAGTACTCGTACTTGGTCAGGTTGGCGACGTCGGCGGGGACGACGCGCGAGAGGTAGGCCGAACCCGATCGCCCGGCCGGGGTGCCGAACGAATACAGATAGCCGTCGCCAGGACCTGGCTTGAGGAAGGCGCCCTGCTGGAAGTTCTCGTTGCCCGGCATGAATCGACCGCCCGCCACCCGGTCGGCGCCGGCGAGCCGGACGCTGCTCGGGTAGATGCCCCAGTTCTCGCCGTTGTCGGGCGAAATCGCGAGGCCCGAAAAGTTCGTCGTCCAGGAGCCGTTGGCGTCCCAGCTCTTGATCGACATGAAGTTCATGATCTGCTTGCCGCCGACCGCAATAGCCGCCGTCGGAATGATGCCCTTCTCGTTGGGCGCCCAGTACGGGCTGTTGAGGATCTGCTTGGCGACGTGCCCCGTCATCATCGGCGCGCCGGCGTTCGCGCTGACCGTGTTCGCGAGCGAACGGTCCGAGCTGCGGAACAGCGTGTTGTAGCGCCACTGCTGCCCTTTGACGCCGCAATAGCCGTAGGTGTCGCCGAACGCCATGAGCACCTGGCTGCCGGTGCCGCTGTCCCACATGATGCCCAGATCGGTTCCGGTGATGGCGAATCGGCCGACGGTGTCGTTCGGGCTGTCCGGCCCGGTCACCCAGCCGACGAGCGTGGTGCCCGGCGGTTGCGGTGGTGCGGGCGGCGCAGGCGCGGGTGCCGGTGCGGCTTGAGCGGCGTTCGGCGGCTGGGTGTTTGGTGTGGCCGGCGGTCTCGGCGCCGGGACGGCGGCCGCCTGCTGTCTGACCGGCTGCGGTCGGGGGTCGAGCGCTCCGAGGATTGATCGCGAGACCTGCCCAAGCCGCGGTAGCGCCGCGCCTTCGTTGGCGCCCCTCGGGCGGTGGCCGGTCGGCGGGCTCGGATGGTTCGGCGCCGGGCCGCGGCCGGCGATCGGTGTCCAAGGCGCCGTCTGGACGTTCTGGGCGGCCGGGGCTTGGGCTTGCGCGGCGGCGCCGGTGCACGGCTCGGCGCGGGCCGGTGAGGTGACGATTAGCGAGATGCTCAGCGCCACAACGGCAACGGCGGCCCGCGCGATGCGACGACCCAGCGACATGTCACACCCTTCACGCGGGACGCCGTGGTGACGTCAGGCTGCGGATGTGACGTTAGTGATTCGTGGGGCTTCCGGCGCTCGGCAAGTGTCGATCGGTATGCGCGCGAGACCGTGTCGTGATTCGCAGACGCTTCCGACGCCGACGAACATCCCGTGACCTTCAGATACCCGCGGGTGAATGAACAGCGTGAGGTCGAATTCAGTGGACCTGCGTCGACTCGGTCTCGACGGGAAGCGCAGCGTCGATGAGGGTGGCGGCGATGGCGGCTGCGGTGTTGAAGGCGTCGGCGTTCAAGCACCGGGTTCGAGCTGACGCGCCGTCGAGCAGCAGGGCGAGTTGCTCGCCGAGCACTTCGGGGTCTGCCGCACCGGCTTCCCGTGCCGTCTCGGTCATTCGTTTGGCGACGGAATACTTGTACTCGCGCACCCAGACGCGGGCTTGATGTTCGGGGTCGGTGATCTCCACCGCGGCAGCAAGGTAGGGGCAGAGAGGCGTGACGGCGCGCGCCACGCTCTGCGGCGTCTCGAACGCGGCGAGGAGTCGCTCGCGGGGGGGCAAGTCGGCGCGGTCGAACACGGAGGCCATGGTGTCCGGGTCCCAGTCGCGCAGGTACTCGGCGACGATCCCGTCCTTGCTTCCAAAGTGCTGATACGCAGTGCGGATCGAGACGTTCGCCACCTTGCACAGCTGATCGATCCCGGTCTTGTTGATGCCTTGGGCGCGAAACAGACTGCGCGACGCCTCGAGGATGCGTTCCCGCGCACCTCGGCCGCGCCGTTGGCCTAAGGGACCCTTCGCGGAGGCCCGCACGGTTTCCGTCTGCAACTCGGTCACCTGCCCATTCTATCGCTCAGGAGCAGGACCGACACGGTCAAGTAGAGCGGCTCTTGTACTTAACTTGCGGTCGAGGCGCTGAGCGTCTAGCGTCTTAATTACAGCGCTTGCTGTACTTAACATCAGGCATCGTCGCGGCCGAGCGGTCGACGCCTTCACCATCGTTCGAATGAGAACGGAGTAGTCATGGGGAAGTTGGAAGGGAAGGTTGCGGTAATCACCGGGGCCACAAGCGGGATGGCGCTGGCCAGTGCGCAGCTCTTCGTAGCAGAAGGGGCGTACGTCTTCATCACGGGCCGCCGGAAGGATGCGCTGGACGAAGCCGTTGAGTTGGTCGGCCGGAACGTGACCGGAGTGCAGGGCGACGCGGCGAACCTCGACGACCTGGACCGGCTCTTCGACACCGTCAGACGGGAGAGGGGCAGCATCGACGTGCTGTACGCGAACGCCGGGACGGGCGAGGCGGCCCCCCTCGGGGAGATCACCGAGCAGCATTTCGACGAAACGTTCGGACTCAACGCCCGTGGGACGCTATTCACGGTGCAGAAGGCCTTGCCGCTGTTCAACGATGGCGGGTCGATCGTGTTGACCGCGTCTATCGCGTCGATAAAGGGATGGCCCGGCTGGAGTGTGTATGCGGCAAGCAAGGCCGCGCTGCATGCCTACGCCCGGGTGTGGCTGAATGAGCTCAAGGACAGGCGCATTCGGGTGAATGTGTTGAGTCCTGGCCAGGTCTCGACGCCGATCATGGAGCGCGTGCTGAAGGACCCGGAGACGAAAAGGGACTTCGAGTCTTTGATTCCGCGGGGCGAGGTCGGCCAGCCCGATGAGGTCGCCAGAGTTGCCCTCTTCTTGGCGTCCGAGGACTCCAGTTTCGTCAATGGTCAGTTGCTCAACGTCGACGGCGGCACGTCGGCGATTTGACTTAAGGCGACGGATGGAGACTGACGTGGGCAGGTACTCGGGCAAGAACGTCGTGATAACCGGTGGTGGTAGTGGAATAGGTTTCTCGACGGCGCGGCTGTTGGTGGACGGCGGTGCGGCAGTCGCAATCACGGGTCGCTCTCAGCGGACGATCGACGATGCGGTCGACCGTCTCGGCAGCCGGGCGAAGGCGATCCGCGGAGACGTGTCGCTATTGTCGGACCTGGAGTCGCTGGCCGAGCAGGTACGAGCTTCGTTCGGCACCGTCGACGCGCTTTTTGTCAACGCCGGCGTCGCGCCGGTCACCCCCTTCGGCTCGGTCACCGAAGAGATCTATGACCAGGTGTTCGACGTCAACGTCAAGGGAGCGTTCTTCACCGTCCAGCAGCTGGCTCCGCTGCTGAACGACGGCGCGGGGGTCGTCCTCACCACATCCGTCGCGAACGTGGTCGGCATTCTCGACACCAGCATCTACGCCGCCAGCAAGGCGGCACTGCGATCACTGGCCCGCACTCTGTCCCGGGAGTTGCTCCCACGCGGCATCCGGGTCAACGCGATCAGTCCCGGGCCCATCGACACCGGAATCCTGGAGAACACCATGAGCGCAGAGGCGGCAGCACGCTTTAAGGAGGAACGGGTGGCAAGCAACCCGATGCGCCGCTTCGGTACGCCCGAAGAGGTGGCGGTGGCGGCGTCGTTCCTGGCCTTCGACGCCACGTATACCGCCGGGGCGGAATTTACCGTCGACGGTGGTGTCACCCAGTTGTAGGGCAGCGATCGCAGCGAGCACTCGCTGACGCCATCGGGGCACCGCACGACGCCGAGCTCGGCGGGCTTGGCGAAGCAGTCGCCGGTAGCAAAAGCGATGAAGGAGCACGACGAAGCCATGACGGGGCTGTCAATGCGGCTCTTCGTAATCGAGGGTGCAGCTGTGCCCAGCGGGTGTCGGGGTGATGGTGTCGTGTCGGTGAGCTGAGGCGGGCCCTCGGTGGGTGACGATGCGGGTTCCTACACCAAGCTTCGCCCACCGCCGAGGGGTCCCGATGTCTGAGGTTACTGCCTGCTTGCGGGCTGTCGTTGCCGACACGATCATGCGTACCGTCG
>NZ_JAJQJI010000003.1 GCF_021213805.1 Mycobacterium sp. MYCO198283
ATGGACACCGGCGCGTCGATCGCCCCGTACAACCATTTCGAGCTGGGTCAGCCGATCCTCACCGAGTACGTGTGGGGTCGCCAGGTGGGGGAGAACACGATCAACCCATGAAAATCACCGGTACCGCCGTCAAGCTCGGCGCATTCTCGCTGGTGCTGCTGCTGTTCACCGCGGTCATCATCGTGGTGTTCGGACAGCTGCGGTTCGACCGCACCACCACGTATGCCGCCGAGTTCCAGAATGCGAGCGGCCTGCGCAGCGGCCAGTTCGTCCGCGCCTCCGGCGTGGAGGTGGGCAAGGTCAAGAGCGTGAAGCTCGTCGACGGCGGGCAGCGGGTGGTCGTCGAGTTCAACGTCGACCGCGGGCTCCCGCTGTTCCAGTCGACCACCGCGCAGATCCGCTACCAGGACCTGATCGGCAACCGGTACCTGGAGCTCAAGCGCGGCGAGGGCGAAGGCGCGAACCGCAAGCTGCCCCCGGGCGGTTTCATCCCGCTCTCCCACACGCAGCCGGCGCTCGACCTCGACGCCCTGATCGGTGGCTTCCGGCCGCTGTTTCGTGCACTCGACCCCAAGAAGGTGAACAACATCGCGTCGTCGATCGTCACGGTGTTCCAAGGGCAGGGCGGCACGATCAGCGACATCCTCGACCAGACCGCGCAGCTGACGTCGACGCTCGCCGAGCGGGATCAGGCGATCGGAGAGGTGATCAACAACCTCAACACGGTGCTGGACACCACGGTGCGCCACCAGAAGCAGTTCGACGAGACCGTCGACAACTTCGAGAAGCTGATCACCGGCCTGAAGGGCCGCGCGGATCCGCTCGCGGATTCCGTCGGCCACATCAGCGACGCGGCCGGCACGGTCGCCGATCTGCTCGCCGACGACCGGCCGCTGCTGCGCGACACCGTCAACCACCTCGACACCGTCCAGCAACCGTTGGTCGACCAGCAAGCGCAGCTCGACGACCTGTTGACGAAGCTTCCCGAGGCACTCCGGCGCATCGGTCGCACCGGCGGCGTCTATGGTGACTTCTTCAACTTCTATCTGTGCGACATCAACCTCAAGCTCAACGGCCTGCAGCCGGGCGGCCCGGTGCGCACCGTCAAGATCACCTCACAGCCGACGGGTAGGTGCACGCCGCAGTGAGAACGCTCGAAAGTGAAAACCGGATCCGCAACGGCATCGTCGGCGTCCTCGTCCTCCTCCTGGTGATCGGGGTCGGACAGAGCTTCGCGTCGGTCCCGATGATCTTCGCGACGCCCACCTACTACGGGCAGTTCTCGGACTCGGGCGGCCTGAACACCGGCGACAAGGTGCGCATCGCCGGCACGGACGTCGGGGAGATCAAGAAGCTCACGATCGACGGCGACAAGGTCGTCATGGGCTTCACCATCGGCAGCAACACCATCGGCAAGGAGAGCCAGCTGGCGATCCGCACCGACACCATCCTCGGCAAGAAGGTCCTGGAGATCACGCCGAAGGGCGACCAGCGGCTGCGCGCCAACGACGTGCTGCCGTTGGGGCAGAGCACCACGCCGTACCAGATCTACGACGCGTTCTTCGACGTGACGAAGGCCGCGCAGGGCTGGGACATCCGCACCGTCAAGGAGTCGCTGAACGTCTTGTCGGACACCCTCGACCAGACGTCGCCGCACCTGAGCGCGGCGCTGGACGGGGTGGCCCGCTTCTCCGACACCATCGGCAAGCGCGACGACGAGATCAAGCAGCTGCTGGCGAACGCCAACAAGGTGGCCGGCGTGCTCGGTAACCGCAGCCACCAGGTCAACGACCTGCTGGTGAACTCCGAGGTGCTGCTGCGGGCGTTCAACGAGCGCAACTCGCAGATCGACGCCCTGCTGGAGAACGTCAGCGCCTTCTCCACCCAGGTCAAGGGCTTCATCGACGACAACCCGAACCTCAACCGTGTGCTGGAGCAGCTGCGGGTGGTCAGCGGCCAGTTGGTCAAGCACAAGAACGACCTGGCCGACGTGCTGGTGACGCTCAGCAAGTTCACCGCCTCGCTCGCCGAGGCCGTCGCGTCGGGCCCGTACTTCAAGGTCATGGTCGTCAACCTGCTTCCGTACCAGATCCTGCAGCCGTTCGTCGACGCCGCATTCAAGAAGCGCGGCATCGACCCGGAGGAGTTCTGGCGCAACGCGGGCCTGCCGGCCTTCCAGTTCCCGGACCCGAACGGGGCGCGTCAGCCCAACGGCGCACCGCCGCCGGCGCCGACGCCGCTGGAGGGCACCGCCGAGAACCCGGGGCCGGCCGTGCCGAAGGGTTCGCCGTGCTCGTACACGCCGCCGGCCGACGGCATCCCGTCGCCGGGTAACCCGCTGCCGTGCGCGGGGCTCTCGGTCGGACCGTTCGGTGACAACCCGTACGGCCCGAACTACGGCCCGCCGAACGTCGCGACGTCGCCGCCGAACCCGAACGGGATCCTGCCCGGTCCGGGGGTCCCGGCCGCCGCGATCCCCGGGCAGGCCTCGCCCGACGTGCCGGGTAGCCCGGTGCCGCTGCCGCCCGCGCCGCCCGGTGGCCGGACCGATCCGGGCGGTCCGCCGCCAGGGTTCGCTCCGCCGCCGCCCGCGCTCAACGGACCGCCGCCTCCGCCGGGGCCCGGCCCGCAGGTGCCGGCACCGTTCATCACACCCGGCGGCGACCTGGGGGCTCCGCGCTGATGTCGACGATCTTCAACGTCCGCAACCTGAAGTTGCCGCAGGGCGTCAACCGCACGCGCCTGGTCGTCGGCGTCGTCGTGGTCGTCGTCGCGCTGATCGCCGGAATCGTCGGCTGGCAGGCCTACAAGAGGCTGACCACCAACACCGTCACCGCGTATTTCAGCGACACCCTCGCGCTGTACCCGGGCGACAAGGTGCAGATCATGGGCGTCCGGGTGGGATCGATCGACAAGATCGAGCCCGACGGCGACAAGATGAAGGTCACCTTCAGCTACGAGAACAAGTACAAGGTGCCGGCAAACGCCACCGCGTCGATCCTGAACCCGAGCCTCGTCGCGTCCCGCACCATCCAGTTGTCGCCCGCCTACACCGGGGGCGCAGAGCTGCGAGACGGCGATGTCATCGACCTCCAGCACACCCAGGTGCCCGTCGAGTGGGACGAGCTGCGCGACCAGATCACGAAGATCGTCACCGAGCTCGGCCCGACGCCCGAGCAGCCGAAGGGTCCGTTCGGCGACATCATCGAGTCGGCGGCCGACGGGCTCGCGGGCAAGGGCGAGCAGATCAACAAGACGTTCACCAGCCTGTCGCAGTCGCTCACCGCGCTCAACGAGGGCCGCGGCGACTTCTTCGCGGTGATCAAGAGCCTGGCGACGTTCGTCAACGCGCTGTACCGCAACGACCAGCAGTTCGTGTCGCTCAACAACAACCTCGCGCAGTTCACCAACGCGTTCTCGAACTCCGACCAGGAGGTGTCCCAGGCGCTGCGGCAGATCGACCAGCTGCTCACCACCACGCGGCAGTTCCTCGACCAGAACAGCGAAGTGCTGACCACGGACGTCAACAACCTGTCCGAGGCCACCACGGCGTTGCTGCAGCCGAAGCCGCGTGACGGCCTGGAGACCGCGCTGCACGTGTTCCCGAACCTGGGCGCGAACTTCACGAACATCTACTCGCCCACGCACGGCGCGCTGACCGCGGTGCCCGTCATCAACGGCTTCGCCAACCCGATGCAGTTCATCTGCAGTGCGATCCAGGCGGGCAGTCGGCTCGGCTACCAGGAGTCCGCGGAGCTGTGCGCGCAGTATCTCGGGCCGATCTTCGACGCGATCAAGTTCAACTTCCCGCCGTTCGGCGTGAACCAGTTCTCGACCGCGGAGACGTTGCCGAAGTACGTGGCCTATTCCGAGCAGCGGCTGCAGCCGCCGCCGGGCTACAAGGACACGACGGTGCCGGGGATCTGGTCGCGCGACACGCTGTTCTCGCACGGCAACCACGAGCCGGGCTGGGTCGTCGCGCCGGGCATGCAGGGCGTCCAGGTGCAGCCGTTCACGCAGAACATGCTGACGCCGGATTCGCTGGCGGCGCTGCTCGGCGGGCCCGACATCGTGCCGCCGCCGGGCGGTCCGCCCGGTGGTGCACCGCCGAACTCCTACGACCAGCAGAACCCGCTGCCGCCGCCGTGGTATCCGGGTCCGATCCCGCCGCCCGCACCGGCGCCTGAGGTCCAGACCGGGCCTGGCGCGATGTCGGCACCCGGGCCGGCCCCCGGTCCGGCAGCACCTGCCGCCCCGGCGCCGCCCGCGCCGCCCGGCGGTTACCCCGCGGAAGGAGCCGGCTGATGCGCGTGCCGACCCTGCGTACGTCGCTGCGGCGATGGGTCGTCCGAGCCTTTGCGCTGCTGGCCGCGGCGTGCGTGCTCACGTCCTGCTCGTCGTGGCGGGGCATCGCCAACGTGCCGCTGCCCGGCGGCCCGGGCACCGGCCCGGACAAGATCACGCTGTACGTGCAGATGCCGGACACGTTGGCGTTGAACGTCAACAGCCGCGTCCGGGTGGCCGACGTCTACGTGGGCTCGGTGCGGTCGATCGAGTTGAAGGACTGGATCGCCACGCTGACCCTCGACCTGCAGCCCGACGTCAAGCTGCCGAAGAACACGCTGGCCCGCATCGGCCAGACGTCGCTGCTGGGCACCCAGCACGTCGAGCTCAACGCGCCGGCCGAGCCGTCGAAGGAGATGCTCAAGAGCGGGGACATGATCCCGCTCAGCCAGTCCTCGGCGTATCCGACGACGGAGCGCACGCTGGCGAGCATCGCGACCGTGCTTCGGGGTGGCGGCATCCCGAACCTCGAGGTGATCCAGAACGAGGTCAACAACGTCCTGACCGGCAACGCCGAGCAGATCCGCGACTTCCTCGGCAAACTCGACACCTTCACCGCCGAGCTGAACGCGCAACGCAACGACATCACCCGGGCGATCGACTCGACCAACCGGCTGCTGCAGATCGTCGCCGACCGCAACGACACGCTCGACCGGGTGCTGACCGAGTTCCCGCCGCTGATCCAGCACTTCAACGAGACACGGGATCTGTTCGGCGACGCCGTGGTCGCGCTCGGTGACCTGTCGGCGGTGGTGGACCGATCGCTGACGGCCGCGCGGGCCGACCTCGACCGCAACCTGGAGCTGCTGCAGCGGCCGCTCAAGCAGCTGGGGCGCGCCTCGCCGTACCTGATCGGAGCGCTCAAGCTGATGCTGACCGCGCCGTACAACATCGACAACCTGCCCAAGGTCATCCGCGGCGACTACATCAACACCTCCGCCACCTTCGACCTGACGCTCAGCTCGATCGACAACTCGTTCCTCACCGGAACCGGGTTCTCGGGAGCGCTGCGTGCCCTGGAGCAGGCGTGGGGCCGCGATCCGTCGACGATGATCCCGGACGTGCGGTTCACCCCGCACCCGAACGACCCGGTCGCCGGACCGTTCGTGGAAAGGGGGGAGTGAGTCGTGCTGACCCGCTTCATCCGCATACAGCTCGTGCTGTTCACGGTGCTGACGGTGCTGGCGCTGGTGGTGCTCGGCTGGTACTACCTGCGGGTGCCCAGCCTCATGGGCATCGGCCGGTACACGCTGAACGCGACGCTGCCGGCCTCCGGTGGGCTCTATCCGACCGCCAACGTGACCTATCGCGGCATCACGATCGGAAAGGTCACCGAGGTCGAGCCCACCGAGACCGGTGCCCGGGCGTCGATGAGCATCGACAACCGCTACCGGATCCCGGTGGACGCCACCGCGAACGTGCACTCGGTGTCGGCCATCGGCGAGCAGTACCTCGACCTGGTGTCGCCGTCCGACGACAACGACAAGTTCTTCGGCGACGGCCAGACCATCACCCGCAGCACCGTTCCCGCGGAGGTCGGGCCGGCGCTCGACGCGGCCAACAACGGCCTCGGCGCGTTGCCGTCGGACAAGATCGCCACGCTGCTCAACGAGACGGCGCTGGCGGTCGGTGGGCTCGGGCCGTCCCTGCAACGGCTGGTCGACGCCACCCAGGCGATCGTTGGCGACTTCAACCGCAACATCGGCGACGTCAACGCGATCGTCGACAATTCGGCGCCGATCCTCGACAGCCAGGTCAACAGCGGCGACGCCATCGGGCAGTGGGCGGCCAACCTGAACGTGATCGGGGCGCAGGCGGCGGCCGAGGACCAGTCGCTGCGCAACGGGCTGACGCAGGCCGCGCCGACGGCCGATCAGCTGAACACGGTGTTCAGCGGCGTGCGGGAATCGCTGCCGCAGACGCTGGCGAACCTCGAGATCGTGCTCGACATGCTCAAGCGGTACAACAAGGGCCTCGAACAGACGCTGGTGGTGCTGCCGCAGGGCGCCGCGATCGCCCAGACCGTGGCGGCGCCGTTCCCCGGCCAGGCCGCGCTGGACTTCAGCCTGACGATCAACCAGCCGCCGCCGTGCCTGACGGGCTTCATCCCGGCGTCGCAGTGGCGGTCGCCGGCCGACGTCCGCACGGTGGACCTGCCGGAGAACACCTACTGCAAGGTCCCGAAGGACACCCCGGCGAACGTGGTGCGCGGCGCGCGCAACTATCCGTGCGCCGACGTGCCCGGCAAGCGGGCGGCCACCCCGATGGAGTGCCGCAGCGACGAGCCGTACACCCCGGCCGGCACCAACCCCTGGTACGGCGATCCGAACCAGATCGTCAACTGCCCGGCGCCCGCGGCCCGCTGCGACCAGCCGGTCGAACCGGGCCGGGTGATCCCCGCGCCCACCATCAACAACGGCATGAACCCGCTGCCGGCCGATCAACTGCCCGGACCGGTGCCGCCGACGAGCGATCCGTTGACGCCGCCGGGCACGGGTACCGTGCAGTGCAACGGCCAACAGCCCAACCCGTGCGTCTACACCCCGGCCTCGGCGGTGTACAGCCCGGCCAGCGGCGAAGCCATCGGGCCCGACGGCACTCGTTACGACGTGTCGAATTCGATCAGTACAGGAGACAACGGATGGAAGGAGATGCTGGCACCGGCCGGCTGAACCCCACCGATCACACCGACGACGCGGCCGAGGACGTAGCTCCCGCGCCGGAATCCCCCACATCCGACGATCCGTCCGGGTCCGACCTCGACGCGGCGGGCGCCACCGACGAGCAGGCCGCCGCCGACGAGACGGCACAGCCCGACGCACCGGCACCGCCCGACGGGGCGTCGTTCCTGTCGCGCGGCTGGATTGCGGCCGTGGCCGTCCTGCTGACGGTGCTGGCGCTCGGAGTCGGAACGCTCGGCTACCTGACGTGGCGGGCGAACCGCGGCGATGCGGACACCTCCCGCAACGAGGCCGCCGCCGCCGCGGCCGCGAAGAACTGCGTCGCCGCCACCCACGCGCCGGACGTCTCGGCGATGGCGGCCAGCCAGCAGAAGATCATCGAGTGCAGCACCGGCGACTTCGGTGTGCAGGCGAACTTCTTCGCGCCGATGCTCGTCGAGGCGTATCAAGCCGCCGACGTGAAGCTGCAGATCGAGGACATGCACGCCGCGGTCGAGAAGCACAACGACGACGGCTCGATGGACGTCCTGGTGTCGTTCCGCGTCAAGATGTCGAACGTCCAGAGTGCTGACCAGGAGATCGGTTACCGGCTGCGGGCCCGCATGGCGCCGGACGCCGGACAGTTCAAGGTGGCCCGACTCGACACGGTGTCGGCTTGACCACGGTGCTCGACGAGAACGCCGTCGGCGACGAGGCGGTCGCGACGGATCGGCCCGTCGCCTCGTGGGGCGCGCGCGCGGCCGCCTTCGCCATCGACGTGCTGCTCGGCCTTGGCGCGGTGGCGTCGTTCGTGCTGCTCGCCGTCATCGCCCGGGACGTTGCGTGGCTGCGCTGGAGCGCGGCCGGGGCAGCGGGTGTGCTGCTGCTGGCCGTCGCCGCCAACCGCTGGCTGGGGCCGGCGCTGACCGGCCGGACGCTCGGCCGGGCGCTGCTCGGTCTGCGGGTGGTCGGCCGCGGCGAGGCCGCTGACGGTCCGGTGCTGCCGGCGTGGCGGGCGCTGCTGCGCGATCTGCTGCACCTGCTCGACACGCTGTCGGTGTTCGTCGGGTGGCTGTGGCCGCTGTGGGACGACCGCCGCCGCACCTTTGCCGATCTGCTGGCCCGCACCGAGGTCCGGCCCGTCCCGCGGCCGAAGCGCCGGGTGCCGAGGGTGGTCGCCGTCGTCGTCGCCGCCGTGACCGCGTTGGCAGTCGCCGGCGCCGTGCTCGGCGCGCTGACCGTCTACCGCCCGCAACGGCAGACCGCCGACACCCGGGAGGAGCTCCGCGCGCAGGCGCCGGAACTGGTCGGCGACCTGCTCAGCTACAGCGCCGACACCGTGGACCAGGACTTCCAGTACGCCCAGGAGCTGGTGACCGACTCCTTCCGAGAGCAGTTCGTCGCCGAACAGCAGGCCGCACGCAAACGGAAGATCGTCGACACGCAGTACTGGGTGGTCGACAGCGCGGTGCTGTCGGCGTCCCCCGACCGGGCGCAGCTGCTGATGTTCCTGCGCGGTCAGCGGGGCAACGATCCCGCCAGCACGGCGTTCCTGTCGAACGTCAACGTGTTCGTCGATTTCGAGCGCAACGGCGACGGGGCGTGGCGGGTGTCCGGGTTGCGGCCGCTGCCGCCGCCCAACGCGTCGACCCCGCCGCCGACCGCCGCGCCGCCCACTGCGCCGGCGCCGCCTCCGCCCAACACGCCGGCACCGGGAGCGCCCCGATGAGCCCCCGCCGCCGGATCGATCCGGTCGAGGAACCCGCCGACGTCGCCACCGAGGCCGCCACCGCCGAGCCGGGCGCCACCGAGGCGCCGACGCGTCGGTCCGCACTCGGCTGGCTGCGGAGGCGGCGGTGGAGTGTCATCGCCGCGAGCGCGGTGGTGGCGTTGCTGGTCGCGGGGGCGATCGCCGCCAACGCCCTGATGGCGGTGGCGACGACCCGCGTTCACCGCGCGCAGATCGACGAAGCGGCGGCGCTCGATTTCGTGAAATCGTTCATGGTCGAGTTCACTTCGCCGAACCCGTTCGCGGCCAACCAGTACGCCGACAGCGTGATCGCGAAGTCGACGGGCCCGTTCGAGGACCAGATGACGCAGATGAAGAACCAGGTCGTCCTGATCGCCGGGTTGGGCACCGTGACGTCGGGTTCCGTCGCGTCTGCCGGCCTGGTCCATCACGACGACGACGGCAGCATCCGCACGCTGGTGGTCATGAACATCGCTCGCGCGTCGCCGGACGGCAAGTCAGCCGAGCAGATTCAGAAGCGGTGGCAGGTGACCACCGTCAAGAGGGGGCAGGAGTGGAAGATCAGCGACGTGACGGACGTCCCATGAGTGGGGGCGACGATCCGGCCGCCGGCACCCTCCGGGAGCACGAGCCGCCGGTCGAGCCGGCCACCACCGAGGAGCGGGCCGCCGAGCTCGCCGAGGGCGACGCGGCCGGGGGCGCGGTGAGCACCGAGACGACCGGGGACGCGGGAGACGACGGGTCGCCCGCCGACGGACCCGCCTCGGAAGAACCGGCCGCCGCAGAACCGGCCGCGGAAGAACCGGCCGCCGCAGAACCGGCCGCCGAGCCGGGCCCGAAGGTCCGCAAGCCACCCAACCGGCTGGTCTTCGCGGCTGCGGCGGTCGCCGCGGTGCTGTTCGTCGCGGCGTCTGCCTTCGCGGCGGCGATGGCACAGCCGCAGCTGTCGCACGCCGCGCAGGTGCAGAGCAAGCTGAACGTGGCGCGCACCGCGGCCGACGGGATCACCGCGCTGTGGACGTACACGCCGGAGAACATCGAAGGCCTGCAGGCCCGCTCGTCGCAGTACCTCGGCAGCGAGCTCGCCGAGGAGTACCGCAAGACCATGGACGCGATGGCGGCGATGAACAAGCAGGCCGAGGTCAGCACGTCCACCCAGGTCGTGGCGGTTGCCGTCGAGTCGTTCGAGGGCGACACCGCCACGGCGATGGTGTACACCAACACCACGAGCATCAGCCCGAAGACCCGCAATATCCCGTCGCTGCAGTACCGGTCGTACCGGCTCGCCATGCACCGGGAGGGCAGCCGGTGGTTCATCGACGACATGCCGTTGATCAGCAACCTCGACATCACGCCGCGCCTGCCACCGGTCTGAGCGGCCGCCGTCGATAGGCTGGCCGGCATGCCAGGAGTTCTCGTCACGGGTGCGTCCCGCGGCATCGGCCATGCCATCGCGACGCGCCTCGCCGCCGACGGCTGGGAGGTGTTCGGCGGCGTCCGCACTGACCGCGACGCCGACCAGTTGGGCCGCCATCCGCGCATCCGGCCGGTCGTCCTCGACGTCACCGACGAGGCGCACATCGCAGCGCTGCCCGCCGCGCTGCCCGAGCGGCTCGACGCGCTGGTGAACAACGCCGGCATCGCGGTCGGCGGCCCGCTCGAGACCATCAGCCCGGCCGACATCCGCCGTCAGCTCGAGGTCAACGTCGTCGGCCAGCTCGCCGTCACCCAGGCGCTGCTGCCGCGGCTGCGGGCGTCGCGCGGCCGGATCGTCTTCATCTCCAGCGTCAACGGGCAGGTGTCGGCGCCCTTCTTCGGGGCGTACGGCGCGTCGAAGTTCGGCCTGGAGGCGGCGGCGCACGCGTTGCGGATGGAGCTGCGGCCGTGGCACATCGGTGTCAGCATCGTCGAGCCCGCCCAGACGAGCACCGACATGTGGCACACCGCCGAACAGGTGCTCGACGACACCGTCGCCCAGCTCTCGGCCGACCACCGCCGGCTCTACGGCAGGCACATCGAGGGTTTCCGCAAGGCGATCCCGGTGTCGCAGCGGATGGCCGCGCCGCCGGAGAAGGTCGCCGACGTGGTGGAGCGGGCGCTCACCGCGAAGCGGCCGAAGGCCCGCTACGTGGTGGGTGCCGGACCGGCGCTGGCCGCCGCGATCGTGCCGAGACTGCCGCTGCGGCTCAGCGATCCGATCCTGCGGCGCGTGATGGGCCAGCCCGCTCGGCTCTGACCGCCGCTCAGCTGAACGCCAGCCAGCTCGGCAGCGCGCGCTCCCGCGAGTCGCACAGCACCAGCCGCGTGTCGCAACTGCCCTTCGGCGCGCCGGCACCGGACCACATGCCGCCGGTGTCGCGCTTCAACACGATCGCTGAGGAGCCACCGCCGTCGAGCAGGATCGCCTGGTCGGCGCCGAGGCCGCGGAACAGGTCCTGCATGTTGTCCGGTGTGTAGCTGCCGCCTTGGAAGACGTACAGCTCGTCGCGGGCCCTGCTGTAGCCGACGGCGGTGCGGGCGGCGCTGGGGCCGCCGTCGCCCAGCTGAGCGGTTGCACCGGGCGCCAGCAAGCCGATCCCGCTCACCGCGACGAACCGCGCACCGGCGTCCGTCAACCGCTGGATGACCGGCGTGGCGGCGTCGAAATCGTTGTCGCCCTTCGGCATCACGACGTAGGGAGCCGCGCCGACGGGCAGGATCATCGTCGCCAGCGCGCTCCAATTCTCGCCGCCGCCGGACAATCCCTGCTTGCCGGCGTACGCGACGGTGCCGGTGACGGCGGTGTTGGCGCGGCCCTGGCCGCGGGTGTTGTCGACGTAGGCGCCGAGCGGCGAGCTGCACCCCGTGGCCTTCCACGACCCGCCGGCCTGTGGCCGGACGTCGAAGAAGTTCGCGTTGATCGCGATCACCGGCATGCCGAGCGCCTGCCAGGCCTGCAGCGGGGGATAGGTCTCCGACGCCTGTCGCAGGCCTTCGGCGGTGCGGGCGCCGGGCGTGCGCTCGCAACGCGACTGCGCCCCGGCGTGGCTGTCGACCAAGAGCCGCGGAGTCATCCGAGCGGTGGCGTTCTTGATGGTCATGAGGCGGCCACCGTTGTCGAGCGTGTACTCGGCGCCGGCGGCGTTGCGGAACGGCGCCGCGTATTGGCCGCCGAAGTTGTAGACCAGGTAAGCGCCCTTGGTGTTGGCGATCGCCGCCATCAGCATCGCGCGGGCATCGCCCTCGGCGCGGGCGGGCTGCTCCCCGATCAGCGCGAGTGCCGGGAGCAGGGCGACGGCCAGGCAGCCGGACAGCAGGCGGCGCAACCTCGGCGTCGACACAGTCCGACTCCCTCCTGAGCTGGGGCGATATCCGAAGAATCAGTCACAGGAACCACACTGTCAACTTTCGTCACAGTTCCGTTGCGGCGCGGTTGCGGCGCGTCGCGGACGGGTCACGATGTGGCCGCTTCTGCCGCAAATTTGGTCATCGAAGCGTTAGACCTTCCCCAAACGGGGAACACGGCGGACAGCGGCACCACGGAAGGCGCCGTAGAACAAAGGAGCGGCTATGTTGTGGACAATTCTGAGCGCCATCGTCGTTGGCCTCATCGTCGGCGCGCTCGCTCGCCTGATCCTTCCAGGTAAGCAGAACATCGGCGTGGTCATGACGATCCTGCTGGGCGTGGTCGGATCGTTCCTCGGAACCTGGATCACCTACAAGCTCGGCTACAGCAACGAGAACGGCGGCTGGAAGGTCATCCCGTTCCTCGTCGGAATCGTCGTCGCCTGCGTCTTGATCGCGATCTACACCGGCATCACGGGCCGGCGCGGCGCAGGAACCGGCTCACCCGTCACCCGACGCTGACACTCGACAACGACGCCCTCGAAGGTTCCGGCCTTCGGGGGCGTCGTGGTGCGGGAGGCGTCGATATTCGACGGCGTGGCTGAGAACCGGAGAGACGCCGGCGGCGCGTTCGCGCTGATCGTCGCGGCGCTCAAGATCTCGGCTCTGGCCGGTCCGGTGAACTAGGGCGGCGGCGCCAGCCGGTACACCGCGCCGGCGTAATCGTCGGTGACGTAGACCGCGCCGTCGGGCCCGGCCACTGCCGCGACGGGACGTCCCCAGCGGGAGCCGTCGGCCGCCTGGAAGCCGCCGACCAGCGTCTGCTGGTCGCCGAGCCCGCCGTCGCGCCAGGGATAGAACGACACCTCCGGTGCGCGCGCCGGCTCCCGGTTCCACGAGCCGTGCACCCCGATCAGCGCACCGCGACCGAGCGGCCCGGGCAGCGTGGCAAAGGCCATCCCGAGCGGCGCCGAGTGCGCGCCCATGCTCTGTTCGATCGGCGGCAGGGCGGCGCAGTCGAGCTTCGACCCGTCGGCGTTGGTCTGCACGTCGGGGATGAGCGGCAGGTTCGCCGGCCCGCCGTCGGTATTGCAGTACGGCCAGCCCAGTTCGCGGCCGGGCGTCAGCCGCGCGACCGACTCCGGCGGATGGTCGTTGACGTAACTCTGGTCGACCTGACCGCGCCGGGGGCCGTCGGGGAAGGCGATGTTGTCGCGGTTGTTGACCGCGGTCCACACCGCACCGTCCGGCGCGACGGCCAGCCCGGTGCCGTTGCGGACGCCGGTGGCGAACGGCGCTGCCGGCCCGCCGCCCGGCGGAACCCGCATGATCGTCGCGCGCGGCGGCGTCGCCTCGCGGTCGGCGGCCGAGATGTTGCCGGTCGACCCGATCGAGAAGTACACGGCGCCGTCGGTTCCCACGGCCACGCTCTTCAATGCGTGCGAGTACGCGCCGCGCAGCTCCGGGCTCTTCGCGTCGGGCAGGTTCGCGGCGACGACGCGCGGCGCGCGGGCGGTGCCGCCGGTGTAGTCGTAGGCGACGACCCGGTTGCTCTCGGCGACATACAGCGTCGATCCGGCGAAGGCCAGCCCGTGCGGCTGCTCGAGGCCGCGCAACAGCACGCCGTCGCGGTCGTCGGCGGTGAGCCGGCGCACGCTGCCGTCGGCCGGAACCGACACCAGCAGTGCGCCGTCGGGCGCCCACGCCGCGAGCCGGGCCTTGGGGATGCGGGCCCACACCGAGATCGTCCACCCGGTCGGCACCACCGCCGCGCGCGGCTCGTCGAACGGCGGCTGCGCGAACTCAGCGGGCACGGTCAGCGTCACCCGGGCGCTGCCGCCGGCGACCGGGGCGGCAGACGTCGGTGCGGTGGTCGACGGCGATACGTCGCCGCCGCCGCACCCGGCCAGCAGGACGGCGACGGCGACGAGCGCGCCCGCGTTACGCGGCCGCAAGCCCGGCATGCATCTCCCAGACCAGGATCTCGGCCGGCTCAGTCGCGGTGACACGCTGGCCGCCCGTCGCCGTGAAGCGCACCGCGTCGCCCTGGTGCAGCGGGCCGGCCCCTTCGAGGTCGACGGCGCCGCGCGCCACGAACAGGTGCACGTACGGGGCCTCCGGAAGCGTCACGGTGTCGCCGAGCTGCAGCCGACCGCCGTGCAGCGCCGCGTAGCGGTTACGGATCGCGATGGCAGTCTCGCCCGCGTGCTGCGGCATGCCGGACGCGATGGTGACGAGCCCGCCGCGGAGCAGTTCGTCGCCGATCTCCAGCTGCTGGTAGCCGGGGCTGATCCCGGATTCGTCGGGCACCACCCACATCTGCACGAAATGCACCGGCTCCCGGTGGCTTTCGCTGCCCGTGAGCCGCCACGAGTCGTTCTTCTCCGAGTGCAGGATCCCGCGGCCGGCCGACATGCGTTGTGCCAGGCCGGGATAGATGACGCCCGAGTGTCCGGTCGAGTCCTGGTGCACCAGTGAGCCACGCAGCACCCACGTCACGATCTCCATGTCGCGGTGCGGATGGGTCTCGAAACCCGCACCGGGCGTGACGATGTCGTCGTTGTTCACCAGCAGCAGCCCGTGATGGGTGTTGGCCGGGTCGTAGTGGCTGCCGAACGAGAACGAGTGCTTCGAGTCCAGCCACGAGATCTTCGTCGCCGCCCGGTCGGACGCGCGGCGGATGTCGACGGTTGCGGTCAAATCGGTCACGTCCCTACCCCTACCTCGAATACCAGCCTAGTGGCCGGCGCTGCCCCCGACAACGAGCCGCTCGGGCAGCCCGAAGCGGGCGAACAGCGAGGTGTCCATGAACGCGACGACGTGGTCGATGCCGGCGGCGGCCATGGCCAGCACGTGCAACTGGAACGCCTCGTGGTGTCCGGTCTGCGGGTCGCGCAGGTACATCGCGGCGGCGGGCTGGCCGTTCGCGGTGGTGGGGATCAGCCGCATGTCGCCGGCGCGCTCGGCGGGGCAGTGGTGGCGCGAGAGGTCGCCGATGGCCTGCGGCCCCTGGTACCAGCCGGTGAACGGCGGCATCTCCCAGACGGCCTCGGCGGTGAACAGCTCGACGAGCCGGTCGATGTCGTACGCCTCGAATGCCGCGATGTAGCGGGCGAGCCGATCCTGCACGTCGGGCGAATCCGGGGTGCTGTACCGGTCGTCGGCGCTCGGTTTGACCTCGTCGAGCTGCGCGCGCGCCCGCTGCAGCAGGCTGTTCACCGCGGCGGTGGAGGTGCCGAGCGCCTCGGCCACCTCGGCGGCCTTCCACTGCAGCACGTCGCGCAGCACCAGCACGGCGCGCTGCCGCGGGGACAGGTGCTGCAGCGCGGCGACGAACGCCAGCCGGACCGACTCCCGGGACCCGACGATGGTCGAGGGGTCCAGCGCGTCGTCGGGCAGTGGTTCCAGCCACGGCACCTCGGCGTTCTGGGCGAGCTCGTCGTGCGGGTCGGAGCTCGGGGCGCCGAGCCCGCTCGGCAGCGGACGGCGTTGCCGGCTCTCCAACGCCGTCAGGCAGGTGTTGGTGGCGATCCGGTAGAGCCACGTCCGCAGCGACGACTGGCCGCGGAAAGTGCCGTGGCCCTTCCACGCCCGCAGCAGGGTTTCCTGCACCAGGTCTTCGGCGTCGTGCAACGAGCCGGTGAGCCGATAGCAGTGCGCCAGCAGTTCCCGCCGGTGCGCTTCGGCCTGGAGGAGGAACTCGTCGTCGGTATGTGCCAGGACGCTCACGCTTGCCCAGCCTACGCAGGGAGGTCAGGCGATTTCGGTGGTTCCCGCGACCGGCGGCTACCCTGCCCGAATGGCGAGTACCCGCAGCGAGCAGGCCTTCGACGGCGTCGGCGGCACCTCTTCCCGTCGCTCCGCTCGCCCCGGCGTCCGCATCGTCTACGACCGCTGGACGCCCGACGGCGAGGTCCGCGGCGTGGTGGTGCTCGCGCACGGCTACGCCGAACACGCCGGTCGTTACGCCCATGTCGCGCAGCGGTTCGGGGCGGCGGGGTTGGCGGTGTATGCGCTCGACCACCGCGGCCACGGCCGCTCCGGCGGCAAGCGGGTGATCGTCGGCGACATCTCGGAGTACACCGGTGACTACGGCACGCTCGTCGACATCGCCGCCGCCGAGCACCCGGGCGTCCCGGTGGTCGTCCTCGGCCACAGCATGGGCGGCGCGATCGTTCTCGCCTACGGCGCCGAGCACGTCGACCGCTACGCCGCGATGGTGCTCTCCGGGCCGGCCGTCGCGATGCAGGACGAGATCGGCGCGCCGATGGCGGCCATCGGCAAGGTGCTCGGCCGGTTCCTCCCCGGCGCGCCGACCCAGCTGCTCGACGCGAACGCCATCTCCCGCGATCCGGCCGTCGTCGCCGCCTACCGATCCGATCCGCTGGTGCACACCGGCCGCGTGCCCGCCGGGATCGCCCGGGCGCTGATCACGGTCGGGGAGCGGCAGCCGCAGCTGGCGGCGCAACTGACCAAGCCGCTGCTCATCGTGCACGGCGGTGCGGACACGCTGGTGCCCCCGGCCGGCAGCCGCAAGCTCGCCGAGCACGCCGGCCGCGCCGACGTCGCGCTCAAGATCTATCCCGAGCTGTATCACGAGGTGTTCAACGAGCCCGAGCGCGACCGGGTGCTCGACGACGTGGTGTCGTGGATCGAGACCCACCTGTGAGGAGCCGGTGGGCCGCACCGCTTTTCGCCCTGCTGCTGGTCGCCGGCTGCTCGTCCGGGAACTCGGGTGAGACGGCATCGCCGTGGGTCGAGGACGAGGTGACGTTCACCGCGGACGGCCTGACGCTGCACGGCACCTACCGGCACGGCCGCGACGGCGACGCTGGTCCGGCCGCGGTGCTGATCTCCGAGAGCGGGCAGACCGACCGCAACGGCGACAACAAGGTGGCCGGCAAGATCGGCACCATGCGCGACATCGCGCAGCGGCTCTCCGACGCCGGCGTCGCCAGCCTGCGCTACGACAAGGTGGGCACCGGCGACACCGGGCTCGGCCCCTACGCCCAGAATCCGGCGGCCGTCGGCAGCGCGGTGTTCACCGGCGGCGCCAAGGCCGCGGTGCGCTTCCTCGCCGCCCAACCGGCCACCGCGCCGGACCGCATCGGCGCCTACGGGCTGGGGGAGGGCACGGTCCACGCCCTCCAGCTGGCCGTCGACACCGCGCCCGACGCGCCGCGCATCCACACCCTGGGATTGCTGCAGCCGCTGCCGGGCCGCTACCTGGACCTCATCACCTCGAAGCTGCGGGCGCAGAACGAGGCGGGTGTGCGGGAAGGCCGCGTCACTGCGCAGCAGGCCGATCAGTTGATGACCGCCTGGACGACGGCCGTGCAGCAGGCGCGGACCACCAAGACGGTGCCGCAGCTGCCCCCGGAGCTGCGCGGGCTGCTGCATCCCGGCAACGTCGCCGCGGTGGTCGAGAGCGACGCAATCGACCCGGTGGCCCTGGCGCGGCGGGTGCCGCCGACCACGCAGGTGCTGCTGACCTGCAGCGACGCCGACGGCCAGGCGCCGTGCGACCAGATGCAGCCACTGGCCGACGCGCTGGCGGCCACCGCGCTGGACGACGTGCAGCTGCGGGGCGTCAACCACGTGCTGAAGGACGACCCCACCGACAGCGTCGCCGACTACGCCAACGACAAGCCGCTGTCGCCGCAGTTCGTCACGGCACTGCAGGCCTTCGCCACCCGGTAGCGCTGCCGGCGGGTTGTCGAAAGCGGTGCCCTACCGTGGCGCCATGACCGACAAGATGCTGGCGCGGATCGCCGCGCTGCTCCGGCAGGCCGAGGGCACCGACAACCCGCACGAGGCCGAAGCGTTCCTGGCGGCGGCCCAGCGCCTCGCCACCGCCACGTCCATCGACCTCGCCGTGGCGAGATCGCACGCGAAAAGCCGTACACCGCAGCAGGTTCCGGTGCAGCGCACCGTCACCATCGGCAACCCCGGCACCAAGGGCCTGCGTACCTACGTGCAGCTCTTCGCCGTCGTCGCCGCCGCCAACGACGTCGCCTGCGACGTGGCGTCGAACTCGTCGTTCGTCTACGCCTACGGGTTCGCCGAGGACATCGACGCCACCAAGGCGCTGTACGCGAGCCTGGTGGTGCAGATGGTGCGGGCCTCCGACGCCTACATCGCCAGCGGCGACCACCGGCCGACGCCCACCATCACCGCCCGGTTGAACTTCCAGCTGGCCTTCGGCGCACGGGTCGGGCAGCGGCTGCAGGAGGCGCGGACGCAGGCCCGCCACGAGGCGTCCGAGGCCCGCGGCTCCGCACCGGGCACCGCGCTGGCGTTGCGCAACAAGGACATCGAGCTGCGGGACTTCTACCGCAGCGAGTCCCGGGCGCGGGGCACCTGGCGGGCGGCCCGTGCCACCGCCGGCTACTCGTCGGCGGCGCGGCGGGCCGGTGACCGCGCCGGCCGGCGCGCGCGGCTGGGCAACAGCGCCGAATTGTCCGGCGCCCGGACCGCGCTGCCGTGACGGCGAGCCGCGACACCCAGCGATCACAGGTGTACGCGGCCGAGGCGTTCGTCCGCACCCTCTTCGACCGGGTGGCGCAGCGCGGTTCGCCGCTGGTCGACTTCTTCGGCGCCCAGCTGACGCTCCCGCCGGAGGGCCGGTTCGGTTCCGTCGAATCGGTGCAGCGCTACGTCGACGACGTGCTGGCATTGCCGGCGGTGCAGGCACGGTGGCCTGGTGCCGCGCCGCTGGCCGTCCGTCGCCGCCGCGGCGCCACCGCCGCGCATTACGAGCGCTCGACGGCGGGTGCGGCCATCGCGGTGCCCGACCGGTCCGGCACCTGGGCGCTGCGCGAGCTGGTGGTGCTGCACGAGATCGCCCACCATCTCTGCCTGGCCGACGACGAGCCGCCGCACGGCCCGCGGTTCGTCACCACGATGCGCCAGCTGTGCGACGCGGTGATGGGTCCGGAGGTCGGGCATGTGCTCGGGGTGGTCTACGCACAGGAAGGGGTGCGCGAGGGCACCGGCTGACAGCGGTGGGTTTACCGTGACGCGGGTGACCGATGCCACCGCACACGACGTCGACGTGCTGCTCGACGAGCTCCTGCTGGGCGACGATCCGGTGCTGACGGCCGCGCTGGCCGACAGTGCCGCGGCGGGACTGCCGCCGATCGAGGTGTCACCGCAGGCCGCCCGGCTGCTCGGGCTGCTGGTCCGCATCGGCGGCGCGCGCCGGGTGCTGGAGATCGGCACCCTCGGCGGCTACAGCACCATCTGCCTGGCCCGCGCCGTCGGGCCTACCGGGCGGATCGTCACGCTGGAATACGAGCCGCGGCACGCCGAGGTCGCCCGCCGCAACCTGGACCGCGCAGGTGTCGCCGACCGGGTCGACATCGTCGTCGGGGCCGCGCTCGATTCGCTGCCGACGCTGGCCGGCGGCGAGCCGTTCGACTTCGTATTCATCGACGCCGACAAGGAGAACAACCTCGCCTACGTGCAGTGGGCCGTCGACCTCGGCCGCCCGGGCACCGTCATCGTCGTCGACAACGTGGTGCGCAACGGCCGCGTGCTGCATCCCGCGCCCGAGGACCGGCAAGCCCAGGCGGTGCGCGCGACGCTCCGGCTACTGGGCGAGCACCCGCGGCTCGACGCGGCCGCCATTCAGACCGTGGGCCGCAAGGGCTGGGACGGCTTCGCTGTCGCGCTGGTGACCTGACGCCGAGAACACCGTTCTTGCGCGATATGCCCGGCTTTTCGGCAAGAACGGTGTTCTCGGCGAACGGGGCCTAGCTGCAGACCGCGCCCACGGCCGCTGAGCCGACCAGCTTGGTGTACTTGGCCAGCACCCCAGTCGTGTACACGGGAGGCAGCGGCTCGAAGCCGGCCTTGCGTGCGTCGAGTTCGGCGGCGTCGACCAGCAGGTCCAGCGTGCCGTTGGCGACGTCGAGGCGGATCTTGTCGCCGTCGCGCACGAACGCGATCGGCCCGCCGTCGACCGCCTCGGGCGCGATGTGGCCGACGCACAGGCCGGTGGTGCCGCCCGAGAACCGGCCGTCGGTCAGCAGCAGCACGTCCTTGCCCAGCCCGGCGCCCTTGATGGCGCCGGTGATGGCGAGCATCTCTCGCATGCCCGGCCCGCCCTTGGGGCCCTCGTAGCGGATGACGACGACGTCACCGTGCGTGATGGTGCCGTCCTCCAGCGCGTCCAGCGCCGCCCGCTCGCGCTCGAAAACCCGTGCGGTGCCTTCGAACACATCGGAGTCGAAGCCGGCCGATTTCACCACCGCACCCTCGGGCGCCAGAGAGCCGCGCAGGATCGTGATGCCGCCGGTGGGGTGGATCGGGTTGTTCATCGCCCGCAGCACCTTGCCGTCGGGGTCCGGCGGCTCGATGTGCGCCAGGTTCTCGGCCATCGTCAGGCCGGTGACGGTCAGGCAGTCGCCGTGCAGCAGGCCGGCGTCCAGCAGCGCCTTCATGACGACGGGCACACCGCCGATCTCGTCGACGTGCTTCATCACGTGGCGGCCGAACGGCTTCACGTCGGCCAGGTGCGGCACCCGCTGCCCGACGCGGGTGAAGTCCTCGAGGGTGAGCTTGACGTTCGCCTCCCACGCGATGGCCAGCAGGTGCAGCACCGCGTTGGTGGAACCGCCGAACGCCATGACCACGGCGATGGCGTTCTCGAACGCCTCCTTGGTGAGGATGTCGCGGGCGGTGATGCCCCGGCGCAGCAGCTCGACGACGGCCTCGCCCGACCGGCGGGAGTACTCGTCGCGCCGGGAATCGATGGCCACCGGGGACGCGCTGCCCGGCAGCGACATGCCGAGTGCCTCGGCGGCCGAGGCCATGGTGTTGGCGGTGTACATGCCGCCGCAGGCGCCCTCGCCGGGACAGATCGCGCGTTCGATGATGTCGACGTCCTCGCGCGACATCAGGCCGCGGGCGCACGCGCCGACCGCCTCGAAGGCGTCGATGATGGTGACTTCGCGTTCCGAGCCGTCGCTGAGCTTGGCGACGCCCGGCATGATCGAGCCGTTGTAGACGAAGACCGACGCCAGGTTGAGCCGCGCGGCGGCCATCAGCATGCCCGGGATGGATTTGTCGCAGCCGGCCAGCAGCACCGTGCCGTCGAGTCGCTCGGCCTGCACCACGGTCTCGACACTGTCGGCGATCACCTCGCGGGACACCAACGAGAAGTGCATGCCCTCATGACCCATGGAGATGCCGTCGGACACCGAGATCGTGCCGAACTCCAGCGGGAAGCCGCCGGCCGCGTGCACGCCGCCCTTCACCGACTGCGCCAGCCGCTGCAGCGACAGATTGCACGGCGTGATCTCGTTCCACGACGAGCCGACGCCGATCTGCGGCTTCTCCCAATCGTCGTCGCCCATGCCGACCGCGCGCAGCATCCCGCGCGCGGCGGTCTTCTCGAGGCCGTCGGTGACATCGCGGGAACGCGGCTTGATGTCGGGACCCTTGGTGTCGCTCATGAGGTCAAGTATGCGCAGCGTGTCCAATCGCTTCCGTCGCGATCGCGCAGCGGGCGACGCTCGCTTGACATACCCCACCGGGGTACCGAAGCTGATGGCATGATCCGGCTGTCCGCCCTCCTCGCCGCCGCGCTCGGCGCCCTGCTGCTGATCGCCGGTTGCAGCCAGCAGCCCGCCGAACACGACCATGCCAACCACGACCATGGGTCGTCCGCCACCCACAACGCCCAGGACGTGATGTTCGCGCAGCACATGATCCCGCACCACCGGCAGGCCGTCGAGCTGTCGGCGCTGGTGCCCGAGCGCACGCAGAACGCCGAGGTGCGACGCCTCGCGCAGCAGATATCGGACGCCCAGCAGCCCGAGATCGACACCATGACCGGCTGGCTCACGGCCTGGGGCGAGACGTCCGGCTCCGGCGGTCACGACGCGATGGCGGGCATGGTCGACGATGCGACGATGCAGCGCCTGACCGACAGCCGGGGCACCGCGTTCGACCGGCTGTGGCTGCAGTCGATGATCGCCCACCACGAAGGGGCGGTCACCATGGCGCAGCAGGAGGTCGACAACGGCGGCAACCCCGACGCCAAGGCGCTCGCCCGCCGGATCGTCGAGACCCAGCGGGCCGAGATCGACCAGATGAAGAAGTTGCTCGGGCCGTGAGCGCCGACCACGGGTACACCGCCCGCAAGGACGACTACGCCAAGCGGTTGCGCCGCATCGAGGGCCAGGTGCGGGGCATCGCCCGGATGATCGACGACGACAAGTACTGCATCGACGTGCTCACCCAGATCAGCGCGGTGAACAGCGCGTTGCAGTCGGTGGCGCTCGGCCTCCTCGAGGAGCACCTCGGCCACTGCGTCGCAGGCGCCGTGGCCGCCGGGGGTGACGACGCCGCGGACAAGATCGCCGAGGCGTCGGCCGCAATCGCGCGGCTGGTGAGGTCCTAACCGCCCAGCTCGGCTTCGAGCCGCTGCACCTTCGCGGCGAGCTGGCCGGTGTAGCCGGGGCGGATGTCGGCTTTGAGGACCAGGCTGACCCGCGGGGACACCGCGGCCACCGCGTCCACCGCCGCCTTGACGACGGCCATGCACTCATCCCACTCGCCCTCGATGTTGGTGAACATGGCGTTCGTCTCGTGCGGCAAGCCCGACGCCCGCACCACCCGGACCGCCGCCGCGACCGCCTCGCGCACCCCGCCCGTCTCGTCGGAGGTTGCGGGACTGATGCTGAACGCCACGATCATCCCGCCAGCCTGGCACATCGGCACCGGCGCACACGCTGCCGCAACCGCACGCTCCGACTGCACCGAACACACCCCCCGGGGGTATTCCGGCCTGGGCGTCGGCCCGCTGTGCGACACTGGGCGGCGAACTGCTTGGAGGTGGGGATGCGAAAGACGTCATCGAGCTGGGCGCTGCGCGCCGCGATCCTGCTGGTCAGCGCGCTCGCGGTGATGTTCAGCCTGGTCGCGCCCGTCGCAACGGCCGATCCCGATCCGGTGCCGCCGGCCCCGGGTGATCCCTTCGCGCCACCGCCGCCGCCGGACCCGTTCGCGCCGCCGCCGAACCCCGTCGCACCGGCCGCGCCGGCGGATGCGCTGGCCGCGCCGGGCCCCATCCCGCAGGGCACCCCCGCGGGCCAGAACCCGCTGCCGTTCACCGGCACGCCGCCGTTCCGACCGCCGGCGTTCAACCCCGTCAACGGCGCCATGGTGGGCGTCGCCAAGCCGATCATCATCAACTTCGCGGTGCCCATCGCCAACCGCAAGATGGCCGAGGACGCCATTCACGTCTCGTCGAGCCCGGCGGTGCCCGGCAAGTTCTACTGGATGAGCGATACGCAGGTGCGGTGGCGGCCCATCGACTTCTGGCCGGCCCACACGACGGTCAACATCGACGCCGCCGGCGCGAAATCCAGCTTCCGCGTCGGGGATTCGCTCGTCGCGACGGTCGACAACAAGACCAAGCAGATGGAGATCATGCGCAACGGGAAGCTCGAGAAGACCTTCCCGGTGTCGATGGGCAAGCCCGGCAACGACACCAAGAACGGCACGTACTACGTGCTGGAGAAGTTCCCCGACATCGTCATGGACTCATCGACCTACGGCGTGCCCGTCGACTCACCCCAGGGATACAAGCTCAAGGTGCAGAACGCCGTGCGCATCGACAACAGCGGCGCCTTCGTCCACAGCGCGCCGTGGTCGGTGGGGGACCAGGGCAAACGCAACGTCAGCCACGGCTGCATCAATCTCAGCCCCGCCAACGCCCAGTGGTTCTACGACAACTTCGGCAGCGGCGACCCGGTGGTGATCAAGAACAGCGTCGGGCTCTACAACCAGCCCGACGGCGCCCAGGACTGGCAGATCTAGGCGCTTGCACCCGCGCTAGTTCCAAATCCGCACCCGGCGCTCGGGTTCGAGGTACAGCTCGTCGTCGGGTGTGACGTCGAAGGCGTCGTAGAACGCGTCGATGTTGCGCAGCACGCCGTTGCAGCGGAACTCCGGCGGGGAGTGCGGGTCGACGGCGAGCCGCCGGATGGCCTCGGCCTCCCGGGACTTCGTCCGCCACACCTGCGCCCAACCGAACAGCACCCGCTGCACGCCGGTGAGGCCGTCGAGCACCGGCGGCTCGTCGTCGCCGCGCGACAGCTGATAGGCCAGCAGGGCGATGGACAGCCCGCCGAGGTCGCCGATGTTCTCGCCCACGGTGAACGCGCCGTTCACATGCGGAAGGGGGGAGCGGCCGTCGCGCAATTCCCGCGGCACGTAGGCGTCGTACTGCTCGATCAGCGCCTGGGTGCGCTTGCCGAACTCGGCCCGGTCGGAGTCGGTCCACCAGTCGACCAGGTTGCCGTCGCCGTCGTACTTGCTGCCCTGGTCGTCGAAGCCGTGGCCGATCTCGTGGCCGATCACCGCGCCGATTCCGCCGTAGTTGGCGGCGTCGTCGGCCTCGGCGTCGAAGAACGGTGGCTGCAGGATCGCCGCCGGGAAGACGATCTCGTTCATGCCGGGGTTGTAGTAGGCGTTGACGGTCTGCGGCGTCATGAACCACTCGTCGCGGTCGACGGGTCCGCCCAGCTTCGCCAGGTCGCGGTCGTGCTCCAGCTCGTAGCCGCGCAGGTAATTGCCGTACAGGTCGCCGCGCCGGATCTGCAGACCCGAGTAGTCGCGCCACTTCGCCGGATAGCCGATCTTCGGGGTGAAGGAGTCGAGCTTGGCCAGCGCGCGCCGGCGGGTCTCCGGCGTCATCCACTCCAGCGAGGTGATGCTGACGCGGTACGCCTCACGCAGGTTGGCGACGAGGGTGTCCATGCGTGCCTTCGCCTCCGGCGGGAAATGCCGCTCGACGTAGAGCTTGCCGACGGCGTCGCCCAGCAGACTCTCGACCACCGACACCGCGCGCTTCCACCGGTCGCGGATCTGCTCGGTGCCCGACAGCGTGCGGCCGTAGAACGCGAAGTTCTCCTCGACCAGCTCGTCGGTCAGCAGGAACGCGCGGGCGTGGATCAGCCGCCAGCGCAGCCACGCCTTCCAGTCGTCGAGCGGAACGTCGGCCCAGGCGGCGGCGAACGCGGTGAGGTAGTCGGGCTGGCGGACAACGACCTCGGCCACCATGTCCGCGGCACCGCCGAGCGCGCCGAGCCACCCCGACCAATCGAAGCCGGGCGCCTCGGCGGGCAGGTCGGCGAAGGCCCGCAGGTTGTAGGTCAGGTCGGCGTCGCGGCGCTTCACCACGTCCCAGTGCGCGGCCGCAAGCCGGGTTTCCAGGGCGACGATGCGGGCCGCGGTGACCGCGTGGTCGCCAGCCCCGTACACCAGCGCGAACATCCGCGTGATGTGTCCGGGGTAGGCGGCGAGCACCTCGGCGTGCTGCGGATCGCGGTAATAGGATTCGTCGGGCAGGCCCAGCCCCGACTGCGACATATGCAGCAGGTAGCGCGTCGAATCCTTCGAATCGGTGTCGACGTATACGCCGACGCCGCCGCCGACCCCGGTGCGCTGCAGCCGGCCCACCACCGCGGCCAACGCGTCGGCGTCCGTGGCGCCGTCGACCAGCGTGAGCTCGTCGAGCAGCGGCGCCACCCCGCGCGCCACGACCGCCGCCTCGTCCATGAACGACGCGTACAGGTCGCCGATGCGCTGCTCGTCGGTCGCCGCGGTTCCCGTCGTCCCCGCCGGGGCGGCCCCGGCCGCCGTGGTGATGATGTCCCGGATCTGCTCCTCGGCCCGGTCGTAGAGCGCGCGGAAGGCGCCGTCGGTGGCGCGGTCGGCCGGGATGTCGTACTCGCGCAGCCAGCGGCCGTTGACGTGACCGAAGAGGTCGTCCTGCGGGCGGATGGACGGGTCGACATGGCTCAGGTCGATTCCCGAGCGGAGCATCGATGTGGTCACCTCCCCATCCTGCCAGCCGGCTACCGGCGGTCCGGGTGCGCTCCACCACGGCTGAGCGCGGCATCGCCGGCCGCAGCCAACCGGGTAGCCTTCCCGCCATGCCGGACAGCGCCGCAGCCGAGGACGTCGACGCCCGCGAACCGGTGTTCTCCGGCTATGGGGTCGCGTCCGCCGTGCTCGCGGTGGTCGCGGTCGCCGCGGTGGTGCTGCTCGGCATGATCTGGTCGGGTCACCGCGACCGGGTCGCCGAGATCGAGTACCAGAACCGGGTGGCCCGCGCCGCCGCCGACTGGACCGAGGTGCTGATCAACGTCAACACCGACAACGTCGACGACAGCCTGCGCCGCCTGCAGGAGGGCACGATCGGCACGCTCAACGAAGACTTCGACACCGCCATCCGGCCGTTCACCGACGTGGTGCGCCGGCTCGGCGCCAACACCGAGGGCCAACTCGAATCGGTGGCCGTCGAATCGCTGCAGCGCGACCCCCGCAACGGCGGGCCGCCGCCGCCGAAGCCCCCGGTGCCCGGCGTCACCCGAACGGACACCGTGCTCATCGTCGCCACGTCGGTCAGCAAGAACACCGGCGACAAGCAGCCGGATCCGATCAACTGGCGCATGCGGCTCGACGTCTCCGACGCCGGCGGCAAACTGCAGATCTCGGGCCTGGAGCTCTACCTGTGAGGAATCTGCTGCGGGTCCTGGCGTTCGACGTCGTGGCGCCGGCCGCCGCAATCGCCGCGCTCGTCGTCATCGGCGTCGTGCTGCGGTGGCCGGTCTGGTGGGTGTCGGTGTGCTCGGTGCTGACCCTGCTGATCGTGCAGGCCGTGATAGTCAACGCGGTGCTCGCGCGGCGCGACGGGGTCACCATGGGCACCGACGACGACGGCCCGGGCCTGCGGCTGGCGGTGGTGGCGGTGGCGACGGCCGCGCTGGTGGCGGCGGCGGTCGTCGGCTACACCCGCTGGACGCAGCCGGACCGCACCTTCGCCGCCGACCGCGACCAGGTCGTCGACATCGCGGCCGAGGTGACCGAGGCGTACGCGTCGTTCTCGCCCGACGAGCCGGCGGCGTCGATGGACAAGGCCGCCGCGCTCATGACCGACGAGGAAGCCGCCTCCTACCGCCAGGAGTTCCCGAAGCAGGCCGCGCAGCTGCAGGCGCGCCGCATCTCGGCGACGGCCCACACCGTGTCAGCGGGTGTGCAGGCGCTGGGAACCGCGGCCGCAAGCGTCGCCGTCCTGCTGCACATCGAGCAGAACGCGCCGAATACCCCGGCGCGGCCCCTGGACCTGACCTTCCAGGTGGCGTTGACCAAACAGGGCGAGACCTGGCGGGTGGTCAACATCCTGCCGCTGCCGCTCGACGCCGCCCGGGCGGCGCAGCAGAAGCAGCAGGCGCCGCGGCGTTAGCCGAGCAGGGTTAGAACTGCACGATCGTGGGACGGAATTCGATCGGCAGCCGTACCAGATCCCGGTGTTCTGAGCTCATGCGGCGAGCCAGCGCCAAGCACGCGCCTTCGGCGGTCAACGCCCGATCCCATTCGATCCGAACCTGACTTTCGAAGCCCGATCTGAGCCGCATCTCTATTTGCGCCTCGAACGCTGAACGGTAGAAGTAGTTGTTCAGCAGACTGCCGCACTGCACGAGTTTGAGGCCTCGGGACAGCTCCTCCAAAGTGAATCGCCGACGAAGCGCAACGGCGGTCACATCGGCCAGATCTTCGGCCGCCGATTTGACCAGGTTCTGCGCATCGGTATCTCCGCGTTCGGCGGCACCGCACACGTCAGCAGTGAAACGTGCGATCTCTCGTTTCATGTTGGGATCGGCGATGGCGAGGTCCCGCATCTTCGCTATCAGACCCCGGTCGTCCGAAGACCGCACCCCGTACGCCTGTCGCAGCCGCTGCAACAGCACCGAATCGTTTCCGGCTTCGAAGTCCCGGAAAGCTTTTCGAATCGCTTCGAGACCGATCCAAAATCCACTGCCGTAATCGCACGCAACCCATTCATGGCCGCCGGCCTGATGAATGTCACCGTTGGTGTCGCGGACCAGCACGCTCGACCCTGTTCCGGCGATGACGATCCCCTGCGCACCGCTTCCCACCAAAAGCGAGACGGCATCGTTCGCCGCTCCGATCGCGGTGACCTCGTCGCCAAGGGTCGGTCCCAGCTGGTGCAGCGCGTTGGTGAACTCATCTCGTGTCCACGGTGTGTAGCCGGCTGCGCTCACCCAGATCGAGATGGGCAGCGACGAGGTGACGAGTTGATCCAAGCGTGCCGGAAGCGGGGCGAGTATCCGGCCGAGAATCTTCGGTATGAGGGCCGGATCCAAAGCTCCGGAAAGGCTGTCGCCGGCCTCGTATTTCGCTGTGGCGGTGCCAGTGGGCGAGTCGACCAAAATCTCGACATTGGTGCGTGTTCCGCCCGAGTCGACACCGACGAGAACCGCGCCTACCGTACTGCTATCCATTTACCTTCATCTCTGATACGCCCCGAATTCTGCAGCGCCATGATAGCTGCCTCGACATCGTCGACCGAGTGCCCGTGACCAAGAAAGTACGACGTCAGGGAGCTCCGGCGAAGGCGCCCTTCGGCGTTCTGCGTTCGCCGTGCGCGATCGTGCACAAGTGTCTCCAAGGGTTCCGTCGGCGATTGCTCCACGACGGGATCGGTGATCGCTTCAACGCCGCCCACCGAGTAGATCGACGTACGAAGTTGGTCGAGTTCTCGTTCCAACATCCGGTTCTGAGTCAAAGCCGATTTCGTAGCCCGTCGCTCGAAATAGAAACCGGTCACCAATCCCACGATCAAGCCCAGGACCGTTGAGATGAAGTCGTGCAACACCGCCGAACCCCCGGGTCTTCGCTGAACGCTGTGAGCGAGTCGTACCCTAGTGTCTTCGCGCGGTGGATGGAGCCTTGTGGTCGAGGCGAGATCGCCGGCGGGGCGCCGCGGCGTTAGCCGAGCAGGTTGGCGTAGTCGACCTTCAGGCAGCGGTCCATCACGACCCGGATCCCGGCCGCCTCGGCCCGGTTCGCGACGTCCTCGTGCCACAGCCCCTGCTGCAGCCACAGGGTGCGGGCGCCGACGGCGATGGTGTCGGCGAGCACGCCGGGCAACTCCTCGGTGCGACGGAACACGTCGACCATGTCGGGTACCGCGGGCACGTCGGCGAGGCTGGGATACACCGGGCGGCCGTCGAGCTCGGTGAGGGTCGGATTGACCAAATACAGCGTGTAGTGGCTGTGCGACGCCAGATACCGGTAGACACCGTGGCTGGGCCGCATGGGGTTGGCGGACACGCCGACGATTGCGACGGACTGCGTCTCGCGCAGCAGTCGGCGGAGCTCCTCGGCGTCGGGCTCGGTCCAGGTCGGTGTGCTCACGGGTACCGCCTCACTCACCGGGTCGTGGCCGGCGCATCTTCGCGAACCGGTCGGACAGCCGCCGCATCCGGATCATCTGGGCCGCGCTGGGGCTCACGGTCCCGGCGGCGTACTCGGCGAGCTCGTGACCCGACACCCCGATGCGCGACGCGAACTCCTGCACCCCGAGCCCCGACCGCTCGATGAAGGACCGCACGTAGTCGGCGACCTCGGCGCGCTCGTTGGCCTCGAGGTGCTCCCGGGTGCGCATCAAGACTTCCTCGAGTGCCCGCGAGATGCCCTGCGAGTGCACCGACTGCAGCACCTCCTCGACCTGGCGGGCGGTGCGGCCGAAGGGGTCGCGCTTGATGGCGGTGACGATGCGCTGCCAGACGGCCAGGTCGCCGCCCTCGATGGCGAGCCGGATGGCCGATGTCGGCCAGAATTCGACGGGCTGATCGGCGTAGCCCGAGGCCGGCCCGGCGGGGCGCTGCCCGGGCGGGCGGACGGGCGGCTGACGGGGACCGCCGCGCGCATCGGAAGCCAACGTCACCTCGCCTCCTCCAGCATCGCCACGGCAACGGACAGGCAGCGCTCGCGCACCTCTGACCAGTCCAGGTCCGGCCCCACCCCGGCGGCGAGGTCGTCGCCCTCGTCGTAGGGCTGCGGATCCGCCAGGCGGCGGACCAGCTGGGTCGCGATGTACTGCCTTCTGGGCTGGTCGCAACAGTAGTACCTGTCCATGCCCGCGAGGACGACCGCGGCGGTGCGGGCGTCCATGGCGTCGACGAGCTCGGCGAACTCGGCGTAGTCGCGGCTGCTGTTGCGGCACATCAGCAGGTATCCCTTGAGTCGCAGCGTCTCGGCGCCGGTGGGAATGGCCAGCCGGTCGCCGGTGGGCAGCTGCACGTTGGTGGTCTCCACCGGCACGCGGCGCTCGACGTGCGACGAGTCGGCGTCGATGCCGGCGCCCAGCGCGTCGAGCGCCACCGCGATACGGCCCCGCCACATCGTCACCGGGTGCATCGGCCGCAGCGACCTGGGTTTCGTGCGGCCCGGTCCGCGGTGGCCGTTGCCGACCGCGTGCCCGTTGGTGGTGGGCGTGTGCCCACCGAGCCGGCTCCGGGGCCCGCCGGACCGCCGCCGGATCGGTTCCTCCCCGCGGGTGCAGCCCGACAGCGCCAGCGGGTCGGCCACCGAGATGGCATCGGGTGCAAGCACTTTCAGCTTCGCCGCGCCCTTGACCACCATCCGCAGATCCGAGCCCGGCGCCACCAGGCCGGAAATGTCGTCGGGGATGATCACCACGTCGCCGGCCTCGACCCGCGGCAGCGGCTTCTCGAAGTCCACCGACGGCAGCACCTTCCCGAGCCAGCGGGGAATCCACCAGTTCCACTGGTCGAGCATCGCCATCAACGCCGGCACCAAGACCAGCCGTACCACCGTGGCGTCGACGGCGATCGCGACCGCGCACGCCACCCCGAGCTGAGCCACCAGCGGCATACCGGCAAAGGCGAAGCCGATGAACACCGCGATCATGATCAGCGCCGCGCTGGTGATGGTGCGGGCGCTGGTGCTCACCCCGTAGGCGACCGCGTCACGGGTGTCGCCGGTGAGCAGGAACCGCTCGCGGATGCGGGTGAGCAGGAAGATCTCGTAGTCCATCGACAGGCCGAAGGTCAGCGCCATCACCAGCGGCGGCACCGTGCTGTCGAGCGACGGGAGCTTCTCGAACCCGAGGAACTCGAACCAGCCCCATTGGAAGACCACCACCAGGCTGCCGTAGGCCGCGGCCACCGACAGCACGGTCATCAGCACGCCCTTGAACGCCAGGAACACCGACCGGATCGAGATCAGCAGCATCACGAACGCGATCAGCGACACGAACAGGAACACCGCCGGCTGCGTGTCGGCGACCCGGTCGTCGAAATCCTTCAGCAGCGACGTCGACCCGCCGACGTCGATCTCGGCGGGCTGCGCCGACGGCACCGTCGGCAGGTTCTCCCGCATCCAGTCGATGCTCTGCCGCGCGCCGAGGTCCTCGGGATCCACCGACAGCACCGCCGACAGCAGCGCGCTGCCGTTGTCGGTGGCGTACACCGGCGGCGAGACGGTGGCGACGTTGGGCGCCTCGGCCATCTTCTGGCGCAGCGCCGCCAGCGTGGCGGCGTTCGCCGTCCCGGCCGCGTCGCCGCCGGGGAAGGTCACCAGCACGCGGATCGGTCCCAGCGCGCCCGGTCCGAGCGCCTCCGCGGCCGCGCTGACGCCGCCGCGGATCTCGTGGGTCGGCTCGAACTGCCGCTGCAGGCTGTTGCCCAGCACCATCGAGAACGCCGGCGCCGCGACGATCAGCAGGAACGCCGTCGCCGCGAGCGCGCTCACCCACGGCCGGCGCATCACCGCCCCGATCCAGCGGGTCCAGAACCGCGACTGGGTGACCTCCGGCCGCCGCGACCAGTGCAGCAGCCACGACCGCTTCGCCGCGGCGCGGCCGAAAGTCGCCAGCAGCGCCGGGATCAACGTCACCGACGTGAGCACCGCGAACGCCACCGCGAGGATGGCGCCGGTCGCCATGGACATCAGCACCGGGGTGTCGATCAAGTAGATGCCGGTGACCGACGCGATGACCGTCAACCCCGACAGCACCACCGCCAGGCCCGAGGTCGCCATCGCGGCGTCGACGGCCTGCTGGCTGTCGCGACCGGCGCGCAGCTCCTCCCGAAACCGCATCAGGATGAACAGCGAGTAGTCCACCGCCAGCGCGATACCGAACATCGAGACCGTCGAGGTGACGAACACCGACATCGAGACGACATTCGACAACAGGTAGACGACGCCCATGGTCACCGCGACGGTGCAGACCCCCAGCGCCAGCGGCATCGCCGCGGCGGCCAGCGAGCCGAACACCGCCAGCAGCACGATGAGGATCACCGGCAGGTTCCAGCGCTCCGCCTCGGCGATGTCGCTCTTGGTGTTCTCCGACGCCGCGACGCCCAGTGCGCCCTGCCCGATCACGTACAGCCGGACCCTGCCGTCGCGCAGCTCACCGGGTTTGTCGCCGCTCACGCCCACCTTTTCGCGCAGGTGCTTGGCGACGTCGGAAGCGCCCGCGGAGGTGAAGTCCAACCGCAGGGTGACGACGTAGGGCCGGTCGGGCTGCGGCGGCGGCTGCAGCGGATCCTTGACGACGGTCACGTTGCCGACCTCGGCCGCCTGCTGCTCCAAGAAGGCGACGGCCGCGAACATGTCGTCGTAGGTGGCGTCGGCGCGTGGCGCGGCCACCAGCGCCAGCGGCGACGCGCCCTCGTCGGGGTAGTGCGCCTCCAGCTCCTGCTGCACGCGCAGCGACTGCGAGCCCGGCACCTCGAAGCCGCCGCCGGTGAGCTTGCCGCTGTCGGTGACCGCCACCCAGAGCGCAGCACTGAGCACCAGCAGCCACACGACGAACACCGCCCAGCGGTGTCGGCGCAGCTCACTGCTGAGGCGCATCATGAAGTGCTGGATGGTGTCCCCGCTTTCTCCCCGGCGGCGCGTCGAGCGCGAGAATACCCCAGCCTGCCGCGGTACAGGCCCGCGTCGAGTGCCCTGACCTGCGGTGTTGACCCTTCGATCACGATGAGCCGGGTCGCGGCCGTGCGGACGGCGCAGATCGGTGGTGGCACGATGAGAGCCGGGCCACAACCCGTAACGCGTGCCCGCGCCGCGCCGATGACAGCAGCGACCCCCGACGTGCCCGCGGCACGATCGCGCGACCGAACACCGAATGCAGGAGCGCCGATGACACCGTCACGCCAGCAGCCGACGACGGCGTACCGCCCGCTCGTGCGCCGCGGATTGCTCGGGACCTTCGCCGGCTGCGCGGCCGGCGGACTGGCCGTGGCGCTGCTCTCGGTGTCACCGGCGGGCGCCGCCCCGGATCCGTGCGCGGCCAGCGAGATCGCCAAGACGGTCGGGTCGGTGGCCACCAACACCGGCTTCTACCTGGACAAGAACCCCGCCACCAACCAGGCGCTGACCACGGCCGCGGCCCAGCCCGGCCCGCAGGCGGCCGCCTCGCTCAAGACGTACTTCGACGCCAACCCGCAGGTCAGCAGCGACATGCAGAAGCTGCAGCAGCCGCTGGTCTCCCTGAGCAGCCGGTGCAAGCTACCGGTCACGCTGCCGCAGGCGCTGGCGGTGCTGGGCAACCTGCAGAACTCCCAGCAGGCCGGTCAGCTGCCCGGCGCGAACCCCGCCGTCCCGGCGCCGGCAGCCCCGGCGGGCGGGCCGCTGCCCGGTCCGGCGCGCGCCGCCGGAACGGCGTAACCACCCTTCTGCCCGGGCGCCGCGACGGCTTAAAGTGGAGTTGCTCTCGGCAACTCGACACCAGGAGACCGTCATGCTGCTTTCCGCCCGTGTGCGTCGCGCCGTGACCGGTGCCGTCGGATCCGGCGCCGTCGCCGGTGCGCTGCTGGTCGCCGCCGCTCCGGCCGCTGTCGCCGATCCGCCCAACTGCACGGCCGCCGATCTGGCGGGGGTGGCGGCGGGCGTCTCGGCGTCCACCTCCGCCTACCTGTTCACCCATCCGCCGGTCAACGACTTCTTCACCAGCCTCAAGGGCAAGCCGCACCGGGAGATGCGCTCCGAGGTCACCGCGTACCTCGACGCCAACCCGCAGGTGAAGGCCGACCTGGCCGGCATCCGCCAGCCGCTGGTGGACTTCCGCAACCGCTGCGGTGACGCCCACGCCCACGGCGACGACGGCGACGGCCCCGCCGGCGTCGAATAGCGCCGGGTGCCGGCCGGCGAGCCCGCGGCGCGTGAGGGCTCGGGACACGTGGTGCTGCTGGTCGACGACGATCCCGACGTGCGGACCTCCGTCGGGCGCGGGCTGCGCCACTCCGGGTTCGACGTCCGGGTGGCCGCGACGGGCAAGGAAGCGCTGCAGCTGCTGTCCGCCGAACCGCACGACGCGCTGGTGCTCGACGTGCAGATGCCCGAACTCGACGGCGTCGCCGTGGTCACCGCGCTGCGCGCGCTCGGCAACGAGATCCCGATCTGCGTGCTGTCGGCCCGCGACACCGTCAACGACCGCATCGCGGGATTGGAGGCCGGCGCCGACGACTATCTGACCAAGCCGTTCGACCTCGGTGAGCTGGTGGCGCGGCTGCACGCGCTGCTGCGGCGGGCGGCGCACGCCGCGGGGGAGCGGTCCGACGCGGTGACCGTCGGGCCGCTGACCATCGACACCGACCGGCGGCTGGTGTTCGTCGGCCGCGAGCGCGTCGAGCTGACCAAGCGGGAGTTCGACCTGTTGGCGGTGCTGGCCGCGCACGCAGGCGTGGTGCTGTCGCGGCAGCGGCTGCTGGAGCTGGTGTGGGGCTACGACTTCGACGTCGACACCAACGTCGCGGACGTCTTCGTCAGCTATCTGCGCCGCAAGCTCGAACGCGACGGCGCGCCCCGCGTCATCCACACCGTCCGGGGCGTCGGCTACGTGCTGCGTGAGGAACCGTGAGCCGCCGCTGATGGCCGGCCGCCGGTGGCCGCTGCGCCGCTCGACCTCGCTGCGCACCCGGGTCGCGATCGCCGCCGCATTGTCGGCGGCCGCGGTGGTGGCGGTGTTCGCGGTGCTCACCTCGGTGCTCTTGGTCAACAACGACGCCGCGCAGCTCGACCGGCGGCTGGACTCCATCATCGACACCAGCATCGACGCGGATCAGGCGCACAACCCGCAGTCCGGCATCCTCACCACGATCCGCGCGCAGCGCACCGGCGAGGTGGTGTTCCAGCGCGGCTTTCAGCTGCCGCCGCTGCCGGAGGGCACGTCGACCGTCGCCGTCAACGGCATCGACTACCGGGTGCGCACCATTGCCCAGCACACGCAGGGCCAGGACGTGCTGATCTCGATCGGGATCCGCGTCGACAGCATCCTCATGGACCGCGGCCGGGTGCCGCTCTACCTGTTGATCGGGCTGACGGCGGTGCTGCTCGCGGCTGTGCTCGGGTGGCTGCTGGCCGGGCCTGCTATCCGGCCGCTGCGCAAGCTCACCGAGCACACCCAGCGGCTCGGCGACGAGGTCGACGAGCTCCCCGAGGTCCACGGCGTGCGCGAGGCCGAAGAGCTGTCCGATGCGATGTCGGACATGCTGCGCCGGCTGGCCGCCGCCCAGGCCGCGACCGCGGCGTCCCTGCAGGCGGCGCAGGACTTCGCCGCCAACGCCGCGCACGAGCTGCGGACCCCGCTCACCGCGATGCGCGCAGACCTCGACACACTGCGGATCCACGACCTGCCCGACGACGAACGCGACGAGGTGGTCGCCGACCTCGCCCGCGCCCAGCGCCGCATCGAAGCCCTGATCACCGCCCTGGGTCAGCTGGCGTCCGGTCAGCTCGCCCGGGCCGAGGACCGCGAACCCGTCGACGTCGAGGAGCTGCTGGAGCGGGTGGCCCGCGAGACCGCGCGGCCCGGCGTCACCATTGCCATCGACGCCGAGAACGCGGGCACCGTGTGGGGCTGGCCGGGCGGACTGCGGCTGGCCGTCGACAACCTGGTGCGGAACGCCATCGCCCACGGCCGGGCCACCCGCATCGAGCTCACCGCGCGGCGCGCCGGCGACACCGTGGTGATCGACGTCGACGACAACGGCCGCGGGCTCCCCGCCGAGGAGCGCCGCGAGGTGCTCGGCAGGTTCGCCCGCGGCAGCACCGCCGCGCCCGGCGGGACCGGGCTGGGGCTGGCCCTGGTGGCGCAGCAGGCCGCGCTGCACGGCGGCACCGTCACGCTGTGCGACGGCCCGCTCGGCGGGCTGCGGGCGCGGCTGACGGTGTCGGCGGCGCCGGATCAGCGGGCGTGACGGCGGTGCGTCACCGCCCGCCAGCCCAGCAGCAGCGCCGCCGTCACCACCGACGCCACCACGACGAAGCTCGCCGCCACGCCCTGCCCGGTGAGCTTGCGCAGCACCATCCCGACCGCCACCGCGGCCACCCACACCGCGACCCCGGTGGGGGCCAGCGCGGTGGGCCGGCGCCAGCCGCGGGCGAGCAGCCAGCCGACCAGCGCGCCGGTGAGGAACGGCCACGCCGTCTCGGCGACGCCGGCGACCGTCACCCCCTCGGCGTGGCTGCGGCGGCCCACCGCCGCGAACACCGCGATGCACCCGATGTCGGCGGCCAGCGCGGTCGCCGTGCGGCGGGCGGTCACGGCGCCGGACAGTTCATCAGGTCGCCCGCCAGCGGCGAGATCGCAGTCTCCTCGCGGGCAGCGAACCCGGGCTGCAGCGGTGCGACGCCGGTGTCGAAGATGTGGTCGACGACATCCGGGGACGTGAGCCGACCGGCCAGCGTGACGGTGTCGATCACGAACGGCAAACCGTTGGCGCGCACCGGGTCCGGCCCGCCCATGACGTGGAAGTGCAGATGCGGCGCGCCCAGGGCGGCGAGCAGCGCGGGACGGGTCGGCATCCGCTCATCCAAGCACGCGCGACGCCGCGGTCAGCGGTCTTCGTCCGAGCTCTCGGGGGCAATCGGGTCGGGGTCGCGCTCGGTGCGGAACATGAAGAAGAAGACCACCCAGCCGATCGCGGAGATGAACAGCCAGCTGGTCATGCGGTAGATGAGCATCGCGGAGATCGCGGCGGGCAGCGCCATGCCGCTGGTCACCAGGCCGGGCACCAGTACGGCCTCGACCACGAGCAGGCCGCCCGGCATCAGCGGGATGGCGCCGACGGTGCGGGCGGCGGCGTAGGCGACCGTCACCCCCGCCAACGACGGGTGGCCGCCCGCGGCGTAGCAGGCGAACGCCAGGCAGGCGACGTCGGCGAGCCAGTTGAAGAACGACCAACCGAACGCCGTGCCCAGCGCGCGGCGGCTCAGGCTCACCGACTCCAGCTGGCGCAGCATCTCCCGCCACGCCGCGAGCCCGGTGTCGGCGGGCTTGCCGCGCAGCGAGTTGAACCAGGACAGCACCCTGACGCCGATGCCGTCGAGCAGCTCCGGCCGGCTGGCCACGGCCTGCCCCAAGAGCAGCAGCGCGACGAACCCGCCGATGGTGAAGATCAGCGAGAGCGGGTTCTTGCTGGTCGACAGCAGCACGGCGCCGCCGAGGCCCAACAGCGCCAGCCCGACCACCTGCAGCGCCCCCGACATCACCAGCTGCCACGACGCGACCACCGGCGACGCGCCCCACAGCCGCTGCTGGCGGTAGATGAAGGTGGCGCTGAGCACCGGGCCGCCCGGCATCGTCGTCGACAACGCGTTGCCGGCGTAGAACGCGGCCTCCGAGCGCCACTGCCGGACGTCCACGCCGGCCGAGCGCAGCAGCGTCCGCTGGATCTGGGCGAAGCTGTGCATCGACAGCATCGCGGCGACCACCGCGGCCGCGACCCACCACCAATTGGCGTCGTACAGGCTCTTCCACGCCTTGGCGAGCTGGTCGGAGACGACGACGAGTTCGACGGCGAGCACCGCGACGACGACACCCAGGACCGCCCACCGCACCCACCAGTACTTGCCGCGCGGCGGCCCCTGCTTGTTCCGGGCGTCGCTCACCGGCGCATCCTGCGACACCTGTCCCAGGGTAACGGTGACGCCGCGCTGAACATCGCTGGTGGGGCGGGGCGCGCCGGTTACGCTACGCCCATGCCATCCGGTGCTGCGGGAGCCTCGCTCGACAACGACGAGTTCGTCCATCCGCTGGTCCGCAAGGGTGCGGCGTGGTCGTGGCGGTTGCTCGTCCTGCTGGCGGCGGGGCTCGCGGTGCTGTGGGTGGTGCGGCATCTGTGGGTGATCTTCGTGCCGGTGGCGCTGGCGCTGCTGCTCAGTGCGCTCCTGGTGCCCGGCGTCGACTGGCTGGACCGGCGCGGTGTGCCCCGCGGCGGCGCGGTGTTCCTGCTGCTGCTCACCGGCCTTGCGCTGGTGGGCGGCATCCTGTCGTTCGTCGTCAGCCAGTTCATCGCCGGCACCCCGGACCTCGTGGCGCAGGTGACCCGAAGCATCGAGTCCACCAAGACGTGGCTCATCAACGGCCCGCTGAAGCTCGACGAGGCGTCGATCCAGAACGCGACGCGCAACGCGGTCGACACGCTGCAGAACAATCAGTCCCGGTTGACCAGCGGCGCGCTGTCGACGGCGGCCACCATCACCGAGATCGTCACCGGCGCGTTTTTGCTGCTGTTCACGCTGATCTTCTTCCTCTACGGCGGCCGCAACATCTGGCAGTGGGTCACCCAGATCTTTCCGGTCACCGTGCGCGAGCGGGTGCGGGAGGCGGGCGCGGCGGGTTTCCACTCGCTGGTCGGCTACATCCGCGCGACGTTCCTGGTGGCGCTCGTCGACGCCATCGGCATCGGCACCGGCCTCGCCGTGATGGGCGTGCCGTTGGCACTGCCGCTGGCCTCGCTGGTGTTCCTGGGCGCGTTCGTGCCGCTGGTCGGCGCGGTGGTCAGCGGCTTTCTGGCCGTCGTGGTCGCGCTGCTCGCCAAGGGCTGGATCACGGCGCTGATCATCCTGGGCGTGGTGATCGCCGTCCAGCAGCTCGAAGCGCACGTGCTGCAGCCGCTGGTGATGGGTCGCGCGGTGTCGATCCATCCGCTCGGTGTGGTGCTCGCGATCTCGGCGGGCGGCGTGCTCTCGGGCGTCCTCGGCGCCCTGCTCGCCGTGCCGGCCGTCGCGTTCCTCAACAGCGCGATCCGCAAGCTGCTCGAACCGCACGAGGATCCGGTGCCGGCGGGGCAGCCGGTCGGGATCACCGCCGAGGCCGACGAGCCGCCCGATCACGGCCAGGGCAAGCCGGAGAACGCCGCCCTGGGTGCGGCCGTCGGCACGGACGCCGCCGGCGACCGAACCTAGCTACATCCGTCCTTCGCGGCGCAGCAGGTCCTGTGCGCTGACGCCGCCGCCGCGCCGCTGCCGGGCGGCCTCGGGGTCGTCTTCGGCGGCGCCCTCGGTGCGGCCCTTCGGCAGCTTCTGCGTCGCCTCGGCGCCGGCGTCCGCCGGGCCGTCGGGCGGACGTTGCGCCGGCATCGCGGTGGTGGGTTCGGCGTCCTCGGGCGCCGCCATCGCGCGGGTGGCGTCCGCCGACGGCTGCCGCGGCTGCGGGGCCGGCTTGGCGGCCGGCGGTTTCGGCGGCTGTTCGCCGCGCAGCTCACCCAGCCAGGACTCGATCTCGCGCTCCGGTCGCGCCGCCGGCGGTCGCTGACCGCGCTGCGCCGGGGCGGCGTTGCCGACGACGCCGCGGACACTGCGCGCCGCGGAGCGCGCCTTCATCGACAGCCGGGTCGTCGGCGGCTCGTTGGCCGGGATCCGGGTGGTCGACGGTTCGGCGCCGGTCATGCGGGTGGTGGGCGGTTCGGCCGTCCCGTTGTCCGGTCGCGGCGCGGCGGGGATCCGCGTCGTCCCGGCGACGGACGGTTCGCGGCGCGGCGGTTGCGGGCCGCGCGGCCGTCCCGCGCCGTCGGGCACCGGATGCGTCGGGTCGTGGGGGCGGCGCGGTGGCGTCACCGGCGCGCCGGCGCCGACGAGCACCTCGTCGGGCGTGCGGGACGTCGCCCGCTTGCGCTCGTCGGGCAGGTGCACCTCGCCCAGCCCGAGCTTGTTCTGCAGCCGCTTCATCCACCGCGGCGCCCACCAGCAGTCGTCGCCGAGGAGCCGCATGATCGCCGGCACCAGGAACATGCGGATGATCGTCGCGTCGAGCAGCAGCGCGATGAGCAGGCCGAACGCCAGGTACTTCATCATCACCAGGTCGGAGAACACGAACGCGCCCGCGACGACGGCCAGGATCAGCGCGGCGCCGGTGATGAGGCGGCCGGTGGTGGCCGTGCCGATCCGGATGGCCTCGGCCGTCGACATGCCCCGCTCGCGGGCCTCCACCATGCGGGAGACCAGGAACACCTCGTAGTCGGTGGACAGCCCCCAGATCACGGCGATGATCAGGCCGATCATCGGCGCCATCAGCGGCTGCGGCGTGTAGTTCATCAGCCCCGAGCCGTGCCCGTCGACGAACATCCAGGTCAGAATGCCCATCGTCGACCCCAGCGTCAGCGCGCTCATCAACGCCGCCTTGATGGGCAGCACGATCGAGCCGAACGCCAGGAACATCAGGACCGTCGTGGTGATGATCAGCACCACCACCATGAGCGGCAGCTTGTCGAACAGGCTGTGGATGCTGTCCTGTTCCAGCGCCGGGGTGCCGCCGACGGAGATCTCCAGGCCGCGTGGCGCCGGGATGTCCCGCAGCTCGGCGATCTTCTGCGCCGCGTCGTTGCGGTTGACCAGGCCGTTCTGCAGCACCCGGATCGACGGGTCCTTCGTGCCGCCCTCCTGCACCGAGCGCGGCTGCCACATCTTCGTCGGATCGTTGTTCGGGTCGGTGAACCCGCTGATCGTCATCGCCTCCGCGCGGATCTCCGCGACCTGCTGCTCGGTGACCGGCTGACCGTCCTGCCGCTGGATCACCAGGGTCAGCGGCTCGGTGCGGAAGCCGGGGAAGCTGCGGTCGAAGTCCTCCTGGGCCTGGCGGACGCTGTTGTCCGGCGGCAGGTACTTCTCGCTGATGCCGCCCAGCGCCAGCTGCCCGAGCGGGATGACCAGCAGGATCATCACGATCAGGATGGGCGCCGCGAACGCGATCGGCCGCTTCATCACGACGTTGACCAGGCGGCCCCAGAAGCCCTTCTCGACCTCTTCGCGCGTCTTGGTCTTCTGCAGCCGGTCGGCCAGCCAGTTCAGCCACCAGTTCATCGGCTTCCAGTTGCGGAAGAACGGCACCCGCAGCAGCGTCCGGACACCCAGCGCGTCGACGTTGGCGCCGAGAATGGCCAGCGCGGCCGACAGCACGGTGATCGACAGGATCGCGGCCAGCAGGACCGACGCGATGATCGCGTAGGTGATCGATTTCAGGAAGCCCTGCGGGAACAGCAGCAGCGGCACCGACGACGCGACGATGATCACGGCCGAGAAGACGACCGTTCGGCCCGACGTCATCATGGTGCGGCGCACCGCCGTCTCGGTGTCGTAGCCCTCGGCGATCTCCTCGCGGAACCGGCTCACGATAAACAGCCCGTAGTCGATCGCGATGCCGAGCCCGATCAGCGTCACCACCGGTTGGGCGAAGAAGTGCACCGGCGTGAACTCGGCAATCAGCCGCATGATGCCCAGCGCGCCGGCGATGGACAGGCCGCCGATGATCGCGGGCAGCGCGGCCGCCACGACGCCGCCGAACACGAAGAACAGCACCACCGCCACCAGCGGGATCGCGGCGATCTCGGCGCGCCGCTGATCTTCGCCGATGGTGCCCGTCAGCTCGCTGGCCAGCGGGTTCAGCCCGGCAAGCTTGATGTCGCCGTCGTTGATCTCCTTCAGCTGCGGCTCGATCGCCTGGTAGTTCTTGAGGATCTCGTCGTCGCTGTCGCCCTTGAGCGGGATGCTGACGAAGGTCTTCGACCCGTCGTCGGTGCGCATCTCGCGCACCGTCTCCAGCGTGCTGTCGGGGGCGCGCAGCCAGCCGACCCAGCTCACGACCTGGTCCGGGTTGTCCTCGACCAGCTTGTTCAGCTCGCCGTTGACCTTGGCCATCCACTGCGGGTTGTCGACCTTCTGCCCCTCGGGCGGGGTCAGGATGGCGACGACGTGGCTGGTGCGGTCACGGCCGTAGGCCTCGTCGGAGACCACCGACGCGTGCACCGACTCGCTGCCCTCGTCGTAGAAGCCACTCTGCGTGACGTGCTGCCCCAGCGAGATGCCGAAGAGGCCGCCGCCGAGGCACAGTGCGACCATCACCCCGATGACGATGTACCGGTAGCGATAGACAGTTCGACCCCACCAGGCGAACACACGAAGCTCCTAACTCGTTCGGTCGACCCGCGGCTGCGCCGTCGTCACGCTCGCGACGTGAGCAGCGACGACAGCGGCCGGAACGGCTGCAGCCAGGCGCCCTCGTCGGGCAGCGAATCCAGTCCGATCCGCGGCAGCGGTTCCCGGAACACGCCCGGGATGTCCTCCAGGTCGACGAAACCCAAGGTATCCGACGCTAACGCCCAGCTGGCATGTTCACGAAATCCGAGAACCTGGACGTCGACGCCCGCCCGGGCCAGGTCTTCCAGCGGCTGCCGGAACGCCTGCCCGTCCGCCGACGCCACGATCAGGCCCGCGAGCCCCTCGTGACGGCGGAGCGCGATGTGGTCGAGCATGTCGCTGTCCACGTCGCTGTCTTCGTCGATCTTCGGCTTCGCGAAGACCGCGAAGCCGACGTTGCGCAGCGCCTCCACCCACGGCCGCACGACGTCGGCCGTGCCGGGGGCGATGTTGGTGAACACCGTGGCCTCGGGTTCCAGCGAGATGTCCGGGCGGTCGGTGGCCAGTTCGGAGGTGCGTTTGAGCAGCCACCGGCCCAGCGCGTCGAACCGCGGCCGGTGCGCCGCGGTCGGCCGGCCGCCGAGGATGGAGCCCAGGCCCATGTCGAGGTTCGGCGCGTCCCACACCAGCAGCACGCGACTCACCCGCACGTCCGCCGGTGCTCCGGGTGCCGCCGCCACGACGTCCTCCGCGGCGCTCATGACGCCGGTTTCTGCCAGATCAGCTCGGCGACCGGGCTGCCGGCGACGTGCGCCTTGGATTCGTACTTGGTCACCGGGCGGCGTACCGAGATGGGCAGCGGCTCGTCGGGCGCCACCCGCCGCAGCAGCGGTTCGGCGTCGCCTACCTCGGCGATCTGCGCGGCGTAACCCGGGTGGTCGGTGGCCGCGTGCAGCACGCCGCCGGGCGCCAGCCGGTCGGCGATCAGCGCGACGGTCTCGGCCTGCAGGAAGCGGCGCTTGTGGTGGCGGGACTTCGGCCACGGGTCGGGGAAGAACACCCGCACCCCGGTCAGCGACTCCGGGCCCACCAGGTGCTCGAGCACGTCGAGCCCGTCGCCGCGCACCAGCCGGATGTTGTCGATGCCCTCGCGCTCGATCACCCCGAGCAGCTGGGCGAGCCCGCGGCGGTAGACCTCCACCGCGATCACGTCGACGTGCGGTTCGGCGACGGCCATCGCCGCGGTCGAGGTGCCGGTGCCGCAGCCGATCTCCAACACCACGGGCGCGCGGCGGCCGAACCAGGTCGCCAGATCGAGGCGGTCGGCGGGCCGGTCCTCCCAGCGCGCCTGCGTGCCGATGCGCGGCCACAGCCGATCCCACGTCTGCTGCTGGGCTTCGGTGAGGGTGGAGCGCCGGGAGCGGAAGCTTGTCACCCGTGGATGCAGATGAGGCGCCGCCCGCAATCCGTCGTGCCGCTCGCCCACGGAACCGACGTCGGGACCCGTCGTCGGGCCCGTGCTGGGCGACTGCATCCGTCCATGGTGGCGCACGACGGGCCGGGTACCCGAATCGTGTGGCGATTTGATACCCAACAGTTGCCTTCGCCCGAAGGTGTTGGCGGCGGTTCGCGCGCCGGCCGGTCAGCTGTAACGATCGAACACCGGCAATCGTCGGCACGCGCGGTGGAAAGGCACACCATCACTCTCGATACCTTCGCCGGACGGGTGAACGCACTGGCCGCCGAGCTGGCCGACGAGCGGGTGGCCGCGATCGCGCGCGCCGCCGCCCGGCCCGCCACGGTGGCCGTGGGCGGTCGGCCCGGGGTCGGCGCGCCGACCGTGGCGGCGGCGCTTACTTCCGCTGGGCTGCCGGTGAGCAGCTCCGCCGAGGCGTGGGCCGCCGCCGACGTCGCGGTCCGGGTGATCGCGGACGCACCCAAACCCGAGGACCGCGCCGCCCTCGCCGCCGCCGCGGGCCGCCGGCTGGCCGTGCTGAACAAGGCCGACCTCTCCGGACACGGCCCGGGCGGTCCCGTCGCGGTGGCGCACCGGCGCGCCGCGGCCTTCGCGGCCACCCTGGGCGTCCCGGCGGTGCCGCTGATCGCGCACCTGGCGACCGCCGCGATCGACGACGCACTGGTCGGGGCGCTGCGGGCGCTGGCGCGCACCCCGGTCGACGCGGGAACAGCCGACGACTTCCTGGCCGCCCCGCACCCGGTGCCCGCCGAGGTGCGGCAGCGGCTGCTCGCAACGCTCGATCTCATCGGGATCGCCCACGGGTCGCAGCTCGTCCACGATCGGCCGGCCGTGGACGCCGCGGGGCTCACCGCGCACCTGCGCCACGCCAGCGGCGTGGGCGTCGTCGCCGGCGAGGTGGCCGCGGCGCTCGCCGACGCCTCCTACCGCCGGGTGGCGGCGGGGGTGTCGGCGCTCACCCGGCTGGCGGCGACATCACCACCCGCGCCGGCCCGGCGGCTGACGGCCTTCCTCACCGGCGACGAGCTGATCTTCGTCCGGATGCATGCCGCGGCGGCCGCGCTGGGCACCGACGCGTCCCCGCCCGTGGACTGGCTGCGGCTCGCCGTGCGGTGGCGGCGCGCCGGCCGCGGACCGGTGTCGGCGCGCGCAGCGGCGTGCGCCGCGGATCTCTCGCGGGGCGCGCTGCGGATGTGGGACCGCAGCGGGCGGCCGTCATGACCGCCGACCACGCGGACGTCGACGCATTCGTCGGTGACCTCGTCCCGTCCCGCATCGCCGCGCCCGACGTCATCCACCGCGACGTCGTCTGCGTCACCGGGCCGTGGCTGGCCGGCACCAGCAGCGTCGCCGCCGCGCTCGCCGCCGCCCTACCGGACGTCACGGTGGTCGAGCGCGACGACCTCGCGCCCGGCGAGGCGCCCGCGGTGGTGGTCTTCGCGGCCTCGGCGGTCGCGCCCCTCACGCCCTCGGACTGTGCGCTGGCCGAGACCGCGACCGCCGACACCGACGCCGTCATCGGCGCCGTCACCAGGATCGACGTGCACCACCGGTGGCGCGACGTGCTGGCCGAGGACCGCGACCTGCTGGCCGCGCACGCCGACCGCTACGCCGCCGTGCCCTGGGTCGGGGTCGCCGCGGCCCCGCAGCTGGGCCCGCCGCAGCTCGACGACCTCGTGGCGGCGGTGCGGGCCGCACTGGGCGATCCCGGGCTGGCCCGCCGCAACCGGCTGCGCGCCTGGCACACCAAACTCGACCGGTTGGTGCGGCGCAGCGACGCCGACGCCGCCGGCACCGGGTCGCAGCTGGCCGCGCTGCGCGAGCGCCGCAGCGCGCTGATCCGGCAGCGCCGGCTCGACAGCAGCGAGCGGGCGACGGCGCTGCGCGGCGAGCTGGCGCAGGCGCGGGTGCAGCTCGGCTACTTCGCCCGCAAGCGTTGCGCGTCGGTGCGCGGCGAGCTGCAGGAGGACGTGGCGTCGCTGCGGCGCGCCGGCTTCGGTGACTTCCGGCGCTACGTTCGGGCCCGGGTCGAGGAGGTCGCGACGGACGTCGACGCCGGCATCACCGAGCGGCTGGGCGCCGTGGCCGCCACGCTCGGCTTGCCGGCGCCGGCCGCGGCCCCGCCGGCGCCACCGCCCGCCGTGCCGGCGCCCGGGCTGCGCAGCCGACGGCTCGAGGGGCGGCTCATGATGCTGTTGGGGGCCGCGTTCGGCATGGGCGTCGCACTGACGCTGGGCCGGCTGGTCGCGGACCTGGCGCCGGCCTACGCGGTGGCCGGGATCGCCGCCGGTGTGCTGGTGGGGTCGGCGGTGGCCGTCTGGGTGGTGCGCAGCCGCGGACTGCTGCACGACCGGGCGCTGCTCGACCGCTGGGTCGGCGACGTGCTCGCCGAGGTGAGGGCTCACGGCGAGCAGCGGGTCGCCTCCTGCGTGCTGGCGGCCGAGACCGCGATGGCCGCCGAACTGGCCGCCCGCGACGCCGCGGAGTCCGCCGGCGTCGCCGCCGACGTCGAGCGCATCGACGACGAGCTGCGCCGGTTGGCCCTCGCCGAGGCACGCGCCGCGGCCCGCCGCGACCGCGAGCTTCCCGCGTTGCGACGGGCGCGGGAGAAGGTGGCCGCGGCGCTGTCCGAGACCGCGCCCGCGGACCCCGAATCCGTTACCCGGCGGTAACTTGCCGGTCGCCCGCGCAGGGGACGCCGCCCGATTGCCGTCGCAGCCCGTCGTCGCGTTAACCTGGTCAGTTAAGGGATGACTCGTCGCCGGTCGGCGGCGACATGCTCCTGAGCGTCTGGCCCCCCACGCAGGAGAAGTAGCGATGACCGCAGCGACCGTTCCCGGTCTGGACAGTGCACCCACTCAGCACGAGGGCCTGCTGGCCTGGGTGCGCGAGGTCGCCGAGCTGACCCAGCCCGACCGCGTGGTGTTCACCGACGGGTCCGGCGAGGAATGTGCCCGGCTCACCCGGCAACTGGTCGACGCCGGCACCTTCCAGACCCTGAACCCGGAGAAGCTGCCGAATTCCTACTTGGCGCTCTCCGATCCCAAGGACGTCGCGCGCGTCGAGTCCCGCACCTACATCTGCACCGAGCGCGAGGTCGACGCCGGCCCGACGAACAACTGGATGGACCCGGCGCAGATGCGCCGCACCATGACCGACCTGTACCGCGGCTGTATGCGCGGCCGGACGATGTACGTGGTGCCGTTCTGCATGGGCCCGCTCGACGCCGAGGATCCGAAGCTCGGCATCGAGATCACCGACTCGGAGTACGTCGTCATCTCGATGCGGACCATGACGCGGATGGGCCAGGCCGCGCTGGACAAGCTGGGCGACGACGGCTTCTTCGTCAAGTGCCTGCACTCGGTGGGCGCGCCGCTGGCCGAAGGCCAAGCCGACGTGCCGTGGCCCTGCAACGAGACGAAGTACATCACCCACTTCCCGGAGACCCGCGAGATCTGGAGCTACGGCTCGGGTTACGGCGGCAACGCGCTGCTGGGCAAGAAGTGCTACTCGCTGCGCATCGCGTCGGCCATGGCGCACGACGAGGGCTGGCTCGCCGAGCACATGCTGATCCTCAAGCTGATCAGCCCGGAGAACAAGGCGTACTACATCGCCGCCGCGTTCCCGTCGGCGTGCGGCAAGACCAACCTCGCGATGCTCCAGCCCACGATTCCCGGCTGGCGCGCCGAGACCGTCGGCGACGACATCGCCTGGATGCGGTTCGGTAAGGATGGCCGGCTGTACGCCACGAACCCCGAGTTCGGCTTCTTCGGCGTCGCGCCGGGCACCAACTGGAGCTCCAACCCCAACGCGATGAAAACCATCGCCAAGGGCAACACCGTCTTCACCAACGTCGCGAAGACCGACGACGGCGACGTGTGGTGGGAGGGCCTGGAAGGCGACCCGCAGCACCTGATCGACTGGAAGGGCAACGACTGGACGCCGGAGTCCGGCGAGAAGGCCGCCCACCCGAATTCCCGCTACTGCACGCCCATCTCGCAGTGCCCGACGCTGGCGCCCGAGTGGGACGACCCGCAGGGTGTGCCGATCTCGGCGATCCTGTTCGGCGCCCGCCGCAAGACCACCGTGCCGCTGGTCACCGAGGCCAACGACTGGCAGCACGGCGTGTTCATCGGCGCGACCATGGGTTCGGAGCAGACGGCGGCCGCGGAGGGCACGGTGGGCACCGTCCGCCGCGACCCGATGGCCATGCTGCCGTTCCTCGGCTACAACGTCGGCGACTACTTCCAGCACTGGATCGACATCGCGAAGAACGCCGACGAGTCGAAGATGCCGAAGATCTTCTTCGTCAACTGGTTCCGCCGCGGCGACGACGGCCGCTTCCTGTGGCCGGGCTTCGGTGAGAACAGCCGCGTGCTGAAGTGGGCGATCGAGCGCATCGAGGGCAAGGCGAACGGTGCCACCACGCCCATCGGGGTCGTCCCCAGCGCGGCGGACCTCGACCTCGACGGCCTGGACGTCGATCCCGCCGACGTGGAGGCCGCGCTGGCGGTCAAGCCCGACGAGTGGCGCCAGGAGATCCCGCAGATCGAGGAATGGTTCTCGTTCGTCGGCGAGAAGCTGCCGACCGGCATCAAGGACGAGTTCGACGCCCTGAAGCACCGCCTCTCCGACGCCTAGCTCGCGCCCCGCGAGCCTCATCCGCGCGAGCGTGCGTGTCTGTACCGCGACACGCCGCTACACGCGTGCCGGCAGCGCACGTTCGCGCTCGGTGACCGCTACGCCGCCGCGTCGATCAGGCGGTACTGCGGGCCACCCGCTCTGCGGCGACGCCAGCCCCGCACGCTGCGCGCCACTGATTTCGCGCCGCGCATGGTCGCTCCGCGGTGCACCCGACCGAAGTGCAGCACCAGCGTGATGCGACGGCTGCCCGGCGGAATCGGCAGCGTCGTGTGGAAGGTGCGGTAGCCCCAGAACAGGTAGAGGTCGCCGGGCCGTAGCGGCACCCTCGTCGCCGCAGCCGGGTCGACGGGACGGGTCCGCAGCTTGTCGACGGCGTTCCCGAGCACCGTGCGGCGATAGGGCCGCCGGTGCGGGTCCAGGATCAGCTCGCCCGATCGACCGGGGCCGCCGTCGGGCATGACGATCGGGACGACCGCGGTGAGCACCGTGCTGTCGTAGTGGAAGTCCAGCGGCGCGTGCCCGGTGCCGGTGACGATGCGCAGCAGGTGTTCGAGTTCCTCGTCGTCGCCAAGGCCGTCGTGGTCGACCGCGGCCGCCGCGCGGAAGAGGTCGGTGAGCCGCTGGTCGGCGATGAGCCGGTCGATGCTCGAACCGGAGCCGCCGTCGAAGTGGTCGACGAAGAGCTCGTACACGCCCTCGGCCGGCAGGTGTGAGGCGACGGCGGCGCGCGCGTCGGCGAGCCATTCGGGCGACAAGACGTCGGTCAACCGGGCGTAGCCGTGTTTGTCGATGGCGGCGGCGATGGCCTTCGCGCGGTGCCCGGCGAGGCGTGCCGCGCTCCGCGAACGGGTGGTCACGAGCATGCCGAATATGTTGCTCGAAACGCCGCAGTTTGACAAGGCAGATGGGCAAACAAGCCGTTGACGTCGTAAAAACCCGCAACATTGCGGACGCAGCAAATATTTTAGATATTGCAGCCGACCAAGTGACCAGCGTCTCCCCGACGGGCTCGACACCCGTCAAATCACCGCGTCGTACAGTCTCCCCATGCAGATCCGCGAGCATCTGGGACGGGACAAGCCGGCGATCATCCTCCATCCGTCCGGGACCGTCGTGACCTTCGACGAGCTGGAGGCCCGGGCGAATCGGCTGGCGCACCTCTTCCGCGCGCACGGCCTGGCCGAGGGCGACGCCGTGGCGATCCTCATGGAGAACAACGAGCACATGCACGCGGTCATGTGGGCCGCGCGGCGCAGTGGGCTGTACTACGTGCCGATCAACACCCATCTGACCGCTGCCGAAGCGGCCTACATCGTCGACAACAGCAGCGCGAAGGCCATCGTCGGATCGGCGGTGCTGCGCGACGTGTGCGCCGGGCTCGCCGAGCACCTGCCCCGCGGCCTGCCCGAGCTGCTGGTGATCGCGGACGGCGCGCTCGACGGCTGGCTGAGCTATCCCGACTGTGTCGCCGACCTGCCCGACACCCCGATCGACGACGAGATCGAAGGCGACCTGCTGCAGTACTCGTCGGGCACCACGGGCCGGCCGAAAGGCATCAAGCGCGCGCTGCCACACGTCCCGCCGTCCGAATCACCGGGCTTGATGGCGGCGCTCGTCGACTTCTGGCTCGACCCCGATGCCGTCTACCTCAGCCCGGCCCCGCTGTACCACACCGCACCCTCGGTGTGGTCGATGCAGATCCAGGCCGCGGGCATCACGACCGTCGTCATGGAACGCTTCGACGCCGAAGGCTGCCTGGACGCAATCGAGCGGCACCGCGTCACCCACGGACAGTTCGTGCCCGCCATGTTCACGCGCATGCTGAAGCTGCCCTCGGAGATCCGCGAGAAATACGACGTGTCCAGCCTCAAGCGCGTGATGCACGCGGCGGCGCCCTGTCCCGTCGAGATCAAGCAGCAGATGATCGAGTGGTGGGGTCCGATCGTCGACGAGTACTACGCCTCCTCCGAAGCGCACGGCTCGACGCTGATCACCGCCGAGGAGTGGTTGACGCATCCCGGCTCGGTCGGCCGACCGCTGACAGGTGCGCTCCACATCCTCGACGAGAACGGTGACGAGCTGCCGCCCGGTCAGCCCGGCGAGATCTACTTCGAGGGCGGCTTCGACTTCGAGTACCTCAACGACCCCGACAAGACGGCGGCCTCGCGCAGCAAGCAGAACTGGAAGACCGTGGGCGACATCGGTTACGTCGACGCCGACGGCTACCTGTACCTCACGGACCGGCGCCACCACATGATCATCTCCGGCGGCGTGAACATCTATCCGCAGGAAGCGGAGAACCTGCTTGTCACGCACCCCAAGGTGCTCGACGCCGCGGTGTTCGGCATCCCGCACGACGAGATGGGCCAAGAGGTCAAAGGGGCGGTGCAGCTCGTCGACCCGGCCGACGCTACGCCCGAGTTCGAGCGCGAGCTCCTCGAATGGCTGCGGGAACGGTTGGCGCACTACAAATGCCCGCGCTCCATCTCGTTCGAGGCACAGCTCCCGCGCACCGACACCGGCAAGCTGTACAAGCAGGAGCTGATCGCCAAGTATTCGTGACCATGCGTGTCGTCGACCTCGCCGATGAGCCCGCCGATCCGGGGCCGGGCGTCGTCGTCGCGGTCGGTGACCTCACCGCGCCCCACGCCGAATACTGGTTGGACAGAGCGACTTTCACGCTGACCGACCAGCCGACGACCGACCGGCGGGCCGTGACGGTGCGGTACGTCCACCTCGACGTCGGGCGGCTGCAGAACCAGTGCGAGGTGTCGCCGCATGCCGCTCAGATCGGTGACGACGTGCTGCGGGCGCTCGATCCGTCGGCGCCGGCGTATCGGGGGGTCATCACCGAATCGCTGGCGTACTCGACGCTGCAGGCCGGGCCGGAGTTCCAAGCCTGGTTGGCGCAGCGCGAACCCGCACCGGTGCCCGACATTCCCGACCCGGTGCTCGTCGACCGCGACGGCGACACCCTGCATATCCGGTTCAACCGCCCCGCCCGGCACAACGCGTTCTCCACCGACGCCCGCGCCGCGCTGCTCGACGCGCTGGAGGTGGCCCGGCTCGATCCGTCCGTCGACGAGGTCGTGCTGTCGGGCAACGGGCCGTCGTTCTGCAGCGGCGGCGACCTCGCCGAGTTCGGCTCCTTCGCCGATCCCGCCGAGGCACACCTCGCCCGCACCCGCTACAGCCCGGCGCTGGTGCTCGACGCACTGCGCACCCGCCTCGGTGCCCGGCTGCGCGCGGAGATCCACGGCAAGGTCTACGGCAGCGGGCTGGAGATGGCGGCGTTCTGCGGGCGGGTGTCCGCACACCTGGACACGGTCCTGGTGCTGCCGGAGCTCGAGCTGGGGCTGCTCCCCGGCGCGGGCGGCACCGTCAGCATCACCCGCCGGATCGGCCGGTGGCGCACCGCATATCTGTTCCTCACCGGGAACGCGCTGCCCGCCGAACAGGCGAGGGAATGGGGCTTGGTCGACGACGTCGTCGCCGAGCCGGCCGCGCACTCGCCCCGCGTCATCCGGATGCTGCCCGAGTACAGCGTCGACTATCCGCTGTGGGAGGCCGGCGGACCGAAGAGCCCCTTCGACCCCGGCGACCTGGGCTTGAGCGAGGAACTCGATGGCGCACTGCTGGATTGGGCCGCCCACTTCCACCGCCACTTCCATCACGACCGCGGCTGGGACACCCCGGCGCACCGCGATCACTGGGCGCGCTGGGCCGACGATCTCGCCGCCCGGCTGGAGCGGGAGATCGCCGGCTGGGGCGTCGTCGACCGCGACTACTACTGGCCGCTCGGCGACGCCTGACTCAGCGCTGCCGGGCCGGCCGGACGATGATCTCGTTGACGTCCACGTCGGCGGGCTCGTCGATCGCGTAGGCGATGGCCCGCGCGATGGCGTCCGGCGGAATGGTGTCGGCGCGGTACTCGGTCATCGCCGCCGCGGCCAGCGGATCGGTGATGGTGTCGGCCAGTTCCGACTCGACGACGCCCGGCGACACGGTGGTGACCCGGATCGACGGGTCGGCCTCCTGCCGCAGCCCCTCGGTGATCGCCCACGCCGCGTACTTGGTGCCGGAGTAGACCGCGGCCGTCGGCACCACCTGATGAGCGCCGATCGACGCGACGGTGATGACGTGCCCGCCGCCTTGCCGCTGGAAGTGCGGCAGCACCGCCGCGATGCCGTGCAGCAGGCCGCGCACGTTGACGTCGATCATGCGGTCCCACTCGTCGACCAGCAGCGCGTCGAGCCGCGACAGCGGCATCACGCCCGCATTGTTGACGATGACGTCCACCCGCCCGTGGTCGGCGACGGCGCCGTCCACGAACGCCGCGACATCCGCCCGGTCGGTCACGTCGAGGCGGCGGACGTCGATGCTGCCGCCGGCGTCGCGGACGCGCTGGGCGAGGTCGGCGAGGCGGTCTTCCCGGCGGGCGCCCGCGACGACGTGGTGGCCGGAGGTGGCGAGCCTGGCGGCGACGGCCTCACCGATACCGCTGCTGGCGCCGGTGACGAGGATGATCTTCTGCGCTGTCATGCCTCTAGCGTCGGTGCCGGCGGCCTCGCCGACCAGGGTGCATCGCACCCACGCTGAACGGACCCGCCGTGCCTACGCTGGACCGGTGACCGAACTGGGTGACTACCTCAAGGCCCGGCGGTCGGCGCTCACCCCCACCGACGCCGGCCTCGTCAGCACCGGCGTGCGGCGGGTGCCCGGCCTGCGCCGCGAGGAGGTGGCCCTGCTGGCCGGCGTCAGCGTCGACTACTACATCCGGCTTGAGCAGGGCCGCGAACGCTCGCCGTCGGCGCAGGTGCTCGACGCGCTCGGGGCGGCACTGCGGCTCGACGACGACGGTCGCAGCCACCTGTTCCGGATGGCCGGGCTCACGCCGCGCCCGGCCCGCACCGAGACGCCCGACCGCGTGGACCCGGCGCTGCTGCGGCTGATGGAGGCCTGGCCGAACAACCCGGCGCTGGTGTACAACCGCGCCTACGACGTAGTGGCCGCCAACGCGCTGGCGTCGGCGCTGTTCGGCGAGCTGGGCGCCGTCGGCAACCTGCTGCTGCTGGTGTTCACCGATCCGCGCGCCAAGGACTTCTATCCCGAGTGGCACCAGATCGCAGCCGACGCCGTCGCCGGTTTTCGAATGGCCTATGGCGCAGCCCCCGACGACCCGCGCGCCCGCGCGATGCTGGCCCGGCTGCTGGCCGACAGCGAGGAGTTCCGCACGCTGTGGTCGGCGCACGAGGCGCGCCGGAAGCGCATGACCAGCAAGACGTTTCGGCATCCGGAGATCGGCCTGCTGACGCTCACCATGCAGACCTTCGACGTGCGCTCGGCGCCGGGGCAGGAACTGATCGTCTACGACGCCGAACCGGGCAGCCCGAGCGCCGACGGGCTGCGGCTGCTGGGCAGCATTGCGGCCAGCCGCTGATTTTCCGAACGCACATGCTGGCGGCCGCGCAGCGCGCACGACCGACGCGGCCCGGGTGGACGACGCGTGGCCGTAGTCGCTCGGTTGTGGTCGACACCTGCGCCGCAGCCCGCACAAAGCACTTCGTGACCCGAGCGAATACGACCAGATTTGGTGACGGGAGGGACTGAGCGGCGAGCCTAGACTCGCGGAATGGAGGTTCCCATGTATGGTCGCCGCCGATCCGCACCGGGCCAATCCCGACTATGACAATTTCGGCGCCGGTGGCGGGGACTGCACGAACTTCGCTTCTCAAGTAATGCGTGCCGGCGGATTTGAGGATGTCGGCAACGGCATCGACGATTGGCGCCGCGGCGATGCTGACGACTGGTACTACAACAACGGTCCGCACTTCCCCGGCAACACCAACTCCAACACCTGGTCAGTCGCCCAAGCCAACCGCAACTTCATCGTCAACTCCGGCCGCGGCCAGGTCGTCGGCACCGCACCGATGCCAGCCGACCTCGCCGCACCCGACCCTCTAGCCCCCTCGAAGGCCGGCCTGGTCCCCGGTGACCTTATCTATTACCACGACACCGCCACCGGCACCATCAACCACACCGCCGTCTACGTCGGACAAAAATTCGAGAACGGTGCGCTGGTGGATATCGTTTACCAGCATGCGTTGGGCACTAACAACTTTCATGACGACTGGATGCCGGACAACCCCGGTTTCAACGGCGGCAACGCTTCGGTCGAATTCGTCCACCTCACTTACCCCGGAGAATGATCGATGGCTCGCATGAGCAAGACCCGTCGCGCCATGGCGATAGCCGCGTGCACCGTCTTCGGCGTCCTCGTGGTCGCCGCGGTGGCCTGGTTCGGGTACTGGCACGTCGTCGACAGCCGGAACCCCTACGGCGGCCACAATTCATACGGCATGCGCGACTACACCCCCGACGTGCAGCAGGAAGCCGCCCGCAAGATCGTCGCAGGGCTCAACACCGGGAATCCCGACCGCGTCCAGCTGGTTCGTTACCACGGACGCCCGGAATACGAGGCACCTAACGCGGCGATCAAAGCGAACATCACCGCTGTCCTGCCCGCGCCGGGATGCCGATACGTCCTCGACGCCGTCGAGGACAAGGGCGAACAGGCTCACCCCGCCGACCTCGTGCCCTGGTACGCCAAGTCCGTCGAGCACGCCTGGGGCTTCGACATGAGACTGCAGCAGCAGTGCCCCGGACGACAACCAACGTCCCGCACGATTCGCGTCATCGCGATCGCCGGAATAGGTGGCTACTGGGCCGAAGCAGCCCTCAGGGAACAGGCGTAGGCGAGCGGGACGCCGATCCGCCGACCGCTACTCCAACCCGCCGCGCGAAACGAGTTACGCCGCGATCACGTTGCGCTGGATCTCGTTGGTGCGACCAGATGCGTTGCGCACTAACAACTTTCATGACGACTGGATGCCGGACAACCCCGGTTTCAACGGCGGCAACGCTTCGGTCGAATTCGTCCACCTCACTTACCCCGGAGAATGATCGATGGCCCGCATGAGCAAGACCCGTCGCGCCATGGCGATAGCCGCGTGCATCGTCTTCGGCGTCCTCGTGGTCGCCGCGGTGGCCTGGTTCGGGTACTGGCACGTCGTCGACAGCCGGAACCCCTACGGCGGCCACAATTCATACGGCATGCGCGACTACACCCCCGACGTGCAGCAGGAAGCCGCCCGCAAGATCGTCGCAGGACTCAACACCGGCAACCCCGACAACGTCGAGCTAATGCGCATTGACGGACAACCTGAATCGGACGCCTACCTCAAAGCAATCGCCGAAAATATCACTGCAGTCCTGCCCGCGCCGGGATGCCGATACGTCCTCGACGCCGTCGAGGACAAGGGCGAACAAGAACACCCCGCCGACCTCGTGCCCTGGTACGCGAAGTCCGTCGAGCACGCCTGGGGCTTCGACATGAGACTGCAGCAGCAGTGCCCCGGACGACGACCAACGTCCCGCACGATTCGCGTCATCGCCATCGCCGGAATAGGCGGTTACTGGGACGAAGCAGCCCTCAGGGAACAGGCGTAGGCGAGCGGGACTCCGATCCGCCGACCGCTACTCCAACCCGCCGCGCGAAACGAGTTGCGCCGCGATCACGTTGCGCTGGATCTCGTTGGTGCCCTCGCCGACGATCATCAGCGGCGCGTCGCGGAAGTAGCGTTCGACGTCGTATTCGGTGGAGTAGCCGTAGCCGCCGTGGATGCGCACGGCGTTGAGCGCGATCTCCATCGCCACCTCGGATGCGAACAGTTTCGCCATGCCGGCTTCCATGTCGCAGCGCTCGCCGCTGTCGTAGCGCTCGGCGGCGTGGCGGGTGAGCTGGCGGGCGGCGGTGAGCTTGGTGGCGCCGTCGGCGAGGTAGTTGCCCACCGACTGGTGCCGCCAGATCGGCTGGCCGAAACTCTCGCGCTGCTGGGCGTAGGCGAGCGCGTCGTCGAGCGCGGCCGTCGCCACCCCCAGCGCGCGGGCCGCCACCTGGATGCGGCCGGTTTCCAGGCCCTTCATCATCTGCGCGAACCCGCGGCCGGGCTCGCCGCCGAGGATCGCCGACGCGGGTACGCGGCAGTCGTCGAAGGCCAGCTCGCAGCTCTCGACGCCCTTGTAGCCGAGCTTCGGCAGATCGCGCGACACCGTGAGCCCGGGATGCGGGTTCTCGACGAGCACCACCGAGATGCCCCGGTGCCGCGGGCTGGCCTGCGGGTCGGTCTTGCACAGCAGCGCGATCAACCCGGACCGACGCGCGTTGCTGATCCACGTCTTGGCGCCGCGGATGACGAGCTCGTCGCCGTCGGCGGTCGCGACGGTCGACATGTTCTGCAGGTCCGATCCGCCACCGGGCTCGGTGAGCGCCATGGTGGCTCGCAGGGCGCCGGTCGCCATCGCCGGGAGGTAGGCCTGCTGCTGCTCGTCGGTGCCGAACAGCGTGAGCAACTTCGCGACGACGGTGTGGCCACCCATCGCGCCGGCGAGGCTCATCCAGCCGCGCGCCAGTTCCTGCGTGACGAGCACGTAGCAGGGCATGGACACCGGGGAGCCGCCGAACTCCTCGGGCACCGCCAGCCCGAAGATGCCGATGCGCTTCATCTGCTCGATCCACGCCTCGGGATAGGTGTTGGTGTGCTCCAACTCGCGCACCGACGGCCGCACCTCGCGGTCGACGAACGTGCGGACGGTCTGGACCAGCATGACCTCTTCGTCGCTCAACACCCGTCCATAGTGACCGGGGCCGAGCCGGCTGCCGGCATGGGGCGCGCCCGAGATGGCAGGCTCAGCTCCGAAGCGGCGGACCTGCCCTTACCGTGGAACGGGAGATGGCGCCCCAACCTCGCAAGCTCCGGAAGGACGCAGCGGAGAACGCTGAACGCGTGATGGCAGCTGCGGTCCGATCGGGCTTGGCCGAGGGCAGGTTCGTGCCGCTGGAACAGATCGCGGCGGACGCGGGCGTGGGCATCGGCACCCTCTACCGCCGGTACCCGAGCCGCGAGGCACTGCTCGAAGCGCTGGCGGTGCGCGCCTACCGCTTGATCCTGGCCGAGGCGCACGACGCCATGGCACACGGCGAGACGGGCCTTGATGCGATCGGCCGGTTCCTGCGCCAAACGTTCGACCACCGCGACGAGCTGGTGCTTCCCCTGCACGGCGCACCCATGACGGCGGACACCGAATCCGCCGAGCTGCGCAGTCAGATGCACCAGATCATGGAGGCGATCGTGGCGCGCGGCCACCGCGACGGCAGCGTCCGTCCCGACGTGACCGCGGGAGCGGTCGTGCGATTCGGTGCCATGCTCGCGCGCCCGATGTCCAATGTGCCCGACTGGCCGGACGCCGCGGCCGAGCAGCGGGCCATCTTCCTGCGCGGCATCGCAGCGCACGACGGGTAGGCGTCGGCCGCTCTGGCTTTAATGGAGGATTTCCTCCGCTTGACCTAGGGTGAGGCGGGTGGCCGTCGGCGTGTGACCACCGTCTCCCACCGGGCGGAATTGCTTCGACGTCGAAGCGGTTATAGGCCGCGTAACTGCTTCGACTTCGAAGCAACAACCGAGGAGGAAATCATGAAGGCTGTCCGATTCCACCGTTATGGCGGTAGCGACGTGCTGCAGTACGAGGACGCCCCGCAACCGGCCCCGGGGCCCGGGCAGGTGCTGATCGAGGTCGCCGCCACGTCGTTCAACCCGGTCGACGCCGGCATCCGCGGCGGTTATCTCGCGCAGGTGTACTCGATCGCCTTCCCGCACACTCCGGGGGTCGACGTGGCCGGCACCATCGCCGCGGTCGGCGAGGGCGTGCACGGATGGGACGTCGGCGATGCCGTCGTCGCGTTCCTGCCGCTGGACGCCGACGGGGCCGCCGCGGAGTACGCGATCGCGCCGGCGGAGTCACTCGCCGCCGCCCCGACGTCGGTGCCGCTGGCCGACGCCGCCGCGCTGCCCGAGGCCGCATTGACGGCGTGGCAGTCGCTCTTCGAGATCGCCGGTCTCACGAGCGGCCAGTCGATCCTGATCAACGGCGCGTCTGGTGCGGTGGGCGGCTACGCCATTCAGTTGGCCAAGCAGGCCGGAGCCGTCGTCACCGCAACCGCCAAGCCGCGCGACGCCGACCGGCTGCGCGCCCTCGGCGCTGACCGTCTCGTCGACTACATCGACTTCACGCAGTCGCCGATCGTCGTCGAGGGTGCGCCCTTCGACGTGGTGCTCAACCTGGTCGGAACCACCGACGAGCAGACCGAGGCCTTGATCGGCGTCGTCGCCGACGGCGGCGTCCACGTCGGCACCATGGTCTTCGGGCCGGAGAACCCGGGGCGCGGCGTCCGCAGCCAGCGGGTCTTCGTGCGCAGCGACGCCGCCCAGTTGGCCGAACTGGTCAGCCGCGTCGACGCCGGTCAGCTGCGCATCGAGGTGGCGCACCGCCGCCCGCTCGCCGACGCCGCGGCCGTACACGAGGAATCCGACACCGGACGCCTGCACGGCAAGACCATCCTGGTGCCCGGCGACCGCTGACCGACCGCTCCCGAATCCGACGGCAACACCGATAGCCCGGCGCCGTCCCGCCCGACATCGGGCGGGACGGCACCGTCCACGTCCGTCGTAACGCTTCGACATCGCAGCACTAGTGTGGGGCGCATGGCCGATGCCCTCGACCCGGCCGAGCTGCGCGCCTACTTCGCCCTGATGGAGGCCGTCAGCCTGCTGCAGTACGCGGTGCGGCAGCAACTGCAGGACGACGGTGGCCTCAGCTATGTGCAGTTCGAGATCCTGGCCAAGCTCGCCGACACCGACCATCCCGTGACGATGACCGAGCTGGCCGACGGCGTGGTGTACAGCCGCTCCGGGCTCACTCACCAGGCCAGACTGCTGGAGCAGCACGGCCTCATCACCCGGCAGCCGTCCCCGGACGACCAGCGCGCCACGGTGGTCGCTCTCACCGACCAGGGCCGCGCTCGCGTCGCCAAGGTCCTACCCGGCCACATCCGCGTCGTGCGTGAGCTGCTGTTCGGCGCCCTCGATCGCCGCGACGTGCGAACCCTCGGCGATCTGATGGAGACCGCACGTGACCACATGCGATCCCGACCGCCCCGCTCCGCCGCACCGCGGAAGCGCCGCGCAGCGCACTGACCGCTGCGCGCGGGCGTGGCCGCACGCCTGCCGCCGCCTCCTTGACCGGTGTCGAGCCGGCTGCCAGCATCAGGCGCTGTGACGGGCCCGTACTTCGACGACCTGCACCGCGGACAGGTCTTCGACGCGGCGCCGTCGATGACGCTGACGCCCGGCGCGGCGGCCGTCCACCAAGCCATCCTCGGGGACCGGCTGCGGCTGTCGCTGGACGCCGAGCTCGCGCGGACGGTGACGAAAGCGCATGCGCCACTGGCGCATCCGGCGCTGGTATGCGACGTGGCGATCGGCCAGTCGACGCTGGTGACGCAGCGCGTCAAGGCCAACCTGTTCTATCGCGGGCTGACGTTCCACCGATTCCCGGCGCTCGGGGACACGCTGTACACCCGCACCGAGGTCGTCGGACTGCGGCAGAACACCGCGAAGCCGGGCCGGGCGCCCACCGGGCTCGCCGCGCTGCGGATGACGACCATCGACCAGCTCGACAACCTCGTCCTCGACTTCTACCGCTGCGCGATGCTGCCGCTGCGCCCCGACGCCGGCGACACCGGTCACCACGACGACCTGACGGCGATCGGCAGCGAGGTGGCTCCGGTCGGCGACCCGGCGGACGGCTGGGACGCCGAGGCGTTCCGCGCCCGCGTACCCGGTCCGCACTTCGATCCCGCGCTGGCGGGCGCGGTGCTGCACGGCGCCGCCGACGTCGTGAGCAGTGCTCCGGAACTCGCGCGCCTCACACTGAACATCGCCGCGACACACCATGATTCGCGGGTCGGCGGCGGCCGCCGGCTGGTGTACGGCGGGCACACCATCGGGTTGGCGCTCGCCCAGGTCACCCGGCTGCTGCCGAACCTGGTGGCGGTGCTCGGCTGGCATTCCTGCGACCACACCGGTCCGGTCTTCGAAGGCGACACGCTCGTCAGCGAGGTGCACGTCGAGGCCGCCGAGCCGCGGTCCGAGGGGGGCGGGGTGCTCACGCTTCGCTCGCTGGTCCGCGCGGTCGGCGACGGGCAGGACCGCCCGGTGCTCGACTGGCGATTCCGGGCGCTGCTGTTCTGATCGGCGGCCACAATGGCGTGATGACGCTCGTCGTGCCGGCCGCGGTGGTGCGGGCCGCACAGCAGGTGGCCGACGACATCGGCCGGCTCGGCGGGGTGTGCGTCGACGCCGCCGACGAGCTCGCCGGACGGGCCGCACTGCGCGGGTTCCCGTCGCCGGGGCGGATATCGGCGGGCGGAGCGTCGCGGCTGATCGCCGGAGGCGATGGCTGGTGGGCGCTGACGCTGTCGCGTGCCGACGACGTCGCCGCGGTGCCTGCGCTGCTCGAGGTGGATGCGGTGCCCGACGATCCGTGGCCGGCGCTGCTGGACGCCGCCGCCACTCGGCCCGCCGCCGAGCTGGTGGCGCGGGCGCGGCTGCTCGGCTTGCCCGCCGCACGGCTGGGTGAGGCCGAGCCTGCGCCGCCGACCGTAACGCGTTGCGGCGACCAGCATCCGGTGCAGCTGCCCGACCTCCTGGTGGTCGACCTGTCGGCGATGTGGGCCGGGCCGCTGTGTGGCCGCATCCTCGCCGACGCCGGCGCGACCGTCGTCAAGGTGGAGAGCCCGCAGCGCCCCGACGGCACCCGCGCCGACCCGGATTTCGATCGGTGGATGAACGGCGGAAAGGTCCGGTATACCGTCGATCTCGACGACCCGGCGCTGCGCGAACTGCTCGGGGCGGCCGACGTCGTCATCGAGTCGTCGCGGCCCGGCGCGCTGTCGCGTCGCGGGCTGGGACCCGACGACTGTCGGGCCCGTCCGGGGCGAGTGTGGTTGCAGCTCAGCGGTTACGGCGCCGATCATCCCGACCGCGTGGCCTTCGGTGACGACGCCGCGGTGGCCGGCGGACTGGTGGGCGACGGCCCGGTGTTCTGCGGCGACGCGATCGCCGATCCGCTGTCGGGTCTCGAAGCCGCCCGCTGCGTGCTGGCGAGCCTGGCCGACGGCGGCGGCACCGTGATCGGGCTGGCCATGGCGGCCGTCGCCGCGCGGTACGCCGCGTTGAGCCGGGACGGCTGGGTGACGCTGCCGTCGCGGCGGCCGTCTTTGCGGTGGAAACCTGTGCGCCAGGCTGGTTTTCAGCAGCTGACGGCCGGGCGGGCGGCGCCGTGCTGATCCGCCGCGCTGCCCTTGCCGACGGGCGGCTCGCCGACATTCGGGTGGGCGAACAAATCACTGACGTCGCACCGCAGCTCGATCGCCGCCGGGGTGAGGACGAGTTCGACGCCGACCATGGCGCGGTGCTGCCCGGCCTGCACGATCACCACCTGCACGTGCGTGCGGCGGCCGCTGCGCTGCGGTCGGTGGCGGTCGGACCACCGCGGGTGAACGACGCCGGGCAATTTGCGGCGGCGCTCCGGTCGGCACTGCCCGACGCCGACGGCTGGGTGCGGGCCGTCGGCTACCACGAATCGGTGGCCGGCGACCTCGACCACGCGGTGCTCGACCGGATCGTCGGCAGCACGCCGTTGCGGGTGCAGCACCGCAGCGGCGTGCTGTGGTTCCTCAACAGCGCCGGGCTCGCGCGCGTCGGGATCGCCGGACACCCCGACGGCCGACTCCGCAGCGACGACCGCCGCTGGTCGGCGTCGCTGCCGCGGTTGCAGCCCGACCTCGCGGCGTTCGGCGCCCTGCTCACCCGCTATGGCGTCACCGGCGTCACCGACGCCACGCCCGACCTGCAGGACGCCGCGGCGTTGGCGGCGGCACTGCCGGTGCGGCTCCACGCGCTCGCCCCGGGCAAGCGGATCCTGCACGACGACGAGCTCGACCTCGACGAGCTCACCGCCTGGATCACCGCGCGCCACGCCGACGGTGTGCCGGTCGCCCTCCACTGCGTGACCGTGCCGCAGCTGGTGGTCGCCGTTTCCGCGCTGGCGGCGGCGGGCCGGCAGCCGCGCGACCGGATCGAACACGCCGCGATGGTGCCCGACGACATGGTCGCCGACCTGGTCGGCGTCACCGTCGTCACGCAGCCGGGCTTCGTCGCCGAACGGGGCCGCGAGTACGTCGCCGACGTCCCGGCCGACGAGTGGCCGCAGCTGTGGCGCGTCGCAACCCTGCAGGCGGCCGGCGTCCCGGTCGCCGGGAGCACCGATGCGCCGTTCGGGTCGCCGGACCCGTGGGCGGCGATGCGGGCGGCCGTCTCCCGGCGGACGGCTGCGGGCATAGTGCTCGGCGAGCGCGAATCCGTCACGGCCGCAACGGCGCTCGCGATGTTCAGCGGGCACGCCGCGGATCCGTGCCGGCCCCGCCGCATCGCGCCGGGCGAACCGGGCGACCTGTGCGTGCTCGGCCCGCCGCCCGACGAGGCGCTGCGTGCCCTGGCGTCGGACATGGTGACGGCCACCGTCGTCGGCGGCCGCCTGGTCCACGGTTGACTGTCGCTTGCTGGCGTCGAGATCCACGCCAAGTGCGGCGACACCCCCCGCGAGCGTGCGCGCACGACACGGCTTTCGCGGCGTGTCGGCGTACAGACACGCACGCTCGCGGTGCCGACGGGGGCACGCCCGGGAGCGCGCGGCACTCGCGGGCGACTGGGCAATCGGGGCGCGGGCGCTACTTGATCAGCGGGTCGCGGGGGAGGCCGAGGATGCGCTCGGCGATCGAATTGCGAGTGATCTCCGACGTGCCACCGGCGATGGTCATCGCGCGGTTGCCCAGATAGGTCTGCGTCAGCTGCGGCGTCTCGCCGATGACCGCCGCGGTGCCGGCAATGTCCATCGCGAGCTCGGTGAGGTGCTGCGACTGCTCGGCCACCAGGAGCTTGGTGACGTTGCCCTCCGGCCCGGGCTCGGCGCCGGTGATGGCCCGCGTCGCCCGGCGCAGGTTCAGCAGCCGCAGCGTGTGCGTCTCGGCGATCACCTCGCCCGCCCGCCGGACGTAGTGCGCGGCGGTGTCGGCGGGCGCGCTGTCGAGCAGTTTCACCAGGTCGTCGACGGTGTAGCCGGTCGGGGCGCCCGACCCGCCGCCGATGGAGATCCGCTCGTTGCCCAGCGTCGCCCGCGCCACCAGCCAGCCGCGGTTCACGTCGCCGACCACGTTCTCGTCGGGCACGAACACGTCGTCGAAGAAGACCTCGTTGAAGTGCGAGTCGCCGGTGAGCCCCCGCAGCGGATTCACCGTCACCCCGTCGACTTTCATGTCGATCGCCATCATGGTGACGCCGGCGTGCTTGGGCGCGTCGGGATCGGTGCGGACGGTGGCCAAACCCCACTGACACAGGTGCGCCAGGCTCGTCCACACCTTCTGCCCGGTGACCCGCCAGCCGCCTTCGACCTTCTTCGCCACGGTCCGCACGGCGGCGGCGTCGGAGCCGGCGCCGGGCTCGGAGAACAGCTGGCACCACATGACCTTGCCGCGCAGCACGTCGTCGACCCACCGCTCGCGCTGGTCGTCGGTGCCGGCCTGGGCGATCGTCAGCGCCACCCAGCCGGTGATGCCCAGGTCGGGGCGCTCGACGTCCCGGAACTCCTCCTCGACCACCAGCTGTTCGACGACGTCGGCGCCCCGTCCCCACGGCTTCGGCCAGTGCGGCACGAAGTAGCCGGAGTCCACCAGGAAGTCGCGGCGCTCGTCGGCCGGCAGCGCGCGTGCCCGCTGCGCCGCCTCGCGCGCCGCGCGGCGGTACTCCTCGGCCTCGGGCGGCAACGTGAACGCCGCCCCGTGCGCCTGACCGGAACGCTGCGCGTCGACGACGTCGAGCAGCGGGTCACCGCCGTCGGCGGTCACGGCGGCCAGCGTGCGGGCTCGCCGCAGGTACAGGTGCGCGTCGTGCTCCCACGTGTAGCCGATGCCGCCGTGCAGCTGAATGTTGTGCTGCGCGTTGAAGATCTGGGTGCGGATGGCGTGCGACGCGGCGACCGCCGCGGCGAACCACGCGCTGTCGAGGTCCTCGCCGCGGGCGGCGTCCCACACCGCGGCCGTGGTGGCCTCGGCGTTGACGAGCATGTTCGCAGCATGGTGTTTGACGGCCTGGAACGTGCCGATGGTGCGGCCGAACTGCTCGCGCACCTTGGCGTAGTCGACGGCCATCTGCAGGGTGGCCCAACTGGTGCCGACGGCCTCGGCCGACGCCAGGATGCGGAACGCGGTGCGCGCGGCCCGGGCGGCGCCCCGCAGCACGCGGTCGTCGGCGACGCTGACGCCGTCGAGGGCCACGGTGCCGATGCTGCGGGTGGTGTCCAGACCGGTGCGCGCGGTGACGGTGACGCCCGCGGCGGCGGCGTCGACCACCACGACGTCGTCCCCGGCGACAACAGCAATGACGTCGGCGTCGGGGGCGCCGAGGACCGCCCGGCTCTCCCCGGTGACCGTGCCGTCGCCACCGACGCGCGCCGTGCCGGACACCGCGAGCGCACCGACCCGGCTGCCGTCGGCCAGGCCCGCAAGCAGCTCGCCGCGAAGGCTTTCCGAGCCGGCGCGGTCGATCACGAGCGACGTGACGACGGTGGGCAGGAACGGGCCGGGGCAGACCTCGCGGCCCATCAGCTCCAGCACGATCGCCAGCTCTTCGATCCCGAATCCGGCGCCGCCGAACTGCTCGCCCAGGGCCATCGCCGTCCAGCCCTGCTCGGCGGCGGCCCGCCACACCTCGTCGGGATGCGCCGACCCGTCGGCCAGGGTGGCGCGCGCCAGCCCGCGACATCCCAGCCTCGACAGCTGACCGGCGACCGCGTCCGCCAGGTCGTTGTGTTCCTCGGTGATGGCCAGCGCCGACATGCTCACGAGATGTCCGTCCTTCGCGGGAGAGGTGCTGCCTTGACAGCCGTCAAGCGACGTTAACCGATGGGCGAGGCGGGCGGAACGCCGATCGCGAGAACCGCGACGTCGTCCTCGACGCCCGCGCCGAGCTCGGTGAGCAGCGCGCGCACCGCGGCCACCACGCTCGCGGCGGTGGCGGGCGCATGCCGTGCGGCGAAGTCCAGCAGCGCGCCGTCGTCGTCGAAGCGTTCGGCGCCGCGGCCGGTGCGCGCCTCGGTGAGGCCGTCGGTGTAGAGCAGCAGGGTGTCGCCGGGACAAAGCCGGCCGGCGGCGGCCACGAACCGCGGTGCCCGGAAGATGCCCACGGCCTGGCCGTAGCGGGTGTCCAGCAGTTCCACCGAACCGTCGGCGCGCAGCAGCAGCGCCGGCGGATGACCGCCACCGGCGATGCGCACGGTGAACCCGTCGTTGGTGCGCGACAGCAGCCCGTAGAGCACCGTGGCGAAGCGCATCGGGTCGCCGTGGGACTCCTGGCGCAGCACGGCCTGCAGGTTCTGCAGCACCGCGACCGGGTCGGCGTCGAACACCGCGGCGGCCCGCAGCGTGTAGCGCGTCAGCGACGTCAGCAGCGCGGCGTCGATGCCCTTGCCGCACACGTCGCCCAGGAAGAAGCCCCAGGTGTCGGAGGTCAGCGGAAAGAGGTCGTAGAAGTCGCCGCCGATCTCGCCGGCGGCCGCGGCGTGGTAGTGGGCCTCGGCCGTGAGCCCCGTCGGCGGTGCCAGCCCCGGCGGCAGCAGCGAGGACTGCAGCGTCCGCATCGCCACCTGCACCCGCGCCCGCTCCTCGTCGGCCCGGCGACGGGCATCCAGCAGCTCGCGTTCGTAGGACCGGCGGTCGCGGGCGTCGTCCACCGTGACCCGCCACCCGGCCGGTGCGCCGTCGTCGCCTGCCCAGGTGTTCGCGGCGAGGAACACCGGCATGCGGTTGCCGGCGAGCTCGGCGGCGACGCCCGACAGTTCGCCGCGCAACGTCAGGAGCGGCGCGAAGTGCGTCTCGAAGTGGATCCGGCTGCCGACGCTGAGCAGGTCGGTGAACCGCCTGCCCACCAGGTCCGCCGCGGGCCGGCCGACCCAGCGGGCCAGCGTGGCGTTGACGGCCAGGATGCGCCGGTCCGGCGAGGCGACCAGGAAACCGCAGGGCGCCTCGTCGACAAGCGTCGCCCACCGAGTGTCGTCGGATCCCGTCACGGTGCGGCGAACGACGCGACGGCGGCGGCGGTGTCCTCGGGATGGCTGAGCTGCGGGCAGTGGCCGGTGGCGTCGAGGGTGACCAGCCGGCAGTCCGGGATGTGGTCACGGATGTACGCGCCGACCTCCCGCGGCGCGATCGCGTCGACCGCGCACTCGACCACCAGCGTCGGCACGCTCACCCGCTGCAGGTCCGCGCGGTTGTCGCCCAGGAACGTGGCGCGCGCGAAGATGCGGGCGAACGCCGGGTTGGTGCGGCAGAAGCTGTCGGCGAGCTCGCCGGCGAGCTCGGGCCGGTCCGGGTTGCCCATGATGACCGGCGCGATCGCCTGCGACCAGCCCAGATAGTTGCTGTCGAGGGATTCGAGCAGCTCGTCGATGTCGGCTCGGGAGAAGCCGCCGCGGTAGTCGCCGTCGTCGACGTAGCGGGGCGAGGGCGCCAGCAGCACCAGCTTGGCGAACCGGTCGGGCTCGGCGTTGGCGGCCAACACGCCCATCATCGCGGCGACGGAATGCCCGACGAAGACGACGTCGGTCAGCTCGAGCGCGTGGACGATGTCGAGGATGTCCTCGGCGAAACCCTGCAGCGACGCGTACCGGTCGGCATCCCACGCCGCCGGGTCCGACGCGCCGGCGCCGACGTGGTCGAACAGCACCAGGCGGAATCGGTCCGACAGTGCGGGCACCATGAGCCGCCACAGGTTCTGGTCACAGCCGAAGCCGTGCGCCAACAGCAGCGTCGGCCGGTGCGCGTCCCCGACGATGCGGACGTTGTTCCTCGCGCGGACGTCCATCGGGGCATCTTCGCATCCGCGCGCAGCCCCCGGCGGACGGTCGGGTCAGGGCTGCCGGGCGACCCCGGTGGGCAGCTCCTCGGCCTGGGCGCGGAAACACTGCAGGCTGGCGACGAAGGTCAGCACCGCCACACCACCGGCCAGCGCCGCCGCCGTGACGTCGGCCGCGCCGAACGCACCCAGGGCGATGGCGAAGGCGATCACCGCCGTCATCATCAGCAGCAACCCGGCGGTGGCGACGGTATCGCCGCGGGTGAACTCCGCCGCGGCGGGAACCCGGTCGGTCATGGCCCCCGTGCCTTCCTTTTCTGACGTATGGGTGTCGAAATCGTGTGAAGCGGAGATACCCAGCGCCGCGGCAGGCCAATCACCCGTCCGCGCAGCAAATTCGGCGGAGCTCGGAGCGGCAGCCGCCGCCGAACCGGCCCCATGAGCGTATTTCGCACGCGCGCACAGCCGTTCGTCGACCGCCTCGCGCGTCGGCCCCGTGCCTGGTGAGGCGCACCGCGCGGGCGTCGGCGCCCCCGGCAATGTGCAACCGCGTGAATATCGGTTGGGCATTGCGGGTTTCGGAAAGGCTTCGCGACGGTACAGTGACGCAATGCACACGGCTCATCCCGGCCTGCCCGGGAGCCCAACCCTCCGCGAGCGCGCCGATTGGTGGGCAAGCGCGGGACCTTCCGACTACATTATCGCCCTGACCAGGGCATATGCCTCCCTTCCGGTGGTGGGGAAGCACTTCGAACCGCTCGGCGGGCTCGCCGCCTTCGGCATCTGGGGCTACAAGAACTTGCCCGACTTCGTCGCCGCGGCGGTGCACGCCAAGCTGCAGCCGGGCCGCAGCGAGCTGCGGGCGCAGGACCGCGCGAAGACCAACGAGGTCGCCGCGGAGGCGCTGGCGGAGCTCATCCCCACCGACAGGCTGCCCACCCGCTGGCCGTCGCCGGGGCGCAAGGCGCCGCTGTGGCGCTCGGCGCAGTACAAGCGCCAGTACTTACACCGCAGCTCCGTGCGGTACGGTCCCGCGGCCACCCAGGAGCTCGACGTGTGGCGCAAGAAGGAGCTGCCGGACACGCCGGCCCCCGTCATGATCTTCGTGCCGGGTGGTGCATGGGTGCACGGCAGCCGGATGCTGCAGGGCTACGCGCTCATGGCGCATCTGGCGGCGCAGGGCTGGATCTGTCTGTCCATCGAGTACCGGGTCTCGCCGCACCACCGCTGGCCGCGGCACATCGAGGACGTGAAGGCCGCCATCGCCTGGGCGCGGGCCAACGTCGACCAATTCGGCGGTGACCGCAACTTCGTCACCATCGCCGGTTGTTCGGCGGGCGGCCACCTCGCCGCGCTGGCCGGCCTCACGCCCGACGAGCCGCAGTGGCAGCGGGAGCTGGCCGCCGACGCGGACACCTCGGTGGACGCCGTCGTCGGCATCTACGGCCGCTACGACTGGGAGGACCGCTCCACCAAGGAGCGGCAGGGTTTCGTCGACTTCCTCGAGCGGGTGGTCGTCGGCCGCCGCATCGAGAAGCATCCCGCCGTGTTCCGCGACGCGTCCCCGATCGCGCGGGTGCGGCCCGACGCCCCGCCGTTCCTGGTGGTGCACGGCAGCGGCGACACCGTCATCCCGGTGCCGCAGGCCCGGTCGTTCGTCTCGACGCTGCGGTCGGTGTCGTCGTCACCGGTCGGCTACATCGAGCTGCCCGGCGCCGGCCACGGTTTCGACATGACCGACGGTGTGCGCACCGCGGCGGCCGCGACCGCGATCACCGCGTTCCTCAACGAGATGCATCTCGCCCACACCGCGCAGCAGCGGATCCGCCAAACCGGCTAGTCGCGCCGGCTCGTGGCGTACACCCACGACAAGAAGCGCCCCACCGCCTCCGCGCACTGGTACGCCCGCGGGGAACCGAATAGCTCGAAAGCGTGCTGCGCGCCGGGCAATTCGGCGTAGGGCGCCGGCGCGTTCGACACCCGCTGGATGGCGGCGACGAACTGGCGGGCCTCACCGACCGGGATGATCGAGTCGTCGGTGCCGTGCAGGATGAAGAACGGCGGCGCGTCGGGGTGCAGCCGCCGGATCGGCGACGCCGCCAGGAACACGTCGCGGTGCTCGGCGATGCGTTTCTTCACCACCAGCCGTTCGAGGAACAGCAGGAACTCCCGCCGGCCCTCGCCGTGCGCGGAGTACCAGTCGTAGCGGCCGTACACCGGCACGGCCGCCACCACCGAGGTGTCGGCGCCCTCGAAGCCGGGCTGGAACTGCGGGTCGTTCGGGGTCAGCGCCGCCAGGGCCGCCAGGTGGCCGCCGGCCGACCCGCCGGTGATCGCGACGAAGTCCGGGTCCCCGCCGTAGTCGGCGATGTGCTCCTTCACCCAGGCCAGCGCGCGCTTGACGTCCACGATGTGGTCCGGCCAGGTGTGCAGCGGGCTCACGCGGTAGCCGATGGAGACGCAGATCCAGCCGCGGTCGGCGAGGTGGCTCATCAGCGGGTAGGCCTGCGGGCGTCGCATGCCGATGGCCCAGGCGCCGCCGGGCACCTGCAGCAGCACCGGCGCCTTGCCGTCGCGCGGCAGGTCGCGGCGCCGCCACACGTCGGCGCGGTTCGCGCGGTGCGGGCCGTACCGGATGATGCTGGACCGGTCGACGTAGCGGCGGCGGATCAGCGTCGTGCGCAGGGCTCCGCTCGGCCGGCCGCTGCGCGACGGGCTGGTCGGCAGCGTCGCCAGCGCTTCGGGGTAGTCGGCGCCCAGACCCTCGTCGAGCGCGCGCCGCAGCACCGGTCCCGGCGTCGTCACGTTGCGCCGGTACAGCACCGCCAGCAGCGCCCAGGACAGCGCCGTCAGCCCCAGCGCCGCCCGGCCGCGGCGTCCGTCGAAGTCGCCGCGCAGCCCGCGCCGCACCGCGTCGAGCACCGACGCGACGCCCAGCACGTTCGGCACCTCCGTCGTCGGCCAGCCGAACCAGAACACCGCGATGCTGGCGTAGCCGCGACGGCTCAGCGGCCGGACCCCGTTGAGCGCGTTCGCCACTTCCAGCGACGCCCGCAGCAGCGGTCGCGGCCGGCGCAGCGTCCGCAGCGCGCGGCGGCAGTCGAGGACGGCCATGTCAGCCGAGCACCGGGAACCGGCGCTTGGCGCCGAGGCGGTCGAGCGCCCGCTGCATCACCGTGCGGACGTATTCGTCGGCCTCGTCGACGTCGGGGTCCTCGCCGAACCGCTCGATCAGGTCGATCGGCTCCAGCACCTCGGTGACGATCTTCGACGGCAGCGGCACGTTGAGCGGCAGCACGACCGACAGCCCGAACGGGAAGCCGAAGGAGATCGGCAGGATCTTGACGCGCGCCATGCGGGCGATGGGGCCGAGGCGCTTCGCCAGCCAGGTGCCGCGCGACAGGTACAGCTGCGTCTCCTGGCCGCCGATCGAGACGGCGGGCACGATCGGCACTCCCGCCTCGATCGCGGTGCGGATGTAGCCCTTGCGGCCGGCGAAGTCGATGACGTTCTCGGTGACGGTCGGGCGGTACACGTCGTAGTCGCCGCCGGGGAACACCACCACCACGGCGCCCGACCGCAGGGCGTCGGCGGCGTTGCCCGGGTTGGCGGCGATGAACCCGATGCGCCGGAAGAACGACGCGGTGGCGCCGGTGAGCAGCAGGTCGTGGCTCAGCGTGTAGACGGGCCGGTCGTAGCCGAACCGCTCGTAGTAGTCGGCGGCGAACACCGGGACGTCCATGGCGAACAGCCCGCCGGAGTGGTTCGACACCACCAGCACGCCGCCGGTCGGCGGGAAGCGGTCGAGGCCGCGGACCTCCGCGCGGTGGTACCGCTTGAGGAACGGCCGCAGCACGCCCATCACGCGTTCGGTGAAATCCGGATCGAAGGTGGCGATCTCCGCGGGCTCGGACTGCGTTTCGGTCACGATTCTCCCTTGTCCGGATGCGGGTGCGGATAAACGTGTCGATGGTACCGAGCGGCCAACAGTAGTGCGGTAGCGTCTGGCACTCGTGAGCGACACTGTGGCGCAGCCCGAGGAAGACCCGGTCCTCGTCGAGCGGCGCGACCGCATCCTGCTGATCACCATCAACCGGCCCCGCGCCAAGAACGCCGTCAACAAGGCCGTCGCCGAGGGGCTGGCGGCGGCCATGGACACCCTCGACGGCGACCCCGGGCTGTCGGTGGGTGTGCTGACCGGCGCCGGCGGTTCGTTCTGCGCGGGCATGGACCTCAAGGCGTTCGCCCGCGGCGAGCTGCCGATGGTCGAGGGCCGCGGCATGGGGTTCACCGAGCGCCCGCCCGCCAAGCCGCTGATCGCGGCGGTCGAGGGCTACGCGCTGGCCGGCGGCACCGAGCTCGCGCTGGCGACCGACCTCATCGTGGCGGCCCGCGACGCGGCGTTCGGCATCCCGGAGGTCAAGCGCGGCCTGGTCGCCGGCGGCGGCGGGCTGCTGCGGCTGCCGCAGCGCATCCCGTCGGCGATCGCGATGGAACTGGCGCTCACCGGCGAGCCGCTGACCGCCGAGCGCGGCCACGAGCTCGGGCTGGTGAACGTGCTGGCCGAACCGGGGCAGGCGCTGGCTGCGGCGATCGGGCTGGCCGAGCGCATCACCGCCAACGGCCCGCTCGCGGTGGCGGCCACCAAGCGCGTCATCGTCGAGTCGCGCGGCTGGTCACCGGAGGAGTTCTGGGCGAAGCAGAACGAGATCATCATGCCGGTGTTCGCCTCGAACGACGCCCGCGAGGGCGCGGTCGCGTTCGCCGAGAAGCGGGCGCCGAACTGGACCGGCACCTGAGCGGTCAGCGATAGGCGGTGATCCGGCCGACCAGCGCGGTCCGGCCGTCGTCGCCGATCGCCCGGGCGTCGCCGACCGCGGTGCTGCGCCCGATCCGCAGCGGGGTGCCGACGTAGCGGGACTGCTCGCCGGCGAGGAACGGGCGCAGGAAGTTCACCCGCACCGACGCGGTGTGCAGGGCGCCCGCGGCGTCGACGGCCGCCGACGCCGCGAGCTCCAGCCCGGCCGACGAGACGCCGCCGTGCACGATGCCGATCTGGTTGTTCAGCACCGGGTCCACGAGCTGGCGCAGCACCACCTCGCCGTCGTCGGCGGCGGCGGGCTGCACGCTCATCAGCTCCGCGAGCTGCGGGCGCGGCGTCTTGGGCAGCGTGTCGGCGGGCCGCGGCGGGAACTCGCCGACCCCGGGGATGTAGAACGACCGCACGGTGCCGCCGCCGATCACCGTGTCGCCGCACTGCATGGTGCACACCGCGAGCGCCGTCGCGCCCATCGGGCCCGACGGACGGGCGTGCGCCACCACCCGCTCGGTGCTCGCCGCCATCGTGGCGATGCCGTCGGGGCTGAGCTCCAGAGCCAGCTCGCTCGACACCGTCCAGCGGTCACGGGGCCGTCGCAGGTGGTTGGAGATCCCGCCGACGGCGTCGAGCAGGATCGCCAGCGGCGCCACCGACTGCACGCCGGTCAGCGGGTTCACCAGGCCCGCGACGGGCATCGACACCGTCGCGGTGCCGGCCGGGCCGTCGTAGTCGAGCACGTCGAGCCCGAACCGGGCGTGCACGGTGGTCGGGGTCTCGGTGTCGAGCTCGTCGACGCGCGGGGAGGGCATCGAGGTGAGCTAAGCACGCCCGACGGCACCGGGTGTCACAGCCCCCGCCGCGGGCACCCGAGTTCGCGTGCGCGGAGAGTACGATTCTCGCGTCAGGTGTAACGACCCGAAGCGAGGACCGTGAGCATTTCGCTGCTGTTGGAGATGTCGATGTCGACCGACCCCGACCGGGTCGCGGTGGTGTCCGACGACATCCGCCTCACCACCGCCGAGCTCAGCGAACTCGCCGACGGCGGCGCGGGCGTCGTCGCGGAGTCCGGCACCAAGCACGTCGCCTACGTCGGCACCGGCGGTGCGCTGCTGCCGCTGCTGATCTTCGCCTCGGCGCGGGCCGGCAAGGCGTTCACACCGCTGAACTACCGGCTGTCCGACGAGATGCTGCGCGGGCTGATCGACCGGTTGCCCGATCCGCTGGTGGTGGTCGACGACGAATACCGGGATGTGCTGAGCGGGGCCGGCCGGCAGCTGATGACGTCGACGGAGTTCGTCGCGGCCGCCCGCGGCGCCGAGCCGGCGTCGGAGTTCCCCGACCCGGACGACGTCGCGGTCGTGCTGTTCACCTCGGGCACCACCTCGCAGCCGAAAGCCGTCGAGCTCACCCACAACAACCTCACCAGCTACGTCACCGGCACGGTGGAGTTCGCTTCGGCCGAGCCCGACGACGCCGCGCTGATCTGCGTGCCGCCGTACCACATCGCGGGCGTCGGGGCGGCGCTGTCGAACCTCTACGCCGGCCGGAAGATGGTCTACCTGCGGTCGTTCGACGCCGACGAATGGGTGCGGCTGGCCCGCGACGAGGCCGTCACCACCGCCACCGTCGTGCCGACCATGCTCGACCGGATCGTGGCCGTGCTCGAACGCGACGGCGTCGCCCTGCCGTCGCTGCGCAACCTCGCCTACGGCGGCTCGAAGATCGGGCTGCCGCTGGTGCGCAAGGCGCTGCAGCTGCTGCCCGACGTCGGCTTCGTCAACGCCTACGGCCTCACCGAGACCAGCTCGACCATCGCCGTGCTCACCCCCGACGACCACCGCGAGGCGCTGGCCAGCGACGACCCCGCCGTCGCCCGCCGGCTCGGCTCCGTCGGACAGCCGGTGCCGGGCATCGAACTGCAGATCCGCGCCGACGACGGCGCCGTGCTCGGGCCGGGCGAGACCGGCGAGCTGTACGTGCGCGGCGAGCAGGTGTCGGGCAAGTACACCGGCATCGGTTCCGTGCTCGACGACGAGGGCTGGTTCCCGACCCGTGACGTCGCGATGCTCGACGAGGACGGCTACCTGTTCATCGGCGGCCGCTCCGACGACACCATCATCCGCGGCGGCGAGAACATCGCGCCGGCCGAATTGGAGGACGTGCTCGTCGAGCACCCCGACGTCCACGAGGTCGCGGTCGTGGGCGCCGACGACGCGCAGTGGGGGCAGATCATCGTCGCCGTCGTGGTCCCGGAGCCCGGCGCGACCCCCGACCCCGACGAGCTGCGCAGCTACGTGCGCGGCGCGCTCCGCGGCTCGCGCACCCCGGACCGCATCGTCTTCCGCGACGAGCTGCCCGCCACCCCCACGGGCAAGGTGCTGCGCCGCCAGCTGGTCGCCGAGCTGACCGCCTGAGCGCCGGTGTGCGCTGTCAGCCGGCGTTCTCGAGCGCGACCAGCGCCGCGGCCACCTTGAACAGCTTGTGATCGCCCAGCTGCCGGACGGTCTTGATGTTGAACGCGTCGGCCAGGTGCTGCGCGTCGCTGTCGGAGACGCCGGCCAGCGCCGCCGGCGAGGCGTCGAGAATCTCCTTGAGCGACTTGCCCTCGTAGGCCTTGTCCAGCGCCTTGGACAGGTCGACCGATACCGCCATGGCTCCTCCTCGGTGTCGCGTGGATGGCAGGGATAGCACGGATGTCGTGGGCCCAGCCTAGCGAGCGACCCGGCGGCCCGTCAGCTCTGCGGCGTGTAGCCGAACGGCAGCAGCGTGCTCTTGGCCTGGCAGTACTGCTCGATGCCCTCGGGGCCGTTCTCCCGGCCGATGCCCGAGTTCTTGTAGCCGCCGAACGGCGCGCCGGGATCGAACGCGTACATGTTGACCGCATAGGTGCCGGTGCGGATCTTCGCCGCGATCTGCAGGGCCTTGGCGTAGTCCTGCGTGAACACGCTGCCCGCCAGGCCGTAGGGCGAGTCGTTGGCGATGCGGATCGCGTCGTCCTCGGTGTCGTAGGGGATCACCGCGAGCACCGGGCCGAAGATCTCCTCCTGCGCGATGGTCATGGAGTTGTCGACGTCGGCGAACACCGTCGGCTCGACGAACCAGCCGCTGTCCAGACCCGCGGGGCGGCCGCCGCCGGTGACGAGCCGCGCGCCCTCCTCGGTGCCCTTCCTGATGTAGCTCTCGACGCGCTCGCGCTGCCGCTCGCTGATCAGCGGGCCGATCGCGGCGCCGGGATCGTCCGGGGTGCCGACGGGCATGTTCCGGACGGCTTCCGCGAGCCTCTCCACGACCTCGTCGTAGCGCGACCGCGGCGCCAGGATGCGGGTCTGCGCGACGCAGGCCTGCCCGGAGTTCATGACGCCGGAGAACGCCAGCATCGGCAGCGTGGCGTCCAGGTCGGCGTCTTCGAGGATGATGGCCGCCGACTTGCCGCCCAGCTCCAGCGTGCACGGCTTGAGCTTCTCGGCCGCCAACTTGCCGATCTCCTTGCCGACCGCCGAGCTGCCGGTGAACGTGTACTTGTCGATCTCGGGGTTGGCGGTCAGCGCCCGGCCCGTCTCGGCGCCGCCCGGCACGATCGACAGCACACCCTCGGGCAGGCCGGCGTCGGCGAACATCTGCGCCATCGCGAACACCGACAGCGGTGTCTCGGCGGCCGGCTTGAGCACCACGGTGCAGCCGGCCAGCAGCGCCGGGCCGAGCTTGTTGGCCGCCAGGAAGAACGGCACGTTCCATGCGGTGATGGCGCCGACCACACCGATGGGCTCGCGGGTCACCAGCGTCTGGCCGTAGATGCCGTCGCGGATCTCTGACCAGGTGAACTTGTCGGCGGCGCCGGCGTAGTAGTTGAACGCCGCCATCGCCGCGCCGTACTGCATCATGTCGACGATCGTCGCGGGCTGACCGGTCTCGGCGGCGAGCAGGTACTTCAGCTCGTCGGCGCGCTCGGTCATCAGGTTGACCGCCGCGGCCAGCACGTCCTGGCGCTGCTGCGGCGACATCGTCGGCCACGGCCCCTCGTCGAACGCCGTGCGGGCGGCCGCGCAGGCCGCGTCGACGTCGGCGGCGACGGCCAGCGGCACCTGCCCGACCTTCTGGCCGGTGGCGGGGGAGAACACCTCGATGACGTCGGGGGACGACGGCTCGACCCAGCGACCGCCGATGAACAGCTTGTCGTACTCGGTCTTGAAGGCGACGGTCTGTGTCACGGTCCTGCTCCTCGCGTGCGCGGATGTCTTGCCGGTCACAGTACCGACTCACCCGCAGAACGAGAACCTGTTCCAGTCAGGGCCGTAGCACGAGCACCAGGTTGCTCACCGCCACCTCCCGGACGCCGGGCACCGCGGTCAGCCACCACGCCCATCGCGGGTGGTAGCGGGGGAAAGCCGCGACCAGCGCGCCGGTGCCGCGGGCCCAGCGCAGGCCGTCGGCCGCCGACACCGCGAACAACGACGACCCGTAGTTGTTCTTGGGCGGATGGCCGTGGCGGCGGGTGTACCGGCGCGCCGCGCGGGCGCCGCCGAGGTAGTGCGTCAGCCCCATCTCGTGACCGCCGAACGGCCCCAACCACACGGTGTAGGACAGCACCACCAGCCCGCCGGGCCGGGTGACCCGCAGCATCTCGTCGCCGAGACGCCACGGCTGCGGCACGTGTTCGGCGACGTTCGAGCTCAGGCAGATGTCGCACGCGTCGTCGGCGAACGGCAGCGCCAGCCCGGACGCCCGGACGACGCTGCCGGCGGCCGGCCCGCTGCGCACGGGCGCGGCGTGCGCCTCACGCGGATCGGGCTCCACGCCGACGTAGCGCATGCCCGCGGCGGCGAAGGCACGCGCGAAGTAGCCCGGCCCGCCACCGACGTCGATCACCAGCCGACCGCTCGGCGCGCCGCCATGATGAGCCCGCCACAGGTCGCTGACCAGCTCCGCGGTGTCGGTGGCCAGCGGGCCGTAGAACCGGTCGGGATCCCGCTGCTCGAACCGGAACGACGCCAGCAGGCGCAGCGAGCGCCGCAGCGTCGCGCGCCGGGCCAGCGGGTCGGTAGCGGCCATCGAGAAGACCCTAGCCAGCGGTTAGGGTGAGCGACGATGTCTGTCCCACCCCCGCCGGTCCGCTCCGTGCTGCTGCTGTGCTGGCGCGACACCGGGCACCCGCAGGGCGGCGGCAGCGAAATGTACCTGCAGCGCATCGGCGCGCAGCTCGCCGCCGACGGCGTACGGGTGACGCTGCGCACCGCGCGTTACCGGGGTGCGTCGCGCCGCGAGTTGGTCGACGGCATCAGCGTCAGCCGCGGTGGCGGCGCGTACTCGGTGTATCTGTGGGCCGGCCTGGCGATGGTGCTGGCCCGCGTCGGCCTCGGCCCGCTGCGGCACGCCCGCCCGGACGTGGTGGTCGACAGCCAGAACGGCATCCCGTTTCTCGCCCGGCTGGCGTTCGGCCGCCGCGCCGTGCTGCTCACCCACCACTGCCACCGCGAGCAGTGGCCCGTCGCCGGCCCGGTGCTCAGCCGCCTCGGCTGGTGGGTCGAGTCGCGACTGTCGCCGCGGCTGCACCGCGGCCACCAGTACGTGACGGTGTCGCTGCCGTCGGCGCGGGAGCTCGTCGAGCTCGGCGTCGACCAGCGGCGGATCGCGGTGGTGCGCAACGGCCTGGACCAGGCGCCGCCCGACACGCTGCTGTCGCCCCGCTCGGCGACCCCGCGCATCGCGGTGCTGTCACGGCTGGTGCCGCACAAGCAGATCGAGGACGCCCTGCACGCGGTGGCGGACCTGCGCGACCGGGTGCCGGGGCTGCGGCTCGACGTCGTCGGCGACGGCTGGTGGCGCGGCCGGCTCGAACAACACGCGCGGCGGCTCGGCATCGACGACGCCGTCACGTTCCACGGCCACATCGCTGATGACGCCAAACACACTGTGCTGCAACGCAGTTGGGTGCACGTGCTGCCGTCGCGCAAGGAGGGCTGGGCGCTCGCCGTGCTCGAGGCCGCCCAGCACGGCGTGCCGACCGTCGGCTACCGCTCCTCGGGCGGGCTCACCGACTCCGTCATCGACGGGGTGACGGGCGTGCTCGTCGACGACCGCGCGGAGCTCACCGACCGGGTGCACGCGCTGCTCACCGACGCGGTGCTGCGCGACGAGCTCGGCAGCAAGGCCCGCGTCCGCAGCGCCGAGTTCTCGTGGCGCCAGAGCGCGGCCGCGATGCGCCGGGTGCTCGACGCGGTGTCCGCCGGCGAGCGCGTCAGCGGCCTGGTGTGACCCGCCGGCGCGCCACCGCGTAGCCCAGCGCACCGCCGGCCAGCAGCGCCAGCCACGCCAGATGGGCGGCGATGAGCACCTGGCGCTTCGACGGCGACACCCCCGACGCATACCCACCCACCCGGTACAGCGCGATGTCGCCGTCGCCGTAGACCTGCGGCAGCCGCCGCAACGTCTCGGCGGCCCGGCCCGTCTCGCCCGGGGTGCCGCGCTCCACGACGATCCAGCCGATGCCGGCCTCGGCCAGCGCGTCGGGTGGAGCGCCGTCGAGCAGCAGCCGCTGCAGCCGTCGGCCGTCGCGTCCTTCGCCCTCGACCACCCGGCCGGCGATCAGCAGGTCGCCGCTGCCGCGGACGTCGGCGCGCAGCCACCGCGGCAGCGGGTCGAGCACCGGCGCCGGCCCGGCCCACGCGAACACCCGCATACTGTCGACCGGCACGGTGAGCACCGGCCGCGGATCGGCATTGATCTGCGCGGCCACCGCCGACCAGCCCGCCGGATAGCGCACCGGCGCCACGGCCCCGCCGACACCCCACGCCAGGTCGGGCAGCGCCACGATCGGCAGCACGCAGCACGCCAGCGCGGCGCCGGCCGGTCGCAGCCGCCGCCGCAGCACCAGCGTGGCCGCGGCGGCCGCCAGCGCGTAGCCGGGCATCGCGAGCGCCACCCACTTCTGCCCGTCGCGCAGCATGCCCAGCCCCGGCAGCGCCCGCACCACCGCCTCCAACGCCGTGCGGCCCGGCCCGGTCGCCAGCAGCGCCGGTGCGACGACCGCGACACCGGCCAGCAGCAGCAGCGGCCGCGCCGCCCGCTCCCGCCACAGCCGCGGCAGCCCGCAGCCCACCACCGCGAGCAGCAGCACCGTCCCCACCAGCGCGTAGGCCGTGGTGCGGGTGCCCGGAACGGCGTCGGCGTTCCAGATTCCGCCCAGCCCGGCCAGGCTGCCGATGGTCGCCAGCCCCGGCTCGGCGCGGGCGGCGAACTCGGCGATGCCCGACGCCGGATGCGCGGCCAGCGACGAGCCCAGCAGCGCCGCGGAAAGCCACGGCGCGGCCGTCACCGCGGCGGCCGCCACCGCGCCGGCCGCGCACCGCAGCCGCGGCTGCCCGTCGCCCGGCGCGGCCGTCGCCGCCAGTGCCACCGCCGCGGCCAGCAGCACGCCGGTCGGGGTCAGCCCCGCCAGCGCGATGAACGACACCAGCAGGCACCCGCTCGGCAGCGCCGGGCCGCCCGCGCGCAGCCGCAGCACCGCGATCGCGACCCAGGGCAGCGCGCCGTAGCCCACCAGCAGACTCCAGTGCCCCTGCAGCAACCGCTCGGCGACATACGGGTTCCAGATCGCCACGGTCGCCGCGGCCAGCTCACCGGCACGGCTCGCCGCCGGCAAGACGAGCGCCGCGAGCCGGGCGGCGCCCCAGCCGCCGAGCCACACCCCGAGCATCAGCAGCGCCTTGACCACCACGCCGCCGTCGGAGAGCGTCGACGCCCAGGCGACCGCCGCGTCCTGCGGCACCGCCCGCGGCGCGGCCTCGGTGAGCCCGAGGGCGGCGTCGGAGAGAAACGACCGCGGCGTCGACACCGCGTCGCGCAGCAGCAGATATCCGGGCGCGAGCAGCGGCCCGCACACCAGCAGCGTCAGCGCCAGCGCGTAGCCGGGAACGACGAGCCGGGACGCCGGCCGCACCCTCAGCGGGGTGGGGGGTTGGCTTCGGGCGGCAGGCCCAGCGGACCGGGCGGGCGCTGCGTGGGGATCTTCTCGGTCTCGGCCTCGGCGCCCGGTGTCGGCTCGTCGGCGTCGCCGCGGGGGCGGAAGAAGCCGTGGCCGGCGGTGTCGAGGCCCGGATCGATCAGCGCCGACTCGGCCCGCAGGCTGAACACGCCGAGCAGCGCGCCGCCGATCAGCGCGATCAGGCCGACAGCGGTGAACGTGATCGGCAGGATCCGGCTCCACACCGCGATCCGGTCGCGCTCGTCGCTGGCGGCGGCGACCTGCTGTTCGACGGTGTCCTCGGTGGACGTCACGCGGTAGTCGATCAGCACCACCTCGGGCCGCTTGGCGTCGCGGGCGTAGTACTGGGCCGAATGCTCCTCGGCCTTGACGATGGTGCCGGTCACCGGGTCCACGTTCAGCTCGCGCTCGGCGGCGTAGTAGCGCGTCATGGTGATCGGTTCCTCGGGGTCGCCCTGCAGCCCCCACTGCGACGCCCGCGCCGTCACGGTGCCGTCCTCGTCGTTGTCGTACAGCGACGGGTACTTGATGGGGTCGACGAGGTTGCCCTCGGCGTCGTAGCCGATCTTCTGGGTGAACCGGTAGGTGGTGAGCCCGTTGACGGTCTCCTCACCTTCGTAGTTGGCGTCGAACGCCTGCTGTGCGATGGGGTCGAAGAGCGGATACGTCTTCTTCTCCACGTCGAACGGGAACCGGTAGGCCAACCCCTCGTGCGGCAGCGCGACGTCGACGGCCGGCTGGTCGCCCTCGATGCTGCGCGGCTTCTGCACCGCGCCGCCCGGATTGGTGTCGTCGGAGACCGCCTCGCCGGACCGGCGGTCGACGGTCACGGTGTCCACGATCGCCAGCAGCAGGCCGTTGTCCTGCTGCCGGTCGGTGCGGCGCAGCGTGTCGCCCACCTGCAGCGTGACGACGTCGGCGTTGGCGGGCGCCTCGACGGAGATCTGCTGCTGCTTCACCACCGGCACGTTCTCGTCCACGACGAACTTGGGGCCGGACAGCGACGCGGGGTCCAGCGCGAAGAGGGCGTTGCCCTCGCTGGCGAGGCTGGTGTCGACGTCGAGCGGGATCTTGGCGATTCGGCTGGTCGTGTAGGTCACCAGCAGCAGGGCGGCGATGAGCAGCGCCGCACCCAACCCGACAAGCCCGCACGCCGCGATTCGCATGGCCACTGCGCGGTTCAAAGTGCCTCCCTCTAACCTCCGGCGACCGACAGCCCGCAGACCTGCGCCGCCAGCTGGACTCGGCAGTGGTGGCGAAACTTCACTGACCCTAACAGGCGGGCAGCGGGCCGCCGCGGCACCGCGGATCACTCGGACGGCACACTGGTGCGATGCCCGGTGACGACCTCGCCGCCACGGTCGGCGGCACCCGCCCGTTCCTGCCGGCGGTGGAAGGAATGCGGGCCTGCGCGGCGATCGGCGTCGTGGTGACGCACGTGGCCTTCCAGACCGGCCATTCGAGCGGCGTGGACGGCCGCATCTTCGGCCGCTTCGACCTGGCCGTCGCGGTGTTCTTCGCGCTGTCGGGTTTCCTGCTGTGGCGCGGTCACGCTGCCGCGGCGCGCGGACTGCGGCCCGCGCCGCCGACCGGGCACTACCTGCGGTCGCGGCTGGTGCGCATCATGCCGGGCTACCTGGTCGCCGTCGTCGTGATCCTGACGCTGCTCCCGGACGCCGACGACGCCAGCCCGACGGTGTGGCTGGCGAACCTCACGCTGACGCAGATCTACGTGCCGCTGACGCTGACGGCCGGGCTCACCCAGATGTGGAGTCTCTCGGTGGAGGTCAGCTTCTATCTGGCGCTGCCGGTGCTCGCGCTGCTGGCACGCCGGCTCGGGGTCCGCGTGCGGGTGCCGGCGATCGCGGCGGTGGGCATCGGCAGCTTCGGCTGGGCACTGCTGCCGCTGCAGTCGGGTGGCGTGAACGCGCTCAACTGGCCGCCGGCGTTCGTGTCGTGGTTCGCCGCCGGGATGCTGCTCGCCGAGTGGGCCGTCGGCGACGTCGGGCTGCCGCACCGCTGGGCGCGGCGCCGGCTCCTCATGGCGGCGGTGGCGGTGGCCGCGTTCGGGGTGGCGGCCTCCCCGCTCGCCGGACCCGAAGGCCTGACGCCCGGCAGCCCGGCGCAGTTCATCGTGAAGGTCGCGATGGGCGCGGTGGTCGCCGGCGCGCTGCTGGCGCCGCTGGTGCTCGACCGCCCCGACACGCCGCACCGGCTGCTCGGCAGCCGCGCGATGGTGACGCTGGGCCGCTGGTCCTACGGGCTGTTCGTCTGGCACCTGGCCGCGCTGGCGATGGTGTTCCCGGTGATCGGCGCGTTCCCGTTCAGCGGCGACATGCCGGTGGTGCTGGCCCTGACGGTGGTGTTCGGGTTCGCGATCGCCGCCGTCAGCTACGCGCTGGTGGAATCGCCGTGCCGGAATGCGCTGCGGCGCTGGGAGCAGCGTCGCCGGCAGGTGCCGCCGCTGGACTCGTCGGTGACGGCGGATCCGGAGCCGTCGATCGCGCGGTAGCCCGGCGGCGCCGCGCGAAGACGTCCGGCGCGACCGCCGAGGCGGCCACGGCGGCGACGGCAACCAGCGCGATCAGCTGCAGCCCCCACGAGTGCCCGACGTAACCGCCGACCGCCCGCCAGGGATGGCGCGACAGCACCGCGCCCGCGAGGATCAGCGCCCCCGCCGCCGCGGCGGCGGTCAGCCGGTCGCATCGGCGCGGCCGGTCGCGCAGCAGCCGGCGCGCGGCGAGCGCGGTTGCGAAGACGGCGACGCCCGCCACGCCGGAGATGAGCCAGCCGACGGCCAGCACCCCCGCCGCCGCGGCGCGCCGCGGCTGCCAGCGCCGCGGCGGCTCCCCGCCCGCGCGCCGGCGGGCCGGCAGCAGCGCCAGCACCGCCAGTAGCGGAAGCAGCGCGAGCCCGCCGAAGAGCCCGGCCCGGTACACCGCGTCGGACGGGAACGTCAGCTCGATCGGCCCGGCGGTGCCCGCGGGCACCAGCCAGCCCTGCTGCCAGCCGTTGACCACCACCGACGTCAGCGGCCGCCCGTCGGCGTCGCGGGCGATCCAGCCGGGGTTGACGCTCTCGGGCACCACCAGCACCCGGTCGGCCCCGGCGGCCGCGGTGCCGATCTGCCGGTGCGCCGGCTGCCATGCGGTCACCTCGGCGGGCGCGGCCGCGGCGACGGGGATGCCGGCGGCGCGCGGTGCGGTGAGTTGCAGCCCGTCGGCGACGAACGCGGCGCCGGGGCTCATCAGCACTTCCTGCTCGCCGGCGGGCAGCGCGATCGGCGCCGGATCGCAGAGCGTCACCGGGATCGGCCCGCCGGCGAGCAGCGCCCCGACGGTGGTGTCGATCCGCGTGTTGACGAACCGGCCCGCGGCGGCGATCACCGGTCCGCGGTCGCAGCCGAGGCGCACCGGGCGGTCGTGGTTGCGGGCGGCGTCGGCGGCCGCGACCGGCGAGCCGGCGCCGTCGAGCAGCGTCAGCTCCGCCAGGCCGGGCGGCTTGAGCTGGTCGAACCCGACGGCCGTGCGGTCGATCACGTCCGCCCAGTCGAGCACGCTGACCGTCACCGCGGCGGTGGTGCGGCGCTGCAGCGGCACCGTGACGGTGTCGGACCCGGCGGGGATCTCGCGCACCTGCGGCCCGGCGCCGGCGTCGACGGCGATGCGGGTGGGCCGGGCGGGCACCGGGGATGCCGGCAGCGTGATCCGCAGCGCCGCGACGTCGGCGGGCCGGGGCAGGTCGAGGCGCAGCGTCGCCGGTGTCTTGCGCTGCACCACGCGCTGCGGGGCGGTCCACGCGGTGCGCGGGTCGCCGTCGGCGGCGGCGTACGCCGATCCGGCGATGTCGGCCAGGTCCGCGTCGCCGGTGGCCCGTACCGTGCCCGGCTGCCGCACCAGGTCGGCGAGCGCCGGCCCCTGCCGCGGCCGCACCCAGCCCGCCGGTGCCACGGCCACCGGCTGCGCCACGGCGAGCGTGCGGCTGAGGTTCACCGGCTCTTCGGGCGCCAGCGCCATCGTCGCGGCGCAGCGCACGCTGTCGGGGCCGTCGGCGCAGCCGGGCCGGCCCTGCAGTTCGGAGCCGAGATCCCACATGCCGACCGCCGACCCGGCCGGCGGGCCGGGCACGTCCACGGTGTGGCGCACGTCGACCGGGAACGCGAAGCCGGACGCGTCGTACTGCGTCACCGCCAGCTCGGTGATGCCGAACTGCACGCCGGCCGACCCGTTGTCGGTGCCGATCGCGGTGATCCGCAGCCACGGCGTCTCCCCGTTGGGCAGCGCGACGGTGATCGGCCGGCCGGGTTCGTCGACCCGGGCCGTCGTGGTGCCGTTGACCGTCGAGATCTGCATGCGGGTGACCTGCGCGCCGACGGCGGTCGCGCTGGGCGTGACGGTGACGGTCGCGCTGGTCACCGGGTGGTCGAAGTCGACCTGCAGCCACTGGCCCACCGCAGCCTGCAGCGCATTGGACACCCAGCCGGTGGCGTTGTCCTTGTCGACGGCCGCGGCCGGGCCCGTCGACGGCGACACGCTCGGCAGCGCGGTCGAATCGGCGGCCGAGCTGGAGACCGTCAGCCGGCCGCCCATCCAGTCGCCGCGCACCGGAAGCGCGCCGCCGGCCGGATAGTCCGGCACCCGGTTGAAGGTGTTGCGGCGGTCGCCGGCGGCGCGCACGGCCGACGAGTGGTCGTCGACGCGGCCGTAGTCGGTTTCGCGTTCGACGGGAGTGTCGGTCACCGCCACGACGGGCGCGGCCAGGCCCGCGGCTCGGGCGTCGTCGGCGAGCAGCACCGGCCCGAGCGGCGGCCGGCCCAGCAGGCGGCGGCGTTCGTCGAGCCGCAGCACCGCCTCCGGCCCGCCCTCGACGCGCGCCATGTCGTCGACGTCGGCAAAGTACGGCGCGACGGGCTGCGACGGTGCGACCCGGTAGATCTCGACGGCCGGGTAACGGGGCCGCAGCCCGCTGTCGGAGACGAAGCCCGCCAGTTCGCCGGCGCCGGTCGGCTCGCCGAACTCGGCGACCCGCTGCAGGCCGGGGGAGCCGTCGACCGCGCGGTGCACGAGCAGCGGCCGGGCCGACCGCGACGTCTCGGGGTCGAGGTCGTTGCGCACCACCACATAGGAGATGCCCTGCCGGGCGAGGGTGTCGGCGAGCCCGGCCGACGGCCGGCCGGACGCGAACAGCCGCTGCACCGAGTCGAGCGCCCGGATGGTCTGCGGCGGGGTCAGCGGGATCGAGTCGCGCACGCCCCACGGGCTGTCGCCGAGCACCTGCAGCGGCTCGTCGTGGCTGTTGCCCCACACCTGGGTGGCGAACGGCGCGCCCGGCGCCACGAGCACCCGGCCGCGGACCGGCTCGCCGCGGTTGTGTGCGTCGAGCCACGCGGCCGCCTCGTGCCAGTGGCTCGGCACCGCGGCGAACGCCCCCGGTGGCGTCAGCCGGCCGGTCCAGGCCAGCGACGTCGCCACCGCCAGCGCGACCAGCACGACGGCGCCGACCGCGACGCGGCGGTCGCGTTCGGGATGCGCCCAGGCCGTCACCCAGCGGCGGCGGGACACCGCGCCCGGCAGCGGCACCCGGCTCAACACGTGCGCCACGGCCAGCGCCAGCGGCAACCGGATGAGCGGTTCGAGCTTGTGCACGTTGCGCAGCGGCGCGCCGGCGGCGTCGAGGAACGCCTGCACCTGCGGGGCGATCGGCGAGCCGAGCCCGCCGGAGTAGCCGACCGCGAACAGCGCCAGGCCGACGAGCAGCATCGCGATCAGCGGTCCGCGGGCCGGCATGCTGCGCATCGCCAGGCCGGCCAGCCCGGCGGCGGCGACGAGGACGGTGGCCAAGATCGCGACGGCGCCGGTCACCAGCGACGCGCCGGCGGTCGCGGTCGGGGCGACGAACGGCGTCCAGGCGCCGGTGCCGCGCAGCACCTCGGTGAGCGACGCCCACTGCGTCGTGACGCCCGACGACTCGATGAAGTCCAAAAACGGCGGGCTGATCTGCCCGAGCAGCAGCAGCGCGACCACCCACCACGCGATCGCCAGCGCGATGCCCGCCGCCCACCACGCGGTGAACCGCCACCACCGCCGGTTCGGCCGGTGGCACAGCCACCACAGCACCGCGGGCAGGCACCCGGTGAAGGTGGCGACCGCGTTGACCGCACCCATCAGCGCGATCGCCGCCGCCGAGCGCATCGCCGCCCGCCGCAGCGAGGACGCCTCACCCCGCAGCGCGACGACGACCGGCAGCAGCACCCACGGCGCCAGCATCATCGGCAGCGTCTCCGACGAGATCGACCCGAGCGTGGTGAGCACCCGCGGCGACAGCGTGAACGCGACGGCGCCGACGATCCGCGACGGGGTGGAGCCGATGCCCAGCGCCTCGGCGACCCGGATGACGCCCCAGCAGCCGGCCGTGAGGAGCAGCGCCCACCACAGCCGCTGCGTCACCCAGCCGGGCAGGCCGACGGCGTCACCGAGCAGGAAGAACGCGCCGTGCGGGAAGAGGTAGCCGTAGGCCTGGTTCTGCGCCTGCCCGAACGGCAGCTCGCTGTTCCACAGGTGGGTGGCGCGCGCCAGGAACCGCAGCGGGTTGGCGGTGAGGTCGAGCTTGGTGTCGGGGGAGATCAACCCCGGCGACTGCGCAAAACACAGCAGCAGCGCCACCGCGCCGACGACGGCGAGCCAGCGTCGGCGCAGCCCGGCGGGCGCTTCGGGGAGCGGTGGAGCGGCGGAGATCAGGGTTAGCGGTTGCCGTACTCGACGCGGTTGAGCACCGACGACTGCGGGTCACCGGCCACCAGCGGCGGCTTGGTGTCCTGCTGCACCATCAGGGTCACCCCGAACACCGCGGCGGCGCCGAGCAGCAGGCCGACGACCACGCTGGCCGCCGCCGGAAGTACGAACCGGTCCATGCTGAGCTCCTCGAATCCGGGGGTGTCCCGGGTCGCCAACGTAGCACGTCGCCCGCCTGCGACGGCCGCCCCGCGTCGCACCCGAGCCCGTCCTGCGCGCCGCCGCGTGACAGCATGGCCCGATGGCCGTAACGCGCACGATCGTGACGCCGCTGGCAGCCGCCGCCGTCCTGCTGGGGTGCTCACCGGACTCCGCCGGCCCGCAGGCCGCTCCCGAGCCGCCCACGCCCGCCGCCACCAGTGCGGCAACCCGACCGGTGAGCACCGCCATGCCCGTCGCCCCGCCGGCGGGGTGCGTCACCGATCTCGCCGGCGTGGCCGCGCTGCCGCTGCGCGACCGGGTGGCGCAGCTGCTGATGGTCGGGGTGACCGGCGCCGACGACGCCCGCGCGGTGGTCAGCGAACATCACGTCGGCGGCATCTTCGTCGGCAGCTGGACCGACCTGTCGCTGCTCGGCGCGCCGCTGGCCGAGATCGCGGACGCGGCCGGGCCGCTGCCGCTGGCCGTCAGCGTCGACGAGGAGGGCGGCCGGGTGTCGCGGCTCGCCGGGCTCATCGGGTCGCAGCCGTCGGCCCGCGTGCTCGCGGCCACCAAGACGCCCGAGGAGGTCCGCGGCATCGCGGCCGAGCGCGGCCGAGCGATGCGCGCCCTCGGCATCACCGTCGACTTCGCGCCCGTCGTCGACGTCACCGACGCCCCCGACGACACCGTCATCGGCGACCGGTCGTTCGGCTCCGATCCGGCGACGGTCACGCGGTACGCCCACGCCTACGCGCAGGGGCTGTCGGACGCGGGTGTCACGCCGGTGCTCAAGCACTTCCCCGGCCACGGCCACGCGTCGGGCGATTCGCACGCCCAGGGTGTGGTGTCGCCGGACCTGGCGCAGCTCAAGGCCGTCGACCTGGTGCCCTACCGCGAGCTGACGACGCTGCCCGGCGTCGCGGTGATGGTGGGCCACCTGCAGGTGCCGGGGCTGACGGGCGGCGACCCGGCGAGCCTGAGCCCCGCCGCCTACGGCCTGCTGCGCAGCGGCGGCTACGGCGGCCCGGGGTTTCCCGGCGTTGTGTTCACCGACGACCTGTCGAGCATGCGGGCGGTGTCCGACCGCTACGGCGTCGCCGACGCCGCGCTGAAGAGCCTGCAGGCCGGCGCGGACGTCGCGCTGTGGGTCACCACCGCGCAGGTGCCGGCCGTCGTCGACCGGCTGGCGGCGGCGGTCAAGGCGGGCGAACTCGACGAGGGGAAGGTCAACTCGTCGGTCCTGAAACTCGCGCTGTCGCGCGGCGCCCGCTGCTGACGGGCCGCGCGCGGCCAGGGAGCCGGTTGCTTACCCTGAGGTGAGGAATTCGGCGAAAGGCTTGCGAATGGCGGGTGGCACCAAGCGGTTGCCGCGTGCGGTGCGCGAGCAGCAGATGCTCGACGCCGCCGTGCAGGTGTTCTCGGTGAACGGTTACCACGAGACGTCCATGGACGCGATCGCTGCCGAGGCGCAGATCTCCAAGCCGATGCTCTACCTGTACTACGGGTCCAAGGAGGAGCTGTTCGGCGCCTGCCTGAACCGCGAGCTGGGCCGGTTCATCGAGGCCGTGCGCGCCGACATCGACTTCACCCAGCAGAGCCCGAAGGACCTGCTGCGCAACGCGGTCGTGTCGTTCCTCAGCTACATCGACGCCAACCGCGCGTCGTGGATCGTGCTCTACACCCAGGCCACCAGCTCGCAGGCGTTCGCCCACACCGTGCGGGAGGGCCGCGAGCGCATCATCGAGATCGTCGCCCGGCTGCTGCAGGCGGGCACTCGCCACCCGGACCCCGACGCGGACTTCGAGCTGATGGCGATCGCGCTGGTGGGGGCGGGTGAGGCCGTCGCCACCCGCGTCAGCAGCGGCGACATCGAGGTCGACGCTGCCGCGCAGCTGATGATCAACCTGTTCTGGCGCGGCCTGAAGGGCGTGCCCAGCGAGGCGCCGGCGGCCGCCCGCAGCACCTAGCGGGCGACCGCCGACGACGTCGAGGCGCGACGTCGCTACCGGCCGCCCGACGGGGTGATCGTGCCCGTCAGATGCGGGTCGCCCTTCTTGAGGTTCCGCAACGCCAGCTCCCAGCCGTCGCCGACCTTGTCGACGTAGAGGCCCACCCGGGCGGGCAGCAGCACCGGCTTGCCGAAGCGCACCGAGTACTGTGCGGCGTCGGGCAGTTGGCCCTGCACGGTGCGCAGCGCCGCCGCGGCGCTGAACATGCCATGCGCGATCGCGGTGGGGAACCCGAACAGCTTGGCGCCGACGCCGCTGGTGTGGATCGGGTTGTGGTCGCCGCTCACCGCCGCGTACTTGCGGATCTGCCCGGCCGAGATCGTTAGGATCGCGTTCGGCGGCGGCGGCTTACGGGCCGGCTGCTTGGGCTGCTCGGGCTTCGGCTCGTCGGACAGGCTGGTCCGCTGCTGGTGCAGGAACGTGGTCACCTGATGCCACACCACGTCGTTGCCGACGCTGACGTCGGACACCAGGTCGACGAGCAAACCCTTGCGGTGCTCGCGCAGGTTCTCCGCGCGCACGGCGACGTCGACGGTGTCGGTCACCGCGATCGGGCGGTGCTGCGTGATGTGGTTCTCGGTGTGCACCGCGCCCATCGCGGCGAACGGGAAGTCGAACGCCGTCACCAGCTCCATGACCACCGGGAAGGTGAACACGAACGGGTAGGTGATCGGCACCGTGTCGCCGAAACGCAGGCCCGTCACCGCCGTGTAGGCGGCGACGTTCGCCCGGTCGATGTCGATGCCCTCGACGCGCAGTGTCCGGTCCGGCAGCTTGTCGCCGCGCCGCACCACCGGCAGCGCCCCGGCCGCCGCGCGCAACAGGTTGCGCAGCGGGTTGGGCTGATCGGTCGTCTGAACGGCCATCAGGCTCCTCGGTTCTTCGCGCAAGCGCTCATCAGGCTCCTCGGTTCTTCGCGCAAGCGCTCATCACGCCCCCAGCATGGCCTGGCCGCACACCCGGATCGTGTTGCCGGTGACGGCGTTCGACGCGGGATTGGCGAAGTAGGCGATGGTCTCGGCGACGTCGACCGGCTGGCCGCCCTGGTGCAGCGAGTTCAGCCGGCGACCCACCTCGCGGGTGGCGAACGGGATCGCCTCGGTCATCTTGGTTTCGATGAAGCCGGGCGCCACCGCGTTGACGGTGATGTGCTTGTCGGCGTACTCCTCGGCCAGCGCCTGGGTCAGCCCGATCATCCCGGCCTTGGTGGCGGCGTAGTTGGTCTGGCCGCGATTGCCGGCGATCCCGGCCATGGACGACAGCCCGATGATCCGGCCGTTCTCGGCGAGCGCGCCCCGCTCCACCAGCCCGCGCGCCAGCCGCTCGGGCGCCAGCAGGTTCACCGCGACCACCGAATTCCAGCGGTCGTCGTCCATGTTGACCAGCAATTTGTCGCGCGTGATGCCGGCGTTGTTCACCAGGATGTCGACCTTGCCGGAGTAGTGCTGCTCTAAATGCTCGACGATCCGGTCGACGGCGTCGGGCTTGGTGACGTCGAGCGTCAGCGCGGTGCCGCCGGTCTTCGCGGCGACCTCGCCGAGCGGTTCGGTCGCCGACTCCACGTCGACCGCGATCACCTTGGCGCCGTCGCGGGCGAACACCTCGGCGATGGTGGCGCCGATGCCGCGGGCGGCGCCGGTGACGATCGCCACCTTGCCGGCCAGCGGGGAGTCCCAGTCGGCGGGCGGGGCGGAGTCCTCGGCGCCGACGTAGTACACCTGGCCGTCGACGTAGGCCGACTTGCCGGAGAGGATGAACCGCAGCGTGGACTCCAGGCCCGTCAGCGCCGGGTTGGCGTCCGGTGACAGGTAGACCAGCGAGACGGTGGCGCCGTGGCGCAGCTCCTTGGCCAGCGACCGGGTGAAGCCTTCGAGCGCGCGCTGGGCGATGCGCTCGTCGATGCTGCCGGCCTGGTCGGGCGTGGTGCCGACGACGACCACCCGCGCCGACGGCAGCAGGTTGCGCAGCACCGGGGTGAAGAAGTCGTGCAGCTGCTTGAGGTCCTCCGGCGAGGTGATGCCGGTGGCGTCGAACAGCAGGCCGCCGAACTGGTCGGCCCACCGGCCACCGGTGTTGTTGCCGACGATCTCGTAGTCCGCTGCCAGCGCGCTGCGGACGGGCTCGGCGACGCGGCCGGTGCCGCCGATGAGCAGGGGGCCGGGAAGCGGCGGTTCGCCGGGCTTATAGCGCCGCAACGGCTCGGGCTGGGGGATGCCGAGCTGCTTGGCCAGGAACGAGCCCGGCCCGGAGTTGGCGATCTGCGTTAACAGGTCAGGAGCCACTGCTGCACCTCTCGTGTCGCGTGTCGGGACGTTCGACGTTTCCGTCGAACTTACTCCAGAGTAAGAAGTGTGGTTACTATGGGGTTCGGTTAGTTGCTTAGTACCCGAATCGACAGGGGGAAGACGTGGCGACAGAGAAAAACCTTCGGCGAGTGGCCATCATCGGCGGCAACCGGATCCCGTTCGCGCGGTCCGACGGCGCGTATGCCGAGGCGTCCAACCAGGACATGCTGACGGCGGCGCTGGACGGCCTGGTCGACCGGTTCGGTCTGCAGGGCGAGCAGCTCGGCGCCGTCATCGCCGGGGCGGTGCTCAAGCACAGCCGCGACTTCAACCTGACCCGCGAGTGCGTGCTGGGCAGCAAGCTGTCGCCCTACACGCCGGCCTTCGACATCCAGCAGGCGTGCGGCACCGGGCTGCAGGCCACGGTCGCCGCGGCCGACGGGATCGCCGCCGGGCGTTACGAGGTGGCGGCCGCCGGCGGCGTCGACACCGCGTCCGACGCGCCCATCGCGCTCGGCGACGACCTCCGCAAGACGCTGCTCGGCCTGCGGCGCGCCAAGTCCAACGTCGACCGCGTCAAGCTCGTCGGCAAGCTGCCCGCCACCGTCGGCATCCAGATCCCGGTCAACAGCGAGCCCCGCACCGGCATGTCGATGGGTGAGCACGCCGCGGTGACCGCGAAGGAGATGGGCATCAAGCGCGTCGACCAGGACGAGCTCGCCGTCGCCAGCCACCGCAACATGGCGGCGGCCTACGACCGCGGGTTCTTCGACGACCTCGTGACGCCGTTCCTCGGGCTCTACCGCGACAACAACCTGCGGCCCGACTCGTCGGTGGAGAAGCTCGCGAAGCTCAAGCCGGTGTTCGGTGTACAGGGCGGCGACGCGACCATGACGGCGGGCAACTCGACGCCGCTCACCGATGGCGCGTCGGTCGCACTGCTGGCCAGCGAGCAGTGGGCGCAGCAGCGCGGGCTGGCGCCCATGGCCTACCTCGTCGACGCGCAGACCGCCGCGGTGGACTACGTCAACGGCCCCGACGGCTTGCTGATGGCCGGCACCTACGCCGTGCCGCCGATGCTCGCGCGCAACGGGCTGACGCTGCAGGACTTCGACTACTACGAGATCCACGAGGCGTTCGCGTCGGTGGTGCTCGCGGTGCTGCAGGCGTGGGAGTCCGACGAGTACTGCAAGGAACGCCTCGGCCTCGATCAGGCGCTGGGCGCCATCGACCGCTCGAAGCTCAACGTCAACGGCTCGTCGCTGGCGGCCGGCCATCCGTTCGCCGCGACCGGCGGCCGCATCGTGGCGCAACTGGCCAAGCAGCTGCAGCTCAAGAAGGCGGAAACCGGCAAGCCGGTCCGCGGCCTCATCTCGATCTGCGCGGCCGGTGGGCAGGGCGTCGCGGCCATCCTGGAGGCGTGATCCACGTCACACCGAAAGGGATTCTTTCAGCGTGTAACACCGGAGCCCGGGGTATCGATAGTCAGGTAGCCCCGTGCTGCCGTCTGACCCCCCGACCCGACGTCAGCACGGGGCAACCCTAGCCGCAAAAACGGCCGTCGTTGAAATGAGGGGATTCAGCGGCGGCCGTTTTTCGCGTCGTCCGCTGCGCACGCGGCACCAGATCGTTGACTATTGCAACGAATCGGTTGACGATGGCAATCGTGCCAGGGTTGGTCGATCGGGTTCGCGAGTTCAACCGCTTCTACACGCGAGTGATCGGCGTGCTGCAACCCGATCTCGTCGGGAGCCCGTTCACCCTGGCCGAGGCGCGCCTGCTCTACGAGATCGCCCAGCGCGAGCACGCGGCGGTCGCCGACGTCCGCGCCGCGCTCGGCCTGGACGCCGGTCACCTGAGCCGTTTGCTGTCGGCGCTGGCGGCGCGCGGGCTGATCGAACGGGAGGTGTCGGCGGCCGATCGCCGCAGGCAGGATGTTCGCCTCACCGACGCCGGGCGGGCAGCGTTCACAGACCTCGACGCCAGACAAGCCGCGGCCATCGACGACTTGGTCGGTGACCTCTCGCCGACCGATCGCGACGAGCTGACCGCCGCGATGTCGGTCATCCACCGCACGCTCGGCTCGGCCGGTGAGCGCTCGAGCCTCGTGCTGCGCGCCCCCGAACCCGGCGACCTGGGCTGGGTGGTCGAACGGCACGGCGAACGCTACAACGCGGAGTACGGGTGGGGTATGGACTTCGAGTCCGTGGTGGCCCGGATCGTCGCCGACTTCGGCGCCAGCCGCGACGGTCGCACTGCCGCCTGGATCGCCGAGATCGACGGCCGCCGTGCCGGCTGCGTGTTCTGCACACCGTCTCCCGACGACGGCGTCGCCCAGCTGAGGCTGCTGCTGGTCGAGCCGTGGGCCCGCGGCGCGGGTGTGGGCAGCCGCCTCGTCGACGAGTGCCTGAGATTCGCCGAACGCGCCGGCTACCGTCGAATCATGTTGTGGACCAACGACGTCCTCACGGCGGCCCGACGCATCTACGCCCGGGCCGGCTTCTCGCTGGACCGCAGCGAACCCCATGATCACTTCGGCGAGAACCTGGTGGGCGAGTACTGGTCACGCGACCTGTGACCGCTCTGGGCGCCCGTGGGGCAGCGGCAACGCAAAAGGCCCCCGGACGTATCCGGGGGCCCTTCACGTGAGACCGATCAGAAGGCCGCTTCGGGCACTTCCATGACCTCGTTGTCGATGTTCTCCAGGACGACGCGCGTGCTGGTCAGGAGCGGCAGGAAGTTCTTCGCGAAGAACGACGCGACCGCCAGCTTGCCCTCGTAGAACGCCTTCTCGTCACCGGTCGCGCCGGCGTCGAGCGCCTCGATGGCCACGGCCGCCTGCCGCTGCAGCAGCCAGCCGATCATCAGGTCGCCGACGCTCATCAAGAAGCGCACCGAACCCAGGCCGACCTTGTAGACGTTCTTCGGGTCCTCCTGCGCCGACATCAGGTAGCCGGTCAACGCGGCCGCCATGCCCTGCACGTCGGCCAGCGCGGTGGCCAGCAGGGCCCGCTCCGCCTTGAGCCGGCCGTTGCCGCTCTCGCTGTTGACGAACGCCTCGATGGTGCCGGCGACGTGCGCCAGCGCCGCACCCTTGTCGCGGATGATCTTCCGGAAGAAGAAGTCCTGCGCCTGGATGGCGGTGGTGCCCTCGTACAGCGAGTCGATCTTGGCGTCCCGGATGTACTGCTCGATCGGGTAGTCCTGCAGGAAGCCCGATCCGCCGAACGTCTGCAGGCTCTCGGTCAGCTTGGCGTAGGCCTGCTCCGACCCGACGCCCTTCACCACCGGCAGCAGCAGGTCGTTGACCCGCACGGCCAGGTCCGGATCGATGCCGTGGATGGTCTTGGCCACCTCGGCGTCCTGGAAGGTCGCGGTGTAGATGTAGAGCGCCCGCAGGCCCTCGGCGTACGCCTTCTGCGTCAGCAGCGACCGGCGGACGTCCGGGTGGTGCGTGATGGTGACGCGCGGCGCGGTCTTGTCCGTCATCTGCGTCATGTCGGCGCCCTGCACGCGGGTCTTGGCGTACTCCAGCGCGTTGAGGTAGCCGGTCGACAGCGTGGCGATGGCCTTGGTGCCGACCATCATGCGAGCCTGCTCGATCACGTCGAACATCTGCGCAATGCCGTTGTGCACCTCGCCGACCAGCCAGCCCTTGGCCGGGGTGCCGTGCTGGCCGAACGTCAGCTCGCAGGTGGCCGAGACCTTCAGGCCCATCTTGTGCTCGACGTTGGTGACGAAGACGCCGTTGCGCTCGCCCAGCTCGCCGGTCTCGAAGTCGAAGAGGAACTTCGGCACGAAGAACAGCGACAGCCCCTTGGTGCCCGGGCCCGCGCCCTCGGGACGCGCCAGCACCAGGTGGAAGATGTTCTCGAACAGGTCGTCGGAGTCCGCCGAGGTGATGAACCGCTTCACCCCGTCGATGTGCCACGAGCCGTCGTCCTGCTTGACGGCCTTGGTGCGGCCGGCGCCGACGTCGGAGCCGGCGTCGGGCTCGGTGAGCACCATGGTGGCGCCCCAACCGCGCTCGGCGGCGATGACGGCCCACTTCTTCTGCTCGTCGGTGGCCTGCTTGAAGAGGATGCTCGCGAAGCCCGGGCCGCCGGCGTACATCCAGGTGGCGGGGTTGGCGCCGAGCAGGTGCTCGTGCAGCGCCCACACCAGCGCGCGGGGCATCGGCATGCCGCCGAGCTCCTCCTCGATGCCCACCCGGTCCCAGCCACCGTCGATGACGGCGCGCACGGACTTCTTGAACGACTCGGGCAGCGTCACGGAGTGCGTCTTCGGGTCGAAGACCGGCGGATTGCGGTCGCCGTCGGCGAACGATTCCGCGACCGGCCCCTCCGCCAGGCGGGCGATCTCGCCCAGCATCTCGGTTGCGGTGTCGGCGTCGAGGTCGGCGTAGGCGTCGGCGCCGAGCGCCTTGTCTACACCCAGCACCTCGAACAGGTTGAATACCTGGTCACGGACGTTGCTTCGATAGTGGCCCACGTCTTCCTCCTCGGTGAGAAGCCACAGAGCGGTTGGGTACTCGGCTAAAGTTACCCACCAGTAACCCTGCTGACTATACCGCTCGGTAACATCTACGCAAAGCGAGTGTGAGCTACGTCGGCCGGCTAACTATCACGCGAGTGTCGCGGTCGGGTCCGTTCCGCTGCGCGGGCCGCCGTGTGAAGATGGGTCGTGTGACCAGTGGTAGCACCCACCTGAGTTCCACCGCGCTGCGAGAAGCGTTCGGGCACTTCCCGACTGGCGTCATCGCGATCGCAGCGGAGATCGACGGCGTGCGCGTCGGGTTGGCGGCCAGCACCTTCGTGCCGGTCTCGCTGAACCCGCCGCTGGTCTCATTCTGTGTGCAGAACTCCTCGACCACCTGGCCGAAGCTGCGCAGCGCCCCGCGGCTGGGCATCAGCGTCCTCGGCGAGGCCCACGACGAGGCCGCCCGCACCCTGGCGGCCAAGGCCGGCGACCGCTTCGCCGGACTGGAGACGACCACCACCGATCAGGGTGCGGTGTTCGTCCACGGCACGAGCGTCTGGGTGGACAGCGCGATCGAGCAGCTCGTCGAGGCGGGCGACCACACCATCGTCGTCCTGCGCGTCGAGGACATCACGGTGCACGATGGCATCGCACCGATCGTGTTCCACCGCAGCGGCTTCCATCGCCTCGGCGACTGACGTGCTCGACCGTCACGGCCGCTGCGAGAGCTCCTCGCGGTAGCCGTCGATGCGCCGTTCGATCTCCGCCGCGTCGTCGGGACGGCCCTCCTTGCGGGCCACGGCGGCCCGCACCGACAGCTCACGGATGGCGGTGCGGATGTTGTTGACGCTCTGAACGGTGCGCATACCCACTGACTGCCTTTCGCGATGTCGCCGGGCAGCGCAGGACCGCCACCGCCCATGTGATCCACGTTACAGTCGGCGCCGGCGGCCGTCGATACCGGAAGCGGCTATCGGGAGCTGTCGCTCTTCGCGCAAGCGCTCATCGCCGGAACAGCTTGTTGCCGAGCCAGACGATCGGGTCGTACTTGCGGTCGACCACGCGCTCCTTCATCGGGATCAGCGCGTTGTCGGTGATCTTGATGTGCTCCGGGCAGACCTCGGTGCAGCATTTGGTGATGTTGCAGTAGCCGAGACCGTGCTCCTCCTGGGCGGAGTTGCGCCGCTCCAGGGTGTCGAGCGGATGCATGTCGAGCTCGGCGATGCGCATCAGGTAGCGCGGCCCGGCGAAGTTCTCCTTGTTCTCCTCGTGGTCCCGCACCACGTGGCAGGTGTTCTGGCACAGGAAGCACTCGATGCACTTGCGGAACTCCTGGCTGCGTTCGACGTCGACCTGTGCCATCCGGTAGTCGCCCGGCTGCAGCTCCTTCGGCGGCGCGAAGGCGGGGATCTCACGGGCCTTCTCGTAGTTGAACGACACGTCGGTGACGAGGTCGCGGATCACCGGGAACGCCCGCAGCGGCGTCACCGTGATGGTCTCGTTCTCCCCGAACGTCGACATGCGGGTCATGCACATCAGCCGCGGCCGGCCGTTGATCTCCGCCGAGCAGGAACCGCACTTGCCGGCCTTGCAGTTCCACCGCACCGCCAGGTCCGGCGTCTGGGTCTGCTGCAGCCGGTGGATGATGTCGAGCACCACCTCGCCCTCGTTGACCTCGACGGAGTAGTCGGCGAAGTCGCCGCCCTCGACATCGCCACGCCACACCCGCAGGTTCGCCTCGTAGGTCATGTCCTACCCCTTCCGTCCGGGATGGTCGGCGAGCTCGTCGTCGGTGAAGTACTTCCCGAGCTCCTCGATGTCGAACAGCTCCAGCAGGTCCGGCCGCAGCGGGATCTGGTCCTTCTTCTCCACGCTGACGTCGGGGACGACGGGGTCGTCGCCCTCGGCACGGCACACCAGCAGCTTGTTGCGCCAGTCGGCTTCCATCGCGGGGTAGTCGTCGCGGGTGTGGCCGCCGCGGCTCTCGGTGCGTGCCAGCGCAGCCTTCGCGACGCACTCGCTGACCAGCAGCATGTTGCGCAGGTCGATCGCCAGGTGCCAGCCGGTGTTGAACTGCCGGCCACCCTCGACGCGCAGGTTCTTGAAGCGGGCCCGCAGCTCGTCGAGCTTGCCGAGCGCCTCTTGCACCTCGTCGGCCTTGCGGATGATGCCGACGAGCTCGTTCATGGTGTCCTGCAGGTCGAGCTGCAAGGTGTAGGGGTTCTCGGGCTTGTCGCCGTTGGACGGCCCCTCGAAGGGTTCGATCGCCCGCTTGGCGGCGGCATCGAGCTCGTCCTGCGGCACCGCCGGGCGGTCGTCGAGGGACCGCACGTAGTCCGCGGCGCCCAGGCCGGCGCGCCGGCCGAACACCAGCAGATCCGACAGCGAGTTGCCGCCGAGCCGGTTGGAACCGTGCATGCCGCCCGAGCACTCGCCCGCCGCGAACAGCCCCGGCGTCGTCGCCGCGCCGGTGTCCGGGTCGACCTCGATGCCGCCCATCACGTAGTGGCAGGTAGGACCGACCTCCATGGCCTCCTTGGTGATGTCGACCTCGGCCAGCTCCATGAACTGGTGGTACATCGACGGCAGCCGGCGCTTGATCTCGTCGGCGGGCAGCCGCGACGCGATGTCGAGGTAGACGCCGCCGTGCGGGGAGCTGCGCTCGGCCTTGACCTCGGAGTTGATGGCGCGGGCCACCTCGTCGCGGGGCAGCAGATCGGGGGTGCGGCGGGCGGAGTCGTTGTCCTTGAGCCACTGGTCGGCTTCGTCCTCGGACTCGGCGTACTGGCCTTTGAACACGTCCGGGATGTAGTCGAACATGAAGCGCTTGCCCTCGGAGTTCTTGAGGACCCCGCCGTCGCCGCGCACGCCCTCGGTGACGAGGATGCCCTTCACGCTGGGCGGCCAGACCATGCCGGTCGGGTGGAACTGGATGAACTCCATGTTGATCAGCGTCGCGCCCGCCCGCAGCGCCAGCGCGTGGCCGTCGCCGGTGTACTCCCACGAGTTCGAGGTGACCTTGTAGGACTTGCCGATGCCGCCGGTCGCGAGCACCACGGCCGGCGCCTCGAACAGCACGAACCGGCCGCTCTCACGCCAGTAGCCGAACGCCCCGGCGATTCGACCCTGCTCTTCACCCGTCGCTCCGCTCGCCCCCTTATCTTTCAACAAGTCGGTGATCGTGCACTCGGCGAACACCTTGATGCGGGCCTCGTAGTCGCCCAGCTCGGCCTTGTCCTCCTGCTGCAGCGAGACGATCTTCTGCTGCATGGTCCTGATGATCTCCAGGCCGGTGCGGTCGCCGACGTGCGCCAGCCGCGGATAGGTGTGGCCGCCGAAGTTGCGCTGGCTGATGCGGCCGTCCTTGGTGCGGTCGAACAATGCGCCGTAGGTCTCCAGCTCCCACACCCGGTCCGGGGCCTCGCGGGCGTGCAGCTCCGCCATCCGCCAGTTGTTGAGGAACTTGCCGCCCCGCATCGTGTCCTTGAAGTGGGTCTGCCAGTTGTCCTTGGGGTTGGTGTTCCCCATCGACGCCGCGCAGCCGCCTTCGGCCATGACGGTGTGCGCCTTGCCGAACAGCGACTTGCAGACCACCGCCACGCGCAGGCCGCGCTCGCGGGCCTCGATCACCGCCCGGAGTCCCGCGCCGCCGGCTCCGATGACCACCACGTCGAAATCGTGGCGCTCGATACCGCTGGAGTCGTTCGGCTGGGGGTCGGTGTCCGCCATGGAACCTCGCTATTCGTCGGGGAAAGGGCTGAAAGCGGCTGTCAGCCGATGATTCTGAGGTCGGAGATGGCGCCGCTGGAGACGAGCATGATGTAGAAGTCGGTGAGCACCAGGGTGCCCAGCGTGATCCAGGCGAACTGCATGTGCTTGGTGTTCAGCTTCGACACCTGCGTCCAGATCCAGTAGCGCACCGGGTGTTTCGAGAAATGCTTCAGCCGGCCGCCGGTGACGTGGCGGCAGGAGTGGCACGACACGGTGTAGGTCCACAGCAGGATCACGTTGACGACCAGGATGATGTTGCCCAGCCCGAGGCCGAAACCGGTGGGCGACCGGAACGCCAGGATCGCGTCGTAGGTGTTGATGAGCGAGATGAGCGCGGCCGCGTAGAAGAAGTAGCGGTGGCTGTTCTGCAGGATCAGCGGGAACCGCGTCTCGCCGGTGTAGGTCGCGTGCGGTTCGGCGACCGCGCACGCCGTGGGCGACTGCCACACCGAGCGGTAGTAGGCCTTGCGGTAGTAGTAGCAGGTCACCCGGAACAGCAGCAGGAACGGCAGCGTCAGCGCCGCGTACGGCAGCCACCACACGTCCGGCAGGAACTGGCCGAAGTGGCTCGCCTCGGGCTGGCAGCCGGTGCTGACGCACGGCGAGTAGAACGGCGTCAGGTAGTGGTAGTCCTCGACGTAGTAGTCGCGCTGCAGGAACGCCCGGACCGTCGCGTAGATGATGAACGCCGCGAGGCCCAGGTTGGTGAGCAGCGGCGCCTGCCACCACCGGTCGGTGCGCAGCGTTCGCTGCGGAATCTTGGCTCGCGTCTGTGAGAAGACGCCCGTCCCTTCCCGATCTGCGGTCGGGGCGCTCACGCGCGAGACCTGCTGTGCCCGCCGACGCCCTCGTCGTCGACATCGCGCCAGAACGCCGAGTCGTACGCGGTGTCGGGCACCGGGATCTTCTCGCCCGGATGGTATTTCGCGTGGCTGCGGCCCCATGACTCGTCGAGTTCGCCGGCGTCGATGTCGAGGCGTTCGACGTCGTTGAGGATGCGTTCGGCGTCGTTGACGATGCGGCGCATTGCGGGGCTGTTGCCGTAGCGGGCCTTCAGCGAGGCGACGCACCGCTGCAGGCCACCGACGAGCTGATGGAGCTCGGTCAGGTCAGTGGTGGTGGACAATGGGACCTCCTTGGGCTGAAGGTGGCTCAAATCACAGTACGACACCCGATGCTAGCCACATCGGGAATGAGACGTGACTCAGGTCACGTCCGGTCACGAACCCGACAGGAGAAGCGGTGACGGGAAGCGAAGTGTTGGCGCACCGGGCGAGAACCCTGCTCGACCTGCACAAACCGGGCGACCCGGTGGTGTTGCCGACGGTGTGGGACGCCTGGTCGGCGCGGCTGGCGGTCGACGCCGGGTTCGCCGCGCTGACCGTGGGCAGTCATCCGGTCGCGGACTCGGTGGGCAAGCCCGACGGCGAGGGGATGGAGTTCGGCGACCTGCTCGACCGGGTCCGCCAGATCACCTCCGCGGTGGACGTGCCGGTGTCGGTGGACATCGAGTCGGGCTACGGCGAGAGCCCGGACCGGCTCATCGGTGGCTTGCTCGACGCCGGCGCGGTGGGGCTGAACATCGAAGACACCGTGCACCGCGAGGGCAAGCGGCTGCGGTCGGTCGAAGAGCACGCCGAGCTGGTGGGGAAGCTGCGGGTGGCGGCCGACGACGCGGGCGTCCCGGTGGTGATCAACGCCCGCACCGACCTGTTCCTGCGCCAGGACGGCGACGAATCGGACCGCGTCGAGCGGGCGGTGCACCGGCTGACCGCAGCCATCGAAGCCGGTGCGGACGTGGTGTATCCGGTGGGCCGCCACGACCCCGACACCATGCGGCGGTTGACCACCGAGCTGCCGGCGCCGGTCAACGCGATCGGCCCGCCCGACCAGAGCGACCCGGCGTCGTTCGGCCCGCTCGGAGTGGCCCGCATCAGCTTCGGACCCTTCCTCCAGGCCGCCCTCGCCGAGCGGGCCAGGGAGCTGCTGGCGCGCTGGCGGTAGGCCGCAACGACGAAACCCGGTGGCGCCGTGGCGGCGTCACCGGGTTCCGGAGATCGTTGAGGGGTTACTTCGCCTCGATCGCGATCCGCTGCGGCTGGTGGCCGGCGTAGGCGCCGGCGACGCGCACCGTGAGTACGCCGGCGTCGTAGCTGGCCGATACCGCATCGTCGGTGACGTGCGAGGGGAGCGCGAAGGATCGGCGGAACGAGCCGTAGCGCACCTCGCGCAGCGTCCGGCCGTCGGCGTCGGAGCTGTGCTCGTCACGCCGCTCGCCGCGGATCACCAGGCGGCCGCCGTCGATCTCGACGGTGACGTCCTTGGTGATGTCGATGCCGGGCAGCTCGACGCGCACCACGGCGTCGTCACCGTCGCGGACGACTTCGGCGGCCGGGGTGAACCCCGCGGACAGCCAGTCGTTGGCGGTGGCGGGTCCGAACAGGTCGCGGACCCAGGTGTCCAGGTCGGCGAGGGCGCTGCGAGCCGGGCGATTCCACAGGGTCAGATTGCTCATGATCGTCTCCTTCCGGTTCGTGGCGGGGGCCGGTGATCACCGGCCGGCTATCCCTAGAAACTTGAGTCGCCCCCGCTAATGTTCCGGGTGCTGTTCGCCCTGAGCGAACGGCCGACGGGGCCGCGACCAGTGGAACCGCACGGCTTGACCGGGCCGGAGCTGGGCGACCTTGTCGACGTCGCCGCTGGTCACCACACCCACCACCGGATAGCCGCCGGTCACCGGGTGGTCGGGGCCGAGGATCACCGGCAGACCGTTGGGCGGCACCTGGATCGAGCCGCGGACGGCGCCCTCGCTGGGGAGCTGGCGGTCGGGCTGGCGGTGCCGCAGCGCCGCGCCGGAGAGCCGCACCCCGACGCGGTCGCTGCGATCGGATGCCACCCAGTCGCGGTGCACCAGCGCGTCGGGGTCGGCCAGCCAGTCGTCGCGGGGGCCGGGCACGACGGCCAGCTCGACGACGTCGGCGCCGACGGCCGCGACCGGCGCCTGGTCGAGTTCGGGGAAGTCCGCGGTGTGCTCCCCGACGGGCAGCACGTCACCTGCGCGCAGCGGCGCCGGACCGATTCCCGACAGCACGTCGTGGCTGCGGCTGCCCAGTACGGGTTCCACCGCGATGCCGCCCCGCACCGCGAGATAACTGCGCAGACCGGTCGAGGGTGCCGCCAGGGCGATGCGTTCGCCGTCGCGCGCGTGGTGAACGCTGTTGCCGCCGAACGGGTTACCGTCGGCGGCCGGCCGGGTGTCGGCGCCCGTGACGGCGATGAGCGCGTCGCCGCCGCGCACCCGCAGGTGCAATCCGCCCAGCGTCACCTCGATGGTGGCGCGGTCGACCGGGTTGGCCACCAGCCGGTTGGCGAGTTCGTGGGCGTGCCGGTCCGCCGCCCCTGACGGCGGCACGCCGAGGTGCCCGAGCCCGGGGCGGCCGAGGTCCTCGACCAGCGCGAGCGGCCCGGTCGCGAGCACCTCCAGCACGACGCTCACGTTCGGCCCCGACCGGTGTCGCGGAAAGCCACCCACATCCCGGGCCGCAAGAGCGCGGGTTCGTCGCGCCCGAGGTCCCACAGCACGGCGTCGGTGCGCCCGATGAGCTGCCAGCCGCCGGGACCCTCGCGCGGATAGATGCCGCTGAACTCACCGGCGAGCGCGACGGATCCGGCGGGCACCCGGGTGCGCGGTTCGCTTCGCCGGGGCACGGCCAGCCGGGCGTCGCCACCCAGCAGGTAGGCGAAACCCGGTGCGAAGCCGCCGAATCCGACGCGCCACGGCGTTCCGGTGTGCGCCGCGACCACCTCGTCGACCGAGAGCCCGGTGTGGTCCGCGACGTCGGCGAGGTCGTCGCCGTCGTAGGTGACGTCGATGACGACGTCCACGGTGTCCGGATGGTGCAGGACGTCGTCGGCCGGTGCCGTCAGCGGCTCGACCGCCCGGCGGACCGCACCCAGCCGGTCGGGACCCGTGGTGGTGACCAGCACCGTGCGGGCGGCGGGCACGATGTCGACGACCCCGGCCGGCGGCGCGCTGCGCAAGGCCTCGGTCCACGCCAGAACCTCGGCGGGCGAATCGAATTCGGCGAGCAGCGCCGCGTCGCCGTAGTCGAGGATCCGGGTCGGGCGCATGTCACTCCACGGGCACATAGGTCGGTTCGCGGCGCTTCAGCGCGCCGATCACCGCGTACGTTACGGGCAGCATGAGCGCCTCGACCGCGGTCTTGTAGAACCAGCCGAGCACCGTGTACGTCGCGAAGTCGTGCCACGTCGAGATGCCGATGGCGCCGGCGGCGATGCTGCAGAACACCACGGTGTCGGCGAGTTGGCCCACGACGGTCGAGCCGAGCAGGCGCGCCCACAGGTGCTTCTCCTTGGTGCGGGCCTTGATGCGCACCACCAGCCACGCGTTGACCGTCTGGCCCACCAGGAAGCCGGCCAGCCCGGCGGCGATCAGCTGGATGAACGCGCCGAAGATCGCCTCGAACGCGGCCTGGTTCTGGTAGAAGTCGGCGGCGGGCAGTCGGATGGTGGTCCAGAACGCCAGCGCGGCAAGCGCTTCCATCGCGAACCCGACGACGATGGCCCGGCGGGCGGCGGCGAACCCGTACACCTCGCTCAGCACGTCGCCGATGACGTAGCTCAGCGGGAAGACCAGGAAACCGCCGTCGGTGATGATCGGCCCGAACGCCACGCCCTTGGTGGCGGTGACGTTCGAGATGAGCACCAGGCCGGTGAAGGCGGCGACGAGCAGCGGGTAATACCTCGAACCCGTCTCGGCGTAGCCGCGGGGCAGGTCACGGATCTCCTCGACGCCGGTCACGCCAGCGAGTATGCCCCGCCGGTCAGGCGGCGTCGAAGCCCGCGAACAGCACCGTCGCCAGTCCCAGCGCGACAACGATGTTGACCACGGTGGCCGATGCGAACACCGCGACCGGTCGCCAGCCGGCCTCCCGCACGCCCCGCAGCGAGAAGTCCAGGCCGATCGCGACGAAGGCGAAGATGAGGAACCAGGTGCGCACGTCGTTGACGGTGGTGATCGCGGTCTTGTCGCCGCCCCACTGCAGATAGAGCGTGCCGATGATCGACGCGGCCACGAACCCCAGCACGAACTTGGGGAACCGCGCCCAGAACTCGCGCAGCGAGGGGCTCGCATCGTCGGCGCTGCGTTGTTCGACCTTGAGCGCGAAGTACGCGGTGAGGGCGATCGCGACGACGCCGATGAGCGCGTTCTGGGTGGTCTTGACGATGGTGGCGATCTGCAGCGCCTCCTCGCCGGCGATGGCGCCGGAGGCGGCGACGGCCGCGGTGGTGTCGATGTTGCCGCCGATCCAGGCGCCCGCCACCTCCGGCGACAGGCCCAGCAGGTCGGCCAGCCAGGGCAGCAGGAAGATGGACGGCAGCGCGAACGCGATCACCAGCGACGCCGCGTAGGCCAACTGTTCGCGTCGGGCCTGCACGGCGCCGGCCGCCGCGATCGCCGCGCTGACCCCGCAGATGGACACCGCCGACGCCAGAAGCGCACGCAGCTTGTCCTCGAGCCCCAGCCGCCCGCCGAACCACCAGGTGAACCCGAACACGATGGTGATGAGGAGCAGCGCCTGCACGATCGACGGCAGTGCCGCGGTGGCGAGCAGCTTGAGGTTGATCGACGCGCCGAGCAGCACCAGGCCGGTCTTGATGAAGAATTCGGTGCGGAATCCGGCCGCGAGCGCGTCCCGCAGCGACAACCGGCTCAGCACCACGTTGCCGAGTAGGCCGAGCGCGATCGCGTAGATCGGGAACTCGATGGCCTTCGCGACCTTCGCCAGCGGTGTGTCGGCCGTCCAGTGCGGCACCTGCTGCTCCAGGAACCGGGCGGCCGCGCCGAATACGAGGACGACCACCACGCCGGCGATCGCCGCGGTGCGGGGCGAGCGGCCGGACCGACGTGCGGCCGGCTCGGTGTCGGCGGCCTGCGCTTCCGTCACGGGATCACGCTGCCCGGAATCGCGCCGACCAAGATCAGTGCCAGCAGCACCAGCCCCGCGGCGACCGCCAGCCAGTCCTCGTTGAGCGTCATGGCGGTGAACGCTAACCGCGGTGCCCGCCGCCGGCGCGGGTTGCGATCAGCGGGAACGGAACGGTCAGCGCGCCGTCAGCGGCATCCCGGCCTCGAGGAAGTCGAGGGCGCGCAGCACCTGCTCCTTGGTCATCGGCTCGTCGCCCATCGCACCCAGCATCGCGCCGGCGACGGCGCCCGAGAACACCCGGACCTCGAAGTCCTCCGGGTCGCGGCCCACCCGCTTGGCGATGCCGGCGCCGAGGGTCTTGATCACCTGCCAGTGACTCTCCAACAGTACGCCGTGCAGTGCGGGATCGGACAGCACGAGCCGCTGTCGGGTGCGCTCCTGCTCCCACTGGTCGTCCGGTAGTTCGGCGAAGGCGGTGGTGAGGGCCCGGCGCAGGGCGGCGGCGGGCGGTAGGTCGGCGGGCAGCGCGGTGAGCGAGTGGACGACGGGTCCGCTGAGGTCGTCGCCGCGCACCAGCGCTTCCTTGCTCGGGTAGTAGCGGAAGAACGTGCTGGGTGAGACGTCGGCCGCTTCGGCGATGCGCTCGACGGTGGTGTTGGCGAACCCGTATCGCTCGAACAGCCGAAACGCCTCCCGGCGGATCGTCTCGCGGGTTCGCACTTTCTTCCGCTCGCGCAGCCCGAGGTGTCCGTTCTCCGCCATGGAGGGATTGTGACCCATCGTGCTGTTTCCTCGGCGCAAGGCGGGCGCGGTTCTCAGGGAGATCATGATCACGGCGTCGCACATCGGCGAAGCACCCGCGGAGCTGCGCCCCGGCGGGTTCAGCGGTGGCCGAAGCGCCCGAGCACGATCCGCACCGTGTCGGCGATCGCGTCGTTGTACGGGCCGGCGTCCCGGCGGTCGTCGCGCGACCGGGCGAGGACGGCCAGTGCGACGCGTTCGCCCGCCGGGCCGATCAGCAGGCCGGCGTCGTTGGTGGAGCCGTAGTCGCCGGCGCCGGTCTTGTCGGCGCTGGTCCAGCCGGGCGGCAGCGCGGCCCGGAACCGGGTACCGGAGGTCTGGGTGGCGCGCATCCACCCCGCCAGCCGGTCGCGGGCGGCCGGATCGAGCGCGTCGCCGACCAGCAGCCGTTCACAGCCCGTGCTCAACGCGCGCGGTGACGTGGTGTCGCGGGGATCGCCAGGCAGCGCCTCGTTGAGCGCGGTCTCCCAGCGGTCGAGTCGGGTGCGGTCGTCACCGATCGCGCGCGCGAACGCCGTGATGGCGGGCGGGCCGCCGACGGTCCGCAGCAGCGCGTTGCCCGCGGCGTTGTCGCTGAGCGTCAGGGCGGCCTCGCACACCTCCGCCAGGGTCATGGTGGATCCGACCCGGGTGCTGGTGACCGGGGAGTTCGCCACGATCTCGGACGCGGCGATCGGCACCGGCGTCGCGAGGTCCAACCCCAGCTGCAGCACGCGGGCCGCGGCGTAGACCTTGAAGGTCGAACACACCGCAAAGGTTTCGTCGCTGCGGTGCGCGAGCGTCGCGGGCGACGCCAGGTCGCGCGCCCACACGCCGATGCGGGCGCCGTAGCGGTCCTCGCAGGCGGCGATGTCGGGATCGGCGGCCGGCGGCGCTGCGGCCGCGGGCGGGTCGGCGGCGAGCACGCCGACGGCCACGGCGCCCAGCAGGACAGTGCGTCGGGTCAGTCGAATCGGCACGCCGACCACCGAACCAGCTGCGGCGCCCGCCGACAAGCCGTCAACGAAGACCGAGACTGGCGCGAAAGCCCGTGTCGGGCGCCGGCGCGCGGCTTACGATCCTCGGACAACGCCCGATGCCGTCACCTGGGGGTCGCCATGAGAGCCGTCCGTCGCACGCCGGCATTCGGGATCGCCGCCGCCGCAGTAGGAGTCGGCGTCGTCGTCGGCGCACCCGCGGCCGCCGCCGACTGCACCGACGCCGGGGCCACCACCGTGTGCGCGCAAGGCACCGTGACGGGCTCGTCGGGCGACACCGGTCCGACGGCCGGCCCCACGTTCCCCTACCCGTGCGAGTACGACTGGTACTGCGGCAACGCCGGCAGCCTCAGCATCATCAACGACCAGGCGCAGGCGGGCATCGTCTGGACCGATCCGGGGCGGGCGTGATGCGCGACGACCGCTGCGGCTGAGCCGTGCGCCGGCAGTTCCGCGGGGTGAGGGTGGACGCCGGCGTCGTCCTCGAAGCGGCCTTGTGGGCCGCGCTCGGCCACATTCTGGTCGGCGTGCTCTACACCACCCTGCACATCGAGCTGATGGGCCAGCTGAGTGCCGCGCTGAGCCCGCGGCTGACGGTGTTCGCCGACCTCGCGGGCCTGCTGACGATGGTGGCGCTGTGGCCGGTCCTGTTGGCGAGCGCGTGGCTCTGCGGCGTCACCGGCTGCGGGCTGATCTAGCCCGACGCAACCGATCACGCCACCACGCGAGCCGCTGCGGGTCGGTGACGGCGTAGCGCGCCACCGCGGCGGGATCCGGTGCGGGGGGCCCCGGCGCGACGGGCAGCGTCCCGGCCGTCGGCCACAGCACGCGCCCGGCGCTCACCACGTCGGCGGCGAGCCGGTGCAGCGAGCACGCGAACGGCATCGCCGGCAGCGCCCCGGCCAGCGCCAGCGCGGAGGCCACGCCGATGCTCGTCGACGGCCCGGCCGCCACCGCGCAGGGCAGCGCCGAGCGTTCCGCGAGGCGCAGTGACCGCCGCACGCCGCCGGCAGCGGCCCCGTCGAGCACCGCCACGTCGGCGGTGTCGGTCGTCGCCACCGCGGCCGGCAGGGCGATCGGGACGTCGATTCGGCGCCGCAGCTCGGCTGTCTCCGTCGTCGTGCGGCACGGCCGGGTGACGAACTCCACGCCGCCGGCCGCGGCGGCCAGCCGGGGGATGACGGCGGCCGCGGTGCGGACGTCCCAGGCACCGCCTGCGTCGCAGCGGATGGTGCCGGTCGGGCCGAGCGTGGTGCGCACCGCCGCCAGCCGGGCGGCGTCGTCGCCGCCCGCACCCACCCGGACGTCCGCGGCCCGGCAGCCCGCGAGCTGCGATGCGGCCGCCGCCGGGTCGGTGGCGGTGATGACCGCGGCCACCGGCACCCGGCCGCGCCGCGGATCCGGCCAGCCCACGGTGCCGCCCTCCATGGCGGCCGTGAGCCGGCGCGCGGCGGCCTGGTCGTCGGCGTCGGGCGGCGGCGCGAACTCGCCCCAGCCCTGCGGCCCCTCGAGCAGCATCGCCTCGTGCAGGAATCCGCCGGCCGCCGGGATGGCGATCACCGGCGCGCCGTCGAAGTCGATGAGGGCCTCCACCAGCTCAAGACGCTAGCGGGCCGCGGGTGGCCGTCGGTCGGCGCGCCCGCCCGCGCTGTAGGGTGATGTCCCCGGTGGCGTGTGAGGAGCGGTATCGCGGTTCCGCGCCGGACGACCTGTGCGACTTTTTCAATGCGGAGTAGGTCCAGATGCGGAGTAGGTCTTGACGCTGAACACCGTCGCGCTCGAGCTCGTGCCGCCCAACGTCGAACACGGCCACGAGCGGGCTCGCGAGGACGCCGAGAAGGTGCTGCGGTTCTCGAAGGCGTCGGGCATCGAGGGCCGGATCAACCACGTGATGATCCCGGGGATGATCGACGAGGACGACGGTCGGCCGATCGAGATGAAACCGAAGTTCGACGTGCTGGACTTCTGGTCGATCCTGCAGCCGGAGCTGCCGGGCATCCGCGGGCTCTGCACCCAGGTGACGGCGTTCATGAAGGAAGCCGAGCTTCGCGACCGGCTCGCCCGGCTCGGCTCTGCCGGCTTCGACGGAATCATCTTCGTCGGCGTACCGCGCGGCCTCAACGACGGCGAGGGCGGCGGCGTCGCACCCACCGACGCGCTGTCGCTGTTTGCGAACACGGTGGCGGAGCGCGGCGTCATCGTGATCCCCACCCGCGACGGGGAGCAGGGCCGCTTCGCGTTCAAGTGCGACCGCGGCGCCACCTTCGGCATGACCCAGCTGCTGTACTCCGACGCGATCGTCGACTTCCTCACCTGGTTCGCCCGCGAGTCGGACCACCGCCCGGAGATCCTGCTGTCGTTCGGTTTCGTGCCGAAGGTCGAGGAGCGGATCGGGCTGATCAACTGGCTCATCCAGGATCCGGGGAACGCCGCGGTGGCGCGCGAGCAGGAGTTCGTCCGGACGCTGGCGGCCAGCGAGCCGGCTGACAAGCGCCGGCTCCTGCTCGACCTCTACCAGCGGGTGATCGACGGTGTCGCCGACCTGGGGTTCCCGCTGAGCCTGCACTTCGAGGCGACCTACGGCGTGTCGGGCGCGGCGTTCGACACCTTCGCCGAGATGCTCGCCTACTGGTCACCGCCCTCGGCCTAGCCGGCTCAGCGCCGGCTCAGTGCCGGATCAGTGCGTGACGCCGGGCTGGGGTGCGACCGCGCGGTGACGGCGGCCGAACAGGTACTGCAGCCAGCGGATGTCGATGAGCATGGGAAACCTCTCGGTCAGACGGCTTTGGTGAGCAGCGGCAGCAGTCGGCGCCGCTCGTTGATGGCATCGGAGAATGCGTGCAGCGCGTGCGGCACGGAGTCCGCGCAGGGATAGCCGGCGGCGTCGCCGTGGTGCTGCACCGTGCGCGCGACGGCGGCATTGGGCACCAGGCACCAGCCGACACCCACCGCCTGGCACCGGACCTCGAGCGCGTCGAAGAGTCCGAGAGCTTCCGCCGCGAATTCGGTGATATCGCTGAGATCGAGCACGACGGGCTTCTCGGGCAATACGAACCGGGTGACGTGCCGAATCAGCTGGTCCAGGTTCGGCCCGTCGGCCCGCCCCGCGACGGAGACCACCGTGGCGAGCTGCCGGCATTGCGTGCGGATCTCCGCCCCGTCGCAGTCGAGGGCCGGATTGCCGTAGCGGAAGCCATTTTTCGAGGCGGCGCCGATGGTGGAGAGAGTCACCGCGAGCCTCCCTTCTCTCGCTGCGCGAGCGACGGCCCGATACCGTCGTCACGTCGTATAGCCATGACGCTAGGGGGCCAACCTAAGGGTCCGGGGAGTAGCCTTTAATACGTCGCTAAGAAAAGCGGTCAGCAAATCGCGGTCAGCGGCGGAACTGGCCGCCGGAGTAGTTCTCCCACGGGCTGTAGTCCGCGATCAGCTCCTCCTGCGGCGGTCGGTCCGCCTCGGCGACGTGCTGCAGGTTCACCCGGATCCGGTACCAGATCGAGCTCGGCCCGCGCATTCCGTCCACCAGCACGTCGATCGGCTGCAGCTGGTCGGACGCCCGCGGATGGCGCTCCCGCCACACCTGCAGCGCCGCCATCGCCTCGTCCTTCGTCTTGGTGCGGGCGATCTCGATGAGCGGCATCGTGGACTGCCGGCGCCCCGTTCCGTCACCGCGGCGGGCGCCGCGCGGCGCCTTCTCGGCCGGCCCCAGCTCCTCGGCGAGCGTCAGCAGCGCGTCGAGCCCGCCGGCGGCCTCGGCCATCGGCTCCCACGGGTCGCCGATCTCGGCGTAGCGGGCGGGCACGGTCCGCAGCGTGAACGCCTCCGCGCGGCAGTCGGCCACCTCGTCCCAGTGCAGCGGCGTGGAGACCCGCGCGTCGGGGGTCGCCCGCACCGAGTACGCCGACGCCACGGTCCGGTCCTTGGCGTTCTGGTTGAAGTCGACGAAGACGCCCTCGCGTTCCTCCTTCCACCACCGGGCGGTGGCCAGGTCGGGTGCGCGGCGTTCGACCTCGCGCGCCACCGTCTCGGCCGCCAGCCGCACCTGCTTGTAGGGCCAGTCCGGCCGGATGCGCGCATAGATGTGGAAGCCCCGCGACCCCGACGTCTTCGGCCAGGCGGTGAGCCCGTGGTCGGCGAGCACCTCGCGGGCCACGGCGGCGACGTCGAGGATCTGCTGCCACTCGACGCCGGGCATCGGGTCCAGGTCCACCCGCAGCTCGTCGGGGTGCTCCAGATCGTGCGCCTGCACCGGGTGCGGGTTGAGGTCGACGCAGCCGAGGTTCACCGCCCACGCCAGCCCCGCCGCGTCGGAGATCACCGACTCCTTGGCCGACGTTCCCGAGGCGTACCGCAGCTCCGCGACGTCGATCCACGCGGGCCGCTTCTCCGGCGCCCGCTTCTGGAACACCGCCTCGTGCGAGATGCCCTTGACGAAGCGCTTGAGCACCATGGGCCGGCCGGCCACCCCGCGCAGCGCGCCGTCGGCCACCGCCAGGTAGTACTCGATGAGGTCGAGTTTGGTGACGGGCGGGCGGCCGGCGTAGGCGGGGAACACCACCTTGTCGGGGTTGGTCACCGACACCTCGCGACCCGCGACGTTCAGCGTCAACGGCCGCGCCATCGCACCATGCTAGTTCTCGGTGACCGTGAGAGCCCGGTCACATAGGGTGTTCCGCATGTCGCCGCTGAACGTCGCCGCCGTCGCCAATCACGCCGCCGCGAAGGCCAAGCAGTACGCAGGGCGGGGAGCCGCGGAGCTGCACTACGCGCGCAAGATGTTGGAGGCGGGCGCGTTCAAGGTCGAGCCGCCGCAGCACGTCGCCGCCATGGTCGCCGACATCGTCCGGTGGGGCGAGTTCGGGATGCTGCCTGCGCTCAACGCCCGCCGGACCCCGCACAAGGCCGCGGTGATCGACGACGAGGGCGAGTTCACCTACGCCGAGCTCGACGCTGCGGCGCACGCCGTGGGCAACGCGCTGCTCAAGAAGGGCGTCACCGGCGGCGACGGGGTGGCGATCCTCGCCCGCAACAGCCGCTGGTTCCTGGTCGCGGTGTACGGCGCGGCCCGGGCCGGGGCGCGGATCATCCTGCTGAACAACGAGTTCTCGGCGCCGCAGATCAAAGAGGTGTCCGAACGCGAGGGCGCCAAGGTGCTCATCTACGACGACGAGTACACCGCCGCGGTCGCCAAGGCCGAGCCCGAGCTGGGCAAGCTGCGCGCGCTGGGCACCAACCCCGATTCCGACAAGCCGTCGGGCAGCGCCGACGAGACGCTGGCCGACCTGGTGGCCCGCAGCGATTCCACGCCGGCGCCCAAGGTGACCAAGCATTCCTCGATCATCATCCTCACCAGCGGCACCACCGGCACCCCCAAGGGCGCCAACCGCGGCACCCCGCCGTCGCTGGCGCCGATCGGCGGCATCCTGTCGCACGTGCCGTTCAAGTCCGGTGAGGTCACCTCGCTGCCGGCGCCGATGTTCCACGCCCTGGGCTACCTGCACGCGACCATCGCGATCATGCTCGGCTCGACGCTGGTGCTGCGGCGCAAGTTCAAGCCCGTCACCGTGTTGGAGGACTTGGAGAAGCATCGGGCCACCGCGATGGTGGTAGTGCCCGTGATGCTGTCGCGCATCCTCGACGCGCTGGAGAAGATGGAGCGCAAGCCCGACCTGTCGAACCTGCGGATCGTGTTCGTTTCCGGCTCGCAGCTGGGCGCCGAGCTGGCGCAGCGGGCGATGCGCGACCTGGGCCCGGTGGTCTACAACATGTACGGCTCCACCGAGATCGCGTTCGCGAGCATCGCCCGCCCGCAGGACCTGCAGAAGAACCCGGCGACCGTCGGGCCGGTGATCAAGGGCGTCAAGGTGCGCATCCTCGACGAGCACGGGAAGGACGTGCCGCGGGGCGAGGTGGGCCGCATCTTCGTCGGCAACACCTTCCCGTTCGAGGGGTATACCGGCGGCGGCGGCAAGCAGATCGTCGACGGCCTGCTGTCGTCGGGCGACATGGGCTACCTCGACGAGGACGGCCTGCTGTACGTCACCGGCCGCGACGACGAGATGATCGTGTCGGGCGGCGAGAACGTGTTCCCCGCCGAGGTCGAGGACCTCATCAGCGGCCACCCCGAGGTCGTCGAGGCCACCGCGCTCGGCGTCGAGGACAAGGAGTGGGGCGCGCGGCTGCGGGCGTTCGTCGTGCTGCGCGACGGCGCCACCGTCGACGAGGACGGCATCAAGGCCTATGTGCGCGAACACCTGGCGCGGTACAAGGTGCCGCGGGAGGTGGTGTTCCTCGACGAGCTGCCGCGCAACCCGACCGGCAAGATCCTCAAGCGGGAGCTGCGGAAGGTTTCGGTCGGCGGAGCCGACGATCAGGCCCCGGTGGACGGAGCCGACGACACCCCGTCCGACGGCCGGTCGGACACGCCCGCCGAGGCGACGTAGCTACGCCGAGCGCCGCTGCCGGCGGTGCCGGTAGGCGGCGGCGGCGACGGTGAGCGCGACGGCGCCGACCGCCCAGATTGCCAACACGACGACGTTCGGCGCGGCGCCGACGCCGTCGAAGTACACGATGCGCCGGATGGCGTCGGTGCCCGCGCCGTTGGGCAGCGCGCTGCTGATCGCGCGCCAGAACGGCGGCAGCAGGCCGGGCTGGTAGGCGCCGCCGGCCGACGGGTTGCCCAGGATCACGAACAGCAGCACCGTGAGCCCGATGCCGAACACCCCGAACAGCATCTGCAGCGCGATCGTGACCGCGGCGGCGACCAGGGAGACGAGCGCGCCGATGCCGGCGATCGGCCAGAAGTGGCCGGCCATCGCGTGCAGCAGCGGTCCGGCGATCAGCGCGCCGCCCAGCCCGCTGAGCAGGCTGTAGGGCACGGTGGCGCCCAGTCGCCACAGCGCGCGCGGGAAGTTCGCCGGCCGGGCGCCCTTGGCGATGCCGAGCATCGAGCCGAACAGGTAGCCGCCCACCGCCCAGCCGACGACGAGGTAGAAGCCCGACAGGCCGCGCGCGTCGCCCGGCTGCACCGGCACGACGTCGTCGACGGTAACCGTGCGCCGCTGCTGCAGGTCGGCCTGCTCGAAGAGCTGCTCGACGGCGGCGGCGATCGACGTGCCGCCGCCCGACGCCACCAGCAGCGTGTCCGCGGGCTGCGCGGCGTCGACCACGAAGACGGCGGAGGTCTCGCCGCGGCGCAGCGCCTCGCGGGCAGCGTCCACGTCGTCGGACGTGACGGCGTTGACGGGTTCGCCGGTGATGTGGTTCAGCCGGTCGACCACCTGCCCGGCGACCGGCGGGGGCGCGACCACGGTGACCGGGATGCGGTGGGGCGCCGGGGCGTGGAACGCGCCGATGTAGGACAGGATGAACGCGAACTGCAGGGCGAGGACGCCGATGCCGAGCGCCAGGCTGCGCGGTGAGACGGCGTCCCGAAACCGGTCCGCGACGGTCTCCGGTGGTTCGGGCGCGACGTGTCGGTTGGTCATGGGGTCAGGGATCCTGGCGTTACGGGTCGCGCGGCAGACCCAGCAGCCGCTCGGCGATGATGTTGCACTGCACTTCGGTGGTGCCGCCGTAGATGGTGGTCGCGCGGCTGCCCAGCAGGTATTCCACCCATTTGCCCTGCAGCTCGTTGTTGTCGCCTATCGCGCCGTCGAAGCCGAAGGACTCCACCGCGAACTCGGCGTAGCCCTGGCCGGTGCGCATCGACAGCAGCTTCGAGATGGCCGCCGACGGCATCGGATCGCCACCGGAGAGCGTCAGCAGCGTCTGGCGCATGTTCATGATCTTCGCGGCGTGTCCCTCCGCGATGAGCTGCCCGGCGCGGTTCTGCGCGATCTGGTCGAAGTGCCCGTCCCGCACGAAGCCCACCAGCCCGTCGAGGTTGGCCAGAAACGGCGGCTCGCTGCTGCCGATGGAGACGCGCTCGTTGGTAAGCGTGTTGCGGCTGACCTCCCAGCCGCGGTTGACCTCGCCGAGCACCAGCTCGTCGGGGATGAAGACGTCGTCGATGAAGACGGTGTTGAACATCGCGTTGCCGGTCAGCTCCCGCAGCGGGGACACCGTGACGCCCTCGGCGTGCATGTCGAGCAGGAAGTAGGTGATGCCCTGATGTTTGGGCGCGCTCGGATCGGTGCGGGCCAGCAGCGCGCCCCACTGCGAGAACTGCGCGCCGGTGGTCCAGATCTTCTGCCCGGTGATGCGCCAGCCGCCGTCGACCTTGGTGGCCTTGGTGGCCAGGCTCGCCAGGTCGGAGCCGGCGCCGGGCTCGGAGAACAGCTGGCACCAGATCAGCTCGCCGCGGAACGTCGGCGGCAGGAAGCGCTGCTTCTGCTCCTCGGTGCCGTAGGCGACGATCGACGGCACGAGCCAGGCGGCGATACCGAGCTGCGGCCGCTTGACCCGCCCCGCGGCGAACTCCTGGGCGATGATGATCTGCTCGATCGGCTTGGCGTCGCGGCCCCACGGCTTCGGCAGGTGCGGCTGCACCCAGCCGCCCTCGGCGATCGCGGCGTCGCGCTCCTCGCGGGGGATCTGCTTGAGCGCAGCCACCTCTGCGCGGATCTCCTCGCGCAGCTTCTCGGTGTCGGGATCGAGGTCGATGGTGAGTTCCCGCATCCCGGTGGAGGTGGCGGTGTCGACGACGCGCTGCGGGTAGTCGGCGCGACGGCCGAACGCGGCGGCGATGCCCAGCGCGCGGCGGTAGTAGACGTTGGTGTCGTGCTCCCAGGTGAAACCGATGCCGCCGTGCACCTGGATGCATTCCTGCGCGCAGTGCTGGGCGGCGGCCGGCGCCAGGGTCGCGGCGACGGCGGCGGCGAACTCCACCTTCGGAGTCGTTGCGTCCCAGCCGTGTTCGCGCGCCTCGTCCAGCGCGCGGGCGGCGTCCCACACCGCGGCGGTGGCCCGCTCGGTGTCGGCGATCATTTCGGCGCACTTGTGCTTGATGGCCTGGAACTGGCCGATCGGGCGGCCGAACTGCTCGCGGATCTTCGCGTAGCCGGCGGCCTCGTCGGTGGCCCACTTCGCGACGCCGACGGCCTCGGCCGACAGCAGCGTCGTGATGAGCGCCCGGGCGACGACCCCCTCGAGGTTCGACAGCACCCGGTCGTCGCCCACCTCGACGGCGTTGGCGCGGACGTGGGCGATCGGGCGCAGCGGGTCGACCGCCTTGACGGGCTCGATCTCCAGGCGCTCGGCGTCGAGCACCACCCACTCGGTGGTGGATTCGATGGCCACCGGCAGCACCAGCAGCGAGGCCTGCGCGGCCGCGGCGACGGAGCGGGCCTCGCCGCGGATGACCAGCGCGTCGCCCTGTCGGGTCGCGGTGAGGCCGGAGGCCAGCGCATAGGTGGCGATCGCGGCCCCGGACGCCAGGTCGGCGAGCAGCGGCGACGCTTCGTCGTGCGCGGCGATCAGCGCGCCGGCGATCACCGACGGCACGAACGGTCCGGGCACGGCGCCGTAGCCGAACTCGGCGAGCACGACGGCCAGCTCCAGGATGCCGAAGCCCTGACCGCCCACCTGCTCGGACAGATGCAGCCCCTGTAGGCCCTGTTCGGCGGCGCTGCGCCAGTACGGCGGGGGATTGTCCAGCGGCGTCTCGAGCGTCTCGTGGAGCAGCTCCGAGGGCGCCACCCGCTCGACCAGCGAGCGGACCGAGTCGGCCAGGTCTTCGTGCTCAGGAGTGATTGCGATCGGCATTCGTTGCCTCCTCGTCCCCGCTCGGGCCGCAACCCGATCAAATAACCGGTCGGTTGGGAGGAAGGATACCGAAGGAGTCAGCCCTGGCCGCCGTCGACCACGTCCACCAGGTCGTCGCCGGCGTAGAGCCGGCGGCAGTTGTCGACGGCGCGTTGCAGATAGCGCCGCATGGTGTCGGCGGTGTACCAGGTGACGTGCGGCGATACGACGGTGTTGGCGAGCCGCAGCAGCGGGTTGTCGGTGCTCACCGGCTCCTCGGCGAACACGTCGAGACCCGCCGCGCCCAGCCTGCCGTCGCGCAGCGCGTCGGCCAGCGCCGCCTCGTCGACGATCGCGCCGCGCGACGTGTTCACCAGCACCGCACCCGGTTTCAAGTGCGTCATCGCGTCGCCGTCGAGGAGGCCGGCGGTGGCGTCGGTCAGCGGCAGGTGCAGGCTGACGATGTCGGAGCTGCGCAACAGCTCGGCGAGCGGGCGCCAGGCCGGGCTGCCGTCGTCGCGGGTGCTGGTGTGCAGCACCGTCGCGTCCATCGCGGCGAGAATCCGTTCGACGCGCCGGGCGATGTTGCCGTAGCCCACCAGCCCGACGGTGCAGCTGCCGATGTCGCGCACCGTCTCGCCAAGCGCCGGATCGTTGGGCCAGCCGGTGCCGGCCCGCGTGCGCCGGTCCTGTTCGGGTAGGCGGCGCAGCGCGGCCAGCATCAGCAGCACCGTGCCCTCGGCGACCGACGGTGCGTTGGCGCCCGGCATGTTCGCGACCGCGACGCCCTGGCGGCGGGCCGCATCGACGTCGATCGTGTTGACCCCGGCGCCGAGCTTGTGGATGAGCCGCAGCCGCGGGGCGCGTGCGATGTCCCGGGCGCTGATCGGCCGCAGCACGTGCCAGATCACCTCGGCGGCGGGCAGCGCGCGGAAGAAGGCGTCGTCGTCGTGCTCGTCGCACCAGGTGATGTCCAGCCAGTCCGCGCGCACGCCGGCCTCTCCCAGCACGCGATGCACCGACGGGGTGGGCGTGAAGCGGGCGAGCACCGACAGCGGCGGCGGAGCGGGCACGTCGCGAGCGTAGTGCGGCCGTTCACCCTGCCTCCAGGGTGAGCGCCAACGCAGCGACGCCGCCGCGTCAGCGGTACAGCCCCGGGTCGCCGAGCTGCTCGATGACGGCGGTGAGCTGGTCGACGAGCTCGTCGTTGGTCAGGCGCACAGCCCCGGCCAGCCACGCGCTCACCGTCTGCCCGACGCCGCCGACGACGAAGTGCGCGGTGGCCTTGAGGCGCTCGTTGTCGCTCATCCGCAGCGCGTCGCGGGCGTGCCGGCCCGACAGCATCGCGAACAGCGCACCGGATTCGGCCCGCTTGCGCACCACCACGGCGTTGGCGAGCTGGGGGTCGAACAGCAGCCGGCCGATGCGGGGATCGCCGGCGATGGTCTCGACGATGGTGGCCATGCCGGCCCGGGTCTGGTGCTCGGGCGGCGCGGCGGCGACGCTGGCCTGCGTGCGCTCGGCGAGGTCGGCGATCACCGCGTCGAAGATCGCGGCGGTGAAATCGTCGCGGTCGGTGAAGGATTCGTAGAAGTAGCGCGCCGCCACGCCGGCCCGGCGGCAGGCGCCGCGCACCGTCAGCTCCGTCAGGTCGGTGCCGGCGCCCAGGATGTCCAGGCCCGCCGCGAGCAGCCGCGCTCGCCGCCCCGCCAGCCGGTCGGCGGCGGCCACACCGGCGTAGGGACGGCTCACGTCCTCGATGTTGACACCACCGCGAAGCCGAGGCAACATCAGGAAACACGCGTTCGCAGATTTGCGCACGCCCGAGGCGAGGTGGCCGACATGACGGTGAGTGAATCGCTGAGCCGGGACGAGCGCCCGGCGGGTGCCCGGCCGCGGCGCACCCGGCGCGGCCCCGGTTTCGACGACGGCGTGATGGGTGTGGCGCTGCTCGCCGGCCCCGCCAACGTCATCATGGAGCTGTCGCGCCCCGGCGTCGGCTACGGCGTCATGGAGAGCCGGGTGGAGAGCGGACGGATCGACCGGCACCCGATCAAGCGGGCCCGCACCACGTTCACCTACATCGCCGTCGCCACCAAGGGCACCGACGCCCAGCGGGCCGCCTACCGCCGCGCGGTCAACGCGTCGCACGCGCAGGTGTACTCGACCGCGGAGAGCCCGGTCAGCTACAACGCCTTCGACAAGGACCTGCAGCTGTGGGTCGCGGCCTGCATCTATCGGGGCACCGTCGACATCCTGCGGACGTTCGTCGGCGAGCTGGACGACGAGACGGCCGACCGCGTTTACCGGGAGAGCGCCGCGATCGGCACGACGCTGCAGGTGCCGCCGGACATGTGGCCGAAGGACCGCGCCGCCTTCGAGCGCTATTGGAACGACGCGCTCGCCGAGGTGCACATCGACGACGCGCTGCGCGAGTACCTGTATCCGATCGCTGCCGGCCGGGTGCCCGGTGTCCGGCTGCCATCGGCTGTGCAGCGCCGGCTGGACGAGGTGAACCTGTTGATCACCGCGGGCTTCCTGCCGCAGCGGTTCCGCGACGAGATGCACTTCGACTGGGACGACGACAAGCAGCGTCGGTGGGACCGGCTGATGGGCGCGGTGCGGGCGGTCAACAACGTGCTGCCGCGGGTCGTCCGGGAGTTCCCGTTCAATCTCTGCCTGGTGGACCTCGACCGGCGGATCCGGGCCGGCAAGCCGCTGATCTGACCGGCCTAAGCTCTCGCTCATGCGGTACGAGGGCGACAGCTGGGACATCACCACGAGCGTGGGGTCCACCGCGCTCTTCGTCGCGGCGGCCCGGGCGCTGCACGCCCAGCGGCCGGACCCGCTGGCGGTCGACCCGTTCGCGGAGGTCTTCTGCCGCGCCGTCGGCGGCGACTGGGGCGCGCTGCTCGACGGCAACGCGCCCGAGCACGTCCTCGAATCCGAGTTCGGCCAGTTCTTCCGCACGTACCAGGGCGCGCGGACCCGCTACTTCGACGACTACCTGCTGCGGGCCGCCGCCGCCGGGATCCGGCAGGTGGTGATCCTCGCGGCCGGCCTCGACTCGCGGGCCTACCGGCTGGACTGGCCCGCCGGCACCCGGATCTTCGAGCTGGACCAACCGGCGGTGCTGCAGTTCAAGGCCGACGCGCTCGACGGAACGCCGCCACGGGCGAAGCGGCGGGCGGTTGCGGTCGACCTGCGCGAGGATTGGCCGACCGTGTTGCGGCAGCACGAATTCGACGGCGACGTGCCGACGGCGTGGCTGGCCGAGGGGCTGCTGATGTATCTGCCGGCCGCGGCGCAGGAGCAGTTGTTCGCCGGCATCGACGGCCTGTCGGCGCCGGGCAGCCACTGCGCGGTGGAGCAGGCCGCCCCGCTGCCCGCCGACGTGTTCGCGGCGGCGGCCGCGGAGGAAGCGGCCGACGCGCAGCGCCGCGGCACCTTCTTCACGCTGATCTACAACGAGGACGTGCCCGCCGGACCGTGGTTCTCCGAGCGCGGCTGGCGGGCCGAGACCACGGCCCTGCCGCAGTACCTCCAGCAACTGGGTGAACCCGTGCCGGCGCCCGATGCCGAGCACGGGCCGATGATGCAGAACATGCGCCTGGTGAGTGCCGTCAAGCGCTGACGGACGTCTCGACAGTTAGCTTAGGCAATGCTAACGTCGCTGCGATTCCGGCGGGGCATCACAGCTTCGCGGGGGCTGACACTCGCAGGCATGGAGACCGATGACAACGGGCAGTGGTATCGCCGCGCCGCGGGTGGACCGCGACGTGGTCAGCCGGTTCGCGACGTGCTGTCGCGCCCTGGGCATGACGGTCTACGACCGGACCCGGCCGGCCGACCTCGACGCCGCACGCTCCGGCTTCGAGGCCCTCACCCGCGTCGCGCACGACCAGTGCGACGCATGGACCGGCCTGGCCGCCGCCGGTGACGTCTCACCCGCCGTGCTGCAGCAGGTGCACCGCACGGTCGCCTCCGCCGGATTGCTGCAGCGCGAGATCGAGCTGCCCCCAGGCGCACTGGGATTCAGCTACGACACCGGGCTGTACCTGACGTTCCGCGCCACCGGCCCCGACGACTTCGCGCTGGCCCACGCCGCGGCGCTGCTCAGCGCGGGGGAGTATGCGCGCGCCGACGCGCTGATCGGCGAGGTGGCCCAGCGGCGCGGTGAGTGGCTCGACGCGCGCTGGCTGCAGGTCGCGCTGCACTACCGGGCGCAGCGGTGGTCCGACGTGGTGCGGCTGCTCACGCCGATCGTCAACGACCCCCGGCTCGACGAAACGTTCCGGCACGGCGCCCGGACGGCGTTGGGAACCGCGCTGGCACGCCTCGGGATGTTCGCTCCGGCGCTGTCGTATCTGGCGGAACCGGCCGGTCCCATCGCGGTGGCGGCGGTCGACGGCGCGCTTGCCAAGGCGTTGGCGCTGCGCGCGCACGGCGAGGACGACGAAGCCGGCGACGTGCTGGCACAGCTGTACGCAGCAAACCCGGGAAACGAACAGGTCGAGGCGGCCCTGTCCGACCCGACCTTCGGGATGGCGACCACCACCGCCGCGCGGATCGATGCCCGCACCGACCCCTGGGACGTCGACACCGAACCTGGCGAAGCCGACTTCATCGACCCCGGCGCGCACGAGCGCAAGGCCAGCCTGCTCGCCGAGGCCGAAGCGGAGCTGTCGCTGTTCATCGGCCTCGACGAGGTCAAGACGCAGGTGTCGCGGCTCAAGAGCTCGGTGGCGATGGCGCTCTTGCGCCAGGAGCGGGGGCTGGCCGTCGCCAACCGGTCGCACCACCTGGTGTTCGCCGGCCCGCCCGGCACCGGCAAGACCACGATCGCGCGCGTCGTCGCGAAGATCTACTGCGGCCTGGGCCTGCTCAAGCGGGAGAACGTCCGCGAGGTGCACCGCGCCGACCTGATCGGCCAGCACATCGGCGAGACCGAGGCCAAGACCAACGCCGTCATCGACAGCGCGCTCGACGGGGTGCTGTTCCTCGACGAGGCGTATGCGCTGGTGGCCACGGGCGCCAAGAACGACTTCGGGCTGGTGGCCATCGACACGCTGCTCGCGCGGATGGAGAACGACCGCGACCGCCTGGTCGTCATCATCGCCGGCTACCGCGCAGAACTCGACCAGTTCCTCGACACCAACGAGGGCCTGCGGTCGCGTTTCACCCGCTCGATCGACTTCCCGTCCTACACACCGTCCGAACTGGTCGAGATCGCCACCTCGATGGCGGCCATGCGCGACAGCACCTTCGAGCCCGCCGCCGCCGACGAACTGCGGCGGCTGTTCGCCGCGCTCGTCGACACCGAGTCACCCGACACCCGCGGGGTGGCGCGGCGCAGCATCGACATCGCCGGCAACGGACGGTTCGTGCGCAACATCGTCGAGCGCTCGGAAGAGGAGCGCGAGCACCGCCTGGACAACTGCGGACTTACCCAGTTCACCGACGAGGAGCTGATGACCATCACGCTCGACGACGTGCGGAACGCCGTCGTCCCGCTGCTGCAGGGCCTCGGACTGCCGGCGCCGGCCGCGCACGCGAGGAGCGGTTCTGGTGGCTGAGCGCGAGGACGACCGGCGCGGCTTCGCGTCGCGCACCCCGGTCAACACCCACCCCGACGGCATCACCTACCGCCGCGGTTTCGTCACCCGGCACCAGGTGTCGGGCTGGCGATTCCTGATGCGGCGCATCGCGTCCGGCGTCGCGCTGCACGACACCCGGATGCTCGTCGAACCGCTGCGCACCCAGTCGCGAGCGGTGATGACGGGCGCGCTCGTGGTGATCACCGGGCTGTTGGGCTGCCTCATGTTCTCCTGGATCCGGCCCGGCGGCGTGCCCGGCACCGAGCCCGTGCTCGCCGACCGCGACACCGCCGCGCTCTACGTGCGCATCGGCGACACGCTGCACCCGGTGCTCAACCTGACCTCGGCGCGGCTGATCGCCGGCGAGGCCGCCAAACCCCGCATGGTGCGCGGTTCGGAGCTCGACTCCTTCCCCCGCGGCAGCCTCGTCGGCATCCCGGGCGCCCCGGAACGCATGGTGCAGAGCACCTCTCGCGACGCCGACTGGACCGTCTGCGACGCCGGCCCGGCGTCGGGCGTCACGGTGATCGCGGGTGCGCCGGCAAGCGGCGGCGAACGGGCCGCGGTGCTGCACGACGACGAGGCGGTGCTCGCCGACAGCGGCGCCGGGACGTGGCTGCTGTGGCAGGGCCGCCGCAGCCGGATCGACCTGGCCGACCGCGCGGTGACCGGCGCGCTGGGCATCGGCCCGGGCGCGGCGGTGCGGCCCGTCGCCGACGGCCTGCTCAACGCCGTCCCCGAGGCACCGGCCCTGCGCGCACCCGCCATCCCGGGCGCGGGGTCGCCGGCGCCGTACGCGCTGCCGGTCGCCGCGCCCGTCGGCGCGATCGTGGTGTCCTACACCGCCGACGGCGCGCTGCGGCACTATGCGGTGCTGCCGACCGGTGTGCAGCAGGTGTCGCCGGTGCTCGCCGCGGTGCTGCGCAACACCGACTCGTTCGGGCTCGACCAGCCGCCCCGGCTCGCCGCCGACGAGATCTCGCGGCTGCCGGTGGCCGACACCCTCGACGCCGACGCGTTCCCGGCGCGGCAGGTGGAGCTGCGGGACGCCGGCGCCGATCCGGTGACCTGCGCCCACTGGTCGAAACCGGACCGGGCGGCGACGAGTTCGCTTGCGCTGCTGGCCGGTTCGACGCTGCCCATGGCCGACGGCGTGCAGGCGATCGACCTCGTCGGGGGCGGGAGCGGCGGCACCGCGCAGCGGATCGCGATGCGCCCGGGCAGCGGATACCTCACCCAGATCGTCGGCCCGCAGCCCGCGGCCACCACCGCCGGATCGCTGTTCTGGCTCGCCGACACCGGTGTGCGGTACGGCATCGAAGGCTCCCGCGACGGGATCGGCGGGTCCGGCGGCTCCGGCGACGTCGAAGGGACCGTCGCCGCGCTGGGCCTCGCCTCGCCGCCGGTGCCGGTGCCGTGGGCCGTCGCGGCGCTGTTCGCCCCGGGCCCCACGCTGTCGCGCGACGACGCGCTGGTGGCCCGCGACAGCCTCGGAACGGCCGCCGTGGCGGCCCGCCGCATCGAGGAGACACCATGAGCAGAGTCATCTTCGAGGCGCGGCGGCGGCTGCCGGTGCCGGGCGCCCGGCGGGGCGTCATCACCATCGAGCCGCCGCCCGAACTGCCGCGGCAGATCCCGCCCTCGCTGCTGCGGCGCGCGCTGCCCTACCTCATCGGCCTGCTGATCGTCGGCATGATCGTCGCGCTGGTGGCCACCGGCATGCGGCTGATGTCGCCGACCATCCTGTTCTTCCCGTTCGTGCTGCTGCTCGCCGCGACGGCGCTCTACCGCGGCTCGGACACCAAGGTGCGCACCGAGCAGATCGACGCCGAGCGCGCCGACTACCTGCGGTACCTGTCGGTGGTGCGCGACAACGTCCGCGCCGCGGCCGCCGAGCAGCGCGCCGCGCTCGAGTGGTCCCACCCCGAGCCGGCGAACCTCGCGCACGTTCCGGGATCGCGACGGCAGTGGGAACGCGATCCGGGCGACGCCGATCACCTCGTGGTCCGCACCGGCCGCGACGACGTACCGCTCGCGACCGCGCTGCGGGTCACCGACATCGCCGACGAGGTGGACCTGGAACCGGTGTCGCACACCACCCTTCGCGGGTTGCTCGACACCCAGCGCACCGTGCGCGACGCCCCGGTGGGCATCGACCTGCGGGCCGTCTCGGCCGTCATGGTGCTCGGGGAGCGCGACGAGGTGCGCGCCGCGCTGCGGGCCTGGCTCGCCCAGGTGATCACCTGGCACGACCCGACCGTCGTCGGCGTCGCGCTCGCCGGCCCCGACGTGGAGAGCGACGCCTGGTCGTGGCTCAAATGGGTGGCGCACGTCGACATCCCGGGTGAGGTGGACGGCGTCGGGCCGGCGCGGTACCTCACCGCGGACGCCGCGGCGCTGCCGTCGCTGCTGGCGCCGGCGCTGCGCGGCCGCAACGCGTTCACCGGCGGGCGCGACGACGCGCTCAAGCACCTGGTCGTCATCGTCGACGACCCCGACGCCGACGTCGACGCGCTGTTCGGCCGCACCGGCGTGGCGGGCGTGACGGTGATCGCCCGCTCGACCACGCCGCCGCACCCCGAGCAGTACCCGCACCCGGAGCGGCCGGTCCTGCGGCTGTCGGCGGGCGCCTGGGAGCGGTGGGGCAGCGGCGGCTGGGAGCCCTACGTCGCCGCCGCCGACACGCTCGCCGCCGACGACGCCCGGCACCTGGCCCGGCGGCTGGCGCGCTGGGACTCCAACCCGCTGCACACCGGCCTGCGGTCGGCTGCCACCGGCGGCGCCGCCTTCACCACGCTGCTGGGCATCCCCGACGCCGCCGCGCTCGACGTGCCGGCGCTGTGGGCGCCGCGGCGCCGCGAGGACGAGCTGCGAGTGCCCATCGGCGTCACCGCCACCGGCGAACCGCTGTACTTCGACCTCAAGGACGAGGCGGAGGGCGGCATGGGCCCGCACGGGCTGATGATCGGCATGACCGGCTCCGGCAAGTCGCAGACGCTGATGTCGATCCTGTTGTCGCTGTTGACCACTCATTCCGCCGACCGGCTCATTGTCATCTACGCCGACTTCAAGGGCGAGGCCGGCGCGGACATCTTCCGGCACTTCCCGCAGGTCGTCGCGGTCATCTCGAACATGGCGGACAAAAAGGCGCTCGCCGACCGGTTCGCCGACACCCTGCGCGGCGAGGTGGCGCGGCGCGAGCGGCTGCTGCGGGAAGCGGGCCGGCGCATCCAGGGCAGCGCGTTCACCTCGGTGACCGAGTACGAGAACGCCCAGGCGGCCGGGGCGAGCGGAGCGACGGGGGATGGGCCGGCGCACGACCTGCCGCCGATCCCCACCCTCTTCGTGGTCGCCGACGAGTTCAGCCTGATGCTCGCCGACCACCCCGAGTACGCCGAGCTGTTCGACTACGTCGCCCGCAAGGGCCGGTCGTTCCGCATCCACATCCTGTTCGCCTCACAGACCCTCGACGTGGGCCGCATCAAGGACATCGACAAGAACACGTCGTACCGGATCGCGCTGAAGGTGGCCAGCCCCAGCGCATCTCGGCAGATCATCGGTGTCGAGGACGCCTACCACATCGAGAGCGGCAAGGACCACAAGGGCGTCGGCTTCCTGGTGCCGGCCCCCGGCGCGGTGCCGGTCAAATTCCGCAGCACCTACGTCGACGGCATCTACGACCCGCCGCGCGTCGAGCCCGCGGTGGTGCTGCGTGCGACGCCCGAACCCCGCGAGTTCCCGGCCGGGCGCGTCGAACCCGAGCCGGAAACCGTGATCGTCAAGGCCGCCGACGCCGGGCCGGCGAGGGTGCCGCAGAAGCTGATCGCCACCATCGGCGACCAGCTCGCGCAGTACGGCCCCAAGGCGCCGCCGCTGTGGCTGCCGCCGCTCGACGAGCCGATCCCGCTGCCCGGGCTGCTGGCCCGCGCGCAGGTCGCCGAGCGGCAGTGGCGGTGGCCGCTCGGCGAGATCGACCGGCCCTTCGACATGCGGCGCGACCCGCTGCTGTTCGACGCCACCTCGGCGGCGGGCAACCTGCTCATCCACGGCGGCCCGAAGTCCGGCAAGACCACCGCGCTGCAGACGTTCGTGCTGTCCGCGGCGGAGCTGCACTCGCCGCGCGACGTCACGTTCTACGGCATCGACTACGGCGGCGGGCAGCTGCGCGCGCTGGCGTCGCTGGCCCACGTCGGCAGCGTGGCGTCGACGCTGGAGGACGAACGGATCCGGCGCACCTTCGGTGAGCTGACGCAGCTGCTGCAGCACCGCCACCGGCTGTTCCGCGACCGCGGCGTGCACTCGCTCGAGCAGTTCCGGGCGCGGCGGGCAGCAGAACCGGAACTCGACGACGGCTTCGGCGAGGTGTTCCTCGTCATCGACAACCTGTATGCGTTCAGCCGCGACAACACCGACCAGTTCACCACCCGCAACCCGCTGCTGGCGACGGTGACCGAGCTGGTCAACACCGGGCTGTCCTACGGCATCCACGTCGTCGTCACCACCCCGAACTGGATCGAGGTGCCGCTGGCGATGCGCGACGGGCTCGGGCTGCGGCTCGAGCTGCGGCTGTCCGATCCGCGCGACAGCAACGTGCGGGTCGTCGGGGCGCTGCGCCGGCCCGCCGAGGCCGTGCCGCACGACCAGCCCGGCCGCGGCCTGACCATGGCCGCCGAGCACTTCCGGTTCGCCGCACCGCGACTCGATCGCATCGCCGGGATCAACGCCCGCCATCCCGGCATCTCCGCGCCGCCGGTCCGGCTGCTGCCCACCGACCTGTCGCCGGCCGAGCTCGGGCCGCTTCACCCGGCACCCGAGCAGATCGTCATCGGCCGCCGCGAGACCGACCTCGCGCCGGTGCGGCTCGACCTCGCCCGCAACCCGCTGGTCCTGCTGCTCGGGGACACCCGGTCGGGCAAGACGACGTTCCTGCGCCACGTCATCCGGACGATCCGGGAGCACTCGACGCCCGAGCAGGTGGCGTTCACCGTCGTCGACCGGCGGCTCCACCTGGTCGACGAACCGCTGTTCGCCGACAACGAGTACACCGCGAACCTCGACCGCATCACCCCGGCCATCCTCGGGCTGAGCGCGCTGCTGGAACGGCGCCGGCCGCCGGCGGGCCTGTCGCCGCTTGCGCTGCGGGCGTGGACCTATCAGGGGCACACGCACTACCTGATCGTCGACGACGCCGACCAGATCCCCGACGGCCCGGCGCTCACCGGTCCCTACGCCGGGCAGCGGCCGTGGACCGCCCTGCTGCCGCTGCTGAGCTCCGCCGCCGATCTCGGGCTGCGGGTGATCGTCACCGCGCGGGCCAGCGGATCTGGGCACGCGCTGCTGACCAACCCGCTGCTGCGTCGCCTCAACGACCTGCAGGCCACCACGCTGCTGCTGTCGGGCAACCCGCAGGACAGCGCCAAGGTGCGCGGCGTGCGGTTCAGCCGGCTGCCCGCGGGCCGGGCGGTGCTGCTCGACGAACGCGACGAACCCAGCTACGTCCAGCTCGTCAACCCGCTTGTCGCCGAACACTCTTCACAAGGAAAGGACCACCGCTGATGACGCTTCGCGTCGTACCCGAAGGACTCACCGCCGCCGGCGCTGCCGTCGAGGCGCTCGCCGCGCGGCTGGCGGCCACCACGGCCGGCGCCGCGCCGGCGATCGGCGCCGTCGTGCCACCCGCCGCCGACCCGGTGTCGCTGTCGACCGCGGCCGGCTTCTCCGGGCATGGCGCCGAGCACGCGACCGTCGCCACCCAGGCCGTCGAGGAACTGGCCCGCGCCGGCGTCGGCGTCGGGCAGGCCGGCACCAGCTACGCCACCGGCGACGCGCAGGCCGCCACCGCCTACCTCACCGCACGCGGCTGAGCTCGTGTCTTTCCCCGTCGCTCCGCTCGCCCCGGGATCATGACCGCCCCCATCTGGTTCGCCTCACCCCCGGAGGTGCACTCGGCGCTGCTGTCCGCCGGCCCCGGCCCCGGGGCGCTGCTGGCCGCCGCGGGGGCGTGGACGACGCTCGCCACCTCCTACACCGAGGCCGCCACCGAACTGACCGCGCTGCTCGACGCCGTGCACGCCGGCTCGTGGCAGGGGCCGAGCGCCGAACAGTACGTCGCCGCGCATACGCCGTACCTGGCGTGGCTGCAGCAGGCGAGCGGCAACGCCGCCGCCGCCGCGGCGCAGCACCAGGCCGCGGCCACGGCCTACACGTCGGCGCTGGCCGCCATGCCGACGCTCGGTGAGCTGGCCGCCAACCACGCGATCCACGGGGCGCTGCTCGCGACGAACTTCCTCGGGATCAACACCATCCCGATCGCCCTCAACGAAGCCGACTACGCCCGGATGTGGGTGCAGGCCGCCACCACCATGAGCAGCTACCAGGCGGTGGCGGGCGCCGCGCTGGCCGCGACACCGGCGACGCTGCCCGCGCCCACCGTGCTGGCCCCGGGCGTGGGGGAGGCGGGCGCGGCCGTCGCGAGCCTGCAGCAGGGCGGCGCGCAGGCCCGGGCGGCGCAGTCCGGGCTGGCGCTGCAGAACAGCGACCTCATCTCGCAGCTGCTGCAGTACTACCTCGACTACACCTATTCGCTCTACGAGCCGATCATCGACTTCCTGCAGGACCCGATCGGCAACACCCAGCAACTGATCGTCGGGCTGCTCACCAACCCCGGCCCGACGCTCGTGCAGTACGGACCGTTCCTGTTCGCCGTGCTCTACCAGGTGGTCTCCTGGATCGGCGCCTCACTCACCTATCCGCAGTTGCTGCTGCAGCCGCTGCTGGCGATCGTGTTGCCCATCGCGATCAACCTCGGTCAGCAGCTGCTCCAGCAGTTGCCGCCACCCGCCGCCGCGCCCGCCGCCGAACCGGCGCCCGCGCCGCAGCAGGCGCCCGCCCCGGCGCCCCAGGCCGAACGGCAGAGCGGGTTCCCCGGAGCCGGGCTGCCCGCCGGCAGCTCGGCCGGGATGACGGCGAGCAGCGGGGGCGCCGGCAGCCCCGGTACGTCCGCCACCGCTGCCCCGTCGGCGCCGGCGCCCTCGCCCACCCCCTACGCGGTCCGCGGCGACGACCCCGGCGAGGGCTCCACCCCGACGCTCACCGACCGCACCGGCGCGACGGCGCCCGCCTCGGACATGGCGGCGTCGTCGGCGGCCGCGGCGGCAGCGGCCGCGCAGGCACGCCGCCGGGCCCGTCGCCGCCGCGGCGCCGGGGTCAAGGACAGGGGTCACCGCGACGAGTACATGGACCTCGACGCCGGGGCCGACTTGCCGCCCGACCCCGCCGACGCGCCGCGCGGCGCCGCCCGCCCCACCACCGGGGCGTCCGAATCCGGCGCCGGCGTGCAGGGATTCACCGGAACCGTCGCCCGGCCCGGCACCGCGGCCGGCCTCACCACACTCGCCGGCGACCCGTTCGGCGGCGGACCCGTCGAGCCGATGCTCCCCACCACCTGGGATCCCGGCGCCGACACGTCACCGGACCGGGCGGAAGGGGGCCGCGAGCACTGACCCGTAACCACCCGACCGGCCACCCGAACACCATCCGAAAGGACACCCGATGAGCCTCCTCGACGCTCACATCCCCCAGCTGATCGCCGCCGAGTCGGCGTTCGGCGCCAAGACCGCGCTGATGCGCAGCACCATCGCCCAGGCCGAGGAGGCCGCGATGAGCTCGCAGGCCTTCCACATGGGCGAGTCCTCCGCCGCGTTCCAGGCCGCGCACGCCCGCTTCGTCGAGGTGGCGGCGAAGGTCAACCACCTGCTCGACGTCGCGCAGGCGAATCTCGGTGAGGCCGGCGCCACCTACACCGCCGAGGACTCCGCCGCCGCCGGCCGCTACGGCACCGCGCTGTAGAGCCACCCGAAACACCCAGGGAGACACCATGAGCCAGATCATGTACAACTACCCGGCGATGCTCGCGCACGCCGGGGAGATGAACACCTACGCCGGCGTGCTCGCCGCCGTCGGCGCCGACATCGCCAGCGAGCAGGCCGCGCTGGCCGGCGCCTGGCAGGGCGACACCGGCAGCACCTACCAGGCGTGGCAGGCGCAGTGGAACCAGGCGATGACCGAGCTGGTGACCGCCTACCGCGCCATGGCGGGCACCCACGAATCCAACACGCTGTCGATGAACGCGCGCGACGCCGCCGAAGGCGCCAAGTGGGGCTGAGCTGGTCAACGCAGTCGAGCTGACGGTCGAGCAGGCCTGGTACCTCGCCGAGCAGACCGGCGCCGGGAGCTTCCCGTGGGTCCTGGCGATCACCCCGCCCTACACCGACGCCACGCAGCGCGGCGCCTTCGCCGCCGCCCGCCGCGACGAGCTGCGGGCGCTCGGCATCGTCGACGGCAACGGCGCCGTGGACGCCCGGGTGGCGCGGTGGGTCCGCCTGGTCTGCCACCCGCAGCGGTGGCTGGAGCTGCGCTTCGTGGGCCGCTCTCCGAACGTGCTGCGCGGGATCGTCGCCCGCCGCGGCGACGAGACCGTGGTGTCTTTCCGCAACGCGCAGCTGGTCACGTTCACCGCGATGCGGATCGACCACCCGCAGGCGCTGGTGCCGGTGCTGGTGGCCGGCCTCGACGGCCGCCCGCCCGCCTGGTGCGCCGAGTTCCGGCTGCCGGCGGCGGCCGGCGCCCGCGCCGACGAGCGGATCCGCGGCGGCGCCGACGTCGCCGACGTGCTGGCGTTCGCCGGCGTGCCCGTATCGGCGCGGCCGCTCGCCGAGGCGGTGTTCGCCGGCGACCGCAGCTACGTCGAGGTGGTCGCCGGGGCCCGCCGCGACGGCGTCGTCGCCACCTCTGAGGTCGGGATGAGCGTGGTGGACACCCCGCACGGCCGACTGGTCGTCAGCGCCGCCCGCGCCCACGACGGCGAGTGGATCTCGACCTTCGCGCCCGGCACGCCGCTGGCGATTGCGCGCGCCGCCGAGGCGCTTTCCGCCACGCTGCCCGACGGGCAGTGGTTCCCCGACACCACCCTGACCCGGGACTTCACCGCCCGCCGGGCCTGACACGAAAGACACCGATGCCCGACAACACGCTCGCCCACCGCTTCGCCGGCGCCGACACCGCGCTTCCCCTCGTGCGGGTGGCGGTGGTGTCCGACACCCGCCTCGTCGAGCTGGCGCTGCCGGCCGACCTGCCGCTGCGCGAGATCCTGCCCGCGGTGCAGCGGCTCGCGGCGCCCACCGACCCCGACGAGCCGGCCACCGGCCCCGCCGAACAGCTGAGCCTCGCACCCGTGGGCGGCGCGCCGTTCAGCCTCGACGCCACGCTGGACACCGTCGGCGTCCTCGACGGCGACCTGCTGGCGCTGCAACCGGTGCCGCGCGGTCCGGCGGCGCCCGGCATCGTCGAGGACATCGCCGACGCGGCCGTCCTCTTCTCCGCGTCCCGGTTCCGGCCGTGGGGTGCCGCGCACCTGCAGCGCGGCGCCCGGCTGGCCTTCGCCGGCCTGGTGCTCGCGGTGACGGGCGGGGCCGTCGCGCAGCACCTGGCCGACGGCGGCATCGCCGGCCCGCTCACCGCCGGCGCCGCCGCGATCGTCACCGTCGTCGCCGCCCTGGTCGCCGGCAGCCGCTCGCCCGGCGTCGCCGCCGAGCTGTCGGTGCTGGCGCTGGCGCCGGTCGCCGCCGCGTTCGCGCTCGCGGTGCCGGGTGACATCGGACCCGCGCACCTCGTGCTCGCCGCCGCCGGCGTGACGGCGTGGTCGCTGATCAGCGTGATGCTGACCGACCGCCGGGTCGCGATCCTCACCGCCGCGGCCGTCGTCGGTGTCGGCGTGCTGCTCGCCGCGCTCGCCGACACGCTGTGGGAGCTGCGCACGCAGACCGTCGGCGCCGGCGTCATGGTGTTCGCGCTGCTGGTCACCGTCTGCGCGGCGCAGCTCTCGGCGGCCTGGGCGCGGCTGCCGCTCCCCGCGCTCCCCGCGCCGGGCGACCCCACCCCGTCGGCGCTGCCGCTGCGGGTGCTGCAGGACCTGCCGCGCCGGGTGCGGGTGAGCGACGCCCACCAGACCGGGTTCATCGCCGGCGCGGTGCTGCTGTCGGTGGCCGGATCGCTGGCCGTCGTCGCGCCGTCCGCCGCGCCGGGGGCGGTGGCCTGGTACGTCGTCACCGCGGCCGCCGCCGCGTCGGCGCTGCGCGCGCGGGTGTGGGACTCCGCGGCCTGCAAGGCGTGGCTGTTGGCGCATCCGTACCTGCTGGCGGCGGCGGTGCTCGTCGCCTCGCTCGCCGCCGGCGACCACGGCACCGCGCTCGGCAGCGTCCTCGCGCTCGCGGTGCTCACCGCCGCGTGGGTGGTCGTGGCGCTGAACCCGCGCATCGCCGCCCCGGACACCTATTCGCTGCCGGCCCGCCGGCTGACCGGGTTTGCGGCCGCGGCGCTCGACGCGTCGCTGCTCCCGGCGATCGCCCACCTCGTCGGCCTGTTCGACGCCGTCCTGAACCGATGACGCCCCGTTGCACCGCGAGCGTGCGTGTCTGCACGCCGACACGGCGCGCATACCGGACAACCGCGCACGCTCGCGGCAATCGAGCGCGCACCGTTGTCCGCGCGGGCGCCCTGGCCGCGGCGATGCTGCTCACCGGCACGCCGGCCGCCGGGGCGATTCCGCCGCCGCGGGCCGACGCCGCCGCCCTGCCCGCCGACCCGGCGCCGGGCGGCGCGGCCATGGAGCAGCGCACCCAGTGCACGGCCACCTCGCTGCGGCCCGGCACCGACGTGCGCGCGGTCCCGCCGAGCCAGGCGATGCTGGACCTGCCCGACGCGTGGCGGTTCTCCCGAGGCGAGGGGCAGACGGTCGCCGTCATCGACACCGGGGTGCAGCCCGGTCCGCGGCTGCCGAACGTCGAGCCCGGCGGCGACTACCTGGCCGCCACCGACGGCCTCACCGACTGCGACGGGCACGGCACGCTGGTCGCCGGCCTCATCGCCGGCCAGCCCGGCCCCGACGGCTTCTCCGGCGTGGCGCCGCGCGCCCGGCTGGTGTCGCTGCGGCAGAACTCGGCGAACTTCGCGCCCCGCGCCACCGGCGGCGACCTAACCGGCGTGCGGATCGCCACCGACGTCGCGACGCTGGCCCGCGCCGTCGTACACGCCGCCGACCTCGGCGCCCGCATCATCACCGTCGCGGTCGTCACCTGCCTGGCCGCCGACGAGCAGGTCGACCAGGCGGCGCTGGGCGCGGCGCTGCGCTACGCCGCCGTCGACAAGGACGCGGTGATCGTCGCCGCGGCCGGGAACACCGGCACCTCGATCGCCGGCACGCAGTGTTCGGCCAACCCCCTGCCCGACGCCGGGCGGCCCGGCGACCCCCGCAACTGGGCGGGCGTCACGTCGGTGTCCATCCCGTCGGTGTGGCAGCCGTACGTGCTGTCGGTCGGGGCGGTCGGCAGTTCGGGTGCGCCGTCGCGCTTTTCGATGGCCGGCCCGTGGGTCGGCATCGGTTCGCCGGGGGAGAACGTCGTCTCGGTGTCCAACGCCCCCGGCGGCGGGCTCGCCGACGGCGTCCCCGGCAACGACGGCACGCTGTTGCCGATCAACGGCACCAGCTACGCCGCCGCCTACGTCTCCGGGGTGGCCGCCCTGGTGCGCAGCCGCTTCCCCGAGCTGTCCGCCGCCCAGGTGATCGACCGGCTGACCCGCACCGCGCGCCAGTCCGCGCGTACGCCGTCGAATCTGGTCGGCGCCGGCACCGTGGACCCGGTCGCGGCGCTCACCTGGGAGCTGCCCGCCCGCGCGGCCGACGAGGCGCCGACCCGCCCGGTGGCCGCGCCACCCGAGCCCGCGCCCGCCGACGCGACGCCGCGGACCGTGGCGCTCGCCGGTACCGGCGTGCTGGCGGTGGTCGCGGCGCTGGCCGCCCTGCAGATCCGCGCGATCAGACGACGAAAGGACTTGTCCTCGTGAGCGTTTCGAGTGGCCGGCGACCCGGCACGGCCCGACTGACCGTGGTCGCGCTGGCCGTCGTCGCGGCCGTGCTGGCCCAGCCGTGGTCGACGGTCCGCGAGCGCTGGGTGCTCGGCGCGGCCGTGGCGGTGGTCGTGCTCGCGGTGGCGTACCGGCGCGGCAGTGACGCCACCACGCTGCTGCGCCGCCGCGTCGCGCTGTGGCGGCGCCGCGGCAGTGGCCCCGACCCGCGCGGGCTGTCGGCCACCGCCACCGACGTGCGGACGACGGTGGTGGCCGCGCTCGCGCCCGCGGCCGACCTGCCCGACCGCGTCCCGGCCGAACTGCTCGCCGGCTACCTGCACCGGTACGGACTGCGGTGCGAGGCGGTGCGCATCGTCAGCTGCGACGGCGTCGCCGGCCGCAGCACCTGGGTGGGCCTCACGCTGTCGGCAGCCGCCAATCTTCCGGCGCTGCAGGCACGTTCGGCCGAGCTGCCGCTGCAGCAGACGGCGACGGCGGCGCTGCGCCGACTCGCCGACCACCTGCGTGAGCTCGGCTGGGAGGTGCGCACCGTCGACGCCGACGACGTACCCGCCGTGCTGACCGGATCGCGAACCGCGCGCGAGACGTGGCGCGGCGTCGCGGACGGCGACGGCCACCTCGCCGCGTACCGGATCCGCGTCGACGACGCGCTGCCGCAGCGGCTCACGCAGGTGTGGCAGCACCCCGCGCGCCAGACGTGGACCGTGCTGGAGCTGACCGGTTCACCGGGGGCGGTGACGGCGAGCGCGGCGTGCGCGTTCCGCACCGACGAGCAGCCCGGCGCCGGGGCGCCGCTCGCCGGGCTGACCCCGGCGCACGGCGACCACCGGCCGGTGCTGGCGGTCATCGACCCGCTGTCCACCCGACTGCTCGGGAACGCGACGCCGGTGTCGGACGCGGACCTGGCCGGCATCGACTGGGCGAGCGGACGCCGGGCCGCCCTCGAAGACGAACCGGTCAGTCGAACATGACGTCGCCGAGGAAACGCGTCATGCGGCGCAGGTAGTCGCCCTGGCTGACGTGCACGATGTGGTTGCCCGGGAACCAGTGGAACGCGCACCGGTCCCAGTGCTCCCACAGCAGCTCCGCCTGCTCGGGCGGGGCGAGCCGGTCGCCGAGCCCGGTGATGATGAGCAGCCGGTCCTTGTCGACCACCGGTGCGTAGTTCAGCGGCGAGTGGAACGCCGACGCGGCGACCTGCTCGTCGTGCGTACCCGTCAGCTTCCGGCCCAGCGCCACCAGCAGGTTCGCCGGGAACCACTCGTCGAAGGCCGATTCCGGCGTCACCACCGGCACGTTCGGGATGACGGCCTGCAGCCGGTCCTCGACGGTCGCGAGCAGCGCCGCGGTGTAGCCGCCCAGCGACATGCCCGTCAGCGCGATCCGGTCGACGCCGGTGAACTCCAGGTAGTCGACCACCGAGCGGAAGTCGTACACCGCCTGCGCCACGGCCTCCGACAGGCCGGCCATGCCGTGCGAGAAGTAGCCGTAGCCGCTGAACGGCGAGAACCGCTCGGCGCGCGCACCGTGGAACGGCAGCTGGTACAGCAGCACGTCGTAACCGGAGCGGTAGAACCACGGCAGCGCGAAGAACTGGCCGTTGAACAGGTATGCCGAGCCCATGAACCCATGAATGACGCACAGTGTGGGCCGCGGCCCGTCCTCGTGCCGCCAGTGCTGTGCGTGCACCACGTTGTTGCGGCCGTAGCCCCGCCACTGCTCACGCATCGCGGGGTTGACGGCCTCGAAGCTGCTGGCGAACCGGATGTTGTGGACCCGGCCGTGCGCCATCCGCTCGGCGACCGGATTGGCCGGTCGTGAGGACACCCGCGGCGGCGCAGTCGGTTTCGGGAACGACAGCGTCGCGTCGCGGTGGGCGGCGAGCTCGGCGTAGCACCGCAGCGACTCGCGTTCGCGACGGCCGGCGGCGGGCCGCAACACCGTGGCGGCCATCGGGCCGAGCATGGCGCCGCCCACCAGCGAGGCGAGCGCGGTGCGCAGCGCCACGTCGGCCAGCGCCGACGAGTCGACGATCAGCCGGTTGCGCAGGCTGAGCTCGGAGCGGTCGGGCAGCCCGTGCGGACCGGCGTCGGCGCCCGCAACGTCCGGCAGCGGAACGGGCGGATCGAGGGGAGCGACGTCAGTCGTCATCCGGGTGCCTTTCGCGGGCGGGAGGCCGACGGGCGTGGCGCCGCAAGCCAATCAACCGGATGGTAGACCCTTAGCCGGGCGGCGGAGTCGGTTGCAGCGTCGCGCAATCCGACCATGCCTGCCGCCAGACGTCCTCGGCGACGCCGGGCGGGGCGGGCGGCGGCGCGGGCGAGCCGGTGGCCGCCGCGGGTCCGGGAGCCGGCCCGGGCGGGGGACCTTCCGGGGCGCCCGGCTGCGGCACGAAGTCGGCGGGCACGCCGTGGTCGGTCAGGCACTGCCCGAACGCCCCGTGGGCCTGCTCGGGCGGCGCGCTCGAACCGGTGGCTGTCGTCGTGGTGACGGTCGAGGTGGTCGCGGTGACGGTGGAGGTGGTCGTGGATTGCGGCCCGTCCTGGGAGTCGTCCGAACAGCCCGCGAGCAGCGCGAGCACCGCGGCGACAGCCGGCAGCAGCGTCTTGACAGCCATGGTTCTTGCTTACCGCATAGGCTGGTCGGGTGCGGTGGGACCCCACGCAGTACGGCCGGTTCGCGGCGCAGCGCGACCGGCCGTTCCTCGACCTGACGGCGCGCATCGAGGCGGACACGCCGCGGCGGGTGGTCGACGTCGGGTGCGGGCAGGGCCACCTCACCGCGCTGCTCGCCGAGCGCTGGCCGGGCGCCGCCGTCGAGGGCGTCGACTCCTCACCGGAGATGATCGCCGAGGCCGCCCACCTCGACGGGGTGTCGTTCGCGCTGGGCGACGCCCGCGACTTCGTCCCGGCCGACGACGTCGATGTCGTGGTGAGCAACGCTGTGCTGCAATGGGTTCCGCGCCACGACGAGCTGCTGGCGCGGTGGGCGGCAGCATTGCCGCGCGGCGGCTGGCTGGCGGTGCAGGTGCCCGGCAACCACGACTCGCCGTCCTACCGCGTGCTGCGCGAGCTGGCCGACGCCCACGGACTGCGCGACGCCGTGCCCGCCGTCGACACCGTCTTCGGACCGGCCGACTATGCGCGGGTGTTGCTCGACGCCGGGCTGCACGCCGACGCGTGGGAGACGACGTACGTGCATGTGCTCGACGGGCCCGACCCGGTGCTGGAGTGGATGCGCGGCACCGGGCTGCGGCCGCTGCTCGCGCGGCTGTCTCCCGACGACGAGCGCGAATTCACCGCCGAGTACGCGGCCCGGCTGCGGGAGTGCTATCCGCGCGGCGAGCACGGCACGCTGTTCGCGTTCCGCCGGGTGTTCGCCGTCGGGCACAAGCCCTAGCTACGACGGCCGCGTCTTGGCGTCGAGCAGCTCCAGCACCTGCGCCACCAGCTGGTCGACGTCGGCGCCGGTGGTGTCGAGCACCAGGTCCGGGTGCTCGGGCGGCTCGTAGGGCGCCTCGACGCCCGTGAGCCCCTTCAGCTCGCCGGCCCGCGCCCGCTTGTAGAGGCCCTTAGGGTCCCGCTTCTCGCACTCGGCCAGCGGCGTCGCGACGTAGATCTCCAGGAACGGCAGCTTCGCGGCGTCGTTGAGCGCGCGGGCGATCTCGCGGTCGGAGCGCAGCGGCGACACCAGCGACGCCAACGCCACCACGCCGGCGTCGGCGAGCAGCCGCGTCAGGTGCCCGACGCGGCGGATGTTCTCCGCGCGGTCGCCGGGGCTGAAGCCGAGGTCGTCGGAGAGCCCGTGGCGCAGGTTGTCCCCGTCGAGCAGGTACGCCACTCGCCCCTGCTCCACCAGCGCCCGCTCCACCGCCACCGCGACCGTCGACTTGCCCGACGCCGGCAGCCCGGTGAACCACAGCGTCGCGCCGCGCTGACCCGTCGACGACCACCGGTAATCGCGGTCGAGCGACGACGGATGCCACCGGATGTCGTTGCGCGTCTGCGCCCCCGGCTTCACCTCGCGGGCGGCGAGGATGGTGCCCGCGCCGACCGTGTCGTTGGTCTGCTCGTCGATGAGGATGAACGCGCCGGTGTCGCGGTTCTCGGCGTAGGTGTCGGCGATCACCACCGAACTGGTGCGCAGCGTCACCGTGCCGATGTCGTTGAGCGTCAACTCGACCGGCCCGTCCAGCTCGTCGAGCGTCTCCGGGTCGAGCCGGCTGTGCAACTCCTGCACGGTCGCGCGCACGGTCTTCGTCGTCTGCTTGAGCGCCAACCGGTCGCCCGCCCGCAGCGGCGCGTCGGAGAACCAGCAGACCGTGGCCTCGACCTCCCGCGCGAGCACCGGCAGCACCGCGGAGTCGGCGCCGCTGACCAACACGTCGCCGCGGCCGACGTCGATGTCGTCTGCCAACTCGACCGACACCGACAGCGGCGCGACGGCAGTCGTCCGGTCGTCGTCGAGGGTGTCGAGCGCCGTCACCGTCGAGCGCGTCCCCGCCGGCAGCGACACCACCGGATCGCCGACCCGCAGCGTGCCCGCCGCCAGCCGGCCGGTGTAGCGCCGCCGCACTTCGGCTACGGTCTGATCGCTCCTCACGTGCGCGGAGGGCCGCGACACCCACTGCACCGGCAGCCGCAGATGCTCCGGCTGCGCCTGCGGCGCTTCGAGTTCCACGTTCTCCAGGTACTCCAGCAGCGTCGGCCCGTCGTACCAGGGCGTGCGCTCGGAGCGGTGCACCACGTTGTCGCCGAGCTTCGCGGCGATCGGGATGACGGTCAGCTCGTCGAGGTGCAGCCGCGCGGCCACCTGCCGCAGCTGCTGCTCCACCTCGTCGAACCGGCCGGCGTCGAAGTCGACGAGGTCGATCTTGTTGACCGTCGCGACGAAGTGCCGGATGCCCAGCAGCTTGGCGATGCGCGCGTGGCGCCGCGTCTGCCGCAGCACCCCGGCGCGCGCGTCGACCAGCAAGATCGCCACGTGGGCGTTGCTGGCGCCGGTGAACATGTTGCGGGTGTAGCGCTCGTGGCCGGGGGTGTCGGCGAGGATGTAGCTGCGCGACTCGGTCGAGAAGAACCGGTACGCCACGTCGATCGTGATGCCCTGCTCGCGTTCGGCCCGCAGCCCGTCCGACAGCGCCGCCAGGTCGGCGACCCCTTCGGCGTCCTTCACCGCCTCCAGGTGGTCGAGCGGCAGGCTGTCGGTGTCGTGCAGCAGCCGGCCGATCAGCGTGCTCTTGCCGTCGTCGACCGAACCGGCCGTGGTGAGCCGCAACAGCTGCCGGGTCTTGGTGGTGGTGGCGATGTCCGCCGGACTCGTCGAAACCATCAGAATTCCTCGTTCTTCGCGCGAGCGCTCATCAGAAATAACCCTCCCGCTTGCGGTCCTCCATCGCGGCCACCGACGTCCGGTCGTCGGCGCGGGTCTCCCCGCGCTCGGACACCGTCGCCGCCGAGATCTCGGCGATCACCCCGGCGATCTCGGTGGCCCGCGACCGCACGGCACCGGTGATGGTGAGGTCCCCGACGGTGCGGTAGCGCACCCACTCCACCGACGACCGCTCGCCCGCAGCGGGTTTCGCGTACTCCGACACCGCGAGCAGGATGCCGTCCCGTTCGAACACCTCACGCTGGTGCGCGAAGTAGATCGACGGCAGCTCGAGGTTCTCCAGCTCGATGTAGCGCCAGATGTCGAGCTCGGTCCAGTTCGACAGCGGGAACACGCGCACCTGTTCGCCCTTGCGGATGCGCCCGTTGTACAGCGACCACGGTTCGGGGCGCTGCGCCCGGGGGTCCCACTGCCCGAATTCGTCGCGGAAGCTGAGGATGCGCTCCTTGGCGCGGGCCCGCTCCTCGTCGCGTCGCGCGCCGCCGAACGCGGCGTCGAAACCGCCGGCCTCCAGCGCGTCGAGCAGCGTGCGGGTCTGCTGCCGGTTACGTGACGCGCCCGGCCCCGGATCGGGCACCCGGCCGGCGTCGATCGACTCCTGCACCGACGCCACGATCAACTGATGCCCGTGCTCGCCGAGGCGGCGGTCGCGGAACTCGATCACCTCGGGGAAATTGTGGCCGGTGTCGACGTGCATCACCGGGAACGGCAGCGGTGAGGGCCGAAACGCCTTCTCCGCCAACCGCAGCAGCACGATCGAGTCCTTGCCCGCCGAGAACAGCAGCACCGGGCGTGCCAGCTCGGCCACCACCTCGCGGATGATGTGCACGGACTCGGCTTCGAGCAGCCGCAGCTCGTCGACCCGACGGGCCTCGGTCACCGTGCTGGCAGTCATGTCGGCAGCCCTTCCCTCTCGGCGTCGCGCTTGTAGCGATCGACCCATTCGTCGGAGCGTTGATCGGCCTGGCGTTCCAGCACCGGCGCGGGCGCGAGCCGGCGGTCCTGGCCGAGCGCCTCCAGGATGTCCCCGACGATCTGGGTGAGGTTGCGCCACAACACCGGATACGGGACGTCCATCGGTGCGACGTTCTCCTCGGCGAACCACCGCCGCCAGCCCTCCTCCTGCGCCCGCAGCATGCGGACGACGTGGGCGATGGCGCCCGCGTGGTACTCGGCCCGGCTGTCGCGCACCGGATCGGGCCGGCCGCGCCACACCCGCGTCTGCACCGCGCGCCAGAACGACACCGCCTGCGAGATCACGTCGGGCCGGTAGACGTGCACCAGCACCGGGTCGCTGCCGATCACGTCGCGGATCGCCGCGAGCAGACCGTCGCCCGACCGGTCGGGCAGCCCGGCGGCCCGCTGCAGCAGCAGCGGCGTCTGGTTCCACATCAGCTTGCCGCCCCACACGCCGTTGGGTGTGCGGCCGACGGTCCGGATGTAGTCGCGCCAGATCTCGGGGGGCGCGATGTCGGGTGTGCCGGCGTCCAACGGGTCGAGCAGCCGCAGGATGCTCTCGTCGTCGACGTCGGCGAACCACTCGCGCGGCTGCGGGGCCTGGCTGGTGGTCGGCAGGTACTGGAAGAACTCCTGCGGCTCACCCGCGACGCCGGTGGCGCGCAGCGACTCCACCAGCAGGGTGCTGCCGCTGCGTTGCGACGCCAGCACCAGATACGAAGACGCGCTGCGAGTCATGGCCACACCCTAACCACACCCGATTCACGCCGCTGACCTGCGGATACCGTCACCATGCGCAAAACCCTTGCGCGTCAGCCGGTCTGTTGATCCACACCGCGCTCGGTGGCGATCGCCGACCGCGACGGCAACCGCAAACCCCGGATCGCCCGGTACGTCTCGGTGTAGCGCTCCGAGATCCGGGTGCCCGCGAACTCGGACGGGATGACGTCGCCGGTGTAGGTCCGCCACTCGTGGAGCTGCTCCGCGAGGTCCTTCGCGACGGCCTCGGCGTGCGCGTCGGGTTCGCCGGCCAGCAGATTGTGTTGCTCGGCCGGGTCGTCGGGCAAGTGGTACAGCTCGCGCTCGGGCCGCTCGTCGGTGACCAGCGGCGCCACGACCTGCCCGGACGGGCTCGCCTCGATGTCCAGCGGCAGGTCCAGCAGCGGCCGGCGGGCGTAGTTCTCGATGTAGCTCCACTCCTTGGTGCGGATGGCGCGGATCGGGTCGAAGCTGTCGTGGTAGGTCTTCGACGTGTACACCTGGCGGCGCACCGGCGCGGTGTCGACGGCCGTCAGCGCGGCCGCGTGCGAGAGGCCCTGGATGTCGGCGGGCTCCTCGACGCCCAAGAGCCCGAGCAGCGTCGGCACCAGGTCCACCCCGCTGAACAGCTCGTCGTAGACCCGTGGCGGCAGCCGCAGCGCGCGGGGCGGCCGCATGATGGTCGCGATGCCGGTTCCGGCGTCGTACAGCGTCGACTTGGCCCGCGGGAAGGCCGGGCCGTGATCGGTGAAGAACACCACCCAGGTGTCGTCGGCCAGCCCCGTGTCGTCGAGGACGTCGAGCAGCTCACCGACCGCGGCGTCGGCGACCGCGATGGCGCCGTAGAACTCGGCGAGGTCGGCGCGGACGTCGTCGGTGTCGGGCAGGTAGCCGGGCACGTCGACCGCGGCCGGGTCGGCGGGCTCGTAGCGCTCCCGCGGATAGGGCCGGTGCGTCTCGAAGAACCCGGCGGTCAGCAGGAACGGCTGCTGGTCGGTGCGGCGTCGCAACCAGTCGGTGGCCTGGGCGACGACGTACTCGCAGTAGGAGTTCGAGACGTCGAACTCGTCGAAGCCCAGCCGCGCCGGGTGCGACGTCTCGTGCTGCATGCCGAACAGCGCCGAGTACCAGCCCGCCTCGCCGAGCAGCTGCGGCAGCGTGCGGACGCCGCTGCGGTACTCCCAGCCGTGGTGCGCCAGCCCCACCAGGCCGTTGCTCTGCGGGTAGCGGCCGGTGAACAGCGAGCCGCGCGCCGGCGAACACAGCGGCGCGGTGGCGTGCGCGCGGGTGAACAGGATGCCTTCGGCGGCCAGCGCGTCCAGCCGCGGGCTCGTCACACCGGGGTTTCCGTACACCCCGAGCTGGCGGCCCAGATCGTGCCAGTGCACCAGCAGGACGTTGTGCCGTTGCGGCTTGGTCACCGAATCTCCTCCCGTCGTCTCCGACGCCGGTACACGCTGGTCGGTCGGAACCGGTTGCGCAAGGGTTGCCCTCATCCGGGCCGCGCGCAGCAACGCGGCCATGCCCGGCAGGTGTCGCCCGGCATGGCCGCGTCTGGGTCGCGTGCGCTACGACTGTGCGGGCAGCACGTGTTCACCGGCCTTGTCGGTGGACAGGCACAGCGAGCAGATGTGGTCGCCCTTGGCGCTGGCGATCATGTCGGGCCGCTCGTAGTCGTGGTGGCACACCTGGCAGCGCAGCCGGTCGTCGGCGGGGTTGCCGAGCGCGTCGTACATCGGCAGGTCGATGCCGTCGTCGGTGCGGCGCAGGTAGTAGCGGCCCTTCGTCGCGATCGCGAACAGCGGCGGCAGCACGAGGCCCAGCCCGATCGCCACCAGCGGCGAGTACGGCCGCACCGCCTCACCCAGCCCGCCGAAGAACGCGAGGATCGACAGCCCGGCGGCCAGCAGCATCGAGCCGAAGCCCACCGGGTTGACGGCGTAGAGCATGCCGCGGCGGAACTCGGGCTGCATCGGCGACAGGTGCAGCAGGTACTTGTTGAACACGATGTCGCTGGCCACCACCACCACCCACGCCATCCCGCAGTTGGCGTAGAAGCCAAGGATGGTGTTGAGGAAGTCGAACATGTTGGCTTCCATCAGCACCAGCGCGATCAGCAGGTTGACGCCGAGGAACACCAGCCGGCCGGGGTAGCGGCCCGTGACCCGGGTGAAGGAGTTCGTCCACGCCAGCGACCCGGAGTAGGCGTTGGTCACGTTGATCTTGATCTGGCTGATGACGACGAGGACGACGGCGAGCGTCATCGCGAGCCAGCCCGGCATGAAGTTCTCGTAGATCTCCAGGAACTGGTGCACCGGCTGGTTGGCGATGCCGGCGCTGTCGGCGACGTTGGCGATCAGGTACACCGCGAGGAACAGCCCGACGATCTGCTTCACGGCGCCGAAGATCACCCAGCCCGGGCCGGCGAGGAACATCCAGGTCCACCAACTGCGCGCGTTCTCCGCGGTGCGGGGCGGCATGAAGCGCAGGTAGTCGTTCTGCTCGGCGATCTGCGCGATCAGCGACAGGCACACGCCGGCGGCCAGCAGCGTCGAGCCCAGGTCGAAGCCGTCGACGCCGTTCTCGCCCCGGTAGGCGAAGAACTGGCTGACCGACTCGGGATGGCTGACGACGAGGTAGATGAACGGCGCCACCATCAGGATCAGCCACAGCGGCGTCGTCCAGACCTGCAGCGTCGACAGCGCCTTCATGCCGTAGATCACCAGCGGGAAGATGATCAGCGTCGACACCGCGTACCCGAGCCACAGCGGGATGCCGAGCCCCAATTTCAGGCCCTGGGCCATGATCGAGCCCTCGAGCGCGAAGAAGATGAAGGTGAAGGTCGCGAAGATGACGTTGGTGACGACGGAGCCGTAATAGCCGAAGCCGCTGCCCCGGGTCACCAGGTCGAGGTCGATGTTGTAGCGCGCGGAGTAGTAGGCCACCGGGAAGCCCGTCGCCATCACCACGACCGCGAAGATGAGGATGCCCCACAGCGCGTTCACCGTGCCGTAGGAGATGCCGATGTTGGCGCCGATCGCGAAGTCGGCGAGGTAGGCGATGCCGCCCAGTGCGGAGATGCCGACGACGCCGGTGGACCACCTGCGGTAGCTGCGCGGTGCGAAGCGCAGCGTGTAGTCCTCCAGCGTTTCCCTGGTGGCGGTCATGGTGTCGAGGTCGGTGGTGACGGCCACGATCACCGGCGACCCGGTCCCGGAGGCCGGTTTCCGCTCGAGGTTCTGCGTCATGGGTTCCCTTCGGATGGTCGGCGAAGCGCTGCCCGACGCTAAGCAGGATGTGTTTCGGCGCGTTTACGGCGATGTTGCTGTCGTCGATCGAAGTGCGGGGGTCGGGTGCTGCGGCCGCACCTAGGCTGGGACGATGCGCCGCTGGTGGACCGTCGCTCACGCGGTGCTCGCGGTGGCGGTCGTCGCAGCGATGTGGGCCGGCTACGCGCTGCAGTGGCCGCTGGTGGTGGCCGTCGACGACAACGGCGTCGGCGCCGCCGCGGCGTTCGGCGCGGACCGGCCGGGATGGATCCGGTTCTGGGGCCTGTGCTGTGACGTGTTCAGTCCCACCGGCTTCCGGTTGGCCGCCGTGGTCGTGGCGGTCGCGGCCTGGCGGCAGCACAACCGCCGCGCCGCGGTGTTCCTCGTCGCGGCCGCGGGCCTCGGCGGCCTGGCGGTGGAGGTGCTGAAGGCCGTCGCGAACCGGCCCCGGCCCGCCGAGGCGTTCGTCGACGCGCACGCGACGTCGTTCCCGTCGGGGCATGCCGCGGGTGCGGTGGTGGGCGTCGTGGCGCTGCTGGTGGTGCTGCGGCCCCGCCGGTGGTGGTGGGCGCCGGGCGTCGCCGTCATCCTCGCGGTGGGAATCGGCCGGGTGCTGCTGTGCGTGCACCACCCGTCCGACGTGCTGGCCGGCTGGGCCGTCGGCTACCTGTGCGTGCTGCTCTGCCTCGCGGTGATCCGCCCGCAGCCGCTGTCGCGGCCGGCTAGCGGCGAGAACGCGGCCGGTACACCGGCAGCGCCCGGTAGTGCGCCGTGAAGGTCGCCTGCTCGTGGGCGTCACCGAGCTCGCCGTCGCGCGCGATCACCGTCGGCCCGTCCTCGCTGACGAAGGTGAACTCGGGCACCTGCATCTCGTGATACAGCGGGCTGCGCTCGAGGCGGCCGGTGGCCAGCGCCGCCAGCACCCGCAGCCGGCCGAACCGGCTGCCGTTCTCCAGGATCCGGACATCGATGAGCCCGTCGTCCATGCGGGTGCGGCGTGACGGCGCGAAGCCGCTGGGTAGATAGGTCGAGTTGCCGAGGAAGAACAACGACGTGTCCACCGTCTTGTTGTCGAAGCGGATGCGGATCGGCTTGTCCTCGCGCAGCACCCGCAGCAACGCATAGGCGCTGGCGAGCGGCTTGCCGATGCGGCGCTCGTAGCGCTCGCGCAGCTCCACGTAGCGCGGGTAGGCGCCGATGCTGGCGGTGTTGACCACCAGCTGATCCTCGTTCAGGTACACCAGGTCCACCCGCGACAGGTGGCCGTCGCGGATCGCGTTCACGGTGTCGGCGACGGTGCTGCAGCCGATGTCCTTCGCAAAGTGGTTGAACGTGCCGGCCGGGAACACCGCCAGCGGCAGGCCCGTCTCGATCGCGACGCCGGACGCGCAGGACACCGAGCCGTCGCCGCCGCCGATGGCCAGCACTTCGGCGCGGGTCGCGGCGTCGCGCAGCGCGGCCACCAGGTCGTCGTCGGGGCCGAGCTCGACGATCTCCGCGGCCGGCAGCGCGCGCCGCACCTCGGCGATCACGCGGGCCCCGGTGCCGCTGCCCGACGCCGGGTTGATCACCAGCACGACGCCCTGCCCCTCGGGTCGCCGCGGCGCGTCCAGCCACAGCGGCTCGGTGGCCGGCACCTTGCTGACCACCAGGGGAGGCACCAGCCGCCCGCCGATCACCGCGACCGAGGCGCCGATCCCCAGCCCGGCGATGACGTCGCCCGGGTAGTGGGCGCCGGTCGCGACCCGCGACAGCCCCACCAGCCCGGCGAGCAGCGCGAGCGGCAGCCCGAGCAGCGGCGCCTCCAGGCCGACGCCCACGGCGAACGCGGCGGCGCTCGCGGAATGACCCGACGGCAGCGAGTTCGACGTCGGCATCCGCTTGCTGCGCCGGATCAGCGGCACGGCGTCGAACAGCGGCCGCGGGCGGCGCCGGATCCGCTTGGCCACCTGGTTGGTGAACAGGCTGGTGACGGCGAGGGTCGCGACCCCGCGGGCGGCGCCGCGCCGGGCCGTCGGCTTGTTGCTGGCGATCAGTGCCGCCGCGATGACCAGCCACAGCTTGGAGAAGTCGGCGGCGCGCGTCAGCGGCGGCATCACGGTGTCGAGCAGCGGGGTGGGCGTTTCCGCGACGGCGTCGAAGATCTCGCGGTCGAGCGTGCCGAGGCCGTGGGTGATCCGGTGCAGTCCCTGCGGTCGCCGCCATGCCACCCTCGTCATGGCATCAACGTAGCGGCCGCCGCCGTGTCTAAACCTTTACTTGACCCCGCAATGTGGGCGCACCGACCATGAACCGGTGTTGCGATGGCTGGCCGCGCTGTGGGTGTCGGTGCTGGCGCTGGCCGCCGCCCCGGCCGCCGGCGCCGTGGGCGCGCCGTGGTTCGCCCGCTCGGTGGGCGCTGCGACACAGGTGATCTCGGTGGTCGGCGGCGGCGGGTCGGCGGCGACGATGGACGTCTACCAGCGCACCGGCGCAGGCTGGCAGCCGGTGGCGGCGGGTATCCCGGCGCACATCGGCGCCAAGGGCATGTCGGCCGACCACGTCGACGGCTCGATGATGACCCCGATGGGCGTGTTCACGCTGGACTTCGCGTTCGGCACCGCGCCCAACCCGGGCGGCGGCCTCCCCTACGTGCGGGTGGGGCCGAACCACTGGTGGGACGGCGACATGAAGAGCCCCACCTACAACACGATGCAGGTGTGCGAGAAGGCGCGGTGTCCGTTCAGCACGTCGCCCGCCGACGGCACCGAGAACCTCGCCATCCCGCAGTACGCGCACGCCGTCGTCATGGGCGTGAACAAGGAGCGGGTGCCGGGCCGTGGCGGCGCCTTCTTCGTCCACACCACCGACGGCGGACCGACCGCCGGCTGCGTGGCCATCGACGACGCCACGCTGGTGGCGATCATGCGGTGGCTGCGCCCGGGCGCCCTGATCGCGATCGCCAATAGCTACACCCGCAGCGCTTTTCCGGGCCGCAGCGTGAAGTCGAGCGCCTTGAGCGACAGCGTCGCCTCGTAGGTGCGCTGGTAGCCGGTGTGGCTGATCCGCCAGCCGTCGGACGTGCGGCGGTAGCTGTCGGTGTAGAACGCCGCGCCCATGAGCATGAAGTCGAAGTCGGGCACGATCACCTTGTCCTGCAGGTACCAGATGCCCGTCGCCTCGTCCCCGTCGACCGTGATCTCCGGATGGGTGACGCGGTGCTCGGTGACGACGTTCGCGGGCATGGCCGTCCGCATGAATTCCACCAGCGACGCCCGATCGGTGAAGCGGTGTTCCTGGCCGAGCGACGAGCCGTAGTCGCCGACGATGTCCTCGGTGAGCGTGCCGGCGAACGCATCCCAGTCCTTGGTGTCCAGCGTTCGCAGATACCGGTATTTCACCTGCTCGATGGCGTCGATGTCGTCGCGATGTCCGCTCATCGGGTCATTGCACCACGCCGCCGTCGCAGGTGTTGCGGGTCTCACTGCGCTTTTCGCGGTGCAACACGCGCCAACCCGGGTAGCCCACCCCCATGCGAGCTGAAGAAGGCGACGAATCCCTGCAGGACTACGCCGACAAGGCGGAGGACACCAAGAAGACCGTCGAAGAAGCGACCGACCGCCCCAACCTTTCCAGTGAGGACGTGAGCCCGTCCGCCAAGCGATAAGCTGCGCCTCCTGGTGCAGGAGGTGCCATGGCGGCTGCCGATCTGGTGTTCTACGGCACGATCCTGCCCGTCGACGACGCCTTCTCCACCGCTGAGGCGCTCGCCGTCACCGGCGGCCGGATCGCAGCGGTGGGCCGTCGCGCCGAGGTCGAGCCCCTGGTGGGACCCGAGACCGCGGTGCGCGACCTCGGCGACGGCTGTCTGCTGCCCGGCTTCGTCGAGGCCCACGGCCACCCGGTGATGGAGGCCATGATCCTGTCGGACCGCATGGTCGACATTCGCCCCGTCACCCTCCCCGATGCCGACGCCGTCGTGGCGGCCGTCGCGTCGGAGGTCGCCCGCCGCGGCGCCGACGGCGCCTACCTGTCCGGCTGGGATCCGCTGCTGCAGCGGGGCCTGCCGCAACCGACGCTGGCGTGGCTCGACGCCCGGGCCCCCGACACGCCGCTGGTGATCATCCACAACTCCGGCCACCTGGCGTACTTCAACAGCGCGGCGGCCGCGCGCGCCGGCATCACCCGCGACACCCTCGACCCGGTGGGCGCCGAATACGGCCGCGACGCCCACGGCGATCTCGACGGCTCGGCACGCGAGACCGGCGCGGTGTTCCCGCTGCTCGCCGGCGCCATCGAGCCGGCCGACTATCCGGCGATGCTGCTCGCCGAGTGCGGGCGGCTCAACGCCGCCGGGCTCACCATGTGCTCGGAGATGGCGTTCAGCCCGATGTTCCGGCCACTGGTCGACGGGCTGCGCGACGCCGGGGCGCTCACCGTGCGACTGCGCACCTACGAGATCTCCACACCCGAGAGGGCCGCCACCGCAACGCTTTCCAACGGCGACGACATGCTCCGGCAGGTCGGCGTCAAGATCTGGGTCGACGGCTCGCCGTGGATCGGCAACATCGACCTGACATTTCCGTACCTCGACACCGACGACACCCGGACCATCGGCGTGCGGCCCGGCTCCTGCGGCCACGCCAACTACACCCGCGACGAGCTCACCGACATCGTCGAGGCGTACTTCCCGCGGGGCTGGCAGCTGGCGTGCCACGTGCAGGGCGACGCCGGCATCGACACGATCCTGGACGTCTACGAAGCGGCGCTGCGCCGCTGGCCGCGGACCGACCACCGGCTCCGGCTCGAGCACGTCGGCGCGATGACCGACGAGCAGTTCCGCCGCGCCGCCGAGCTCGGCGTGACGTGCAGCATCTTCGTCGACCAGCTGCACTACTGGGGCGACGTGCTCGTCGACGGACTCTTCGGACCCGAGCACGGCAGCCGGTGGATGCCGGCCGGCTCCGCGGTCGCCGCCGGCATCCGCATCTCGCTGCACAACGACCCGCCCGTCACGCCGGAGGAGCCGCTGCGCAACATCGCCGTCGCCGTCACCCGCACGGCGCCCAGCGGTCGAGTGCTGGCCCCCGAGCAGCGGCTCACCGTCGAGCAGGCGATCCGCGCGCAGACCATCGACGCGGCGTGGCAGCTGTTCGCCGACGACGTCACCGGGTCGCTGGCGGTGGGGAAGTACGCCGACCTCGTGGTGTTGTCGGCCGACCCGCGGACGGTGGCGCGGGAAACCATCGCCGACCTGCAGGTCCGGGAGACCTATCTGGCCGGCCGCCTGGTCAGCGGCGGCTGACCGGGCTGGGGCACACTGGAGTGGTTCCGGCCCGTTCGTCGGGGCCGGTGAGGAGGACACCATGGCAGGCAACGATCCGTTCGGTTTCGACCCGGATGACCTCGACAGGGTGCTGCGCGAGGTGGGCGACGGGTTGCGCGGCGCGTTCTCGCAGTTCGGCCGGCTGCTCGACGGCTCCGGTGAGCGTGCCGGCTGGTCGGTCCTCTTCGACGACCTGGGCCGCCGCGCCAAGCCCGCCGAACCGGAGACCACCGGCGAGAAGGGCGACGGCGTCTGGGTCATCTACACCGTCGGCGACAACGGCGGCGCGCAGGTGGAGCAGGTGTTCCGCACCGAGCTCGACGCGCTGCGGGCCAACCAGCACAACACCGACGGCCGGCGCCGGGTGCGGTTCCTGCCGTACGGCATCGCCGTCAGCGTGCTGGACCCCGAGTAACCGTGGCAGCACCCGGGGTGACGGCCGCGCCCGTGCACCCGCGCCGCAGGCTGGCCACGGTGGTGACGGTGACGTCGCTCGTCGTCGCCGTGGCCGCGCTGGCGGTCGCCGGGTGGGCGCTGGCGCGCACCTACCGCGACCCGGCGCCGGCCTACACCGAGGCGCAACGGGCGGCCGCCAAGGACCGGATCTGTGCGGCCGTCGAGCTGGTGCGCAGCGGCGTCTCCCTCAACACCAACCTGCAGAGCCCCGGCGGGCCGGCCGACGCCACCGGCGCCATGGCCGCCGCGGCCAATGCGCGGATCTCGCTCTACGACGGCGGGCAGTATCTGCTGGCTCGCCTCGATCCGGCCACCGACGCCGAATTAGCGGACGCGGTACGGACATTCGCCGACACGCTGGTCGACATCGGTGCCGCCGCAACCGCCGGCGCGTTGAACACCGATCCCGATCAGGCGGCCCGAATCCAGCAGGCCGACGCCGCGCAGCAGCGGATCGCGACGAGCTGCGCCTAGCCGGGGTCACGGGACGTCGGTCGGCGTCCCGTCGACCGTCAGCCCCGACACGGTGTAGGTCTCGCGGGGCGCGTCGGAATACAGCCGCATGGCGGCGGCGCTGCGCTGAATCGCGATGTTGCGCAGCGAGATCCCGCCGACGCTGCCGCCGTCCTTCACCCACACCACGATGTCGCGCTCGGCGTTGGCCGGCGTGTCGGCGACGGTGATGTCCGAGATCGCGACGTCGGTGGTCGCGTAACCGGGGTGTTCGCCGTAGACGGCGATGGCGCCCATCACCACGCCCGGCGTCCAGTTGGCCCCGGTCACGGTGCCGCCGTTGACGCGCACGTGGGTGGTGTTCTGCGTGAAGAACGGCGCCCCCTCGGTGGTCACGTAGATGCCGGCGCCGCTGGTGCCGCTGACGCGGACGTTGTTGTAGGTGACGTTCTCGCCGCCGCCCACCGAGACGCCGCGGCCCCAGGTGGTGCCGTTGACCACCGGCGAGTTGATCGTGATGTTGCGGCACGGCGGGGCTTGGCGGCCGTAGGCCCGCTCGGTGTAGGAGATCACGGCGACGCCGTCGTCACCGGTGCGCTCGGTGAGCGGGTTGTTGACGACGCCGTCGTGCGCGCCGTCGGTCATGTGGATACCGTCGGCCCGCGAGTCGCGCACCGTCACCCGGTCGAACCGGAAGTCGCCCGCCCGGTTGTAGACGAAGACACCCGCCGCCGCAGACCCGTCGATCGTCACGTCGCTCAGCGTCACCCCGTCAGCCTCGACGGTGAGCTTGTGCTGTTCGTTCGCGCTGTAGCGGGGGCCGCCGCGCGGCGCGCTCAACGTGATGTTGCTCAGCGACACCCCGGGCGCCTTGATCTGCACCGCCGAGGTGAGGTCGTTGGTGGCCTGCAGGGTGGCGCCGTTGCCGTTGATCCGGACGTTCGGCACCTTGATCTGCAGGATGCCGCCGTGCCAGTAGGTCTGCGGGTCCAGTGTCAGTGTGTCGCCGGGCGCCAGGGCGTCGAACTTCGCCTGCAGTGCGGCGGTGGCATCCTCGGCCTGCGCGGGCGCTGCCGGCAGCACTATTGCCGCCGCGAGCAGCATCGCGAACACCAAGCTCTTCATCGCTTCGCTCCTGTCGACCACAGTGCCAAAGAACAGCCGTATCAGACGTGCCGATCGGTGTCGAGCGCCGGCCCGTCGGTGATGACATCGCACCGCCGGCGCCGATCATTACCCCCGGCGGTGCTCCGTTGAGTTCCACACGTCGGCGTTGAGGTTCACGCCCCGGCGGCGACACGCCGAGGACCGCCGCCGTCAGGTGAAACTCAACGCCCGGGTGTGAGGCGCGTGCGTCAGCCGCCGGGAGGCGATGGGGTGACGGTCACCGTCGTGGTTTTGGTGGTGGTGCTGGTCGTCGTGCTCGTAACGGTGGTGGTCGACGGCTCGGCCGACGAGGTGGTCGTGGTGGGCGTCGTGGTCGTCGTGCTCGGCGTCACCGTCTCGGTGACCGTCACGGTGCTGGTGCTCGGCGACGACGATCGCGGCGCGGTGGTGGTCGCCGTCGCCGTGGGGGTGAGCGGGCTGATCGACGTCCGGGTGGTCGTGGCGGCGTTGTCGTCGTTGCCGAAGATCGACCACACGATGAGCGCCAGCAGCAGTCCCGACAGCGCGCCGGCGGTGAAGATCGCCGCCGGCCTCCGGTACCAGGGCACCGGCGGCTCGGGCGGTGGGCCGACCGGGGGGCGCGGGCGGCCGTACGGATCGGGCTGGTCGTCGTAGTACCCGCCGCCGGGCGGCCCGTAGTTCGCCATGGCTCGGATGCTAGTTCAGCCGTCCCGCGCGGACCGTTGCGCCGACACTTAAGCTGTTGCGACGACACGCCGTCGGCCGTCGCAGTGGAACACGTCTCGGCGTTATGGAGCCGATGACGGGAATCGAACCCGCGTATTCAGCTTGGGAAGCTGATGTTCTGCCATTGAACTACATCGGCCGTGGATGACCACGAAGGTTAGCATCCGCGGCGGCTAGGCTCACCGCGTGCTGCTCTCCGATCGGGACCTGCGGGCCGAGATCGCGGCCGGCCGGCTGGGCATCGAGCCGTTCGACGACACGCTGGTGCAGCCGTCGAGCGTGGACGTCCGGCTCGACAACCTGTTCCGCGTCTTCAACAACACCCGCTACACGCACATCGACCCGGCGCTGCAGCAAGACGAGCTGACGACGCTGGTGCAGGCGGCCGAGGGCGAGCCGTTCGTGTTGCATCCGGGGGAGTTCGTGCTCGGCTCGACGCTGGAGCTGTGCACGCTGCCCGACGACCTCGCGGGCCGGCTGGAAGGCAAGTCGTCGCTCGGGCGGTTGGGGTTGCTGACGCACTCGACGGCGGGCTTCATCGACCCCGGTTTCAGTGGCCACATCACCCTCGAGCTGTCCAACGTCGCCAACCTGCCGATCACGCTGTGGCCCGGCATGAAGATCGGCCAGCTGTGCCTGCTGCGGCTCACCAGCCCGGCGCAGCATCCCTACGGCAGCGCGTCGGTCGGCTCGAAGTACCAGGGCCAGCGCGGGCCGACGCCGTCGCGGAGCTACCTCAACTTCCGCCGCGACGACTGAGCCCGCTGTCGGCGCCGCGAGTAGTCTCTTTCCTGTAACGGGAACGCCGTCCGGCGCGAAAAACCTGACGGGTGAGGCCTGCGGTCAGGGCGCCCTGGATGCGCGAACCCGGCGCACAGCAAACTAGACGGAGGCTCCGCGTGGACATCGTGCTCGGCGTGTCGATGACACCCCAGACGGTCCGCATGGTGCTGGTCGAAGGAACGCGAGCCGACGGGAAGACCGTCGACCACGACACCTTCGACGTCGGCGCCATCGACAGCCCGGCAACCACCCACGCGGCGGATCACGTGATCGCCGCAGTGCTCGGCACCCGCGAGAGCGCCGAGGCCGGCGCACACCGCTTGCACGCCACGGGTGTGGCCTGGAGCGATCACGCCGAAGCCGCGCGGCTCAGCCAGACCCTCAAGGCGCGCGGCATCGAGGACGTCGTGCTGGTGTCCGAACTTCACGCCGCCAGCTCACTCGCGCAGGCGGTCGGCCGCACCGTCGGCTACGACCGCACCGCGCTGCTGTTCGTCGAGCGCGACACCGCCACCCTGTCGGTCGTCGACACCGCGGACGGCTCGGTGATCAAGGCGCTGAGCCAGGACCTGCACGCCGACGACGCGATGGCGTTGCTCCGCGACATGGCGATCACGCTGGAAAACGGTGACGCACGGCCCGACAGCCTGCTCATCGTCGGATCGGGCGTCGACGTCGCGTCGGTCAAGGCGGACCTGTCGGCGGTGCTGTCCATTCCGGTCAGCGCGCCCGAGGAGCCCGAGCTGGCCCTGGCCCGCGGTGCGGCGCTGGCCGCGGCGCAGTCGCCCCGCTACGAAGCCGCCACCGAAGGGCTCGGCCTGGCCTACTCGGCCGTGCCGGCCGGCGACGGAAGCGGCGTCGGCATCGACCCGCTCGCGGCGACGCAGCTGCGCTCGACCATCGCACCGCCCCCCGCGCCGGTTGCCGCGCCGGACGAGGACGCATCGCCCGAGCGCAAGCCGTTCCTGCTCGTCGGCAGCTCGCTCACGGCGGTGTTCATCGTCGGGGTGGTGGCCCTCGTCATCTCGCTGGCCGTGAACATCCGCCCGACGGTCGACGAGCGACCGGTGCCCGGCGACAACAAGATCATCACCAATACGGCCGCGCCGCCGCCTGCGGCTGTCGAGGCGCCGCCCGCGCCCGCCGCGCCGGCGCCCGCGCCCGCCGCGGTGGAGGAGCAGCGCGCGGCGCAGATCGTCGAACCGGCGCGCGCACCGCTGATTCCCGCGGCCGCCCCGGCGCCCGCGGCAGCACCCGCGCCCGCCGCCGCCGCGGCGCCGCCCGCTCCGGTCGCGCCCCCGCCCGCCCCGGTCGCACCCCCGCCCGCCCCGGTGGCGCCGCCGGTCGTCGCACCGGCGCCCGTCGCCGTGCCGCCGCCGGTCATCCTGCCGCCGGCGCCGCCGGCGTACCGCCCGCAGTGGCCGGCCTACCGGCCGCCGGTGTGGCTGCCGCCGGTGCCGCAGCAGCCCCCGACGTCGCGGCCGCCCTCCACACCACCCACCGTGCCGACCCAGCCGACGGTGCCCACCCAACCGACGCAGCCGACCTATGTGCCGCCCGCCCCGCAGTACCCGGGCAACGGCAGTGGTAATGGCAACGGGGGCTATCCGTCGTATCCGAACGGCGGCGGGTATCCGAACGGCGGCTACCCCAGCGGCGGAAGCAGCTACCCGAACACCGGCAGCTACCCGAACAGTGGCGGCTACCCGAGCGCTGGCTCGGGTGCCCAAGGCGGATCGGGTGCGCAAGGCGGCTCCGGCGCGCAAGGCGGATCGGGCGCGCAGGGCGGATCGGGTCTGTGCATCGGCCCGCTCTGCATCGGCGGATAGCGCGCCGTACCGCCCGAGCGCGCGGCGCTCGGAGCCTAGGCTGAAGGGCGTGTACTTCACCGCCGCACTGCTCGACGAGAACCGGACGCTGGGCGAACTGGTCCGCGACGCCGACGATTCCGTCGAGGTGCCGACCTGCCCCGGCTGGACGGTCCAGCAGCTCTTCCGCCATGTCGGCCGCGGCCACCGCTGGGCGGCGCAGATCGTCGAGGACCGCCGCACCGAACCGCTCAGCCCGCGCGACGTCCGCGACGGCAAGCCGCCCGAAGACCCCGACGCGGCGATCGACTGGCTGTACGGCGGCGCCGAGCGGCTGATCGACGCGGTGCAGACCACCGGCGAGGACACCCCGGTGTGGACATTCGTCGGCCCGCGGCCCGCCGCGTGGTGGATCCGCCGACGCGCGCACGAGGTGCTGGTGCACCGCGCCGACGCCGCGATCGCGCTAGGGCGGGAGTTCGACGTCGCACCGGCGATGGCCGCCGACGGAGTCACCGAATGGTTCGAGATCGTGCTCGGAATCGGCGCACAGCCGACGCCACTGGACCCGGGCACCAGCCTGCACCTGCACGCCACCGACGACGGCCTCGGCGACAGCGGCGAATGGCTGCTGGAGAACGCCGACGGCCGGCTGGCGATGAGCCGTGGCCACGCGAAGGGCACCGTAGCAGTGCGCGGCACTGCGGAGAACCTGCTGCTCGGGGTCACGCGACGCATCGCCGCCGACGACCCGCAGCTCGACGTGGTCGGCGACTCGCAGGTGTGGCGAACGTGGCTGGAGCGCACGCCGCTGTAGCCGCCGCCTAGTCTGGCGCCATGCGTGGCATCATCCTGGCCGGCGGGTCCGGAACGCGGCTGTACCCGATCACCAAGGGGATCAGCAAGCAACTGGTGCCGGTGTATGACAAGCCGCTCATCTACTACCCGCTCTCGACGCTCATCATGGCGGGCATCCGCGACATCCAGGTGATCACCACCCCGCAGGACTGCGAGGCGTTCAGCCGGCTGCTGGGTGACGGTTCGGCGTTCGGCATCAATGTGACCTACGCCGTGCAGGATTCGCCCGACGGGCTCGCGCAGGCGTTCGTCATCGGCGCCGACCACATCGGCACCGACTCGGTGGCTCTGGTGTTGGGCGACAACATCTTCTACGGCCCCGGCCTGGGCACGGGCCTGCGGCGCTTCCAAACCGTCAGCGGCGGAGCGATTTTCGCGTACTGGGTGGCGAACCCGTCGGCTTACGGGGTGGTCGAGTTCGACGACGCCGGCAGGGCGCTGTCGTTGGAGGAGAAGCCGACCACCCCGAAGTCGCACTACGCGGTGCCCGGGTTGTACTTCTACGACAACGACGTGATCGAGATCGCTCGCTCGCTGAAGCCCTCTTCCCGAGGCGAATACGAGATCACCGAGATCAACCAGCGCTACCTGGAGGCGGGCCGGTTGCAGGTCGAGGTGCTGACCCGCGGCACCGCCTGGCTGGACACCGGGACCTTCGACTCGCTGCTGGACGCGGCGGATTTCGTGCGCACCATCGAGCGGCGGCAGGGGTTGAAGATCAGCGTGCCCGAGGAGGTGGCGTGGCGCGTCGGGTTCATCGACGACGACCAGCTAGCCGCTCGCGCAACCGAGCTACTGAAATCGGGTTACGGGGGCTACCTGCTCGAACTGCTGGATCGGACATGAGCGGCGCGCCGGGCGTCGCCAGCAGCGCCGCGATAGCCGTCGTCAACGGCACCGACAACGCCAGCGCGATCCCGCCGACCGCCGACCGGGCGATCTCGATGGCCACGCTCTCGCTGGTCAGCACGTCCGACAGCGAGCGGTTCGCCACGCTGAACAGCAGCAGCAGCGGCAGCGACGTCCCCGCGTAGGCCAGCACCAGCGTGTAGACCGTGCTGGCGATGTGGTCGCGGCCCACCCGCATCGCGCCCACGAAGACGTCCTGGCGCGTGGCGCCGGTGCTCAGCCGGGCCAACTCGAACACCGCCGACGACTGCGTGACGGTGACGTCGTTCAGCACGCCCAGCGAGCCGATGATGAAACCGGCGAGCAGCAGTCCGGTGACCGACACGTTGCCGAGGTAGGTCGACACCTCGGTGCTCTGCTCCTCCGACAGGCCGGTGATGTTCGCCAGTTTGATGGCGCCCCAGCTCAATACGGCCGCCAACAGCAGCGACACCAAGGTGCCGAGCAGTGCCGCGCTGGTGCGCAGGCTGACGCCGTGCGCCAGGTAGATCACCGCGTACAGGATCGCGGCCGACGCCACCAGCGCCACCGGCACCGGCGGTGCCCCGTCGCGCAGCGCCGGCAGCAGGAACATGACCAGGACGAGGAAGGCGATGACGATGCCCACCATGGCGAGCAGCCCGCGCATCCGGGCGACGAGCACCACGACGATCGCAAAGGCCGCGGCCAGCAGCAGCAGCGGCCAGCCGCGCGAGTAGTCGTAGAACGTGTAGGTGGTGGCGCCGCGGGCGTCCACCTGGCGGCTGAGCCGGATACGCTCGCCGGCAACGAGATTGGGCTGCCCGGGACCGGGGCTGAACTCCAGCATGGTGTTGGCGCGGTCGTTGGGCCCGGACTCGATGCGGATGAGCGCCTGACTGCAGTCCAGCCCGCCCGAGCTCGCCGGCACCGGGTCGGCGGTCAGCACCTGCCCCGCCGACGGGCTGCCGCAGCTGGCGAGCGTCGTCGACAGCACCCGTCCGGCCTCGGTGGTCACCGCGCCGCCCGACGCGTTCTGGAACGGCAGCGGGATCTCGACTTGCTGCTGACTCGGCCACAGCAGGGCCGCCCCGATCACGACGACCAGCGCGATCGCGGCCAGCGCGCCCACGACGATCCGCGCAGCCAGCGGCGTCAACGGCGACGGCTCACCGCGCAGCGCGTGTGAGTGGGGGTGGGAGTGCGTCACCTGCTGAGCGTATGTGGCACTACTGGCGATAGCTCGCCAAGAAGTTGCCGAGCCGCTCGACGGCGTCGGCGAGGTCGCGCGCCCACGGCAGCGTCACGATGCGCAGATGGTCGGGGTTCGGCCAGTTGAAGCCGGTGCCCTGGGTGACGAGGATCTTCTCCTGCAGCAGGAGGTCGAGCACCAGCTGCTCGTCGTCGTGGATGTCGTGCACCTCGGGGTCCAGCCGCGGGAACGCGTAGAGCGAGCCGCGCGGCTTGACGCACGACACCCCCGGGATCTCGTTCAGCTTGGTCCAGGCGACATCTCGCTGTTCGAGCAGCCGGCCGCCGGGCAGCACCAGGTCCTCGATGCTCTGGTGACCGCCGAGCGCCACCTGGATGCCGTGCTGCGCGGGCACATTCGGGCACAGCCGCATGTTGGCCAGCAGGCTGACGCCTTCGAGGAAACTGCGGGCATGCTCCTTGGGGCCGGTGATCGCGAGCCAGCCGGCGCGATAGCCGGCCACGCGGTACGCCTTGGACAGTCCGTTGAAGGTGAGGCACAACAGATCCGGCGCCAGCGTCGCGGTGCTGATGTGCTCGGCGTCGTCGTAGAGGATCTTGTCGTAGATCTCGTCGGATAGCAGCAGCAGCTGGTGCTTGCGCGCGAGTTCCACCATGGCGGTGAGGGTTTCGCGGCTGTACACCGCGCCCGTCGGGTTGTTCGGGTTGATGATCACCAGCGCCTTGGTGCGGTCGGTGATCTTCGCCTCGAGGTCGGCGACGTCGGGATTCCAGCCCTGCGTCTCGTCGCACAGGTAGTGCACCGGCGTGCCGCCGGCCAGCGACGTCGACGCCGTCCACAGCGGATAGTCCGGCGCCGGGATGAGGACCTCGTCGCCGTTGTCGAGCAGCGCCTGCAGCGTCATGGTGATCAGCTCGCTGACCCCGTTGCCGAGGTATACGTCGTCGACGTCGAACCGCGGGAAGCCGGGCACCAGCTCGTAGCGGGTGACCACGGCGCGGCGGGCGGGCAGGATGCCCTTCGAGTCCGAGTAGCCCTGCGCGTACGGCAGCGCCTGGATCATGTCGCGCATGATCACGTCGGGCGCGTCGAACCCGAACGGCGCCGGGTTGCCGATGTTCAGCTTCAGGATGCGGTGCCCCTCGGCCTCGAGCCGGGTGGCGTGCTCGTGCACGGGCCCCCGGATCTCGTAGAGGACGTCCTGCAGTTTGCTCGACTGCCGAAGCGTCCGCTGCCGCGGCTGCGCCGGCGCGATCCACGGCTGCTGGGAGATGCTCACACCCCTCATGGTGCCATCGGTGTCCACCGATTTACCGCTTGCCGGGCGGGCGGACACCGCGCGCGATGCCCAGCCCCTTCACCGGCGGCTCGGGCTTCGGCGCCTCGCCGTTACCCGCGGACCCGCCGTCGGCCTCGGCCTGGGCGTCGGACTGCGCACCCGCAGCGTCGGACTGCTCCGCGGTGGGGGCCGGCGCCAACTCGGTCTTCGGCTCGCCGGACGCCGCCTTCTTGGCGCCGGGCCGTCGAGCGCCGGCAGCGATGCCGAGCCCCTTCACCGCTGGCTCGGCCTTGGCCGGCTCCTTGGTGGGCGCCGGCTTGGTGTCGACCTGCGGATCGCGCGTGGTCGACTGCTCCTCGACCGCCGGCTCGCTCTTCGCCTGCTCGGCGGCCTTGGGCGCAGCGGCCTTCTTCGCGCCCGGCCGCTTGGCACCGGCCGCCAGCCCGAGACCCTTCACCGGCGCCTTCGCCGCCGCGCCGGCCTCGGCCTTGTCCGGGTCGACGTTCGGCTGCTGCTTGACCGAGGTGTCCTCGGCGTGCGGGGTGTCGGCCTTGGGCGCCGCTTTCTTGGCTCCCGGCCGCTTCGCGCCGCCGGCGATGCCGAGGCCCTTGGCGGGCGGGGCGGCAGTCGCGGGCTTCGCCGCGGCAGCAGGCGCGGCGGGCGGCTGCGGCGCAGCCTCCTCCTTGGCAGGAGCCTCCGTCGTGGCCGTCGCCGTCGCCGGCGCCTCGGCGGCCCGCTTCTCGGCTTCCTTCGCGGCGGTGCCCTTCTCCGGCAGCGTCACGCCGGACAGGTCGAGCGAGCCGAGCAGCAGCTGCGCGACGTCGAGCACCTCGACGTTCTCGGCCTTCGGCACCTCGGCGGCGCGGTCGCCCACGCCGTCGGTGATCATCACGCGGCAGAACGGGCAGCCCGTCGCGATCTTGGTGGCGTCGGTGGCCAGCGCCTCGTCGACCCGCTCGTGGTTGACGCGCTTGCCGATGTGCTCTTCCATCCACATCCGGGCACCGCCGGCGCCGCAGCACAGGCCGCGGTCGGCGTGGCGCGGCATCTCCGTCAGCGTGGCGCCGGATGCGCCGACCAGCTCACGCGGCGCGCTGTACTCCTTGTTGTGGCGGCCCAGGTAGCACGGGTCGTGGTAGGTGACCGGCTCGTCGGTGACGGACTTGACGGGCACCAGCAACTTGTCCCGCACCAGCCGGTTGAGCAGCTGCGTGTGGTGCAGCACGGTGTAGTTGCCGCCCAGCTGCGGGTACTCGCGGCCGAGCGTGTTGAAGCAGTGCGGGCAGGTGACGACGACCTTGCGGTCGACGCGCTCGACGCCGTCGAACAGGTCGTTGAGCGTCTCGACGTTCTGCGCGGCGAGCTGCTGGAACAGGAACTCGTTGCCGGAGCGGCGGGCCGAGTCGCCGTTGCAGGTCTCACCCTCGCCGAGCACCAGGAACTTCACGCCGGCGATGGACAGCAGCTCGGCGACGGCCTTCGTGGTCTTCTTCGCGCGGTCCTCGTAGGCGCCGGCACAGCCGACGAAGAACAGGTACTCGTAGCCGGCGAAGCTGTCGACGTCGCGGCCGAACACCGGCACGTCGAAGTCCACCTCGTCGATCCAGGCGGTGCGGGCCGACGCGTTCTGGCCCCACGGGTTGCCCTTGGTCTCCAGGTTCTTGTAGAGCACGCCGAGCTCGCCGGGGAACTCGGACTCCATCATCACCTGGTAGCGGCGCATGTCGACGATGTGGTCGATGTGCTCGATGTCCACCGGGCACTGCTCGACGCAGGCGCCGCAGGTGGTGCAGGACCACAGCACGTCGGGGTCGATCACGCCGCCCTGCTCGAGGGTGCCGACCAGCGGGCGGGTGGCCTGCTCCGGGCCCGAACCGAGGACGCGCTCGAAGCCGGACTCCGGAACGGCGTGGTGGTCGGCTTCCTTCTTGCCCTTAAGGTCCTCGCCGAGACCGCCCTCGGGGGTGTTGTCGAGCACGGTCTGGCCGCCGATGATGTACGGCGCCTTGGCGAACAGGTGGTCGCGCAGGTTCATGATGACGAGCTTGGGCGACAGCGGCTTACCGGTGTTCCACGCGGGGCACTGCGACTGGCACCGACCGCACTCGGTGCAGGTCGTCATGTCGAGGTAACCCTTCCACGTGAAGTCCTCGATCTTGCCCCGGCCCAGCACCGCGTCCTCGGCGGGATCTTCGAAGTCGACCGGCTCGCCCTTGAATTCGACGGGCAGCAGCGGGCCCAGCGCGTCGGGCAGCCGCTTGAACGTGACGTTGATGGGCGCGGTGCCGATGTGCAGGTGCTTGGAGTGCAGCACGATCAGCAGGAAGACCAGCATGACGCCGATGTGCAGCAGCAGCGCGACGGTCTCGATGACGTGGTTGGCGCTCTCACCGAGCGGTTCGAGCGCGGCGCCGACCAGCTGCGAGGCGAACGCGCCGTCGCCGTAGGGCAGTGTGCCGATGACGGCCGACGAGCCGCGGAACAGCAGGTACGTCCAGATGACGTTGAAGATCATGAAGAGGATCAGCCAGGCGCCGCCGGTGTGCGAGCCGTAGAACCGTGAGTCGCGGCCGTACTCCTTGGGCTCGCTGCGCAGCCGGATGATCGAGAACACGATGATGCCGGCGAGCACCGCGATGGCGAAGAAGTCCTGCAGCCCGCCGAGCAGGTCCCAGCGGCCGACGAACGGGATGTGGAAGTCGGGGTCGAACAGCACGCCGTAGGCCTCGAGGTAGACCGTGGCGAGGATGAAAAAGCCCCACATGGTGAAGAAGTGCGCGATACCGGGGATCGACCACTTGAGCAGCTTCTTCTGCCCGAACACCTCGGTGAACTGCGCCTTGATGCGCCCGGGGATGTCGTCCTTGCGGCCCTGGCTGTCGCTGACCGGTTGGCCCGAGCGGATCAGCCTGGTGAGGAACAGCACGCGGCGCGCGGCAAACGCCAGCACGACGACGGTCAACAACAGGCCCAGCGCCAGTCTCACCCATTCGAGAGCGTCCACGGCTGCCTCCCCTTAGTAAGTTACTCAACAGTAACTTAACGGAAGTTACTCGTCGGTAACTTGTAGTCGGTGCAGCTCATAGTGGCACCTTCGGCGAAGCCGCCGCTACGAAGGCTGCCCTAACCGGCAGTCGAGAGCATCGAGCGCAACATCGACAGCAGCTCGGAGCGGGACTGCGCGCCGAGCCGGCGCCGGATGCGGGCGACGTGGTGCTCGACGGTCTTGGCCGAGATGAACAGCTGGCTGCCGATGTCGCGGTACGGCAATCCCAGCACCAGCAACTCGGCCACCTCCCGCTCGCGCTCCGACAACACCGGCGACGCCGCCGACGGCCGGGTGGCCGACGCGTCCTCCGCCGCGCCGGCGCCCTTGAGGTCGCGGGCCAGCTGCAGCATGGCGGCCGAGGTCCGCGCATCCGCCGCGTGCAGCGCCGCCTGGCTGGCCAGCCGGGTGGCGTCCCAGGTGTGGCCGTGACCGGCGAGCGCCCGCGCCGCGGCCGCCACGTCGTCGGCGTCGACCTGACCGGCGAGCACCCGCAGCCACACCCGGCCGGCGCCGGCCAGCACGCGGGCCAGCGGATACTGCCCGGCGGCGGCCGCGAGCGCCTGCCCGTGCGGGGCCACCGCGTCGGGCGCATTGGCGAGGATGCCCGCGTGCACCCCGGCCCAGCGCAGCGGCACCGCCCACAGCGGCGGCTCGCCCAGGTCCCGGAGCAGCGCGAACGCCCGGTCGACGACGTGCTGCACCCGGTCGGTCTGCCCGAGCCGGACCGCCGACACCCACAGCTCGCCGAGCGGCAGCAGGGCGTAGAGGTCGATGGCGTAGGCGTCGAGCACGCCGGCCGCGACCGCCCAGTACTTGCGGACGCCGCCGTCATCCCCGGTGCGCCGGGCGATGCCGCACCGCAGCGCCGCCGACCACAGCGCGTCGCGGCGGTGCATGTGCTGCTCGTCGACCGCCGCGGAGTCGGCGATCGCGGCCATCAACTGCCCGTCGAACAGGTGCGCCCAGCCCAGCAGCAGCCGGTGCCGGTTGGCGAAGACGTCGTCGGCGGGCCGGGCGAGCACCCCGCGGGCCCGCGCCGGGTCACCGCCGTGCAAGGCGACCAGCGCGGCGATCGCGGCGGGCGTGTCCGGGGTGATGGCCGGCGTCGGCACCTCGGTGGACACCGCCTGGCCCAGCGTGCTGACGGTGACCGGATACGGCTCGCGCAGCGATGCCCACACCCCGGCGGCGAGGCTGCGGGCCGCCCGCGCCGCCGCGGTCGGCGGGCCCGCGGCCGCTGCCTCGAGCACACGGCGGGCCGCGGCCAGCTCACCGGCGCCCAACAGGGCCACCACCGCTGCGGCGTTGACCGTGGCGTCCGCGTGCGGGCCGAGCCAGCCGAACAGCTCGGCGGCCTGCGTCATCGCGCCCTCGTGCGCGGCGATCGACGCCGCAATCCGCACCGCGGCTCCACGGACCGCTTCGTCGTCGGCGGCGAGCAGTCCGTCGGCGAGCCGGGCGGCGGCCGGGAAGTCGCCGGTCAACGCCAGCGCATCGGCCAGCCGGACGTCCACCGCGGTGGCGCCGGCGCTCACCGCGGCCCGATACAACCGGGCGGCTCGCATCGGCTCCGTGGCCGCGCTGGCGTGGGCCTGCAGCTGCGCGGCGAGCCGCTCGTCGACGGTGCCGTGCTCGGCGAGCCGCAACGCGAGTTCCTCCTCGAGGGCGGCGGCGGCCAGCTGCGAGGCGATCAGCGACGACTCGATGGTGCGGTGGCGGGCCGCACCGACCACCTCGCCGGCCACCGCGTGCACCGTCGCCACGAACGCCGCAGGATGCGCCGGATCCGCGAGCCCGCTCGCCCGCGCCGCATCCACCAGCGGCTCGGCGTCGGCTTCCGGGACGGCCAGCGCCGCCGCGACGTCTGCGGCCCCGAGCGCGGCACCCAGACTGACCACCAGCAGCGCTTCGGTGACCGGCGCCGGCACGCGGTGCACCCGATCGACCAGCGCCCGCCGCGCCGCGCGCGCCGGATCATCGGAACCCTGCAGCGCGCCGAGCGCCGCGTCGAGCAGCAGCGGCAACCCGGCCGTGGCGTCGAGCAGCTGGTGGACCAGCTCGCGGGGAGCCGGTGCGCCGAGCGTCGCGGAGGCCAGGTGCGCCACCTCGGCCGCGATCAGCGGGCGCAGGGCGACGACCCGGTTGGCGCGCTGCAGCGCCGCCACCAGCTGCCGCAGCGACGGCCGGTGACGCTGCGGCTCGGTGGCCACCACCACGGTCGCGGCGGGGTCGGCGACCAGCTCGGTGAGCGCGGCGAGCTCGCCGTCATCGAGCAGCTGGGCGTCGTCGACGACGACGGGCGCGGGCGGGTCGCCGGGTCTCGGTGGCCGGGTGAGCAGCGTCGCGCCGGCGTCACGCAGCGTGCCGCGGACGGTGTCGACGACGGCGCTCTTGCCGCTGCCCGTGCCGCCGACGATCAGCAGCTTGACCGGATCGCCCGGGCGGGCGGCCAACGCCGCGAGCGCCGGCCGCGCCGGCGGCGGGATGAGCCGTTGGGTGTCCACCGCCGGGACGCGTCAGCCGAGCGTCACCGGCAGCGGGACCAGCAGCGGCGGCTGGGCGTCCGCCTCGGTGACGCCCTGCTGGGCCGGCGTGCTGGGCACCACCGTCGTCGGCGGAGCCGGTGCGGCCGTGGTGGCCGGGGCCTGCGTCGTCGGCGGCGGCTGGGTGGTGGTCGGCGGGGCCTGCGTGGTGGTCGGCGGCCGGGTGGTGGTCGGCTGCGTGGTGGTGCGGGTCGTCGTGGTGGTCGGCTGCGTGGTGGTGGTCGTGGTCGTGGGCTGCGTCGTCGTCGTGGTCGACGTCGTCGTGGGCGCCTGCGTGGTGGTCGTGGTGGTGCCGGCCGTCGGCTGCGCGGATGGCGGAGGTGCGCCGGCCGACGTGCGGGTGGGCTGCGGGTCGTCGCCGCTGTCTGCGGTCGGCGCGGCGCCGTCGGGCGAGGTGGTGGTGCCGCCGGGACGGGTGATGACGGTCTGCGTCTCCGGGCCGAGCGGGCTGCTGGAGCTGGTGAACGTCCACGCCAGCCCGCTCACGGCGGCGACCAGCGCGACGACGGCCGCCGCGAACAGCACGCCGGGCCGCCGATACCAGGGCAGCGGCGCGTCGGCGTCCGGTCCACCCACGGCCTCGTGGGGTTGGAACGCCATCGCCGGGCGGGCGTCGGTGGCGCCCTGCCCGTAGTACTCGCCGCCGGTGTAGGGCAGCGGCTCGCCGCCCGTGTGGGCCTCGTCGTCCTCCGACCACGCCATCGCGCCGCTGCCCGCGGCCGCCGCGGCGGCCGGGCCGAGCTGGGTCGCCATCCCCGTCGCGTCCGCGGCCGTCGGGCCGAGCTGGGTGGCGTCGGGATCGGCGGCCGGGGCCAGCGCGGTGGCGTCGGCGGCCGGCCCGCGCGCGGCGAGCAGCGCGGCGCCGGCGGCGGTGTTCAGGGCCGGGCCGGGCGTGGTGACGACGGGCACCCGCAACGTCTCGGAGAGCCGCTCGGTGACCAGCGGCATGGCCGCCCCGCCGCCGACCGTCGCGACCGCGGCCAGGTTGGCGGCCGGAACGCGGTTGCGCTCCAATGCATCCCCGAGCGCCGACAGCGCGCCGTCGAGCGCGGGCCGCACGAGGTGCTCAAGCTCGGCGCGCGTCACGCGGATGTCGGAGCGGAAGCCGGGCAGCTCGACCGCCACCCCGGTGGCGGTGTCGGCGGACAACCGTTCCTTGGCGAGGCGGCACTGCTCACGCAGCCGGTTCAGCGCGTTGACGTCGGTGGTGGCCGAGGGGTCCAGGCCGCCCTGCTCGGTGACGCCGCGCAGGACGTGGCTGAGCAGCGCGGCGTCGATCTGGTCGCCGGAGAAGTCGGTGAAGCGGACGGTCTGCCCGATGGGCTCGAACCCGGCGGCCGCGTCGGCGAGGGTGATCGCGGTGCCCGTGCCGCCGAAGTCCAGCAGCGCGACCACGCCGCGGGCCGGCAGGCCGGGGCTGGCCGCCAGCGCGGCGAGCGCGGCGCGGGCGTCGGAGACCAGCGCCGGCGGCCGACCGTTCGGCGACAGGGTGGGCACCGCAGCCAGCGCGTCGCGCAGCACACCCTGGGTGCCGGGCCCCCAGTGGGCGGGCACGGCCACCGCGACCGATTCCGGTGTCGCGCCGCCGGTGACCTCGCGGGCCAGCGCGTCCAGCGCCGCCACCAGCAGCCGCTCGGCGCGGTGCTGCGAGCCGTCGGCGGCGATGATCGGCACCGGATCGCCGACCCGCTCGACGAAGCCGGTGAGCACCAGCCCGCGTTCGGTCAGGTTCGGGTTGTCCGCCGGCACCCCCACCTCGAGCGGCCGGTGCGGGAACAGGGTGACGACGGCCCGGCGGATCAGCGCGGGAGTGCCGACGCGTGCGGCGACCAGGTGGGTCATCCCGACGGACAACCCGAGCGCGTCGCTCATGTCGCTCACCTCTGTCGGACGGGGTCTGGGCCGTTGCTCACCCTAGCCGCTGCGCCGGACACCGGGCGGGAGGTGCGCGGGCCGTCGGCGCCACCCCCTAACGGCCGGCGATCCCCTACCCGCCGATCCCCTAATGCCGGCCCGCGACCAGTGGGCTGTGCACCGATCACAGGCGCGTTCGGCGGACCTAGCATCGCTGCATGCCCAACGAACTGCTCGATTTCGTGCTGTCGCTGGTGCGCGATCCCGGGGTCGCCGCCCAGTACGCGGCCGACCCGAACGGCGCGCTCGCCGACGCCGGCCTTTCCGGCGTGACCACCGCCGACGTCAGCAACCTGATCCCGGTGGTGAGCGAATCGCTGCCCGTCGCCGACGCCGGCAACGTGTGGGCCAGCGGCGCGGCGACGGCGGCCTTCGACGCGTTCGACTCCTTCGACGTCATCGACGTCGTCGACGCGCCGGTGGTCGACGAGCCGGCGATCGACACCGGCCCGGCGCTCGAACAGCCGTCCTACGACCACGTCGACGCCGGCCTGGCGCCGCCGGACCCCCTGCCGGATCCGGTGATCGACGCCGGTGCGCCGCCGGCCGCGGACGTGTTCGACGCGCCGGTGATCGACGCCCCGATCCTCGACGCGCCGTACGACGGCCCCGACCCGTCGCACGTCGACCTGTTCTGACCTCACCCGGACGAGCCCCGGCCCCCAGCGGGCCGGGGCTTTTTCGTGCGGCGACCCCGACCCCCTAATCCCCTAATGCCCGCACGGCCGAACCCCCGGGAGGGCGTCGGCCAAACAGGGGAGTCGACCCCGTTTCCAGGGGTGCGGCGCCGCCATAACGTGTGTGTCAGGTCGCCGAGAGGCGGCGACACACCCCCTCACCAGAGGACGAGAAAGGGACCACCATGACCACGCTGATCGACTTCATCCTGGACCTGTTCCGCGACCCGTTCCGCGCCCAGTCGTTCGTCAACGACCCCGATGATGCGCTCCGCGTCGCCGGCCTCTCGAACGTCACGGCCGCGCAGCTGCAGGCAGTCGCCGCGACCGCGGCGCCGGCCGGCGTGATGCTCGGCGGCGGCGACCCGATCGTCGGGCTGCAGCGGGCGGTGGCCGACCACCACCAGCTGGCCAGCAACTTCGCCTCGCCGTTCTCGCCGCAGACCTCCTACGCGCCCAACTTCGCGCCGGAGACCAACACCGACCTGCTCAGCGGCAACGAGGTGGCGAGCCCGGACCAGCACGCGGGCGCCAACGCCCAGAACGGCGCCTTCAACCTCGGCTTCGGCGACATCACCTTCGGTGACAAGACCAGCAACACCGCGACCAACGGCGGCGTGGTGGTCGACGGCGACAACGACGGCGACATCGTCAGCGGTGACGGCGCGGTGCTCGGCGACAACAACGACGTCAACAACGGCGACGTCGTCGCCGGGTCGGGCAGCCACGTCGCGGTGGGCCGCGGCAACGAGATCGAGGACAACTCGCAGCACGCCGGCGGTGACGTGATCTCCGACAACCAGGGCACGGTCATCAAGGACAACGACCTGTCCGGCGGCCACGGCGGCGGTGCGGCCGGCGGCGACAGCCTGATCGGCATCGGCAGCGGCGGCGCGTCGGGCGGCGACGGCGGCAACGCCGGCTCGATCATCGTCAACGACAGCCACGCCAACTCCGGCACGCAGACCCACGTCGGTGGCGATTCGGGCAGCGACAACACCGTCGACAACTCGGTGCACACCAGCACGCACACCGATACCAGCACCGAGGCCAACACCTCGATCGACAACCACTCCTCGTCGTACGAGTCGAGCGTCGCGTCGCACAACGACACCGACTTCGCCTCGCACAACGACGCCGTCAACAACCTGGCGTCGCACAACGACGTCGCGTCCGACAACGGCTTCGACGCGTTCTGAGCAACACAACTCCACGAGCGACACTGGCGGGGACCACACCGGTCCCCGCCAGTTCGCATGTCTACCGTTGAGCTCTCGGCCGAAAGGGATCGATGACGCAACCGAACAGCTCGCAGCAGGCTCCGGGCAGACCCGTCAAGGTGATCGTCGAGCTGATCGACCACACCAGCAAGATCGCCGACGCCAACGACCGCGACGACCTGGTGCAGCGGCTCGCCCGCGCCAAGGCCCGCATCACCGACCCGCAGATCCGGGTGGTCATCGCCGGGCAGCTCAAGCAGGGCAAGAGCCAGTTCCTCAACTCGCTGCTCAACATGCCGGTGGCGCGCGTCGGCGACGACGAGACGACCGTGCTGCCCACCGTGGTGTCCTACGGCGAGCAGGCGACGGCCCGGCTGGTCGTCAGCAACGGCCCCGAGGTGCCGCCCGACCTGGTCGCCATCCCGCCGGCCGATCTGACGAAGGACCTGCGACGGGCGCCGCAGGCCGGCGGCCGGGAGGTGCTGCGCGTCGAGGTGAGCGCGCCCAGCCCGCTGCTCAAGGGCGGGCTGGCGTTCATCGACACCCCGGGCGTCGGCGGGCACGGCCAGCCGCACCTGTCGGCGACGCTGGGTCTGCTGCCCGACGCCGACGCGATGCTGATGCTCAGCGACACCAGCCAGGAGTTCACCGAACCGGAGATGACGTTCCTGCGGCAGGCCTACGAGCTGTGCCCGGTCGCGACCGTCGTCGCCACCAAAATCGACCTGTATCCGCACTGGCGCCGGATCGTCGACACCAACGCCGCCCATCTGCGCCGCGCCGGCGTGCCGTTGGGCATCATCCCGGTGTCGGCGGTGCTGCGCAGCCACGCGCTGCAGCTCAACGACAAGGAGCTCAACGAGGAGTCGAACTACCCGGCGATCGTGAAGTTCCTGTCCGATCGCGTGCTGTCGCGCGAGAACGACCGCATCCGCGATCAGGTGGTCGACGAGGTGCGGGCGGCGGCCGAGCACCTCACGATGGCGGTGTCGGCGGAGCTCTCGGCGCTCGACGACCCGGATGCCCGCGAACGGCTCACCGCCGATCTGGAGCGCCGCAAGCAGGAGGCGCAGGACGCGCTACAGCACACCGCGCTGTGGCAGCAGGTGCTCAACGACGGCATCGCCGACCTGACGGCCGACGTCGAACACGACCTGCGGGGCCGGTTCCGGACGATCACCCAGCACACCGAACGAGTGATCGATCACTGCGACCCGACGGTCCACTGGGCGGAGATCGGCGCAGAACTCGAGGAGGCCATCGCCACCGCCGTGGGCGACAACTTCGTCTGGGCCTATCAGCGGGCCGAGGTGCTGGCCCGCGAGGTGGCCCGCACGTTCGTCGAGGCCGGGCTCGACGCGGTGAAGATGCCGGCACTGTCGGCGAGCGAGATGGGTGCTGAGTTCGGCGAGCTGAGCTCCGTGGCGCAGCTGGAGGCCAAACCGATCAAGACCGGCCACAAGATCGTCACCGGCATGCGCGGCTCCTACGGCGGCGTGCTGATGTTCGGCATGCTCACCTCGTTCGCCGGGCTGGGCATGTTCAACCCGCTGTCGCTGGGCGCCGGACTCATCCTCGGCCGCAAGGCCTACAAGGAGGACATGGAGAACCGGATGCTGCGGGTGCGCAACGAGGCGAAGACCAACGTGCGCCGGTTCGTCGACGATGTCGCGTTCGTCGTCACCAAGGAGTCCCGCGACCGGCTCAAGACCGTGCAGCGCCAGCTACGCGACCACTACCGCGAGATCGCGAACCAGACCACCCGCTCGCTCAACGAGTCGCTGCAGGCCACGCTGTCGGCGGCCAAGCTGCAGGAGAACGAACGCAACACCCGCATCGCCGAGCTCAAGCGGCAGCTCAACATCCTCAACCAGGTCAGCCAGCACGCCGCGGGGCTGTCGCCGGCCCGATCCGCCGGCTGACGCCACCTAGAATCGAGGCCTTGGCGGGGACGGCGTCGCACGAGGGGATGCAGCGGTGAGCACGAGCGAGGATGTGCGCGCCATCCTGGGCGGCACCATCCGCGCCTACCGCACCGACCCGGCGTACCGGCAGCGCGCCGACGTGCTGGCCGAGTTGGACCGGATCACCCGCCGGCTCAACGAGCCGATCCGCATCGCGCTGGCCGGCACCCTCAAGGCGGGCAAGTCGACGCTGGTCAACGCGCTGGTGGGGGAGGAGATCGCACCCACCGACGCCACCGAGGCCACCCGCATCGTCACCTGGTTCCACCACGGCCCCACCCCGAAGGTGACGGCGAACCACCGCGGCGGGCGGCGCTCCCACGTCCCGATCGCGCGGGGGCCCGACGGGCGCGGCCTGACCTTCGACGTCGCACGGCTCGACCCCGAGGACGTCGTCGACCTCGACGTCGAGTGGCCCGCCGCCGAGCTGGCCGACGCCACCATCATCGACACCCCGGGCACGTCGTCGCTGTCGCGTGACGTCTCGGCGCGCACGCTGCGCTTGCTGGTGCCCGACGACGGGATGCCGCGCGTCGACGCGGTGGTGTTCCTGCTGCGCACCCTCAACGCCGCCGACATCGCGCTGCTCAAGCAGATCGGCGAGCTGGTCGGCGGATCCACCGGGGCGCTCGGGGTGATCGGCGTGGCGTCGCGCGCCGACGAGATCGGCGCCGGCCGCATCGACGCCATGCTGTCGGCGCGCGACGTCGCCACCCGCTTCACCGAGGAGATGGACCGCACCGGCATCTGCCAGGCCGTCGTGCCGGTGTCCGGCCTGCTGGCGCTCACCGCGCGAACGCTGCGCCAGAGCGAGTTCGTCGCGCTGGAGAAGCTCGCCGGTGTCGACGCCACCGAGCTGACGAAGGCCATGCTGTCGGCCGACCGCTTCATGCGCGAGGACAGCACGCTGCCGGTCGACGCGGCGACCCGGCGGCAGCTCATGGAACGGTTCGGCATGTTCGGCATCCGGATCTCGATCGCGGTGCTGCGGTCCGGCGTCAGCGATTCGGTGGCGCTGGCGAACGAGCTGCTGGAGCGCAGCGGGTTGACCGCGCTGCGCGACGTGATCGACCAACAGTTCGCGCAGCGCTCCGACCTGTTGAAGGCGCACACCGCGCTGCTGTCCCTGCGCCGCATCGTCACCGCGCATCCCATCCGCGCCACCCCGCAGATCGTCGCCGACATCGACCCGCTGCTGGCCGACACGCACGCGTTCGAGGAGCTGCGGCTGCTCAGCCAGTTGCGCTCCCGCGAGACCACGCTGAACGACGACGAGATGGCGTCGCTGCGGCGCATCATCGGCGGGTCGGGCACCGACGCGGCGAGCCGGCTCGGCCTGCAGGGGGAGCTCGCCGACGGCCCGCGCGCCGCGTTCGCCGCCGCGCAGCGCTGGCGCCGCCGGGCCGAGCATCCGCTCAACGACCCGTTCACCACTCGCGCGTGCCGGGCCGCCGCCCGCAGCGCCGAGGCGTTGGTGGCGCAGTTCTCGCGAGCGGGTTAGCCGCTGCCCGGGCCGCCGTTGCCCGCGCCGCCGGGAAGCCCGGGAACCGACGGGACGGTGACCGTCACGGTGCTGGTGCTGGTCGTCACGACGGTGCTGGTGCTCGTGGTGACCGGAGCGGTGGTCGTGGTGGTGGTCGGCTCCGTCGTCGTCGTCTCCGCGGCGGACGACGTGGTGGTGGCGGCTGCGGTGGTGGTCTCGTCGCCGCCGGTGACCTCGCTGGTGGCCGTCGGACCGGAGCTCTGCGTCGTCGACGGCGCGACGGAGGTGGTGGTGGTCGACGGCGTGGTGTCGGAGCCGTCGTCGGACGCCAGCGAGATGATGCCCCACAGCGCCAGCGCCAGCACGATCACGGCGAGCGCGCCGATCGCGATCAGCGCCGCCGGCTTGCGGTACCAGGGCGTCGGCTCCTCCGGCGGGTACTGGTCGTAACCGGTGGGCTGGTCGTAGCCCTGGCCGTATCCCGTCGGCGGGGCCTCGCCGTAGCCGGTCTGCGGGTACTCGCTGTACGCCTCGCCGCCGGTGCCGCCGCCGTAGTTGGCCGCGTACTGCGTCGGGTCCTGGTCGGAGGGATCGTCGGGGTGTCCGTTACGCGCCACGGGCACTGATAGTAACGAGACGGCTGCAGGTGGCGTCGACGGTCTGCGACGGGCCGGCTGCCCGCGCGGATCCCTTGACCGCGACACAACTGCCACATCAACGTTTCCGAATCCTGGGACACACCAGAGCGAGGAGTGCTTGGTGGAGGGTAGAGATGTTTGCGATACGGAGGGGATTGCGAAGATGCTTCACGGCTACGAGCCGATCATTCGACGCTTCATTGCAGGCTTGATGTCGGGCGACGAATTCGAGAGGCACTACACGAGCTACTTTCGATACCAGTGACGTTCCGCTGCCAATTGATGTGTCAATCGAGACTCCCCACGGCCGCAACTACAAGGTGGCCGCGAACGAGGTGTTTGACGCCGACGAGGCGAACGAACTTTTCATGAGCTACTACTTGACGGGAACTATTCCCGACGCGTATGCCCTGCGGCCGATCAGGGCCTGGAAAGCGGACGGCACCGAGGTCTATTTCGACTAGTTTGCTTATATCGGCCGGGGGTCGTGTCGATGAGCTGAGATGGGTCCCGGTGGGCAGATGATTCAGGTTCCTACACCGGGAAACGTCTGCCTACCGGGGAGCCCTGTGTCTGAGATTACGTCTTGTACCTGCTGCCGTTGTCGCCGACACGATCGTGTGGGGTACCCCAGGTTTTGTCTCCGGGGCGCCGCGAGCAAGTGGTTCCTAGGGGCTGCGCCACGATGAACCCTCGCTCACCCGCGACGTCGGAAGCGCTGCAGCGACTCACAGGGAGACGCCTCCTCCGGATTCGTCGAGTCTTCTACGTCTACAAAGGTGAAGTGGACCGGAAGGAGGGTCCGCTCGAAATGTCCTTCGCCGACGGTACGACCGCCCTCCTTGAATCTGGGCCGGACGGTGAAGTCCTCATCATCAGTGATCAGCCTTTACGCGATCCCTTCGGAAGTGAACTGTCGAAAGCCAATCGGGAGTACGTCCGGCAACACGGTAAATGGACGGCGTTCGATGTCTCCGACGAGGCTCCCTACGACGAGCTGTGCGGTCACGTCATCACCGATGTCCACGCGATTCGGCTCGTCGACCAACTGGTGGCCGAGGGACTCGTCAACGCACATGCAGCGACCGGGCCAGGCATTGTCAACCCTGACAAAGTGGTCGGCGCAGTGTTGCAGATCGGCGGTCGCGCAATGAGAGCCGAGTCGGTCATGGACGAATTGCGGGTTACGGTTGAGCTGTCCGCCTGAACATCACGGGGACGTGAGCGTCCGCGTGATGTTGGTGCGCGGGCCGCGCCGGCGCGACGTCGTCGTCTCGTCCTCGGTGGTCGTCGGCGGCGTCACCGGCGCGGTCGCGGTGGTGCGGGGCGTCGTGGTCGGCGCCGCCGGCGGCGGGACGGCCGGACCATCGGGATGACCCCACGAATCGAAAGCATCACCAAAGGCGTCAAACGAGCACACGACCTCGCCGGCGCACGCCGAAAATTGGCTCGGATCAAAATCTCGGGCGTAGGGACTCGCATGAGTCAACACGCTCTCGTGTCGAAGTAACGAGACCGGAGGACGCGCCGTCATCGATAAGCGGATATACCAATCACGCGGAAGAACAGATTGCAGGACGCGACGGTGGGGTCGGGGTTCGCCGGGACGCCCTCGAAGAAGCTTTCCGAAACCCGGTGCGAGACGTAGAGCGACTCGTCGATTCACAGGGCCGGGTGTCTTTCCGTTACACGGGAGCAAATGCAACGGTAATCGTCAATTCGAAAGGTGAAGTCATTACAGGATGGGCAACCAATAGCGGATACACAGGAGGTGGGTGTGGCTGACTTCTACATGATGCTGACTGATGAACAAATGAGACTCCTCGACGAAGTTCTCAAGCGGCGGAACACCGAACTTCGCGGAATGCTTGTGCGCCGCGACGCTCCGTCACGCGCGGATGCGGACGAGATCATTCGTTCGCTCAGTGATGAGCTCGTAGACAATCTCGACGACGAGTGGGAACCTACCGGCTACGGTGTAGAGGTCAGCAGATTATTGAATAGCGTCAATAAGGTGAGACTACGTTTTTGGCCCGACGGAGACACTGGCTACTACGGATAGCGCCAGGTGACGGTTCGCAGCCATGCGTTCGTGGCACGGCTATCCGAACGAGCGGGTTACTGAGTGAACTTAGGTGGGAGCTCGATGTGACGAGGGAACCCTCGCGGAGGTGCTCACGACCGTTCAGCGCGAGCTCCTTGACGACATCCTGGCCCGTCGGCATCCACCGCTGGATGACGACGGGGAGCCGACGAACACGGTCGCATGGTGAGCAGGTTGCTCAACGCGATTGACGACGCCCGATTGCGCGGTGCTTCCGCCTGAACATCACGGCGGCGTGAGCGTCCGCGTGATGTTGGTGCGCGGGCCGCGCCGGCGCGACGTCGTCGTCTCGTCCTCGGTGGTCGTCTCCGCCTCCGAGGTGGTCGGCTCGGTGCTCGTCTCGCTGGAGGTGGGGGACACCTCGCCCGGCGCCGGCGGGTTGATCTCGGTGGTCGACACCGACGGGGTGGTGTAGCTGGTGGTCGTCGGCGGCGTCACCGGTGCGGTCGCGGTGGTGAGGGGCGTCGTGGTCGGCGCCGCCGGCGGCGGGACGACCGGACCATCGGGACGGCCCCACGAATCGGACAGCTGCACGACCGCCAGCACGATGCCGAGCACGACCACCAGTCCGGCGACACCGGCGGCGTAGATCGCGGCTTGCGTGCGGTACCAGGGTTCGGGGTCGGACGGCACGGGCTCGGATACTAGCGGCGGGCCGTCAGGTCAGCTGTCCGACGACGTCGCTCGCGAACAGCTCGACGTGTTCGAGATCGGCCATGTCGAGCACCTGCAGATACGCCCGCTGCACCCCGATCTCGGCCCACGCGCCGATGTTGTCGACGATCTCGTCGGGCGTGCCCACCAGCGGGCTGTTCGACCGCATCTCGTCGAGCTCGCGGCCGATCGCGGCGGCGCGCCGCAGCAGCTCGGCGTCGTTGCGGCCGGCGCAGACGACGAACGCCGCGGAGTAGACCATCGAGTCGGCGTCGCGCCCGGCCGCCTCCACCGCGCCGCGAACCCGGTCGAACTGGGCGCGCACCGCGTCGCGCGGCGAGAACGGCACGTTGAACTCGTCGGCGAAGCGCGCGGCGAGCGCGGGCGTGCGCTTGGGGCCGGTGCCGCCGACGACGATCGGCGGGCGCGGCGACTGCGTCGGCTTCGGCAGCGCGGGCGAGTCGGCGATGGTGTAGTGCTTGCCCCGGAAGTCGTACGTCTGGCCCAGCGGCGTGGTCCACAGCCCGGTGACGATCTCCAGCTGCTCGGCGAGCCGGTCGAACCGCTCGCCCAGCGGCGGGAACGGGATGCCGTAGGCGGTGTGCTCCGCCTCGAACCAGCCCGAGCCCAGGCCGAACTCCACCCGGCCGCGGCTCATCTCGTCGACCTGCGCCACCGCGATCGCCAGCGGCCCCGGGTAGCGGAACGTCGCCGAGGTGACCATGGTGCCCAGCCGGATCGACGACGTCTCGCGCGCCAGCCCCGCCAGCGTCACCCACGAATCGGTGGGCCCGGGCAGCCCGGCCGAGGGATCGGAGGCGCCCATCGCCAGGAAGTGGTCGGACCGGAAGAACGCCGAATAGCCGGCCGCCTCGGCGGCCTGCGCCAGCCGCAGCTGCGTCAGGTAGTCGGCGCCCTGCTGCGGCTCGACCATGATGCGGAAGTCCATGTCCGTCGTCCTCTCCTAAAGGCTCTGCCGGGCGGCCTTGACCTCGCCGACCAACTCGGGATCGCCGCCGAACTCCACGCGCGCGGCGCCGTCGCGGCCGAACAGGAACAGCAGCAGCTCCTCTGGCGCGCCGGTCACCGTCACGTCGGGCCCGCGGCCCACGGTGGCCAGCGTTTCGCCGTCGGGCGTCTGCAACCGCACCCGCGCCGGCGACTTCGACAGGATCATGCGGGTCATGAGCGGCAGCGGCCGCCGCAGCGCGGCCGCCAGCGCCGGATCGAGGTCGCGCGGTTCCCAGGTCGGCTGCGCGCGCCGCAGGTCTTCGTGGTGGATGAACAGCTCGGTGGTGTTGACCAGCGGATCGAGCAGCTTGAACGGCGAGTACACCGGCGGTCCGGACGCCACCTTGTCGACCAGCTCGTTCCAGTCACTGCCCGCCACCCGCCGCTGCACCTTTTTGGTGTAGCCGGACAGCGGCGGCAGCAGGATGCCGGCGGCGGCGTCGAACCGGCGTTCCCGCACCACGAGATGGGCGGCGAGGTCACGCGCGGTCCAGCCCTCACACAGCGTCGGCACGTCCGGCCCCACCTGCTCGAAGGTCTCGACGATGGCGGCGCGTTCGCGTTGCGCAGCGGTCATGGGTTGCGTCCTTTCTCTGCCGTGCGGCGCTCAGCCGAGCGCCCGGTCGAGGTTGATGGCGGCGCTGATCAGCGCCAGGTGCGTGAAGGCCTGCGGGAAGTTGCCCACCTGGTCGCCGGTGGCGCTGACCTGCTCGGCGTAGAGCCCGACGTGGTTGGCATAGGTGAACATCTTCTCCAACGCGAGCTGGGCGTCGTCGAGCCGCCCGACGCGGGTGAGCGCCTCGACGTACCAGAACGAGCACAGCGAGAACGTCCCCTCGGCGTCGTCGAGGCCGTCGGTCCCGGGGTCGTACCGGAACACCAGGCTGTCGGTCACCAGGTGCTTCTCGATGGCGGCGAGCGTCGTCACGAAGCGCGGATCGGCCGGCGAGACGAACTTGACCATCGGCATCAGCAGCACCCCGGCGTCGAGCCGGGTGCCGCCCTCGGTCTGCGTGAACGTCTTCGCGTCCGGATCCCACGATGCGGCCATGATGCGCTCGTAGATCTCGTCGCGCACGGTGGTCCAGCGGGTGAGGTCGGCGGGCAGCCCGCGGGCGCGGGCGATGCGGATCGCCCGCTCGATCGCCACCCAGCACATGAGCCGCGACGTCGTGTAGGCGGCTGTGGTGCCGCGGACCTCCCACATGCCGGCGTCCTTGCGGTCCCAGTTCTCCAGCAGCCACTCGATGACGTAGACCACGTCGTGCCACCCGTCATGGCTGATGCCCGGGCCGTATTTGTTGAACAGGTACACCGAATCGATGAGGTCGCCGTAGATGTCGAGCTGCAGTTGGCTGACCGCGGCGTTGCCCACCCGCACCGGGCGCGAGTCGCGGTAGCCGCTCAGGTGGTCGAGCTCGCGCTCGTCGTCCGGCGCGTTGCCGTCGATGTCGTAGAGCACCCGCAGCGGGCCGAGGTCGGAGCCGGCGGGATCGCGCGCCGCGTCACGTTCGTGACCGAGCCGTTCCGACAGCCATCGGGTGAACTCGCGGGCCTCGTCGGTGTAGCCGAGCCGCAGCAGCGCGTACAGCGTGAACCCGGCGTCGCGCATCCACACGTAGCGGTAATCCCAGTTGCGCTCGCCGCCCACCAGCTCCGGCAGGCTGGTCGTCGGCGCGGCGATGAACGCCCCCGACGGCTCGTGGCTGAGCAGCTTCAGCGTGATCGCCGACCGCTCGACCATCTCGCGCCACCGCCCGGCGTAGGTCGACCTCCCGATCCAGTTCCGCCAGTAGCGGGTGGTCGCGGTGAGCAGCTCGTCGACGTCGTCGCTGCCGGTGGGCGGGGCGTCGTGGTCGCCGAGCACTTCGAGGACGAATACCGCGCTGCCGCCGGTGTCGAGCCGCAGGTCGGCGGTGATCACCCCGTCGTCGACGTCGAGGGGGCACGACGAGGTCAGCCCGAGCCGGATCCCGTCACCGGTGAGCAGCACCCCGTCGTCGGTCGGGGAACAGTCGCAGGCCACCCGGCCGTAGTCGGGCCTGGCCTGCAGCCGCATATTCAGCTCCGTCGTGCCGCGCACCGCGGTGACCCGCCTAACCAGCCGCTGCCGGTGCCCGGCGTCGCGTTCGCGGGTGAGCGGCATGAAGTCGTGGACCTCGGCGACGCCCGAGCCGGTGAGGAAGCGGGTGATGAGCACCGCCGACTGCGGGAAGTAGAACTGGTGCGCCTGCCGGACGTCGGCCCTCGGCGCCAGCCGCCAACTGCCCCCGCGGTCGCGGTCCAGGAGGGCGCCGAACACGCTGGGCGAGTCGAACCGCGGCGCGCAGAACCAGTCGATGGTGCCGTCGAGCCCGACCAGTGCGCAGCTGCGCAGGTCGCCGATGATCCCGTGGTCGGCGATCCCCGGCCACGGGTCAGTCATCGGCGGTCCGCCAGCCGCGCGGACCGGGCAAGCCGATCGCGGCCTGCGGGCCCCACGAACCCGGCTCGTAGGGCTCAACCGGCGGCGGCTCGTCGAGCACCGGCTGGCACACCTGCCACAGCCGGTCGACCTCGTCGGCGCGGGTGAACAGTGTCTGGTCGCCGCGCATCACGTCCAGCAGCAGCCGCTCGTAGGCCGTGAGCGGGATGTCGTCGGGATCCTGCTCGCCGACGTCGAGGTGCACCCGCACCGGGATCAGCGTCAGGTCCGGTCCCGGACGCTTGGCGTAGAGCGTGATCGACGCGGTGGGGGAGTCGCCGAGGTCGAGGGTCAGCTCGTTGGGCGCGTCGTAGTCGCCGAACCGGCGCAGCGGCGGCCGCCGGAAGACCAGCGTCACACTGTGGCGCGTCTGCGCGAGCGCCTTGCCCGTGCGCAGATAGAAGGGCACGTCCTGCCAGCGCTCGGTGTCGACGAACGCCTCGAGTGCCACGAACGTCTCGACCTGCGAGTCGTCGTCGACGTCCTCGGCGTCGCGGTAGCCGTCGTATTGGCCGAACACCACCCGCGACGGGTCGAGCGGCCGCATCGCCTTGAACACCTTCGCCTTCTCGTCGCGCACCGATTCGGTCGCCAGGTCGACGGGCGGTTCCATCGCGACGAAGCCGAGCACCTGGCACAGGTGGGTGGAGATCATGTCGCGGAAGCAGCCGGTCGACTCGTAGAAACTGCCGCGGCCCTCGATGGTGAGCTGCTCGGGCACGTCGATGTGCACGGCCTCGACATTCGTCCGGTTCCAGGCCGGTTCGAGCAGGCCGTTCGCGAAGCGCAGCGCCAGGATGTCCTGCACCGCCTCCTTGCCGAGGAAGTGGTCGATGCGAAAGATCTGGTCCTCGCCGGCGACGGCCTTGAGCGCCGCATCGAGCTCGCGCCCGGAGCGCAGGTCGGTGCCGAACGGCTTCTCGACGACGATCCGGGCGCCGTCGGTGAGCTGTTCGCGGCCGAGCATCTCGATCATCGGCCGCATGGCCGACGGCGGCACCGACAGATAGATCAGGGTGCGGGCGTCGGAGCCCAGCTCGTCGCGGGCCGCACCGACCCGGGCGGCGAGCTCCGAGCCGTCGTCGGCGTTCGAGGTCTGGAAGCTCAGCCGCGACAGCAGCTCGTCGAGCACGCCGTCGTCGATGTCGTCGACCGACGTGCGCAGCCCGTCGCCCACCGACGTGCGGAACTCGTCGTCAGAACCCGGCGACTTCCGGCCCGAGCCGATGATCCGGTAATCGTCGGGCAGCCGGTGCGCCGCGGCCAACCGGTACAGGCTCGGGAACAGCATGCGCTTGGCGAGATCGCCGGTGGCGCCGAAGAGCACCAGGACGTGCGGCGGTAGGTCGGTCACGTCAGAAGTGGGCATGGATGTGCAGGTACCCCGGCGGGCGGGTTTCGACCCCCGGGCGCTTCTAGAACGCGTCGACGCGCTCGACCGCGACGACCATCCCGTGTCCGGTGGCGTCGTTGGTGAAGCGGGTGCCGGCGGCGTCGGCCTCGATGGTCCAGCCGACGGCCGAGTAGCTGCGGTAGTCGAGCGTGACGGCCGGGATGGCGCCGAGGTTGCCGAGCGTCCAGGTCAGCGAGCCGTTAGAAGTGACTCGCACGCCGTTGGCGGGCGCGCCGCCGACCGTCGGCGGGTCGAGGAACGGTGCCTCGCAGCCGACGATGGCGCTCGAGAGCTGGCAGCGGGTCTTGCCCGACTTGGTCTGGATGAAGACGTAGCCGTTCTGCGGCGCGAGCGCTTCGGCGGTGGGCGGTGGGGCGGGCGGCGGCGACGGCGAGGGCCGCGGGGGAGTCGGCGTGCTGCGGGTGGGCCGCGGCGTGGGGACGGTGGGTTCGGTCGCAGGGGTCGGCCCCGCGGGTGGTGCCTCGGTGTGGGGTGCCGCGGTGGGCCGGCCGTCGGTGACCGTGCCGCAGCCGGCGAGCAGCAACGCCGCCGCCACCGTCATTGCCGTTCTTCGCATGCGCCTCACCCCTCGGGCCGTGGCTACCCAGGCTACGGCCAGCTGTGACGCCAGTGGCGGAAGTGAAACGGACTCGTGACCTGGCTGCCGCCGTCCCGAGGCGCCGAAACCAACGAACGGGCGCAGAAGTGCGAGAAGCAACCGGCATTTCGTCGATCTCGGCGAGCATGGACAGCGTGATCAATCGCCGCACCGCGCTGGCCGCCGCGGGAGCCATCGCGGCCGCCGCCTGCGCTGCCGAGCCGCCGGCCGCCCGCGCGGGCGTCACCCGCTACCGCTACGGCGCCGATCCCAGCCAGTACGCCGACATCTCCCTGCCCGGGCGCTCCGAGCCGGCGCCGGTGGTCGTCGTCATCCACGGCGGGTTCTGGCGCTCGGCGTACGGCGCCGACCTCGGTGAGCCGCTGGCCGCCGATCTCGCGGCGCGCGGGTACGCCGCGGTGAACCTCGAATACCGGCGGGTCGGCGCGGGCGGCGGCTGGCCGCAGACCGGTGACGACGTGCTGGCGGCGCTGGACGCACTGCCGGCGCACGCCGACCGGCTGGACCTCGATCGCGTGGTGGCGCTGGGGCACTCGGCGGGCGGCCAGCTCGCGGCGTGGCTCGCCGCCGCCCGGCCACTCACCGGCGCCGTGCTGCAGGCGGGCGTGCTGGACCTGGTGGCGGCGGCCGAGGCGGGGCTGGGCGGCGGCGCCGTCGTCGACTTCCTCGGCGGCACCCCGGCGCAGCGGCCCGACGTCTACGCCCAAGCGTCGCCCACCGCCCGCGTGCCGCTGGGCGTGGCGTCGATCGCCGTCCACGGCACGGCCGACCGCCACGTGCCGATCAGCCAGTCCGAGCGTTTCGTGGCCGCGGCGCAGCGGGCCGGCGACCGCGCGCAGCTGCGGACGTTCGACGGCGACCACTTCGCCCCGATCACCGTCGGGTCGCCCGCCTGGGAGCTCTGCGTGTCGGCGATCGCCGAGCTGCTGCGCTGACGGGACGCGTGGATCAGCGTGCTCGCCCATCACCGCCGCGCACTCAGTCAGCGGCACCCGTTCACGTGCAGCGGCAGTGGCGGCGGGCGTGCTGGATGTGGTTGCCGCCCTGGCGTTTGGCGTCGTACATGGCGCGGTCGGCCGCGTCGACGAGCCGGTCGACCAAGTCATCGGGCGGCGTGGTGAGCGCTTCGTCGCCGTCGGCGGACGCGACGCCGACGCTGGCGGTGACGCCGTCGGTGTGGGCCTTGATCGCTGCGCAGAGCGGCGATGTGTAGTCGGGGGCGCCCCGCTCGGGTGAGGTGAGGGCGATGAGGAACTCCTCGCCTCCGCAACGGCACAGTGCAGCGGTCGCCGGCATGGTGGCGCGCAACAGGTCGGCGATGGCGGTCAGGATGCGATCGCCGGTGGCGTGGCCGAGGGTGTCGTTGACGGCCTTGAAGTTGTCGAGATCAATCATGATCACGACCAGGTGGCGGGTCGGTTGCGCCCGGACCTCGTCGATGAGCAGCAGGCGGACGGTGTCGCCGAACCCGCGTCGGTTGAGCAATCCGGTGAGGGGGTCCTCGTCGCACGCGCGGGCGTAGCGCGTCATTGCCGTCGACAGGCCGCGCACGCCGATGGGGACCGCAAAGTTGAGGAGCCACATCACCCAGAACGCGGCGAGCGCGGTCGGGACGCCGTCGTGGCCGGCCAACCGCAGCGCGGTCAGCACCGCCGTCACGGTGGCGATGCCCACGTTCACCAGGACCGCGCGCAGCCCGTGGAACAACGCGATGTAACCGCCGGTGACCGCCAACACCGTGCACCCCAACGCCCCGATGGCGGGGCTGGGCTGGGAGATGCTCCACGCCGAGGCGCACACCGCCCCGATGGAGACGGAGTACAGGGACACCCCGCGGGTGGGCCAGCGCGTGACCCACCACGCCGCCATCACCGCGCACACCGCGGTGCCCCCCACGCCCACCACGACCAGGCCTGGCGTCGTGCGTGCGGCGAACAGGCCGGACAGCGGCACCAGCGCCGCCGAGCAGTTCAGCGCGGCCATCAACAGTTGCGCCGATCGCAGCACGCCGCGCCGGCGCAAGAAGGCGGTCACGCGGTCGAACTGGTCGGTCTCGGCAAACGACGCGGTGCCCATGGTCAAGCCCCCTCATCGACAGCTGCGTCAGCGAACACCGCACACGCTCCCCCGCGCGCCCGGCAACAGTAGCCGGACAGCCGATTCGTTGTCGATCTCAACTGGCCGTCGAGAGTTGCTCGCGAGACAGGGGTCGTTAGCCAACCTGCACATAGGTGGGCGACATGACGCGTCAGGGCAAAGCGACATGTCGATGCGCCGCCGTCGGCCGGGGACGCCGACCGCGTGCCGGACCGGGCTGGTCGGAACAAAAGCCGCCGGCCGCCCGTTGGCAGAAGCGACAACTTGAGTGTCTGCGGCTCAACTTCCGCTTGACTCGCTGCCATCGGCGAGAGCAGACTTGAGCCAAACTCACTCATCCAAGTGCAGACAGTAGCTATCAGGAGGAATGAACATGGCTCGTGCGGTCGGAATCGACCTCGGGACCACCAACTCCGTCGTCGCGGTCCTGGAAGGTGGCGACCCGACGGTCATCGCGAACTCCGAGGGTGCCCGCACCACGCCGTCGGTCGTTGCGTTCGCGCGTAACGGCGAGGTGCTCGTCGGTCAGCCCGCCAAGAACCAGGCGGTCACGAACGTCGACCGGACCATCCGCTCGGTCAAGCGCCACATCGGCACCGACTGGTCGGTGGAGATCGACGGCAAGAAGTACACGCCGCAGGAGATCAGCGCGCGCATCCTCATGAAGCTCAAGCGCGACGCCGAGGCGTACCTGGGCGAGGACATCACCGACGCCGTCATCACCGTGCCGGCGTACTTCAACGACGCCCAGCGCCAGGCCACGAAGGAAGCCGGCCAGATCGCCGGTCTCAACGTGCTGCGCATCGTCAACGAGCCGACGGCGGCCGCGCTGGCCTACGGCCTGGACAAGGGCGAGAAGGAACAGACCATCCTGGTCTTCGACCTCGGTGGTGGCACGTTCGACGTGTCGTTGCTGGAGATCGGCGACGGCGTCGTCGAGGTGCGGGCCACCAGCGGTGACAACCACCTGGGCGGCGACGACTGGGACCAGCGCATCGTCGACTGGCTGGTCGACAAGTTCAAGGGCACCAGCGGCATCGACCTGACCAAGGACAAGATGGCGATGCAGCGGCTGCGTGAGGCGGCCGAGAAGGCCAAGATCGAGCTGTCGAGCTCGCAGAGCACCTCGATCAACCTGCCCTACATCACCGTCGACGCCGACAAGAACCCGCTGTTCCTCGACGAGCAGCTGTCGCGCGCCGAGTTCCAGCGCATCACCCAGGACCTGCTCGACCGCACCCGCAAGCCGTTCCAGCAGGTGGTCAAGGACGCCGGCATCTCGGTGGCCGACATCGACCACGTCGTGCTGGTCGGCGGCTCGACCCGCATGCCCGCGGTGAGCGACCTGGTCAAGGAGATGACCGGCGGCAAGGAGCCGAACAAGGGCGTCAACCCCGACGAGGTCGTCGCCGTCGGCGCCGCGCTGCAGGCCGGCGTCCTCAAGGGCGAGGTCAAGGACGTCCTGCTGCTCGACGTCACCCCGCTGAGCCTCGGCATCGAGACCAAGGGCGGCGTGATGACCAAGCTGATCGAGCGCAACACCACCATCCCGACCAAGCGCAGCGAGACCTTCACCACTGCGGACGACAACCAGCCGTCGGTGCAGATCCAGGTCTTCCAGGGCGAGCGCGAGATCGCGGCGCACAACAAGCTGCTCGGCAGCTTCGAGCTGACGGGCATCCCGCCGGCGCCGCGCGGCGTGCCGCAGATCGAGGTGACGTTCGACATCGACGCCAACGGCATCGTGCACGTCACCGCGAAGGACAAGGGCACCGGCAAGGAGAACACGATCCGCATCCAGGAGGGCTCCGGCCTCTCCAAGGAAGAGATCGACCGGATGATCAAGGACGCCGAGGCGCACGCCGAGGAAGACCGCAAGCGCCGCGAGGAGGCCGACGTCCGCAACCAGGCCGAGACGCTGGTCTACCAGACGGAGAAGTTCGTCAAGGAGCAGCGGGAGGCCGAAGGCGGATCGAAGGTTCCCGAGGAGACGCTGAGCAAGGTCGACGGCGCCATCGCCGAGGCCAAGACGGCGCTCGCGGGCACCGACATCTCGGCGATCAAGTCCGCGATGGAGAAGCTGGGCGTCGAGAGCCAGGCGCTGGGCCAGGCGATCTACGAGGCCACGCAGGCCGGGCAGGCCGGCGGCGAGAGCGCCGGCGCGGGGTCCGGGCAGGATGACGTCGTGGACGCCGAGGTCGTCGACGATGACCGGGAGCACAAGTGACACCACCCACCAACCACGAGAACGATTCGCCCGAGCCGGTGACCGTCACCGACAAGCGACGCATCGATCCTGTGACCGGTGAGATCCGCGAACCGGAATCCGCCGGCCCGGCTCCCGGTGAGCCGGCGCCGGCGGCTCCGGCCGACAGTGCCGACGACAAGGTCGCCGAGCTGACCGCCGACCTGCAGCGCGTGCAGGCCGACTTCGCCAACTACCGCCGCCGGGCGCTGCGCGATCAGCAGCTCGCCGCCGAGCGCGGCAAGGCCGCGGTGGTGACCGAACTCTTGGGCGTGCTCGACGACCTCGACCGCGCCCGCAGCCACGGCGACCTCGACTCGGGTCCGTTGAAGGCCGTGGCCGACAAGCTGGCCGGCGTGGTCACCACCCTCGGCCTGGTGCCGTTCGGCGACGTCGGCGACGCGTTCGACCCGTCGCTGCACGAGGCCGTGCAGCACGAGGGTGACGGCTCGAATCCGGTGGTGAGCGCCGTCATGCGGCGCGGCTACCGACTCGGCGACCACGTGCTGCGGCACGCGCTGGTCGGCGTGGTCGACGAACCGCTCGACGAAGGAGCATCAGGTGGCGACACCGTCGACAGCACAGCGAGCGGCGAGTCGGCGCAGGCACAGGACGAATCAGCGGAGAGCAACGCAGAATCGAACGCAGAATCGTAGGAAACCGGCCGGTGGCGGTGCGATCGCCCACCGGCCGGTTTCACCACTGACGCTCTTGGTGAGGAGGTGACGCGACATGGTGCAACGTGAGTGGGTCGAAAAGGACTTCTACAAAGTGCTGGGCGTCTCTTCCGACGCCAGCGAGGACGAGATCAAGCGGGTGGCCAAGAAGCTGCTCGCCGAGAACCATCCCGACCGCAACCCGAACAACCCGGAGGCCGACGAGCGGTACAAGGCCGTCGGCGAGGCCCGCGACGTGCTGCTCGACAAGGAGAAGCGCAAGGAGTACGACGAGACCCGCCGGCTGTTCGCCGGTGGCGGCTTCGGCCGGGGTCGCGGCTTCAACGGCGGCAATTTCGGTGGCTTCGGCGGCGGCGCCGGTGGCGCGGACTCGATGGAGTTCAACCTCAACGACCTGTTCGACGCCGCCGGCCAGACCGGCGGCGCCACCATCGGGGACCTGTTCGGCGGGCTGTTCGGCCGGGGTGCGGCACCGCCGCGCGCCAGCCGGCCGCGCCGCGGCAACGACATGGAGACCGAGACGGAGCTGAGCTTCGTCGAGGCCACCAAGGGTGTCGAGATGCCGCTGCGGCTCACCAGCCCGGCGCCGTGCACCAACTGCCACGGCAGCGGCGCGCGCCCGGGCACCAGCCCCAAGGTGTGCCCGAACTGCAACGGGGCCGGCGTCGTCAGCCGCAACCAGGGTGCCTTCGGGTTCTCCGAACCGTGCACCGAGTGTCGCGGCAGCGGCTCGATCATCGAGCACCCCTGCAGCGAATGTAAGGGCACCGGCGTCATCACCCGCACCCGGACCATCAACGTCCGGATCCCGCCGGGCGTCGAGGACGGGCAGCGCATCCGGCTGCCCGGGCAGGGGGAGGCCGGGCTGCGCGGCGCGCCGTCGGGCGACCTGTACGTGACGGTGCACGTCCGCCCGGACAAGGTGTTCGGCCGCGACGGCGACGACCTCACCGTGACGGTGCCGGTCAGCTTCCACGAGCTGGCCCTCGGCACGACGCTCAGCGTCCCGACGCTCGACGGCAAGGTGGGCGTGCGGGTGCCGAAGGGCACCTCCGACGGCCGGATCCTGCGGGTCCGCGGCCGCGGCGTCCCCAAGCGGAACGGCGGGAACGGCGACCTGCTGGTGACGGTGAAGGTCGCGGTGCCGCCGAACCTCGACGGCGAGGCGCGAGAAGCGCTGGAGGCCTACGCGACGGCCGAGAAGGAGAGCGGCTTCGATCCGCGCGCCGGATGGGCTGGTTCCCGATGAGCGCTTGCGCGACGAGCGAGGTGCCCCGGTGAGCTCGCAGGACTCCAACGCGTCGAGCCGGACGTTCCTGATCTCGGTGGCCGCCGAGCTGGCCGGCATGCACGCCCAGACGCTGCGCACCTACGACCGGCTCGGCCTGGTCCGCCCGCGGCGCACCAGCGGCGGCGGACGGCGCTATTCGCAGCACGACGTCGACCTGCTCCGCGAGGTGCAGCGGTTGTCGCAGGACGAGGGCGTCAACCTCGCGGGCATCAAACGGATCATCGAGCTGACCAACCAGGTCGAGGCCCTGCAGTCGCGGATCAAGGAGCTCACCGCCGAGGTCGAGGAATTGCGGGGCAAGCAGCGCCGCGACCTCGCGGTGCTGCCGAAGAGCACCGCCGTGGTGGTGTGGCAGCCGCGGCGCGGCAGCCCTAATCCGCGATCCTGATCGAGAACCGGGTGACGTCGGGTTCGCCCGGCTCCGCCAGCCGGTAGCCGCCGCGGCGCAGCGCGTCGGTGGGCGCCGTCATCGGCTCGAAGCACACCACGTCCTCCGACGTCGGCGCGAACACCTGCGTCGCCGGGAAGCCGCGGTCGAACACCACCTCGATGCGCCGGCCGCCGCCGGTGACGGCGAACGTCGCGGCCTCGGGCACGCCGGTGAAGCCGTCGTCCCAGGCCCGCGTCCCCAGTGGCCGCACCGCCGCCGAGGACGGCACCCATTCGCCGGTCGGGATGCCCAGGCCGTCGGCGAGCTGGTGGCGCATGGCCGGCAGCTCGATGCACCACTCGGTGCGCGCCGCGCCGGGCAGCGTGAGGTACGGGTGGTAGCCGTAGCAGATCGGCACCGCGGCGTCGCCGGTCGGTGTGACGGTGGTGGTGACGGTCAGCGTCCGGTCGGCCAGCGACACCGCCACCGCCAGCAGGTGCGGGAACGGGAACGTCGCGAGCAGGTCCGGGTCGGCGCCGAAGTCGCACGACGCGGTGAGCGTGTCGGCGCCGACGTCGCCGAGCCGCCAGCCCGGATACGCCGACAGGGTGCCGTGGATCGGCAGGCCGTGCTCGTCGGCGCGCACCCGCGGGGAGTCCGTCGACACCGTGACGTCGGTGTCCCCGACCGAGTAGGTCGGCCCGCTGAGGCGGTTGGCCCACGGGTACAGGATCGGCAGACCCATGGTCTTGCCGGCGCGGCGGTAGGCGTCGAGGCCGCGGCGCTGGCCCAAGAGCTCTACCCCGTCGTCGGCCAGCGAGACGCCGACCATGCCCGCCTCGGGCACGAACGTGGCGGCCAGCGCCGACGCGGCGTCGCGCAGCGTGACGGTCTGCAAATCGCTCATCCGCAGGTGTTACCCGATCGGGTCGTGCTGAATACGTTCCGCCGGAGCGCCCCGGGCGATGAGGGCCGCCCGCGTCGCGGCGACCATCTGCGGGCCGCCGCTGATCAGGATCTGCCGGTCGCCCCAGGCGCCGTAGCGGGTCACCACCTCGGGCAGCCGGCCGATCTGGCGGACGTGCAGCCCGCGGGGCGGCTCCGGGTCGGGGTAGTCGCCGGCCCACGGCGGGTTGCCGCGGTACTCCGACACCGGCGACACCGACAGCCACGGGTTGTGCGAGGCGATCTGCCACAGCGTCGGCAGGTCGTAGAGCTCACAGGGGTAGCGCGCGCCGTAGAACAGGTGCACCCGCGGGTTCACGCCGAAGCGGGTCATGTCCATGATGATCGCCCGCAGCGGCGCGAGCCCGGTGCTGCCCGCCACCATCAGCACGTCCTCGCCGCCGCGGTCGACCTCCATGCCGCCGTGCGGGTTGGAGAGGCGCCAGCGCTGCCCCGGCGTGGTCTCCGCCACGATCGCGGTGCTCATGAGCCCGCCGGCGACGGTGCGGACGTGGAACTCGATGCCGCCGCCCGGATCGGCGGGGATTGACGGGCTCAGGTACCGCCACCGCCGGGGGCATTGCGGCACGGCGACTTTCACGTACTGGCCGGGCAGGTAGGGCATCGGCCGGTCGAGCTGCAGCCGCACCACGGCAATGTCGCGCGACACCCGGTGGTGTTCGATCACGGTGCCGTCCCACCACGGCGGCCCGCTCTCGGCGTCGGCCGCGCCGCTCATCACCCCCACGAACAGCGCCAGCAGCTGGTCGCAGGTGTCGGCGACGGCGTCGTCCCAGGCGTCGCCGAGGTGGTGGCGCAGGCTGCTGCGCAGCGCCCGTTGCATGCTGGCGTAGTGCGGCGCCGTCACGCCGTACTTGCGGTGATCGCGGCCGAGCTGCGCCAAGAAGGCGACCGGCTCCTGCGCGCGCTGCTCGATCAGCTCGTCGAGCACCCAGCTCAGCGCGGCGCCGAACGCCGCCCGCTGCTGGTGCAGGTCAGGGGGGAACAGATCGCGCACGGCGGGGTCGAGCGCGAACCAGCGGATGTAGAACTCGCGCATCAGGGTGTCGCCGCCGCACTGCGGGTCGACGGCGGCGCGCAGGCTGGTCAGCGCCTGTCGATCCTCGAGTCCCACGCCCGCCGAGTGTATGGGGCTTACCGCCCGTGACCGCGACCAGCGTCGAGCCGCTGTTCAGCTGCCGCACCACTTCCAATCGCCGTCCTCGCGGACGAACCTCCACTGGTCGCTGTTGCTGTCCGCCATGCCGGCGAAGTTCACGGCGAGGTCCACGTCGACCGAGGCCGACGAGCCGGTGACGGTGATCGAGTGGACGGTGATGTCGATGGCCGCGCCGAGCCCCGCCGGCAGGTCGCCCGCCCCGAACTTCGACTGCTCGGCGCCGCACAGGTACTGCCGGAACCGTGTCGCGTCGCCGGCGTTGAAGGCGTCCTCCATGTTGTCCACCGTCGCGCGGATCTGTTCGGCGTCGGAGCTCCGGGCGCCGACGGTGGTGATCAGCACGACCATCACCACCGCCACGACCGCCAGGATGGCGATGCCGCCGAGGATCCACGGCATGCGGTTCGGCCGCGGCGGCGCCAGCGGATAGCCGGCGTCGTCCACCCACAGCGGCCACCCCGGGGGCGGCGGACCCCACGCCGGATCCGGCTGCCACCCGGGCGGCGGAACCCAGCCCGGCGGCGGTGGCGGCCAGTGCGGCGGCGGGTTGTAACGCATGTCTCCACCTTCCTCGAAGCCCCGGTGCGACGCCAGCTCAGGGGTGCGTCCTTCTGCAGCCGGTCATGGTTTGCGGCGCAGCGTCCACGCCGGGATCCAGTGGGTGACCGGGCGCTTGGCGGCGCCGTAGCTGACGTCGTAGGTGACCAGCCCCCACCAGTCGCCCTGTTCGCACAGGCCCCAGCAGGTCAGCGAGCCCTCGACGACCTTGTGCAGCTGCAGGCCGTGCGGGTGGTAGCGGCCGGTGCGGTGCGGGCGGCGAGGGAACAGGGTCGTCAGGTCGACGAGCACGGTGACCGGCGGCCGGACCACCCGAAACGGCGGCTCCACCGGCTGCCCGTTGTATCCGATCGACGGGAGCTTGCCCACCGTTCGATCATACGTTCGACGCAGTGACGGCGTGGCCGCCCAGCGCTGATCGAATCAGCTCGAAATTGTTAGACTTGAGCGGAACAGACTCAACCTCGCGCACGTTAGACCAAACGACAAGTTCGTTCACCCACCCGAAGGATCGGAGGACCGTCGTGGACTCGTTCAACCCGACCACGAAGACCCAGGCGGCGCTCACGTCGGCGTTGCAGGCGGCGACGGCCGCCGGTAACCCCGAGATCCGGCCCGCCCATCTGTTGATGGCACTGCTGACCCAAACCGACGGCATCGCCGCGCCGCTGCTCGAAGCGGTCGGCGTCAACCCCGCGAGCATCCGCGCCGAGGCCGAGCGGCTGGTCGACCGGCTGCCCAAGGCGTCCGGCGCCAACTCGACGCCGCAGCTGAGCCGCGAATCGCTGGCCGCGATCACCGCGGCGCAGCAGCTCGCCACCGAGATGGACGACGAATACGTCTCCACCGAGCACCTGCTCGTCGGCCTCGCGACCGGCGACTCGGACGTCGCGAAGCTGCTCGCCGGCAGCGGCGCCTCGCCGCAGGCGCTGCGCGAGGCGTTCGTCAAGGTGCGTGGCAGCGCGCGGGTAACCAGCCCGGATCCCGAAGGCACCTACCAGGCGCTCGAGAAGTACTCGACCGACCTGACCGCGCGCGCCCGCGAGGGCAAGCTCGACCCGGTCATCGGCCGTGACAACGAGATCCGGCGCGTGGTGCAGGTGCTGTCCCGCCGCACCAAGAACAACCCGGTGCTGATCGGCGAGCCCGGCGTCGGCAAGACGGCCATCGTCGAGGGGCTGGCGCAGCGGATCGTCGCCGGCGACGTGCCCGAGAGCCTGCGCGACAAGACCGTCATCGCGCTCGACCTCGGCTCGATGGTGGCCGGCGCCAAGTACCGCGGCGAGTTCGAGGAGCGGCTCAAGGCCGTGCTCGACGACATCAAGAACTCGGCCGGACAGGTCATCACGTTCATCGACGAGCTGCACACCATCGTCGGCGCCGGCGCGACCGGCGAATCGGCGATGGACGCCGGCAACATGATCAAGCCGATGCTGGCCCGCGGCGAGCTGCGGTTGGTCGGCGCCACCACGCTCGACGAGTATCGCAAGTACATCGAGAAGGACGCCGCACTGGAACGTCGCTTCCAGCAGGTGTTCGTCGGCGAGCCGTCGGTCGAGGACACCGTGGGCATCCTGCGCGGCCTCAAGGACCGCTACGAGGTGCACCACGGCGTGCGCATCACCGACTCCGCGCTGGTGGCGGCGGCAACGCTGTCCGACCGCTACATCACCGCGCGCTTCCTGCCGGACAAGGCGATCGACCTGGTCGACGAGGCGGCGTCGCGGCTGCGCATGGAGATCGACTCGCGGCCCGTCGAGGTCGACGAGGTGGAGCGCGTGGTCCGCCGGCTCGAGATCGAGGAGATGGCGCTGGAGAAGGAGTCCGACGACGCCTCGAAGGAACGGCTGGAGAAGCTGCGCGCCGAGCTGGCCGATCACCGCGAGAAGTTGGCCGAGCTCACCACCCGGTGGCAGAACGAGAAGAACGCCATCGACACGGTGCGCGAGCTCAAGGAGCAGCTGGAGACGTTGCGCGGCGAGTCCGAGCGCGCCGAACGCGACGGCGATCTGGCCAAGGCCGCCGAGCTGCGCTACGGCCGCATCCCGGAGGTCGAGAAGAAGCTCGAGGCCGCGCTCCCGCAGGCGCAGGCCCGCGAGGACGTGATGCTCAAGGAGGAGGTCGGCCCCGACGACATCGCCGAAGTGGTGTCGGCGTGGACCGGTATCCCGGCGGGCCGGCTGCTCGAGGGCGAGACCGCCAAGCTGCTGCGCATGGAGGACGAGCTGGGCCGCCGCGTCGTGGGCCAGCGCAGGGCCGTGCAGGCCGTGTCTGACGCCGTGCGCCGCAGCCGGGCCGGTGTCGCCGACCCGAACCGTCCGACCGGGTCGTTCATGTTCCTGGGCCCCACCGGCGTCGGTAAGACCGAGCTGGCGAAGGCCCTGGCGGACTTCCTGTTCGACGACGAGCGCGCGATGGTCCGCATCGACATGAGCGAGTACGGCGAGAAGCACTCGGTCGCCCGCCTCGTCGGTGCGCCGCCGGGCTACGTGGGCTACGACCAGGGCGGCCAGCTCACCGAGGCGGTGCGGCGGCGGCCGTACACGGTGGTGCTGTTCGACGAGATCGAAAAGGCGCACCCGGACGTGTTCGACGTGCTGCTGCAGGTGCTCGACGAGGGCCGGCTCACCGACGGCCAGGGCCGCACGGTGGACTTCCGCAACACCATCCTGATCCTGACGTCGAACCTCGGCTCGGGCGGTGACGAGGAGTTCGTCATGAACGCGGTCCGCTCGGCGTTCAAGCCGGAGTTCATCAACCGGCTCGACGACGTCATCATCTTCGACGGGCTCAACCCCGAGGAGCTGGTGCAGATCGTCGACATCCAGCTGGCGCAGCTGGGCAAGCGGCTGGCGCAGCGGCGGCTGCACCTGGAGGTGTCGCTGCCGGCGAAGCGGTGGCTCGCGTCGCGCGGCTTCGACCCGGTGTACGGCGCCCGGCCGCTGCGGCGGCTCGTGCAGCAGGCCATCGGCGACCAGTTGGCGAAGATGCTGCTCGCCGGCGAGGTGCACGACGGCGACGTGGTGCCCGTCAACGTCAGCCCGGACGGCGAATCGCTGGTCCTGGGCTGACGTCCGCCGATGCCGACACTGCGGTCGGATCGTGGCTTCCCGACGAAACGCGATCCGGCCGCAGTCTCGCGCTGTGACGAGGTCGTGACCCGCAAGGGTTCTGGCGTCAGCGCGCTCAGCAGATAGGCTAGGACCAATGGTTCCACTCTGGTTCACGCTGTCTGCGCTCTGCTTCGTGGGCGCCGGCGTGCTGCTGTACGTCGATCTCGGGCGGCGGCGCGGCCACGGCCGGCGTCGCCGGTCCTGGGCACGCTCGCACGGCTTCGACTACGAGCCCGAATCCCGGGAGATCCTGTCCCGCTGGAAGCGGGGCGTCATGTCGACGGTCGGTGACGTGACCGCGCGAAACGTCGTGCTCGGGCAGATCCGCGGCGAGGCGGTGTACGTCTTCGACCTCGAAGACGTCGCGACCGTCATCGCGCTGCACCGCAAGGTGGGCACCAACGTCGTCATCGACATGCGGCTCAAGGGGCTCAAGGAGCCGCGCGAGAACGACATCTGGCTGCTCGGCGCCATCGGCCCGCGGATGGTCTATTCGACCAACCTCGACGCGGCGCGCCGGGCCTGCGACCGCCGGATGGTGACGTTCGCCCACACCGCCCCGGACTGCGCCGAGATCATGTGGAACGAGCAGAACTGGACGCTGGTCAGCATGCCGATCACCAGTTCGCGCGCGCAGTGGGACGAGGGCCTGCGCACGGTGCGGCAGTTCAACGACCTGCTGCGGGTGCTGCCGCCGACGCCGCGGTCCATCCCCGCCGGCGCCGCGCCGCGCCGCAACGGTGCGCCCGGGCGGCCCACCGGACCGGCGCGGGAAGGGTCGCGGCCCGACGCCCCGCGCGCCGACACCTCCCGTCCCGACACGCCGCGAGAGGGCTCGCGGCCCGACCTCCCGCGGACGGAACGGCCCCGCGGCGAGGCGGCACGCGAAGCCCGTCGTCCCGAGCAGTCGCCGCGTCCCGCGCAGCCGCGCGCCGGCCGGCAGACGCCGCGCAGCTACCAGTCGTAACCGATGCCACCTCCCGTCGCGCTGATCACCGGTCCGACGTCGGGCATCGGCGCGGGCTTTGCCCGCCGCTACGCCGCCGACGGCCACGACCTGGTGCTGGTGGCCCGCAACGAATCGGCGCTCCAGGCGCTCGCCGATGAGCTCCTGGGTTCCCACGGCGCCGACAGCGAGGTGCTGGTCGCCGACCTCGCCGCCGCGCAGGATCGGGAGCGGGTCGCCGAGCGGCTCGCCCGCGGCGTGGACGTGCTGGTGAACAACGCTGGCTTCGGCACGTCCGGCGAGTTCTGGACGGCCGACCCCGCGCTGCTGCAGCGCCAGCTCGACGTCAACGTCACCGCCGTCATGCGGCTCACCCGCGCCGCGCTGCCCGCCATGATCGACGCCGGTCGCGGCACCGTCATCAACGTGGCGAGCGTCGCCGGGCTGCTGTCGGGCCGCGGCTCCACGTACTCGGCATCTAAGGCGTACGTCGTGTCGTTCTCCGAAGGCCTGGCGGGCGGGCTCTCCGGCACCGGCGTCACCGTCCACGCGCTGTGCCCGGGCTTCGTCCACACCGAGTTCCACGACCGCGCCGGGATCGACACCGGCAACCGGCCGGCGCTGCTGTGGCTGCAGGTCGACGACGTGGTGGACGCGTGCCTGGCCGACGTGGCGAAGGGCAGGGTCGTCATCGTCCCGGGCCTGCAGTACAAGGTGCTCACCACCGCCGGGCGGCTCGTGCCGCGGGAATTGGTGCGGGCGTTGACGAATCGGTTCGGCCAGGGCCGTGGCCGGACCTGAGCCGGCGCGACGGCCGTAGTGCGCAGACTGCTTGCCGCGCTGAGCGTGCTGCTGGTGGTCGTCGCGGGCTGCGGAGACGACGACGTCCGGGCCTACGGCGCCGAGACCGCGAAGGTGGGGGAGTCGCTGGCGCTGCTCGGCTGGAACATCACGCTGGCCAACCTGCGCTTCGACGCCAACCACGTCATGGTCGACGTGGACGCCGCGCCGGCGGAGCCCGGTGCGCCGCGCGCCAAGCCGGAGGACATCCGGTTCGGGCTCTACGGCACGCTGCCGCATCCGATCGAGGCGACCGGCCTGGGCAGCTGCGACCGCGTGCAGACGCCGGTGACCGAGCTGTCGGCGACGCCGGACCGCATGACGGGCACGGTCTGCCTCGGCCCGATGAAGGACCAGGCTCCGGTGCGCGGGGTGTACGCCTACTCGCCCGCCGACCGCATGGCGGGCACGGCCGTCGCCTATCCGGCAGCGTTCCCGGTCGGCGTGCTGCCGACGAGCGCATCGGACACCGGGCTGGTGGTGCAGACCACCAGCGTCGAGGCGTTCCGGGCCGACGGCCGCCAGCTCACCGAGGCCGCGCTCGGCGACGCCACGGTGTTCACCGGCAACGGCTACATGCTGCTCGGCCTCACCATCAGCGGGCTCGCCGAGCGCTACCGCGACGACTCGCTGGCCCGCGGCGGCCCGATGATGGTGGTCGCCGCGCCGACGCTGCCCGGCGAAGGCCTCAGCTACGCCTGCGAGGCGTACGGCGCGTCGGTGCTCGTGCTGCCCGACACCACGCTCGACGCGGTGAAGACCGAGGTGTCGCTGTGCACGCAGGGCGAGATCAACGCCGCGCTGCTCTATCCCACGGTGACGGTGGTGGCCACCCACGCCGGGCTGTGGACCAGCCGTGACTGACGATCCCGGACGCGACCCGGGACCGACCGAATGGGGAGCCGCGCCCGGCGTCGGGCCCTGGAACGGTCCGCTGCCCGACGACCCGCGCTACGACCCGCAGCTGCTCCGCGACGGCGACACCCGCAACGTCGTCGACGCCTACCGCTACTGGACGCGCGAGGCGATCGTCGCCGACATCGACCGCCGCCGCCACCGGCTGCACGTCGCGATCGAGAACTTCGGCAACGACGCCAACATCGGCGCCGTGGTGCGCACCGCCAACGCGTTCGCCGTCGACACCGTTCACATCGTCGGCCGCCGCCGCTGGAACCGGCGCGGCGCCATGGTCACCGACCGCTACCAGCGGCTGCGCCACCACGACACCACCGACGAACTGCTGGGGTTCGCGGCGGCCGGGGGGCTGACGGCGGTGGCGGTGGACAACGTGCCGGGCGCGGTGCGGCTGGAGGAGACCGTGCTTCCGCGCGACTGCCTGCTGATCTTCGGGCAGGAGGGTCCCGGCATCACCACCGAGGCGCGGCTCGGCTCGGCGGTGACGGTGTCGATCGCCCAGTTCGGCTCGACGCGCAGCATCAACGCCGCGGTCGCCGCCGGGATCGCGATGCACGCGTGGATCCGGCAGCATGCCGACCTGACGCAGGCCTGGTAGGGCAGGATTCGGGCATGGATCAGCAGTGGGCCAATCGGGCCGGTACCGCCGAGACCGCCATCGTCACCCGCCACCTGCGACCGCTGTGGCACCTGCCCGGCACGCAGCTCGGCCTCATCGGCTGGCCGCCGTCGTCGCGCGACCGGTGGTTCGCCCGCTGGCACTACTGGTGGCAGGCGCACCTGTTGGACACGCTGGTCGACGCCGAGGTCCGCGACCCGCAGCCGCAGCGCCGCGCGCGGATCGCCCGGCAGGCCCGCGGTCACCGGCTCCGCAACCTCGGGCGCTGGACCAACTCCTACTACGACGACATGGCGTGGCTGGCGATTGCGCTGGAGCGGGCCCGTCGCCTCGCCGGCGTCGACCGCGACCGCGCGCTGCGCACGCTCGCCGAGCAGTTCATGTCCGCGTGGGTGCCCGAGGACGGCGGCGGCATCCCGTGGCGCAAACAGGACCAGTTCTTCAACGCCCCGTCCAACGGGCCCGCGGGTATCTTCCTCGCCCGCTACGGCAAGCTGCGCCGCGCCCAGCAGCTGGCCGACTGGATCGACGAGACCCTCGTCGACCCGGAAACCCACCTGGTCTTCGACGGCATCAAAGCCGGCTCGCTGGTCCGGGCGCAGTACACCTACTGCCAGGGTGTGGTGCTGGGGTTGGAGACCGAACTGGCGGTGCGCACCAGCGACGGGCGGCACGCCGCGCGGGTGCACCGGCTGATCGACGCGGTCGCCGACCACATGACCACCGACGGCGTCGTCAAGGGCGGTGGCGGCGGCGACGGCGGGCTGTTCCCCGGCGTGCTGGCCCGCTATCTTGCGCTGGTGGCGACCGACCTGCCCGGCGACACCGACGCCGACGAACACGCCCGCGCGACCGCCCGGCGCATCGTGCTCACGTCGGCCGACGGGGCGTGGCAGAACCGGCAGACCGTAGCCGGACTGCCGCTGTTCGGCAACGACTGGACGAAGGCTGCCCAGCTTCCGCAGGCCGGCGACGAGGGCGGGACATTCGAGGGCGGCGCGGTCAACCCGTCGACGGTGCCCGAACGCGACCTGTCGGTGCAGTTGTCAGGCTGGATGCTGATGGAGGCCGCGCACGCCGTGACCGAGCGGACCACCCCGTGACCGAACGTCTTGAGCCCTCGCCCGCCACCCGCGCTGAGTCCTCGCCCGCCACCCGCCCGGCGATCCATTTCCCCGCACGGATCGGCGTGTGGTGGGCCGCCGAGGCGTTCCCGATCAGGACCGCGCAGCAGATCGCCCGCGACATCGAGGACATGGGCTACGGCTCGCTGTTCATCCCCGAGGTCGGCTTCAAGGAGGTGATGAGCCAGGGCGCGGCGTTCCTGGCCGCCACCGAGCGGCTGATCATCGGCACCGGTATCGCCAACATCCACGTCCGGCTGCCCGGCGCCGCCGAGATCGGTGCCCGCACCCTCAACGCGCTCCATGACCGGCGGTTCGTGCTCGGGCTCGGTGTCAGCCACGGCCCGCTCGTCGAGCGCGGCCTCGGCGGCACCTACGCCAAGCCGCTGGCCACCATGCGGTCCTACCTGGAGAAGATGTCGGCGATCCCCGAGCAGATCGAGCCTGGTCCCGGCCGCCCGGTCCGGCTGCTCGCCGCGCTCGGCCCGAAGATGATCGAGCTGTCGGGCACGCATGCCGACGGCGCGCACCCGTACCTGGTGGTGCCGGAGCAGACCCGCGTCACCCGCGACATCCTCGGCCCGGACAAGTGGGTCGTCTCCGAGCAGGCCGTCGTCGTCGGCGGCGACGCCGACGAGCAGCGCCGCCGCGCGCACCTGCACCTGGAGGTCTACAGCGGGCTGCCGAACTACCGGAACTCCTGGCTGCGGCAGGGCTTCGACGAATCGGACCTGGTGCGCGGCGGGTCGGATCGGCTGGCCCGCGCGATCGTGGGGCAGGGGTCGGTCGCGGACGCCGCGGCGGCGGTCACCGCGCACCTCGATGCCGGGGCCGACCACGTCGTCGTCCAGGTGCTCGGCGACGGCGACCCGGCCTACGACCCGCGGCCGGCGCTGCGCGAGCTCGCCGAGGTGCTACGCCCCGCCTTCTAGGTACGGGGAGTCGACGGCGGGCTCGTCGCCGCTGGTGCCGAGCCGGCTGGCCGCGCGGCGCCGCTTGTAGTACTCGACGACCATCGGGGCCACCGACACCAGCACGATCGCGATGAAGATCGGTTCGAGCAGCTTCTGGATGATCTCGAACTGGCCCAGCCAGTAGCCGATCAGCGTCAGCCCGACGCCCCAGACGACGGCGCCGAGGATGTTGTAGAACGCGAACACCGGGTACTTCATGCGGGCGGCGCCCGCGGTGAGGGGCGCCAGCGTCCGCACGATCGGTACGAAGCGGGCGATGACGATGGCGAACGGGCCGCGCTCCTCGAAGAAGACGTGCGCCTGGTCCAGATACTTCTGCTTGAGCACCCGGGCGTCCGGCTTGAACATCGCGGTACCGACGTTGCGGCCGATCCAGTAGCCCACCTGCCCGCCGGCGATGGCCGCGAGCGGGATGAACACCAGCAGCTGCCAGAGCTGGAAGTTGACGGGTTCGGCGCCCCGTTCGGCGGCGGCGGCGGTGCCGGCGGCCAGCATGCCGGCGACGAACAGCAGGGAATCGCCCGGGAGCACCGGGAACAGCACGCCGGACTCGACGAAGATCACCACCAGGAGCCCCACCAGCGCCCAGGTTCCGAAGTAGCCGAGCAGCGTCATCGGGTCCAGGAAGTCCGGCATCAGCGCCAACTGATCGCCGGCGGCCGCGAGGGTGGAGGTCATGGCACCCCAAGATACCGGCGGCGCCGCGTCGGCCCGGCGCGCCGCTTCACAACGCAACGCGCACTCACCCGGTGAACTCGGCGCTGACCTGCGATACTTCGGCTCATGCCGATCGCCACCCCGGGGGCCTACGCCGAGATGCTGGATCGCGCGAAGAACGACGGCTACGCCTTCCCCGCCGTCAACTGCACCTCGTCGGAGACCATCAACGCCGCCATGAAGGGCTTCGCCGACGCCGGCAGCGACGGCATCATCCAATTCTCCACCGGCGGTGCGGAATTCGGCTCCGGGCTGGGCGTCAAGGACATGGTGACCGGGGCCGTCGCGCTCGCCGAGTTCGCCCACGTGGTGGCGGCGCGCTATCCGGTGACCGTCGCGCTGCACACCGACCACTGCCCGAAGGACAAACTCGACAGCTATGTGCGGCCGCTGCTGGCGCTGTCGGAGGAGCGGGTACGCGCGGGCCGCGACCCGCTGTTCCAGTCGCACATGTGGGACGGGTCCGCGGTGCCCGTCGACGAGAACCTGGCGATCGCGCAGGAGCTGCTCGCCCGGGCCGCCGCGGCGAAGGTCGTGCTCGAGGTGGAGATCGGCGTGGTCGGCGGCGAGGAGGACGGCGTCGAAGCCGAGATCAACGACAAGCTCTACACCACCGACGAGGACTTCGAGAAGACCGTCGACGCCCTCGGCGCGGGTGAACGCGGCCGCTACCTGCTGGCCGCGACGTTCGGCAACGTGCACGGCGTCTACAAGCCGGGCAACGTGACGCTGCGGCCCGAGGTGCTGGCCGCGGGCCAGCGCGTGGCCGCCGCCAAGCTCGGGTTGCCCGCCGACGCCACGCCGTTCGACTTCGTGTTCCACGGCGGCTCCGGCTCACTCAAGAGCGAGATCGAGGAGTCGCTGCGCTACGGCGTGGTGAAGATGAACGTCGACACCGACATGCAGTACGCGTTCACCCGGCCCGTCGCCGCGCACATGTTCACCCGCTACGACGGCGTGCTCAAGGTCGACGGCGAGGTGGGCGACAAGAAGGCCTATGACCCGCGCAGCTATCTGAAGCAGGCGGAGGCGGCGATGAGCGCCCGGGTGGTCCAAGCGTGCCAGGACCTGCACTCGGCCGGCCGGAGCATTTCCCGTTAGCTACCGGGCGCCTGGCAGATCTTCCACTCGTTGTCGGTGAACTGCAGGTCGAAGCTGCGGGTGGACTTCACCGACGGGTCCTTCGCCATGAAGGTGGTGACGTTGGCTTCGGCGTGGTCGCCGTTCACCACCACCTGGTCGATGCTGGCGATGACCGGATACTCCTTGGCCTTCATGACCCGGTCGTGGGTGGTCTTCCAGGACGCCTCGTTGATCTTGACGTAGCCGTCGCGCTTGGTGCCGCAGGTCATGCTGCGCAGCTTTGCGAGGTCGCCGCGCTTGATGGCCGCGCCGAACTCCATGATGGTGTCGCGGACCGCGTCCTCCTTGGACTTGGCGGTGTCGCCCCCGCGGGTCAGCAGCATGGTGCCGAGCACGGCGACGGCCGCCAGCGCGGCGATCACCAGCACCACGGCCACGATCCAGCCCCAGGGCCGGTGGCGCCCCGGCGGCTTGTGGCCGGGTTCGCGCGGCGGCACGGTCTGCGGCGGCGGCTTGGTCGGAGGTGGCGGGGCGGCCGCCGCGAACACCTCGGTGGCGGGTTCCTGCGGCGGCGACGACGCGATGACCTGTGTGGACCCGGCGTCGAAACCGGGTGCGGTGAACCGCCGCTCGCTGCCGTGGTGGTCCTCCCCGCCGCCGGGCTGCGGCGCGGCGGCGAACACCTCGGTGGGGGCCGCCGACGGATCCTCGCCGCGGTTGACCGGCATCTCATCGGTGGGCGCCTCGGGATCCGAGGGGCTCCCCGGGGAAGTGCCGTACTGGTCGGGCCCTGGTGGGTTCGACATGCGCTGCGGGTCCTTGCTGCTGTGCGGGCGAACTCTGCGGTGAGCTTATCCACTGCGGGTGACGGGTGGTGCGGAGCGCGCCGGGCCGTGCGGCCACAATGGGGCCATGACGCGCATGGGTGATCTCCTCGGTCCCGACCCGGTCCTGCTGCCCGGCGACGACGACGCCGAATCCGAGCTGCTCGCCGGCGCCGACCCGGCCCAGGTGGCCGCCGACCATCCGACCGCCTCGATCGCGTGGGCCGCGCTCGCCGAGGCCGCGCTCGCCGACGGCGCGGTGATCACCGCCTACGCCTACGCCCGCACCGGCTATCACCGGGGGCTGGACCAGCTGCGGCGCAACGGCTGGAAGGGCTTCGGCCCGGTGCCCTACCGCCATGAACCGAACCGCGGCTTCCTGCGTTGCGTGGCGGCGCTGGCGCGGGCGGCGCAGCACATCGGCGAGGACGACGAGTACCAGCGCTGCCTGGACCTGCTCGACGACTGCGACCCGCAGGCGCGCGGCGAGCTCGGCGTCGGCTAGTCACCAGTCGGTGTGCTTGCGGCAGTCCTCGGCGTTCTCCGGCGGCTCCACCTGCACGGTCGCGTGGTCGAGCCCGCGGGCGGCCATGACGGCGCGGGCGTCGTCGAGCACCCGGGCGGCGTCGTCGCAGCTGGTCAGGTGGGCGGTGGCCATGTCCTTGCCGGGGACCAGCGTCCACACGTGCAGGTCGTGAACGTCGGTGACGCCGTCGACGGCGGCCAGCGCGCCGCGCAGCTCGTCGACGTCGATGTGCTTCGGTGACGTCTCGGACAGGATCCGCAGCGCCGCCCGCGCCAGCGACAGCGCGCGCGGCAGCACCCACAGCGCGACGAACACCGCGACGACCACGTCGGCGTAGGGCCAGCCGGTGGTGACGGTGACGATGCCGGCGATCAGCACGCCGATGCTGCCGACGGTGTCGGCGACGACCTCGGTGTAGGCGCCGCGCACCGCGAGGCTCTGTTGCGACGACGACCGCAGCAGCAGCATCACCGCGGCGTTGGCCACCATGCCGGCCAGCGCGACGACGACCAGCGGCACGCCGGGGATCTCGGGTGCCCCGCCGAGCCGATGCACCGCCTCGTAGAGCACGAAGCCGGCGACGCCCAAGAGCAGTGCCGCATTGGCGACCGCGGCGAACACCTCCGCGCGGTGCCAGCCGTAGGTGCGCGCCGGCGACGCGCCGCCGTGGCTCGCGAGCAGCACGGCGACCACACCCATGAACATCGCGACGAGGTCGGTGAGCATGTGGCCGGCGTCGGCGAGCAGCGCGATCGAGTCGATGCGCAGCGCGGTGACGAGCTCGACGACGAAGAACACCGTGAGGATCGCGGCGCCGGCGAGCAGCCGGCTCACCCGCGCGTCGGTGTGGCCGTGCTGGTGTCCGGCGCCCATGTGACGAATCTATGCGGGTCTGCGCATGTGTCGCAAGGGTTCGGCGCGAGAGCTCTCAGAGCCAGCCCGACCAGAACCTCGTCAGCCCGCCGCCGTACCAGGCGAGCGCCCGCGGGACACCCGACAGCTCGACCAGCCCGTACACCGCCGAGAAGAACGCCTGGTTGAGCGCCGGCACGAACAGCAGCACGAAGATCACGAGGACGCCCCAGGCCTTGACGGGCTGCAGGCTGCGCTGGGTCTGCGGCGACAGGTGCGGTTCGAGGGCGCCGTAGCCGTCGAGCCCCGGCACCGGCAGCAGGTTCAGCACCACGGCCGTCACCTGCAGGAACGCCAGGAACGCGACGGCCGCCCAGAACGTCAGGTGCCCCGGCGCGGCCAGCAGCCGGGCGGTGGCGAGCAGCAGCACCGCGAGCACGACGTTGGCCAGCGGCCCGGCGAGCGACACCACCGTGCGGCGGGCGGCCGTCATCCACGACGTCTGCAGGTACACCGCACCGCCGGGCAGGCCGATGCCGCCGAGCGCGATGAACAGCGCCGGCAGCGCGATCGACAACATCGGATCGGTGTAGCGCAGCGGGTTGAGCGACAGGTAGCCGCGCACCGCCACGTCCCGGTCGCCGAACCGCCAGGCGGTGACGGCGTGGCCGAACTCGTGCAGGCACAGCGACACCAGCCAGCCCGCGATGACGAACACGAACACCCCGACGTGGGCCAGGAAGCCGTCGTCGTCGCCGGCCGTCCACGCCAGCCCGCCGCCCAGCGCGGTGATCCCGACGATCGCGACGAAGACGGGGCTCGGGCGGACCGACTCGCGCAGCGGCCTGATGCTCATCCGCCCGAACCTACCGGCGCGAGAGCCCGCCTTCCTCCCCGCGAAACCGAACTCCCGGTCGCTCGCGCGCCGAAATCACGACCGGGAATGCGAGTTCGCGGACATCAGCCGACCCGCAGCCAGCCGGTGACGTGCCGGTAGAAGGTGGAGCGGCGCACCGGCCGGCCGGCGGGCACGCCGTCGCGCACCACCTCGGCGCCGAGGGTGCCGAGCTGGGCGGCCCGGCCGGTGACCCAGCGCAGCGGCCGCCCGCGCGCCGACAGCACGGCGGCCCGCAGACCGGGCGGCGTGTCGATGGGCTCGATGCGCACGCCGGGCGCGTCGCCGTCGAACAGCACGGTGTCGTCGACGATCGCCTCGCCGACCAGCGGCGATCCGGCCGGCGAGCCGCGCCACGACGCCTCGCCGACCAGCACGGTGCCCGTTTCGTCGCGGATCAGCGGCACCCGCCGCGCCGTGCCGAACGCCGCCCGCCGGGCCGCGAACCGGCCGCGGGCGTGCCCGACCTCGACGTCGAGCCGCTCCAGGCGCAGCAGCCGGGTGAGCACGACGGCCAGCTCGGCGTCGTCGCCGAGCACGACGAGCCGCCGGTGCCGCCCCAGCAGCGGGTCGACGTCGCCCGGCTCCGCGATGTCGGCGATCGCCAACCGCCGCAGCGGGCGGGGCACGCGGTGCTCCCCGAACCGCAGCACCACGGCATCCGATGTCACGGTGTGTGAGGGTATGACCAGCTGGGCTAGGGTTGACCACCGGCTCTCCATCCCATGAGCAGGAGAAACGCAGATGCCGGCAATCGTCCTGATCGGCGCCCAGTGGGGCGACGAAGGAAAGGGCAAGGCCACCGACCTGCTCGGTGGGCGCGTCGACTGGGTGGTCCGCTACCAGGGCGGCAACAACGCCGGCCACACGGTGGTGCTGCCCAGCGGCGAGAACTTCGCGTTGCACCTGATCCCGTCCGGCATCCTCACCCCCGGCGTCACCAACGTGATCGGCAACGGCGTCGTCGTCGACCCCGGCGTGCTGCTCACCGAGTTGCAGGGGCTGCAGGACCGCGGGGTCGACACCCACCGGCTGCTGATCTCCGCCGACGCCCACCTGCTGATGCCGTACCACGTGGCGATCGACAAGGTCGTCGAGCGCTACGCGGGCAGCAAGAAGATCGGCACCACCGGCCGCGGCATCGGCCCGTGCTACCAGGACAAGATCGCGCGCATCGGCATCCGGGTCGCCGACGTGCTCGACGAGGTCGCGCTCGCCGAGAAGATCGAGGCCGCACTGGAATTCAAGAACCAGGTGCTGGTGAAGATCTACAACCGCCGGGCCCTGGACGCCGCCGAGGTGGTCGACACGCTGCTGAACCAGGCGCAGGGCTTCCGCCACCGCATCGCCGACACCCGGCTGCTGCTGGGCAACGCGCTGGAACGCGGCGAGACGGTGCTGCTCGAGGGGTCGCAGGGCACCCTGCTCGACGTCGACCACGGCACGTATCCCTTTGTGACGTCGTCCAATCCGACCGCAGGCGGCGCCGCGGTGGGGTCGGGGATCGGGCCGACCCGCATCACCACCGTGCTGGGGATCCTCAAGGCGTACACCACCCGCGTCGGGTCGGGGCCGTTCCCCACGGAGCTCTTCGACTCCCACGGCGAGTACCTCGCCAAGACGGGCGGTGAGATCGGCGTGACGACGGGCCGGCGGCGCCGCTGCGGCTGGTTCGACGCGGTGATCGCCCGGTACGCCACCCGGGTCAACGGCATCACCGACTACTTCCTCACCAAGCTCGACGTGCTGTCGAGCCTGCCGACCGTGCCGGTGTGCGTCGGCTACCGGGTGCGCGGCGAGCGGATCGACGAGATGCCGATGACGCAAAGCGACATCGCGCTCGCCGAGCCGGTGTACGAGGAGCTGCCGGGCTGGTGGGAGGACATCTCCGGCGCCCGGGAGTTCGACGACCTGCCCGCCAAGGCCCGCGACTACGTGCTGCGGCTGGAGGAGCTCGCCGGCGCCCAGGTCTCGTGCATCGGGGTGGGGCCGGGCCGCGACCAGACCATCGTGCGCCGTGACGTCCTGGCGCCGCGGTCATGAGTGCGACGAGCGAATCACGGGGCGGCTTCCCGGTTTTCGAGCCCGCCGAGCCGGGGCCGGGCTTCGGCCGGTTCCTCGCCGCGATGCGTCGGCTGCAGGACCTCGCGGTGTCCGCCGACCCCGATCCGGCGACCTGGGACGAGGCGGCCGACCAGGCGGCGAAGCTCGTGGAGTTGCTCGACCCGCACGAGGCGCCGGAAGGGCAGGGCCCGGCGAACCGGGTGCCCGACCTGCCCGGCGCGGGCAGCCTGCTGATGCCGCCCTATGTGATGCGCCGCTACGACGCCGAGCGCGTCGAGATCACCGTGCAGTTCAGCCGGTTCCACGTCGGCGGCAACTACGCGGTGCACGGCGGGGTGCTGCCGCTGATGTTCGACTCGGTGTTCGGGATGGTCATCCACGCGACCGGCCGGCCGATCAGCCGCACCGCGTTCCTGCACGTCGACTACCGCCGGGTCACGCCGATCGACACGCCGCTTCGGATCGCCGGCTGGCTCGAGAACGCCGAGGGCCGTAAGGGATTCGTGCGGGCCGAGCTGCGCGACCCGGACGGCAACCTGTGCGCCGAGGCACACGGGCTCATGGTGCAGCTGCTCGCGGGCCAGCCGTGACCCGCGAGGATCGGATTGCCGGCGGTCTGATCGGCCTGCTCGTCGGCGACGCCCTCGGCGTGCCCTACGAGTTCCACGCCGCCGCCGAGATCCCGGCGGCCGCCGACATCGACTTCGAGCCGCCGGCCGGCTTCCGCCGCGCGCACGCCGGCATCCCGCCGGGCACCTGGTCCGACGACGGCGCGCAGGCGCTGTGCCTGCTCGCATCGCTGCTGCACTGCCGCCGGCTGGACCTCGACGACTTCGGTCGCCGGCTGCTGGCCTGGCGCGACGACGGCTATCTGGCGGTCGACCAGCACGTCTACGACGTCGGCATCCAGACCGATCGCGCGATGTCCGCGCTGCGCTCCGGCGTCCCGGCCGCGACGGCAGGCCCGGCCGAGGAGCGCGCCAACGGCAACGGCTCGCTGATGCGGGTGCTGCCCCTGGCGCTGTGGCACACCGGCGACGACGCGGCACTGGCCGCCGACGCCATGGCGCAGTCCCGGGTGACGCACGGCCACCTGCGCTCGCAGCTGTGTTGCGCCGTCTACTGCCTGTGGGCGCGCCGGATGCTGGCCGGCAGCGGAGAAGACGCCGGGGACGAGCCGTACCTCGACGCGCTGGCTACGCTGCGGCGCATCGTCTCAGCGGACAGCGAGGCGTCGCGCGAACTCGACACCCATGTCGCGCCCGACGAACCGCGCGGGCGGGGCTCCGGCTACGTCGTCGACTGCCTGCGCTCGGCGCGCCAGTGTGTGGCGGCGGGCAGCGACTACGAGAGCGTCGTCAAGGCGGCGATCGCGCTGGGCGACGACACCGACACCACCGCGGCGGTCGCGGGCGGTATCGCCGGCATCGCTTACGGCCGGACCGGCATCCCGGCGCGGTGGCGCGACGGGCTGCGCGGCCGCGAACTCGTCGACCCGTTGCTGGCCGATCTGCTCGCGCCGCGCCCATGACTGGCGAATGCGGTTTGCTGGTGCCGATCGCGCCGCCGCTCTAAGGTGATCGGCGGGTAACAGGACGAGCCGCGGCGACGGTGGACGGAATCGGCGGTGACGGTGGGGTGGAGGACCGGTGATCCGGCGACGGCCGACCACTACTACTGGCTGACGTCCTATCTGGCGGCGCGCGATCTGCAGACCCGGGTGTCACGCGCGGTGGCGGTGAGCGTCTTCGCGCTGGGGTTGATCCCGCTGCTGCTGGCGGCGACGCCACTCGGGCCGCAGTCCACCGGCGCCCGGCTGCTCGCGGCGGCCATCGCGCTCGGGTGCACCGCGATGGCGGCGGTGTGGCTGCGGCCGTCCTGGCCCCGGCGCGCGGTGTCGCAGCTCTGCGTCGCGCTCGGCGCGGCCGCGACGTGCGTGGCATGCCTGATCAACGCCTATCCCGTGCTCGGGCTGGTCGGCGCCGGCACCTTCGCCATGCTGTCGGCGTTCGCGACGCTGTTCCATTCGTCGCGGATGGTGGCCGTGGTCTGGGTCGCGCTGGTGGTGACGCTGGCCGCGCTGGCGCGACCGCTGGCCGAGATCCACGTCGCGCTCGCGGCCTGCGCCATCCTGCTCGCGGCGATGATCAACTTCTTCGTGACGTTCGCGTGCCGGCTGGCGGTGCGCATGCTGACCGCGGAGGTGGAGCACGCCGACCTGGAGCCGCTCACCGGGCTGCTCACCCGCGATGCGTTCACCAATCGGGTGGCCGCGCTGATCGGCGCCCGCACCCGCGGCGACGACCGCACGCTGGTCATCGCCGTGCTGACCGTCGACGGTTTCTCGCTGCACACCGCGATGACGGGGGCGGCGGGCGCCGATCGGGCCCGGGTCGCCGTTGCCCGCTGCCTGCGCGAGGTCGTCCGCCGGGACGCGATCATCGCCCATGTCGGCGACGCCGAGTACTTCCTCGCCGAGCTGTTCGACAACCCGGATCCGACGCCGCTGGGTGAGCGGATCCGGGGCGCCGTCGCGGCGGCGCCCTTCCGCTTCACCGCGAGCATCGGGCTGGTGACCACCCCGCTGCGCCAGCTGGAGGGCCAGCCGCCGTTCGAGGTGCTGGAGGAGCTGCTGACCATCGCGACGACGGCGATGTACGACGCCCGCCGCGGCGGCGGCGACCAGTTCCACCTGCGGCTCTCGCCGCCGCTGACGAGCCTCGACGAGGATCCGTCCGACCGCTGAGTCAGCCGACGGGCGTCGCGCAGCGCGGCAGGTGGTGACCATCCCACAGGCAGCGCACAGCCGTCGCACGGGAAGCACCCACAGTCGGTTCCTACCGTCGAAGCCGCAGCGGTACGGCGACATGCCGCACCACCGAAGACGAGGAGCTAACCGATGAACATCACCCGCGCCATCTACGCATCCACACTCGCGACCGGCATCGGCGCCGCGGGACTGTTCGGCGTCGGACTGGGCGCCGCCGCCGCCGCACCGGGGGAACCGTGCGGAGCCCCGAACACCCCTGCCTGCGGCCCAGCCCACCCCGGCGGCCCCGGCCAGTCCGGGCGCAACGACGGGCGCGGACCCGACATCGGACCCGAGAATGGACCCGGCCGCGGCCCCGACGACTGGCAGGCGCGCGGCGTCGACCAAGCCCGCTCCGACCACCAGCCCTTCAACTGGAACGGCCAACGGGTCATCCCCGTGCCCGCCGGCAACGGCGCCGGGTGGGGCTTCTGGTTCCTCGGCATCTGGATCCCGCTGTGACCGGGCTCAGCCGGGTCACCGGGCACGACCATCGGGTCACCGATGACGACCAGAGAGGTGGGTTCCACGAGATGACGTCCTCGGAGCGCGTCGACTCCGCCGTACCCGTGTAGGTTTCCGGCTCTGGCCGCTGTCTCACGAACCCGTCCATTTCCTAGACCCGGGCAACGTTCGACCGGTGCTGTCTCGTTTTCTAGAGAACTCAGACTGATCACATCCTGACTCGCAGCCGGGCCTGAAATTCAGTTCATGTGCTTCTTGAGAAATCTGGTCACGTTGGCGACCGCGTTGTTGATCTGCGCCGGCGAGTCGTAGTAGTCGAAATGTGTGCCGTCGGCCCACACGAGTTCTTTCGGCCCTTGCAGAGCGGCGTAGAAAGCCTTGGCTCGGTCGGGGAAGGCGCACCCGTCTGAGTGCACGACCATCGTGGGTGTGGTTATGCGGCCGGCCTGGCTGACGGGATCGAAATCAAACCACGGGCCGAAGGAGGCAACGGCGAACTCGTTGGTCCACTCAGGCACTCCGCCGCGCTCTGGGTTGAGGTAGTAATCATAGGCACCGGGGGTGTCCCGGTAGTTCAGGGCGGTCGGATCGGTTTCGCTGTAGCACGGGATGGTCCGCTGGATGCCGTTGTCCTGGAACTCCCGTAGCGCGGCAGCACCCTCATCGCGGCGCTTCTGCAGTCCCTCCGGCCCGCCGTTCAACTGCTCCGCCAAGTCGGGGCCAGGGAACATACCGGCGACCGTCGCCACAGCCTGCACGCGTGAGTCTTGAGCGGCCAGATAGGCGGCGTTGCCGCCGGAGGTGCAGATCCCCACCATGCCCACCGCCTGGACGAAGGGAAGCCCCTGCAGGTAGGTCACCGCGGCCTGGAGGTCGGCGAGCTTCTCTGGCGGCGACTCCAATTGGCGGGGTTGCCCTTCGCTCTTGCCGTAATGGCTGTAGTCGAACGCCAGCGCCACGAAGCCCTGCTCGGCGAATCTGGCCGCATAGGTGTACGGCATCTGCTCCTTCACCGACGTCAGCGACCCCTGCACGATGAGCGCTCTGTACTTCGCGCTCTCATCGAAATCAGTCGGGGTGAACAGCGTGCCAGCCAGGACCATGCCGTCGCGATCGAAAGTCACCTCTTTGGTCATGGTCATCCTCTCTTTGTTGGGCTCCACCGGGGAATCCGTGTTCTTTACGGGCGGTGCGGGCTGCGCTGCGACGAGCGTGCCCGCTACCCCGATGAGCAGCGCCCGCCGCGACACCGCGGAAGCCATAGCCATCCTTCTTTTCGTCGTCGACGGTCACGTCGGGTACGGGGCTGCGATGGAATCGGTTGCGTGGGAGTTTCCGTGCGCAAGCCCGTTTCGGGCAGGTGAGCTGCGTGCGGGGCGCCGACAGCAATTTCCATCGAGCTTGCCGCGAGTTGGCTGGCTCTACCATGGGAGGAATTGCTACCCCGGTCCGTGAAGCCAGGCTCGGGTGACAAGTTCCACTCCCGCTAAGGTCGCGTTGCTGGGTGCTCAACGGTGCTGTCGCAGCCTGAGAGAATCGCGCGAGGATGAACCCCAAGAACGTCTACCTGAAGGAGCTGGGCCAGTTCCTCCAGGTTCAACGTGCCCGGATAAGCCCTGAGCAGGCGGGCCTCACCGCCGCCGTAGCTGCGCGTCGTCGTGTCAGTGGTCTGCGCCGCGAAGAGATTGCCGACCAGGTATCGATTAGCACGAACTACTACGCGCGGATCGAACAGGGCCGCATGGCTCCCTCGCTGCCCGTTCTCGAAGCGATCGCCGATGCGCTCCACCTCACCGGCGATCAGCGCGCCTACGTCCAGGGCCTCGCGCATCAAGCCGGGATACGCACCACCCCGTGGCGCCCACCGGCGTCGGCGGGGGTAGCATCCCAGATCCGGCGCCTGCTTGATCAGTTGAGCACCACCCCGGCGATGGTCTTAGGCCGGCACCTGTCGATGCTCGCGTGGAACGCCCCCATGGCCGCCGTTCTGCCCGCCCTGGCCACCATGGCGCCGCGGGAGGCCAATTATGCGCGGCTTGTGTTCACCGTCCCGGAAATGCGCACATTGTTCCCCGACTGGGAGGCGGTGGCCCGCACGTGTGTGGCGGTGCTGCGGATGGAAGCCACCGCTCACCCTGACGATCCCGAGCTACTGGCACTGCGCATTGAGCTATCCCAGTACGAGGATGACTTCACCACCTGGTGGGCCGACAGACATGTCTCTCAACCCAGCTTTGGCTGCAAGTCGATCTGTCATCCAGACCTCGGCGAAATAACCTTCGACTGGAGCATGTTCCGCGATATCGCCGCTCCGAGCCAACGCCTGGCCTTGTGGTCGGCCGCAGACGATGGCACCCGCGAAAAGCTTCGAACCCTAACGTCCAAACCCTGACCCGCGGCGCCTCCGCCGTCTCGAGTCTAGAGAACTGTGACGGCTCAGTTTCTGTCGCGGCTCCGCTCGTTCGCCCGCAGGGATGTCGGCGTGGTGGCGGTTCCGGCTTGCGTGCAACGCAGTCGTTGTCACATCCACTGCGTCACGGTCTTCCGCTCACTTTGGTTGCTTCCGATCAAGGTCAAAGGGATCTGCGCGGTTGAGGCGGATCATGGCGCGGTGCAGCGCTGCCGGGGTGGGTGCTTCGGGGAGTGGAGGCAGGGGGGCGTCGGGGGCGGCGTAGGAGCGCAGCATGTGCGCGACGAGGCGGCGCCAGGCGTCGGGGGCGTCGTCGCCTGCGGCGTTGATGACCCCGGCGTTGGCCATGAGCAGGACGATGAGGTCCTCGCTGGTGAAGTCGTCGCGTAGGTGCCCGGTTGCTTTGGCTCGGGTGATGACTTCGAGGAAGCTTTCGTAGGCCTCGGCGCGTCGGGTCTCCATGATGCGGGCTGCGGGGAAGGCCATGGTCAGGACGTCGGCGAAGCCTCGGTCGGCGGCTTGCATGGCGCACACCGCCCAGATGTAGCTGGTGAAGCCGTGCCAGGGGTCTGGGTCGGCGAGGGATGCGGTAACCGCGGCGGCGTAGGCGTCCATGCGGTCGGCGAAGACGGCGCTGATCAGTTCGCTGGGATCGGCGAAGCGACGGGACAGGGTGGCTTTGCCGACGCCAGCCTCGCGGGCGATGGCGGCCATGGACACGCCAAGCCCCTCGCGGGCGTAGAGGCGGCGGGCGGCAGCGAGGATGCGTTCCCGGTTGCGTTCAGCGTCCACCCGCAGTCCGGTCTCGCCTAAGCGTTCCGAGGAGGCTGCGCTACTGGTCATGACCTGATCATAGACAAGTGGAATGCACTACCCAGTTCCGCTGTTACAGTGGGCGTAGGAAACGGAAAGGCCGTTTCACTTATCAATAGCGTCGTGACACATGCGCCGGGACGTAAGTCGCTCGCTTTCACCTGCTCCGGCTCTGTCCTGTCCCATCCAGCAGAAAGAAGTCACTACTGTGCCCACCATCGCCTCGTCGGTGCCGGCCCCGGCATCGGCCTGTCCCTCGCCCGCACCTTTGGCACCCGCGGCTTCGACGTCGCCCTGATCTCGCGCACCAAGGACAAGCTCGACGCACTCGTAAGGCAGCTCGCGACCGAAGGCGTCACCGCCGCGGCGTTTCCCGCGAACGTACTGGACCGGCCGTCGCTGACCGCCGCCCTCCACGCAGCCAAGGAACACTTCGGGTCACTCGATGTCTTGGAGTACTCCCCGGCCACCCGGGATTTCGCACTCGCCACCCCCACCGAAGCGACAGTCGAGAATCTGCAGCCCCAAATCGAGTACATCTTCTACGGCGCGGTAGCCGCCGCACGCGCGGTGCTGCCGGCGATGCGGGAGGCCGGCGCGGGCACCCTGCTGTTCACCACCGGCGGAGGCTCGGTGAATCCGGTACCGATGCTGGCCAATGTCAACGCCGCCGGCGCCGCGCTGCGCAACTGGGTCATCAACCTGAACCAGGAACTGGCCGACAGCGGCGTCTACGCAGCCCACGTAGCGCTGACCGTGTGGATCGGCGAAGGCGGCCCCGAAGGCATCCCGTCAGCCAAGCCGGACGACATCGCACTTCTGTACTGGGAGCTGTACGAAACCCGCGACCGCGCCGAAGCCCACTATCCAGGCTGACCCCGCGCCCCCGCCAGAGCGAACAGACTGCGAGACCGGTGACTGTCGCTTGCGTCCGCAAGCGAGAACCGAAACGGCACAAGATGTTTCATCCGGTGTATGCCCCATTCCTTCCTCACGTGTCGAACAGACAGGAACAGAGAGAACATGAAGGTCTTCCTGATTGGCGGCACCGGCCAGATCGGCAGAGCCGTCGCGCGCGAACTCGCCGACAACGGACACACGCCGGTCGTACTGGCCAGGTCCGAAGCGTCCAAGGCGAAGATCATCGACCCGCGGATCGGCTTCGTCGACGGCTCGGTCGAGGACGTCGACCTGCTCCTTGAGCAGGCCGGCCAAGCAGATGCCACGGTGTACCTCGCGGTGAACGGGCCCCAGGGCGGAACCCCCGCTGACCGCGCCGCCATTGACGGGATCCTCGACGCGTACGCCGGCACCGACAAAGCCTTCGTGCTCACCAGCGGCCTACTGATACTCGACGCATCGAACGATCCGTTCATCACCTCGGCGACGCCCTACACCACGAACCCGGCGGTGGCGTGGCGTGCGGCGCTCGACCGGGACGTGCTGGCCGCCGCGGACCGCGGTGTGCGCACCATGGTGATCCGCCCGCCCTTGGTCTACGGAAGAGGCGGTGAGAGCGTCTTCATCCAGAGCCTGCAACGCCATGTGGCAGCGGGCAATCCCGCGTTCTACATCCGCGACGGATCGAACCGCATCGCGACCATCCACGTCGACGACCTCGCGCGCATCTACGTCGCCGCCTTGGTAGAAGCTTCTCCCGGAATGTCCTTCAACGCCGTCGGGGCAAGCGTCCTGGGCTACGACCTCGCACACGCCCTGGCGATCGCCGCCGGGTCGAGTGCGCCTGTCAGCCTCACCATGTCCGAGGCCGTCGACGCGTTCGGCCCCGGTGCCGCAACCCTGGCACTGGACCTGCGGACCTCCGACATAGACCTCGCAGCCATCCTGGGCTGGAGCCCGCGCAGCGACTCGCTGCCGCTGGCGTTGATCCAAGGAGATTCGGCTCGACTGACGGCACCCGAACGGGCCAGCGACCCAGCGCCGTATGGCGACCGACCCCACGAAGGGGCAGCGCAATGGGTACCGACGAGTTTTCCCCGAATGGAGGCATCGTCGACACCGATAGTCGAACCGTCTCACCGATATCGGGCACGATCGGTGACTGGGGACCTGCGGTCACGGCGGGTCACGGCGACGTGACGATCACCGGCGACGCGGTCGCGTTGACCGACGTGCAGCTGTTGGCGCCGATCGAATGTACGGCCACGGTCTACGGCGTCGGGATGAACTACTGGAGCCATCTGGAGAAGCTGGGCCAAACCGAGCCCCAGTAGGCGTTGCCCATTCACGGCGGCGCGAGAAACCTACAACGATTGGAGACGATTTGACCGAGCGACCAGTACATGCCTTCGAGGTGATACGCACCGAGAAGCTCACCCCCCACATGATTCGAATAGTGCTGGGGGGTGACGGTTTCGACACCTTCGTCCCCAGCGACGCCACCGATGCTTACGTCAAGATCCTCTTCTTCCCAACCGCCATCGACACGGCGGAGCTGCAGCTTCCGCTGACGATGAACAGTTTCGCCGAACTGCCGGCCGAGAACCGGCCGGTGATACGCACCTACACCGTCCGGTACGCGGATCCAGTGAACCGACAGATCGCCATCGACTTCGTCACCCATGGCGACCTCGGCGTCGCGGGTGCGTGGGCGGGCCGAGCCACCCCCGGCGAGCCCGTCTACCTGATGGGCCCCAGCGGCGGCTACACACCCGATGCCAACGCAGACTGGCATCTGCTCGCCGGCGATGAATCCGCAATCCCGGCAATCAGTGCAGCTGTGGCCGCGCTGCCCGCAGCAGCCATCGGGCAGGTATTCATCGAAGTCACCGGACCCGACGATGAACTGCCGCTGCCGACCCCCGACGGCGTGCAGGTGCAGTGGATCCACCGCGGAGGACGCGCCGACCTGGTGCCGGAAAGTCAAGCAGGAGACAACGCTCCGCTGATGGCCGCCGTCAGGAATGCACCTTGGCTCCCCGGCCGGCCTCAGGTCTTCATCCACGGCGAAGCGCAGACCGTCATGCACAACCTGCGGTCTTACATCCTCAAGGAACGCGGCGTCGATGCCAAGAGCGCCTCGATCTCGGGGTACTGGCGCCGTGGACGGACCGAAGAGGGCTTTCGGCAATGGAAACAAGACCTCGCTTCAGCCGAAAACCACTGACCGCGACAATTGACCCGACCCCGACCTCGCCTTCTTCGCCCGCATCACCCGCCACTACGGCAACGATCCCGACGCCTTCACCGGCTCAGGCGAGGACCGCGCCGTCCTTCGACTCACCCCAATTCGAGTGGTCACCCACGGCCGAAAAGCTCTGCAGGAGTGTCCTTTCCACAACACCTTCGAAGCGAGAGGACGGAGAGAAGAATGAAAGTCGTGCTGATCGGTGGCACCGGCTACATCCGCCGAGCCGTCGCCCGCCAAGTCACCGAGCACAGGCACACAGCTGTAGCGACGCTGACCGACCCGCGGGTCCACCGTGGCTGACGAACCGCGGATCGAGACGACCAGCCGCACGCTGTGCGGTTGGGGGCGTCGCATCCACTCCCGAGCAGAGGTGTTGTCGACACCGGACGTCGACGTGCTCGCAGCAGCTGTGCGGTCGGCTGGTCCGCGCGGTGTCATCGCGCGCGGTTTGGGCCGCAGCTACGGCGACCCCGCGCAAAACGGCGGCGGGCTGGTCATCGACATGACCCCGCTGAACCGGATCCATCACATCGACCCCGACACCGGAATCGTGGACCTGGACGCTGGGGTGAGCCTCGATACGTTGATGCGTGACGTCCTGCCACACGGCCTTTGGGTACCGGTCCTGCCCGGCACCCGCCAAGTCACCGTCGGCGGCGCGATCGCCGCCGACATTCACGGCAAGAATCACCACTCCCATGGCAGCTTCGGCAACCACGTGCTGTCGATGGACCTGCTTAAAGCCGACGGCTCCATCACCACACTGACCCCCGACGGCCCCGAGTCCGAGTTGTTCTGGGCGACAGTGGCAGGCATGGGCCTAACCGGCGTCGTGCTGCGCGCCCGAGTTCGCATGAAGCGCACCGAAACCGCCTACTTCATCGCCGACCACGACCGCACCCGCAATCTCGATGAGACGATGGAGCTGCTCACCGGCGGCTCCGATCAGGGCTACGACTACTCCATGTCGGTTCCCGACACCATCTCCACCGGTTCTCGAATGGGCCGGGCCGGCTTCACCCGCGGATCGCTGGCCACTCTTGATCAACTCCCGCCTAAGCTCCGTCGAGATCCTCTGCGGTTCAACGCACCTCAACTGTTCACGGTGCCTGACATCGTTCCGAACGGACTGGTCAACGGCGTCACCTCGCGAGTCATGGCGGAGGTGGCCTACCGCATGTATCCCCAGCGAGGTCGGGGGGCGATCCAGAATTTGACGCAGTTCTATCACCCGCTGGATCTGCTCGGCGAATGGAACCGGGCCTACGGCAAAGCGGGCTTCCTGCAGTATCAGTTTTCAATCCCCTTCGGCGCTGAGCAGCAACTCGGCGAGGTCATCAAGCTCATCGCCCACTCCGGGCATCAGTCATTTCTCAACGTTTTCAAACGCATGGGTCCTGGCAACCGAGCCCCGCTGTCGTGGCCACACCCGGGTTTGATGCTCAGCCTCGACTTCCCGATCAAACCGGGCATCGGGCCCTTCCTCAACGAGGTAGACGAACACGTTCTCGACATGAAGGGCCGACTGTACTTTGCCAAGGACTCCCGAACCAGAGCACACCACATCCCGCAGATGTATCCCCGGCTCAATGACTGGCGCGCCATCCGCGCCAAGGCGGACCCAGATGGGGTTTTCATGTCCGATCTGGCGCGGCGCCTCGAACTGATCCCTGGGAGCTAGTTCCAGCGGGTGTCTCATTTCTATACAAACGAGACACTGCGAGGAACTCCGCCACACGCCCGAGAGGATCGCCAACCCGGCGTCTCCCGCGGTGGGTTGGCGGCCGCGGCGGCCAAGGTGCCCGAGATCACCGCGGTATTCCGAGCATTTCGCCGCAACGCCGTCGTCACGTTTCTGGTGCGCCTACGTGTTGACCCGTCCCTGCCCGTGGCCGCCGTCCTGCTCACGACGATCGTCGTCATCCTCGGCCTCGTCGCTGTGCGCAACCGCCATCCTCACCAGGCGACCTGCAGTGACGGCAGGCCGTAGATGAAGTGGAAGCTCCGGAACGCCACGTCCTCGAACGCTTCGGCGAGCCGCAGCGTCGGGAACCGTCGCAGCAGCGCCGGGAACGCGATGCGCATCTCCATGCGGGCCAGCGGGGCGCCGAGGCAGTGGTGGACGCCGTGGCCGAACGCCAGGTGGCCAGGCAGGTCGCGGCCGATGTCGAGGACGTCCGGGTGGTCGAGGTACGCGGGGTCGCGGTTGGCCGACGGCAGCGACGCGAACACCAGCTGGCCGGCCGGGATTCGGACCCCGGCGACGTCCACCGCGGTGGTGGTCACCCGGGGGATCGCGGTGTGCACGATGGACAGCCACCGCAGCAGCTCCTCGATCGCCGGCGAGACGGCGGCCGGGTCGTCGCGCACCGCGGCGAGCTGGCCGGGGTGGCGCAGCAGCGCGAGGGTGCCGAGCCCGAGCATGTTCGACGTGGTCTCGTGGCCGGCGAGCAGCAGCAGCCCGGCGATGCCGATCAGCTCGTCGTCGGTGAGCTCGTCGCCGTGCTCGCGCACCAGCATGCCGAGCATGTCGTCGCCGGGGGCGCGCCGCGCGCCGGTGACCAGCGCCGCCATGTAGTCGCGGCCCGCCCGCTGCAGCTCCAGGCGCTCGTCGATCGGGAGCGACAGGTCGAGTTGGCGGGCGCTGCGGTGCTGGAAGTCGGCGCGGTCGGCGTAGGGCACGCCGAGCAGCTCGCAGATCACCAGCGACGGGATGGGCAACGCGAACGATTCGACGAGGTCGGCCGGCCCGCCGGTGCGCGCCATCGCGTCGAGGTGCTCGTCGACGATCTCGACGATCCGGGGCTCGAGGCGCTTCATTCGCTTGACGGTGAATTCGCCGGTGAGCATGCGGCGCACACGCTGGTGCTCCGGCGGATCGAGCGCCAACAGGTTGCCGGCCCGCGCGGCGGCCTGCTCGGCGGTGCCGACGGATGGCGCGAAGGCGGCCGGACGGCCGTTGGCGAACGTGTCGTGGTCGCTCAGCACCCGCTTGACGTCGTCGTGGCGGGTGACCAGGTACGCCGGCCAGCCCAGCGCGCTCGTCACCCGCAGCACGCCCTCGTGCTCGCGGATGGCGGCCAGTTGCGGGGTGGGGTCGAACCCGTCGCGGCGCATGTGCAGCGGCGGTGCCTGGGTCACCTCTTCGACGGTACCGACTGCCCGATGGCCCGCCGAGAACACCGTTGTTGCCGCTTTCGAGGCCGAAAAGGCGCAAGAACGGTGTTCTCGGCGAGCGGGCTCAGGGGCCGACGCGGACCGGCCACCAGATGCGCGGCCCGATCAGCGTGAACAACGCCGGGATCACCACCGTGCGGACGATGAAGGTGTCGAGCAGGATGCCGAGGCCGACGATGATGCCGACCTGGGTCAGCGCGATCAGCGGCAGCACGCCGAGGACGCAGAACACCGCCGCCAGCACGATGCCCGCGCTGGTGATGACGGCGCCGGTGGCCGACACCGCGCGCACGATGCCCTCGCGGGTGCCGTGGTCGGCCGACTCCTCGCGGGCCCGCGTCACGAGGAAGATCGTGTAGTCGACGCCGAGCGCGACCAGGAACAACAGCGCGAACAGTGGCGTCGCGTTGTCGAGCGCCGGGAAGCCGAACAGCTGGACGCTCACCCAGCCGCCGAGGCCGAGCGCGGCCAGCGCACTGAGCACGGTCGCGCCGACCAGCACCAGCGGCGCCAGCGCCGCCCGCAGCAGTATGTACAGCACCGCGAGCACCACCAGCAGGATCAGCGGGAAGAGCACCAGCCGGTCGCGCTGCGCGGCGTCGCGGGCGTCGAGCGCCTCGGCGTCCGCGCCGCCGACCAGCGCCTCCGGATCAGCTTGCCTCACCGAGGTCCGCAGCGCGGTGACGGTGTCGAACGCCCGCGCCGAGGCCGGTTCGGCGACGGTCACCACGCTCCAGCGCGTCAGCCCGCCCGGCGAGGTGCCGGTCTGGGCGGCGGAGACGACGCCGGGGGTGCCGTCGATGGCGCGCTGCACGTCGGCGGCGCGGTCGGTGGCGGCGACGACGGTGGTGGGATCGGTGAGGCCGCTGGGGAAGTGCTCGGACAGCGTCTCGAAGCCGGTGACCGATTCGGCCTTCACCCGGAACTGGTCGAGCTGGCTGAGCCCGACGGACGTCGTGAGGATGGCCCCGGCCAGCAGCGCGAGCACCAGCACCGAGACGGCGGCCACCCGGCCCGCGTGCCCGGACACCCACGCCGCGATGCGGTGCCACACCCCGGTGTTCACCGACGGGTTGTCGTGGCGGCGAGGGATGAACGGCCAGAACAGCCGGGTGCCGCACAGCGCGAGCAGCGGCGGCAGCACCACCAGCACGAACAGTGCGGCGATCAGCAGCCCGGACGCCGCCTGCACGCCGAGGCTGCGGGTGCTCGGTGAGGTCGCGAACGCCAGCGTGAGCAGCGCCAGCACCACGGTCGCGTTGCTGGCGGCGATGGCCGGACCGGCGTGACGGACCGCGGTGCGCAGGGCGTCGCGGTGGCCTCGGTCATGCTCGACGCGCGAGCGCTCATCGGCCTGCCGCTCTTCGCGCGAGCGCTCATCGGCCTGCCGCTCTTCGCGCGAGCGCTCATCGGCCTGCCGCTCTTCGCGCGAGCGCTCATCGACCCGCTCGAGCTCCTCGCGGTAGCGGGAGATCAGCAGCAGCGCGTAGTTGGTGCCGGCGCCGAACACCAGCACGCTGGTGATGCCGGAGGTGGAGCCGTCGACCGACAGCCCGAACGCCTCGGCCGCCGCCGTGCCGGCGACCGAGCCGACGCGGTCAGCGAGCCCGATGACGGCCAGCGGCACGAGCCACAGGATCGGCGACCGGTAGGTGACGATCAGCAGCAGCGCCACCACGGCGCCGGTGACCGCGAGCAGCGTCACGTTGGCGCCCTTGAACGAGTCGGCGATGTCGGCACCGAACGCCGGCCCGCCGGTGATCTCGGCCCGCAGCTGCGACGGCAGGCTCTCGCGGGCGGCCGCGCGCAGGCGTTCGACCTCGTCGGTGAGCGAGAACCCGGTGAGCGACGGGTCGAGGGGCACCGGCGCCAGCGCGGCCTCGCCGTCGGCGGACACCTGCAGCGGCGGCCCACCCGCCGCGGCAGCCGGCGCCAGCCGGTTGCGGGCCGCGTCCACGGCGGCGATGTCCGCCGGCGACAACCGGCCGTCGTCGGTGCGGGTCACCACAAGGATGACGGGCGCCTGGTCGCCGCCGGGGAAGTGCGCGGCGGCGGCGGCGGCCCGCGCCGCTTCGGTGTCCGCGGGCAGCACCACCGGTGAACGCTCGGCGCCCCCGCTGCTGCCGAGGAGAGCCATCGCGGCAGCGCCGGCGACCACCAGCAGTACCGCGAGCGCCCAGGACCGGCGGGACGTGACGACGGCGGCGAACCGCATCCAGGCGGGCATGTCCAAAGCTTATTAAGTTGCTTAACGGTTAATCAAGTTAACATTGTCGGGTGAACGACGACCGCGCCGGACTCGAGGACGGCATCGCCGCCGACGTGCGCGCGCTCGCCGCGGAGTCCGAGGAGATCGGCCGGCGGTTCTGCACCCGCAACCAGCTCAGCGCCAACGACTTCCGGGCGCTGCAGCACATCTCGGTCGCCGAGAGCGCCGGCGCCCCGCTGACGGCCGGTGAGCTCAGCCAGCGGCTCGGCGTCACCGCGGCCGCCGTCACCTATCTCGTGGAGCGGATGATCGCCTCCGGCCACATCCGGCGCGAGCCGCATCCGGTCGACCGCCGCAAGATCAGCCTGCGCTACACCGAGCGCGGCCTCGACGTGGCCAGCGCCTTCTTCCGGCCGCTCGGCGAGCACACGCGGCGCGCCATGGCGGACCTCTCCGACGACGACCTGGCCGCCGCGCACCGCGTCTTCCGCGCGGTGATCGACGGCATGCGGAACTTCCAGGAGGACCTCGGCGGCTGACTGCTGCCGTCTCAGCTCCGGAAGCGGCCCGCGAACCCGCGCAGCGGCACGTCGGCGCTGGTGAGCAGGCCGGGCGGGGCGGCCACCACCGAGGCGATCGCGTTGAGCGCCGGCAGCCCGGTGACGGTCATCCCGATGGAGGCGAACGACGCCGGATCCCGGAGGTCCACACCGGGTTTCGGGAAGATCATGTGCTTGTTGTAGACGCACGGGTCGCCGGTGATCTGGGTGATGTAGCAGCCCTTGATGTTCCAGCTCGGGTCGGTGTGCGGCGTCATCTGCCATTCGAGGTGGGTCTCGATGCGCGGCACGCCGTCGACCATGCCTTGATACTTGATGTAGTTCCCGCCGAGCGAGCCTTTCGGCAGCTGGTACCAGCCAAGGTCGACGTCCTTGGTGCAGGCGCCGAGCTCGTAGCTGAAGGCCACCTCGTCGAGCTCCACGCCGAAGCAGTCGGCCATCAGCAGCACGCTGTCGGCGAACACGCGGGTGTAGCGCTCCAGCTTGCCTGGAATCGCCGGATCGGCAACGGGCAGGCCGTATCCCACCTCGATCCACGTGTCGCGGCTGTGGTGGCAGGACACGTCGACGCTCTCGACGGTCGTCACGTTCTCGATCTCGGCGACGTCGGCCGAGCACACCACGCCGAGGATCTGGTTCAGGCCGGGGTTCATGCCGGTGCCGTAGAACGTCGACCCACCCCGCTCGCACGCGTCGGCGAGCAGCTGCGACACCGGTTTTCCGGACGGATGCGGGTGGTTGGTGTCGCGGTGCCAGCCGGTGATCCAGTCGGCGGTGGTGACGATGTTGATGCCCGCCTCGAGCACGCGCACGTAAAGGTCCTCGTCGGGGAACACGCCGTGGAAGGTCAACACGTCGGGCCGGGCGGCGATGATCTCGTCGACCGAGCCCGTCGCCGTCACGCCGATGGGGCCGATCCCGGCGATCTCGCCGGCGTCGCGGCCCACCTTTTCCGGTGTGTAGCAGTGCAATCCGACGAGCTCGAGGTCTGGCCGGTGCTGCAGCCGTTTGATCATCTCGGTGCCGACGTTGCCCGTCGCGACCTGGAACACCCGGATCGGTGCGCTCATGGTTCAGCCTTCTCGTCGGCGGGATAGAACTGCTCGGCCCACCGGCGGATCGCGGTGAACCCTTCGTACTCGGCGGTGGCGAGGGCCGGCGGATCGGAATACCGCTGATGCGACCAGATGTGGATGTCCTGGGTGAACTGCCGGATCACCTCGTCGCCGAATTGCCGCGCCTTACGTTCGGCGCGCACGTCGTCGCGTCCGGGGGTGCGCCCGATGTAGACCATGAACCGCACGTCCGACGTCGCCTCGTCGACCGGGGTGACCGCGCTGATGGTGCGGTTGTCGACCATGCCCCAGCTCTTGGTGACGGCGATGCCGAGCCCGCCGTTGATCGCCTCGACGCCACTGCGCACGTCGTCGATCGACTGCTGCTCGTCGCCCTCGAACGTGATGGTGAAGTCGACGCGAGCCACCGGGCCGGCGAAGTCGTGGCGGGTGAACACCGGCACGATCGGCGTCTGGTGCACGTACTTGAAGTGCGCGAAGTCGACGCCGTTCTCGAGCACGTACTGCGGATGCAGTTCCAGCGCTTGCCGGAACAGCCGCTGCTGCGGGTAGTAGTCGGCGGCGCGGCTGCCGTCCCCGAACGCCGAGAACACGTCGGGCACATCGAAATACGGCTCGCGGCCCGGTGCGTCGTGCCAGATCCAGATCGCCTCGTTGCGCTCGACGGTGGGATAGGTCGGCATCCGGCGGCCGCGGTTCGGGCGGTCCTGGTAGGGGATGCAGACGTTGCGGCCTTCGGCGTTCCACTGCCAGCCGTGGAACGGGCACTGGATCACCTCGCCGACGACCGTCCCGCCGAACCCCAGGTGCGCGCCGACGTGCTCGCAGTAGGCATCCATCACGGCCACCCGGCCGGACTCGGCGCGCCAGGCGACCAGCTCGCGGCCGAAGTAGCGCATCGCGTGCACGTCGCCGGCGCCGACCTCGTCGGACCACGCGACGCAGAACCAGCCGGTCGGGCGCATCGACAGCGGCGGCTTCGCCATTGCTCGACAATCACAGAGCCCTCTACGATTCGTCAAGTGGTGGCAGCGGCGCGCGTGCGGCGAACCAACCGCCGCGGGCAGGCGACCCGCGACGGCATGCTCGACGCCGCCCTGCGGGCGCTCGCCACCGGCGACACCGCCGCGGCGTCGGCCAACCGGATCGCCAGGGACGCCGGCGCCACCTGGGGTGCGGTGAAGTACCAGTTCGGCGGCATCGACGGGCTGTGGGCGGCCGTGCTGGCGCGCACCGCGCAGCGCCGCGGCGACTTCGTGGGCCGGGCCGATCCCGGCACGCCGCTGCGGGTGCGCGTCGCCACGATCATCGACCTGCTGTTCGACGGTCTCTCGGCGCCGGACTCCCGGGCCATCGAGACGCTGCGGGCGGCGCTGCCGCGCGACGGCGCCGAACTGGAGCGGCTGTATCCGCAGACCGCGGCCGAGCTGCAGTCGTGGGGGCGCAGCTGGATAGAGGCCTGCCAGACCGCGTTCGCCGACGTCGACGTCGATCCGGGCCGGGTACGGGAGGTCGCGTCGTTCATCCCGGGCGCGATGCGCGGGCTGGTCTCGGAGCGCCAGCTCGGCTCCTACTACGACCTCGACGACGCCCGCCGCGGACTCACCAACGCGATCGTCGCCTACCTGGAGGGCTCGCTCAGCGCCGGTTGAGCGTCGCCTCCTCCAGGTCGAGGCCGTGCAGCACCGACCGCAGCACCTCGTCGTCGATGCGGCCGCTGTCGCGTTCGGCGATGAACGTCGCGCGCTCGGCGGCCAGCATCTCCAGCCGAAACCGCCGGAACGCCGACGAGGGCGCCTCGCCGAGGTCGGCGTCGTCGCGCCCCAACCGCTCCCACGCCGAGTTGCGCCGCCGCGTGTTCCAGCCGCGCAGCACCTCCGCCGCGCGCTCGTGCACGTCGGCGGTCTCCTCCGCCGCCAGCAGTTCGTCGAGCCGGGCGGCGGCGGCGCGGGCGGCCTTGTCCTGAGCGGCGGCCTCGGCCAGCGCGTCGCTGCGCGCCTCGTCGCCGCGCACGCCGAGCCGCCGGATCAGCCAGGGCAGCGTCAGGCCGTGAAGCAGCAGCGTCCCGACCACCACCACGAACGTCAGGAACACCAGGTGCGGCCGCCCGGGGAACGGCGCGCCGGCCGGCGTCGTGAGCGGCACCGCGAACGCCGCCGCCAGCGACACCACGCCCCGCATCCCGGCCCACGCGACGATGAACACCTCCGCGGCCGACGGCCGCTGGTCGCGGCGGCGCCGCAGCCGCGGCAGGTACGCGAACGCGTAGAGGTAACCGATCCGCACGACGATCACCGTCACGAACACTGCCACCGACGACACCGCCAGCGTCGAGACGGCGAGCCCCCGCAGGTCTTTCACCACCTGCGGCAGCTGCAGGCCGATCAGCAGGAACGCCACCGATTCGAGCACCAGCTGCAGCGCCTTCCACACCGCCTGGTCCTGCAGCCGGGTGGCGTAGCCGGCGCGGGTGGAGTGCTGGCCGGCGATCAGCGCCGCCACCACCACGGCCAGCACGCCCGAGCCGTGGATCTCTTCGGCCGCCAGGTAGATCGCGAACGGCGCCAGCAGCCCGACGGCGCTCTCCACCAGCGGATCGTCGAGGATCCGGCGCACCCACACCAGCAGCGCGCCCAGCGCGACACCGACCGCCGCGCCACCGATCGCGGCCAGCCCGAACGTCGCCAGCGGGCGCTCCCACGAGGCCGCGGTGCCCAGCGCGGCGGCCAGCGCAACCTTGTAGGCGGTCAGCGCGGTGGCGTCGTTGAGCAGGCTCTCGCCGCCGAGCAGCGTCATCATGCGCCGGGGCAGCCCGAGGCGGCGGCCGACGGCCGTGGCGGACACCGCGTCCGGCGGTGCGACGATGGCCCCGAGCACCAGCGCCGCCGCGACGGTCAGCTCGGGCACCGTCCGGTAGGCGACGAACCCGACGGCGAAGGTGGTCACCAGCGGCAGCCCGACCGCCAGCAGCCCGATCGCGCGGATGTTGCGGCGCAGGTTCACATACGAGCTCTCCAGCCCGGCCGACCACAGCAGCGGCGGCAGGATGACGAACAGCACCAGGTCCGGGTCGAGCTCGAAGTCAGGAGCGCCGGGCACCGACCCGATCGCGAGCCCGGCGACCACCAGGGCGAGCGGAGCGTTGACGGCGTAGTGGCGGGCGAGCGCGGCGAGCAGCACCGCCAGGACCAGCACCGCCAGCAGCGAGGCATTCACCTCTTTATCCTGCAATGGTGGTGAAACGGCTGCGACGGCGATCCGGCACGGCGGACACGGCGACCGATGACCGGTGTGAGCACCTCGCGGCGCTCGACGCCGCGGCGGAACCGGAGTCGGCCGGGGAAGTCTGCCAGGACTGCGACGCCCTCGGCGACACGGCGTGGGCGCACCTGCGCAAGTGCCTGCAGTGCGGGCACGTCGCCTGCTGCGATTCCAGCCCGCACCGGCACGCGACCGAGCACTTCGAGCGCACCGGCCACCCGGTGATGCGCTCCTACGAGCCGGGGGAGAGCTGGCGCTGGTGTTACGTCGACAGCACGCTCGACGACCCCGCCGCGCTGCCGCAGTGATCTGGCAGGCTTGACCGCGTGCAGTCGACCGTGATGCTGCTCGGCGCCGGCGAGCTGGCCCGCGAGCTGGTGATCGCCTTCCAGCGGCTCGGCGCCGTCGTCATCGCGGTCGACGCCGAGCCCGACGCGCCCGCCCAGCGCGCCGCCGACCGCGCGCTCACCGCCGCGCCCACCGACAGCGCCGAGATCGCCGGGCTGATCGAGCGTGAGCGACCCGCGGTCGTCGTCGTCGGCGACGGCTGGCCCGGCCCGCACGGCCGCGAGGATGTCGAGGTGCTGCCGAGCGCGAAAGCCGCTGCGCTGACCGCTGATCGCGAGGGCTTGCGGCGGCTGGCCGCCGACGAGCTGGGGCTGCCGACGGCGCCGTTCTGGTTCGCGTCGTCGGCCGCGGAGCTGGCGGCCGTCGCCGCCCACGCCGGCTATCCGCTCGTGGTGTCGCCGCTGGGGCCGCCCGCCGGGGAGGGCCAGTCGGTGCTGCTGCGCGCCGAGGACGTCGAGCCGGCGTGGACGCGCGCGACCGCCACCGGCGCGGGCCGCGTGATGGCCGAGAGCGTGGTGGAGGTGGACTACCAGGTGACGCTGCTGACCGTCCGGGGCGTCAAGCCGGGCGGCCACGGCGTGCAGTTCTGCGAACCCATCGGGCACCGGCTGGTCGGCGACGCCGTGGAAACCTGGCAGCCGCAGGCGATGTCGCCCGCCGCGCTCGACGTCGCGAAGTCGGTGGCCGCCCGGATCGTCAACGCGCTCGGCGGTCGCGGGTTGTTCGGCGTCGAACTGCTGGTGCGCGGCGACGAGGTGTACTTCGCCGACGTCAGCGCCCACCCGTTCGCGTCCGGGCTGGTCACCGTGCGCAGCCAGCGGCTGTCGGCGTTCGAGCTGCACGCGCGGGCAGTGCTCGGCCTGCCGGTCGACACGATCCTGGTCTCCCCCGGGGCGGCCGAATTGGTGTCGGCGCCACGCGATGCGGCACCCGCGACCGCCGACCCGATCCCCGTCCTCGCCGATGCGCTGCACACCGCCGAGAGCGACGTGCTGCTGTTCGGGCCGCCGCACCGCCACGCCGCCGCCATCGCGACCGCACCCGACGTCATCCGGGCCCGCGACCGGGTGCGCCAGCTCGCCGCCGCCCTGCGGAAGCTGTGGTAGCCCATGGCCGACACCCCCGACAGCACCGCCGACCGCGCTGACGACGGCACCCCCGCGCCGTTCCTGGCGGCGCTGGTCATCATCGTGTTCGTCGTCGCGGTGATCACCGTCCTCGCGCTCACCGACGACGACGGCGTCAGCGACGAACAGCAGGTCGCCCGCGCGCTCGTCGGCCAGAACGACGCCCTGCAGCGCGATAACCCGGGCGACTACCGCTCCTACACCTGTGCGGCGCTCGCCGCCGGCGACGCGCAGGCGCTTTCGGCGCAGCGAGAAGCAAAGGCGCGGTCGGGTGCGCGCTACGTCGACGACGTCACCGACATCCGGATCGACGGCGACCGGGCCACCGCGACGGTGCAGTACAGCTTCGAGCGCAACCGCGACGACAAGCGGACCGCCGCGGTCACCGCGGTCCGCGAGGACGGCGCCTGGAAGGTGTGCTCGGGCTACCCGTAGCCGCGTGTGGAAAACTCGCCACGTGAGCTACGCAGGGGATATCACGTCCGTCGAGGCGTGGGAACTGCTGAACGAGAACCCCGACGCGGTGCTCGTCGACGTCCGCACCGAGGCCGAATGGCGGTTCGTCGGTGTGCCGGATCTGACGGAGCTGGGTCGCCGGGTGGTGTTCGTGCAGTGGAACCGCAGCGACGGGTCGCACAACGACCGCTTCCTCGACGAACTGCAGGCCGCCGGCGTCACGCCCGGTGAGCGGCCGGTGCTGTTCCTGTGTCGCTCCGGGAACCGGTCCATCGGCGCCGCGGACACCGCGACGGCCGCCGGGATCGCGCCGAGCTACAACATCTCCGACGGCTTCGAGGGCGGGCTCGACGAGCACGGCCACCGCGGGCACGAGGGCTGGCGGGCGGCCGGCCTGCCGTGGCGGCAGTCATGAGCTCCGGCGACAAGCCTTCCGTGCGCATCCCGGCGCCGCTGCCCGAGGGCGTCAGCCAGGCGACGATCGGCGTGCGCGGCGGGCTGTTGCGATCGAATTTCGAGGAGACCGCCGAGGCGCTGTACCTGACGTCGGGCTACGTGTACGCCACCGCCGGCGACGCGGAAAAGGCGTTCACCGGCGAGATCGACCGGTTCGTCTACTCGCGCTACGGCAACCCGACCATCAGCATGTTCGAGGAGCGGCTGCGGCTCATCGAGGGCGCCGAGGCGTGCTTCGCGACGGCCACCGGCATGGCCGCGGTGTTCACGTCGCTGGGCGCGCTGCTCGGGGCGGGCGACCGGCTGGTGGCCGCCCGCAGCCTGTTCGGCTCCTGCTTCGTGGTGTGCAACGAGATCCTGCCGCGCTGGGGCATCGAGACCGTCTTCGTCGACGGCGACGACCTGGCGCAGTGGGAGGAAGCGTTGTCGGTGCCCACGCAGGCCGTGTTCTTCGAGACGCCGTCGAACCCGATGCAGTCGCTCGTCGACATCGCCGCGGTGTCCGAGCTGGCGCATGCCGCCGGCGCAAAGGTGGTGCTGGACAACGTGTTCGCCACGCCGCTGCTACAGCAGGGCTTCCCGCTGGGTGTCGACGTGGTGGTGTACTCGGGCACCAAGCACATCGACGGGCAGGGCCGGGTGCTCGGCGGCGCGATCCTGGGCGCCAAGGAGTACATCGACGGCCCGGTGCAGAAGCTGATGCGCCACACCGGCCCGGCGATCAGCGCGTTCAACGCGTGGACGCTGCTCAAGGGCTTGGAGACCATGGCGGTGCGGGTGGACTACGGCAACCGCAGCGCGCTGCGTATCGCCGAGTTCCTCGAGCAGCATCCCGGCGTCAGCTGGGTGCGCTACCCGTTCCTGCCGTCGCACCCGCAGTACGAGCTCGCGACGCGGCAGATGACGGCGGGCGGCACGGTGATCACCTTCGAGCTCGCAGGCGCCAGCAAGCAGCGCGCGTTCGAGGTGCTCGACGGCCTGCAGCTCATCGACATCTCCAACAACCTCGGCGACGCCAAGTCGCTGATCACCCATCCGGCGACCACCACCCACCGGGCGATGGGCCCCGAGGGTCGCGCCGCGATCGGGCTGGGCGACGGCGTCGTGCGCATCTCGGTCGGCCTCGAGGGCACCGACGACCTGATCGCCGACCTCGACCGCGCGCTCGGTTAGGCCTTCTTCTCGGCCACGCCGATGCTGGACTGCGCGCGGTCCTCGTAGGCCTTGCGGGCCGCGGCGTCGAAGGTGAGGAAGACGTCGTCGAGGCCCATCTTCTTGTTCAGCCAGCGGCGGCCGCGCGGCGCGAGGTTGTTGGTGAACGTGGCGAACAGCCGCAGCGCATCGGGCAGCGAGACGAAGGTCTTCGGCTTGTCGAGCGCCCGGACGATGATCGCCGCGATCTCCTCGGGCTCGACGGGCTTCGACGCGCCGGTCTTGCGGGTGCCTGACGTGAGATCGGTGTTGACGAACGGCGGCAGCACGGCGGTGACGTCGACGCCGTACGGCGCGAACTCGTCGGCCATCGCGGTGGTGAGCCCGACGACGCCGAACTTGCTGGCGGCGTAGACCACCTGGCCCGGCAGCGCCATGACGCCGGCCAGCGACGCGATGTTGATGATGTGGCCGCTGCGGCGCTCGACCATCTCCGGCAGCACCAGCTGGCAGCCGGTGAGCACGCCGTAGACGTTGACCTCGATCGACGCGCGGATGGCCGCTTGGGTCTGCTGCAGGAACGGGCCGACGGGCATGACGCCGGCGTTGTTGATCAGCACGTCGATCCGGCCGCCGCCGTCGGCGCGCGCCTTGTCGAGGAACAGCTGGAACGACTCGCGGTCGGTCACGTCGAGCGGATGGCCCGACACCGGCCCGAGCGTTGCGAGCGCGTCGACGGCCGACTCCAGCGCATCGACGTCGCGGTCACCGATGATGACGCGGGCACCGCGCGCCAGCAGGGCCTTCGCGGTGGCGTTGCCGATCCCGCGGGCCGCGCCCGTGATGACGACGGTCTTGCCGTTGATGTTGTCCATGCGGCCGAACTTTACACCTGTCAAGTTTGTAGGTGAAGTGGCTCACTCCGCGCCCGGAATGCGCCCGGCCGCCGTGCGTTGCACAGTGGCGTGATGGGTGTGTCCACGGTCGCGTTCCTCGCGGTGAGCCAGGACGATCCGCTGGCCCAGCCGTTGCTCGACGAGCTCGCGCTCGAGTACGCGCAGCGCTACGACGGCGACCGCGACCGCATCCACCGCTGGCTGCGCAGCTATCCGGCCGCGGAGTTCAGCCCGCCCGCCGGCGCGCTGCTGGTCGGCGTGCTCGACGGCCGGCCGGTCACCGGCGGGGCGTTCCGCCGCTTCGACGCCACCACCGCCGAGCTGAAGCGGATCTGGACCGACAGCGCGCACCGCCGCCGCGGCTACGCCCGGCTGCTGCTCGCCGAGCTGGAGGCGCTGATCGCCGCGCGCGGCTACCGACGCGTCTACCTCACCACCGGCGACCGCCAGCCCGAGGCCGAGCGGCTCTACCAGACCACGGGCTACCGCCGGCTCGCCGAGCCGCTGCCCGCCGCCGGCGACGAGAACTACCCGGTCGCGTTCCTCAAGGAGCTGCCGTGATCGGCCTCGCGGTGGCCCTCGACGGCCACGGCTGGCACCCGCAGGCGTGGCGCGTGGCGTTGACGCACCGCCCCGACGCCGCGCCGGTCACCAGCGGTCGGCACTGGACGCCGCTGGTGCAGACGGCCGAGCGCGGGCTGCTCGACTTCGTGTCGTTCGAGGACACGCTGTCACCGCAGGCGGGCCGCAAGCCGCAGCTGAGCCCGCGGCGCCTCGCGGGCCGCGCCGACGCGGTGATGGTCGCCGCGCACGTGGCACCCGCCACCCGCCACATCGGGCTGGTGCCGATCGCGACCGTCACCCACACCGAGCCGTTCCACGTCTCCAAGGCGATTGCGACGCTGGACTTCGTGTCCCGCGGGCGCGGCGGATGGCAGCCGCGGGTCAGCGCCGCGCCGCACGAGGCCGCCCTGTTCGGCCGCCGGGACGTGACGGCCGTCGACCTGTTCGACGAAGCCGCCGACGTCGTCGAGGTGGTGCGCCGGCTGTGGGACAGCTGGGAGGACGACGCGGTGATCCGCGACGTGGCCACCGGCCGCTACGTCGACCGGACCAAACTGCACTACGTCGACTTCGAGGGCCGCTACTTCTCGGTGAAGGGCCCGTCGATCACGCCGCGGCCGCCGCAGGGCCAGCCGGTGGTGGCGGTGCTGGCACACTCGCTGCCGGTGTACCGATTCGCCGCCGCCGCAGCCGATCTGGTGTTCATCACCCCCACCGACGACGCGACCGTGGCGTCGCTGCGGCGCGAGGTGAGCGACGCCGGCGGCGACCACCTGCAGGTGTGGGCGGACATCGTCGTCTCCCTGCACGGCGAGGTACCGGCCGGCGACTTCCGTTCCGACGCACTGATCTTCACCGGCGACGCCGACGAGCTGGTCGCGCTGCTGCTGCGCTGGCAGCGCCTCGGCGTCGACGGCGTCCGGCTGCGGCCCGCCGTCAACGACCTCGACCTGCCGGCGATCGTCGACGACGTCGTCCCCCGGCTGCAGGACGCCGGGGCCTTCCGCACCGCCTACCGCGACGGCGAGACGCTGCGCCAGCGCCTCGGGCTCGCAGCGGCGATCAACCGCTACACCAGGGAGGGCCGGTGACCGTACCGCCGTCGATACCGCTGTCGATCCTCGACCTGTCGCCCATCAGCGCCGGCAGCGACGCCGCTACCGCGCTGCGCAACACCGTCGACCTGGCGCAGCACGCCGAGCGGTGGGGGTACCGCCGATACTGGCTGGCCGAGCACCACTTCGTCGCGGTCGCCTGCTCCCGGCCGGAGATCGTGGCCGGCCAGGTCGCCGCCGCCACCAGCACCATCCGCGTCGGCGCGGCCGCGGTGCAGCTGGGCCAGACGACGGCGCTCGCCGTGACCGAGCGGTTCGGGATCCTGGCGTCGTATCACCCGGGCCGCATCGACATGGGCGTCGGCCGCTCGCAGCAGCGGCGCCGGGAGGCCGGCGCGGCGCCGAAACCGAAGCAGGACAAGCCCGCTCCGCAGTGGCGGGAGGTGGCCGGCGTGGTGATCCCGCCGCCGTTCGACCAGTCGGCGTTGCTGCGCAGCGATCAGATGCGCGCCCAGCTCTCGGTGCTCACCCAACCGGGGGCGGAGGCACCCGACTTCGCCGACCAGATCGCCGACATCGAGGCCATGCTCGCCGGCGAGTTCCGGGTCGGCGAGCACCCGGTGCACGTGGTGCCCGCCGAGGACACCGATCTGGTGCCGTGGATCTTCGGCAGCAGCAAGGGGCAGAGCGCGCGCGTGGCCGCGGCCCGCGGGCTGCCGTTCGTCGCGAGCTACCACATCACCCCGGGTTCCGCGCTCGACGCCGTGGAGGTGTACCGCGCGAACTTCCAGCCGTCGCGCCACCTGCGGGAGCCCTACGTCGTGGTGTCGGCCGACGTGGTGGTCGCCGACGACAGCGCCACCGCCCACGCGCTCGCCGCGAGCTACGGGCACTGGGTGTACGCCATCCGCACCGGCGCCGGCGCACCGCCGTATCCGGATCCGGCCACCGTCGAGCCGCTGCGCGACGAGCAGCGCGCCGTGGTCGCCGACCGGCTGGCCACTCAGTTCGTCGGCGACCCCGACGAGGTGGCCCACCGGCTGGCGGCGCTGCAGCGCTACAGCGGCGCCGACGAGCTCGTCGTCACCTCGGTGACGCACTCCCATGCCGATCGGCTGCGGTCCCACGAGCTGCTCGCCCGCCGCTGGGGGATCACCAATGGCTGAGCGGCGCAAGCAGATCCACCTCGCCGCGCACTTCCCGGGCGTCAACAACACCACGGTGTGGACCGACCCGAGCGCGGGCAGCCAGATCGACTTCGCGTCGTTCGAGCACTTGGCCCGCACCGCCGAGCGCGGCCTGTTCGACTTCTTCTTCCTCGCCGAGGGCCTGCGGCTGCGTGAGCACCGCGGGCTGATCCACGACCTGGACGTGGTGGGCCGCCCCGACACGTTCACCGTGCTGGCGGCGCTGGCGGCGGTGACCGAGCGGCTCGGGCTGGTCGGCACCATCAGCACCACGTTCAACGAGCCGTTCGAGGTGGCGCGCCAATTCGCCACCCTCGACCAGCTGTCCGACGGCCGCGCCGGCTGGAACGCGGTCACGTCATCGGATGCGTTCACCGGCGCCAACTTCCGGCGCGGCGGCTTCCTCGACCACGCCGACCGCTACGTCCGCGCGGCCGAATTCGTCACCGTCGCACGACAGTTCTGGGACAGCTGGGAGCCCGGTGCGGTGATCGCCGACCCGCGACGCGGGACCTACCTCGACCCGGCCCGCATCCGTCACGTCGACTTCACCGGCGCCCAATTCGACGTGCACGGCGTCGCGACGCTGCCCGCCGGCCCGCAGGGCCACCCGGTGCTGCTGCAGGCCGGCGACTCCGACGACGGCCGCGACTTCGGCGCCCGCCACGCCGACGCGCTGTTCACGCTGCACGGCGACCTCGAGGCGGGCCGGCGCTACTACGCCGACGTCAAGGCGCGCGCGGCGGCCGCCGGCCGCGATCCCGCGGCGCTGCTGGTGTTCCCGGCGGCGACGTTCGTGCTCGGCGACAGCGCCGCCGACGCCCGCGACCGGGCTCGGCACATCCGCGAGCAGCAGGTGAGCCCCGCCACCGCCATCACTTTCGTCGAACAGGTCTGGGGCACCGATCTTTCCGGCCTCGACCCCGACGGTCCGCTGCCGGAGTTCGATCCGGTCGTCGACTCGACCATCACGCAGGGCCGCGTCCGCCACGGCGATCCGCGGGAGGTGGCGAAGGCCTGGCGGGCACGCGCCGAGGCGGAGCGCCTGTCGGTGCGCGAGCTGGTGATGGCGGTGACGACGCGGCACCAGTTCGTCGGCACCGCCGCGCACGTCGCCGAGGAGATGGACCGCTACGTGGCTGCAGATGCGTGCGACGGGTTCATCCTGGTGCCGCACCTGACGCCGCACGGCCTGGACGAATTCGTCGACGCCGTGGTGCCGCTGCTGCAGGAGCGCGGCGTCTTCCGCACCGAGTACACCGGCACGACGCTGCGCCAGCACCTCGGCCTGGCCTGAATGTCAGCGCGCAGCGGTCGCGTCGGCGACCGCATCGCGGACCGGTCCGCGCCAGATGTCGCCGTGGCCGGGCACCAGCACCTCGCTGTCGAGCAGCGCCAGCGCCGCCAGGCTGCGCAGGCAGCCGCGCTCGTCGTGGTTGAAGACCTTCGGCAGCAGCTGCGGCCCCTGCCGCCGCGACACCGGATGGCCCGTCACGAGCGCGTCACCGGTCACCAGCACGCCGTCGACCACATACGAGCAGTGACCGCCGGTGTGCCCCGGCGTCGGAACCGCCCGCGGCCGCCCGGGCAGCGCCGCCGCCACCTGCTCGGTCAGCGCGGCCGCCGTCGGGATGCCGTCGCGCACCAGCCCGCCGCGGCGCGCCACCTCGGCCGACCACCGCAGCCAGGCCGGCCGCACCAACCGGGGCGCCAGGCTCAGCGGCGAAACCTGTTCCAGGTACTCGCGTTTGGCGTGCCCGACCTCGTCGGCGTGGCAGTACACCGGGACGCGGTGCGTCGCGGCGAACCAGATGGCGGTGCCGAAGTGGTCGATGTGGGCGTGGGTGAGCAGGATCGCCCGCAGCGCGTCGACGCCGAAGCCCAGCTCCCGCAGCGAGCCGAGCACGTCGTCGCGCTGCCCCGGGAAGCCGGCGTCGATCAGGATCACCCCGTCGGGGGACGTCACCAGCGTCCAGTTCACCAGCTCGGTGCGCGCCACGTGGACGTGCTCGGATACCTGGGTGAGCGCCGCAGCCATGCCGGGAGTGTAGGGGGAGTAGAAACGAGGAATGGCTGAACTCAAACTCGGATACAAGGCGTCGGCGGAGCAGTTCGCGCCCCGCGAGCTCGTCGAGCTCGGCGTGCTCGCCGAGCAGCACGGCATGGACAGCGCCACGGTCAGCGACCATTTCCAGCCCTGGCGGCACGAGGGCGGCCATGCACCGTTCTCGCTCGCCTGGATGACGGCCGTCGGCGAGCGCACCGAGCGGATTCAGCTCGGCACGTCGGTGCTCACGCCGACGTTCCGCTACAACCCCGCCGTCATCGCGCAGGCGTTCGCGACGATGAGCTGCCTGTATCCGGGCCGCATCTTCCTCGGCGTCGGCACCGGCGAGGCGCTCAACGAGATCGCCACCGGCTTCGAGGGCGAGTGGCCCGACTTCAAGGAGCGGTTCGCCCGGCTGCGCGAGTCGGTGCGCCTGATGCGCGAGCTGTGGCTCGGCGACCGCGTCGACTTCGACGGCGAGTACTACAAGACCAAGGGCGCCTCGATCTACGACGTTCCCGACGACGGCGTGCCGGTGTACATCGCCGCCGGCGGTCCCGTCGTCGCCAAGTACGCCGGCCGCGCGGGCGAGGGCTTCATCTGCACGTCGGGCAAGGGTGAGGAGCTGTACAAGGACAAGCTGCTCCCCGCGGTGGCCGAAGGGGCAGAAAAAGCCGACCGCAACGCCGACGACATCGACAAGATGATCGAGATCAAGATCTCCTACGACACCGATCCCGAAGCGGCGCTGGAGAATTGCCGGTTCTGGGCGCCGCTGTCGCTCACCGCCGAGCAGAAGCACTCCATCGACGACCCGCTGGAGATGGAGAAAGCCGCCGACGAGTTGCCGATCGAGCAGGTCGCCAAGCGGTGGATCGTCGCCTCCGATCCCGACGAGGCCGTCGCGAAGGTGAAGGACTACGTCGACTACGGGCTGAACCACCTGGTGTTCCACGCACCGGGGCACGATCAGCGCCGGTTCCTGGAGCTGTTCGAGCGCGACCTGGCCCCCCGGCTGCGCAAGCTCGCATGATTTGACAGGGTGGGGACGTGCCCACCGGCCCCGCTTCGCCCGCCCGGGCGATCTACATCGCCGCCCCCGAGGGCGACACCGGCAAGTCGACCGTCGCGTTGGGCATCCTGCACCGGCTCACCGCGACCGTCGCGAAGGTCGGCGTGTTCCGGCCGATCGCCCGCAGCGAGCACGGCGACCACATCCTCGAGCTGCTGCTGGACCACGCGAGCGCCGACCTGTCGTTCGATGAGTGCGTCGGGATCAGCTACCAGCAGCTGCACGACGACACCGAGGCGGCGCTGGCGACGATCGTCGACCGCTACCACGCGGTCGCCGACCGGTGCGACGCCGTCCTCATCGTCGGCAGCGACTACACCGACGTCACCGCACCCACCGAGCTCAGCGTCAACGCGCGCATCGCCGTCAACCTCGGTGCGCCGGTGGTGTTGACGGTGCGGGCACGCGGTCGCACCCCGCACGAGGTGGCCCAGGTCGCCGAGGTGTGTCTCGCCGAGCTGTCGGCGCAGCACGCCCGCACCGCCGCCGTGGTCGCGAACCGCTGCCAACCCGACGAACTCGCCGCTGTCGCCGAGGCACTTGCGGCGCTGCCCGACGTGCCCGCCAGCTACGTGCTGCCCGAAGACCCGGTGCTCGTGGCGCCGTCGGTCGAGGACCTGCAGCGGGCGGTCGACGGCACGCTGGTCGCCGGGGACGCCGAGCTGCTGGGCCGCGAGGCGATGGGGGTGCTGGTCGCCGGGATGACCGCCGAACACGTACTGGAACGGCTGACCGAAGGCGCCACCGTCATCACCCCCGGCGACCGCTCCGACGTGGTGCTCGCCGTCACCAGTGCCCATGCGGCCGAGGGGTGTCCGTCACTGTCGAGCGTCATCCTCAACGGCGGACTGCCGCTGCACCCGGCGATCGCCAAGCTGGTCGACGGGCTGCACCAGCGGCTGCCGATGATCGCGACGACCCTCGGCACGTTCGAGACGGCGAGCGCGGTGGCGTCGGCCCGCGGCCGGGTGACCGCCGCGTCGACCCGCAAGATCGACACCGCGCTCGCGCTGATGGAGCGCCACGTCGACATCGGAGATCTGTTGGCGCAGTTGGCCATCGAGCTGCCCGCTGTCGTCACCCCGCAGATGTTCGAGTACCAGCTGATCGACCAGGCGCGCAGCGACCGCCGCCACATCGTGCTGCCCGAGGGCGACGACGACCGCATTTTGCGCGCGGCGGGCCGGCTGTTGCAGCGCCGCGTCGCCGACCTGACGATCCTGGGCGTCGAGTCGCAGATCCGGTCGCGCGCTGCCGAACTCGGTGTCGACCTCGATGTGGCCACCGTCATCGATCCGTGCGACAACGCCTACGCCGACGACTTCGCCGCGCAGTACACCGAACTGCGCAAGCACAAGGGCATGACGCTGGAGCGTGCGGTCGAGGTGATCCGCGACGTGTCGTACTTCGGAACCATGCTGGTGCACAACGGCATCGTCGACGGCATGGTGTCCGGCGCCGCCCACACCACCGCGCACACCGTGCGGCCGGCGTTCGAGATCATCAAGACCAAGCCCGACGTGTCCACGGTGTCGAGCGTGTTCTTCATGTGCCTGGCGGACCGCGTGCTCGCCTACGGCGACTGCGCGATCGTGCCGGATCCCTCCGCCGAGGAACTCGCCGACATCGCCATCTCGTCGGCGCACACGTCTGCCCAGTTCGGCATCGAACCGCGGGTGGCGATGCTGTCGTACTCCACCGGCACGTCCGGCAGCGGAGCGGACGTCGACAAGGTGCGCCGCGCCACCGAACTCGTGCGCGAGCGGCAGCCCGACCTGCCCGTCGAGGGGCCGATCCAGTACGACGCCGCCGTCGAGCCGTCCGTCGCCAAGAGCAAGGCCCCCGACTCCGAGGTCGCCGGCCGCGCGACGGTGCTGATCTTCCCGGACCTCAACACCGGCAACAACACCTACAAGGCGGTACAGCGCAGTGCCGGCGCGGTGGCCATCGGCCCGGTGCTGCAGGGCCTGAACAAACCCGTCAACGACCTGTCGCGGGGCGCGCTCGTCTCCGACATCGTCAACACCGTGGCGATCACCGCCATCCAGGCGCAGGAGAAGCGATGACCGATTCGCCCACCGTGCTGGTTCTCAACACCGGCTCGTCGTCGGTGAAATACAAGCTGCTGCAACCGAAGTCGGGCACCACGGTGGCCGCCGGCATCGTCGAGCGCATCGGCGAGGGCATTTCGTCGGCGCGGCTGACCATCGGCGAGCACAGCTGGGAGCGCAACTACCGCGTCGCCGACCACGAGGCCGCGCTGCGGACGGTGTTCGACCTGTTCGCCGAGGCCGGCGCCGACCTGAACTCGTTCGGGCTGGTGGCCGTGGGGCACCGGGCCGTTCACGGCGGCGAGACGTTCTACGAGCCGGCGCTGGTCACCGACGAGCTGATCGCCGAGATGGAGGAGCTGGCGCCGCTGGCGCCGCTCCATAACCCGCCGACCGTGCTCGGCATGGAGGTCGCCCGCAAGGTGCTGCCCGACCTGCCGCACGTCGCCGTCTTCGACACCGCCTTCTTCCACGACCTGCCGCCCAAGTCGAAGAGCTACGCCATCGACCGCGGCGTCGCACGGGTGTGGAAGATCCGCCGCTACGGCTTCCACGGCACGTCCCACCAGTACGTCAGCGAGCAGGCCGCGGAGTTCCTCGGCGCGTCGCCGGCCGAGCTGAACCAGATCGTGCTGCACCTGGGCAACGGCGCGTCGGCGTCGGCGATCGCCGGTGGCAAGCCCGTCGACACCTCGATGGGCATGACGCCGATGGAGGGCCTCGTGATGGGCACGCGGTCCGGCGACGTCGATCCGGGCATCATCTTCTACCTGGGCCGCACCGCCAACATGAGTTTCGACAAGGTCGAGTCGATCCTCAACAAGCGCTCCGGCACCCTCGGCCTGGCCAACGAGATCGACTTCCGTCAGCTGCACGCCATGATCGCCGACGGCTCCGACGAGGCGCGGCTCGCCTACGACGTCTACGTGCACCGGCTGCGCAAGTACATCGGCGCCTACCTCGCGGTGCTCGGCCGCACCGACGTCATCAGCTTCACCGCCGGCGTCGGCGAGAACGACGCCCAGGTCCGCCGCGACGCGCTCGTCGGACTCGAGACGCTGGGAATCGAACTCGACGAGACGCGCAACGACGACTCCGGCGACCGGCCGCGCCGCATCTCCACCGACTCCTCGCGGATCGCCGTGCTCGTCGTACCGACCAACGAGGAGCTCGCGATCGCGCGGGCGTGCCTCGACGTCATCGACTAAGTGGAGGATTTCCTCCGGCTCGTTGTAGGGTGAGCGCATGCTCCACGCCGCGGGATCGGAGGCATACGCCGCGGCGACGCGGCCGCACAATTCGTCGACCGTGCAGCAGCCACCGCCGACGACGCTCCCCTCGTCATGATGGAACTCCGCCATGTCGCGGGCGCGCCGCGGCGGCGCGACGGAGCCGTGGTCGGCCCTGTCGGAGGCTTCGTCTACCACGCGGTCGCGCCGCTGGACCGCTATCCGCGGGAACGGATCGAGGAAGGGTTCGCCCGCGCTCGAACCGTGTGGACGCCCGCCGAAACCGGTGTGACGCCCGGCTCGTGGGTCGAGGGCGCCGCAACGGTGTCATCGGCGTTGCCCGACGACGTCCGCGAGCGCGCCCGGTCGATCGCCGACGCGGTGGATCCGGCGGCCCGCATCCGACGATCGCGGCTGCTGGGATGACCGCCGCCTGGGGCAGAGCGTTCTCGTACCCGCGGCCAGTAGCCGCACTCACCGACAACAGATGGGAATGACCATGTCCGAGCAGAAGCTGATCGCCGTTGTCGGAGGCACCGGAAAGCAGGGCGGTGGCCTCGTCCAAGCCATCCTCGACGACCCCGCACCGCAGTTCCGGGTACGGGTCCTCACCCGCAGCGCCCAATCCTCGAAGGCCCGCGAATTGGCGGCCGCCGGCGCCGAAGTCGTCGAAGCCGACCTCGACGACGGGGCGAGCGTGCGGGCTGCGTTCGACGGCGCCGACGGCGCGTTCGTCGTCACCAACTATTGGGCTGAACGCTCCGCCGACGAGGACGCCGCACGAACCAGGGCCGACATGGAGCGTGCGCAGGCCGACAACGCCGCGCTGGCGGCCAAGCAGGCCGGCGTCGGCCACGTCATCTGGTCGACGCTGGAGGACACCCGCGAGGTCTTGGGCGCTGACGACCAGGTGCCGACCGTCGAGGAGCGCTACAAGGTGCCGCACTTCGACGCCAAGGCCGAGGCCGACGCCCTGTTCCGCGAGTACGACGTCCCGACGACCTTCCTGCGCACGACGTTCTTCTTCGAGAGCTTCGCCGGCGGCGTCGGCCCCACCCGGGCCGGTGACGGCACGCTGGAACTGACCCTTCCGATGGCCGACCAACCGCTGTCGGGCATCGCCGTCGCCGACATCGGTAAGACCGCGTTGGGCATCTTCAAGCGTGGCGCCGGACTGATCGGCCAGACGGTGAGCATCGCCGGTGATCACCTGACCGGCGAGCAATACGCGTCGGCGTTCAGCGACGCCTTCGGCGAACCGGTCACCTACCGGCCCATGAGCTGGGAACAGTTCCGCGCGCTGGGGTTCCCCGGAGCCGTCGAGATGGCCAACATGTTCCAGTACTACGCGCAGAATTCGGCCCGCTTCGTGGGTGCTCGGGACCTGGCTGCGGTGCGTGAACTCAACCCGGCGCTGCAGTCGTTCCGCGATTGGCTGGCGCACGCCGGTCTGCAGCGCCCCTAGTCGACGAACGCCGAACGGCTGCTGCTAGATGGCGCGCAGGTGCGGCCGCTGACCCGGCTCGGGAGCGACGACCTCCGGCTCGGGTGGGGCGACGCGCGAATTGACCCGCTCGATCGCGGAATCGACGCGGGTGGCGGCGGCGTCGCACATGCCGCGCACGCGCCCACCAACGGTCTCGACGTCGTCGCCGGCGCTGCGGACGTAGGCGGTGACACCGGCGACCCACAGCCGCAGCCGCTCGCCGGCCGCCGCAATCCGCCGGCGCACGCGGTCATCCACCTCGACGGTCACGTACCCCAGGCGAACCTTCATCCGCTGCTCCCATCTGACCCGATGACTTCACGGTAGCCGAGTTGCCGCGTCGCTGTGTCGCCGTGCCCGCCGCTACGCCATCCGGCGCAGCAGCGAGGAGTCCAGCTCGTCGAGCGAGGCGACACCCGCGAGCCCGAGGATCAGGTCGAACTCGGCGATGAGGTTCTCCAGCACCTCCTGGACCCCGCGGCGCCCGGCGATCGCGAGACCGTAGATGTGCGGCCGGCCGATGGCGACCGCGTCGGCGCCCAGCGCCAGCGCCTTGACGATGTCGGCACCGCTGCGAATGCCGGAGTCGAGGATCAGGCGGCAGCGCCCGTCGACCGCCGCCGCGACGTCGACCAGCGCGTCGGCCGCACCGATCACCGAATCGATCTGTCGGCCACCGTGATTGGACACGACGATGCCGTCCACGCCGAGGTCGACGGCCCGCCGCGCGTCGTCGGGGTGCAGGATGCCCTTGAGCACGATCGGCAGCCGGGTCCGCTCGCGCAGGCCGGCGATGTCGTCCCAGTTCAGCGAGGGCCTCGAATAGGTGGCGAGGAACGTCTCCACGCTGGCGCGCGGCACCGGTGAGGTGAGGTTGCGCAAGAACCCGCCGGGCACCTCCCGCGCCAGGGAGAACAGGGTCTTGACCGCACCCAGCGTCACCTGCACGTCGGGCCGCTGCCCCGTTGCGGTGGCAGCGGCGATCCGGTCGCGCACCGATGCGCGGAACGCGGGATCGGACGTGTACTGCGCGATCCCGATGGCCCGGGTGAACGGCAGCGACCCGAGGTTCAGATCCTGTGGCCGCCAACCCAATTGCGTGGTGTCGAGGGTGACGACGAGCGCGTCGGCGCCCACCGTCTCGGCGCGTGCGATGAAGCTGTCGACGACGTCTTCGTTGGTGGACCAGTACAGCTGGAACCAGCGCGGCGCGCCAGCTCTCCTATCCCCGGTCGCTTCGCTCGCCCCGGAAATATTCCCCGTCGCTTCGCTCGCCCCGGAAACGACGCGCTCCATCTCGGCGGCCGTCTCCTCCATGGGCGCCGAACCCTGGTTCGAGAAGATGTACGGCACGCCGACCGCGGCGGCGGCGGCGCCGATCTCCACGTCGGCGCGCTGCGCGACGAGCCCGGCCGCCCCGACGGGTGCGACGAGCACCGGCGCCGGCAGCGTGCGCCCGAACAATTCGGTCGACAGCGTGCGCCGGGAGGTGTCGCGCAGCATCCGCGGCACGATCGCCCACCGGTCGAACGCGGCGCGGTTGCGGTCCATGCCGGTGCCCTCGCCCGCGCCACCGGCGACATACGCCCACGCTTGCTTGCTCATCCGGCGGCGGGCGGCGCGTTCGAGCTCGGTGAAGTTGGTCGGCACCGCGGGGCGACGGCCGAAGACACCGGCACGGTAGATCGACTCCTGGCGTTCGCGGCCCGGGTGCGGCACGGGTTCGGGTGCGGTCATCAAGGAGTCACGGTAGCCGTCAAAAGGTGGCGACGGCGAGCCGTCAAAAGGTGGACGTCGGCCGCACCGAGTTGGCGAGGTCGACCAGCGCGTAGCGGTGCGCCTGCGTGGGCGCGATCCGCGCGAGGCCGCGCAGCGACGCCTCGACACCCAGCTGCAGCCCGTGCGGGGTGAACGGGAAGCCGAGGATGTGGCTGGAGCTGGCCTCGTTGTCGCTGATCCAGTCCATCGCGGTGCCCAGCACCAGCGCGCGGATCTGCAGCACCCGCGGCTCGGTGTCGGGCAGCGCGTCGACCCGCCGCGCCGCGTCCCGGATCTGTTCCTCGGTCAGCTCGGAGCCCGAGCGTCCGGACAGCAGGGCCACCGCGCTCGTGAGCCGCGCCGTGGTGAAGTGGCGCGACGTCGCTGGCACCTGGTCGAGGGTGCGGACGGCGCCCTCGCGGTCGCCCTCGGCCGACTGCGTGCGCGCCAGCCCGAAGGCCGCGGAGATGGTGCCGTTGTCGGTGGTCCACACGGTGCGGTAGTAGGTGAGCGCCGCCGGATTGCCGGCGAGCTCGGCGGTCGCGGCCAACGCGATCTTCGGCGCGGCCTCGCCGGGCAGCATGTCGAGCACCTCGGTGAAGTGCTTGGCCGCGGATTCGTAGTCGGCGCTGAGCAGTTCGGCCACCGCCCGGTACCACACCAGCCGCCACCGCCAGCCCGCCCGCTCGGCCAGCTCGTCGAGCTTGCGGGTGGCCTTGACCACCTCGCCGAGGTCGAGCAGTGCGCGGATCTCCATCAGCGGCAGCTCGACCGACTCGCTGAGGTCGATGCCCTCGGAGTCCAGCGCGCCGTGGCGGGCCGCGCGCAGCGAGTCCAGGGTCTGCACCGGCTGCGAGAGCACGTTCGCGCTCAGCACCGGCGCGCCGACGTCGGTGGGATCGACCAGCGGCACGGGCAGCGCGGTGACGATCTCCTGCGCGGTCAGCTTCTCGGTGTGCACCCGCCCGTCGACGTAGACGTCGGTGTGCGCGACGAGCAGGTCGATGCCGAACGTCGACCGGGACGGGCTGAAGATCGTCGACAGGCCGGGCCGGGGCACACCGGTGTCATGCGCGACGACCTCGCGCAGCACACCCGACAGCTGGCCCGACATCTCCTCGGCGCTGGTGAAGCGGCGCCGCGGATCGGGGTCGATCGCGCGCCGCAGCAGCCGCGCGTAGGAGTCGTAGGTCGCGAGCACCGGGTCGTCGTCGGGCAGCCCGTCGACGTAGCGGCCCTTGCGGGTGCGCAGGTTCAGGGTCAGCGCGGCCAGCGTGCGGCCGACGGTGTAGATGTCGGTGGCGACGGTCGGGCCGGTGCGCACGATCTCCGGCGCCTGGTAGCCCGGCGTGCCGTAGAGGTAGCCGAACGAGTTGATCCGCGACACCGCGCCCAGGTCGATCAGCTTCAGCTGCGACTCGGTGACCATGATGTTCTCGGGCTTGAGGTCGTTGTAGACCAGGCCGAGCGAGTGCAGGTACCCCAGCGCGGGCAGGATCTCGAGCATGTAGGCGATCGCCTGGGCGACGGGCAGCTTCTCGCCGCGCGCCTCCTTCAGCGACCGGCCGCCGACGTACTCCATGACGATGTAGCCGACGGGGTCGCCGTGCGCGTCGGGATGCTCGACGAAGTTGAAGATCTTGACGATCGACGGGTGCGCCACCTCGGCGAGGAACTGCCGCTCGGCCATCGCGATGGCCTGCGCCTCGGCGTCCCCGGAGTGCACCAGGCCCTTCAGCACGACGGGGCGTTCGTTGACGTTGTGGTCGACGGCCAGGTACACCCAGCCCAGCCCGCCGTGGGCGAGGCAGCCCTTGATCTCGTACTGGTCGGCCACCCGGTCGCCCGGGTTGAGCTGCGGCAGGAACGAGAAGTGGCTGCCGCAGTACGGGCAGTCGCCCTCGTTGGGGGCGGGCCTGCCATTGGTCGAGCGGCCGACCGGCCGGCCGCAGTTCCAGCAGAACCGCTTGGACTCGGCGACCACCGGGTTGCGCATCAGCGCGGCCAGCGGGTCGATCTCGGGGACGCGCGGGATCTCCACGAGCCCGCCGCCGAGCCGGCGGATCGGCGACACCGCCCGCGTCGCGCCGGTGGTGTCCTCGACGGCGGTCGGATCGGTGGTCGCGGTGGCGGCGTCGTCGAGCGGCGCCCGGAAGATCGCCTGGGTGGACATCGGCCGCATCGTCGCCACCGAATCCAGGTACAGCTCGGACAGCTCGGCGGGCTGCGTGCCGACGCTCACCTCGCCGGTGTCCGGATCGCCCATCGTCAACGCTTCCTAGTCCAGGTACCGGGCCGACGGCGGCGACGGCACCGGCCCGAGCACGGTCAACCACTTGCGGTACAACGTGTTCCACGTGCCGTCGCGGCGGATGCGTTCCAGTGTGCCGTTGACCACCCGCACCAGGCCAGGGTTGTCCTTGTTGATGCCGATGCCGTACGGCTCGGTGTTCATGTTGGGGCCGACGATGTGCAGGTACGGGTCCTGGGACACCAGCCCGGCCAGTATCGCGTCGTCGGTGCTGACGGCGTCGACCTGCCGCTGCTGCAGCGCGACGAGGCAGTCGGCCCAGGTGACCACGGCGACGACGATGGGCGCGGGGTTGATCCGCTCCAGCTGCTGGATGCTGGTGGTGCCCTTCGCCGCGCACACCCGCTTGCCCGACAGGTCTGACGGGGTGCGGATCGCCGAGTCGCGCGGCGCCAGGATGCGTTGGTAGGCCGTCAGGTACGCCGTCGAGAACGCCACCCGCTGCCGGCGCTCGCAGGTGATGCTCATGGTCTTCACAACGATGTCCACCTGGCGGCTCTCCAGCGCGGCGATGCGATCGGCCGACGCCAGGATGCGGTACTCGACCTGCGACGGCGTGCCGAAGATGTCGCGGGCCACCTCGGCGGCGATGTCGATGTCGAAACCGGTGATCTCGCCGGTGATCGGGTCGCGGAAGCTGAACAGGTTGCTGCCGATGTCGGAGCCGACGATCAGCCGGCCGCGCGCGCGGATGTCGGCGACGGCCTGGTCGGCCTCGGCCTTGGTGGGGAACGGCCGCAGGCTGGCGGTGAGGTCGCAGTCGTCGGCGCCCGGCGGCCGGACCGGCGGGCGGGACGGGGTGAGCTCGGCCATGCCGGCCGGGGTGGGCGGCGGGACCGAGAGCGTCGGCTCGGTGTCCAGGTAGGCCGGTTCGCCGCAGCCCGCCGCCACCACGGCGACCACCGTGAGCAGGGCGACGAGCAGCCGGCGCGCGGTCATCGGTACTCGTTCAGTCGGGGCGCGAGGCCGGCGGCGACCGCCAGGGCGGCGCCCAGCGACAGCACCACCGCGCCGACGGTCGCGCCGGACAGCACGCGCAGCGCGTTCTCGATGTCGCCGCGCAGCTGGCGACGGCTCTCGGTGATGGCGTTGGCCAGCGCGGCGTCGAGCTTGTCGAACGCCGGGGTGGAGTCGTCCTCCCCGGTGCCGAGCGCCACCTGGGTGGCGGCCTGGTAGTTGCCGACCGAGATGTAGGCGTTGATGCGCTCGTCGGCCTGCCGCCACCGCATCAGCAGCTCGTCGGCGTTGGCCAGCCCGCTCTTGTCGACGCTGTCGTCGCGGGCCAGGTACGTCACGAGCTGGGAGTGCATGGCGTCGATGCGCTGGTAGAAGGACTGCTTGCGGGTGTTCTCGTCGCCGCGGCGGATCAGCGACAGCGTCTCGTCCGCGCGGGCCTGCTGCGCGGTGATCGCCAGGGTGGTGATGGTCTTGAGCGACTCGGCGCCGGTGTCCTTGGCGTCGCGGCTGCCGGCGGTGGAGATGGCCAGCGCGGTGCCCACCCAGATGATCATCACCACGATCGCGAGCCCGCCCACCACCAGCCCGATGTTGACGCGCCGGCGGGTGCGGCGCGCCAGCCAGCGGTGGGCAAAGGCGCCGAAGAGCAGCGTCACGGCCACCACGAAGATCACCGGCGCGGGGATGCGCGCCGACGCATTGGTCTCGGTGTCCACCCGGGCCGACGTCTGCTCGTAGAGGCGCTGCGCGTCGGGGAGGATCGTCTGCTGCATCAGCGCCGACGCCTCGGACAGGTACGACGAGCCGACCGGGTTGCCGGCGCGGTTGTTGGTGCGCGCCGTCTCGATGAGGCCGGTGTAGACGGCCAGCTCGGCGTTGATGCGGCCCAGCAGCTGCTGCATGGACGCGTCGGTGATCCCGGCCGACGCGCGGGTCAGGGCGACGGCCGCGTCGGTGATCGCCTGTTCGTAGCGCTGCCGCACCTCACGCGGCTCGGCGCCCGCGATGAACGCGGTGGCCGCCGCGGCGTCGGCCACCGACAGCCGGGTGTAGAGCTGGCCGGCGGCGAACGACAGCGGCTCGGTGTGGTCCAGCACGGTGGTCAGCGCACCCTGCCGCTGGTCGATGGAGGTGGAGGTGGCGAACGCGCTGGCCACGCCGAGCGCCGACAGCAGCATGCCGATCAGCAGGATGCGGCCCGGCGTCGTGATCCAAAACCACCACCAGGGCTGCGCGGCGTCGGCCGTCGCCCGTGTCGCGAGCGGCTCGGTCGACGGATGCGCCAACTCCACGGTCACCTGGCTGGAACCTCGTGCTCGACGGGTGTGATTTCCGACCGTTCCCACTCTATGAGCGAATCCTAAGAATGGCGGGAGGTTGACCTATCCTGGGCTGCGTGCGCGGCGACGGCGACGGCTGGGTGATCTCGGCCGACGGTTCCCACTACTGGGGCCGGCACGGTGCCGCCGGCCTGCTGCTGCGGGCCCCCCGTCCCGACGGCAGCCCGGCCGTGCTGCTGCAGCACCGCGCGCCGTGGAGCCACCAGGGCGGCACCTGGGGACTCCCCGGCGGCGCCCGCGACAGCCACGAGACACCGCAGCAGGCCGCGGTCCGCGAAGCGTGGGAGGAGACCGGGCTCGCCGTCGAGCACATCACCGTGCGCGGCACCGTGGTCACCGCCCGCGCCGCCGGCGACGCCTGGACCTACACCACCGTGGTCGCCGACGCCCCGCAGCCGCTGCCGACCACCGCCAACCGGGAGAGCGCGGAGCTGCGCTGGGTCGACGAGGCCGACGTGGCGGACTTGCCGCTGCATCCGGGTTTCGCGGCCAGCTGGCCGGTGCTGCGCGCCGTGGCCGTGCCCCTGCGCCCGGCGACCGCCGGCCTGCCGCGGACCGTCGAGATCGAGGCCGGCGTCTTCGTGTGGTGCGTGCCGGGCGACGACGTCAGCGATCCCGACCAGGATCTGCAGGCGCGCCTGCGCTCGCTGCTGCAAGCGCCGCGCTGAGCGCCCGCGCGGCGGCGGCCGGGTCGTCGGCCGCGGTGATCGCGCGCACCACCACGACCCGGCGGGCCCCGGCGTCGAGCACCTCGGGCAGCCGGTCGGCGTCGATCCCGCCGATCGCGAACCACGGTTTGGCCGTGCCGGTGGCCGCGGCGTGGCGCACCAGGTCCAGCCCCGGTGCCGGGCGCCCCGGTTTGGTGGGCGTCGGCCAGCACGGGCCCACGCAGAAGTAGTCGCTCGGCTCGGCGATCGCCGCGGCCACCTGGGCTTCGTCGTGCGTCGAGCGGCCGGTCACCACCTCGGCGCCGACGATCTCGCGTGCCACCGCCAGCGGCAGGTCGTCCTGCCCGAGGTGCAGCACGTCGGCGCCCGCGGCGCGGGCGATGTCGGCGCGGTCGTTGACGGCCACCAGGGCGCCGTGGCGGGCGGCGGCGTCGGCGAGGACCGCCAGCGCGGCCAACTCCTGGCGGGCCTCCAGCGGCCCGAACCGCTGCTCGCCGGGTGACCCCTTGTCGCGCAGCTGCACGACGTCGACGCCGCCGGCCAGCGCGGCGTCGACGAATTCGGCGAGGTCCCCGCGCTCCCGGCGGGCGTCGGTGCACAGGTACAACCGTGCCGACGCCAGCCGCTGCCGTGGTGTGTGCACACCGCGAACGCTAGCGCCTGCGGGGAGTAGCCTGGCCGCACAGGCACGGGAGTCCCGGGAGCGGGGACTGAGAGTGGGCGCGGCCGTCCTTACCGTCGAACCTGATCCGGGTCATGCCGGCGAAGGGAGCGATGCGTGAACCCAGGTGCGCTGGCCGTCGTCGGTGGCGGCGTCATCGGGCTGGCCGTCGCCCGGCGCGCCGCGCAGGCCGGCTGGTCGGTGCGCGTGCACCGCGCGCCCCAGCGCGGGGCCTCCTGGGTGGCCGGCGGCATGCTCGCCCCGCACAGCGAGGGCTGGCCCGGTGAGGACGACCTGCTGCGGATTGGGCTGGCGTCGCTGCAGCTGTGGCGCTCCGGTTTCCTCGACGGCCTGGCGCCCGAGGTCGTCACCGCGCGTGAATCGCTCGTCGTGGCCGTCGACCGCGCCGACGCCGCCGACCTGCGCACCACCGCCGATTGGCTTGCCGCACAAGGACATCCGGTGTGTTGGCGGACCGACGTCGGCGACCTCGAGCCGGCGCTGGCGTCGACCATCCGCCACGGCTTCGTCGCGCCCACCGAACTGGCGGTGGACAACCGCGCGCTCGTCGACGGCCTGGAGCGCCACTGCGAGCGGCTCGGCGTGGCGTGGGCGCCGCCCGTGGCCACCCTGGCCGACGCCGCCGCCGACGCCGACGAGGTGGTGATCGCCAACGGCATCGACGCGCCCGCGCTGTGGCCCGGCCTGGCGGTGCGGCCCGTGAAGGGCGAGGTGCTGCGGCTGCGGTGGCGGCGCGGCTGCCTCCCGGTGCCGGCGCGCGTCGTGCGCGCCCGGGTCCGCGGCCGGCAGGTGTACGTGGTGCCGCGGGCCGACGGCGTGGTCGTCGGCGCCACGCAGTACGAGCACGGCCGCGACACCGCGCCCACGGTCAGCGGGGTGCGCGAGCTGCTCGACGACGCCTGCACCGTGCTGCCCGCACTCGGCGAGTATGAGCTCGCCGAGGTCGCGGCGGGGCTGCGGCCCATGACCCCCGACAACCTCCCGATCGTCGGCCGGCTCGACCAGCGCACGCTGGTCGCGACGGGCCACGGCCGCTCCGGCTTCCTGCTGGCGCCGTGGACCGCCGAGGCCGTCGCGCAGGAACTGGCAGGAGTGCGATGAAGGTCACCGTCAACAACGAAGAGGTGCAGGTCGACGACGGCACCACGGTCGGGCAGCTGCTGCGCCTGCGCGGCTTCCCCGACCGCGGGATCGCCGTCGCGATCGACTGGGCGGTGCTGCCGCGCTCGGAGTGGGATCAGGCGCTGGCCGACGGCGCGCGGGTGGACGTGGTGGCGGCGGTGCAGGGTGGCTAGCGGCGACACACTGACCATCGCCGGCCGCAGCTTCGGCTCACGGCTCATCATGGGCACCGGCGGCGCCGCCAACCTCGCGGTGCTCGAACAGGCGCTGGCGGCGTCGGGCACCGAACTCACCACGGTCGCGATGCGCCGCGTCGACGCCGAGGCCGGCACCGGGCTGCTCGACCTGCTGGGCCGGCTGGGCATCACGCCGCTGCCCAACACCGCCGGCTGCCGCGGCGCCGCCGAGGCCGTCCTCACCGCGCAGCTGGCGCGCGAGGCGCTGGGCACCGAGTGGGTGAAGCTGGAGGTGATCGCCGACGAGCGCACCCTGCTGCCCGACGCGATCGAATTGGTCCGGGCCGCTGAGCGGCTGGTCGACGACGGCTTCGTCGTGCTGCCCTACACCAACGACGACCCGGTGCTGGCCCGGCGGCTCGAAGACGTCGGCTGCGCGGCGGTCATGCCGCTCGGCTCGCCGATCGGCACCGGGCTCGGCATCGCCAACCCGCGCCACATCGAGCTCATCGTGGCGGGGGCCGGCGTCCCGGTGATCCTCGACGCCGGCATCGGCACCGCCAGCGACGCCGCGCTCGCCATGGAATTGGGCTGCGACGCGGTGCTGCTGGCGACCGCCGTCACGCGCGCCGCCGACCCGCCCGCGATGGCCGCCGCGATGGCCGCCGCCGTCACCGCCGGACACCTCGCCCGCCACGCCGGCCGGATCCCCAAGCGCTACTGGGCGCAGGCGTCGAGCCCGCCGGTCTGATGGCGCGCTACGTCGCCCTCGGCAGCTCCATGGCCGCCGGACCGGGCATCGCGCCCCGCGCCCCGGGATCGCCGCGGCGGGCCGGCCGGTCGGCGAGAAACTATCCGCACCTGCTCGCCGAGGCACTCGGCCACGACCTCGTCGACGTCACCTATTCCGGCGCCACCACCGCGCACGTGCTCTCCGAGCGTCGCCCCGGTGCCGCCCCCCAGGTCGACGCGCTCGACGGCACCGAGGCGCTGGTGACCGTCACGATCGGCGGCAACGACGTCGGCTACGTCCCGCTGCTGATGGCGGCCGGGCTGCCGCGGGCGCTGCGCCGGGTGCCGCTGCTGGGCGACCGGCTGCGCGAGCTGCTCAACCCGGCGGCCCGCGACGCGGCGTTGGCCGGCCTGGGCGCCGCGCTGCAGGAGGTCGGCCGGACCGTCCGGGCCCGCGCGCCGCGCGCCCGGGTGCTGTTCGTCGAGTACCTGACGCTGCTGCCGCCGCCGGGCACCGCCGCCCCGCCGCTCGCCGAGCGCGACGCCGCGCTGGGCCGCCACGTCGCGGCGGAGCTGGCCCACCACACCCGCGCGGCCGCGGCGACCACCGGCTGCGAGGTGGTGCCCGTCGCGGCCGCCAGCGCCGACCACCACGCCTGGTCGGCAGCGCCGTGGACCACCAAGCCCGGCCTGCCGGTGCCGGGCCGCCCGGCGCCGCTGCACCCCAACGCCGCCGGTATGCGGGCGGTTGCCGAACTGGTGGCCCGGCAGGTGGCGCGCACCGTGCCATAGTGGGGGCGATGATCACGCTGACGGGGCTGACCAAGCAGTTCGGTGCAACGAGAGCCGTCGACGACCTCACCGTCACCGTCGAGCCGGGCGTCGTCACCGGTTTCCTGGGACCCAACGGCGCCGGCAAGTCGACCACCATGCGGCTGATCGTCGACCTCGACCGCCCCACCTCGGGCACCGCGACCGTCAACGGGGTCCGCTACCGCGACCTCACCCATCCGCTGCGCACCGTCGGCGCCCTGCTCGACGCCCGGCAGCTGCATCCCACCCGTTCGCTGCGGGCGCAGCTGCGCTGGATCGCCGCCGCCAACCGGATCCCGGTGCGCCGGGTGGACGAGGTGCTGGGCATCGTCGGGCTCGCCGACGTCGCGGGCCGCAAGGCGGGCTCGCTGTCGCTGGGCATGGCGCAGCGGCTCGGGATTGCCACCGCGCTGCTCGGCGACCCGGGCGTGCTGCTGTTCGACGAGCCGGTCAACGGCCTCGACCCGGAGGGCATCCGGTGGGTGCGGACTTTCATGCGCAGCCTCGCCGCCGAGGGCCGCACGGTGTTCGTCTCCAGTCACCTGCTCGCCGAGATGGCCAACACCGCGGACCGGCTCGTCGTCATCGGCCGCGGCCGCCTCGTCGCCAACACGAGCATGGCCGAGTTCACCCGGCAGTCCGGCGCCGACGCGGTGACCGTCCGCAGTCCCGACGCCGGCCGCTTCGCCGCCGCCCTGTCGGACGCCGGCCTCACCGTCACCGACGGACCCGATTCCTCGCTGGTGGTGCGCGGCGCGGCGATCGACGAGGTGGGCGAGCTGGCCGCCCGCCACGGCGTCACCCTGCACGAGCTCAGCAGCCGGCAGGCGTCGCTGGAGGAGGCCTACTTGTCGCTCACCGACGCACCGTCGACTACCGGTCGCGCGTGGTGCGGCCGTGACCGCGGTCGGCGACGCGCTGGCCGCCGAGCGCATCAAGCTCGCCACCACCCGCTCACCGCTGTGGTGCGCCGTCGTCGTGGCGGTGGTCTCGCTCGGCACCGCCGCCGCCCTGGGCGCGGCGGGCAGCGAGTGGACCCCGGTGACGCCGAACGACGTCGCGATGGGCCTGGCCGCGGTCGGTGTTCCGGTGCTCATGGTGGTGGCGGCGCTGACCGTCACCGGCGAGTACCGCACCGGCCTGATCCGCACCACCCTGCTCGCCATCCCGAACCGCACGATCATGATCGGCGCCAAGGCGCTGCTCGCGGTGCTCGTGACGGTGCCCTTCACCGCGGCGCTGATGCTGCTGTCGCTGCTGGCGGCCAAGGGCCAAGCGTCCGCGGCGGGCGGGATGCTGCTCGACCTGGGGTCCGCGGCGGCGTGGCGGCCCGTCTGGGCGGTCGCCGTGTACGCCGGGCTGGCGGTGGTGCTCGCGATCGGCGTCGCGGCGCTGGTACGGCATTCGGCGGGGGCGGTTGCCGTGCTGCTGCTGTGGCCGTTCGTTCTGGAACCGGTGCTCGCGGTGCTGCCCAGCACCAGCGGCTGGGCGCGCCCGCTGCTGCCGTTCACCAACGCGTTCGCCTTCACCGACGTGCCGTGGCTCTATGTGACCGACGGGCTGTGGTGGGGGCCGACGGGGTCGCTGGTGTACTTCGCCGTCGTGGCGGTTGCGGTGTTCGTCGCCGGTGCGGTCGTCGTCAACCGCCGCGACGCGTGACTACGGTGGGGCCGGTGACGCGTCGGGCGAAAACCGGGGCCGTGCTCCTGGCGGCGGTGGCCGTGGTGGCGGCGGGCTGTTCCCGGACCACCGCGACGCAGCAGGAGTCCGAGCCCCCGACGGCCGAGGCGGCCGGCCGGTTCGCCGACGAGCTGAGCGGCCGCGTCTCGATCGACGCGATGATGGCGCACCTGCAGTCGCTGCAAGACATCGCCAACGCCCACGGCGGCACCCGCGCCGCCGGCACCCCCGGCTACGAGGCCAGCGTCGACTATGTCGCCACCACGCTGCGCGACAAGGGCTTCGACGTGCAGACGCCGGAATTCGACTACCGCGCCTTCACATCCGGGGAGGTGTTGCTGCGGATCGGCGGGCAGCCGGTGCCGGCGAAGGTGCTCGAGTTCAGCGCGGGCACGGCGGCCCAGGGCGTCGCCGGCCCGCTGGTGGCGGCCCCCGCGGACCAGGATCCCGGCTGCAGCGCATCGGATTACGACGGGCTGCCGGTGCGGGGCGCGGTGGTGCTCGTCGATCGCGGCACCTGCCCGTTCGCGGACAAGGAGGCCGCTGCCGCCGCGCGCGGCGCCGTGGGCCTCATCGTCGCCGACAACGTGCTCGAGGAACGGATGGGCGGCACGCTGGGCGAAGACAACACCAACGTCACGCTGCCGGCGGTCGGCGTCAGCAAGCCCGACGGTGAGCGGCTGCGGAGCCGCCCAGGCCCGGTGGAGCTGCGCGTCGACGCCACGACCTCGACGGTGCGGTCCCGGAACGTGGTCGCGCAGACGAAGACCGGCGCCACCGACAACGTCGTGGTGGTCGGCGCGCACCTGGACTCGGTGCCCGAGGGGCCCGGCATCAACGACAACGGCAGCGGCACCGCGGCCGTGCTGGAGACCGCGGTGCAGTTGGGATCGTCGCCGGAGATCGCCAACGGGGTGCGGTTCACGTTCTGGGGCGCCGAGGAGTCCGGGCTCGTCGGGTCCCGCCGCTACGTGGCGTCGCTGTCGCTGGATCAGCTGCGCGACATCGCGCTGTACCTCAATTTCGACATGCTCGGCTCCCCGAACGCGGGCTACCTCACCTACGACGGCGACCAGTCGATCCCGCCGGACGAGCGCGGGGTCGCCATCGTGCCCGAGGGGTCGGCCGGCATCGAGCGCACCCTGGCCGGCTACCTCGACCGGGCGGGCAAGCCGGCCGAGGACACCGCATTCGACGGCCGCTCCGACTACGACGCCTTCACCCGCGCCGGTATCCCGGCGGGCGGACTGTTCTCCGGCGCCGAGGACAAGATGACCGCCGACGAGGCCAAGGAGTGGGGCGGCAAGGCCGACGAGCCGTTCGACCCCAACTATCACCAGGCCGGCGACACGATCGACGCGGTCAACCGCGACGCGCTGCGCATCAACGGCGACGGCGCCGCCTACGCCGTCGGCTGGTACGCCCAATTCCTCGGCGGCCGCAACGGCGTCCCGGTCCCCGAGGACCGGGTGCGCCACCTGCTGCCGCCGTCATGACCCCGCGGCGCATCGCGGCGCTGCTGCTCGCCGCGACGCTGGTCGCCGGCTGCGGCGCCGACGAACCGGCGGCTGACGCGGCGCCGCTGCCCGACCGGCTCGCCGCCCGGGTCACCGTCGACGGCATGTGGCGGCACCTGCAGGCGCTGCAGGACATCGCCGACGCCCACGGCGGCAACCGCGCCGAAGGCCGCCCCGGCTACGACGCGAGCGTCGACTACGCCGCGAAAACGTTGCGCGACAACGGCTTCGACGTCAGCACCCCGGAGTTCAGTCACATCGTGGTGGCCGAGCGGGGCCGGCAGACGCTCACCGTGGCCGGCCGGGACTTCCCCGTCGAGCAGGCCGCGCTGCTGGTGACCACCCCGCCCGAGGGGCTGCGCGGCCGCGTCGTCCGACCCCGCCGGCCCGCGGGCTGCACGGCCGACGACTACCGCGGCGTCGCGGTGCGCGGCGCGCTCGCCGTCGTCGACGACCGCGACTGCCCGGCCGCCGAGAAGCACCGGGCCGCCGCGGATTCCGGCGCGACCGGCCTGCTCATCGTCGGCGGCGCACCGGCGCCCGCGGACCTCTTCGGGCCGCACTACTACGACGCGCTGACCCTGCCGGTGGCGGTGATCCGGCCCGACGCCGACGCGGCGCTGCGCCGCACGGACGGTGAGGTGGTGCTGCGCACCGAGAGCCGCACCGAGCGCACCACCAGCCGCAACGTGCTGGCGCGGACGGTCACCGGCGCGACCGACAACATGGTGGTGTTCGGCGCGCACCTCGACAGCGTGGTCCGCGGCCCGGGCATCAACGACAACGGGACCGGGGTGGCCGCCGTGCTGGAGACCGCCGCCGCACTCGGCGCGTCGCCCGGCACGGCGAACGCGGTGCAGTTCGCGCTGTGGGGCGGCGAGGAGGCGGGCCTGTACGGGTCGACGGCCTACGTCGACGGGCTGGGTGCCCAGCGGGTCGCCGACATCGCGGTGTACCTCAACGCCGACATGCTCGGCTCACCGAACCCCGGCTACTTCACCTACGACGGCGACCAGTCGGGCGAACCCAGCCCGACGGTCGCGCTGGGCGACGTGCCCGCCGGCTCGGCGGGCGTCGAGCGGACGTTGGCCGGTTACCTCAACCTCGCGGGCAAGCGGCCGGCCGACCAGCCGTTCGGGGTGTCCTCCGACTACAGCCCGTTCCTGCGCGCCGGGGTCGCGGTCGGCGGCGTCACCACCGGGAACGCGCAGCGCAAGACCACCGTGCAGCAGCGGCTCTGGGGCGGCGAGCACGGTGTCGCGTTCGACCCGAACTACCACAGCGCGCGCGACACGATCGACAACGTGGACCGTGATGCGCTGGCGGTCATGGCGTCGGCGCTGGCGTTCGCGGTCGGCACCTACGCCGAGTCCACCGACGGCGTCAACGGCGTCCCGCCGCGCGGCGAGCGGTCGCGCCCCTAGGCGTTCTTGGCGGCATTGGCGCCCAGCCAGCCGCCGTAGGCCAGCAGCCCGGCCGTCGCGAGCTTGCTGCGGCCGGTGGCGTACGCCAGCCCGATCGCCGTCTCCAGCGCGCCGTTGACGTAGATGTACTGCTGGGTGTTGGTGGGGAACGCCGAGACGGTCATCGACTCGAAGAGCTCCGGCTTGACGAAGTGCGACAGCCCGACGCCCGCGAGGGCGGCTCCGGCGAGGCGGCTCAGCGGTGCGGCCATGTCTGTCCTTCCTTATCAGGCGATCGTGTAGTCGGTGAGCGGGAACTCCGACGCCTCACGCAGTGCCGCGCGGGTCGTCATGGGGCGCAGCAGCGTGGCCTCGCCGTGCGGGTTGAAGTAGTACGACCGCGCCGACGCGCAGTTCCCGGCGTTGAACACCGTCTCGCCGAGCAGTTCGGTCATCCGGTCGAGGTAGCGGGCGTTGGCGTCCTCGGTGACGTCGAACGTCGTCGCACCGCGCCGCATCACCTCGCCCAACAGCCGATCCATCAGCCGCATCTGGTATTCCATCGTGTTGAAGAAGTTCAACCCGAGGAACGCATACGGGCTCGCCAGCGACAGCAGGTTCGGGAAGCCCGGCACCGACACGCCCTGATAGGCCTGGAACCTGTTCTCCCGCCACCACTTCCCGAGGTTGCGCCCGTCGCGGCCGATGATCTCGATCGCGGGGAAGTTCGCCTCCCACAGGTCGAAGCCGGTGGCCAGGACCAGCGTGTCGATCTCCGTGCGGGTGCCGTCGCCGTTGACGATGCCGTCGGGCTCGATGCGTGCGATGCCGTCGGTCTGCAGGTGCACGTGCGGCTTGGTGAACGTCTTGTAGTAGCTGTTGGAGAACGTCGGCCGTTTGCAGCCCAGGTCGTAGTCGGGCGTCAGCTTCTCCCGCAGCTCCGGGTCCTTGATCTGCGCGTGGCGCAACATCTTCGACAGGTCGGTGGCGCTGACGTTGAGCCGCCGGAACGGCAGCCTCGCGTGGTGCAGACCCACGTAGATGATGAACTCGTAGATGGCGTCGGTGACCGCGCGGATGATGCGCTGCGTCACCGGGAGCCGCGCGAACAACCGCTTGGCGAGCGTCCCGAAGCGGAAGTCGATCTTCGGCACCACCCAGATCGGGGTGCGCTGGTACACCGTCAGGTCCGCGGCCGTCTTGGCCAGTTCCGGGATCAGCTGCACGGCGGTGGCGCCGGTGCCGATCACCGCGATGCGCCGGCCCCGCGGATCGAAGCTGTCGTCCCACGCGGTGGTGTGGATGACCTTGCCCTCGAAGTCGGCGATGCCGGGGATCTCCGGCGTGCGGGGCTGCGACAGGAAGCCGGTGGCGGTGATCAGGTAGCGGGTGGTCAGCGTGTCACCGTCGGCGAGCGCCACCTGCCAGGTCTGCGATTCCTCGTCCCAGCGGGCGCCATCGACCACGGTGTTGAACTGGATGTGGCGCCGGACGTCGTACTTGTCGGCGACGTGATCGGCGTACTGCTTGATCTCGGTGCCGGTGGAGTACAGCCGCGACCAGTTGGGGTTCGGCTCGAAGAAGTAGGAGTAGGTGGTGGTGGGCACGTCGACCGCCAGGCCGGGGTAGTGGTTGACGTACCAGGTGCCACCCAGGTCGTCCTCGCGGTCGAGGATCACGAAGTGGTCGATGCCGAGCCGCTTGAGCTGGATCGCCGCGCCGATGCCGGCGAATCCGGCGCCCACGATCACGGCGTCCCATCGCGCGTTCGCAGGGGTCGAAGCCATGCCCGAACGGTACCGCAGCGGTTTCTGCCGTCGCGTCGCTCGCCGGGCGAGCCTCAGCCCAGCAGCCGCAACGCGGCGTCGACCGCCACCGCCGCGACGTCCACCGTTCGCGACGCGAGGTCGTGCCGCGCGCCGGTGATCTCGATGATCTCGGCCGGCCCGGCGATCAGCGCGGCGGCCGCCCGCAGTTCGTCGATCGCGCCGAACGGGTCGCGGGTCCCGTGGGTGAAGACCGTCGGCGCCGCGATGCGCGGCAGGTGTCCGGTGCGCAGCCGCTCCGGCTTGCCGGGCGGGTGCAGGGGATAGCTGAACAGCGTCAGCACGTCGACCGCGAGTCCGTCGGCGACAGCCATCGACGCCATCCGCCCGCCGTAGGAGTGGCCGCCGGCGATCACCGGCCCGTCGGTCAGCGTGCGCGCGTAGGCGACGGCGGCGACGATGCCCGCCTGGTCCGCGGCGGCCGAGCCGGACGGCGGGCCCGTGGGCCGGCGGCGCCGGTAGGGCAGGTCGTAGCGGACGGCGAGCCAGCCGCGGCGGGCCCACTCGTCGCACAGCCGGACCAGCATCGGGGCGTCGCGGTTGCCGCCGGCGCCGTGCGTGAGGACGACGACGCCGCTCGGTGGGCTCGCCGGCTCGTGCGCGACGCCGGCGATCGGCTCACCCGTCACGGGTGAGCCGCCACAGGGCCGACACCGGCCCGTGCCCGGCGCCCAGCGGATAGGCCGCCCGCAGGCACTCGGTGACCCAGCCCTTGGCGAACGCCACCGCGTCCGGCACCGCATAGCCGTGCGCGAGCGCGGCGGCGGTGGCTGCGGCCAGCGTGTCGCCGGCACCGTGGTCGTGGCCGGTGGGCAGGCGCGGCGCGTCGAACTCGTGGAAGTCGCTGCCGTCATAGAGCAGGTCGGGGCTCTGCGCCGACGACCGCAGGTGGCCGCCCTTGACCAGCACCCACCGCGGGCCCAGCGCGTGCAGCGCGCGGGCGGCGTCGCGCTGCGATCGTGCGTCGACGACCTCGATGTCGGTGAGCAGGCGGACCTCGTCGAGGTTGGGCGTCACGAGCGTGGCGAGCGGGAACAGGTCGGTGCGCAGGGTGTCCAGGGCGCTGGGGTGCAGCAGCGGATCGCCGTGCATGGACGCGCACACCGGGTCGACGACGAACGGCACGGTGCCGGCGAGCCCCTGTTCGCGCCAAATGTGGGCCACCGCGCCGATGATCGCCGAGGAGGCGAGCATGCCGGTCTTGGCGGCCTGGATCCCGATGTCGGAGCTGACGGCGGCGATCTGGCCGGCCACGATGTCGGGCGGCAGCTCGTGGAACGCCCGGACGCCCAGCGAGTTCTGCACCGTCGCGGCCGTGAGCGCCACGCAGCCGTGCACCCCGAGCATCGCAAAGGTCCGCAGGTCGGCCTGCACGCCGGCGCCGCCGCCGGAGTCCGAGCCGGCGATCGTCATCACCCGCAGCGGCGTCCGGCCCGGCGGCGGCAACGGAAGAAACGCGGCGGTCGACTGTCTCGACATGTCAGCTCCCTACGCCGGCATTACCCGGTCAGGTTCATACGGTCGACAGCCCCAGCTGTCCTCTCAGCGCGCTCGGTGCGCGCTCCCGCGTTCGGACAGTGATCAAGCTAGCAGCCACTCGGTTAGACCTGTAGTGCTTTGTATAGCTAACATATGTAATCTGCCGAACGAGACGTGAGCGAAGAGATGACGACTGACGCAGAGATGACGACTCCACCCGTGGTGGCCGACCCGGCGGTCGCGGTCGCCGAGACCGCCCGCCGCCGCGGCCGCATCGACCACGACCATCCGCATTACAAGTGGGTGGCGCTGTCCAACACCACGCTGGGGACGCTGCTCGCCACGATCAACGCGTCGATCGTGCTGATCTCGCTCCCGGCGATCTTCCGGGGCATCGGGCTCAACCCGCTGGCGCCGGGCAACGTGAGCTACCTGCTGTGGATGCTGATGGGGTACCTCGTCGTCACCGCCGTGCTCGTCGTGCCGTTCGGCCGCCTCGGCGACATGTTCGGCCGGGTGCGGATCTACAACCTCGGCTTCGCCGTGTTCACGTTCGCGGCGGTCGCGCTGTCGTTCGACCCGTTCCACCTCGGCGGCGGCGCCGTGTGGCTGATCGCGTGGCGGGTGGTGCAGGGCATCGGCGGCGCGATGCTCATGGCGTCGTCGTCGGCGATCCTCACCGACGCGTTCCCGGCCAACCAGCGCGGCATGGCGCTCGGCGTCAACATGGTCGCCGCGGTCGCCGGGTCGTTCCTCGGCCTGCTGATCGGCGGGTTCCTGTCCGAATGGCACTGGCAGGCGATCTTCTGGGTCGGCGTGCCGATCGGCATCCTCGGCACCGTCTGGAGCGTGCGGTCGCTGCGCGAGCTCGGCGTGCGCACGCCGGGACGGCTCGACTGGGCCGGCACGCTGACCTTCGGCGCCGGCCTGACGATCCTGCTGATCGGCATCACCTACGGCATCCAGCCCTACGGCGACTCGTCGACCGGCTGGGCCAGCCCGTGGGTGCTCGGCGCCATCGGCGCTGGCCTGCTGCTGCTGGTGGCGTTCTGCTTCGTCGAGCTGCGGGTGGCGCAGCCGATGGTCGACATCCGGTTGTTCCGGTCGACGTCGTTCGGCATGGGCAACCTCGCCGGGCTGCTGTCGTCGGTGGGCCGCGGTGGGCTGCAGTTCATGCTCATCATCTGGCTGCAGGGCATCTGGCTTCCGCTGCACGGCTACTCGTTCGAGTCGACGCCGCTGTGGGCGGGCATCTACATGCTGCCGATGACCATCGGCTTCCTGATCGCCGGCCCGCTCGCCGGCTCGCTGTCCGACCGCTTCGGCCCGCGGCCGTTCACCGTGGGCGGCATGGTGCTGATGGCGGTGTCGTTCGTGGCGCTGGTGCTGATCCCGGTGAACTTCGACTACCGGCTGTTCGCGGTGCTGGTGTTCCTCAACGGCCTCGGCGGCGGCATCTTCACCTCGCCGAACACCGCGTCGATCATGTCGAGCGTGCCCGCCGCGCAGCGCGGGTCGGCGTCCGGCGTGCGCGCGACCTTCTTCAACGCGGGCTCGTCGCTGTCCATCGGCGTCTTCTTCTCGCTGATGATCGTCGGCCTCGCCGGCACCCTGCCCACCGCGCTGAGTTCCGGGCTGCAGGAGCAGGGGGTGTCCGCGTCGGTCGCCCACGAGGTCGCGAACCTGCCGCCGGTCGGCAGCCTGTTCGCGGCGTTCCTCGGCTACAACCCGATGGCCGAACTGCTCGAGCCGTACCACGCGCTGCAACAGCCCGGCGTCAACGCCGACGTGCTGACCGGTCAGGCGTTCTTCCCGAACCTCATCTCCGAGCCGTTCCACAGCGGTCTCGTGGTGGTGTTCGGCGCGGCCGCGGTGATGATGGTGCTCGGCGCGATCGCCTCGCTGTTCAACAAGAGTCGTTACGCCGACAGCGAGTAGGGGTACGCGGCGGGGATGACTGCAACGCCGTCGGAGCCAGATCCCACCGGCAACAGGTCGCCGGACCGCGACGCGGTCGACGCCACCGACCTCGAGCCCGGCGGCAGCGTGACCCCGGGCGCGACGCCGCCGGACACCAATCCCGTGTCGGGCAGCCTGGCGCCCGAGGGGCCGCCGCCGACGTCACGGTTCTCGCAGGGCGCCGTCATCACGTTCGTCGTCGTGGGCGTCATGGTGGTGTTCTTGCTGGTGGCCGTCGTGCTGGCGGTGCTGCAGCTCTAAGTGCGGGCGATGTCGTCGGCCAGCTCGCTCAGCAGCGTGTCGACCTGCTCGGTGTCGATGCCCCGCCGGCCGATGCGGGCCTTGCGGAACCGCATCCCGCGCACGTCGTCGGCCGACAGGTGCCCGCGGCCGTCCAGCCGCCGTGCCACCAGCGCGAGCGCGTCGCGCACCGGCTTCTCGTCGTAGCCGCGCCGCGGCCAGGGCGGTTTCCGGAACTCGATGCCGCGCAGTTTCTCGGCTGTCCAGCGACCTGCGGCATCTCCCACGGTCGCGATGCTAGCGGTCCGTCAGAAGGGCGGGTCGCCAGCGCCGGGATGCTGCGGCGGCGGCCGCCAGTCGCCGGGCAGCTCGAGCGATTCCATCGGCTCGTTGATCCACGTCGCCAACGGGCTCGGGCTGCGCTGCACGCCTTGGAACGCGACCAGCCAGCCGCGCGATTCGTTGCGCCATCGACGGTCCGCGATCTCCTTGGCCCGCGCTTCGTTGAGGCGCTTCTCCTCGTCGTGCTGTCGGCGCAGCACATGGTTGCGGTTGCGCTGCCGGGCGATGTGGGCGCTGCGTTGCTGCTCGCGGGTGCGTGGTCGGCGCTTCGGTCCGAACAGGTCGACGCCGGCGGGCTCGGTGACGAAGCGGCGACCGGTCGGTGACTCCCAGCCGACCGTCCCGTCGGGAAGCTGCCGGTCCCGCCACCCGCCGAAGGTCTTCAGGCGGTGATGGAGCCGGCACAGCAGCTTCGTCCCGGAGGCGACGGTGCGGCCGCCGGCTGCCGGGTCCGTGTGATTGAACGGCTCCGTGTGGTCGACGTCGCAGTGCGTCGCCGGCCGGCTGCATCCCGGGAACCGGCAGGTCAGGTCGCGGCATTGCACCAACCGTTCCAGGGCGGCGGGCGGCCGGTAGGTCAGGGCCGCGTCCGACGTCGCCTCGTCCAGCAGCCGCCGACTTGCGCCCGCCGCCAACTCGCGCAGATAGTCGGCGTCGATGACGCCGTATCCGGCGAGGTAGCCGACGTCGTCGTCGTCGCCGGCCAGGGTGGCGGCGCTGCCGACCACGTTGACGACGACCTGCGGTGCGGTCTTCGACGTGGACCGGTTCGGGCAGTCGTCCCGGCCGCACTCACACGCGAGCGGCACCCCCGTGCTCCACGCGACCACCGCGTCCGCCCGCCGCTGCACCATGGTCCGCGGGTCGGCGGCGCAGACCCCCTTGGCGAGCTCGCCCAGCCTGCTGTCGAATACGGCGGCGTCGGCGGCGCGGACGGTGCCCCAGAGTTCGGCCATGCCATTCGGTAGCGGCGTAATCCCGACGGCGCGCTCGTCGAGCTCCTTGCGGCGGCGCTGCCGCACGGCGTCGCGATCCGTCGCCAGCACCAGCTTGTCGATGCCGTTGACGACGCGTTGCCGGGACCGCCCGCGCCACGAGGCGAGCTGGGCGGCCAGCGCGGAGTCGATCCGGGCGATCAGCTCGTCGTCATTGACCAGGTCGGTTCGATTGACCACCAGTTGTGCGGTGCGCCAGTCGATCTGGCCTTCGGCCAGCAGCGCGCCGACCTTGGCCAGCCGCGTCGTCAACGCGTCGGCGTAGTGCACCTGGTAGGACGCCGCATTGACCGAGATTCCGAGCTGCGCGCCCACGTCGGCGCAGGCGCGCTGAAACGGCGTGACATAGGTGAACGGCGGGGCGTCCTCCTCGACGGCGTCGATCGCCTCGTAGTGCCGGAGCAGCGCAGCCGTTGCCGCCAGCCGGCGCGCGGTGATCACCGCCTCCAGGCGTTGCGCGTCGCCGATCATGCCGAGCAATTCGGCCGGCGGCCGTTCGGTTAGTTCAGTATCGAACATGTGTTCGAGTATACCGAGGCCCACCGACTCGGGCGGCTGTCAGGGTCGCAGCTGTGGACACCCGACGCCCGAGCGCAGCGGCTATCCCGACAGCTCCACCAGCACCGGCGCGTGATCGCTCGGCGCGCCGACGCGGTCCTTGCCGGTCTTGCGTTCGTCGCGGACGATCTCGGCGGCGGTCACACGGTCGGCGAAAGCCGGTGAGCCCAGGATGAAATCGATGCGCATGCCGCGGCGCTTCTGGAACGCCAGCCGCGTGTAGTCCCAGTAGGTGTAGACACCGGGCCCCGGCGTGAACGGCCGCACGACGTCGACGAAGCCGGCGTCGATCATCGCGGCGAACGCGGCCCGTTCCCGCGGGGTGACGTGGGTGCTGTCGCGGTAGGCCTCGACGCTCCACACGTCGTCGTCGGTGGGCGCGATGTTCCAGTCGCCGACCAGCGCGATCGGCGCGGACGGATCGGCGGCCAACCAGCTCGCGGCCGTATCGCGCAGCGCCGCAAGCCATTCGAGCTTGTAGGCGTAGTGCGGCGAGTCGGGCACCCGGCCGTTGGGCACGTAGAGGCTCCACACCCGCACGCCGTTGCAGGTGGCTCCGAGTGCCCGGGCCTCGGCGGCCGCCGCGACGTCGGGCTTGTCGGCCCACGTGGGTTGTCCGGCGAAGCCCACCTCGACCTCGGAGATGCCGACCCGCGACGCGATGGCGACGCCGTTCCACTGGTTGAACCCGCAGTGCACCACCTCGTAGCCGCGCTCGAGGAACGGCATGGTGGGGAACTGGTCGTCGGCGCACTTGGTCTCCTGCATGGCCAGCACGTCGACCTCGGCGCGGTCCAGCCAGTCGACGACCCGGTCGACGCGCGCGCGGATCGAGTTGACGTTCCAGGTGGCCAACCGCATGCGGTTCACCCTACGGCCGGGCCAGCAGCCGCCCGTCGACGTAGCGCACCCGGTGGTGCGGCCGGTAGCCCATGGCGTCGTAGAGCGCCAGCGCCGCAGCGTTGTCGCTGAGCACCTGCACGTAGCCGCGGTCGGCGCCGCGGGCAGCGCCCCAGCTCAGCAGCGCTTCGCACACGCGGCGGGCGTGGCCGGCGCGCCGCTGCGCGGGGACCACGTGCACCGCGGCGATGCCCACCCAGCGGCTACCGTCCGGGGACGTGGTGACCGCGGCCCGGCCCACCGCCGCGCCGGGCACCGACGCGAACACCACCTCGCCGTCGAGCACCGCGGCCAGCACCTCGGGCCGGACCTCGCGGTCGTAGAGCGCCAACCAGTCATCGTCGGGACGTGGCTGCAGCGTCACGCCCGGCGACGACGGCGCAGATTCGACGGCCCGCGTCAGCACCTGGTTCTCGCGGTGGACGGGCAGCTCGGGCGGCAGTCGCAGCAGGCGGTCGGGCGCGGCGAGCCACGGCGTCACCCCGCGCTCGCGGTACCACGCGACGATCTCCGACACCGCCTCGGGGGACGCCGAAGGTTCAAGCGGCACCGCGGAATTGGCGCGTGTCGTCTCGCCGTGGCCGTACCGCAGCAGCCAGCCGTCGAGCCAGCGCTGCTCGACACCCGGCCAGGCGAACGCGGCGGCGTGCTCCAGCCGGCGGATGTCCGACGCCCGCACCGGTGCCTCGGGCAGCTCGCGCACCGACAGCACGTCGGCCGGGTCGACCTCCACCTCCTCGCCGCTGCGGGTGCGTACCCGCCAGCGCGGCGCGTCGGACACCACCACGCCAATTACGTCGGTCAGCGGCGGCACCGACCCCGGCGCCAGCCGGTAGCGGATGGCGACGCGGCGGGACGACATCGAAAAGCTCAGTGGCCGAACGGGTCCGGGACAGATCCCGGCAGCCAGGAGAGGCCGGGCTCGCCCCAACCGTTCGCCTTGACGGCGCGTTTGGCGGCGCGGGCATGCCGGCCGACCAGCCGGTCGAGGTACAGGAAGCCGTCGAGGTGCCCGGTCTCGTGCTGCAGCATCCGCGCGAACAGGCCGGTGCCCTCCAGCGTGATCGGGTTGCCGTCGGCGTCCAGCCCGGTGGCGCGGGCCCACGACGCGCGGCCGGTGGGGAAGGACTCGCCGGGCACCGACAGGCAGCCTTCGTCGTCGTCGTCCGGATCGGGCATGGTCTCGGGGATGTCGGAGGTTTCCAGCACCGGGTTGACGATCACCCCGCGGCGGCGCGGACCGCGGCCGCGGGCGTCGGCGCAGTCGTAGACGAACACGCGCAGCGGCACGCCGATCTGGTTGGCGGCCAACCCGACTCCGTGCGCGGCGTCCATGGTTTCGAACAGGTCGGCGATCAGCTCGGCCAGTTCGGGCGGCAGCGAACCGTCGTCGCCGACGGGCACCGGCTCGGTCGCCGTGTGCAGGACGGGATCTCCCACGATGCGAATGGGGCGGATGGCCATGGGGGACAAGCCTAAGGGCGAGTCCACGCTGGCGAACACGCGCGCGGTCGGCTGACGTTCCCGCACCGTCCGGCGTGCTTAGATACCTACGAATCACACCGATGGCATTTCGACGAGGCGGGAAGGGGTCCCACAGCGATATGGACGGCGCGATCGCCCGGTCCGGGGAAACCGACGACCGATCCGAACCTGCTGACGGGCTGACCCGCCGCGAACACGACATCCTGGCGTTCGAGCGGCAATGGTGGAAGTACGCCGGCTCGAAAGAAGAAGCCATCAAGGAGCTGTTCTCGATGTCGGCGACCCGCTACTACCAGGTGCTCAACGCACTCGTCGACCGGCCCGAGGCGCTCGCGGCCGATCCGATGCTGGTCAAGCGGCTGCGACGGCTGCGCGCCAGCCGGCAAAAGGCCCGCGCGGCCCGCCGGCTCGGCTTCGAGGTGACGTAACCGGTCGACCACCGGCCGATAGAGTGAGCCCGATGAACGACCGCGTGCCCGATTCATCGGGATTGCCGTTGCGCGCCATCATCATGGTGCTGCTCTTCCTCGGCGTCGTCTTCCTGCTGGTCGGCTTCCAGGCGATGGGCGGCGACGACGACGCGTCATCGACCACCACCGCCGGCACCACCACGACGGCGACGTCGGCGGCCCCGACCTCCGCGGCCGTCGCAGCACCCCGCCCGCCGGTGATCGTGCTGAACCGCGGGGAGACGCCCGGGCTGGCCGAGTCGACCGCCGCCCAGTTGCGGGCGGACAACTGGAACGTCGTCAAGACCGGCAACACCAGTGACGTCGAGGTGACCGGCACGACCGTGTTCTACGCCGACCCGGACCGGGCGGCGGCGGAGCAGATCGGCGACCTGCTGAAAACGGGTCCACCCGAGTTGCGACCGCTGACGCTGGGCGACGAACCGGCAGGCGTCGTCGTCGTAGTCACGGGCTAGGCTCTCAGACCATGGTCATGCCCGTCAGCCCCAAGCAGGTCGTCGCCGTCGCCGTGGCCGCTCCCGTGCTCGTCCTGAGCGGCTGTACCCCCAATGAACCGCCCGCCACCGCGCCCGGCACCACGCCGCCGGTGTGGACCGGATCGCCCGAGCCGGCGCCGTCGGGCGAAGCCGCGGCCGGCGGCGAGGGCGCGGAGAAGCTGACCGCGGAACTGAAGCTGGCCAACGGCACGCCGGTCGCCGAGGCGACGTTCGCGGTCACCGGCGACTACGTGACGGTGACGGTGCAGACCACCACCTCGGGACTGCTGACGCCAGGCTTCCACGCGCTGCACGTGCACCAGGTGGGCAAGTGCGAGCCCAACTCGGTGGCACCCAGCGGCGGCGCTCCCGGCGACTTCAACTCCGCCGGCGGACATCTGCATTCGCCGGGCATGGCGCATCCGGCCAAGGGCGACCTGTCGCCGCTGCAGGTGCGCCGGGACGGCTCGGCGATGCTGGTGACCACCACCGACGCCTTCACCGCGCAGGACCTGACAGGCGGGCAGGGCGCGGCGCTGATGATCCACGAGAAGGCCGACAACTTCGCCAACATCCCGCCGGAGAAATACCAGCAGATCAACGGTGATCCGCCGCCGGACCAGAACACCCTCGACACCGGCGACGCCGGCAAGCGGATCGCCTGCGGTGTCATCAGCGCCGGGTAGCGCGCGACCCCGAACCAGGATCGACTTCGCCGGCTCCTACCGGCCGACCCTCGGCGTCGAATGGGAGTTCGCGCTCGTCGACCGGCAGACGCGCGATCTGTCCAACGAGGCCACCGCCGTCATGGCCGAGCTGGCGCACAATCCGCACGTGCACCGCGAGCTGCTGCGGAACACGGTCGAAATCGTCACGGGCATCTGCGATTCGGTGCCCCAGGCGATGGACGATCTGCGGGCCACCCTGGCCGAGGTCCGTCCGGCGGTCGAGGACCGGGGGCTGGCGTTGTTCGGCGCCGGAACGCATCCGTTCGCGCGGTGGTCGGCGGCGAAGCTCACCGACGCACCCCGCTACGCCGAGCTGATCAAGCGCACGCAGTGGTGGGGCCGGCAGATGCTCATCTGGGGTGTGCACGTGCACGTCGGCGTCTCGTCGGCGCAGAAGGTCATGCCGATCATCTCGTCGCTGCTCAACCAGTATCCGCACCTGCTCGCGCTGTCGGCGTCGTCGCCGTTCTGGGACGGCGAGGACACCGGCTACGCCAGCAACCGCGCCATGATGTTCCAGCAGCTTCCCACCGCCGGGTTGCCGTTCCAATTCCGTCGCTGGTCGGAGTTCGAGGGCTTCGTCTACGACCAGAAGAAGACCGGGATCATCGACCAGATCAACGAGATCCGCTGGGACATCCGGCCTTCGCCGCAGCTTGGCACCATCGAGGTGCGGGTCTGCGACGGCGTGTCCAACCTGCGGGAGCTGAGTGCGCTCGTGGCGCTGACCCACTGCCTGGTGGTCGATCTCGACCGTCGGCTCGACGCCGGCGACGAGCTGCCGATCATGCCGCCGTGGCACGTGCAGGAGAACAAGTGGCGCGCCGCCCGCTACGGCCTCGACGCCATCATCATCCTCGACGCGCAGAGCAATGAGCGGCTGGTCACCGAGGATCTGGACGACCTGCTGACCCGGCTGCAACCGGTCGCGAAGAGCCTCGACTGCGAGGCCGAGCTGGCCGCGGTCGCCGACATCCCGCGGCGGGGGGCGTCGTACCAGCGTCAGCAGCGGGTGGCCGCCGAGCACGGCGGTGACCTGCGCGCGGTGGTCGACGCGCTGGTGGCCGAGATGGACGCCTGACATGGCGGGGGACGTGACCGGGGCGATTGCCGACGTGCTGCCGATGTTCCCGCTCGAGATGGTGCTGCTGCCCGACGACGAGCTGCCGCTGCGGATCTTCGAGCCCCGCTACGCGCGGCTGGTGGAGGACTGCCTGACGTTTTCGGACCCGGCGTTCGGGGTGGTGTTGATCGCCGCCGGCCGCGAGGTCGGCGGCGGCGACGTGCGCTACGACGTCGGTGTGCTGGCCCGCATCGCCGACCACCAGAGCCAGGGCGACGGCCGCTACCGGCTGCAGTGCCGCATCGCGCACCGCATCCGGGTGCTCGAGTGGCTGCCCGACGACCCCCTATCCGCGCGCCCGGGTGCAGAACTGGCCCGACGAGGCCGGGCCGGGCGTCGGGGTCGACGACATCGGCGAGGTCGAGGACGCCATCATGGCGCTGTTCGAGCGCATCGCCGCCGCCCGCAACGCGCAGCTCCCGTCGCGCCTGGAGCTGCTCGGCGAGATCGAGCCCGGCGACGACGCGGGAAAGCGGTTGTTCGCGTTGGCATCCCGCGTGCCGATGGGGCAGGCCGACCGATACGCGGTGCTGGCCGCCCCCGGCGCGGTGCAGCGGCTGGCGGCGCTGCGCGAGGCCGTCGAAACCGTGAGCGCGATGGTCGCGTTCCAGCTGGGCGCGGAGTAGGGGTCCCGTCCGCGGCGATGCTTTTACAGCGTCTCGCCCGCGTCCGCGAGCAGTGTGCTGCCGGTCATGATGGTGGACAGATCGCTGGCCGCGAAGAGGACGACACGGGCGATGTCGTCCGGAACCCCGATACGCCCGATCCGGCTCTCGAACATGACCTCCGGCTTGATGCTGTCGACGTCGTCGACCCCGGCTTGCTGCATGGCCTCCTTCAACGCCGCCATGTTGCCCTCCGTCGGAACGAAACTCGGCGCTACGCCGAGCACCCGCACGCCGAGGGGCGCAAGATCCACAGCGAGCGACTTCGTGAGGCCACGGGCCGCGTGTTTCGAGCTGACGTATGCCGACATCCCCGGGAACGCCACCTGGAAGCCCGCGGTCGAGATGACGTTCACGATCACGCCGCCAGATCTGTCGAAGGTCATCCGGCGTGCCGCCTCGCGGGAGCACAGGAAGACCGCGCGGGCGTTGACGGCGAAGACCCGATCCCACGTCTCGTCGGTCATCTCAAGGACCGGGGCGTTGGGGAACAGGCCGGCGTTGTTGACCCAGATGTCGAGACCGCCCAGTTCGGCAACCGCGAGGTCGGCGGCGGCGACGACGTCTGCCGTGTCCGAGACGTCCGCGCGGGTGCCGATGGCGGTCACGCCGTAGCACGCGGCGATGTCGGCGGCAGCGTCGCGCGCGGGCTGCTCGTTGATGTCGACGATGAGCACGTCCGCACCCGCCTCGGCCAATCGGGCAGCGATCGCCTTGCCCAGACCCTGGGCGCCGCCGGTGACCACCGCGCGCCGGCCTGTCAGCGACATCAGTTCGGCGATGGAAGCGCCCGAGACATCAGCGAATGGAAAAGGCATATCCGAACTCCGTTCCGTCAGGACAGCTCGCCGCCATGCTGACTCAAGCGCCGGTCTTCGTGGCCTCCACCTTCGCCGGGTCCGGGATCGTCTGTGTGTCCCCGTCGAGCGTCGAGGTGATGTAGCCCGACACCGACTGGGTGGGCAGCAGTGTGTAGACCGCGTTGGCGTCCAGAGACCCTCGAGTGGAACCGGTCGCGTCGGTGACATCGATGTCGGCGACATAGGTGACGCGGGTCTGCGACGGTGCATATGTCGACGATTCGGTGCCGTTGAGAATCAGGCCGTCCTCATTGACGTAGTTGGTGTACAGCACCGTGCGAGTCGTCTGCCGCGTCGTCGGGTCGACGACGTCGCTGACCACCGCGGTCCCACCGCCGACGCCGCTGTAGGAGCCGGCAGGCGGGAGCGGTGTCGTCGCAGCGACATAGGACCCGATCTTCGGGAACCGGGGATCGTTGTCCGCCGGGTTGAAGACGGTGGTCTTGTCCCCGACCGATCCGACGCTGGTCGTGTACTTGAGGTTAGCGATGACGATGCGCGATTCCGTCGGCGCGACCCCGTGCTCGTCGCCGTTGCCCGACTCCCAGAAGGTGATCGCGGTACCGTCCGCATTCCAGCTGGGCATGCTCCGAGAGATCCACCCGTCACCCTCGTCGACTCCGGGGGTACTCGGGTCGTCCTGGACGAAGAGCGGGATGCCGTTCTCACGGTCGAGGTCGTCCTCGATACGGACCAACCAGTTCTGGTTCGAGACGTTGCGCACCTGGCCGTCCGCGTACTGGTCGTAGACGGCCGCGCCGACGTAGAACGGCAGGAAGTTCTGCCGCTGGATGCGGGTGATCGGCGTGAGCGCCTCGAATCCGCGGGTGCTCCCGACGGCGATCCACTGCTTGTTCGGGGACATGTCGATGTCCTCGTCGTAGTCGAGGTTGCCGGTCACCCGGGTGCCGCGGAAGGGGCTGCCCGGGTACAGCTCGTCCCCGGTCTGGCCCGAAAGGTCGACGAGGATGTCGTCGACGTTGCCGCCGTCGATCACTCCGCCCTGGATGATCACGCCCTTGCCGTCGGGGGTCCACTGCTTGGACTCGCCGGTGGGCCACACCACCCGCGCATTGGTGACGTCGTAGTGGTCACCGTTGGCCGTCAGCGCACCGACGATCGGCAGTGCCTGGAAGTTGCCGGTCTGCCCAAAGACGATGCGCGTGAACAGCACGTGGGTGCCGTCCGGCGACGGCCGCATCTCACGCTGCCGGTTCAGGATTCCGCCCGGGGGCAGGCCCGGGAAGCTGGCTCCGCCGCCATCGGGCGTGTTGACCGGGACGATCCGCGCCAGGGACCCGACGCCGCCGTACCCGGCCGGCTCGAAGACCGCATAGCGGGGACCTCGCGGATCGTCGTTCAAGAGGATGATGATGCGTCCGGTGCCGTCGTAGAACGGCACGGGCTTCAACAGATTGGTGGTCACCGTCGTGCTGGCGCCGCAGGTGAGGCACTTAACGCTCGAGCCGTCGACGTCGTTCGCGTCGATCGAGTAGATCTCCGAACGGCCGCCGGCCGTGGGCGTGCCCGAGAAGACGATGGACTTTCCGTCCTGCGAGTATCGCGAGTTCACGGGCTTGGTCACTCCCGCGGGCATGGTGAGGATGACGCGCTCGACCCTCGGATTGAGGACGTCGACCTCGATCTGGTTCTGCACGCTTCGGGAGCTGAACAGGCCCAGCAGGTTGAACCCTCGGTCGGCGACCGACACGGTGAACGAATCCTCTTGCACCGCATCGTAGTCGATGTCGTCGGGCGTATACGTGAAGACGCCGGTCGCCTCGTTGATGGTCACGGTGCCGTGCTGCGGTTGCTGGGTGATCGTGTAGGTCAGCGCATCACCCTCGGGGTCGGTGACGCCGATGTTGCCGGTGACCGTCTGACCGGTCTGCGAGAGGCTGATCGGTTGCGTGACTGCCGGCGCCTGATTGAACAGGTTCCTCCGCACGAATCCCAGGACGGCCCACAGGACTGGGGTGAACGGTTCGCCGGTGGCGGGCGCCGGGCTGAGGAACGGATTCAAAATCGTGGTGACGATGCTGTTGAGCAGCGTCGTGAAACCCGCTATCGGATTGGAAGCCTGAACCACCGGCGCGACAGCGGCCGAGGCCGCGGCCGCCGCCGCCGCGGTGCGCGCCTGCGAATCGGTGGGCGACGGCCGGCTGAGCAGCACGAGCGGCGACGGGTTGTCGGTGACGGCGCCACTGCTGACGTCGAGGGAGGTGACGGATGTGCGTGCGGTGGGCAGCGACAGGATGGCGCCCTCGTCGGTGGTGCGCGCGCTGACCGCTCGCGATGCGCCCGAGTCGGACGTGGCCGAGGGGGTTGCGGCGGCCGCAGGCTGCGGCGCAGCACCGGCGGTGTCGGAGCTGGAGACGGGCACAGCGGGCGTCGCGGGCGATTCCGGAACGACCACACCGGTCCCCTCGGGAACGCTGGATTCGCTCGCCGGCGCAGCGGACGCGGCATGCTGCGGCTCCTTGGCCTCCGCTGCGGCGTCGCTGAGGTCCGAGTGCGCATCCTCTCGCGACGACGCGTCGGATGCGGCCTTATCGGTCCCCGATGACTCGGTGGACGACGAGGCGCCGCGGGTCGACGCATCGCTCGACGACGAGGCCGGAGCGTTCGACTCGGTCGAGGACGTGTTGTCTGACGTCGACTCGTTCTTGGAAGACGACGTTGACGACGTTGACGACGTTGACGACGTTGACGCCGAGGACGACGAGGAGCCGGAATCCGTCGAGTCTGCGCTCGCCAGGCCCGGCGAGGCGACGACGAGGACGCCGATGCCCAGGGCGGCGGCCAAGGCGCCGACACGGCCGATGTAACGGCCGTAATAGGTGAGATTCGATTGCTGAAAGTCCATGTGATCCCCCAGGACCGTCGGATTGGAGCGCACGGCGGGCGAAGCACTTACCGAGCGTCAAGTTCTGACTTGACGAAAGTAAAGCTGGCACTTACCGGATGTCAAGTAGTTTCTAACGTTTCGTCAAGCAGCGGCTTGACGAGCGTCCAGTACGCTGGACTGAATCCGAGGAGGTGCAGCATGACGTCGCTCAGAGACGACGCCGACGCTCCCATCGACACCCGCCAGCGACTGTTGGACGTGGCAATCCGGCTGATCAGTCGGCACGGATGTGCCGGCACCTCACTGCAGATGATTGCCGACGAGCTCGGCTTCACGAAGGCGGCGATCTACTACCACTTCCGTACGCGGGATGAGCTGCTGGTAGCGCTGATGCAACCCATCCTCGGCCAGATCCGGCACGCCGTCGAGGCCGCCGAGGGTGAACCGACACCGCGTGCGCAGATGGAGTGCATGGTGCGCGGCTACGCCGAAGTCGTCGCGGCCAACAGGTCGCTAGCAGCGGTGATGGTGTTCGATTCGAGCGTTCGCCGCATCCTGCAGATGCAGGAGGAGTGGGGCGACCTCATCGAGCGCCAACTCGCCATCCTGATGCAACTGGAACCGGACGCCACGGGTTTCCTCAAGGCCACGACGCTGTTCAGCGGGCTGGCCGGGGCGGCAACCGGCGCCCCGCCCGAGGTCGATCTGCCGGAACTGATCGAGGACCTCGCCATGATCGGCCGACGGATCGTCGGGCTTCGTGCGCCGCGGCGATCCCCGCAGGCGACACGGCGGGTTGAGGAGCAGCGCAAGCCCGAGCCCTTGCCGCGGCGATGGAAAGAGGTGCTCGCCGAGCGCAGCGGGCTCCCGCAGTAGTCACGATGACGGCGTGAATTCGATGTGCAGTTCGGTGAGTCCCCGGAGCAGGAACGTCGGTTCGTAGCGATAGGTGCGCTGTCCGTGGGGGCCGTGTTTGGCGTCACTGATACGGATCTCGCGCATCCGGTCGAGGAGACGGTTGACGGTGACGCGGCCCTCCACCCGCGCGAGCGGGGCGCCGGCGCACGTGTGGATGCCTCGACCGAACGCGATGTGTTCCCGCACGTTCTTGCGATCGACGCGGAACTCATCCGGGGACTCGAACTTCCGGGGATCGCGGTTGGCTGCTCCGAGGCAGAGCATCAGCACCGTGCCCGCCTTGATCGGCACGCCCCCGAGCGTGGTGGACCTGCGCGCCAGTCGAAAGTCCACCTTGGTCGGACTCTCCAGCCGCAGGCACTCTTCGATGAACGGACCGATCAGCTTCCGGTCCCTCCGCAGCGTCTCCTGCAGCTCCGGATCGTCGCCCAGCACCTGAACCGCTGAGCTCAGGAGCTTCGTCACGGTCTCCTGGCCGGCCGCGAAGAGGAAGGTTGCGGGCCGGACGACTTCCAGCACGGGCGGGACGGACCCGTCCGGGTAGGTGGCGGTGGCCAGGCCGGTGAGGACGTCCTCCCGTGGGTGTTCACGGCGATCACTGATGTACCCGCTGAATAAGGCGTCGAGGTACTGGAGCGGATTGCTGCCGACCGGCTCGTGGTCGAGGGACCCCACCCTGGCGCCGGGTGCATTGCCGGCGCCCAGGTTGCGGCGGATCTCGGGTCGGTCCTCCTCGGGCACACCGAGCAGGTCGGCGATCGCCAGGGTGGCGAAAGGCTTCCCGTACTCGCCGAGGAACTCGCACCGGCCGTTGGCGATGAATTCGTCAAGCTGCCGGTCGGCAAGCGACCAGATGTAATCCTCGTTCTCCTGCAGGCGTCGCGGTGTGAGCAGGCGGCTCAACAACGAGCGCGCCTTCTCGTGCTCCGGAGGGTCCATGACGACCATGTGCTCGAAGATCGGGAACTGATGACGGTGGGCTTCGATGAGGTCGCCGATGTCGTCACCAACGGGTGTGAACGGCAACGGCGGGAAGGGTCCGCCGATCGCATTGACCGCGGAGAAGCACTCGATGTCCTTGAACGCCGCCTGCACTTCCTGGTAGCCGGTGACCGCCACGACGCCCCAATGCGGTTCGCGCACAACGGGACCCGCATCGCGCAGCGATCTCCAATAGTCGTACGGGTCCTGCGCCACGTCGGCGTTGGTGAAGTAGTCGATGTCGGCGAGTTCGGCCATCTCGGCTGAGCCTTTCGGGATTTCGGCGGTGTCTCGGGAGTGGTTCACTCGCCGATCCAGCTGATCGCCTGGCGGGGACAGGCGGAGACCGCAGCGTCGACGTCGTTGACGTCGTCTCCGTCGGGCTGCTTTTCGACGGTGGCGACGTCACCGGTGAGGTCGAAGACGTCGGGCGCCAGTTCGACGCACAGCGCGTGGGCTTCACACAGCCGCCGATCGACCTGTATCGAGCGGTGTAGCGCCATTGTCATGCTCCTGATCGATCGACCAGCTGTTAGGGTGCCGTATGAGTACCACGCACATTGCCGAGTGGTCAAGCCGGGCGATACGGTGACCGCGCGATCGCAGCGGGCCACGTCCCGGTCCGAGGACGGCGGCACCCGCCGCCGACTCATTGAGGCGACCATCGAGATCATGCACGACGAGGGCTACGCCGCTGCGACGTCTCGTCGTGTCGCCGCCAGGGCGAACGTCAAGCAGGCGCTCGTCTACTACTACTTCCCCACGATGGACGACCTGTTTCTCGAGGTGCTGCGCGCCGGTTCGGAGGCTGCGTTGGCCCGCCTGCGCGACGCTCTCACCGCCGACGATCCCGTGCGGACCCTGTGGCTGATCAACAGCGACGCCCGGCAGACCGTACTGAACACCGAGGTCATGGCACTGGCCAACCATCGCAAGATCATCGGCGCCGAGCTGAAGGCATACGCCGAACGCGTCCGCGACATCGAGTCCGCCGCGGTGGCGATGATGTTGCGGACTCGCGGCGTCGACATGACCGAGCACTCGCCGGTGGCGATATCGATGCTGATCGCCCAGCTGGCGCGCAGCATGGCCAACGAACGAGCCGTCGGCGTGTCCTACGGCCACCGCGAGCTCGAGGCGTTCGTCGAGCAGCTGCTGACGGCAATGGCTCTTCGGGCCTCCGTCGGGGACGCCTGAGCCACCCGCGGTCACCCGCCAAGGGTTGACAGTGCGGGCGATCCGTGTCAGTCTCCTGATCGATCGACAAACAATTCGGACGGCGAGGTGTCATATGACGGGACGGCTGGCAGGCAAGGTCGCCTTCATCACCGGAGCCGCACGCGGACAGGGCCGTAGTCACGCCGTCCGCCTCGCCGAAGAGGGCGCGGACATCATCGCCGTCGACATCTGCGGCCCGGTGAGCACCAACACGCAGATCGACCCCGCCACGCCGGACGATCTCGCCGAGACGGCGGACCTGGTCAAGCAACTCAACCGCCGGATCGTGACGGCCGAGGTCGACGTTCGCGACTACGACGCCCTCAGGGCCGCCGTCGACAGTGGTGTCGAGCAGCTCGGACGCCTCGACATCGTCTGCGCCAACGCCGGCATCGGCAACGGTGGTCAGACGCTCGACCAGACGAGCGAAGTCGACTGGACGGACATGATCGACGTCAATCTGTCCGGCGTGTGGAAGACGGTCAAAGCCGCCGTACCGCACCTCATCTCGCAGGGGCAGGGCGGGTCGATCATTCTCACCAGCTCAGTCGGTGGGCTCAAGGCCTATCCCCACACCGGCCACTACATCGCCGCGAAGCACGGCGTCGTCGGTCTCATGCGGACCTTCGCGGTGGAGTTGGGGCAGCATTCGATCCGGGTGAACTCGGTCCATCCGACCAACGTCAACACACCCTTGTTCATGAACGAGGGCACCATGAAGTTGTTCCGCCCGGACCTCGAGGCTCCCGGCCCTGACGATCTGGCGGTCGCCGCGCAATTCATGCACGTCCTGCCGATCGGTTGGGTCGAACCGCGCGACATCAGCAACGCGGTCCTGTTCCTGGCGTCCGACGAAGCGCGCTATGTGACGGGATTGCCGATGACCGTCGACGCCGGGAGCATGCTGAAGTAGCTCCGCCTACTCCGCGTCGGTGTCCCGCAGCTCGTCGCGGGTGAGCAGGTCGTCGCGCACCCGCTGCTCGCGGTAGGCCAGGGCGCCGACGCGCTGCGCCACCACCGGCGCGGTGATCAACGTGAACAGCCCGGTCAGCACCACCATGCCGAAGTCGGTGTTGCCGCGAAGTCGGATGGCGGCGCCGAAGAGCACCAGCAGCAGGCCCAGCACCTGCGGTTTGGTGGCGGCGTGCATGCGGCACAACGTGTCGGGGAAGCGCACCACGCCGATCGCCGCCGTCAGCGCCAGCGCCGAGCCCGCCAGCACCAGCACCCCCGCGAGGACGTCGCCGGCGTTCACTGCGCATCCTCGGCGTCGGCGGGCCGGTCCGGGACGCGGAAGCGGGCGACGCTCACCGAGCCGACGAAGCTGATCAGCGCCAGCGCGGCGAGGCTGTAGGTGACCGTGGTGTCGAGCGTGTAGGCGGCCCAGGTGCCGATGCCGCACATGGTGACCGCAATGAGGGTGTCGACGGCGACCAGCCGGTCGAGCGTGTTGGGGCCGGCGAGCATCCGGAACATCGTGGTCGCGGCGGCGGCGATCAGCATCACCCCGGCGGCGATCCACACGGCGGTCATCGGGCGGCCTCCGACTGCGGCCGCGCGGCGGGCCGCCAGTCGGCGTCGCGCTCGAACGACCGGATCAGCAACCGCTCGATGGTGCCGACCTGCCGGTAGAACCGGGCGACGGCGCGTTCGGTGCCGACGTCGAGGACGTGAACGTAGATGATGCGGCGGGCCTGGTCGACCTCGACGACGATGGCGCCGGGGATCAGGTTGTTGATGCTCACCGCCAGCGACAGCACCAGGTCGGATTTCAGCCGCAGCCGGGCGCGCAGCACGGCCGACAGCGGCGGCGGGCCCGGCCGGATCGCCAGCCAGGCGACCTGCACCGATGACACCACCAGGTACCACGCCACCACCGCGACCAACCGCAGCAGCGACAGCGGGTGCAGTCGGCCTTCCACCGGAACCGGTGGGAGCGGCAGCAGCAGCGTGATCACCAGCGCGATCGCCAGCCCGCTGAGCAGGTTGGCGACCGAGACGTTCCCCCACAGCAGCACCCACACCAGCACCAGCCACACCACCGCGGCGACGCGCAGCACGACCCGCCTCACGGCGCCCTGCCCAGCACGGCGGCGATGTAGTCGTCGCGGTGGATCACCTGGTCGGCGGCGCGCTCGCTGTAGCTCATGATCGGGCCCGCGAAGACCGTCAGCGCCAGACCCACCGCGATCATCGCGGCCGTCGGGAGCACCATGCCGACCGGCATCCGGCCCACGTCGGCGCGGTCCTCGAACTCGACGTCCTCGGAGTCGTCGAGCAGCGCCGCCGGGCTCGCCGACACCAGGTTGCCCTCCGGGGCGTCGACACGGGACCGCCAGAACGCCAGCGTCCAGACCCGCGCCATGACGTACAGCGTCAGCAGGCTCGTGACGACCCCGCCCGCCACCAGCACCCAGGCCAGGACGGAGCCCCGGGCTGCGCCCGCTTCGAGCAGCGCCACCTTGCCGATGAACCCGGAGAACGGCGGGATGCCCCCGAGGTTCAGCGCGGGCACGAAGAACACGAACGCCAACAGCGGGCTCGCGGCGGCCAGTCCGCCGAGGCGCCGCAACGTCGACGCGCCGGCCTGCCGCTCGATGAGGCCGACCACGAGGAACAGCGTGGTCTGCACGACGATGTGGTGGGCGACGTAGAAGATGGCGCCGGTCATCCCCAGCCGCGTCGACAACGCGATACCGAACAGCATGTAGCCGATGTGGCTGACTAGCGTGAACGACAGCAGCCGTTTGATGTCGCTCTGGGCGATCGCGCCGAAGACGCCGACGATCATCGTCAGCAGCGCCGCGACGAGCAGGACGCGGTCGAGCGCGCCGCCGGGGAACAGCAGCGCGTGCGACCGGATGATCGCGTATACGCCGACCTTGGTCAGCAGGCCGGCGAACACCGCGGTGACGGGTGCCGGCGCGGTGGGATAGGAGTCGGGCAGCCACGTCGACAGCGGGAAGACCGCCGCCTTGATGCCGAACGCGACGACCAGCACCGCGAACAGCGCGTTGCGGGTGCCGGGGCTGACGTAGTCGAGGCGCACGGCCAGCTCGGCCATGTTCAGCGTGCCGGCCGCGGCGTACACCAGCGCGATGCCGATCAAGAAGATCATCGACGACACCATCGACACCATGACGTAGGCGATGCCGGCCCGCACCCGCTCGATGCTCGCGCCGATGGTCAGCAGCACGAAGCTCGCCGTGAGCAGCACCTCGAAGCCGACGTAGAGGTTGAACAGGTCGCCGGCCAGGAACGCGGTGCACACACCGGCGGAGAGCACCAGGTAGGTGGGCAGGAAGATCGACACCGGCTGGCGGTGGTCGCCGTCGCGGATGCCCTGGCCGATCGCGTAGCAGACCACCGCGAGCAGCACGATCGACGACACCAGCAGCATCAGCGCCGACAGCCGGTCGACCACCAGCGTGATGCCCAGCGGTCCGAGCCCGCCGCCCAGATCGTCCCAGCCGCCGACGTCGAGGACCTGCGCGCCGTCGCGGTCGGCGATGTGCACCAGCAGCGCACAGACGGCGACGACGGCGGCGAGCGCGGCGAGGGTGATCGCCCGCTGCAGCCGCGGCGTCCGCCCGGCGAACATCGTGACCGCCGCCGCCAGCGTCGGGATGAGCACGGGCAGCGGGATGAGGACCGCCGGGTTCACCGCGACCCCTCGTGTCCCGGCAGCGCGTCCAGCTCGTCGGGCTCGTCGGTGTCGGGGTACCGCGGCTCGCCCGGCTGGTCGGCGTCGGCGTCGACGGCCTCCTCGTCGGACATCGATTGGACACGGGCGTCCTCGGGGTCGTTCTCGACGTCCTCGGCGGTGGTCAGCCGGTAGCTGCGGTAGGTCAGCGCCAGCACGAACGCCGCCACCCCCATCGAGATGACGATCGCGGTGAGGATCATGCCCTGGGCCAGCGGATCGGCGTCGGTCGCCGCGTGGCGGCCGCGGTCGCGCACCGGTGGATTGCCGGACGGGCCGCCGGCCGCCAGGATCAGCAGGTTGACGGCGTTGCCGATGAGCAGCAGGCCGAGCAGCATGCGCGTCAGGTTCCGCTCGAGCAGCAGGTAGACCCCGCAGCTCGTGAGGGTGCCGATGGCCACCAGCGGCACCAGGTAGGTGGTCACCGGCGCACCGCCGGGCCGCGCTCGGGGAGCTCGGTGTCGATGCGGGCGCCGAGGCTGCGGAGCACGTCGAGCACCAGGCCCACCACGATCAGGTAGACGCCGAGGTCGAAGACCAGCGCGGTGACGAACTTGAACTCGCCGAGCACCGGGAGGTCGACCTCGACCACCGCCGACGACAGCGCCGGGGCGCCGAGCAGCAGCGACGCGACGGCCGTGCCCGCGGACAGGCCGAGACCGACACCGAGGATCCGGCCCGCGTCGAGCGGCAGCGCCTCGCCGAGCTCGTAGCGGCCGCCGGCGAGGTAGCGCAGCACCAGTGCCAGGCCGGCGGTGAGCCCGCCCGCGAACCCGCCGCCCGGGGTGTTGTGTCCGGTGAAGAAGAAGTACGCCGACAGCACCATGATCAGCGGGAAGATGATCCGCGTCGCCACCTCCAGGATCAGCGAGCGGTGTTCCGGATCGCGCAGCTCGCTGCCGCGCAGCCAGGTGGTGTCGCCGAATGCCGGGCTGGTGCGGTAGTTCGCCGCCCGCAGCGCCAGCTCCGACGCGCGGCCGATGTCGGGCTGCGTGACGTCGGCGACCCGCGGCGGGGTGCCGAACCGGCGGTTGCGGAACACCATCGACGCGACGCCGGTCGCGGCGACCAGCAGCACCGAGATCTCCCCCATGGTGTCCCAGGCCCGGATGTCGACGAGCAGCACGTTGACGGCGTTGGCGCCGTGGCCGCGGACGTAGGCGGCGTCGGGGAGCAGGGTGGCGATCGGGGTGCCGGTGCGGGCCGCCATCGCGAAGCTCGCCAGCGTGGTGACGGTGGCGCCGACGGCCACCGCGAGCAGGGCGCGCGGCAGCCGCAGCCGGTTGATGTTGCCGACGTCGGACTCGGCGGGCAGGGCGCGCAGCACCAGCACGAAGAAGACCAGCATCAGCGTCTCGACGAGGAACTGCGTGAGCGCGAGGTCCGGCGCGCCGTGGAAGGCGAAGATCGCGCCGCAGCCGTAGCCGGTGATCCCGACGAGGAGCACGGCGGCCAACCGGTTCCGCATCGCGGTGGCGGCGACCGCGGCGGCCACCATGAGCAACACGACGACCGCCTGCAGCGCCGAATCCCAGGCGGCGAGGGCGGGGCGGTCCCGCGAGCCGAGCGTCAGCACCGCGAGCGGCAGTGTCACCAGCGTCGCCAGGATCACCGCCTGGGTGGCGGGGATCGAGCCGCGCTGCGTCACGGCGGTCAGGCGCACCGACGCGACGTCCAGCGAGCGCATCACCGCGTCGTAGGCGCGGTCGGCGTTGCCCAGCGACCGCCGGGGAACCCGGATCCGCCGCAGCCGCTCGCGATAGAGGAACGCCGCGGTTCCCCCGCCGAGCACCAGCGCCGATGCCAGCAGCGGCAGCCCGACGCCGTGCCAGCGCGCCAGGGGGTAGCCGTGGCCGCCGGTGTCGGCATAGTCGTGCAGGACGTGGTCGATGCCGCTGGGCGCCAGGCCGAGCGCCAGGCCGGCGACCGCCAGCACGGCCGGCGCGACCAAGAAGGGCGCGGGCGGGCGGTGCAGCCTGGCCACCAGCGGGCTGGGCACGTCGCGACCTTTGCGGGCGAACGCGCCCCACAGCACCCGCAGGCTGTACATGGTGGTGAACACCGATCCCAGCACCACCGCGGCCAGCACCGCGGGCGCCCACGGGCCGAGCGACGGGCTGTGGCCGAGCGTCGCGAAGGCGGCCTCCTTGGCGACGAACCCGAAGAACAGCGGCACCCCGGCCATGCTCGCGGCGGCCAGCGCGGCGATGCCGTACAGCCAGGGCAGCCGGTGCCCGAGCCAGGCCAGGCGGCGGATGTCGCGGGTGCCGGTGGCGTGGTCGACGATGCCGACCACCATGAACAGCGCCGCCTTGAACATGGCGTGCGCGCACAGCAGCGCCAGGCCGGCGAGCATCAGGTCGCCGCCGCCGGTGCCGACCATGACGGTGATGAAGCCGAGCTGGCTGACGGTGCCGAACGCCAGGATCAGCTTCAGGTCGTATTCGCGGACGGCCCGCCAGCCGGCGAGCAGCATGGTGCCGACCCCGAGCACGACGACGATCGGCCGCCAGCCCGGGGTGTCGGCGAAGCCGGGTGCCAGGCGGGCGATGAGGTAGACGCCCGCCTTGACCATGGCGGCGGCGTGCAGGTAGGCGCTGACGGGCGTCGGGGCGGCCATGGCGCCCGGCAGCCAGAAGTGCAGCGGGACGATCGCCGACTTCGACAGCGCGCCCACCAGCACCAGCAGCACACCGACCGTCACCGCCGGGCCCGACGGCGGCGTCGCGACGAGCTCCGACAGCAGGTAGGTGCCCGATGCGGCGCCCAGGACGACGACGCCGACCAGCATGGCGAGCCCGCCGGCGGTGGTGACGAGCAGCGCCTGCATGGCCGCGCGCCGGCTGACCTTGCGCTCGGCGTAGTGGCCGACAAGCAGGAACGACAACACCGTCGTCGCTTCCCAGAACACGTAGAGCAGCAGCGTGTTGTCGCTGACGACGAGCCCGAACATGGCCCCGGAGAACGCGACCAGCTCGGCGGCGAAGCTGGGCAGCCGGGCCTCGCGGCGCATGTCGCGGTGGTGGAAGTACTCGGCGCAGTAGCAGAGCACCAGCGCGCCGATCCCCAGCACGAGCACGCTGAGCACCGCGGCGAGCGTGTCGAACCGCAGGGCGATGTCGAGCGACAGCTCGGGCACCCAGGTGAGGTCGACCCGCGGCGCCGGCCGGCCGGGCTGCGGCCAGTGCGCGACGACCCAGGCCAGCGAGCCCAGCGGCACCAGTGCGAGCGGATAGCACGCGAGGCGGTCCCACCTCGCCACCAGCAGCGGCGCCAGCGCGGCGGCGACCGCGTGCGCGAGCAGGATGGCGAGCATGTCCCGCCGATCTTACGGTCGGCCCGTCATGCGCTCAGTCCGCGGCGACCCCGCGGATCCGGCCGTTGCGGAACGCGTCGACGAAGCGGCGATGGTCCTCGCGGGTCAGCACGGCGTAGTCGGCGCCGAACCGGGCCAGGTCGGCGGCGAACTCCGACACCCGGCCGTCGAGGATCGCGGTGACGGCTTCCTCGACCTGTCCCTCGACGAGCTGGTGGCCGCTGCCGGCGTCGGACACGCAGTGGATCTTCGCCGTCGCCTGGCCCAGTTGGCGCACCAGCGGCACCATGTCGTCGGGTTCGGTGACGTTGCCCCAGTCGAGGTCCGCCTCATAGGGCGACAGCTCCTTGATGACCTGCCCGACACCGTCGAGGGTGCACCAGCCCACCCACGGATCGGCGTGCGCCTGCAGCGCCTGCTGGCTGACGGCCGTGCGGTGGCCTTCGTGCTCGAAGTAGCCGCGCAGCCGGGAGTCGTCGACGACGCGGGACGCCGCGGCGACCTGACCCTGCTTCATCGACAGGATGACGTCGTTCTCCAGCGCCTGGCTGCGGCCCTCGACGAGCAGGTTGTACGCCTTGAGCCCGGCGCTGCCGATGCCGAAGCCCGAGGCGCCCACCGCGTCCTTCACCTGGTACGAGATCGATTGCTGCCGTTTGGGTTCGGGGATGGTCTCCAGGTAGTCCCGATAGGCGGCTTCGACGCTCGCCCGCTCCTGGTCGTCGAGCCGGCGGACGCCGGGGCGCTCGGTGAAGTGGCGCTCGGTGCCGGTGAGGTAGGTGAGCCGGTGCAGCAGGTCCACGCGCGTGCGCAGCCGGGCCTCTTGCAGCACCGCGTGCACCGCACCCGCGGTGGTCTCGAGGGTGAGCCGGAAGTCGCTGTCGCCCTGGCGGGTTGCAAAGGCGTGCACCTGCTCGGCGTAGGCGGTGGCGTAGGTCTCGATCAGCGTGCGCACGGTGTCGTCGGACAGCGCCTTGGAAAAGCCCAGCAGCGCCAGCGATGCGGCCATGCGACGCAGGTCCCAGGTGTAGTGACCGAGGTAGGCCTCGTCGAAATCGTTGACGTCGAACACCACGATGCCCGCGCTGTCCATGTAGGTGCCGTAGTTCTCGGCGTGCAGGTCGCCCTGGATCCACACCAGCCGGGTGCGGTCGTCGACCCAGGGATCGTCGATGCGCGCGACGTCGTCGTAGAACAGCGGCGCGCTGCCGCGGTAGAAGGCGAACGGGTCGGCGGCCATCTTGCGGAACTTGTGGCGGAACGCCCGCTCGTCGCGCTCGATCAGGTCGGCGAAGGCGTCCTGCAGCACCGACACGATCTGCGCCTGCCGCTCGTCGTCGTCCTCGGGCACACCCGCCACCGCCATGGCCGGAGGGTACCGCGGCCCCGGCGGTTCAGCGGTAGCCGTCGATGTAGGTGCCGGTGCGGTCGGCGCGGATCACCAGCAGCGCCCCGGGCACCGGGAGCAATCCGATGGCATCGGCGCCATCGGGCAGGGCGGATATCCGGGCGCAATCAGTGCCGTCCAACAGCCGGATGTCACGCGTCCGCCCGGACTCTTCCGCCCGGACCCGCACCAGGAGTTGTTCGGGCAGCGCGACATAGTCGTCGTCGACGCCATGCGACGAGTAATCGCCGCGGCGCACACCGGTGGCGATGTCGGTGGGCAGCTCGCAGCGGACCCGGCCGTCGGCGTCGCGAAATTGCAGTCGCGGTGTCGGATAGGCGACCAGGTAGCCACCGGTGGAGTTGCGTGTCGGGACCGCCCAGCCGGGTGGCTGGATGGCGGTGACCGTGCGTTTGTCGACGTCGGCGACCACGGTCTGGGAGATCCGCGAATCCGACGCGACGCTCACAGCCACGGCGGGCCCGACCGGGCTCACCGTGATCCGAGCGTCGGGAACCGGCGGGACCGACGCGAACAACGTGGTGTCCCAGTCGACGCGTCCGGATCCCGGGTCCGCGCTCACCAGGCGCACGCTGCCGTCGGGACAGGTGAAGGTGCCGACGATTCGGGCCGGAGTGTCGGCGGTGGCCGGCCGGCACTGCCGATGTGGCGTGTCGACAGACCACATCCGCTGACCGGTCCACGGGTCGAAGCCCTCCCAGCGGCGGCCCTCGTCGCGGGTGACCACCGGGAACCGGGGGTCGGCGTCGGAACCGGAGGTGGTGAACTCGCGGCTGCTGAACGGGTCTGCCGGGTCGCGGCCGATCGTCCACAAATGCTCACCGGTCACGGCATCCAGGCCGGTGACCTCGTAGACGGTGCCGATGACCACGACGCGCCCGGCGCCGTACACCCGCATGGTGCTGACCGGGGCGGTGCGGGGACCGGTGCGCCGGTAGGTCCACCGCGACGTGCCGTCGGCGGCGTAGGCGGTGACGGTCCCGCGCTGCAGCACGACGAATCCGGCGCCGGCCGGCTTGATCATCCACTCCGGGGTCTCGCTGCGGTCCGGTCCGTCGACCACCTTCATCGTGAACGCGCTGGCTCCGAGGGCCGCGGGCAGCGGCGGGATCTCGACCTCGGCGGCCGTGGTGGACTCGATGTACCGGTTCTCGTCACCGGCGCGGACAACGGCGACGTTGAGCGTGACCCCGGCCGCCAGCCCGAACACCAGCCCCACGATCGCGAGGGTGCCGGCGATGCGCCCGGGACGCCGCACCGGCGGCAGCAGGGGCGCGGCGATCAACGCGGCGAGCGCACCCATCCCGGTGAGCGCCCACGCGGCCAGCGCAGCGGGAAGAGCGGGACCGACAGGGTATTCGTCCATGACGGCGCGGTAGAAGGCGGGTAGGCCACGGCTGTTGGTCGCCACGTCTCCGACGGCGAGCACGGCGCCGGCCACCAGCAGCCAGCGGGCGGCGCTTGCCCCCCGCCACCCGGTGGCCGACACCGCCAGGCCGATCAGCAGCATCACCGCGAAGACGACGGCGGTGGTGGTGAGGGTCTGCGGCAGCTCGCGGCCGAAGGGGTGCAGGGCGACGGTCTCGCGATCCCACGTGCCGTCGGTGACCGCGCGCCGGGCGCCGGTTCTGCTCCACACCGCCAACCCGAGCGCGTAGCCGAGCAGCCCCGCGGCCAGCGCACCCAGCAGTGCACTCGCCGCCCGAACCGCCTTGCCGGCGGTGCACGGCAGGTCACGGCGGAGTCGCACCGAAGTATTGTCGCAGCACGTACTCGGTGCCGGCGCCGCAAGATTCGCCGGGCGCCGCGTGCGTGTGACGCGGACCGCCTACGGTCGGTGCATGACCTTCATGCGCGTCGTCAGCGCCGGCCGCGACGTCTCCGCGCCGGCCGCGACGATCTTCGAGCTGATCGCCGACCCCGCCCGCCATCCGGAGTGGGACGGCAACGGCAACCTGGCGCACGCCGCGACCGGCCAGCGGGTGAGCGCCGTCGGGCAAGTGTTCGCGACGACCATCACCAAGGGCGAGGTGCGGGAGAACCACGTGGTCGAGTTCGTCGAGGGCCGCCGCATCGCGTGGCGGCCGGCGGAGCCGGGCGGGCGGCCGCCCGGCCACTTGTGGCGCTGGGAACTCGAACCGCTGACCGACACCCGGACCCTGGTCACCCACACCTATGACTGGTCCCAGCTGCGTGATGAGCAGCGCATCGAGTTCGCGCGGAACGTCACCACCGACACGCTGCGCCGCTCGATCGACCGGCTGGCCGCGCTCGCCGAAAACGCCTGAGCCCGTTTCGGCGTGCGGTGCCAGCGGGTACTCGTTCCCGCATGAGTGGAACCGATAAGGCCAACAACAAGATCGAAGACCTCGCGGGCAAGGCCAAGGAGGGCCTGGGCAAGCTGACGGGCGACCGCAGTACCGAGAACGAGGGCAAGGTCGACCAGTCGAAGTCCAGCCTCAAGGACGCCGGCGAGAAGGTGAAGGACGCCTTCAAGAAGTAGGCGGGTCAGCGGCTGTCGCTGAACGCCCGCAGTGCATCCACCTGGATCGGGTCCAGCGATGGCCGCACCGTCCGGCGCGCCGTGACCACGTCGGTCACGGTGACGTCGGCGGCGTCGATCGAGCGCCGCATCGCGGTCAGCGCGGCCTCCCGCAGCAGCGCCACGCAGTCGGCGGCGCTGTAGCCGTCCAGGTCGGCGGCCAGGGCATCGAGGTCGACGTCCACGGCCAGCGGGACCGCCTTGCCGGCGGTCCGCAGGATCTCGCGGCGGGCCGCGGCGTCGGGCGGTTCGACGAACACCAACCGCTCGAGCCGGCCGGGCCGGAGCAGCGCCGGGTCGATGAGGTCGGGCCGGTTGGTGGCGCCGATGACGACGACGTCGCGCAGCGGCTCGATGCCGTCGAGTTCGGTGAGTAGCGCGGCGACCACGCGGTCGGTCACCCCGGAGTCTTGGCTCTGCCCGCGCCGCGGCGCCAGCGCGTCGATCTCGTCGAGGAACACCAGCGACGGCGCGGAGTCGCGGGCCCGGCGGAACAGCTCGCGGACCGCCTTTTCGGACGAGCCGACCCACTTGTCCATCAGCTCAGCGCCTTTGACCGCGTGTACCGAGAGCCGCCCGGTGCTGGCGAGCGCGCGCACCAGGAACGTCTTACCGCAGCCCGGCGGCCCGTAGAGCAGCACGCCGCGCGGCGGCTGCACGCCGAGCCGGGCGAACGTGTCGGGGTGCTGCAGCGGCCACAGCACTGCTTCGGTGAGCGCCTGCTTGGTGGCCGTCATGTCGCCGACGTCGTCGAGCGTCACCGAGCCGACCGACACCTCCGCGGCGGCCGAGCGCGACAGCGGCCGGATCACCGACAGCGCACCGGCCAGGTCGCTCTGCGTCAGCGCCGGGGGAGTGTGGTCGGTGCTGGCCCGGGCGGCCGCTCGCAACGCCGCCTCCCGCACCAGCGCGCACAGATCTGCGACGACGAATCCCGGGGTGCGGCGCGAGATCTCGTCGATGTCGAGGTCACGGGCCGGCACGTTGCGCAGCAGCACCTCGAGCAGCGCGCGCCGCGTCGGGGCGTCGGGCAGGCTGAGCCCCAGCTCGCGGTCGCACAGGTCCGGCGCCCGCAGCCGTGCGTCGACGCCGTCGGGCATCGCGGTGGTCGCGACGAACGCCACCCCCCGGCTCGCCACCGCGGTGCGCAGCTCGGCGAGGATCAGCGTCGCCACCGGTTCGGGCGTTTCGGGCAGGAGCGCGTCGACGTCGGTGATGAGCAGCACCCCGCCGCCGGCCCGCACCCGGGCGGTGGCCGACGCGATCGCGGTGCGGCGGTCCTCGGCCGCGAGCGCGCCCACCGCGGGGCCGTCGACCTCCACCAGCCGGCGGCCCGCGCACACCGCCCGCACCAGCGTCGCCTTGCCCACCCCGGCCGGCCCGGAGACGAGCACACCGAGATTGGCTGTGGCACCGAGTGTTTCGAGCAGCGCAGGCTCGTCCAGCGCGAGCTTGAGCCATTCGGTGAGCCGCTGCGCCTGCGGCTGCGCGCCCTTGAGGTCCTCGACGGAGATCGGCGGGGCGGCGGGGGCCTCGACAGCCGCGGGTGCGGTGCGCGCGGCCGCCGTCCAGCCGCCGTTGCCCCAGGTGACCGACGAATTCGGTTGCACGCTCACCGGTCCGGCCGGGTCGGTGCCGGTGACGGTCAGCAGCTCGGAGGTCCAGGTGATGCCGACCGCGGTGGCGAGCGCCTGGCTGGCGGCCGACGTGGACGTGCCGGGGCCGAGGTCGCGCGGCAGCAGCGACACGGTGTCGCCGACGCTCAACACCTTGCCCAGCAAGGCTTGGCGCAGCGTTGCCGGCGACACCGAACCGGTGGCGAGCGCCGACCCCGACAGCGTCACCGTCCGGGCGCCGTGGACGGTCACCGGCGCCACGACCACGGGGGCGTCCTCGCGCAGCCCGGCGTTGGACAACGTCACGTCGTCGAGCAGCGCGGTGCCGGTGGGCGTGCCGGCCGGCGCCACCCCGGCGACGGCGGCCGTGGTGCGGGAACCGATGAGCGACACCGCATCCCACTCCCGGATGCCGAGCGCGGCGATGGCCTCCGGGTGCAGCCGGACGACGCCGCGGCGCGAATCCGATGCGGAGGTGTTCAGCCGGGCGGTGAGGGTGAGCATGTCAGCGGGTGGGCGGCCGCTCGGCGTCGGCGGGCGGCACCGCGCCCGGCCGGCGCAGGCCGAGCCGGCTCACCGAGCGGCGGTAGACCCGCGGCCGGTCGGGGCGCTGCGCCCGGCGCAGGTTGCGCCGCACCTGGCGCTGCTGCTTGGGTCGCTCGTCCCACACTTCGGGGTGGGCGGCGAGCCAGGCCCGGCTGCGCACGGCGAACGGGATGTGCAGCACGTAGGCGACGATGATCACCAGGATCACGATGTAGCCGTAGCGGATCGAGGCGGCCACGCCGATCGCCAACAGCGCCAGCAGCGGCACCGCCATGCGCGGCGGCACCGCAAAGGTGTGGATCTTGCGCATCGGGATGGTGCTGACCGTGAGCAGCGAGACACCGACCAGCCAGATACACACCGCCGGCGCCGAGGTCCACCAGCCGTCGCCGAACTGCTTGAAGGCCGCCAGCGGGCCGATGGCGCCGATCGCACCGGCGGGTGCCGGCATGCCGGTGAAGAACTGGCTCTCGTAGGCGGGGCGCGCGCCGTCGAGCATCGCGTTGAACCGCGCCAGCCGCAGCACGATGCACACCGCGTACAGCAGCGCGACGATCCAGCCGATCTCCGAGCTCGGCAGCAGCGTGAAGTACACGATGAAGGCCGGCGCCACCCCGAAGTTCACCGCGTCGGCCAGCGAATCGATCTCCTCGCCCATCTTCGACGTGGCGCCCAGCATGCGGGCGACCCGGCCGTCGAGGGCGTCGAGGATGGCCGCCGCCGCGAGGAACGCCATGGCCTCGGTGGGGCGGTTCTCCAGCGCGAACCGCACCGACCACAGGCCCAGGCAGATGGCGGTCACCGTCATCGCGCTGGGGATGAGGCGCCGCACGTTCAGCTGTGGGCGTTTCATGCGCGGTTTCACGGCAGCTCCGCGAGCACGGTCTCGCCCGCGACAGCCCGCTGCTGCGGATAGACCTGCACCGCCGAACCGGGCGGCAGGTAGGTGTCGAGCCGCGAGCCGTAGCGGATCAGCCCGTAGGTGTCGCCGATCGCGACCGTGTCGCCGGGCCGCACGTCGCACACGATGCGGCGGGCCAACAGGCCGGCGATCTGCACCGCGACCACGGTGGCGCCTTCCGGGGTGCGGATCACGACGCTGTTGCGCTCGTTGTCGGCGCTGGCGGCCGCCAGCTCGGCGGAGCCGAACAGCCCGGGCCGGTGCTGCACGTCGACCACCTCGCCGCCGACCGGCGCGCGCTGCACGTGCGCGTCGAACAGGGACAGGAAGATGCTGACGCGCGGGACCGGCTCGGTGCCCAGGCCCAGTTCGGCGGGCGGCACCTCCTCGTCGACCAGGCAGATCAGGCCGTCGGCGGGGGCCACCACCACGCCGTCGCGGGGCGGTGGGGTGCGCGGCGGATGCCGGAAGAACAGGGCGTTCACCGCGGCGGCGGTCAGGCCGGTGGTGCGCAGCACCCGCGAGCGGCGGCCCAGCGCGGCGACGGCCAGTCCGGCGGAGATGAACGGGAACCCGGCGGGATGCACCGGCGGGACCGTCGTGCGGATCAGGGCCAGGAGTCGGGCAGGGCCGGAATCGAGTTGCTCGTCACCGATGCGGGGGCGGCTGGCCACGCGGCCATAGTACGGAGAGCTATCCGAGGTCCCACACCTGCACGCGGGTGCCCGCGGCGACGGTGTCGACGTCCTCGGGGATCTCCAGCAGGCAATTCGCCGACGCGAGCCAGCGCAGGTGGTGTGACGCGGGTGGTCCGTAGCCGGTGACGGTACCCGCGGCGGCGTCGAACACGCCGCGCCGGAACTGCCGCTTTCCGGCGGGCGACGTCAGCGATTCGGTGAGGACGGCGTCGCGGCGCGGCCGGTCGGGGCGCGGCAGGCCCATCGCGGCGCGCAGCGCGGGCCGCACGAACACCTCGAACGACACCAGCGCGCTGACCGGGTTGCCGGGCAGGGTGACGATCGGAACTCCGCCGACGCGGCCGGCCCCCTGCGGCATCCCGGGCTGCATCGCCACTTTGACGAACTCCACGCCGCCGCCCGTCAGCGCGTCCTTCACCACCTCGTAGGCGCCCGCGCTGACGCCCCCGGTGGTGACGATGAGGTCGGCCTCGCCGGCGTGGCGGTCGAGCACCGCGGTGAATTGGGCGACGTCGTCACCGGCCATCGGGGTGGCGACCACCTCGGCGCCGGCGTCGCGCACCGCGGCGGCGAGCATCACGGCGTTGCTCTCGTAGATCTGGCCGGGCTGCAGCGCGGTGCCGGGCGCGACGAGCTCCGTGCCGGTGGACATCACCAGCACCCGCAGCCGCGGCGCCACCGTCAGCTCGCCGATGCCGAGCGCGGCGGCCAGCCCGAGCGCGGCGGGGGTGACGACCTGGCCCGCCCGCAGCACCACGGTGCCCGCGGTGACGTCCTCGCCGGCGCGGCGGATGTGCCGGCCCGGCTCGGCGGCCAGCCGGATCTCGACGACGTCGGTGGCGGCGTCGGTGGCCTCGACCGGCACGACGGCCGTTGCGCCGGCGGGCAGCGGGGCGCCGGTCATGATCCGGTGCGCGGTGCCCGGTGCCAGCGTCGGGACGTCGGTGCGGCCGGCGGGGATGTCCGCGGTGACGGGCAGCCGCACCGGGTGTACGGCGGCGGTCGCGACGTCCTCGGCGCGCACCGCGTAGCCGTCCATCGCCGAGTTGTCGAAGACCGGCAGCGACAGCGGCGCGACGACGTCGGCCGCCAGCGCCAGCGCCTCGGCGGCGGCCAGCGCAACGGTCTGCGGCGGCCGCGGGGTGATCAACGCGCCCACGACCGCGCGGTGCTCGTCGACCGTGCGCATCATGCGACGAACATACTGAGGGCATGACCACGATGGTCGACCCCGCACACCGGCCCAGCAGCCGCGCGCCGCTGCGGTGGTGCACCGAGGCGCTGCTGTCGTGGCTCGTGCCGGTGGTCGGCCAGCTGGTGTGGGCGGTGCTGGCGCCGGAGCCGCGGTGGGCGCACGTGTGCGCGGCCGCCGCCACCGCGGTGCTCGTGATCGCCCACGTCGGGGTGATGCCGTGGTGGCGCTACCGGGTGCACCGCTGGGAGGTGAGCCCGCAGGCCGTGTTCACCCGCACCGGCTGGCTGACGCAGGAGCGCCGGATCGCGCCGCTGTCGCGGGTGCAGACCGTCGACACCCAGCGCGGGCCGCTCGACCGGCTGTTCGGGCTGGCGACCGTCACCGTCACCACCGCGTCGTCGGCGGGGGCGGTGCGCATCGTCGCGCTCGACGCCGACGTCGCCGACCGGGTCGTCGCGGCACTGACCGAGCGCGCCGCGCAGGAGGCCGGGGACGCCACATGACCGCCGCGGACGACGGCTGGCGGCGGCTGAGCCCGCGGATGCTGCTGGTGCATCCGGTGCACGAGGTGCTGCGGCAGGTGCCGGTGCTGATCGGGTCGGTGGTGCTGGGCTCGGCGACGGGCTCGACGGGGTGGCCGCTGGCGGCGCTGGCGCTCACCGTCGGCGTCGGGCTGGGACGCTGGTTCACCACCGCGTACCGCATCGACGACGACACCGTCACCCTGCGATCGGGGCTGGTGCAGCGCCGCGTCGTCGCGGTGCCCCGCAACCGCATCCGGTCGGTGACCACCGACGCGCGGCCGCTGCACCGGCTGCTCGGGCTCGCGGTGCTGTCGGTGAGCACCGGGCAGGAGGCCGCCGGCGACGCGCGATTCGAGCTCGACGCCGTCGAGGCGGCGGCGACGCCGCGGCTGCGGGCGCTGCTGCTCGCCGACGACGTACCCGAGGCCGCCGCGCCGGTCGGGGAGGTGCTGGCGCAGTGGACGCCCGGCTGGCTGCGCTACAGCCCGCTCAGCCTGTCGGGGCTGGCCACCGTGGGCGCGGCCGTCGGCCTCGCGCTGCAGGCGGGGCTCGGTCCGGCGCTGCGGGACTCCGCGATCGCCGACACCGGTGCCGCGGCGGCGCAGCGCTTCGGGCCGGCGGCGGTCGCGACCGCCGCCGCGGTTGCCCTGCTGCTGGTGTCCACCGCGCTGGCGGTGCTGACGTCGCTCCTGCGCTACGGGAACCTGCTCTTGCGCCGGGATCCGGGTGACCGGCTCTACCTGCGCCACGGCCTGCTGCGGGTGCGCGAGCACAGCTTCGACATGCGTCGGCTGCGCGGCGGCACGCTGCGCGAACCGCTGGTGGTGCGCGCGGTCGGCGGCGCCCGGCTCGACGCGGTGATGACCGGCGTCGGCGGCGAAGGCGAGTCGTCGCTGCTGCTGCCGCCGTGCCCGGCCGGCACCGCGCGCGGCGTGCTCGGCGCGCTCATCGACAGCGACGAGGCCGCGTCCGGGCCGCTGCAGTCCCACGGGCCCGCCGCCGCCCGCCGCCGCGTCACCCGCGCGCTCGCGCTGCCCGTGGCCGCCGGCGTGGCGCTCGGCGTGGCGTCGGGGTGGCTGGCGGTGCCGGGTTGGGCGTGGGCGGCGGTGGCGGTGGCCGTCGTGGCCGCGGCGCTGCTGGCCGTCGACCGGATCCGGGCGCTCGGCCACCGCGTGGACACCGGCTGGCTGGTGACGCGCGCCGGCAGCGTGGAGCGGCGCCGCGACTGCCTCGCGACGGCCGGGGTGATCGGCTGGACGGTCCGGCAGACGTGGTGGCAGCGCCGCGCCGGGGTGGCCACGCTCGCCGCCGCCACCGCCGCCGGCCGCAAGCGCTACACCGTGCTCGACGTGCCCGCCGAGCAGGCGTGGGCGGTCGCCGCCGCGGCGTCGCCGTGGGTCGCGCGCAGTCGGTGGGCCCGCCCTTAGACTCATCGGCGTGCCGCCGCACCGCCCGGACGTGACCGCGTCGCCACGCATCCTGTCGCTGCCCAACACCACGCGCGTCGCGCTGGCCGAGCGCGCCGCCGCCCTGCTGCGCGAGGGCCACACGGTGCTGCGGCTGGAGACCATGGACCCGGCGGTGTTCGACCTGCCCGCACCCGACCCGATCCTGCGCGACATGGTGGCGTCGCTGCCGTCGGCGCAGGGCTACAGCGAACACCAGGGGCTGTTCTCGGCGCGGCGGGCCGTCGCGCTGCACTACGAGCTGATCCCCGGCTTCCCGGCCGTGGACGTCACCGACATCTGGCTCGGCAACGGCGCGTCCGAGCTCATCATCATGGCCGTCGGGGCGCTGATCTCCGCCGGCGACGAGATCCTGGTGCCCCGGCCGTGCGAGGCGATCTGGACCGCCGCCACCGCGATCGCCGGCGGTCGCCCGGTGTACTACGACTGCGATCCGGACGCGTCGTGGGACTTCGACGTCGACGCGATCGCCGCGCAAGTCACCGACCGCACCCGCGCGATCGTCATCTCGAACCCGAACAACCCGACGGGCCGGGTGTACCCGTCCGAGCTGCTGCGCGCGCTGGGCCGGCTCGCCGCAAAGCGCGGGCTGGTGGTGCTCGCCGACGAGACGCTGGAGAAGGTGGTGTTCCCGCCGACGGAGTTCGTGCCGATGGGCGTCTACGCTCCCGACACGCTCTGCCTGACGTTCGGCAGCCTGTCCTTCGGCTATCGCGCCCCCGGCTACCGCGCCGGCTGGCTCGTGGTCTCCGGGCAGAAGCAGCTCGGCGGGCAGTACATGCGGGCGCTGTCGCTGCTGTCGGAGCTGCGCCGGTCCTCGAACACACCCGGCCAGCACGCGGTGCAGGTGGCGCTCGGCGGTCGGCAGACCATCGCCGAGCTCACCGCGCCCGGTGGCCGGCTGTGGGGGCAGCGCGAGGCCGCGGTGGCCGCGCTCGGCGCCGTCGCGGGGCTGCGGTTCCACCAACCCGAGGGCGGCCTGTCGGTCTTCGTCGGCGTCGACGAGGAGTGCTACGGCACCGTCGCCGATGACGCCGAATTCGCGATGGAATTGCTGGAGAGTCACCACGTGCTGGTGGAGCCGGGCCGCTGCTTCTCCATGGCGTCGGCCAATTACTTCCGCGTCACATTCCTGGCGCGCGAGCGGGTGTTCGGATTGGCGGTCAACCGCATCGAGAAATGCCTGGAGAACCACCGCGACGCCGCGGACTGATTACCCGATGGTAGGTTGTGCCCGATGTTGACCGCACTGCTGTCCGGCCGCGTGATGGCCGACCGCCACGGCGCCGACCGGCCGTCGGTGGTGGCGCTGCACGGCTGGCGGCGCGACTCGTCGGACTTCCGCGGGGTGCTCGCCGGGCAGCAGGCGCTGGCGTTCGACCTGCCCGGGCACGGCACCACCGCACCACCCGAGACCGCCTGGGGCTCACCGGAATACGCGCAGCTGGTCATCGAGGCGCTCGACGGCCACGCGGCCGCCCCGGTGACGCTGGTCGGCCACAGCTTCGGGGGCCGCGTCGCCGTCCACGTCGCCGCGCAGCGGCCCGACCTGGTCGGCTCGCTGATCCTCACCGGCGTGCCGCTGTACCGGCGCAGCGCCGCCCCGGCCACCCCGCCGCTGGCTTTCCGCGCCGCGCGGGCGCTGCACCGCCGCAAATTGATCTCCGACGCTTTCATGGACGCCATGCGCGACCGCTACGGTTCGGCCGATTACCGCGCCACCAGCGGCACCATGCGCGCCATTTTCGTCAAACTCGTCAACGAGAATTACGACGACGCCCTGGCCGCCATTTCGAAAAATGGCGTACCGGTGCAATTGGTGTGGGGCGGAAATGACACCGAGGTGCCGGTGTCGGTGGCCGAGCGCATCGCGGCCGCCATTCCGCAGGCGCAATTGCGCGTCGTCCCCGATTCCGGCCACCTCATCGACGACGCGCTCACCGCGGCCCTGCGCGACGCGATCGCCCGGAGCAGCGCCGCCAGCCGATGACCGCCGCATTGTGGGTGCTGCTGGTTGCCGGCTACGTGCTGGCGACCTGGAAGTGGCTGCGGGTCGCCCAGCGGGAGCACTACGCACCCGGCCGGGTGTCGCGGATGGCGCTGATCTGGCTGCGGGCCCGGCCCGTTAGCTGGCTGCAGCTCGCGGTCGTCGCCGCGGCGTTCGTCGCGTCGGCGCGCTGGCCGTGGGCGGCGATCATCGGGATCGCGGCGGCCACCGTCTTCCCGTGGGGGCTGGCCATCGCGTCGCGCACCACGCCGCTGGCGTTCACCGGCCGGGTCTGGCGGCTCACCGCCGTGCTGGCGGTGATCGAGGCCGTCGTCGTCGCCGCGCCGATGGACCCCCGCTACGGGGTGCTCGGGCTGGCGCTGCTGCCGCTGCTGACCGACCTCGCGCTGGCGATCACCCGGCCCGTCGAGGCCGCGATGGCCGGCAAGTACGTGACGGCGGCGCGCAAGCGGCTGCGCGACGTCTCACCCACCGTCGTCGCCATCACCGGTTCCTACGGCAAGACGTCGACCAAGGGGTACGCCGCGGCGCTGATCGCCGACGCCAAACGCGTGCTCGCCAGCCCCGCGAGCTTCAACAACCTGCTCGGGCTGTCGAAGGCCGTCAACGACGGGCTGGCGCCCGGCACCGAGGTGTTCATCGCCGAGATGGGCACCTACGGGCCCGGCGAGATCCGGCGGCTGTGCGAAATGTTCACCCCGTCGATCGCGGCGATCACCACCATCGGCGAGGCGCACCTGGAGCGGATGGGCAGCCGCGAGACCATCGTCAAGGCCAAGTCGGAGATCGTCGAGACCGCCCGCACCGCGATCCTCAACGTCGACGTCCCCGAACTCGCCGAGCTGGCCGACCGGATCGCCGGCGAGAAGACGGTGCTGCGCTGCTCGGCCAGCACGCCGGCGGGCGCGGCGGTGGCCGTCGTGCCCGACGGCGATCGCTGGCGGGTCCATCTCGACGGCGAACCGGCGACCGAACTGCCCGCCCCGCGGACCGGGTATCCGATCAACCTGGCCATCGCCGTCGCCATCGCGCTGGCCGTCGGGGTCGACCGCGACCGCGTCGTCGCCACCGTCACCAAGCTCGCCGACAGCCTCGCGCCACCGAGCCACCGCGCCGAGGTCAGCCGGGCGGCCGACGGCACGGTCGTCATCGACGACACCTACAACGCCAACCCCGAGGGCGCCGCCGCGGCCATCCGCTCGGCGCGTGAGCTCGCCGCCCCGGGCGCGACGGTGTGGACGGTCACCCCCGGGATGATCGAGCTGGGTCACAACCAGGTGGAACGCAACCGGGCGCTGGGCGCGCAGGCGACCGCCGAACCGCACATGCGGCTGGTCATTACCGGATACGTGAACCGGCGTGCTCTACTCGACGGCGCCACCGACCGGGCGCGGGTGCTCGTCGCGAAGGACCGCCAGGCGGCGATGGTGCTCGTGCAGCGCGACCTCGCTCCCGGCGACGTGGTGCTCTACGAGAACGACCTGCCGAGCCACTACCCGTAGGCCGGCTCCCAGAAGCCCAGGAGTGAAGTTGAGCGACATCACGGTGGTGTTCGGCGGCCCCTCGCCCGAGCACGACATCAGCATCCTCACCGGCCTGCAGGCCGAGCGGATCCTGCGCCGTCATGGCGACGTCAACGCCGTCTACTGGGATCGCCGCGGCAATTGGCACCTGGTGCCCGCCGAGACCGAGGCCCGCGACTACATCGACGGCCCCCCCGCCAAGGCCACCGAGCTGGAGCTGTCGGTGGGCGGCTCGGGCGGCTGGAGCACCAAGAAGGGGCTGCGGACCCGGCACATCGACGCCGGCGTGGTGCTGAACTGCTGCCACGGCGGGCTCGGCGAAGGCGGCGGCGCCCAAGGGCTCTTCACGCTCGCGGGCATCCCGTCGACCGGCGCGTCGGTGTGGGCCGCCGCGCTGGGTATGGACAAGTACGCGTTCGGCACGGCCGTGCGGGCGGCGGGCCTGCCGACGCTGCCGCGCGAACTGCTCACCGAGACCAGCACCCACACGATCGACGGCCCGCTGATCGCCAAGCCGCGCTTCGGCGGGTCGTCCATCGGCATCGAGGTCGCCGACTCGGTGGACACCGCGCGGGCGTTGCTGCGCAACAGCATCCACCTGCGCCTCGGTGCCGTCGTCGAACCCTTCCGCGAGGACCTCTACGACCTCAACATCTCCTACCGCACGCACCCCCAGTTCGAGGTGTCGCTGATCGAGCGGCCACTCAAGGGCGGCGGAGGCAGCATCTACTCCTTCGCCGACAAGTACCTCAACCAGGCCGGCCTGGCGGGCGCCCCGCGCGAACTGCCCGCGCAGGTGTCCGACGCCGTGCGCGACGCCATCTACGACTGCGCTCGCGCGGTGCGCGACGTCACCGGCATCACCGGCATCGTGCGCGTCGACTTCCTGTCCGACGGCACCGAGGTGTTCGTCAACGAGGTGAACTCCATCCCCGGCGCGATGGCGCTGTACCTGTGGCCCGACCACGCCGCCGACCGGCTGCTGCTCGACGCGCTCGACGAGGCCCGCAAGGAGTTCACCGCGGCCGCCGCGGCGCAGGCCGGCAATCCCACCGCGGCGCTGCAGGTCGCGGGCGGCATCTCCGGCAAGCTCACCGGGTTGCGCACCGAGGGCTGAGCCCCGCCCCGACTTGCGGCGCACCGGCCGCCGTTTACCTTTGCACCATGGCGGTCGGCGGCGTGCTCTTCGATATCGACGGCGTGTTGATGACGTCGTGGCGGCCCATCCCGGGGGCGGCCGAGGCGCTGCGCACGCTCGCCGACCATCAGGTGGCGTGCTCGTACCTCACCAACACCACCACCCGCACGCGCGCCGACATCGCCGCCAAGCTCACCGACGCCGGGCTCACCGTGCACGCCGACGAGATCATCACCGCGGCGGTGCTCACGGCCGAGTATGTGCGGCAGCACCATCCGCACGCCCGATGTTTCCTGGTCAACAGCGGCCACATCGCCGAGGACATGCCCGGCGTCGACATCGTGTCGTCCGATGCGTTCGGCGACCGCGACGCGATGCCCGACCCGCCGGACGTCGTGGTGCTCGGCGGCGCCGGGCCGGAGTTCGACCACCGCACGCTCAGCTGGGTCTACGACTGGATGGCCGCCGGCGTGCCGGTGGTCGCGATGCACCGCAGCACCTCGTGGAAGACCGACGACGGGCTGCGTATCGACACCGGCATGTACCTGATCGGCATGGAGGAGACGTCCGGACGCAAGGCCACCGCGGTCGGCAAGCCCGCGCCGGCCGGGTTCCTGGCGGCGGCCGCCCGGCTCGGCGTCGAGCCCGAGGACATGTACATGATCGGTGACGACCTGAACAACGACGTGTTGGCCGCGCAGGTCGTGGGCATGACGGGCGTGCTGGTGCGTACCGGCAAGTTCCGGCAGGAGGCGCTCGACCGCTGGGCCGCCGACGAGTTCGCGATGCAGCCCAACCACGTCATCGACTCGGTCGCCGACCTGCCCGAGCTGCTCGGGCTCTAACGCAGCGAGCGCACCGCCTCGATGCGGGCCTGCAGCTGGTCGCTGGTGGCCGCGGCGACGGGCGGGCCGCCGCAGATCCGCCGCAGCTCGTTGTGGATCTGCCCGTGCGTCTTGCCGGTGCGGTGGTGGGCCAGCGACACCAGCGTGTTGAGCTCCTTGCGCAGTTCGCGCAGCTTGGTGTGGGTGCTGGGCGGAACCGCCGCGCCCGTCTTCGACCGCGTCGCCAGCTGTTCCTCCTGCCGGCGGCGCAGCAGGTCGCGCATCTGCGCCGGGTCCAGCAGGCCGGGGATGCCGAGGTAGTCGGCCTCCTCCTCGCTGCCGGCGGGCGTGGCGGTGCCGAACGACGAGCCGTCGAAGATCACCTGATCCAGCTCGGCGTCGGCGCCGAGCGACTCGAAGCCGTTGTCGAGCTCGTTCTTCTCGGTCTGCTTGCGCTGCGACACCTCGGCGTCCAGCGGGTCGTCGAGCGTCTCGCGGTGCGGCTTGCCCAGCACGTGGTTGCGCTGCGCCTCCAGCTCGCTGGCCAGTTGCAGCAGCGACGGCACCGACGGCAGGAAGATGCTCGCCGTCTCGCCGGGCCGCCGCGAGCGCACGAACCGCCCGATCGCCTGGGCGAAGAACAGCGGCGTCGACGCGTTGGTGGCGTAGACGCCGACCGACAGCCGCGGCACGTCCACACCCTCGGACACCATGCGCACCGACACCAGCCACCGACTCGTGCCCGCCGCGTATTCGATGATGCGGTCCGAGGAGCCCGGGTCGTCGGACAGCACCAGCGTCGGGGTCTCGCCGGTGATCTCGGTCAGCAGCTTGGCGTAGGCGCGGGCGGCCTGCTGGTCGGAGGCGATGATCATGCCGCCGGCGTCGGGGATGTGCCGGCGCAGCTGCCGCAGCCGGGTGTCGGCGGCGGTGATCACCGCCGGCATCCACTCGCCTTGGGCGTCAAGGGCGGTGCGCCAGGCGCGCGCGGTCTGCTCGGCCGACAGCGGCTCGCCGAGCCGGGCCGAGAACTCCTCGCCGGCGCTGGTCCGCCACCGCGCCTCCCCGGAGTAGGCCAGGAACACCACCGGGCGCACCACGCCGTCGGCAAGCGCGTCGGAGTAGCCGTAGGTGTGGTCGGCTTTCGACTGCTTGACGCCGTTGCCGTCGGGCTCGTAGGTGACGAACGGGATCGGGCTGTCGTCGCTGCGGAACGGCGTGCCCGTCAGCGCGAGCCGGCGGGTGGCGTCGTCGAACGCCTCGCGGATGCCCTCGCCCCAGCTCTTGGCGTCGCCGCCGTGGTGGATCTCGTCGAAGATCACCAGCGTGCGCGTGTTCTCGGTGCGCACGCGGTGCCGCGTCGGGTGGCTGGCGACCTGGGCGTAGGTGACGACGACGCCCTGGTAGTCGCCCGAGGTGTACCCGACGGAGTTGCTGTACTTCGGGTCGAGCGCGATGCCGGCCCGCGCCGCGGCGAACGCCCACTGGTTCTTCAGGTGTTCGGTCGGCACCACGACGGTGACCCGTTCCACCGTGCGGTCGGCGAGCAGCTCGGCGGCGATCCGCAGCGCGAACGTCGTCTTGCCGGCGCCGGGGGTGGCGACGAGGAGGAAATCGCGCGGCTTGGCGGTGAGATACCGCACCAGCGCCCGTCGCTGCCAGCCCCGCAGGTGCTGGGTGCTGGGCAGCTCGGCAGTGCCCACATTGGAGCCCGCGTCAGCCCGCACCCGTACTCCTCCAGTGATCGATGCCGAAGTCTGCCAGACCGCCGCGCGGGCCGTCCAATTGCCGCGTGTCCCAGGCGTTTTGCGGCCCGTCAGCAGCGTTCCCAGCGTGCCGCCAGCTGGGATTCCGCGGGCACGCCGACGTGGCCGGGGCGGTGGCGGCGGCAGCCGCCGACGGTGATCTCCAGCGAGCCGGCGGGCCCGCCGACCGTCAGGTCGACCGGTCGGCCGAACCCAGGCAGTGCCGCCGCCACCGCCTCGATGCGCCCGACCGTGGCCGGGTCGGCGAGGTCGGCGTCGTCGATCGTGACGGTGGTCCGCCAGTTCCCCGAGCCGGGCGGCACCGCGCCCGTCCACCCGCGCGGGGCCAGGCCGGGACCCGCCGCGGCGACGACGCGCTGCCACAGCGCGGCGGTGTGGGCGTCGGGCAGGTACGCGCTCGACCGGTACCCGCCGACCAGCCACTCGACCGGCTGCAGGGTGGGGTGGCGCAGCAGCAGCGCGTGCAGCGCCGCGTCGTCGAGCGGCGGCCGCAGCACCACCTCGCCGCGCACCGTGCGGCGCGGGACGCCGGTCCACGACACCCGCAGCGCCGTCGCCGCCACCGACGGGGTGCGCACCGCGTCGACCAGCGTGGCGGTCGCCTCGGTGGCGTCGGTGCTGCGCAGGCCGTCGCCGGGAAAGATCTTGAGCCGGCTGTCCGTGCCGGCAGGTGACGGCAGCGACAGCGACAGCATGGTGAAGTACTCGCCGAACCCGGCCAGCCCGTCGACGAAGTCCGCCACCGCCCGCTGCGCTTGGGGCACCGTGACGTCGCGGTCGAAGGTGGCGGCCACGCCGAACGTGTGGCCGTCGGACCGGCCCTCGGTGAAGCTGGCGGTGACCGACGCGACGCCGTCGCTGCCGCGCAGCTGCTCGACCAGCGCGTCGGCGGCCGCCCGCTGGCTGGACAATCCGCAGCCGGCGGCCAGCGCCGCGACCGACAGCCACACCACCGCCCGGTGCAGCCCCACGGTGCGGCGGGCGCGCGGCAGCGCAGGCTCGTCGCGTTCGCAGGTCACGGCACAGGGTAAGGCGGCGCGCGGGTGCGACGCCGCCGAACCGCCAGGTGCCCGTCAGCAACCTCGGCGCTCGCCGCCGGTGCCTACTATTGGCTGCGAGCGCGCGACCACGGACCTGGGCGGGGAACGGGGGACCGGCGCGCCCGGATTTCGTCGGACAACATCGAAAGGACGTCGTGACAGCAACTCCTCAGCCGGTCGAGGTGTCGCCGGGCGAACGGTTTTCGCTGCGGGACTTCAGCGGCTACGACAAAGGCCGCGGCTTCTTCTGGCAGCTCGCGTGGGTGATCGCCTCCAACACGCTGATGAACCGGCTCTGGTTCCCCCGCAGGCTGCGCGTCGCCGTGCTGCGGGCGTTCGGCGCCACCATCGGTGAGCGGCTCGTCATCCGACACACCACCAAGATCCAGTGGCCGTGGAATGTGACGATCGGCGACGACTGCTGGATCGGCGAGGACGTCCAGCTCCTGAGCATCGAGAAGATCACCATCGGGTCCAACACCTGCATCTCGCAGGGCGCGGTCATCTGCGCGGGCAGTCACGACCCGAGCAGCCCGACGTTCGAGTGCAACAACGCGCCGATCGTCATCGGCGACGGGTGCTGGATCGCGCTGCGGGCAGCGGTGCTCGCCGGCAGCACCATCGGTGACGGCGTGACGGTCGGCGCGTGTGCGCTGGTCAGCGGGGATGTGCCGGCGGGCACCACGCTGGTGGCGCCCCGGTCGATCGCGCTGCCGCGCTAGCCCCGCCGGACCTTGCACTCGCAGGTGCCGAGTGCTAAGAAAGGGGTTGGCACTCGCGAACGGCGAGTGCTAGGTCGGGACGGTGAGGCCGGGGACCCCCTGGGGGAGCACACTCCAGCCGTCCGTCGCGGGCACTGCACCCGGCCGAGAAGACGTGCATCCCCAATCCGGAGGAAACACTTCGCAATGGCCAAGACAATTGCTTACGACGAAGAGGCCCGCCGCGGCCTCGAGCGGGGCCTGAACAGCCTCGCCGACGCGGTAAAGGTGACGCTGGGGCCCAAGGGCCGCAACGTCGTCCTGGAGAAGAAGTGGGGCGCCCCCACGATCACCAACGATGGTGTGTCCATCGCCAAGGAGATCGAGCTGGAGGACCCGTACGAGAAGATCGGCGCCGAGCTGGTCAAGGAAGTCGCCAAGAAGACCGACGACGTCGCGGGTGACGGCACCACCACCGCCACCGTGCTCGCCCAGGCGCTCGTGCGCGAGGGTCTGCGCAACGTCGCCGCCGGCGCCAACCCGCTGGGCCTCAAGCGCGGCATCGAGAAGGCCGTCGAGAAGGTGACGCAGACGCTGCTCGACTCGGCCAAGGAGGTCGAGACCAAGGAGCAGATCGCTGCCACGGCCGCCATCTCCGCCGGCGACAGCCAGATCGGCGAACTCATCGCCGAAGCCATGGACAAGGTCGGCAACGAGGGTGTCATCACCGTCGAGGAGTCGAACACCTTCGGTCTGCAGCTGGAGCTCACCGAGGGCATGCGCTTCGACAAGGGCTACATCTCGGGCTACTTCGTGACCGACGCCGAGCGGCAGGAAGCGGTCCTGGAGGATCCCTACATCCTGCTGGTCAGCTCCAAGGTGTCGACCGTCAAGGACCTGCTGCCGCTGCTGGAGAAGGTCATCCAGTCGGGCAAGCCGCTGCTGATCATCGCCGAGGACGTCGAGGGCGAAGCGCTGTCGACCCTGGTGGTGAACAAGATCCGCGGCACCTTCAAGTCCGTCGCCGTGAAGGCCCCGGGCTTCGGTGACCGCCGCAAGGCCATGCTGCAGGACATCGCGATCCTGACCGGTGGCCAGGTCATCAGCGAAGAGGTCGGCCTGTCGCTGGAGACCGCCGACATCGCGCTGCTCGGCCAGGCCCGCAAGGTCGTGGTCACCAAGGACGAGACCACCATCGTCGAGGGCGCGGGCGACTCCGACGCCATCGCCGGCCGCGTGGCCCAGATCCGCAGCGAGATCGAGAACAGCGACTCGGACTACGACCGCGAGAAGCTGCAGGAGCGCCTGGCCAAGCTGGCCGGCGGTGTTGCGGTGATCAAGGCCGGCGCTGCCACCGAGGTGGAGCTCAAGGAGCGCAAGCACCGCATCGAGGACGCCGTGCGCAACGCCAAGGCCGCCGTCGAGGAGGGCATCGTCGCCGGTGGCGGCGTCGCGCTGCTGCAGGCGGCCCCGGCGCTGGAGGAGCTCAAGCTCGACGGTGACGAGGCGACCGGTGCGAACATCGTGCGCGTCGCCCTCGAAGCCCCGCTGAAGCAGATCGCCTTCAACGGCGGCCTGGAGCCCGGTGTGGTGGCCGAGAAGGTCCGCAACTCCGACAAGGGCGTCGGCCTGAACGCCGCGACCGGTGAGTACGAGGATCTGCTCGCCGCCGGCGTCGCCGACCCGGTGAAGGTGACCCGCTCGGCGCTGCAGAACGCGGCGTCCATCGCGGCGCTGTTCCTCACCACCGAGGCCGTCGTCGCCGACAAGCCGGAGAAGGCCGCCGCACCCGCCGGCGACCCGACCGGTGGCATGGGTGGCATGGACTTCTAGGAAGTTCGCTCGGGAGGCCCGGTCTGCGTCGGCAGGCCGGGCCTCTTGCCGTTGTGTCCTTGCGCGCTGATTGTGCGGTTTCATCCGCGACTCGCCGCTGGCCGTGCCCGGATTCGCACGATGTGCGCCGGCAGGCTGTGGACAACCGCAGGCAGCGCGTCGGCGACCGCTGTGGCTGTGGCACGGTCCGGTGATGCACGCGACGGAATGGCCTTTCCGGGCCGCGGACGCACTGAACGACGGAGCGCTGACGCTTCGGGAGCTCCGCCGCTGCTGCGTGGCGGTCTATCCCGGGGTGTGGACGCTGAAGGGCGCCGAAGACAGCGGTCGGGCGGGCCTACGCGGCGTGGCTGTGGTCGAACCGCCGGGGAGTAGTCGCCGTGGCCACAGCACTGCCACCTGGAAGGTGGCTATGTCAACTCCGCCTGGCCCCAGTAGGACGGCCACGGCTGTTCCTGAGGGGTTATGGGGGTATCCCCGGGGTCATTGGGCCGTGGGAGGCCGCAGGGGTAATTCGCCATCGAGCTCAATTCCGCTATGAGTAGCCAGATTCGATATGAGCTGGGCCAGGACGCGTCCTAGGACGGCGGCATCCGCGGGGCTGATTTCCGTCAGCGCGCGGTGCTGCAGCTCGACGAGTCGGCCGCGGGCGTCGGCGAGGACGGTGAGCGCCGCGGGCGTGAGTTCGATAATCCGACGACGGGCGTCGGCTCGGTCCGAGGAGACCGACACGAGACCATCGCGGCGCATTCTGCTTAGCAGTTGTGCCATGGAGGGCTGTTCCATTCCCGCGGAGTGCGCTAGAGCAGTCTGTGTCATGCCCTGACCGTCCCGCAACAGGGCCAACACGGGTATGTAGGCGTGCCGAAGCCCCAGGGGAGCCAGGGCTTGGTCGGCGGCGGCGGCATAGAGCCGTGATGCCCGGGTCATCAGCCGCCCCAGGTCAAGCAGGTCGTTGCCGGCCGCGTCTATGCTTTCCATAGGCACCAATGTATATTACATAGGTGCCTATCGAAGCGATCGACTCCCATAATCGCGTATCCGTTGTCGTCGTCGGGGCGGGCCCGACCGGCCTCATGCTGGCGTGCGAATTGCGACTGGGTGGGACCGACGTACTGGTCGTGGAGAAGCGCCCCACCGGAACCGTCGGAGAGTCCCGTGCCCCTGGAATTCAGGCTCGCACGCTGGAAATGCTGGATCAACGTGGACTACTCGAACGGTTCGACCAACGGGGCCGCCGGCTGCCAACGGTGTTGTTCGGAGCGATGCCGATGTCGGTCTCTGATCACGTGCCGGGGTGGCCCGACGGCATGATCCTCGCCCAGCACGAAACCGAACGTCTCCTCCTCGAGCGGGCACTCGAGCTCGGTGTCAGAATCCGCTGGGGTGCAGCGCTTGTGGGGCTCCATCAAGACGAGCGGGGTGTCGAGCTCTCGATCGACAGCGGTTCGGAGTGGACGACCTTGCGCTGCGACTACGTGATTGGCTGCGACGGCGGCCGCAGCGCAGTGCGCACGCTGGCAGGAATTCCGTTTCCCGGCGAGGACGCGACCTCGCACTGGATCGTGGCGGACGCACGCCTCACCGATCCGCCGCACGAGCCGTTCCTGCGTACTCCGGTTGTCGGGATGGCCCAGGTCAGCCAGACCGAACCCGATTGGCACCGCGTCAGTGTGCCCTTGCTGTCACCGCCCACCGACCGCAGCGCTGCGCCGACCATTGAGGAACTGCGAACCGCTCTGGTGCGGGGTTTGCAGACCGACTTCGGACTCAGTGACATCCGGTGGGTATCACGGTTCACCGACGCTGTGCACCACGCCGCCCAGTACCGCCAGGGCCCGGTGTTCCTGGCCGGCGACGCAGCTCACACCCACTCGCCCATTGGCGGCCAAGGGCTAAACCTCGGAATCCAAGACGCCGTCAATCTCGGCTGGAAACTCGCCGCCGTCCTCAGCGGTGGGCCCGAGATTCTCCTCGACACTTACCACTGTGAGCGCCATCCGGTCGGCGCTGCCGCCATCTCGATGACCAAGGCACAAACCGCCTTGCTCAAGCCGGGTCTACAGGTCGACGCCCTCCGCACCGTGGTGGGTCGAATGCTTGCGACACCCGAGGTGTGCGTGAGCATCAGTACCGCGCAGAGCGGCCTCGGCGTCCGGTATGGCGACGACGACCACCCGCTCATGGGTCGCCGTGTGCCGAACCTGGGGTTGATCGAGGCCGGCTGCACCACTCGACTCTTTGACCTGCTCCATGACGCGAAGTTCCTCCTGCTCAACTTCGGAGACCACGACCTCGGCGACGTGGCACAGCGGTGGCACCCCCGTCTTCGGTATGTACAGGGCCGCTTGGACGACAACACGCCCGCGCAATGGATCCCGGGCGGCAACGGAGTCCGAGCTCCTCAGGCCCTGCTCGTCCGCCCCGACGGATACATCGCCTGGCTAAGGGAAAACGACGAACCGATCGACGTCCCAGGACTCACTACGGCAATCACCGAATGGATGGGCGCGGGGTGTCGACCGTCCCAAACAGACAAAGACATCGCCAAATAGCGGACGGCGCCGACGACGGTGGCGCCCGCAAACACCCGGTGATACGGCGCGACCATGCCGCCACCCGTTGCCGTCGCTCGTCGGTACGATCTCGGACGCGCGAGACCATCCCTGCGGCTTCCAGCCGCTTGACCAGCGGCGTGATGGTGCCTGCGTCCATGTCCAAACGGGCACCAAGTGCACCGACGGTCTGGGGTGCACCGTCGAGCAATGCCAGGATGACCAGGTACTGCGGGCCCCAACGGCTCGAGGAACGGCTTGTGCAGCCGGACCATCCGGTTCGCCGCACCGTAGAGCGCAAACGACAGTTGTTCACCCAGTCGCCCGTCTGTGCCCGCTGTCGTCGTGACCTTGGCTGGATCTCCAGTGCGTGATTGCATAGTGGACTAGATAATAGCACTAGAGACGACTGGCCGAAGATGAACTGCGGCGTCAGCACTCCTCAACGAGACAAGATCTGACCAGCTGGATGGTTTCCCGTGGCGTCGAGCCAAGGACTGATCAGGGTCAGCCCCACTGGTGGGGTGCGTCGACTTCGACGGAGCGCACCACTGGACGGATGCCCGGCAGCGCACCTGGGATGTCGAGCGGTACGCGCGGCTGCCTGAGCTGGGCTGGATCGATGTCCGGGTGACCAGCGGCATGCTGCATCGGCAGCCGAAGGTGTTCCTCGACCGCGTGGGGGCGGCACTCCTGTCGCGCGGCTGCGCGTGGACGTGGTGAGTGTGCAGTTTCATACCGGACGCTCGGCGTGTCGCGTATGAAACCGCACACTGTGCCAGCACGCAAACCCAGCGGTAGCGTGCTCGCCATGCCGCTGCCGCCGCCGTCCGCCACCTCCACCGCGCTCGTGACGGGCGCGTCGTCGGGCATCGGGGCCGACATCGCCCGCGAGCTGGCGGCCCGGGGGCACGGCGTCACGCTGGTGGCCCGTCGCGCCGACAAGCTGCAGGCGCTGGCCGGCGAGCTGACGAACGTGCGCGTCGAGACCATCGCCTGCGACGTCGCCGACGAGCAGGCGCGCGCAACGCTGTTCGACGAGGTGGCCCGCCGCGGGCTTACGATCGACATCCTGGTCAACAACGCCGGCCTGGGGACGATCGGCGCGGTCGCCACCACGACGGTCGCCAAGGAGCTGCAGCAGGTCCGCGTGAACGTCGAAGCCGTCATCGACCTCACGACCCGGGCGGTGCAGCAGCTGGTCCCGCGGGGCCGCGGCGCCATCCTCAACGTCGGCTCGACGGCGGGCTTCCACCCGTTCCCCGGCCAGGCGGGCTACGCGGCCACCAAGGCGTTCGTGCACTCCTACACCGAGGCGGTGCGGGCAGAGCTCGCCGGCACCGGCGTCACCGTCGTGACGCTGTGCCCGGGGCCGGTGCGCACCGAGTTCCTGCAGCGGGCCGGCATGGACGAGCGGACGTTCGCCGACGCCTTCCCGAAGTTCATGTGGATGCCGTCGCGGGACGTGGCGAAAGTGGGCGTCGACGCGCTCGCGGGCGACGGCGGCACCGTGATCGCCGGCTTGCCGAACAAGCTCAGCACCCGCCTGCTCACGCTGCTGCCGCGCCGGGTGCTGCTGCCGACGCTGGCCCGGCAGCATCCCGGCCTGCGCCGCGACCGCTCGGCCTGACGGCGTCCGGTCGGCGGTGAGCGTCGCGCGGCGACGAGGACGGCCGGCGGACGCGGCGCCTCTCTACGATGGTGCGGTGCCAAGACTCTTCGGTAGCGGACGCCTCGGCTTGACGACGCCTGTGCCCGCCGGATCCCGGCGACTGCGGCGCACGGCGGCGCTGGCGTTCTCCGCGATGGTGGTGTGCGCCGCGCTGAGCGGGTGCGGTGACGATTCCGCGCCCTCGGTGGCGGCCACCACCAGCGAGCCGGGCGCCAAGCTGAAGGGTGACTACGGCGGCAAGGACTACGGCTCGCTGGTCGACGCCTACCTGCTCACCGACCGCAGCATCGAACTGCGGGACGCGGCGTCGCTGACGGCCCGGATCACCTACATCTCCGTGCTGGGCACCAACAACAACCTGCTCCCGACCACCGCAACGCTGTTCGTGCCCCGCGGGCCGGCGCCGCAGAAGGGGTGGACGACGGTGGCGCTCGGGCATCCCACGACGGGCATCGACCGGTTGTGTGCACCGTCGCGGTCGCGCGACCTGCTGGGGCTGTCGTCCACCGTGGTCGGGTTCCTGCGGGCCGGCTTCGCGGTGACGGTTCCGGACTACCAGGGGCTGGGCGGCGGCGACGTCAAGCACCCGTATCTCGATTCGACCACCGTGGGGTTCAACCTGATCGACTCCGTGCGCGCGGCGCGCAAGGTGGTGCCCGAACTGTCCGCGCAGTGGGCCGCGGTCGGCGTGGATCAGGGCGGTCAGGCGGCGTGGGCGGCCAACGAGCTGGCGACGAACTTCGGCGGCGGGCTCACCTTCCTCGGCTCCATCAGCGTGGCGCCGTTCGCCGACGTGCAGGGGCTCGCCGACGCGGCGGCCGCCGGCACCTTGACCGCAGCGCAGAAGTGGATGTACGTCGCATACCTCAACTCGCTGGAGAACGCGTTCGGCACCGACTTCAACCTCGACGACTACCGCCGCGGCGGCGCCCAACAGAAGTGGGACGACGTGCTGGCCTGCGACGGCCGCCAGCCGGAACAGTTCTACGGCGAGGCCGCTGAGCTGTCGCCGGACGACCTGCGCCCGGCGAGCGCCGACGCCGTCGAGGTGCTGCGGGGCTTCCTGCGCAAGACGACGTTGCCGCAGGGCGTCACGGCCAAGCCGATGTGGGTGATCTACGGCGAGCAGGATCCGCTGATGCCCCCGGCGTGGACCGACATCGCGCTGGATCGCGCCTGCGGGTACGGCGACGTCATCCAGATCGAACGCCAGCCCGGGCACCCGGTGCTCGTCGACGTGCCCCGGGCGGTCGAGTGGATCAACGCCAGGGTCGCCGGCACACCGCCGATCAACGACTGCGCCACCCGGGGCGCCCCGCCCGCGGGCGGTGAGCCGACACCCACCGAATCGGCCGAGCCGGGCGAGACGCCCACCGAATCGGCCGAGCCGAGCGAGACGCCCACCGGCACCGCACCGGGTGCCACGCCATGACGACGGCTGCGCTCGCCGCCGAGGTGTCGCTGCTGCACGGCTGGGCGCCGGTGACGCTGCAGGCCGTCGGTGTCGCGGTGGTGGTGCTCGCGGTGACGCGGCGGTCGCGGCGATGGTGGACGGTGTGGATGCCGGTGGCAGCCGTCGTCGGGGTGGTGTCGGCGCTGGCGGTCCGCTGGTACGTGGAACACCAGGGCTGGACCGGTGAACCGCCGCCGGTGACGTTGTGGGTGTGGGTGGCGCTCAGCGGGATCGCCGTCGTCGTGGTGGCGGCCGGCTGGCGCGGTGTGCACTGGTGGCGTCGGGTGGTGGCCGTGCTGGCCGTGCCGATCGCGCTGCTGTGCGCGGCGCTGGTGGTCAACCAGTGGCTGGCCTACCTCCCGACGGTGGGCGACGCGTGGGCCCGCGCCACCGGGGCACCGCTGTCCGGCCAGACCGACCGCAGCGGGGTGGCTCGGCTGCAGGATGCGGGCGCGTCACCGGCCAAGGGCACCGTGGTGGAGGTGACCATCCCCGACGCCGCGTCGGGGTTTCGGCATCGCAAGGAGTTCGTCTACCTGCCGCCGGCCTGGTATGCCAGCAAGCCGCCGCCGCCGCTGCCGGTGGTCGTCATGATCCACGCCGAGTTCGGCCACCCCACCGACTGGCTGGTCGCCGCCAACGCGCAGCAGACGCTCGACGACTTCGCCGCCCAGCACGGCGGCAACACGCCGGTGGTGGTATTCGCCGACTCCAGCGGCACGTTCTCCAACGACACCGAGTGCGTGGACGGGCCCCGCGGCAACGCCGCCAAACACATCACCGACGACATCGTCCCGTACGTGATCTCCGAATTCGGGGTGAGCCGCAACCCGGCCAACTGGGGCGTGGCGGGCTGGTCGTCGGGGGGCACCTGCTCGCTGCTGCTGACCGTCAAGCACCCGGAGCTGTTCAGCGCTTTCGTCGACATCGACGGGCAGCGAGGCCCGTTCGCCGGCGACCGCCAGCAGACCATCGCGCGGCTGTTCGACGGTGACGAGCAGGCGTGGGCGCGGTTCGATCCACGCACGGTGATGAGCCGGCACGGCCGATACGACGGGGTGGCCGGCTGGTTCTCGACCTCGCGCGAGGGACCGGTGGAGTACCGCTCGGGGGCCCCGCCGCCACCGGGTGCCGCGCCGCCGCCGGAGGTCGACGACGAGACGAACGTGCTGGATCCGGGGGCGACGGCACGCTACCTGTGCGCGCTGAGCAGTTTCTACGGCATCGAGTGCGCGGTGGTGCCCTACGCCGGTGAGCACGACTTCGCCGACGCGGGCAAGGCGTTCGCGGCGGCGCTGCCGTGGCTCGCCGGGCGATTGGGGACCCCGGGGGTTCCGCGGACCGGACTGCCCGGCTCCTGACGGTTCGCTGCCTACGATGGCTTCCGTGATCGACCACTTCGGTATCAACTGCGCCGACTGGGCGCGCTCGCAGGATTTCTACGACAAGGTGCTGCACGTCCTCGACTGTTCGCGGCAGCTCGACTTCGGCGTCGCCATCGGATACGGCCGCGACGGGCATCCGTCGTTCTGGATCTCCGATGCGTCGGCGGGCGACGCGGCGGGTCCGAACCGCGAGGTGCACATCGCGTTCGCCGCCGACAGCGCGGAATCGGTGCAGGCGTTCTACCGGACGGCGCTCGCCCTGGGCGCCGAGCCGCTGCACGCGCCGCGGCTGTGGCCGGAATACCACGAGAACTACTACGGGGCGTTCGTGCGCGATCCCGACGGCAACAACGTCGAGGCCGTCTTCCACGGCGGCGGGCCGGCGACCAGCTAAGCGCCGAGCCGCGCCGAGTACGCGTCGCGCAGCGAGTCGAGCCCGATCTCGGTGGCCGCGGCGCCGGCCACGCGGCGGCGGGCCGGCGCGTCGATGGTGCCGGCGAGCACGTCGAGGCACAGGTGCCAGCCCGCGGCCATGCGGGACGACGCCTCCGGCGACGGCATCGAGTGGTCGAGCATCAGCCGGCATCCGGCCGCGGTGGGGGTGAGCCGCCACTGCAGGACGTCGTCGGCGCCCCACCGGTGCACCAGCTCGCGGGGCGGGTCGACGGCCAGCACCTCACCGTCGAGCACCGCCGCATCGGGATCCTCCTGGATGTCGGCGGGTCCGACGCGCTCCAGCGCGCGATCGGGCACCACCGGCGACCAGCGGCGCAGCCGATCCGGGTCGGTCAGCCACGCCCACACCGACTCGACCGGATGCGGGAGCTCGCGCGTCATGGTCAGCACCCAGTACTCACCGCTGCGCGTCAGCGTGGCGTCGAGGTTCATCGCGTCAAGGATTCCGCACCGGGCTGCGACCGTCCCGCCGACACGCCCGGCGCTCGGGCGTAGGTTGGCTCACATGGCCGCCACCGACGATGCCCGCTCGGCGCGGGAGCTGCTCCGCGACCTGTTCACCCGCCTCGTCGAGCACGTCGATGCCGTCACCGACGGCCTCTCCGACGACACCGCGACCTACCGGCCGACCCCGGCCGCCAACAGCATCGCGTGGCTGCTGTGGCACAGCGCGCGGGTGCAGGACGCGCAGGTCTGCGACATCGCCGGCCGCGACGATGTGTGGTTGCGCGACGGCTGGGTCGACCGGTTCGGCCTCGACCTGCCGCGTGACGCCACCGGCTACGGGATGAGCGCCGAGGACGTCGGCAAGGTGCGCGCGCCGGTGCCGCTGCTCGCCGACTACTACCACGCGGTGCACGACATGACGCTGGGCGTGGTGGCGGGCCTGGACGCCGAGGCGCTGGCGCGGGTGATCGACACGAACTGGGATCCACCGGTGACGGCGAGCATGCGGCTGGTGAGCATCGTCGACGACTGCGCGCAGCACCTCGGGCAGGCCGCCTATCTCCGGGGCATCGCGCCGTAGCACTTGACGCCTGTCAAACCCGGTGCGACCTGCGTCACAGCGCCGGTTACGATGGGGCGCATGACCGCCACCACCGATGTCGCCTCGCCGGAATCCGGCACCATCCTCAACCCAGCGACCGGCGCCGTCGCCGGCCAGGTGCGCTGGACCGATCCCGCCGACGTCCCTCGGATCGCGGACGGCCTGCGCAAGGCGCAGCGCGAGTGGGAAGACCGCGGCCCGGCGGGACGCGCGAAGGTGCTCGCGCGGTACGCGATCTGGCTGGAGCGCAACCGGGCCGAGATCGAACGGCTGCTGATCGCCGAGACGGGCAAGTCGGCCGCGGACGCCTCACAGGAGGTGCCGCTGCTGCTGATCATCATCAGCTACTACCTCAAGACCATGGAAAAGGCGCTGGCGCCGGAGAACCGGCCCGCGCCCGTCGCCTTTCTGGCGATCAAGAAGATCACCGTGCACTATCGGCCGCGCCCGGTGGTCGGGATCATCGCGCCGTGGAACTTCCCGGTCGCCAACGCGCTGATGGATGCGCTCGGCGCGTTGGCCGCCGGTTGTTCGGTGCTGCTCAAGCCGTCGGAGCGGACGCCGCTGACGGCCGAGGTGTTGCTGCGCGGCTGGCTGGAGTCGGGCGGGCCGGAGGTGTTCGCGCTGGCGCAGGGCGCTCGCGAGGTGTCCGAGTCCGTCATCGACAACTCCGACTACATCCAGTTCACCGGATCTACCGCCACCGGCCGCAAGGTCATGGAGCGCGCCGCCCGCCGGCTCACGCCGGTGAGCCTGGAGCTCGGCGGCAAGGACCCGATGATCGTGCTCGACGACGCCGACGTCGAGCTGGCAGCGCACGCGGCCGTGTGGGGCGGCATGTTCAACGCCGGCCAGATGTGCGTCTCCGTCGAGCGCGTCTACGTCATGGAATCGGTGTACGACCAGTTCGTCGAGGCCGTGCTGCGCGACGTCAAGTCACTCAAGCTTGGTGCGGGCGAAGGTAATTCGGTAGGCGCGATGATCGACGCCAACCAGCTGGCGGTCACCGAGAGCCACGTCGAGGAAGCCCGCTCGAAGGGGGCGCGCGTCCTCACCGGCGGTAAGCGCGCCGGCGGCACCGGTTACTTCTACGAGCCGACCGTGCTGGTGGACGTGGACCACTCCATGACGTGCATGACCGAGGAGACGTTCGGCCCGACGCTGCCGATCATGAAGGTGAAGACCGTCGAGGAAGCCGTCCGGCTGGCCAACGACAGCCCCTACGGCCTGTCGGCGTCGATCTTCAGCCGCGACGTGGAGCGGGCGCGGGCGCTGGCCACGCAGCTCGACTGCGGAGCGGTGAACGTCAACGACGTCGTCGCGAACCTGATGTGCACCACCGCCCCGATGGGCGGCTGGAAGGCGTCGGGCATCGGCGCGCGCTTCGGGGCGGCCGACGGGCTCCGCAAGTTCTGCCGGCAGGAGACCGTGACGGTGCCGCGCACCGCGGCCGGCGCCGGCGGCAACTACTACAACAATTCGCTCAAGGCGCTCGAGCGGATGAACAAGCTCATGACGCGCGTCGCGCTGGCGCGGCCCAAGAAGGTGGCCAAGAGGACGCGTTAGTACGCCTCCGGGGTGCGCTTTGTTCTGACGGCGCTGCTCTGGCTGCTGGCGACGGCGTCGCTGGCCGTGGCGGTGCCGGCCGGCTGGGCCGAACGCACCGTCATCCGGCCCGACGGCTACGCCGCGCTCGCCGAGGAAGCCGCCGCCGACCCGTCGCTGCGCGAGGCCATGGCCGCCGAGATCAGCGCGCGGGTCCTCGACTACGCGCAGGCGGGCGGCTACGACGTGCAGGAGCCGCTGGTGCGCGGGCTGGCGACGTCCTATGTCGCCGGCCCGGACTTCCCGCACCAGTTCGGGCAGGTGAACCTGTTCGCGCACGGCTGGGTGTTCACCGACCGCGCCCGCACCGACGGCGTCGGCAGGTGGCAGGTGGACCTCGGGCCGATGATCAATTCGACCGACCTGCGTGACGCGCTGAGCCGCTACGGCGTCGACATCCCCGACGACGTCAGCATCCCCGTGGCGGTGTCGGCGCCGGATGCGCTGCGGCCCGGGCAGCTCCGGCCGCTGGCCACCTGGGGACCGTGGGTGAGCATCGGGTCGGCAGCGCTGACGGCGCTGTTCGCGCTGTTGACGATCGCGGCCGCACGGTCGCGGGGACGGGCGGTGGCGGCGCTGGGGGTGTCGGCCCTGCTGGTCGGCGCGGCCGGCTGGGCGGCGATCGAGGTGGTGCGCGGCGACATCACCAATGCGCTGGACACCACCACCGGCAACGTCCGTGCCATCGCCGCGGTGCTCGTCGCGCAGGCCGAGGAGAGCGCGCACTTCTGGCTCAACGTGACCATGGCGACCGGCGGTGCGCTGGTGGTCGGCGGTGTGGTGCTCTCGGCGCTCGGCGGCGCGCGACGGGAACGCCGGGCGGCAGTTTCGCGGTGATGTGCCCGGGTAATCGCTGCCCGTGACGGGCAGCGGAGCGCGCATCAGCGGCATGGCGGCGGTGGCGACGCTCACCGACCTCGGGTTCTCCTCGATCGCCGCGGGCGTGATCGCGCGGCGCCGGCCGGTGGTCCGGCTGCTGGAGAAGATGCAGGCCGACGAGCGGGCGGTGCGCCGGCTGCAGCTGCTGCGGCAGCGGTACGGCGCCGGCCCGGTCGAGCTGGTGATCCCGGGGCGGCGCATCCTCGTCGTCATCGATCCCGCCGACGTGGCCCGCGTCCTCGACGGCGCGCCCGACCCGTTCCATCCCGCCAACCGGGAGAAGCGCAAGACGCTGCAGTGGCATCAGCCGCGCGGTGTGCTCATCAGCCGCGGGCCGATCCGCGCCGAGCGGCGGCTGGTGAACGAGGCCGCGCTGGACACCGACCTGCCGGTGCACCGGATGGCGCCGCTGTTCGCCGAGAAGATCGCCGAGGAGGCGCGGCGCATCGCCGACGACGCCGCGGTGCGCGGCCGGCTCGACTCGTCGACGTTCACGACGGCGTGGTGGAAGTTGGTGCGCCGCATCGCGTTCGGTGACGCCGCCCGCAACGACGACAAGATCACCGACCTACTGCTGCGGCTGCGCAAGGCGGGCAACTGGTCCTTCGCCGCGCTGCCGCACCACAAGCGCCGGTCGCAGTTCTTCGAACGGCTCTACGCCTACGCCGAGTCGCCGGAGCCGGGCACGTTGCTGGCCGCGCTCGCCGAGGTGCCGGCCGGAGGCGCGGTCGACCCCGTCGGGCAGGTGCCGCAGTGGATCTTCGCGTTCGACGCCGCCGGCATGGCCACGGCGCGCGCGCTGGCCCTGCTCGCCACACACCCCGACGAGCGGACGCGGGCGCTCGCCGACGCGGCGGATCCGGACCAACCGGCGCTGCGCCCGTTCCTGCGGGCGTGCGTGCAGGAATCGGTCCGGCTCTGGCCGACGACGCCGACCATCCTGCGGGACACCACCGCCGACACCACCTGGGGAAGCGGCGACGATCAGTGGACCGTCGCGGCCGGCGCCGCGCTGATGATCGTCACGCCGGCGTTCCACCGCGACGACTCGCTGCCGTTTGCGCACCGCTTCGCCCCCGACATCTGGCTCGACGGCACCGCGGCGCGCTATCCGCAGCTGGTGCCGTTCAGTGCCGGGCCGGCGGTCTGCCCGGGTCGCAACCTCGTGCTGTTCACCACCAGCACGCTGCTGGCACAGTTGTTGCGGGCGTTGACGTTCGAGCTCACCTCATCGCCCCGGCCGACTCCCGATCGACCGCTGCCGATGACGCTCAACCAGCTGACGCTGGAGTTCGCCGTGCAGCCAGCGGTGCGCGCGTGACTCAGTTGAGGACCCGGTGCAGAAAGGCGTACGCCAGGGCCGACTGGAAGGCGGCCTGGGCGTTGTCGGCCGCGCCGGCGTGGCCGCCCTCGATGTTTTCGTAATAGCGCACGCGGTGGCCGGCCGCCTCCAGCGCCGCGGTCATCTTGCGCGCATGCCCGGGGTGTACCCGGTCGTCGCGCGTCGAGGTGGTCATCAGCAGCTCCGGATAGTCGGCGTCGGCCGAGATGTGGTGGTAGGGCGAGTATTCGGAGATGAACTCCCAGTCGGCGGGATCGTCGGGGTTGCCGTATTCGGCCATCCACGACGCGCCGGCGAGCAGTAGGTGGAAGCGCCGCATGTCCAGCAGCGGCACACTGCAGACCAGCGCGCCGAACAGCTGCGGGTACTGCGTCAGCATCACGCCCATCAGCAGCCCGCCGTTGCTGCCGCCCTGCGCGCCGAGCTGCGCGACGGTGGTGACGCCGCGCTCGACGAGATCGCTTGCGACAGCGGCGAAGTCCTCGTGGACCTTGTGCCGGTTCTCCCGCATGGCCTGGGTGTGCCAGCTCGGCCCGTACTCCCCGCCGCCGCGAATGTTGGCCAGCGCGTAGCTCCCGCCGCGAGCGAGCCACAGCCGGCCCAGCACGCCGGCGTAGGACGGCGTGCGGCTCACCTCGAAGCCGCCGTAGCCGCCGAGCAGCGTCGGCCCCGGCGCGGTCGTGTGGCGGTGGCGCACCAGGAAATAGGGGATCGCGGTGCCGTCGGCGGAGGTGGCGAAGTGCTGGTCGACGGCCAGGTCGGCGGCATCGAAGAAGGACGGTGCCCGCTTGATCTCCGCGAGCGCGCCCCCTGGTGTGCCGTGCAGCAGCCGCGACGGCGTGGTGAATCCGCTGGAGTCGAGGAAGATCTCGTCGCCGTGTTCGTCGGTGTCGACGATGACGGTGTTGGTGTTGGCGGGGATGTCGGTGATCGGCGTCGCGTCCCAGCTGCCCGGGGTGTACACCTCGACGCGGCTGGCGACGTCGACGAGCGTGACGACCACCAGCGCGTCGCGCGTCCAGGCGTACTGGTGCAGGCAGCTGTGCGCGTCGGGTGCGAACACCGTGCGCAATTCGGCGGTGCCGGTGAGGAACTGCTCGTAGTCGGCGGCGACGAGCGAGCCGGGCGCAAATGTGCGGTCACCGACCACCCACGGGGTGCGCGGCTCGACCAGCAGCCAGCCGCGGTGTACCGACACCGACGACGCGTCGAGGGGCACGTCGATCCGAAGCAGCTCGCCGTCGCGCAGCTCCCAGCGCTCGCAGGTGTAGAAGTCGAGCGCCCGGATGAGCGTCGTGCGCTCGTAGCCGGGGGTGCGGTCGACACCGGCGGCGACCTGCACGTCGGAGGCCTCGCCCTCGAACACCGGCTCGGCGTCCGCCAGCGGTTGACCGCGCCGCCACCGCTTGACGATCCGCGGATAGCCGGAGTCGGTGAGCGAGCCGGGACCGAAGTCCGTGCCGACCAGGACGGTGTCGGAGTCCTCCCACGCGACGTCGGTCTTCGCCTCTGGGAGCTCGAAGCCGCCGTCGACGAAATGCCGTGTGCGCATGTCAAATTCGCGAACGATCGCCGCATCGGACCCGCCGCGGCTCAAGCTGACCAGCGCCAGGGAACGTTCCGGTTCGATGACGTCGGCGCCGGCCCACACCCAGTTCTCGCCGTCGAGTCGTGCGAGCTCGTCGACGTCGATGACGACATCCCAGTCCGGCTCTTCGGTGAGGTACGAGCTCAGACTCGTCCGCCGCCACAGCCCGCGCGGGTTCTCGGCGTCCCGCCAGAAGTTGTAGAGGAACTCGCCGCGCCGGCGCACATACGGGATGCGGGAGTCGGTGTCGAGCACTTCCAGCGCCTCGCTGCGCATGGTCTCGAAGTCGTCGTCGCAGAGCTCGGCGATCGTCGGTTCGTTGTGCGCGCGGACCCAGTCGAGCGCCTCGTCGCCGGTGATGTCCTCGAGCCACAGGTAAGGATCGTCGGAGTCGGCCATGCCCGGCATCCTGTCAGCCACCGGGCGGTCGCGCCGTCCTGGGTTACCGGTCGCCGGGGTGCGTCGCCGCGAGCACGGGCTCTAGCAGCAGCCCGATCGCGCTGAGGATGAGACCGGCGGTGATCGGGGCGACGTAGTAGACACCGAGCGCGAACTCGGCTGCGTTTCCGGCGAACAGGTCGGCGATGAGGTCGCGTGTGGTCGCCCAGAACGCCGCCGCCGTGAGGAGCAGCAGGCCGATGCCGGCGACGAGGCTGAAGCCGCCGTAGGCTGCGAGCCACCGCTCGCCCGGAGCCGGCCGGCATCTCAGCGCGCTGCCGAGCGCCCGTCGGGCCCGGGGACCGAGGTCGGGTTCGTCGAGCCAGTCGGCCAGCGCCCAGTGACCGTCCACCCTGCAAGATCGGGGCGAGGTTCACGACGATTTCGACGGCGCCCAGGATGGCGAGGCGCCAGCAGACGATGCTCAGCATGGGGTCGGACACCAGGTGCGACGCGACGGCGAAGCCCGCGGTCATGACGGTGTCGACGGCGAGCCCGGCCAGCGCCTGAATGGCGCGTTGCCGTCGCGGCAATGTGAGAGCAGGGGTCGAGTCGACGAAGAACGACACGGCGCCCCAGTAGAAGCCGAAACCGGCGCGACGCGGGGTTCGGCCGTAGTGCACCAGCGCCACGGCGTGCGCCAGCTCGTGGGCGATGACGGTGACGACACCGAGCGCGATCATCAGCAACGCTTCGAGCGCGGGAGTGTCGCTCACCATCGGGACGTCGGGGCGCCCGGCGAACAGGGCGACGATCCCGGCGACCACGACGCCGCACAGTGCCAGCTTGCCGACGGGGTGGAGGACCGCCGGCACCAGGAATCGGTCGAGCCAACGCGCAGGGGTGGCGATGCCGGGCACCATCAAGCCGGATGACGTCAGCGCGAGCCTTGACGGTGCCGGCCCGCCGCCCACGTCCGAGCCGTCCCGGTGGAGGATGTGGAGATCGACGAGGTCGTCGATCAGCCCGGGGTCGAGCGGCGGGCCGAGGCGCTGCTCCAGCTCGTCTCGTGTCGGCCCCTGCGCGAGGAGTGCGGGCAGCTCAGCGGCGCGAGGGTGCTCGAAGAGAACGGTCTCGCCGGTCCCCCCGGCCAGCACCAGCCCGCGCTTGCTGACCCGGTAGTGCACGTCGGTATCGAATGCGAGCCGCGAATCGACGCAGGCGTCGCCGGGTCGAGCTGGCGACGCGACCGGAGTCGTGCGACGCTGAGCGCCCATCGAAATTTCCTTCTGTCACAAGTGTGGGAGGTCGGCGGAGAGGGGTCCTCGGTCGCGTTCCGCACCGGGCTGTCCCTCGCCGCCGTTCCCCTCGAGGTACGGCTACGACGGATCTCAGATCCGGCCACGTATGCAGCGGGCCAGCCGGTTGAGTTTGCGGATCATGAGTCACCTCCTTCGGGACTCCGAGGTCGGTGAGGCCGGTTCAGCGACCGGGCCTGCAGGTGCGGGCCAGTCGGGTCAGCTTGCGGATCATGGGGTCACCTCCTTCAAGACGAGTGGTCGTGCCGGGCAGGTCAGCGCCCGACACGAATGCAGCGGGCCAGCCGGTTGAGTTTGCGGATCATGAGTCACCTCCTTCGTTCGTGAGGTCGCCTGAGCGGGTCAGAACTTGATGCGGAAGCCGCGGGCCAGTCGGGTCAGCTTGCGGATCATGGGTTCACCTCCTCTGTTCGTGTGGTGGTCGCAGTGGTTCGATGATTAGGCGCCGAGCCGTTTGACGGCCCACCACAGGTTGACGTCGGCTCTGGGCAATGCCGGCGACGCAGCGGTCGCGAATGCGCGGTTCGCTCGCCGGCTGCGCCGAGGCGGCTCGACGCGGGCCGCAGATGCGGCCACCGGGGGATCGACCCCGGCTTTCGGTGATGTCATGCCGCCTCCGTTGCAGGTCTGTGCGCTAGCGAAACGCTAGGAGGCGAGCCGGTTACGGCGATACAGGGTTTCCCCTGGTATTGTTCGGTCGTTTGCTGCCACAAAGTTTGTTTGCGGAATCGCTTGCCCGCGTCCGCCGCGCTTGTCACGATGCGTTGGTGTCCGATCTGGGGGTGGGGCGCGAGGCGGAATCGCGTGCCGTGGACGAGTTCTTGCTGCGGGTGGCCGAAGGTCCGACTGCGCTGGTCATCGAGGGAGAGCCGGGCATCGGCAAGACGACGGTCTGGCTGGACGCGGTGCAGCGGGCGGTCGACGCGGGCTGCGTCGTCCTCTCGGCGCGCGGTGCCGCCGCGGAGGCGCGGCTGAACTACGCGGCGCTCGCCGACTTGCTCGGGCACCTCGAGCCGGCGGTCCTGGACGACCTCCCCCCGGTGCAGCGTGCCGCGGTGCAGGCAGTGTTGCTGCGCGGTACCGACGAAACCACAGCCGACGAGCGCGCGCTCGCCGCGGCATTCCTCACGATCGTCGAGCGTCTCAGCGACGCAGCACCGGTGATCGTCGGCATAGACGACGTCCAATGGTTGGACGTGTCGAGCCGCGTGATCGTCGGCTTCGCGGCTCGCCGGCTGCGGGGCCGGATCGGACTGTTGATGACCGCCCGCACCGGCGAACCCGGCGTGGCGGACATCGCCACGTGGTTGCACATGCCGCGCCCGGAGGCGTTGACGCGGATCCGCCTGAAGCCGTTGTCGCTCGAGAGTCTCCACGGCGTCGTCAGGACCCGCGTCGGTCGCACGTTGCCGCGTCCGCTGATGGCGCGGGTGCACGCCCTGTCCGGCGGCAATCCGTTCTACGCGATCGAGTTCGCGCGTGCGCTGGGCGCCGACTCCCTTCACAGTGCGGACGGCATGCCCGAGTCGTTGGCAGAGGTGGTGAATCGCCGGCTCGGAGCCGTCGACGGCGAGGCCGCGGACCTGCTCCTCACTGCCGCGAGCGCAGCCGCACCGACCATCGACCTGCTTTCCCTGGCCATGGACGTGACCCCGAATCGTGTTGTGGACGCGCTCGGTGACGCCGAGGCGGCCGGCGTCGTGCGCATCGACGGTCCCCGCGTCAGCTTCACCCACCCGCTTCTCGCGCACGGCGTCTACAGCCGGGCCGAGCCCGCGCAACGCAGATCCACGCACGCTCGGCTCGCCGCAGTCGTTGATCAACCGGAGGTGCGCGCCCGGCACCTCGCGTTGGGTGCCGACTCCGATCCCGCCACCCTCGAAGCGCTGGACCACGCCGCCGCCCGCGCGGCTCGCCGCGGCGCGTACAGCGCCGCCGCCGAGTTACTCGACCTGGCGATCACCGTCGGGGGCGATACCGTCCAGCGTCGGCTGCGCGCCGCGGAGCAGCATTTCCGTGCGGGGGCGTTGCAGCAAGCGCAAACGCATCTGGACCACCTCGAACCCCATTTGACCGGCGGAGCGCTCAGCTGTGCTGCGCTGATACTCCGGGCCGCCGTGGAGGGCCACAGCCGAAGCATCCCCGACGCCGTGACGGCGCTCAACGACGCCCTTCGCCACGCCGAATCAGACGGATTGCGACAACGGGTCCTCCACCACCTGACACCGATGGAGATCCTCCTCGGCGACCGCACCAGCGCGTTGGAGCATGCCCGTGACGCCGTCGCGCTGGCCGACCGCATGGGTGATCCGGCGCTTCGCAGCCAAGCGCTCACGAGCTATGTCTTCGCGCGTTTCCTGAACGGGATGGGTGTCGATCGGACGGCGTTGACGGCGGCGCTGGAGTTGAAGGACTGCGACGTGAGCGCCGCACCGACGGCACATGCCGACGGGGTCGCTGCGGTGATCACCGGCTGGGAGGGGCGACTGGAAGATGCGCGCACCGCCTTGCGGACAGTCGCTCGGCACTTCTCGGATCGCGGCGCCGAGATCGACGTCCTCTTCGTGGCCGGCCACGCCGCGATGGTCGACATCTGGCTCGGCCGCTACGCCGACGCCGAACGCATCGCCGATGATGCGCTCCGGCGCGCGGAGGCGATGGGAGGCCACCTCGTGGTGGCGAACGCCCTGAGCAATCGAGCGGCCGTTGCGGCGTACACCGGGCACGCGGCGGAGGCACGCGACGGTAGTCGTGCCGCGTTGGCGGCCGCGCACGCCTGTCGCAGCTCTTATCTGAGCGTCGCGCCACTGGCGTGCCTTGCGTTCGTCGAGGTGTCGGTGGGCGACTACGCCGCCGCGCTCGACGTGCTCACGCCGCTGCTTGCGTCGTTCGATCCCGATCGCGATACGGAGATCGTGCTCGGGGGCTATCTGCCGGACGCGGTCGAAGCGTTGTGTGCTCTGGGGCGGGTGGACGAGGCGGAACCGTTGACCGCTGCGCTGGAAGCGAATGGCACCCGCCTCGACCGGCCGTGGGCGTTGGCGACGGGCGCCCGGTGTCGCGGACTGATCGATGCCGCGCGCGGGTCGCTCGCCGCCGCAACGCACGACGTCGAGCTGGCGATGAGCCACCATGCGCGACTGCCGATGCCCTTCGAGCGGGCTCGTACCCTGCTACTGCAAGGTCAGCTGCAACGCCGTCGCCGTCAACGCCAGGCCGCTGCCACGTCACTGACCGATGCGCTGACCGCCTTCGAGGAACTGGGCAGCCCGCTGTGGGCGGCGCGCTCCCGCGCCGAGCTCGACAGGTTGAGCGCTTCCGGGAGGCAGGGTTCGGTGCTGACTCCGGCCGAACAGCGAGTGGCTGACCTCGCCGCAGCGGGGCTGTCGAACAAAGAAATCGCCGGCGAGCTCTTCCTGGCGCCGAAGACCGTCGAGATGAATCTCAGCGCCGTCTACCGCAAGCTCGGGATCCGATCACGCGCGCAGCTGTTCGCACGGTTGAACGCCGAAGACGGAGAACGACGGTGAACCCCTCACGGTGTGGCCGCCGGGGGTTCGAAGCGCCCGCGCGCGCGTAATGTGAGCCGGGTTACACCCGCTCGCCCAGGGAGTCGTCATGACCGTCTACACACGTCCCGGCAGCACCGGGGCCATCATGAATTTCAAGAGCCGCTACGGCAACTTCATCGGCGGTGAATGGGTACCGCCCGCGGGCGGCGAGTACTTCGAAAACCCCACGCCCGTGACGGGCCAGCCGTTCTGCGAGGTGCCGCGGTCGACGGACGTCGACATCGAGCGGGCGCTCGACGCCGCCCACGCCGCCGCGCCGGCGTGGGGCAAGACCGCGCCGGCAGAACGCGCGCTCCTCCTCAACCGGATCGCGGACCGCATCGAGGCGAACCTGGAGTCGCTGGCACTCGCCGAGTCGTGGGACAACGGCAAGCCCATTCGCGAGACGCTGAACGCGGACCTGCCGCTGGCGGTCGACCACTTCCGCTACTTCGCCGGCGCCATCCGCGCGCAGGAGGGCTCGCTCTCCCAAGTTGACGACGACACGGTTGCCTACCACTTCCACGAGCCGCTCGGCGTCGTCGGGCAGATCATCCCGTGGAACTTCCCGATCCTCATGGCGACGTGGAAGCTGGCGCCCGCACTGGCCGCCGGCAACGCCATCGTCCTCAAGCCCGCCGAGCAGACCCCCGCGTCGATCCTGTACCTGATGTCGCTGATCGGCGACCTGCTGCCGGCGGGCGTGCTGAACGTCGTCAACGGGTTCGGCTTCGAGGCGGGCAAGCCGCTCGCGTCGAGCAACCGGATCGCGAAGATCGCGTTCACCGGCGAGACCACCACCGGCCGGCTGATCATGCAGTACGCGTCGCAGAACCTGATCCCGGTCACGCTCGAGCTGGGCGGCAAGAGCCCGAACATCTTCTTCTCCGACGTGATGGCCGCCCACGACGACTATCAGGACAAGGCGCTCGAGGGCTTCACCATGTTCGCTCTCAACCAGGGCGAGGTGTGTACCTGCCCGTCGCGCAGCCTCATCCAGGCCGACATCTACGACGAGTTCCTGGAGCTGGCCGCCATCCGCACCAAGGCGGTACGGCAGGGCGATCCGCTGGACACCGAGACGATGATCGGCGCGCAGGCCTCCAACGACCAGCTCGAGAAAATCCTGTCCTACATCGACATCGGACGCTCCGAGGGCGCGAAGGTCGTCACCGGCGGCGAGCGCACCGACCTCGGCGGCGATCTGGCCGGCGGTTACTACGTGCAGCCGACGATCTTCACCGGCGACAACCGGATGCGGATCTTCCAGGAGGAGATCTTCGGTCCCGTCGTTGCCGTCACCAGCTTCAGCGACTACGACGACGCCATCGCCACCGCGAACGACACGCTCTACGGCCTGGGCGCCGGGGTGTGGAGCCGCGACGGCAACATCGCCTACCGCGCCGGGCGCGACATCAAGGCCGGCCGGGTGTGGACCAACTGCTACCACATGTATCCGGCACACGCGGCGTTCGGCGGCTACAAGCAGTCCGGCATCGGCCGCGAGAACCATGCGATGATGCTCGACCACTACCAGCAGACCAAGAACCTGCTGGTGAGTTACAGCACAAAGGCGCAGGGGTTCTTCTGATCCCATGCCCGCACCACCGCGCGCGCTGATCACCGACGCGGCCGCCGAGCTGCTGGCGCGGCTGCGAATCCGGTACGGACCGTTGATGTTCCACCAGTCGGGTGGCTGCTGCGACGGGTCGTCGCCGATGTGTTATCCCGACGGCGACTTCATCGTCGGCGACCGCGACGTGCTGCTCGGTGTGGTGGCCGACACCCCGGTGTGGATCTCCGGACCGCAGTTCGCGGCGTGGCGGCACACCCAGCTGGTGATCGACGCGGTGCCGGGCCGCGGCGGCGGCTTCAGCATCGAGGCGCCGGAGGGCATGCGGTTCCTGTCGCGCGGCCGGGCGTTCGACGCCGACGAACTGGCTGCGCTGGACGCCGAGCCGCCGATCACCGGCGCCGAGTGGGCGCGCGGGGTGCGGCCTTAGCCGCCGAGCAACACCGCGGTCATCACGCGCCGCAGCACCTCGTCGCCCACGGCGAGCCGGCCCAGGTCGACCGCCAGCGCGAACACCGCGTGCACCGCGAAGTGCGCCTGGTCCAGCGTCAGGTCGGCACGGGCCGCCGTCACCAGCCGGGCCCACGCTTCGACGGTCGCATGCCGAATGCTGGTGAGCGCCAACACGTCCGGCTCGCTCAGGTGGTGGCGTTCGGTGAAGTACACGTATCCCGCGTGCGGATCGGCGATCGATTGCGCGACGAAGGCGTCGACGAGGGCCGCGACGGCGCGGCGTGGATCGTCGGCGCTCGCCGCGACCCTCCCGAGCTCCGCCGACAGCCGGTCCGCGGCGCGCCGGCACGCGGTGGCGAGGATGTCGGTCTTGCCGCCGGGGAAGAAGCGATAGATGCCCGACGCCGGGATGCCGACCGCCAGCGCGATGTCGTCCATCCCGGCCTCGCGGAAACCGCGCTCGTCGAACAGCCGCATCGACTCGCTCAGCAGCCGCTCGTAGGTGCTCGCGGCCGGCGCCCGACCCGCGGGCGGCGCGGCCCGCGACGGAGCTGCGTCGGGGAGCTGGACGGCCGCGATGTCGGCGGCCGCGGTGTGCAGTAGGCGCCGGACGGCGGCAGCCGGCGCGCCGTGGCGGTGGTCGGTGATGCTCCCGATCACGCTGAGCACCGCCGCCGACAGCGTCCAGCGTTGCCGTGAGGTGAGCGTGGGGCGCAGCGCGGCCAGCGGCGCCTGCACCCGGCGGTTGACCAGCTTGAGCTGACGGGCGAGTTCGGCGCGGTCGTCGCCGCGCAGGTAGCGGCCCTCCCACCGGTAGAGCCCGCCGGCGGTCCGGTTGGCCAGCGTGGTGGTGATCAGCGCGTCGACGACGTCGGCCAGCTGGTCGGCGGGTTCGGCGGTGGCGTCGACGAGCTGCTGCCCGAGCGACAGCACCGCGTCGCGGAACAGGTCGTACTTGCCGGGCGCGTGCCGGTACAGCGCGGCCGCGGTGATGCCGACCCGCGAGGCGATGTGCTCCATGCTGACGGCGTGGTAGCCCGCCGCGCTGAAGGCGTCGGCGGAGGCCTTGGCGATCTGCGCCTTACGGTCCCGGGGACGCCGCCGCACGCGGTCGGTGCCCGAACCCGCCGCGTTCATGGTCGTACGGTATCGCGCGACGCCGTCGAGCCCCGCTCCACAGCCGAACGGTCATTCACTTAGCATTGCGCGGCCGGTGCCGGCGTGCGACGCTGGAGAGCATCGTCGACGAGGACAGGACGGGGCCATGTCATCGGTTGCGCCGCTCACGCTGGCGGACACCCGCATCACGATTCGCCGCCGGACGCCGCGCTGGACCGTCGACGAGGAGGTGAGCGTCCGCGACGCCATGGATTTCTGGGCGTTCGCCGCGGGCGCGGCCAACGTCGTCATGCAGCTGTCGTGGCCGCAGGTCGGCCACGGCGTCGTCGAGAGCCCCGTCGACTCCGGCAACCTGCTCATCCATCCGTGGAAGCGGGCCCGCACCACCTTCGCGTATCTGGCCGTCGCGGTGTTCGGGACGCCCGAAGACCGCGCGGCCTACCGGGCCGCCGTCGACACCGCCCACCGCCACGTCCGCTCCACACCGGCGAGCCCGGTGCGCTACAACGCCTTCGACCGCGACGTGCAGATGTGGGTGGCGGCGTGCCTGTTCGTCGGGCTCGAAGACACCTACCAGCTGCTGCGCGGCGAGCTGACGCCGACCCAGGCCGAGCAGTTCTACGCCTCGGCGCACACCCTGGGCACCACGCTGCAGGTGCGCGAGGAGCAGTGGCCGCCCACCCGCGCCGATTTCGACGACTACTGGCTGACCGCCTGCGCGAAGGTGCACGTCGACGACGTCGTGCGCCGCTACCTGCACGACCTGCTCGACCTCAAGATGGTCAACGTCGCCCTGCGGGTCCCGTTCCGGCCGCTGCTGCGCTTCCTCACCACGGGTTTCCTCGCGCCGGTGTTCCGCGAGCCGCTCGGGCTGCCGTGGAGCCCGGCGCGGCAGCGGCGGTTCGAGGCGCTGTTCCGGTTCGTCGCGCTGGTCAACCGTTTTCTGCCGGGCTTCGTCCGCCAGGGCGGCAACTACGTGCTGCTCGCCGACGTGCGCCGCCGCGTGCGCCGCAACCGGCGGCTGATCTGACGGCGGCCGAGGATGACGAGGCTGCGCGCACTGCTCGACCGCACGGTGTCCGTCGCGGCCCTGCTGGAGGCGGCGCTGTGGCTGGCCGTTCCGTATCTGATCCTCGGCTTCGGCTGGGCGGCGCTGCACATCGAGCAGGTCCGGGTGATGGAGACCGAGTGGAAGCGGTTCCTGCCCGTCGCCGCCGACCTGTTCGCCTGGGGGCAGGCCGTCGGGCTGTGGCCGGTGCTCCTGCTGCTGCCCGACCGCTGTATCGCCTGAAAACCGTCCGCCTGAACCGAATGGACGTTAACATAGCGGGCGTCGTCATCGTCGGGGAGGTCGACACGCATGCTGCTGATACGCCTTCGGCAGATCCTGAGTTATCAGCTCACCATCGCGGAGCTGATCGGAGTCGGGCTGCTGCTCGGCATTCCGTATCTCGTGGTGGGCATCGTGTGGTCCGCCACCCACACCGAGCACCTCGCCGCGCTCGACGGCGCCGACCTGGTGGTGTCGTTCCTCGGCTCCATCGCGTCGTGGCCGGTGCTGTTGTTCTCGAACGTCTGCATGACATGACCGATCCGCGCGACGAATCGGTGCCGTCGAACCGGGTGCTCGCCGTGCTGACCGGCGGTGTGCTGCTGGTGGTCGTCGGGTTGGTGGCGCTGCGGTTTCCGGTGCTGCTCGACGCCTACGACAAACTCGGCATCCAGATCGACTGCGGCACCGGGTATCTCGCCGACCTCGATCAGGCGGGCCGCATGGGCCCCGAGTATGTCGACCGCTGCCACGGTGCGTTGCTGGTCCGTCGGCTGTGGGCCATTCCGCTCGCGGTGGCCGGCTGGCTGCTGCTGAGCGCCCTGGTGGTGTCGTGGATGTTCGCCGGCCGGCCGGCCGATGATCGCGTCGCCTCCCCGTCGAAGAGCGCCTGAGCGGGCGGCGAAACACCGTCGCGGGCTCCCGGGTGGCAACGGTTCCCCGCGCTAACGTCAGTAGCCGTGATACCGCTACCCCGGACGTGGCAGCTCACCGCGGCGATGGTGGCGGGCATCGCGGTCGGGCTGCTGGTAGGCGTCGCCGTGGCGTTGCTGCACACCGGACCCGTCCGGCCCGACATCGTCATCGCCTTCGTCGTCGGTGTGCCCGGCGCGCTGGGATTGCTGCTGGTCGCGACGGCCAATCGGCGCTGGGCCACGACGGCGGGAACCTTCGTGCTGTCCATCGCCCCCGGCTGGTTCGGCGCACTGGTGCTCGCGCAGGCGGTCAACGGTGGCTGACACCTCGTCGTCCCCGTCGACATCCCCGTCGACCGACGCCGGCCCCGCCACCCAGTGGGATTTGGCGGCGCAGCCCGACGCGCTCGCCGCCGAGGCGTTCGCCCCGGACCGGTCGTCGTTCACCGGGCCGCTGCCCACCCAGGCGCCGCCCGAGCCCGCGGCGGAGCCGGTCGCCGAGCCCGTCGCCGACCAGACACCCGAGCCGGCCGACGACCCGGTCGCGTCGCCCGTGCTGCCCGTCGTCGTACCCGGTGCCTATCTGTTCCTCAAACGCTGGCAGCTGTTCGTCGTGCTGCTGGCCGTCTGGGTGCCCGCCGCCGCCGTGGGCGCCGGGCTGTACCACTGGTGGTTCACGTCGTTCGACAAGACGTGGCCGGTGTTCGCGGTGCTGGCCTTCGTCGTCGGCTGCGCGGTGGCGGCGTTGCTGATGTCGCTGGTGCCGGACCGGCCGCTGGCGACCGCTGTGGCGATCGCGATGATGACGGCGATACCCGCGGCCGTCACCGCTGCAGCGCTGCTGCACGGCGCGTACTTCTTCTCCTGGATCGACCGCCCTGGGATCGCGCCACCTGGCTAGGGTGGTGGAGTGGCAGATCATTTTGACGTCGTAGTACTCGGAGCGGGCCCCGGCGGTTACGTGGCGGCGATCCGTGCCGCGCAGCTCGGCCTCAACACCGCCGTCGTCGAACCCAAGTACTGGGGCGGCGTGTGCCTGAACGTCGGCTGCATCCCGTCGAAGGCGCTGCTGCGCAACGCCGAGGTCGCGCACATCTTCACCAAGGAAGCCAAGACCTACGGCATGAGCGGCGAGGTGACGTTCGACTTCGGCACCGCCTACGACCGCAGCCGCAAGGTGGCCGAGGGGCGCGTCACCGGCGTGCACTTCCTGATGAAGAAGAACAAGATCACCGAGATCCACGGCTACGGCACGTTCACCGACGACCACACGCTGTCGGTCGACTTGAACGACGACGGCGGCACGCAGCAGGTGACGTTCGACCACGCGATCATCGCGACCGGCGCGCACACCAAGCTGGTGCCCGGCACGTCGCTGAGCGAGAACGTCGTCACCTACGAAGAGCAGATCATGGAGCGGGAGCTGCCGTCGTCCATCGTGATCGCCGGCGCGGGCGCCATCGGCATGGAGTTCGCCTACGTCATGAAGAATTACGGCGTCGACGTCACCATCGTCGAGTTCCTGCCCCGCGCTCTGCCCAACGAGGACGCCGAGATCTCCAAGGAGATCGAGAAGCAGTACAAGAAGCTGGGCGTGAAGATCCTGACGGGCACCAAGGTCGAGAAGATCGAAGATCCCGGCGGCGACGGCCAGGTGACCGTCTCGATCAGCAAGGACGGCAAGAGCGACGAGCTCAAGGCCGACAAGGTGCTGCAGGCCATCGGCTTCGTGCCCAACGTCGAGGGCTACGGGCTCGACAAGGCCGGTGTCGAGCTGAACGACCGCGGCGGCATCGGTATCAGCGACTACATGCGCACCAACGTGTCGCACATCTACGCCATCGGCGACGTCACCGGCAAGCTGCAGCTCGCCCACGTCGCGGAGGCGATGGGCGTGGTGGCCGCCGAGACCATCGCTGGCGCCGAGACCATGGAGCTGGGCGACTACCGGATGATGCCGCGCGCCACGTTCTGTCAGCCGCAGGTCGCGAGCTTCGGGCTCACCGAGGAGCAGGCCCGCGACGAGGGCTACGACGTCAAGGTCGCGAAGTTCCCGTTCACCGCCAACGCCAAGGCCCACGGGCTCGGCGATCCGAGCGGCTTCGTGAAGCTGGTCGCCGACGCCAAGTACGGCGAGCTCATCGGCGGGCACATGATCGGCCACGACGTCTCCGAGCTGCTACCCGAGCTCACGCTCGCCCAGAAATGGGACCTCACCGCCGGCGAGCTGGCGCGCAACGTCCACACCCATCCGACGCTGTCCGAGGCGCTGCAGGAATGCTTCCACGGCCTCGCCGGCCACATGATCAACTTCTGACCATGCGCGGGGCGGGCCGCCGCAGGGCTTCGCCGTGACCGCGGAACGCACGACGACGTTCGGCGGGTCATGACGGTCGACGTGTTGTTCCTGCACGGCGGCGGGCCCGACGGCTACGTCGCGGACCTCGAGCTGGCCGGTGCGCTGGGAGCCGAACTCGGACCGGGTTTCTCGGTGCACGTCCCGGATCTGACCGAGGAGTCCGACTGGCCGCGGGAGATCGCCAGCCAGGCCGCGGATCTCGCCGAGCCGCTGGTGGTGGTCGCCCACTCCCACGGCGGCGCGATGGCGCTGTCGTGGCTCGTCGGCTCCGACGACCTACCCGAGCTGGCGGGCGTCTTCCTACTGGCATCGCCGCGCTGGGGCAGCGACGACGACTGGGACGTCGAGGAATTCGCGCTGCCCGACGACCTGGCGCAGCAGCTGCCGCCGGTGCCGCTGTTCCTCTTCCACAACAGCGACGACGAGGTGGTGCCCGTCGAGCACCTGCAGCGGTACGCCGAGGCGTTGCCGGCGGCGCAGGTGATCGAGCTGCCCGCCGGCGGCCACCAGTTCGTCGACGGGGTCGAGGCCGTCGCCGCGGAGATCACGGCCATCACCGCCGACACCGACTGAGGCCGACACCGACTAGTCCGGGAAGTCGAGCGGCACCTTGAGCGTCGCGATGGTCGCCGCGAGCCCGTCGTAGTTGGCCGCCAACATGCAGAACTCGATGGCTTGCGGCCGGGTGAGGTAGCCGGTCAGCGCCTTCCACGTCTCGCCGGACACCGAGCGCGTCACCACGAACTCGTCGGTCGCGGTGATCAGCGTGCGCTGGCGGTCGGTCAGCCCGGGCGCGTCGGGGCCCTCGAAGATCTTGGCCTGGAACTCCGGGTCGAGCCCGCGGCTGCGCGCCAGCCGGCGGTGCTGCTGCAGCTCGTATGCGCTGTCGCGCAGGTGGGCGACGCGCAGGATCACCAGCTCGGCGTCTTGCCGGCTCAGCGTGCCGGCGCCCAGCAGCACCCCGGAATAGGGCAGCCACGCCAGGAACAGCCGCTTGTTCTGGCCGAGCACGTTGAACAGGCTGAAGCGCGGCGCCCGGATGGCGCGGGCGCCCAGCTTCGCGACGGCCCAGTTGAGCGGGCCCAGCTCCTTCAAGCCGCCGGGCGGGATGCGGGGGGTGTCGTCGGTCGTGCTCACGTCAGACCTGCTTTACCAGATAGGGCGACACCGTGCTGCGGTGCTCGTCGAGGTCGAGCGCGTGCCCGAGCGCCGGGAACGCCCGCTGCGGGCAGTTGACGCGTTCACAGACCCGGCACCCCGCACCGATCGGTGTCGCGTTCTCCCCGGACAGGTCCAACCCCTCCGAGTACACCAGGCGGTGTGCATGCCGGAGTTCACAACCGAGTCCGATCGCAAACGTCTTACCCGGCTGACCATAGCGGGACGCCCGCCGCTCGACGGTCCGCGCCACCCACATGTAGTTGCGGCCGTCGGGCATCTGGGCGATCTGGACGCCGATCTTCCCCGGGTTCGCGAACGTTTCGTAGACGTTCCACAGCGGGCAGGTGCCGCCGCTCGACGAGAAGTGGAACCCGGTGGCGGACTGGCGTTTGCTCATGTTGCCCGCGCGGTCGACGCGCACGAAGGAGAACGGCACACCGCGCATCGACGGGCGCTGCAACGTCGACAGCCGGTGCGCGATGGTCTCGTAGCTGACGGAGTAGAACGCGCTGAGCCGCTCGACGTCGTACCGGAACCGCTCGGCGACGCCGTGGAACGGGCGGTAGGGGAGCACGGTGGCGGCCGCGAAATAGTTGGCGAACCCGAGCCGGGCCAGCGTGCGCGACTCGTCGCTGGTGAAGTGGCCGTCGGCGACCAGGGCGTCGATGAGGTCGCCATGCTCGAGGTAGGCCAACTCGGCGGCGAGCCGGAACACGTACTGGCCCGACGACAGCTGCTCGCCGATCTCCAGCAGCCGGGTCTCGGGGTCGTAGCGGTGCATGACGGTGTCGCCGAGGTCGGAGCGGTGCACGATGCGCACGTTGTGCACCCGCGACAGCCGGTCGGCCAGGTCGCGGGCGAGGTCGCGGCGGTGCAGCCGCATCCGTACCGTCAGGTCCTCGGCCGCGGTGTCGAGGTCGTGCAGGTAGTTCTGCCGCTGGTAGAAGTACTCGCGCACCTCCTCGTGCGGCATGGTGATGGTGCCGCTCCCGCTTCCTGCGCCGTCGGCGAACCGCTCCTCGGTGACGGCCGCCAGCTGCGTGGTGGTGAGCCGGTAGCGGCGGTGCAGGTTCACCATCGCGCGGGCGAAGCCGGGATGCGCGGCGACGACGTCGGCGAGTTCGGCGGGCTCGACGTCCGCGCCGACGTCGCGGTCCATGGTCACCTCGCGCAGCTCGGCCACCAGCCGGGTGTCGTCCTGCGAGGCGAAGAACGTCGCGTCGACCCCGAACACCTCGGTGACCCGCAGCAGCACGCTGACGGTGAGCGGCCGGACGTCGTGCTCGATCTGGTTGAGGTAGCTGGGGGAGATGTGCAGCAGGCCGGCGAGCGCGGCCTGGCTGTAGCCGCGCTCGGTGCGCAGCTGGCGCACCCGCGATCCGACGAACGTCTTCGCCACCCGGCCAGCCTAGCAACGTGCGAAGCGGTTCTTCGCAGTGTTGGCAACACCTCCGCTGTGGCAGGATCGGGGCCGCCCGGGCAGCACGCGCGGCCGGGCCACAACCCAGGAGGAATCTGTGAGCGGCACCGCGGCGGCGGCCGGCACCGGCCTGGCGAAGGTGTTGATGCCGGTGCCCGACCCGCACCCCGACGTCTTCGACACCTCCTGGCCGCTGCGCGTCGCCGACGTGGACCGCACCGGGCGGCTCAAGTTCGACGCGGCGACCCGCCACATCCAGGACGTCGGCTCCGACCACCTGCGCGAGCTCGGCTTCGAGCAGACGCACCCGCTGTGGATCGTCCGGCGGACGATGATCGACCTGATCCGGCCCATCGAATTCCCGGACATGCTGCGGCTGCGGCGTTGGTGTTCGGGCACGTCGAACCGCTGGTGTGAGATGCGGGTGCGCATCGACGGGCGCAGGGGCGGCCTCGTCGAATCCGAGGCGTTCTGGATCAACATCAACCGCGAGACGCACGGCCCGGCGCGGATCGCCGACGACTTCATCGCCGGGCTGCAGCGCACCACCACGGTGAACCGGCTGCGGTGGAAGCCCTACCTGACGGCCGGTCGCCGGGAGGACGCCGACGACGTGCGCGCGTACCCGGTGCGGGCCAGCGACATCGACATCTTCGACCACATGAACAACTCGGTGTACTGGGGTGTGGTCGAGGACTACCTGTACCGGCACCCGGAGCTGGTGCAGCGCCCGCTGCGGGCCACCATCGAACACGATCTGCCGGTGGCGTTCGGCGACGCGCTGGAGATCATCACCCACGTGCACCCCGCCGGTTCCACGGACCGGTTCGGCGCCGAGCTGACGGACCGCACTGTTACAACGCTCACATTCGTGGTCGGCGACGAGACGAAAGCCGTCGCAGCGATCTTCCCGCTCTGAGCGCGCCCGCTAAACAGTACGAGCGTACTGACCAGCGGAAATGGTTACCGGCTGGTAGTGTCGCCGGCTCTTCACGTCGCTGTAACTTTGCAACCTTTGCAACGATGCCTCGACCGTTGGCGAAAGTTGGCAGCGGAAACGGGTGGACCTGCGGTTATGCGGTGAGGCATCCTCGGTACAGCACACGTTTGCCGTCGCACCGGTGTTAGCAAGTCGAAAATCCCGGCATCACCGGCGCGGAGAAGTTACGCAGAGGAGCAGTCGATGTCGACCGTTGGGGCACCGAAGTCAGCCGAAGAGATCAAGCAGGATTGGGACACCAACCCGCGCTGGAAGAACGTCACCCGCGACTACAGCGCCGAGGACGTCGTCGCCCTGCAGGGCACCGTCGTCGAGGAGTCGACGCTGGCCCGTCGCGGCGCGGAGATCCTGTGGAAGCAGCTCCACGAGATGGAGTTCGTCAACGCGCTCGGTGCGCTGACCGGCAACATGGCCGTCCAGCAGGTGCGCGCCGGCCTGAAGGCCATCTACCTGTCCGGCTGGCAGGTCGCCGGTGACGCCAACCTGTCGGGCCACACCTACCCCGACCAGAGCCTGTACCCGGCCAACTCGGTGCCGCAGGTCGTGCGACGCATCAACAACGCGCTGCTGCGCGCCGATGAGATCGCCAAGGTCGAGAACGACACCGCCGTGGACAACTGGCTGGTGCCGATCGTCGCCGACGGCGAGGCCGGCTTCGGCGGCGCGCTGAACGTCTACGAGCTGCAGAAGGCGATGATCGCCGCCGGTGTCGCCGGTTCGCACTGGGAGGACCAGCTCGCGTCGGAGAAGAAGTGCGGCCACCTCGGTGGCAAGGTGCTGATCCCCACCCAGCAGCACATCCGCACGCTGACCTCGGCCCGGCTCGCCGCCGACGTCGCCGACGTGCCGACCGTCGTCATCGCCCGGACCGATGCCGAGGCCGCCACGCTGATCACCTCCGACGTCGACGAGCGCGACCAGCCGTTCATCACCGGCGAGCGCACCGCCGAGGGCTTCTACCACGTGAAGAACGGCATCGAGCCGTGTATCGCGCGCGCCAAGGCCTACGCGCCGTACTCCGACCTGATCTGGATGGAGACCGGCACGCCGGACCTCGAGGTGGCCAAGCGCTTCGCCGAGGGCGTGCAGGCCGAGTTCCCCGACCAGATGCTCGCCTACAACTGCTCGCCGTCGTTCAACTGGCGCAAGCACCTCGACGACGCGACGATCGCCAAGTTCCAAAAGGAGCTCGGGGCGATGGGCTTCAAGTTCCAGTTCATCACCCTCGCCGGCTTCCACGCGCTGAACTATTCGATGTTCGACCTGGCCTACGGCTACGCCCGCAACCAGATGACGGCCTACGTCGAGCTGCAGGAGCGCGAGTTCGCCGCCGAGGAGCGGGGCTACACCGCGACCAAGCACCAGCGCGAGGTCGGCGCCGGCTACTTCGACCGGATCGCCACCACCGTCGACCCCAACAGCTCGACCGTGGCGCTCAAGGGTTCGACCGAAGAGGGCCAGTTCCACTGAGTTGCACCGCGAGCGTGCGTGTTTGTACGGCAACACGCCGTGAACGCCGGCATGCGGCGCACGCTCGCGCGGCTTGACAGTGCAGGCCCCGCCCGGAAAACCTGGGCGGGGCCTGCCGCCGTGAGAAGGGGATTGCGTTGAGCATCGAACGGGTCGGCGTCATCGGCGCCGGACAGATGGGGTCCGGCATCGCCGAGGTTTCGGCGCGCGCCGGCGTCGACGTGCTGGTCTTCGAGACCACCGACGCGCTGGTCGAGTCCGGCCGCAACCGCATCACCGGCTCGCTGGAGCGGGCAGCGTCGAAAGGCAAGCTGACCGAGGACGACCGCGACGCGGCGCTGCGGCGGCTGTCGTTCACCACCACGCTGGCCGACATGGCGGACCGCCAGCTGGTCGTCGAGGCCGTGATCGAGGACGAGGCCGTCAAGACCTCGCTGTTCGCCGAGCTCGACCGCGTCATCACCGACCCGGACGCGGTGCTGGCGTCGAACACCTCGTCCATCCCGATCATGAAGATCGCGGCCGCCACGGCGAACCCGCAGCGCGTGCTGGGCCTGCACTTCTTCAACCCGGTGCCGGTGCTGCCGCTGGTCGAGCTGATCGGCACGCTGGTGACCGCCGACGGCGCGATCGCCCGCGCCGAGGCATTCGCCGCCGAGGCGCTGGGCAAGCGGGTGGTGCGGGCCGCCGACCGCTCCGGCTTCGTCGTCAACGCGCTGCTGGTGCCCTACCTGCTGTCGGCGATCCGCATGGCCGAAGCGGGCGTGGCCACGGTTGAGGACATCGACACCGCCGTCGTCGCGGGCCTGTCACATCCCATGGGCCCGCTGCGGTTGTCCGACCTGATCGGCCTGGACACCGTCAAGCTTATCGCCGACTCGATGTTCGACGAGTACAAGGAGCCGCAGTACGCGCCGCCGCCGCTGCTGCTGCGCATGGTCGAGGCGGGCCGGCTCGGCAAGAAGTCAGGCCGCGGCTTCTACACCTACTAGCGTCGAGAACACCATTCTCGCCGTGAAAGCCGGCCGACAGCCTCAGGAACCGTAACCTCGGCGCTGCCGCAGAGCCGCCTGCACGCGGGCGATCACGGTCTGCGGCGCACCGCGCAGTTGACGGGCGCTGACCCGGACGACGATCCAGCCGCAGGCGGCTAGGAATTCCAGGCGCTCGATGTCGTTGGCGTGCTGCTGCGGGTCCGTCCAGTGCTGCGCGCCGTCGTATTCGACCGCCACCTTCCACTGCGGCCATCCCATGTCCAGGCGGCGCACGACGCGACCCCAGGCGTCCGTCACCGGTATCTGCGTGTGAGGCCGCGGCAGCCCGGCCCGCACGAGCAACAGCCGCACCCGGCTCTCCTGCGGCGACTCGGCGCCGGGATCGACCAGCGCCAGCGGGCCGCGGTGGTGCAGGGCATGCCGGACGCCGTGCGCAGTTCGTCGCCGGCGATGCGGCCGGTGTGCACCACGATGCCCGCCGGTGCCGGCTGGCGGACGCGCGCCAACTCCGCCGGAGCGTCGGCGGGCACCCAGCGCGAGCCGAGCGCCGCGGCGGCCGACAGCCCAGCGAGCGTCGCCTTCCGCCCCGACCACAACCAGGCTGCTTCGGCACGGTCGCGCGCGTCCAGCGGGGCCGCGGCGGGGGCATAGACGTTGCGATGCACTTTGACGAAGCGGGTGCGCAGGCGGTGCCGGGTCACCGCGCCCGATGCCAACGCCTCCGTGGCCAGCAGCAATTTGCTCACGCCGCTATGGCGGGCCGGCCGGCCGCCGGGTTCCCGTCACTACGGTTGTTGGCGAAAAACGGCCGGATTTGCGCAAGAACGGTGTTCTCGGCGAGGCGCAGCGAGGCGCGGCGGGGCGGAGCGAGGCGGGGCTACAGCGCCGCCAGCCGCCGCCGCTCGGCCTCGACGTCGAAGTCCGGCGGCGGCCAGCTCAGGTCCATCCCCTGCAGCGCGGCGATCAGCAGCTCGGCGACCGCCAGCCTGCTGTACCACTTGTGGTCGCACGGGATGACGTACCAGGGCGCGTAGTCGGTCGACGTCTTGTCGAGGACCGCCTGGTACGCCTCCTGGTAGGCCGGCCACAGCGCCCGCTCGTCGATGTCGCCCGGGTTGTACTTCCAGTACTTGTCGGGCCGCTTGAGCCGCTTTTCCAGCCGCTTCTTCTGCTCCTGTAGCGACACGAACAGCGCCACCTTGACGATCGTCGTGCCGCCGTCGACCAGTTCGCGCTCGAAGGCGTTGATCTCGTCGTAGCGGCCGCCCCAGACCTCGGGCGGCACCATGTTGTGGACCCGCACGATCAGCACGTCCTCGTAGTGCGAGCGGTCGAAGACGCCGATGTGCCCGGCGGGCGGTAGCGCCTTGCGGATCCGCCACAGATAGTGGTGGGCGCGCTCCTCCTCGGTGGGCACTCCGAAGGCGGTGTACCGGATGCCCTGCGGGTTGCCGGCGCCGACGACGTGTTTCACCAGTCCGCCCTTGCCGGCGGTGTCCATGCCCTGCAGCACCAGCAGCACCGAGCGGGTGTCGCCCTCGCGGCTGCGCGCGTAGAGCATCTCCTGCAGCTCGGCGAACAGGGCGCAGCGCTCCCGGCGCAGCGCCTTCGCGTCCGCCTTGCTGCCGGCGAACCCGGGCGTCGCGGACGTGTCGATGTCGGCGACCCGGTCACCGGGCCGGAAGCGCAGCGCAGCGGCGGGGTCGGCGGTCCACAGCGACGGCAGGTCGGCCATGGGCCAACACTAGTCAGCGGTCGGCGGCGGCAGGATCGGCGACGGGTGCGGCGTCGACCGGAACTGCTCCAGCGAGCCGCCCACCTCGACGATGCCGCACAGCGCACTCCACGACAGCATGGTCAGGTAGTCGATGAGCTCGTCGGCGCTCATCCGCGGATGCGACATCCAGGAGTGGGTGGCCAACTGCACACCGCCGACGATGAGGTACGCCCACGGCTCGACGCCCGCCGTGTCCATCCCCACTTTCTGCATGCGGCGGCGCAGCATCACGGCCAGCATCCGGGCGATGATCCGCTCCGAGTCGGCGATCACCTTGCTTTTGCTGGCGGAGCTGTTCGCCATCACGAACCGGTACGGCTCGGGTTCGTTCGCGACGGTGGACACGTACACCCGGATGATCTCTCGGGTGAGGTCGTAGCCGTCGAGGTCCGACGACAGCGCGGCGGCCATGTTCGGGATGAGCGTGGTCTGCGCGAACCGCATCATGACGGCGGTCGTCAGGTCGTTCTTGTCCACGAAATAGCGGTAGAGCACGGTTTTCGAGACGCCGATCTCGCCGGCGATCTCGTCCATGCTGACGTCGCGGCCGCGGCGGCGGATGGCTTCGAGCGCGCCGTCGACGAGGTCGGTGCGGCGCTCGACCTTGTGCTGGTGCCAGCGTCGCTTGCGACCGTCGGCCTTGGCCTTCGGCGGCTTGGCTGCGGCGCGCACCGCACCTGCGCCGATCGTTGCGGCCTGATCTACCACTGCTCGATTTTCCGTTCCCTAGACCCACTCGATACTACGGGCCGGAACGCGGTCGCGATCGGCGCGGTCACAGTTACTTTCGCGGTCGGGCCAGGGCGATGACGGATGATGGTTCCCGTGGCAGTGCAACCCGACATTCGGCCGGCGACGGCCTCGGCCGCCCCGACGCCGGTCCCGCGTCCGACGGCCGACGCGCCCGCGGCGAACCCGGGGGTGGCCGGGATCTTCGCGGCGGACTCCGCCGCCGACGCCCAGCGGCGCCGCAACCTGCGCCAGATGAAGGCGGTCGCGCTCGGCTTCTTACTCGGCGCGACGGTGCTGTTCCTGGTCAGCCGCTGGGCCGAGGCGCACCACGCCGGACCGTGGGCGGGCTACGTGGCGGCGGCCGCCGAGGCCGGCATGGTGGGTGCGCTCGCCGACTGGTTCGCGGTGACGGCGCTGTTCCGCCATCCGCTGCGGATCCCGATCCCGCACACGGCCATCATCAAGCGCAAGAAGGACCAGCTCGGCGAGGGTCTGGGCGCCTTCGTGCGCGAGAACTTCATGTCGCCGCCGGTCGTCGAGAACAAACTGCGCGACGCCGACGTGGCGGCCCGCGTCGGCCGCTGGCTGGCCGACGAGGCGCACGCCGCGCGGGTCGCCTCCGAGGTCGGGACGGTGCTGCGGGTTCTGGTCGAGATGCTGCGCGACGAGGACGTCCAGCACGTGCTCGACCGGATGATCGTCAAGCGCGTGGCGGAGCCGCAGTGGGGACCGCCGATCGGCCGGGTGCTGACGTCGCTGCTGGCCGAGGGACGGCAGGAAGCCCTCATCCAGCTGCTGGCGGACCGGGCGTTCGAGTGGTCGCTGAACGCCGGCGAGACGATCCAGCGCGTCATCGAACGCGATTCGCCGAGTTGGTCCCCGAAGTTCGTCGACGCCCTGGTAGGTGACCGCATCCACCGCGAGCTGATGGACTTCACCGACAAGGTGCGCCGGAACCCCGATCACGAGTTGCGGCGCTCGGCCACCCGGTTCCTGTTCGAGTTCGCCGACGATCTCCAGCACGACGCGGCGACGATCGGCCGCGCGGAGAACATCAAGGAACAGCTGATGGCCCGCGACGAGGTGGCCCACGCCGCCGAGACCGCGTGGAAGGCCGCGAAGCGGATCATCCTCGAGTCGGTCGACGATCCGACCAGCGCGCTGCGCACCCGCGTCGCCGATTCGGTGGTGCACATCGGCGAATCGCTGCGCGACGACGCCGAACTGCAGGTCAAGGTCGACAACTGGATCGTGCGCGCCGCGCAGCACCTCGTCGGGCAGTACGGCGGCGAGATCACCGCGATCATCACCGAAACCATCGAGCGGTGGGACGCCGAGGAGGCGAGCCGTCGCATCGAGCTGCACGTCGGACGTGATCTGCAGTTCATCCGCATCAACGGCACGGTGGTCGGCTCCCTGGCCGGTCTGACGATCTACACGGTGTCGCAGCTGCTGTTCTGACCACCGGTGCTAGCTGAGTGCTTGCAAAAGTTAGCACTTGCGGTAACCTGGTATGCGTCAGTACCGGATACCCGTGCACCGAGGTGAGAACCATGCCGCAGGACGGTGACATCGCTGTTGCGGTGTCCACGGCTGCGCAAGACATCGGCGGCTTCATCCGAGCGCAGCGCGAAGCGGCTCAGGTATCGGTGCGGCAGCTGGCCGAAAAGGCCGGCGTCAGCAACCCGTACCTCTCCCAGATCGAACGCGGGTTGCGCAAACCGTCCGCCGAGGTGCTCAACCAGATCGCCAAGGCGTTACGGGTGTCCGCCGAGGTGTTGTACGTCCGGGCCGGGATCCTCGAGCCTGCCGACAGCAACGCGGTACGGGACGCGATCGTCAACGATCCGGCGATCAGCGAGCGGCAGAAAGAGGTCCTGCTGGACATCTACGCCTCCTTTTGTCAGCAGAACGAAGCCGCCCGGGAGGAGTCACAGCCTGCCTGACCTTCGTTCCAGCACGACGACATCACCGAGCATCACAGCCTGAAAGGAGCCATCACATGGCGCAAGAGCACAACAACCCCACCGCCGACGACCTGCGAGCCCCGCTGCTCGCCGCGGTCGGCGCCGCAGATCTCGCGCTGGCGACCGTCAACGAGATCCTCGCGAACCTCCGCGAGCGCGCGGGTGAGGCCCGCAACGACGCCGAGTCGCGCGTCGAGGAAACCCGCGGCCGGTTGAACACCCGCGTCGACGAGACCCGCGGCCGGCTCACCGAGCTGCAGGAGGACCTGCCCAAGCAGCTGGAGGACCTGCGCGGCCGGCTCAACTCCGAGGAGCTCCGCCGCGCCGCCGAGAGCTACGCCGAGGCCGCCCAGAGCACCTACGCCAACCTGGTCGAGCGGGGCGCCGCCGCGCTGGAGCGGCTGCGCAGCAACCCGCAGTTCGAAGACACCGCATCGCGCGCCGAGGGTGCGATCGACCGTGGCGTCGAGCTGACGCAGGAGGCGCTGGGCAGCGTCGCGGCGCAGACCCGCGCCGTCGGTGAGCGCGCCGCCAAGCTGGTCGGCGTCGAACTGCCGCGCAAGACGCAGGAGGCCGCCGAACCGGCGAAGCAGGCCGTCGAGCAGGCGCCGGTGAAGAAGGCGCCGGCCAAGAAGGCCGCCGTCAAGACGCCGCCGCCGGTGCCCGCGACCAAGGCGCCGACCAAGTCGCCGGCCGCGAAGACCCCCGCGGCCAAGACGCCGGCCGCGAAGACCCCCGCCGCCGAGGCCCCGATCACGCCGGCGAAGGTCGCGGCCAAGACCACGGCCAAGAAAGCCGCGCCGGCCAAGAAGGCGCCGGCCAAGAAGGTCACCCAGAAGTAAGCAGTCGGGTTCGACGGCCAGGCCGATATCCGCATAGGCTGCGTTCGTGGCAGCGTCTATGACCATCGTGGCTATCGTCTTGGCCGTCGTCCTGTTCGGCGTGCTGATCGCCGCCTGCTACGCCTTCGTCCACGCGGCGATGCAGCGGCCCGACGCCTACACCGCCACCGGCAAGCTCACCAAGAACGCCTGGCTCGCGATCAGCGGCGGCGCCTTCCTCGTCGCGATCCTCGCGTTCTTCACCACGAGCATCTTCCTGGGCTCGATCGCGGCCGTAGCCGCCGGTGTCTACATCGTCGATGTCCGGCCCAAACTGCTGGAGATCCAAGGGAAGTCGCGCTGACCATGCGTGCCGTCCTCGCCGCCGTGGCGGTGCTCTTCGCCCTGGCGACGCCCGCCACCGCGGCCGCCGAGCCCGTCCCGCCGCCCCCGTACGTCGAACGCGCCGAGTGGGTCCACTGGGGCGACCTGTCGAGTCTGCGGGTGTACCCCACCGCCGCCGCCCGCGCGGCGTCGGCACAGCGGGACCACTCGCCGGCCGGCGACGCCGCCTGGGCCGAAGTGCTGGCCGCCGCCCCCGACGCCGACCTGCCCGGCATGCGGGCGCAGTTCCTGTGCCACTGGCAGTACGCCGAATGGGCGCAGCCGGGCAAGACCAGCTGGAACCTGGAGCCGTGGCGGCCCGAGGTGAGCGCCACCGAGCTGGTGGAGTCGGGCTGCAACCCCGGCGGCACCGAGGAACCGTTCTGACGCACCGCACGCGCGCCGAACTCGCCGCGGTCGTCGACCACACCCTGCTCAAACCCGAGGCGACCGTCGACGACGTCCGCCGGTTGGTCGCCGACGCCGTCGAGCTCGGGGTGTTCGCGGTGTGCGTGTCGCCGTCACTGGTGCCGGCCGCCCGCGCCGCCCTGCCCGCCTGCGGACCGGCGCTCGCGGCGGTGGTCGGCTTCCCGTCCGGCAAGCACCTGCCCGCCGTCAAGGCGCACGAGGCGGCGCTCGCGGTGGCCGCCGGCGCCGCGGAGATCGACATGGTGATCGACGTCGGCGCAGCCGTTGCGGGCGAGCACGCCGCGATCGCCGCGGACATCGCCGCCGTGCGGGCCGCGGCGCCCGCCGCCACGCTCAAGGTGATCGTCGAGAGCGCGGCCCTGCTGACCCTTTCCGATGCGGACAACCTCGCGTCGGTGTGCCGGGTCGCCGAGGCCGCCGGCGCCGACTACGTCAAGACGTCCACCGGCTTCCACCCTGCCGGCGGCGCGTCGACCGCCGCGGTCGAGGTGATGGCCGGCGCGGTCGGCGGCCGGCTCGGCATCAAGGCCAGCGGCGGGATCCGCACGGCCACCGATGCGTTGGCGATGCTCGACGCCGGCGCGACCCGGCTCGGGCTGTCCGGCACCCGGGCCGTCCTCGACGGACTCTGACCGGCGGTCACGTCGCCGGCGGCGCGGCCTGCCGGTCGGCCGACAGCTGCGGCAGCACACCGGCGGCCACCAAGCCGTGGTAGCCGCCGGCCACGTCGGTGGCGTGACGCAGGCCGAGGTCCTGCAGCGCCGCCGCGGCCAAACTGGACGTGTAGCCCTCCGAGCAGAGCACCACCCACTCGACGTCGTCGCCGGTGGCCTGGGGCAGCCGGGCGTCGCTGGTGGGGTCGAGTCGCCACTCGAGGACGTTGCGCTCGACGACCAGCGCGACGGCCACTTCCCCCTCGCGCAGCCGTTGCGCGTGCGGCCGGATGTCGACGAGCAGCGCGCCGCGCGCCAGCGCCGCCGGCACGTCTTCGGGCCGCAGCCGGTGCAGCCGGCGGCGGGCAGTCGACAGCACCTCGTCGATGCGGCTCACCCTTCCGGCCCGTCGGTGAGCTCGGTTCGGCTGCGGCGCAACGTGTTTCGCTCAGTCACCTGGTAGTAGCTCATCACCGTCAGCGGCGGTGAATAGGCGTGCAGGCTGAGTGTCGACGTGCTTGTCGCCGGTGCCGGCTCGGGCGCCCAGACGACGTCGTGCACCCAGCCGAGCGGGAAGGCGGCTTGATCGCCCGCCACCAGCCGTCGCCGGCGCAACTTCTCGCCGTCCCAGCGGTGTTCGTCGAGCGCGCCGCTGAGCAGCGTGAGCGCACCCAGCGAGCCGCCGTGATCGTGCAGTTCGGTGCGGTGATCGGGCACCCAGCTGATCAGCCAGATGTCGAGCTCGTCGTCGCCGTGGATGCGGGCGTACCAGCGCTCATCGCGCGGGATGCCGGCGGCCGGCAGCAGGTGGGCGTAGCGGCCGCGCAGGTAGTCGTCGGCGGCACGGTCGGTGGCGTGGAGCAGGTCGGCCGGCCGTAGCCGGGTGGGCGCGGAGACGGCGGGCACGGCGACGGGGCGCGGTGAGGTGATGGCAACCATCGGGGGAGCTCCAGGGCGGGCAACGGGGGCAGGGCGGCGGCGGTTACGGCGCCGGACAACACTCCCGGTTGCAGCTGCGCTCCATCACACGGCGAAGTGTGGCACATGACGGCGGTGGCCGCAGGCACCGTTCGCACGGCATCGTCGGCTCAGCACTGCTCGGCACCGTCCCGGCGTCGCGCTCGTCGTGCGGTCAGCGGCGGGCGACGACCAGGTGACGCAGTTCGCGCCCCGTCCCGCGACGGGTGCGGTAGGGGAGCGTGCGCCGAGACCGGCAATTTCGGCGCAGGCTGGTCGAAATCCGGGCCGGCGGCCGCCGCGGCGTGCTCAGCAGACTGCTAGATCCCGGCGAAGCAGGGGTCTTCCTGCGACTTGGGCAGCTTGGCGTCGCGCGAGGCGAACTGGCTCACCACGCCGTCGGAGGTCACCTCGATGGTCTGCGGCGTGATGCCCAGCGGCAGGCTCTGCGCGATCTGCTCGGTGAACGCGTCGACGAACGGCTGCAGGCTCTCGCGGGGCAGCGAGAAGCCGAGCCCGGTGACGTTGAGCACCTCGAGCGACACCGCGTTGTTCACCACCTGCGGCCGGGCGGTCACCGTGCCCACCACGCCCTGCAGCGTCAGGGTGCCGTCGTCGGGGTTCGTCGTGACCCCGCTGACCGCGGCGCCGCCGATGAACGGGATCGAGCTCGCGACGGTCTGCTGGATGCCGGTCGTCGTCCAGGTGATCGTGGCGTCGACCGACCCGACCGTGCCGCCGGAGTCGGCGGTGTCGGCCACCTCGACGTCGTCGAGGCGCAGGTCGAGCTTCATGCCTTCTGCGTCGCGCAGCCGGTTGCCCGCCGTTTCGATCGAGATGCCGTCGTAGTGCTTGGTCAGGTGCTGCCAGAGGAACGGGGTGGCGCCGAAGGACACGGTGGCGTCGTCCTTGGCCACGCAGGACACCACCCGGGCGACGACGTCGTCGGCCCGGTTGCGGGCGTAGAGCTCGGCGCCCACCAGCCCGGCCAGCACCAGCGCCATCACGATCACCGCGATCAGCACCCACGACAGCGGGTCCTTGGGGGTGAACCGCCGGCGGCGTGACGAGGGCGCCGCGCCGCCGGCCGGATGGTCGGCCGGCGCGGCCGACGGGTCCTGCGGCGGTAGCGGCCGGGGCGCGTCCGGGGCGGGACGGCCCCACGCCGTGGCGTCGTCAGGTCCCTGCGGAGTGGTCACGCACTCGTTCCTTCCGGGTCGTCGCTCGGTGGTCGGTCCTGCGGCGATGCGTCGAGCTCGGCGAAGTATCTGCGGTTGCGGAGCACCCCGAGCGTGTCGCGCGCCTCGGTCACCTTAGCGAGGTCGACGTCGGCGACCACCAACTCCGGGTCAGCGCCGGCCTCGGCCACCACCTCGCCGTACGGCGACGCCAGCAGGCTGCCGCCCACCCCGGTCGGCGCCGACGTCGACGCCGCAACGTCGTCGCCGGGGTAGGCCTGCCCGGCGGCCGCGACGAAGCTGGAGCTGTCGAGCGCGCGGGCGCGGGTCAGGACGGTCCACTGCGCGAGTTTGCCCGGCCCGGATCCCCACGACGCGCTGACCGTGATCACCTGCGCACCGCGGTCGGCCAGCGCGCGGTACAGCTCGGGGAACCGCACGTCGTAACAGGTCGTGAGCCCGACCCGCACCCCGGCGACCTCGATGACGACGGGACGTCGACCGGGCGCCACCGTGCGCGACTCGGTGAACCCGTAGGCGTCGAACAGGAAGATCTTGTCGTAGTGGGTGTCGACGCCGTTTCCGGTGGCCAACAACGTGTTTCGCACCCGGCCGTCGGGCGCGGGGACGAACATGCCGGCCACCACCGTGATGCCGGCGGCCGCGGCGATCCGCCGCACCCCGCTCGCCCAGGGGCCGTCCAGCGGCTCGGCGACCGGCCCGAGCGACACCCCGAAGCGGCACATCGTCGCCTCGGGGAACACCACCAGGTCCGCGCCGGCGGCCGCAGCGCGCGACGTGTGGTCGGCGACCAGCTCGAGGTTCGCCGACGGATCGGTGCCCGCCGCCAGCTGTGCCAGCGCTATGCGCATCCCACGTCCTCCCGATCGGTGCGGGTGCGCCTGTCGGCCAGCGCGAACCACAGCAGCAGACCGAGCGCCACGAGCGCCCAGGCGTTGCCGACCGCGTGCTGCAGCGGCGACCACAGCCGCTCACGGTCGTCGGCGCTCGGCAGATAGGTCCACGGCGCCGCCACCGTCACCGCCGTCACCGCCACCGCCGCGACCGCGGTCCCGGCGCCGCCGGTCGCCGCCCAGCGCATCAGCAGGTACACCATCGCCGCGCTCAGCCACACCCAGTGATGCCCCCACGACACCGGCGAGCACAGCAGCCCGATGAACGCCGCCGAGAGCACCGCCGCGGGTACGTCCCCGCGACGGCGGCTGGCCAGGATGGCCGCGATCGCCAGCGCCAACACCAGCGCCACCGCGACGAGCCACAGCACCCCGCTGTGCGCATCGACCGCCGGAAAGCGTTCCAGCACACCGCGAATCGACTGGTTGGAGGCAAACGCCAGGCCGCCGATGCGCTCGGTGTCGAACAGCGTGGTACTGAAGTAGCGCACGGTGTCGGCGGGGATCACCAGCCAGGCGACGAGCACGGCGGCGGCGGCGGTCAGCAGCGACGTCACCATCGCCCGCCACTGCCGGGTGACGAAGAAGTAGCCGATGAACACCGCCGGTGTCAGCTTGACCGCGACCGCGATCCCCACCAGCAGGCCGCGCGGCCACCGCACCGTCGGCAGCAGCAGATCCACCGCCACCACCGCCGCCAGGATCATGTTGACCTGACCGTGGTTGAAGTTCTCGCGCACCGGCACGCTGAACCAGAACAGCACCGCCGCGGCCGCCAGCACCGACCCCGTGCGCACGCTGATCGGCGCGGTGAGCGCACCCCAGCTGCGCAGCCGCTGCCACCGGCCGGAGATCGCGAGCACGAACACCGCGAAGAACACCAGCCCGGCCACCGCGTTCGCCAGCGCCATCAGCACTTTCGCCGCCGACACCGGCACCAGCGCGAACGGCACGAACAGCAGACCCGAAAACGGCGGATAGGTGAACGGCAGGCCGTTGGGGGAGTCGTTGACACCGGCGAAATCGCCGGCGTAGATCGAGTTGCCGTGCAGGATCGCCGAGCCGCCGGCGCGGTAGACCAGCAGGTCGATGTAGCCCAGGTCGTCGCCGTGGACGGCGCTCAGCGCGACGGCGAGGTGGCCGAGCCACGCCACGGCCACCACCGCCAGCGTCGTCAGCGTCACCCGGCGATGCGCCGGCGCGAGGCGCCCGCCGCTCAGCGGCCCGCTGCGATCCACGCCGTCGTGAAGCGCTGCTCGGCGATCAGCAGCTCCACCAGGTTGTTGCCGATGAAGGACTCGATCTTGCCGCCCACCAGCGGAATGCGCACCTCGACCCGGGCGGTGAACCGCAGCCTGCAGCCGCCGGCCGTCGGTTCGAGCACGGCGTCGCCGGTGAGCGCCACCGGCGCGCCGGGGATGGAACCGGCGACGGCCGCGGTCGCGGTGCCGTCGACCACCGGCGACCAGCGTTCCTCCCGCACGATCGCGAGGTCGCCGCGATGGAACTGCGCGACGACGCCCGGGAGCCGGTCGGCCCGCAGCACCTGCGTCGTCCGGACGTCCACCCCGCCGTCGGCGTCGGCGACCAGCGCGTCCAGCGTCGCTTCGTCGGCACCGGAGTCGTCGAGCCGCGCCTGCCAGTAGTGCCGGTCGCGGAGCGCCTGGTGAACCCGCTCGACGCTGGCCGGATAGTCGGCCGACATGTCGAATGAACGCGGCATAGCTGGCCAGGCTACCGTTACGGCCCGTGGTCAGTTCGCCGCCGGGCACCGACGTCGCGGAGGCGGTGGCGCTCGGGCCGTTGACCACCCTGGGCGTCGGCCCGGTGGCCGACCGCGTCTACACCTGCCACACCACCGAGGCGTTGGCCGCGACGGTGACGGCGCTCGACCGCGCGGGTGCGGCGCCACTCCTGCTGGCCGGCGGCTCGAACGTGGTGCTGAACGACGAACTGACGGATCTCACCGTCGTGCGGGTGGCCAACGACGCCATCGAGGTCGACGGCGCGGCGCTGCGGGCCGAAGCCGGCGCCGGGTGGGACGACGTGGTTGTCGCGGCGCTGGGCGCCGGGCTCGGGGGCCTCGAATGCCTGTCGGGCATCCCCGGATCCGCCGGTGCCACGCCGGTGCAGAACGTCGGCGCCTACGGCGTGGAGGTGGCCGACACGCTGCGGCGGGCCCTGCTGCTGGACCGCGCGACGGGCCAACGGCGCTGGGCGGTCGCCGCGGAGCTCGACTTCGGCTACCGCACCAGCCTGCTGCGGAAGGCGCCGGGCCGGTATGTGGTGCTCGAGGTGGAGTTCGCACTGGACCCCGAGGGCCGCAGTGCGCCCATCCGCTACGGCGAGCTGGCCCGGGCGCTCGGCGTGCCGGCCGGCGCACGCACCGATCCGGCGCGGGTGCGCGAGACCGTGCTGGCGTTGCGGGCGGCGAAGGGCATGGTGCTCGACGCCGCCGATCCCGACACCGCCAGCGTCGGCTCCTTCTTCGTCAACCCCGTGGTGCCGGCGGAGGTCGTCGATGCCCTGGAGCGCCGGTTCGGCAGCGTCCCCCGGTTCCCGGCGCACGGCGGCGTCAAGCTGGCCGCCGCGTGGCTGGTGGAGCAGGCCGGGTTCGGGCGCGGCCATCCGGGCGCCGGCCCCGCCCGGCTGTCGACCAAGCACACCCTGGCGGTGACCAACCGCGGCGGCGCGACCAGCGCCGATGTGCTCGCGCTGGCGCGGGAGATCCGCGACGGCGTGGTGCGCGCGTTCGGGATCGAGCTGCACCCCGAGCCGACGCTGGTCGGTTGCCGGCTCTGACGCCGGTATCCTCGACCCACGTGACTGCCGCCGATCCGTTGCCGCCGATGAACCGGCGGCGAGCTCTCGCTGTGCTCGGCCTCGGTTTCGTGGCGCCGGGCGTGCTCGCGGCCTGCGGTGACGGATCGGTGCTCACGCCCGACGAACCGCCCCCGCCGCCCAAGCCCACGGTCACGCTGCGGCCCGCGGACCGCGCCGCCGACGTGGTGCCGACCGCGCCGGTCAGCGCCGAGGTGCGCGACGGCACGTTCGAGCGCATCGCGCTCACCAACCCCGACGGCAAGGTGGTCGCCGGGCGGCTCAACCCGGAGCGGACGGCGTTCACCACCGCCGAACCGCTCGGCTACGGCGTCGTCTACACCTGGAGCGGATCGGCCGTCGGCGTGGACGGCTCCACCGTGCCCGTCGCCGGCAGCTTCACGACCGTGCAGCCCGAGACCACCGTCAACGGCCAGTTCCAGCTCTCCGACGGCCAGGTCGTCGGGGTCGCCGCGCCGGTCATCCTGCAGTTCGACGCCGCGATCCCCGACGACGCCCGCGCCGCCGTCGAGAAAGCGGTCACCGTCACCTGCGAGCCCGCCACCGAGGGCAGCTGGGCCTGGCTGCCCGACGAAGCCGGCGGCTCCCGCATGCACTGGCGCAGCCGCGAGTACTTCGCGCCCAACACCAGCGTCCGGGTCGACGCCCGGCTCTACGGCGTGCCGTTCGGCGACGGCGCGTTCGGCGCGGCCGACTCCACGCTGCAGTTCAAGATCGGCCGCCGCCAGGTGGTCAAGGCCGAGGCGTCGTCGCACCGCATCCAGGTGCTCGACGAAGCCGGCGCGGTCGTCATGGACTTCCCCTGCAGCTACGGCGAGGGTGACCTCGATCGCAACGTCACCCGCAGCGGCATCCACGTGGTGACCGAGAAGTACGAGGACTTCTACATGAGCAACCCGGCCGCGGGCTACGCCAACGTCCGGGAGCGGTTCGCGGTGCGGATCTCGAACAACGGCGAGTTCATCCATGCCAACCCGGCGAGCTCCGGCGCCCAGGGCAACAGCAACGTCACCAACGGCTGCATCAACCTGTCGATCGGCGACGCCCAGCAGTACTTCAACACCGCGATCTACGGCGATCCCGTCGAGGTCACCGGCACCCGCATCGACCTGTCCTACGCCGACGGCGACATCTGGGACTGGGCGGTGTCCTGGGACGAGTGGAAGGCCATGTCGGCCGCATCGAACGCCGCGCCGCCCGCCGGCATGCCCGCATCGGCGCCGGCCACCCCCTCCGGTGCCCCGGTGCCCGGCCGCCCCGGCGGCTGAGCGCTCCCGCCGAGATCGACGAAAAGGCGGAATCCACTCGCACTTTCGCGCCCGTTCGTCGGTTTCGGCGCAACGGCTAGCGGCGGAAGAACCGGGTGGCACTGGCCTGGTCGCGCGGTCGGATGACGATCTGGTCGAGGTTGACGTGCGGCGGCCGCGAGGCGACGAACCCGATCACCTCGGCGACGTCCTCGGCGAGCAGCGGGGTGATGCCCTCGTACACCTTCTCGGCGCGTTCGGTGTCGCCGTCGAAGCGCATCAGCGAGAACTCCGTCTCCACCGCACCCGGCGCGATCTCGGTGAGCCGCACCGGTTTACCGAGCAGTTCGCCGCGCAGCGTGCGGTGCAGCGCGCCCTGGGCGTGCTTGGCGGCGGTGTAGCCGGCGCCGTTGTCGTAGGTCTCGAACGCGGCGACCGACGTCACGGTGACGATCAGGCCGTCCCCGGAGGCGATGAGCTTCGGCAGCAGCGCGCGGGTCACCCGCAGCGTGCCGAGCACATTGGTCTCCCACATCCACCGCCAGTGCTCCAGGTCGGCGTCGGCGACGGGTGCCAGCCCCCGCGCGCCGCCCGCGTTGTTCACCAGGACGTCGACGCGATCGAGGTCGGCGAGCGCCGCGACGTCGTCGTCGCGGGTGACGTCTGCCACAACGGCGCGCCCGTCGAGTTCGTCGGCGAGGGCGGTGATCCGGTCGGCGCGGCGGGCCACTGCCACGACGTAAAAGCCTTGCGCGGCAAGCGTTCTGGCCGTCGCGAGACCGATGCCCGAACTGGCTCCGGTGACGACGGCGACCCGGCGGTCGGCGGGGAGGTGCGTCATCGACACCACTCTAGTGAGCCGTGTTAAGTTTCTTCTCGTGTCCGTGAGTCGCAACCACTGTTGTTGCCCCTGTCGCCGTCGCGCCTGACCGCGCCCGCAGGGTAGTCACCGAGAGTCCCCTCGAGCCGGTCGGCACCGAAGCCCGCCCACGCCTCCGACTCGATTCCAAGGACATCCCCATGCTGCTCACCCGTCACCACGTCGTCGCCCCCTCGCTCCACATCGCTGACGCGGCGGCATCGCTGGTCTTCACCGCGGCCCGCGCCCGCGGCCCGATCGCCCGCGACAGCATCGCGCAGGTCACCAAGCTCAGCATCGCCACCGTGAACCGTCAGGTCAGCGCGCTGCTCGAGGCCAACCTACTGCGGGAGCGCGCCGACCTCGCCGTCTCCGGCGCCATCGGCCGACCGCGGGTGCCCGTCGAGGTCAACCACGAGCCGTACCTGACGCTCGGGGTCCACATCGGCGCCCGCACCACCAGCATCGTCGCCACCGACCTGTTCGGCCGGACGCTCGACGCCGTCGAGACACCGACGCCGCGGGGCAGCCAGAGCCAAGCGCTGGCGTCGTTGGCGACCAGCGCCCGGCGCTACCTGGCGCGCTGGCACCGCCGCCGCCCGCTGTGGGTGGGTGTCGCGATCGGCGGCGTCGTCGACGGCGCCACGGGCAGTGTCGACCACGAGCGGCTCGGCTGGTACGCCGCGCCGGTGGGACCGGTGTTCGGCGAGGCGCTCGGGTTGCCGGTCTCGGTGGCGTCGCACGTCGACGCGATGGCGGGCGCCGAACTGTTGCTGGGCATGCGCCGTCCCGGCAGCCAGAAGCTCACCAGCCTGTACATCTACGCCCGCGAGACGGTGGGCTACGCGCTGGTGATCGACGGCCGGGTGCACAGCCCGGCCAGCGGGCCGGGCACCATCGCGAACCTGCCCGTCGAGGCGGACCTGCTCGGCGGCTCGGGCCGGCTGGAGACCACCGTCAGCGACGAGGCGGTGCTGGCGGCGGCGCGGCGGCTGCGGGTGGTGCCGGCCGACGGCACCGGCTCGACCATGGCCGCGGTGTACCGGCAGGCCCGCGACGGCCAGCGCACCGCGATCGAACTGCTCGGTGAGCGTGCCCGGGTGCTCGGCGGCGCCGTGGCGCTGCTGCGCGACATGCTCAACCCGGACGACCTGGTGGTCGGCGGGCAGGCGTTCACCGAGTTCCCGGCGGTCATGACGGAGGTCGAGGCCACCTACACCGCACGCTCGGTGCTGGCCCCGCGCAGCATCCGGGTGACGGCCTTCGGCAATCGCGTCCAGGAGGCCGGCGCGGGCGTGGTGTCGCTCGGCGGGATCTACGCCGATCCGCTGGGCGCGATGCGGCGCGCGGCACACCGCCGCCCCGACGTCTCCGCCTGACCCTGGGGTAGACATGGCAGTGTGCGGACTTCCGACGCGGGACTCGACGGGCGCGCGGTTCCGGCGCGGGTAGCCGTGCTCTCGGTGCACACCTCGCCGCTGGCGCAGCCCGGCACCGGAGACGCCGGCGGCATGAACGTCTACGTGTTGCAGACCGCGCTGCACCTCGCCCGCCGCGGCGTCGCCGTCGAGATCTTCACGCGCGCCACGTCGTCGGCCGATCCGGCGGTGGTGCAGGTGGCGCCCGGTGTGCTGGTGCGCAACGTCGTCGCCGGCCCGTTCGAGGGGCTCGACAAGTACGACCTGCCCACGCAGCTCTGCGCGTTCACCGCCGGCGTGCTGCGGGCCGAGGCCACCCACGAGCCCGGCTATTACGACATCGTGCACTCGCACTACTGGCTGTCCGGACAGGTCGGCTGGCTGGCCCGCGACCGCTGGGCGGTGCCGCTGGTGCACACCAGCCACACATTGGCCGCCGTCAAGAACGCCTCGCTGGCCGACGGCGACGCCCCCGAACCGCCGTTGCGCGCCGTCGGCGAACAGCAGGTGGTCGACGAAGCCGACCGGCTCATCGTCAACACCGAAGACGAAGCGCAGCAACTCATCTCGCTACACCGCGCGCACCCGGCGCGCATCGACGTCGTGCACCCGGGCGTCGACCTCGACGTCTTCTCACCCGGCGACCGGACCGCGGCGCGGGCGGCGCTCGGGCTGCCGGCCAACGAGCCGATCGTCGCGTTCGTCGGCCGCATCCAGCCGCTCAAGGCGCCCGACGTGCTGCTGCGTGCGGCCGCCCGGCTGCCGGGGGTGCATGTGGTCGTCGCCGGCGGGCCCTCCGGCGCGGGTGTGATCCCGCACTCCGGCGCGGGCGGCCCGGGCGGGCTGGTGCAATTGGCGCACGAACTGGGTATCTCTGCGCGCGTGACGTTCCTTCCGCCGCAGCCGCGCGACGCGCTGGCCCAGGTGTACCGCGCCGCCGACCTCGTGGCCGTGCCCAGTTACTCGGAGTCCTTCGGGCTCGTCGCCGTGGAGGCCCAAGCTTGCGGCACCCCGGTGGTCGCGGCCCGTGTCGGCGGCCTGCCGGTCGCCGTCGCCGACCGGCGCAGCGGCACCCTGGTCGACGGCCACGACGTCGGCCGCTGGGCCGACGCCATCGACGGCGTGCTGACCGGCGACCGCGCGGCCATGAGCGCGGCGGCCGTCGAGCACGCCGCCACGTTCTCCTGGGACCACACGGTCGACGCGCTCCTCGACGCCTACGGCCGCGCGATCGCCGATCACCGGGCCGCGCGCGAGCGCAGTACCGCCGGAACGACGCCGGCCACCCGCCGCGCCGGCCGGCGGTGGACCCGGCGCCGCGGGGTGCGCGCATGAGCACCGAGCGGAGCCAGATCGTCGAGGACATCATCGAGACCGCGCTCATCGAGCGGGAACTGCCCTACACCCGGCATCGCGGCGCGCACGGCGGGCTGCCCGGGCTGATCGTGGCGCTGCCCGGGGAACGGCGGCTCAAGACCAACACGATCCTCACCGTCGGCGAGCACTCGGTGCGCGTCGAGGCGTTCGTCTGCCGCAAGCCGGACGAGAACTTCGAGGGCGTCTACCGCTTCATGCTCAAGCGCAACCGGCGGTTCTACGGCGTCGCCTACACGCTCGACAACCTGGGTGACATCTACCTGGTCGGGCGCATCGCGCTGGAGGCCGTGAGCGCCGACGAGATCGACCGCGTGCTCGGCCAGGTGCTCGAGGCCGTCGACACCGACTTCAACACCCTGCTGGAGCTCGGCTTCAAGTCGTCCATCCAAAAGGAGTGGGAGTGGCGCGTCAGCCGCGGCGAGTCGCTGAAGAACCTGCGGGCGTTCGCCCACCTCATCGACGAGGACGACGACGATGATCAGGGCGAGCGAAGCGACGGGGCTCGATAGGTCGCGACGCCGGGCCCTCGTGAGAAGATCCTGCGCATGGCTGACTCGACGCTGATCCTGCTTCGCCACGGCGAGAGCGAGTGGAACGCGCTGAACCTGTTCACCGGCTGGGTGGACGTCGACCTCACCGACAAGGGCCGGGCCGAGGCGGCGCGCGCCGGGGAGCTGATCGCCGAGCTCGACCGGCAACCCGACGTGCTGTACACCTCCCTGCTGCGCCGCGCCATCACCACCGCCAACATCGCGCTGGACAAGGCGGACCGGCACTGGATCCCGGTGCACCGCGACTGGCGGCTCAACGAACGCCACTACGGCGCGCTGCAGGGACTCAACAAGGCCGAGACCAAAGAGAAGTACGGCGAAGAGCAGTTCATGGCATGGCGGCGCAGCTACGACACGCCGCCGCCGCCGATCGAGGCGGGCAGCCGCTACAGCCAGGACACCGACCCCCGCTATGCGGGCATCGGCGGCGGCCCGCTCACCGAATGCCTCGCCGACGTCGTGGCGCGGTTCGTGCCGTACTTCGAGGAGACCATTGCCGCCGACCTGCGCGCCGGCAAGACCGTCCTGATCGCCGCCCACGGCAATTCGCTGCGGGCGCTGGTCAAATACCTCGACGGCATGAGCGACGAGGACGTCGTCGGCCTGAACATCCCGACCGGCATCCCGCTGCGCTACGACCTCGACGGCGATCTGCAGCCGCGTGTGGCCGGAGGTGTGTACCTCGATCCGGAGGCCGCCGCCGCCGGTGCTGCCGCGGTCGCCGGCCAGGGCGCCAAGTAGCTGCGGCAAACACCGCGTTAACGCCGACCGAACAGCCGCGCCGCGCGGTGTGACGTCTGACCGTCGGCGCGCTTGCGGCTGGGTTGACGGCGAACCGTCTGCGTACGATCTCGACGTGACTGTTCCGGCGGCCGTGGTCGTGGCCACCGTCTCGGCACTGCTCGCGCTGGCGATCGGTGTGGCTGTCGGCGCGCTCCTGCTGCCGAAGCTCGCCGAGCGCAATCGCCGCCAGGCCGCCGCCGAAGCCGGGATCACGATGTCGCAGATGCTGCAGCGGCTGGTGGCGCTGGCCCCCGCCGGGATCGCGGTCGTGGACGTCTTCCGCGACGTCGTCTACATGAACGCCCGCGCCCAGCAGCTGGGCCTCCTGCACGGCAGGCTGCTCGACGACCGGGCCTGGGCCGCCGCCCAGCGCACGCTCACCAGCGGGCAAAGCGTCGACTTCGAGCTCGGCCCGCCGCCCGAGGGGAGCTTGCTGGCGGTGCGGGGGCACGTGCAGTTGCTCACCGACTCCGACCGCCGGTTCGCGGTGATCTACGCGCTCGACGACTCCGAGCATGCGCGGGTCGAAGCCACCCGGCGCGACTTCGTGGCGAATGTCAGCCACGAGCTCAAGACGCCGGTGGCGGCGATGCGGGTGCTCGCCGAGGCGCTGCTGGAATCGGCCGACGACCCCGACACCGTCCGGTATTTCGGTGACAAGATGGTCGCCGAGGCCGAGCGGCTGGGCAACATGGTCAGCGAGTTGATCGACCTGTCCCGGTTGCAGGGCGCCGAACGGCTGCCGGAGCTGGAGGTGGTCGACGTCGACACCGTGGTGGCCGAGGCGGTCTCGCGGTCGAAGGTGGCCGCCGACGCCGCCGACATCGCGATCACCACCGACGCCCCGCAGGGATTCAAGGTCCTCGGCGACCAGACGTTGCTGGTGACGGCGCTGACGAACCTGGTGTCCAACGCCGTCAACTACTCACCGCCCGGATCGCCGGTGTCCATCAGCAGGCGGCGGCGCGGGGACGTCATCGAGATCGCGGTCACCGACCGCGGCATCGGCATCGCGAAGGAGAACCAGGAGCGCGTCTTCGAGCGCTTCTTCCGGGTGGACAAGGCGCGCTCCCGCGCCACCGGCGGCACCGGCCTGGGGCTGGCGATCGTGAAGCACGTCGCCGCCAACCACAACGGCAGCATCCGGCTGTGGAGCCAGCCGGGCACGGGCTCGACGTTCACGCTGTCGATCCCGGTGTATCGCGACATCGACGCCAATTCGGGTGCCTGACCAAACTGGAAGGAACAAAGCCGTGACCAGTGTGCTGATCGTGGAGGACGAGGAGTCCCTGGCCGATCCGCTGGCCTACCTGCTGCGCAAGGAGGGGTTCGAGGCCACCGTCGTCGCCGACGGGCCGTCCGCGCTGGCGGAGTTCGACCGCAGCGGACCGGACATCGTGCTGCTCGACCTGATGCTGCCCGGGATGAGCGGCACCGACGTGTGTCGGCAGCTGCGCGCCCGGTCCAGCGTGCCGGTCATCATGGTCACCGCCCGCGACAGCGAGATCGACAAGGTGGTGGGCCTGGAGATCGGTGCCGACGACTACGTCACCAAGCCGTACTCCGCCCGCGAGTTGATCGCCCGGATCCGGGCGGTGCTGCGCCGCGGCGGTGACGCCGACGACGCCGGTCTGGACACCGGTGTGCTGGAGGCCGGGCCGGTGCGGATGGACGTCGAGCGGCACGTCGTCAGCGTCAACGGCACGCCGATCACGTTGCCGCTGAAGGAGTTCGACCTGCTCGAATATCTGATGCGCAACAGCGGCCGGGTGCTCACCCGCGGCCAGCTGATCGACCGGGTGTGGGGCGCGGATTACGTCGGCGACACCAAGACGCTCGACGTGCACGTCAAGCGGCTGCGGTCGAAGATCGAGGCCGACCCGGCCAACCCGGTGCTGTTGGTGACGGTCCGGGGGTTGGGCTACAAGCTGGAGGGCTGAACGGAGTCCACGAACGCTCGGTGCAGCCGGTCGCCGAGCGCGATGAGCTCGGGGTCGAAGGTCGCGGTGTGCGCGGTGTCGACATAGAGGCACTGCTGGACGAGGCGGCCGCGCCCGGGGAGCGGTGAGCCGATCGCGTACAGGTTGTACTGCGCGCGGACCTCGCGGTCGCCGGCGCGGAACAACCCGCTGCCGCTCACCGCCGCAACGCCCGCCCCAGTCGGCACCGCGAGTTCGACGATCACGACGTTGTCGGCTCGAGAGGCGCGCAGCGCCGCCGTGCATTCGTCGACCTCACCGGTCAGCGCTTCACGCCGGGCGGCCAGCACCTGCAAGCCCGCGACGTCGACTCGCATTGATTTCACGGAAAGCCGCGTAAGCCTGTACGGAGGGCCGATCCGCGCACTAATCTCGCGTCGTCGGTCAGACCGTCAGCGGCATATCATCGGTCAGTGAGCAATGGTGTCGAGCCGACCTCCGCCCGGGACGAGGTGCTCCTTTGGGGACTGGTCGATTGGGTCGAATTTCTATGCGTACACAACTCGGTAGCTGCCGCTGATAGGGATGCGCCGACTAGCGTTATTCAGGCGGAAACCCTCGAATTACTGGAGTCGATCGTGGCAGAAGGGCTCTTCGTTATCGGCGACCTCAGCGGACCGGGGAGCCGCTTCGCTCCATGGTCCACACCACTGGACGAGTCAATTCGGCGGATTGAGAGCAAGTATGTGGATCGGTTCGACGATCGTCTTGAGTGGGCGTACGCCTGCTGGCTCGACCTGACGGACGAAGGCGCGCGGGTTGCCGAAGCGATCGAAGCGGAACGTGGAGACTGAGGACAACCCCGTGGACGACGCGGCTTGGGATGCGGCAACAGCAGGTGAAAAGTCTCCCTGTGGGGGCTGATTGATTGGGTTGAACTCGAGCGGGTTCACTTCTTCGTGACCGAGACATATCCCGGCGCGCCGCTATCCGTTATACAGAACGAGACGCTGAATGTGATTCGAACTCTGGTGGGCGACGGTCTGTGCACGATCGGGAGTGTCGTCGGGCCGCCTGGCAATCGATTCGTTCCTTGGAGAATGTCGCTTGACGATTCGCTGCGCACGATTCGTTCCGCATATGTCGATCGCTTCAACGACCGCATGGAATGGGCCTGGCTATGCTGGCTCGAACTCGCCGATGCCGGCATTCGGGCGGCCGAAGGCTTCGACGCCCAATTTGGGAGCTAGGACGTTCGGACTCGCAAGCGCCAGCGCAATATCGTCGCCTGGTGTCCGACGAGGTGACCGAGCCGACGTCGGCCCCAGAGGGGGGGCACTCCTATGGGGGCTCGTCGACTGGGTCGAGATCGAACGCGTCCACAACTTCGTGGCCGCCGAGAACCCGCACGCCGGTGACGCACGGACGTGCAGGACAAGACGCTCGGCCTCAGCCGTTCGCCGGTGAGCGACGGGCTGTTCGTCCTCGGGGACGTGTGGTCTTAGGTCCTGCTCATCGCCGGGCAGGGCGCGCGTGTCGCGGAGCAGTTGGAAGCTCAGTCAGCGACATGATCCGCCACCGAACGTAACGCCACGGCGGAAATTCGGGCCGAATCGCGCCGTGGCGTTACGTTCGGCGCGCTTCAGCCGGAAGCCGGACCCGTGATGCCGCCCAGGATCTCGAGCACCGCGTAGGTGTTGACGCCGGCGGTGACGCTGGGATCGGCGCCGCCGATGGCGACCGCTTTCCTGCTGCCAGTACGCCATGTGCGCGTCCATCGCGGCCTGCTCGTCGTCGGTCATGGTCTGCGCGAAGTCGGCGCGCGGCGGGATCAGCCGGAACAGGAACAGCGTCACTCCACCCGTGCCTTTGCGGTCGCCGGGTGGATGGCCAGCATCGGGAAACCGGTGCGGCGCTCGCACAGGGCCGCAAGTTCCCGGTAGGCGCCGGCGCCGATCAGCTGAGTGAGCTCGGGGCCGTAGGACTGCCACACCGGCCGGGTGCCGACGTGCGCGGCGGGATCGCCCGTGCAGTACCAGTGCAGGTCGTGCCCGCCTTCGCCCCAGCCGCGGCGGTCGTATTCGGTGATGGTGGTCTTGAGGATCTCCGAACCGTCGGGGCGGGTCACCCACTCCTGCGTTCGCCGCACCGGGAGCTGCCAGCAAACCTCCGGCTTCATGGTGAGCGGTTCGAGCCCGAGCTTCAACGCCTTGGTGTGCAGCGCGCAGCCGATCCCGCCGGGGAACCCCGGGCGGTTGAGGAAGATGCAGGCGCCCTTGTACTTGCGGGTGCGCAGGCTCGGCTCGCCCTCCAGCTCGTCGGGCTCCAGATAACCCTTGCGACCCAACCCTTTCTCCCGGAACTGCCAGTCCTCGTCGGTCAATTTGGTCACCGCGTCGTCGAGCGCCGCGCGATCGTCGTCGTCGGACAGGAACGCCCCGTGCGAGCAGCACCCGTCGTCGGGCCGGCCCTCGACGGTGCCGCGGCACGCAGCGGTGCCGAACACACACGTCCACCGCGACAGCAACCACGTCAGGTCGGCGGCGATCAGGTGCTCGGCGTTGTCGGGGTCGTAGAATTCGACCCACTCGCGCGCGAAGTCCAGACCGACCTCGCCGGGATGCTGCGACGTCATGAGGCACCCTTCGCGCAGGCCTTCACAGCGACCAACGGTAGACGCACTAGGTTGGGACGCGTGCGGTTGGGCGTCCTCGACGTGGGCAGCAACACTGTCCACCTGCTGGTGGTCGACGCCCGTCGGGGCGGCCACCCGACACCCATGAGTTCCACCAAGGCCACCCTGAAGCTCGTCCAGGCCATCGACGACTCCGGCAAGCTCACCAAACGCGGCGCAGACCAGCTGGTGTCGACGGTCGGGGAGTTCGCCGACATCGCGACCAGCTCCGGCTGCGCCGAACTGATGGCGTTCGCGACGTCAGCGGTGCGCGACGCCACCAACTCCGACGCGGTGCTGGCCCGGGTGCTCGCCGAGACGGGCGTCGATCTCCAGGTGCTCAGCGGCGTGGACGAGTCCCGGCTGACATTTCTTGCGGTGCGGCGCTGGTACGGCTGGAGCGCGGGGCGCATCCTCAACATCGACATCGGCGGCGGTTCGCTCGAGCTGTCGAACGGCGTCGACGAGGATCCCGACGTCGCGCTGTCACTTCCGCTGGGCGCCAACCGGCTCACTCGCGAATGGTTGCCCGACGATCCGCCGAACCGCCGGCGGGTGGCGATGTTGCGGGACTGGCTGGATCACGAGCTCGCCGAGCCGAGCCGTACGCTGCTCAAGGTCGGCAGTCCCGATCTGGCGGTCGCGACGTCCAAGACGTTCCGGTCGCTGGCACGGCTCACCGGTGCGGCGCCCTCGGGGGCGGGGCCGCGGGTGAAGAGGACACTCACCGCCGACGGATTGCGGCAGTTGATCGCGTTCATCTCGCGGATGACCGCCGCGGACCGGGCCGAGCTGGAAGGAGTGAGCACCGATCGCGCGCCGCAGATCGTGGCGGGCGCTCTGGTCGCCGAAGCAACGATGCGCGCTCTGTCGATCGACGTCGTGGATATCTGTCCATGGGCATTGCGGGAAGGCTTGATCTTGCGGAAACTCGACAGCGAAGCCGACGGGTCCGACCTCATGGAGATTAGCGTCCGGGATGCCGGCCGTCAGGTAGCCAGCGCAAAAGGCAGCACACGATGACTGATCCAGAGAACACCGACTCCCGCCCCATCTCGGTGGCGGAACTGCTGGCGCGCAACGGCACAATCGGCGCGCCGCCGGCGGGCGGTCAGCGCCGGCGCCGCCGCGGCAATCCGGACGCGGTCACCGTCGCCGAGCTCACCGGCGAGATCCCCGTCTACCAGACCGGCGAGATCCCGGTCGTCGACCGGGACGACACCGCGCCGGTGCCCAACGGCGCGGCCACCGCCACCGAGGCGCCGCCACGTCCCGAGCCGGCCCCGCGCGCCGAGCCGCGCACCGCCGAGCCGCGCACCGCCGACCGCCACGACGACCGCCACGACGACTACGTCGAGCACGCCGAACATGCCGAGCCGCGCGGCAGCTCCGACGCCGAGACCATGTCGCCGGACCCGTTCTACGCAGACGACTTCGCCGACGAGGACGACGACCTCGCGCTCGACGACGATTCCGTCGACCACCACCGGGACCGCCGCCGGCACGACGACCGCGATGTCGACCAGCACGGCGACGGGGACTCCGACGATCCCGACGACCGGCCGCCGTACCTGCACGGCGACGACCACCGGCTCTTCGGCGGACACGGCGCCGTCGCCGACGACGATCTGGACGACGACCGCACCGACGGGCGGTCGGCGCGGACCGCATTGGCGTTACGGGCCGGGATGGTCGTGCTGCAGTCGATCGTCGCGGTGGCGTTCGGGGCGGGCCTGTTCCTGGCGTTCGACCAGCTGTGGAACTGGAACAGCATCATCGCGCTCGTCCTGGCGGCGCTGGTGATCATCGGCCTCGTGGTGGCGGTCCGGCTGGTCCGCAAGACCGAGGACATCGCCAGCATGCTGATCGCCCTGGTGGTCGGGATGTTGGTGACGCTGGGCCCGCTGCCGCTGATGCTGATGAACTAGCGCGTGCGCCCCGCGATCAAGATCGGGCTGTCGACGGCGTCGGTCTATCCGCTGCGGACCGAAGCTGCCTTCGAGTACGCCGCCCGCCTCGGCTACGACGGCGTGGAGCTCATGGTGTGGGCCGAGCCGCTCAGCCAGAGCATCCCCGACGTCGCCAAGCTGTCGGAGCGCTACGAGCTGCCGGTGCTGGCGGTGCACACCCCCTGCCTGCTGATCTCGCAGCGGGTATGGGGCAGCGACCCGGCGGCGAAGCTGGACCGCAGCGTCCGGGCCGCCGAGGAACTCGGCGCGCAGACCGTCGTCGTCCATCCGCCGTTTCGGTGGCAGCGCCGCTACGCCGCTGGGTTCACCGAGCAGGTGGCGCGGCTGGAGGCCGAGAGCGGCGTCGTGGTGGCGGTGGAGAACATGTTCCCGTTCCGCACCGACCGCTTCTTCGGATCGCAGGCGGGTGCGCAGCGGCGACGACGGCGGGGCCGCCGGCCCGGTCCGGCCATCTCGGCGTTCGCGCCGTCCTACGACCCGCTCGACGGCGAGCACGCGCATTTCACCCTCGACCTGTCCCACACGGCGACCGCCGGGATGGATGCGTTGGACTTGGCGCAGCGGATGGGTTCGGGGCTGGCGCACCTGCACCTGTGCGACGGGACCGGCGCGCCCACCGACGAACACCTGGTGCCCGGCCGCGGCACCCAGCCGACCATCGAGGTGTGCCAGCTCCTGGCGGCGAGCGATTTCGCGGGCCATGTGATCCTGGAGGTCACCACCTCGGGTGCGCGCACCGAGGGCCAGCGTGAGGCGCTGCTCGCGGAGTCGCTGCAGTTCGCGCGCACCCACCTGCTGCGTTGAGCGGCACCACGACAGGAACGATGCCGAATGTCTGACGACGCCGTGTTCGCCGATGCGATGGCGCTGCGCGAGATCGAGGCCTCCGAGGGCGGTCCGGTTTACGAGGCCCAGCTGTCCGCACACTGGACGATCGGTCCGAAGGTGCACGGCGGCATGATGCTCGCGCTGTGCGCGGCGGCCGCGCGCGCCGCGCTGGGCGGCGAGGCGCAACCGGTCGCGGTGTCCGCCAACTTCCTCTGGGCACCCTCGCCCGGCCCGATGCGGCTGGAGACGCTGGTCCGCAAACGCGGCCGTCGCATCAACCTGGTGGACGTGGAGCTGCGGCAGGGCGACCGTGTCGCCGACGAGCGCTCGCGCGAGGAGTATCGGGCTTCCGACGAGCGCTCGCGCGAGGAGTATCGGGCTTCCGACGAGCGCTCGCGCGAGGAGTATCGAACCGCCGTGCGCGCCGAGGTCACGCTCGGGCCGCCCGAGCACGGCGAACCGCCGCTGCTGTCGGCCAACCCGGTTCCGACGCTGATGCCACCGGAGCCGCCGGCCGAGCTGGCGCCGATCGGTCCGGGCCATCCCAGCGCCGACGTCATGAACCTGTGGGCCGGCTGCGACATCCGGCCGGACCTGAGCACCTACACCCGGCCGGCGGACGGGTCCGCGCCCAGGTTCCAGCTGTGGATCCGTCCCCGCGACGCCGCCCCGGACGTGCTGTTCGCGCTCATGGCCGGGGACATCTCCGCGCCGGTCACCTTTGCCGTGGACCGCTTCGGGTGGGCGCCCACGGTGCAGATGACGGCCTATCTGCGCGGCATGCCGTCCGACGGCTGGCTGCGCGTTCTGTGCACCACCACCGAGATCGGCCGCGACTGGTTCGACGCCGATCACGTCGTCGTGGACAGCACGGGCCGGCTGGTGGTGCAGACGCGGCAGCTCGCGCTCGTTCCGGACTGAAGGCGGATAAGGTTCGCGGATGGCCAGAATCGCGATCATCGGCGGCGGCAACATCGGTGAGGCGCTGCTGGCCGGACTGCTGCGGTCGGGCCGCCAGGTCAAGGACATCGTCGTCGCCGAGAAGGCGCCGGCCCGGGTCCGTCAGCTGTCCGAGGAGTACTCGGTGCTGGTGACCGGCGTCGGGGACGCCGTCGACAACGCCGACTACGTCGTGGTGGCCGTGAAGCCGGACGACATCACCGCCGTGCTGGGCGAGATCGCCGACGTGGTGGCCCGCGCCGAGGAGGACAGCCCCGAGCAGGTGTTCGTGTCCGTGGCCGCCGGGGTCTCGACGACGCAGTTCGAATCGAGCCTGCCCGCCGGGTCGCCGGTGATCCGGGTGATGCCGAACGCGCCGATGATGGTCGGCGCCGGCGTGAGCGCGCTGGCCCGCGGGCGGTTCGCCACCGCCGAACAGGCCGCCGAGGTGGCCGGGCTCTTCAACGCCGTCGGCGAGGTGATCATGGTCGCCGAGTCGCAGCTCGACGTCGTCACCGCGATCTCGGGCTCCGGCCCCGCCTACTTCTTCCTGATGGTCGAGGCGCTGGTGGACGCCGCGGTCGCGAACGGCCTGACCCGCGCCGTCGCGACCGACCTCGCGGTGCAGACCATGGCCGGCTCGGCGGCGATGCTGCTCGAGCGCCTGGACGCCGGACCACGGTCGCCGGGAGACACCACCATGAGCAGCAACACCGACGCCACTCCGGCGCAGCTGCGGGCCATGATCACCTCGCCCGGCGGCACCACCGCGGCCGCTCTCGGCGAACTGGAACGCGGCGGTTTCCGCACTGCGGTGGCCGCGGGCGTGCGTGCCGCAAAGACCCGGTCAGCGGAGCTCGGAATCGCGCCCGAGTAATTTCTCGTCGCCGCCGATCAATTGGCCCACACCCGTCGCATCAACACCACTGGTCCCGCTATTCTCCTCAAGTGTAAGCACGGTTCGGTGCCACCGGTGGGGAAGCCGGTGGCACCCTCCGTGCCTGACGGAATGGGTTGCGATGTCGTCAACGAACGGGCCATCGGCGCGGGATTCGGGAAGCGGGAAGTCGGCACGAGACGCCGGCTCGTCGGACGGCCAGTCGCCGTCGCGCACGCAGTTCCTCACCGTCGCAGAGGTCGCCAGCCTGATGCGCGTCAGCAAGATGACGGTCTACCGCCTGGTGCACAACGGCGAGTTGCCCGCGGTCCGGGTGGGGCGTTCATTCCGCGTGCACGCCAAGGCGGTGCACGACCTGCTGGAGACGTCGTTCTTCGACGCCGGCTGACGCCGCCGCGGCGGCCACTTCAAGCGGCTGCGCGCTGCCGTTTTCGGTGACCGGTGGTGCCCGGGTAAAGTGTCCGGGATCGACAAAATCATCGCCGGACACTAGGTAGCGGAGTTCATGGGTTCAGTCATCAAGAAGCGGCGCAAGCGCATGTCGAAGAAGAAGCACCGCAAGCTGCTTCGGCGTACCCGTGTGCAGCGCAGAAAATTGGGCAAGTAGTCCTGCGCCCGCGTCGTTAGGCTGTTCGAGGTGACGTCGACCGGCTCCAAGGACGGGCACCCACCGCCACCGCATCCGGAGGTCGTGCTGGTGACCGGCGCCTGCCGGTTCCTCGGTGGTTTTCTCACCGCGCGCCTGGCGCAGAACCCGAAGATCGAGCGGGTCATCGCCGTCGACGCCGCTGCCCCCAGCAAGGACCTGCTGCGCCGGATGGGCCGGGCCGATTTCGTGCGGGCGGACATCCGGAACCCCTTCATCAGCAAGGTGATCCGCAACAACGACGTCGACACCGTGGTGCATGCCGCGGCCGCGTCGTACGCCCCGAGCTCCGGCGGCCGCGCGGCGCTGAAGGAACTGAACGTCATGGGCGCCATGCAGCTGTTCGCGGCCTGCCAGAAGGCGCCGTCGGTGCGGCGGGTGGTGCTGAAGTCGACGTCGGAGGTCTACGGCTCGCATCCGCGCGACCCGGTGGTGTTCACCGAAGACAGCCTGAGCCGCCGGCCGCCGCGCGACGGGTTCGCGCACGACAGCATCGACATCGAGGGGTACGTGCGCGGGCTGGGGCGGCGGCGCCCCGACATCGCGGTGACCATCCTGCGGCTGGCCAACATGATCGGGCCCGCCATGGACACCGCCCTGTCGCGCTACCTGGCCGGCCCGGTGGTGCCGACGGTCGCCGGCCGCGACGCCCGGCTGCAGCTGCTGCACGAGCAGGACGCCCTCGGCGCGCTCGAGCGGGCCACGGTGGCCGGCCGCCCGGGGACGTTCAACGTCGGCGCGGACGGCATCATCATGATGTCGCAGGCGATCCGGCGCGCGGGCCGCGTGCCGATGCCGGTTCCGGGCTTCGCGGTGTGGGCCATCGATTCGCTGCGAAAGGCCACCCGCGCGACAGAACTGAGTCGCGAGCAGATCGACTACCTCAGCTACGGGCGCGTCATGGACACCACGCGGATGCGCGCCGAGCTGGGGTACATCCCGAAGTGGACCACCGCCGAGGCGTTCGACGACTACGTCCGGGGCCGTGGTTTGACCCCGATCATCGACCCACGCTGGGTACGCTCGTTGGAAAGGCGCGCCGTCGCGGCAGCGCAGCGTTGGGGTAATTGAGTTCGTAGTGGACCGGTGGGGGAGAAGGTTTCATCGTGGCGGGTGAGTCGAAGGCGAAAGTGATTCCGCTGCACGGCAATTCGGGCCGTGCCGCGGCAGCGCGACGGGTGGGTGCCCGCCTGGACGCCGCCCGCCGGCATCCCTCGTTGCTGACCGACCCCGGCACCCGCGCCTCGGCCGAGCAGATCGCCGCGGTCGTCCGGGAGATCGACGAGCGGCGCGGCGGCGCCGGTGCCGGCGACGACGTCGGGTCCGCGCCGAACGAGCTCGCCCAGCGCATCTCCGCGGCGGCCGCGTTCGTGCGCGAACGGCTCACCGGCGACTACTCCGTGGACGAGTTCGGCTTCGATCCGCACTTCAACTCGGCAATCGTCCTTCCTTTGCTGCGGGTGTTCTATCAGTCCTGGTTCCGGGTCGAGGTCTCCGGTGTGGAGAACCTGCCGGAGACGGGTGCGGCGCTCGTCGTCGCCAACCACGCCGGTGTGCTGCCGCTCGACGGGCTGATGCTCTCCGTCGCGGTGCACGACCACCACCCGGCGCACCGCGACCTCCGGCTGCTCGCGGCGGACCTGGTCTTCGACTCGCCGGTGCTGGGAGTTGCCGCCCGCAAGGCCGGCCACACCATGGCCTGCACCACCGACGCCCACCGGCTGCTCAGCAAGGGCGAGCTCACCGCGGTGTTCCCGGAGGGCTACAAAGGCCTGGGAAAGCCGTTCCGCGACCGCTACAAGCTGCAGCGTTTCGGCCGCGGCGGGTTCGTGTCGGCCGCCCTGCGCACCAAGGCGCCCATCGTGCCGTGCTCCATCGTGGGCTCCGAGGAGATCTATCCGATGCTCACCGACCTGAAGCTGGTGGCGCGGCTGCTCGGGTTGCCGTACTTCCCGGTGACGCCGCTGTTCCCGCTCGCCGGGCTGGGCGGCCTGATCCCGCTGCCGTCCAAGTGGCACATCGAGTTCGGGACGCCGATTCCCACCGAGGACTACGACGACTCCGCCTCCGACGACCCGATGGTGACGTTCGAGATCACCGACCAGGTGCGCGAGACCATCCAGCAGACGCTGTACCGGCTGCTCGCCGGCCGGCGCAACACTTTCCTCGGCTGAGGTTGCTCAGCGACGCCGGCGTCAGGCGCCCGGGGTCGCCTGGCCGAGCAGCCGCGCGCGGATGGCGGCCACCTGCTCGGCCGAGGCCTCGTCGCTCTCGGCCTCGCCGATCATCGTGACGACGGTGGTCATCACCGGCTCGCCGTCGGCGTCGGTGACCTCGCTGCGCAGCTGGGTGATCACCGTGCCGTGCGACTGCAGCACCGAGTCGAGGTAGGTGTCGAAGAACAGCTTGTCGCCGACCTTGACCGGCCGGTGAAACAGCAGCTTCTGGTCCCGGTGGATCACCCGTGCGATGTTGATGCCCACGTCGAACTTCTCGAACATCGCCAGCTGCACCCGGCGGCCCGCCACCGCGATGAACGTCAGCGGCGCCACCAGGCCGTCGTACCCGAGCTCGGCCGCCGCGGCCTCGTCGTGGTGGGCGGGATGGTCGGCCTGCACCGCGGCGCTGTACTCGCGGACCTTCTCGCGACCCACGGCGAAATAGTCGGGATGGCGGTAGTGCGTACCGATGATCTCCTCGGCGAGAGCCATGGGTGAACTGCTTCCTTCGTCGGCGGGCGGACCGGCGAAGAGCCTATCGGAACCTCAACAGCGGGCCGTCGCGCCGCGAGGCGACCGCGGCGAGTGCGCCGCCCGCCGCGCCGAGCGCCAGCGCCGACGGCACGCCGATGCGGGCGGCCTTGCGCGCGGTGCGGTAGTCGCGGATCTCCCAGCCGCGTTCGCGCGCCAGGTCACGCAGGTCGGCGTCGGGGTTGATGGCGACCGCCGTGCCCACCAGCGACAGCATCGGGACGTCGTTGAAGCTGTCGGAGTAGGCGGTGCAGCGGCGCAGGTTCAGCCCTTCGCGGATGGCGAGCGCGCGCACCGCGTGTGCCTTGCCGGGCCCGTGCAGGATGTCGCCGACCAGCCGCCCGGTGAACACGCCGTCGACCGATTCGGCGACGGTGCCGAGCGCGCCGGTGAGCCCCAGCTTCCTGGCGATGGTGATGGCGAGCTCGTAGGGCGTGGCGGTCACCAGCCACACCTGCTGCCCGGCGTCGAGGTGCATCTGCGTCAGCGCCCGGGTGCCGGGCCAGATCTTGTCGGCGATGATCTCGTCGTAGATCTCCTCGCCCAGCGCCATCAGCTCGGCGGTCGAGCGGCCCTCGATGAACGCGAGCGCCTTGCGCCGCCCGGCGGCGACGTCGTCGCTGTTCTCGCGGCCGGTGAGCTGGAACTTGGCTTGCGCGTACACGAACTTTGCGAGGTCGCCGTAGGTGAAGTACTGCCGGGCGGCGAGTCCGCGCGCGAAGTGCACCAGCGACGAGCCGTGCACCAGCGTGTTATCCACGTCGAAGAAGGCCGCCGCCGTGAGGTCGGCCGGCGGCGGCGTCGTCGGCCGCTGTGCGACGGCCGCCTCCGCGCTGGCGTCGCCGGCCAGCTCGGCATCGCCGCCGGGTGCCAGAAGCGCGTCGGCGACGGCTTCCGGATCGGTCTTGTCCCTGCTGCCCACGGTCCTCTCCCTGCCAACCCCCTCACAACCCTAATAGCGACCCGCCGACGGATACTGGACGCCGTGCCCGAGCTGACGTTGTTGACCCGCGCCGGTTGCGAGATCTGCCGCCGGATCGCCGCGCAGTTGTCCGCGCTGGCCGCCGAGCTCGATGTCGCGCTGACGGTGACCGACGTCGACGAGGCGGCCGCGGCCGGGGACTCGACGTTGCGGGCGGAGTTCGGCGACCGGCTGCCGGTGGTGCTGCTCGACGGCGCCGAACACAGTTACTGGGAGGTCGACGAGCCGCGGTTGCGTGCCGATCTGGCGCGCCGTCGCGCCGGTTCGTGAACCCGCCCACTGATTTGTCCGGCCAGCTGGTAAACGATTACCGTGGATTGTGATCCCCCGATCATTCCGGCTGCAAGGGATACAGAGGTCGTGAGCAAGTCGTGAGCATCCTGCTTTTCGGTGTGTCCCACCGAAGCGCGCCGGTCAGCGTGCTGGAGCAGTTGAGCACCGACGAAGCCGAGCAGTCGAAGATCGTCGACCGGCTGCTGCAGTCCGCCGTCGTCAGCGAGGCGATGCTGCTGTCGACCTGCAACCGCGTCGAGGTGTACGCCGTCGTCGACGCCTTCCACGGCGGCCTCTCGGCCATCGGCCAGGTGCTGGCCGAGCAGTCCGGCATGTCGATGGGTGACCTCACCAAGTACGCCTACGTCCGCTACGCCGAGGCCGCCGTCGAGCATCTGTTCTCGGTTGCCAGCGGGCTCGATTCGGCCGTGCTGGGCGAGCAGCAGGTGCTCGGCCAGGTGCGGCGCGCCTACGCCGGCGCCGAATCGCAGCACGCCGTCGGCCGCGTCCTGCACGAGCTGGCGCAGCGCGCGCTGTCGGTGGGCAAGCGGGTGCACGCCGAGACGGGCATCGACGCCGCGGGCGCCTCGGTGGTGTCGGTGGCGCTCGGCATGGCCGACCGGCGGCTCGAATCCGGGCTCGCGGGCCGCACCGCGGTGATCGTCGGCGCCGGCTCCATGGGCGCGCTGGCCGCCAAGCACCTGATCCGCGCCGGGATCGGGCAGGTGCACGTCGTCAACCGGTCGCTGCCGCGGGCACACCGGCTCGTCGCCACGCTGCGGGAGGCCGGCGTCCGCGCCGACGCGCACGGGCTGGCGGACATGGCGGTCGCGCTGCGCGACGCCGACGTCGCCGTCTGCTGTACCGGCGCCGTCAGCCCGGTGGTGTCGCTCGCCGACGTCCACACCGCGCTGGCGGACCGCGCGCCGGCCGACCGCCGGACGCTGGTGTGCTGCGACCTCGGCATGCCCCGCGACGTCGACGCCGCGGTGGCCGGCCTGCCCGGCGTCGACGTCATCGACATGGACCGCGTGCAGCGCGAGCCGGCGGCCCACGCCGCCGCCGCCGACACCGAACTCGCGCGCCGCATCGTCGCCACCGAGGTGGCCACCTACCTGGCCAAGCAGCGCATGGCCGAGGTCACACCCACCGTCACCGCGCTGCGCCAGCGCGCCGCCGACGTCGTCGAGGCCGAGCTGCTGCGACTGGACAACCGGCTGCCGGGCCTGGGCACCGCCGACCGCGACGAGGTGGCGCGCACCGTGCGCCGCGTCGTCGACAAGCTCCTCCACGCCCCCACCGTGCGCGTCAAGCAACTGGCGAGCACGCCGGGCGGCGACAGCTATGCCGAGGCGCTGCGCGAACTGTTCGAACTCGACCCCACCGCCGTCGACGCCGTGGCCACCGCGGGCGAATTGCCAATGCTCGCAACGGATTACCGCATCGAACCGGCGACCGCACCGGATCTGCACGAGTAGCGCTTGAGCCCCGGCACGGTCGAGACCGACACCGCTCCGATCCGCATCGGCACGCGCGGGAGCCTGCTCGCCACCACCCAGGCCGGCATGGTCCGCGACGCGCTGGAGGCCAACGGCCATCGCGCCGAGCTCGTCGTCATCAAGACGGCGGGCGACGAGTCGGATGCGCCGATTGCCGAGATCGGCGTCGGCGTGTTCACCGCCGCGCTGCGCGAAGCCGTCGCCGACGGCCGCGTCGACGCCGCGGTGCACTCGTACAAGGACCTGCCGACGGCCGCCGACCCGCGCTTCACCATCGCCGCGATCCCGCCGCGGGAGGATCCGCGCGACGCGCTGGTGGCCCGCGACGGCCTGGTGCTGGGGGAGCTGCCGGTTGGCTCGGTGATCGGCACGTCGGCCCCGCGACGGATCGCGCAGCTTAGAGCACTGGGTCTCGGTTTGGAAATCCGCCCCCTACGGGGCAACCTAGATACCAGGTTGAACAGGGTAAGCAGTGGTGAACTCGACGCCGTCGTGGTGGCCCGGGCGGGACTGTCCCGCATCGGTCGCCGCCGCGATATCACCGAGACGCTGGAGCCGGTGCAGATGTTGCCGGCCCCGGCCCAAGGTGCGCTGGCCGTCGAATGCCGCGCCGGCGACACCCGGCTCGCCGCCGTGCTGGCGGAGCTGGACGACGCCGATACGCGCGCAGCGGTCACCGCAGAACGAGTCCTGCTCGCCGAACTGGAGGCGGGGTGCTCCGCACCGGTGGGCGCGATCGCCGAGGTGGTCGAGTCGATCGATGAGGACGGTCGCGTCTTCGAAGAGCTGTCGCTGCGTGCGTGCGCGGCGGCGGTGGACGGATCCGACGTGATCCGTGCGTCCGGCATCGGAACGCCCGACGCAGCCGCGGAGCTGGGAGCTGCGGTGGCGGCGGAGCTGTTCGAGCTGGGCGCGCGCGAGGTGATGGAGCAGGAGTGACACCAGAATGGTCATGAGCCGAGGCCGCAAAGCCCATCCGGGCCGCATCCTCTTCGTAGGGTCGGGTCCGGGCGATCCCGGCCTGCTGACCGTGCGGGCGAGATCAATCCTGGCGGGCGCCGACATGGTGCTCACCGATCCCGACGTGCCGCAGGCGGTGCTGACGCTGGTCGGCTCGGCGCTGCCGGCGGAGAAGACCACCCCGCCCGCGGACCCGGCCACCGGCGACGCGCCGCTGGTTCCGGAGATCCGCCCGGCGCTCGGCGATCCGGCCGAGGTGGCGCGGACGCTGATCACCGAGGCGAAGGCCGGCGGTGACGTGATCCGGCTGGTGGCGGGTGATCCGCTGTCGAGCGACGCCGTGCTGGCCGAGGTCAACGCCGTCGCCAAGACCGCGCTGCCGTTCGAGGTGGTGCCCGGGCTGCCGCCGACCACCGCGGTGCCCACCTATGCGGGTCTGCCGCTCGGCTCGTCGCACACCGTCGCCGACGTCCGCGCCGACGTCGACTGGGCGGCGCTCGCCGCGGCCCCCGGACCGCTGATCCTGCACGCCACCCCCGAACACCTGCCCGACGCGGCCCGCGCGCTCGTCGACTTCGGGCTCGAAGAGACCACCCCGTGCGTCGTCACCGCGCAGGGCACCACCTGCCAGCAGCGCTCCCTGGAGGCCACGCTGCTCGAGCTGACCGACCGCGCCGCGATCGGCGCCGCCGACCCGGCCGGCCCGTTCACCGGCGCGCTCGTGGTCACCATCGGCCGCACGGTGTCGCACCGGGCGAAGCTCAACTGGTGGGAGAGCCGGGCGTTGTACGGCTGGACCGTGCTCGTGCCCCGCACCAAGGACCAGGCCGGCGACATGAGCGACCGGTTGGTGTCCCACGGCGCCACCCCCGTCGAGGTGCCGACCATCGCCGTCGAGCCGCCGCGCAGCCCCGCGCAGATGGAGCGCGCCGTCAAGGGCCTGGTGGACGGCCGCTACCAGTGGGTGGTCTTCACCTCCACCAACGCGGTGCGCGCGGTGTGGGAGAAGTTCAGCGAGTTCGGGCTCGACGCGCGGGCGTTCTCGGGGGTCAAGATCGCCTGCGTCGGCCAGGCCACGGCGGACCGGGTGCGGGCGTTCGGCGTCACGCCGGAGCTGATCCCGTCCGGCGAGCAGTCCTCGCTCGGGCTGCTCGAGGAGTTCCCCGAGTACGACGACATCTTCGACCCGGTGAACCGGGTGCTGCTGCCGCGCGCCGACATCGCGACCGAGACCCTCGCCGAGGGGCTGCGGGATCGCGGCTGGGAAATCGAGGACGTCACCGCCTACCGCACCGTGCGCGCCGCGCCGCCGCCCGCGCAGACCCGCGAGATGATCAAGTCGGGTGGCTTCGACGCGGTGTGCTTCACGTCGAGCTCCACGGTCCGCAACCTGGTCGGCATCGCCGGCAAGCCGCACGCCCGCACCATCGTGGCGTGCATCGGGCCCAAGACCGCCGAGACCGCCGTCGAGTTCGGCCTGCGGGTCGACGTGCAGCCCGAGACCGCGGCGATCGGCCCGCTGGTCGACGCGCTGGCCGAGCACGCCGCCCGGCTCCGCGCCGACGGTGCGCTGCCGCCGCCGCGCAAGAAGAGCCGGCGGCGCTAGGTAGCGGTCCCGTGACATCGCTCCGGCAGCGGCCGCGACGGCTGCGGTCGACCCCGGCGTTGCGGCGGCTGGTCGCCGAGACCGACGTCGCGCCGCGGCACCTGGTGCTGCCGATGTTCGTCGCCGACGGGTTGCACGCTCCGCGGGAGATCGCCTCGATGCCCGGCGTCGTGCAGCACACCCGCGACTCGGCGCGCCGGGCGGCGCAAGCGGCCGTCGCCGCCGGCGTCGGCGGGCTCATGCTCTTCGGCGTCCCCCGCGACGACGACAAGGACGCGACCGGCTCCGGTGCCATCGACGCCGACGGCATCCTCAACGTCGCGCTGCGCGATCTGCGGGCCGACCTCGGCGACGCCACCGTGCTGATGGCCGACACCTGCCTCGACGAGTTCACCGACCACGGCCACTGCGGCGTCCTCGACGCGCGCGGCAGGGTCGACAACGACGCCACCAACGCCCAGTACGTCACGATGGCCGTCGCGCAGGCGGCGTCGGGCGCCCACGTCGTGGCGCCCAGCGGCATGATGGACGGCCAGGTCGCCGCCATCCGCGACGGCCTGGACGCCGCGGGCCACTCCGACGTGGTGATCCTCGCCTACGCCGCGAAGTTCGCCTCGGCGTTCTACGGCCCGTTCCGCGAGGCCGTCGCGTCGAGCCTGCAGGGTGACCGGCGCACCTACCAGCAGGACAGCGGCAACGGGCGCGAGGCGCTGCGCGAGGTGCGGCTCGACCTCGACGAGGGCGCCGACATCATCATGGTGAAACCGGCGATGGCCTACCTCGACGTGCTGGCCGCCGCCGCCGAGATCTCGTCGGTTCCGGTCGCCGCCTACCAGGTCTCCGGCGAGTACGCGATGATCGCCGCCGCGGCCGAGCGCGGCTGGATCGACGGGCGTGCCGCCGCGCTGGAGTCCGTGACGAGCATCCGGCGCGCCGGCGCCGACATCGTGCTGACCTACTGGGCCGCCGACATCGCGGAGTGGGTGTCGTGACCGACCGCGAGCACGGCCACGCCCCGGCCGGGCGGCCCGAGGACACGCCGGCGAGCCGGCCCGAGGACGTCGACACCGGATTCTGGCTGTGGCTGGCCGCGCTGCCGCTGCTGGCCACCGCCTACGTCGTCAACGCCGTCGCGCTGGCGCCCCGGTCCGGGGCCGGGCGCGTCGTCACCCTCGCCGCGACCGCGTTCGTCGTGGTGGTGCTCGCGTCGCTCGTCGTCACGTTCCTGTTCCTCATGCGCCAGGGCTACCGGTGGGCGCGCTCGGTGCTGGCCGGCGGCGGGCTGGCCGCGGTGGTGGTGTCGGTGAGCAACCTGTTCGGCGGCGACCGGCCGCCGGTGGTCGCCGTGGTGTACGCCGCGTGCGTCATCTTCGGATCGGTGCTGGTGGCGGGCGGGCTGGTGCTGGTGCACCGCAAGGACGCCGGCCAGTTCTTCACGCGCTGAGCACCGATAGGCTGAGGCTGCCATGACAACTCCTTCCCGACGGCCGCGGTCGGTGACCGTCGCCTTCGCGCTGTGGCTGGTGGCCGCCGTGCTGCTCGTGGCGCTGGGCCTGCTCCTGGTGTCGCCGCAGCACCCGGTGCCCTGGCTGATTCGGGGCTTCGGCGGCCTGTGGATCGCCACCGGCTTCGCGCTGGCCTATCTGGCGGGCAAGGCGTACCGCGGCGACGGCCGTCACCGGCGCGCGGCGGTCGCGCTGGTGGTGACGGTGTCGGTGCTGCTGGTGTTGTTCACGCCGACCTATCTGAGCCTGCTCATCACCGTGCTGGCGATGGTCGGCGCCATCGTGATCCACCGCGCCGGTGCGTCGGAGTGGTTCGCCGCGCCCGTGACGGAGGGAGACGGCGGTGGCTGACGAGTCGCCGCTGTTCTTCGAGCCGGGCGCGAGCTGGTGGTGGCTGCTCGCCGGGCCCGCCGCCGGCCTGACGATGGTGGGCATCCAGTACAACGCCGGCATGGGGTGGCAGCCGGTGGTGCCGCTGATCTTCTTCGTGCTGGTCAGCGGCTTCATCGCGCTGCAGATCCACGCCGCGCGCATCCACACCTCGGTGGAGCTGACGCCCGACTACCTGCGCCAGGGCGCGCAGCGACTGCCGATCAGCGAGATCGTGCGCATGTACCCCGAAGCGGAGAACACCGGTCGCGGCGGGCAGGAGACGGCCAAGTGGCAGTCGTCGCGGGCGCTCGGTGAGCTCAGCGGCGTGCCCCGCGGCCGCACCGGCATCGGCCTGGAGCTCACCGACGACCGGACCGTGCAGGCCTGGGCCCGCAACCACCGCGGGCTGCGGGCGGCGCTCGTCGAGGTGCTCGCCCGGCGGGAGGCGTGACCGTGCGGCGGGCGGTGCTGGTGCCGGCCGCGGCGGCCGTCGGCTGCTTCGCCGCCGCGGTGTTCTGTTGGCTGTCGGCCCCGTCGCGCGTCGACATCGAGCCGCTGGCGCCGGGCGAACCGGCGCAGACCGGGTTGCAGTACGACGCGTCGCTGATGGCGCTTTCGGTGGCGTTGGCGACGCTGGGCGGGCTGTGCGTCGTCGCGGCGTTCACCCGCTGGTACCGGGGCCGCTCGTAAGCCCCTATCGGGTACCCCCCGGGGGTATCATTGTCCGCATGGGATCGCCTGCCGTCACCGACCTGGAACTGCGCGGCATGTCGTGCGCCTCGTGCGCGGCGCGCGTCGAGCGCGGGCTGAACGACCTCGACGGCGTCCGGGCGACGGTCAACTTCGCCGTCGAACGCGCCCACGTCGAACACGCGTCCACCGTCACCCCGGCGGACCTGGTGGCCGCCGTCCACGAGATCGGCTACCAGGCGACCGTCGTCCCGGCCGCACCGGTCGACACCGACCCAGAGCCGGCGCCGCCGCTGAACGCCCGGCTGGTGGTCTCCGCCGCGCTGGCCGTGCCGGTCCTGGCGCTGTCGATGGTGTCGGTCCTGCACTTTCCGGGCTGGGAGTGGCTGGTCCTCGCGCTCAGCGCACCGATCGTCGGCTGGGGCGGCTACCCGTTCCACGCGGCGGCGCTGCGGGCGGCGCGCCACCGGGCGGCGACCATGGACACCCTGGTGTCCATCGGCACGCTCGCCGCGTTCGGCTGGTCGACCGTTGCCCTGTTGACCCGGTGGTCGGACCACGTCTACTTCGAGGTCGCGGCCGTCGTCACGGTGTTCCTGCTGGCGGGCCGCCACGCCGAGGCCCGCGCCAAACGGTCCGCCGGCGCGGCGCTGCGCGAGTTGCTGTCGCTGGGAGCCAAGGACGCCGCGGTGTTGCGCGACGGCGTCGAGCAGCGGGTGCCGGTGGCGCAGCTGCGCGTCGGCGACGAATTCGTGGTGCGGCCCGGCGAGCGGATCGCCACCGACGGGGTGGTGACCGGCGGCGCGTCGGCGCTCGACACCTCGGCGCTGACCGGCGAGGCCGTGCCCGTCGACGTCGGCGTGCGCGACCCGGTGCTCGGCGGCGCCGTGAACACCTCCGGCCGCATCACGGTGCGGGCGACGCGGGTGGGCGCCGACACGCAGCTAGCCCGGATGGGCCGCCTGGTCGCCGACGCGCAGAACGCCAAGGCGTCGGTGCAGCGGCTGGCCGACCGGGTGTCGGCGGTGTTCGTGCCGGTGGTGCTGGCGATCGCGGCCGTCACGCTCGCGGGCTGGCTGCTCGCCGGCCACAGCGCCGCCGACGGGTTCACCGCCGCGGTGGCGGTGCTGATCATCGCCTGCCCGTGCGCGCTCGGCCTGGCCACGCCGACCGCGATCCTGGTCGGCACCGGCCGCGGCGCGCAGCTGGGCGTCCTGCTCAAGGAGCCGCAGGTGCTCGAGGCGGTGACGCGGGTCGACACGGTGGTCTTCGACAAGACGGGCACCGTGACCACCGGCGTCATGGCGGTCACCGACGTGCGGCCCGAGGAGGGCGAGGACGCCGGGGAGGCGCTGCGGCTCGCGGCCGCCGTGGAGTCGGCGTCCGAACACCCGATCGCCACCGCGATCGTCGCCGCCGCGCGCGAGCGGGGCCTGTCGGTGCCGCCGGTCACCGACTTCGTCAGCGTCCCGGGCGAGGGTGTCCGCGGCACCGTGGCCGGCCGCGAGATCACGCTCACCCGCGCCGGCGGCGGCGACACCGGCGTCGCGGTCAACTGGGACGGCGGGCGCCGCGCGGTGATCGAGCTCGCAGACACCGTCAAGGACAGCAGCGCCGCCGCGATCGCGGAGCTCGCGGCGATGGGCATCCGACCGATGCTGCTCACCGGCGATGCGCGCGGCGCCGCCCACCGGGTGGCCCGCGAGGTCGGCATCGCGCCCGAGGACGTGATCGCCGAGGTGCTGCCCGACGAAAAGGCGGGCGTGATCGCCGACCTGCAGGCCCGCGGCCACCGGGTCGCGATGGTCGGCGACGGCGTCAACGACGCCCCGGCGCTCGCGACGGCCGACATCGGCATGGCGATGGGCACCGGCACCGATGCGGCCATCGAGGCCGGCCACATCACGCTGGTGCGGGGCGACCTGCGCACCGTGCCCGTCGCGCTGCGGCTCGCCCGCCGCACGCTCGCGACCATCCGCGGCAACCTGTTCTGGGCGTTCGCCTACAACGTCGCCGCCCTGCCGCTCGCGGCGTTCGGGTTGCTGAACCCGATGATCGCCGGCGCCGCGATGGCCGCGTCCTCGGTGCTCGTCGTCGGCAACAGCCTGCGGCTGCGGCGCGTCCCCGGCTGACCGCGATTTCGTGCCCGCCGGCGGGTGCGGCGTCTGTTTGGATGGCAGGCGTGGACGAGGCGACTGCTGCGGCCCGCACGCGCGACGCGCTGGCCCGTGCGCGCGGCGGCGACCTACCCGTGGCGATCTACGACCTGCAGCAGTTGCTCGCCGACCAGTGGCCGGGATACGACACCGCCGAGACGCTGTCCACCCGGGTGATGCTGGCCTATGCCCAGGGGCTGGCCGGCGAACTGCCCGACCCGGTGGTCGAGTGGGAGCGGCTGTGGGCCGAATGCGTCCGAATTCTGGGCCCGGACCACCCGACCGGCCTGGTCGCGCAGTACAACCGGGCGGCGGCGCGCGCGCAGGCCGGCGACTTCGACGCCGCCATCCGCGAGGGCGAGGAGGTGTTGGCCGGCCGCACCCGGGTGCTCGGCGCCGACCACCCCGACACCGTGACGACCCGCAGCGCCATCGCGAGCTGGCGGTGGCACTCCGGGGACATCGGCGCCGCCACGGCCGAGTTCGCGGCGATGCTGCCCGACTTCGAGCAGGTGCTGGGCGGCGACCACCCCGAGACCGTGACCGTGCGGCACCACCTGGCGCACGCCGGCGGCGACGACGCCGAACCCGGCGCCGCCCTCACCGAATGGGTCCGGTTGCTGGCCGACGAGCAGCGCATCCTGGGCCCGGACCACCCCACCACGCTCGCCGCGCGCTACAACGTCGCGGTCTTCCGCCGCCGGCTCGGGGATTTCCTGGGCGCCATCGCCGAGGGCGCCGAGGTGCTGGCCGGGCGCTGGCGGGTGCTCGGCGCGCAGCATCCCGACACCCTGGCCAGCCGGTTGGCCGTCGCCACCTGGCAGGGCGAGTCCGGCGACGTGCCGGCCGCCGTCGCGGCGCTTCGCGAGCTGGTCGGCGACTATGCGCGGGCGGCGGGACCGGACGCGCCGGGCACCCTGGTCGCGCGTCACCTGCTGGCGGCCTGGGGGCAGCGGCGCGCCGACGCGATGGAGGCGGTGAGCGAGTGGGAGCTGCTCGCCGCCGACGAGGCCGCGGTCTTCGGGCCGCAGCATCCGAACACCGCCGCGGCCCGCCAGGCGCTGGCGCAATGGCAGGCCTGGTGGCGCGAGTCGGTCGGGGACGACGGCGCCGCGGACAGCCTGCTCGCCGAGGTGGTCGCGGCCAAGCGGCACATCGCCGCGCTGCGGCGCGACCTCGGCGACGGCCACCCGGACGTTCTCGGCGCCCGCTACGAGCTCGCCGTGCGGCGCCGGCACCACCGCGATCCGACCGGCGCGGCGGCGGAGGCCGAGGCGCTGGTCGCCGATTGCGTGCACGCGCTGGGAGACCAGCACCAGCTCACCGCCCGGGCCCGCGCCCACCTGTCGGCCGTCGTGCACAGCACGCCGCCGGTGTGACCTGCGCCGCCCGTTTCGGTACAAAGTACAAATTCTGTAACATCGTGCGTATGACTGAGCTCGCGGATACTCCGACCGCTGCCGACGACGCCCTCCCGCTGGGCCCGGACTCCCTGGTCTGGCGGTACTTCGGCGACAACCGGATGTATCTCATCGGGCCGCGGCCGGCGGTGCTGCAGAACATGCTCGAGCCGCTCGGGCAGGGTGTCCTCGACCACTCGGTGTTCTTCTCCGACACCTCCGCGCGCGTCAAGCGCTCGCTGCCGCCGATCTTCCGGACGGTCTACGGATCGGACGACGAGAACGCCGGCCGGCAGGTCCGCGACTTCCACCACCAGATCAAGGGCGACATGACCCTTCCCGACGGGAGGACCGCCCGCTACCACGCGCTGGATCCCGAGACGTACTTCTGGGCGCACGCGACGTTCGTCGAGCAGGTGCTGTACTTCGCCGACACCTTCGTCAAGCGGCTCTCGCGCGCCGAGAAAGAGCAGATCTACTCCGAGTCGAAGACCTGGTACCGCCGCTACGGCGTCAGCGAGCGGCCGATGCCCGCCGATTACGCCGCCTTCGAGCGCTACTGGGACCACATGCTCGACGAGGTCGTCGTCGCCCACAAGACGGCCCAGTACGGCGTCGGCTACGTCACCAAGGGCTTCCCCAAGCCCAAGGCGGTGCATCCGCTGGTGTGGCGGCTGGTGGCGCCGGTGTTCAACCCGCTGGCGGCGTTCCTGACGACGGGCGGGCTGCCGCCGCGGGCCCGCGCGCTGCTCGGCCTGCCGTGGAGCGATGCCCAGGAGCGGCGCTACCAGCGGTTCGCGGCGTGCTGGCGGTCGCGCCCGGTCAACTGGGTGTGGGACCGGCTGCCGATGCGCGTGCGCTACAACTCCTATGCGCGGGCCGGCTATGCCCGGCGCTGACGCCGCCACGGACGCGATCCTCGACGCCGCCGTCGCGGAGTTCGAGCAGCACGGCTTCCGGCGGGTGGCGCTCGACGACGTCGCGCGGCGCGCCGGTGTCAGCCGCACCACCATCTACCGCCGCTTCGCGGGCCGCGACGAGCTGGTGGCCGCGGTGATCGACCGCGAGAACGCCGCGCTGTTCGCCGAGATCGCCGACGAACTGCGAAGTGCCGGGCCGCAGGCGAACTACTACGTCGAGGCGTTCACGGCGGCGATCCTGCGCTTCCGCCGGCACCGGGTGCTCAACCGCATGATCGTCGACGAGCCGGGGCTCACCGTGGAGCTGGCGCACGCCCACTACGGCGCGGCGCTGCTGCGGATGACCGAGGCGCTGCGGGTGATCATGCCCGCGGGCTTCGTCGCGCGGGTCGGTGACGCCGCGGTGGCCGAGCTCGGCGACACGATCCTGCGATATGCGCTGATGGCGTTGCTGCTGCCCGGCGCCGGCGCGCTCGACACCGCCGACGACATCCGCGCTTTCGCGCAGCGGCACTTCCTGCCCAGCCTGCCGGCGTCGCTGCGCAGCCAGCCGGTGTGAGGCCGCCTGCCCTACCGGTCCACGCTGAGCAGCAGCGTCTCCTTGACGCCCAACCGGCCGAGGATGAGCTTCCACGGCTGCCCCAGGTGCGCGACGGCCTCCGACGTCGGCACCACGCGCGGATCGCTGACGCCGAGCGTCGTCCCGGTCATGGTGATCCGCCCGCCGCCGGCGGCCCGCAGGTTGCGCACCCAGTCGGTGTCGCGGCCGTAGGGGAGCAGGATCGCCACACCGTCGTCGGTGCGGAACATCGTGACGGGCGTGCGGTACACGCGGCCGGAGCGGCGGCCGGTGTGCTCGACGACCGACCACAGCGGAACATGGCCGGACAGCGGCCCGACGAGCCGGTTGACCACCTGGCGGTTGAACTGGGCGCGCCGGCGCGCACCCAGCCATTGCGGGAGTTGCATGGGCACCATCACACTCGGTGACCATGGCGTACCTCAAGCCCCCGTGGCTCACCGCCAAGGTGTTCAACCGGCTCGCCATGGCCACCGGCGTCTCGCACACCGTGGTGCTGACCGTCACCGGTCGCCGGACGCGCTACCCGCAGCGGGTGCCCGTCATCCCGGTCGACGTCGACGGCGCGACCTACCTGGTGTCGACGCGCGGGGAGTCGCAGTGGGTGCGCAACGCCCGCGCCCGCGCGACGGTGACGCTGACCCGAGACGGTCGGCAGAGCCGGCACACCGCGGTGGAGATCGCCGCCGCCGAGCGGCCGCCGATCATCGAGGCGTACCGGGCGGCGGCGGGCCGCGCGGTGGAGGCGTACTTCCGCCGGCTGCCCGATCCGGCCGATCACCCGGTGTTCCGCCTCGACCCCGCTGATCGCTGACAGCGGACAACTACACCCTGTAGTCGACATCGCGCGCCGAGCTGGGACACTGGAAGCCATGCGCAGCACGGACCAGACCGCGGCGAACACCGCGACGTCGGCGCGGTTGTTCGCCGAGGCCGCCGCGGTCATCCCGGGTGGGGTGAACTCGCCGGTGCGGTCGTTTCGCTCCGTCGGCGGCACACCCCGCTTCATCACCGAGGCCAGCGGTTACCTGCTCACCGACGCCGACGGCAACCGCTACGTCGACCTGGTGTGCTCGTGGGGCCCGATGATCCTCGGGCACGCCCACCCCGCGGTGGTGGAGGCGGTGCAGCGCGCGGCGGCGTCGGGGCTGTCGTTCGGGGCGCCCACGCCCGCCGAGAGCGAGCTGGCCGCCGAGCTCGTCGCGCGCGTCGAACCGGTCGAGCGGGTGCGGCTGGTGAACTCCGGCACCGAGGCCACCATGAGTGCGGTGCGGCTGGCCCGCGGGTTCACGGGCCGCGCGAAGGTGATCAAGTTCTCCGGCTGCTACCACGGCCACGTCGACGCGCTGCTCGCCGACGCCGGTTCGGGCGTCGCGACGCTGGGGCTGCCGTCCTCGCCCGGCGTCACCGGCGCCACGGCCGCCGACACGCTGGTGTTGCCCTACAACGACGTGGCGGCCGTCGAAGAGGCCTTCGACCGCTTCGGCCCCGAGATCGCCTGCGTCATCTCCGAGGCCTGCCCCGGCAACATGGGGACCGTGCCGCCGCAGCCGGGTTTCAACGCCGCGCTGCGCCGCGTGACCGCCGATCACGGCGCGCTGCTGATCCTCGACGAGGTGATGACGGGTTTCCGCATGAGCCGCTCGGGCTGGTACGGCCTGGAGGGGGTCGCGGCCGACCTCTACACGTTCGGCAAGGTGATGAGCGGCGGGCTGCCCGCGGCGGCGTTCGGGGGCCGCGCCGAGGTCATGGAGCGGCTCGCCCCGCTGGGCCCGGTGTACCAGGCGGGCACGCTGTCGGGGAACCCGGTGGCGGTGGCCGCCGGGCTGGCGACGCTGCGGGCCGCCGACGACGGCGTGTACGCCGCGTTGAACACCGCCGCCGACCGGGTCACCGCGCTGCTGTCCGAGGCGCTGACCGAACACGGTGTGTCGCACACGATCCCGCGCGCCGGCACCTTCTTCTCGGTGTTCTTCGGCGACGGGCCGGTCGCGGACTTCACCGCCGCCCGCGCCAGCGAGACGTGGCGGTATCCGGCGTTCTTCCACGCGCTGCTCGACGGCGGCGTGTACGCACCGCCCAGCGCGTTCGAGACGTGGTTCGTTTCCGCGGCCCTCGACGACGACGCGTTCGGTCGGATCGCCGACGCGCTGCCGGCCGCGGCCCGCGCCGCGGCCGAGGCGACGGCGACGTGAGCGCGGTGCGCACCGTGGTGCACGTGATGCGCCACGGCGAGGTCGAGAACCCCGACCAGATCCTCTACGGCCGGCTGCCCGGCTACCACCTGTCGGCCCGCGGCCGGGCGCAGGCCGCGGCCGTCGCCGGCTGGCTCGCCGGGCGCGACATCGTCTACGTGGTGGCCTCCCCGCTGGAGCGGGCGCAGGAGACCGCCGCGCCGATCGCGGCGGCGCGCGGGGTGTCGATCGACACCGACGCCGATCTCATCGAGTCGGAGAACGTCTTCCAGGGCAAGAAGGTCTCACCCGGCGACGGCGCGCTGCGCAACCCGCTCAACTGGCGGTATCTGCGCAATCCGCGCACCCCGTCGTGGGGCGAGCCGTACGCGCAGGTCGCCGAGCGCATGACCGCGGCGCTGCACCGGGCGCGGGACAAGGCGGCGGGCCACGAGGCGGTGTGCGTCAGCCACCAGCTGCCGGTCGAGACGCTGCGCCGCTCGATGCGGGGGCAGCCGCTGCACCACCTGCCCACCCGGCGGATGTGCAACCTGGCGTCGGTGACGTCGTTCTACTTCTCCGGCGACGACTGCGTCGGCTGGGGGTACGCGGAGCTGGCCGGACAGTGAAGCGGCTCGTCGTCGGGGTGGTGTGCGCGGTGGCCGTGCTCGCCGGGTGCGCCACCGGTGACGACGCCGTCGCCCAGGGCGGGACGTTCGAGTTCGTCGCTCCGGGCGGCCAGACCGACATCCGCTACGACCCGCCGGCCGACCGCGGCCGGCCCGGCCCGATCAGCGGGCCGGACCTGCGGAATCCGGCCATGACCCGGTCGCTCGACGACTTCGCCGGGCAGGTCGTCGTCCTCAACGTGTGGGGTCAGTGGTGCGGGCCGTGCCGCACCGAGATCACGCAGCTGCAGCGGGTGTACGACGCGACCCGCGATCGTGGGGTGGCGTTTTTGGGCATCGACGTCCGCGACCAGAACCGCGACGCCGCGGTCGACTTCGTCACCGACCGCCGCATCACGTTCCCGTCGATCTACGACCCGCCGATGCGGACGCTGATCGCGTTCGGCGGAAAGTACCCCACCACGGTCATCCCGTCGACCGTGGTTCTCGACCGCCGGCACCGGGTGGCGGCGGTCTTCCTGCGCGAGCTGCTGGCGCAGGACCTGCAGCCGGTGGTGGAACGCGTTGCCGCCGAACCGGATACGGGTGCGGCGTGACCGGCTTCGCCGACACCGCGGCCGCCGGGCCGCTGCTCGTCGCGCTGGCGGTCTCCGCGCTGGCCGGCCTGGTGTCGTTCGCGTCGCCGTGCGTGGTGCCGCTGGTGCCCGGCTACCTGTCGTATCTGGCTGCCGTCGTGGGTGTTTCGGACGACAGTGGCACGGTGCAGGCGCCGCCGGCGGTGCGGTGGCGCGTCGCCGGCTCGGCCGCGCTGTTCGTCGCCGGCTTCACCGCGGTGTTCCTGCTCGGCACCGTCGCGGTGCTCGGCATGACGACCACGCTCATCACCAATCAGCTGCTGCTGCAACGGATCGGCGGCGTCGTCACCATCGGCATGGGCCTGGTGTTCCTCGGCATGGTCCCGGTGCTGCAGCGGCAGGTGCGGTTCAGTCCCCGGCAGGTGTCGACGCTGGCGGGCGCGCCGCTGCTCGGCGCGGTGTTCGCGCTGGGCTGGACGCCGTGTCTGGGGCCGACGCTCACCGGCGTGATGACGCTGGCGGCCGCCAGCGACGGGCAGACCGTCGCGCGCGGGGTGGCGCTGGTGGTGGCCTACTGCCTGGGCCTCGGGCTGCCGTTCATCGCGCTGGCCCTCGGATCGGCCCGGGCCGTGCAGGGCGTCGGCTGGCTGCGCCGTCACGGCCGCGCGATCCAGATCTTCGGCGGGGTGCTGCTCGTCGTCGTCGGCGCCGCCCTGGTCACCGGCGTCTGGAACGACTTCATCTCCTGGGTGCGCGACGCGTTCGTCACCGACGCGCGGCTGCCGATATGACGCGCGCGCTGGCGACGCTGCGCAACCTGTGGCGGGCGCTGACGTCGATGGGCACCGCGCTGGTGCTGCTGTTCCTGCTGGCGCTCGCCGCGGTCCCCGGCGCCCTGCTGCCGCAGCGCAACCTCAACGAGGCCAAGGTCGACGAATACCTCGCCGAGCACCCGACGCTGGGGCCGTGGCTGGACCGGGTGCAGGCGTTCGACGTGTTCTCCAGCGCCTGGTTCACCGCCATCTACGTGCTGCTGTTCGTCTCGCTGATCGGCTGCCTGCTGCCGCGGCTGGTCGAGCACGCGCGCTCGCTGCGGGCGGTGCCCGTCGCCGCGCCCCGCAACCTGTCCCGGCTGCCGAAGCACCACGAGCAGACCGTGGCGGCCGAGCCGGACGAGGTGGCCGCCGCGGTCGCGCAGCGGCTGCGCGGCTGGCGGACCGTCACCCGCCGGACCGACGACGCGACCGAAGTCTCGGCGGAGAAGGGCTACCTGCGCGAGTTCGGCAACCTCGTCTTCCACTTCTCGCTGCTCGGGCTGCTGGTGGCCGTCGCGGTCGGCCGACTGTTCGGCTACGAGGGCAACGTCATCGTGGTCGCCGACAGCGGTCCGGGCTTCTGCTCGGCGTCGCCGGCGGCGTTCGACTCCTTCCGTGCCGGCAACACCGTCGACGGCACGTCGCTGTACCCGATGTGCGTGCGCGTCAACAGCTTCGACGCCGACTACTTGCCGAGCGGCCAGGCGCTGTCGTTCGCCGCCGACATCGACTACCAGGCCGGCGACGACCTGGCGGCCGGCACGTGGCGGCCCTACCGGCTCAAGGTCAACGAGCCGCTGCGCGTCGGCGGCGACCGGGTGTACCTGCAGGGCCACGGCTACGCCCCGACGTTCACCGTCACCTTCCCCGACGGCCAGACCCGCACCCAGACCGTGCAGTGGCGACCCGACGACCCGACCACGCTGCTGTCGAGCGGCGTGATGCGGTTCGACCCGCCCGCCGGCACCTACCCCGACCCCGACGAGCGCCGGAAGAACCAGATCGCGATCCAGGGCCTGTTCGCGCCGACCGAGCAGCTCGACGGCACGCTGCTGTCGTCGAGCTTCCCGGCGCAGAACAAGCCCGCCGTCGCCGTCGACATCTACCGCGGCGACACCGGGCTGGACACCGGCCGGCCGCAGTCGCTGTTCACGCTCGACGCCCGGCTGATCGGGCAGGGCCGGCTGACCCGGGAGCAGCGGGTGAACCTGCGCGCCGGCCAGGACGTGCGGCTCGCCGACGGCACCAGCGTGCGTTTCGACGGTGCGACGCCGTTCGTCAACCTGCAGGTGTCCCACGACCCCGGCCAGCTGTGGGTGCTGGTGTTCGCGATGACGATGATGGGCGGGCTGCTGGTGTCGCTGATCGTGCGCCGCCGCCGCGTCTGGATCCGGCTGACACCGGGGGGCGGCCGTCCACGCGAGGAGCAAGAAGCGCCCAGTACCGTGAAAGTAGAGGTAGGCGGCCTGGCGCGCACCGACAACTCCGGCTGGGGTGACGAGTTCGAGCGGCTGGTGTCCCGGTTGCTCGACGGGTTCGCAGAGCCGGTGAAGGAGAAGGTGTCATGAATACCCCCCACGTGGACATCGGGCTGTCCCGGTACTCCGACTGGGCGTTCACGTCGTCGGTGGTGCTGCTCGTGCTGGCGCTGCTGCTGTTGGCGGTCGAGCTCGCCTACAGCCGCGGCCGCAAGGTGGAGGCGCGCGAACTGGTGGGCGCGTCGACCGGCGCGGTGACCCGCGACAGCGCCATCCCGGGCGTCGTGCAGGAGGCGCCCCGGCGGCCGTTCGACGAGCGGGTCGGCGGGGCGGGGCTGGCCTTGACCTACGTCGGCATCGCGGCGCTGGCGGTGTGTGTGGTGCTGCGCGGGCTCGCGACCTCGCGGGTGCCGTGGGGCAACATGTACGAGTTCATCAACCTGACGTGCCTGTCGGGGCTGGTGGCGGCCGCCGTGGTGCTGCGGCGGCCGCAGTACCGGGCGCTGTGGGTGTTCGTGCTGGTGCCGGTGCTCGTGCTGCTGACGGTGTCGGGCCGCTGGCTGTACGCCAACGCCGCACCCGTCATGCCGGCGCTGCAGTCCTATTGGCTGCCGATCCACGTGTCGGTGGTGAGCCTGGGATCCGGGGTGTTCCTGGTGGCGGGCGTCGCGAGCATCCTGTTCCTGTTGAAGACCTCGCGCCTCGGGGATCCGCAGACCGGTGGCTCGCCGGCGCGGGTGCTGAGCCGGTTGCCCGACGCCCAAGCGCTCGACCGGATCGCCTACCGCACCACGATCTTCGCGTTCCCGGTGTTCGGTTTCGGCGTGATCTTCGGCGCCATCTGGGCCGAGGAGGCATGGGGCCGCTACTGGGGCTGGGATCCGAAGGAGACGGTGTCGTTCATCGCGTGGGTCGTCTACGCCGCCTACCTGCACGCCCGCTCGACGGCCGGCTGGCGCGACCGGAAGGCGGCCTGGATCAACGTCGTCGGCTTCGTCGCGATGGTCTTCAACCTGTTCTTCATCAACCTGGTGACGGTCGGGCTGCACTCCTACGCCGGGGTGGGCTAGGCACTAATCTCGGGTGTCGACGTGTCCTGCGTGACCACCAGCGGAAGGAACCCGTGTCCGACTTCCGGGACGAAAAGCACCACCACGGCCGCCACGAGCGGGACCTGTCATCGGGCGGCGGCGCCGTCGAGGGCGGCTATCGCAGCGTCGAATCCGCGGGCGGACAACTGTTTCCGGGCTATGCGACGCCGGACGTGACCGAGCAGACGGTGTCTCCGCCCGCAGCGGCTGCGTCGCCGTATCCGTCGGCCGGCGGTTTCCGCGCCGAGCGGCGCTTCACCGATCCCGCCGACGCCCCGCCGCCCGAGTGGACGGCCGACACCCCGCCGACGGGTTTCGCCGCACCGGTCACCACGGCGTCACCGCCTGCGGCTCAAGCCCAGCCGCCGGCGGCGCAAGCCCAGCCGCCTGCCCCGCCGCACTTCGGCGGCTACCCGAACCCGATCCCGCCGCCGGTGGCGCAGGCCCAGCCGCCGGCGGCGCAAGCCCAGCCGCCTACGGCGCAAGCCCAGCCGCCTGCCCCGCCGCACTTCGGCGGTTACACGAACCCGATTCCGCCGCCGGTGGCGCCCGGCGGCCCGCTGCAGGCGCCGAGCACACCCACCTCGCGCGACCTGTCGACGTCGGCGCTGCTGCGGCAGTCGAAGCCCGCGCCGTCGGGAGGTTGGCGGCGATGGCTGTACCTCGCGACCGGCCGGCTGGTGAACGTCGGCGAGAGCCCGAAGCACAGCCACCGGCAGGCGCTGCTGGCCCAGGTCAACGCGCCGCTGCAGGGCTGCTATCGGATCGCCCTGCTGTCGCTGAAGGGCGGTGTCGGCAAGACGACCATCACCGCGACGCTCGGCGCGACGTTCGCCTCGATCCGCGGCGACCGGGTGATCGCCGTGGACGCCAACCCCGACCGCGGCACGCTCAGCCAGAAGGTGCCGTTGGAGACGCCCGCGACGGTGCGCCACCTGCTGCGCGACGCCGAGGGCATTTCGCGCTACAGCGACGTCCGCAGCTACACCTCGCAGGGGCCGAGCCGCCTGGAGGTGCTCGCATCGGAGAGCGATCCCGCGGTGTCGGAGGCGTTCTCGGCCGAGGACTATGCGCGCACGCTGGAGATCCTGGAGAAGTTCTATTCGCTGGTGCTCACCGACTGCGGCACCGGGCTGATGCACTCGGCGATGTCGTCGGTGCTGTCCAAGGCCGATGCGTTGATCGTGGTGAGCTCCGGCTCGGTGGACGGCGCCCGCAGCGCATCCGCGACGCTGGACTGGCTCGACGCGCACGGCTATCAAGACCTGGTGCGGCGGTCGGTGGCGGTGGTCAACGCGGTGCGGCCGCGGTCGGGCAAGGTCGACATGCAAAAGGTGGTGGACCACTTCTCGCGCCGGTGCAAGGCGGTGCGGTTGGTGCCCTTCGACCCGCATCTCGAGGAGGGAGCCGAGATCGACCTCGACCGCCTGCGGCGCGAAACCCGCGAGGCGCTGATCGAGCTGGCGGCCGTGGTGGCCGACGGATTTCCGGAAGCCGACCGCACCCGGCAGCTGTTCGCCTAGGCCTGCGGCGAATCCTTCGAATTGCCACCGGCGTCGCGGCCGAGGCGCCACAGGAAATCGGGGTCGTCATCCGGGCCGACGACCCGGGGTTGCGGCCGGTGGGCCTTCGCGCGCAGCAGCCGCCAGCCCGTATAGACCACTACGGCGACGGCGAGCAGAAGAAGCAGGTAAACCACGAAATCCCTCCTGTCACCGAATATACGCGCGTCGGTAAGCTCGCCGGGTGAGTGATGAGCAGCCCTCGGCGCCGAGCGGCGGCCGGGTTTTCGCCGACGTGGCGGTGTACACGCTGGCCCGGCTCCTGCTGACCGTGGCGCTCGCGGCCGTCATCTACGGGGCCTTCCGGATCGCCGGCGTCGACGACTTCCCGGTCTACGTCGCGATCGCGTTCGCGATCGTGATCGGCCTGCCGCTGGGCATCTGGTTGTTCACCCCGCTGCGGCGCCGGGCGACCGCCAGTGTCGCGGCGATCGACGAGCGACGGCGGCGGGACCGCGCGGAGCTGGAGGCGCGGTTACGGGGCGAGCGAAGCGACGGGGGATTGACACCGGGCGAGCGGAGCGACGGGGGATTGACACCGGGCGAGCGGAGCGACGGGGGATCGGGACCGGGCGAGCGAAGCGACGGGGGCAAGATCGACTCATGACCGATGCTGCTGACCTGTACCGACGCTGGATCGACGAGTTGTGGGCGGGCGCTCCGGTGGCCCGCGAGCTGGTGTCCGACGACTTCGTCGGGCATTGGCCGCAGCGCGACGTGCGCGGCCCGGACGAGCTGGCCGACGTCGTCGCCGAGACGCATCGAATGCTCGCGGACCTGACGTTCACCGTCGTCGTCGGCCCGATCGTCGACGGCGATCTGCTCGCCGCCCGGTGGGAGGGCAGTGGCCGCACGCCGGAGGGCCCGATGGCGTTCACCGGCAACGACATCCTGCGGTTCGCCGACGGGCGGTTCGTCGAATACTGGACCGGGACGTCGACTCAGTAACGGACCGCGGCCAGCGCCACCGCGACCGCCGTCGCCCACACCAGGAGCGTCAGGCCGCTGTCGCGGAGCACCGGGATCAGCGCGGCCCCGGCGGCCCCCGATCGCACCGGCCGCACCGCCCGCAGCGCCAGCGGGGTCGCGCCGAATCCGACCAGGCACCACGGCGTCGCCACCACCGCGAGCGCGACCGTGATGACCGCGGTGTCGATGAACAGCGATTGGTGGAAGGTGCGGGTTTTCGCGTCGCCCATCCGGACCGCGAGCGTCCGCTTGCCGGTCTGCGCGTCGGTGGGGATGTCGCGCAGGTTGTTGGCCACCAGGACGGCCGACGACAGCGCGCCCGCACCGGCCGCCAGCAGCAGGCCCACGCCGTCGACGCGCAGCGCCTGCACGTATTGCGTGCCGAGCACCGCGACGAGCCCGAAGAACACGAACACCGCGATCTCGCCGAAGCCGGCATAGCCGTAGGGGCGGGAGCCGCCGGTGTAGAGCCAGGCGCCGGCGATGCAGGCCGCGCCGATCGCCAGTAGCCACGGCCGGCTCGCGAGTGCCAGCACGACGCCGGCGGCGGCCGCGACCGCGAGGGCGACGACGGCCGCGGTGAGCACGGCGCGCGGTGCGGCGAGGCGCTGGCCGACCAGCCGCACGGGCCCGCTGCGGACCTCGTCGGTGCCGCGGATGCCGTCGGAGTAGTCGTTGGCGTAGTTCACCCCGACGATCAGGGCGACCGAGACGACCAGCGCCAGCAGCGCCTTCCACCACACGACCGCCTCGAGCCACGCCGCCGCGCCGGTGCCCGCGATGACCGGGGCGACGGCGTTGGGCAGTGTCCGGGGCCGTGCCCCCTCGACCCATTGCGCCAGGCTTGCCACGGGCGTCATCGTCGCATGACCCACAATGGCGTGATGCTCGGAGTCATCGGCGGTAGCGGGTTCTACTCGTTCTTCGGCCCCGACGCGCGCAGCGTCGACGTCGACACCCCCTACGGGGCGCCGAGCGCGTCGATCACGGTCGGCAGCGTCGGCCGTCACGAGGTCGCCTTCTTGCCGCGCCACGGCGTGCGCCACGAGTTCTCGCCGCACACGGTGCCCTACCGCGCGAACATGTGGGCGCTGCGGTCGCTGGGCGTGCGGCGGATCTTCGGGCCGTGCGCGGTGGGCAGCCTCACGCCGGAGCTGGGGCCGGGTGCGACCGTGGTGCCCGACCAGCTCGTGGACCGCACATCCGGCCGCGCCGCAACGTATTTCGATTCCGGCGGCATCCACGTCAGCTTCGCCGACCCCTACTGTCCGCAGCTGCGCGCCGCGGTGTGCGCGCTGCCCGACGTGGTCGACGGCGGCACGATGGTGGTCGTCGAGGGTCCGCGGTTCTCCACCCGCGCCGAGAGCCAGTGGTTCGCGCGACAGGGCTTCACGCTGGTCAACATGACCGGCTATCCGGAGGCGGTGCTCGCCCGCGAACTGGAGATCTGTTACGCCGCGATCGCGTTGGTCACCGACCTCGATGCGGGCATCGAGACGGGCGCGGGGGTGCGGGCGGTCGACGTCTTCGCCGAATTCGAGCGGAACCTGCCGGGCTTCAAGCAGCGGGTGCAGCAGGCCATCGATCGCGTCGCCGACGAGCGCAGCTGTGACCACTGCTCGCCGCACGCCGGGGTGACGTTGCCGTTCGAGCTGCCGTGAGGGTGCTGCTCACCGGCGCGGCCGGGTTCATCGGCGGCCGGATCGCCGCGCTGCTGCGCGACGCGGGGCACGAGGTCGTCGGCGTCGACGTGCTGCTGCCCGCCGCGCACGGTCCCGCCGCGCAGCTGCCGGCCGGGGTGGTGCGTGCCGACGTCCGCGACGCCGAGGCGCTGGCACCGCTGCTGGCCGGCGTCGACGTGGTCTGCCACCAGGCGGCGATGGTCGGCGCCGGGGTCGACGCCGCCGATGCGCCGGCCTACGGCAGCCACAACGACTACGCGACGACGGTGCTGCTGGCGGCCATGTACGCCGCGGGCGTGCGGCGGCTGGTGCTGGCGTCGTCGATGGTGGTCTACGGGCAGGGCCGGTTCCGCTGCCCGGCGCACGGCGAGGTGGACCCGCTGCCGCGGCGGCGGGCGGACCTCGACGCCGGCGTGTTCGAGCACCGCTGTCCGGTCGGGGGCGAGGAGCTCGACTGGGCGCTGGTCGACGAGAACGCGCCGCTGCGGCCGCGCAGCCTGTACGCCGCGAGCAAGACCGCGCAGGAGCACTACGCGCTGGCGTGGGCCGACGCGGTGCCCGGCTCGTCGGTGGTCGCGCTGCGCTACCACAACGTCTACGGGCCGGGCATGCCGCGCGACACCCCGTACTCCGGGGTGGCGGCGATCTTCCGGTCGGCGCTGGAGCGGGGCGAGCCGCCCAAGGTGTTCGAGGACGGCGGGCAGATGCGCGACTTCGTGCACGTCGACGATGTCGCGGCGGCCAACCTGGCGGCGATCGACGCGCGGCCGGACGGCTTCCTGGCGGCGAATGTGTGCTCGGGACAACCGGTGTCGATCGCCGACGTGGCGCGGCGGCTGTGCGAGGCGCACGGGGACTTCACCCCGCAGGTCACCGGCGCGTATCGCAGCGGCGACGTGCGCCACATCGTGGCCGATCCGGCGCGGGCCCGCGAGACGCTCGGGTTCGTCGCCCGCATCATGCCCGCACAGGGCTTGCGCGAGTTCGCGACCGCCCCGCTGCGCGCCTGACCTTCCGCGCGAACGTGGATTACCCGTCGCGACACGCCGTGGCGATACGGCGGGTAATCAACGTTCGCGCGGGTGGGGGGCTACGAGGCAGGCGCCGAGGCCAGCTCCGGCTCGCGGTCGTCGGACCAGTCGCGCTGCATCAGCACCCGGTGCGCGATGCGTTCCAGGGCCGCCTCGACCTGCACGCGGTCGGGCCGGCCGTCGAACGCCGGTGACGCGCTGAGCTTCTCGACGATCCAGCTGACGATCTGGCTCGACAGGAATTCGACCTGCCGCGCGCCGGCTCCGGTCAGCCACAGCTGGTCGCCGGTGCGCAGCGCGTAGCCGTCGTCGACGAGCCGGCAAAACGTCGGCTCCAGCACCTCGACGGGTATCCGCAGCCGTTCGGCGATGTCGGACAGCCGTGCGGTGCCGATGGCCTGGGCGTAGCGGTAGATCTGCAGCACGCCCCACAGTCCCGCGACGTCGAGCTCGCATCCGGGCCGGCCGATCAGCGACCGCAGCCGCACGCCCGGCGCACCGCGCAGCATCCGGCCGATCGCCATCTCTAGCATCTTCTCGGGCCGCTCGTTGCTGGGCATGGCAAAGCCTTCGCCGAGGTCCAGCACGTTCGCGGGCTCGGCGTCGCGCAGCGGCACCTCCTTGAGCAGCAGGGCCAGCACGAACCCGACGACGGCGACGGGCACGGCGTAGAAGAACACCAGGCCCAGCGAGTCGGCGTAGGCCCCGATGATGGGTGCGGCCTGGGCGGCGGGCAGCTGGTGCAGCGCGTCGGGTGACTGCGCGGCCACCGGCGGCGCCTGAGCGGCGATGAGCGCCGGGCCGATGCGGTCGGCGAGGAAGTTCGCGAACAGCGAGCCGAAGATCGCCGCGCCGAACGAGCTGCCGATGGTGCGGAAGAACGTCACGCCCGAGGTGGCGACGCCGAGGTCGGCGAACGCTGAGGTGTTCTGGACGATCAGCACCAGCACCTGCATGCACAGGCCGATGCCGGTGCCGAGGATGAACAGGTAGAGCGACTGCCGCCACACCGGCATCCCGGCGTCCATGGTGGACATCAGGAAGAACGCGACGCTCATGATCGCGGTGCCGACGATGGGGAAGATCTTGTAGCGGCCGGTGCGGCTGACGATGATGCCGCTGGTCATCGACGTCGTCAGCAGTCCAGCGACCATGGGCAGGGTGCGCAGCCCGGACTCGGTGGCCGAGACGCCGTCGACGAACTGCATGAAGGTCGGCAGGAATGTCAGCGCGCCGAGCATCGCGAACCCGACGACGAAGCTCAGCGCGCAGCTGACCGCGAAGACGGGGTTTCTGAACAGCCGCGTCGGCAGGATCGGCTCGGCGGCGCGGGCTTCCACCCAGACGAACACCACAAGCGCGATCGCCGACCCGACGAACAGGCCGATGATGGTCGGCGAGCCCCACGGATATTCACTGCCGCCCCAGCTGGTGGCGAGCGTGAGGCCGCCGGCGCCGAGGCCGACGAACAGGATGCCGAGGTAGTCGATGGCGGGTCGGCCGGTGCGCCCGAGGGCGGGGATCGCCACGGCGGCGACGATGAAGACGACGACGGCGACCGGCACGTTGATCCAGAACGCCCACCGCCAGCTGAGGTGGTCGACGAAGAAGCCGCCGAGCAGCGGGCCGATGACGGTGGTGACCCCGAAGACGGCGCCGAGCGCGCCCTGGTAGCGGCCGCGGTCGCGCAGCGGGATCACCTCGCCGATGACGGCGGTCGCGGTGACCATGATGGCGCCGCCGCCGATGCCCTGCAGCGCGCGCGACCCGACGAGCGCCGCCATCGAGTCGGAGATGCCGCACAGCACCGAGCCGAGGAAGAAGAAGACGATCGCGGCCTGGAAGACCCGCTTGCGGCCGAACAGGTCGCCGAGCTTGCCGACGATCGCGGTGACGATGGTCGAGGCGAGTAGGTAGCTGGTGACCACCCACGACTGGTGGCCGGCGCCGCCGAGGTCGGCGACGACGCTGGGCAGTGCGGTGGCGACGATGGTCTGGTCGAGCGCGGCGAGCAGCATGCCGAGCACCACCGCGAGGAAGACCAGGTTGCGGCGCTGGGGACTGATGAGCGCGCTCGGGGATTCCGGGTCGGCGACGGTGGTCTTCGGTGGCGAAGTCATTAGCTGTCCTTACTATGGGCGTCACCGATGGTAGCGCCCGTCAGGCCCGTCATTCTCCCGCCAGCGGCAGCCGAACCTCGAACCGCGCACCGGTGCCCAGGTTGTGCGCCGACAGTGTTCCCCGATGCGCCTGCACCAATCCCGCCGCGATCGCCAGCCCCAGACCCGAGCCGCTGGGCAGCGACGCGTCGGTACGCGGCACCCGGCCGTTGCTGCCGCGGTAGGCCACGTCGAACAGCCGCGGCAGGTCGGCCTCGTCGATCCCGACGCCGGTGTCGTCCACCCGCGCCCAGGCGCCGCGCTCGTCGGCGCCGATCGCCAGCTGCACCCGCCCGCCCGCCGGGGTGTGGGCGATCGCGTTGTTGACCAGGTTCGACAGCACCCGCACCAGCGCGCGGGCGTTGCCCAGCACCCGCACCGGCGCTTCCGGCAGCGTCGTGCGCAGGTCGACGCCCGACCGTTCGGCGGCGATGCGGTGGGCGGCCACCACGTCGTCGGCCACCTCGTCGAGCGCCACCGGGTCGAAGGTCGGCGCGACGGCGCCGGCGTTGATCTTGCTCATCTCGAACAGGTCGTCGACCATGCCCGCCAGCCGGATCGACTCCTGCTCGATGTGACGGGCGTGACCCACCACCTCGCCGTCGGCGACCAGCCCGTCGGCGATCGCCTCCGACACCGCCCGGATGCCGGCCAGCGGGCTGCGCAGGTCGTGGCTGACGAACGCCACGAGCTGGCGCCGCGATTGCTCGGCCGCCCGCTCGGCGTCGCGGACCTGCTGCTCACGCTGCGTGCGGCGGTCCTGGGACCGGCCGAGCACCACCGCGGCCGGGAGCGTCAGCGCCGACACGACCAGCGAGACGACGACCGTCTCACCGAAGGTCTGCAGGTGCAACACCGCGCCCGCGGCCAGCGTCGCGACCGCCGGGACGAGGACCAGCGCCACCACGGCCGCGGTGAGCGACCGGCGCCGGTCAGCCGGCGGCATCGTGGATCAGTTGCTCCTCGCGCACGCCGGTCCACAGGTAGCCGCGGCCCCACACGGTCTGCAGCCGATGGTGGTCGCCGAGCTTGGCTCGCAGCCGCTTGACGTGCACCGTCACCGTCGACAGGTCGCCGAAGTCCCAGCGCCACACCTTCGACAGCAGCTCCTCGCGGGTGAAGACCGTGTCGGGGTGGGTGAGGAAGAACAGCAGCAGGTCGAATTCCCGATTCGTCAGGGACACCGGATGGCCGTCGACGCTGACCGACCGCGAGCCCGTCGACACCACCAGGTTGCCGGTGCGGATCTCCAGCGGCAGCGTGCGCGACGACGGCGCCCGCCGCAACACCGACCGCACCCGCAGCGCGAGCTCGCGCGGGCTGAACGGCTTCGTGACGTAGTCGTCGGCGCCCGCCTCCAGGCCCGCGATCCGGTCGTCCTCCTCGCCGAGCGCGGTCAGCAGGATCACCGGGATCGAGTAGTCGCTGCCGTGGCGCAGGCTGCGGCACAGCGTCAGCCCGTCGGGGCCGGGCATCATCACGTCGAGCACCGCGACGTCGATCGGCTCGCTGGAGAGCACCTGCAGGGCCTGGTGGCCATCGTCGGCGACTGTGACGCTCAGCCCCTCGCGTTCGAGGTAGCGGCGCACCACGTCGCTGACGACGGTGTCGTCGTCGGCGATCAGGACGCGCCCGGTGACGGGCTTCGACACGGCAGGCGCAGGGCGTCGTAAGAGGCTCACGTCACCTATTCGTCACTGCGGCCCGTTCGGTTCGGTGTGATCGGGATAACTAATCTGGCGGCCATGCCGCAGGATGCCGTGACGGTCGTACTGCCGTGCCTGAACGAAGCGGCATCGCTGCCCGGAGTGCTCGCCGCCCTCCCCGCCGGCTACACCGCGCTGGTGGTCGACAACAACAGCACCGACGGCACCGCCGAGGTGGCCCGCGCGCACGGCGCCCGCGTCGTCACCGAGACACAGCCGGGCTACGGCGCGGCGGTGCACGCCGGGATCGTCGCCGCGGCGACGCCGATCGTCGCGGTGCTCGACGGCGACGGGTCGCTCGATCCCCGCGAGCTGCCCGCGCTGGTCGCCGAGCTCGACCGCGGCGCCGACCTGGTGACCGGCCGGCGACGGAAGCGACCGGAGCTGCGCTGGCCGTGGCACGCCCGGCTGGGCACCGCGGCCGTCGCGTGGCGGTTGCGGACGCGCCACGGGTTGCCGGTGCACGACATCGCACCGATGCGGGTGTGCCGCCGCGACGCGTTGCTGGCGCTCGGTGTGCAGGACCGCCGCTCCGGGTATCCGGTAGAACTGCTGGTGCGGGCGGCCGCGGCGAACTGGCGGGTCGTGGAACGCGACGTCGGTTACGGGCCGCGGACGGGGGGACGATCCAAGGTGAGCGGTTCGCTGCGCGGAAGTGCCACCGCGGCGCTCGACTTCTGGCGGCGGATCTCGTGAAGTTGCCGGTGACGGCGCTGGTGGTGGCGAAGGCCCCCGTGCCGGGGCTCGCGAAGACGCGGCTGGCGGCCGCCGTCGGCGATGTGCGGGCCGCCGACCTGGCCGCCGCCGCGCTGCTGGACTCCCTGGCGGCGGTGGCCGCGGCGCCGTTCGCCCACCGCGTCGTCGCCATGACCGGCGAGCTGGCCGCCGCCTGCCGGGCCGCCGACATCCGCCGCGAGCTGGCGGCGTTCACGGTGCTGCCGCAGCGCGGCGACGGCTTCGCCGACCGGTTGGCCAACGCCCACCTCGACACGGCCGCGGCGGTCGGCGACGCGCCGATCCTGCAGATCGGCATGGACACCCCGCAGGTCACCGCCGAATTGCTCGACGGCTGCGCGCGGGTGCTGCTCGACGCGCCCGCGGTGCTCGGCATGGCCGACGACGGCGGCTGGTGGGTGCTCGGCGTGCAGCACGGCGCCGACGCCGAGGTGGTGCGCGACGTGCCGATGTCGCGCGCCGACACCGGGCGGCTGACGCGGGAGGCGCTCGCCGGGCGCGGGATCGAGCCGGTGCTGGTGGAGCAGCTGCGCGACCTGGACACCATCGACGACCTCCCGGCGGTGCGGCGGGCGTGCCGGCCCGGCAGCTGGTTCGCCCGCGCGACCGACGCCGTGGAGGTGTGATGCTCGGAAACCTGTACGACCGCGCGCTCGACGGCGAGCGATGTTGGGTCCGCCGCGACGACGGTCATCGCCGCCTGCTGCCGGTGCGCGACTGGCTCGGTGGCCGCAACTCAGATGAGGCGTTCGACGCCGCGCTCGTCGACATGTGCGAGGGCCCGACGCTTGATCTGGCGTGCGGACCCGGTCGGCTGGTGGCGCGGCTCATCGCGCGGGGGGTGCCGGCGCTGGGCGTCGACCAGTCGGCGACCGCGGTGCGGCTGGCGCACCGCAGCGGCGCCCCGGCGCTGCACCGTGACCTGTTCTCACCGTTGCCCGGCACCGGCCGCTGGCAGACGGTGCTGCTGGCCGACGGGAACGTCGGCATCGGCGGCGAGCCGCGCCGCATCCTCGCCCGTGCGGCCGAGCTGCTGGGAAGCGGCGGGCGATGCCTCGCCGAGTTCGAGTCCGGGGTGGTCGGCATCCAGGCCGGATGGGTGCGGCTGGAGTCGCGCCGCACGGTGGGGCCGTGGTTTCGGTGGGCGTCCGTGGGGGTGGACTGCGCCGCCGCGCTGGCCGAAGAGGTCGGGATGACGCTGGTGGGGCTGCACCCCGTCGGCCGACGGGTGGTGGCGAGCCTGGCGGTCGGGTGACGCGCCCGTCGCGGGCCGGCTCCCGCACGCCGCTCACGGCTCGCGTCGGCGTGGCCTTCGGCGCGGCGGTGACGGTGTGCTTCGTCACCGGCGTGCTGAGCCACCTCATCCAGCATCCGCAGCCGTGGTTCGGCTGGCCGACGCGGCCGGTGTGGCTGTACCGGTTCACTCAGGGGCTGCACGTGGCGTCGGGGATCGCGGCGGTGCCGCTGCTGCTGGTGAAGCTGTGGTCGGTGTGGCCGAAGCTGTTCGAGCGGCCGGTGATCGGGTCGCCGGTGCGGGCACTGGAACGCGCGTCGATCGCCGTGCTGGTGGCGTCGGTGCTCTTTCAGCTCTCGACGGGCCTGCTGAACATCGCGCAGTGGTACGTCTTCGGCTTCTACTTCCCGCCGGTCCACTACGCGGTGGCGTGGCTGGCGGTCGGCGCGGTCGTCGTGCACGTCGCGGTCAAGTTGCCGGTGATCCGCCAGGCGCTGGGCGAACCGGTCGACGGCGCCCCGGGAAACGTTCCGGCGCCGCAGGTCTCGCGGCGGGCGATCCTGCGCGGCACCTGGGTCGCGGTCGGGGCGGCCACCGTGGCGACGGCCGGCCAGGCGGTGCCGTGGCTGCGGCCGGTGTCGGTGCTCGCGCCGCGCTCCGGCGACGGACCGCAGGGCGTGCCGGTGAACCGCAGCGCCGCCGAGGCGCGCGTGCTGGGCAGCGCACGAGCGGCCGACTACCGGCTGACCGTGACGAACGGTGTTGTGACGCAGACCTTCTCGTTGGCGCAGCTGCAGGCGATGCCGCAGGCCACCCGGACGCTGCCCATCGCCTGCGTCGAGGGCTGGAGTGTGAGCGCCGAGTGGACCGGCGTGGTGCTGGCCGACCTGCTGGCGACGGTCGGCGGCAGCGGCGATGCCGACGTGCGGATGGTCTCGCTGGAGCCGCCGGGCCCGTATTCGCGCACCGTGCTGCCGGCTCGGCACGCCCGCGACGCCGACACGCTGATCGCGCTGCGGCTGGGCGGCAGGGAGCTCGACCTCGACCACGGGTATCCCTGCCGGCTGATCGCACCGTCGAGACCCGGTGTGCTGCAGACGAAGTGGCTCAGCCGCATCGAGGTCGTGCCGTGACCGCGGTGCGGGCGGTGCTGCTGGTGGCCGGGCTGGCGCTCGGCGGGTACGGCGCCGCGTTGCTCGTCGACCATCCGCCGGCGGTCTTGGGGACCGTCGCGGTGTGGGCGCTCGCCGGGCTGTTGGTCCATGACGCGCTGCTCGCGCCGCTGTGGTCGGCGCTCGGATGGGCGGGGCGGCGGATCCTGCCGCGCGGGTGGTGGGCGCCCGTCGGCGTCGGGGCGCTGTGCACCGTCGTCCTGGTGCTGCTCGCGGTGCCGGTGTTCGACCGGCCCGGCGCCCGGCCCACCAATCCCACGGTGCTGGACCGGGATTACCCCGCCGGCCTCGGGTGGGCGCTGGCTGCGGTGTGGGGTGGCGTCGTCGCCGCGGTGGCGGTGTCGCGCCGGCTACCAGTTGGTGAAGATCAGGCTGTTGAGCAGCAGCGCGCCGACGACGTTGAGCGCCAGCCACCACCGGTGTGAGCGGGCCGGCAGCAGCGCGGGCGCCGCGGTCAACCACACCGTGAACGGCAGCCAGATGCGCTCGGTCTCGGCCTTGCTCAGCATGCTGAGGTCGGCGAACAGGATCGCCAACACGAAGCCGGCGAGCACGAGGTGCAGCCCGCTGCGCGCCCGCAGCGCCGCCACGTCGAGCACCCGGCTCAGCCCGGCGACGCTGCCCAGGCCGATCGCGCACACCACCGACGCGAGGTTGGCCCAACTCCAGTACTGGAACGGGCGTGCTTTCGCGATGCCCTGCCAGTAGCGCTCCTGCACCAGGTGGTAGCCGTCGAACCACCAGAAGCCGGTGGCTCGGAAGACCGCCACCACCAGCCCGGCGGCGGGCACCGCGGCAGCCACCGCGCGGACGGCGGCGCGGCGGTCGGGCGCGGTGGCCAACACCGCGAGCGCGGGCACCGCCAGCAGGCCCAAGCCGTAGTTGCAGAAGATGCCCCAGCCCAGGAGCAGGCCGGCGGCGACGGCCGCCGCGACGGGCCACCGCACCGCCCGGCGCGTGGCCAGCGCCAGCAGCGTGATGCCCCAGGCGCCCACGCCGGCGAAGTAGCCGTCGGCGGACACCGCGACCCATATCGCGGTCGGAGCGATCGCGACGAAGGGCGCCGCCGCGCGCGCCAGCTCGTCACCGGACAGCACGCGCACCGCGACGACGATCGCCACGGCCGCGCTCGAGCCGACGAGCAGGCACAGCGCGCCGGCCCACGCGCCGCCCGACAGCCCGAGCCGGTCCAGCCAGACGAACGTGAGCAGCGCTGCGGGCGGATGCCCCGACACGTGGGTGATCCACGAGTCGGGCTGATAGTCGAGGATGCGATCGGCGAAGGTGCGGAGCATGTGCGGGATGTCGGTGACGCCCGGCACCTCGAGCAGGTATTCGTGGGTGGCGATGAGCCGGCCGGCGAACCCGCGCTGCCAGCCGTCGATCATCGCCAGCGCGAACGCCCACGCCGCCGCGGCCGCCCACGTCGCGAACAGCAGTGTCCGCCAGCGCATCCGGCGGGCCAGCGACGGGCCCCACAGCACCGCCGCAACCCCGATGATCACCGCGACCGGCGTGCCGGGGCCGACGTGGGCCTCCCACCAGCCGAAGACCGGGGCGGTGTCGGCGACGGCCGCGATCTGCGCGTCGGTGGCGTCGCGCAGCGGCTCGACGATGCCGAGGTCGAGGTGGGGCACCACGAATGCGGCGACCACCAGCGCGACAGCGGCCGCGACGCCCACTGTCTCCCGGCGGCCGATGCTCACGACCGCCAGCCTAGAGGCCCGGCCGACTCCCGCCGAGAACACCGTTCTTGCCGAAATCTGTCCAGATCCGCGCAGAGAAGGGTGTTCTCGGCGTGAGCGCTACCGCGCGGGTCCGGCCGGTGAGACGTCGCGCGGAACGGTCGGGTTGGGGCCGCCCACGCGGTCGGAGCGCATCATGACGGCCGTGATGGGGATGGCGAGGGCGAGCAGGCCGATCACGAACACCGGGAAGAGGAAGGAGAACACCTCGGGTCCGCCGGGGATCGGCGCGCTCGGGTCGACGGTGACGCGGACCGCGGCCATCCCGGTGTAGTGCATGCCGACGACGGCCACGCCCATCACGAGGCCGGCGACGAAGCGCATCACCGGCGACTCGAGCACCAGGGTGAACCACAGCGCCGCGGTGGCGGCGACCACCGCGACGACGACAGACAGCGCGACGAGCGTGCGGTCGTAGGTCACTTCGCCCTGGATCCGCAGCGCCCACATGCCGGTGTAGTGCATGCCGGCGACGGCCAGCCCGGTGATGAGCCCGCCGGCGATCAGCCGCGGGATCCGCACTTTGCGGCCGATGACGACGAGCCCGACGAACACGGCCGAGATCGCCAGCACCGCGGACGCGACGGTCCAGGTCAGGTCGTACCGCACGGCGCTGTCGGGCACCGCGAAGCCCAGCATCGCGATGAAGTGCATGAGCCAGATGCCGACGCCGCCGATCGCGATGGCGGCCATCGCGAGCCACCGCAGCCGGTCGCGGCCGTGCGTCGCGGCGCCGCAGCGGGTGCACGCCAGCCCCACCACCGAGCCGCTCACCGAGACGATGTAGGCCAGGAACAGCAGCCACAGGCCCATGCCGAAGTGGTGGACGGAATGATTCATGCGGTACCTCTCAAGGTCATGCGTTCGACGGCGGCAGGTTCAGGGCGTAGGAGGTCACGGCGAGCGCCTCACGAAGTTCGTCGACGACACCCCGGCGCCATCAGAGTGCGCGGAGCCCACTGAGCGTCCTCTCGATCAGGTGCCGCCGTTCGGCGACGGTCGAGCGGTCGGTGAGCGTCGCGTGGACGCGCAGGTGGCCGCTCTCCACCAGGTCGGCGACCAGCACGCGGGTAACCCCGATGGGCAGCTGCGCATGGGACGAGATCTCGGCGATCGAGGGCCGCGCCCCGCACAGCCGCACGATCGCGGTGCGGACGTCGCCGGGCGACCACGTGCTGTCGCCGTCGGGTACCAGCGCTTCGACCGTGGCCTCAAGGGGCAGCTCGATGCGCGGTGCGGTACGGCCCGCCGTCAGCGTGTACGGGCGGGCGCGGCTCGGCGGCCGGAACGGTTCGTGGGGATTCATGAGCAGGGTCATCGAGCGGCGCGGGTGTGGCGCGGCGTGGCCTCGACGGTCTTGCCCACCCGGTCCACCAGCAGCGCCATCTCGTAGCCGACCTGGCCGATGTCGCACGTCGTCGACGCCAGCACCGCGAGGTAGGAGCCGTCGCCGACGCCCATCACCAGCAGGAACGCGCCGTCCATCTCCACGATCGACTGCCGCACGTTGCCCGCGTCGAACAGCCGGGCGGCGCCGCTGGACAGGCTCGCCAGGCCCGACGTCACGGCCGCCAGCTGCTCGGCGCGGTCGGCGGGCAGGTGTGCGTTGGACGCCATGAGCAGGCCGTCGGCCGACACCAGGACGGCGTGGGAGGCGCCGGGGACGTCCCGGACGAAGTTCGTGACGAACCAGTCGAGGGTCCGGTTGGCTGCCGGCGCGGCGCCGCCCCAGCCGTTGGGCGACGTGTCGGGGTTCATCGGTCCCCTTCCGTTTCTCGTTGCGCGGCATCGCTTTCGGCGCGGCCGCGGCGGACTCCGGCCAGCTGTCGGCTCAGCAGGTCTCGGATGGCAGCGGGGTCGTTGCGGCCGTCGGCGGCGGCGTCGGGCCCGGTCTGATCGGGGATCAGGTGTGCGCCGCGCTCGCGGATCGGCAGCCCGGACGGCGTCTGCCGCGCGCGCTGCGGTTCGGGCGCGGCGGTGACGGCGAACTCCGACGTCATGCGCTCGAAGATCGGCGCACCGTCGCTCGGGATGCTCGGCCAGGGCTCGACGGGCGGCGCCGGTGGCGGCTCGGGCGCCAGGCGTTCGCCGTTCCCGGCGGCGGTCGTGACGGCGGTGACGCCGCTGGCGCCCGGCGACCGCTTGGGCAGGCCGGACGTCGCGACCGCCGGCGCGGGCGAACCCGCTGCGGCGCTGCGGGTCGGCAGGGCCGGCCGGTCGGGGGTCCGCGGCGCAGCGGCGGCGACGGGACGCAGTCCGGTCCCGGTGTCGGCCGCAGCCGGTGCGAGCAGCGCGCCCGGCAGGTGGACGCTCGCGGTGACGCCGGGCCGGTCGGTCATCGGCGCCGTGGTGCGCAGCCGCACCGTCGCGTGGTGGCGCCGGGCGAGGCGGCCGACGACGAACAGGCCCATCCGCTTGGCGGTCTCCGACGTCACCTCGCCGCCGAGCGCCAGCCGGTCGTTCGCCGCGGCGATCTCGTCGTCGGGCATGCCGAGCCCGCGGTCGGCGACCTCGACGAGGATGCCGGCGTCGACGGCGCGCGCGACCGTCACCGACACCGGCGTGTCCGGCGGTGAGTAGCGCAGCGCGTTGTCGAGCAGCTCGGCGACGAGGTGGCCGATGTCGCCGGCCGCCGCCCCGATGACGGCGCCGTCGAGCACCGGTCCGATGGTGACGCGTCGGTATTCCTCGACCTCGCTCATCGCGGCCCGCAGCACCTCCGCCAGCGGCACCGGCGCCGAGCGGCGGTGGCGATCGACGGTGTCGGCGAGCACGAGCAGGTTGTCGCCGTTGCGCCGCATGCGGGTCGCGAGGTGGTCGAGCCGGAACAGGTGGTCGAGGCGGGCGGGATCGTCCTCGTCGCGTTCCAGGGTCTCGATCAGCGCCAGCTGCTCCTCGACCAGTGACCGGCTGCGGCGCGACAGCGTCTCGAACATCTCGCCGATCTGCAGCCGGACGCCGTACTCGCCGGCCAGCCGGACCGCCTGGTAGTGGATGTCGTCGATGGCCCGCGCCAGCTGCCCCACTTCTTCGGAGGTGTGCACCGGCAGCGCGGTGAGCTCCGGCAGGCCACCGCCCCTGCTCAGCCGTTCGATCTCGTTGGGCAGCTGCACCTGCGCCACCTGCGTCGCGCCGTGGCGCAGCCGGCCGATCGAGCGGATGAGGGACCGGCCGACCGCGAGCGCGAAGACCAGGGCCGCCAGCACCGCGCCCAGGATGATCGCGGTGTCGCGCAGCGCCGAGGAGCGCAGCGCGTTGGCCCGCGCGTGCACCCGGTCGTCGAGGCCGGTCGCGAGCTGCGCCGCCATGGCCGAATACTGGTCGGCGCTGGCGCCCATCGTGGCCGCGATGACCGGCACGGGTTGATCGGGACGGGCGTAGGCCGCGCGCCGGGCGTCCGACGGGCCGCGCAGCGCCTCGCCCTCCCCGGGGGCCATCAGCTGGGCGAGCCGGTCGATGGCGGCGGCCTCCGCGCCGGCGGCGTCGGCGGCGGTCGTCCGCAGCTCGACCGAGGTGCCGAACTCGGGCGCCGCGACGAGCACCTGCTGGGTGGTCAGCGCCCGCTGCGCCGCCAGGCTGTTCACGAGCCGGTCCGCGAGCGGGCCGACCTCGTCGTCGTCGACGGACGCGGTGATGGTGCTGATCGCCGACGCCACGTCGACCGCCGCGTTGTCCGTCTGGTCGGCGATGCGGGGCTGCGGCACCGGCCCGGCGGCGATCTCGTCGCGCAGCGCCTTCGCCGTGGAGGCGGCGGTGGCCAGTTCGGTGGTGACGGTCGCGTCGAACTCCGCGGCCCTGGTCGCCGCCGCCAAGTCCGCCGCGGCGGCATCGAACCGGTTGAGGGGCTCTTGCACCGGGGCTCCCGCGGCGGCGGCGACCGCGAGGTCGTCGAGGCGGTCGACGAACTCGACCGCCGGCGCCACGACCCCGATGTCACCGGCTGCGACGCTGAGCCGCGACGCCGCCGACAGGTCGTGCTGGATGCGCAGCGCGCCGAAGGTGGCCGCCAGCAGCACCGGCACGACGAGCGTCGCCGCGACCTTCCAGCGCAGCGGCCAGCCTTCGAGGGAAAAGCGCGACGTGGTCCGATCCGTCTGCCCGACGACGTTGGGCTCGTTGGCAGCCATACCGTCACCACCCTCCGCCGGGACAAATTGACGACTCTGTAGAACCGGGGTTTGCAGCGATGCTAGAGGAGTCCGCGGCGCGGGGACCAGGCCGGGGTGAAGCGGTCCCGCAGGGCCCGCCGGTCCACCTTTCCGATGCTCTTGCGGGGCAGCGCGTCGACCAGATACAGAGCCCGAGGCGCGGCGGTGCGGTCCAGGGTGACGCTGACGTGGTCGCGCAACGCGTCCAGCGTCGGCGGTTCGCCGCGGGGCACCACCGCCACCGCGACCCGCTCGCCAAGTCGCTCGTCGGGCAGCCCGAACACCGCGCACTCGGCCACCGCCGGATGGTCGGCCAGTGCGGCCTCGACGACCTGCGGCAGCACCGTCAGCCCGCCTGTGCAGACGGCCTCGTCGATCCGGCCGTGCACGGTCAGCACACCGGCCGCGTCGATGCTGCCGGCGTCGTCGGTGCGGAACCACCCCGGCTCGGCGAAGGGGTCGTCGGCCGGCGGGTTGCGGTAGCCGAGCGCGACGGTGGCGCCGCCGAGCACCACGCGACCGTCGTCGATTCGCATCCGCACCCCGTCGAGCGGGAGGCCGTCGTAGACGCATCCGCCCGCCGTCTCGCTCATCCCGTAGGTTCGGACCACCGGAATGCCTTGCGCGACAGCGGCTTCAGCCAGCGGCGTCGGCAGCGGGCCGCCGCCCAGCAGCACCGCGTCGAGCGCCGCGAGCGCCCGGGCCGCCGGCGGATGTCCGAGCGCCTTGGCGAGCTGGTTGGCCACCAGCGAGGCGTAGCGCCGGCCCGTGCCCAGCGCGGCGACCGCGTCGGGCAGCGCCGCGACGTCGAAGCCGCGGTCGACGGCCATCACCACCGGTTCGGTACCGGCGACGACGCTGCGCACCACCACCTGCCACCCGGCGATGTGGTGGCCGGGCAGCGCGAGCAGCCAGCGGCCCGGGCCGCCGAGCCGGTCATGCGTCGCGGTCGCACTGGCAATCAGCGCGTCGACCGTCAGCATCGCGCCCTTGGGCGTTCCGGTGGTGCCCGACGTGGGGATCACCACGGCCACCCGCGGATCGACCGGCTCGCCCGCCCGCAGCGCGGTGGCCAGGTCGGCGGCGCGGCGGTGGTCGTCGGCGGGCACCGGCAGCACCCGGATTCGTCCGTCCAGCACGTCGGCGACGGCGGCTACCAGGCCCGCCGCATCGGGTTCGACGGGCAACACCTCGAGCACGCTCACGCGTCGCCCTCGCCGCGGCGCGGGTCGTCGAAAGGCCAGCCGCCGGCGCCGAGCTTCTCGCGCACCCGGTCGATGTCCGCCGGCGACGGCAGCTCGTCGGTGATCTCGGTGATGCGGACGGCGATGTCTACGTCGTCGTAGTGGTCGAGGTGCACCAGTCCGGCCGCGACGGTCCGCACTTCGTCGTCGCTGAGCCGCCGTGAGAGCAGCGCCAGCAGCGGCAGGTAGTCCTGCGCCGGCACGCCCTCGGGATATCCGGCGCGCAGCCAGGCGACGACGCGGGCGAGGAAGCGGTTCACGGTGGCAGGAATGCTACTCGCGGATGAACGGGCGGAGTCGGTCCGCGATGGCGGCGCTGTACCGGGCATGGCGGCGAGTTGAACATTGGGTGAACAGTGGTGCGCCGCCAGGAATGCGCAGCTCAGAGCCGGTGTTGTGGGTGATAGCTAATTGGTCAAACTATCGGGAGCGATCCCAGAATGAGCGCCATGTCCGCAGAGTTCCTGATCCTCCTGCTGCTGGTCGTCACGGCGCTGGCGTTCGACTTCACGAACGGCTTCCACGACACCGGCAACGCGATGGCCACGTCCATCGCCACCGGCGCCCTCAAGCCGAAGACGGCCGTGACGCTCGCCGGTGTTCTCAACCTGGTCGGGGCGTTCCTGTCGGTCGAGGTGGCCGCCACCATCACCACCAGCGTGCTGAAGATCCAGGACAGCAAGACGGGCCAACTGGCCGCGGGCATCGACGCGAACACCGGGCTGACGATCATCTTCGCCGGGCTCGTCGGCGGCATCCTGTGGAATCTGATCACCTGGCTCTTCGGCCTGCCGTCGAGCTCGTCGCACGCCCTGTTCGGCGGCCTGATCGGCGCCGGCCTGGCCGCCATCGGCACGTCCGGCGTGAACTGGGCGGGCATCACCAAGAGCGTGCTCATCCCGGCGGTCGCGGCGCCGGTGATCGCCGGCGTCGTCGCAGCGTGCGGCACCTGGCTGGTGTACCGGCTGACCCGGCACATCCTGGAGTCCCGCAAGCAGGAGGGGTTCCGCTGGGGCCAGATCGCGACGGCATCGCTGGTGGCGCTGTCGCACGGCACCAACGACGCGCAGAAGACCATGGGCGTCATCGCGCTCGCGCTGATCACCACCGGACACCTGTCGGGCAACGTCAAGCAGGACGGGCTGCCGGTGTGGGTGATCGCCAGCTGCGCCATCGCCATCGCGCTCGGCACCTATATCGGCGGTTGGCGCATCATCCGCACGCTCGGCAAGGGGCTGGTGGAGATCGAGTCGCCGCAGGGCTTGGCCGCCGAGGCGAGCTCCGCCGCGATCATCCTCAGCTCCAGCGCCGCGGGCATGTCGCTGTCCACCACGCACGTGGCCACCGGCTCCATCCTGGGAAGCGGCGTCGGCAAGCCCGGCGCCCGCGTCCGCTGGAACGTGGCCGGCCGGATGGCGGTCGCCTGGTTGACGACGCTGCCCGCCGCCGGCCTCGTCGGCGCACTGTCCTACTGGGTCGCCAGCGGTGTCGCATCGGCGACCAGCGTGTTGGTGGGGGACGTCGTGATCTTCGGCATCCTCGTCGCAGCGGCGGGCTACCTGTGGTGGCGCGCCCAGCAGCAGAAGGTCGACCACCAGAACGTCAACGCCGAGTGGGACGAGCAGCACAACTCGGTCGTGCCGGCCGAGGTTCGCGTGGCCAAGCAGGCCGAGCCGGTCTGAACGCTTAACCGATATCCGCGAAGGAGTTGTCATGAGCGTGCTCGAGAACGTGTTGCGGGTGCTGGTGGTGGGGTTGGTGCTCGGTGCGGGGCTGCCGGCCGTCTTCGCTCTGGGCCTGCGCGCGTTCGCGCACGGGACGGGCGGTGCGACGGCCGACGGAACCACCGACGCCCCGAACCCGCTCCTCAAGGCGGTCGGTGTCGCGACGTTCGCGCTCGTCGGGATGGTCATCGTCGTCGCCATCCTGTGGATCACCCGGGCCACCATCGACCATCACTTCGGTATCGACCTGTTCCCGTTCCTGCCCAAGAAGTGAGGACACGATGACTGAAGCGCAGCAATCCGAAGGCGTGCTGAACTCCGTGCTGGGCTGGCTGCACGCCGGGTATCCGCACGGTGTGCCGCCGAAGGACTACTTCCCGCTGCTGGCGCTGCTCAAGCGTTCGCTCACCGAGGAGCAGGTCGTCGAGGCCGCGCAGAGCATCCTCCGCAACAGCGCGGGCGAGGACACCGTCACCCGCGACCAGGTGCGCGACGCGATCCACCAGATCATCGAGAAGGAGCCGAACCCCGAGGAGATCGCGCAGGTCGCCTCGCGGCTCGCATCGGTGGGCTGGCCGCTGGCGACGCCGACGGGCTGACTACGGCTGCTGGCGCCGTCGGGTGTCGGTGCGCAGTGGGTGGTCCTCGGGCACCTGCACGAAGATCAGCCGCACGCCGTCGGGGTCGAGCACGTGCAGTTCGTGCAGACCCCACGGCTCCTGCTTCGCCTCGCGCGCGATGGCCACGCCGCGTTCCGACAGCTCACGTTCGGCGGCGTAGACGTCGCGAACCTGCAGCCACAGTGATCCGCCGGCGCTCGGTTCGCCGTGTGCCGCCAGCTCGATGAGCGATTGCCCGGCGTAGAACACGGTGCCTGCCCCGTAGTCGCGGGCGATCGCCAGGCCGAGCTCGTCGCGATAGAAGGCCATCGACCGGTCGTAATCGGCCGGTCGGATCAGCACCCGGCTGGCCAGGATCTCCATGGGTCCGTGTCTATCACGGCGCGCGTCATGCACCGGCTTCGGCGGCGCGGCGATAGCCGCGCACCGCGAGCGGGCCGAACACCACCAGCAGGCCCGCGGTCCAGCTCAGCGTCTGCAGCACGGGCACCAGCGTCGGCCCGCCGTCGGCCAGCGCGCGCATGGCCTCGATGGCCGGCGACATCGGCTGCGCCCGCACCACCGGCCGCAGCCAGCCGGGGAACACGTCGATGGGCACCATGCCGGAGTTGAAGAACAGCAGCAGGAAGCTCACCGCCGAGAGCCCGACGATGATGTTCCGCCCGCCGGCCCGCACGCCCATCGCGACGACGACGGCGGCGAAGCCGATCACCGACAGCACCGGGATGAGCATAAAGGCGAGCGCCGCGGCGGGTCCCTGACTGAACCGCAGACCCAGCGCGACGGCCACCGCGGTGATGAGCACCGCGCCGACCAGCGCCCGCACCGCCTCGGCGACCAGCCGGCCCAGGAGCGCGCTCGAGCGGCGCACCGGCAGCACCCACAGCCGGCTCAGCAGCCCCGACTCGCGTTCGACGGGCAGCGCGGCGCCGGTGCCGATCGCCCCGAACAGCGCGCCCGCCACCGCGCACATCGGCGCCAGCCCGTAGCTGCTGCTGTCGCCGGTCAGGTTCTGCAGCGACTTGCCGATCACCAGGGTGTAGACGATCAACAGGAACGTCGGGAACAGCAGCGACTGCACCAGCACGACGGGCTCGCGGCGCCAGCCGGTCAGCAACCGGTGAGCATGCAGCCAGGACTGCGTCAGCAGGATCATGCGGGCCGCCGCTGCACCCGCACCGCGATCGCGCCGAACACCGCGAGCATGCCGACGCACCACGCCAGGCTGATCAGCAGCGTGTCGGTCGCGACGGTGCCGCCGGCCAGGTCGCGCAGCGCCTGGGCGATCTGCGACACCGGCTGATTGCGGACGAACGGCCCGAGCCAGCTTGGGAAGGCTTCGGCGGGCGCGATACCCGTCGACAGCATCACGAGCAGCAGCTGCGGCACCAGCAGGGCCTGGCTCGCGGCCTCGGCGCTGGTCGCCAGCGACCCCAGCGCGTCGGCGCCCAGCGACAGTGCCAGCGACAGCAGCAGCGCGATCCCGACGAAGGCGAGCGCGTCGCCGGGTGCGCCGGCGAACCGGAACCCGAACGCGTGTCCGACGGCCAGCGCCGCGAGCAGCCCGATTACGGCCCGGCACAGCGCCGAGAGCATCCGCGCGGCCACCGGTGCCAGCGGCGAGACGGGCAGGGCGCGCAGCCGCGTGCCCATGCCGCTGAGGTGATCGCGGGCCGCGCGGTCGGCGGTCGTCATCGCGCAGAAGATCATGGCCTGCACGACGATGACCGGCAGGATGTACTGCGGGTAGCTCATGGCGCCGGTACTGATGACGTTGCGCAGCGTGATGGTGAAGCACAGGAAGAACGCGACGGGGCCGACGAGCGCGAACAGCAGATCGCCGTCGCGCAGCGTGCCGGTCAGCGACCGCCCGGTCAGCGCGGCCAGGGCCGTCACGTGCGCACGCGGTCGGTGAGCGCGAAGAACACCTCGTCGAGCGACGGCTTACGCAGGCTGATGTCGGCGATCTCGACGCCGAGCGACTCGACGCGCCGGAACACCTCGCCGAGCGTCGCGACGCCGCCAGGCGCCGGCACCGACACACTGTCCGATCGCACTGCGGCCCCCAGGCTCTCGAGTGCCGACGTGATCTGCGGCAGCTCCTCGGCACGCGCCGGGGTCACCTCGCAGAAGCTGGCGCCCACGCGCTGCTTCAGCTCGTCGGCGGTGCCATCGGCGATCACGGTGCCGTCGTCGATCACCACGATGCGATCGGCGAGCGCGTCGGCCTCCTCCAGGTACTGCGTGGTCAGCAGCACGGTGATGCCCTGCTCCCGCAGCGACGCGACGAGCGACCACACGTCGCGACGGCTGCGCGGATCCAGCCCGGTGGTCGGCTCGTCGAGGAACAGCACCTGCGGCGGCACGACGAGCCCGCACGCGATGTCGACGCGTCGCCGCATGCCGCCGGAGAACGTCGAGACGCGGCGGTCGGCGGCGTCGACCAGATCGAACCGGGTCAGGAGTTCGTCGGCGCGCTCGCGGGCTGGTGCCCGTTTCAGCCCGCGCAGCCGGCCGAACAGCACCAGATTCTCGCGCGCGGTCAGCACCTCGTCGACGGCGGCGTACTGGCCGGTCAGTCCGATCGCGCGCCGCACGTCATCGGCGCGCTCGACGACGTCGAAGCCCGCCACGGTGGCGCGGCCGGACGACGGGCGGATCAGCGTGGAGAGGATGTTGACGGTGGTCGTCTTTCCCGCGCCGTTGGGTCCGAGCACCCCGAGCACCGACCCCGCCGGCGCCGAGAACGTCACACCGCGCAGCGCCTGCTTGTCACCGAACGCCTTGGTGACCGCGTCGACGTCGATCGCCAGCTCTGCCATGGTCCTGAGTATGGCATGGCTAACCTAACCGGCCCGATCACGGGACGACGGCGCGATAGCCCTGGGAGAACGCCCCGGTGTCGATGTCCCGGTCTACCGCATAGCCCTTGAGCCAGGTGTAGTACTCGGCCTGTTTGCTCGGCTCGATCTGGTCCGGCGGCAGCAGCTGACCGTCGGTGATGTAGCGGCGGACTTCGGGTCGCGGGTTCGGGTCGAGCGGTACACACGCCGTCGCGATGGTGAACACCAGCCGGTTGTCGGCTTGCGCGAAGTTCAGCCGCTCGACGTCGGCGACGTCGGGCTGGCCGGCGCCGCCTTCGACCGCTCCGGCCAGCGCACCCGCCTGCCACAGCCGCGGCCGCTGCGCCTGCGCTGTCGCCGGGTTCGCGCAGCCCTCGCGCGCGGCGACCTCGACCAGCGCCATCGCCTGGTCGTAGGCGCTGCGGGCGAAGTCGTCGCCCGCTTGCTTGTCGGTGAAGACGATGCCGAACACCCGTCGCAGCGCGGCATAGGAATCCGACGGATCGAGCGCGGTGAAGCCGGGCGCCGGTTGGGTGTCGCCCACCATCGCGAGCTGATAGGGCGTCAGCGCCGCGGCCCACGCCTGAACCAGCGCGGGGTTGACGGCGCCGACGGAGCTGCGGAGAAGCCCGAGGAAGCCGTAGCGCACCGACGTCAGCTCGTCGGTGTGCTCGGCGGCATAAGTGGCCAGCGCGTGCGCGGATTCTCCAGCCCGCGTGGCGGTTTCGTCGTCCCCCGAGGCCGCGTCGCGGGTAATCCACGTGAAGCTCTCGCCGGCGCGGGCACCGTCGTCCGGCCAGGCGTAGGTGCTGATGCCGGACAGGAACGACGCGCTGTCGGGGCTGGTGAGCAGCCGTTGCACGGCAGTCGGGTCGGTGGCGCCCGGTAGGTCGGGCGGCGTCGATGCGGCGCAGGCCGCCAGCACCGGTGCGATCAGCATCGTCGCCAGCAGGCGTCGGGGCAGGACGCGCATCGGGCTCATGTGCCGGCACCGATGTCGAAATGCGTCTGAAAGGTTCCGAGGAAACTGTGCCATTCCGGAGAGTAACGCCTCGAGGAGTGTGTAGTTCTGAAGCTGGTGAAGGCGTTTCACGGACACCTTCGTCACGACGGTCGCCGACGATCGGCAACTTCACGGCGGCTCCTGCGAGCGCGAGCGAGGGTTCGGGCAACCAGCGCACCGGGGGACCCGGGTGAGGCTGGCGTCCGAAGCTGTGGCTGCTGCGGCTGGCCGCTCGTGTCGTTTCGGTAATCACGATAGTGATCGAGGAAATTCGTGGACGGTGCCGGTGGGGTCGTCACGGCACGACGGCCTGATAGCCCTGCATAAATTCTCCGGTGTTGATGTTCCGGTCAGCCGCATAGCCCTTGAGCCAGGTGAAGTACTCCACCCGCTTGTTCGGGTCGATCTGGTCGGGAAGCAGCAGCCGACTGCCGACGACGTAGCGACGGACTTCCGGTATCGGGTCCGGGTCGGAGGGCAGACACGCCGTCGCGATCGTGAGCACCAGCCGGTTGTCGGCTTGCGTGAAGTTCAGCCGCTCGACGTCCGCGGCGTCGGGCTCGGTGGCGCCGCCTTCGACCGCTCCGACCAGCGCGCCGGCCTGCCACAGCCGCGGCCGCTGCGCCTGCGCTGTCGCCGGGTTCGCGCAGCCCTCGCGCGCGGCGACCTCGACCAGCGCCATCGCCTGGTCGTAGGCGCTGCGGGCGAAGTCGTCGCCCGCTTGCTTGTCGGTGAAGACGATGCCGAACACCTGCCGGAGCGCGGCATAGGAATCCGACGGATCGAGCGCGGTGAAGCCGGGTGCCGGTGAGGCGTCGCCCACCATCGCGAGCTGAAAGGGCGTCAGCGCCGTGGCCCACGCTCGCACCAACGCCGGGTTGACGGCGCCGACGGAGCTTCGGAGAAGCCCGAGGAAGCCGTAGCGCACTGATGTCAGCTCGTCGACGTGCCCGGCGACATAGGTGGCCAGCGCGTGCGCGGATTCTCCAGCTCGCGTGGCGGTTTCGTCGTCCCCCGAGGCCGCGTCGCGGGCGATCCACGCGAACGCTTGGCCCGCCCGGGCACCGTCGTCCGGCCAGGCGTAGGTGCTGATGCCGGTCAGGAACGACGCGCTGTCGGGGCTGGTGAGCAGCTGTTGCACGGCAGTCGGGTCGGTGGCGCCCGGTAGGTCGGGCGGCGTCGATGCGGCGCAGGCCGCCAGCACCGGTGCGATCAGCATCGTCGCCAGCAGGCGTCGGGGCAGGACGCGCGTCGGGCTCATGTGCCGGCACCGATGTCGAAATGCGTCTGAAAGGTTCCGAGGCACGACCTGCACCTGCGTGCTTCGCAAATCCGGGCAGTTGCTGCGGTCATGTCTCCACCGGTGAATGCCGCCTAAGGGTCAGTGCCACGACGGCGCAGCAGATCGCATAACCGACGGTGTAGATCGCTGCAAGCAGCCACCAGGGGTGCCCACCCAGTGCGACCGAGGCGAGTCCTTCAAGCGCGTCAGTGACGAATCCCGAGACAACGACTCCGGCCAGCAATGCGACGTACGTGTATTGCCGGTTCTCGGGCATCGTGCCGCTGCTGCGCCGGATCAGGAACCACAGCACGGCGGCAGCCACACCGACTGCCGATACCGCGACGCCGATCACCATCCACAGGGGCACGGTGGTGGCGTTCGATCGGTCGGCGGAGTGAAACAGCAGATCGATAGCGACCGCCCACACGAGATAGGGAGGCAGGAACAGCAAGACTCGCGTGGTGCTGATCATGGTGCGGGTGCTCCTGGGATCGGGTCGGTCAACCACCCCCACGCGCCTTTGGCTGCGGCCTTGAGCGGAGCTTCGATCACCCCTTGGGCGAAGCCGCCGACGAACCCAAGGACAGCTCCGGGGAGTGCTCCGGCACCGGCGAGTTCAGGGCTGAGCCCGGCACCGAATGCGGCGTTGATCCCGTTGTCGGCGGCGTATCGACAGACGGTGGTCAGGTAGTCCTTAAGGTCCTGCACCGGCCTGTGTGCGTCGGCGTCGCCGTCCCACTCCACCCAAGCCATCGTCGCGCGTCTCCGTCGCGAGGTGTCGCGGAAGCCCGCGGCCCGTTCGGTCACGGCTGACGAGACCGTCGCCAGCGAGTCGGGATCCCAGCGCTGGATGTCGTGCAAGGACAAAGCCACAGCGTCACCTCACGGGGAGTAGGAGCCCGTCCAATCTAAGCCCGCCCAACACCCCCACTGTGCACCGATTTCAGCGGGTGGGCGCCACGTCTTGACGCTTGAGGATGGTGTTCACCGACTCGGGGCTGACGGTGTCCAGCGCCTGCGCGGCCAGCGCGATCCGGGGTGCGATCCGCACCGGCCGGCGCCGTGCCGCGGCGATCATCCACGCGCCGGCTTCCTCGGGGGTCAGCGCGGGCAACCCGTCGAAGGCGCGGGTCGGCGCGATCATCGGCGTCGACACCAGCGGGTAGTACAGCGTGGTCGAGTGCACACCGCGGCTCGACCATTCGGTGTCGATCACACGGCTCACCGCCGACAACGCCGCCTTGGACGCGTTGTACACCCCGAACAGCGGCGACGCCTCACTCAGCACGCCCCACGTCGCGACGTTGATGACGTGGCCGTCGCGGCGCTCGAGCATCCCGGGTGCCAGCCCGCGCACCAGCCGCAGCGGCGAGTAATAGTTCAGCGTCATCGTCCGCTCGACGTCGTGCCAGCGGTCGAGCGATTCGGCCAGCGGCCGGCGGATCGAGCGACCGGCGTTGTTGACGAGGATGTCGATACCGCCGAGCCGTTCTTCGACATCGGCCACCAACTCGTCGATCGCGGCGAGGTCGGAGAGGTCGCAGGGCCGGGCGATCGCCTCGCCGCCCTGCTCGCCGATCTCGGACACCAGGGTCGCGAGCAGGTCGGCGCGGCGGGCCACCGCAACCACCGTGGCGCCGCGGCAGGCGAACTGGCGGGCGGCCGCCTCGCCGATGCCGGACGACGCACCGGTCAGGAGCACGCGCTTTCCGCGCAGGTCGACGGTGCGGCGGTTGGGCCGGTGCATCACCAGCTGAGCCGTCAACGGCGGGCGCATACCGGCCAGTGCGACCGCGTTGCTCAGCCTTTTGAGGGGATTCCTGCTCACCCGCGAAAGTCTAGGTGGCGGTGACGTCGTGAGGCCCGGTGGCGTTCGCCGCAGCGATCGCGAGTGCCACGACGGCCGCGTACTGTCGCGCACAGCATGAATGCAAAAGGCCGGGTGGATCGACGGACGAGCTACTTCACCGAACCGGTGCCGTGGCCGCACGTCGATGAGGTGCTGCGGACCGCCGAGATGTACTGGCTGTCGACGGTGCGCGAAGACGGCCGGCCCCATGTGACGCCCATCCTGGGCCTGTGGCGCACCGACACCTTCCGCTTCATTTCGCAGTGGGATGACCAGAAGGTGTGCAACATCGCCCACGATCCGGCCGTGGCGGTCACGACGGGCGTGAGCACCTGGCGCAGCGGCCTCGACGTCGTCGTCGAAGGATCGGCGAAGCAGCTCACCGAGCCCGCCGCGATGCGCGACGTCGTCGCCGGATTCGTCGAGAAATATGGTCGCGATCCGCTGATCGAGGTCACCGGCAGCCTGTTCGAGTTCGACGGCCGGGTCTGTCATGTCTTCCAGGTCGTCGCCGACAAGGTGCTCGCCTTCAGCAAGTCACCGCACGGGCAGACCCGCTTCCGCCCGCCACTCGGCTGATCCGCATCGCTTTAGAAGTAGCGGGGGAACCGGCTCCAGTCGGGGTCCCGCTTCTCCAGGAACGCGTCGCGGCCCTCGACGGCCTCGTCGGTCATGTACGCCAGCCGCGTCGCCTCGCCGGCGAACAGCTGCTGGCCCACAAGCCCGTCGTCGAGCAGGTTGAACGCGAACTTCAGCATCCGCTGGGCCTGCGGGGACTTGCCGTTGATCTCCGCGGCCCACTGCACCGCGACGGTCTCCAGGTCGGCGTGGTCGACCACTTCGTTGACCGCACCCATGTGGTGCATCTGCTCGGCGGTGTAGGTGCGGCCGAGGAAGAAGATCTCGCGGGCGAATTTCTGCCCGACCTGCCGCGCCAGGTAGGCGCTGCCGTAGCCACCGTCGAAGCTGCCGACGTCGGCGTCGGTCTGCTTGAAGCGGGCGTGCTCCCGGCTGGCGAGCGTCAGGTCGCACACCACGTGCAGGCTGTGCCCGCCGCCGGCCGCCCAGCCGTTCACCAGGCAGATGACGACCGTAGGCATGAACCGGATCAGCCGCTGCACCTCGAGGATGTGCAGCCGGCCGGCGCGTGCGGCGTCGACGGTGTCGGCGGTGTCGCCGCTCGCGTACTGGTAGCCGGTGCGGCCCCGGATGCGCTGATCGCCGCCGGAGCAGAACGCCCAGCCGCCGTCCTTGGGGCTCGGGCCGTTTCCGGTGAGCAGGACGACGCCGACGTCGGGGGACATGCGGGCGTGATCGAGGGTGCGGTAAAGCTCGTCGACGGTGTGCGGCCGAAACGCGTTGCGCACCTCGGGCCGGTTGAACGCCACCCGCACGGTGCCGTCCGTGACGTGCCGGTGGTAGGTGATGTCGGTCAGGTCCTCGAAGCCGGGGACGGTCTGCCAGATCTCGGGGTCGAACGGGTCGCTCACAGCGTCACGCGCCCACGGGGTCGAACCGGAAGACCGCCAGGCGCCCGGCCAGCGCTTCGAATTCGTCGGGGTTGGGTCCGGTGACCAGTCCGGCGTTCTTGACGAAGCCGACGCCGGTCGGCACCAGCTCGGGGAACCGACGCAACAGCGGCCGCGCCTCGTCGGGCGGCAGCTCGGTCATCCGGACCCGCTCGACGCGACGGCCGGTCCGCAGCTCGGCCTCGCCGGCGGCGCGGGCGTTGGCCGACCAATCCGAGCCGGGGAGCCCGGCGACCACGTAGCGCCGGCCGTCGACGTTGAACGGGGTGATCGGCGTCGACCGCGGCTTGCCCGTCTTGCGCCCGGGCACCACGAGCACCGCGGGTCCGCTCTCGCCGCCCACACCGAGCCGGTTCAGGGCGATCATCACCTTGTTGACGTACTTGAGCCACCACGGCGGCCGGATGCGTTCAATCACCGCCGCATTCTCCCGCGAAACCGCATTCCCGGTCGTTCTCGGACGCGAAACAGTGCCGGGAATTCAATTTCGGCGGCGGATCTCTACCCCACCGAGCGGGCGGCGCCCTCCCAGAACGTCGCCCGCACCGCCTTCTTGTCGGGCTTGCCCAGCCCGGTCAGCGGCAGCGAATCGGCGACGACCACCTGCTTCGGCGCATGCACCGAACCCTTGCGCTCCTTGACACTCGCCTGGATCTCGGCGGTCATGCGGGCGACGGCGTCCGCGGAGCGCTCGGCGTCGGAGCGCAGCACCACCACGGCGGTGACGGCCTCGCCCCACTTGTCGTCCGGCGTCCCGACCACACACACCTGCGCGACGGCCGGGTGCTCGGCGACGACGTCCTCGACCTCGCGGGGGAACACGTTGAACCCGCCGGTGACGATCATGTCCTTGACGCGGTCGACGATGAACCAGTAGCCGTCTTCGTCCTCGCGAGCCATGTCGCCGGTGCGCAGCCAGCCATCTTTGAACGTCTTGGCGGTCTCCTCCGGCTTGTTCCAGTAGCCGCCCGCCAGCAGCGGCCCCGACACACAGATCTCGCCGGCCTCGCCCTGCGGCACCGGGTTGCCGTCGGCGTCGAGCAGCGCGGTCCGCGCGAACAGCGTCGGCCGCCCGCAGCTCGACAGCCGCTTCTCGTCGTGGTCGTTCTTACCGAGATAGGAGATGGCCATCGGGGCCTCGGACTGGCCGTAGTTCTGCGCGAAGATCTTCCCGAACCGGCGGATGGCCTCCGCCAGCCGCACCGGGTTGATCGCGGACGCGCCGTAGTACACCGTCTCCAGCGACGACAGGTCGCGGGTGTGGGAATCGGGGTGATCCAGCAGCGCATACAGCATCGACGGCACCAGGAACGTCGCGGTGATCTTCTTTTCCTCGATCACCCGCAGCACCTCGCCCGGATCGAAGCGCGGCAGCACGTGCATCTCGCCGCCCTTGATCGCGGTCGGCAGGAAGTACGCCGCACCGGCGTGCGACAGCGGCGTGATCATCAGGAACCGGGGCTGTTCGGGCCATTCCCATTCGGCGAGCTGGATGGTCGTCATGGTGGTGGTGGCCTGCACCGTCATGATGACGCCCTTGGGCTTGCCCGTCGTCCCGCCGGTGTAGGTGAGGCCGCCGACGTGGTCGGGCGGCAGGTCCGCGGCCACCAGCGGGCGGGCGTCGTACTTGGCGGCCTCGGCGTTGAGGTCCACCACCGCCGCGCCGGACTCGGCGAGCTCCGGCGGTACCGGCCCGATCGTCAGGATCTGCTTCAGCGAGTCGACCTTCTCCAGCAGTCCGAGCGCCCGCTGCACGAACATCGGCTGCGGATCGATGATCAGCGACGTCACCCCGGCGTCGGACAGCACATAGGCGTGGTCGTCCAGTGAGCCGAGAGGGTGTAGTGCCGTGCGGCGGTAGCCCTGCGTCTGCCCGGCGCCGACGATCATCAGCACCTCGGGCCGGTTGAGCGACAGCAGCCCGACGGCCGCGCCGGTCCCTGCCCCCACCGCTTCGAACGCCTGAATGTACTGGCTGATGCGGTCGGCTAGCTGTCCGCCGGTCAGCGTGGTGTCGCCGAGAACCAGCAGCGGCTTGTCCCGGTGGCGCTTCAGCGCGCCGGCGAGCAGATGGCCGGAGTGGACGGGATGGCGAAGCAGTTCGTCACGCATGCGGCTCAGACTAGAACGTGTTCCAGTCCGGCGAGAGGCTACCCGGGGATCTTGTCGCGGATGCGGGTCGCGATCGCGGCGGCCTGATCGGTGATGCCGAAGCCGCACGCCGAGACGTCGACGACGACGTTGGCCTTCGACGTCATCGCCCGCCCGCAGCGCCACCCTTCGCCGCCCTCGACCGACTTGCTGACGGTGAAGATGCCGCCGCCCTCGCCGACGTCGCCGAAGGTCCACCGTTCGACCACCTCGGGCCGGGTGGCGGTGAACGGCAAGGTGGCACACTGCCGCCAGCCGTCGACGCTGCGGGCGACGAAGCCGGCCGCCGCCGCGGCGTCGGGGAAGGTGACGACACCCTGGTCGACGTTGTGGGTGACCTGCACGCCGGCGGGTTCCTGCAGGGCGACCCCGCGCACGGCGACGAAACCGCTGTCCCGGTAGGCGGCCTCGACCACGTTGTAGGCGGCGCTGACGCAGGTCGGCGGGTCGTAGCCGACGGTGCTCGGCGGCATCGCGGTGTAGCTCTGCTCGACGGCCAGCTCGGGTGCGTCCAGCAGGTTCCGGACGTCGTCGAGCGGCACCAGCAGCCCGTCGAGCGCCGGTTCCTCGACGTTCGGTGCGGCGGCGGTCTGCGGTGGGGGAGCGGGCGCGACGGGCGTGGCGCCGGTCACCGGCACCAGCGGGGTGGGCCGCGACAGCTCGGTGCCCGCGACCGCCGAGCCCTCGACGGTGGAGACGCACCCGGTCACCGCCACGGCGGCGCACACCGCCGCGCCGATGGCCAGCAACCGACCCACGTCCCCACCTTGCCGTCGTTTTCGTGCAGTTTAGGTGGCGACCACGCGACGTGAGTGATATCCGACGGGGTCGACGGCCCACACTGGTCGCCATGGATGGCGCACCGCCCACGTTGGCCGACCTGCTCGACGGGCTCCACGTCGTCGCGCTGCCGATGCGGGTGCGGTTCCGCGGGCTGACCAGCCGCGAGGTGGCCGTGTTCGAGGGCCCCGCCGGCTGGGGCGAGTTCGGCGCGTTTCCCGAGTACCCGCCGCCGGAGGCCGCGGCGTGGTTGGCGTCGGGCATCGAGGCCGCCTACCGGCCGGCGCCCGCGCCGCTCCGATCGACCATCCCGGTGAACGCCACGGTGCCGGCGGTGCCCGCGGCGCAGGTCGCTGAGGTGCTGGCGCGCTTCCCGGGGGCGAGCACCGCCAAGGTCAAGGTCGCCGAGGCCGGTCAGTCGCTGGCCGACGACGTGGCCCGGGTGAACGCGGTCCGCGCCGAGCTGCCGACGGTGCGGGTCGACGCCAACGGCGGGTGGACGGTGGCCGAGGCGCGACGGGCGATCGCCGCGCTGACCGCTGACGGGCCGCTCGAATACGTCGAGCAGCCCTGCGCGCGTGTCGAGGAGCTGGCCGAGGTGCGCCGGTCCGTCGACGTCCCGATCGCTGCCGACGAGAGCATCCGCAAGGCCGACGACCCGCTGCGCGTGGTCCGCGCGGGCGCCGCCGACATCGCGGTGCTGAAGGTCGCGCCGCTGGGCGGTGTCTCGGCGCTCCTGGCGATCGCCGCCGCGATCGACGTGCCGGTGGTGGTGTCCAGCGCGCTCGATTCGGCGATCGGCATGGCCGCCGGGCTCGCCGCGGCGGCCGCCCTGCCGCGGCTCGACCACGCCTGCGGCCTCGGTACCGGCGGGCTGTTCGTCGACGACGTTGCGCCGCAACGGCTTCCGGTCAACGGCGAGCTCGCCGTCGGGCCCGTCGTCCCCGATCCGGCGCGGCTCGCCGCGCTGGCCGTTCCGCCGCATCGTCGGCAGTGGTGGATCGAACGCGTCACCGCCTGCTACGCCCTGCTGTATTCGAACAGTCCGCCATGACCGGCGGACGACCCAGCACCGCACACCACTTCCGCCACACCAGCCACTGCGGCGGCTGTGACGCCCGGGACGACAGCGCGCGTCGAAAGCCCTCGGTACCGTCGTCGGCGTGGTGCTGGCCTACGACGACAGCGGCTCCGGGCCGCCGGTGCTGTTCATCTCCGGTCGCGGCGGCACCGGCCGCACCTGGCATCTGCACCAGGTGCCGGCGTTCGTCGCCGCCGGCTTCCGGGCCATCACCTTCGACAACCGCGGCGTCGGGGCCACCGAGAACGCCGACGGGTTCACCACCGAGCAGATGGTCGCCGACACCGCCGAGCTGATCGAGCGGCTCGGCGCCGGGCCGGTCCGCGTCGTCGGGGTGTCGATGGGCTCGTTCATCGCCCAGGAGCTCATGCTGGCCCGCCCCGAGCTCGTCACCCATGCGGTGCTCATGGCCACCCGCGGCCGCCACGACCGCACCCGGACGTTCTTCCGCGCCGCGGAGCAGGAGCTGCACGCGGCGGGCGTGACGCTGCCGCCGGCCTACGACGCGAAGATCCGCCTGCTGGAGAGCTTCTCGCCCCGCACGCTGAACGACGACTCCGCGGTCCGCGACTGGATCGACATGTTCACGATGTGGCCGACGAAACCGACCCCCGGGCTGCGGCGCCAGTACGACATCGCCCCCGTGGGCAACCGGCTACCCGCCTACGCCGCGATCCGCGCGAAGGTCCTCGTCATCGGGTTCGCCGACGACGTCGCGCTGCCGGCGTATCTCGGCAAGGAGGTCGCCGACGCCGTCCCCGGCGCCCGGTACGCCGAGATCGCCGACGCCGGCCACCTCGGCTTCTTGGAGCGGCCGCAGCAGGTGAACGCCGCGGCACTGCAGTTCCTCGCGTCCTGACCAGCGCTTTCGACGGGTGTGCCACGCTGTAGTCATGACCAATCCCTCGACCGCGCAGGCGCGGGTGGTGGTCGACGAGCTCGTCCGCGGCGGTGTCCGCGACGTCGTGCTGTGCCCCGGCTCGCGCAACGCCCCGCTGGCGTTCGCGCTGCGGGACGCCGACGCCGCCGGCCGGCTGCGGCTGCACGTGCGGATCGACGAGCGCGGGGCCGGCTTCCTGGCCATCGGCCTGGCGCTGGCCGGCGGCGCACCGGTGCCGGTGGTGATGACGTCGGGCACCGCGGTCGCCAACCTCGGGCCCGCCGTCGTCGAGGCCAACTACGCCCGCGTACCGCTGATCGTGCTGTCGGCGAACCGGCCCTACGAGATGCTCGGGACCGGCGCGAACCAGACGATGGAGCAGTTCGGCTACTTCGGCACCCAGCTGCGGGCCGCCATCAGCCTCGGCATGGCCGCCGACTCCGGCGACAGCTACGCCGAGCAGAACGCGCAGTGGCGCTCGGCCACCTGCCGCGTACTGGTGGCCGCGACGGGCGCCCGCACCGCCAACGCCGGACCCGTGCACTTCGACATCCCGATGCGCGAACCGCTGGTGCCCGACGCCGACGCCCGCCTCGACGACGTCCCGCCGGGCCGGCCGGGCGGCCGCCCATGGACGGTCACCCCGCCGGTGACGTTCGACCAGCCCCTGGACATCGACGTCACGCGCGACACCGTGGTCATCGCGGGCCACGGCGCCGGCGTGCACGAGAACCTCGCGCACCTGCCGACGGTCGCCGAGCCCACCGCCCCGCACGCCGCCAACCCGCTGCACCCGCTGGCGCTGCCGCTGCTGCGGCCACAGCAGGTCATCATGGTCGGCCGGCCGACGCTGCACCGGTCGGTGTCGGCGTTGCTCGCCGACTCGGCGATACCGGTCTACGCGCTCACCACCGGGCCGCGCTGGCCCGACGTGTCCGGCAACTCGCAGGCCACCGGCACCCGCGCGGTGCTCTCCGGCGAACCGGCCGCCGGCTGGCTGCAGCGCTGCGCGGACGTCAACCGGCGCGCCGAGGCGGCCGTCCGCGAGCAGCTCGCCGGCCATGCGCTCACCACCGGCCTGCACGTCGCGGCCGCGGTCACCGACGCGTTGCGGCCCGGCGACCAGCTGGTGCTCGGCGCGTCGAACCCGGTGCGCGACGCCGCGCTCGTCGGTCTGCGCACTACGGGCGTCGTGGTCCGATCGAACCGCGGGGTTGCGGGCATCGACGGCACGGTGTCGACGACCATCGGCGCGGCGCTCGCCCATCCGGGCCGCACGGTCGCGCTGATCGGCGACCTGACGTTCGTCCACGACGCCTCCGGACTGCTGATCGGCCCCACCGAGCCGGCGCCCGACGACCTGACGATCGTGGTGTCCAACGACAACGGCGGCGGCATCTTCGAGCTGCTCGAGCAGGGCGACCCGCGGTTCTCCGACGTCTCGTCGCGCATCTTCGGCACCCCGCACGACGTCGACGTCGGTGCGCTGTGCCGGGCCTACCACGTCGACACCACGCAGGTGGAGCTCGCCGACCTGCCCGCCGCGCTCGGCGAGCCGGCGCGCGGCATGCGGGTGCTGGAGGTGAAGGCCGACCGTTCGACGCTGCGCCGCCTCCACGCGTCGATCAAGGCGGCGATCTGAGAGCGACGCTGCGCGCGCTGGCGTTCGGCCGCGGCCTCGTCCCGCCGACCACGCTGCGCGGCCGGTTGCTGCGGTACGCGCGCATCACGGTGCTGGTGTTGGCGGTCATCGTGCTGCTGCAGTCGATCCTGCTGGTCGCGGGCGCGTGGCGGAACGACCGGCAGATCGAGCGGCACATGGGCGTCGCGCAGGCCGAGGTGCTGTCGGCGGGCCCCCGCCGCTCGACCATCGAGTTCGTCACCCCCGATCGCGTCACCTACCGGCCCGAGCTCGGTGTGCTCTATCCCTCGGAGCTGGCCGACGGTATGCGGATCTACGTCGAATACGACGTGAACAACCCCGACCTGGTGCGGGTGCAGCACCGCAACGCCAAGCTGGCGATCATCCCCGCCGGGTCGATCCTGCTGGTCGGCTGGGTCGTCGCGGCCGGGCTGCTGGCCGGCTTGTCGCTGCTGGAGCGGCGACTCGCCTGATGTTCGCGTCGTGTCCGCCCGACGGTCACGTCCGCGTTCCCCGCCGCTGCCACGCTCGACCGCGTGCGCGTTGCCATCGTCGCCGAGTCCTTCCTCCCCAACGTCAACGGCGTCACCAACTCGGTGCTGCGGGTGCTCGAGCACCTGCAGCGCACCGGGCACCAGGCGCTCGTCGTCGCCCCGGACACCCCACGCGGCGAGCCCGCGGCGCCGCGGCGCCATGACGGCGTCGACGTGCACCGGGTGCCGTCGCGGATGTTCCCCGGCGTGACGTCGCTGCCGCTGGGGGTTCCCGGCCCACGGCTTTCCGGTGTGTTGCGCGATTTCGCGCCCGACGTCGTGCACCTGGCGTCTCCGGCGCTGCTGGGCTACGGCGGCCTGCTCGCCGCCCGCCGGCTCGGCGTGCCGACGGTCGCGGTGTTCCAGACCGACATCGCGGGCTTCGCGACCAGTTACGGGCTCGCCCCCGCCGGCCGCGCCGCCTGGGCGTGGCTGCGCCACCTGCACAGCCGCGCCGACCGCACGCTGGCGCCGTCGACCGCCGCGATCGACGCGCTGGCCGCACACCGGGTGCCGCGGGTCCACCGCTGGGCGCGAGGTGTCGACCTCACCGGGTTCGTGCCGTCGGCCCGCGACGAACGGCTGCGCCTGCAGTGGTCCCCGGCGGGCAAGCCGATCGTCGGCTTCGTCGGCAGGCTGGCACCCGAGAAGCACGTCGAGCGCCTCGCCCCGCTGGCCGCGCGGGACGACCTGCAGCTGGTGATCGTCGGTGACGGTGTCGCCCGCCGCGAGCTCGAGCGGACGCTGCCGTCAGCGGTGTTCACCGGCCCGCTCTACGGCCGCGAGCTCGCCGCCGCGTACGCCGGCATGGACGTGTTCGTGCACGCCGGCGAACACGAGACCTTCTGCCAGACGGTGCAGGAGGCCATGGCGTCGGGCGTGCCGGTCATCGCGCCCAACGCGGGCGGGCCGCGCGATCTGGTGACGCCGATGCACACCGGGCTGATGCTCGGCGTCGAAGAGTTCGCCGGTCAGCTCTCCGTCGCGGTCGACCACCTGCTCGCCGAGCGGGAGCGCTACTCGACGGCGGCCCGGCGCAGCGTGCTCGGCCGCAGCTGGCCGGCCGTCTGCGACGAGCTGCTCGGCCACTATGCGGCCGTCACCGCCACGCCCGTCGAGGCCTGGATCAGCCCTGCGCCGGCTCGGCGACGGGCCGCCATTCCTCCCCGGTCTTGATCCGCTGCTCGTCGTCGGTAGCGTCGTCGGGGTGAGCCGCGCGTCGCTGGACAAGGATCCGCACGAAGTTGCGTCGATGTTCGACGGCGTGGCGCGCCGCTACGACCTCACCAACACCGTGCTGTCGCTGGGGCAGGACCGCGGCTGGCGGCGGGCCACCCGGTCGGCGCTGCGGCTGCAGCCCGGCGACCGGGTGCTCGACCTGGCGGCGGGCACGGCGGTGTCCACCGAGGAGCTGGCCCGCTCCGGGGCGTGGTGTGTGGCGGCCGACTTCTCGGTCGGCATGTTGAGCGCGGGCCGGCGGCGCGCCGTGCCGAAGGTGGCCGGCGACGCCACCCGGCTGCCGTTCGCCGACGAGGTCTTCGACGCGGTCACCATCAGCTTCGGGCTGCGCAATGTCGTCGATCATCCGGCCGGGCTGCGGGAGATGGCGCGCGTGACGAAACCCGGTGGCCGGCTGGTGGTCTGCGAGTTCTCGACACCGACGAACCCGTGGTTCGGCACCGTGTACAAGGAGTACCTGATGCAGGCGCTGCCGCGGGTGGCGCGGGCGGTGTCGTCGAACCCGGACGCCTACGTGTATCTGGCGGAGTCGATCCGCGCCTGGCCGGACCAGGCGGCGCTGTCACGGCAGATCCAGGACGCCGGTTGGGCACAGGTTCGCTGGCGGAACCTCACCGGTGGCATCGTCGCGTTGCACGCAGCCGTCAAACCCTGAACCTCAGCGCCGACCGTGGCGCACCGGGATGCGCACGGCGGTCGAGGGCGGCGCGTCGGATCGCGTGCGGCGCAGGGCCGCGTACGCCGCCAGCACCTCCTGCAGCCGGTCGTCGGCGTCCCCGCGGCGGGTGTCGGGATGGTAGTCGCGCAGCTTGCGGCGATAGGCCCGGGTGATCTCGGCGGCGCTGGCGGTCCGCGAGACTCCGAGCACGGCATAGGGATCGGTCATGAGCAACATCCCGGTCGAGATCCCGGTGGAGAAAGTGCCGGGCGGCCCGCCGCCCGCGGGCAGCGGGCCGCCGCGGCGTCAGCGATGACGGGCTGCCGGAGCGACGCCGCAGTAAGCGGCTGAGGTGTGCGCGCTCGTCGCGCAATCACCCGGCGAATTGGCATGCCGGTTCATCGCGTGATCTGTACCGATAAGGGCACCACCTCCTGACGAATCGCTGTGACAGCGCCACCACCGGTATGGCGGTGGCAGGTCGCGGGCCGGGATCGGCCGTCGGGTGAGGCGTTTCGCTCGGCCTCCACGTTGCCGGCGCCTCGGTGTGAACTCCGCGACGGTCGACGCCCCGGCCACCGTCTCAGGCGGTGACGGGTGCCGGTTCCTCGACGGCACTCGTCACGTCGATGCGACGCGGCTTCGCCCGCGCGGCGACGGGAATGGTGATCCGTAGTACGCCGTCGGTGTAGTCGGCCTGGATGCGGTCGCTGTCGAGCGTGTCGTCGAGCAGCAGCTGGCGGGTGAAGACCCCGTACGGCCGCTCGGCGGCGGTCAGGTCCCGGTTCGGGCGGGCCGGTCGCTCGGCGCGCACCGTGAGTACGTCGCGCTCGACTTCCACGTGCAGCGACTCCGCGGGTACGCCGGGTGCATCGAACTCGACGACGAACCGGTCATCCTCGCGCCAGGCGTCCATCGGCAGGGTGCCCGGCCGCGCCACGGTGCCGCCGGCTTGCGGCGTCAGCCCGCGGGCGGGATCGATGCGCATCAACATCAGGCCACCTCCTGAACCGCTCAGAGATAATCTATGTTGTGTGTTGTAGGTTTTATAGCACAGGAGCGAACGACAGGCAAGGGATACGGTGGGGGACAACAACTTCGGAGATTCTGGGCGCGGTGTCTACAGCATCTCCGTCGCCGCGGAGCTGTCGGGTATCGCGGTGCAGACGCTGCGCCTCTACGAGCGGCGCGGCCTGCTGACGCCGTCCCGCACCGACGGCGGTACCCGGCGGTACAGCGACGACGATCTGGCCCGGCTACAACGGATCGCGGCGCTGGTCGCCGAAGGGGTCAACCTCGCCGGTGTGCACCGGATCATCGACCTGCAGGACCGCAACGACGCACTGCTCGCCGCCAACGCCGGATTGGAACGCCATAACGCAGAACTGACCGCGGGACACCGAGAGAAAGGACGTCGACCGTGAACGCTTTCCCGGACGCCACGCCCGAGGCCGATCTGCTCGACCAGCAGCGGACGGTCGCCCCCGACGACACCGGCCTGGACGCGGAATCCGTCCGCGGGTTCGAGGCCGGTGAAGGCGACCTCGTCGACCAGGCGACTGTCGTCCCGGCACCCGAGGACTGGCTTGCTTGAGACGACGAAAACCGGGTGCCCGCCGTAGCGGACACCCGGTTTCTCGTTCGTCGGGTCAGGCGCCCACGGTGCGGACGATGTCACCCTTCATCGCGTTGAGCTGCGAACCCCAGTAGCCCCAGCCGTGCGTGCCGTTCGGCGGGAAGTTGAACGTCCCGTTGCGGCCGCCGGCGGCCAGGTACTTGGCCTGGAAGTTCTTGTTGCTGTCGAGCGTGATGCCCTCGAGCAGCTGACCGGGCAGGTCGCCGCCGCCACCGAGGTCACCCGGACGGCCGGTGCCGCAGTACACCCAGATGCGGGTGCCGTTGGCGACCAGCTGACCGACGTTCACGGTCGGGTCGTTGCGCTTCCACGCCGGCCCGCCGCCCGGACCCCACATGGCGGTGGCGTCGAAGCCGCCGGCGTCCCGCATCGCGAAGCCCACCAGCGTCGGCCAGATGCCGTCGGAGAGGTTCAGGAACCCCGACAGCGACGCGGCGAAGCGGAACTGGTTCGGGTGGTAGGTGGCCAGGATCAGCGCGGCACTGCCCGACATCGACAGCCCGACGACGGCGTTGCTGCTCGGCGAGATCCCCTTGTTGGCCGACAGGTAGGCCGGGAGCTCCGAGGTCAGGAACGTCTCCCACTGGTAGTTGTAGGTCTGGCCGTTGCCGACGGCCGGGGCCTGCCAGTTGGTGTAGAAGCTCGACATGCCGCCGACGGGCATGACGACCGAGACGCCCGACTGGTAGAACGTCTCGAACGCAGCGGTCTCGATGTCCCAGCCGTTGTTGTCGTCGCGGGCCCGCAGCCCGTCGAGCAGGTACACCGCGTGCGGGCCGCCGCCCTGGAAGCGGACGGGAATGTCGCGTCCCATGGCCGCCGACGGCACCATCAGCGTTTCGACCGGCAGTCCCGGTCGTGAGTACGCGGCAGCGGTGGCCGAACCGCCGACCACGGCGATCAGGCCCGGCAGCAGTAGCGCCGCGGCGAGGGCGGCCAGTGACCGGCGCGCCCAGCTAGCAACGAACGTCATACGTCCTCGCCATCCTTCGCAGAAAGTGCCCGCACCGGAGTGCGGGTCTGGTGTGTGTTGTTCTCGGGGTGGACGGCGCACTGCCTGCTGCGCCACGGGCGCTGCTTCTTCGCGCCGCCCCCGACGCGGTGTATGTCGCCGGGCGTTGCCGCCGCGTTACACCGGCGGTCAGGAAAACGGCGGACGACGGTCGATCGCCCGCGACGCCGCGCCCGCGCGCCGCCAGGCCTTCGCCACCCAGTCGACGTCCTCGTCGGTCACCAGGTTGCCCATCATCCGCACCGCGATGCCCATCAGCACCGACGAGCGCATCGCCAGCGGGCCGGTGGCGGGCAGGAACCAGGGCACGGTGAGCAGCCAGGCCAGCCGGCGGGCGATCGAGAAACCCCGCCCGTAGTGCTGCTGCAGCACCGCCGGCCACGCGGTCTCGAACGAGCCGGTGTCCAGCAGCTCCGCGGCCAGCCGGCCGGTTTCCAGGCCGTAGTCGATGCCTTCGCCGTTGAGCGGGTTGACGCAGGCGGCGGCGTCGCCGATCAGCATCCAATTCGCGCCCGCGACGCCCGAGACGGCGCCACCCATCGGCAGCAGCGCCGAGGAAACCGCCCGCGGGGGGCCGTCGAACGACCACTCGTCGCGCCGGAGGTCGGTGTAGGTGTCGATGAGCCGGCGCAGCGGCACGTCGGCGGGGCGTTTGGACGTCGACAGCGCGCCCACGCCGATGTTGACCTCGCCGTTGCCCAGCGGGAACACCCAGCCGTAGCCGGGCAGCAGCGCGCCGTCGGCCGAGCGGAGCTCCAGGTGCGAGGTCAGCCACGGGTCGTCGGCGTTCGGGGTCTTGAGGTAGCCGCGGGCGGCCACGCCGTAGACGGTCTGCTGATGCCACTTGCGGCCGAGCAGGCGCCCGACGGGGGAGCGGGCGCCGTCGGCGACGATGAGCGCCCCGCAGCGCACGCGGGAACCGTCGCCGAGCGTCAGCTCCGACACCGTGCCCGTCGTCGAAATCGACACGTCGATGACCTTGTCGCCGAGCCGCATCGCCGCGCCGGACGCCTCGGCGACGGCGCGGATCCGGTCGTCGAGCTCGGTGCGGGGCACCGCCGAGCCGTGGGTCGGGAACGACGGCCCGGGCCAGTCGACCAGCACCTCGGCGCCGTAGCCGCTCATCTTCAGCCCGCGGTGGCTGATGTGTTCGTCGAGCCAGTTCTCCAGGCCCAGTCGCTGCAGCTCCAGCACCGCCCGCGGGGTCAGCCCGTCGCCGCAGGCCTTGTCGCGGGGGAAGTGCGCGCCGTCGATCACCAGGACGTCGCGTCCGGCCCGGGCCGCCCAGGCCGCCGCGGCCGACCCCGCGGGCCCGGCGCCGACCACCACCACATCGGCCGAGGTTCGCATGGCTCACAGTATGTTGGTCCAATGCGGACACCGGCGAACGTGGTGGCGGGCGTCGACTTCGGCGATCCCGTCTTCGCGGCGAAGGTCCGCGACGGGGTGGCCCGCATCGAGGCTCTCATGAGCGAGGAGCTCGGTCGGGCCGACGCGCTGATGAGCGAGGCCGTCAACCATCTCTTCCAAGCCGGCGGCAAGCGGTTCCGGCCGCTGTTCACCGTGCTGTCGGCGCAGCTCGGTCCGGAGCCGGATGCCTGGCAGGTCACGGTCGCCGGCGCCGTCATCGAGATGGTGCACCTGGCGACGCTTTACCACGACGATGTGATGGACGAGGCGCAGGTGCGCCGCGGCGCCCCGAGCGCCAACGCGCGGTGGAGCAACAACATCGCGATCCTGGCGGGTGACTATCTGTTCGCGACGGCGTCGCGGCTGGTCTCGCGGCTCGGGCCGGACGCGGTGCGCATCATCGCCGAGACGTTCGCGCAACTGGTGACCGGGCAGATGCGCGAGACGCAGGGCCCCAGCGCCGGGGCCGACGACATCGACCACTACCTCAAGGTGGTGTACGAGAAGACGGCCTGCCTGATCGCCGCGTCCGGCCGCTTCGGGGCGACGTTTTCCGGCGCCGACGCCGACCAGATCGAGCGGCTCAGCCGGCTCGGCGGCATCGTCGGCACCGTCTTCCAGATCTCCGACGACATCATCGACATCGACAGCGATCCCGACGAGTCCGGCAAGTTGCCGGGCACCGACCTGCGCGAGGGCGTCCACACCCTGCCGGTGCTGTACGCGCTGCGCGAACCCGGGCCGGACGCCGACCGGCTGCGGGCGTTGCTGCGCGGTCCGGTCACCGATGACGCACAGGTCGCCGAGGCCATCCGGCTGCTGCGCGCGTCCACCGGCATCGCGCAGGCCAAGGACACGCTGCGCAACTACGCGGCGGAGGCCCGCGAGGTGCTCGACAAGCTGCCCGCGGGGCCGGGCCGCACGGCGCTGGCGTCGCTGGTCGACTACACCGTCAACCGGCACGGGTAGCGTCGCCGGAACCCTGTCGGAACCCGCAGCCCCGGCCGACTCGTTGACCTACTGGAAGTAGGAGGACGCTGATGCATTCGCACGGATACGCCAACGGGCTCAAGACGGTGCTGCTGCTGGGCGGGATGTCCGCCCTCATCGTGTTCTTCGGGTCGTTGTTCAACAACCCCTCCATCCTGCTGCTCGCCGTCCTGTTCGCCGTCGGCATGAACATCTACGTGTACTTCAACAGCGACACGCTGGCGCTGCGGGCGATGCACGCCCAGCCGGTCACCGAGCTGCAGGAGCCGGTGATGTTCAAGATCGTGCGCGAGCTCGCCACCGCCGCCCGCCAGCCGATGCCCCGGCTCTACATCAGCGACACCGCCGCCCCGAACGCGTTTGCCACCGGGCGCAATCCCCGCAACGCGGCGGTGTGCTGCACCACCGGCATCCTGGCGATCCTCAATGAGCGGGAGCTGCGGGCCGTGCTCGGCCACGAGCTGTCGCACGTCTACAACCGCGACATCCTGATCTCCTGCATCGCCGGCGCGCTGGCGGGCGTCATCTCCGGGCTGGCGAACCTGGCGATGATCATGAGCTGGTTCGGCGGCAACCGCGAAGGCGGCGCCAATCCGTTTGCGCTGCTGCTGGTGTCGCTGCTCGGGCCCGTCGCGGCGACCGTCGTCCGGCTGGCGGTGTCGCGGTCGCGCGAGTACCAGGCCGATCAGTCCGGCGCCGAGCTGACCGGTGATCCGCTCGCGCTCGCGTCGGCGCTGCGCAAGATCGCCGGCGGGGTGGAGGCCGCGCCGTTGCCGCCCGAGCCGCAGCTGGCCAGCCAGTCGCACCTGATGATCGCCAACCCGTTCCGGTCGGGCGAGCGCATCGGTGCGCTGTTCGCGACCCATCCGCCGATCGCCGACCGCATCGCGCGGCTCGAGCGGATGGCCTACGGCGACCGCTTCTAGAAGTCAGCCCTGCGACGTCGCACATCTGCGCGGCCGGGGAGCGGCGTACCGCTGCGGCTCCTCGTGCCCTCGCCTAGGGTGTGTGCGTGCTGAGCAAAGCCTCGATCGCGTTGGCGGCCGTGGCGGCCGCCGTGGGCGTGGCGGCCCCTGCCGGCGCCGAGCCGCCACCGCCGCCCCCGCCGTTCGACGTGCTGGCCCTGCCCCCGCTTTCGCCCGCGGAGTACTCGGTGCTCGACGGCGCCTGGAGCGGGTTCGCCGGACCGGGCGGCATCACCTGCATCCTCGACCGGCACAACGGCGCCTACGGCTGCAGCGGCGCGCTGCCCGGCGCGCCGGACAACGCGAACGTCGTCAGCGGGTCCCAGGCCGGGCCGCCGGGGTTCGCGACCGCCGCCGGTTCGCCGTTCGCGTTCGCCGGGCCGGTCAAGCCGCTGCCGGCGAACACCCGGCTGGGCTTCCGCAACGTCAACTGCGGCAGCGACGGCACGTCGCTCGTGTGCCTCAACACGTTCGACCAGACCGGCTTCGTCATCACACCGGGCGGCAGCTACCTCCTCGGCGAGGCGGGCCCGCCGCTGCTCGACCGGTCCGAGGGCACCAACCCGTTCCGGAACTAGAAGCCGCTGCCGTGCACCTCGTGGCCGGGCTTCTCGGCGGCGAGCCCGCGATAGGCCTGCTCGACCGTCGAGCCGTGGTTGATCACCCCGTCGACCTCGCGGGCGATCGGCATGTTGAGCCCGTACTGGTCGGCGAACTTCATCACCACGCTCGACGCCTTGACGCCCTCCGCCACCTGGTTCATCGCGGCGATGATCTCCTCGATCGGCTTGCCGGCGCCCAGTTGTTCGCCGACATGGCGGTTGCGGCTGCGCTGGCTGGTGCAGGTGACGATCAGGTCGCCCATTCCCGCCAGCCCGGCGAAGGTGTCGCGGTGGCCGCCCATCGCCTCGCCGAGCTTGGCCATCTCCCGCACGGCGCGGGCGATCACCATGGCGCGGGTGTTCTCGCCGATGCCCAGTGAATACCCCATGCCGACGGCGATCGCGTAGACGTTCTTCAGCGCCCCCGCCATCTCGACGCCCACCACGTCGTCGGTGGTGTAGGTGCGAAACCGCTTGGTGCGGAACAACTCCGCCAGCCGTGCCGCGAGGTGCGGATCGGGCATCGCCAGCACCGCGGCGGCCGCGTAGCCGTCGGCGACCTCGCGGGCGATGTTCGGCCCGGCGAGGATGCCGGCCGGGTGGCCGGGCAGCACCTCGTCGACGATCTGGCTCATCCGCATGTTGGTGCCCTGCTCCAGGCCCTTCACCAGCGAGACCACCGGCACCCACGGCCGCAGCTCTGACGCCAGCTGCTCGAGGACGCCGCGAAAGCCGTGGGACGGCACGCCCATGACGACGACGTCGGCGGCATGGGCCGCCTCGGCGAAATCGGTGGTGGCGCGCAGGTTTTCGCTGAGCTCGACGTCGTCGCCGAGGTAGCGGGTGTTGCGGTGGTTGCGGTTGATGTCCTCGGCGGTTTCCGGCGAGCGCAGCCACTGGATCGTCGGGGCGCGGCGGGCGCAGATCGACGCCACCGTCGTTCCCCAGGATCCGCCGCCGAGGACGACGACGTTCGGTTCGCGTTGCGCAGGTGCCATGGCGATCAGGGTATGGGCCGACCCCGGTTGTTCACTGCCGGTTCGGGCAACGCGGTGCTTGCCGCCGTACGGAGGTCAGGCGCTCAGCGGCGTCCGGTTCACCCCGGCGGTGCCGAACACCATCGACTCCTCGATCCGGTCGAAGCGGTGGTCGAGCGCGTCGATGACGAAGTTCTGCCGCACGTTCCACGGCCGCCGCGTGCCGGATTTCGGCAGTACGTCGAGCGCCCGCAGCACGTACCCGGACTGCAGATCCCAGGCCGGCTTCTCGGTCAGTACCTCGCCGCCGCGGTGCGGGTAGGCGTGGGTGTAGCCGTGGGCGCGCATGTGGGCGATGAGCCGGGCGACGCTGCGGGCGGTCATGTCCGCGCGCAGCGTCCACGACGCGTTGGTGTAGCCGACGCACCACGCGAGGTTCGGGACGTCTTCGAGCAGGTGCGCCTTGAACACGAACCGGTCGTGCGGCTTGATCTCCGCCCCGTCGATGCTCACCGCGACGCCGCCGAGCGCCTGCAGCTGCAGACCGGTTGCGGTGACGATGATGTCGGCGTCGACGTGGTCGCCCGAGCGCAGCGCGATGCCGGTGGCGTCCATGTGGTCGATGTGGTCGGTGACCATCTCGACGCGGCCGGCGCTGATGGCCTCCCACAGGTCGCCGTCGGCGATCAGACACATCCGCTGATCCCACGGGTTGTACCGCGGCTTGAAGTGCACGTCGACGGGATAGCCCTCGGGCAGCGCGTCGACGGCCATCTTCCGCAGCCACGCCTTGATGAGGTTCGGCGCCTTGCGTGACAGGTGGACGGTCAGCGCGGTGTACAGCGCGTTGTACCAGCGGACGATGAGGTGACCGAGCCTGCGCGGCAGCAGCTTCCGGATCCACACGTCCTGCGGGCGGACGCGCGGCTGCGCCGCCACGTAGGTGGGCGAGCGTTGCAGCAGCGTGACCTTCGCCGCGGTCTCGGCCAGCGCCGGCACGAGGCTCATGGCGGTGGCGCCGCTGCCGATCACGACGACGCGCTTGTCGCGGTAGTCGAGGTCCTGCGGCCAGTGCTGCGGATGGATGACGGTGCCGCCGGCGTCCTCGTAGTCGGTGATGCCGGGGAAGTCGGGGTGGTAGGGCTCGTCGTAGTTGTAGTAGCCGGTGCCGAAGAAGACGAAGTTGCCGCGGAACGTCTCGCCGTCCTCGGTGGTGACCGTCCAGGTGTCGGTCGTCGAGTCCCAGTCGGCCGAGCGGACGTGGCGGTTGAACCGGATGTGCCGGTCGATCCCGTGCTTGCGGGCGGTCTCGGTGACGTACTCGCGGATGTCCTCGCCGTCGGCGATGGTCTCGGGCCGGGTCCACGGCTCGTAGGGAAAGGACAGGCTGAAGATGTCGCTGTCGCTGCGCACGCCCGGATACCGGAACAGGTCCCAGGTGCCGCCGATGCGCTCCCGCCGCTCGAGGATCACGTAGTTGATCCCCGGAGTGCGCTCGGTGATGCGGTAGGCGGCGCCGATACCGGACAGCCCCGCGCCGATGATGATGACGTCGAACGTTTCCACGATGGCCTCTCAGTGTGGTCCAGCTCACCACGATAGGCCGTCGGATACCGTGCTCGCCGTGCTGTCGCGAATCGCCGGCGCCGCCGTCGTGGCGCTCGCCGCGGGATGCGCCCACCCGGGTGCCGCGACCAGCGACGCACAGCAGATCAGCGCGGTCGTCGCCGCGATGGAGAAGGCGTATGACGACTCCGACTGGCTTGCCTTCGGTGCGTCGGTGTGCGCGGCGCAGCGGCTCGACTTCGACGACGCCTTCGACCCCTGGCTGTCGCGCCGACGCGGCAGCGGGCCCGGCGAATTCGACGTGCAGGCCGTGTCCGTCGACGGCGCACGGGCCCAGGCGACGGTCGCGTTGCGCTTCGTCAACCGCGAGTTCGACACCGCGTTCGGCGCCGACCCGGTGCAGTGGCGGTTCGTCCGCGAGGGCGGTGCGTGGAAGTGGTGCCTCTAGCGGTAGTTGACGAACTGCAGCGCGACGTCGAGGTCGGCGCCCTTCAGCAGCGCGATGACGGCCTGCAGATCGTCGCGCTTCTTGCTGCTGACGCGGATCTCGTCGCCCTGGATCTGCGCCTTGACGCCCTTGGGGCCCTCGTCGCGGATGAGCTTGGTGATCTTCTTGGCCTGATCGCTGGAGATGCCCTGCTTGATGGTGCCGCTGACGCGGTAGGTCTTGCCGCTGGGCTGCGGATCCCCGGCGTCGAACGCCTTCATGCTGATGTCGCGGCGCACCAGCTTCTCCTTGAAGACGTCGACGGCGGCCTTGACGCGTTCCTCGGTCGAGCTCACCAGCTCGATGGTCTCCTCGCCCTTCCAGGCGATCGTGGTGTCGGTGCCGCGGAAGTCGAACCGCGTGGCGAGTTCCTTGGCCGCCTGGTTGAGCGCGTTGTCCACCTCCTGGCGGTCGACCTTGCTCACGACGTCGAACGATGAATCCGCCATGAATCCGTCCTCCCGGTGGTCTGGGCGTTTTCGTGCTGGGACCATCCTCGTTGTACCCTGTAAGGCGCACCAAACCCGGGGTGATCCTCCGGCCGGTGCGCACCCGGCAGGTTGCCCGAGCGGCCAATGGGAGCGGACTGTAAATCCGTCGGCTTACGCCTACGCAGGTTCGAATCCTGCACCTGCCACGCTGTCGTCAGGCCCCACCTTCGGGTGGGGCCTGACGACGTTTGGCTGCTACCAAGGACTTTCGGTGGTCAGCCGACCTCGTTGGCGTCTCCGGGATGAGGGACGTTGTCCTCGTCGACGTAGGCGCCGTGGTCGGTGTCGACGTCCTGGTGGTCGCGAGGACCTTCGTTGGAACCTTGGGATTCGACCGCGTCGGCAGCATCACTGGGCATCGTCATGGGCAGGGAGTGCCCCCTCCGCGCGGGCTCGAACCGCGGCGCCGCCGAACCCGGTTCAGCAGGGCTGGCCGGGAGGCGTGAAGTACGCGACCCCTTCCACGGTGTAGCAGGGGAGCTCGCCCGGCACATAGGGAATGTGCTGCGCCTCGATCGCGACGGCCGCTTCGTCAGCGGCCACGTTGGAGCAGCCACCGATCGCGAAGTGACGCGCACCGGCCCCGGCGCAGACGTCGGCCTGCGCCGCCGGCGCAACCGCGACCGGGATGACGGCCGCACCTGCGGCCATCGCGAGTACTGCTGCGAACTTCTTCATGTCATGCCTTTCGCTGGCGGAACCGGGTGTGTGGAGTATCCCCCCGCGACGACGGTTTTCGGGCGCATTGGCGGTGTTCGGCGGCCGCGTACTGGCCACCTCGGGTTTGCGCTGGATACACTTCCTGGGAATCAGCTGAGAACCCGTGGTGCTCGCCCGTGTATCAGCGTGGGGAGTTTTCATGGGACGTCACAGGGCTGCACACACCAACTGGTCGCGACCGACCACTCGGGGATCGACGACGGCCGCCCGCTACCTCGGCGGCGTTGGCGCGCTCACGGTGGCCCTGGGGGTCGGGGCGGTCCTCGCCGGCGGGGGTACCGCCAGCGCAGACGATCCGGCGGGGAATGCGTCGGGCGATGCGGGCGGTACCACGGCGCAGACCCACGACACGGCGGGTAGCACCGGCGAGACCACGGGCCACGGGGCCGAATCGACGGCCGCCGACGAAGCTCCGACGACGGCCGCGTCCAGCACCTCCCGTCCGTTGCGCATCGATTTCCGGCCGCCGCGCAGCCGCCGCGTCAGCGCCCCGAGCGCAACGCCGGCCGCCGACGATTCGGACGACGGTCCGAGCGGCACCCACGCCGCCGACAACCGGGTCACCGACGCCGTGAACCCCGCATCAACCGACGGACCGGTGCGCGCCCGCGTCGTCGACCTCGCTGCCGCGCCCGCCCCGGGGTCGCCGCCCACCCCGGCGTCGCCGGCCACCGCGGCGTCGCCGGCCACCGCGGGGTCGCCGCCGGACCGGCCCGCCCCGGCGGCCCGCCCAACACTGCTGTCCGCCGTCGGTGTCCCCGCCGGCCCGGCCGCCGGCGACGCCCCGGTCCTGCCGACCGACCTGGTGCTCTCGGTCGTCGGCCTGGTCTACCGCGATGTCGAGCTGGCCGTCATCAACACCTTCACCCTGGTGACCGCCGTCACCGTGGGTCCCCATGCGAGCGTGGGGACCGCGGTCCCCGCGCCGACCGACGCGGTGCACACACCGTGGGGCGACCTCGGCGCGTGGATGCTGAAATCCGATGGGCGCATAGCGAATTGGGGCGGACAGGACTACGGCGGCAGGACGCTGCTGGAGCCGGTCAACGTCGTCATCCTCGATCCGACCTCCACCACGGCCGAGCAGTCCGAAACCAAGCTGAACACGGCGATGACCGCGGCGGGCTTCCCGGCGATGGCGGGCCACAGCACCGGGTTCCAGGGCGCCGTCGACGGCGTGGTGTACCGCCAGCGACCCACCGGCGACGACGAGGCGTTCGCCGACCTCGTCTACGTGCTGCCCAACGACCACGCGCGGGTGTTCGGGCCCGCCTCGCTCACCGCGCCCGATGGCCGCGGATTCGTCTGGACGGCCGCGGCGAGCACCGAGACGCCCGGCATCTACGCCGGGCAGCTGACGCACCGGTTCCTCTCGTTCAACCTGGCCCGCAACATCCTGGCGCTTCGGCTCATCCTGAGCGGCGCGACGTTCGTCGGTGTCGTTCCGATGAGCAACGCCTACAACCAGGGGACCGTGTTCACCGGAGACCACGACGGCTACGCGGTTGTCCTCCGGTTGAACTGACCGCCGGCGACGGCGGCCGCCCCCGCCGCACCGATGGGGCAGAATCAGGCACGTGACAAGACCGCCGCAACGGCCCGGCCCGCGCGACGACCGGGGCCGGCCGCGGCGGCCCGACCCGCAGCGCCCGGGGCGCCCCGCGCGGCCCGAACCGCCCACCCAGCGGATCCGGCGTCCACCTCCGGCGGAGCCGCCCACGCAACAGCTCGGCGCCCAGCGGGCCGATCCCACTCCGGCCACCGAACGGCTGGCCCGTCCGGACACCACCGCGGCGGCGCAGCGCCAGCGCCGCTTTCCCCGCGACCGCAAGTCGCTCGGGCTCATCGCGGTAGGCGCGGTGGCGTTGCTGGTCGCCGGCCTGCTGGGCGCCGAGCTGTTCGCGCGCCACCGCGCGGACACGGTGCTCCGAAGCGTCGCCCAGTGCGTCACCGAGGACGGGGCGAGCGTCTCCTACGGCGTCGACCCGCCGTTCCTGTGGCAGTACCTCACCGGTCACTACACCAACATCGACGTCTCCACCGACGGCAACCGCGTGCAGGAGGCCGAGGGGATGAAGGCCGACATCACGGTCACCGACGTCCGCCTCGACGAGACCGCCGACTCCAAGGGCACGATCGGCCGGCTGACCGCGACGCTGACCTGGACGGCCGACGGCATCAAGGACACCGTGGCCGCCAATCTTCCCGTCATCGGCAACCTCGTCAGCGATGTCCGCACCGACGCCGCGGCCGGCACCATCGCGCTGACGGCGGGCAGCATCGTCGTCACCGCCAAACCCGTGGTTACCGACGGCGATCTGGGCCTGCAGGTCACCGATCTGCAGGGGCCGCTGGATCGCGACACGGTGCAGCAGGCGCTGGACGACCTCACCGCGAAGCTCAACGACAACTACCCGCTCGGCATCCACGCCGACAGCGTGCAGGTCACCGGAACCGGTGTGGTCGGCGCCTTCTCGACGACCGACGCGGCGATTCCGACCGCGGGCGCTGACCCCTGCTTCGCCGATCTGTGACGGAACCCGCGCAGTAGTCTCACCCCCATGACTGCGAAGAAGTGGACCGCCGCCGATGTGCCCGATCAGACGGGCCGAGTCGCCGTCATCACCGGCGCGAACACCGGTATCGGGCTGGCCGCCGCGGCCGTGCTGGCAGCCCGCGGCGCCCACGTGGTCCTGGCGGTCCGCAACCTCGAGAAGGGGCAGGCGGCCATCGACCGCATCACCGCCGACGCCCCGCACGCCGACGTCGCGCTGCAGCAGCTGGACCTGACGTCGCTGGAGAGCGTCAGCGACGCGGCCGACGACCTGCGGGCGCGCTACCGCTACATCGACCTGCTGATCAACAACGCGGGCGTGATGATGACGCGGAAGCAGCAGACGAAGGACGGCTTCGAGCTGCAGTTCGGCACCAATCACCTCGGCCACTTCGCGCTCACCGGGCAGCTGCTGGACAACCTGTTGCCCGTCGAAGGCTCGCGGGTGGTCACCATCAGCAGCCGCGCCCACCGCGGCGGCAGGATGCGCTTCGACGATCTGCAATCCACGCATTCCTACAGCCGCACCCGCGCCTACGGCCAGTCGAAGCTGGCCAACCTGTTGTTCACCTACGAGCTGAGCCGGCGGTTGACCGAGAAGGGCGCGCCGACCATCGCCGTGGCAGCCCACCCGGGGGTCGTCAGCACTGAGCTGACCCGCAGCCTGCCGTTCCGCCCGCTCGTCGACCTGATCTGGGACCGGGTGTCGCAGGGGCCCGACCAAGGGGCGCTGCCGACGCTGCGGGCAGCCACCGACCCGCAGGTGCGCAGCGGCCAGTACTACGGGCCGGACGGGCTCGCGGAGTTCCGCGGGTACCCGGTCGTCGTCGACTCGACCGCCCGCTCGCACGACGCGGACGCCCAGCGCCGGCTGTGGCAGGTGTCCGAGGAGCTGACCGGGGTGGTCTACCCGGTCTGACGGGCGAGCCGCCGGCGAGCACGGCGCAGCGACACCTTGCGGTCGTCGAGCCGGCGCAGCGCAGTACGCAGGCCCTGCCCGGCCACGGGCGGAAGGCCGTGGAACCGTCGCTCCGATGCCGTCTCGGGCGCATCGTCCGACGTGGCGCGCAGCAAGCGGTCGGGAACGGCGAGCTTGAGGATGGTGCGCTGCGCCAGCAGGAATTGCCGCGCGAGCGACGCGCTGTTGTACGGCAGGTCGTGGTGTGCGCACAGCGCACGAACCCGGGCCGCGATCTGCGGGTAGCGGTTGCTGGGCAGGTCGGGGAACAGGTGGTGCTCGATCTGGTAGCACAGGTTGCCGCTGAGGAATGCGAGCGTAGGTCCGGCGGTGAAGTTCGCTGTGCCCAGCATCTGACGCACGTACCACTCGCTCTTCGTCTCGCTCGTCACCGATTCGGTGGTGAACTTCGCGGCGCCGTCGGGGAAGTGGCCGCAGAAGATGACGGCGTATGCCCACAGGTTGCGCAGTACGTTGGCGGCGAGGTTGCCGCTGAGCACGCGCCGCCATCGGCGGCCACCGAGCGCGGGGGTCAGCACGTAGTCCTTCGCCAGCTGCCGCGTTGCCTTGGCGGTGAACTGGCGTCCGTGCGCCGCGCGCTGTTCGGCGGTGTCGGCGCGATCCTGCTCGGCGTGCAGGCCGTGGCGCGCGATGCCCCACTCGAACGTGAGCGCCAGCAAGATGTTGTGCAGCGGTTGCCACAGGTGGCGCCGTTGCCACGGCTCGTCGCGGGTGACGCGCATGACGCCGAAGCCGATGTCGTCGTCCATGCCGAGCACGTTGGTGTACACGTGGTGAATAGCGTTGTGCGAGTAGCGCCATTGCGACGACAGGCCCGCCATGTCCCACTCCCAGGTGGTGGAGTGGATCTCCGGGTCGTTCATCCAATCCCATTGCCCGTGGGTGATGTTGTGGCCCAGCTCCATGTTCTCCACGCTCTTGGCCAGCGCCAGCGACGTCACGCCGGCAATCCAGCCGGCTTTCGAGCGGCTCGCGGCCAGGAGCACCCGGGCGCTCACCTCCAGCGCGCGCTGGAACTGGATGGTGCGTCGGATGTAGGCCGCATCGCGGTGGCCGAGCGACGCCTCGACGTCGCGACGGATGGCGTCGAGTTCGGCGCCGAGCGCGTCGACCTGGGCGGTACTCAGATGTGCGTATTGGGGGATGTCGGTGATGGCCATGGAAGGTCCTCAGCTTGCAGGCGGCAAAAGCGAGGCATATCCCGCAAGACGTTGAACGCGCTCTACCGATTCGGGGTGACGTCCGCGGTGCGGAGCGCCGTCCCCTCCATGGTACGTGTCGCGCCGCCGCGTTCCGACCGTCGCGCCGGGTGCGCGAGATGAACTGTGCCGAAACATTTTTGGCTCCTCAACGAAAAATGGGCCGGCAGGATGACCTGCCAGCCCACTTCGGTAACGGTTCGGCCGCTACTGGGGTACCACGCTTGTCGCCTGGGGCCCCTTGGCGCCGCGGCCGACCTCGAAGGAAACCCGCTGGTTCTCCTCGAGCGACCGGAAGCCGCTGCCTTGAATCTCGCTGTAGTGGACGAACACATCTCCGGTGTCGCCATCAGGAGCGATGAAGCCGAAACCCTTTTCGGCGTTGAACCATTTCACAGTTCCCTGTGTCATACGTGAACTTCTCTCATTCAGATGGATGCACCAAACATCCGGCAACCAGCCTACACGTCGTCGGTCCTATCGGCTGCATCCGCCGGCATCAGGCTGTGGCGCAGCGCAATCGGCCCACTCCACCCGCTGGCCGGCGGTGAGCCGCGACAATGCGGATATGCCCAGCGTGAAGCCGTTCACCATCGCCGTCTCCGAAGCCGCTCTCACCGACCTGCGGGAGCGACTGCACCGCACCCGCTGGCCCGAGCCGGAGACCGTCGACGACTGGTCGCAGGGCATGCCGCTGGCCTACACGCGCGAGCTGGCGGCCTACTGGGCGGACGGATACGACTGGCGCGCCCGCGAGAGCGCGCTCAACCGGTTCGACCAGTTCGTCACCGAGATCGACGGGCTGGACATCCACTTCATCCACCAGCGATCGCCGCACGACGACGCCTTCCCGATCGTCATCAGCCACGGCTGGCCCGGCTCGGTGGTCGAGTTCCACAAGGTGATCGAGCCGCTGACCGATCCGACGGCGCACGGCGGCCGCGCCGAGGACGCCTTCCACGTCGTCGTGCCGTCGTTGCCCGGCTACGGGTTCTCCGGCAAGCCCACCACCACCGGGTGGGGTGTGGAGCGCACCGCCGCCGCCTGGGAGACGCTGATGCTCCGGCTGGGCCATGACCGCTACGGCGCGCAGGGCGGCGACTGGGGGGCGGCCATCACCACCGCGATCGGTTCCCGCGGCGGGCATTGCGCCGCCATCCACACCAACATGCCGATCGCCCGCCCGACGTCGCTGGACAACCTCACCGCGGCGCAGCAAGCGGCGCTGCAGGCCATGGCCCACTACCAGAAGCAGGATTCGGGGTACGCCAAGCAGCAGTCGACCCGGCCGCAGACCGTCGGGTACGGCCTCACCGATTCGCCGGTCGGCCAGCTCGCGTGGATCGTCGAGAAGTTCTGGTCGTGGATGGACTGCGACGGGCATCCGGAGAACGTGCTGACGCGAGACGAGTTGTTGGACAACGTGATGCTGTACTGGGCGACGGCGTCGGCGGCCTCCTCGGCGCGGATGTACTGGGAGAGCTTCGGGGTGTGGGGCAGCTCGGTGCGGGTGGAGGTGCCGACGGGCGTTGCGGCGTTCCCCAAGGAGATCGGCCGGCCGCAGCGCGAATGGTGCGAGGCGAACTACCACATCACGCACTGGACCGACATGCCGCGCGGCGGGCACTTCGCCGCGTTCGAGCAGCCGGAGCTGTTCGTGGCGGACGTCCGCGCGTTCTTCGCGACGGTGCGCTGACGGTCAGGTGCGGCCGGCGATGATCGCCTCGATGTTGCGTTCGGCGAGCGCGGTGATCGACATGAACGGATTGCAGCCGAGGAAACCGGGCAGCAGGGAGGCGTCGTTGACGAACAGGTTGCGGTAGCCCTTCACCCGGCCGAACGCATCAGTGGCGCGGTTGCGGACGCAACCGCCCATCGGGTGAACGGTATTGGGCGCGAACACCTTTCCCTCGAAGACATCGTCGCGGTAGTCGACGCCGTTGGCGCCGGTCACCCGGTCGAACACCTTCTCCGCTCGCGCGGCGACCCGCTGGGAATGGCTCTCGGGCCAGTCGATGCTGATCGCGTCGGTGCGCGGGTCGTAGGTGATCTCGCCACGGTCGCCGGTCTTCACCATCACGTAATAGCCGAGCGCGTAGGTCTCCACCGGCAGCGGAATGGAAAAGATGCTGGCGTACACCGGGTTGTCGGGGTCGGACCGGCCGTCGAGGTTGATCATCCCCATGATCGACTGCTGGGTGCCGGCGGGATCGTCGGGGGCGAGCATGTGCGACACCATCACGTCGCCGTTGTTGCCGTAGCCCCGCCCGATCTCCTCGCTCAGCGCCGGGAGGGCTCCGGTGTCGCGGGCGCGCAGCAACAGCTTGGTGGTGCCGAGCACTCCGGCGTTGAGATGCAGCTGGTCGCAGCCGATCTCGTCGCGCACCAGCTCTTTGCCCCAGCGGTCGATCTCGCGGACCGCCACCACGTATTCGCCCGACGGCTCGCGGCGGATCTCGGTGACCTCGGTCAGCGGGCGCAGCGTCACCTTGCCGGTCGCCAGCGCCGCCGCGATGTAGGTTTGGTCGACGCTGCCCAAGCGGCCGTAGTTGTTGCCGAACTGCTGCTCGAAGTCGAGCGCCGACCGTGGAACCTCGCCGGCCTCTTCACGTTTCATGTAGTCGAACGAATACGAGCTGCCGCTGTAGTCGACGGTGTAGCCGGCGTTCGCCGCGTACTGCCGGCCGACCCGTGCGTACTGGTAGTACGGCGTCTGCTCGAACCAGTCCATGTCGCGGTAACTGATGCGCAGCGTCGACCCCGCGCGCTGCAGGTAGGTGCCGAGGAACTCTGCCGGGTCGATGTCGGGGAAGGCCTCCCGCACCTGGTTCTCGGTCGGGATCGCGGCGATCCCGGCGTTGATCATCGACCCGCCGCCCACGGCGACGCCCCGGAAGATGTCGTGCGATCCGTGGGTCACCTTGTCGCAGATGCCGGCCTGCAGCGGTTGGACGATCGGTTGGCTCTCGGTGAGCTTGGCCATCGAGAAACCGTTGAACGACGGCACCAAGCTCGGCGGCGTCGGGGTGAACCAGCCGGCGCGCGAATCGGCCGGAAGCATGCGCGAAAACCGCTTGCCGTCCTCGTCGGGGCTGTCCCACAGCCGGCCCTTCTCCAGGATCAGTGTCTCGACGCCCGCTTCCCCGAGCCGAAGCGCCGACACCCCACCGCCGTATCCGCTGCCCACGACGATCGCGGGGTAGTGCGCGCGGCGCCGCTGCGGCGTCCCCCGACGGTCGGCCAGCAACAGTCCGGTGCCGCCGGCGCCCGCAGTGGCTGCTGCGGTCAACGCGGCGGCGCCGAGGAACTTCCGCCGGGACAACGTTCGCCGGGACACTGTGGGCACCGATCGACCTCCGCTGCGCGTCACTCGTTGGATGTGCAGCGAAGCATAAGGCGTTAACCGGACGCGGGCAAATACAGCGGTGACACCGCGAAAACGGCTTGCCGACGCAACAGCAGCTACAGCCGACCGGCTACTTGGCGCGCGTCGCCGAGAACTCGACGGACACCACGTCGGCCACCTTCACCGACCCCATCACCAACGAGTACGGCGTGATGCCGTACTCGGTCTGGCGGACCGCGCTCGTGCTCGTGAGTCGCCAGCGGTCGCCCTCGTCGGCAACGGTGACGTCGACCGTGTGCGGGCGTTCGACGCCGCGGATGACCAGCGTTCCGGTCAACCGGTAGCCGTCGCCGGTGGGGTCGACCTGCGGTGCCTCGAAGGTGACGGTCGGATGCCGGCGAGCCTGCAGGCTCTTCAGGGCGTTCGACCGGGCGACCGCGCGTTCGGGTGCCGACAGCGGCAGCGGCCCGCCGTCACCGCTCAGCACTTCGAGCGAACCGAGATCGGCCAGCATCGACAGCGCGTGCGGCCGGTCGTCGATCCAGCGGAGCTCGGCGTGCCAGCGGTGTATCGCGATGGTCAGTCGGTGTCCGAGGCGGGCGGCCCGGCCGGTGACGTCGGTGCGGATCGCCAGTTCGCCGTCGGAGGCGTCGAACCGCCAGTCGTTCACCGCCGGAACTCCTCGATGTAGGCGTCGAAGTCCCAGCGCTGCAAGAAGGTTCGCGCGGCGTCGTAGCCGGCGGCGTACAGCGCCTCCTTCGCCGGGTCGCCGATGTCGAACTCGAGGAAGCCGACCTTCGTCGCGTCGACCCGGATGGTGCGGGCCGCAACCCACGGCTGGTTGAGGTACGCCTGGTCACGGCCGACGATCACCGTGGTGATGAGGCGCTCGAGCAGCGTCGGCCCGCCGAAGCGGTGCAGCAACGTCAGTCCGGGGATCACCTTGTCGTTGCCCTCGGGAAGGTTCGGTAGCACGGTCACCCCGAACGTCGGCCACCGCGGGACGCCGGTGGTGTCGAAGGTGTCGATCGGGAAGTTCGACAGCACACCGCCGTCGACGAGCGTCGACGTCAGGCCGGTCCGCGGATTCGTCAGCGGAACCGGCCGGAAGAAGAACGGGATGGACATCGACGCGCGAACCGCGTCGGCGACCGGCTGGTCGTCGGGCTCCAGGTCGTAGACGCGGCGGTAGTCCCACGGCAGCCGGATCAGTTGACCGGTCGTGATGTCGGCGACCGTCACCACCAGTGAGTACCGCTGCTCGGGCGGAACCGTGTCGTCGTCGATCGCCAGGTCGGCGAACGTTCGCACGCCCAGCTCCGCCAATCGGTCGGCGATCCACCGATGTGCGACGTCTCCCCGGTAGACGCCCGATCCGCGCAGCAGCGCCTGCGCCGGCCCCAGCACCGGCAGCCTCTCCAGCCCGTCGGCGTCCAGGAACGCCCGATAGGGCAGCGAGAACGCCAGCTCTCTGATGCGTGAACCGCTGAGTCGACCGCCCGCAGCGGCCCCGATGGCGCTGACGATCGATCCGGCTGACGTGCCGGCGAAACGACGTGGCGCATAACCCGCGTCGAGCATCGCCACCAACGCGCCCACCAGCCCGATCCCCTTCACGCCGCCGCCGGAAAGCACCACGTCGCAATCCATAACGGCGCAGATTACGCCTGGGCGGCCTGTCGCTTCCGTGGTACCGGAAGCCCCTGCGGTAGCCGGCTCCCGCGCCGGTGTAGGGTCGTGGTCGGACCGCTTCTTTCAAGCGGTGATCCCGAATTCTTCGGTCGATCGTCTTTCCGTACAAATTGTTCGGACGGACCCGCGAACCGTGAGGACGAGCTATGGATTCGTCGAACCTGTTTTCCCATCCCCAGACCGCGCAGCATGTCGCGCGCGAGGCCAACAACGAGCCGGTCGAGATGCCGGTGTTCTCCGACGCCCCGGGCGCCACCAACGCCGCCAGGGACTGATCCCCGGCCGCAGGCGCCAGTCAGGCGTTCGCCGGCACCCAGTTGCCGTGGAAGCCGGCCGGCACCCGGTGCGGCAGCTTGATGCGTGCGACGTCGTCGAGTGTTCCGGCGTCGAGGATCGCCAGCTCGCTGCGATCGGTGGCGCGGTGGTAGACGTACCCCATCAGGACGCCGTCGTCCTCGGCTGCGTCCGGTGACGACGGCTGGAAGACGAACTCACCGACGGCCGCGTCGGGCCCGAACGAGCGGGCCGTCGTGGCGCCGCCGACGAAGTCGTGCTTGAGCAGCGTGTGGTCGCCGGCTGTTCCGTCCCCGACCGCGGCGGCGTAGCCGAACCGGTGCCGCTTGCCGACGAGTCGCTCGTCGACTCGCGGGAATTCCTGCCCGCGGTCGTCGATGCGGGATTCCCGCACCTTCCCGTCGGCCAGGTCGACGGTCCAGCGGTCGAGCGTGGGCGGCCCTTCGTTCGGTCCGAGATGGTCCGTGGCGAACATCTTCGGGTGGCGGATGACGTCGAGCACGACGGTGTCGCCCTCGGCGGGCTCGCCGTCGTAGGCGTTCATCGGGTGGAAGACGTAGCACGGCTCGACGTCGAACCACCGGACGTCGGCGTCCCCGCCCTCGCGCGGCATCACGCCGATGCGGGCGGGATAGCGGGGGTTCCACGAGTAGGGGAAGCGCCGGTCCGCGCTCACCGCGCCGGGCGTGCGGGCGGCGATCGGATCGGGGATGCGCACGCGACCGATCAACGCGGACAACAGAAGTCGTGCGGGCAGCCGCAAACCGCGGGGTACCGTCATCGCCGCCGCCTGCCTGGTGTCGAAGGTAACCGGCAGGTCGTAGAAGACGATGTGGCGTTCGGTCAGCGAGAAGTCGTGCATCATCGGGCTTCCCGTCACCGTGATGTCGACGGTGCGCCGGGCTCTTCCGTCCACGCCGATCACCGAATACTGGACGGTGTTGCCGCGGTGCATGCTGTAGCTGACGGCGTGCAGTTCGCCGGTGACGGGATCGCGCTTGGGGTGTGCGGTGTAGCCGCCGCTGATCGTGCCGTCGAAATCGCACACGCCGACCGTGTCCAACTCGTCGGTCAACTCGTAGTTGGCAACGCCGCCCTCGATCAGCGCGAGCGTCTTTCCGGCGTGGCCGATCACGTTGGTGTTGGCGCCGATGGGCGAGACGCCGAAGTGGTGCGCCGGCGAGCGCTCACCCAGCTCGCGGGCCGCGTGCGGTGAACGCACCCACCGGTTGCGGTACCACTCGGCCTTGCCGTCGCGCAGCCGGATGCCGTGCACCATGCCGTCGCCGATGAACCAGTGGTAGAGGGCTGGATCGATCTCGCCGATCGGGTTGGGGCCGTTGCGCAGGTAGCGGCCGTCGAGATGATCGGGGATGGTGCCGACCACCTCCAGATCGGTCAGCGTGTACTCCTCCGACAGCGGCGCGAACGAGTCTTCCAGGTAGCGATTGCCGGACATTCTGACCTCCATAACGTTGTTATTGCACGTCAGACCTGTATAACAGCGTTATGGCAGAATGGCAACCCGTGGCGGGTGATATATCGGAAAAGCTCGTGGCGGCGGGGCTCGCCATCCTCGAGCGCGACGGTTTGCAGGCGTTGACGGTGCGCACGCTGGCCACCGAGGTCGGCACGTCGACCATGTCGGTCTACACCCACTTCGGCGGGATGTCCGGCGTGATCGACGCGATCGTGGTGGAGGCGTTCACCCGGTTCGCCGACGCGCTGCTCGACGTCGAACCGACCGACGATCCGGTCGCCGACTTCTTCGTGCAGGGTGGGCACTACCGGCGCTTCGCGCTCGAGCGGCCGCAGCGGTATCAGCTGATGTTCGGGCTGGCGTCACCGGCGTCGACCGCCGCGTATCGCACCGACCTGACGTCCACCGGCAGCGCCACCAACCGCGCCGAGTTCGCGCCGTCCTTCGACGCGCTGCGCCAGGCCGTGGCGCGAATGATCGGCGCCGGCCGAATCCGCGACGATGGGGAGACCACGGTGGCGGGCCGGTTGTGGAGCATCAGCCACGGTGCCGTGCTGTTGGAGATGGCCGGCTACTTCGGCTCCGAGGGGCGCGGGCTCACCGAGATCCTCGCGCCGCTGACCGTCGACACGCTCGTCGGGCTGGGCGACGACCGCGACCGGTGTCAGGCGTCCATGCGGGCCGCGGCTCAGGTGCTGTTCGGCTCGTGACGTGCGACTCCGTGCGGTCACCTGCCGTCGGGAATCACCGGCCGCTGCGCCAGCGTCTGCACGACCCACTGGTTCAGCGACAATCCCTCCTCGGCGGCCCGGATCACCCAGCTGGCGTGCAGCTCCGGCGACGTGCGCACGAGGAACCGCCCGCTGTAGTGGTGATCGGTCAGCGCCTCGGGCGGCTCGTCGCCGGTCGAGCGGATCTCGTCGACCCGCAGTTCGATCTGTTCGGTGAGGCGTCGCAGCGCTTCGTGCGGGTCGTCGGCGGTGTGGTCGATTCCCGGGAATTCGATGCAGCGGGCGACGTAGCGCCGGTGCTGGGGCGACCATTGGACGCGATAGGTGTAGTGCACACCGGTTCAGACGGCGCAGACGGCGGTCCGGTTCAGCGCACGACGATCGTGTGCTCACCCCGTTGCACCAGCTCACCGATCACCGGGGCGCCCGGAATCTCACCGGCGATCAGCAGTCCGCCGGACGTCTGAGCGTCAGCCAGGAGCAAGGCCTCGTCGTCGCTGATGCCGCTGCGGTCGACGTGCGGGGTCACCCATTCGAGGTTGCGCCGGCTACCGCCGCTGATGAATCCGGCGGCCAGTGCGTCTCGCGCGCCGTCGAGGTACGGCACCGCGGCGGAGTCGATCACCGCGGTCACGCCACTGGCCCGCGCGAGCTTGTGCAGATGGCCGAGCAAGCCGAAACCCGTGACGTCGGTGGCGCATTCGACGCCCGCATCGAGAGCGGCCTGCGAGGCCGCGGCGTTCAGGGTCGTCATCGCCTCGATCGCCTGCTCGAACCGCTCGCCGGTCGATTTGTGCCGGCTGTTGAGCACCCCGACGCCCAGCGGCTTCGTCAGCGACAGCGGCACGCCCGGCTTGCCGGAGTCGTTGCGCAGCAACCGCTTCGGGTCAGCGATGCCGGTGACGGCCAGGCCGTACTTCGGTTCCGGATCGTCGACGCTGTGCCCGCCGGCCAGGTGGCAGCCCGCCGAGTTGCAGACGTCGAGCCCGCCGCGCAGCGTCTCGGCCGCGAGCTCGAACGGCAGCACCTCACGCGGCCAGCCGAGCAGGTTCACCGCCACGACGGGCCGACCGCCCATCGCGTACACGTCCGAGAGCGCGTTGGCCGCCGCGATGCGGCCCCAGTCGTAGGGGTCGTCGACGACCGGCGTGAAGAAGTCGGTCGTCGCGATCAGCGCGGTGTCGCCGACCAGGACCGCCGCGGCGTCGTCGCCGTCGTCGAGGCCGACGAGCAGTTCACCGACCGGGTCGCGGGGCTGCGCCGTCGCAAGGCCGCGGACGACGTCCTCGAGCTCGCCAGGCGGGATCTTGCACGCGCAGCCGCCGCCGTGGGCGTAGTGCGTCAGTCGGTACTCCACGGCTCCCATGCTGCCTGCCATCATGGACAGCAGTGGCCGAGGGAGGCGTTTTCGGTCTGGTGACCGGCACGATCTTCAAAATCGCTGAGCGGCAGATGCTGTCGCTGGCGGGTTCGATTCCCGTCCGCCTCCGCCACCGCGCCCCACCGACGTCGGCGCGTTGTCATGATGGCGTGATGACCGACGATCCCCGGCGCCGGGTGCCGCGCACCGACGCGCTGCTCGCCGATCCGCGGCTGGCCGCCGCCGAGCGCAGGCTGGGCCGTGCGCTGGTCAAGTCGGTGATCGCCGAGGCCCAGCAGCGGGCTCGTATCGGGGCGATTCCGCCGGAGGAGGTCGCCGACGCCGCGGTCGCGGCGCTTCCGGTGAGTGCCGCGAGCTTGCGGCCGGTGATCAATGCGACGGGCGTCGTGGTGCACACCAACCTGGGGCGGGCGCCGCTCTCACAGGTCGCGATCGACGCCGTGGTCACCGCCAGCGGCGCCACCGACGTCGAGTTCGACCTCGACACCGGGAAGCGGGCGCGGCGGGGTCGGGGCGCCATGCGGGCACTCGCCGGCGCCGTGCCGACCGCCGGCGGCGTGCACGTCGTCAACAACAACGCCGCCGCCCTGCTGCTCGTCGCGATGACGCTCGCGCCGAACCGGGAGATCGTCGTCAGCCGCGGCGAGCTCATCGAGATCGGCGACGGCTTCCGCCTGCCCGCGCTCCTGGAATCGACCGGCTCCCGCATCCGCGAGGTCGGCACCACCAACCGCACCCATCTGCGCGACTACGCCGACGCCATCGGCCCGCAGACCGGCTGCATCCTCAAGGTGCATCCGTCGAACTACGTCGTCAGCGGCTTCACGTCCGGCGTGTCGGTCGCCGAGCTGAGCGCCCTGGACGCGCCGCTGGTCGCCGACATCGGCTCCGGCCTGCTGGCGCCGCATCCGCTGCTGCCCGACGAACCCGACGCCACCACGGTGTTGCGCGACGGCGCCGACCTGGTGACCGCCAGCGGCGACAAGCTGCTGGGCGGTCCGCAGGCCGGGCTGCTCCTCGGCGACGCCGACCTGATCGAACGGCTGCGCCGCCATCCCGCCGCGCGGGCGTTGCGCGTCGACAAGCTGACCCTCGCCGCGCTGGAGGCCACGCTCGTCGGCCCGCGCACGCCCGTCGCGCAGGCGCTCGGCGCCGACGTCGGCGAGCTGCGGAGGCGGGCCGCGAAGCTGGCGGCCCGGCTGCCCGATGCAACGGCCGTCGACTGCGTTGCGGCGGTCGGCGGCGGGGGAGCGCCCGGTGTCGAATTGCCCAGCGCCGCGGTGAGTGTTCCCGAGCGTTTCGCCGCGCCGCTGCGCACCGGCACCCCGGCGGTGGTGGGCCGGCTGGAGAACGGCCGCTGCCTGCTCGACCTGCGCACCGTTGCGCCCGCGGACGACGAGCGGATCGTCGAGGCGGTGCTGGCGTGTATGTCGTAGCGACCGCGGGGCACGTCGATCACGGCAAGTCGACGCTGGTGCACCGGCTCACCGGGATGTGGCCCGACCGGCTCGCCGAGGAGCAGCGCCGCGGGCTGACGATCGACCTCGGGTTCGCGTGGACGGCGATCGAGGGGCGGCAGTTCGCGTTCGTCGACGTGCCCGGCCATGAGCGGTTCGTGGCGAACATGCTCGCCGGTGTCGGCTCGGTGCCGGCGATCGTGTTCGTCGTCGCCGCCACCGAGGGCTGGATGCCGCAGTCCGACGAACACCTCGCCGCGCTGCAGGCGCTCGGCGTGCGCCACCTGCTCGTCGTCATCAGCAAGGCCGACCTCACCGATCCGGCCGACGCCATCGCCCAGACCCGAAACCGCCTGCCGCACACACCGATAGCGCTCGGCATCGACCTCGACGCGGTGCGCGCCGGGCTGCTGCGGCTCGCCGACGACCTGCCGCCACCCGACCGCGGCGCCGATGTCCGGCTGTGGGTCGACCGGTCGTTCACCGTCCGCGGCGCCGGCACGGTCGTCACCGGCACGCTCGGCGCGGGCGCCCTGCGCGTCGGCGACCGGCTAGAGATCGGGGGCCGCCCGGTCACGGTGCGGGGGCTGCAGTCGCTCGGGCGCGACGAGACCGAGGTCGGCGCCGTCGCGCGGGTCGCGGTGAACCTGCGGGGCGTCGACCGCCGCCAGGTGGGCCGCGGCGATGCGCTGCGCACACCCGGCGCATGGCTCGACACCGACGAGGTCGACGTGGCGTTGCGGTCGCCCGGCACGCTGCACCAGCGACTCGTCCTGCACATCGGTTCCGCCGCGGTGCCGGTGCACGTCCGCCCGCTCGGCGATACCGCCGCCAGGCTGCGGCTCAGCCGGCCGTTGCCGTTGCGCGTCGGGGACGTCGGGCTGCTGCGCGATCCCGGCGAGCATCGGATCGCCGCGGGCGTCGAGGTGCTCGACGTCCGGCCGCCGGCGCTGCGCCGGCGGGGCGCGGCCCGCGATCGCGCTGCCCAGCTCGCCGCGGGCGCCGCCCCGCCGCCGGTCTGCGCGCTTGCAACGGAGCTGCGCGCCATGGGTTTTCCCGTCGACGGGGCGCGGGTCGGCGAGTGGGTCGTCGACCCGCAGTGGTGGGCGGCGCGGCGGGCGGCAGTCTCGGTGGCCGTCGCGCAGTGGGCGGCCGAGCACGACGTCGCCGCCGGTATGCCGATCGAGGCGTTGCGGCAGCGCCTCGGTCTGCCCGTCGCCGACCTGGTGCCACCGCTGCTCGCCGGCACCGGGCTGACGGTGGCCGACGGGCTCGTCCGGCGGCCGTCCGCCGAGCTGCCGCCACGGGTCGACACGGCCCTGCGGGTCGTCGAGAAACGGCTTGCCGCCGAGCCATTCCGGGCGCCGGCGGCCGACGAACTGGCCGACCTCACGCTCGGGCCGAAGGAGCTGGCTGCCGGCATCAGAGCGGGCCGGCTCACGAAGATCGCCGACGGCGTGGTGCTGGGCGCCGACGCCGTCGACCGGGCGGCCAAGGTGCTGACGACGCTGCCCCAGCCGTTCACCGTGGCCGAGGCGAAGCGGGCACTGGGCACCACGCGACGCGTCGCGGTCCCGCTGCTCGAACAGCTCGACAAGCGAGGCGTTACGCAGCGCGCGGCGGATGGCACCCGGCGCCTGGCCTGACGCCTACCGTTCGGCGCGGAGCACCTGCACCAGGCTGAATTGCCACCGCTCGACCAGTCGGAGACCCACGTCGTGGGTGACGGCGAACGCCGAGGTGCCGCCGAACAACGGCCCGGGCGGAATCGCCGAGCCCGCTTCGTGCCGCGGGGCCTGCGGATCGGCCTGCGTGATCACCCACACCACGGCGCAGTTCTGCAGCGGGCCAACGGATGCCTCGGGAATGAGGTTGGTGTCGAACACGCCGTCGGTGTCGACGGCCCGCTGCCACCGGCTGACGTCGGCGAGCTGGCGGTAGGCGTCGGGCCGTGCCGCCAGCAGCGGCCGCATCGGCGCGGGATGGAACGTCACGGTGTCGTTGACGAACAGGCAGTCGCCGGGTTTCGCCTCGGCCGAGATCAGGTCGGCCACCTGGCTGTAGTCCATGCCGTACTTGGCGTACGGGGCGCGCTGCACCGCAAGGTGAGTGGGCGCCGCGACCGCCGCGAACACCGCGACCAGCGCCGCGGCGACCCAGGTCCGCCATGCCACCGCCACCACGCAGGTGCCGAGCAGCAGCGCCATCGCCGGCACGGTGAAGGTCAGGTATCGCGGCGTGTACAGCGGCTCGACCACCGCGGACCGGGCGACGATGAGCGCGGTCGGCACGGCCAGCCACAGCACCGACAGCGTCACCAGTGGTCGGTCGACGGGGCGTCGAGACGTCAGCCCCATCGCCGCCGCGGCCGCAATCACCGCGGCGGCCAGCAGTGCAAACCACGGTGACCGGTCGAAATACTGTTGCACCGCAACGTCTTCGACGGTTCTGGACCCGATCGGCGTGATCCACGCCAGCTGACGCACCTGCGACGCCACCAGCAGCACGAACGGCGCGACGGCGGCCAGCACCACGGCGGTCACCGCCCCGAACGGCAGCAGCACGGCCCGCTCGCGGCGGAACAGCAGCACGAACGCGACGTGCACCAACGCCAGCAGCACCAGGTAGACCTCGAGCAGCACCGAGACGGCGAGCAGCAGACCGTACGCCGTCCAGGCCCACCAGCTAGCGCGGCGGGCCGCGTAGATCAGCAGCACCGTCACCCAGGCGGCCAGCATCATCGACATGGCGAAGGGCCGCGCTTCGACTCCCGCCCAGGTCGCCCGGGGCAGGATCGCGCACAGCATCCCCGCCGCCATGCCCACGGCGGGTGACGACAGCTGCCGCCCCAGCACCACCACACCGGCCGCCGCCGCGCCGACGGCGAGCCCGCTGGGCACCCGCGACCAGAATTCGGTGGGCGGGACCACGGTGAACCAGCCGTGCATCAGCAGGTAGTAGAGGCCGTGGACGGCGTCGACGTGGTCGAGCAGCTGCCACAGCTCGGGCAGCGGACGGCTGTAGGACGCCGAGATGGTCGCCGCCTCGTCGTACCAGAACGACGGGCGGCCGGCGCCGACCAGGCTGATGGCGGCGCCGAGTACGCCGACGACCAGGGGAACCACGGCCGCCGGCACCCGCCGGTCTACCAGACGCGGATGTAGTCGATGAGCATCGACGAGGGGTACGGAGCGCGAGCGGGATCGCCTCCGCCCGAACCGCCGACCGCGAGGTTGAAGATCGCCTGCAGCCAGTAGCCCGGGATGCCGAACGGCCAGCGCTTGTCGTCGGGCCTGCCGTGCACCGGGATCGGGGTGTTGCCCACCACGAAGTAGGGCTTGGCGCCGGGCACCCAGTCACGCCAGAACTGGAAGCCTTCCTCGCCCCAGTGCACCCGCCAGGTGTGCCAGCCGGGGTCGACCAGTTCCGGGATGGACTTGCCTTCCCAGGTCTTCCCGTTGGACGCCGCGTGCACGGTGGTCCCGGGCGGCCAGCTCTCGTTGCCGTAGTACTCCATGATGTCGATCTCGCCGTCGGGCAGCGGGTCCTGGTTCAGCAGCCAGTAGGCCGGCCACAGCCCCGGGAACATGCAGTCGAGCTTGATCCGGGCTTCCCAGGTGGTGTTGATCTGTCCCCGGAAGTTGCTCAGCACCTTCCCGCTGAAGTACTGGTCGCCCTCACGGGTGGCGCACAACACCAGGTTGGAGTTGCCGTCGACGAACACGTTGCGGCGATCGTCGCGGTAGTGACCGATCACCGGCGGATCCACCGGGTCGTCCCAGGTCTGGATGGTCCATTTGGCCGGATCGGGGGCCGAACCGGCGGGACCGTCGAACTCGTCGGCGAACAGGTAGCTCGCCGGGGCTGCGGCGTCCCCCGGCGCCGCCTTGGCGGTTCGGGTGGGGAGGGTGAGCCCCAGCGCAGCAATTCCGGACAGCAGCATCATGCTGCGGCGATCGATCTCAGGCACAGAGGCACCATAGAGGGGCGGTTCCAAGATCGGGAAAAGAACCCGGCGGAGTCGGCGGATCGCGGCGCCGTATCCCTGCCGAAAGCCTCGAAGCCCCGGCGCGCGGGTGGTTTGATGGATCCACGCGCCGGAAAGGGGAGCGCATGGACTTCAAGCGGCTCGTCCAGTCGTGGCCGGTGTACCGACAGCTCACCGGTGACGACAAGCTCGGGCGCGGCGCGGCGGCGAAGAGCAAGCGCAGCCTGACGCTCACCCCGCGCACCGCCGACGCCGACTCGATCGCCCACTCGGTGTGCCCGTTCTGCGCTGTCGGTTGCGCGCAAAAGGTGTACGTCAAGGACGGCAAGGTCACCCAGATCGAGGGCAACCCGGACAGCCCGATCTCGCGAGGCCGGTTGTGTCCGAAGGGATCTGCCAGCAAGCAGCTCGTCACCGGACCGCAGCGCGAGACGAAGATCCGCTACCGCGCTCCCTACGCCACCGAGTGGCAAGACCTCGACCTCGACACGGCGATGGACATGATCGCCGACCGCGTGCTCGACGCCCGCCATAGGGGCTGGCAGGACTTCGACTCCGACCGGCACACCCTGCGCCGCACCCTCGGGCTCGCCAGCCTCGGCGGCGCCACGCTCGACAACGAAGAGAACTACCTGATCAAGAAATTGTTCACCGCGCTCGGCGCCCTGCAGATCGAGAACCAGGCGCGTATTTGACACAGCGCCACAGTTCCCGGTCTGGGAGCTTCCTTCGGTCGCGGTGGCGCGACGGACTATCAGCAAGACCTCGTCAACTCCGACTTCATCGTCATCATGGGCTCGAACATGGCCGAGGCCCATCCGGTGGGGTTCCAGTGGGTGACCGAGGCGAAGCTGCGCGGCACGCGGGTGGTGCACATCGATCCGCGGTTCACCCGCACCAGCGCCGTCGCCGATCAGCACGTGCCGCTGCGCGCCGGCAGTGACATCGCGTTCCTCGGCGGCGTCATCAACTACATCCTGAGCAACGAGCTCGACTTCCGGGAGTACGTCACCGCGTACACCAACGCCTCGTACCTCGTCGACGAGCGATTCCGGGACGCCGAGGACCTCGACGGGCTGTTCAGCGGGTACGACGACCAGTCCGCGTCGTACGACCCGTCGACCTGGCAGTACGAGAACACCGACCCGGAGGGCGGCGGCGCCGGATCGAAGGAGCGCAGCGCGGCGTACCAGTCGGGTTCAGGGGGACCGCCGGTGGAGGGCGGCTCCGGCGAGATCCCGAGTGACCCGACGCTGCAGCACCCGCGCTGCGTCTACCAGATCCTCAAGCGGCACTACGCCCGCTACACGCCCGAGATGGTCGAGCGTGTCTGCGGTGTGCCCGCCGAGCAATTCCTGTCCGTGGCGAAGGCCTGGGCGGCGAACTCCGGCCGGGAGAAGACCGCCGCGCTGGTCTACAGCGTCGGCTGGACGCAGCACACGATGGGCGCGCAGTACATCCGTGCCGGCGCGATCATCCAGCTGCTGCTGGGCAACATCGGCCGGCCCGGTGGCGGGGTGTTCGCGCTGCGGGGTCACGCCAGCATCCAGGGTTCCACCGACATCCCGACGCTGTTCAACCTGCTGCCCGGGTACCTGGCGATGCCGCAGGCCGGTCACGAGACCCTCGCCGACTATCTCGACGACATCAGGAGCAAGAACCAAAAGGGCTTCTGGGGCAACGCCGACAGCTACATGGTGTCGCTGCTCAAGGAGTACTGGGGTGAGCACGCGACCGCCGAGAACGACTTCTGCTTCGACTACCTGCCCCGCATCAACGGCGATCACGGCACCTACCGCACCGTCATGGACATGGTCGACGGCAAGGTGTCCGGCTACTTTCTGCTCGGCCAGAACCCGGCCGTCGGCTCGGCCCACGGCCGGCTGCAGCGCCTGGGCATGGCGAGCCTCGACTGGCTGGTCGTGCGCGATCTGGTGATGATCGAGTCGGCGACGTTCTGGAAGGACTCGCCGGAGGTCGAGACCGGGGAGATTGCGCCGGAGAGCTGCCGCACCGAGGTGTTCTTCCTGCCCGCCGCGTCGCACGTCGAGAAGGCCGGCACCTTCACCCAGACGCAGCGGATGCTGCAGTGGCGCGAGCAGGCCATCGAGCCGCCCGGCGACGCCCGCTCCGAGCTGTGGTTCTTCTACCACCTCGGCCGGATCCTGCGCGAAAAGCTCGCCGGCTCCACCGATGAGCGCGATCGGCCGCTGCTCGAGCTGTCGTGGGACTACGCGATGGAGGGCGACGAGCCGTCCGGTGAGGACGTGCTGCGGCGCATCAACGGCGTCGACCTCACCACCGGCGGCGCCGTCAACGGCTACACCGAACTCAAGGCCGACGGCTCGACGATGTGCGGCTGCTGGATCTATAGCGGCGTGTACGCCGACGAGGTGAACCAGGCCGCCAGACGCAAACCGCACACCGAGCAGGGCCCGTATGACAGTGAGTGGGGCTGGACGTGGCCGATGAACCGCCGCGTGCTCTACAACCGGTGCTCGGCCGATCCGCAGGGCCGGCCTTGGAGCGAGCGCAAGAAGCTCGTCTGGTGGGATCCAGCAGAGGGCGAGTGGACCGGCTACGACATCCCGGATTTCGAGAAGACGAAGCCGCCGGACCACCGCCCGCCCGACGACGCGAACGGTGTCGCGGCCCTGAGGGGTGACGACGCGTTCATCATGCAGGCCGACGGCAAGGCCTGGCTGTTCGCGCCGAACGGCGTGCTCGACGGTCCGCTGCCGACGCACTACGAGCCGCACGAGTCGCCGGTGCGCAATCCGCTGTACGCGCAGCAGGGCAACCCGGCGCGAAAGGTATACGGCCGCAACGACAACCCGTCGAACCCGTCGCCGCCCGAGCCGCGCGGTCACGTATTCCCCTACATCTTCACCGCGGCGCGGCTCACCGAGCACCACACCGCGGGCGGTATGAGCCGGCAGCTGGCGTACCTGTCGGAGCTGCAGCCGGCGCTGTTCGTCGAGGTGTCGCCGCAGCTCGCCGCCGAACGCGGGCTGACGCACATGGAGTGGGCGCACGTCATCACCAGCCGGGCGGCGGTCGACGCGCGGGTGTTCGTCACCGACCGGATGCGGCCGCTGCGCGTCGAAGATCAGGTGGTGCACCAAATCTGGATGCCGTACCACTGGGGCAGCTCCGGGCTGGTCGACGGCGACGTCGTCAACGACCTGCTCGGCGTGGTGGCGGACCCGAACGTCTTCATCCAGGAGAGCAAGGTGGCCACCTGCGACATCCAGCCCGGACGGCGGCCGCGCGGGCCGGCGGTGCTCGACTACGTCGCGGGCTATCGCCGGCGAGCCGGGATCACGGTGGAAACCGGCACCGACCTCGACACCACCGAGCGGTCGAAGGACCACACCGAGGGGACCTCATGAGCAACAGCTTCTTCGGTCCGCTCCATGACGTCGCCGGTGACGCCGGCTACGACGAGCACCCGCCGCGGGTCGGCTTCTTCACCGACACCTCGGTGTGCATCGGTTGCAAGGCGTGCGAGGTGGCGTGCAAGGAGTGGAACCAGGTTCCCGTCTCCGGGGAGGGCGACGGGTTCAACCTGCTCGGCATGTCGTTCGACAACACCGGCGACCTGGGCGCGAACTCCTGGCGGCACGTCGCGTTCATCGAGCAGCCGGCGAGGTCGACGGTGGAAGACCTCGGTATGCCCGGCTTCGAGCGGCCCGGCGACCTCGCCGGCGCGGAGGTGCGTCAGGACTTCCGCTGGCTGATGAGCTCCGATGTGTGCAAGCACTGCACGCACGCCGGCTGCCTCGACGTGTGCCCGACGGGTGCGCTGTTCCGCACCGAGTTCGGCACCGTCGTGGTGCAGCAGGACATCTGCAACGGCTGCGGCTACTGCGTGTCCGGCTGCCCGTACGGGGTAATCGAGCGACGCGAGGGCGACGGGCGGGCGTGGAAGTGCACGCTGTGCTACGACCGGCTGCACGACGGGCTCGAACCCGCTTGTGCGAAGGCGTGTCCCACCGACTCCATCCAGTTTGGCGTGCTCGACGAGCTGCGGGAGCGGGCGGCCCAGCGCGTCGAGACTTTGCACGAGCGCGGCATCACCTCAGCGCGGCTCTACGGCCACGACCCGAACGACGGCGTCGGCGGCGACGGTGCCTTCTTCCTGCTGCTCGACGAGCCCGAGGTGTACGGCCTGCCGCCCGATCCGGTGGTGCCCACGCGCGACGCCGGGGCGATGTGGCGGTATGCGGGCATGGCCGCGTCGGCGCTGGTGGGTGTGGCGGTGTCGGCGTTCCTGGGCCGACGACCGTGAAGGAGCAGCTCGCCGTTCCTCGGGCCGAGTTCCGGTCGTACTACGGGCGGCAGATCCTCAAGTCGCCGGTGTGGAACTGGATGATCGCGGCCTACCTTTTCTCCGGTGGGCTGTCGGCCGGGTCAGCGCTGTTGGCGGCCGGCGCCGACCTCACGGGACGTCGCATGTTGGCCCGGCGGTCGCGCATCGGCGCGCTGGTGAGTCTGCTGGCGAGCATGTACTTCCTCATCGGCGACCTCGGCCGACCCGAGCGGTTCCACCACATGCTGCGTGTCGCTAAGCCGAGCTCGCCGATGAGCATGGGCACCTGGATCCTCGGCGCGTACGGCCCCGGCGCCGGGCTTGCCGCGGTGGCCGAGCTGGTGCCCGCGCGCTACCGCCGCACCTGGGTCGGGCGCCTGCTGGGTGTCGCCGCCCGGCCCGCGGGCATCTCGGCGGCCGCCGTCGCGCCCGGGCTGGCGTCCTACACCGCAGTCTTGTTGTCGCAGACGGCCGTTCCGGCGTGGAACGTCGCGCATCCGTATCTGCCGTTTGTCTTCACCGGCTCGGCCGCCGCGAGCGGTGGCGGTCTCGGCATGGTGCTCGCGCCGATCAGCGAGTCCGGCCCGGCGCGCCGGATGGCGGTCGCCGGCGCGGCGCTCGAGGTCGGCGCGTCGCGGCTGATGGACCGGCGGTTGGGCTTCGTCGGCCAGGCTTACACGACCGGTAAGCCGCACCGGCTGCGGCAGGCGTCGGAGCTCCTGACGGTGGGCGGCGCCGTCGGCGCGGTGGTCGGCGGTCGCAACCGGTGGGCGCTCGCCGCGTCCGGCGCGGCCTTGCTCTCCGGCAGTGCGCTGCAGCGGTTCGGCGTGTTCGAGGCCGGCGTCGCGTCGACCAAGGACCCGAAATATGTCGTTGTGCCGCAACGGGAACGGATAGAGGCGCGGAAGACGGCGAAGATTGCGGCCCGCTGAGCGGGTCCTGCTAGTTCTTGTTCAATCCGAATTTCCGGGTGAGTAGAACGTCTTTCCAGTAGCTCTCACGGTTGAGCACGTAGTCGTCGTCGGTCCGCATCGACCAAAATTCGAGGAGGGCGAAGCGCAGGTTAGTCCGGGCGTAGTCGGCGCCCTCCGAACCGACCAGCTCCTTCAACGCCACGTTACCGCCGTGCAACTGTTCGACGTACTGCTTGAGTCGGGACCAGATGCCGGTGTCGCCGTATGCCGATCCGACGTAGGCCATCCCTGTGGCCTGGTCGTGGATGACGTAGACCCCTTTCATGTGTTGAAGAGCGCCGCGCCAATCAGTCCACTCTTGTTTCACCGCCGTCTCGAGTTCCCTGAAGGTGTGATTGATGCGGCCGTGGCCGGGAAAGGGCTCACCCGCATAGGGCTGTTCGAGGACTGAGAGAACCCCAATCTGATCGAGGTGAGTCTCGAAGTTCAGCCGAGTTGCCCGACCAGGCGGACGGAATGTGACCCACAGCCGCTTGACGAAGGCGCCCATCAAGTCGTTTCTCAGCTGGATGTCGTACGAGTGCGCGTTCGGGACGTTATGGCGCGTGAGGACCTCGAAGACGCCACCGAATAGCCATCGCGCAGCGTTGCTTCGATCCCGCGCCACGGTGAAGATGAATTGCCGGTTGAAGTCGTCACGAACGCCACGCCACCGGCTCCATTGCACCCATTCGTTCCAGTCTCGAGCGAGGACATCGATCGGGTGATCCTCGCCGTTCCACACTGCGCAGTGCAGTTTGCACAGCTTCGGATCCAATCCTCCGAGCAAATCTCGCAGCGGTATGGCTGCCGCGTCTTGCTCATGATCAAGCATCGTCGCAACTCCTTGATGGAAAGCGTGGCCGCGATAGCGGCCACTGCCGATTCGACGGGCTACGGGCAGGATTCAGTGTCGATTCGAACGACGCCGAAGCTGATGCTTGTCGCCGAGGTGATGGTGGCGCCGGGCGGAGGTGTGGAGGTGCAGACCTGCCAATTGCGGTCCGCAACCTGCATCCGGCCCTGTCCGGTGAGGTCGGTAGACCCGCTGTAGAAGACGGCTCCGCCCGTCAGCGCTTGGATGGCGTCCTGCGCTGCTTGGAGGTTCTGTCCGGTGAGGTCCGGCATAACCCATGACTCGCTGGGGGCCGCATTAGTAGGCGCCGGTGCGTTCGCCGGCGGAGGCGCTGCCGCCGAAGGGGTCACCGAGACGGTCTGCGTTTCGCGGACGGTAACGGTTGAGGATTCGGAGTTGCCATCCCCGCCTGAGCCGCATGCGACCGCCGTTGTTGCAACCGTGCCGACCACTACCGCAAGTGCTAAGCGGCCAGGCATCAGGCGCATGAGTGGAAACATTCAAACCCCCCGAATAGATTCATCGATCGCGTCGGTCGAAACGCGACATGTGCTGCGACAGCAGAGCTTAACGGCGGACCCCGCTCGAAGTGACCGCTTCCAACGATGAGGCGTCGGCCATTGAGCGCCCATGCTTCGGAGCCTCGAGGTCGCCTTACCGCGCCCGTCGTTTGTACGAATTCGTACGCCGGCCGCGGCGTGTTGCGTATGGAACCGCACACACGAGCCGAAGTCAGATGCCACCCAGGTCGTCGGGCACGTCAACGGCGTACTGCTGCAAGACCTCGAGCGGGATGAGTTCCAGCGTGTTCTCGTGCGTCGAGGCGAGCACCACCGCGGCCGCGCGCCCGTCGTGGTGAGCGAGCAACCAATTGCGGGCGGTGACGCACCAGCGGTCGCCGGGCTTGAGGCCGGGGAAGCGGTACTCGGGTCGCGGGGTGGAGAGGTCATTGCCGATTGATCGTTGGTGGTCGAGGAACTCGGCGCTCACCACCGCGCAGATGGTGTGCGAGCCAAGGTCTTCGGGTCCGGTTCTGCAGCACCCGTCGCGGTAGAAGCCGGTGACCGGGTCGGTGCCACACTCCTGCAGTGGGCCGCCGAGCACGTTGCGGTCAGGCATCGAGATCGCCGGCACCGGAAGCGGGCTTGATCAGCCACAGCGCCAGCACGATCGCGGCCACGGGCCCTACCGCCATGATCAGACTCAGCGTGTGGATGGCGTCGACTGCGTTCTGCGGCGCGTGGGCCACGACCAGCTGCGCCTGCTCCGGGTTGACGAGGTGGGCGGCGCTGTGACCACGCGCGGTTTGCAGCGCCTCTCGGGCCTCGGCGCGGGTGACGTCGTCGGCGGACAGGTGGTGCACGCTGTCGGTGAGGAACAGGTTGATCCCGACCAGCGCGAACAAGGCCGGCCCCAGGGAGTAGCCGCCCTCGTTGACCGCGCTCTTGACCGCCGAGATCGCGCCGCCGAGATCGGCGGGCGCGCTGCTCATCATGATCTGCGCCTGCGGGGTGGTGACGAGCGCGCCGCCGACGACGATGAAGGCCGTCGTCACGAAGACGACGATTCGGGACGTGTCGAGGCTGAAGGTCCGCAGCACGATCAGGCCGACGAGCATGCTGAGCAAGCCGCCGACCAGCACGGTGCGAGCGCCGAACCGGTTCGCGGCCGGGCCGGCGGAGAAGGCGGCGAGCGCGGCCAGTCCGGTCGCGGGGATGAGCAGCAGGCCGAACAGCTCGTCGGACTCCTTGCGGATGGTGACGAGGTAGAACGCCAGCAGCACCATCGAGCCGCCGAGGACGATGTTGAACACGATGCCGGCGGTGACCGCGGCGTTGAAGCGGCTGGACCGGAACACCCGCATGTCGAGCGCCGGATCCGAGGTGCGTCGCTCCCACAGCACGAATGCGCAGCCGCCCGCCAGCCCGATGACGATGGACACGACGCCGGCGGCATCGATGCCCGTCTGGATGCGGGACATGCCGTAGATGAACGCCAGCAGCGCCACCGCGAACAACGTGAGGCCCGGCACGTCGAGTCGCCGGTGCGCGCGCACGGTCTCGGGCACGAAGCGCCAGGTGACGGCCAAGCCGAGGGCGGCGACGATCGGGACGACGAAGAAACACGCGCGCCAGCCGACGGCGTTAGCGAGCACGCTGCCCAGGGCGGGGAGCGGGGTGGCCACCGCATAGCCGACGCCGAAGTAGGCGGCGATTGCCGCGGCCCGACGGTTCGGCGGGAACACCGCGTTCGTGATCGCGAGCGACAGACCGATGAGGAAGGCGAGCGTCACGCCGACGCCGGCCCGGGCGACCATCAGCACGGCCGCGACCGGTGCGGCCGCCGCGAGCAAGCTGAACGCGACCGCACCGGCCAAGCCGACGAGGTACATCCGTCGCATGCCGTAGAGATCGCCCAGCGCGCCGGCGCACAGCACCGTGGCGGCCATCGTCAGTGTCGCCAAGCTGGCGATGAACGTCGAGGTGCCGCCGAAGATCTGCAACCCGGCCGAGACGACCTGCAGGTTGGCGGACAGGGTCGTGGGGTCGCCGATGGCAATCGCGTAACCGAGGCCCATGGCGACGACCGTCATGGTCGCGGCCAGCCCGGAGACATAGCGCGGCTGGTCCTCGACGCGGAGGTCAGCGGGCACGCGGTGATGGTAGTTGCTGCAACCCGCTCCGCGGTGTCAGACGGCACGTAGGGTTGGCGCGCATGGCGGAAGAGGCTGGCGCGGCGGCAAAGACGCCTGCGTCGCGCGGTCGGCTGACCGACCGACTGCTGGCCGTCCCGCTCGAGATCCGCACGTCCGCAACGGTGCTCGCCATCGCGATCTTCATGTGCGCGACGTTCGCCTACGCCTACACGGTCGCGCTGGGCCGGCCGTTTCCGCGGCATCTGCCGATCGGCGTGGTCGGCGAGCCCTCGCCGGAGCTGCTGCAGGAGCTGCAGGTCCGGGCGCACGAGTTCGACATGGTGAGCTATCCGAGCCGTGACGCAGCGATCGCGGCGGTCGAGCAGCAACAGATCACGGCGGTGATCGACGCCGGCGGCAATCCACCGCAGCTGCTGGTGTCGAGTGCGAGCGGGTCGTCGACCGCCCGCGTGCTCACCGAGCTCGTGCAGACCGGCCCGGGGCAGTACCGCCTGCCGATCACCGATCTCAACCCGTTCCCGCCCACCGATCCGGCCGGGTTGGCGACGTTCTACACGATCATCGCCGCGACGATTCTGGGGCTGGTGACGATGTTCCAGCTCCGCGCCAACGTCAAGACGCTGACGCTGCGACGGTGGATCGGTTGTGTCGGCGTGCTGGCCGTGGCCGGCGGCGCAGCAATCGCCGCGGTGGCCGGGCCGCTGCTCGACGCGTTGCAGACGCCGTTCTGGGAATTGTGGCTGCTGCTGGCGCTGCAAGTGGCGATCACCGCGCTGTTCAACTCGACGATGCTGGTGCTGATCCACCGGTGGGCGATCATCCCGACCTGGGCGGTGTTCATCCTGCTCGGCAACACCTCGTCCGGCGGCGCGGTGTCGGCGTCGCTTCTGCCGCAGCCCTTCGCGTTGCTCAACCACGCGCTGCCCAGCGGCGCAGCGGTGAGCGCCATCCACTCGGCGACCTACTTCCCGGAACACCAGCGTGCGCTGCCATTCGTCGTGCTGGCGCTGTGGCTCGTCGGAACCTTCGCGGCGTTGGTCGTCTCGTCGCGGAAGCTGAACCGCACGCCAGCCAACGCCTGAAATTGCCGTCGGACGCCCCCTCGTCCGTCAACTAATCTGGGCGCGTGACTTTCGGAACCGAAGACCTTCGGAGTGTCTGGCGCATGCTCGTCACCACCGAGCAGCAGTCGGACGGAACGTGGCGCGCCTCGCGGCCGGGAGCCGACTGGTCGACGGACGCCGCCACCGAAGACGCCGCCCGTGACGCCGCGGTGCAGTACGCGATCGATGCGGGCGACGACCCGAACGAGGCGGTGCGCTTCATGGCCCGCAATCAACCAGCCGTGGAGCCGGTCGAGGACGATCCACGGCGCGGCTGGGTGTGGGCGTTCACCCCGCTCACCGAGCAACTGCCCGACGGGACGTGGCGGGCGTCATTCGCAAGCGGCGGGTGGCACGTCACCGGTGCGTCGAAGGAAGAAGCCGTCGAGAAGGCGAACCGCGAATCGCTCCGGCGGTCTTCCGATCCCGACGAGTTCGCTCGCAAGACGGCGGTCATGCGTCGGCACTTGAGCGAGCCGGTGCCGGGCGTGCGGAACTATCCCTCGTCGGTGCTTGACGACGCACTGCGCAGCGCCAATCCGACACGCGCGGTGGCCGAGGTCATAGACCGACTGCAGGCCGAAAGCGAGGCCTGAGCTACTGCAACGGTGTCAGCTTGATCGCGGACAACCCGATCCGGTCGGTGGCCTCCGCGAACTCGGGGATGGTTGGCAGCTTTCCGTCGCGGAATTTCAGCCCCATGGCGCGCTGCGCCTTGCTGACGCCGTACGACGCCGCGAGGCGGTGTCCGACGTCGCCGACGACCGTCCAATCTCTGATGAGCTCGCCGCGCATCGGTGTGGACTTTCCGCGGTACAGCACGTCGGCCGGCGCGCCATTCTTGAAGTTGTACTTCCACCGCGCCACGAGCAGCACGTACAGCTCGCCGTCGAGGTGGTGTGCGCTGACCGGCACCGAGTAGCGCCGACCGGTCTTGCGCCCGGTGAAGCTGACCACCATGAACTCCGTGAGCACACCGCCGAGCGGAGTGCGTAGCACCCGCTTGAGCACCGGATTCACCACGCGGAGCATCGCTTCCGGCGGATGGGACACCTCGATCGCGGCTGACTGTGCGGGCACCGGTTCAGGCTAGGCGCCGTCAGCCGCTGTCCGGAAGGCGTCCGCGGCGGTCACTGCTGCGATGCCGAGGATCTCCTCGCGGTCGGCCGTCAGGAGGAAACCCGAGGTGATGGCGATATCCAACGCGGCAGTGAAGCGTTCGAGGTAGTCCGCCGGGCCGCCGGGATACAACGACCGCAGCGTTTCAATGTCGAA